>NZ_CP174324.1:2500-3165000 GCF_056232625.1 Microbulbifer maximicatervae (SeqCode) | reverse complement strand
GCCCGGTGCCGGAAGGTTAATTGATGGGGTTAGCTTCGGCGAAGCTCTTGATCGAAGCCCCGGTAAACGGCGGCCGTAACTATAACGGTCCTAAGGTAGCGAAATTCCTTGTCGGGTAAGTTCCGACCTGCACGAATGGCGTAACGATGGCCACGCTGTCTCCACCAGAGACTCAGTGAAATTGAAATCGCTGTTAAGATGCAGTGTACCCGCGGCTAGACGGAAAGACCCCGTGAACCTTTACTACAGCTTTGCACTGAACTTTGAGCCTATTTGTGTAGGATAGGTGGGAGGCTTTGAAGCAGCGACGCTAGTTGTTGTGGAGCCGTCCTTGAAATACCACCCTGGTATGTTTGAGGTTCTAACTCTGGTCCGTTATCCGGATCGAGGACAGTGTATGGTGGGTAGTTTGACTGGGGCGGTCTCCTCCCAAAGAGTAACGGAGGAGTACGAAGGTGCACTCAGCATGGTCGGAAATCATGCAATGAGCATAATGGTATAAGTGCGCTTGACTGCGAGACAGACATGTCGAGCAGGTACGAAAGTAGGTCATAGTGATCCGGTGGTTCTGTATGGAAGGGCCATCGCTCAACGGATAAAAGGTACTCCGGGGATAACAGGCTGATACCGCCCAAGAGTTCACATCGACGGCGGTGTTTGGCACCTCGATGTCGGCTCATCACATCCTGGGGCTGAAGCCGGTCCCAAGGGTATGGCTGTTCGCCATTTAAAGTGGTACGCGAGCTGGGTTTAGAACGTCGTGAGACAGTTCGGTCCCTATCTGCCGTGGGCGTTGGAGATTTGAGAAGAGTTGCTCCTAGTACGAGAGGACCGGAGTGAACGAACCTCTGGTGTTCCGGTTGTCACGCCAGTGGCATTGCCGGGTAGCTATGTTCGGACGGGATAACCGCTGAAAGCATCTAAGCGGGAAGCCTCCTTCAAGATAAGATCTCCCTGAGGCCTTGAGCCTCCTGAAGGGCCGTGGAAGACTACCACGTTGATAGGCTGGGTGTGGAAGCGTTGTGAGGCGTTGAGCTAACCAGTACTAATTGCCCGTGCGGCTTGACCATACAACAGAGATGGTTACTAACGACTAGCTAAGCTAGCGGATTGTGGGTTAGAGACATACGATCGCTTGCGGTGTATTACTACAGATTGTTTTACCGACTTATTTGGGGTTATCGCCGGTCAATAATGACCGAGGCAAACAGCGATAACAAGGCAGGCCAAGCACTTTGCTTATAAGACCAACGCCAACCCAAGCCAGTTTGCCTGACGACAATAGAGTTGTGGAACCACCTGATCCCTTGCCGAACTCAGAAGTGAAACGCAACATCGCCGATGGTAGTGTGGGGCTTCCCCATGTGAGAGTAGGTCATCGTCAGGCTTCTAATCCGAAAAGGGCCACCCAACAGGGTGGCCCTTTTTTTATGGCTAAAAATATTTTAAAAAACAAAAAGCAAAAAACAAAAAAACTAAGAAAGGGAAAGCAGGAATTACTTAGTCGAAATTAAATAGAAAAACTAAAATAGTTCTGAAAAACTTTAATGCTCAACTTTCTATTTGAAAAATCAGTCAGTAATTAAAAAAAGAAAAACCTAAAACTACCTGAGCACCTTAAACAGACGCTCTCCTAAAAAGCCTATAAAAATAGGTCTTTACCGATCTTCTCTCCAAACGCCTTTACACTCACTCAAAAAATAATCCAACAAAATAACTCGCGCAAATACCAGAAAAGTACCCATACCACTCCCGCCAAAAATTAAATTTAGCCGGTAAAAATATCGGTGATTTTTTAGTCTCTGCAGTAATCCCTTGTAACCACGGGGCCTGTAGCCCATTTATTAAAGTTATACACAACTCTATCCAGACTTTCTGTTAGTAACCGCTGGCTGTGGAAATCCACGCAAAAAGTGCTGCTTTTTTACCCGCCTTCAATAGAGCCAAGGAAACACGGGGCTGGCCGGGGATATCCCGGAGTTATACACAGCTCTATCCATGGTTTCTGTTGGTAACAAAGGCGCCATAAAACGGACATCAGTTATTAACAGTGTTATGAGCGATAAATCTGTGGATTACTGCGGCTGATTGGTACGCCAGTATGCGAGAGAAGAAAAATTTGGGGATAAAAAAAGCCCCACCAGGTGGGGCTTTAAAAATATCGTCTGTATCTTTTATTTATTCAGAGGCAGTAGGTACTCGGCCCAAGTCTCCTTCCATCTCTGTGGTCAGGAAAGACATTACAACCCAGGCCGCTACATTCTGGCGAAGATTCTCAGGGTCGACTTTATCCAGGGTATCGTTGGGTGTGTGGTGATAATCGAAGTAGTCGGTACCGTCCTGGTATAGACCAAAGGCTGGTACACCGCGCGCAACAAACACACTGCTATCTGGGCCACCATAAGATTCATTATTTCCGCGCTCAATACCCAGGGGGGCGAGGAGTTGCATCATTTGATCTGCAATATCAAATTTGCTCTCAGGGAGGCGGGTATCGAAACGCCAGACTTTCCCTGCTCCAAAGTCTGACTCAGAAACGGCAATAATATTGTCCAGCTCTTTTACGTGCGCCTCAACATATTGCTTAGCACCTACCAGACCAATTTCCTCTGCACCAAATAGCACGACTCGCAGTGTACGACGGGGGCGCTGTGGTAGCTCAGCAATGAGACGTGCAGTTTCCATAACAATGGCAACCCCAGCTCCGTCGTCCAAGGCCCCGGTGCCTTCATCCCAGGAATCCAGGTGTGCACCAATAATCATGACTTCTTCAGGTTTCTCACGGCCAGTAATTTCACCGATGACATTAAAAGAGGGGCCGTCACTCAGTCGCTCAGTTTCAACATCAAGTTTTACCTGGACTGGCTTGCCGCGTTGGAGCATAGCCTCGAGCAGGTTTGCATCAGGAGCGGAAAGTGCGAGTGCAGGAACTGGGTTTTCCACATTATCAACCGACATCATACCGGTGTGGGCAAATCGGTCTGAGTCGGTTCCTACGGAGCGCAACAGCATGGCAACAGCCCCTTTTTCAGCGGCAGCACGCATTCCCAGCTTGCGACCTTGCGCTGCAGGGCCGTAGCCATCCCCCGTGCGCGCTCTCTCCATACGCTTATTGATAAAAGCGATTTTACCTTTCACTTGGCTGGCCGGGGCCTTCAACAGGGCCTGCACATCGGGAAACTCGATAATTTCCGCTGTTAACCCTCCCTCAGGAGTGGCGGCGCCATAGCCGAGGGAGGAGACAACTAGTGGCTGGGGGAAAGGGGATATGACTTCGGCGTGAGCATGGCCACGAATCCAGCGGGGTACCTCAATTTGCTCGGTATAGACGCGATCAAAGCCAAATGCCTTCATTTTGTCTTGTGCCCAGGCAACGGCTCTTTCATCGCCCTCAGTGCCTGTCCGTCGTGGTCCAACCTCGACGGTCAAAGACTCTACAATACTGTAGGCGTCGGAGCTTTCCAGTGCCCGGTCACGTAATACTTCCGCCACAGATACATCTTCCTGTGACAGAAGGGCTGCCTGGGCTATTCCCAGTGCCATGGTAGTGATCAGTCCCCCGGTAAGGGAAAGCAGTGGTTTCAACATCGGTCTATCCTTTGTTAATACTCTTCAGTCTTAAGCTTTTGGCTCGTTATTTGATGAGGCCGCGATCAGTTGCTCGCGAATTTCACGTAACTTACGCAGGCCTTTTTCTGTAAATAAGTAGGGCGGTTCGCCAGTATATTCGCTGTCTTCAATATTGAGGCAACGTTGTCGCATCTCTTCAAGCTTTGGGTCGTGTCGCATTGGGCAGGCGAGGAGTGCTCGCCATTCAGTATCGCTGGCTTGCCCGGTGATTACATCTTCAAGGCCCTTAACAAAACTGCCTCGGTCCATTCGAAATCTGGGTCTGCGCAGGTGCATAAGAACCCAAACCACAATAACAAAGGCAATGAAAGAAAGAATAAGCGTTGCCAGCCAGGTCACGATATCAATTCTCCATTAATAGTTTTATTGCCACAGCAATGGTGGCAATAATGATTACCGGTTTGATAATACTGGCACCTCTTGCAATCACGAGGTTGGAGCCGAGACGAGCTCCTACAACCTGGGCAAAAGACATAGCGATAGCGAGCAATAGAAAAATATGGCCTCCAGCGATAAAAATTAGCATAGAGGTCACATTGGTAGCGAGCACAATAGGTTTTGTTGATGCCGTAGCTGCACGCATATTGTAGCCGAGTAGCGCTGCGAAGGCGGCTGCACAGATAGACCCCATCCCAGGGCCAAAGAAGCCCCCGTAAAAGCCGAGCCCACCGCCAAAAACTAGATTAAAAGTAACGTTACTGATTCTGGGTTTTGAGTCAATGTCGGAAATGCGAGGGGACAGAATAAAGTAGAGGGCAATAGCAATGAGCAGGATGGGAAGTAAGGTATTGAGACCAGCCTCCCCAAGTGAAGCGACTGTTAAGGTGCCTAGGCAGGAACCGATAATTGCAGCAAGTAGTCCTGGCCAGAGGGGGCGTAAATTCAACTGGCCTTTTTGCAGGAAGTTAATGGTGGATGATAGGGTGCCAAAGACGCTTTGAAACTTATTGGTACCGAGAGCATCGAGTGGGGGAATGCCGGCCCAGAGTAAAGCGGGGAGGGTAATTATTCCCCCTCCCCCGGCGATCGCACTGACAAAGCCTGCGGTAAAGGCGATTACTGTCAGTATCAGGTAGGTATAAGTAGAAAGCTCACTACTTAACTGTATCACGAGTGGACTGGTTACCCCTTTTCAAGAGTACTTTCATTATCGTGGTAATACCCCTGATACTTGCTAAAGCGCTTTTGGATCTCTGCCATATCCTGTTCCAGATCACCGATAGGCTGGTACAGGGAGTCAATGCAAATACGCTTATTGGGAAAGTCCCAGGCAACAAGCAAAATAGGAACTTGAGCGGTATAGGAAATCCTTAAAAAACCGTTCTTCCAGCGCCCTACTTTTTTGCGGGTCCCCTCGGGAGTAATCCCCACCCACATTTTTTCATTTTCCCGGTAACTCGATGCAACTTGTAGAGCGATATTACCTGCGGCGCGCCTATCGGTAGGAACACCTCCAAGCCACATAAATAGTCCTTTAAACGGGAAGAAAAAAGCTTCCTTTTTCATGAGCCAGGAAATTTTAATACCCAATGCCATAATAAATGGCATGGCAACCACAAAATCCCAATTGGATGTGTGGGGAGCCAAAGCCACCATGACTTTTCTTTCTGGAGGGATTTCCCCGTCCATTCGCCAGCCGAGCACCTTGATTATCAACTTGCCAATAGCTTTGGTGATGCGATTGCCCAGCCGAGGTACTTCATTGGGTACTTCAGTAGGTATTTCTACAAACTGACTCATTATTTGCCTCTTTTTTACTGCTGTCACACTAAGGTTTCAGCAAAGGTACTTAGCCTTGCTGCTTTAGTGTTCCCGCGTGGCATAAAAGCGAACTTCCGGATAGCGCTCTTCAGCCAATTGTAAATTAACGCGCGTCGGTGCCAGGTAGGTCAGGTGTCCGCTGCCATCGAGTGCCAGGTTGGTACTGGCCTTGCGCTTGAAATTCTCTAGTTCTTTGGCACTTTCACTATCTACCCAGCGCGCAGTGTTCACGTTGACGTTTTCGTAGATGGCTTCAACTTTGTATTCGTCTTTTAATCGGTAAGCGACTACTTCGAACTGTAGTACACCAACTGCGCCCACGATAATGTCGTTGTTATCCAGCGGGAAAAATACCTGGGTGGACCCCTCTTCAGAAAGCTGCTGAAGCCCTTTTTGTAATTGCTTTAATTTGAGAGGGTCTTTTAAACGTATACGACGGAACAGCTCCGGGGCGAAATTGGGAATGCCGGTAAATTTCAGTGCTTCGCCTTCGGTAAAGGTATCGCCGATCTGGATAGTACCGTGGTTGTGCAAACCAATAATATCGCCGGCAATGGCCTCTTCTACGTGGGTTCGGTCGCCAGCCATAAATGTCACCGCATCGGCAATTTTTACATCCTTGCCAATGCGCACATGCTTCATTTTCATACCGCGATTGTAGGTGCCGGAGCAGACACGCATAAAGGCAATTCTATCGCGGTGTTTGGGGTCCATATTCGCTTGGATTTTAAAAACAAAGCCGGAGAATTTATCTTCGCTGGGCTCTACTTTTCTCTCTTTGGTTTCCCGGGATTGGGGTGAGGGCGCCCATTCAACGAAACCATCGAGCATTTCCCTTACGCCAAAGTTACCCAAGGCCGTACCGAAAAATACCGGGGTCAGTTCACCGGCAAGATAAGCTTCCTGGTCAAACTCATGAGTGGCTCCACGAACCAATTCAATCTCTTCCCGAATATCCTCGGCGTACTCGCCAAGTAGTGCGTCAGCCTCAGCGGAGTCCAGACCCTTAATTTGAATATCATCGGGAATTCTGTGGCCCTGACCCTGGGAGAATACATGGATGGTATCGGTGTAGAGGTTATAGACCCCCTTGAAACCTTTTCCTGAACTCAAAGGCCAATTGATAGGGGCAGCCTGGATATTCAGAACTTCTTCAATCTCATCCATTACCTCGATCGGGTCGCGAATATCCCGGTCGAGTTTGTTGATAAATGAGAGAATCGGCGTTGTTCGCAAGCGGCACACATTCATCAACTTGATGGTGCGGTCTTCCACACCTTTGGCCCCGTCAATCACCATCAGTGCGGAGTCGACGGCGGTGAGTACCCGATAGGTATCTTCAGAGAAGTCTTCGTGCCCCGGTGTATCCAGTAGGTTTACAGTCCTCTCTTTGTAGGGGAACTGCATAACGGAAGAAGTAACAGAAATACCGCGTTCCTGTTCCATCGTCATCCAGTCAGAGCGTGCGTGGGGACCTTTTTTCCCCTTAACGGAGCCCGCTTGCTGGATTGCATTCCCGAACAAAAGAAGCTTTTCGGTCACGGTTGTTTTACCGGCGTCCGGGTGAGAAATAATGGCGAAGGTGCGGCGGCCGGCAAAGCCTGCCAGGGAAGAACTTTGACCCATACTTTAAGATTCGATCACTGGATATTCGAAAAAAATAGGGGCGTATTATACACGCAGGCGTTGCTCCGAGGGTGGGGTATACTGCGAAATTAGACTTGTCAGTTTACCAGCTCGGCGAATGGGGTCATGTCAATGGGCTGAGTTGCCAGCGGGACTGGCACACCTGGACAATTTGCTCAAATCCATTTGGATTAACACTGTGCTCTGTTGTGGCCAACAGTCATCGAGGAGCTTTTAGCGGTGCAGTGGCAAACTCAGTTATTGAAGGGGAGAGGTTATGAGCCGGGAGCGTTTACAGGCATTGCGGGAAGAGTTGCAGCGGCAGGGTGTCGATGCTTTCTTGGTACCCCGGGCTGATGAGTACCAAAATGAAAGTGTGCCTGCGGCAGATGAGCGACTGCCCTGGCTGACAGGTTTCACTGGTTCCGCAGGAATGGCTGCGGTAGGCAGTCGAGAAGCGGCATTGTTTGTTGATGGTCGCTATACCTTGCAGGCGCAGCAACAACTTGGTGATCAACCCATTGAGTTAATGAGCCTCAGTCAAGTCGCGATCATTGAGTGGCTATGTAGTCAGCTGGATGCCGGTCAGTCTCTGGGGTATGACCCGCGACTGCACACGGAGCCGGGATTGGCCTTGATCAAGAAGCGATTGGCTGAAAGGGATATCCAACTACAGCCGATGGAACAGAGCCCGATTGATGCCATCTGGAATGACCGCCCCGCATCTCCCTGTGGGCCTGCACGCCCACACCCCTTCATCTTTACTGGCGAGCATTCCAAAGAGAAACGGCAGAGGATTGCCCGACGTCTCGCAGAAAAACGAGCCGATGCTTTATGGCTACCAAATCCTGAAAGCTGTGCTTGGCTTTTTAATATCCGTGGAGAGGATATTCCGCACTTACCAGTGGTCTTGGCCAATGCAGTACTTTACCGGGATGGCAGTGCAACTCTTTATTTGGGGGAGGGCGCTGTAGGGGATGCGTTGATCGAGCACTTGGATAAAGATGTAAGTCTAGTCGTGGCCAAAGGGGAATTATTTGAAAATATTAAGCGCCGCCACGTCAATAAAATATGGATAGACCCCCTGATTAGCAACAGTTGGACTTTACAGCAATTGCGGGCACTGGATATTGAACTAATGCTGGAAGGTGACCCGGTCACAGAAGCCAAGGCCCGTAAGAATGCGATTGAACTGGCAGGAAGCCAGGCTGCACACGAAAGGGATGGTGCTGCGGTGTGTGAATTCCTGGCGGAAATACCTGAACAGGTTGCCACAGGCCATTTTGACGAATTGTCCGCAGTAAAGCTTTTACGAAGTAAAAGAGAGGCTCGCGAAGGGTTTCAGGGCAACAGTTTTGAGACAATTTCCGGCTATGGTCCGAATGGGGCCATTGTTCACTATCGGGTGAGCCCTGAATCCAGTTTGGCTATGAAGCCAGAAGGGGTATATCTGTGCGATTCTGGAGGCCAATATCCAGATGGCACCACTGACATTACCCGAACAGTCGCTCTGGGTGAGTTCCCGCCTTCGGCAAAAGAAAATTTTACCCGGGTTTTAAAGGGACATATTGCAATTGCGACTTTGCGATTCCCCAGGGGGACTTGTGGAGAGCAAATTGATGCGCTTGCACGCTGTTCGCTTTGGGAGGTGGGTCTGGATTATGCCCATGGTACCGGTCACGGTGTTGGTAGTTTCTTAAGTGTTCACGAGGGGCCACAGCGGATAGGTAAGGCTGTAACAGGTGTTGCTCTTCAGCCGGGGATGATCGTTTCCAACGAACCGGGGTTTTATCTCACTGGGCAGTACGGCATCCGTATTGAAAATTTGGTGTTTGTGAAAAAGAGCGAAAATTATCCAGATTTTCTAGAATTTGAAGAACTTACGTTAGCTCCGATCGATCGTAATTTGATTGACGTGGCACTACTCACTGAGACTGAACGGGAATGGCTGAATCGCTACCACCAGAGGGTGCGAGATGTGATTACCCCGCTGGTTACTGAAAAAACTGCTGAATGGTTAAAATTGGCTACTGAAGCTTTGTAGTGTGAATCTGGGGGCTGCGTGCCCCCAGGCATAATTAATTTATCTCAAACTTATAGCCAGCACCGTACACAGAGTGAATTAACTCTTTTTCAGGCATAAGCACTGATATTTTCTTGCGCACTTTTTTGATGTGGCTATCAATAGTTCGGTCGCTGATTACGCGGTAGTCGGAATAGATACGGTCCATGATTTGTTCGCGGGAAAAAATTCGACCGGGCTCACTGTAAAGTAGGTCAAATAGGTGGAACTCCAGCGCAGTAAGATTGGCGTCTTTACCTCCGATTCGCAGTTGCCCGGTATTTCTATCTAGTTCGATGCCACCATTTCCGACTTCGCCCTTTTGTGGTCGACGGCGCAACACCGCTTTCACCCGTGCGACGAGTTCCCTGGGGCTGTAGGGTTTACAAACATAGTCGTCGGCACCGGATTCCAGGCCGCGCAAACGATCGGGTTCCTCAATTTGCGCAGTCATTATAATAATTGGAACGTCGTTGCCTTTTTGGCGAATCTCTTCGCAAATCTCCATCCCATACCGCCCAGGTAGCATCAGGTCGAGAAGGATCAAATCCGGTTTCATAGTTTCCACTTTGGGGACAACCTGATTACCATCAGAAATGATCTCGGCTTGATAGTCGGCGGCATGAAGATAATCCAGTAGTAGGTGCGCAAGTTCGGTTTCATCTTCGACTATTAATATTTTGGCGCTCATAACTTCCTACCATTTAATCCTTTGGCTTAGGGGTAAAAAAATACTTATTTCAAGGCCGCCCATAGTGGACGGAGTTGCAGAAATGCTACCCTCGTGTGCTGTAACAATATTTTGGCAAATTGACAGCCCCAAACCCGCACCGCCGGTTTCCCGGCTGCGTGAACTATCTGCCCTATACAGGCGCTCGAACAGGTGTGGTATATCAGCACTGGCAACACCGGGGGCGGAGTCGGCGAAAGTGATAATGGCTGTTCGGGCTTCACAGCGCGCAATTACTTTGAGTTGTCCCCCACTATCGGTGTAGCGCAGGCTGTTGGTTAACAGGTTGCTAAATAACTGATTGAGGCGTGCTTCATCTGCGTAGACTAACTTATCTTCCGATAGTTGGAGGTCACTGCTTAAGTGAATACCTTTCTGGTCGAATGGAATCTCAAAGTCTTCGATAACACTTCGTAGGATATTCTCCAGGGAGATGTCGGACTTGCAGTAACTTAGTGCCCCCGCGTCGGAGAGAGACAACTCATAGAGATCATCTATCAGGCGGCTCAATTGTTGAATTTTGCTGTGCAGTATGCGCAGGTTCTCTGGTGTGGCTGATCTGATACCGTCTTGAATGGCTTCAATCTGCCCTTTTAATACTGCGAGAGGTGTGCGCAGCTCATGCGAAATATCTGCCATCCATCGGTTTCGGGCATGTTCATTTGCTTCCAGCGTTGCGGCGAGCCGATTAAAGTCAGCACTTAATTGGCCCAGCTCATCTCGCTGCTCTATATCAATACGGGTTTTGAAGTTGCCGGATGTAAGATGGGATGTCGCTTCGGTCAGCTTACGGATGGGCCTTACCAGCTGCCAGGCAAGGGGGATGGCAATGGCCAGTGCCAGAATGAAGGTGGCAACAGAGATAAGAGCGAAAGTCCGCGATTGCTCTTTAACAAACCCTACGGCCAAATCATCATCTAACACCGGTAGTGGATTGATAGCCAGGTAACCAACGGTTTCTCCGTCCACAACCAGAGGCTGCATTACCATGTTCTCAGATCCTGAATAACGACCTATCAGAGGTCTTTTCTCTTTGTTCAACAGGACCAGGCGGGCATTAAGCGACTTGCCCACTGCGTGTTCAGGTGGGGGCTCAGGCGGGCGGCGGGGGCCCCTCGTACCCGGAGGTGGACGATGTGGGGGTGGCATATCCTCAAAGTGACTGGACATCACGCGTCTGTGGAGTCTTTGCCAGCGCCTGCTATTGCCGTCGATAGATTGCCAGCTCCCTTCGCTGGCGTAGATTTCTTGTAACTCATCTACCAAATCGCCGACCTCGCGAAGCTCCTGAGACTGGATATAGGTCATAAAGCCATGCTTAAAGCTCCACTGAAAGAATACGAACATTCCGCCAACAGTAATTGCTGTAGTCAATAAGAAAGCGAGGCTTAGTTTATAGCGAATATTTAACGACATAGCCGGTAGCTTGGATTTCAGTAGCCTGTGTTCACAGTGAGCTCAGGTGCATTTTACTCTGTTTCCACTGAGGAAACGCGGCTCAGAAGATCAAGCCTACACTTACTGTAAATATCAGAGCAATCTTTTAACACTCCGAGAGTCTCGCGATAAGAGCCCAAGCTAAGTGCCAATAAGCTTAGCTTGGTTATCCAAAGCTGTTCTTGGGGCCTCCATGCCCTGAGTCGGTAGGAGAGATTGAGTCCCTACTGGTAGTTACTTCTATTGTTATCCCGGTTTGCCTGTGCTTACTCCCGGCTTTATTGGAGGTGTAGAAAAACGATGCAATATCAGATCGGGCTTATCGAGCCGGATAAATAGAGTTGCAAGAATTCTCTTCCCTCCCCGGCTCCAGGTACTGTGGTCATGGGCGTTAAGAGTGACAGTAATTTGGTTGAAGCCCGATTTAAACAGCTTGTCGGGAAGGTGTAAGTCTGGACCATAGATTCGCTGTATTTTCTTACCATTGATATGGAGATGGGCATGACCTTCCAGATATTGCTTTGAGGCATCATTGGCGTGGCGAGGGGATTCTAATTCGAACCGGTCGTAGTCTATATGTAGGTTATATCCGGACATTTTATCGCGACTAATGTCCAGTTCGATGCGCGGTGCAGCATTGTGTAAAGGGATCTCGACTACTGGGTGTTGGTCGCCGTTATGGCCCGTGTGTGAGTCTGGCTGTGCTGTAGCAAGGTTGGTTATTCCCCAGATAAAAGACCCGATAAGAACGGCTCGAAGAATTTTCATTATTGTCTCACTCCCAGGTTTGGCGATGGGGCAACATACTTCATTCAAACTGCTGTTGCTGTGAATACTTCTGGTTACCAGTGCTTTTAGTCTATCGGGTGCTATTGCTCCAGTTACTTCCATTACCTGGGGTGTCGGTCCCCGTAAAAACAAGGGACCGCAAAGCTTACACTTACTGCGACTCCAGGGAGATTTCCGGCGTATTAGGAAAGTGGCTTGGCCTTCAATGTTAGTGCACCGCTGAACTACTGTGTTGAGCACTTATTGACAATAGTTTGATCATCTAGCTTGCCGTAAAAGCGGGGGCCAAAAGTATATGGGAAGGCGGGGACAAGCTCACCATCATCATCGACAGTGACAGTCAGGTGGTAATGGTATCCCCTTTCGTCATCTGAGTGACCGTTATGCTGGTCCAAATATACTCCGCCTTCATTAGTCAGGTCTTCGTCCCAGTAATAGTCCTCGTAGAAAAAGCCCGCTGCTGTAGTGAACTCATTGCCTGACAGGGAGGTATAAGAGCCACTTGTCGTGGGGCCGGTATTCGATGTTGTTTCGACTCCTTGGGAGAGGTCGTATTCATCCACCAAGAGACAGCTTCTCTCGCCTGCTACGCCGCAACCGCTCTCGGAGCTGGGGTCGTCATAATCTCGTACAGCCCAGCTGCTTTCTGCGAGTTCTCCTTCACTCTGCCAGGGGCCATAGATTGCATAGCCGTCGGCGGTATAGCCGTAGATAGGGGAGTGGTCGTCACCTATATCGCCAACAAGATCGGCTAGGCAATCGCTATAAAAGTGATGGTGGTAATCTCCGTTTGCGGCGTGTCCACCACAGATATCCACATCGTAGACCTCAGCAACCGGTGCCAGGGTTTGCCAGGTGCCATCCACTGATTGACCATCACCCCAATCATAAATAGAGACGCCATTTACCCAGTAGCCCTGTACGCCGAGCCCCGTTGCGCACTCCTCCGTTGCGGGCTCGGGTTCGACAGGGATGTATCCGACATGAGAGACATTCTCTGGGCAAACGAGCCCCGGTGGCCAAAATCCATAGCCGGCATCTACATCACAGGTGCCAATACCCGTATAGCCAATATCTTGCCCAAAGCTGACAATATCTCCAACGCTGACAGTGGGGCTGCCGGTTTCGAAATCAGAGGAGGCTAATGGACGTTCAAGTAGTCCATCTAGAATACTTTGAGTAATTTCAATCTCGTAGTCGGGAACACCGGTTGCTGAGACAACGGTGTATTCCCGGCCATCTACGGTTTCTGATGCTACGCTCTGGACGTTGACCAGAACCTGCTCATTGCTGTTACTTTCATAAATGTAAGGCGCGCGTTCGTCATCAGTATTCATAATCCAGACACCAGTATCAGTGCTGGAATCTGACTCTTCAGAGGAGGTCTCAGAAGAGTCATCGCCATCCTCATCTGAGGAAGAGCCACTATCGCATCCCTGAAGAACTCCGAGAGATATTATCAACGCTAGTGTATAAGAGAGTGTAGGCTGGCCATTCCGGTCAAAAATTTTAATTATTTTCATATCACACCGTGGCATATGGAGGAGTTGCTCCCCGAACCTAGCGCACAAAAGTGAATGAAATGTGGATGGCCTGCTAGCTACATTTTATATCCTCTTTATCGTCTTAATTTTTTTCAGATTTGTGCACTGCGTTCAAAAGCGATACTCCGTGAGTCAGGCAAAAATATCTTATTGCTTTATTGTAAATAGCCTAAGTAGCCTTTAATTATTGGGCCGGCTATTAATTAAATATTTTTTTGGGTATTAGCTCCAATTCTTTCTTTGAAAAATTCCAGGTCTTAATCTAATTATCAGGTCGGCTGACTTTGGCTATTTGTTTGTTGCCCCCGATAGGTGATGTTGAAAAGCGGTGTAATACCAGCTCTTTCTTATCGAGGTGAACAAATAAGGTTGCCAGTATTCGCTTTCCACCGCGGCTCCAAGTGCTGTGGTCGTGTGCATTGAGAGTCACGGTGACTTGGTTAAAACCAGGTTTTAGTAATTTTCCGGGAATATGTAAATCCGAGCCGTAAAGACGTTGGATTTTTTCCCCATTGATGTAAAGGTGGGCGTGCCCCTCCAGAAACTGCTCAGAATCGTCATTGGCAAAGCGAGGGGATTCCAGCTCAAACCGATCGTAGTCAATATGCAGGTTATAGCCGGACATATCGTCGCGGCTCATGTCCAGTTCGATTCTGGGAGCGGCAACATGCAGAGGTATCTCTATCACCGGATGCAGATCGCCATTGTGGCCCGCGTGAGGATTTGGCTGTGCCGCATACGCGGTCATAGAGGCTGAAACAATCCAGGCCAAAGACCCAGCGATAAAGAACCTGTGCATTTTCATTTAACTCTTACTCCCAAGCTTGAATATGAGTTAGCGGCCAACGGTGGTTGAGCAGCGATTGACGATAGTTTGGTCATCCAGCTTGCCGGCAAAGCGCGGGCCGAAGGTAAATGGGAAAGCTGGAATTAGTTGGCCATTGTTATCCTGCGTAACTGTCAGGTGGTAGTGATAACCTCTTTCACTGTCAGTGTGTCCATTGAATTGATCCAAGTATTCGCCACCTCGCGCTGTCAGGCCTTCATCCCAGTAATAATCCTCGTAGAAAAAACCTGCCGGAGTTTCAAATTCGTTTCCGGATTGAGAGGTGTAGCTACCGCTGGTAGTGGGGCCGGTGTTATTTGTATTGGATACGCCGCGATCAATATCATATTCATCGACTAGCAGACAGCTGCGTTGCCCGGCAACGCCACAGCCGGTGTCTGAACGGGGATCGTCGTAATCCCGTATTGCCCAGCTGCTTTTAGCTAGCACACCTGCGTCTTCCCATGGACCGTAAATTGCGTAGCCATCGGCGGTATAACCGTAGATAGGGGAGTGGCCATCGGCGGTGTCCCCGGCAATTTCAGCCAGGCAATTACTGTAAAAGTGATGGTGGTAGTCGCCGTTAGCTGCATGGCCGCCACAGATATCTACGTCATAGACTTCTGCCATGGGAGCCAGGGTATGCCAAGTGTTATTTACTGACTGTCCGTCACTCCACTGGTAAATTGAGGTTCCATTTACCCAGTAACCCTGTACACCGAGCCCAGTTTCACAGCTGTCAGTGGATGCCTCAGGCTCAGCAGGAATATAGCCTACATGGTCGACGTTTTCGGGGCACACGGGACCTGGGGGCCAGAAGCCATAACCGGCTTCTGAGCTGCAGCTGGAATTACTGCGATAGCCGATGTCCTGGCCGAAGCTAACAACCTCACCAGTTTGTACCAAGGGGTAGCCATTGACGAAGTCTGTAGAGGCTTTTGGACGGCTGATAAGTGCGTCTAGTATTTCCTGGGTTATTTCAATCTGGTAGTCCGGGATACCGGTAGCAGATACGCGGGTATATTCCTTTCCGGCAACGGTTACAGATTCAACACTTTGCACATTAACCAGAACCTGCTGATTACTGTTACTTTCGTAAATATAGGGGGCGCGTTCGTTAGTTGAATTGATAATCCAGGTAGTACCGGAGCTCTCTGTGACCGAGCTTTCCTCGTTACCTGAAATGGTCGAATTATCTGAGGAGTCGGAATTGTCTTCGTTAACGTCCGAAGAAGTGTCCTCGTTATTATTCGATGTATTGCTTGTTTCGTCGGTAGTTGTTTCTGTTGGATTATCTACCGTAGTATCTGTTGGACTTTCCTCTTCAACTGTACTGCTGCTTGAGTCGGTGGAGGAATCTGCAGTGTTATTTCTAGTGTTTTCTGAATTTATCGAGTTGTTGTTTTGCCAGTTTCTTCCATTGCTATTGCGAACAGGTACTTCCCTAACCGAACGTTGATCGTTGTTATGCCCAGAGTTGGGATTAGGTTGAGCCACAACACTGGCTGCAGTTAGCCAGGCTAATGAGCCGGCAAGAAAGTACCCGTTAATTTTCACGAGAAGGTTACCTCAATTTATCTTTATTGGTTACCGCCCCACGGTTGTTGAGCATCGGCTGACAACAGTTTGGTCATCCAATTTTCCGTAAAAGCGCGGTCCAAAAGTGAAGGGAAAGGCGGGGATTAATTGTCCATCGCTATCGACAGTGACGGTAAGATGATAATGGTATCCTCGCTCATCATCCGAATGGCCATTGTACTGATCTAAATAGACTCCACCTTGAGCTGTAAGTTCTTCGTCCCAATAATAATCTTCGTAGAAAAAACCAGCAGCTGTTTCAAATTCATTTCCGGACGCGGAGGTATAAGAATCACTTGTAGTTGGACCAGTATTAGAAGTAGTTTCCACGCCTTGGGAAATATCATATTCATCGATTAATAAGCAGCTGCGCTCGCCGGCGACACCACAGCCACTTTCGGATGAGGCATCATCGTAATCTCGAACAGCCCAACTACTTTCCGCTAATTCACCCTCACTTTCCCAAGGGCCATAAATTGCATAGCCGTCGGCGGTGTAGCCATAAATTGGAGAGTGGTCGTCACCAATATCACCGACCATCTCTGCGAGGCATTCACTGTAAAAATGGTGGTGATAATCACCGTTTGCTGCGTGACCACCGCAAATATCAACGTCGTAGACTTCAGCTAGGGGGGCGAGTGTATGCCATGTATTATCAACACTCATCCCGTCACTCCATTGATAAATAGAGGTTCCATTTACCCAGTAGCCCTGTACCCCTAAACCAGTTTCACAACTGTCAGTTGCAGGTTCAGGTTCAACGGGAAAATAGCCAACATGGGAAACATTTTCAGGGCAGACAGGCCCCGGTGGCCAAAAGCCATAACCAGCTTCTGCACCACAGGACGAATTACTTTTATATCCAATGTCCTGCCCAAAACTGACAATATCTCCAACGCTGACATAGGGGCTGCCGGTTAAAAAGTCAGAGGATGCTTTTGGACGTTCCAGGAGTGCATCGAGAACAGTTTGTGTAATTTCGATAGTGTAATTTGGAATGCCGGTTGCTGATACAACAGTGTATTCTTTACCGTCGACAGTTTCAGATTCAACGCTCTGAACATTTACTAGTACTTGTTCATTGCTGTTACTTTCATAGATATAGAGTGCGCGCTCATCATCAGTATTTAGAATCCAAACCCCGCTATCAGTGCTCGAGTCTGAGCTGTCACTATCATCTGATGAATCGTCATCGTCATTATCGTCACCGGAATCTGAGCCGCTGTCGCTAGTATCTTCAGATGACGAATCTGAATCAGATGAAGAGCTGCCGCCTCCACCGCATGCCTGGAGTACGCCTGAAAGCAATACCAGAGATATTACATAAGGCAAAATGGACTTTCGGTCCGTGTCAAAAATTTCCGTTAATTTCATAGCACACCGTGAACTAGATGGGGGTTAGTCCAGAAATTAGCGGATAAAAGTGGAGAAAATGTGGATAAATATTAACCTAATTTGCAAAGGGTTAAATTGGCTCTCTATTTCTGCTTAGTTTGTGCGTAAGTTCAAAAGGATGGCTTTTCTTTCTGTATCAACAGTTAAAAAGTTATTTGCTGGAAAATTACTTATCTCGTTAATGACTTTCTTTGTATTTAATTTAAATAAAATATTATTCTTTCGATATTTTTTTGACTAAAAGGTCTAGGGAGCCTCTGAATAACTCCGTAATGCCTCTGCGGGTCTTGAAGGCTGCAGATGTTAGGCGCAGCTCGCCGCGAATGGCCGTAGCCCTTGGCAAGAGCTGCAACGCAGCAGCTGTGGCCTTCAAGGCCCGCCCTTCGGGGCTTGCAGAGCGATTCACACTCCGCGTTGCGACTTCTTGAAAGGTCTAGACATTCCTGCGAAGCCGCGCCTTGATTGTGAACCGCTCTGCATGCCAGAGGTATCACGGAGTTATTCAGAGGCTCCCTAGTAGTTGGCTGGCTGTATCTAGTGAAGCCAGCTACTGAAAGCAGAGGCCTGGATTCTGAGACTGTATTTGGGAGAGTCGCCAGTCTGGAAGCTTTAACCGGTTCCAGGCTGGCGTGGGGCTTTATCAATGATTTATAGGTGATATAGGTAAGCTGTTTTCTGCTGGCCTAGTTACATGGGCGGTGGGCCAGGGGGAAAACCTCCGCCGACTTCATCGGAGCAAACATTCACAATTGTCTGGTCATCGAGTTTGCCGTAAAAGCGGGGCCCAAAAGTATAGGGGAATGATGGTGTCAGCTGCCCTTCATCATTCAGTTCTACCGTTAGGTGGTAGTGATAACCACGCTCGCTGTCACTGTGCCCATTGTATTGATCCAGATAAGCGCCCTCCTGATTGGTCAAATTGGAGTCCCAGTAATAGTCTTCGTAAAAAAAACCGCTGGTGGTTTGAAAAAGGTTGCCTGATAGGGACGTAAAAGTATCGCTGGTACTGGGGCCGGATTGGGCAAGTGTATTTGTGCCCTGTGATAAATCGTATTCATCTACCAGTAAACAACTGCGCTCACCGGCAATCCCGCAGCCGCTGGTAGAGTCGGCATCGTCATAGTCTCTAGTGACCCAACTACTTACTACAAGTACACCATCGGCCTCCCAAGGGCCATAAATGGGATAGCCATCAGCGGTAAACCCGTAGACGGGGGAGTGGCTATCTCCAGTGTCTCCAACCAAGTTGGCCAGGCAATCGCTGTAGAAGTGGTGGTGATAGTCTCCCCGAGCAGCGTGTCCACCACAGATATCAACATCGTACATCTCAGCGACCGGTGCCAGAGTATGCCAGGTACCATTCACGGACTGTCCATCGCTCCACTGGTAGATAGAGGTTCCGTTGACCCAATAACCCTGAGGTCCGAGTCCACTCTCACAGTCTTCTTCCGAGACCTCTGGCTCAGTTGGAAAATAGCTGTTGTGGGAAACATTTTCTGGGCAGACCGGGCCCGGCGGCCAAAATCCAAATCCCGCTTCGGCGTAGCAGGTATTGGGATTACTGCTAAAGCCGATATCCTGGCCAAAATTCACGATATCGCCAATTTGTACTGTAGGGCTGCCGTAGACAAAGTCGGTGTTCGCCTTGGGGCGATTGATTAGTTCGTTGTAGATAGCAGTGGTGATTTCAATTTCATAATCCGGGATGCCGGACGCGGTAACTTGAGTGTATTCCTTGCCGTCGACAGTGACCGTTTCGATGCTTTGCACATTGACCAGGACCTGCTCATTACTATTGCTCTCATAGATATAAGGCGCCCGTTCATCGTCGGTATTTAGCACCCAGGGGCTGCTGTCATCGCCAGTATCGTCGTCTGAAGGGGGTGGGTCTGAATCGTCATTGTCACAACCTGTTAAAGGTGTGCAGGCCAGAAAAATTGCCAGTGTGTTGATTAACAGGGTGCGGGTTTGAAGGGGGGAAATCTCCTGAAGCCTCATCGAATCACCATCCATGTTTCGCAGTAAGAGAAGAAGGCGGGCTATGTTGCTGTCTGCCGGGGTTTGGAGGAATTTGAAGTTATCGGCAAAAATGGGAAGTAATGTGTACGCTGCCCGTTAAGGCACTGATTTCCTTGTGTTGTGTTTTTAGGGGTGGTGGATGGATATGGGCCGAATCAGGAGTAATTCGGCCCACAGATCGATCAGTTGGTTGACAGCTCGGGGCTGGTTGTTGTCTCTGCTGTGCGCTGGTGCGTATCGCGGCGCAGCCACCACCAGGAAATAAAGCCGAGAATCAGGTTGGATGCTGCTGTAGCGACAAACAGGCCGGTCATGCCCCACAGGCTGTTCCCAATCCAGGCCAGGGGTAGGTAGAGACCCAGTACCCGCAGGAAAGAAATGACGGTTGCTGGCAGCGGTTTCCCGAGTCCATTGAATGCGGCATTGGCAGACATCACAAAGCCGTACCCGGCATAGCTGAGAGGCACCAGGGTCAGGTAGGCAACAGCGACAGCGAGAACCTCGGTGGAATCACTGAACAGACTTACGATAGGTTCTGCAACAAAGTAGAGAAGCACCGCCAGTCCCGCTCCAAATACCAGGCAGAACCTTGCCAGTACGCTCACGGTTTCCCGCAGGCGGTCGGTCTTTTCCGCCCCGGCGTTCTGTCCCATAAAAGGGCCGACCACAGAGGAAAGTGCGTAAAATACAATCAGTGCCAGGGGTTCTACCCGGAGTGCGACTCCCAGGCCCGCGACGGCATCTTCGCCGTGCACGGCAACGAGTGCAACGACAACACCTCCCGATACGGGAATAATGACATTGGTGAGCACAGCGGGAAGCCCGACAGCTAACACTTTGCGCCAGGATTCGAGTAGGCCGCTCAGCCGCCATTGTGGGGCTGTCATTAGCTGTTCTTTTTTGATGATGAAGTAAAGTGCAGCAATAAAGCTCAGGGCGCGCACGATAATCGTAGCGATAGCTGCTCCCTGGAGCTCAAGCCGGGGAAAGCCGAAAAGCCCAAAAATCAAAATGGGGTCGAGAATCAGGTTCAGTAGGGCTACCGCCACCATAATACGGCCGGTTACCGCGCTGTTACCAATGGCGCGAAGAGCAGCGAGCGCGACGGTCGGGACAATGACAAAGATGGTTCCCAGATACCAGGGGATCATGTAATCGGCAATAAGCGGAAGCATATCGGGGCCGGCGCCCAGCAGCTCAAATAGAGGGCGCATGGTGGCCAGGCCGACTGCAGTAATCACAACAGCAATCAGCAGTGCCAGTACAGATGCGTCAGTTACCAGGCGGCGAACGTTCTTTATATCCCCTGCGCCGTAAACCCGGGCCACAGCCGAAGAAGTACCTGCGCCGAGACCGATAGCAAAGCTGTTTATGGCCATCACTACCGGGAAGGTGAAACTCATCGCCGCCAGGGGGCCATCGCCCAGCTGGGAGACAAAATAGGTATCGGCGATATTAAAGGACATGGCGGCGAGAATTCCCCAGACCATGGGTAGTGCCAGTCTCTGTAAGTGACTGGAAACTGAACCTTCCAGCAGTGATGGGCTGCTTTTTGATAGAGACATGTATAACTCTTGTCAATCCAACGAGGGGGTTGGGAAGTCGGGAATAGTGTTACAGAGCAGGAGTGGTTGCCTGCCGTTCAAGGCCTTGTCGGTAAGGCGGGAATTCCGAATGAGAGGCTCATTCTACGACTGAGTGTCATTCAGAGCGAGACTCATGAGTACGGCGTCCTCGCGCATGCCGTTTTGCGCGGGGTAATAATTTTTGCGTATCCCGTCTTCAGAGAAACCCAGTTTGCGATAGAGGGAGCGCGCAGCGAGATTGGATACCCGCACCTCGAGCAAAATTCGCTCAACTTCGCAGGATAATTCCGTTTTCACGCTGTTCAGCAGTGCCTCAGCGAGGCCCTGTCGGCGTCGCGCTGGCGATACAGCAATGTCCAGGATTTCTGCCTGGTCAAATAGGCTACTGATCACGCAACAGGCGATAATGTCATCGCCTTGGATCAGGACCCAGCAGTAGTGGCCGGCGCTGAGACTCTGCTGGTATTGGGCTTCACTCCACGGATGACTGTGGGCACTTTTTGCCAGCTGGGCCAGAGATGCACAGTCGTCGGCAAGGGCGGAGCGCAACTGTAGCTCAGTGTAATTTAAATGGGTCATTCTGCGCGGGTTTCAGTCGGGTAACTAGTGCGCAACAGATTCCACAGGGGGCGTTTTAGTTCGGGGGCTCGCAGTAGTTGCGAGAGGCTGGGCATACTAATTAAGCGGGCCTTCTGCCATTCGACAACCTGGCTTTCCAAAGGGATTGGAGTGCAAAAGTCTTGAGCTTCACTGCCCATCAGCCAGATGGATTTAACCGGCATACGAGAATAAGAGGCCTCCAACCAGCTGGAGAATGTATCGCGAGCCTGTGAGGCGTCTTCGGCTGGACCAAAGCGATTTTCTGTTAAAGGCCATTGCAGGCGCTCCTGTTGCCGGGGGAGCTGGTGCCAGTGCAAAGCGCGGAGAATATTGTTGAACAGGGCTTCCAGGGGAAGAGCTGCACCGGGCTCGTGGCTGTCCACGGCCAGGAGTTCCTCCCCAATACGCCAGCAGTTCAAAACAAAAGGTTTAACACTGTGCTGGGGGGGGGCAACAGGAGCTGGTGTCACTGCCACCGTCTCTTGTGGGCGTTTTGTCTGGCCGGTGAGAGCGCTTATTTCATCTAGCACACGGGCGTTGCGCTCCGGACTTTGCACCGGCTGGGTGATTATCTGATCTGCTGAGTGGGGCAGTGGGTTTTGAGCTATTCCACTTGCAACCGGAGGCTGCTGAGTCCCAGCAGCTTCTTCGGCGGGAGGCAGTTCGGCTTGGCGAGGATCGGGTGCGAGCGGCAATACGAATCGGGGCACATAGCTTGGAACCCCAAGTACTGATAAATATTCCGCTCGCTGAAGCTCGTTCACTTATACGCCCTGTTTCTTACTCTCACTGCTGGCGAGCAAGTTTAACGCATCCATGTAGGCTTGTGCTGAGGCAATCAGGATATCTGTATCTGCGCCAACGCCGTTGACCAGGCGGCCGTCTTTTTCCAGGCGCACTGTAACGGACCCTTGGGAGTCTGTTCCCTGAGTGACCGCATTTACAGAATAAAGTTTTAAGTCGGCGCCGCTGTTTACCAGCTGTTCAATAGCTTTGAAGGTGGCATCTACGGGGCCGCCTCCGCTGGCTTCAGTCTGTCGGGGCTCTCCGTCAATGGTGAGGCTGACAAAGGCCTGGGGGGCTGAGCCGATTTTGGTGCGCACATCCAGGTCACTCAGTTGGAATCGCTCTACCGGTGACTCGCCTCCGCTCACCAGAGAGTGCAAATCTTCGTCAAAGATCTCATGCTTCTTATCGGCGAGGTCTTTAAAGCGGGCAAATACCTGCTGGAATTCTTCGGTATCGGCGAAATCTACCCCCAGCTCTTCGTAACGGGCGCGGACGGCAGCCCGGCCGGAGTGTTTACCGAGAACCAGACGGTTTTGACCCCAGCCGACATCTTCTGCGCGCATGATTTCGTAGGTCTCGCGGTGCTTCAGAACACCGTCCTGGTGAATACCAGACTCATGGGCAAAGGCGTTGGCGCCGACAATGGCCTTGTTGGGTTGCACTGGGAATCCGGTAATCGACGACACCATTCTCGAAGTGGGCACGATATGGCTGGTATCCAGCCCTGTTTCTACCGGGTAGAGATCCTGGCGGGTTTGTACCGCCATAACGATTTCCTCCAGGGAAGCATTACCGGCGCGCTCTCCCAAGCCATTGATGGTGCATTCCACTTGGCGCACACCGTTCATCACGGCCGACAGGGAGTTGGCAACGGCGAGGCCCAGGTCGTTGTGACAGTGGGTCGAAAAGATGGCTTTGTCGGAGTTGGGAACGTTTTCGATAACACGGCGGAACATAGTCCCATACTCTTCCGGTTCCCCGTAACCAACGGTGTCGGGAATATTGATAGTGCTGGCCCCTGCCGCGATAACCGCTTCGATGATGCGATACATAAATTCCGGCTCGGAGCGGCTGCCATCCTCGAGGGAGAATTCCACATCGTCGGTAAAGTTGCGCGCTGTTTGAACCGCTTTCACTGCCTGCTGCAACACCGCTTCCGGCTCCATTTGCAGCTTGTATTTCATATGGATTGGAGAAGTGGCAATAAATGTGTGGATACGCGAGGCGTTGGCATTCTTCAGGGCTTCGCCAGCGTGCACGATATCGGCATTGACCGCTCGGGCCAGGCTGCAAACCCGTGATTCGGTAACGGCTTCAGCGACGGCCTTGACCGACTCGAAGTCTCCGGGACTGGCAATCGCGAATCCAGCCTCAATGACATCGACACGCATTCTCTCGAGCATGCGGGCGATGCGTATTTTTTCCTCTCTCGTCATAGAGGCGCCAGGACTCTGCTCACCATCGCGCAGAGTGGTATCAAAAATGACTAACTTATCTTTTTTAGTGCTCATTTTCGTTTGTTCTCCTTATTTGCTTTGAGGCTAAACAGGGGGCCTTGCCGCTGTCTATGCATCGCTCAAATAAAGTTTGGAATTCTGTTGGGGGTGGGGGGGAGAAAAATTATATGCCGCGCAGGGGCAGTCGTAGCGAGAAAGCTAGGGCAAGAAAAGATTGGCGCTGAGTGATAAATGGAGTCTTCATATACAACAGTTTCCGCATTAGGTCGGATTCAGGGCATTATGAAGCGGAATCAATCGGAAGGTCAATGCATATCCTAATATCGGCGTATTATTTTATGTTTTTGTTATGTTGTTTTCGGTAATGGCTGCTTTTTAGTGTTTATATCCTGGTTTTGAAGAGCTGCCCCACTGAAGGTTTCAATGGGGCCCGCTATTAAGGGGTGGTATCGGTCAATTTATGCAGAAACTGCCACAAGTCTCCGTGTAGTTGCTCTACCTCGCTGCGGCTGATACGGCTGTTGTCCAGCTGTGTTGTCACCCACTCTCTGGCTCTTGGTTTAAGGGCAAGGCCTTCCTTTGTCACAGTGATCAGGGTTATCCGTTCATCCAGATTGCTGCGGCGACGCTTGACCAGGCCGTTTTGCTCCATCCGCTTAAGCAGCGGGGTCAAGGTGCCGGAATCCAGCATCAGCCTCTGCCCCAGTGCACTGACGCTCTGCTCTTCTTCCGATGGCGCCTCGGTGTTGGCCCACTCCCACAGAACCATTAAAACCAGATATTGCGGATAGGTGATCCCCAATTCCTTTAGCATCGGCTGGTAGGCGCGGGTCATGGCTCGGGATGCGGCGTAGAGGGCAAAACATAGCTGGCGGTTCAGTGCCAGCTCGCCGGAATCGTCATCACAGACAACCATCAGAGCATACGCTCGATTTCTGTCTCCAGGGATGCCGGTGCATCCTTTGGCGCGTAGCGTTTAACATTCTCGCCATTCTTACCGATCAAGAACTTAGTGAAATTCCACTTAATGCCCTCGGTTCCCAATAGGCCCGGCGCACGTTTCTTGAGCTCCACAAACAGCGGGTGAGCTTCATCGCCATTGACGTCCAGCTTGGCGTAGACGGGGAAGCTGACTCCAAAGTTCAGTTCACAAAACTCCTGAATTTCCTCATCGCTACCGGGTTCCTGCTTGCCAAATTGATTGCAGGGAAAGCCCAGGACGGTAAATCCACGGTCTTTGTATTTTTTATATAAATCCTCCAGGCCCGCGTATTGCTTGGTGAAGCCACACTTACTGGCCGTGTTGACAACTAGCACCACCTTGTCTTTGTAATCGGCCAGAGTGGTCTTTTGCCCATCAGCGGTTTGCACGGGAATTGAGTAGAGATCGGTCATTGGGAGAGCCTCGACGGTTTGTATTTTGCTAAATTTAGTTGTGCACAATCTTTTTTGCAACCGCTTTATTTGGGAGTAGCCCTTTTGCAGGCTTTATTGTGAGAATGATTACCAATTATATTATGCGCCAGATTGATAAAACCCTTTTGCAATAACAGTAAAGGATTCTCCATGCGCCTCACCTTACACTTGGCCCGCCTGCTAGTGGCGCTACTGGCCATTACGGTTCTACCCGTCCAAGCCCAGGCCTCCGGTCTATCAGAGCAGGAATTGCGCCAGCTGATGCAGATGGCAGAGTACATCGGTGTGGATTATCCGGAAGCGGTGGCAGATGGGGAGATCATTAGTGACGATGAGTTTGCAGAGATGCAGGAGTTCGCCTCGGTACTGATCGATCGCGGCGCACAACTGCAAGAGTCGCCGGAAGCGGTGATGATCCGCACCGAGGCGGATGCGCTGCAAGCGGCGATTCTTCGCAAGGCCAGTGTGCAGGAAGTGCAGGCACATACCGCCAAGTTGCGTCAGGGGCTACTGTCTATCGCCCCCGCGCTATCTTTGCCCACTGCATTGCTGAATGTGGATGAGAGTCGCGCTATCTACCAGGCGCAGTGTGTTACCTGCCATGGTATCGAGGGTAAAGGGGATGGCCCCTTAGCGGCACAGTTGGAGCCGGCGCCTACAAACTTCTACGAGTTGGAGCGCGCTGAAAATCGCTCCCTGCTGGGCCTTTACGATGCTATCAGTAACGGTATCGATGGCACTGCAATGACCGCCTTCAAAAACCTGAATGAGCAGCAGCGCTGGTCCCTGGCATTTTATGTTGGCGGCCTGGCTTTCCAAGGTGAAGTGGGGGAGGGTGATGGCGTTGAGCCGAGCTTGCAGGATATCGTGATGTACAGCCCCAATGTGCTGCAGAGTGATCGCCCGGAACTGTCCGGCGCGGCAGTTGCTTCCCTGCGTGCCGACCCCACACCCTTCTTTGCTGGTGAGGAGAGCCTCGGTAGCCAGCCGATTGAGATAGCCCGTGCGCAACTGGAAAAGTCCTTGGTGGCCTACCAGGAAGGTAACTACGATCACGCTCGCACCCTGGCTATTAGTGCCTACCTGGACGGTTTTGAGATGGCGGAGAGCTCTCTGGATTCCCTCGACGCCGATCTGCGTAAAGCCACTGAACGGGAGCTGCTCGGGCTGCGCAGTCAGCTGAATGCCGATAGTAACCCCGAGCAAGTCACGGCTCAGGTACAGGTAATTCTTGAGCAACTGGGGCGCGCCGAATCTTTAATGCAGGAGACAACTCTCTCTGCGGGTGCACTATTTATTGCCAGCTTGGTGATTCTTCTGCGCGAAGGTCTCGAGGCGCTGCTGGTTGTGATTGCACTGACAACGATCCTGGTAAAAACCGGTCGTCGCGATGCGTTGAAATTTGTTCACTTCGGTTGGGTCAGCGCCGCGGTCGCAGGTGTTGTTACTTGGGTTGCCGCACAGAGTTTGGTTTCCATCAGTGGCGCCAGCCGGGAAGTTATGGAAGGGGTCGCAGCGCTTCTGGCCGCAGTTGTGCTCTTCTATGTGGGTTTCTGGATGCACAGTAAGACCCAGGCGAATCAGTGGCAGCAATATATCCAGAACAGCATCAACCGCAGCCTTAGCGCTGGCGCCCTGTGGGGCATCGCCGGTCTCGCATTTGTCGCTGTGTACCGCGAAATTTTTGAAACCATCCTGTTCTACCAGGCCCTATTGGTGCAAACAGCTTCCAGTCAGTACAGCGCCCTATGGGGTGGCCTCGCTGCCGGTGCGATATTGCTGGTTGTGTTGGGCGTTGCCTTTGTGCGCTTCTCTGCTCGCTTGCCTATAGGCAAGTTCTTCTCCATGACGACCTATTTACTGTTGGCGTTGTCATTTGTTCTTGCGGGCAAGGCAGTCGCGGCACTGCAAGAAGCGGCATGGATTGCGATTTCCCCGCTGCCGGTAAATCTCAGCTTCGACTGGTTGGGTATTTATCCGACTTGGCAAGGTGTTGGTGTTCAGGGGGCAATACTGGTTGTCGCTCTGTGGTTGCTACTGAAAGGCGGCCGCTCGGATTCCAGTTCCGCTAAAGCGGCCTAAATGGCTTTCGGGTACCCGCAACTCTGTGGGTACCCTATTTTTAATGGCCGCCCCTCTTTATTCGGCACCCTTCAGGTTATCGAATAGCAGTTCTGGAGAAATTTCTGCAAGCGGTATTGGGCTGCCAACCTGTACTGTTGTCTTTAGGTTTCGTTTATAGCTAAACGAACCTTGGATCGATAGAGGGATAAGTGGCAATGATGCGCTTTGAAAATTTTCCTTGAGCAGAGTGACAAGCTCTGTAATTTCTTTCCTGCTGCTTTCTTCAATCAGGATGCACAGAAGATCCCTGGTTGCCTCTGCCTTATGAATCGCATTGTGCTTTCTCTTGAGCTCTGAAGCTTCGATTTCATAGTAGTTTTTGGGGAAATAGTCACTTTTGCGTAAAAGTGCGTGAAGCCTAGGGCTGTTAGTAATGGCGTCGCTGGGGATAAAGCGAACCTTGCGTTGCGTTGCCCCGCTAACAATAAATGGGGTTAGCAGGTTAGAATAGCGGGCAATTAGAAGTGCTGAACCTTCGCTAGGGATTTGCTCAGTCCCCTCGTATTTCGTGCGCCTGGGCAGGATATAGATAAGCCAAGAAAGGGTGTCAAATAACATTTCCGGCATTCGAAAAAGCAGGAGTACTAAAAGAGCGAAATTTAGTACGGCCAGCAGGGTAAATACCTGGGGAATTGTCATTCCCACAGGCCCGAGTAGCCCAATAATAGAAAAAGAAATAATGACTACAAATACGGCATTAAGGACATTATTGACAGAGATAACCTGCGCGCGAATTTGTTCTGCTGTTCTTTCCTGAATAATAGTGTATAGCGGTACGATAAAAATACCGCCGGCAACGCCAATGAAAGTCGTGATAAATAAGATGGTCAGTCCACCATCACTCTGTAGAAATTGGCTAAGGGATGCGTTGGAGAGCATTTGATAGTTTCCCGATAGGATGCCCAACCAAAGTCCCGCCACCGTCATTCCCAGCCCGCCGGCTGCCACCAAGCCCAGTTCAATACGCCCGCGAGACAAGCTCTCACACATTAGTGAGCCTATAGCAACGCCAACAGTTAGGCAGCAGAGTAGAATCGTGATTATTGGTTCACTGGCGCCAAGCACATTTCTTACAAAGCTGGGAACCTGGGTTAGGTATGCCGTGCTAAATAACCAGAACCAGGAGTTTGCAATAATTGCGTAAAAAACGGTGGGTGTTTTAATCACTTCCCGCATAATTCTCAGCGTTTGGCTGATGGGGTTCCAATCTATTTTTAAATTGGGGGCTGAGGAAGGAGCCGGAGGGATTGCCCTACTGGCGAGATAGCCTAGTACGGCGACAGTGACCATCACCAAGCTCAGATATAACAGCCCAGGTTTTCCCTGGCCCACATCACCGGCTAGGAGGGTGCCGACAATTGTTCCAACGAGTACTCCGGAAAAGGATGCAACTTGGGCTAAACCATTTCCTCCAAGCAATTCTGATTGCTTTAGGTGCTGAGGTAAGATGGCATATCTGACAGGGCTAAAGAAAGCTGTGTGGGTGGCAAAAAGTATCAATACAATGAAACTTAAAACTCGGTCATCAGTGAGTAGCGCAATGGCCCCGAGGATACCGATTAGTATTTCGGCGGCTTTAATAATTCTTATGACTCGACCCTTTTCATACTTGTCAGCTAATTGTCCAGCGGCGAGTGAAAATAGAAAATACGGTATGACATAAAGGCTACTGGCGAGATTAATTAGTGTATTGGCTTCTGCTTTGGCTAAATGAAATGCCAGTATGACTAGTAGGGAGTTTTTAAACAGGTTGTCATTAAAAACGCTGCTTAACAGTGAGAGAAACAGTGGCATAAAGCGGCGACTGGCGAGGAGCTTGAACTGGTTGCTTTGAGCCATGGTTAGGCCTTCGTCCCTGTGCCGCCCTTAGCAGCTATGTATTTCTATTCTCGCTATCAGAATAGGTGATCGGAATGATTTAAGGAGGGGCTGGCATCGTGAGGGAGGAGAAGAATTTATGTGCCTACCAGTGAAGTAGGCACATATCCTTGTTGATCAAGAAAAAGGGGAGGCTAGCGTTTCTCTCCACGCAAGCCCAGCACCTGGCGGTATAGAGCCTCTGCCTTGGCACCGGCTGCTTCGACAGGCCTGCCGGCAACGACGCTCACCCGCGACCAAAAGCGCTTGGGCAAGGTAGTGAAGGCATGACCGCCTTTATGGCTGAAAAAGCTACCCCAGAGACCTTGGAGGGCCATAGGGATTACAGGGACAGGGGTTCTCTCCAGAATTTTTTCTATGCCGGCTTTAAATGGCTGTAGTTCTCCGTCTTTAGTCAATTGACCTTCGGGGAATATACAGAGAAGATCTCCATCTTTTAGCCCTTCCTCAATGGCTTGAAAAGCCTGTTCATACCCTTCAGGGTCTTTCTGCTTGGAGCAAATTGGAATTGCCCTGCCTGTTTTGAAGACGAAGTGCAAAATTGGAATTTCATAAATGGGCTTGTACATAATAAAGCGGATAGGGCGGCGGACAGCACCGGCGAGTAATAGTGCGTCGACATAACTCACATGATTACAAGCGATTAGGGCTGGTCCCTCTGTGGGTATCTGTTCAAGCCCTTGGTGCTTTACCCGGTACATGGTGTGGGAAAGGGCCCAGATCAAAAAGCGCATAGCAAATTCTGGCACCTTGGCGAACACAAAAATGGCGACCGCCGCATTCATAAGGGCAATAACAAGAAAGAACTGCGGTATGGTCGCGTCCAGCATATTGAGGAACAGAATTCCAAGTAGCGCCGAAGCCACCATAAAGAGGGCGTTCAAAATATTGTTTACGGAGATAATTTGTGCACGAATTGCCGGGTCGGATCGATCCTGGATCATGGTGTACAGAGGAACGATGTAAAGACCCCCAAACATCCCCAGTAGTACCAGACAACTGAGAAGAGAGTATGCACCATCGGTACTTAGAAATGCGGTAAAGCTGGCTTCATGGAGTTCTGCAAAGTTTCCCCCGACAATACCCAGGGCGATACCACTTATGGTGAGTCCAGCAGCACCAACAGGCACCAGGCCAAGTTCAATAAACCCACTGGAGAGGCGTTCGCAGATTAAGGACCCAATGGCAATACCAATGGTAAAACTGCACAGCAGTAATGTAACCACTGATTCACTGCCACCTAGGACATTCTTGGTAAAACTGGGAATTTGTGTCAGATAGGCCGCCCCCATCAACCAAAACCAAGATATTCCAATAATGGAGTAGAAAATTGAGGGAGTATTCGCGCTGGCACGGAGTATTTTATGGGTTTGAGTAATGGGGTTAGGGTTTATTTTTAGATTGGGTGTAGGGGCTGGCGCTGCGGGGATTGAGCGGCTGGCCAGATATCCCAGGGTAGCTGCGCCCATAATTACCAGGCCTAAGTAGAGAATTCCCTGTTGCCCATGGCCTGTGAGGCCTGCGAGTAGGCTACCGACAATTGTTCCCGTTAAAATGGCCACAAATGTTCCCATTTCCACCAGAGCATTGCCCCCTATCAGTTCGGAACGCTTCAAGTGTTGAGGGATAATCGCGTACTTCACCGGGCCAAAAAAGGCGGACTGTATGCCCAGGAGAAAGAGCACAGTTAAACAGAGTGCGTTGCTTCCGCTAAAAAGGGCGAAAACACCCAGTGCACCGATACCTATCTCTCCTAGCTTAATCCAGCGTATTAACCTCCCCTTGTCGTATTTGTCTGCGATCTGACCGGCGGAGGCAGAAAATAAGAAAAAGGGAAGAATAAACAAACCAGCAGCCAGGTTAATTAGTGCGTTCGCTTCACTTTCCACCAGGCGAAAGGCGATCATGACAATAAGGGCATTTTTATAAACATTGTCATTGAAGGCGCCCAGGAACTGGGTGCTGAAGAACGGCAAAAAGCGGCGGCTAGTGAGAAGATGAAACTGAGACTGGTTAGCCATTGGCAACTCTCTTCTTATTTAAGTGAGCTAATGGTAAGTCATAGCGCTGGAGGGAGGTATCCCCAGTTTTAATATGAACGATGGTGCAATATGGAGGGGCTTGAGAGCAAAGGTAGGGTTAAAGCAGGGGAAAACTGGCCGCGTGGGCGGCCAGGTGAGAGATATCTGTTTACCAGACTTTCACTCTTTCCTCTTCAGGAAGGTACATGCCGTCGCCTTCTTTAATATCGAAGGCTTCGTAGAAGGCATCGATATTAGGTAGAACACCTTGTACACGGTATTCTGCGGGAGAGTGACTATCTACCTTCAAACGGCCACTGAGGGTTTTATCGCGTATTTTACTGCGCCATACCTGAGCCCAGCCCATAAAGACCCTCTGGTCGCCGGTAAAGCCGTCAATAACAGGTGCCTCTTCGCCATCTAGAGACATTTTATAAGCTTTATAGGCAATTCCCAGGCCTGATAAATCGCCGATATTCTCGCCCAGGGTCAGCTCGCCGTTGATGTGTTCACCCTCAAGCGGCTCGTAGGCGTTGTACTGGGATACGAGCTTGCTGGTCAGCTGCTCAAAATTGTTACGGTCGGAGTCGGTCCACCAGTTGTTGAGATAGCCGCGTCCATCAAATTTACTGCCTTTATCATCGAACCCGTGTCCAATCTCGTGGCCGATTACACCGCCGATACCGCCGTAGTTGACTGCGTCATCCGCATTCATATTAAAGAATGGTGGTTGCAGAATCGCTGCAGGGAATACGATTTCATTCATGGCTGGGTTGTAGTAAGCATTCACAGTCTGTGGGCTCATGCCCCACTCATCGCGATCAATCGGCTTGCCCAGCTTATTGCGATCGTATGAGGACTCAAACAAGTTAGCTGCCAGAACGTTGCCAATCAGGTCATCGGATTTAACTGTCAAGTTACTGTAGTCACGCCACTTGTCTGGGTAACCGATTTTGGTGGAAAAATTGCTTAGCTTAAACAGAGCCTGCTTTTTGGTATCTTCGCCCATCCACTCGAGGGATTCGATGGATTCCCGGTAGGCGGCCTTCAGATTGTCCACAAGTACAACCATTCGCTCTTTAGCTTCAGGCGGGAAGTGCTTTTCTACGTAGCGCTTACCGACCAGCTCGCCTACAGAACCATTGACGAATTGCACGCCGCGCTTCCAGCGGGGTTCCATTTGTTCAATACCGTGAACAGTGGTGCCGTAGAAGTCGAAGCGCAGTTGTGCGATTTCGTCATGCATGTAGGGCGCCATTGCATTAAGCACTTTGACCTTCAGGTAGCGCTTCCAGGTTGCCAGCTCAGTATTGGCAATAATCTCATTGGCCGCTTCCAGGTATTCAGGCTGGCCGACAATAAAACTATCTGCTTTCTTCAATTGGGCTTTGGCTAGGTAGCTGTCCCAATCTACAACGGGCATTAGCTCTTTAAGTTCAGCAACAGTTTTCTTGTTGTAGTACTTTTCCGGGTCCCGGTTATCAACGCGGCTGCGATGGTGTTTTGCCAAACTCTCCTCAAGTTTGAAGATCTTGTTGGCAAAGTCTTCAGCCTCTTTAAGTCCTGCGAGGCCTTGAAGATCAGCGAGGTAGGTTACATAGGCTTCGCGGAGTTTCTTACTCTTCTCAGTGTCCTCGAAGTAGTAGTCGCGATCAGGGAGTCCTAGGCCTGCCTGCCACAGGAAGGTCATGTAGTTTTCTACTTGTTTCAGGTCCTGCCAGATGCTGCCACCAAATGGTACATCGTAGCCGACGGTATCCGCATAGGCGAAGAAATCGGTAAGATCTTTGCGGCTCTTAATTGCATCGACTTTGGCGAGTTCGCCGGTAATGGCTGAGAGCCCTTTTTTCTCGATCAGCTTCTTATCCATAAAGCTGTTGTAGAGATCTCCGATTTGCTTGGCATCGGCGCTCTTGGCTCCTTGACTAGCATCCATAATCAGAGCTTTGACTTGCTCGGTACTTTGGTCTCTCAGGATAGAGAAACCACCCCAGCGGGACTTGTCCGCAGGGATCTCAGTATTCTTCAGCCAAGTGCCGTTTACATAAGCAAAGAAGTCGTCCTGAGGCCGTACATTGGTATCCATGGCGCTCAGGTCGATACCCGAGGAGAGCTGGGCCTGCTCAGCGGCGGCTTTATTGTTAGTGGCGTGATCATGCGCGACAGCAAACAGAGGAGCTTGAGTCCCGGCCAGAGTTCCGGCGATCGCGAGTGGTAAAAGTAGCTTTTTCATCTTTGTTCTTTTGGCTGAATATCCTTTGAGCATACTAAAAGCAGGAGGGGAGTTTGGGCAAGGGGGCTGCGTTTAGCTGGGGAAGAGGTGCGTTGGATTGAGCCTAGTAAAAAGCCCCGCAATGCGGGGCTCTAAAACGCTAGTTTTTAATCTTTTCGCTTAATCGGGGAGACGGAAGGTGATAGGAATAGAAAAATTATAAGTATCCGTACTCAGTTGCGAAGGGACCCCCGGGTAGGGGCCAGCTCTGTGAACGGCTGCTTGGGCTTCACGGTTAAGGCTCGAGAAGCGGGATTCCTGGATTGGCTGAATCTCTAATACCTCCCCTCGGGAATTGATGGTCACATTTAGACGGACACTGCCTTCTTGTCCACGCCCCTGTGCCCGCTTAGGGTAGCGAATATAGCGGTAGGTGTGACGAAGTAAACTGGAATGGTAAATCTGGCGTGCCAGGATCATATCCGCCGTCAGGGGGGCTTCCTCTTCTTCCTCTAACATATCGGCCGCACCTTCGGCCAGTATTGGTCCATCCTCAGGAGGGACCGTAATCAATTCAATCTCTTCTTCGGCCAGCGCTGATGCAGATTCCTCTGATTGTGAAGCCACCTTAGAGCCCTCTTGAATTCCACCTGCGTCTGGGGAAATTACTGCGGCAGGGGCCGTTTCTGCAAGGGCTAGGGTGGGTGGGGGCAGGTCGGCAATCTCAATAGCGGGTGTAGGAAGTGGTTTCTCCGTAGGTGCCACCTCCGCAGCGACAGCCTCTTCCTGGTTTATTTGCTTCAGTTGCAGGTCTGCAATTCGTTCACTAGTTGGTGTCAGAGATTCGAATGTGGTAACCAAGTTGCCTGATACCTGACCGGCGGAGAGCAATCCGTCTTTGAAGTCGCTAGAAGGGGGAACTGAGCCAATCCAAGCTCGCAGCAGGGTATTGAAAAAATTAGGGTCGGCAATCTCACCTAACCGGATGCTGTTGAGGGATATGGTGGTCGAGCCTGTGTCTGCCGCAAACTCAGCACTCAATTGATCGCCGTGAACAAAGCGCCCGGTAAACATGTTGGCAAAAGTTACCATATTTTCTGCCTGACTGCTCAATGTGTCTCCGCGGTTGTTAATGGCAATGGCTTCCATCCACTGATTGCGGAATCGGCGTGCGGGAAGGCTATTGGTGATAATACGAACTTCCAACCGCCGGGGAATGTTGTTATCGAGCAGTGTGCTGGAATCCCGGGTCAAGTTTTCCGAGTAGATCGCAGCGATATAAATGTCTTTGTTAAATTGCTTTTCTAGTGCAATACCGTTCAGGAGTGGTGCCGCTTTCGCAGTGAAAGCAAATGTAAACACCCAAAAAGAGAGGACAATTTTTATCGATTTCATTGTTCTATGGTGTCTGAGTAGCAGGAGTAAATTGCTCCGCTAAGTAAGAATTTCGGGGCCCCAACCCCAATGCACACAAGTCAGATTAAAAAGTGCGCGCCCAAAGCTTGTAGGAGTACAATGTACTACCCACTACACCTAACTCTACTGTAACTGGAACGGAGTTCAACCCTGTGAGGGGCAGACTGTCCTCTTTATCGCAAGATGATGGGTTGGTAAAGAAACGATTGTCACACTTAGAAACAGGTGTGCTAGGTCGATATCGTTTAGAATGGCACTTTGCAGAGTGGCTTAGGCCACTCTTTTCAGGAAAATGGAATAGTTTTCACTAAATTTGAATTGTGCATGGAAATTAAACCTCTTAGCGAGTATCCACGGGATGCTGTGGATCGTCTTCTCAATGTCATCCATCTATTTCGGGATATTCGTGCCTCGAGTGAGTGGCAATACGATGTATTGCTAAAGCGCTCCCGGTTGGTCAGCCTTCAGTCGGGCGAACAGCTGCTGCGTGCAGGGGATGTGGATCAATGGGTCTACTTCTTGTTACGCGGCGAGCTACATGTGAAGGTGAATAGTCCCGCAGCTGAGGAGGCTCCGGGAAATGAACGTCCTTTGGCGGTAATACGTCCAGGTGAGTTGTTTGGTGATTTGTCGATGTTATTGGCGGAGCCCCGCAGTGCTGACGTATTTGCCGCGAATAATAGCCAGGATACTCAGGTTCTGGGCGTTGATTGCACGCTGTTTGGTGACCTGGAAGACTTATCACTTTTACAATTGCCAGCAAAACTGGTCTTCTATCGCAATATGGTGCATTCATTGCGTTGGAAGCTTGAGGTCTATAGGTCCAAGTATCCGGGGCATCAGTTGGCGAATAGCCATAGAAAACTGAAACTTTATACGGGACCCAAAAATAGCCGGGAAGAGTTAATTGCCTTAGCGGAACAGGCGAAAGCTTTGGCTCAAATTCTGCTCGACTGGAATGCGGAGTTTGGTTCTGGTGAGCTGGTTGATGATGAATCCGACATGCTTGGATTTCTGGAATCTATGCTGTCGTAGAGATTTCCCGACCAAACCATGGGCGAGAGAATTATTTCCTCGCTCCTGACTGCCCTCCCTCCTCTTTGTACTTATTTTTATTGGCACATGTGTACACCTTTCTTAAGGGGGGACTATCTGCTGATTCCAGTCTAAATTTGTAGATCACTCGTATATTTCATTTGCCCGACATTAACCACGTATTTATTGACAGAATTCGAGTAGGACACAGCGGAGCTTTTTATAAGTCGCTGTGATTGTGTAAAAATCGCTTCGCTTCAGTTGTTATCGCAGATCCCTTCGATTGGAATTAAGACCCCTTTTGCGATGGCGCATCATTGCCCAACAGGTTTAGTAAGTTATGAATGTATTGGCATCAATCTGGTCAAGGCGCAATTACCGAATGGCAATTATTGTTTCGGTGATCGCTATTTTATGGCTGCTGAGTGGGCAGTTATTCTCCGATGCAGAGGATGAGCAGTCAGAATCTAAAGAGGTAACTGCCAAGAAGCCAGAGCCTGAATTGCGAATTCAAGCCCAAATCATTGAGTCCAGCCCATACGCCACTCAGATACTAGTGAATGGGCGCACTGAGGCTAACCGGCATGTACGTCTGCGCGCTGAACTGGATGGCATTATTGCTGCACTTCCAGTTGCGGAAGGGCAGACAGTTAGACAAGGGGATGTCATTTGCGAAATCGAGGCTGAAGATCGTATTGAGCAACTGGCATTAGCTGAAGCGGCAAAACGCAAAGCAGAAATAGACTTTGCCGGTGCCGAGAAACTTAAGAAAAAAGGACTGCAGTCGGATACCGCAATGGCCCAGCAGCAAGTTGAGCTTGCCCGAACCAAGGCGGAGTACACACGTGCCAAAGTGACGGTAGAGAAACTGCAAATTCGTGCACCATTTGCTGGAGTAGTGAATAGCCGAGCGGTGGAGCTGGGAGATTTTATTCGCCGGGGAGAGGAATGCGCGACCATTCTTGACTTGGATCCCATCCTAATTGTTGGCGAAGTTTCAGAGGATCAAGTGGGGAGCCTTGTTGAGGGCGGGCCGGCCAGAGCCCAATTACAAAGAGGACTGTTAGTAGACGGGTACCTTCGTTATATCAGTCAACAGGCGCAGGAAATTACTCGGGCTTACCGAGTGGAGGTAGCAGTAGATAATCCAGGTAATCAACTTCCCGGAGGCTTGAGTGGTCAGCTGGTCCTCCCGACCGGTGAAATTACGGCGCACCATATTAATGCTTCTCTACTCACGCTGGATGATAGCGGTGAATTGGGGGTGCGGGCTCTCAATGATAAAAACCAAGTGCAATTTATCAATGTTTCATTGGTTGGGGATGGTGATGGCGGCGTCTGGGTTTCTGGACTGCCCGACACAGTCACTCTGATTACTGTGGGACAAGAATATGTCACTACGGGAGATTTGGTTCGTGCGGAAATACTGAAAACTGGGGAAGAGTTTTCCCGGGAGAACCAAGCGAAGGAAGCTTCCCCAGTAGATTCCGCTGAGGTGACTCCGGTACCCGAAACTTCAGTGATTCCCGAGGGGGATTCGCGATGAAGCTGTTGGAAAGCGCTGTTCAGAGAAATCGCAGCACAATATGCCTGATGCTGCTGATTGTTTTAATTGGCATAGTTGCTCGCGCAGCGATGACAATTGAATCAAGCCCTGAGGTGAACCCCCCATTTGTAATTGTACAGGTCACTCATGAGGGAATTTCCCCAGAGGATGGTGTACGCCTGTTGGTCCGCCCTCTGGAGAAGGAAATTCGTGCGGTGGAAGGGGTTGTCGAGGTGATTGCTGTCGCCCGGGAATCCCTTGCATATATCGTGATTGAATTTGATTCTGCCATTGGTGTAGATGATGCCGTCGATGATATTCGCAATGCTGTAGAGCGGGCCAGGGCTGAGCTGCCCCGGGATGCCGACGAGCCCACTGTGGAGGAAGTATCCGCTCAACCTTTCCCTACCATCGTCGTTACCCTATCCGGCGAGCAAGTGAATGAACGGGTTTTACTGCGCTCGGCTGAATTGCTTAAGCGGAAGATAGAGAGTATCCCTGAGGTGCTAGGTGCAGATCTCCACGGTAATAGGGAGGAGGTTGTTGAGGCAGTGATTGATCCGGTGCGACTGGAGCACTATCAAATCACCAGTGCGGAGTTAATCAACGCGGTATTGGGGAACAATCTGTTAATTCCTGCAGGGGAGCTGGAAACCAATCGGGGCCGTTTTTCAGTGAAAGTCCCTGGGTTGATTGAGACCGCTCAGGATGTTTATGAAATTCCGCTCAAGAAGTCACGCGATGGAGTTGTGACCTTGGGTGCTGTTACAGATATTCGGAGAACCTTCAAGGATGCAGTGAGCTACACCAGTATCAATGGTCGTCCGGGGCTCGCTATTAATGTTGAAAAGCGCAACGATGCCAGCTCTGTCGATGTCGCGGATCGAGTCCGGGAAGTGGTTCAGGCTGAATTTGGTGTTTTGCCGCAGGGAATTACGGTTGAGTTTGTTTTTGACCAATCTGATTTTGCACGGGATATGGTCAGTGAGATGCAGGGAAACATCCTGACCGCGATGCTATTGGTAATGATTATTGTCGTTGCCGCGCTCGGCTTTCGCTCGGGAATTCTGGTGGGACTGGGAGTGCCCTTCTCTTTGCTGTTTGGTTCCATCATCACCTGGTATCTGGGCTATTCGTTTAACTTTATGGTGATGTTCGGAATGTTGCTGGCCCTCGGTATGTTAATTGATGGCTCCATTGTGATTACCGAGTTTGCCGATCGGAAAATGGCTGAAGGCTTGTCAGCAAGGGAGTCCTATATTGCATCAGTCAGTCGGATGTTCTGGCCGGTAGTTGCCTCAACGGCGACTACCCTTGCAGCATTTTTGCCGATTATGCTGTGGCCTGGAGTGGTGGGAGACTTCATGCGTTACCTGCCAGTTACAGTATTTGCAGTATTGGCGGGGTCGCTCTTGTACGCCCTGTTTTTTGCTCCTGTGCTGGGTTCACTGTTTGGCAAAAGCGCAATGGATGCCTCTACTCGTAACTACCTGAGCCAGTTAGAGGATGGGATACCTCGAGCCCTGCCTGGAATTACCGGCTGGTATGCGCGTATTCTTGAGAAGGTTCTGCAGCGCCCATTGGGTGGGTTCTTAACCACTATTGCCATTTTGGTTGCCATCTTTATTGGCTTTGTCAATTTTGGTGCGGGTGTTGAATTTTTCACGGATACAGAAGAGCAATACGGTAATGTAGAAATTAGGGCCCAGGGCAATTTGTCCATGGAGGAGAAAAAAGCCCTGGTGGTGCAAGTGGAAAGAGCCGTGCTTAGTGTGCCTGAGGTCCGAATAGCTCACACTACTATTGGTTCTGGCGGAATTTCTGGAAATTCTGATCGTTCCCCAGATCAAATCGCCAATATGTTAGTGGAGCTTTATCCCGCAGAGGAACGCGAGCGACGGAGCCGCGACATTTTTGCCGATATCCGTTCCCGCACCTCAGATTTTGCCGGAATTAAAGTAACCGCAAATGTAATGGAGGGAGGACCGCCGGTAGGCAAGGATATTGTTCTGGAGTTGCGCAGTCAGAACTATGAGCAGCTACTGCTGGAAACCTGGCGACTACACCGTGCAATGGAGGAAATTGGCGGGTTGCGAGATATTGTAAACACCGCGCCACTACCTGGCATCGAGTGGGAAGTGAAAGTCGATCGAGCCAAGGCTGCCCTATATGGTGCCGATCTAACTGAAGTTGGCAGGGCGGTGCAGTTGGTTACCAATGGCGTCCGGGTTGCAGAATATCGACCCGATGATACGGATGAAGAAGTAGATATACGTATCAGGTACCCCAGAAGTGCCAGAGGCATAGCCGCGCTCGATCAGCTAAAAGTTAATACCGTGCAAGGTACCGTTCCGATAAGCAGTTTTGTGCACACAGAAGCCATGCCCAAGGTCGATAAGATTGAGCGAATCGACGGAATTACTCGCATGCAAATTAAGGCTGATGCGCAAGAGGGGATTCTGCCGGATGACAAAGTGAAGGAAATAAGGAAGTGGTTGCAGAGTAATCCGGTGGATAACCGGGTTGAGCTGCTATTCCGTGGGGCGGATGAGGAGCAGAATGAGTCTTTTCAATTCCTCGGTATAGCCTTCCTCCTGGCTCTGTTTTTAATGTTTATCCTGTTAGTAACACAATTCAACAGCTTCTATCAGTCTTTATTGGTACTTTCATCTGTGATTATGTCCACTTTGGGAGTGATGTTTGGTCTGCTAATAACACAAAGCACCTTCAGTGTGATTATGACTGGAGTGGGTATTGTGGCGCTGGCTGGAATCGTGGTGAACAATAATATTGTACTGATAGATACCTATAATTTCGTGCGTAAGAATGAGCCGAGCCTCACACCAATGGAAGCAGCAGTAAAGGCATCGACACAGAGGCTGAGACCGGTCTTTTTGACAACGGCAACAACTATCCTCGGGTTGTTGCCCCTGGCGCTAGGCGTCAGTGTGGATATGGTCGGGCGCAATATTGTTGTCGATGGAGTGATAGCCTCTTTTTGGGTGAAGCTAGCCAGTGCAATTGTTTACGGGCTTACCTTTTCCACTTTGCTGACGTTATTGGTCACACCCATTATGTTAGTACTACCGGGCCGCTCCAAGAAGAGGGGTAATCCAGAGGGGGGTATTGAGTCGGTAACGAGTTAGTGACGGCTATATCAGTACTGTAATCATACTTAGTGATCACAAAATTCGGGGGCTTAGGCCCCCGTTTTTATAGCAGGGAATTTATGAATAAGGCTAAATGGCCGAATGAAGTTTTAGAGCGTAGTGGACAGCTTAAGGAGAGTTTATCGGGGCCTTTTAAGGAGCTGTTGCGTGAGCATCAATTACCATGCGATTTCCTCCAGGTACTCGAACAACTTTTTCTTCCTCTCGGAGTTTGGGTACTGACTCGCCATAAGCGCAGTAATCCATTAATAATTGGGGTTAGCGGGGGGCAGGGTACCGGCAAGTCGACCCTGGCAGATGTGTGGCAATGTATTTACCAGGCGATGGGCTATCGCTGCTGTGTTTTGTCTCTGGATGATATCTATTTAACGCTGGAACAGCGCCGCAAGCTGGCTACACAGGTACACCCTTTACTCGAAACTCGTGGTGTGCCGGGAACCCATGATATCGGCTTGGGAATTAGCACGCTCAAGGCCCTGTGTGCAGCCAATACTGATTCCGCTATCGCATTACCTAGGTTTGATAAAGGACGTGATGATCGGATCCCTGAGCACTTGTGGCCCGTATTCAAGGGGCAAGTTGATGTTGTTATCTTCGAAGGATGGTGCCTAGGGGCCAAGCCTTCAGAAGGGCATGAAGGACCGCTCAATGAATTGGAGTGCAGGGAAGATAGTACTGGCGAATGGCGAAATTATATTAATCAACAGTTGGAAGGTTCTTATCGAGATCTTTTTTCGCTTATCGATGTATGGGTGATGCTCAAAGCGCCGAGTATGGAATGTATCGTTGAGTGGCGTAAGTTACAGGAACATAAACTCAGGGTTCGCTCCGGAATGGGGATGACAGATCAACAAATTGTTCAGTTTGTACAACACTACGAAAGAGTGACGCGGAGCTTACTAGAGGATATGCCGGGTTGGGCAGATTGTGTTATTGAGTTGGGGGAGGACCATCAGGTGAAGGGCTTGCGGATGCAGTAAGTTCTGTTTAAACCCTGGCGAGGCCAGGGTTTAAACTAACTGAATAAATCAGTTTTACTTAAGCGCTGGCTTACTTAGCCTTGGGCGGACGACCGCGACCGCGTTTTACAGGAGCAGCTTCAGTTGCTGCTGCGGCTGTGGCTTCTGCTTTTTTGGGGCGCCCTGGCTTTTTCTTAGCGGCTTCCGCTTTTGCTGGGCGACCGGGCTTCTTTTGTGCGGATTCTGCCTTAGGTGGGCGGCCACGACCGCGTTTTACAGGAGCAGCATCAGTTGCTGCGGCGGTTGCGGTCTCTGCTTTTTTGGGGCGGCCGGGCTTTTTCTTAGCGGCTTCAGTTTTTGCTGGGCGACCGGGCTTCTTTTTGGCTTCAGTGGCGTCTTTTTTGGGACGGCCAGGCTTTTTCTTGGCTTCTTCGGTCTTAGCGGGACGACCAGGCTTCTTCTTGGCTTCTTCAGTTTTAGCTGGGCGACCGGGTTTTTTCTTAGCTGCGGTGGCTTTCTTCTTGTCAGCAGCAGCGGCTTTTTTAGCGGCAGCAGCAGTTTTCTTCGCTTCGGCAGCGGCTTTTTTCTTTTCAGCAGCAGCCAGTTTCTTAGCTACAGCAGCTTCTTCTTTAGCGACGATCTTAGCTACCTGAGAAGCCAGCTTGTTGGCGGCTTTGATTTCAGCCAGTGCATCTTTGGCTTCAGTTGCAGCAGTTTTGGCTTCAGTTGCAGCAGTTTTAGCTGCAGCGGCGGCTTCACGTGCTTTTTTCAGCTGTTGCTGTTGAGCAGCAGTCTTTTTCTTAGCTCTAACAGTCGCTACTTTATCTTGGGTAGTTTTTGCTTTGGCGGCAGCCTTCTTGGCACTGTTTGCCAATTTCTCGGCTTTGACAGTCAGGTCTTTTTCCTGCTTAAGGCGGGCAGTTTCCAGTTTAGCGGTAAGGGAGCGTAGCTCCGCTTCCATTTTTGCGACGTCGCTGGTAGCGACTTGAGCAGCTTTTTTAGTAGCCATTTAAATATCCCTGCAAAATGAATTGTTTTAGTAAGTGGGGGCATTCCTATCAATTATTCTCAGCCATCTTTAACGGAATTAGGCACCGTCCAAGATGCATGTTTTCGGCAGAAAACAATTGATAGTGAGTCCCCCCAAGCTAGCGGCGCTAATTGCAGCTTATTTGTATACCTAATTGCAAGTCCTTTAGATGGTTTTTTTCTATTTAATGTAAAAAAAATGGCTTTTTTTTACATATTTTTCAATTGGGGGCCGTTTGAACTGTGTTTTTGATCTTTTTGGGAACTTGAAAGCACTCATTACTGGTGATTCTTTAACTTCAATATTCTTTGTATCAAGTCAGTATCAGTGGCGTTAAATAGTTGAGTAATTTTGTAAGCTTTATGAACCTGTTGGTTTAGTTGTTTTGGCTTTTATAGTTGGATTTTGATGGTGGCAGATAGTTTCTGTTCATCAATTAACAGAGAGCCGGATTAACAAAACTTAACTGCGAGCTTTTGCCTGCGTCAATTAGCGGGCAACCTCCATAGCTGGTTGTGTAACCTTGCGTATTGAAGTGTGATATTCAAATTGCGGAAAGTTGGCAAGTGTCAAGATGTCAGAGACAGCTTGAGTCCTATTGCCGTACCCTGGTATTTAGTAAGGAATTAAAAACTGGGGGATAACTCACACTCATGTACGGGATCTAGTGCCCCGTATATAAGTACCAACCGGTTGGGGTATTTGGGGTCTTGGCTGCCGGGATCTGCCATTACTGCTGCGAGGTTTACTTTTACATGGCGGAAAGCAAACCAGTGATAAATCTAGTTATAACCATATATATAATGGGACGGAACTGTATTAGTTTGTGCTCTTCAGTCGAGGTCTTTTTAATTACCGAGAAAGCGAGCGCTTGGTCTCTAGTCATTTGTTTTGCTATCACGTGACATCCCTGCTAGTCATAAAAGGAGTAGAGGGCAGTTATTCAGAGGCAAGTAATACCAGAAGCTATTTGAATGCAGTCCTGATTATCCGTGCGTTGATCAACAATCTTAATGATATTTTTATGGGCAATGCTTCTGCTTTGGAGTGGCTGCTCTTACCAAAGGCAACCTTATGAGTTTTGCAATGGGAGAGGGGGAGAGGACTGACCCAGTAACAGAATATCTCTGTCACTGGGGTGATATGGAGTCAATCGCGTAGCTTTATAGTGGCCCGTAGGGCAAATAACGATTGTTGGAATTCTGGCGAATCCATAGCAGTTGTTCTTTTGTTAATGGCGTCGAGCGTTGCTTGAGTACTTTGGCGAGGGGAATTACTGCAGACTCAGCGCCGGCGTCCCAGCCTGGCAGATTCATTTCTGCCAAGGTAAAGAAGCGAATCAGTTGCCATAGCTGGGAACTGTTCCAATGTTCGCTCTCTTCGATCCAGTGTTGGAAGGGAAGGCGAATAAGTGTGGAGGGTACTTTTTCAAACGCTCCTACTGATTCTGTAAAAGGTTTATCTGACTCTGCAATTTCGATAAGTCTGAGCAACTGCTCCCGGTTGAATTCTTCACTGGTTTCATTTTGTGGGCCACTTACCTGTGGCTCCCAGGCTCCTACGCTCATACTTACTCCTTATAAAGGTCCGGTTTCTTGCTGTTGCATTATAGCGAGGGGGGCTGCGTTCAGGGGGATCTTACTCTAGATAACAATGAATAAAGAGATCTTTGAATTAATCCACATTACTTCTTCGAATCTAATGAATCGTCTTGTAGTAATTTTGGAAGTCTTTATAAAGGAGTTGGGTTGCGATAACAGGGACTAAACCTACGGGAAAATCAAATCTGTCGGTGCTTATTTGAGATACTATAGAAGAGACTCTTGATATTGAGGTTCAAATGGAATTTATTGCTAAAGCACTGCCGGCGACAAAGCGAGTGGCTCTGGTAGCCCATGACAACCGTAAAGACGCCATGATTCAGTGGTGTCTCAGACATCACTGTCTGCTCAAACAACACCAGTTATTGGCTACGGGGACTACTGGTGGAAAAATTGAAGATGCGACGGGTTTAAGTGTTGAAAAGCTCTTAAGTGGCCCTCTGGGAGGTGATCAGCAGCTCGGAGCGAGGATTAGCGAGGGACAGGTGGACTTGCTGATATTCTTCTGGGACCCCTTTGAGCCCATGCCCCATGACCCGGACGTCAAGGCACTACTGCGTATTGCTGCAGCGTGGAATATCCCTGTGGCTTGCAACCAGAGCAGTGCAGATATGGTGGTACAGTCACCATTGATGGACCAATCCTTCGAACATGAGGTGCCTGACTATCACAGCTATCTAGCAGGGCGTTAGTCGGAATTTTTGCTTAAAATTTGATCTTTTCTATCGGCTTGATTCTGTAACTTATTGATTTTTAAGGTTTATTTATCTCTGTTATCGCTCGCACTTGCAATGCTTGCGAAATCGCGGCAATCTTGCCCACCAGATTAGACCGGTCAATCCGGCACCCCTGATATTTGAAAATTGCACGGTGTTTTATGAGTAGACGACGCGGAAAGGCCGTAGAAGAAGAAAAGGCAGATATCGACCTGACGCCTATGTTGGACGTTGTGTTTATCATGCTGATTTTCTTTATCGTGACTGCTTCATTTGTTAAAGAGAAGGCGCTGGATGTGAATGTGCCTGACCCAAATGAGACCAGCCAATCTAATCCAGACCCTGACAAGCAGAACATTCTGTTGATGGTCAGTGCAAATGATGAAATCACCACGGCGGATGGCAGCCGTATTGACACTCGTGCAGTACGAGCTCGTATCGCTCAGATGTATGCGGAGAACCCGCAGGCAATGGTGATTGTGCGTGCGCACAACAAGTCTAGTGCGGATACTTACGTACAGATTGCGGATGCCGCGAAGGAAGTGAGCCTGGGTATTCAGGTCTCCCTGGTACCTTACGAGGGCGACTAAGTTCCCGGTGAGTTACCCGCGCTTAAAAAGCCAGCATATTGCTGGCTTTTTTCATTTGTGAATTATGGTTTTGAACTGGTCACAAATTGGGGGGTACTCAAGTACCCCCTCAAATGAAATCCGATATCAGAATTCTGAACGAATTGCCCAGAGGTCGGGGAAAACCGGTCTAAATAGGGTTCCCTGTAAATAACCTACCCCGCTCGAGCCACCAGTCCCCATTTTCCTGCCAATTGTTCGCTCGACCATTTTCACATGTCGGTAACGCCACTGTTGTAACGAAGTATCGATGTCCACCAAAGCCTCACAGATTTCACTTACCAGTGGATCATTGCGATAGATATCGATCAGTATTTTCTGGACGGCTGAAGAAGGCTCCGCAACTTGGCTAAAATCCCTTTCAAGCTCATTAGCGGGTACCTTATGCCCCTCGTGAACCAAAAAGTTTAGGAAGGCATCCCAAAGGGTCGGCGCCTCAAGGCGCTTCATCAAGCGCTGGTAGTGCTCTGAGCCAGGGGTATAGTTTTCCAGTTTTTTCGGGTCCTTGGCTCCGTAAAGAAATTCCAACTCGCGAAACTGGTACGACTGAAAACCACTAGCTGTGGATAGTCGATCGCGGAAAGACATAAACTCCAGGGGAGTTAGGGTTTCCAGGATATCGACCTGTTGAATCAAAGTACGATAAATCGTGTCGACACGTTTAAGTGTATGCAATGCGCGATTGCGTTCACCTGCGTTGAACAGTCGCACCAGGAAATCCAGTTCATGCAACATTTGCTTGAACCAGAGCTCGTAGCTTTGATGAATAGTAATGAAAAGTAGTTCGTCGTGCTCGGGACCATCGGAAAGGGGTTTCTGGCACTGCAAAAGCTCGTCTACTTTTAGGTAAGAGCTATAAGTTATTGTCATAGTCAGCTGCTTCCTGAGTGTGTTTTGACCAGTTACAAAATAATGCTCTCTTTAGCCGGTGTGGATCAAAACAAAAATTACGGCAAAGTGATTAATATTGGACCCATTATAAAGCCCGGAGCTCTTTGAATGGAAAACCCAGCACAAAACCTACGTGTCAATGGCTCTCGCCTTTGGGATAGCCTGATGGAAATTTCTGAGATAGGCGCGACCCCAGCGGGCGGATGCAATCGACAAGCCCTGACAGATGAAGACCGTGAAGGGCGCGACCTTTTCGTGCGCTGGTGCCAAGATATAGGCTGTGAGGTCAGAGTGGACCAGATGGGCAACATTTTTGCCCGCCGACCGGGAGCAGATAACAGCTTGCCTGCGGTAGTGACTGGTTCTCATTTGGATACCCAGCCCACGGGTGGCAAATTTGACGGTGTATATGGCGTACTTGCCGGCCTGGAAGTTCTGCGCACTCTAGAGGATCAAGGTATCAGGACCAAGGCCCCATTAGAGGTGGTTGTATGGACTAATGAGGAGGGTGCGCGCTTTTCCCCTGCAATGGTGGGCTCCGGAGTTTGGGCTGGTGAATTTAGCTTGGAGTATGGGCACAGCCGTGCGGATAAATCGGGTATCACTATCGGTGAAGAGTTGGAGCGGATCGGCTATCTCGGTACTGAGCCCGCTCAGCCGAGGGCTATTAAGGCTTCATTTGAAGCGCATATCGAGCAGGGCCCGATCCTCGAAAAACAGGATCAGGTAATTGGTGTTGTCACCGGTGTACAGGGTATTCGTTGGTATGACGTAACTTTTTGCGGAACGCCTTGCCATGCGGGTCCAACTCCGATGGAGGACCGCCGCGATCCGGTCCAGGCAATGTCCATTCTGTGCGAGCGCATGTATCGTGAAGTCCGGGAGTATTCAGAAGATGCGCGTATGACCTGTGGAGATTTAAGGGCGGCGCCGGGCAGCCGAAATACAGTTCCTGAAGAGGTTGTGCTGGCACTGGACCTCCGTCACCCGTTACCTGAAGGGTTAAACCATCTGCATAAAGCCTTGTATAGGGCGGCTGAAAAAGTACAAGAAGAAACAGGTACCAGAGTCGATATTCGGGAAGAGTGGTACTCACCTCCCGTCGCCTTTGATAAGCATTGCATTGATTCGGTTAGCAGTGCTGTGCAGACCTTGGGATATAGCAATCGCAAGATGGTCTCAGGTGCTGGGCACGATTCCGTATATGTTTCCCGAGTTGCCCCTGTCTCTATGATCTTTGTGCCCTGTGAAGGAGGGCTGTCGCACAATGAAGCAGAATCGGCGGAGCCGGATCATCTTGAGGCGGGTTGTAATGTGTTGCTTCACGCAATGCTAAACAGTGCGGAGCAGGCTTAAGTAGCGGTAAAACAAGTGCTTCTGTCAACTGTCGGCGTTGCACTGTCTTTGTTTTGGCATAGTTGATAACAAGTTGGAATTTAGGCGAATGAGTAATTTTACTTTGAAGCACCGTCAGGATAACGGCGGTACGGCACCCCTGAGTGAGTGGGGGATGGATTCAGAATACGGTGTACTGCGGGATGTTTTAATTGGGCCTGTGGATAACTTCAGTTGGCGCACTGGTAATGCGAGTGCGCGACGTGCTGAGCGCCTCGGAATGAAGTTTGATCACAAGGTGGCGATGGCACAGCATGGAGAGATGCTCGATGCTTACCGCCACGCAGGAGTGAATACGCACCTAATTCCAGCAGACAGCACATTGCCCTACCAAATTTACGGTCGTGATTCTTCGGTAATGACCCCTTGGGGGCCTATCGTGACACAGATGTTCAGCCCTTGGCGCCGTGGTGAGTGGGCGCCCATAGTGAAGAAATATGCAGAGCTGGATATCCCTATTTACGACATTATTACCGCAGGCTCTCTGGAGGGCGGTGATTTTATGGTGCTAGAGCCCGGCGTTATTCTGTGTGGCTACTCCGGCGAACGCACCAGCCCGCAGGGATTTGAGCAGATGAAAAGTTGGGTGGAAAAAGAGGGCTGGGAAGTTAAAGGCTACCAGTTCGATCCATTCTTCCTGCATATTGATGTGATGGTAGCCATGCTTGCGGAAAAGCTGGCAGCAATTTGTGTTGATGCTGTTGAGCCGGAGCTGGTGCAGTGGTTTAAAAGTCGAAATATAGAGATTATCGATATTCCCTTCCCACAGGTATTGGAACTTGGAGTGAATGTCGTTGCCCTGGGGAACGATCGAGTGATGCTACCTAAGGCCAATACCGGACTGGCGGAGAAGTGTCGCGCACATGGCCTGGAAGTTATCGACCCAGATATTTCAATGATTACTCCGGGGGGCGGTGGCGTTCATTGCATGTGCCAACCTCTACGCCGGGATTCAGCCAATAAAGTTTGATTACTATTGCTGGTTACCTAGAGGGCCCGGTCACTGGTGACCGGGTTAATCCCGTCAACGAAAGTGGTTGATTAGGAACTCGAACCTCTGGGAGTAGCGGTTAATATGAATCTCCTAAATAGATGGCCTACAGCGGATTACAAGTGGCTTCCGTTGGGGTTCCATAATTAGGCTACTGAGAGTAGCCCAATCTACTTATTACCCCGGAGAACAATATGCAAAGCGAATGCGCTGAAATTCAGGCTCAGCTTAAGGACCGCATCCTCGAGATTACAATTAATCGACCCGGGCGCAAAAATGCCCTGACTATGGCCATGTATACCGCGATGGCAGGGTTATTGAATAGCGCAGCTACAAACCCGGATGTTCGCGTCGCGATTATTACCGGTGCTGAGGGCATATTCACCAGTGGTAACGACCTGACAGATTTCCTGGGCGGCTCTGCCGAAGGGGAGGAGTCTCCGGTTTTCCAGTTTATGAGTGCTCTTTACCACTTCCCCAAGCCGGTAGTTGCAGCCGTTAATGGCCCTGCAGTAGGTATTGGTACAACCATGCTGTTGCATTGCGACCTGTCTTTTGCTGGGGACGACGCCATGTTCCAGATGCCATTTGTGGACCTGGGACTGTGTCCAGAGTATGGCTCCAGCTACTTGTTGCCCAGGATCGCCGGCCATGCCAAAGCTTCTGAACTGTTATTGTTGAGCAAGCGTTTTAGTGCTCAGGAAGCCGTTGAGATTGGTATCTGTAATGCCGCAGTGGCGCCAGAACAGGCCATAGTTCGCGCACGTGAAGCCGCAGCTGAGTTAGCGAGGAAAGCTCCGGCTGCCCTCCGTTTAACTAAACAGCTTTTGCGCAGAGCAACTCTAGAGAAAGGGTTAGAGTTTATTCAAGACGAAGGCCGTTACTTTAAGGAGCGCCTCGCCTCTGATGAGTTTAAAGAGGCTGCTATGGCCTTTATGGAGAAGAGACCAGCGGACTTCTCCAAGTTTGATTAAGTAAAAAAAGGCCGCACTATGCGGCCTTTTTTCTGATTTCATTTTTTAACGATCCCTATGTCCCCGGGAAAGATAGTTAACGGCTCTGTCGGGGTGGTCGGTAAAGAGACCGTCAATGCGCAGCTGATATACAGCGAAATGCAGGAAGTCCTCGAAGCTTTCAAATTCTTCGGGAACCTTGCCTGTATCCGCGCGGAAGGTATAGGGGTGAACTTCTAGCTGTCTGCGGTGTGCCCGGCGGACAACACTGTTAGCTCTTGGTTGGCCATCCGTTACTTCCATTAACATAGGATACCAGGGGCCAATCCCATCTGCGTAGGTGGCGATTTTGCGCAAGCCCCCCTGTTGCAGCATCCAGTCATAATTGTACTTTTCAATTTCTCCATTCACTTCGACCAATTTTTCCCCCCAGTCGGTAGCGGCGATCAATTGAACTAATGATAGATCCATCCCCATGGAGGGCATCAGCTCAAATTTAACTCGCTGGAGCTCTTCTGCGTCAAAGCATTGGAAAAAAACTTTGTGATCGCGATCGGTATAGCCGTATTTCTTGAGTGATTGCAAGGCTATAGAGGCAATATCTTTTCCTTCCCAGTGATGGAAGTAGGGTTTTTTAATCTCCGGGTAGATGCCAATATCGTAGCCCAGAGATCGGTTAAGCCCCTGAATTAATTCCAGTTCTTCCTCAAAGGTGGACAGCTTAAAGCTAGATTTCCATATTGGAAATCTCTCGGGATATTTTGCTTGAAGTCCATCCTCACTATCTATGAAGGGCTCTGATACCTGAAGCTGTTTAAGTTCGGTCAGGGTAAAATCGATAGTGTAAAAGTGACCATCATCGCGAGCGCGCTGGGGAAAAACGTTGGCGACATTAGTTACGCTATCTAGATAAATATCGTGCATTACGATCAAGTGATCATCTTTGCTGAGTACCAAGTCTTGCTCGATATAGTCTGGACGCATAGCGTAAGCCAGCGCTTTGGATTCGAGGGTGTGTTCAGGTAGGTAGGCAGAGGCACCTCTATGAGCTACCACAATAGTTTGTTTATTTCTCTGATCAAAGTTGTCCGCGCAGGTTAGTGTTGCGGCTACAGAAAAGCCAATCAACACTACTGATAGAAGGTTTTTTAACATGTGATAAAGGCCCGTGATGAATTGTGGGGCACTTTCTAGCAGAGAAATATGACAGGGATATAACTGAATACGAGAGCCCCGTCGGGGCGAGGCTTTCGCAGAGCGAGCGTAGAGCTATTCAGCGCGGCTTCGTCTATCTGATAGGCATTATGAACCCTGGACACTCTAATTTCTTCTCTCTTGAAGCTTGGCTTTGAAGGCTGCTCGATTTTCTTCTTGAAGTTTTTTGAACTCTGCTAATTGCTGATCCGTCAGTACGGTGGACATTTCACTGAGCGTAGATTTTCTGATAGCGGCCATTTCTTTGCCTAACTGGCGCTTCTCACGAAAGCTCATCTTTTGGATAGCGCCAGAGGGACTTTCTATGTTAACGCCGTATTTTGCAAGCACTTGGCGGCGTTGTTCATTGGCTGATTCCAGGATTGGCTTTACTTTTTCTACCTGCTCATCAGAGAGGTTAAGCTTGGCTTTAGTTGCCTCTAAGCGCTCCGCAAGTTGTGCGGCATGGTCATTATCTGCCCAAGCTAGGGTATTTGCAGAAATGGTAATTATTGCAGCGATTACCAAACTGAATAATTTCTTCATTGTGACTTCCTCGTTAATGAGTAAATGCCGTTGCTGTGAGGAGTATGATAATGGCTAGATTGTAAGCCAGTGCCATCCAACGCAAGGAAGTGTAAATTCCCTATTCCCTCTCACATGGACTGAGATATTCCAGGATATCCACAGTCAGATACTTCTACTCAAGATAATTCTAGACAATTCTGGTTGGCTAGTGCGCCTAGGTAAGTCAATAGAAGATAAACCGATATCCAGTCAGCCCGGAAACCATGAATCGATAAGGGTTAATAGTCAGCAAGCAAAGATTGTCGCCTACAGAGGAACCGCTGGTTTAGGTATTAACAGGAAGTTAAGCACTCTAAAACGGCGCTATTTCGGCGCCGTCAAAATTTAATCAAGACTTGAGGTAGGTAAAATTGCGTTATTACAGTGCAACGCTTTGCTATGCCGCGATGATGCCTGCCAAAAGCGTCTTAATCCCCTTCACACAGTGGCTTCGTGAGACCATAGATAGTCGGCATAGATTTCTCGAAGGTCTTTTTTGCTGACTTTGCCTGTAGCCGTATGGGGGATTTCCTTGGCAATGACACAGTCATCGGGAATCCACCAGTTGGCAAAATGCCCTTTAAAGGATGCCAGAATCTCCTCAGTTTTTAGTGTTTTGCCTTCAGCAGGAACAATGATCAGGAGAGGCCGCTCAGCCCACTTTTCATGGGCAACCCCAATAACAGCGGCTTCGGCTACTCCCGCCTGTGTCATAGCAAAATTCTCCAGCTCAATAGAGGAAATCCACTCGCCGCCGGACTTGATAACATCCTTAGTGCGATCAGTGATTGTCAGGTAGCCGTCAGCATCGATCGTGGCAACGTCACCAGTATCAAACCAGCCGTCTTCGGTAAGTGCTGACTCTTTGGATTGGTAGTAGCGCTCACAGACCCAGGGACCACGCACTTGAAGGGCTCCAAAAGCCAGCCCGTCTTGTGCCAAGGTATTTCCCTCGGGGTCTACAATACGCATCTCGACCCCAAAGCCCGCTCGACCCTGCTTGAGCCTGAGGGCCTGTGCTTCGTCTTTAGAGAGGTTCTCAGGTATGCGGGCATTGTAGGTTCCCAGCGGGCTCATTTCAGTCATGCCCCAGGCGTGATGGGTATATACCCCATGCTTTTGCTCGAATTCCTCCATAATACTCCAGGGGCAAGCCGATCCACCCACGACTACTCGATTCAAGCTGGGTAGGGTCTCTTCACTTTCCCGCAGGTACTTGAGCAGGGCGAGCCAAACGGTTGGAACGCCGGCAGCGATAGTAACGGCTTCCTTTTGAATTAATTGACTGAGCGTTTCTCCACACCCCATTTTGGGGCCAGGTAACACGAGTTTTGCTCCAACAGCCGGTGCCGCATAGGGTATTGACCAGGCGTTGACGTGAAACATGGGAACAACAGGCAATATGGCTTCGTCCCTTCTAATCGCAAAGACATCTGGCATTAATACGCCGTAGGTATGCAGCATCAGAGAGCGATGGGAATAAAGCACCCCTTTGGGATTGCCTGTTGTGCCTGATGTATAACAGAGTGCTGCTGCACTCTCTTCCTCTAATTCAGGCCATTGAAACTCAGTGGGCTCTGCTGCAATCAATGTTTCATAGCAGTAAACATTGCTCAGGCTTGTGGCGGGCATATGTGCTTTATCAGTTAGCACAATGATGCCTTCAATCGAATCTAGATATTCTGCCAGAGATTCGATTAGGGGCATAAATAGTGGATCAATAAACAGCCATCGATCTGCGGCATGCTCAATAATGTAAGATATTTGCTCAGGGAAAAGCCGGGGGTTAATGGTATGGCAAATGAGCCCGCTGCAAGAAGTTGCGTAGTAGAGTTCAAAATGCCGGTGATCGTTCCAGGCAAGAGTACCAATTCGATCTCCATCATTGGCTCCAAGCTTTTGTAGTGCATTTGCCAATTGCGAGACTCGCTCAAAAGCTTGTTGATAGCTATAACGAAAATCGGGGTTATCCAAGGTAACTGAAACAATCTCACTATCCGGTGAGTTGCTTAGAGCATGCTTCATAATACCGGTGAGGATGAGCTGGGATTGCATCATCATGCCATTCATCACTTACTCCTTATTATTATCTTTTATTTTCAGATAGACACTAACCCTCCAAAATTTTGGGGGGTGATAGAAAAAGGATTAGGGGCTGATTCTTATAAAATTATTGAACGATCTTTATCCATTCTCCGGGCTTGGGTTCTCCTCGGGGATAATAACCATTTAAGAGGCGTAATTGCTCCTCTGCATATTCGCCGATTTCCATATGTTTTGCCAGGGAGGCAAAAGTAGTTTTTTCATTGGCCTGGACGTAGCGCAAGCGTTTGATGTCCTTCTCTTCTACAATGTCAGTTTGTCGTAGCGGCCTGAAGCTTCTAATGCTGGTCAGGAATAAATTGTCATATTTATCAATAGCTTCTGGATCTGAGTCTTCATCATTTGTGACTTTTCCCTGCAGTACAAATTGTCTGCTACCATAAAAAATTACCGCAATTCTGTCTGGATCTGCATCCTCTTTTTCAAGCGGTGGAATTTTTCCGGTATGGCCTTCAAGTCGATATTGATTGAGTTTCTCCCCTTTCTCCAGTTGTCGTAGATCGAACTCTGAGCGCAGAGCCATGTCAGCGGGCTGGTTGCCATCGCGTTGGGTAACTGTAATGGTAATTTGTGCACTTTTATCAGGTGCAGAGCCGACAATGGCTGAACGTTGATTTTCTACCAACCAGCCATCGGGAAATAAAAGGGAGAAGCCCAGCCGCTTGTGATTGTAGCGATTTTTAGTGGACTGCTGTGTGTTTTGTCCGTACACAAGGCCATCTGTTTTTTCCCGATAGTATTCTACTTTGGTTTCTTTGTTATCTTCGGGAAGCTGGCCCGCAGCGTTTACAACTTCCTGTAGGCGAAGGTCATTTCTAGGGTGAGATGCAAAAACACCGTGGTAAGTTTGCGGTTTCTTGCCCTCAATACGGGCACGGCGTCGGGCAAATGTCTCCTGATCCTTTAATAGCCCAATAACATTGATCATAGCCTGGGGGTCATAACCAGCGTTGAACATATACTGGGCGCCGAAGCGATCGGCTTCCAGTTCCATCTCGCGGCCGTAACCCTTCACTGCAGCGGTGCTATATAAATTTGCAACATCTCCGACTACACCACTACCGGTAACCAAAACTGACAATACTGATACAACGCTGGCTCCGGTCGCAGCTGTTTTTTGCCTTACCGCATGACGGGCGGTGATATGGCCAATCTCATGAGCTAGTACAGCGGCCATTTCAGCTTCTGAGTGCAGGTAAGTTAGAAGGCCTCGGTTGATGTAGATATACCCACCGGGAAGGGCAAATGCGTTGATATCCTGGCTGTCGATGATCGTAAATTGGTACTTGATATCCGGTCTGTCGCTGGCGGCGGCAACTTTTTGCCCGACATGATTAACATAAGCGGTTAGGACTGGGTCTTTATAGATTGGAGTGCTCTCTATCAGCTTTTCATGCATCTCCCGACCGATGGAGATCTCCTTGTCCTCAGACATTAGAACCAGGTCAGGCTTATTGGTGGCAGGGTTAAATGCACAGCCTGCACTGAGTATTAGGATAGCGCTGGCAAAAACACGCTCGATAAATTTCATTACCCCTGGCCTCCCATAGCGTCTTAATTTTTATGAACTGGGTGTTACTGATGGCATCAAGAATTGTTGGAGCTGCAGCGCCATTCCTTTACAGGCATTATTCTGGACTCTGGCGATTAGTGGTATTGGAACCACGATTGCAGGCATATAAGAGGTTCCTTTGGCATCTGCACTAAGTTTCCCAGACAGTTCGCGGTCCCTGAAATCCCATACTGCCGCTTCGTAGTCAGATTCTTTATCCCAAGTCCCAAAGCCAAAGCACCCTGCACCGCCGGTACTGATGGTACAGCTGATAGAGCCGGCACTGGCTGTGGTCTCTGTCGAACCATCAATCCAGACGATGTACTTCACTCCATAGGTTTCCATTCGCTCACGCACACTTTCATTTTCCATCAGGCGATCTAGGGAGCGAACATGCATAGGCGCTGTCCTGGGTTCAAACCAAGGGTACATAAGATCGACAAAATCTTGCTCTGGAATAACGTTTACACCTAACTCAGGGTTGTGTAGTTCTCTACCAACACAGGCAATTAAATCAGGCTCTGTTTCATATTCACTGGAGTGACGGCGGCCCAGGATGACGACGGAATCTCCTTCGGCAAGCTCACCGTCGGAGCGTCGATACTCATCAATTACGACAGTAGTACAACCGCTAATAAAGATTATCGCTGCAACTAGAAGTGGCTTGAACACGATTTACTCCTCTTATTCAGCCTTTTTGGCTTTCACCTTGATTTCTCTCAGTGATAGCGATCGGCGCTTCCCAGAGAGAAAGGCCTGTAGTTCAGGAACTTTCCCAAATCCGGTATAGAGATTTGCTCCGGCATCGCGCAGGGCGATATTTATCGCCTGAGTTAATGCCTGTTCCTGGGACTGTAAAAATGCGGTAGGGGTTTTTCCGTAAGCGGTTATTACCCAGTTGGCAACCTGTCCGCCACTGGGGTCAAATGCAGTCATGTTGTATTTAATCCATACCTCAAAAATATTGACCCTTGTCTCTCTGGGCATTGTGAACTGCAGCTCTCGCACTTCTGGAACTATCACCAGTTCGACATTGGCGGGGACTTCCTGTGGATAACTGGATAGAGATACGGTATCGGTAAACATGGAACCCAATACTGTTTCAAACAGATTTTTTTGTGCTCTGCCTGTGCTTATATTCCATTCTTCACGATCTTCACTGTCTTCTTTATAAGTGAAACTTTTAAAGTCTTCACTGAGGTAGAAGCCTACTGTTATTGGCAATTGATCGCCTATTGGGGCTGGGTAATTGCCATCTACCTGTACTGTATGACTGCAAGCACCCAGGAAGAAACTTACAAGAATAAGTACCTTTAGGTGTCCAAAGGAAGTCGACCTATACCTCATATGTTCCTCCTTGAATCATTTAACTAGCGAAAGTCATTCAACCCCACGAAAGTGCCGCCATTTCGATAGGTGAGTTCGCGCATAAGGGCCGCAAAGCGCAGTCCTGTGGTTTGTAGGTGTGGAGGGCGAGAGAACTGTACAGGGAATCCTACTGCATGGATTCTGATATTTCGTTTTCCCTCACCGTGCTTAGCATTTACCCGTTCGACAGCTAACATAACCCTGCGGATTGATTTTCCGGTGAATTCATCGCCAAGCACATAAATACTGATTTTCTTACTGGGATCATAAAAGCTGCGGACGGCTTTCTGGATACCTTCAACAGGGCTGGAGTTACTAAAAGGATTCCAGGACTTCAACCGCTTTAGTATCGCTTGGCGGCGCCCTGGGGTATCAGGTATCCACTTGTTTCGATAATTGAAGAACATATAGTCCCCCATATCATTCATGACCTGGATACCTTTAACATTGGGATAAAGGTCTAGAGTATTGACCATCTCCGCCATCATTCGGTCCCAGCCGTAATTAAACATACTGCCGGAGGTGTCGATAATGAAGAGAATGTATTCGCTGTCGACAGGGATTCCGCCAATAACATTGTTTTTACGCTGGTAGTTCTCGCCCAGTAGGCGACGCATTTCATCAGTGATGGATTGTAGTGCAATGGTCAGCTCACCTTTGAGTTTGCCATCCTCACTTTGCCCTTCGGTTTTACTGGCAAATTCCGCTTGAAGTGCTTCCAACTCACCGCGCAGGTTGGCAATTCTCTTGCGCTCGATATCGATTTGTTCTCGCTTTGAATTTAGATCCCGGTTGATAACTGTGGTCTCACCACGGATTTCTGCCAGCTGTTGTTGTAGTTCCAATACCTGCCCTTCGAGATCTACTTCAGCTTCCTCTAATACAATCGGTTCTGCAGTCTTGGCGATCATCAGCAGCAAAACAATTGCGCCAAATCCGCAGCAGATAACATCCAGGAAGGAAATGCTGAACTCCTCCTGGCGACGCTTTTTTTGTGCTCCTGTCATGGCCAGTCCCTCGAAGGTGCAAGGAAAGAACCTTTGCTTTGCATCGCCAGCTTCCAAAATTCACTAGCCGCAAATGGGTCCCCCTCCATAGGGGCAAGAATGACATTGATGGGGATATTCTTGGGGAGCACTTTGACCGCGCGCTTGAATAGACTGCGTCTGTCTCTACCAGAAATAGTGGGTTTTCTGGGCGCACTCATCCCTTGGGTCGGTAACCCATCGGTAATGAGAATAATGTTGTCGGGCAGTGGCGTCATAGCGTTAATAGCGTTAAATACTCTCTCTAGACTGGTACCATTTTCCGGCACTACTTCATCTAGTCCCTTGATAGCCTGGTCCAACTGGTCGCGGTCATCCACATTGAGCCAGCGATCTTCTGTACCGGCGATTGCGGCACGAAAAGAGGTATTAAAAGTATAGATCTGGTATTGGCTATCCCTGGGAAACTGAGCAGTAAGCCAGGAGACTGTGCTGACGGCCCTGCGCCATTTTTCAGTTTTGCGTTTTACCGGTGAAGACATGTTACGGGCGCGTATTATTTTAATAAGCTCGTCGCCGAGCATAGACGCCGATGAATCTAATAGTATCAGGATACGATTACCGCCTAGGCGCAGGCCGGTGAGGTATTGACGGTCCCCATCACCGACAAACTTGCGAACGTTATTTCCCAGCTTTTTATTTTCTTCCTCAAGGTTCTTTTTCGCCTGCTCCAGTTTTTTGAGTTTATCTTGTAGCCTCTTGATATCCTCTTCTTCATCGATACTGTCGATTTCAGCGATATTGCCTTTGGTTTCCTCTATTTGCTCCAAAATGCGCCTGGCAAGCCCTTGAGCCTCAACCAGTTCATCACTAACGACATCCAGAGTATTTCTGGCTTGAACTAAGTGTTCCTGTCCAAATTCCACCTCCTCTTCCAGAAGGTTAACCTCGGCAGTGAGATCTTCAGTCTCTACTTCAACTTGGTGATCGGAGCCGTGTTTGATAATAAGAAAAATTAACGCTACTGCCCCAAAACCACAGGACATGATATCGAGGAAGGACAGGCTAAATGTGGAAAAACGACGCTTTTTACGCCCCATATCGCTCCACGCTAATCGCAGTTATCACATCTTGATAATCTGCAACTCCAATTGTATCGCCGGCGTTGAGATTAACGGGTGACTCAATCTCTTTTCCATTGAGTGTGAGCTGAATTCCAGCATCCACCCGCAAAGCAAGTCTGCCGGCATGATTTGTGACTGTTGCAGCAGGGTGCTCCGGTGGTGTTGGGGTGACTTGAAATTTCTCGTCATGCCAGAAAACGAATAGAGGTTCCTGGGCGGCCAGTGCCTTGTGGCCAAAAAGTAAATGTGTCGCTACGGTTTCTGAGGATTTCTCTACATGCACCTTGACCTCATTGGGGGGGAGGGCAGTGACAGAGTTGATCAGTTTCAATGTACTGCTATCACTGCGTAATTCTTTCCAGCGATGATTTATGGCATGTGCAATGGAGTCTCTTGAGAGAAGATGTACACGTTGGGCAAGCTGAATTCCCCCTGGGATATCAGCCCAGCGATGGGAGATAAAGCTCACACTTTGACTTTCCTCCAGGTTTTCAATCATTGCCCGTATACGAGAAAGGAGAGGGGTTGTTGCATCTTGAAGCTGCCGCAGGCTGATCTTTGCTGTTCGATCATCAAGTTCAGCTAGAACTTCTCCGTGACGCATCGCTCGATCAGTCCACTGGGGCATCAAATCATAGAGTTGCTGTTCTGATTCAGCTGAATGTAGCGGATCAAATCGGCACTGCATAATAAATGCATCGGTAAATACGCGAGCCCAGGATTCCTGGAAGTTGTGTAGTCCTGCGTCGGCAACAGTTTCTATCGTTTTCACCGTGGCTTGCTTATCCACAGCAATCTTTGTTACCAGTGTCTGGTGGAGTTGTAGGTCGATATGCAGTTGGATTCCTGCAGGAGCCAAATTACCCAGGCACGCGGTTGCTGCATCAACAATGCCTACGATATTGATATCGCTGACTTTAATAACTCCCAGAAGTAAGGCCAGTTGTTCGTGGGTAAAATTGCCGGGAACAGCGAGAACAATTTCATCGGGAAGGTCACAGTGCTCCGCTATTTCCTGAAGGTGGCAGTAGACCAAGTCGGCATGGTGGCGGCAGCGTTGATTTTCTGACTTTAGCGACTCGAGGCTCAGTCTTCTCCAAAACTGGTTGTTAACCTGAGTCGGATGGCTCCTGGCACGCATTTGAGCTGAGGTACCAATATGAATTTTATTGTGTTCAATAACTGCAATTCCAGGACTTTCCAGTACTTCGTTAGTATTTGAAAATACACGTAATCCGCAGTCATTTATTTCCAGGACGCCTTGTCCCATGGGTTTATTCCTCGCTACGACTTATTCAGGTAGAACCGCTAGCTGATTTTCAGAAAACGCAGTAAGCGGTTGTCACAGTAACTTTGTGTATCCAACACCAGGCGCTCCTGCATGAGTTGTAGCTGGTGAGTGAAAAACATAATGACGATACTAATTACCAGGGCGATAAAGGTAGAGTTAAACGCGACCCCCAGACTTACCGTCACGCCAGCTATATCCCCCTCTACGGCTCGATGCGCCTGTGATAATGCTTCTCCGATACCTCGTACCGTGCCAATAAATCCGATAGATGGAATAGCCCAGGTAATATAGCGAACCATTGCCAGTTCAGAATCGAGTCTGTCTCCCTCAGTTTCGCAAACCTCTTTTACAGAGTTGGAAACGGCGGCGACATTCTTGGTAGAACCGAATCTCTGTAGGGCGGTGAGTAGTGCCCTGGGAACTAAATATCGTCGTTCCTCTTCAGGAAGCGCTTGTATCGGGCGGGATAAATCACGGGTATCCTCGGGAAGAATAGGAGTTCCCTCGCTGATATTAAGTAGAGCTTTATCCAGTAATTTTCGCTCGCGAATGCTTCTCTGTGCCTTTAGTCCCATAATGGCCATTGCCCACAACATCAGAACAAAGCAGGCCTCTTGCTCATAGTCGCGCATCACAATGTAGATAGAGCGTTGTTGAACGTAGGTTTCCCCAGCGGCCTCCCTCGCCAGTTGCTCCTCAATTAGCGCATCTGCATTAGGGCGAATAATGGCGACATAAATCGCGTGGACCAAAATAATAGACCCCAGAAGAGCAAAGACCTGGAAGACAAAATCCGATGATTTAAATTTCATGGCGATACTCGCTAGAAGCTATTTCTATATATCTACGGGAAAGGAAACCGATAAGTCTTCGGAGATTTCTTCCGAGGCCTTATAGTCATCTGAATTACTTTTATTCCTAGTTATTGGTGCTTCTTTCTTGGGAATTACTGCCGCTGTTTGCTGGTTCTCTTCCGGCTTGTTTTCATCTTCTGCGTACGTGAAGTTGATAAATAGAAGCAGTAAGGTAAGTAATAAAAATTTCACACTAGTCTCCTAATTCACCCAGCGGGCAAGGCGGAAGCCAATATCATTACGAGCGGACTCTCCGTAATCACGGTAGGAGAGGCGTAATTCAGTCAACCCCGAATGACGCCAACTGGAACCACGGATTACATGGAAGTCCCCATCCTCTGGACCGACAGGGTTTTCTTCGATACGTCGGGATAACCCGGTCCCTATCGTGTATAGATCGTGAATCCATTCAGAGACATTTCCACCCAAGTCATAAATACCAAAAGCATTAGGACTGTAGCTACCTACCGGTGAGGTAGCTGCGTAACGATCACTGTAGGTGCGAAGGACTGCAGGAACTAGTTTTGTGGCAGTCGTATCTGCGTAGTTTCCGGAATTGCTCTTTATTGGTAGCTCATTTCCCCAAGGGAATTTTTTCATGGTGCCTTGATCGTATCGTGCAACCCAGGCCCATTCGGCTTCAGTCGGTAAACGATAACCGTTGGCTGCGCCATCAAAGCCAACAACACGCCCTGCTTCCGTCAAATAGACCGGTGTGAGGCCGTCTCTTTCACTGAGCCAATTGCAAAATAGCACTGCCTCTACCCAACTGACATTTACAACTGGCAGATTGTCATTGTCGAGACTGACACCATTTACATGGCTTGAGGTATGCAGGCGCTTGAAACGCCGATATTCCCGGTTAGTAACTTCAGTGGTCCCAATATAGAAAGGCCGATTTAGAGATACCTGACGCATAACCTCGTTTGCCCGCCGCCCCTGTTCTCGCCGGGATGATCCCATGGTAAATACGGCGTTGGGGCGCATGAGTTTCATGGTGCCGCCAGCTGCGTGACGCAAAGTTGATGGGGTTTCTCTCCAGCGCGCTTGTTCGGATGTAAGCAGTACCGCTCTGACAGTTTGCTCCAGTTTGGTGCTGGGAATGACACGAGTGTCAAATTCCTGGTAGCCCTGTTTGCGTACGACAATGTTATGGCTGCGGGCTGGCAGGTTGAAAGTTTGTCCACTGTTCCCGGCGTATTGACCATCAATGTAAACTTCTGCATCTGGAGGGACACTACTGACGTGAACCCTGCCGTACACAGCATTTAGGTTTATATTCAGGTCCCGCTGTGTTCCAGCACCGAGGTCAACTGTGTGCTCAATAGAGGCGTAGCCATCCTTGAAGAAGCGAAGTCTATGCCTGTGGCCGGAGGCCAATTCCAGTTCCAGTGGGGTATGACCTCGAAACTCTCCGTTGACTGTCACTCCCGCTCCCTCTGGGGTGGTAACAACGCGTAAAAGTCCATCAGCGGGTCCCAGGCTGACGGTTGCTAGCGTTTGATCGACACCGGCTGTAACAGCGACAGGAATATCGACAGTTTTATGTTCCGGCAGTGAAATGGATACGGTTCTGTCGCCCTGAACTAACTCAGTGGTCAGTGGTGTTCTGCCGAGAACTTTTCCTTCAACCGTGACCGTGGCCCCGGGAGGGTTGCTGCTGACGGTGATATTGGCCCAGGCCGGTCGAAGCGCGGCCTCCAGTGTGTGGGTATTGTCTAGCCCCTCAACATTGATTTCACGGGTGAACGGCAAGTACCGGTCTGATAGGACAGTCACACGCATAGGACCTGCGTTGATTGCTTCCACAAGACCATTTTTATTGGGTACTTCCCGTCCATTGATAAGGATTTTTACTGGTACAGGGGGCGTTGTTTTAACCTGTAGGTGGCCTGGAAGTTTTTCCAGGGAAACAGAGTGGCGACTGTGTCCGTCACGTTTTACTTCGACTTCGCCGCTCTGGGGTAAGTAGCCGTCGGCACTGATCGTGAATTGATAATTACCAGGTAAAACCAAATGGCCATCGCCCAGAGGGATGGCGAACCCACTGACTTTGATGCGGGCATCAACCGGGTTGGTATCAAAGATTAATGACCGCGCCATAATCAGATAGCTGAGTGCAAAAATAGCGAGTAAAAGGCAACCTGCGACAATCAATGCTCGCTTAGAAAGAAAGAGTCGCGCGCGGGTAGATTTTATTTGTACCGGGGTGAATCCAACTGGCTCAATCAGGCTTTGTTCCTGAACTGGCGGCTTTTCATCCTGGACAGGTACTGCTTCCTTCACTGTCATTTATGTTTCCCTATTGCTGGTACTTATAGATTTTTCGCAATGGCATTGGTTTGGCACGTATCGCTTTATGCTCAGTCAGCCTGACCAAAGGTGGGTACACAATTTTCTATCTGCAGAAAGCTTAGCTTGCTGGCGTAATCTGCATGGGGATTTATAGGGTGTTTGTCACAGAACACCTCGTTTCGCTCAGCTCAACGAGGTGTCTGTTGTCATCGCAGCTCATTACGGAAAATCTTATTTTTAGAGTTTATGCTGCTGTCTGGGTTCTCTCATTTAACTATTATTGGCACCGTTTATCCTTTCGGCACATTGGATAACAACTTCCGTTGTGGGCTTACCTGGTTTTACAACAAACTCTTGGCGAACGTCCCGGTAACCTTCTCTGGTACCAATGGCGATATAGCGCCCAGGTTTCAGCGCGATTTCCCGTTGGTCAAAATTACCTAATTTCCCTACATGGTAAATGGTGACACTGGTGGTTCGATCCGACTTGAATTTAACCGGTAAGGGGATCAGGGCTTGTGTCAGGGCATTTTCAAGGTCTTCAATTTGTCTTTGCAGCCTTGGGGTTTTAGTATTGAGTTTGCGAGCGTCTGTTAGTACTTGTCGGGCAAAATAGTTCCTTTTACCTTCGCCAAGGGTTAATGGATCTTGAATTAAGTCTTTTAACTGGTCATCCAGCTTTGCTCTGGCAGCAGCTCTAGCCTTGCCTGTTATTGCGTCCACCAGGCTAGAGTCCTTCTTGACCAGGTCTGTATAACTTTTTAGGGCTCTGTGCCATTCTTCCTTGGTTTCTTCCATGCGGGCTTGTTGGAGGAGTTTTTCTATCTGCACTCTGTCAGCTTCATTTTGTGCTTGTGCTAAGCCGATATCGGGGGCTTTTGCTGTTGGCTTTAAGTTCTTTGCTCGATGAAAATAGGATTTTGCCGATTCAAATTTTTCTTCGGCAATTGCACCGTAGCCAGATGACATCGCGCTTTGATAATCCCTTTCTGTAATTGCACCCTCAACCTTTGCCAATAGATCCTGAGCATCGGCTGTTTCTGAGTCGATCGCGAGAGATTTCTTGAGCTGTTCCTGAGCCAAATCCAATTTGGCCTGTTTAAATGCCTTTGTTCCTTGAGTTAAGTACCACCAAGCGAGGGGGAGTTTGTCGGCTCGCTCAATACCCTTAAGGCCTCTGGGATGGTTATTGGATATGGTTAATACCATCTTGAAAGCATCGCTGGCGGAATCCTTATCTCCCTGACTCAGAGCTCGATTACCTTCACTAATATGCGTCTCAATGCGCTCGGGAATACTATCTTTCAGGTACTCTAATGCCTGGAGTGATTCCCGGTATTTTTCGAGTGCTGCCATAAAATTGCGTTTGCGATAAATTTCATCGGCTTTTAGAGCCAAGTCTTCAGCAGAATAGAATTCTTCAAAAGCCCATACTTCTACCTTTCGATCTTTGAGCTCTTCTTTGATTTCAAGAATTTCCTGGAGAACCTTTTGAACCTCCCTGCGCTGCTGCATTATTTCTGCATCGCTATAAGGAGATTTTTGGTTGCTCTCCACAGCTGCGCTGTTTCCAGGCTGTGCGGAGACAATTGTATCGGCTGAACGCTTTGGTGGTTTTACAACTTGAGGAAGCCCCCAAAATACACCGACCAGTGCGCTTACCATTATCACTCCAAGAACGGCGGGCCAGTAGGACCTTTGCTCCCGTTGATGAATAGTGTTGGCAGTCGTTGACTTAGGGGATTTAGAGCTTTCCTCTCCGCCGAATGTGAATTCTGCGGGCTCTATATGAACTGTATCTTCCTTGGAGTTATCGCGGTGCTGCATAGTGATTCCGCCGTGTTATTCAATGACCCAGTGAAGATGTTGGGTATTCAGTAATAACTAATCACATTGATTAGCGTGCTTTTTGGGTACCTCTAACGTGATTTAAATGCTGTTACTGACTGCGCCAGTTTCGGCTTCATAGATTTCCTTTAGAATTTCCCGCCATTGCCGATACTGATTTTCTACAGTACCTGTGAGGGTAATAGTGCGATCTTCCAGCTCAACAATTTGTGGTTCTACCTCTGCCTCGATGGAGTCTCCTAATTCTTGCAGAGCTTCCAAATGCATCTTGGCATCGGATTTTCGGTCAAATGCACTTTTAACAAGATAGCCCCCAGCACCGATCCCAACCTGCCCAGCTGCCTGGGCGCTTCCAGTGCCAGCGCCAGCAGCTGCAATACCTCCAATAATGGCTGCTGCTCCCATAATTGTGTGATTGCGGGCTTTGCGCTTTAACTCTCGCATCTCCCTTACTTCTTCATAGCTGCGGGCTCGCCATTCCTGATAGGGAACTTCCATACTTTTGGCGAAGGTGCCGTAGTACTCCTGCAGAGTGTCGACAAACAGATAATCTCTTTCCCGTATTTTTCTTACCCTCTGTAACATGGGGTCATTCTCTGCGGGTAAAGCACTTAAAAAATAGACACCCTCAGCGCTTTGAGTTAAATAGCGATTGAATGCCTGGGGAGAAAAATCCCGTGCAAACCGCATCTCAGAAATTGTGCGCAGCTCTACAATTTGCTGATTTGAAAGTTTTTGTCGGTAATTCAGCATGTCGTTAGCAATACGGTTATAGATTCCCTGAAAAGCATCTCCTTCAGTAGGGTGCTTTCGGTCGTAGGCATAGTGGGATGCGTTCTCTGAATACTGCTTGGTAAACCACAACTGCCCCCGGGAATCGGATACGGTGATTTCCACCGTCAGCTTTTCTCCATCAGATTGCAAAATACGCCCGGATACGGTCACATCAATATTGGTGCGGCTCGATGGAATAACCCTTACAGCTCCCCACCCCAGGCTGGACTGCAATGAATCGGCAAGGGTGACAGCCATATAGCGGGATTCAGCTTGACGAAGCTCGGGAAAAACAAGCTCATCTTCATCTGCTTGTGCTGTATCGAGACCTGGATTGAATTGAATAACGCCGACATCCAGCAGTCTCTCTTCGGGAACATTGTTATCTTCGATTGTTAGCGGAGTAAATGCGGTAGTTCTTACTTCGGTAGTGGTACAACCATTGATAACAACAAGAGTTAGAAAAAATGCTGCGACTCTTGTTATGAACTGATACTTAACCGGTCGGGTTTTTTGGTTGGTCGACATATCGGCGTTCTCCAAGACTACTGCGTTGCACTTTTATACTTGCGATACTCTTCCCAAAGCTTTTCGCGCAATTCGGGGTCAGTCTCGCGTGTGGCAGCTTCACGAATCTGTCGAGCTACGACGTCATCATCTGTACCACTGGGTATATCGGCGGGCACAACTGCCTGTGAACCACCGTGATTAAAATCTCCTTTACGTCCAGAGGCGGGCAGTCCGGGACCGGTTATTTGTCCACTGGAGTTATTATTTTTGGGGCCGTTACCTGATGTTGGGCCTGCATTGGGGGGAGGTGGAATTTCGGCTTCTGCAGATTGAATTAAGTCTTCTAGGGATTCCCCTGCTGGTGGTGCCTCATCCATCGCCTCTTCTTTATTTTCTTCGGAGGCTGACCCCGGTCTGTTTCTTACAAAGTCACGCTCCCGCAAAATCATGCCGTCATAGCTGACCATAGTGGATTCAAACTGGCCCTCAAGTTCTGCAACGCGATCTGCCGATGATGTGGGAGCTTCATTGGGGGCACTGCCGGAACGTGGCGAACCACCGCCGGGTTGCCCAGAAGCTGAACTGCTGGCAGGCGCGCCGCTAGCCGCTGAGTTACTACTGGATGAGCTGCTGCTAGAAGCTGAACTACTAGAGGATGCGCTGGAAGACGAAGATGATTGCTCCTCCTCAGAAAAATCAATTTCTTCGGGAGGCGTTCCATCTTCACCAGACGAAGGATCAGTAGGTTTCTCTCCATTTTGGCTGGTTTGTTCGGGATCCGTATAAATTGGTGACGATGGATCATTTGAACCGTTTGGGTCCGGCATTTGATCCCCAGGTGAACTTTGATCCCTCGACTCTGATCCGCCACTTCCACTACTGGAGGACTGGCTCTGTTCTGATCTTGCTGTAGGCATATTCGCACTGGGCTGGCTGGAAGAGCTGCTACTAGGCTGCCCACTGCTCGAAGCCGTTGATTGGCCAGATCTTTGCGAACTACTGCTGCTACTAGATTGCGATTGTGATTGCGATGCAGAACTTGAAGATGAACTGGAGGATGGTAGAGATGGCATTGCTGGTGGCTGTGACTGAGTTTGTTGGCTCTTGCACCCACCGGTTAAGATCGCCGCCAAAGCAATTGGTACCAGTACATTTGACAAACAGCTGTGGCGGTGAATTTTTTCTACCGCTGCTCGAGGTGTCATCTCTTTCTCTCCTAGACTGTTTGCCGGTGTGACCGCGTTAGACACATGAAGTGTTTTTCCGGTACTAGCAAATGCTCAATGTGGAACTTTAAAAATAGTTGTTATTTGATTATTTGCGTAGATTCCACATCGAGCTGGTGTCAGTGGTGATAGGTTTCTCAGTCGAATATAAAGCGTTGCACAATTCCGCGGGTTTCCACCGCCTCTCCATCTTCAAACCTTGGTCTGAATTTGGCGCGTTTTAGAATGTTTCTAACTTTTGAGCGGATCTTCACTTTATCTGAAGGGTAAGCCCTGAGTATTTTTATATTCCTCGCCTTGCCAAAAGCCGTGACATCATAGGAGACCGTAATCCGGGAATTGGCTAGGGCTTTGCTGTCCGACTCCAAAACGGGGAGCGCGGGTAAAGCCACAGGCCGTCCAAATATGTCCTCAATTTCATCGTTAGAGGCACCGTTATCCCAAAGTGCCTTGTAGGCCTCGCCGTAGGTTTGGCGTGCGGAGTGCCACTTGTTAAACATCATGTACCAGTCGCCGAGTTCAACTTTGGCTTTGGCTGAGGCTGCCGGGGGGGACTTGGGGTTTCTTTGGTAGACATCAACGATACGGGTAATGGCTTTTTTCCCGGTGTTAAAACTCTTCATCCGGTAGTGATCTAATTTGGTTCGCTGATGTGAGTCGGGGCCACTACCACCAAAGCTGGCGTTAACAAAAACTGGAGAGTTGGGTTCACCCTTATAGGTGGCCAGATAATAGTTAGTTGCTTTTAATCCGCGCAGGGCATCAACAAGGCGAAGGTCGGTGGAGCCAAAGTTTTTTGTAATAATATCTACCGCCAAACTGTAAAGATTGGTTGCACTAATTAGATGCTCAAATAGCGTGTCCCCTTTTTCCTCCACATAAGCCTGTAAATGCCAACGACTCAAGTTGTTGATTACTGGCAGCATACGGGGGTCTTTTTCGCCGTAATTTTTCTGGTAGAGCCAGTAGAGGTACTGCTGGTTGTCGTTAGCTTCTTCCCACTGATTGAGCGCTATTTGACTCTCGATCAAGCGCTTGATCATAGGGATTTGGCTTAGGGAATAGAGCCCCTCATTGACTCTGCTAATCAGCATTGCACGACGAAATTCAGTGACAGCCTGCTCATGATCGCCAGCTTTCTGTAATGCGGTGGCCAGCCCCAAAAGCTGTTCATCAATACCGGCGCCATAAGCACCATATTGGGCTTCGAGCTCCTCTATACGTTCACGGTAATTTTCTACAGCCTCGGAGGGCCTTAGCTGTCGAGGTGTTTTCTTGAGTGGTTTCGAGGCGGCTTCAATAAAGGCTTTTGGAGGTGCATTAGTTTGGACTGCCACAGGTGCGCCATCGTCGGCCAGGGCGCCATTACACAGCAGTGCTGTGGCTGTAAACATCAAGCCGATAGCAAAGGAATTGCTGGTATCTATCTGTGTCACGATTGAACCACTTCCGTTTCATATTTGGCTTCACCGAATACCAAACAGCTGAGGTTGGAACCTGCACCTGTCAGTTTTCGGGTCTTATTTCCGCTCGCCCACTGCAACAGCGAATACGGCGGAAGTTCTCTCCTGAATGTGGTTCTCTCGACCCTGAGCGCATTGAGGGGGTATCCTCAAGCTCACAGTGACGGCGCGACTGGATGCTTATAAATGCCTGCCTGGCCGCGTATTAGTCAGTATAGCTAGCACTATGTGCCAAGAAGGAAGCTGCGGCGGGTACTTCAGCCACTTAATGCCCATTGCGCCAGCATGCCTGTGACCACCCTTTTGGTTTAGCAGTTGGGAGTGCAAATTAGGGGTGAGGGACTGTAAGTAGATGCCAAAAATTTGTTGATTACGTCCGATATCGCGACTTGGCAGCGAAGTGTAGCGAGTGGCTTGGTTGGCGCTGGTGCCACATCAGGATGGCGGAAGCTAAATAGGTGGATCATCGTCCTAACAAGTATGCTGAATTTGGGGCTAGATTACTGCTGTTGCTGTATCAGAGGTTGATCTATTTGGATTGCAGCGTAACAAGCGCCATAATCAGCTGATTCGAATTCAGAGGAGAGCTCAGTGAGTATCTATATCGATCCAGAGATCGCGGTAAGCCTTCGGGGCTATGAAGCACCCGAGAAGCTGGGCTTTGGAACCGCCATGGCCCCAGTAATGTTTCGCGCCATTTGGCAGGATGGTTGCTGGAGTAGTGGAGAGTTGATCCCCTATGCGCCTCTGACCGTCGACCCTGCTGCTAAGGTACTTCACTACGCGCAGTCATGCTTTGAAGGAATGAAGGCCTATCGAACTTCCGAGGGGGGAGCTGCACTGTTCCGGCCCGAAATGAATGCTGCACGAATGGCATATTCAGCGAAGCGCTTATGTATGCCTCCGGTTCCTGAGTCCCTATTCCTGGATGGCGTTCGTGTTGTGACTGCTTACTGCGCTGGCCTGCTCCCGAGCAACAGCGGTGAGTCCCTGTACCTGCGTCCTTTCCTAATGGGAACCCAGCCGGACCTAACGGTTTCAGCCAGTAATGCCTATGAATTTTATGTAATAGCTAGTCCCTCGGAAGCCTACCATTCCGGCAATATGCGTTTGTGGGTTGAGAGAGAAGATGCTCGAGCTGCAGTAGGGGGAACTGGGGATGCTAAAGTTGGCGGAAATTATGCCAGTTCTCTACTTAGTATCGGCCGCCTTAAAGAGCGAGGTTATGATCAGTCGCTTTGGTTGAGCCCCTCTAATCGGCAGAGTATCGATGAGCTGTCAGGGATGAATTTTTTTGCGGTCATTGATGGTGCTATATATACCCCAGCGTTGAACGGCTCAATTCTCGAGGGCATCACCCGATATTCTCTGATCCAGCTTGCGGAGGGATTGGGGTACAAGGTTGTTGAGCGGGCGATCCCCATTGATGAACTGTTAGAGCAGGTAGCTTCTGGAGACTGTAGCGAAGTTTTTGCTTGTGGTACTGCTGCAATAATCAGTCCTATCAGCGTAATCGGTGATGGCGATAGGGAGTACGAACTAGCCGATGCCCCAGGTCCTGTTGCAGAGCGTTTGCGACAAGCACTGCTGGATATTCAGGAGGGGCGTTCTGAGGATGCTTACGGGTGGATGCACTCTGTTGAGCCTGTAGTTTAAGTACTGAATCTTCGTACCCGGGCAGTTTCCAAGGCTGCCTGGGTCTAGTAACCAGCTTTTCCCCACCATAAATCCTGCTTTATCCTTCGCGGGTTTTTTTGTAGCAGTGTTTTCTATTTACTTGTTTCCAAGCGAAACGCTCGCGTAAACATTCCCGCCAATTTAATTGAGTTTGTTGACTTGTGCGACCTTAACACCTAAAAGTGAAGGGGTTAAATAAGAAATAAATTGGAGCTTGAGAGTGGCCTGATTGCGGTACACCTCATTTTGACCAGCAGTTCCAAGATCAATTTGAGCTAATAGGTCTCGCTTATAGTTCCTTGCACAGTCGAGGATAACGAGATGTTGACCCATATGCTTGGCCTTATGCTGCAACCACGTAGACAGTGGCAGCTTATTGGCAGTCTCTCTGAACGTAATTTGCGTAGACAGGTTCCTTATGTCATCGTTCTGGCATTACTTCCTGCAGCTGCGTGGTATTTTGGCACGACACAAGTTGGCTGGACGATTGGCACTGGTACCCCGGTGAGAATTACGGGACAAAGTGCTTTGGAATTGGTCGCCGTATTTTATTGCACAATGGTTTTGGCTGTCACTGCTATTGGTTATTTCATCCATTGGATGGCCAAGACTTACGGAGCCGAAACTCACCCCCTTAAAGGCGTTGTTGTAGCGGGTTTCACTGCCACGCCTATTTTTATTGTGGGTATTGCAGGGGTTTACCCTGTGTTGTGGCTGGACATACTACTCGCAACTCTGGCGGTTGCTTACGCCGTCTATCTGCTTTATTTGGGAATTCCTATTGTGATGGGTGTTTCTGAAGAGCGTGGCTTCCTTTTTGCCAGTGCGATTATTACGGTGTCACTCGTCATGGCAGTCATTATTATGGTTGCTACAGTTCTATTCTGGAGTTATGTATCCGCACCGGTCTTTTACTCCTCTTGAGTAGTTTGGGCTCCTAGCTATCACTAGATGAAATGTCGTTTCAGGCATTTTCGCCAGGAGATTTAGGGCTGTTGTTGTGGTGGGGATACAAGCTATCGACGTCGTACCCGGTGAAGGGGCTCATATTCACGGGTACGGCGAAGTCTCTTCTATCCTGGCTGTATCGACAATGCGTAAAGTAAATGACCGCCTTTCGGGGTTTCTCGAAGAATTCAACAGCTCTATGAAAGAGCTCTACTCGAAGGGCTTTGAGTTCAACCCCATCAATGTTCGGGAATCGACCACAAAGTTTATAGATAAGTATGTGACCGATATTCCAGATGTTGCCTCGGTGCAAGATGGCATTATCTATGCCTCTGGATATGACGTACCGGTAAGAGTCTTTGTCCCCTATCCCGATGAAGTTCTACCTGTTCTTGTCTATTTTCATGGCGGTGGTCATGTAGCTGGAAACGTTTATTCATTTGACCCGATTTGCAGAAAGATTGCCCGGGAGACTCGACATATTGTTGTTGCGCCTGAGTACCGGTTGGCCCCTGAGAATCGCTATCCGAGCGCAGTAACAGATTGCTATGCCGCAGTTGTTGGGGTTTGGGCGGCACTGGATAGATTGGGCTTATATTATCAACCGAGTTTGTCGGTCGCTGGGGACTCTGCAGGTGGCGCTCTGGCCGCCACAATGTCTCACCTGGCTCAATTTGACTACAGCGTTAAGATTAAAAAGCAGGTTTTAATTTATCCGGTTCTCGATTACACCATGCATTTACGGTCCCATGAAGAGAATGCGGTAGGCTATTTTTTAGAGGCACGAAAATCAATTTGGTACTTGGGGCAATATTTTGCTGAGGGGCAGTGTAGAAAAAAAGCATCCCCTCTTTTTATGGATTTTACGGCAGCTCTTCCTGAAACCTTAGTTTTTACCGTGGAGTTTTGCCCGCACCGGGATACTGGGGATATTTACTACCGGAAAGTGGAAGAGGTGGGTGTTAGATCTGAAAATGTTCACTTTTCCGATATGATTCATCCATTTTTGATTCTTGAAGACTTGGTGAAAGGGGAGTGCGCAAAAGTTTATGCCGGTATGAATAGTTTCCTGAATGACTAAACTTACGGCTTTCCTTTTGTAATTGAGTACTGGTAAGATAATTTATACCCATTATCAAACTCTAGTATTTCTTCTGAATTTATTGATCTTTCGATCACTATCTCCGCTATTGATTTAATAACTTGTTTAGGTTCTGCGTCCATGCAATGTATGCTCATGGAGTTAATGGCTATGTCAGCGCTAATTACCCGGTGTTCAACAACCTGAATGAGCAGCTGCTTATCACTTTGGTAGAGCTTGAAACCAGGCCCCTCCGTCATCCATTTTTTGTACTTTGTAGCGCCCCACGGCCCTTTGCACTTTATTGCTTGATATTGAGTTGATGATATTTTGATATAGATAGGCTCGCTTCCTTTGATATCTGTACTTTTATCGATAGGTTGTTCTGTGTAGAGGTTTGATCCATTAGGAGCAGAAATCTGTATCGCTATCATTTCGGCAGCAGCGTCAAGTGAGCAGAATACGTAAATAAGAAAACACAAAAACTGATATTTTTTGATTGAAGTGCTGACCATCTTGATTTCAATAAGTGGTTTTTGTTTTTGAGAGTATGGCGCTTAAATGCATTTCTAGGGTTGTCTTTTGTATTAATAATAGCGCCTTGATAACGAGGTGTTGGTTGGATAGTATCAAAGTGTGTATTTAGTCCTGTTTTCACCTTCAAATTGGTACAGAAGTACCAATTTGAGGTTTGAGTAGCTCAATTGACAATAATTTATATAAAAGGTGTGGCTATGAAGACTTTAGCGTATATGGGAGTAATTCTGGCTTTAATAGTATCCGTTGGATGTTCTGAACGGCCTGAATCCAGAGTTGAGGACAGTTCCAGTAAGGTTGATTTTCAAAAGCAACTATTAAAAAAACTGATATCTGCAAAGACCGGGGATGTTATTACTATTCCTGAGGGTAAATTCCATATCAATCGTAGTTTATCCCTGAATATTGATGGGGTAACGCTACGTGGAGCTGGCATGGATAAATCTGTCCTCTCCTTTGAGGGGCAAATTCAGGGTGCTGAGGGGATATTAGTTAATGCCAGTAACTTTACTATTGAGGGATTGGCTATTGAGGATACCATAGGCGATGCCCTGAAAATTAATGAAGGCAAAAACATTATCATCAGGGATGTTCGTGTTGAATGGACCAATGGCCCGTCTACCCAGAATGGTGCCTATGGTATTTATCCTGTACAGACTGAAAATACTTTAATCGATGGTGTGGTAGCTATTGGTGCTTCAGATGCCGGAATTTATGTCGGTCAGTCGCGGAATGTTATTGTTCGTAATAGCCGTGCAGAATTTAATGTGGCGGGTATTGAGGTAGAGAATACGATCGGTGCAGATGTTTACAACAATATTGCTGTGAATAATACTGGGGGAATTCTTGTTTTTAATATGCCTAATCTTCCGCAGCCAGGGCACAGTACACGTATCTACAATAATCAGATAAAGAATAATAATACTAAAAATTTTGGTCATGAGGGCACGCCGGTTGCTGCCGTTCCAGCAGGGTCTGGGGTGGTTATTAACTCGAATGATCGGGTGGAGATTTTTGAAAATGATATTTCTGATAATGATACTGCTAACATATTGATCAGCAGCTATTTTACGGCTGGATACTATAGTGATAAGTCTACGCAGGCTGATTTTGACCCATACCCAGAGGGGATCTATATCTATGCTAATAACTTTTCTGGCGGTGGTACATCGCCAGATCATCTTAAGTTAAAAGCTCTGAAGCTAGCTATGTTTGGAATCTCAGGTACATTGCCGGATATTCTTTGGGATGGGGTTGTTGATCAAAGTAAACTGGTGGATGGTCAAATACCTGGGGCATTAAAGTTATGTATTGATAACAAACCTGCAGGAATTCTCAATATAGATTTTGGAAATGAGTATAAGAATATATCCACGGATATAGCGCCTCATCAGTGTCATTTGGAAAAGCTTGCCAAAGTAGTTTTAGACTTTGATTCAAAGCTGGAAAATGAAGACCATTTGGCAGTGATAGAGGTAGCTAATGAAGAATAATAATCAAATAAGTAGGAAGCTTATCTACTCTATTTGGAGTCTTATATTATTGGTTGGCCTTGCGGGGTGTGAATCATACAAAAAGGATGTTCATTTATTTCCAGTAGAAGAGGTACCCGAAAAACTCAGTGCATGGAATTTATTGAGGCTGGAGAAAGGTGTGCTCTTCCCTGCGGAAAGAGCATTGCCCTACGATTTAAATACGGGGTTATTTACCGATTATGCTCATAAGTTCAGAACTGTCTGGCTGCCTGAGGGGGCTTTTGCAACCTACGGAGAAGAACAGTTTAATTACCCTGTCGGAACTATCCTAAGCAAGACATTTTACTATCCACAGGAGAGTAGTGGTGTAGTTCGCCGTACCGATGACTTCTCTGCGGATTATGTTGAGGGGCGCTTTGGGCAGGCACTTGATTTAAATCGTGTCCGTCTCGTTGAGACACGGCTTTTAATCCGCAGGCAGGAAAATTGGCAGGCGCTGCCCTATGTCTGGAATAAAGAGCAGACTGAGGCAACTCTTGAGATTGCTGGAGATGTGAAAAATTTTCAGTTGGTTAGCCTGAGCGGGCAGCAGGAAAACCTTAGCTATGTAGTACCTGACGCCAATCAATGTGCTGGTTGCCATGCAGAAAAGTTTACTGACAAAGCCATTTCTCCTCTCGGCCCTAAAGCTCGACATCTGAATAAAGACTATCCCTATGGTAGCGGAGTAGAGAATCAATTGCTGTTTTGGCAGAAGGCCGGCTATTTACGTGGGCTGCCTGATCTGAAAAGTGTGCCGAGAAATGCCTATATTTACGATGCGACTGTGTCGCTCGAGGATCGCGCCAGGGCTTATTTGGATATCAATTGTGGCCACTGTCACAATCCCACTGGGCCGGCAGATACCTCAGGGCTTATGTTGCATCATGGCGAAACTGATTGGCGCAAACTTGGGCTATGTAAACCGCCTATTGCTGCGGGTACAGGCAGTGGAGGGCATTTATTCGCAATAGTACCGGGAGAGCCTGAAAATTCTATTTTGAATTTTCGTGTAGAGTCTACCGCGCCTGGGGCCATGATGCCTGAATTAGGTAGAAGCATGGTGCATACAGAGGGCGTTGAATTACTAAAGCAGTGGGTAAGCTCCCTACCGGGAAGCTGCACTTAATCTTTATTGGAAGCTATCTGGAAAGAGCTATATGAAGAGGAGTTGGGTATGGAGGGGACAACTCCATACCCGTTTCCTGGAGACGAGTAATTCAGAAAGATTCAGCCGTATGCTGCAGTTTCAGCAACAACTGTTGCCGCTGGAATTAATCCGTTGATCATCAAGGTGACGGTGCGTTCCAACAGCGGTGAGTCGATAGCAATAGCACCGCTCAAAATTTCATACTCAAGGTTCAGGATCGTACCGTGAGCAATTTGTGCAGCCGCTTCAGAATCAGCCAGACCCAGTAATTGGAAGAATTCCTTAATCATTGACTCTCTGGCGTGATTGGCCATCCGCACCGCGCGGGTCAGCTGCTCATTGCGAAGCGCTTCATTGCGGAATGCCAGTTCAACCAATCTGCGATCCCGGTCTTCAGCCTGGGTGCGGACATGAGTAAGAATAAAACGGGTCAATTGTTGAATCAGCAGTTTACGACTGCTATGTGATGCCCGTTCCTGTGCGGATAAATTACGTGCCGCACTAAAACTCTCTTCATGCAGTTGGCGTGTAGCCTCGAGTCCCTGCTCAACAAAATAAGTAAATGAATCGCTGATCAGGTCATTCAGGTCTTTGAAATAATAAGTAGTAGCCGCGAGAGGAACGTTAGCTTCGCGGGCGACTGCACGGTGCCTGATGCCGCGGATACCTTCTTTAACGATCAGTCTCAGGGTGGCCTCTAGAATCGCCTTGCGCCGCAGACGGCTATCTGCGCGTTGGGCCCGGCGGCCGTGGTAGACCAATTCAGACTTTCCAGTGTCTACAGTCATAGCATTATCCCTGTCTTATTGCGTTGGCGCCGATAGCAAGGTGAAGCTGGTCGGCCGTGCCATTCTAGCCAAACAAAATTAAAAAAAGGGAATAATGCTATTACATTCGATTACACGAATATTGCACTGGTACAGCGCAATAAATGTAAAAAAGTGGGGATTTGATGATGTATCTCATCATACTGAAAAAGTGAAAGATGAAAAATCCGCAAGATACAGATTAGTGAGGGGGTTCACATTTTGGCTTTTGGTGAAAAAATTAAGTTCTGCAATCGATTGGCAGGATAAATAGCCATTCAATTGCAGAATTAAATTGGTTAGCTGCTGCTTATCTTAAGAGATTTTTCCGGTAACACGTACGCGCTTTGAGCCTGGAATGATCTTAACTTTCTGGCTTTTATGTCTTTCAATACCGATATCAATGGCGTTTTTTGCTGCGATCAATAAGCCGGCGACAAGGAATGCACCGGGAGGAAGCACGGCAACAAGAACGCCTGGATAGTCACTGCCAAAAATGGAAATACCCCAATCTTTTGCCATTGAACCAAATAACAAGTCCATATCTGAAAATAGTGTGCCTTGGCCAAGAATTTCTCTGACTGCGCCAATGGCGATGAGTACTGCAGTGAAACCTATACCCATCATAAATCCATCTGCCAGGGACGGAAGCACGGGGTTTTTACTGGCAAAAGCATCTGCTCGCCCGAGGATCGCACAGTTGGTTACGATTAGCGGGATAAAAATACCTAGCACCAAGTAAAGCTCGTAGGTATAAGCCTTCATCAATAGCTCAACGCAGGTAACGAAGGTGGCGATGATCATAACGGAGGCTGGTAAACGGACAGTATCCGGAATTTGTCGTCGGATTAGGGAGACCGCAAGGTTGGAGCAGGTGAGAACTCCGGTAGTGGCCAAACCGAGGCCGATGCCGTTCACTACGGAACCGGTGACCGCCAGCAGGGGACAGAGGCCAAGCAATTGCACCAGCGCGGGGTTATTTTTCCACAGCCCATTTTGGGCGATTTTTGTGTAGCCGGGAGTTGCCATCAGTTCTGCTCCTCAACCGCCGCAGGTACTTGTTCCGAGTCGATTTCAGAGTTCTCAATCTCTACCGCTCGCTTGGACATTGGCGCATTAAATATTTGTTCGTGGTGCTGGGCTACAAACTCAAGCACCTGGTGCACTTCATTGACAACAGCGCGAGGAGTAATTGTTGCGCCAGTAAATTCATCAAAAACACCGCCATCCTTTTGTACTTTCCAATCGGCTGAAGGCGGATTTTTTAGTGACAGGCCGTCAAACTGGAGCACCCAGTTACTTTTTTTCAGCTCGACTTTATCGCCCAGCCCCGGAGTTTCTGTGTGGCTTGTTACCCTGACGCCAGCAATAGTGCCATCGCGATTCACACCAACGAGTATTTTTATCGGGCCGGAATATCCATCCGGTGTGACTGCGGGCACAATGACTGCAGAGACTTTTCCGTCCTCTTCCCGCGCGAGATTGATATCTCCACCTTGTTGCAGGCCTAGCTGATTCCAGTAAGGTTTTGGAATTGGATAGGTGTCTACCAACATGTCATTACTGTGGCGTTCCAATGGGATAATTTCCAGTAGTGCTTTCGCCGAAGCTTCCCGGATAGCTCTCTCAATCGGTTCTTTAGTCGTAATTTGGGTCACTGCGAGTGTACCTGCAGTGACCAGGGCGATAAGAGTGAGAACGGCGGCATTGGAGGCCATTGACTGTTTAAGCATCAGCTCTCCTCCAGGTCGGTAGCGCGGCGGGAGCCCTTGTGGCCATAGGTCCGTGGAAGCGTGTAGTTATCAATGGTTGGTGTTGCAAAGTTCATCAGCAATACAGCAAAAGCCACCGCATCGGGGTAAGTGCCCCAGGCCCGGATTACATAAGTGAGCAGCCCCACACCGGCCCCAAAAATCAGGCGGCCCCGGTTACTGGTGGCACCGCTGACAGGGTCGGTAATAATAAAGAAGGCCCCAAACATGGTGGCCCCAGAAAATAAATGCAGTACGGGGGATCCCTCTGACAAGGAACTGCCGCTGTCGTAGAAAAACAGGGAAATCAGAGTGAGGGTGGCGAGCATGGCAACCGGTGCATGCCAGGTAATAATGCCGCGAAATAATAAGAACAGCCCACCTAACAGGAATCCGAAGCTGACGGTTTCCCAACCGACTCCAGCAAATGTGCCTTTATTGAGGACCGGCTCCATTTCATAGAGCTGGGAGAGAAGCACTGACTCATTTAATCGCACGATTTCCAGCGGTGTAGCGCGGGTAAAACCATCGACATTGTAGCTACCGATTACCAGAGAGAAGGCTTCCTCCAGGCTGGGTGTCCCGCCGATAACCTCTGCAGCTCCCACCCAGCGGGTCATATCTACCGGGAAACTAATCAGCAGGACAACATAGCCCACCATTGCGGGGTTAAATGGGTTGTACCCCATACCGCCATAAAGATGCTTGGCCAGGACAATAGCCACCGCAGTGCCCACTATCGGCAGCCACCAGGCACAGTAGGCCGGAAGCGCGATACCGAGCAGCAGTGCAGTTACAAAAGCACTGCAATCCCGCAGATAGAATGCTGCCGGCCTGCCGCGTAATCTCATTACCGCTGCTTCACACAGAAGCGCTGTGATTGTGCACAGGGCAATATTGATCAGTACTCCGATACCGAAATAAATCACCATCGCCAGCACACCGGGTATGGTGGCCGCGGCGACTTGTAGCATGACTTTAGTGGTGTCATTGCCGGAACGGGCGTGAGGGGAGGTGGCGCGCATCAGAGACATTATTGCTTTCCGTCCTGTGCTGCTTGTTGTTCGCGCATTTTGTCTTCCAGTTTCTTTTGTAGCTTCTCCAGGGCACTTTCGAATGCGCCCAGATTGGCATCATCTTCATCCCGAGCCTTTTGCAGGCGAGTCTCAGCTTTGGCGACGCGCTTGCGCAGTGCTTCGATATCTGCAGCAAGTCTGTCGGCGTCACTCATCTGGGCCCGCGCCTCTGCGGAGGCACGGGCTTTGGTAATTGCCCGCACAGCTGCATTGGTTTCTTCCTGGTTGGGCTCCCGGGTGGTATCTCTATCGGCGCGTCGTTCGGCAAGGGTCAACTTGTGTTGTGCTTCCTGCAATTTCACTTCAGCAGCTTTGAGTTGTGCTGCCAATTGGTCGCGCTGGCTCTCATCGGCAGCTTCCAGTTTGTTACGCATGCGTTCCACCCGGCTCTCGGCACTGGAGAAAGTACGCTGGGCGCGGGCTAAAAGCTGCTCGGGGTCCTCCTGGCGGGACTTAACTCGCGCCAGGGCGGCGGCGACAACATCTGCTTCCTGCTTCTCAGCTTTGGCTGCCGGAGATTCAGGGTTTTGTTCCCTTTGCTGGCGAGCTTGTTCAGCGGCTTTGCGCCGGGCTTCGCGTTTTGCTTCTTTCTCTTTTTCAGCTTTTTCAAGGCGCAACTTGCGGAATTCGAAACGATCGCGTGCGCGATCGGACTTCTCTTTTTCCGCTTCAGCAGTGCGAATTGCACCTTTGGCAGCGCGATAGTACTGAACCAGGGGAATCGTACTGGGGCAGACGTAAGAGCAGGCACCGCACTCGATACAGTCAAACAGGTTATAGGCCTGTAGCTTCTCCCGTTCGTCGGCGCGGGCATACCAATAGAGTTGTTGCGGTAGCAGTGAAGCCGGGCATGCCTCTGCGCAAAAACCGCAGCGAATACAAGCTTGGGCCACCGGTGCTGGCGGTAGCTCCTCACGGGTCGGTACCAGCAGGCAGTTGGTGGTTTTCACGATTGGGGCGCGTTGATCGTCAATCGTATAACCCATCATCGGACCGCCGATGATCACCTTTTGCATCAGGCCCCGATGGACACCGTGGTATTGGAGGATATGTTCTATGGGAGTGCCGATAGGTACATCGATATTGCGCTGCTGCTCCAGCGCTTTGCCGACAACAGTCGTCACTCGGCTGATCAGGGGTTCGCCAAATCGAATCGCGCGATATACCGCGCGAGCAGTGCCGACATTCTGGCATACAATCCCCACATTGGCCGGTAGCCCTTTGTTGGGCACTTCTCGGCCGGTAAGGATTTGGATCAGCTGTTTTTCGCCGCCGGACGGATACTTTGTGGGGAATACCACGATATCGAAACGGGTGCCTTCAACGGCTTTGCGCATCGCGCGGATAGCTTTGGGCTTATTGTCTTCAATACCAATCAATACTCGTTCGGGCTGATCGAGGATATGGGCAAGAATTTCTACGCCGGCGATAATTTCGTCGGCACGCTCCCGCATAAGCATATCGTCGGCAGTGATATAGGGTTCACACTCTGTGCCATTGATAATCAAAGTATCAATTTCGGCGCCGCCGTGAGGGTCTAGCTTCACAGCGGTTGGGAACCCTGCACCGCCCATGCCGGCAATACCGCAGTCGCGGATCTTGTCCAGAAGCTCTATCGGTGAAACCTGAAGGTAATCTTCGCAGGGGGTGAGATCGCACCAGGCATCGTCGCCATCTGTGCGAATGACAATGCAGTCCTCCAGCAGACCCGAAGGGTGGGGCACTGGATAGGGTTCAATGGCCATAACCCTGCCGGAGCTGGGAGCATGCACTGGACAGCTAATGAAACCGTCGGCTTCGGCAATCTTTTGCCCCTTTAATACCTTATCACCGAGGTTCACCAGCGGTATGGCGGTGGTACCGGAGTGCTGTAGCAGTGGTACGATCAAGTCCTCGGCGAGGGGGATCACTCCTATAGGCTCACCGGTACTCTGGTGTTTGTTCTCGGGAGGGTGCACTCCGCCGGGGAAGTCGTTGGGGCGCAGCTCGCGCGCTTTTTCACTGGCAATCAGTTGTGCCTCGCGGGCTGCGCGTCTCTCCTGAACGGCCTCTCTTTGTTTGGTCTTGCTATCTACGGGGTTCAAACCGCGCCTCCCCCGGTATGTTCTTGAATAGTGCGGCGATCGCTGGCAATTAGCACCGAGCTATCGCTGGGCTTGTGTGGATGCCAATCCTGTAAAGCGGTTTCCAGGGGAACCATATCGATACAGTCAACGGGGCAGGGTTCGACACAAAGGTCACACCCTGTGCACTCATCGGTGATCACCGTGTGCATATATTTGGCGGCGCCGGCAATGGCATCTACCGGGCAGGCTTGAATACATTTGGTACAGCCGATGCACTCCGCCTCGCGGATAAATGCCACTTTTTTTACATCTTCAACGCCGTGCTCGGCGTCCAATGGCATGGGCTCTATATCCAGCAGACTGGCCAACTCATTGATAGTGGCCTGCCCGCCGGGGGGGCACTTGTTGATGGTATCGCCGTGCACTATCGCTTCTGCGTAGGGGCGACAGCCGGGGTAGCCACACTGGCCACATTGAGTCTGTGGCAACAGGGCATCGACCTGCTCAACGAGCGGGTCACCCTCCACCCGGAAGCGAACGGCGGCGAAACCCAGCAGGGCACCGAATACCAATGCCATGCCACCGAGCACCAGCAGGGGAGAAGAAATTTGTGAAATCCAGTCCAGCATTTCGAAATCCTATACCAGACCGCTAAAGCCCATAAATGCCAGTGACATCAGTCCGGCAGTGACCATTCCGATTGCGGCGCCGCGAAATGGCAGCGGGACATCGGCGGCAAAAAGGCGCTCGCGCATCGAGGAAAACAAGATTAACACCAGGGAGAAACCCACTGCTGCGCCAAATCCGTAAAGAGTGGACTGTATAAAAGTGTGCGCTTTCATAGTGTTCTGCAGAGCGACACCCAACACGGCACAGTTGGTAGTGATCAGCGGTAGAAAAACGCCTAGCACTTTGTACATCAACGGGCTGGTCTTCTGGATAAACATCTGCGTGAACTGTACGACAACAGCAATCACCAGAATAAATGAGATGGTGCGAAGATCTTCAATACCAAAAGGGGCCAACAGATAGGTGTTGACCAGGTATGAACAAATAGAGGCCAAAGTAAGTACAAAGGTGGTAGCGCCGGCCATACCCACAGCGGTCTCCAGTTTATTGGAAACTCCCATAAACGGGCACAGGCCGAGAAACTGCACTAACACATAATTATTGACCAAGATGGTGCTGAGCAGAATGACGGCAAATTCGGTCATAACAGGTCCGGTTAAAGCCCGAGGGCGGAGTGGCGCGAACAGCGGCAATGGCGTCGGCAGGGTTAAGGTGAGACTAGCACCTTCCTTGTGAGCACCGTCGAATGCCGCGCAGGGCGGCTATTATGGTTGAGTCGCTTGGGGGCTTCAACTCGTGAGGAGGGTGGCAGGGGAAAAGGGCCGACAAAGGGCCACCTCTGGATCAAAAGGACTCCACTTGGAGTAAAGGTGGAGGCCTTTGTGGATACTATTTGCAGTACCTTTGCCAATTTGAAACGATAGGTACAAGATGGGTAACCCAGTTTGGTACTTGGTGTTAAGCGTGGGGTAGAGGCAATACAGTATATTGACGCGGCATGCGTGTTTTTGCTTGAGAGCAACCTTAAATTCAGTTGGAGCAGTTTAATGTCGAACGAAACCTACACTCCCCCCAAGGTTTGGCAGTGGGATAAGGAAAGCGGGGGCGCTTTTGCCAGTATCAATCGGCCGGTAGCGGGTGCGACCCACGATAAAGCGCTGCCGCAGGGGCAGCACCCGATGCAGCTCTATTCTTTGGCCACGCCGAACGGGGTTAAGGCGACGGTGATGTTAGAGGAGTTATTGGAACTCGGGTTTGAGGGAGCCGAATACGATGCCCATTTAGTCCGTATCACTGAAGGAGAGCAGTTTGGCAGTGGTTTTGTTGAAGCAAACCCAAATTCCAAGATCCCGGTCTTAGTGGATCACAGCACTACGCCACCAATCCGGGTATTTGAGAGTGGCTCCATACTGCTTTACCTGGCTGAAAAGTTTAATGTCCTCTTGCCCCATACACCCGAGCAGCGCACTGAGGCATTGAATTGGCTCTTCTGGCAGATGGGCTCGGCTCCTTACCTGGGAGGAGGCTTTGGACACTTTTATGCCTATGCACCGGAAAAATATGAATACCCGATCAACCGATTTGCTATGGAAGTAAAGCGCCAGTTGGACGTATTGGACCAACAGCTGGCGAAGCATCCGTATGTGGCGGGAAGGACTTATACCATCGCCGATATTGCGATCTGGCCCTGGTATGGGGCTCTGGTGCGCAATGAAGCTTATAGTGCGGCGGAATTTCTCGATACCCAGAGTTATAAAAATCTCAATCGTTGGGTGGGGGAAATTGCAGAGCGTCCAGCGGTAAAGCGCGGACGAATGGTCAATCGAACCTGGGGTGAGCCCAGCGAACAACTACATGAACGCCACAGCGCCGGTGATTTTGACAGTAACACCCAAGATAAAGTGACCGATAAGGATGTTGATTAATACAGGGTATTAATAGGTAAGGCTGGCACAAGGATGTGCCAGTAACTATTTTCTATGGCTATTCTCCGGTGCCCCTCTTTTTAAAAGTAGCCGTTGAATTAATATTTTTATAAAGAGTAGCGCCGGCTAAAAAGCCCTCATAGAAAGCATAAACTGAACCACCTGTGAGGTGCGGGGCAATTGCCATAATTTTTCCGCCGCGAAGCCGGCGATTAAAGCCAGACCTAAAACCAGTGGCAGGGGAATTCCCTGTAAACGCTGCTGAACATCTTGCTGTTGCTGATTTACGATTGCCAATACACTGAGCCGTTGTCGCTCCGTGTCTCGACTACATAGTTCGATCTGTTTATTTAAAGACTTCAGTGACATCGTTTAAAGCCTCTTTAACTTGTCGCTTGGTCTCTTCAAAACCCAGTAGGGGCACCAGCTTCTTTTGATAAACGATAGCTCCCGCCAAAATAGCGACCTGGATAAGAATAAATACCAGAAATGCCAAATAAATAGACTGGGAAAAATAGTAGGCAATCAGCCCAACGCCTCCACAGAGACTGACGATGAGGGCCGCACTTAGAGGCAGTAACATTAGTTGCAGGGCAACAATACGCTTGCCGGCTGCAATTGTTCTATCCAACTCCAACTGGAATAGCTTTTGAATATTAGCCAACCAGGCAGTCAGTAGGGTCAGTGTTGCCTCGGCGCGAGCGAGGGTAGCTTCAAGGCTATTTTCACCTTCTCCATCAGAGTCTTTCCCTGAGGGAGAAGGTGAAGACTGACCCGGGCTGCGCTCCTGCGCAGCGGAATCGGCATTCTCGCCAGACGCTTGGGACTTTTTTTCATTGCCCATCAGGGGGTGTCCTTACCAGTCGAAAAAAAGAGAGAAGCGTTACTTAAAGAGCTTCGCAATTGCCCAGCCAACAACAAATGCACAGCCAACAGCGAGAATGGGGCGCTCCCGAAGTGAGGACTCCGCTTTTTCCATTACATCGGTGGCACGTTGTCTCTGGGACTCTACAGAGGTCCGGGCCCTCTCTTTCAAGCTGCCAGCAGCTTGTGAAGCGGCCTCTCCAGCAAGATTATAGGCCTGTTGCAGCTTCTCCCTACTGGAGTTCGTATGTGGAGATCTTGCGGTTGCCATCAGGTTTCTCCTCTCGGGGTTTAATTGCCGAGGAAGTCTATAGTCCCGCGTGGTAATTCCCACTTGAAAAAGGGGTTTTTTTCACGCGATTTTTGCAGGAAAAAGTCCCTATCTCTGCTACTGATCTTGGACTATGGCTGGCAGCTGTTCGGGCCCGGTCGTAGTTTCAAACGGCAAAAGCCGGCCTGAGTTCACAGAGGGGATTAGTCCTCGGACCGGCAGATGCCTGAGATGGCTTGGGTTAGATAAAAGCGAGTTGTTTATGGATGGCTGGTACTCTCACTTTTCCAGGTTTCAATATTCTCTACGACCCCGTTGAGTAGGCGCTGGCGTGATTCACGGCTGATCCAGGCGTTGTGGGGGGTGATAATCAAATTGGGGATATCTCTGTCCAATAGTGGGTGACTGGCGGGTGGGGGCTCCTGGCTGAGGACATCCAGCGCCGCCCCCCCAAGGTGTCCACTGCGCAAAGCATCCGCCAGTGCCTGTTCATTTACCAGCCCGCCCCGAGCCGTATTGACCAGGAGTGCGCCGGGTTTCATCGCGGCGATGAATTGCTCGTCTACCAGCTGATCGGTTTCTTCTGTGAGCGGGCAGTGCAGACTGATGACATCGGACTCTGCACACAATTGTTGCAGTGGCGTCCTGCCTTCAGCGGGTGTGCCGCTAAATGATTCAGCCACCAGTACCCGCATGTCCAGGGCTTCCCCCAGTTTTGCCACCTTCTGCCCGAGGGCACCAAAGCCAATGATACCGAGTGTTTTTCCTGCGAGTTCAACCACTGGGTGATCGAGCAGGCAAAAAATTGTAGATTGGCTCCAGCGTCCGGCAAAAACATCGTTGTGATAGCGGTGCCACTTGGAAGCAAGAGCCAGGATCAGGGCAAGAGTGTGCTGTGGTACAGAAGCCCCCGCATAACCTTTAACGTTGTACACCGGAATATTTAATTCCTGTGCGGCGGCGAGATCGATGTTATTTGTACCGGTTGCACAAACACAAATCATTTTTAATTTGCTGGCCTGCTCCAATAATGTGCGGCTTATTATGACTTTATTGGTTATTACCACCTCGGCCTCGGCGATTCGCTCCGCGACTTTTTCGGCGGGAGTCGTTTCATAGAAGTCCCACTGGTCTAGACTATTTGTTAGGGCCGAGGTATCCAGCTCCTCAAGCTTCATTGTCAAAGTGTCCAGAAATACGCCGCGCATGACATCTCCTCGATAGATTTGCAGTGTGGTGGACATGCTACGGCAGTGAAGAGGGAATGCAAAACTTTGCTGGCCAGCGGCCTTAACTGCGCATATTCGTGGCTACGGTTGGTTTGTCGGGGCCTTTCTGTCGCAATTGAAGAGGGCCTCTATGGGAATATCGTTTACCGCTGCCAGTCTTGTTTTAATTTCTGCATTTCTACACGCGGGTTGGAATTTACTGGGGAAGTCCCGCACACCAACTCCCGCCTTTTTTTGTATCGCGACTCTCAGTGTTGGAATTTTTCTTTTACCGCTAAATTTTTGGTTGCTATATCAGGTTGATTCACTCCCGCGAGGTTTTTGGATCCTCCTTATCGGTAGTGGTTTTTTTCAAATGATTTATATGGGGGGCTTATCCCTCGCCTACCAGCGAGCCAATATGGGATTGGTCTATCCCGTTGCTCGAGCATTGCCGGTATTGCTGGTTGCACTGGCAACGGTATTGTTGGGGCAATCGTTGCCTCCACTCGCCTGGGTGGGAATGCTGTTGGTGACAATTGGCTGCCTGCTGGTACCGCTGGTGTATTTCCGCGAGTGGCACTGGAGAGCTTATTGGCGCGCGGACTGCGCCTGGGCGCTGGTAGCAGCCATTGGCACTGTGGGCTATTCACTGGCGGATAAAGGGGCGCTGATTTACCTGGGAGATGCTGCGGGAGGCACTATCCCTGCGCTTGTTCTGGCCTACAGCTATTTGGGGATGCAGTTTCTCGCCTGTGGTGTATGGCTGCTTCTGGGGTGCTTGGGTCAGAGTGGCACTGCGCCATTGATCCAAAGTTTTCGGGATTTGAAGGTCGGGGCTCTGACCGGTGCCATGATGGGAGCGACTTACGGCCTGGTACTGCTGGCGATGACAATGACTGAAAATGTTAGTTATGTAGTCGCCCTAAGGCAGTTGAGTATTCCCCTGGGCGTGGGCTTGGCGGTCTGGTTACTCAAGGAGCCGGCACACAGGCCCCAGCTGCTGGGAGTGGGGCTGGTGTGTGCCGGCTTGATTGCAGTTTCCCTGCGTTAGCGCAGGGAAATTACATTACGCGCATACCGGGTTTGGCGCCCTCGTGGGGCTCCAGTATCCACAGGTCCTTACCTCCGGGACCTGCTGCCAGAACCATACCCTCACTGACACCAAAGCGCATTTTACGCGGCGCCAGGTTAGCGACCATAACGGTGTGCTTACCTTCCAGGTCTTCAGGGGCGTAGGCGCTTTTAATACCGGCAAATACCTGGCGGGTTTCGCCGCCCAGGTCCAGGGTTAAGCGCAGCAGTTTACCGGCGCCTTCAACATGCTCAGCTTTGGCGATCAGGGCGATCCTCAAGTCTACTTTGGCGAAGTCATCAAACTGGATTTCCTCAGCAATGGGGTCCTCCGCCAGAGGGCCGGTAGCAGCTTTGGTTTCCGCTTGTAGCTGGGCCAGGGATTCCGCAGCCGCATCCATAACTGCATCTACCTGGGTTTTCTCCACCCGTTGCAGCAGCGGCTTGAACTTCTTGATTTCGTGATCTGTCAGCGGTTTGGTTGCGCTGTTCCAATCCAGCTCACTGTTGAGGAACTCCGCCGCTTTTTGTGCAGTGTTGGGCAATACCGGGGCGAGCCAGGTGATCAGGGCGCGGAACATATTCACACCCTGGGAGCAAATAGCCAGAACCTCAGCTTCGGTGCCCTCCTGCTTGGCCAGGGACCAGGGAGCCTTGTCGGCGATCCAGGCATTGGCGGCGTCGGCCAGAGCCATAATGTCGCGCATGGCGCGGGCGTATTCTCGCTGCTCGTAATATTCAGCAATTCGTGGAGCCGCCTCTACAAATTGGTTCCACAATTGTTCGTCGGCCAGTTCGCCGGCCAGCTTGCCACCGGACTTGCTGACAAACTTGGCGGTGCGAGAGGCGATATTGACTACTTTACCCACCAGGTCAGAGTTCACCTTGGCGATAAAATCGTCCAGGTTCAGATCCAGGTCATCGACGCCACCGGTCAGTTTGGCGGCGAAGTAGTAGCGCAAATACTCAGGGCTCAAGTGATCCAGGTAGTTGCGAGCATTGATAAAGGTGCCGCGGGACTTGGACATCTTCTTGCCGTTTACGGTAAGGAAGCCGTGTACGCAAACTTTGTTGGGGGTGCGGAAGTCCGCTGAGTCCAGCATGGCTGGCCAAAAGAGTGCGTGGAAGTTGACGATATCCTTGCCGATAAAATGGTAGACCTCGGCGTCGCTGTCTTTTTTCCAGTACTCCTGCCAGTCCAGCCCTTTGCTGTCGCAGTAGTTTTTGAGACTGGCCATATAGCCAATGGGAGCGTCGAGCCACACGTAGAAATATTTGCCCGGCGCATCGGGAATTTCGAAACCGAAGTAAGGGGCGTCGCGGGAAATATCCCACTCTTGCAGGCCCTCTTCCAGCCATTCGGCCAGCTTGTTGGCTACTTCATCCTGGAGAGTGCCGGAGCGGGTCCACTCGCGCAGGTATTCGGTGAATGCGGGCAGGGTAAAGAAGAAGTGCTCTGACTCCTTTTCTATCGGAGTGGCGCCGGAGATTGCTGATACCGGATCGATCAGTTCGGTAGGGCTGTAGGTGGCGCCACAGGCTTCACAGTTATCACCATACTGGTCGGGCGTGCTGCAGCGGGGGCAGGTTCCCTTGATATAGCGATCCGCCAGGAAAAGCTGTTTCTCTGGATCGAAAGCCTGGGTAATAGTGCGCGATGCGATGTGGCCGTTTTCGCTGAGGCGGCGGTAGATCATTGCCGACAGCTCGCGGTTTTCCTCTGAATGGGTGGAGTGGTAGTTGTCTACACCAATTAGGAAGTCGGCGAAGTCGCGCTCGTGTTCTGCCTGCATATTGGCGATATGCTGTTCCGGGGTCAGGCCCAGTTGTTCAGCCTTCAGCATAATTGCAGTGCCGTGAGCATCGTCGGCACAGATATACAGGCAGTTATTACCGCGCGCACGCTGGAAGCGGGCCCAAATATCGGTTTGGATATATTCGAGCACATGGCCCAGATGTAGGGAGCCATTGGCATAGGGCAGTGCGCTGGTGACGAGAATGTTGCGCGTATCGGACATCGGTTTTTCCATCGCTGTGGGGTTGCGGCCAGGGACTCACGGAGAGTCGGCCGAAGATCGTCAAAAGACCGCGGAATATAGCAGATTTGCACTATGTCGTGGAGGGATCAAGCTGGCTTATGTGAATCCTTGTTTGGCTGCTGTGGCTGGTGTTAGGCCGCGTCATCCGACACAATGCGAGCCAATCTAGAAGCGCTGAGAGGGAGATACCGTGAGCGATCATCATCACGATCATGACGAGCTGTCACAGGAAGTTCAGGCTGAACTGGAGCGACTGGCGGAGTGCCTCGGCCAGTTGCATGATCCTGCCAGTGGCTTGCCGCTGGATGATTTGGACGCAGAAATTGAAGTTGGGTATGAGGACGAAACTGTTTTCGCCGGGATTACCCTGGGATATCCGTGTGCGAGCCAGGAGGCAGATTGGCTCCAGCGGGTGGAGGAGAGCTGTCAGCCGCTGTTGAAAGCCGGGCCCCTCAAAGGCTCCAAGTTGCAGTTTGAGCTGTTCAGCGATATTCCCGCTACGCCGACTTCCGGGGCGCCGGAGACTTTGGCGAAGGTAAAAAACATTGTTGCTGTGGCGTCGGGCAAAGGCGGGGTTGGCAAGTCCACGACTGCGGTCAATCTGGCCCTGGCCCTGGCGGCGGAAGGTGCCCGGGTTGGTTTGTTGGATGCTGATATCTACGGCCCGAGCCTGCCCACCATGCTGGGAACTGAAGACCAGCGCCCGCATGTGAAAGAACAGAAATTCTTTGTGCCGGTAGAGGCCCATGGAATAGAGACAATGTCTCTGGGGTACCTGATGACCGAGGAGACCCCAGCGGTATGGCGCGGGCCTATGGCCAGCGGCGCGCTCAACCAGATTCTCAGTCAAACCCTGTGGGGGGAAAGTCGGGATGGGCTTGATTACCTGGTTGTGGATATGCCCCCGGGTACTGGGGATATTCAATTGACGCTGGCACAGAAAACTACCTTGGCCGGTGCGGTAATTGTAACTACCCCTCAAGACCTGGCACTAAAAGATGCCATTAAGGGCGTGGAGATGTTCCGCAAGGTATCGGTACCTGTGTTGGGTATTGTGGAAAATATGGCGCTGCATACTTGTTCCAAGTGTGGTCACAGCGAGCCAATTTTCGGTACCGGTGGCGGTGAGCGAATCGCTGCAGAGTACGATACCCATTTACTGGGTGAGCTTCCGCTGGCACAGAAAATCCGCGCCGATGTGGATAGCGGACAGCCCAGTGTTATTTCCGATCCAGATAGTGAAATTGCTGGTTTTTATTGCGAAATTGCCCGCAAGGCTGCTGCCCAGATCTGGTTAAACAGCAGTGATGACAGCGATATGCCGGAAATCGAAATAAGTTGAACCCATTCGCGATATTGATCACAAAGAAATAATTTTCTTTGTTTTTCTGTTTTTACCGGGCTCCAATATTTTTATATTGATGCAGCCCGGTGTCCCTCATTGAAGTAAGCCGTACTAGTTTGTTCCTTGTTTTATGGTACAGATTTCCTTTTAGCGATAGTCCATTTCTGTCGCGCCCTGGGTAAATTAGAAGTTTCAAAATATTTCACAGAATTACCTGGTAAAAAACAGGGGTATTTTGATCGTACTAGTTACTTATTGTTTTAAAAATCATAAAGCCGATATTTTTTTGCGATATAGACCGCTTATGATTTTTAGGTGGCAGTATTTGCAGGTTTTTTGTCGCTTATTAAATGCAGTTGGGGCTGAGGGTATTAAAACGGGTTTACAGGTGCAGTATTTTCGCCGACAAACGTCAAACCCTTTATACGGATGTTGGATTGCCGTTGAGATAGAAGTAAATATCAGGAGTGTACGAGAAAAAAGTCTGCCTTATTTCGCGTTTTCAATACAGGTAAGACAATAAAAAGAGGCATTGCGGAAGCTGTAGTCGATAAAAATAAAAAAGACAAGCGCACGGGTGCTGTTATCAATGAATTTTCATATTAGCTATCGGCCGGCGGGTGGAATAGCGCGTGTGCTTTTTTTTGGTCCGGTGGGGTATAAGGACAAAATAGAAGCCATTGCACTACTGGTGGAAAAGTATCGCCACCGAAAGCCCCTACGTGTACTACTCGACCTGCGTTATGCGCGCAGCAAAACCACACTGGAGGAGCACCAGAAATTTATTCACTTTATTGCTGAGAACCCTGTACTGCGACGGGCATTTATCGCGGTGTTACATCCGCGAGGGCGCTGGACCTGTCCGCTGCCCAGCCATGGCTCCTGCCTGTGCAGGCTCAGTTCTAGGGAGTTCGTTGTGGAGGCTGAGGCAGAGGCCTGGCTAGCCCAGATAAAGGTCGTACCTCAGCCTCTTGCTCTCTAGGGGAGGAGTTAGGCCTGCTGGTTGCGCGCCTGTTGGGCTTCAGCCTGGCGGCGGCGCTCCTCTCTCTTTTGCTCGCGGCGGGAGACGGTTTGCGCGCGGGCGTCCTGGCCAATGTGTACTTCACCGCGCTGTTTGGCCAGCTGAATTTGCTTTTCGCGCTCGCGGAAACGGGCTCGGTCAGCTTCAGGCACCTTGTCGTGGCAGTGCGGGCAGCTTACACCCTGCTCGAACAGGGGAGATTGCTGGTCTTCCTCAGTGATGGGCATGCGGCATGCATTGCATTGATCGTATTTGCCGCGTTCCAGGTTGTGGTTGACTGTCACCCGCTCATCGAAAACAAAGCACTCGCCTTCCCACAGGGATTCTTCTGCTGGGACTTCTTCCAGGTATTTCAAAATACCGCCGTGGAGGTGATATACCTCTTCAAAGCCCTGCTCTTTCATATAGGCTGTGGACTTCTCGCAGCGGATACCGCCGGTGCAGAACATGGCGACCTTCTTGTGCTTGGCCGGGTCCATATTCTCTTTTACGTACTGCGGGAACTCGCGGAAAGTTTCAGTTTCTGGGTTGATGGAATTCTTGAAAGTACCAACCTGGAATTCATAGTCATTGCGGGTGTCCACGACAACAACCTCTGGGTCGCTGATCAGGGCATTCCAGTCTTTGGGTTTGACATAGGTGCCGACGGTGCGCAGTGGATCAATGCCCTCTACACCCATGGTGACAATTTCTTTCTTTAGCTTCACTTTGCTGCGCAGGAAGGGCATTGCCTGGGTGATGGACTCTTTGTAGTCCAGGTTGGCGAGGCGCTCGTCTGACTTCAAATGGGCTAATACCGCGTCGATACCTTCGCGGGAGCCGGCTACAGTGCCATTGATGCCCTCTTGGGCCAACAGCAGGGTGCCGCGAACACTGTTTTCTTGCATCACCTCCAGCAGTGGGGCGCGAAGCGTTTCAAAGTTCTCAAGGGTAACGAACTTATACAGTGCACAGACAACAAATTGGTTCATGGTACTTCCTCAGTTGCGGGCCGGATCGCAAATCCGGAGCAGAAAAAATCGCCGCGCATTTTATCGCAAAAAAAGGAGCTTGTCGTACAGTAAGCAGGCGGTCCGCATCTGCAAGAAAAGGGATTTGTAGTTGACCGTCGGGCCGCAAGTTGTCAAAGTTCTGGCCGAAATTTCAAGGTCACAGCGAGGCGAATCCCATGGGCGAAGAGTTTGCACCGAAAGAGTCGGAGTTGAGCCAGATCTATCGGGAGGGCGAGGTTTCCGTCCAGATCGATATTTATGAAGATGGTGAGGGCGGCTGGCTGCTTGAAATCGTCGATGAACACAACAACTCAACCGTTTGGGAAGACGCGTTTGAGACTGAGCGGGAAGCGCTGGATGAAGCGCTCGATGCTCTTAAAGAGGAGGGGATCGCTACCTTTGTTGGGCCAGTTCAGGAAGCCGATGGCAGCTGGTAAGCCCTCTTCAGAATGAATCGGCTGACTGGCAATTCCCAGCGGGAGTTGTGGCAAAAGTCGGCTGACATTTGTTCAAACTGCTATGGTTAATGTGAGAAGGGAATCGCGACTGTGTAACAGCACACCCAATCACAGTGCCGCCGCGAGACAATGGTGGAATCCAGGTCTCCGGCGGTACTACCTAACCTGCGGTTACCCTCCCCATGAACCTGCGCTGCCTTATTCTGCTGGTGACTGTATTAAGTCCACTGGTATCCGCAGAGAGCATCCGCCTTTCCAATCGACAGCTGCTCACCACTGACCTAAAAGAAGCCCGACTTATCTCCGAATTGAGTGGCTATGCCATTGTTGCCGGGCGCCATTGTCTCGATTGCGACGAGAACCTGGCAATTTATATACAGAGAGTTGGCCGCGCCGATATGGGGATAAACCCAGAGAAAATTGGTATTGAGGCTGATCGCTATACCTATCCCGGCCGCTATCTAGATTACATGACCAAGAAACTGGTGGAAAAAACCCGCATGTTTTATGGGCTCTGTCACGAGGGGCAGCCATCGCTTTTATGGCTAACGGAATACAGGGAGGGTGAGCGCTGGGTAAAATCAGAATACTTAATATTAATTGGCGAGGATGGATTAAAACATCGCTATACCGAGAACCAGCAGCCGAGCTTGTTTTATATCGGAAATTCAAATTGTACAGAGCTAGAAGGGTTTTTAATGGAGATGGAACCCTGATTGCTTTTTGGTGGATTGGATATAAATTCTTTTAACAATAAAAAAACCCCGCTGGAGGGCGGGGTCACAAGCTCTGTTGAAATTAGGTCTAATTACTTTACGGGTTCAAAAACAATCTTCAGTTTTTTCTTGCCCCAGGCGCGGGCTTTCTTAATGTCTTTCTCCATCCAAACATCGATTCGGTTAGTAAAACGCTTGTTCATACGGTCGCGCACGGTATAGGTGCCAGGCAGACCTTCAATTTTAACTTTGGCGCCGTTAGTCAGACCGTGTTTTTCCAGGTCACGGGATACGGCGATAATTTTGTCACCGGGGCGCAGGCGGTTGTTCCAAGCTGCTACCCAGGGATCACTGTCAGTTTGTCCGGGTACAGAGTTGTAAGCAGTTGCGTCAACAATCATGGTTTTCTTAAGTGCTGCTGAGGCATTAACGCTTACACCGATAGCGAGCAAGGCAGCAATAAAAAAGGCAGTATTTCGCAGAGTCTGTTTCATCATGTCCCATTACCTCCAGGTCATAAATGGTCACAAGCCAAGGGCTGCTTGTGAAATTTCCAAGTTTGTTTGGAAATCGTTGATCAATATTTAATCAACGCTGGCTATATTACCGGCGAATCCTGAGGTATCAACTTTTTCCTGCAAAGCGAGAAAAAGCCGTATGAATTGGCGGGTTATTTACAGAAAATAAAAAAATGGCTTAATTTTCAGATATAAAGAACAATAAAATTGCGCTGTATATATTTTGTACAGAAGGAAATGGCCGGATAGAACCCAGCTCCTTGGTAAATGGTTTCAAAAGAGAAAAATTGCGTGACAGCGATGTCATTCTAAAGAGTCGTGCTAGGAGTGGTGGAGGACATTGCTTAGCATGACTGGAACAGTAAAAAATTCCTTATAAATTATTTGTGACTTATTCTCCATATATTGCTGATATGACAAAAAACAGCAGGTTTTAGCGGAAAAACCGGTGCGTCACATTAAAAAGTGCAGGGAATCCCCAGTACTTACAGCGCGGTTTCGGGGTTTTCCAGTATCGGTTCCACCTGGCTGCGCAGTGCGGATAAGTAGTCACTGTCTTCCTGGAGGTCCGGCAGCTTGTGCTGCATGTCCAGCTTCACCGTTTTTTCCAACCAGATGATGGCTTCCTCCAGGTTTCCCTGCCATTCACAGACTTGCCCCAGGTTGAAATAGGTGATGGCAAGGTTCTGCCATTCCGCCTGTTCGCGCAGGCCTTGGATTGCACTCTTATATAGAAGGTAAGCCGAGCGTAAAAGATGAGCTCGCTGAGTGTGCTCTTTCTCCGTTGCTGCTTGCTGATGGTAAGTGTGTGCCATGGCCGACCGCACTCTTGCGGTGGACTGCGGTAGCACCGCGCCGGCATCCAGGTAATTGAGGACCGATTCGAACTGTGCGCGGGCAAGGGGGTAGAGGTCAGGTCGCGCTTGGGCGCTAAATGCATTGAGCACAATGCCGTAGCGGTAGCGCAGGGCCTGTTGTTGATCCGGATAGTCGGACAGTGAGGAGATGGCCTTTTCGTAAAGTGGCAGTGCGTCGGCGTAGTTGCCCGTGCGGGCGTAGGTTTCAGCCTCAGTAACCAATGCCAGGGAGTGTTGGGCCTGGGATAGATGGTGCCCTAATTGTTGTTTCCCGGAGTTTGAGCTTATGGATATTGCTGCTAGCAATACGGCGATGCCAAGCAGTGCGTAAAACAGCATGAGCAGGTTTGAGAGATGTTTGTGCATAGGCACTTCCCGCAGGCTACTTTGGGTGGACAGTAAGAGACCCGGAGATATGGGCCCCTTACGTCAGTAAATGCCTATTTATCCAGTTGTGCCAGTAGCCCCTGTAGCGGATGGCGCAAGGATACGCCTGCAAAGCGATTGGCCTGGCAACGACAGGAATAGCCGGTGGCCAACTGGTTTTCGCTACTGTTCAATCGGGGCGCCCAGGATTGCTGGAAAATGACTCGTGAGGTCTCTTTGTGATCTGCTTCGTGGCCATAGGTACCGGCCATACCGCAACAGCCGAGGCTTTCGGTAGCGAGTTCCAGGCCCAGGGCAGTGAAAACATTTTTCCAGTCTTTCACCGAGGCGGTGGCATTGGTTTGTTCACTGCAATGGGGTAGAAGCTGGAAGCTGGCGGGCTCTATGCGGTGGCGCTGTTGTTCCAGGTGCTCCCGCTGGGAAGCCAGCCATTCCTGTAACAACTGGACCTTGGGGGCCTCATCGCCCATCAGCTTTTTATATTCCGAGCGATAAGTCAGGGTCATTGAGGGGTCGATGCCCACAAGGGGTATACCGCTGGCGGCGAGGTCGTTAAGCATCTGGCTGTTTAATTCAGCGACCCTCTGGAACTGGCGCAGGAAACCGTGCACATGCAGGGGTTTGCCGTTGGCGCGGTAGGGCGCCAGCATGGGGACAAAATCGAGCTGCTTTAACAAGCGCACGATGTCGGCAACCACTTGGGCATCGAAGTAACTGGTAAAAGCATCCTGCACTATCACCACTGCGCGACTGCGCTGTGCCGGACCCAGGGACTCCAGGCAGGCCGCACTGGCGACAGGCACACCCAGCTCCGCCATAGTCGCTTTCAAAGTTTTTTCCGATAACAGCGGGCTGTCCACCATGCCGAACAGGCGCTCCATCAGGAAGGAAACTGGCTTGAGTTTTAGTGGCCAGTTGTATAACTGGGGTAGCTTGGCCAGGTGTGGCATCAGGAATTCCAGCCCACCGACGGCGTAATCTTTTAGCGGACGCAAATAGCGGCTGTAGTAGAGTTCAAGGAATTTGCTGCGAAACTCCGGCACATCCACTTTTATCGGGCACTGCCCTACACAGGATTTACAGGCCAGGCAGCCTTGCATCGCCTCGTTAACTTCGTGGTTGAAATCGTACTCACCCCGGGTTTTTGCCAGGGAATTGATGATGCGCTTGGGGAGTCCGACAAAAAAGGAGCGTTCCCGCAGGCGCTGGGCACTGGAGACCGCATCAACATTTTTTTCGCTGAGCAATCGCAGCCATTCGCGCATTAAAGAGGCGCGCCCTTTGGGAGAGTGAATACGGTTGCGAGTGGCCTTGTAGGAAGGGCACATGGCATCGTCGGGGTTCCAGTTAAAGCAAGCGCCATTGCCGTTGCAGTGCACACCTTCCTCATAGCCCTCCCAGACCTGGGCGGGAATTTGCCGGTCCCGCTCGCCTCGGGTGGATACCTCGTCAATTTTCAGCAGCTGGCTGTCATCACTGGGGGTAGCTATTTTCCCCGGATTGAGTTGGTTGCGAGGATCGAAGGCGGCTTTGATTTTTTGCAGCTCTGGGTAGAGCTCGCCAAAAAATTCTGGTGCGTATTCAGACCTGACACCTTTCCCATGCTCCCCCCACAAAAGGCCCTTATATTTCTGTGTGAGGGAGACTACCTGATCGGTGATCGGACGAATTTGTGCGGCTTGCTGGGGGTCTTTCATATCAATTGCCGGACGCACGTGCAGCACGCCCGCATCGACATGGCCAAACATACCGTAGTCGAGATTGGCCTCATCCAATACCGCGCGGAACTCAGCGATAAAATCCGCCAGGTTTTCCGGTGGTACTGCCGTGTCTTCGACAAAGGGAATTGGGCGTTTTTCTCCCTGGGCATTCCCCAGTAAGCCCACGGCCCGTTTGCGCATGGCCCAGATTCGATTGACCTCGGCGTGCCCTCGGGCAATGGAATAACCGAAACTTTTACCTGCTTGGCCAATAGCTTCATCAATATGAGCGGTAAATTGGGCTAGTGCCTGCTCCAATTCCTCTTCGCTATCGGCGGCGTACTCGACTAAATTAATGCCCTTGACCGGGCGATCGTCCGCTGGGAAAAATTCACTGACGCTGTGCCAGACGATATCTTCCATCGCCAGCTGCAACACTTTGCTGTCCACTGTCTCGATAGACATGGGACCGGCCAGCATCAGGTCTTTGGCGTCGCGTAGCGCCTCTTGAAAATGGTCGTACTTTAAATTGACTAGGGCGACACATTTGGGAATTGGCAACAGGTTGAGTTTTGCCTCGGCGATAAAACCCAGGGTTCCCTCTGAGCCACAGAGAACACTATTGAGGTTAAAGCCTTTGTCGTCGCGAATATGAGCCAGGTCGTAGCCGGTGAGGCAGCGGTTCAGCTTGGGAAACTTTGCTGTGATTAATTCTGCTTTTGTACGCGCGATAGAATCACAGACTTGGTGAACCTGCGCAGAGCGTTTATCCCCGACACTAACTTGTGCCAGCTCCTCATCGTCGATCGGGGCCGAGTGCCAAACCTCACCGCCCAATAATACCGTGTGTAACTCCAGCACGTGATCGCGGGTTTTGCCGTAGACACATGAACCCTGGCCCGAGGCATCGGTATTGATCATGCCGCCAATGGTGGCTCGGTTACTGGTGGAAAGCTCCGGAGCAAAAAAGAGGCCGTGGGGTTTGAGTGCTGCATTCAGTTGATCTTTGACCACACCGGCCTGTACCCGGACCCAGCGCTTCTTAACATTGATTTCGAGGATCTGGTTCATATGGCGGGAGATATCCACAACCAGTCCATCGGTCAGGGACTGGCCGTTTGTGCCGGTACCACCGCCACGGGGGGATAGCACTACCGAGTGAAACTCCTCCCTGTCAGCCAGCTCGGCGAGCAGCTGCAAGTCGCGATTGTCGCGGGGATAAACAACGGCCTGAGGGAGGACCTGGTATATCGAATTATCGGTAGCCAGAACCGTGCGGCTGGCATAACTGGGGGTGGTATCGCCACGGAAACCTGCGTCCTTCAGTTCCTGCAAGAACTGCAAATAGAGCGCCTGAACCTCGTCGACTTCGCGCAATGCTGGAATCATGAGCTAATCCGTACTTTCCGGGAGGTATGGGCCGCATCGCAGACCGGGGACTGGCGATAAGAGTGCGCGCAGCGCTAAATCTCGGAATGAACGCGGCTTTGCATTGTAGCTTTGGTTTGCATTTGCGCAAGCCACGGTTACCTTGTTAGAGACTTTCAAAAACTTATACAAGAGCAGATCTTGTATAAGTTTTAGTGGCAGGCTATAAAAAAGGTAGGCCATTACCTGCACACTTTGTGACTATGAATATTCAATTCCTGCCGCATAAGATTCCCGTTGGTATCAGCCGCTGTGCCGTGGGTGATCCAGTTCGATATAACGGTAGCCATAAGCACAGCAAAGTCTGCACTCAGCTGCTGGGTAATTGCTTTGATCTGCAAGCTTACTGCCCGGAAGTGGCAATAGGCTTGGGAGTGCCCCGCCCGCCAATTCACCTGATTGTCAGTGATCGCCTGCGCGCAGTTGGGCGCGATGACACCAATATCGATGTGACAGAGGACCTTGAAGCTTACGCAGACGAGATAAGTCCGGAGGTCGAGCAGTTGCGCGGTTTTATCCTGATGCAAAAGTCTCCCAGCTGCGGTGTGCGTACTACCCCCCATTACAAAGAAGATGGTCGCGGTGTACTGGCGCATTCGGCAGGTCTATTTGCTGCACGTGTGAGAGAGAATTTCCCCCACCTCCCTATGGAGGAAGTAGGGCGACTGAATGCCAGCGATATTCGCGAGAACTTTTTAACCCGAGTATTTGCTTACGATGCCTGGCATCGCTATGTATCGCCGGATCCTCGACCCGCTAAAGTTATTGAGTTTTACACCGCTTATAAGTACCTCTTGCTAGCCCATAGCCAGTCTCTGACCCGTGCCTTGGGTCAGTTTGTTTCCAACTCTCGTGCGGTGACCCCCGAAGAGTTCGCTTATGAAATTCGTGGGCGAATTATGGATATTCTCTCCCAACATGCATCGCGCAAGGATCGAACCAATGCACTGATGCACAGCCAGGGGCATTTAAAGGGCTATTTAAGCCGGGAAGAGCGGGCTGAGCTGGCCCAGCTTATCGAGGAGTACCGGCAAGGGCATAAACCGATTTCGGCGGTGCTTACTATGCTCCGTCATTACTTGCCGAGAAGCCCACACCACTTTATCCACAGCCAGGTCTTGCTCGCTGCCGAGCCGGCTGAATTAGGTTTATGTGAATTTCGATAATGAGCGTCATGTCCGACCCAGAAGTTGTTGAAAAAAACTATTTTCCGATTCGAGAGATAGCCCGAAGGACCGGGGTGCACCCTGTGACCTTGCGGGCCTGGGAGCGGCGCTATGGTTTACTAAAACCCATGCGCACCAGCAAAGGGCATCGCCTTTATAGTGAAGAGGAAGTCGAGCAGATCGAAAAGGTCCTGCAATGCCTCGCCAGGGGCGTTTCCATTGGTCAAGTGCGAAACTTGTTAGCGCGAGAGCAGGACAAATTGGGGTTGCCAGCGACTACAGGCGATGGAAAAAACAATTGGCAGGCGATGCTGGATGAAACCTCCAGTCTTCTCAGAGACTTTGCGGAACCCCAGCTGCGCCGCCGTCTCGATCAGTGGTTTTCCTCATTCCCTGCCGCTTTGCTATTGGAGCACTGGTTGAAACCTTTGCATGTGCGGCTTGAGCGATTTCGCCTACCTGAAGCCCATGGAGCGCAGACATTCTTCTGGCCTCTGTTAAATGAACAGCTACTTCTGGCTAATGGTATGGCCAGGAAAAACCTGGACAAAGACAAGTCCCTGGCGAAGCCCCGTGTTCTTTTACTGGAAATTGGCGTTCAGGGCCAACAGGCATTTATACAGATGTTTATTGCGGTACTCCTTGCCGCAGGAATAGAGGTCGGTACCCTGGCTTATCCTGTGGGATTATTGGAGCTGGGAAGTACAGTCAAAAAACTGAATGCTCAGGGAGTGCTTTGCTATAGCCACAAGGCTCTGCCCAAAAATATTCTTGAGCGTGAGCTACCAAGTGCTGTTCAGGGGATGACTGATCCTCTGTGGCTTGCGGGTGATTTTATTGAGGTGCAGCGTTTGGCTTTGACTGAACTGAACCGACTCCCTTTAACAAAAGTACTTGCCGGAAATACAGAGAGTGCAGTTACACAATTGCGGGAGTCTTTAAAGCTATGAGTCGCCCAGTGACTTTGCCGCGTGGCCTGGTATGGCTACGCAGTGACTTACGCCTCAATGATAATTCAGCACTTTACCAAGCCAGTATGCAATGTAAGGAGGTGGCTGCTGTATTTATTGCCTGTCCGGATACCTGGCAGAGCCAGGATGAAGGCAATCCGCTGGTGGCTTTTCGTATCGCCTGTTTGCGTGAATTACAAGATGGATTAGAGGAGCGCAATATACCGCTGTACTTCGTTGAAGTTCCTACTTTTGCTCAGGTTCCAGGGGTTCTTCAGCAAATAGTTGAGCGCCTGAATATCAATGCTCTCTATGCGAATGCTGAATATCCACTCAATGAGTTTCGCCGTGATAATGCAGTAAAAGATTTACTGACAAATGAGGGGGTTCAGGTTCAGTTCTACAGTGATCGCACCCTGCTTCCACCGGGAGCAGTAAGAACCGGCGGAGGGGAACCCTACAAGGTGTTTACCCCCTTCAAGCGAGCACTGATTCAATTGTGTGCCGATAGTGAAGTAAAAACCTTGCCTAAGCCTCGGAAAATTTCTACCCGGGAAAATGGAGCACATTGGCCAAAGTGGCTTTCTTTATCTGAAGGGCAGAAATTAAGCCAAAAGATTCCAGCGCAACTGTCGACATACTCGATAGATAAGATCGACGATGCAGGCCTGATTAAAGGTTGGCAAGCAGGAGAAAAGGCGGCACTGAAACGGCTCAAGAAGTTCAGTGGAAAAATATCTGCGTATCAGGCAGAGAGAGACTTTCCAGCACTCGATAGTACCTCCTGCTTATCCCCCTACCTAAATAGTGGTGCTGTTTCGATTCGCCAATGTATAGCTATGGCGTTGGATATGAATGAGGGACGTTGGCTGGGTGGAGATGATGGGGCGGCCTGTTGGATCAGCGAATTGATCTGGCGGGAGTTTTATACCCATTTGTTGGTGGACTTTCCCCGTCTGAGTAAAGGGAGGCCATTCAAGCAGGAAACTGACCAAATTCCCTGGTCCTACAATAAGGGTCAGTTTGAGCGTTGGACTTTGGGGGAGACTGGGGTTCCGATAGTTGATGCAGCGATGCGACAGTTAAATGAGACTGCCTGGATGCATAATCGATTGCGTATGATAGTAGCTTCATTTCTCAGTAAAAATATGCTGATAGATTGGCGCTGGGGTGAGCGCTACTTTATGCAGCGCTTAATTGATGCAGACTTTGCTTCCAACAATGGGGGCTGGCAGTGGACTGCCTCCACGGGTACTGATGCTGCACCCTATTTTCGTGTATTTAATCCTTATAGTCAGTCGCAACGTTTTGATCCCAATGGAGATTTTATTCGAAAATTTGTACCTGAGCTAAAGGAGCTGAGCGACAAAGCCATACACGATCCACCGCCGACTCAAGGCTATCCTCAAGTGATTTGCGATGTGGGGGCTGGACGGAAGCGAGCCATAGAGGTTTTTGCCAACTTGAAGTGAATTTGTGCGCGACAATGCGGCTTAGAGCGCTTCATCCTCAGTATGAGCTGCGACAGATAGCTCACCATTTAAATCGAGTTCCACAGAGAAAACGATAGGTCTACAGCAAACTTGGCAGTCCTCAGTGTACTGTTGAGGCAAAACTGATGAATCAACCAGTATTTTTATGATTTCACCACAATAAGGGCAGTAAATACTTCTCTCCACTATTACCTCTGGCACAGGATAACTCCGTCTGGTGATTGTCAGATTTCCTTCTTTAGTCCATGCGAATTAATAGCATAACTATACTTCAACCTTTAGTCAGTCCCCTCTAATTGCAGAGTTACTTAGAAACTCCTTAAAATAGGAAGTGGTAGCCATGAAAATTGCTATGGCGCTGTTGGTTGTCGTATTTATTGTCTTTTCATCTGAGATCTATGCAAGCTCGCGCAGTGAAGTCTCTGATCTTATTAAAAATTTTTACAGCGCATTTAATAGTTCATCTCCGCCGAGTAGTTTGAAGAAGTACTTTGCTCAATCCCCTTTATTTTTTATCGGTGAGCAGCCGGGGTTGTCTAATCATCCCGATTTAATCCCCGTAATTATCGGCCAGCTGCGTAAAACTATGGATCTAGAGACATATCCATTTTCCGGATTATATATAGAGAAAATTTATGCTTCAAAAGATGGCTCAGCAACATCGCTTGTTGTTTTTCAGCGATCCAAATCAAAAGAAAGGAATAGGAAAGCTACCTGCAATATCTTGTCGATAGCAAAACTGGAAGGTGGCTGGAGGATTATGGGGTGGACACTGATTTCTACTTCGGATGAGCGGGTCTGTACTTGGGCCTAAGTAAGTCTGGGTAAGGTTATGAATTCTAAAGTGTGTTAACAAGGGTGAATATAAAAAGTAGAGGCTTGTGGCTAGTATCGCTATCACTGACGAGGCGGGTTGTTGGGATGTCCCCCTTTTTCGATTATAGTGGCGCAATTATAAGTATAGATAGAAGGAATACCGAGTTTAGCTAGGTATGAGTCGTCATTATGGGGTACTTTCTTGAGTTTGGATTTTTGGGGCTTTTCGTATCAGCATTCCTGGCAGCGACCATTCTGCCGCTAAGCTCAGAAATTGTAATGACTGGTCTATTGCTCCAGGGGCTCTCCCCTTGGATCCTGATAATAGTCGCCACTACTGGGAATGTAGCGGGCTCTCTTCTCAATTATGCATTAGGCTACTGGGCCAGTTTGGGTGTGATCAAGAAATGGTTAAGAATGTCTGAAGAGGAATTTGTAAAGACTGAACAGAGATTTAAAAAATATGGGGTATTCTCCCTGTTTTTTTCCTGGGTGCCCATTATTGGTGATCCCCTTACTGTAATGGCTGGTATTCTAAGAATTCGCTTGGTTTGGTTTTTGTTGTTGGTTGCCACGGGTAAATGTCTACGCTATCTGGTGGTTTACTATATGGTCTTGCAAGCATCTTGATGCGGATATTAAGTTAATAAGAGATTTTATTTGAGTGTTTTCACAAAAATTTGAAGTACGAAGAAAAGACGTATTTAAAATGAAGTCAGGCTCCCCTTCAGAGCGGCAGCCAATCGATAGTAGCTATATACTTGATTTGGTAGAAGTGGAACCGGGTATCTACTTGGTTGAGTATCCTAATGCATTTGGCACCTGGTTAACCTCGTTTCAAGGAAACTCCCATCTCCTGTCGAAAGTGGATTTTCTAAACCAGTTTAGTTTCTCCTTTTCTATTCAAGTGGGGAGTGATGGAGAACTGTCTTTAACCCATAAAGAAGAGGCAGCGAAGTTTTGCTCAGTAATTGAGTATGGGCTTGTTACACAAGGGATTGATAAGAAAGAATTAGATTTGTTGTCTCTAATAGAGCACAATATTTGTAATGAGGTTGAAGTAATTCTTGGTGATTACAAACAGTTTTTAGATATGGAGGAGGGGTTTTACGATATAGAGAATGGGGCCATTAAATGTAGCTCCCTATATATTGGCCAGTATGATGAAGGTACCTATATTGTAACTCTCTCAGGGGTACGAATGGCCCAGAGTATTTCAAGTTCAGATTTAAAGAGAGCTTTTTCTGATTTTGAACGTGGGGTTTTCCAATCTGTTGATGATTATAAAAATGTAAATCTAAGAGTAAAAAGGATTTTTGTAAGTACTCTAGGGGAGTTGATAGAATATACTAACCATCTGAGAGCTGATTCTAAGGTGTATGATAAAAGTCAACTGCTTGTGATTGAGAGGTGTAAGCCTTGATGGGTTTATACAGTTATGGCTTTAGATCGTGAAAGTGGTGTTTAAGGTTAACCTTGATAGCTATTTTTTAGTAAATAACATTGCTTAAGAATTTCCTTTCTCTGTTGTGGTGAAAATAGGTTTAAATCAACATGGGCTGAGTGGTTGTGTCCTGTTATGGAAATGGACTTAGGTGGATTGCCGTGTGTTTTAATTGAAAGTTTATCTGACATTGGAATGATTATATTGCCATAGAGTGATCTATAAATGATGTGAGTATCTGTGAACTCAAGGCTATACTCATCTACCTTTCCTTTTCCTGAGTTAAATATTATAAGCCAGAGTGTGGTCAGGACTGGGATTAGGCCTAATCCTAGTAGGTACATTTCTAGGACTTCCGTCTTTTGGGGGGCTTTAAATATATAAGCTAGTGCTAGGTATAGAGATAAAAGTAGACTGACTTGGATGGCCAGCCTTTTGAGTCTAAAAATAACCCCTTGTAATCTGGTTTGGATAAACTTCATATTTTATATAAGTCCTATCGCTATGTAATGTGGGTACTACAAAATCTCTGAAATTTTCTCCTCGAAAGAGGAGTGGTGGTACTTGCGTAGTATTTGAGTGAATTGTCTTATATTAATACAGTTCGTCGATTAATAGTCAAACCCATCCTTGATGAAAATTCTCAGGGAAGGGTAAGAGCTGAGTTTATCTGAAGTTCTAGTTTTTATCCGGTAGCACATGGGTTGATATTAATTTGCTAGTTTATATTGCTGAGAAGCTAAATCTCGTATAATTCCCTGAAAAAATACTTGTGCATTTGGTTCCGGTTAGGAGTGGCGGCATTCTACTTTCTCAAGGCATTTGTCAATAGCTTTACTCTTTATGAAAATGGCAGTATTGCTCCATTTGGTTGGTGCACCAGGATATAGACTAAAACTATATATTCGATATGGGCTTTAGATGCTCATCTGTGGGGGTTAAAGCGTTCCGAGAAGTCCTCAGATATGTATAAGATTTAAACAAGTTGTGATATCTCATTCGTATTTTTATTTTATTGATTGTTGATTCTATCAGGGAAGAAATACTTGGTAATTACTTGTCTTCCCTGATAAATATATCAATTTGTTTTGGTGAGGACTGCAGGTAATCTAGAGAGTTCCGAGATCCTGCAGTTTTTGTTGAATTTCTTTTAAATGTTCCGGGTATGCAGTAGAGGCTTTGGTTTCTTGTAAGAGGAGTCTATAGGCTGTTGGAAATGCTTTCTCCCGGGATGTCTCGATATCTGGTTTTACACCAGTCCCCTCCCAGTTAGCTTTGGTAATCGGATTAACTGCCTTGGCGATAGGGATTGCTATTTTATCTAATGAAGAGTGAGTCGCTTCCAGGTTTTCTTGCAGGACATAGTTGGAGGCGATCTTTTTCTCGATATAATTAATAAGCTCCAACTTCCTTTCCTGAGAAATTTCAGTGCCGATTGCCGTAAGTGAACAGGAGAGCAAAAGTTAGGTTAGTAATTGTTTCATCTTATCCATGATTTATATTTACTTATTGGTTTTCAGGTGTTAACGATAACACGCAATCAAGTCGTAATAGATAGTCTCCGAAGCCCAAAGCTGGTTAACATTAAGTATATCCAGAGGCGCTAAGGGGCCAGCTTTGCACCTATACCGGGATTGGAGCTTGCCCTCTATCTTTGAAGATTAAAGTTAATCTAAATACAGCGAAAACTTGAGGGAGATTGCTGCGAGCCAGGTGAAAGGGGGTATGGGGCGCGGAGGGGATGTCAAAAAAGAATATCGTAATGAAGCTTTGTCTATAGCCCTGGGATTTTCCTGGCTCCGGTTAATAGTATTCAATTGCAGTGGGATGGGGTGATACCTTGCTTAAGTTTTACTCATTACTCGCTCTCTCTGGGGCGCCAGGATCGACCTGAGTAACTGAGACTAAAAATCTATTTCTAGTCGCGATCCACGCGAACACACTGGCCGCCGCATTATCTGCGGGAATACCTGAGAAAAGCTCCCTCTAATGCGAAATTGACGGTCATATAGCGGCACCGATTACCCAGATGGTTGTTACCTTAGCCCCTATAAATGGCTGCTAAATAGTGAAAAACGTGACAAATTTTACCCCCAGGTTCAGCTTGCAAAGTGAGGCTTTGAATGGTGAGGACGCCAATGTTTGGGCTGTGAGTGACCGGGCTCACGAGCTTGCCAATAAAGGGGAGGACGTTATCTTTCTCTGCGTTGGTGATCCCAACTTTGACACCCCCGAACCGATCCTCGACTTTGCCCGCGCTCGCCTGGGAGTGGGGCGCACCCACTATTCCCCTGCCGCCGGGGAGCCAATGTTGCGCAGGGCTATCGCGGATATCGAGAGCAAGGTCTCCCCCCATCCCTGTAATCCGGATGATGTTGTTGTTTTCCCCGGTGGAACCAACGCAATCTACGCAGTACTTGCCTGCCTGCTAAACCCCGGTGAGGAGATTGTAATTCCCGAGCCGATGTATATCGGCTATGTCCCCATTTGTGATGCCTTGCGCCTCTCCGTAAAACGGGTCACCTGCCTGGCGGAGACTAATTTTGCTTTTGATGTCGACGCTATCAAGGCCTCCATCAGTGAGCAGACCAAGGTCGTTATGATCAATACGCCGGTAAACCCGACTGGCGCGATGGCTACCCCTGAACAATTGCGCGAGTTGGCGGCATACTGCCGCGAGCGCAATATTTGGCTGGTGTGTGATGAAGTTTATTCAATGATCACCTTTGCCCGCCGCCACACCTCTCTGCGTACGGCAGCGGAGTCGCTGGATAATATTGTTGTGGTTGATGGCTTGTCCAAATCCCACGCCATGAGTGGCTGGCGCCTGGGGTGGGCAGTGGCTCGTGGTCCCCTGGTAGATCGTTTGATTGCTTTTGCAGGGGCGACAATTTTTGGATGCCCTCAGTTCATCCAGGAGGCTGCAGCCTTTGCCCTGGAGTTTGATAGCTACTTCGTGAAGCAGATGCGGGATGCCTATCAGCAGCGTCGAGACCTGATTGTTGAGAGGATTGGCCAGATACCTGGCTTGAGTTGCTACAGCCCTGAGGCTGGGATGTTTGTTATGGTGGATGTCTCCAAGGTATCCAGCTCCGGGCAAACCTTCGCTGAAGCCCTTTTGGATGCTGAGCGGGTCTCGGTACTGCCTGGCGCGCCCTTTGGTAGCAGTTCAGTGAATCATGTTCGCCTCACCCTGGCGGCTGATGAGGCCGAGTTGTCGCGGGCCTTGGATCGCATTGAACAGTTCGTCACCAGTGGTAACCGCCAGGCCGGTTAGGCCTTTGCCGGGAGGCTGGTTGTCGCCAAATTCGCTTTTGAAGTGATGACAAGTTTCCCATGCCGGTGGCTGTAATGTTTATGCCACCGGCGAATACCGCTATCCTTGCCCCCTTTCAGATTCAAAAGAAAATAGCTCCGTGAAAATTGACCGGCATAATTTGCGTATTTTGCAGGCCCTGCAATCAAACGCACGTACAAGTAACCTGAATTTGAGTGAAAAAATTGGATTATCGGAAAGTGCCTGCCTGGCCCGGGTTAAACGCCTGACCAGTGAGCGCTATATCCGCGAGTTCTTTGCCGAGATAAACCTGGATAAAGTTCGGCATGCAGAGTTTTATGTAAACGTTGCGCTTAAGCGGCAGGATGCCCGTACCAGTGAGAACTTTCGCCGCATTATTAGCGATATTCCACAGATTGTTTCCTGTGTGAAGATGTCTGGTGAGTTCGACTATATGCTGCATTTCGTCTGCCCGGACGCAGCAGATTTTAATCGAGTCTCAGAGCAGTTGTTGGCCAATGAAGAGGCGGCGATTTCCCGTATGACTTCTCATTTGGTGATTGAGAAAACCAAGCCTTTTACCGGCTACCCACTGGAACTCTTGTTTCAGGACTGAGCCTTAAATTAACCGGTGCCCGTGATTTGCAGGGCGCCGGTTAATGTTCTCTGTTATGGGAAAACAATAAGCAGGCTGCGCTCAATCACCCAGTAGCAGGCAATGCCCCCCAGCGTATACGCGATCACTGTAGCGACTGGTATTCCGATACCTCCACCCTCCCCGAAAGAGTATTGTTCGCGGTTCCGAATGGCATACCCTAGCCAGAGTTTGAGGAGCTTTTGATACAAGTTGATTGCTGTAAGAACAGCAGTGATAAATACTAATTGCCCCACTTCCACACCGAGATTAAAAGTCAGTAATGCCTGGGGAATAGCCCCCTGGGGAAGCCCAATTTCCCCCAATACATCGGCAAAACCCAAACCGTGTAAAAGTCCAAAAGCAAAGGCAATTGCCCATGGATAGCGACTGGTCAAACTGAAAACACCATGCCTCTGGCGTAGAGCCTCTCTGGCTGCCAGTAAAATACTGAGGGCGATAATCGCCTCCACTGGCGCCGATGGCAGATGGATATAGCCCAGTACGGCAGCTGCCAAGGTAATACTGTGGGCGATAGTGAAAGCAGTGATAGTGCCGATCAGCTGGCGAAGGCTTTGTTTGAGTAAGATCAGGGCCAAAACGAACAGCAAGTGATCGACACCGAGAAGAATATGTTCAACGCCCAGCACAAAGTAAGTTTGGGCGACTTGGAACTCGCTGGCGGGTTGGTCAAGGGTCCATTCTGGCTGGTCTGGTGTCAGTCGGATAACTTGCTCACGCCCATCTAACCAGGAGATCCGCACTAGCGCATCGGTCATAGTGCTCTGTAGGCCATCGATATGAATCGACAGCTGTTGTAGCTCCCTGGGGTGATGGATGGTCCAGTGCTCTGTGTAGTAGCCCTTACTTATTTGCGCTCTGGGTTGGCTTAGGGGGGAGGCAGCTTGGTTCAAATGGACATTCAGAGCGAGGCGAAGATCGCCTTGTGCGGGCAATCGCCAAAGTACTTTAAATAATTGTGCATCAACTTGAGTGATGCCCAGGTAAGCCGGGCGCAGTTCGTGGGCAGATAGTATTGGAGTAGAGCTGAGGAGCAGAATGAACAGGAGTGGCCGTATGTGCATCACTTGACGGCAACCTCGGCTGAGAAGTTATCCGGCTTGTGGACAGTGACCTCGTAGTTTTTACGGTACTGGAGATACTGCTCCTGCAGAATCTTCTTTTGCGCCTGGAATTGCCAATCATTTAGTACGCGGCTGCGTAACTCAGCCAATGCCGGTAGCTGGGTGGACTTGATTTCCTCAAGGAGGATCAGGTGATCGCCGAAGGTCGAGCGGACTGGACCACTCCACTTGCCAATAGGCAACTTGGATAATTGAGCGGAAAATCCCAGCCCAAATTGCCTGTCTATTCGTGGCTCTGAAGTGTCGATAAAAGCAGCTGGCAGTAGGGTTGAGTCTCCAATCATTGGCGAAGCCTGACCGCTGTTTAGCTGCATAAGTAAGTCGTTAAAATCACGTGAATCTGATGAGGCCAGATCCACTGAGAAAAATCGTTGTTGGAAAGATAGGGTGAGGGGAAGCTGGTATTTATCGGCCTGGCCTTGAAGGAATTTCTCCAATACTCGATCGCCTGGGTCTTGAGTGTCAGTGAAATTACGCGCCGTAAGTTCCATTTTCATTCGCAGGCGGCGGCGGATTACCGTGTCGTTCTCGGCTAATCCCAGGGCAAGCGCTTCCCTGTAAAGTATTTCCTCTCTTAGGTAATTCTCAATAAGTTGCTCCAGCTCGCTATCGGTGGGGTACCTGTGCCACTTGCGCTCAAACACCGAACGTAGATGTTCGACGCGCCCCTCGCTGATAACAATCTCTTGTGCAGGCGGTTCCAGGATTTCTCCCAATCCCAATAGGATTAGGGCGATCGAAATAAAATACAGCAGGGGCTCTTTCGCCAATGACTTGAGGAAGGTGGTGGTATTCAAAAGCGCGGCCCTTATTTTGGAGTGGGTCGGAGTTGCGCTGTGGATTCTAATTATGGAAAGACATTCTCAGTTTGCCAGTAAGAAATTATTGATAAATCCATCGCTTTGTACCAAATTGGTGAATTGTTCCGGCGTATGGCGGGGTGTGGCTCATATATACTGTGACAGTACTCCAAAGCGGTGTTCCCCTTGTATAGGGGTGAGTAACAGAAATTAGAGGGGAGAATCGATTGAAATATTTGGGAAGAGTCTATTTGACACTCAATCTATTGGTTTTTGCTTCTATTGGCCTTTGGGCCCTGTTTAAGCCGCAGAGCCTTGCGAATGAAGTGGATTTTTCATTTGATACCCCCGAAGCCATGCCCGAGTTTATGGCCACTTATGGCGGGTTTATGTTGGCCATTGCGGTGATTCTACTGGTGGCTTTGGCTATGCGCCCGCACCGCAGGGTTGCTTACGCTGCGATGTCTATCGCCTATATCGGCTTCGCTCTTGGGCGCCTCTACGGAATGTTATTTATCAGTGGTTTTGACCAGCGCAATTTAGTGCTTTTTGCTATCGAAGTCGTCTTTGTGATTTGGGGACTTTATTGTTATCGAGAATCCCGCTGGTTGCCTTTGCAGCATGGCCATTAACACGGTTGTTACGACTAGTAGAAAGGAGCCGGGGGAGCCCCGGCACCCATTTAAGTAATTTGAGTGGGTTAAGCGTGAGCTTTTGCGCCTTCTGCTGCACTGCTGTCTATTTCTATCTCTTTTTCTCCCCCGTGTAATTGCCCATCCACCGCTTGCCGGAAGACTTGCTTGTAGTCCTTAAACTCTGTGCCCATCCATCGATCCCACCAAGTGAAGTAAAAGCCGTAGTTGCCCTGGAAGCGCTGGTGATGCAAGTCGTGGTGAGTCGTGGTGGTGAGCCTGTCCATAGGGCCGTCGACCCAGCTGCGGGGGTGGAACTCGCGGCCAGTGTGCAGCATGGCGTTGCGGAAGATGCTGATAAATAAAAAGGTGAACCAAATAGTTGGATTAAGCGGCAGTATCAGCGCAATTAGGGGGGAGAAAGCGCCCATCAGGACCGCTTCACCTACGGAAAAACTGTATGCCGTCCAGGGCGTGGGTGTTCTGGACTGATGGTGTAGGCGGTGGAAGTGTTTAAACACCTTGGGATGGTGCATACCTCGGTGGGTCCAGTAAAAATAAGCGTCGTGGATCAAAATCACTACTGGCAGGCTGGCAATACTCCACCAGAGTGGATAATCGCTCCACTGCCAGTAAAATTTGGTCAGTCCCAGATCGTGCATCATGGTGGTAATAACCCCTACCAGGGTAAAGATACACACCGTTAATAGTGAATAACTCACCTCCCGCCGAATATCTTTCCACTCGGCACGACGCTTTTGGATACGGCGCCGGTTCATCCAGGTGCGAAATAGCCAGCCGGCCAAAATACTCATTACTGAAGCGGCCAGCACATAGCGAAATAAACTCAACTGGAAATGTTTGGCTCCGTCCTGGGATATGTCGACTAAAAAATCCATATTCTCACCATCATTATTCTTCTATTGAAGGGAGACTCACCGGTGTTAAATCGGGTCTCGGTGAGCCGGGTACGCAGCGGGAAAATCGCTTTCACCGCGCTCCCAGTCTGGGAGCCTTTTACTTTGCGGGCTTACGGAATATGAAAAAATGCTGACGGATTCTTTCAGGAGAGGAGATTCAGGCGGGCAGCTTTTCCCGGCGGTACTCAGTGGGAGTTTGGCTGTGACGGCGCTTGAAAGCAGCGTTAAATGGGCTCAAGGAGCGATAACCGATGTCCAGAGCAATGGTGAGTACTGGCAAATGGGCCTGCTCCGGGTCTGCCAACCGGTTGCTGGCCTCATCAATACGAAACTGATTTAGGTATTCGTTAAAATTGCGATAACCCAGGTGGCGATTAATCAGCACACGCAGCACATGTTCGCGAATATCCAACTGCTCCGCGAGCTCCCTGATGGTGAGTCCGGTGTGGCGATAACCACCGTTGTGCATATGTTCCTGTAATTTTTGCAGCTGGGTTTGCTGTTGTTCATCCAATTCAGGTGGCGGAGCTAAAGGCTGTTCTTCCTCCTCTGGCTCGCTGCTCTTCGGGCGCGGCAAGGATTCTCCCAGAGCGCTGGGGGAAAGGGCCAGCAACCATAGGCAGGCAACCAGTGACAACAGGCTGGCAAATAGTGCGTGCAGTGTCGGTACACCGTTGGGAAGCGGGCGGTAAGCAAAGATAGATTCTGCGCCAATTACCACCAGCATATAGGCGCCGACGGCGATAAGTAGGGTTGTGCGCAGGCGTCGGCGCTCTGCGACCAAGTCCAGGTGAAATTGCCGCTGTAGTGTCAGTAGGCCGAGGCTGATTAAACCGAGTTTGAGTAGCTGCGAAAGGGTAAATAGTGGGGATTGCTGATCTGACGTCAATGGCAAGGGTGCGTGGTAGGCGACTATACCGATGACCAGGGTAATACCAATCGGGATCCAGCCCCACAGGGGAAAAGGTTCTTCCTCGCGGCATAACAGGTGAGTAAACAGCCAAAAAATTGCGGGAATCAGAGTAATTGGCAGGTTAAGCAAGAGCGCAGTAGGTCCACTCAATTGTGGCAGGATGGGCCAGAGTAAATAGCAGATCACGGCTATCAGCAGGGCCAGTAAGCAGCGCCCGGCAACAAGCCGGTAGTGATGTATAGCAACCTTGGTTGCTGCCAATAAAAGAAGAGCGCATGCACCGCCGGAGAAAAATAAGTAGCCGGCGGTCATCGTTTATCTCCAGCGCTCGGCCCAGGCATCCAGGACCTTGCTGCTATAAGTATGGCGGCCGTAGCTACCATTGTAATAGGCGAGGGCGTTGGCTAGATTGCCTTTGGCTTTTTTGATGTAGTGTTTAAGAATGGTACATCCGTACCTTAGATTGGTGTCCATATCGATCAGGTTATCGTCGGGTCGACCGATTTCATTTTTCCAGAATGGCATTACCTGCATCATACCCAGAGCGCCAACGCGGGATATCGCATAGGGGTCAAAAGCACTCTCAATCTGGATAACCGCCAATACAATTTCCGGGCGCAGCCCGGCCCGAGTTGCCTCACGGTGGACGGCTTTCAGTACGTGCATCCGCCGCTTGGGATCTTTGATATAGCGGGACAGAGGCTGGGATTTAGACATTAGCCACACTTCCGCATCGAAGCGGTCCACAAAGCTGTCGGCCTGGGTAACTGCGTCCTGCAGGGCGAGGCGCAACTCCGGGTCGATCTCGGCTCTACTGCTTTGAGCCTGGGCGGCACAGCAGGTAAGGCAGAGCAATAAGAGGGCGGTGGCTTTTTTTATCATGGGGTGATTCTACGAAAAGCCCGGCAAAATGGGCAGTGTGATTTTGTGACGCCGCCGATAAAAAGCATTTTTGCCGTAAGAGGTCCCGGCCTGCTTGGGGGCAGACCGGGCGGCTCGACAATTATTGATTAAATTTTTCCAATAACACTTCTTCGAGCTGGGATACGGCAAACTCCTGGCTTTCCGCATCTCCGCGACCCTTATATTCCACCACACCTTTTTCCAGGCCGCGATCGCCGATAACAATGCGGTGGGGAATGCCGATCAGCTCCACATCGGCGAGCATAGCGCCCAGTCGCGCTTTGGCTTCGTCCATTAGCAATACATCAATACCCTTGCTGCGCAGGGACTCATACAGGTGCTCGCACCTCTCCCTTACCACATCGCTCTTGTGCATATTGATTGGCACAATCGCCAGCTGGAAAGGTGCAATCGCAGTGGGCCAGATAATCCCTGAGTCGTCGTGGTTCTGCTCGATCGCCGCAGCGACGATTCGGGAAACGCCGATGCCATAGCAGCCCATGGACATAACCTGCTCTTTACCGTTTTCATCCAGTACTGTGGCATTCATAGCGCGGCTGTACTTGTCGCCTAACTGGAAAATGTGGCCGACCTCGATCCCCCGTTTGATTTCCAAGGTGCCCTGGCCATCGGGGCTGGCGTCGCCTGCCACTACATTGCGTAGGTCTTCGACGCGGCCCAATTCCACATCGCGACCCCAGTTCACACCGGTTAAGTGGTAGTCATCGCGATTGGCGCCGCAGATAAAGTCTGCCAGGTGCGCTGCAGAGCGATCCACAACAGTCTCGATCTTTATGCCCACCGGGCCCAGGGAGCCAATGTTGCAACTGAGTTCTTCGGCGATGCGCTCTTCCGAGGCGAACTGAATGGGGCTGGCGATTCCAGCCAGCTTCTCTGCTTTTAATTCGTTCAGCTCGTGATCGCCACGCAGTACCAGGGCAATTAATGGAGCGGTTTCACCCTCTTCGCACTCGCCTAGAACAATCAGGGTCTTTACTGAATGGGCGGGATCACTTTTCAAAAACTCGCTGACATCGGCGATGGTTTTTTGGTTCGGCGTATGAACTTCCTGCATTTCCTGCGACGGAGCAGGGCGCTCGCCAGCTGGGGCAACCGCTTCTGCCAATTCGACATTGGCGGCGTAGCGGGATTCTGTAGAGAAGGCGATATCGTCTTCGCCGCTCTGCGCCAGCACGTGGAATTCGTGAGAGCTGGAGCCACCGATTGAACCGGTGTCTGCCAGTACCGGGCGGTAGTCCAGGCCAATGCGCTCAAAAACCTGGCAGTAGGCGCCGTGCATAATATCGTAGGTTTCCTGCAGGGAGTCCTCGTTCACGTGGAAGGAGTAGGCATCCTTCATGGTGAATTCGCGCGCGCGCATTACGCCAAAGCGCGGACGGATTTCATCGCGGAATTTAGTCTGCACCTGGTAGAAATTGGCGGGCAACTGCTTATAGCTATTGATTTCACCGCGGATCAGGTCGGTGATGACTTCCTCGTGGGTCGGGCCCAGACAGAAGTCATTGTTGTGGCGATCCTTGATGCGCAGGAGTTCGGGGCCGTATTGCTGCCAGCGGCCGGACTCTTCCCAAAGCTCTGCCGGCTGCACTACCGGCATCAGTACTTCCAGGGAGCCAGCGCGGTCCATCTCTTCGCGAACAATGCGCTCGACTTTGCGCAACACCCGCAACCCGGTGGGCAGCCAGGTGTAGAGACCTGAAGATAGACGGCGGATCATGCCGGCACGCAGCATCAGCTGATGGCTGATCACCACTGCGTCGTTGGGAGTTTCTTTTTGGGTTGCGATGAGATAACGAGATGCGCGCATAGGAATTATATGGATTCTATTACGGGTAAGCTGGCTATTTTACGCTATTCGCTGGGCAATAAATATTGCCTGGGGGCAGTATTGCCTTAATGCGGATTGCCTTTTGCTATACCGGGGTATCTATTTAGCAGGTGCCTGGGCACTGGCTTGGAATGGGAGTGAATAAAAAACCCCGCATAAGCGGGGTTTTTAAGCTGAGGCTTTACAGAGTGTATTAGTTCTCTGCCATTTCCTTCAGCTTCTTCAGTGGGCGAACTTTAACCTGGATGCTGGCAGGCTTCGCCTTGAAGGTAGTCTCTTCACCGGTGAACGGGTTGATACCCTTGCGAGCTTTCTTAGCCGGCTTTTTCACGGTGGTGATTTTCATCAGGCCCGGCAGGGTGAATTCGCCAACTGCGCGCTTCTTGATGTGGCCTTCGATGATATCGTTCAGCTCGTCCAGAACAGATTGAACCTGCTTGCGGGACAGCTCAGTGCTTTCTGCAATCTGATTAAGTACTTGAGTCTTAGTGTACTTTTCCTTGATTGCTTTTACTTTCTTGGCCGGTGCAGCTTTGGCCGCAGCTTTCTTTGCCGGGGCCTTTTTAGTAGCAGCTTTCTTGGAGACAGCCATGGCTTACTTCCTTCTTTGTTGTTCGGTATATATCCGGTAAAAGTGTGTTTTTTCTCCCGCTGCGCTGCATCCGTTACGGGTGTCTCAGCGGGTGATGGGGGAAGTATATATAGTTTTTGTTCGGCCGCACGAAGAAATACTAGAAAAATAGTGCTTTTTTTACATTTTTTAGCCTCACGTCGCCTTTATGGGACGCTTTACCCAGGGAAAAGACCCGTGCAGCTTCTTACCTCTGTAGGCCTCATGTATACTCTCTCCCCCTTTTTTTAAGCACCAGGTACTGTGTAATGCCGATATATGAATACCAGTGCAATGCCTGCGGCCATGAAATGGAAGCTTTGCAGCGGATGAGCGATGACCCGCTCAAAGACTGCCCAGCTTGCGAGAAGGCCGAGCTGCGCAAGAAAATCTCAGCGGCTGGATTTCGCCTGAAGGGCGCCGGTTGGTATGAGACTGATTTTAAAACTGGTAGCAAGAAAAACCTCGCTGGCGGTGACTCTGCCAACAGTGGTAAGGCCAAAAGCGACAAGTCTGGCACAGCGGCGGCAAAGACGGCCTAGGCGAGCTGTGCGGGGCTGTCCGTGCGGTGTACCCTCTAACTAATCTTTTCACCTATCGATAACGGGAATTTTCATCCATGCGCAGCGATTACTGTGGCGTCCTTCGTTCTGCGGACATTGACCGCGTAGTAACCCTCTGTGGCTGGGTCGACCGCCGCCGCGATCACGGCGGAGTGATTTTTATCGACCTGCGCGACCGCGAGGGAATTGTACAGGTGGTGTTCGACCCCGATGCGGCCGAACACTTCGAGATGGCCGATCGCGTGCGCAGCGAATATGTGCTTAAAGTGACAGGTCGTGTGCGCGCCCGTGCCCCAGAGGCCGTGAATCCCAATATGGTGACCGGTGAAGTTGAGGTTTACGGCACAGAGCTGGAGATCCTCAATACTGCTGAGACAGTGCCTTTCCAGCTGGATGAGCACACCGAGGTGGGTGAAGATATCCGCTTGAAATACCGCTATCTGGATCTGCGCCGCAACGAGATGCAGAACAACCTGTATTTCCGTTCCAAGCTGACTACCGCAATCCGCAATTACCTGGATGAGCACGGCTTCCTCGATATCGAGACCCCAATCCTGACCCGCGCCACCCCAGAAGGTGCCCGGGATTACCTGGTGCCGAGCCGCACCCACGAGGGCAAGTTCTTCGCCCTGCCACAGTCACCACAGCTGTTTAAGCAGTTGCTGATGGTTTCTGGTTTCGATCGCTACTACCAAATCGCCAAGTGTTTCCGCGATGAGGATTTGCGCGCTGATCGTCAGCCTGAATTTACCCAGATTGATATTGAGACCTCCTTCCTCGACGAAGAGGAAATCATGTCGATCACCGAGAATATGGTTCGCAAGCTGTTTAAAGAGCTTAAGGGTGTTGATCTGGGTGAATTCCCGCGCATGACCCACTACCAGGCGATGCTGCGCTACGGTTCCGACAAGCCGGACCTGCGTATTCCGCTGGAGATGGTGGAGATCAAGGACCTGATGACCGAGGTGGACTTCAAGGTATTCTCTGGGCCGGCCAATGATCCGAAGGGACGTGTTGCTGCGATTAAAGTACCTGGCGGTTGTAAGAAACTGACCCGCAAGCAGCTGGACGATTACGGCAAATTTGTCGGTATTTATGGCGCCAAGGGCCTGGCGTACATCAAGGTTAACGATCGCTCTGACCTGGAAAATGGTCTGCAGTCGCCAATCGTTAAATTCCTGCCGCTTGAAACCCGTGCAGCCATTCTCGATCGCCTGCAAGCAGAAGACGGTGACGTTCTTTTCTTCGGCTCGGACAAGGCCAAGATTGTCTCCGAGGCCCTGGGTGCATTGCGCTGCAAGCTGGGTGAAGACCTGGATCTGTACACCAGCGAGTGGGCGCCGCTATGGGTTGTCGCTTTCCCGATGTTTGAAGAAAATGACGATGGCAGCCTGACTGCGTTGCACCACCCCTTCACAGCGCCTTCCTGTACCCCGGAAGAGTTGGAAAAGAATCCGCTCGAAGCACTTTCCCGCGCATACGATATGGTACTTAACGGCACCGAGCTGGGCGGTGGTTCTGTTCGTATCCACGACCAGTTGATGCAGGAAGCGGTATTCCGCATCCTGGGTATCGATGCTGAAGAGCAGCGCGAGAAGTTCGGCTTCCTGCTGGATGCACTCAAATACGGTGCGCCGCCCCACGGTGGCTTGGCCTTTGGCCTGGATCGCCTGGTGATGTTGATGACCGGCAGTGACTCTATTCGCGATGTTATCGCTTTCCCGAAAACCCAGAGCGCCGCCTGTGTGATGACAGATGCCCCGGGTACCGTAGATGCGAAACAACTGCGTGAGCTGAGTATTCGCCTGCGACAAAAAGAAGAAAAAATCAGCTGATTTTTCCCCGATGGGCCGAGCGAAGCGGGCCCATCCAATCGTAGTGATGGGCGATTCGCTTCGCTCTTTGGCCCATCCTACGCACTGACTGAAGAGAGACGGAAAATGGCCGGACATAGTAAATGGGCCAATATTAAGCACCGCAAAGCAGCTCAGGATGCCAAGCGGGGCAAGGTCTTTACCAAGATCATTCGCGAGTTGACGGTAGCTGCCAAATCGGGTCCAAACCCGGACGATAACCCGGCGCTGCGCGCCACTATCGATAAGGCTTTGGGCGCCAACATGAAGCGCGACACCATCGATAAAGCTATCGCCCGTGGCGCCGGCAATGCGGATGGTGAAAACTACGAAGCCGTAGTTTACGAGGGCTACGGCGTTGGTGGTGTAGCGGTCCTGGTGGAGTGCCTGACTGACAACCGCAACCGCACTGTGGCTGAAGTGCGTCACGCCTTCACCAAGCGCGGTGGCAACCTGGGTACCGACGGTTCCGTGAGCTATCTGTTTACCCGCAAAGGTCAGATGTTCTACGAGACCGGAGTGGATGAAGATGCGTTGATGGACGCAGCTCTCGAAGCCGGGGCTGAGGATATCGAATCCAACGATGACGGCAGTGTTGAAGTTACCACTGAATTCCAGGACTACCTGACGGTTAAGGACGCCCTGGTTGCAGCTGGTTTTACCCCGGACAGTGCCGAAATTGCCATGATTCCGTCCACCACGATTCCGCTGGATAAAGACGGTGCTGAAAAAGTACTCGCTCTGATCGAGATGCTGGAAGACTTGGATGATGTGCAAAACGTTTACACCAATGCGGATATTCCGGCAGAGGTGATGGAGGAGCTGGGCTAAAGCCGGTTCCGTAACTGGAGGCGGCTACTGTCCCGCCTCTGGTTTTTTATCTTTTCAAGCCCTTCTTACTCCCCCTCCCTTGACGCTTCCTGTTCACCTTGGGACACTCCCACCACTATATAAACATACAGATATTTGGGGAGCTGCCTTTTGACCCGAATCCTGGGTATTGACCCCGGCTCGCGAAAAACGGGCTATGGAATTATCGATGTGGAGCGGGGCAAGGCTCGCTATGTGGCCAGCGGGGTGATTCGTATTCCCGAAGGTGCCCTGCCTGAGCGCCTCAAACTGATTTTTGATGCAGTGAGCCAGATCGCCCAGCAATACCAGCCTGCTCAGATGGCAATTGAAAATGTTTTTATGTCCAAGAGCGCCGGCTCCGCCCTGAAATTGGGACAGGCCCGGGGGGCAGCTATTGTGGCAGGGGCAAATAGTGGTCTGGCAGTAGCCGAATATGAAGCTCGCAAAGTGAAGCAGGCAGTGGTCGGCAACGGTGGAGCGGATAAATTGCAGGTCCAGCATATGGTGAAAACCCTGCTGTCCCTACCTGCGTCGCCCCAGGAGGATGCCGCCGATGCGCTGGCCGTGGCTCTGTGTCATATGCATACCGAGCAAACCCTGGTATTTACCGCTGGCGGTGCGCGCAGTCGTTTTCGTCGCGGCCGCCTGAGCGTGTGATCGGCTGGTAGAATTGGCCCCGTAAAGGGCGCAGACAATATAAACCTGGAATAACACATGATTGGAAGATTGAGCGGTACCCTGGCCGCAGTGCAGCCACCTCTGCTGTTGGTGGATGTACAGGGGGTGGGCTATGAAGTGCTCGCACCCATGACCACGATTTTTGAACTGCCCGCACTGGGGCAGCCGGTACAGCTGCACACTCATTTAGCGGTATCCGAAACTGCCCAGCAGTTATATGGTTTTATTCGCGATGGGGACCGCAAATTGTTTCGCACCCTGATCAAGGTGAGTGGAGTGGGTCCCAAGATGGCCCTGGCTATTTTATCCGGGCTGGACGGCGCTGCCCTGGCCCGTTGTGTGTCGGAGGATAATGTAGCGGCGCTGGTCAAAGTCCCCGGCGTCGGTAAAAAGACTGCCGAGCGCCTGATTGTGGAGCTGCGGGATAAATTGACCCCGGATTTTGGCGACGCCAACGATATCCCCCTGATGGCCGCTGCTGCCGAGCCCAAGGTGGATCACACCGGTGAAGCGGAGAGCGCCCTGGCGGCTCTGGGTTACAAGCCCACTGAAGCCAGCAAAATGGTGGCCCGCGCCAGCAAGGAGCAGCCGGATGCCGATAGTGCGACTTTGATTCGCCTGGCCCTTAAGGGAATGGCCCCCGCTTAATCTGAGGCCCTGGAGTTGTTGCAATGATCGAAGCCGACCGTTTGGTGGCACCGGAGCCCGTGGGCCCCTCGGGCCAGGAAGAGCAGTACGACCGCGCCGTGCGCCCCAAAACCCTGGATGATTATGTGGGTCAGCCAGTGGTGCGGGAGCAAATGGAAATCTTTATTCAGGCTGCCAAGTTGCGCAAAGAGGCCCTGGATCACACCCTGGTATTCGGACCGCCGGGGCTGGGTAAAACCACCCTGGCAAATATCATCGCCGCTGAAATGGGAGTGGCCATTAAGACCACCTCGGGCCCGGTACTGGAGAAGGCTGGCGATCTGGCTGCGTTGATGACCAACCTGGAGCCGGGGGATGTGCTTTTTATCGATGAGATCCACCGCCTCAGCCCCCATGTAGAAGAGGTACTGTATCCGGCGATGGAAGACTACCAGCTGGATATTATGATCGGCGAAGGACCTGCGGCACGCTCCATCAAGCTAGACCTGCCACCCTTCACATTGGTGGGAGCCACCACGAGGGCGGGCCTGCTTACCTCGCCACTGCGGGATCGCTTCGGCATCGTCCAGCGGCTTGAGTTCTATAACGTTGAGGATCTCACCAGTATTGTCCGTCGCTCCGCTGGCCTGATGGGAGTGGAGATGGATGAAGGTGGTGCTCTCGAAGTTGCCCGTCGAGCTCGGGGTACCCCCCGAATAGCCAACCGCCTGCTGCGCCGCGTGCGCGATTACGCCGAAGTTAAAGGTGATGGTGCCGTGGATTCCGGAATTGCCGATGCCGCCCTCAACATGCTCAATGTGGATTCCCGTGGTTTCGATCAGCTGGATCGCCGTATGCTATTGGCCATGATCGAGAAGTTCGATGGTGGACCGGTGGGGGTGGACAGTCTCGCTGCAGCAGTCAGTGAAGAGCGGGATACCCTGGAAGATGTATTAGAGCCCTACTTGATTCAGCAGGGTTATATCACCCGCACACCGCGAGGGCGAGTGGCAACCGGCCTGGCCTACGAGCACTTCGGCCTGCCGAAGCCAGATAATAAGTAGAGAGAGGATGGGGTGAAGGAAGTTTTCAGTATTCCGCTGCGAGTTTATATCGAGGATACCGACGCAGGTGGTATCGTTTATTACGTCAATTATTTGAAGTATATGGAGCGCGCGCGCACAGAACTGCTGCGCTCCCTCGGGTATGATAAGCCGGCGATGCCAGAACAGGGTCTGTTACTGGTGGTGCACTCCGCCGAGATCCAGTATCGAAAGTCCGCACTTCTTGATGATGCATTGCGCGCTACGGCCTCGATTGGCAAACTGGGGCGGGCCGCAGTGACTTTTGAGCAAAAAATCTGGCGCGGCGATGAGCTAATTTGCGAAGGTGTGGTCAAAGTTGCTTGTGTCGCTGACGACAGCCGCAGGCCCTGTGCCCTGCCGGAACCTATTTATTCAGCATTAAAGGCAGTTATTTAAGAAGATGAACGCCGGTGAACAACTTTCTCTTTGGGGGCTAATCCAGAACGCTAGCCTGTTGGTACAGTTAGTAATGCTGCTGCTGTTACTGGCCTCTGTGGTGTCCTGGGTGATGATTATCCAGCGCGGGCTATACCTGTCCCAGGCCAAGCGCTCCCTGAACAATTTCGAACGCCGCTTTTGGTCCGGTGCCGACCTGAACAAACTCTTCCGCGAAGGTAACGAGCGAGCGGAAAAAGGCAAGACGGATGGCGTTGAGTCCCTTTTCCGCGCCGGTTTTACCGAGTTTACCCGCCTGCGCCAACAGGGCAGCAGCGGCCCTGAAGCGGTGATGGAAGGCACTGAGCGGGCCATGCGTGTGGCTATGTCCCGGGAGCAGGAAATGGTGGAAATGAACCTGCCGTTCCTGGCAACCGTAGGCTCTGTCAGTCCCTATATCGGCCTGTTTGGCACTGTGTGGGGGATCATGAACTCCTTCCGTGGCCTCGCCACTATGCACCAGGCCACTATTGCTACGGTCGCACCCGGTATCAGTGAAGCGTTGGTGGCTACGGCTATGGGCCTGTTTGCAGCAATTCCTGCGGTGATGGCTTTTAACCGCTATTCCGCCAAGGCGGAGTCGCTGTTGTCCAGCTACGAAACTTTCGCCGAGGAGTTTTCCTCTATCCTGCACCGCAAAGTGCATTCTGGCTGAGTAGTGAATAGGCGAACCCTATGAGTGTGTTTCGCAAGGGAACCAAAAAGAAGCTGGTCTCCGAGATCAATGTGGTGCCCTACATTGACGTAATGCTGGTGCTGCTAATTGTCTTTATGGTCACGGCACCATTGTTGATGCAGGGGGTCAAAGTCGACCTTCCAAACGCGCCCTCGGCGCCGATGGAAGAAACCGATGAAGAGCCGCTGATTATTTCTGTGCGCTCCGATGGCACCTATTACCTAAATTTGGGGACTGACGAGAAGAGTGCCAAGCCGCTCGAAGAAATTAAACAAACGGTCGCTAAGGTGTTGCGTCAAAAGCCGGGAACTCCGGTTTTGGTGTGGGGTGACACCGAGGCCCGTTATGGCCTGATCGTCAATGCCATGACCGAACTGCAGCAGGCGGGAGCGCCCAGCGTCGGCCTGGTGACAGAGCCACCTCAGGGGTAGGGTGCTGGTGAATAAAGGCTTTTATGCATTGGCGATTATCATCAGCCTCGTGTTGCACGGGGCGTTGATAGCTGCCATGACCTACGGCTGGGAAGCCAGCAGTATGCCTGAGCGCAAACCGATGCCAAAGTTTGTGCAGGCTAAGCTGGTGACGATTGAAGCGGCAACACCGAAGAAGAAACTGCCGAAAAAGGTCGATAAAATAAAACAGCGTGCCGATCGCGCTGCGGAGCAAAAACGCAAGGCAGAGGTCGAACGTAAGCGCCGCGCGGCCCTGGAGCAGAAGAAAAAGCTCGAGGCGGAAAAGAAACGCAAAGCGAAAGTCGAAGCTGATCGCAAGGCACAGGCAGAGAAGGCCCGTCGCGAGAAAGAGCAGCAAGAGAAGGCGCGCAAAGAAAAAGAGCTGAAGGAGAAGCTGGCCCAAGAGCGCCAGAGTTCTTTTGATGAGGCCCTCCAGGATGAAGAGGAACTGCTGGATGCGAATGAGGCCGAGCAAGCGGTGATGTCCGTTGGCCAGGCGATCCAGCAACAAATTGAGGCGGTATGGAGTCGCCCGCCCAGTGCCCGAAACGGTATGCTTACCAAGGTGAGAATAAACTTTGTCCCCACCGGCCGGGTGGTGGCAGCTAATATCGTCGAGGGCAGTGGTAATGCCGCCCTGGATCGCTCGGTACTGACCGCTATTAAAAAAGTGGAGGTATTTCCCGAAGTGGCCGACCTGGCCCGGGAGGAACCAGTAGTATTTGAGCGGGAAGTCCGCACAACTATTTTGAACTTTAAAGTCGAAGATCTGCGCCAATGATCAAGAGTTTACTGAAGACAGTCGTCATTATTGCAATCGCCTCGGTGAGCCTGGGGGCCCGAGCCCAGCTGGTGGTGGATATCACCAGCGGTATCGATGACCCCACACCGATCGCTGTGTCCCCATTCAGCTGGTCTGGTGGCGGGGTACTGGCGGAAGATGTTTCCGGGATTATTTCCTCAGACCTTCGCCGCAGTGGCCTTTTCTCCCCTGTGCCCAAGGAAGACATGCTGTCTTTCCCCAAGGCCCCGGAAGACGTGGTATTCCGCGACTGGCGTATACTCGGCACCGAGTACATAGTGACCGGCCGCATTGAGCCGCAGGCCAACGGTTACCTGCTCACTTTTGATCTGGTCAATGTTTTCGGCCAGCACAAGATGTTCACCAAGCAAGTGCGCGGCGGCCAGACCCAGCTGCGGGATATCGCCCACCGCGCCGCCGATGAGATCTTTGAAGCTATCACCGGTATTCGCGGTGCCTTCTCCACGGAAATGGTGTACGTGCAGGAAGAGACTCGTGGCGGCAAGCCCAGCTATCTGCTGATGCGTGCGGATATCGATGGTGCTCGCGCCAAGCAGATCCGTCGTTTCAGCGCGCCGGTGATGTCTCCCATGTGGTCCCCCAATGGCCAGGAGCTCGCCTACGTCTCCTTTGAAACCGGGCGCCCGGCAATTTTCCGCGAGAACCTGCGCACGGGTGCGCGCAAGCAATTAACTAACTTCAAGGGCATCAACAGTTCGCCGACCTGGTCCCCGGATGGAACCAAACTGGCAATGGTGCTCTCCAAGGACGGCAACCCGGAGATCTATGTGTTGGATCTGGTCAGTAATAAGCTGACAAGAATGACAAGGCACTTCTCCATTGATACCGAGCCGAACTGGATGCCAGATGGTAAATCACTGGTTTTCACCTCCGATAGGGGAGGGAAGCCACAAATTTACCAATTGACTCTTGCCACTGGTCAAGTCGACCGCTTAACCTTCGATGGCGATTACAATGCGCGGCCCCGTGTTTCTCCCGATGGAAAGACACTGGTGATGGTGCATCGTAATAGGGGCGTATTTACCATCGCTACGATGGATATCAACTCGGGCAGAGTGCGTGTCCTTACGGAGACTACGCTGGACGAATCCCCTAGTATCGCGCCGAATGGGGCCATGTTGATGTACGCTACCAAACGTGGGGATAAAGGTATTCTGGCAGCGGTGTCGCTGGATGCTGGGGTGAAGTACAACCTGCCCTCTCAGAGGGGTGATGTCCGTGAACCGGCCTGGTCGCCGTACTTTGAATAAGGCGGGGATGCCCGACGCGCTTAAGCGAAGGGTGTGAATTAGAGCAATTAGAAATCTTTCAGGATTTTCGATAACACTATATATAAAGCGGAGTAGCTTATGTTGAAATCAGTAAAAACAGGCCTCGGGTTAGCCTGTGTATTGGCAGTAATGGCTGGTTGTAGTAGCAATGACACCAAGACTGGCGGGGAAACCATTGTTGATGAAACCGCAAATAATACCGCGGTTGAAACCACCGAATTTGATACCCCGAAAGAGCCTGTAGCACCTCTGGAAAACGTAGTTTACTTCGATTTCGACCAGTCTCTGCTGAAGCCCGAAACCCGTGAACTGCTGATCCGTCACGCTGACCGTATGCGCGCTGCCGCCGGTTCTGTTCGCTTGGAAGGCCACGCTGACGAACTGGGTACTCGCGAGTACAACCTGGCTCTGGGTGAGCGTCGTGCCAATGCCGTTCGCGACTTTTTGGTACTGCAAGGCGTAGACGCAGCTAACCTGGAAGTAATCAGCTACGGTGAAGAGCGTCCGGCTCAAATGGGTTCTAACGAATCTGCCCGTGCGATGAACCGTCGCGTTGTTATTAACTAATCGTAAAAATGGATGCCAATGGCTTTAACGATTAGAAAACTAGCGATCGCCGCAGCAGTAATGACTGCGGCATCGCCGGTATTTTCCCAGGCCCCGATTGTAGACCTGTCTTCTAAAAGCCAGGACCAGTCGACCATTACTTATACCGATGAAGAGGAAAGCGGTGCTCCGACACAGCTCGCCCGCGCCGGTATGTCACCACCCCGAGTCCAGGGGAACCCCCAGGCCGAAGCCTACTATCAAATGCAGGTTTTGCAGCAGGAAGTGCGGGAGTTGCGTGGCACAGTTGAAGAGTTGCGCCATGAGATCAAGCGTCTCAAACAGCAGCGCACCGAAGATTATATGGATCTGGACCGGCGTATTGCGCGCCTGAGTGGTACAGAGCCAGCGGCTCAGCCGCCGTCTGCCGCTGAAGGCGGTGCTTCGTCCATGCAAGGGCAGGGGGGCTCAGCAATGCCGCCTAAACCCCAGGGCCCGAAAGACGGCAAGAGCGAGCGCGACCGCTACCAGGCCAGCTTTGGCTTGGCCCGCAATGGCGATTACGGCGGCGCCAGTGAAGAGTTCAAAAGCCTGTTGCAGGACTTCCCCAATGGTCAGTATGCCCCGAATGCGAATTACTGGTTGGGTGAAATTGCACTGGTTCAAGGCAACCTGGAAGAGGCTCGGGAGTGGTTCGTAGCCCTCCTCGACGGTTACCCGAATTCCAGTAAAGTCTGGGATGGCCGCTACAAGCTGGGTACGGTTTATCACCAGCTGGGCGACCAGCAAAAAGCTCGCAACCTGCTGGAGCAGGTGGCAGCCAGTGACGCCAGAGCGTCGAACCTGGCGAAGAAGTATCTGCAGGAGAACTTCCAGTAGCCTTCAGCCGCTACTGACTGCCATCGCTGGTTTTTTGAGCAGAAAAAGCCTATGATCCCGCGCCCGGGTGGCATGTGCCACTCGGGCGTTTTTGTGTTGGGTGTGTATGACCGATCTTTCCAAAGAATCACTCAGAATCAGTGAAATTTTCTACTCCCTCCAGGGAGAAGCGCGAGAAAGTGGCCTTCCTACGGTGTTTGTACGCCTGACGGGCTGCCCGTTACGCTGTACCTATTGCGACTCCGAGTACGCCTTTTACGGTGGCGAGCGCATGATGCTGGAGCAGATTTTGCAGCAGGTGCAAAGCCATCCCGCTCGCCATGTGTGTGTTACCGGTGGTGAGCCCCTGGCCCAGCCCAATTGTTTTCCCCTGATGAAGGCGCTTTGCGATGCGGGCTATGCGGTGTCCCTTGAGACCAGTGGCGCAATGCCTGTGGATAAAGTGGATGAGCGGGTGTCGAGAGTGGTCGACCTGAAAACGCCGGCCTCCGGGGAGCAGCACCGCAACCGAATGGAGAATATGCAAGTACTCACTCGCCAGGACCAGATTAAATTTGTGATCTGTGATCGCGGGGATTACGACTGGGCTCGATTTACCCTGGATCAGTACCGCATGCCTGAGCGGGTTGGAGAGGTGCTTTTCTCCCCAAGTTACGAGCAGCTGCAGCCGCGCCAGCTAGCTGAATGGATACTAGAGGATGGGTTACCGGTGCGTATGCAGATGCAAATGCACAAGCTGTTGTGGGGTGACATCCCCGGCGTCTAAAGCGCCGCTGCGCCACATCAAGAAAAGAGGAAAAAATGACAGCAAAGAAAGCAGTAATCTTGCTATCCGGTGGCCTGGACTCAGCCACCGTACTGGCCATGGCTCGCGCTGAGGGCTACGAGTGTTATGCCCTGGGCTTCGATTATGGTCAGCGTCACGAGGCAGAACTATTGGCTGCGCAGAAGGTGGCGAAGGACTTGGGGGCCGTTGAGCACAAGGTGGTTAAGCTCGACCTGCGCTCAATCGGCGGATCGGCGTTGACCGATGACTCTATCGAAGTACCCGAAGAGGAAACCTCCGGTATTCCGGTGACCTATGTGCCGGCGCGAAACACGGTATTCCTGTCTATTGCCCTGGGTTGGGCAGAGGTGCTGGGCGCCCAGGATATTTTTGTGGGTGTGAACGCCGTGGACTACTCCGGCTATCCGGATTGCCGCCCGGAATATATTGAGGCCTACGAGAAGATGGCCAACCTGGCTACCAGGGCCGGTGTCGAGGGCAACAAGCTGTCTATACGTGCGCCGCTGATGGACATGAGCAAGGCGGATATTGTTACCGAAGGAACCCGCTTAGGGGTGGACTACAGTTTAACTGTGTCCTGCTACCAAGCCTTGCCAGATGGCGCTGCCTGCCGTCGCTGCGACAGTTGCCGCCTGAGGGCTGCCGGCTTCGCAGAGGCCGGCTTGGAGGACCCCACGGTCTACGCACCTTAATTGGCCGTTGGCGCCAATTTTTTGAACAAATACCTAACTCCTTAAATTTGTTAGATTTTTTTTCGAGTTAGGTATTGTCTTTTCGAAATAGATCCGTAAGATACGCAGCTCCTCACAACGAGGCATCGAAAAGGGTCGTTAGCTCAGTCGGTAGAGCAGTTGGCTTTTAACCAATTGGTCGCTGGTTCGAATCCAGCACGACCCACCATTTTCGACAGGGATGCCCAAGGCAACCCACCCAGTTTTTACACTTCTGCGCGAAGGTAAAAACAACCCAAGTTGGACCATTACCAAGTTAGTCCAACCATCCTGGGGGTCGTTAGCTCAGTTGGTAGAGCAGTTGGCTTTTAACCAATTGGTCGCTGGTTCGAATCCAGCACGACCCACCATATCTTCTCTGCTTCCGTAATAATTACTTCTCTTAGACTTCTCTAAAATCTATTTAATTTTTTATTTCTGTTTGCTGTATATTTTCTCTTGACTATTGGGTGCTGCTTTTCAGTAGGTGCTGACAACGCAAGCAATTTGTTCGTGCGCCTGGATCTATTTTATTTCATCACTAAGGCGTTTCTAGATCTTGACCGAACCTATCTAAGGAATATGTCACTTCTCGTGCTGGTACTACTGGCACCAGATTAGCGACATAAGTGGCTAGAGAGAGTCATCTTCTTAATTGTTGAGTGACTTGACCCGCTAAGAGTGAGTTATTAATGCTCTACCGGTGGCACAGAAATTTAATTCCAAACTTTGTTCCTAGTTTTTCCCCACTTCCTTCTTATAGCTGTATCGCCGCTTATCGTTAACTCTTACCCAGTAGTTGGTCGGCCCATGATCAGCGATTTGAGAATAGTTTCTAAATATTCAGTCGTTCATTATCGCAAGTGACCTTGTGCCAGTGCATGTCAATTCCTCTTGGGATTTGTTGTTCGCATAATTGCCTGTGACAATTTTATTGCCTCAGCGCTCGAGTTTGGCGAGCTTTAACACTTCTTTGGTGGATACTGCTGTTTGGAGTAGGGATGGCGCTAAATTGGATTTGCGCATGCCTTACGCCGGCATGCCTATTGGTATCGATGTTGTTGATGAGGCCCTCTAAGTTGAGTCCCAAGAAAAGCTTGAATAGTTAATGAAGGATTGAATTATGAGGAAGTTGAAGCCTGTAGCTCTAGCTATATTGGTCGCAGTGAGTGGAAGTGCGATGGCCAGTAATAATACGACGTTAATAGATCAGCAGGGAGTCGGTAATACAGCGAACGCCAATCAGGTTGACCCTACGGCCATAGGGAACCTGATAGATGTTACCCAGATTGGCGATGCAAACTCTTCGTCATCGACCCAGGCGAGCGATGCCGTAAGCAATACCATGACCCACTACCAAGAGGGTGATGGCAATATGGCCGAGTCTTTCCAGCAGTTTATGACTGAGTCAAGCTCGCTGGAAATTAACCAGATTGGGAATAATAACGATACGACAGCGGAGCAACTTGAATCACTTGGTTCTACCCAGGAACTAAATCAAGCTGGGGAAATGAACTTTATGACCATCACCCAGACTGATACCGAAGCATCTAGTATCGCGGTGACTCAAACTGGCGATATGAATGATGCGATCATAATGGGGCAGGTCTTCGATATATTGGGAAGTGATGTCATCCTAAATCAAATTGGCGATGACAATATGGCCCAGATCGGTCAGCAAAGCGTTGTGGAGTTTAGCACTATTTCTGTCGATCAAATTGGCAGTCAAAATCTCTTTGTCAGTGAACAAATAATGGGGGTGTTCTCCTCCACTATTAGTGTTCTGCAATCTGGGGATATGAATGAGGTTGACTCTGATCAAGAAAATGGAATCACTACCAGCTTTGTCTCTATTACTCAGGTAGGTAATGGAAACTTTGCTGGTTCATTGCAGCAAGATAGTGTCGAGAACAGTTCTGTAAACGTAAATCAGGTTGGAGATGGAAACTTTGGTGGCGGAGTTCAACAAGCAATAGTTGATACAAGTGTTGGAAATGTCAGTCAATTGGGCTCGATGAACATGGGAGTTACCCAGCAGGCAGGTGGAACATCAGCAGCATTAGCATCGATTTCTCAATCGGGGACTTCGAATGAGGCGATGCTTGGACAAGTTACTGCAAGCTCGGTTACAGGAACCATACTTCAAGATGGCATTAGCAATATTGCAGGTGTGCTCCAGCAGGGAAATATGCTCAGTGTTGCTACAACCACCCAAATAGGTGAGTTAAATCAACATACAACCGAGCAATTGTCCGATTCGCAAACTGCTATTGCGACGCAAAATGGTATTTCAAATATTGGATTTATTTTTCAGTAAATTGGATAGGGGCTTCGCGGTATTAGTGTGAATACGGATCGCTGCAATGCGACTGCGGAGCTCCATGTATTTTTCAATTTTGTATTTTAGGATCAGATAATCATTTTCAAGGAGGTAAAAATGTTTCCTCCTATTGATTTTCGTCTATCTGATATAGGCCTTTAACTCTACTTTCCAAAGAGAGTTTAGGTTTTGATTTGGGGGCGTTGTGCTGTGCATTTGCTTAACGCAAGAGGTGAAATCTATGGATAAGGAATTAGTTAAATGAAAGTTTGGACTTCAGTTACTGCAATAGCTGCGCTCACTTTTAGTGGTCACTCTATGGGCGGTAATAATACGACTGATATTGACCAGGATGGCGACGGACATCTGGCAACAGTAGATCAGTCTAATCCTACCAGCACCAATAATACCGTTTCAATAACCCAAACCGGAGACTCACATCAAGTGTCTGTTTTACAGGGGGCACTTACAGATTTGAATATGGGCACGGTGGAGCAATCGGGTTTGATGAATGAGGCGATTCTGGAGCAAATTGCAGAAGTCTCAGAAAGTACAGCTCTAATTAGTCAATCTGGCGATGGCAACTTCGGTTGGGTGGTTCAGGATGACTTTGTTGTTGCAGGTAGTGCCTCTGTTATCCAGTCCGGTTCAAATAATGAGGGTATTGCTGCCCAGGTGGATGTTGGGGGGATACAGGGAACTGTTGCTGTTACTCAGACTGGGACAATGAACTTTGCACAAGCAATCCATGAGGATTTTGCGCTTAATAGCACTGGGCTAATTAATCAACTTGGGAGTGAAAATAGTGCCGAGTTATTTCAGGGAGACTTAACTGAATCAAGCTTTATTAGTGTTGAGCAAGATGGAACTCTCAACGAGGCATTGGTAGGGCAGGGCTTTGCTCTTTTCTCCTCTATTACCACCTTACAGAGTGGTGATATGAATTATGTAGAAGTCTCTCAGTTGGGACTAAGTACTGGATTGGCCACTGTCTCCCAGATAGGTTCTTCCAATATTCATGTCACGACACAAACAAATGATGGGCAGGTGGCTATTGCTAGCCAAGTGGGGGGGGGTAATACGGGAAGTATTATGCAGTAGAATTTCAAGGCCATAAAATTATGCCTGTATTTATTATTGTTAATTCATAATTTTTAATTGTGATTGATAGTGCTAAATAGTTATGAATTCCTCGTTATCCTTGTGAGGAAGTCCCCTGCTCAGTAGTTTGGTCGGTAATTTGTTTGAAAAGGAATTTGCTATGAAGTTTATGAAGCCATTGGCTGCGGCAGTGTTGGCCGTGATTCACTGTGGGGCTTTAGCAGACAGTAATGTCAGCAGTGTCTCCCAGCAGGGCTCTATGAATGCAGCCACAATTGACCAGTCTGATCCTTCGGTTACAGATAATCAGATTGTGGTTATTCAAGATGGAACTGGAAATGTCTCTGATGCGGAACAGGTGAATAATACAACCAATAGTGTGATTACACACATACAAATTGGAGATAACAATGAGGCAAGTTCGATTCAGGATATAAATGTTAATGCAGCTAATAACACAATTAATCAACAGGGGGATATGAATCAGGCTGAGTCCTTTCAGGAGAATACAGTTGAATCATCCAGTTTAACGGTCAACCAATTTGGCAATTCCAACGATGCGGACCTTGATCAGGAGGAGGGAGTTACCCAGAGCCTGGTGTTGATCACTCAAACAGGGGATATGAACGATGCAGTGGTCCCACAAGGGGATATCGTGAGTAATAGTTCTGTGGTCGCAACCCAGTCGGGAACTGATAATGAATTTGAATCCAGGCAGGATAACCAAGTTAGTTTCAGTAGTGTAATCTCATCTCAGGTGGGCTCAACAAACAGAACCGAATTGGAGCAGGAAGACTTAATTGATACCAGCACGATTAGTGGTGTTCAAAATGGTGATATGAACGATGCAGATGCACAACAGTCGACTGTAATTTCGGCTAGCACTATTATTGTTAATCAAGTTGGCGATGATAATGTTTTAGATGTCGATCAGTTTAGCAATATCACTTCATCCACCGCGACTATTATACAGCTGGGCTCTTCAAATGATGGTGATATAGTTCAGGCTTCAGTTGTTGATTCGTCTACCGCGAGCATTTTTCAATCAGGTGCAAGTAATCAGGCAGACGTAGATCAGGGTGATGAGATTTCAAATAGCTCTATCATTGTTACCCAAAACGGCAATGACAATGGAATGTTTGTAGATCAGGAAGACCTGGTTTCCCAGAGTTTTATCACTATTAACCAAACTGGCGATAACAATGAAGCCGGGGTAAGTCAAGAGGAAGACGTTTCCTCAACAGCCGCGACTGTTATACAAAACGGTAGTATGAATGAAGTAGATATTAGTCAAAGTAATTTTGTAGACTCTTCAACATTGACGGTATTTCAGAGTGGTTCCACCAATATGGTGGATGCTGAACAGGACGAATTTATTAGTAATAGTGTGATTGATATCACCCAATCGGGAACGGATAATACCGCTGATGTTGAGCAAGATACATTGGTTGATCTGAGTAGTGTGACTACTTTGCAAACTGGCACATCAAATTTTCTGATGGTGTTACAAACGGATGTCACATCATCCAATATCACCATTACCCAAGATGGAAATATGAATACGGTTGATGTTAGCCAAACTGGGGTTTCCAGTAGCGCCAGCACCACCTCTCAATCAGGTACTTTAAATACTCATACCACCACTCAAGTGAATGATTTCCAAACCGCACTGGCAACACAGCTGGGTACGGGAAATATGGGTATGATTATTCAGTAATTCGCACCGTAAAAGCTAGAGGGAAAGAATACCCTGGGGTTTATGTTGAACCTGATGTAGGTGATTGGTGGATAAATACTATTCCTACTTTATCACTTCAATAGCGTATTCTTTCTGCTTTCGTTGAGATTGTTTGAGTTAAACAGAATTTCTCTTCCAGTGGATAAATAATTAGCAAATCATTTTTACGATTACTTCTCCGAGGTACAGTGAAGAGGTCAGCCCGGGGGATTCAATTCCAAAAAATGCCACTAACTGAGATTTATCCGATAGGCTTTTGTGATAAATCTGGAAATCACCAGCGGGGTGGCCCCTGCGTACAATTTTGGAGCGAATGCCCGCATAGCCAGGCCGTAAAGTATTCTTTGATATTCCAGGCCAGTAGCGACGGATGTTGTCATGAAATGTATTTAGTTTACTCGGATCCACTTGGTAGTTAATGGCCTCAACCCACTCCACATCCGGACCGAAGCGCGCACCTCCAGCCAAATCCAGAGTGAGGTGAATACCCAGACCGGCACTTTCAGGTAGAGGGTAAATTAAGTGTGAAAAAGGCACCTTACTTGACTGGGTAAAGTAACTGCCCTTAACAAAATACGTGGTGGGGATTTCTCGTTTTATAGCTTCGCTATTTATCGTCCCCACTAGCGAGCTTGTGTGGAGGCCTGCGGCCACAATTAGATTGCAGGTTTTCAGTTTGTAGCCATCCTCCATCACGAGTTGGCAAGTGCCGCTGGATATTTCAATTCGCGCAACTTTGCTCGCAAGTATAACTTCTCCTCCCCTGGCTTCCATGGCACCCTCAAGGGCTAGCATCAGGCTGTGGCTATCGATAATGCCGGTCGTCGGAGAGTAAATGGCACCGGCACATTGTAATTCCGGCTCCATAGATCGGGCTTCAGAGGCGCTTAGTAATCGAAGTCCGCCAGCGTTATTAGTATCCCCCTGATTTTTGAGGTCTCTCAATTGCGCAAGCTGTGCTTTATCGGTGGCGACTACCAGTTTGCCGATTTGCTTATGGGGCACCGCATATTCTTGGCAAAATTGGTACAGCATGGATTTACCTTTAACACAGGCACGAGCTTTCAAGCTGTTTGTTGGATAGTAGAGGCCTGCGTGAATAACCTCGCTATTGCGCGCGCTGGTTTCAGTTCCAATGGCACTGTGTTGTTCCAGTACCATCACTTTGTGGCCGGCACGGCTCAGCTGGTAGGCGCAGGCAAGTCCTAATACCCCAGCCCCGACTAACACGGTATCCAAAATCTCCATAGCGGTCCTGTTGCCGAAATGTGTACTTTCTGAGGTGACCAGGTTGACTCCCTTCGGCCTATTTTGCCTGTAACGCCAGATTAAAATTGCTGTCGAAAGGGTGCGTGGTGGTGTCGTTTCATTGCGCTATAATGCGCTCTTTTCCGCGACTGGAAGTTAGTCATGACTCATAAGTCCATTGCCGCAGACAAGGTAGATTCTCGCTCTTTGGTGCAAGCGCACCTGGCGGAGCCGGTAATGTCTCAATATAGCGAAGAAGAGCTGCAAGAATGGCGCGAGCGCATCAAGCGCTTGTTGAAAGAACAGAATGCAGTATTGGTCGCACACTACTATACCGACCCTTTGATTCAGGCCCTGGCAGAGGAAACCGGTGGCTGTGTTTCTGACTCATTGGAAATGGCCCGTTTTGGCGCTCAGCACTCGGCGGATACTCTGGTAGTGGCCGGAGTAAAGTTTATGGGTGAGACCGCTAAGATCCTTACCCCGAACAAGAAAGTACTGATGCCGACCCTTGAGGCAACCTGCTCCCTGGATCTCGGCTGCCCCCCGCAAGAATTCTCTGACTTTTGCGATCAGCACCCGGACCGGACTGTGGTGGTTTATGCCAATACTTCTGCTGCGGTAAAAGCCAGGGCCGATTGGGTGGTGACCTCGAGTATTGCGCTGGATGTGGTGGATCACCTGGATGCCAATGGCGAAAAAATCCTTTGGGCACCTGACAAACACCTCGGCGGCTATGTCCAGCGGGAAACCGGCGCAGACGTACTGTTATGGGACGGTTCCTGTATTGTGCATGAAGAGTTTAAGGCCAAGGGGGTTGAGGACTTAAAGGCCCTCTACCCGGATGCTGTGGTTCTAGTGCATCCTGAATCTCCCGCCTCTGTGGTAGCCCTGGCCGATGTGGTGGGTTCTACCTCACAGATTATTAATGCTGCCAAGACCCGCCCGGAGAAGCGCTTTATTGTGGCTACCGACCAGGGCATTTTCTACAAGATGCAGCAGGAGTGCCCAGACAAAGAGCTTATGGTAGCGCCAACCGCCGGTGCTGGAGCCACTTGCCGCAGCTGTGCTAATTGCCCCTGGATGGCGATGAACTCTCTGGAGAACCTCTGCGGTGTACTGGAGCGCGGGGATAATGAGATCTTTGTGGACCCGGAACTGGGGCGCAAGGCGATGATCCCGCTGCAGCGGATGTTGGATTTCCGCAAAGGTTAGCTCTTGAGGGATTAGCGGTGAGTAAACAAAAAGAGCGGCCAGTGGCCGCTCTTTTTCGTTGGGGGGAGTTACAGCTCCTCGATTCTTTCCTGCATTTTCAGTACATCTTTGAGGCGCTGTTCCAGGATGGCATTGACCTGGTAATCGTCTTTTGACATGCGAATTCCATGGCGCAGGTGCTGAATAGCCTTGTCGAATATGCCATTGAGAATGTAATACTCAGCCCGGGCCTCGTGCACGCCGACAATATCTCCGGCTAATCCGTGGGTCTCCGCCAATAGGTACCAAACTGCCGGGTCTTTCTTCCGCGTACGGCTATATTTCGCCAGCAGGCGCTCTGCGGCCAGGTAGTTGCCGGCTTTAAAGTGGGCATTGGCAAGGCCCATGATTAAGGCGTGGTCTCCCGGATTGCGATCGAGGGCCCACTGCAGGCGCTTGGTGGCACTGTTGTAGTCTTCTCGCAACAGATCGATATCCGCTCGGGCCAGCACATAGGCTGCTTTTGAGGGAGTTTTGTCTAACAGGGGCTGCAGGGTGTCGAGCGCTGAATCGGGCCTGCCTGCGGCTACTTGGGCCAGGGCGAGGCCGTAACGGGCGGCATCCTCATTGTCATTAATACCATTCAGCTCCGCGCTAAAGCGTTTTACTGCTTGCTGCGGCGTTGGTTCTGTGGCGAGCCGCACTCGGGCGCGCATCAGGTGATAATTCAGATCCTCGCTGGGAGCCACTTTTTCCATACGCTGAGCGCGCAACTTGGCATCGGCAATACGCTTTTCTGTAACGGGGTGGGTCAGGAGAAATTCTGGCGGGCGCTGGTAGTAACGTGTGGCCTTGAGCATTTGCTCGAACATTTCACCGGCGGCCTCTGGATCGCGACCGGATTTGGCCAGGGTATCGATACCGACCCTATCTGCCTCTTGCTCATTCTTGCGGCTGAATCGCAGCTGGTTGTCCAGGGCTGCAGCCTGGGTCACGCTCATGGCCGCGATCCCCGCTTCACCACCGGCGGTAGCCGCCAGAACCAAGGCACCGAGCATACCGGCCAGAGTAGGAATTGTGCTATTGCGCTGTGCTTCCAGGGAGCGGGCGTAGTGCCGCTGGCTGAGGTGGCCCAATTCGTGGGCAACTACCGATGCAAACTGGTCTTCACGCTCTGCAAACAGAAACAGGCCGGTATGGACCCCCATGACTCCACCGGGGACTGCAAAGGCGTTCATGGTTTTGTTGTTTACTACAACAACATCAATTTCTTTGTCTTCCAGCGGGCTGTATTCGGCCAATTCCTTGACCATGCCTTCGACAAATTGCTGGATCAGGGCGTCACTGGAGGTGCGAACCTGACTGCGAAAAATACGCAGCCACATTTGCCCCAGTTCTTTTTCCTGGGTGTGGGAGACGACCCCGCTGGTCCTATCGCCCAGTTCGGGGAGGCGGATTTCATCGCTGTCCGCTATGGCAGCAAACGGGACTGCGCCGAGTAACAACCCCATACCCAGGCTTCGCAGTCCTGCGCGAAGTCGATGGAGGATAGCTGAGGGGCGCGTTCGGTGAAGCAGGCTGTTTTTGGAATCAGTCATCTTGATTACTGCTCGGTCTGTCCATGAAGGATCTATAGTCCAACTCTATACGCTACCCCGTTGGACTGTCGAGGTTTGGACTTAGTGGACCATAAAAGGTTCACACTTGCGCCAGGCGGAAAGTTAAAAAGCGTAAAGCCTGCGCGGGTTATGGCGTCTGGTTCGCGCTATAATCCCCGGCAATTCTGGTTTGTGACTAAAAAGGCAATGTCAGTAACTTCTTCTACCAATCAGCCCGATACCCAGATACCGAACTGGGACGCGGCCACTATTGTGGATGCAAGAAATCTGCCCTGCCCACAACCGTTACTGGCCATGCGCCGGGCATTGCGGGAATACCCAGAGGGAACGCTGCTTTGTGTGCTGGCCACTGATGAAGGGTCCTGGCGAGACTTCCACAGTTTTGCATCTTTAAGTGGCCGGCCCCTGCTCCGCGCTGAGCGACGTAATAATACCTTTCAATATTGGCTGTACGCTGGCAAATGAATAAAGATAAATCCCGAGAGTCTATGTTATCGATTGTAAAAGGCTGGGTGAACCGCTACTTCAGTCAGGAAGAAGTGGTGCTTCTGGTTTTGATTTTGACCCTGGCCCTGGTGGTCCTGGCGACTCTGGGCGCAGTGCTGGCCCCAGTATTCACTGCGTTGGTGATCGCCTTCCTGATGCAGGGTATGGTGCAAAAGCTGAAGTCTTGGCGTGTGCCACACTGGCTGGCGGTTACCCTGTCCTGCTTGGTGTTGGTGGGTACTATTGTGGCTCTGTTATTTGTGGTGCTACCTATTATCTGGCGTCAGTTGGTGCGGCTTGGGGCAGAGTTGCCCAATATGGTGCAGCGCGGCCAAGAACTATTATTGTTACTCCCTGAACGCTACCCACGATTAATTTCGGCCGGACAGATCGATGAAATCTTCAATACCCTTGGCAGCGAATTGGGCGGCCTGGGACAGACACTGCTGGCCTTCTCCCTTACCAACCTACCCATTTTTGCCGGGTTGCTGATTTACGTTGTAGTGGTGCCGATCCTGGTGTTCTTCTTCCTTAAGGATGCGGAACAGCTGATCCGCTGGTGCACCTCTTTCCTGCCCAAAGAGCGGCCCATGCTCCACCAGATTTGGCATGAGATGAATGATCAGGTGGCCAATTATGTACGCGGTAAGGTAATAGAAATTGGCATTGTGGCTGCTGTCAGTTATGCCGCCTTTCTGTTACTGGGGGTGAACTACGCCCTGTTGCTGGCGGTAGCCGTGGGTTTCAGTGTGTTGATTCCTTATATCGGTGCAGCGGTTGTCACTATCCCCGTTGCGGCTATTGGGCTTTTCCAGTGGGGGTGGAGTAATGAGTTTTTATACCTGATGATGACTTACGGCATTATCCAACTGCTCGATGGCAACGTACTGGTACCACTGTTATTTTCTGAGGCAGTTAACCTGCACCCGGTTGCCATTATCCTTGCGGTGTTGTTCTTTGGCGGCATCTGGGGTTTCTGGGGCGTCTTCTTCGCAATTCCCCTGGCGACCTTGCTCAAGGCCATTATGAGTGCCTGGCCTACCCATGAGCACCAGGTGGAATGGGAGGCCCGGCGAAGCTCGGAGTAATTACCCGATACTTTCTTTGTCTGTAGGCTGCGGCATTTGCTAGAATGCCGCGCTTTCTTTTATTTGGTCCCTTCAAATAGGTGAGAGCCCATGAGCCTGGCTGACAAAGTTCTAGCGGTCAATAATGACCTGCCAATCCGCACCGACAAGCCTATCCACAGTGGCAAGGTCCGCTCCGTATACTGGCTGAGCGAAGAAGACAGCCGCCGCCTGATTGAGGAGAAGGGCTACCCCGTTTCTCCTGACACCCCACTTGCGATAATGGTGATTTCTGACCGTATCTCCGCGTTTGACTGTATCTGGACTGGTGAAGGCGGCATGCGTGGCGTACCTGGCAAGGGCGCAGCACTAAATGCTATTTCCAATCACTGGTTCAAGCTGTTTAAAGAGCAGGGCCTCGCCGATAGCCATATTCTGGATATCCCCCATCCGTTGGTGTGGATCGTGCAGAAGGCGCGCCCGGTTATGATCGAAGCGATCGCCCGTCAGTACATTACCGGCTCCATGTGGCGCTCCTATGAGAAGGGTGAGCGGGAGTTCTGCGGTATCGAGATTGCCGATGGCTTGCAGAAAGACCAGAAGCTGCCTGAATTGCTCATTACCCCCTCCAGCAAAGGTATTCTCAAGGGGATCCCCGGTGTGCCGGAAGTAGATGATGTCAATGTCACCCGCAAGAATATTGAAGACAATTTCGAAGCCTTCGGCTTCCGCAATGCAGGCGATATCGACCTGTACGAGAAGTTGCTGAAAGAAGGTTTCGATTTGATTTCCGCAGAGTTGGAAAAGCTCGACCAGGTCTTTGTCGATACCAAGTTTGAATTTGGCTATGTCACCTCTGCCAATGGTGAAGAAAAGCTGATTTATATGGATGAGGTGGGCACCCCGGACTCCTCCCGTATCTGGGACGGCGAACAGTACCGCGCGGGTAAGGTTGTGGAGAAATCCAAAGAGGGTTTCCGCCAGGCCCTGCTCAAATACTTCCCCGATGCCGATATCCTGCTGAACAAAGATCGCATGGATGAACGCTCGGCTCTGGCTCGTGATAACGAGCTGCCAGAATCTATGCTGATAGATCTCTCTAATACTTATATTGGTATTGCTGAGAAGATTATTGGTACGAAACTTGAGATATCTGATAATCCAAAAGCGGAATTGCTTGAAGTGTTGCGTAAGGATTATGGCTTGGTCGATTGATCTGGGCCTGAGTGCAACAATCTGCGCTTGCAAATTTCTTTGCCTGATGATTACTTTTTTCAGTCCCTGAATATAACAGGCAAGAAATTGTGCTCAGATACCAAAATTAAACTCTCAGCTGGGGTAGCCTAAAGTGAACTTTTCCTATGGTTTGAATCTAAGCTCGCTACTTGAATTAGGCTAAATCAAATAAAGATAAAAGGAGTTAAAATGAAAAAAATTATCGTAATTGCCCTAGCTTTGACGATGATCGGCTGCGGTACAGTCAAAACTGTTGGCCGCGACAACTATGCGGTGGGTAGTGCTTTAACAAGGGAAGGCTCTTATTGTAATAGCATGCCCCGCGTATATAGTGGCGTGGCTTACAATGTATGTAAAATGAACTCCAAACCCAAGAACTTTGGTAACATCATTTTGGCTTGTACTGTAGTTGACTCAATGTTCTCTGTCGTGCTGGATACAGCCGTGCTCCCGGTTACTCTTTACACCCAAAGCAAATATGGAAATTTTGAACTGCGAGAACATATCCGTTCGTAGAATCCATTTAAGATCGTAGCAATTTTATACACATTACTTAAAGCAACAGGCTCCCTAAGCAAGCTTCTATGAGAAGGTTGGGCTTGGGTGTTATTCTGAAGGTTAGTAAAAACCGGCGTGAGTGCCGGTTTTTTTATGGCTGCTACAATTCCACTTTCCTATCGCCTGCTTCCCTCTGTTTAATGACTTCAATATCCAATTTAAAAGTGGAGGGAAGTCAGTGAATAGGGTGATGTTATTCGGGCAGCGGTTGCATAAAGACGATCTGCTGTTGCCGAAAGAAATACTATTGCCGTCAGAAGACCGGTGGCGCTGGGCGCTGGTTGTTACTGGTTGTGGTAGCACTGGCGGTAGTCATTGCGGCAATCGGGCCAAAGGCCAATGCCCAGGCGACGCCCTCTTAGGGGCATGCCACCCAGCTGGAGTCCACAGAAATGGGTGTCAGTGCCGGTTGCTAAATTGGTAGATAGAAAACTATAGCGTTAGCGCGAAAGTAGGATGCCCATTCTTATATATAGAAAATTTTTGACTATGAAGGGAGCTCTTGATATTTAGAGAAAATATTCTTATTTTCAGTACTGATCAGTTTATTAATGGGATGTAATTATCTACCAACTTAGAGGCGGAGAGCCTTAAAGCTGCTAGGTGCGGCTTTGAGGGAGTAAAAATAGAGATAATTGCGTACAGGCGGCTAATTTTCGAGTAACAACAGTCATTTTGAGTTGTCCGCAATATAGTGCAGTGTTAAGGGCGAGTTTTCTAAAAAGCCCATAATCTAAAAAAACGGGTCGAAATATATAAGACGGGATGGCTAGAATTGAATACTATTTAGTTGAAATTGTATTTAGGTGTCAACTAAAAGGAGCGTTTCCTAAATGCAGGTTTCGAATACAGTTTCTAGAGCTTGACTGGAATAGGAAATGGCCGGATCAGTAATCTTTAAAAATACTGTGATTGCAGTTAACTCCCTCTGCAATCCGGTCAGTATCGAGAGTTATCCTATTCGGCGGTAAGTACTGCTGAAAATTAATGAGCCAGGCCCAAAAAATCTATTTTTTATACACTGGCATCCATGGGGGGAATTTCCGCCTGGGTAAGTTATAAAAGTCCAAATAAATTTGCTAAATTGAAGACGCCATGTTAATCAATGTAACAAAAATAACGAAAGATATAGAAACCCTAGATAAAAACATAGAGAAGCAAGAAGAGATTATAAACGAGCTGGATATCACCAGACTTCACGATGGTTCTGGCGAGCCTGCTAAATTATTTGAAGCGTATCAAAAGGCTAAAAATAAATTAGAGAAATTATACCAGTCAAGAGATTTTCTTACCGAGGGGTGGGAGCGTCTAGCGCGTAATTTGCCCGATGGCTTACAGCTTAACTTCTTGCGCGAAGAAGAAATGCCCCTCCCGGGTGAACGGACCTTAAAGAGAGTTGAGGTTAAATTAGCCCCTGATGCGACTAAAATCGTGGAACGAAAATGTTTCCGATCCTGGAGAGAGTATCAGGGATATATTAATAGGGAATCCACCCTTTAAGCTTGAGGCTCCCTAAGTGTAGGCATAAAAAACCAATAAAAATAGATGTTTGTACTTTGTGCAATATATTCTAGGTCAAGGTTTTAAGGGTTTTCTATAACAGCAATCTATTTGATATGCGAGCTGGCCAACTGGAAGCCAAAATTGACAATTTCAAGGGCGCTTCTATAAGTTGTGTTTTTCTCCGGTTTGCCGTCCCTCTATGATACGAAGTTTAGGGGTCTTAAAAAATAATTAACAAAGGCGCTTTTAAGGTTGAAAATTAAAAATCCTGGGTCAATTTTAAAAGGCAGGCTAGCTTAAAGCCAATAGTATCTTGGTGCCTAATCAATAAATAGAGCGCCTCACGGATGTAGGTATTAAAAACAACTTATAGATTGCAAGTAGGGTATATAAATGACCGGAACAGTAATTAGCAAAACATCTAAATTGGCGGTTAACCCCGCCGATGCTACACAGAATCGAGCCTTAGTCAAGTCGGCCGCAGGTGCCGCGGCAAAATTAATGGGCCAGGCCCGAAAGGCATTTTCCAATATACAGGTATCCATGGGGAGCAAGTTAAACCCCGCCCGGATATGTTATAAAGCTCCAAACAGACTTGATGAAATTAACGACAATTTGCTAGGTGACGTACAAAAAGCAAAGGAGGAGTTCGAGGCTAAAGGAAAAGAGGTTGCTGAGTGCTCTAAGGAGCTAAGGTTAATTTCAGAAGATATAAAAAAACAGCCGGATAAGACTTCTGAGGAGTGCAATAGATTAAAGCTTGAATATAAAGAAGGTGAAGAAAATTATAACAAGCTGAAAAAGGAAGAAGACGAGCTTAAGGAAATCTATATTCAGCAGTTTAAAGCACTGCCCCCTCCTAAACAGGTAGAATTGTCGCATGCTGATTTCGTGGAAAACTATAAACCGATATATGATGATCCTAATAAAGAACATCATAAGTGTCGAGATAGCTTCGATCAGGTTCCTGATGCGATGGAAGATTCTAAAGTAGAAGTAGAGCCTTCCAACGTCGAGAGACTAGTGAAAAGGTTAAAGGCTATAGACAAAAAACTAGCGGAGCGTACTCAGGATCTGAAGATCATTTCAGGTGCGATAAAAGGGCCGGTTGGTAGTATTAAGGAGTATGATGATCTAAAGGCGATATATAAAGAGGAAAATGAAAAATATAAAAAGCTGAAAATAAAGCGAGAAAACCTGCTTCATAAAATCGCCCCTAAGGTGTTTAATGCACCGCCTCCTCTTAAGCGTATAAATACTATGGGTAGCTTCGATAGGGCTTTACGTGCGATGGAACTTTCTGAAGCAAAAACTGAGTGTTTCGAATTCTTTGATGCTGAGTCCTCTAAGCTCCCCCCCAAGCTTTGGCCTCTAGTATCCCCCCTGCAGCCCCAGCGCACTCCGCCCCCCCTGCCCCTACCTCGTCGCAAGAGAAATCACCAGGCACAAGAACAACCTGCATCAACGGAAGACAAACGCACACGGGAGGCGGGAGGTACTTCGCAGATCTCCCCTGAAGACCGTCAAGACTCGTATGTTGAGCGTCCTGAGGAAGGTGAGAAACTAGCACCAGCGCTAAAGGTTGAAAAGACAGCTCGGGGAGAGAAAAACACTCCCTAGTTGCCTACTTGGTTGCGGGTAATAGGCGCAACGGGTAAGGGGGCAGGCAGAGCTGGCGCCGCCCCCGCGCAGGACACTGATGAGTGGCTATCCGCTGGGATACAGGGTTAAGTTGTGTTAATAAGCCGCTAAAAACGTACCTTTAAGGAGCCTCTGAATAACTCCGTGATATCTCTGGCATGCAGAGCGGTTCACAATCAAGGCGCGGCTTCGCAGGAATGTCTAGACCTTTCAAGAAGTCGCAACGCGGAGTGTGAATCGCTCTGCAAGTCCCGAAGGGCGGGCCTTGAAGGCCGCATCTGCAGCGTTGCAGCTCTTGCAAAGGACTAGGGCCATTCGCGGCGATGCGCCTAACATCTGCAGCCTTCAAGACCCGCAGAGGCATTACGGAGTTATTCAGAGGCTCTTTGAGACTAAAAAATAAAGAATCGGGGTCAAATTTTAAAGACCGGCAGGCTAAAAGCGAATAGTATCCGGAAGGAATGGTGCCTGGGTATCCAATTAATAAATAGATTGCTCTCTGGATTGACAGGCTAAATAGAACGTAAGGTAGAAATAGGATAAATAAATGGCTGGACCCGAATTAGCTAGGATTTCGAGGGCTTCCACCGAAAGAATTTCCATCCAACAGCCCCGCGAGGGGCAAGTTTTGCCTCAGCGGGGGGGGGCTGCTGCAAACTTAATCGGTAGCGCCAGGAGGGCATTTTTTAATCTGCTATCCTCAGTGGGGCAAAAATTAAACCCCGCCCAGATATGCTATAGAGCTCCGAATAATATTGATAACACCAAAGAGAGCTCATCATTACTTATGGGAAAAGTCGTGTTAATAGATGAGAATGGGCTCCTGGAAAGAGGTAGTCAGAACTTGCAGAAAAGCTTGAGAACCCCGGGGGAAGTGAGAGAATATATAGAAAGGTTAGAAATTTTTTTGCAAACCAGAGATAAAAAATATTTGGGGCCAAAATTCCAGAATTGGAGAATTGAAGATCTTCTAAAAATTGCTAAGGAGGATTTAGAAGAGTGTAACAAATTTTTTCAAAACTATGAGGAAGAATCGGTTGGGGGAGCAGCCAAATTTTCTGCTGACATATTGCAAAAGCCGGATCCTGAGTCCGCTAGTGCCAGGAATTTTCGGATCGCGGACCCCGATTTAAAGGTTCTTGTAGCAGAGGTTAGTGCAGATACGGGAGACACCCAGGTAGAGCGGCAAGTCGAACGTGAACCTGAGGTACGCCCCCCCGAAGTCCCGCCCAAAATACTAAACAAGAAGGGCATAGAGAATAAGATGAAGGACATATTTTCGAATAAGGATGAGAACAAGCTGCACCAGGAGGTGCAGAAGGTCTTAGAGTCGTCTGATCATAAGAAGAAGCGGCAGAATATGGTAGAGTCCTGATCATAGGACTGGCAGGCTAGCAAGGGATCAAGAAAAAGCCGTTAAATGATTCCGACTCGTAAGGTAAAAAAGCATAGCTCCTAATGCCGGTATTTCCCCTGCCCCAAACCGCTTCCCTGGCTAGAAGGCTTATAAGCTTGGGGATGCAGCTAAAACAGTCAATTGGCCTGGGACCTCCACCGAACTACTGCCAGCGCTAGAGGCTGAAAAGGCAGGTCGGGGAGAGAAAAAGGCCCTTAGCTACCTATTGAAAAAAGCCCGTACGGGCTTTTAGTGTTTCTCTGTAAATTTGGAAGTAAATGCACCAACAACTGGGGCTTGGTTGCGGGTAATAAGCGCAACGCGGGTAAGGGGGCAGGCAGAGCTGGCGCCGCCCCCTGGGATACAGGGTTAAGTTGCGTTAATAACCCGCTAAAAAGGCACCTTTAAGACCAAAAAATAAAGAATCGGGGTCAAATTTTAAAGACCGGCAGGCTAAAAGCGAATAGTATCCGGAAGGAATGGTGCCTGGGTATCCAATTAATAAATAGATTGTTCTCTGGGTTGACAGGCTAAATAGAGCGCAAGGTAGAAATAGGATAAACAAATGGCTGGACCAGAAATATCTAAAAGTTTAACGGTTTCCACAGTACGAAACTCTGTCCAACAGCCCCGCGAGGGACGAGTTTTACCTCAGCGGGGGAGCACTGTTGCAAACTTAATCGGTAGCGCCAGGAGGGCATTTTTTAATCTGCTATCCTCAGTGGGGCGCAAATTAAACCCCGCCCAGATATGCTATAGAGCTCCGAATAATATTGATAACACCAAAGAGAGCTCATCATTACTTACGGGAAAAGTCGTGTTAATAGATGAGAATAGGCTCCTGGAAAGAGATGATCGGGAGAGCAAAGATGAAATCCTTAATCGTGATCAGTCAGTAAAGACCATAGATAGATTGCAGAAGCAATTATCCCCTGATGATAGTAATTTACGAGAAGGACGTTTCGTGGCCTCGGAATCCACACGAGCTTCTACAGTAAAGGTTAATGCAGGTACGGGAGACACCCAGGTAGAGGGGCAAGTCAATGGGCAAAAACACTCATTCGAAAAACTAGTATCGAATATAGAGAATGATAATTGGATTAACTGGCTAAACGTGGATCCGCTAGCAGATTTCCGCGAGCCGGGTAAAGGCTTTTAAGCTTGGGGATGCAGCTAAAACAGTCAATCGGCCCGGGACCTCCACCGAACTACTGCCAGAGCTAAAGGTTGAAGAGGCAGGCCGGGGAGAGAAAAACACCCCCCCCTGGTTGCCTACTTGATTTCGGGCAATAGGCGCAACGGGTAAGGGGGCAGGCAGGCGTCTCCCCAACGTAAAACTGCTTGATGTGCTGCGCCAGGATTATATCCTGTTGTTCATAGATTCCTTAATTGGTACCTGAGAATAAAAAACCGGCCAAAGTGCCGGTTTTTATTATTGTATTTTAAAGGTGCAGCCCAAAAAAGCAGGTTGAAGATCAAAACTGGCAGCCTGAAGAATATTTCTATTTGCCCGGCGAATCGCCCAAAGCTACGGATTTGAATGATAAAAAAGCAACTAACAGAGGTGCTTTTAAGCTCAAAAACTAAAAAACTAGGTCCAGATTCAAAAGACAGATAGATTAAAAGCAAATAGTATGCGGGAGGAATTGTGTTTGGGAGCTCCATTAAAATATAGAGCATTTCCCAAATGTAAACATTAAAGTATAGATAGGATACATAAAATGCCTGTGCCAGGAATTTCCAGTGCTTCCACAGCAGCGATTAACCATCGGACAGCTGGGCAGCACCAGGCTTTACCCAACTCGGCTACCGGCACTGTTGCAAATTTAATGAGACGGGCCCGAAAGACATTTTTTAGTATGCTAGCATCTACAGGGAAAAGGTTAAACCCCGCCCGGATGCATTACAATACTGGTAAGAGCGAAAACACCCAGCCAGGCAGACTCGTAAAAAGTCAATCTAATGCAGAGGTTTTATCTGAAAAAAAGACGCAAAACCAATTCATAAAAGAAAAGCTGAGCTTCGCACAGTTTAATATTGCTCAACAGGATTTTATGTCGAGCTTTGATGGTGATGGATTAGTGCGCAATCGTTTCAGTTCTTCGGGAGACTCCCTTGCCATAAATGAAAAGTTTATGGAGGAGGAAGTAAAAACAATAGGGGATGATCTTGACGCGTTTTTAAAAGAAAGTGAATGCTGGTTAAAAGGGGAGTTAACCCCGAGTATTAAGCAGGCACTAATAAAGCAGATTCTTCGTGGGCTGGAAGGGTTTCATGGGCGCTTAAAAGAAGCAGGAGAGACGTATATAGCACAGAAAATAGAAGATAAAGAGATTAAGCGTCAGATGTTAGAGCTACAGAGTAATTTAACTGAAGCTACTAATAATTACACTATGGAATTATCCGACTTAGGTAATGATGAGTTTATATTGACGGAGGGGATGTAGTCCATCTTTCATTCTTCAGTCTAAATTATAGCCATAAACGACTAGCCAATTAGCAAAAGTGCCTTTAGTAACTAGCGAGATGACGGGTGGCCTCCAGGAAGTTATGGAGTCTATGACTAGACTATAAAGCACATGACTGTTTATTAGTTTTTATAAATTCTGCTTTATCGGGAGCCTTTGAATAACTCCGCAATGCCTCTACGGGCCTTCAAAGCCTGCCCTTCGGGGCTTGCAGGGTATCACGGAGTTATTCAGGGGCTCCATAGGTAAAAATTAATCATAAAAAGTGTCTCAAGGTATCAAAGTTTACTTCTGGATTTGTTGGGGCGCTCTGTGAAACGTAGGTAAAAAAAGTGTGTATCAAAAAAATCGGCAATAAATCTATTGATCGGAGCGGAGCAGCCCTCTCGTCAAAAGGTGATAGAAATTCAATAAAATCGTTTTCTGCAACACTGAAAGAAACTAGGTGTGCATTAAGGCCTGTAGTCAAAGCCCCTACTCCCCTTCCTAATAAAGTAAGTGCTGGTGAAAAGTTAACAAAGATTGATAAAAATAAAGAAAGTAAAGGAAGGGAGCTTGAGCGGATAGCTCAGGCGTTGAAGGAAGATCGGGCAACCATAAAGGCGTTGGATGAATTTATGTGCAAGTGCGATGTTAAGTTGAACAATTCCAAGAAGAAGCTAGCTGAGTTAAATAAAGCTCTTGAGAAAACAAGAACAGTGCACCTTGCAGAGGGTTTCGAAAAAAGCGTACAAATTCGGAGGAATATTAAAAATTTAGAAGACAATATTAAAAATATAGAAGGCAATATGAAAAGAGAAAATGGAAATCTGAAAGCAATTCTTGATAGGGTTATTCCAGCTTGGCTTAAGCTTGAGCAACGTTTTACTCTTGAGGAATTGAGCGGTGTTGGGATCAATATTGATTTTAAAGCGTTGAAGGAGTTAACTCCGGAGGGGGAAAATAATTCTGCATAACCGCCCTGCCTTGCCGATTGTTGGCAGTCTGTGAGACATACGTCACAATTGAATTTAAATTGATTTATTTTCACCTATCCAGTGCAGGATAGGTGTCGACTATTCTTTTTGAGGTATTCTGGGCAGCTAGATAGATCACCTTCATCAATTAATTATCAGAGTGAATTGCTTAATAAGCCTTGGTTTCGGGTAATAAGCGCAACGGGTAAGGGGGCAGGCAGAGCTGGCGCCTCCCCCAAGTAGGCACTAATGAGTGGCTACCCCCTGGGATGCGGAGTTAAGCCGTGTTAATAAGCCGCTAAAAAACGTACCTTTAAAACCAAAAAATAAAGAATTGTGGTCAAATTTTAAAGATCGGCAAACTTAAATCGGATAACATTCGGAAGGAATGGTGCCTGGATACCCAATTAATAAACAGATTGCTGTCTGGGTGTGCAAGTCAAATAGAGCGTAAGGTAGAGATAGGATAAATAAATGCCTGGACCGGAATCATCCAGTATTTCAGTGGCTTCCAAGGCAAAGGGTTCTATCCCGCAGCCCGGCGAGGGGCGAGTTTTGCCTCAGCGGGGGGCTTTTGCAAAGTTAATCGGTAACGCCAAGAGGGCATTTTTTAATCTACAGGGCCCTGCGGGGAGCAGGCCAAAATCCGCCCAAATAGATTCTAAAGCTCCGTATAAATTAGAGAGTATTTCATTCACTGAAGAGCAAGGCAAGCTGGGTGGAGAGGCTCGAAGTTCGATGGATGATAAGCAATGTCTTGCAAGCATATTTAAGGTTGATTTCACCGGCTATCAGGTAGAGGCGGAAGGCATTTATGAATCTAAGGTTGCTCCCCCCGCTCCTCCCCCCAAACCACAAGAATTGGGAATTCTTGACGGAGGTACTCTGTACGGCATAAAAAAAATAGTGCTACCAAATTTGGAAAAAGATATTAATGGTGCTATAGAGTCTATTGATAAAAAGCTGGAATGCCAGCGGTCGTATGATGAACTAATATCCCAACTGAAACAGAGGGAAGGTTCCTCAAAAGAAATCGGGGAAGATTCCTTGGATGAAATCTATGAGAATCTTGAATATAAAAGAATGGTATTAACCCATGGGTTGAAATGTCTGGAGAAATATGAAGGACGATTGGGTACTCACGACCGCAAGTTTCAAAAAATTAAATTTGCTGATGGAAAGGCTCCTTCTGTGCTACCTGAGAAATTTGAAGATATTTCTCCTATGCTAGATAAACTATATAGCACTTTAGACGAGGCGAAGCGTAGTTTCGGCACTCTGCGTAACGAAATAGAAGAGCTGATTAAGAATGTGGAAACCGGTATAGCATTCAGAGAGTAAAAAAGATGAGTTGATGAAAGGGGGCCTCCCTTGTACTTTATTGGTAAGATCTGTATGGGTATGGTTTGTTAGATATTGCGGCAGGAAGTTCAAACCGGGTTAGAAGATAAAATAGTTTGATTTCAAGCTGCGCTGAAAGTGTGTGCCGGTAGTTAGATGTAGTAGTCCAGACTTGATCTGACAGAGCACCTCCTGAAAAACCGATAACTGTCAGATCAAGTCTGAACAACGACAATTTATTACCCTACTGAGGGTATCATCCCATTTTTTAGTGAAGCGTTCTCGCTCCACTTGTGTTGCTGCTTCAGTGGTTGCGCTATAGGTACTTCCGCTTAGCCGTAATTGCTGCGGTTAGCCCTTATGGGTCGCCTACACCAGTAGTCAAGGTATCTTCCAAACAGCAGCTATTCAGCTTTGTGAGCATGGGTAGAAAGAACTTGGCTGGCTTTAGTTTTGGCGAGCCATCAAACCCATATCTCACTCCTGCCTTCCAGGATTATGTTCAACGCAACGCAGTTGGACCTATTGCCCCCTCATTTATTTTAGCTGATCTTCAGGATATTACACTTGAGATGGATCGTAGTTGACCACTACAGCTTGGCAACTGGTGCTTTTAAGCCCAAAAGCTAAAAAAATAGGTCCAGGTTCAAAAGACAGGTAAGTTAAAAGCGAATAGTATCCGGGAAGAATCGCATTTGGGCACTCAATGAATAAATAGAGTGCTCTTTGAATGTAAATATTAAAGTATGGATAGGATAAATAAAATGGCTGGATCGGGAATTCCCAATGCTTCTGCAGCAGTAGTTAACCGCCGGGCCGCCGGTCAGTATCAGGCTTTACCCACTGTGACCACAGGCACTTTTGCAAATCTAATGGGCCGGGCCCGAAAGGCAGTTTCTAATATGCTAGCCTCTATGGGAAGCAGCTTAAACCCCGCCCGGATATGTTATAAAGCTCCGAATAGAGCTGATAACCTTGAAAACACCCAGCCAGGTGATCCCCAAAAAGTATCAAGCAATTTAGAGCGTAACCGTTCCAGTTCTTCGAATACCTCCCTTGAAAGCGTCCTGGAAGATGATGTTCCAAAAGCACCAAGTAATTTAGAGCGCAATCATTCCGATTCTAATGAAGACGCCAGTTTAGATTGTAGCCTCAGGCTAATAAATCGTATGTTTCTAGACTCTGTAGATGACGCCAAAAAGGAGTCTTCGGATATACGAGAAGTATGTGAGAACCTGGAAGGCCAACAAAAGAAGTTAGAAGAACTAAAAGATAAGTATAAAGAGCATGGGGAATATTACCTTCTTACAGAGATGGCGGTAGAGACTCTAGCTAAAAAAATCGATGGGCTTAAGAAAATCCTCGAGGCTAAAAAGTCGAACTCGGGGGACCTCTGATCAAGCCGGCCTTTTTTCCTGAGAAATCTCAGTCGATCAAGAAGTGGGCTGTTTTTCAGGAAAAACGTCAATTTCGGCAATATGATCCTCTAATTTTCTACCTGAAGTCCGCTGCACACGGATTTCAGGCGCACTGCCCCCAGGCAGCCGAGTATCTTGTCCCTATCAGTAAGTTGGTAAAGCCTGCCAACAGGTGTGGGCGTTCCATATTTTTCGATAACCCATGATATCGAGTCTTGTTGTAGCCAAATTGGCACTTGATCTAACGATAGGGATGCTCCACTTTAGCGCTAATCTGTGCCTTCGCCTTGCCAGGTGCCCCTTGTCCCGGATGGGTTTTTAGCTTGCTCTGCTTCATCGCCATATACCAGTCCATCTTTCGTTCTTTCAGCCCTTCACGATTTTCTTTACCATGGAGGACTCGTTCTGTTGCTGTTCTGGATCGCGAGTATTTTCTTGAATTTTGCTGGGGCTTGGGGGCACTAATAATTGTTGCATCTACAATACAGCCTTCTTTCAATAGTATGCCCATTCCTTTGCGGTGTTTGTTAATTTCTTTAAAGATCTGGCGACCCAGTAGGTGTGCTTCAAGTAGGCGGTGAAACTTAAGAATAATGGTTTTATCTGGAATGGGCTTCGTGAGTGTCAGGCCCGCAAAGCAGCGCATGGCTTCAATCTCATAGAGAGTATCCTCCATAGCCGGGTCGCTGAGGTTATAAAGGAGTTGCATGCAGTGAATAGGCACCATGACCCTTAACGGGTAAGGGCGGCGATCTTTCCTGGCTTTGTAAAGAAGGGGTCAATGTTGTCTTCAAGCCCCCCCAGGGAATCAATAAATCCATCTGCTCAAGGAGCTTTTCTTTGCGAGTTTTGCAGCGTTTGTTCCGGTATTCGGCCTCTGCAAAGCTGGCTTGCTGCATGGCTTGTGTTACGTTAATTGTCTTGCGATAGGCTGTTTTTCTACCCCATTTAGGGGGCAAACTTATTCGGAGGTTCCTTTCGTAAACAATACTCAGGGGAGTATAGAAAAGCGGCCCTGGTACTGTCGCTCAAGGTTGGTGTAAGCGTTACCGTTAAACAGCTCGAATTGCAGCCTTCCCGGATTTACAGATGGCGAAGTTACATCAGAGTCGAGGGGATGCCGAGAGAACTGGCCACAGAGAGTGCTCGGCTGGTCATACTTCCTTCTCCTTTGCACTTCCCTTAGTTTAATCACTTAAGCATCAGTGAACTGCTGGAGCCTATACTGATGGATTTCCCCAGCATCCCTATAAGGATTGAGGGGAATATCCTAGGTGCGAAGCTGGAGATGCCGGGTATTCCCAGAGCGGAGTTACTTGAAGCCCTGGGCAATAAATAGGTTTTTGGGTTGATCTTTACCTGATTATAAAAATTAGTGGGGCTACTGTGTTTTAATAATCGTATTTTAGAGGCGCAGCCCAAGCAAGCAAACGGAAGGCCAAAAGTGATCAAAGTCTCCCTGCCCCCTTCAGCCTAAGTGACAGCCCAGGCGATCACCAAGTCAGTAAACTTATTTTTGGTAATTGGCGCCTTTGGGCCAAAAACTAAAATCTGGGGTCGCCCCCTAAAGTTGGGTTGGCTAAAAGCGAGTATTATCCGGGATAAATCGTACTTGGACGCTCAATTAATAGATCGAGCGCTCCCTGAATGTAAACACTAGAGTATATAGGATAAAAAGAATGCCTTTCCCTAATTCAAATGTTCAGTTTTGTTCCGATCGCTCCAGCGTCGCCACCGTCTCCACTTTGTCCTCAGCAGAAAATACTGCACCAAAGGAGGAGCGGTCTCAAAAGGGAGGAGGTGCTGCTGCAAATTTAAGGAAAAAGGTCAAGGAGGCAATTTATAAGAGGTTGCCCTTGGTGGGGCGACAGGCAAATGCAGCCAAAACTCCGAATAAAATTCATGCTAATAAAGTGGCAAAAAATAGTGAGCCTCTGGAACAGAATAAAATTAATACTAATAAAGTGGAAGAAAAAAGCGATCATCTAGAGGCGAAGAGAGCTGACTTATCTGATTTAAATAAAAAATTGATGGGGCTTCGTGAAGAACTTCTGAACTGGCGTCATATGTCAGAGGGGGAGCGAGCCGAGGCAATGGAGAAAGGGCGTGGCATATACAATGGGGTTAAGGAAGAAATTGACAAAATAGATGGCAGTGATGACGTAAGAGGACCTAATGCTGATCTTCAATTTGCCAAAGATGTATCCGCCGTGCAGCAAAACTTACGTCGTATATTTATAGCCCTCGGGGGTGATGTGAATTCTGAAAAACAATACTTTGAGAGTATGTGATCTGAGGGCGATTCCTCAACATTTGGGTATTAACCTAGCGACTCTATAGTTCTGTATGATGTCCAAATAAATATGGTTGATGCACTTCAGGGTTGAATACAGAAAAAGGTTTTTGGAAAGGCCTGTGCCCCTGAAATCTGCAAAATGCAGATTTCAGGGAGGTGAAAATGGAATAAATAGGTAGGGAATCCGATTTTTAAAAAATAGTCATTTCTTAACTGTGCTATACCGAATAGATCACTGGGAAACCATTTTTTTGGAGGTTCCTAAAGTTGAATGTAGGAGAATATTTCTATTTATCTGGATTGTTGCCCAAAGTCTAAAAAATCAGAGTCAAAATTGAAAGACAGGTTGCTTGAAAGCGGATAGCATTCGGGAGAATTGTATTTTGGTCTTCAATTAATAAATATAATAGTTCCTGAATGCAAACACTAAGGTATAGATAGGATAAATAGAATGCCTGAACCTAATTTAAATATTAGACGTACTTCCAGTCTCTCCAGTCTCCCCACTATAGTAAGTACTGCACCAAGGGAAGGGCGGTCTCAAAATGGTGAAAGTGCTTTTGCAGAATTAAGGAATGAGTCCTCTGAGGCTTTTACAAAGAGCTCTCCCTCTATGACGGGAGAGGCAAGCACGGCCAAAACTCCGAATGAAATTACTGCTAGTAAACCAGCACAAGAGCGTAAGCTTATGGAGACGCTAAGCGAAAAGGCATATCAGTTAACTAAGTCGTTGGAATATTTTGAAGATTATCAGAAGATGTTGGCAGATAGTCCGAATTTTTCTCCTAAACATTCTCAAACATCGACGCCCGCATCTCAATTCTTGCTCAAAATTGAATTGGAAATAAAGGAAATAAAAAAGAAGAGTAAGGGGATTCAAGAAGCTGATCCAGAGTTTAAGTCTCTCTCAGAAAAACTAAAAGAACTAGATAAAAAGATATTAGAACTAACTATGTTTGTCTGTGTGAAAGGCCTGTAATGGTGAAGGGATATGCAAGCTAAGGAGCCTCTGAATAACTCCATGATATCTCTGGCATGCAGAGCGGTTCACAATCAAGGCGCGGCTTCGCAGGAATGTCTAGACCTTTCAAGAAGTCGCAACGCGGAGTGTGCATCGCTCTGCAAGCCCCGAAGGGCGGGCCTTGAAGGCCACAGCTGCTGCGTTGCAACCCTTGCCAAGGGCTACGGCCATTCACGGCGAGCTGCGCCTAACATCTGCAGCCTTCAAGACCCGCAGAGGCATTACGGAGTTATTCAGAGGCTCCCTAAGTAACGGTCTAAACGGTTACCAAGTTAGCGAAAGTGCCTTTGCTAACTAACGAGGTGGCGGGCGGATTCTAGGACGATTAATTTATCAGTCCAGTAGACCAGATCTCGTCTGCTACCAGGCTATCGTTGAAGGTAGCGTTCCAAGAGGCTAAAAATAAATTAGGGGATCGAAGGTACTGCCAAGCGTCTTATTGTGAGATCCGTAACGGCATCGCCTTTTGGGTATTGCGCCAGGAAGTTCCTATTGGGCAGAGAAAAAATGTACTGAGCCCAAGGTGTGCTGTGATAGGTGCCGGTAGCCCGATAATTGGTATCCACGTCTAACTTGCTGACGAATACAGTGTATTCTTCCTTTCCCCGGTTCTGTTAAATTAAGGCGATAGGTGTATTAAGGCCCCTCGCCATATTTCGCCATAATTCCTCCCATTTCCCGCCCGATTCCCTACCTTCTTTCGCCAGCTCCTCCTTGTTTAATGACTTCAACATCCAATTTAAAAGTGGAGGTAAGTGAGTGAACAGGGTGATGTTATTTGGGCAGCGGTTCCATAAAGACGATCTGATGTTGCCGACAGAGGAATACTATCGTCGCCGCCAGAGGACCGGTGGTGCTGGGCGCTGGCTGTTATTTATTGTGGTGGTATTGGCGGTAGTCATTGCGGCAATCGGGGCAGAGGTCAATGCCCAGGAGCTTCCCTCTGTGAGTGATGCGATCCAGCAGGAGTTCACCGAGGCAGTTACTCTGGACGATGTAAAGGGCGGGGACTTACTTTTTACTGGCAATGAGTCCGGAAAGTATATTCCAGCGGTGCACCTGAAAAGTCAGGTCAGTATTTCCGTGCGGGGTCTGGTAGCGGAAGTCGAGCTTCAGCAGCAATTCAAGAATACCACCGACGGCTGGCAGGAAGCAGTTTATGCATTACCACTGCCTGAGCAAGCTGCGGTGGTGGGGCTTGAAATTCAGGTGGGTGAACGCCGTATTGTTGGCAAGGTGCGTGAGCGGAAAGAGGCCTCCAGGATTTATAAGGCTGCTCGTGCGGCGGGTAAGCGTGCAGCTCTTCTCGAGCAGCAGCGCCCGAACCTGTTTACCAATAAAGTGGCCAATATTGCCCCCGATGAGATGGTACAAATTAATATCCGCTACTTGCAGCCGGTTAATTATGACAGCGGCGTTTTTTCACTGCGCATGCCCACCACATTGACCCCGCGCTATATCCCTGGCAAGCCAATACCCTCCCAGGCGTTGAACGGCGATGAACAGGAGTTGGTGGCAGAGAGTAGTGGCTGGGCACTGCCCACTAATCAAGTGCCGGATGCTGCGTCGATAACTCCGTTTATGCAGCCAGCGCAGGAGCTAGAGGCACTGGGTAGTCATAATATTTCTATCGAGGTGGATCTGCATGGCGGACTGCCGCTAGCAAAAATCGATAGCCCCTATCACCAGATTGATATTGATAACCGAGGTGACGGTCGCTATCGGATTCAGTTGCGCGATGAAACAGCTGCAATGGATCGGGATTTCTTATTGAATTGGCAGCCGCGCGCTTCTGCTATGCCGCGGGCGGCATTGTTTAGCGAGAAAATCACAGCGCAAGAGGGGGTAGAAGAGCAGGCTGGTGCTTATCTGCAGGTCATGCTGCTGCCACCCAGCGACGGTACCTCTGCGCAGCGTTTACCGAGGGAAGTGATTTATGTGATCGATACTTCCGGCTCCATGTCTGGCAATTCTATTCGCCAGGCGAAGGAGAGCCTTACCCTGGCACTGTCTCGCCTGCACAGCAATGATCGCTTTAACGTTATTGAATTTAACAGTACAACCCGCGCATTTTTCCCGCGCCCGATAGCGGCGAGCGCGGAGAATATCCGCCGTGCGCGTCAGGAAATCGAAAACCTGAATGCGGAGGGGGGTACAGAAATGGCGCCGGCCTTGCGAATGGCATTCGGTCAGCAAATGCAGGACGACACCAGTACCGTTCAGCAAGTCGTATTTATTACAGATGGTGCGGTGGGCAATGAGCGGGCCCTGTTCGAGTTAATTAGCCAGTCCTTGCATAACGCCCGGCTGTTTACAGTGGGTATTGGTTCGGCTCCCAATAGCCACTTTATGCGCAAAGCTGCTCAGTTTGGGCGCGGTACTTTCGTCACCATCGGTGATATTTCCGAAGTTCGTGAGCGTATGCAGGCTCTGTTCGCCAAGTTGGAAAACCCTATGGCTACAGACCTGCAACTCAGTTGGCCCCAGGGAGTCGTCGCGGATGCCTACCCCAAGCGTATCCCGGATCTCTATAACGGTGAGCCTATGCAGTTGGTGGCCAAGGTGCAGGGTGATCTCTTGCAGGGAGATATCCAGCTGCGGGGCCGAATGGCAGGTAAACAGTTTGTGCGCAAACTCGCTCTGAAAGTAGAGAGTGGTAGCGATACTTCAGGCATCGGCAGTGTCTGGGCGCGCAGCAAGATAGATTCTCTGCGGGACCGGCAGCTTCAGTCAGGAGAGCAGTCGGATGCGGGGCTGGCTTTGCGCGAACAGATTTTGCAGATTGCCCTGAGGCATCAACTTGCCAGCCCCTATACCAGTTTTGTTGCAGTCGAAGAGGAAGTTGTGCGCAGCGCTGAAGAGAAGTTATCTCGCAGCTCGGTCACCAATATGGTGGCTAAAGGGCAAGTGCTACAGCGCCAGGCCTATCCGCAAACTGCTACAGGTCTCTACGGGCAGTTATTGGCAGCGGCGGTATTGTTGATGTTTGCGGCGATCTTCCAACGCGGTCGGGCCTTGCGCAGCAACTTGACCCGAGCCCTGCGCTCCTTCCTGCGCAGGGTTTTACCAGACCCCCGTCAACCCAGCGGCGCTATTCCTCTGCAACGGGGAGGTGTGTAAGCGTGGCTCGCTCACTGCTCTTTATGCTTTGCTTGGGAACGGGGTTGTGGCAGTTGGGTTCAGCCAGCTGGCTTCTGGCCAAGGCAGAATTGGCCCAAGTGTTGATTAATAGTGCTTGGGAAGAACAGCTACAGGGCGGGGCTCTGCAAAAGCCCTGGCCCTGGGCGGACACCTGGCCTGTGGCCAAGTTAAAGTTGGAAGGGCAGTCGCCATTAATTGTCCTCAGCGGCGGTAGTGGCCAGGCGTTGGCTTTCGGTCCTGGTCTCTTAGCTGGGTCCGGCAATCCCGGCGAGTCTCGCACCACGGTTATTGCCGCACACCGGGATACTCACTTTGCGGGATTAGAGCGTGTCAGGCGGGGTACCTCCATTTACCTGCAGGATAAACGCGGACGCTGGCATACTTATCGGGTTGCGGAAATGCGAATTGTGGACAGTGAGAGAGAGCGTTTGCCGATCTTTGCCGAGCGGGGTTTATTGCTGGTGACTTGTTACCCCTTTAATGCCCTGGCGGCTGGTGGCCCGCTGCGTTACTTGGTCTACGCTGAATATCAACCCGGTGGGGAGCTGGTTCAGCTGTGACTGATGTCTTTGTTTGAGACTCGATTTTGTAGTTCATTTTCTCAAAAATTCCACTAAATGTTCCGGCGAAACGGCTAAACGGCAAATAATTGTTTTGCTCTTTTGTTTTATTTGTTACTAACCGTCCTATCTGGAAAATTTTTTGTAGTAATACTACAATTCCCTCCGCTAACAACCGGGGATGGGGTTTTGTCCGCCAGTCTGCGCGGGCCCCGGAACAAATAATCACAGTCAAACTAGGCACTTGCGGCAATCAATTGCGCCGCTTTCCTCACCGTCATATTCGAGTAAAGATTCACAAACTTTGCATTTACGCCAACAAAGTTGGTGAATTGGCGGAACCAAGAAAAAAAGGAAGCTTTTTTTTGCTCGCGCTGTAGTTTGCCCGCGTACCGATTTTTGAGAAATAGACCGACTCGACGTCGCCTAATTCGCCGAGGAGCACTTGATGCACGAAGATACCGATAACCTCGAAACGCAGGAGTGGCTGGACGCGCTGCAAGCGGTTATCCGCTATAGCGGCAAAGAACGCGCAGCCTTCCTCCTGAAGCAGCTGTCTGACCGCGCTACCGATGTAGGCGTACAATTGCCTGCGGCAATCACCACTCCCTATCGCAACTCCATTCCGCCCAATGCGGAAAAGCGTATGCCTGGCGACTTATTTATGGAGCGCCGCATTCGCTCCCTGATTCGCTGGAATGCCCTGGCGATGGTGGTACGTGCCAACCAGAATGACGATGGCCTCGGTGGCCATATCTCCAGTTTCTCCTCTGCGGCCACACTCTACGATGTGGGCTTTAACTACTTCTTCCGTGGCAATGAAGGTGAAGAGCGCGGCGACCTGATTTTCTTCCAGGGCCACAGCGCACCGGGTATTTATGCTCGCTCCTACCTGGAAGGGCGTTTTGATGAAGAGCAGCTGGACAACTTCCGCCGTGAAGTGAACGGCAATGGCCTGTCCTCTTACCCGCACCCCTGGCTGATGCCGGAGTATTGGCAGTTCCCCACAGTTTCCATGGGATTGGGGCCGATCCAGGCGATTTACCAGGCGCACATTATGCGCTACCTGTCTGCCCGCGGCCTGTCCCCGCGCGGCGATCGCAAAGTGTGGGCTTTCCTTGGTGACGGTGAGTGTGACGAGCCGGAAACCCTGGGCGCAATTTCCCTGGCCGGCCGCGAGCAATTGGAAAACCTGGTGTTCGTGGTTAACTGTAACCTGCAGCGCCTGGACGGCCCGGTACGCGGCAACGGCAAGATCGTGCAGGAGCTGGAAGGCGTATTCCGCGGTGCCGGTTGGAATGTTGTCAAAGTACTCTGGGGTCGCCTATGGGATCCGCTGCTGGAGAAAGATGACAAAGGCCTGTTGCAGAAAGTCATGGACGAAGTGGTCGATGGCGAGATGCAGAACTTCAAGGCCAACGGCGGCGCTTATACCCGCGAGCACTTCTTCGGCAAATACCCGGAGCTGCTGGAGCTGGTTAAGGATATGTCCGACGATGAGATTATGAAGCTCAATCGCGGCGGCCACGACCCCTATAAAGTCTACGCAGCTTACGCGTCGGCGATGGCCCACAAAGGCCAGCCCACCGTGATCCTGGCCCAGACCGTTAAAGGTTACGGCTTGGGCTCCGCCGGTGAAGCGGCGATGGATACCCACTCTGTGAAGAAGCTGGATCTGGATTCCCTCAAGCGTTTCCGCGATCGCTTTGCCATTCCGCTCACCGATAAAGAGCTGGAAGAGGTCCCTTACTACCGCCCATCTCCGGACAGCCCGGAAATGAAATATATGGCGGAGCGCCGCAAGGCCCTGGGCGGTCCGGTTCCCCGTCGCCCGGTTGAGTGCCCGAAACTGGAAGTTCCCGGTCTCGATGCCTTCAGCGCACTGACCAAAGGCTCCGGTGAGCGCGAAATCTCCACCACCATGGCATTTGTCCGCGCTATCGCAGCCTTGGTAAAAGACAAGAATATCGGCAAGAACATTGCGCCGATCGTTCCCGATGAAGCCCGTACCTTTGGTATGGAAGGCCTGTTCCGCCAGCTGGGTATCTATTCCTCCCAGGGGCAGCGCTACACCCCGGTGGATCACGGCCAGATCATGTATTACAAGGAAGATAAGAAAGGCCAGGTGCTGGAAGAGGGCATCAACGAAGCCGGTGCCATGTCCACCTGGATGGCGTTGGCTACTGCCTACAGCAACCACGGCGTGCCGATGGTGCCTTTCTATATCTACTACTCCATGTTCGGCTTCCAGCGTATCGGCGACCTGGCCTGGGCCGCTGGCGATATGCAGGCGCGCGGCTTCCTGATCGGTGCCACTGCTGGCCGTACCACCTTGAACGGTGAGGGTCTGCAGCACCAGGATGGCCACAGCCACGTACTGTCCTCCACTATCCCCAACTGCCGCAGCTACGATCCGGCTTACGGTTATGAGCTGGCTGTAGTTATGCAGCGCGGCTTGAAAGAGATGTACGAAGAGCAGAAGAACCTCTTCTACTACATCACTATCGAGAACGAAAACTACCTGCAGCCGGAAATGCCTCAGGGCGTGGAAGAGGGCATTATTCGCGGTATCTACAAGCTGCAGTCCAACGTCAAGAAAGGCGCCAAGGGCAAAGCGGCGAAGAAACATGTACAGCTGATTGGTGGCGGTACTATTTTGCGCGAAGTACTGGCAGCGGCGGATATCCTCGCCGACCAGTTCGGTGTGACCTCCGATGTCTGGAGCCTCACCTCCGCTGTGGAATCGGCCCGTGAAGGCCAGGATGTGGCGCGCTGGAATATGCTGCACCCGGAAGCCGAGCCGCGCAAAGCCTGGATCACTGAGCAGTTCGAAGGCAATACCTCCCCAGTTATCGCCTCCACCGACTACATCCGTTCCTATGTGGAGCCACTGCGCGAATTTATCGACGGTGAACTGACCACCCTGGGTACCGATGGATTCGGCCGCAGTGACAGCCGCGAGCAGCTGCGTCGCTTCTTCGAAGTGGATCGCAACTACGTGGTGATCGCCGCACTGAACGGCTTGGCCAAGCAGGGCGTTATTGATGCGAAAGAGGTTGCGGAAGCAATCGTGAAGCTCAATATCGACGCCGAAAAAGTTAATCCACGCATCAGCTAAGAGAAGGCAGAACTCCTATGGCAAAACAAGTCATTAAAGTGCCTGATCTCGGTGGTGCCGATCAGGTGGATGTGATTGAAATTTCTGTTGCTGTCGGCGATACCGTCGCGCAAGAGGATTCACTGATTGTGGTGGAGGGCGATAAAGCCTCCATGGATGTGCCAGCCCCAGTGGCTGGCAAAATCCTCAGCATCAGCGTGAAAGAGGGCGATAAGGTCTCTGAAGGCGACGTGATTGGGGAAATCGAAACCGATGTGGCGGAAGCGCCGGCAGAGGAGCCCGCTGCGGCCCCCGCCAAGCAAGAAGCTGCACCCGTTGCAGAGCCTGTGGCTGAAGCCCCTGTGGCGACGCCGAGCGGCGAGCCGAAAGAAGAAACGATCCAGATCCCGGATCTGGGTGGCGCTGATGCGGTTGATGTGATCGAGATCAGTGTGCAGCCCGGTGATGCGGTTGAAGAGGGGGACTCCCTGATTGTGGTGGAAGGCGATAAAGCCTCTATGGATGTGCCCTCCCCCAGCGCCGGTACCGTAGTTTCTATCGCGGTAAAAGAAGGCGATAAGGTTTCCACGGGTGACACCCTGGGCGTATTGAAAGTAGTTGCTGCAGGCGCCGCCGAGCCTGCGGCTACAGCTGCAGCCCCTGCAGCGACAGCGCCTGCCGAGAGCGCGCCACAGCAGGCATCTGCGTCTGTTGAGCCCCCGGCAGTGCCACAGAAAGACTATCAGCTGGAGCGCGACCTCACCGCAGCAGCCCAGGTTTACGCCGGCCCCGCCGTGCGCAAACTGGCCCGCGAGTTGGGTGTTACCTTGAACAAGGTGAAGCCCACCGGCCCGCGCAACCGGGTCTCCAAGGACGATCTGCACAATTACATCCGCGAGCAGGTGAAGAAAGCTGAGAGCGGTGCGGTTGGTGTCGGCGGTGGGATCGGTATCGCCAAGATGCCGGATATCGACTTCAGCCAGTTTGGCGCGGTGAATGTGGAGCCGATGAGCAAGATCCACAAGATCACCGCAGCCAACATGTCGCGCAACTGGCTCAATGTGCCTCACGTCACCCAGTTTGACGATGCGGATATCACAGAGCTGGAAACCTTCCGCAAGTCCATGAAGGCCGAGGCGGAGAAGCGCGGAGTGAAGCTCACTCCAGTGCCTTTCCTGCTGAAAGCGGTAGCTGCGGCCCTGCGTGCAGAGCCCAACTTTAATGTGTCCCTGCACAACGATGGCGAGCACATTGTGCGCAAGGACTATGTGCATGTGGGTATGGCAGTAGATACACCCAAAGGCTTAATGGTGCCGGTTATCCGCGATGTGGATAAGAAAGGCCTGTACGAGTTGGCGGCAGAGGCCACTGAAATGGCCCTGAAAGCCCGCGATGGCAAGCTGAAGCCCAACGAGATGCAGGGCGCCTGCTTTACCATTTCCAGTTTGGGGGCTATCGGCGGCACCGGATTTACCCCGATCGTCAATTCTCCGGAGGTTGGTATCCTCGGTGTTTCCAAGCTGGCGATGAAGCCGGTGTGGAACGGCAAGGACTTTGAGCCTCGCCAAATGTTGCCCTTGGCGCTCTCCTACGATCATCGCGCAGTAAATGGCGGAGATGCCGGACGCTTTATGACTTACTTGGTCAGCGTGCTGGCAGATGTGCGCAGACTGTTGCTGTAATTGCCAGCGAGTTAAAGCCAGTAAAAAAAAGCGGCCAATCGGCCGCTTTTTTTATAGTCAGGACTAAATTCCATATAAGTAAGTTAGCCTTTAAGTGGAAATGAACTATTCGCCGCGTAAAACAACAATAAGATGATTTACGCGCAAATCGATTCTGGGTTGCTGGCTGCTAATGCCTCGGCAGCTAGACTCACAGAGAGGCTACTATCATCGCAGCACTGAAAATGTGAGGTGTCGGATTATGGGACCTACAAGGAAATTCGCGTTGCCGCTTGTGGCGGTATTTGCGATGCAGGGCTGCTTGTTTTTGCCTGCGGACGAAGTGGAGGGCGAAGACCCTTTCTTTTATGAGGCAGAGGCTGCCGGACAAAGCGCCAGCTTTGTGGAAGTCGGCAGTAATCACACAAAATACCCACAACCCCTTACCGCCAAAAGCAAATGCGAGGCGGCGGATTGCGTAGATAGCTTGCAGGACTCCATGGCCTGGTTTTTCCCTATATTGCGGGTTTACTAACGACAGTAGCCGAGCCCAGTGTGGAGCTGTTGCGAAATAGCCGGATCTAAAAGTGCGTGGATTCTGTCCGCGCGGTGCTGATACGGAGCGCTACCATGCAAAAGTTTGCGATATTTATTTCTGCCTTGTCGATGGGTGTATTCCTTGAGGGTTGTGGAACCCCTGATACGCGCAATCAAGTGGTTTATCCCGTAAGCCCGCCAATTCCCCGCCATGCGGAATACCGGGGTTACCCCTCTTCTCACTCTTCTCATTCCTCCCATGTGCCAGATGCGCCTGCGTCTCCAACAAGCTGCCCGGGAGATTCTGAGGAGCTGGCGCCGGGTTCTATTTGTCCACCCAGTGCCCGTTGTTTTGACATTTCCGGTGGAAGGCGTTGTATTTCCTATGAAAATTAGCGTTGTTTTTTTTCTTATTCTTGTAGCGCAGTCCCTGGCGGGCTGCGTGGCTGACGGTTTCGGTTATGACTTAACCGGCACGGCAACTTACTACACCTACAAAACTACTCCGGTGCCACCGGATGAACTTACTGCATTCCCGCGTTTTTGCCTGGCCGGTGATCCCTATATGGGAAGTCTCGATAACTGTATTGCCGAGGGTGTGCACTGCTATCAATTGGATACCGGTGATTGGTGTGAAGGACCTTATTCACCGTTTGAGTTGAGTTACAGTTTCTACTGACCGAGTAATTTTCCACTAGTGCCGCTTTTTGAGCCGATGTGAGATGGCGGTATGGGGGCACGCAGTTTATTTTGACTCCATTGTTTTTTCCTGAGTGGAGTAAAAATTAAGACTGGATCGTTTTATTTTGGGATGCCGATTTAAACAGGTTTAATAATGAGGGGTGCCAATAGAAGCTGGATGCGAAATGTTATTGTCGCAGTGGATCAGCTGGGAAATGCCATTGCCGGTGGTAATCCCGATGCAACAATATCGGCACGCTGTGGATATTTTTCCAGAGTGACGGAAACCCGTTTTCGCCATTATTGGAGATTTTTGGAACGGGTGATTAATTACACCTTGATGCCAATAGATGGGCCGGATCACTGTTACCAGTCTTATCTGTGGGATCGCGCTGAGAAGCACGAAGAGGGCAGTGACTATATGCGAGCCCTTCTGGGGGTGATCGTTATTATTTTTTGTGTACCCATGGGATTATTGATTCGGGTGTATGTAATTTTATTTCCGAGAGCCCGCTGGAAAAAGGAAACGCGCAAATAGAAAAAAGCCCGGGCGCATAGCATTTATGCGCTCGGGCTAAGCGGGGTTAGGTGTTAGCTACTTGCTCCAGAGGTAAGTTACTCTCCTGGCTATCTGTAGTGCGGGCAGCTGATAGTTTGCCGCCGGCAATCTTGCGCAGGGCAACATAAAATACCGGAGTGAGGAACAGGCCAAACAGAGTTACACCGATCATGCCGGTAAATACGGTAATGCCCATGGCATTGCGCACCTCAGCGCCAGCGCCGCCGGCCAATACCAGTGGAACAACACCGGCAATAAAGGCGACTGAAGTCATAATGATCGGGCGCAGACGCAGGCGACAGGCTTCCAGTGCAGCCTCGACAGTGCCTTTGCCTTCCATTTCCAGTTCGCGGGCAAATTCCACGATTAAAATAGCGTTCTTACAAGCCAGCCCCATCAGTACAACCAGCCCGACTTGAACAAATACATTGTTGTCGCCGCCAGTAGCCCAGACACCGAATAGTGCAGCCAGCAGACACATGGGCACGATCAGGATCACCGCCAGTGGCATTACCCAGCTTTCATAGAGGGCGGCCAGCACCAGGAATACCAGTAGTACTGCGAGAGGGAAAACCACCATAGCGGCATTGCCCTGGTTGACCTGCTGGAAGCTGAGGTCGGTCCACTGGATTTGCATGCCCGGTGGCAGGGCTTGGCTGGCAACCTGCTCAACCGCTGCCAGTGCCTCGGAAGAGGACAGCATGCTGGGATCGGACTGCCCCATCAGATCGGCTGCGGGATAGCCGTTGTAGCGGATCACCGGATCGGGTCCGTAACTCTGGCGCAGGGTCACCATGGTGCTGATGGGCACCATCTCCCCATTCATATTGCGGGTGTAGAGATTATCGAGATCCTGCACTTCATCGCGGAAGGGTGCGTCAGCCTGGGCAACGACCTGGTAGGTGCGGCCGAAAAGGTTGAAGTCGTTGATATACATAGAGCCGAAGTAGAGCTGCAAGGTGCCGAACAAGTCGTCCATGCGCACACCCTGAGCCTTGGCCTGTAGTCGATCCACTTCCGCGTCCATCTGCGGCACATTGGCCTGGTAGGAGCTGAAGGGGTAGCTGAGGCCGCTGGCTTGGCTCAGGGCGCCAGCCAACATATTGGTGGCGTTTTGCAGCTCACCGTAGCCGGCACCGCGACGGTCCTGAACATAGAGGGAGTAGCCGGAGCCGGCACCCAGACCGAAGATGGGCGGCGGCATAAAGGTCATGGCAAAGCCTTCCTTGATCTGTGAGATCTTGCCATTTAGCTCCGCAGCGATTTCCTGGGCACTGCGCTCACGTTCATCGAAATCGTCGAACAGGATAAATACCGTGCCCACGTTGGGGGTGTTGGTACCTTGCAGGGCATTGAAGCCGACAAAGGCCGCGGCGTTGGCAACACCTTCTGTTTCCAGGGCCAATTCACTCACGCGGCGAGCAACTTCCTCGGTGCGGTCCAGAGAAGCACCTTCCGGCAGGCGGATACTACCCACCAGGTAAGTCTTATCCTGAACCGGAATAAAACCGCCGGGCACCTGTTGGAACAGGGCGAAAGTACCGCCGAGCAATATCAGGTAAACACCAAATACGATACCGCGACGCTTGAGGCTACCACCAACGATCCGCTGGTAACGCTCGGAATTGCGCTGGAAGAAGCGGTTGAACGGGCGGAATATCCAGCCGAACAAACGCTCAATAATCCGCGCGGGCATATCCGGTTTGGCGCCGTGAGGCTTCAACAGAGTTGCCGCCAGAGCCGGAGACAGAGTCAGAGAGTTGATCGCGGAGATAATAGTGGCGATGGCAATGGTGGTGGCAAACTGGCGGTAGAACTGGCCGGTGATGCCGTCCAGGAATGCCATGGGCACAAACACTGCGCAGAGCACCAGGCTGATCGCGACAATCGGGCCGCTCACCTCGCGCATGGCTTGGTGGGCAGCGGCTAAAGGCGTCAGTCCCTCCTCGATATTCCGCTCGACGTTTTCCACCACCACAATGGCGTCATCCACCACAATACCGATGGCCAGCACCATAGCGAACAAGGTCAGGGTGTTGATTGAGAAGCCCAACATCAACAGCACCGCAAAGGTGCCGACAATAGATACCGGTACGGCCAACAGTGGGATCAATGAGGCGCGCCAGGTTTGCAGGAACAGGATAACTACCAGAACCACGAGCAGCACGGCTTCCAGTAGGGTCTTGATCACTGAGCTGATGGAGGTGCTAACAAAAACCGTGGGGTCGTAAGCGACTTCCCACTTGAGGCCTTCCGGGAACTGATCATCCAGTTCAGCCATTTTCTCCCGTACCGCCGCAGAAACCTCCAGTGAGTTGGAGCCGGGGGATTGGAAAATAGGGATAGCGACAGCCTGGCGGCCGTTGAGCAGGGCGCGCAGGGAGTCCTGGGAAGAGGCCAGCTCTACACGGGCCACATCTCGCAGGCGGGTGATCTCACCATTATTGCCGGTCTTGAGTACAACATCGCCAAACTCCTCTTCACTTTCCAGGCGGCCTTTGGCGTTAATGGAAATCAGGAAGTCGGAGCCGTTCGGCATGGGGGAGGCGCCGATCTGGCCGGCGGAAACCTGTACGTTCTGCTCACGCACGGCACTGACAATATCGGCAGCAGTAATGCCTACGGCGGCGGCTTTCTGCGGGTCCACCCACAAGCGCATGGCGTAGTCACCGGAACCGAATACGGCGGCGAGGCCTACGCCGGGAATACGCGATAGCTCATCGCGAATATGCAGTACGGCGTAGTTGCGAATATAGGTAGCGTCGAGGCTGTCGTCCGGTGAAATCAGGTGCACCGCCATCATCAGGTTTGGTGACTGCTTCTGGGTAGTAACACCTTGCAAGCGGACATCTTCGGGCAGGCGCGGCAGGGCCTGGGACACCCGGTTTTGCACCTGTACCTGGGCTTGGTCCGGGTCGGTGCCCAACTCAAAGGTCACGTTCAAAGTCAGGGTGCCGTCACTACCAGCCACTGACTTCATGTAGATCATATTTTCCACGCCGTTAATCGCTTCTTCCAGCGGCGTGGCTACAGTTTCTGAGATCGTCTTAGGGTTGGCGCCAGGATAGCGAGCACTCACTTGCACGCTGGGGGGTACAACTTCGGGATATTCGCTGACCGGCAGTGAGGGAATACTGATCAGGCCGACGACGAAAATAATGATCGACAACACGGATGCAAATATCGGTCTGTCGACAAAGAAACGGGAAAAATTCATATACTGCTACTCCGAGAGCGACTTAGTCAGCCGCTCGGATTCCATTGATAGGATTAGCTGAATGTATGGGCTCACTTCGGCAAGCCCCTTGCTCTTTGTTTAGTGGCCGGCGACTTGGGTCGCCTTTACCTGCTCCTGCATGGCCACCATTTCCGGTGCGACGGGCATGCCCGGGAAGAAAATCTTTTGCAGGCCATTCACCACAATTTTCTCGCCGGGCTCCAGGCCGCTGCGGATAACCACTAGGTCACCTTGGCGTTGGCCAGCGACCACGGGGCGCTTTTCGGTGACATTACTGTCGTTGACGATGTAAACATAGCGGCGGTCCTGATCGGTAAGAACCGCTTTGCTATTGATTAAAACTGCCTGTGAAACCTCTTCAATTGGCATTTCCACCCGGGCAAATTGCCCCGGTCTGAAAAAGCCGTCCCTGTTGTTAACCACAGCGCGGAACTGAATAGTGCCGGTATGGCTGTTCAAGCGGTTATCAATAAAGTCCAACTCTCCACTGTGTGGATAGCCCTGCTCACCGGCGAGACCTACGCGCACAGTAGGTTTTTGCCCGCTATTAAGTAAGTCGCGGCCCTTAGCAAAAGTCTGTTCGTCACTTTCGAAATACACGTACATTGGGTCGACAGAGACCAGGGTTGTCAGCAGGGTGCTGTCGGCATTGGCGAGATTGCCTTGAGTAACCAGGGCGCGGCTTACTCGGCCACTTATTGGTGCTTTAACTTCAGTGTATTGAAGGTCCAACTGGGCATTTTCCAGCGCTGCCTCGGCGGCGCTGAGGGCCGCTCGGGCCGAATCTCGCGAAGCGATACGCCGATCGTATTCCTCGCGGGAGATGGCTTTGCTGTTGAGTAGCTGTTTTGCCCGGCCAGCTTGCTTCTCGCTATAGGAGAGGTCGCTGCGAACCCGAGCCAGGTCTGCGCGGGCGGCGCGTTCGCGGGCCTGGTAAGGGCGGGGGTCAATGGTGAACAGGACATCGCCCTGCTTGACCAGAGTTCCCTCGGCAAATGAAACCTTGTCGATATAACCGCTAACCCGCGGGCGTAGTTCAACGGTTTCTGGGGCTGCCACACGGCCGGTAAAGCTGCGCCACAATGTCGTATTTCCTGCAGATACCTGGGCGACCTCCACGGCTGGGGGAGGCGGTTGTTGACCGCTGGGTGCGTCACTGTTGCAGCCGGCGAGTACCAGTGCAGATACGCCGAATAAAACCGTCGTTAATTTTCTTACCATTACGCGTGTACTCCCTTTGCTACGGAGGGGGAAGGGCTATTGGGTGCTTCTCCCAGTAAGGGCGTAACTCTAGCGGTGGCCAAGTTGGTTGCGGTATCCGGGAACTGTTAATTGATTGCCTATTTCTACTTAAGGCGTGCTTTTGGGTTGGAAGGATCACATTCTGGTGGACGTGTAAATAACTGGATATATAACTAGTTATCGCAAAAAGTGATTAAGATATTACAGTGACTGTAGGCCTGTTAATCGATTATGGTTACCTATTACTGCACAGTAATTGCCCAATCCTGCAAAACTGCGCGGAAATTGCCTAAAACTCCGTATACTCTGTGCCACTTCGTGTTGAGTCGTGGAATTGTTAGCGGGCACAAGGGGAGCATATGAGCATTGAAAAAAGAGCGGAATTCAACTCTGTCGCCATGGATATGGAGTCGATACGGCAGAAACTGATTGCCTCCCTGATGCGTCAGGCACCGGAACAGGGATTAAATGAAACAGTACTGGGTGGTCTCTCCCTGATTCGCTGCAACGAGCCGGGAGCCTGTGCGGCATCGGTGTATACACCGTCCCTGAATTTTATTATTCAAGGCCGCAAGACCTTGGAGCTGGGAGACCGGGAAATTTCCTATATGCCGCTGAGCTATGTGGCAACCTCAGTGCACTTACCGATCCTGGGGCGTGTTGAAGACGCTTCCCTGGATACTCCGTTTCTCGGCGTAAAGATAACGATCGATCCGCAAGAGGTGGCAGACCTGGTTCTGGAGTTGGGGGATAAGGCTCCTGGAATTGAGGCGGGGTACGACTGCCCGGAAGTCAGCTGCGGCCTGTGCCTGACCAAAATGGACTACGGCATGTTGGATGCGCTTAACCGACTAGTCTCTCTGCTGGATAGCCCCAGAGATGTGCCCATATTGGCTCCTCTCGCGCGGCGTGAAATTATCTATCGTGCTTTAATGGGGGAGATTGGCGCAAAGATGCGCAAATTCGCCATGGCTGATAGCCAGGCAAACCGCGTATCGCGGGTGATTGAGGTACTCAAGGACCGTTTCTCAGAACCGCTGCGTATCAGTGACTTGGCCGACCAGGCCAATATGAGTGAGTCATCCCTATATCACAGCTTTAAGCAGATCACCCGCATGTCCCCGTTGCAGTTCCAGAAAAAGCTGCGCTTACATGAGGCGCGACGCTTAATGTTGACCGAGGGGCTGGAAGCGGCTTCCGCCAGCTATCGGGTTGGCTATGAGAGCCCCTCTCATTTCAGCCGTGAATACAGCCGCATGTTTGGTCTTCCGCCCCGCGCGGACGTGATTAAATTGCGCGGTGAACAGCGGGTCCCAGCTTAATTTGAAACTGGGTTGCCCTGCTTCAGAACAAATAAGCTACACCACCCTTCGGGACTGATATCGCCCTCCACAACCAGGCAGGCATTGGGGGGCTCAAACAGCTGACAGTCCACGCACTTTTTCCCATCCTTGGGAGTATCCTGGTAATTTACCTTATCTTTTTGCGCTTTGATTTGGGCCTGAGCTGAGGGTGTTGCAATAAATGTGGCAGGAATTAAAAGTAGCGATGTCCCTGAAAGCTTAAGAAAGTGGCGACGGGAGTTGTCTAGAGGCTTTTCCATAAATGAACGCCTGAATGATGAAAATAAGTTTCTGGCATTCAGGTTAGCTGGAGAAGGGAGTTTTGCTCAAATTAAAGGCTTTGTTTTAAGCGGTAATCTTATTCTATTTGTTAAATTGGAGACGGCGCCATGTAGGCGCCGTCTGTTTTTACTTCTTTACTTGGTTACGCGTATTTTAGCTACAGATTTATCTCCGCTGCGAGATACGACCCGAACCTTTAAGCCGTAAGGTGTGATAGCGCGGCCGGCATCTGGTATTTCTTCGCTGCTATAGCTCCGGGTGTCATTAAACAATGGGTAGCGGCGGTTGTGAGTGTCACTTAAGAGTATGCCGTAGTCCTCGAGTAAATCCAGAACCATGTCGTCGGCTCTTTCGATGTTAAATGTGGCATCGTGAACCTGATAGCGGGTACTGGCAACGGAATCATCACTCCATCTCAATACATTTTGGTCGGCATCAACAACTCCGAGGAAGCCGTTTCCTGGGTGTACGCCAACCCAGTTATTATCGTAGCTGGAATCTACGTACCAAACCAAGAGGCCTTCTGTGAAAGTGAGCATCTCGCCGGCTACATTCACATGTGCCAATCCGGCATCAACGCCGCGATGCGTACGCCATTCGAGTAAGTAGTAGTGATCGTGCTCGAGATAGCCTGGGTTTCGGCTAAAGCCTGCAAGGCTAAAGTTGCCATCAGTTTCAGCATCATCGAAAAGGAATGTTGTGTCATCAATTTCGATGCTGATGTCATCGGCAAAAAGACCTGAATTCGCTACGGCGCCATCAGTAATATAGGCAAGTGAAAGGCTAATTTCTTGCCCGGCGTAAGCGCTTAGATCGAATGTAACGTCAATCCAGCCCTCGGAGCTACCAGTAATACCATTACCTGGGTTGGTGCCGTTGGGGTTGGTATCTGTAGTTACTGAACCAGGAATGGAGACAAAGCCATCACCGGAATCTACCATGATCGCGGCGTAATCCCAATCCAGCTCAATGTCGTACCAAGCTTTGAAAGAGAGGCTTGCTGTTTCTGCATTGCTCAGATCAACAGATATTGTCATAGAGTTTTGCAGGTTGTTGCCGCTACCGCTGAAGTAGGCGTATTCTCCACTGCTGGGTTCGGTAACTATTTCTTGTTTTGCTGGTAGGTCAATTCGTACTGCATCGTTATTGGTCCCCTTATTAACCGCTTCATCGAGTAGCAACTCGATACCGCGGCGAGGAATTTCATCTAGTGCAATAGTTTCACCATGAAGCCAGTTACCACCATGGTTGTGTTGCAGGTATTCCTTGGCATAGGCAGAGAAGCCGGTGGGCTCTGAACCCGGAATAATACCGGCCCAGCTACCACTGGACATAATGGACCAGGAGGAGACGGGTTCACCGCGACCGCTACCATCGGTATCGTATTCATCGGGCAAGCCCAAATCATGGCCATATTCATGGCTGACAACCCCTGCAGCGGCGTCCGCCGGCTGAATGGTGTAATCATAAGCAGCCATAGTGCCGCCCCAGTAATCTACCTCCGCAGTAGTTCCTTCAAGTGAATAGACGCTGCCAAGGTTCCAACGGTGAGACCAAATGGCGTCTTCACCCAGTTGCCCGCCACCTGCTTCTTCACCAACCGAGGAGTGGAAGATCATGATGTGGTCTACCAAACCATCTGCTTCCCAAAAATCGCCATCACCATCCAAGTCGTAACGGTCTTCAATATCAAAATCTGACAGGTTTACTGCGGGGTCGGCAGCTGCAGCTTCCAGGGCCTCACGAATTAGGGAGCGAGCATCACCATCAGTGTTATTGCCGTAAAAAGCTGCTGGTTGGCTGGCCATATACCAACCTGCTACAGAGCCTTCAACTGAGTAGCTGTTACCGGATTGCTGCCAGTAAAACTGTTGCATGGATAGCATGTTTTCCCCACTGGGGCCTTCAAAGCCGTTTTGGGAGAAAAGTAAGTCAGCGTAATGTTCAGCGGCGTAATCCGCGTAGTACATATCACTTTCCCCGGGCTCGATGCTGTTATGGGGAAAATCGGGGAACTCCATCAAAATAGCGAGAACCCGTGCAGTTTGGGCTTCACCATCGTAGCTCTCAAGTTGAATGTTTCTAGGGTGGCGGCTGCCATGGTTGCGGTGAAGGGAACCTTTGCCCCTTTTAAGCCGGGGGTGGTGTCCTCCTCGGGCATCGCGCATCATCGTTACGGTATCGCTGGAAAGATCTTGAGCCCCATTAATGCTATGGGTGGCCCGCTCTTTTAAATAAACCCGTAAAGTGCGTTCAGCTTCTGCAATAGAAGCATCTTGGCTGATGCGCCCAGAGCGCTTGAGCATATCAATTAATTTGGCTTCATTGGCAATGACCAAGTCAACTTGATCACCATCCTTTTGAGATGAATTAACGGCGTGGGCATTGACTGTCATCAGGCTCAGTGCAAGCGCGCCGACGGAGAGCAAACTGTTTATTTTTAGCATGATCCCTTCTTGTGCGTTCCGAGATGATTTTAAGTTCTGAAATTAGACATAAATAAAACTTACTAAAATAGTCAGATTTCAATTTGTGGCAGCTCAGATTCTTTATTATTAGCTACAGAGGGATGACGTTTTAAGATGATTAGGCCGCAATAAATTTATGGGGATTTAGCGTAATTTTAAACTAAAGTGTGACATCCATTTGATCACTGAGAAATTTTCCCGATGATGTTATTGGAAATTATTTCCCCATCTGGATGGCTTCTGTAGCATAACTTGTTGCACATTTAATTTTTATTGTTTTTCCATGGTAGCCAGAGGCAAATTTGTAACCCTCCACCGGGGCGGTTTAAGAGTTGTATGTGCCCATCGTGTGCATCAATGATTTCTCGGCAGAGCGCTAAGCCCAGGCCGACACCTTGCTCTTTAGTTGAGAAAAAGGGGAGCAAAGCCTGCTCGAGCACTTTCTCACTCATGCCACAGCCACGATCGGAGAGTACTAGTTTTTGCCCAAAGTTATCGGTGCTGATTTCAAGTTCTATGTCACTGCTTTCACTGCCGGCTTCTCGTGAATTTTTAATTAAGTTAAGTAGGGCTTGCTCTATTTGAATTGGATCAAAGTAACCCGGTTCTTCGGGTGGGGTACCTTTTAGAGAGAAAGCTTGAATGGGCATTATTCGGTTGATCAGTTCTTGCCAGTCAACGGTCTCGCAGCTTGGAGCTGGCAGCTTGGCAAAAGTGGCATATCCCTGTGTGAACTCTGTCAGGTGTTTACAGCGGTCTGCGATAATATCGAAAACCTTCTCCAAAGCCCGTTCTTTGCCAGGTTTTGTTGCCAGCATTTTTCCAGAATGCGCAAGTGATGAAATTGGGGCTAGAGAATTGTTTAGCTCATGGCTGATCAAACGGATAACCTTTTTCCATACTTCCACCTCTGCGCGAGTCAGTTCGCGCGTCATTTCGCGCAGTACAATTAGGCGGTGTTTTTGTGCGTTCAGCACGAAAGTACTGTTACCTATATGCATGGAGTGTGGCCCATGGATGTCGGTGTAATTAAATAGGCCGTTTTTCCAGCTATAAATAGCGCTAGCGATTTCCTGAGGGCTTTTGAGTAGGACTTTTTGTAGATGAAGCCCCTGTATTGGCCGGCCGCTATTCAGTAGCTGTTTGGCACTGCTATTCGAATAAATGATGCGGTCGTTTTGATCGACCAGTAAAAGGGCTTGTGGAGACGTTTGGATAACAGTATCCAAAAGGAGTTCTCGCTGGTAAATATGAGCGCGCTCTTTGCGCAAGTGTTCGCCAATCTCATTATAAAGGAGGGTTATTTGGCGGAGTTCATTGTCCTTGGGGGAGACAATAGAAATGGAGAAGTCTCCATCGCGAAAATTTAGAAGACCATTTTGTAGTGACTTTAGGGTGCTAGTTAGGGGAGCAATTATAAGGCGAACCAGTACAATTAATAGTGGCAATGAAACCAAAACTGACGTTGCCCATGCGAGTGGTGGGGCAAAGCCTGCTCGAGTGCCGAGCCAGAAAATAGTAATACCAGTAATTATAGGCAGGGCCGCCGTGGCAATAAGGCGGCCTTCAAGTGAAAAATATTTCGACATCAATAGGGTATACCGTGTTTTTCCAGGCGGCGGTATAGTGCTTGGCGGCTCATACCGAGTTCTCGCGCAGCCTGGGCAATAATGCCATTGCAGTTGGATAGTGTCTCTTGTAGCAACTCACGGCTGGGCTCAAAACTCACTTCCACTTTATCGGTTGGCATTTGCTCAGGAAGTGCCAGGACGGCTTCATCGATAGTATCCTCCTGACTTAGGACGGCCGCTCGCTGCATAACATTTTGCAGTTCCCGCACATTGCCGGGCCAATGATAGCGAGTAAGGGCGCTTAACGCTTGAGGAGATAGCTTTTTTGAGTTGCCACTTTCCGCGAGGAAGCTCATCGCGAGAGGAGGGATGTCCTCAGGGCGTTCATGCAGTGGCGGGAGGCGCAGTTCTATAACATTGAGTCGATAAAATAAATCCTGGCGAAACTTGCCTTCCTCGATAGCCTTGTGGAGATCCCTATTGGTAGCACTGATTACCCGAACTTTGGTTTTGCGGGTTTGGCTGCTGCCTAAACGCTGGAATTCCCCGGTTTGTAGTACGCGCAGTAGTTTCACCTGGCCACTGGGTGACAGTTCGCCAATCTCATCGAGAAACAGGGTGCCGCCATTGGCGGCTTCAAACCTGCCCTCGCGTGCCCGATTGCCGGCGCCGGTATAGGCTCCGGGTTCGGCTCCGAACAGCTCTGCTTCCATCAGATCTTCCGGCAGTGCACCCACATTAACTTTAATAAAAGGCCCTTCTCTAGATGAAGAGTTCGCCTGGACAATCTCAGCAATCTTCTCTTTGCCGGCCCCATTTGGCCCTGTGATCAGGATGGGAACTTCAGATTTCGCTACTTGAGTGGCCATCTCCAACAGCTTTTGCATTTTATCGCTGCGGTAAATTATGCCTTGTAGTAAAAAGTCCTCCCGTAATTGGCTGCGAGCATTCAAAGCTTGTTGCTGGGATGCCTGCTGGCGCTTTTGTAATTCTCCCAGTTCCAATAAATTGTTTATTGTGGATATTAGTTTATTATCATCCCAGGGCTTACCCAGGTAATCAGCAGCACCAGCTCTGACTAACTCGACGGCCATTTCTAGTTGAGTCCAAGCGGTCAGCAGGATAATCGGAAGGTCCGGATTTATTTCCCGAATCGCAAAGAAGAGTTCTTTTCCCTCTTGTCCAGAGGTTGTATCAGCGGTGAAATTCATATCCTGGATAACCAGGCTAACATCGCTGTTCTCTCGTAGCAGTTGTAGTCCGGCTTGAGGAGTAATCGCACAAAGTGGCTGCAAGTCATGCAGGGACAACAGGATCTCCAGGGCGGAAACGATACTGCTGTTGTCATCAATAATAAGTACTTTGTCCATAGTTTCTAAGACACGCTATTAAGGCGCCTATTATGCAATGTGTTGGTGGCGAGGGGGAATGCTTGTGGCAGGTTTTCTCTGCCACAAATAGATCTGGAAGGGCTAGTGGCCGATATGTTGCTCGGCAGGTTTGTGGTCGAAGCTGAGCACCCTTGCTAGCTGCCACTTTCCATCTACCCGTTTCCAGAGATGAGTGAACTGAGAAATTTCCCGTAAGACTTCAGATTTGTCGTCATTGATGCCGTAAAATCGATGGGTGCCAGATTGAATAGCGCCATAATGGTTGACTGGGTAGATTTTAGTGCTCTCGATTACCAATTCACGACGTGCACGAATACCACTTCCATTTTCACGCTGTTCACACATATTGGTAATGGCCTTGACAAACTCTTCTCCAGACTTTGCTGTTTGACCCCACTTGTCATGGTACATTTCAAAGTCATCGGTAACCAGATTTTGTGCTTCTCTTAGATCACAATTATTGAATAACGCATCAAATAAGTGTTGGTCAGCTTTTGTAATTTGTTGTACTAGTTCTTCAGTTACTAGTGGGCCAGCAATAACCGGATGTTTTTCAGCTTGTAAGTTTGGGCTAATGAAGGTTAGCCCCACAAAAAATAAAGAAGATATTTTTTTAAGCAAGATCAATGTCCCTATTGTTTTTTTACTGGGGGGTATGTCGACCGAATGTGGCAGATAAACCATGAAAATGAATGAGGAAAATTTTTACCTTATCTTGGGAGTGAGCAATTAGCTCACCCCCTAAAGGTTGTTGTTTAAATACTTCGGGTGGCTGTCGCCGGCGATATATTGGCTGCTCGTAGTGCTGGGGCAAGTGCAGCTACAAGGCTGACTAAGAGAACCAGTAGTGCACAAATAACTAGAGGTACAATTGTTAAAGTAGGCTGTGAGTAATCGCGAACCATATATTGATTGGCAATCAGTGCCGCTGCACTTCCCACTGCGATACCCAGGCTCGCTATCATTCCATTCTCTATAAGGAAATACCGGCTGATATTGGTACGGGTAGCGCCTAATGCACGTCTAACACCAATCTGCTTGGCCCTTTGATTAATCCAGAAAATGGTTAGACCTACAATGCCAAGAGCTACAATAAAGCTCAACATGGCTGCAACAATAGAAAGTACTTTAACCATCATATTGTCGATAGCATAGCTGCGCTTGACATACTTGGAGAGTGGTTCGACAGAGATTACTCGCTGAGGGTCCCGTTCAGAAAGCTTGTCAGCTAACACCTTCATTACCTCATCGCGTTTGCCCGGTTCAGTGCGCACTATATATTTTGCATAACGCCTATTTTTTATTTCTGGGTAAAACATCACATTGCCAGCTTTGGACCATCCAACCCAGGCTCCCAGATGCCGCTCTACAACTCCGACTATTTCCATCGGTTCAGAGCTACCACCGGAGAAAATTGGCCGCCCTATAGGATCCTGATTGGGGTAGAACTTGTCAGCAAGTTGCTGGGTGATAATGACAACAGGTTTTTTTGTAGCCTCGTGAGAGTTGCTGGCCTGCATATCGGCCTCGGTAAAGTTACGACCTGCAACTAACTTTAAATTGAGGGTGTTGATAAAGTGTGGATCAACTTGATAATAGTTGGCTCCTTCTCCGCCGATTTCCTGGTTGGCTTTATTGTGATATACCGAAGACGATCCTGATTGCGATAGAGGGATTTGTTGAGTGATCGAAGCATCGACAACATTTGGAAGTTGACGGAGAATCCCCAAATCGGCTCGTACCGCCCCAATTGTGTCGTAGTCTTTTGGTATTGCCATGAACCCAATAGTAATAATGTTGTCTACATCGATTCCTGTGGGCCGGTTTATCTTTTCTACTCTATCTTGGATTATTATTGCTGTGTTGCTGATTATTGCCAGGGTTAAGCCAAGCTGAAGGGCAATCAGCAGTGCAGAAACTTTGTTGCGCCAGAGGGCGGACAGCATCGGTTTTAATTCAAGCATGGTCAGGCCTTACTGGGTTTTCAGGTAGATAGAAGGGTTGGTTTGACTGATCTTCAATGCTGGATAGAAACCTGCCAATAGGCTTGCGACAATAGCCAGGCCAATAGCCGCAACCATCATGACCCAATCCATAGTTGGGAGTGTGTCGATTTGGCCCATGGCCAGGTAGCGAATGCCGCTAAGGCCGAGTATGGCGAGAAAAATACCTGCTACTCCGCCGATGATTCCTATGGTTGCGCTTTCAATTAAGTGCTGGGTGAAAATCGCACTTCTACTTGCTCCCAAGGCGCGACGTACACCAGCTTCTGGTGCCTTGCGTAGAAATTTTGCCAACAATAATGCAACGGCATTGATAATACATACCAAGAGAAACGCCAAAGAAACCCACCCAAGAATGCGGTTGTCATCGCTGAGTACCTCATTGAGAACCAACCACTCAGATGGCTTACTCAAGGCAAACTTTAGTGGTCGCTCGAAACGTCCTTGAGCTTTCTCTTGCTGAATATAAGCGCGAAGAAAATTTTCGTACTGTGCTTTTTGTTCGCTAGTTGTAAGTTCAACCCAGTATTGAACCCAGAGATATTCACTCTGTAGAAACTCTTCATATCCCTGCGGATCGGCATTGTCCCAGCCATTGGTGTTGCCCCAGCTGTGAATTTCCAATTTGCGGTGTAAGCCAAAGGGTATGAATAACTCTTCTACTGTATCAAATGGGCTGTTGTTGACATCATATACCTTTGGTGAGGGCTCCCAAGTGTCGATAACGCCCACTACCGTATAGGGTTCGTCGTTGAGTTTTATTGTCTTTCCAACGCTATTTTGACCAGAGAAAAGCTTGTCATTTGTCGGCTTGGAAAGCACAACTACTTGAGTAGGAGAGCTATCAGCAGACTCCTCCCAGGTGCCGCCATAAATAAAGGGCACATCGAACAAAGCGAAAAAGTCTCGGGTAGTTACCCGGGTATGTGATTCAAAAGGTCTAATAGCAGAGTTATCAATTTCAACGGTAAAACCGTAGCGATGCATGGCAACTTGGCGGGTGGGAATATCTGAGCGCAATAACGCTTCGGCGTCCCGATAGGTCAGCTGCCAGGGTATTTCATTTTTACTTTTGTAAGCTTTATTAACATCCCAACTGTCTAGCTGTACGGCAAAGAGAACGTCGTCTTTGTGCTTTAAAGCATTCTGGGACATGGTGTAGTTCAGGGTCAGTACTGTCATAGAGGCACCGACACCGACTGCAATAGCGGCAACCATTAAGCTGCTTAAAATCGGGGTTCCGCGCAAACTTCGTAGGGCGAGGGAAATATAGTATCCAAACATGGTGCAGACTCCTTAAGCAGTAACGGCAGCAGGCTGTTCGGGGACCGCACGTAAATCACACACCTGCCCATCCACGATCTGGATATTGCGATGGGCACGGCGAGCGAGTTCTGGATCGTGGGTAACCATCACGATGGTGGTTCCCCACTCGTTAATAAACTCCAGTAGCTCCATTACCTGGCGGGCCATTAAGGAGTCGAGGTTACCGGTGGGCTCGTCCGCAAGTAGAAAACGGGGTTCGCCAGCTAAAGCGCGGGCGATAGCGATACGTTGCTGCTGTCCACCGGAGAGCTGTGCCGGCAGGTGTTTAGCGCGTGCAGAAAGGCCTACCTGCTCGAGCACTTTTTCAATACGCTTGCGACGTTCTTTTGCATTGAAACCACGATAGCGCAGGGGAACGTCGATATTGTCGAATAAAGTTAGGTCGGGAATCAGATTAAACCCCTGGAAAATAAAGCCTATTTTTTCGTTGCGCAGATGTGAGCGCTGGCGGTCATTGAGATTACTAACATTCTCACCGTCGAGCAGGTACTCTCCACTGGTGGGCGTTTCCAGTAGGCCGGCAATATTAAGAAAGGTGGTTTTACCGGAGCCACTGGGGCCGGTCACAGAAACAAACTCACCCTCTTTAACTTCAAGGCTGAAATCGCGCAGCGCATGTGTCTCGATAGTATCGGTACGGAAACTTTTACGGATATTGTTCATTTTTAACATTGCGATATTCCCTTTTTCTTAAACTTTAAATTATTGATTGATTTACTAAGGAGCTTTACTGAGCTCCAATTTGAATTCGGGGTTAATCTGTCAGCGCAATTAGCTGGGCATTTTCGAGTTCCTCGGAAGAGGAGATAATGATTCTGTCTCCCTCTTGTAGACCTGAGATAATCTCTACCTGTTTTAAGCCAAAGGCGCCTATCTGGATGGCAACTCGCTCTGCCTGTTGTTCGCTGTTCAAACGAAAGGCATGGTTGCCACCGCTTTGATCGAGGAAGCCACCGCGTTTGACCAACAGTACGTTATTGCGGTTTTCCAGCAGTATGCGGGCGGTGAGGCGGAGATTTTGTCGAAGCTTTTTCGGCTGACCCTCAGTGAAACGAACCCGTGCGACCACCTGGCCGTTTATAACCTCGGGGGAGATTGCAGTAATTTCCCCTGGTAATTCTTTTCCACCGAGTTTGATTACCACGGCCATGCTGATGCCCAGGTCGTCGGCATAGTTTTCCGGCACCTTGGCCTCGAGTTCAAAACTGGTGAGATCGACAACTGTAATAAGTGGCGCATTGGCACCCACGGCGCTGCGCTGCGCCACAGCTAAGCTACCGACGGTGCCGTTGACCGGTGAGATAATGTTCAGCTCGCGTACACGGCGCTCAGTTTCTTCTACCTGAAGGCGTTGTTGTGAGACCTGGAGTTCCAGGTTCTGGGTTTCGAAGGTCAGTGATTCTTTTTCCAGTCCCGCATTTTGTACGGCTTGTTCGTACTCCAGCTGGGCGCGGGCCATATCGTCCTTGGTTTTTTCAAAATCCAGCCGCGAGATAATTTGCTTTTCCATCGACAACTCTGCTCGCCTCAATTCTCGTTTGGCTGCGGTGAGGTTGACTTTGGCCAGGTCGGCCTTTTGCTGGTTTTCCATATGCTGGCGTTTGGCCTGGATTTTTTGGCGCTGCAGGTTCACCGTCAGCTGGTTGAGTTGGGCGTTTTCCTGGGCCAGCTGATTGGATAGTTCCGGGCTGTCGACGGTGGCCAACAACTGCCCTTCGTCAACGGTATCCCCAGCTTTCACTGCAAACTTCACAATGCCCTGGGCAGGGCTGAAAAGCGTGGGGCTGTTTGCGGCGACCACTTGGCCCTGAACCACCAGATCCCGCACCAGGTCTCCTCGCCGGACCTGGGCGATATTGACTTGAGACAGGGAGAGGGTGCTGTCGACAGAGCTATTGCTGTGCCAGGAGCTAATACCCCAGGTCAGGAATGCCACTGTCAAACCGGCAAATACCGAGGCTTTGACGACCTTTTTGTTCTTCCAAACCGGCACGGCTTCTATCTTGGTATCTTGTCCGGAAGTATCTCTAATCATTGCGGCTTTCCGTTTCTCTTGCTGTTTTGCCTGTCATTGCTATTTGGATGCAGGCTTTTGGAAATTTGGATTCAGAGCTAAGAATCTGCTTGTTAGGAGGGGTATCGCAATAAGCATGCCAACAGTTAAATTTTATTTAACCTGTTGATATAAAAAGACTTTTTTAGGTTTTTGTGTTTTTTTGTTTTCTTAATGGTGTCCGCAAAAAGTGTCCGGTGTCCGCCTTGTCCGCGGTCGGACAGCTGTGGACAGTTCTGATATTTATCAGGGGAAAAGTGGGGAGAGGGAGGCTGCGCCATGCGGGGTTACTGCCGTTTATGTTAGAGTGCGCGGCCTTTTTTTGATCAATCTCAATTTAATTAGCTGTCTCCTATGTTTCCTTCGCTGCTCTCATCGACCAAAGCCGACTGGTTCGGCAACATACGTCGGGATGTTCTCGCCGGCCTGGTAGTGGCCTTGGCTTTGATACCCGAAGCCATCGCTTTCTCGATTATCGCGGGCGTTGACCCCAGGGTCGGGCTCTACGCCTCTTTCTGTATTGCTGTTGTGATTGCATTTGTTGGCGGTCGCCCGGGAATGATCTCCGCTGCCACCGGGGCCATGGCTCTGCTGATGGTGACCCTGGTGAAGGAACACGGGCTGCAATATTTGCTTGCGGCAACCTTATTGACGGGGGTACTGCAAATTATTGCGGGTTACCTGAAGCTGGGGAGCTTAATGAGTTTTGTCTCCCGGGCTGTGGTGACAGGGTTCGTCAATGCCCTGGCAATATTGATATTCCTGGCGCAAATGCCGGAATTGATCGGCGGCACCTGGGAAGTCTATGCAATGACTGCGGCGGGTCTGGGGATTATTTACCTGTTCCCTTATATCCCCGTGATTGGCAAGGCTGTGCCATCACCGCTGGTGTGTATTCTGCTCCTCACCGCAGTGGCGGTGACTATGGGATTGGATATTCGCACTGTCGGCGATATGGGTGAGCTGCCGGATACTTTGCCTGTTTTCCTCTGGCCAGAAGTTCCGCTTAACTTTGAAACCTTACAGATTATCTTTCCCTACTCCGCAGGTCTGGCCGTTGTGGGCTTGCTGGAATCCCTGATGACCGCGACGATTGTCGACGACCTGACGGATACTACCAGTGACAAGAACCGCGAGTGTAAAGGTCAGGGTATTGCCAATATTGCTGCGGGTACCCTGGGTGGTATGGCTGGCTGTGCGATGATCGGCCAGTCTGTTATTAATGTGAAATCCGGTGGCCGCGGCCGTCTTTCCACTCTGGTGGCCGGTATCGGTCTGCTGACACTGGTAGTGTTTATCAGTGACTGGGTTGCTGTGATCCCCATGGCGGCGCTGGTGGCAGTCATGATTATGGTCTCTATCGGCACCTTTGACTGGGGCTCCATCCGCAACCTGAAGCACTACCCACTCTCTACAAATTTGGTCATGCTGGCCACTGTGGTTGTGGTAGTGTGGACTCACAACCTGGCCTATGGTGTATTTGTCGGTGTGCTGTTGGCATCGCTGTTCTTTGCCAACAAAGTCAGTCACTTTATGTATGTGAGCAGCTCTCTGGATGAAAAGCAGAGTCGCCGCACTTACAAGGTCATTGGGCAGGTATTTTTCAATTCAGCCGATAAGTTTACCGCTTCATTTGATTTCAAAGAGGTGGTGGATACGGTGGTGATCGACCTCAACCGTGCGCATTTCTGGGATGTTTCCGGGGTTAATGCGCTGGATAAGGTGGTGCTTAAGTTCCGCCGCGAGGGAGCACAAGTTGAACTGGTAGGACTGAATGAGGCCAGTGAAACGATCGTCGACCGTTTTGGCGTACACGATAAGCCCGAGGAAATTGAGCGGGTTCTTGGAGGACATTGATGGCCGTAAGCAACAGCGAAAATAACAATGAGAACACAGGTAATGGCGGCAAGGCGCCATTGATACTCTCTTGTATCGATGGCTCTCATTACACTGGAGCGGTGTGTGATTACTCGGCCTGGCTGGCCAGGAGCCTGCAAGCACCGCTGAAGCTGTTGCACAACATCGAAAGAAGCAGTGTCCCTGCGGTAACCGATTTTACCGGCAGTATTGGCCTGGGAAGTCAGGAGGAGTTGCTGGAAGAGTTAACTGCGCTGGAGCAGCAGCGGGCGCAGTTAATGGTGCAGCAGGGCAAGCTGATGCTACAGGCCGCCCGCAGCCGCGCCGAAGATGCCGGTGTGCAAAATATCAAAGCCTGCCAGCGTCACGACAGCCTGACAGAATCAGTGGTGGAAATGGAAGACTCCATTCGCGCGCTGGTGTTAGGAATTCGCGGTGAAGAGCACGGGGATTCTGAGCGTGGACTTGGCGCTCACCTGGAGACAGTAGTGCGCTCACTGCACAAGCCGATTCTGGTGGTCAATCGGGACTTCACAGAGCCCAGCAGGGTGATGCTTGCCTACGATGGCAGTGAGGCCTCGTGCAAGGCATTGGCGATGGTTGCAGAGAGCCCATTATTTCGCGAACTCTCCTGTCACCTTGTCTATGTAGGGCCCGCTGAAACTGCGGAGAATTTGTTGGCTGAAGCCTCGGCCAAACTGGATTCTGCAGGACTCACTTGCACTGCCAGTAATCTCACTGGCAATACCGTTGAAGCTTTGGTGGCCTACCAAACTGAGCACCAGATTGACCTAACCGTGATGGGAGCTTTCAGTCACAACCGCCTGCACGACCTTCTGATGGGAAGCATCACCGTTAAAATGTTGTTGAAAGCCCGCCAGCCTCTGTTGCTGTTGCGGTAGAAGCCCCTTCGCTTCCCACTTAAAGTGCCAGTGCCGCTTCCCGGGGGCTGGCAAACCAGCGTAGGGGTTCTGCCTCATCGGGTAGTCTTAAATCGTAGAAATGGGCTTCGCGACCAACTTTGCGAAGCTCTTTTTCTCCCATCATTAAATAGCTCTTAGGATCTAAGTTGCAACGGTTTTCCTGCCCTTGTTGCGTGTCTTTATCAGTAAATGTCAGCTGAGAAATATCAAGCGATGTCCTCATTTTCTTATCCTGATATCTCCATACGCCGGTGAGTGGGTCAAAACGGTAAAACGGCAACAATCTCCAGCCGTAGTTGGCGACCAGGGCCACTGCCTCCAATAAGTATTCGAAGACCTCCTCGCTGATAAAATAGTTAAAGTTGAGTCTTATCCAACCGGGTCTCAGTACCTTCTGACCTTGCAGGATTTGTTCTTCCAGGGATTTACTGTGGGCCATATCGATGCCCAATAAAGCGTGTCCATAGGGACCGGCACAGGAGCAGCCTCCGCGAACCTGAATACCAAACAGGTCATTGAGCAATGCCACCACAAAACCGTAGTGAAGGTCCTTATTGTTCCATTTAATTCGCAGGGAGATGATGGATAGTCGTGCGGAGTCAGTATTGCCGAGTATCTCAATGGCCTCCTCCTCCGACCAGCGTTGCAGTGCCCGCTGTAAAAATTGGGTTTCGCGTCGACCAATCTCTTTTGCGCCCACCGTCTGTTGAAGTTTGAAAACCATACCGGCCCTGATCGACTCGATAATAGCTGGAGTGCCGCCCTCTTCACTGCGCTCGGCGTCTTCCAGATAGCGGTGATCTTCCGGCGTGACATAAAGGACGGTACCGCCTCCAGGTGTGGCAGGTACTGAATTTTTCAGCAGATCTTCGTGTACAACCAGAATACCTGGGGTGCCAGGTCCTCCGATGAATTTGTGCGGGGAGATAAACACGGCATCCTTTTGGTAGTGGCTATCCGGCGTTGCTGGCCCTTGCATATTAATTTGCACATAGGGTGCTGCGGCGGCGTAGTCCCAAAATGATAAAGCTCCGTGTTTTTTAAGGAGTGCAGTCACTGCCTCTACATCTGTTTTGATTCCGGTTACGTTAGAGGCCGCAGAAAAACTGCCGATTTTAAATGGTCTATGGGCATGGGCACGCAGTTCTGATTCCAGTACTTCAAGGTCAAGTTTGCCACTTTGATCCAGTGGAATAGTGATTAAATCGGCAATGCTCTCTCGCCAGGGGAGTTCATTGGAGTGGTGCTCGTATGGGCCGATAAAAATAACCGGGCGATCATGTTCGGGAATTCTACTTAAGAGCTGGTGTTGCCTATCCAGGTCTGCGGGCAGGCGCAAGTTGAGAATATCGATCAATTTGTTGATCGCGGCTGTTGCACCAGAACCACAAAAAATCACTTTATGGTTATCGCTGGCGTTGACTGCCTGACGAATTTCTTCACGGGCCTGCTCCCGCAGCGCGGTGGTATGGGCACCTGTATAAGAACTCTCGCTGTGGGTATTGGCATAGAAGGGCAGTACCTGCTGGCGGATAGTCTCTTCGATAAATGTCAGCGCACGACCGGAAGCTGTGTAATCGGCGTACACCAGAGGACGTTTTCCAAACGGCGTTACGATTGCTTGCAATTCGCCGATTACCGAGTCGCGGATGTGCTTTATCAGGTCTGTCATGATTTCCTTTCCCCTGTTTTGTGGGGCTCACTTTAGTCCCGAATGCTTGAAACAATGTCTCTACTTGTATCTTTTATTGTGTAATTTATGAATGAATGTGCCGATAATAAGATTTAAATCGTAAAAATGTGCCATAAGGCGTCATTTTGTGTGATTGGGTGAGGCGGGGACTGAGTGATGACTGAAGGATTAAGCAAATTGGATAGGGCAATACTAGAGCTGTTGCAGGCTGATGCGACCCTGTCAGTGGGGGACATTGCCGAGCGGGTTGGGATGTCCAAGTCGGCGTGCTGGCGCCGCATTCACCGTCTTGAGAATGAGGGGGTGATTTGCGACAGGGTTACCCTCCTTGATCAGCAAAAACTGAACTTGCCGCTGACGGTCTATATTTCAATTCGTACCAACCAGCACAATGATCAGTGGGCCGCCCGTTTTAGCGAATTGATACAGGGGGTGGCTGAAATTCTTGAGGTCCATCGTATGAGTGGAGATTTGGACTATCTGATCAAAGCGGTAGTCACCGATATGCCTGGCTACGATCGTCTCTATAAGGAACTGATCAAGGCCGACCTGTTTGATGTCAGCTCCAGTTTTGTAATGGAGACGATGAAGCAGACAACCCGTTTACCGCTAAATCATGCATTGTCCAAATAGGGCTGGACTCTAGCCGCGTCGATTACTCCACCAGTGGCGCAAGCGGGTTTCTCCCAGGGCGCTGTCACCCGGGGGGGCCTTAAGACTGTTGCGAATCTCACTCCAGGCGTTGGAGTTCAACCACAGGTTCAGGGCGAGTACCACCAGCATGGTGGTGATAGAGCCGAGCCCCGCCAGCAGCATGTCTTTCTGCGCATCCCAAATATCTCCCTGAGATCCGAGGAAGGCTGCGCCCAATTCTGGAGAGACAGCTTTTGCCGCTTGCCACTCGATGATTTCGTAGATTGATGAGAGCGCAAAAGTCACGTCTACCGGGAAGAAATAGGCCCAGAATCCACGCAGCTGAGCCAGGCGCACAAGAACCTCTCGCACCGGATAGGCCAGGAGAAGGCCAAAGCTGAAATGCACCAGGCGGTCGTACATATTGCGATCGGAGCCCAGCCATTCCTGCAAGGTGTAGCCAAAAGGCGTTTCGGCATAGGTGTAGTGAGAGCCGATCACATGAAGGCACATGAAGATGGTGATCAATGTATAGGAGATATTCGATAAGGGAAAACTCCGTGCACTGATCAAAATGATCGGTAGAGCGGCAAATACCAGATAGTTCTCAAGCAACCAGTCATCGGGGTGCAGGGGGTTCCAGGCAGACCAGGCCCAGGTAATGGCAAATGTGGTCAACAAGAACAGGTGGAGCCAGTGTTGGCGAAGAAAAGTCTGCATATGTTTGGCGCCTCTACGTCGGGCTAGAGATTGGCGCCAGGATACACCATTGGAGGGGAATAGGAATTGCGTTGAATTACGGTCCGCTAATGCAATGCCGCGCGATTTGGGAGTGCGGCAGTAATCGCGGCTTCCTCGTCGAGTAATTCAGATAGCCTCGCTTCCACTTTTTCGCGGGGAAAGTACTCCAGGGCAAGTTCGACAAATAGTTCGTGGTGGCGAGCTTCACTATCGGTGATGACCTGGTAGAAGGTCTTCAGGGGGCCAGTTGGCAGTGCCTCAGCCACCAATCCAAAGCGCTCGCACCCCCGCGCTTCGATGATCGCTGCGGTGAGCAGGCGGTCCATCAAGTATTCATCTGGCCCCCGGCGAATCAGTTGGCGCAGGGCGTTGATATACGGATCTTTCTCATCCGGTGCCTGGTAGATCCCTCGATCATGCATAATCTTAATAACCTGGCGGAAGTGGTTCATTTCTTCCAGTGCCAGGTTGATCATGGCTTCCACTAAAACGGGCTTGTCGGGATAGTGGGAGAACATGGATACCGCCATGCCGGAGGCCTTTTTCTCTGCGGCAGCATGGTCCTGCAGAAATCGATCAAAGTCGGCGAGCACCACTTGAGCCCAGGGTTTGGGGGTGTGAAATCGCAGTTCAAACATAGTCGATGGCGGTTAGTGCAAAGCGTCAGTATACCGCCACCGTTTCACTGCTCTAGAGCGTTATTGCTCTGGGGTAGAGTCAGCTGGCAATTCTGCGTTCGCGAACCTCCCGCTCTTGTTGAGTAACAATTCGGGCCTGTTCCAGAGACATGCCGGCCTTCGCGTGAGGGGTGGGCTTGCCATTTGCGTCCAGCGCGACAAAAACAATTTGGTCCACTTGCACAATCAGCTGTTGTGACTGTTTGTTGCGAACCTCGCAGTGGACTGTGAGCGAGGTTTGGCCGATACCAACCACCTCGAATCCAAACTCCACCACATCACCGCAGCAAGCGGAGCTGACGAAGTCAATTTCCGACATCAGTTTGGTGACCAGCATTGGGGTACCCATCTGGCAGCCGGCAAAGATTGCTGCTTCCTCATCAATCCAGGACAGTAGCTGTCCGCCAAACAGGCGCTGGGCGGGATTGAGGTCTCCGGGTTTCACACAGTGTCGCGAATAGTATTTCACTCTGACCTTCCTAACTTACTACAGGTTTAACAATGCTCGAGCCATCCCTGGCTTGCTGTATGACAGCGAAAAGCTTCCTTCACTGGTGAAACTGCATACAGCGTGCCAAGCCAGAAAACGCGCGGTTGATGAATTTTCCTGTGGAAATATGTCAATTAGCCCTTTTGTGGCACCGGCTTGGCGCGACATTAATCACTGTAGCTCCTTTTATGTGCAGGAAAGCCAGGAAATATCGATTTCCTGTTTGGGTTTTAAACAGGATATGGCGCTTTGGCCGGGATAGTAGATATTTTGGACGTCATCTATCGATTGTGGGAAATACCGCTATGGGACTCCTCGGCGACAAAGATTAGAATGGCCCACGAACCTGACCCAGGCGTCGCACTCACGACCTTGGGTTGATAGTTCTCCGGAGCGCCACCAGCGTATCTGTAATCAGGTAACAACGATTCCCAAAAGACGAAGGGAGAGACTGTAAGGATGATCATCCAGCCGAAAGTACGCGGTTTTATTTGTACCAATGCCCACCCGCAGGGCTGCGCTGCTAACGTACGCGAGCAGATTGAGTATATTCAGTCCCAGCCAGCGGTCGAAAATGGGCCCAAAAAGGTACTGGTGATAGGTGCCTCCACAGGCTACGGCCTGGCATCACGAATTACAGCTGCTTTTGGTTGCGGCGCAAGCACCCTTGGTGTGTTCTTCGAGAAGCCGCCTACTGAAAAGCGCACGGCTTCGGCGGGTTATTACAATTCCGCAGCTTTTGAGCAGGAGGCCCACAAAGCGGGGCTTTACGCGAAGAGTATCAATGGCGATGCTTTTTCTGATGAGGTGAAAGCCCAGACTGTAGAGATGATCAAAGAAGACCTCGGTCAGGTTGATCTCGTGGTTTACAGCTTGGCATCCCCGCGTCGCACAGATCCGAAAAGCGGTGAGCTGTATAGCTCTGTACTCAAGCCCATTAACAAATCTTACACTGCCAAGAATCTGAACACTGACAAGCTGGAGATCTCCGATATTACTTTGGAGCCGGCGAGCGACGAAGAGATCGCAAATACCGTCAAGGTTATGGGTGGTGAAGACTGGGAACTGTGGATGCAGGCCCTCGGTGATGCCGGGGTATTGGCTGATAACTGCAAAACTGTGGCTTATACCTATATCGGTGAAAAGTTGACCTGGCCGATTTATGGTCACGCGACTATCGGTAAAGCTAAAGAAGATCTTGATCGCGCGGCAAAAGCGATCACCGATAACGGTAAGGCTGCGGCTAACGTTGCCGTTTTGAAGGCGCTGGTTACCCAATCCAGCTCTGCTATTCCGGTGATGCCACTCTATATCTCTCTTGCGTACAAAATCATGAAAGAAGAGGGGACTCATGAGGGCTGTATCGAACAGCTATACCGCCTCTACACTGAGGGGCTCTATACCGATACTCCACGTCTCGATGATGTGAACCGTTTACGTATGGACGAGAAAGAGCTGCGCCCTGAGACTCAGGCGAAGATCGAAAAGCTCTGGCCAGAGGTAACTGCTGAGAACCTGTTTGACTTGACTGACTTCAAGGGCTATCAGGCGGACTTCCTCAAGCTGTTTGGATTTGGTGTTGATGGTATTGATTACGATGCAGATACCTCACCCATGGTAGATACCAAATTCGATTGATTTTATGCGGGACTCCATTTGGGAGTCCCGTTTCCCCTTCCGTAACGCACTCCTACAACTCTTCCTAGCAAAGCTGCATAATCCGGTTTTTCGGTTTATGGGGGTTTTTCAATGGAGTATCGCCAACTCGGCACCACCAACCTTAAGGTAAGCCAGATTTGCCTGGGCACCATGACTTATGGTGAACAAAATAATGAAGCTGAATCCGCTGAGCAACTCGACTATGCAATATCTCAAGGGGTTAACTTCATTGATTGCGCGGAAATGTATCCCGTACCGCCACGGCCAGAAACCCAGGGCCGAACCGAGGAATATATCGGCAACTGGTTGGCTGCGCGAGGAGGCAGGCACCAGGTTGTTGTCGCAACTAAAGTGGCGGGCCGCAGTGCCGCCAATTCAGGTGTTGGCCATATTCGCTCGGGTCCCCGCCTGAACCGAGAGCAGATTTTGCAGGCTTGTGACGATTCCTTAAAACGTTTGCGCACTGACTACATTGACCTCTACCAGGTCCACTGGCCTGAAAGGCAAACTAATTTCTTCGGGCGCCTGGACTATACCCACGGCAGCGACGATGGTGTGTCTATAGCTGAAACATTGGGCGCACTCGAGGAGTTGGTTGAGCAGGGCAAGGTTCGTCATATCGGTGTTTCCAATGAGACCCCCTGGGGTATGTTTGAGTACCTGCAGCAGTCGATTGCCTACGGGAAGCCAAGGATTGTATCGATTCAAAACCCCTACAGTCTTTTAAACAGGGCTTTTGAAGTTGGCTGCGCTGAAATTGCTATTCGCGAGAGATGTGGCCTATTGGCGTACTCCCCCCTCGCATTTGGGGTTCTTTCGGGTAAGTATCTGGGGGGAAGGAAGCCTGAGGGTGCGCGACTTACCCGCTATGATCGCTTTCAGCGCTACGCTGGAGAGCGAACCCAGGCTGCGACCCAGGCCTATGTGGATTTGGCCCGGGAGTTTGGTCTGGACCCTGCGCAGATGGCACTGGCATTCGTGAATCAGCAGCCATTTGTCACTTCAAATATCATTGGCGCCACAACTATCGAGCAATTGCGCTCCAATATTTCCAGCGTTGAAATCACCCTGGATGGTGAGCAATTAGCGGCTATCGAAGCTATACACCAGGGGAATCCCAACCCGGCGCCCTAAAAGGGCAGAGTCTGAATTCTATTGATGAAAGCCTGTGATGCCTCTGAAAGCCCCGCAGGAATAATGCGGAATGAATCAGGGGCTGCCCAACTATAATTGGAGTAGTCGCCATGAAAATATGGCTGCCAGAATAGATAGCGGTAATCGTTATGGAAACTACTGGACATCACACACTGAAGGACCTGTTTTCCCAGTTGGGGCTGGCGTCTGAAGATGCACAGATCCATGAATTTCTGGTCACGCACTATTTGCACCGTCATGAGAAGCTTTCCTCCGCCTCCTTCTGGAGTGATGGGCAACGAGAGTTCCTGGAGAATGCTATCTTGGATGATTCGGATTGGTGTGTCGCAGTGGATGAGTTGGACACCCTGTTAAGGCACTGACCTCCTGTGGCTGTTACGCAGTCCCTGCTCTCCTCGCATAGGGTATACTACGTCGTTTTCAACCGACTTAGGTTGCGCCTCGGCGCCACACCCTGATATAGATCTGATGGAAAAACCCCGATTTCGCGCGGCGCTGCTGCATCCTCGCTACTGGCTGACCTGGCTGCTTTTTGCACTATGGTTTTTGATTGCGCAATTGCCCTATCGCTGGCAGTTGGCCATGGGCCGTGCATTTGGCCGCTTAATGCTAAGAGTAGCTACCAGTCGGCGAACGATCGCCGAACGCAATCTCGCGCTGTGTTTCCCTGAGTTGGGGGAAGATGAGCGGGCTGAACTTCTTAGGCGTAATTTTGAGTCCAGTGGTATGGCCTTGATGGAAACCGGCATGGCCTGGTTTCGTTCCATACGCTGGTTGCGCAAGCGTTTTACCTTCGAAGGGCTGGAGAGTTTGCAGGAAATCCAGGCTGAAGGACAGGGTGTTTTGCTTACCGCTATGCATTTCACCACGCTGGAAATTGGTGCAGCCATGATGGGGGCTAGTATTACCTTGGATGGTATGTACAGGCCTCATAAGAACCCGGTTTACGACTATCTTCAGCGCAAGGGTCGCGAGCGCCACTCTGAGAATGGCAGTGTCTATCAGCGCAAAGATGTACGCGGTGTTCTTCGCGCCCTGCAGAGGGGACGTGCAGTCTGGTATGCTCCGGATCAAGACTATGGGATCAAGCAGGGAATCTTTGCCCCCTTCTTTGGTATTCCCGCGGCAACAGTAACGGGAACCTCCCGGTTTGCCCGAGTTGGACGGGCCAAAGTAGTGCCCTATATGGTAACCCGGAGGGGAGACTGTTCAGGTTATCACGTGAAGATTTACGATCCCATCGAGCAAATTCCATCTGGAGATGAACGGCAAGATGCGATCCTGGTGAACCAGTTTATCGAAGCTCGTATTCGCGAGGCCCCAGAACAATATATGTGGGTGCATCGCCGTTTTAAGACCCGTCCTGAAGGGGCAGAAAACGTGTATCACGGGGTACGCAAAAAGAAAAAGAAACGCAAAAGAGTGGCGAGCTAGTCGCACTGGCGCAGATACCCTGGCCTAAGTAACATACTGAACTGACTCTGGCGGTGGTATTCCGGGTGGAGTGCAAAAAATAAGGAGTGAGGATGTTAACCGGTAGTATGGTGGCCCTGGCCACCCCAATGTACGCAGACGGAAGCCCGGATTGGGACAGCCTGCACAACCTCGTTGAGTGGCATATCGAGCAGGGGACCCGAGCACTGGTTGCTGTGGGAACTACCGGTGAATCTGCAACCTTGGACTTCAATGAGCATATTGAGGTTATTCGACGTGTTGTGGACCAAGTGGCAGGTCGAGTGCCAGTGATTGCTGGAACTGGCGCAAACTCTACTTCTGAAGCGATTGACCTCACAGAGAATGCCGCCCGATGTGGTGCAGATGCCTGCTTGCTGGTTACACCTTATTACAATAAGCCCACCCAAGAAGGCCTCTACCAGCACTATCGTGCGGTGGCCAAAGCTGTCTCCATTCCCCAAATTCTCTACAATGTTCCCGGTCGCACAGCAGTTGACATGTTGCCGGAGACGGTACAGCGCCTGGCGTTGGTCGGCAATATCGTAGGCATCAAGGAAGCCACCGGTGATCTGGAGCGGGCTAAGGTTTTAATAGATACTCTGCCCGAAGGGTTTGCCGTTTACTCTGGCGACGATAGTACCGCGGTTGAACTAATGTTACTGGGTGGTCATGGAAATATTAGTGTAACCGCTAATGTGGCCCCCGCAGCAGTGGCCCAAATGTGTGAAGCTGCGCTAGCTGGCGATGCGGTGACTGCACGGACAATTGACCAGCGAATACAAATATTGCACAAAGTGCTGTTTTTGGAGTCCAACCCGATACCGGTGAAATGGGCTCTCCGGGAGATGGGTCGTGTCGACGGTGGAATACGCCTGCCTCTGACAAGTTTATCCCCTGAGCACCACGGAACAGTGCGCGAAGCTCTGCGCAGTGCCGGTGTACTCTAAACCCGCGAACTGAGAATTAACCAGGATAGCTTTAATGAAAAAATTGACCGTTGGAGCCGGGCTCTTTATCTCCAGTATTACGCTGGCAGGGTGCGGTGTGTTCGGCAACGATGGCTATTTCCGCGATCGCAGTAATGATTACCAGCATGCTGATAGCCTGACGCCTCTGCGGATACCTGAAGGTGTTAATACCAAGCACCAGGAGGAACTCTATGAGATCCCCCAGATTGCAGGAGAGCAGCTGGCCCAGGGGGAGTTTGAAGTTCCGCGTCCTCAAGCGCTTTCAGTGAATGCGGGTCTGGAGAGAGTAAAGATTCAAAAGCTCGGCGGAAATCGCTGGGTGCTGGTATCCCAGCCTCCTGAAGAGGTGTGGCCCCAGTTGCACCAATTCCTTCGCAGCTCAGGCTTGAATATAGAAATGTCAGATGCCAATGCGGGTGTGATGGAAACTGCCTGGATGGCCTTTAAAGAGAGTCCTGACACTAAAGATAAGTATCGCTTGCAGGTAGAAACTGGTGTGCAACCCGATACGACAGAGATTCATGTGCGCCACTTGTCTGTGCCTTCTGCAGCCCCGGTTGGCGGTAGCGTTAATTGGCCTGATCGCTCTTCGAGCCCTGAGCGTGAAGGGTGGATGATTGATGAAATGTCCACGGCACTGGCGTCAGAAACAGCTGCTGCTACAGCGTCTTTAGTTGCCCAGGCAATTGGAAGCAGCACTCTTAAAGTTCAATTGCTGGAACCTGCTGGTCACGAACCTTATATTGCGATGGGGCTCGATATGGATCGGGCCTGGGCTACTGTCGCTCATGCTGTGAATTCTGGTGCTTATCGTCTGCACCGTGAAGATTCCGATATTGGACTTTTTTACGTCACCTACGATGAAGACCGTGCACTTGCTTCTGATGAGGAAGATGGTGACGGAGGCTGGTTCTCCTGGGGTAGCAAGAGCGATGAAGACGAGCTGGCAGAGAGCGCTGATCAGGTGAGCCTACAGCAGATCTTGGCTGGAATTGATATGACTGAGGGTGCTGAACCTGCTCTCTTCAAGGAAATCAAAGGCCTGGGAGTAGGAACCGCTACAAGCGAGGCTTATCCCGGTTACCTGATTGTTATTCGTGGCAATGACGATGAGATTGAAGTGCGCGTGCGCGATACTCGCGGACAGCCGCTTTCAAAGAATGAAGCTTCCCAGCTGCTTCAATCTATCCAGCAGAACCTTATTTAATGGGCCTGCGCTTCGCCTCTTTGGGAAGCGGCAGTAAAGGCAATGGAACAGTGGTCGCCAGTGGCGACCACTTTCTTTTGGTTGACTGCGGTTTTACCATCAAGGAAACCGAGCGCCGTATGGCGCGGCTCGGTATGTCTCCCGCTGATATCTCTGCGATTGTGGTTACCCACGAACACAGTGATCACCTCTCTGGTGTAGGTCCACTTGCGCGCAGATATGGCCTGCCTGTCTACCTGACGCCCGGTACTTTTAAGGCGCGAGATATTGGCAAGTTACCGGAGCTGCACTTAATTGAGGGGCATCAGCCTTTTGTTGTCGCTGATATTGAAATAACCCCGGTCGCGGTTCCTCACGATGCCCGTGAGGCGGCACAGTTTGTGTTTCGCTGTCGCGGTAGCAGTCTGGGCTTGTTGACGGACTTGGGGACTATCACCCCTCATGTTGAAGCGCACTTTGGTGATTGTGATGCCTTGGTTCTAGAGGCAAATCACGACCCTCTGATGCTCGCTCAAGGACCCTATCCACCTTCGTTGAAGCGACGCGTTGGAGGTGCCTATGGCCACCTGAGTAATCAGCAGGCTGCTGGCTTTCTACAGCGGGTTGGCTATGAACAGCTACAGCACCTGGTTGTAGCCCATATCAGTGAAAAAAATAACAGCCTTGCTCTGGCAAAGGAGGCCCTGGCAGAAGTTGCCGAAACAGTGGAGAGCTGTATTTTTGCCTGTCAGCAGGAAGGCTTTGACTGGCTTACAGTGGAAAGCCGGAGTTAAGGTCGCTATCTATCCCCAGCTTATATCTGTTTAAATGCGACAAAATTGTTTGTTGTATTTAAACGGGGTGGGCTATGGAAATACTACTGGTTTATTTGTTGGTCGGTGCCGCTGCTGGAACTATTGCCGGACTATTTGGCGTAGGTGGTGGCCTGATCATTGTTCCTGCCTTGGTTTTTGTTTTCACCGCCATGGGGATATCCCCTGAAATCCTCACCCACATGGCTGTGGGCACCTCCCTAGCAACAATCATTGTCACTTCAACCAGTTCAGTGCGCGCCCACAACAAGAAAGGGGCAGTGGACTGGAAGATCTTTGGGATTATGGCTCCAGGCATTTTAATCGGCTCCTGGGCCGGAGGTGCCACTGCTGAGTTACTGCCCGGTGCCTGGCTGCAGCTGTTGATCGGCGTCTTTGCGATCGTGATCGCGGTGAGGATGTGGCTTAGTGGTGCCCGGCATGATCAATTGACGGAGGGGGCTGGGAACTTGCCAAGGTCATCCTTATTGCTATCTGCTGGGGGAGTTATTGGCTGGGTATCCGCGATTTTTGGTATCGGTGGGGGCTCACTAACCGTTCCATTTTTATCCCGCTGCCGGGTGAAGATGCAGCGTGCGGTCGCTACGTCGGCGGCTTGTGGTCTTCCCATTGCGGTTGCGGGTGCGCTGAGCTTTGGTTTCCAGGGCTGGGGTAATCAGCTTCTACCAGAATGGAGTAGTGGCTATGTGTACTGGCCTGCGTTTTTTGGAATCGTTGTCACCAGCACGTTTTTTGCCCGCTTTGGTGCCAATCTCGCCCATCGCCTTTCTCCCAAAATGCTTAAGCATTGCTTTGCCATTTTGCTGTTTATTATTGGGGCGCGCTTTATCTGGCTGAACGTTGGTCTGTTACAAGGCTTGCTTTAGGGGAGGGAAAATAAAAAGGGCCACTGCATAGCAGTGGCCCTTTTTATTTGGGAATACAGCTAAGTATTAGGCCGTTTTAGTAGAGCCTTCAGCTGTCGCAGTATTCTGGGGTGCTTCTGAGTCAGTTTCCCAGTACTTGGACTTGAGACTGATCAGGGCCAGGATGATACCCACTCCGATTGTGAACAAGCTGATTTGCAGGAATAGGTTTGGCATCTCAGCAACATTGTTCGGATCAAAGTTACCTGATAGAAGGCCGGCAAAGAGGTTACCGATAGAGTAGGTCAGAACAAAGACACCCATCATCTGGCCAGCAAAGCGGCGAGGAGAAAGTTTACTTACTGCACTCAGGGCCACCGGGCTCAGGCAGAGTTCACCGACAGTGTGCAGGAAGTAAGTGGCTACCAGCCAGTAAGGAGCAACTTTCAGGCCCGCTGCTGCGTATTGAGCGGCAAAGAACATTACCAGGAAGCCACTGGCCATGATGATCAGGCCAAGTGCACATTTCAGCCCATAGGATGGGGTGATCATGCGTTTGCCCAGGTTAATCCACAGCGCGGCAAAGAAGGGGGACAGGGTAATGATAAAGATGGAGTTAAAGCTTTGTAGCCAGGAGGTGGGCATTTCAAAGCTGCCAATCAGGCGATCCGTGTAGTCGCGACCGAATAGGTTCAGTGAGGAGCCCGCTTGCTCGAAGCCCGACCAGAAAAAGGTAGAGGCTACACAGACTAGGAATAGCGCCCACATTTTCTTTTTCTCTGACCCGCTCAGCTGGCCGCCAAAGTAGATAAAGCCAAAGTAGGCAAGGAAAGTCAGGGTGAAGGCTACAGCTACGTACTTGGCTATTTCTACCGGGTTGATGGTAATAGTGCCATTCATCACCAAGCCAGTAATCACTGCAACACCGACTACGACAGCACCAATTATGCGCCAAGCCAGTTTTGCCTTTTCTGGCGAAAGTGGGTTCTCGGGATTGAGGCTTGCGTCCCCCAGATTGTGGATAGTGCGGCGATACTGGATCAAGCCAATAGCCATTCCCACAGCAGCGGCACCAAAGCCCCAATGCCAGCCGACATTTTCACCAAAGTACCCGCAGACGGCATAACCGATGATTGAGCCCATATTGATGCCCATATAGTACAGTGCGTATCCACTGTCGCGGCGAACATCATCTGGTTGGTACAGGTGTCCAACTGCTGCGCTGATATTGGGCTTGAGCAGGCCGGTGCCGGTAGCAACAAGGATCAAGCCTATAAAGAAGCTCCAACTGGTTGGGATAGCGAGCACAATATGGCCACACATAATGATGATGCCGCCGTACCATATGGTGCGTTGCCCTCCTAGTAGGCGGTCTGCAATCCAGCCACCGGGCAGGCCGAGGAAGTACACGGCGCCAGTGTAGAGCCCATAAATAGCTCCCGCTGCTGCAACGGTAAAGGCCAAGCCCTCTTCCTGAAGACTGGCTGTCATAAACAGCACAAGCAGGGCTCGCATACCGTAGTAACTCATCCGCTCCCACATTTCGGTGAAGAAAAGTGTCGAGAGCCCTTTGGGGTGGCCAAAAAAGCCAGCGTCATTTTGGTCTGTATTTGACGACATAAGCTGAAATTCCAGTTGTTATAGCTCTAATGCAATATGTTGTTGCATATTAGGAAGGCAGCCTGGCCAGGGAACTGAAATTTCGGTGCCCTTTGGTTAGCCAGGTAAATTATCCGTGTGTCAGAGTACTATTTCTTTCCTGTATTGCTCTTGTTTAAAGAGGTCGGGACTTATCCGGGCTTGGGTAGATGTTTTCTGCCAGCTCCAAGGCCTAAATGTTTGTAGCGCCTACCTCCTGCGTAACTTGGAAAGTTTACCAGTTGTCTATTTAACAGGCGAACCGAAGTGAGGGGATTTCTATAAATGGCAACAGGGTACTTCTATTTACGTTAAATTGGTGTTAAATCCCATAAGGCTAAAAATATTGAGGGGAAAATAACGATGAAGACCTCACTAGCTTTTATTCTGGTCCTGTTTGTTTCTAGTTGTACCCAAATTCCCCCTAAATACTCTGGGGCTGTTGATCTAAGTAGCGCCCTTAGTGGGCGGGCTATCCTCAATCGGTCAGTTTTGCCGGCGGAGCTGCCCGATGAGGATCTCCTGGGTCTTGACGCTGATGTATTGGCCTATTTGGATACTATCGCTCCTGCAGAGTCTCCGTCTAAACGGCTACAGTCTTTAGTGGATGGCTATGGACGAGGTGACTTTCAGGTCGAATATAACCCCAACAGTACTTTTCCAGCGAGTAAAACTTACCAGCTACAGCGGGGTAACTGCCTTGCGTTTACCTTGATGATGGTTGCTATGGCTAGAGAGCTGGGTGTGGAAGCCTATTTTAATGAGGTGGATGTGCCTCCGGTTTGGGGCCAGGATGACCTTGAGGTTTTTACTGTCTACCGTCATGTCAATATGGTTTCTGAGTATAGAAATATTCGGCGAGTGATTGACTTTAATCTGGCAGTCTACGATCCAATTTATAAGCAGCAAAAGCTTGAAGACAGCACTGCGTTTGCCCTTTATTACAGTAATCGGGGGGTAGAGTTGATGCGTGCGGGAGATAAGGAGCGAGCATTTCTGTATCTGCGCAAGGCGCTACAGTTACAGCCGGAAAGAGGGGACCTTTGGTCAAATTTAGGGGCTTTCTACAGCTATTTCGACCTTATTGATGAAGCTGAGCAGAGCTATCTGCATGCATTGCAGCTGCAGAGAGGTAACCTTGTTGCGGCGAGTAATCTGGAGAGGCTTTATCGCAAGACAGGTAGGGAGAGGTTGGCTGATGACTTTGCGAGCCGTGTGCGTTATCACCGCAACAGGAACCCCTATTACCTTTATTATCAGGCGCGGGAAGCCTATGAAAACAATAAATTTAAACTCGCTGAAAAACGCCTTCGAAGGGCACTGCGGGCAGATCAGAGTGATCATCGATTTCATTTTTTATTGGGGTTAACTCGGTACCGGCTTGGTGATATCGCGGCCTCCAAAGAGAGCTTTACTGAAGCATTTTCACTAGTTGGTAATTTGGATGTAAAAAATAGATATACAAACAAGTTGAACCTTCTGCTGAGGACCGGGGATTAGATTCGGGGGTAGCAGCTTTTACAAGGTTATTTCACTTGAAACAAAAAAAGGCGCCAAAAGGCGCCCTTTTCGGCTTGACTTAGAAAGTTAGCACTTAGAACTGGTAAGTAACGCCAGCCCAGGCATAGCGGCCCTGGAAGTCGTAAGTACCATTCCAGTCGCTGCCGGAAGTAGTAGCCGGCTCGCGATCAGTAACGTTGTCGATACCCGCAGTAAGCCGCGTAGTATCATTCACATCCCAGCCCGCCTTTAAGTTCAGGTAGGTGTGGGAGGGCATGTCCAAGTATGGGCTGTGGCCATCACCAATGTACTGAATGTCAGCTCCGAAGTCCCAGCTGTCGGCGTACCAAGTTGCGCTGGCAAGGCCGCGCCACTTAGTGTAAGCCTCACTGTTAGTACCGATATAGTCTACGCGGTCAGTGGTTTGGTCTGTCTGAGAATTGTACTCTTCGTACTCAAGCAGGTGAGTTGCTTGGGCACGCAAGGCTAGCTTACCAGCGTCGTAATGGAAGTTTTGCACTACATCAATATCGATACCACTGGTATTGATCTCTCCGATGTTCATCAGAGAGCCTTCCAGGTACTCGATTTGGCCACTGTCGCTGCGGCGAACCAGTGCACAAGCTGCTGCGTTGCCATCACGGTAACAATCATCCAGGATCTGCTGGGTGTCAGCTGAGGTGATTGCGTCTTCGATTTCAATTTTGAAGTAATCGAGGGTTATGGACAGATCTTCAGCGAAAGCTGGAGTCCATACGATACCTGCGGTGAAGCTAGTAGATTCCTCTGGCTGCAGATCCTCACTACCACCGATGTTGGTTGGTACTTGGCTGCCTGCCTGGGTGAAACCTGCACCTACCATGCTACAGTTTGCACCTTGGCCTGCCTCATTACTACTGCTGGTGTCACAGGGGTCAATGAGGTATTCATAGCTCTGGGCAGAACCGCTATATAGTTCATAGATGCCTGGAGCACGGAATGCAGTAGACAAACTAGCGCGGAAACGTAGGTTTTCCGTTGGTGCGTATATAGCGCCAAGCTTGTAGGTTGCCTGACCGCCAAAAGTGTCATAGTCAGAATAGCGAATAGCTGCGTCAAAGGAGAGTTCATCAGCAAGGTCGAGGCCAGCCAGGATTGGCAGGTTGAACTCTGCGAACACCTCAGTTACTGCGAAGTCACCAGAGGTAGCATCTTGTTGATTGCTAAAGGTTTCGCCTAGCTGAGTTTCTTCACTGGGATTGAATTCACCAGACTCTTTTCGATATTCAACGCCAGCAGCAAACCCTAAGGTTCCACCTTGGAACTCAAGAGCGTCGATATCTCCAGTCAAGCTGGCGCCGACATTGAGCATATCGTATTCGTTATCTTCGCGATCGGTGTAGCTAATGTAGTCAATGACTTCATCACTCATACCGCCCAGGAATTGAACATCTTCTTCGGCAATACCGCTTACACCATCAAGAATTTCCTGAACTTTAGTCTTACTGATGGAGTTGCCAACGGTGTTATCACCCTTGTTCTTGCCGTAGCTTACGAATGCATCCCAGCCCCAGCCATTGGACAAATCACCACGCAAACCGGTGAGGGCACGGAAAGTTTTGGTTTCCTGTTCGGAGTCGCGAGTACCGCCAGCAACTGGGCGGAGACGTACATCACTGAGGCCGTCTTGCCAGTTTTCACCGTGGGTGGCTACTGGTGCAGTAGGCTCAAGATCTTTAGGGCTGCCTTGGGCCTCCCACTCTGCCACTGCTGCGTTGTATGCAGCGAGCTCAATTTGGTAAGCGTCTTCAGCTTCTTGCCAGGCGTCAGATAGTTGAGATTGAACTTCTGCTGAAAGGTGGTCAGCAGTGATATTCAAGCCGTTACCAGCGTACATCGGCTGGGCGGCGAGCTGCTGATTGGTAGTTTTAGTAGTGTAAGAACCTTCACCATAGAGCTCGATGGAGTCAGTAATTGAGAAGGTGCCGCTTCCAGTAAAACTGGTACGCTCCATAGCTCCCGACAGCCACATGTACTGGCCAATGTCATAGCTAGCGTAGTCGCCTAGGGTAGTCCCATCTTCAGCAACGCCGAAATTACCGTATGAGGTGAAGATATTACCGGTTGGGGACATGGAGCTTTGCAGCCCAGCCCAATCGCGGTCGGTGTAAGCGATCTCATCACGCTTGCTATGAGTAAGGTTGGCGATGAATTTTCCGCGCTCAAATTCTTGACCGAAAGTGATAGACAGTTCGCCATTCTCTCCACCACCAGATTCAGTGGCGCCGGCACGGGCATTAACACGCACACCTTCGAAAGAATCTTTTAGAACTACGTTGATAACACCTGCTACAGCGTCTGAGCCGTAAACAGCGGAAGCGCCGTCAGTTAGCACTTCAATTCGGTCGATCATATCTACAGGAATATTGTTCATATCCACTGCGGCGGCCACGCCAGAACTGGAAGATACGAAACGACGACCGTTAACGAGAACCAGGGTACGTGCAGAACCCAGGTTGCGAAGGTCTACAAATGAAAGACCAGCACCGCCGTTGTTGTCATTCGCATTGATACCAGTGGTACCCATAGAAGGAAGTTGGTTCAGCAGCTCATCAATAGTGCCTACGCCGGAGCGTTGGATCGCTTCGGAATCAACCAGAGTAATTGGACCTGTAGTGGATAGCGGGTCACGAGCGATACGTGAACCGGTAACAATTACTTCTTCTACTTCTGCGCCAATCTCAGCAGACTCTTGGGCAAAAGCGCCTGTGCTGGCGAGGGTGCCCAGAGCAGCGATGGCTATGCTCAATTTGGTCTTAATCATAGTGGAACCTTCTTATACTTAAGGTGCTTATAGTGCTTTTTATGATATGAGTTAAAAGCTGTCGAAGCTGACTTTAATGCATTGAAGGTAAATATGGAACTTTTACGATGAGTTTTTGGTCGACTTATGAACAATTTCACTCAATATGTTTAGGGTATTTGGGTTGTTTTTTAGGCAGTACTTGGATTTTCTTCCTTAAAGCTGGTGCTTCAGGCAAGTTGAAGCCTATTTATAGCTTTAACTTAGTATGAGATTTTTTATCTGAATAATTGAGCAAATAACGATCACGCCACTTTGCCATTGAGGGGCTTTGGAGAGGGGAGGAGCAAGTTCTAGATAGTGAGCCACCTGTTGGTAGCCTAGGGTTCTTCAATAAACTTTACTTTGCTGATGTGCGACTTCTTCCGGCATTCTCAATGCTCGATAGATTACTTCAAGTGAGTGCTTACGAAATGCTGGTACTTGAAAACTGATGAATCTTAGGGGGTAGTTTCTTTTCTCAATCAACCCTTGTGAGCTGGCACCTAGGGTCTGGGCGATACTTGTGTGGAAAGAATAGAGTGTTAGTCAGCAAATCAACTTGTTCTTTCTACCTGTGAAGTTTGCTTTGAGGGACTATTGCCGAGATGCGAACTTGATGGCTGTGGAAGAAAGGCGAACTGAATAAGGCCGGTGTAGTGGGATTCATTCTGAAGACCACTAGAAAAGGGGTATTTGAGAGAATCAGGTTAAGGGGGGCTGTTCCAGGCAAATTACTTCCCGCCGTCCTAGTTCAAAAATTGGCAGATATGCCGCATTAAGTGACGCTTTAATTCTTCTAAGAAGTGCCTTTTTATCTTTTGTTCTGCTCCATCAATTTATTGTTGAACAAAAAAGCCCGCGACGCGAACGCCGCGGGCTTTACTAAGAACTTGCGCTCTTAGAAGGTGTAACCTGCATTCAGGTAGACAGTGCGGCCGTAGCCATCAGAGTAACGTGGATCGAAACCTAACTGGTGTCCGGCGCCACTAGTACGCAGGGTGCGCGGCGGCTCTTCGTCGGTCAGGTTGTTGATACCGAGTTTCAGGGTCAGCTGATCTTCCATTAGGGCAAGCTGGCTCTGTACGTCGAAGGTAATGTAAGACGGCACAGTCAGCTGTACGGTCTCCGTTGCGATTCTAACAGTACCTTCACCATCTTCATTGTAAATGGTTTCAGTTTTGTAGGAGCCGTCATCGTTGAGCAGCATGATTGTGTTAGGCTGGTCCAGGTAACCGCTACGGTAGTTCATGCCCAGGTTATGGGTGAAGTTACCGTGGGACAGGGTGACGGCACCGCGGATCTGGTTGCGGAAGGTCACACTGTCATCAGAACCGAACTCTCCCATACTGGAGCCGTAAAGGGAGTTATCGTTCTCAATCATGTAGGTTCCGCCCAGGGAGAACAGCATATCACCGAAAGACAGCTCGAGTGATTGCTCGAAACGGTAGTCAACACCGCTTGCAGTGGATTCCCCGATGTTCACAAAGGCTTGGATAATGCCAAGCTCATCACGACCAGTACTGGAGTTGGGTACCCCTACAAACAGTTCGCGGTACTCAACTGGGTTGGCAAAGATCTCCTGCTCAGTCAAGGAATCTACTTGGTCTTCCATCTCGATGTGCCAGTAGTCGATAGTGGCATTGAAGCCGCTGTCGGTGTCCAGAACAAAGCCGAAGGAGTATTGAGTAGAAGTTTCTGCGCTCAGTTCCGTGTTACCACCACTTAGTACCTGAGCCTGGAAGCCTTCAGATGCGATACAGAGATTGCGCAGTTCATCGCCTGGCTCGAACGGGCAGTCGAAGGTACCAGACGTTACGCCGAAGTTCACCAGCGGACGTGCCAGCTGAATCATGGAAGGCGCTTTAAACCCAGTACCGTAAGAGGCGCGGAACGATAGGTTCTCGGTCGCAGCCCAGCGGGTGCTCAGCTTGTAGGTGAGGTCAGATTCAGAACTGTTTACGGAGCCGTAGTTTACGTCATCAACGACAGCATCGACACCGCCAATGGAGTCGTAGCGCAGAGATGCGGTGAAGTCCAGGGTGTCAAGCACCGGGAAAAGGGCTTCAGCGTAAGCGCCGTAGGTGTCGCGCTCCAGGTCGTAGGTAGTTCCTGGATCTCCGAACAGGATAAGGTCGTTTCTGTTAGCGTCAGAAATGCCCTGTTCATAGGTGTTGCGGCGGTAGTCAATACCGGCTGCCAGCTGGGCTTCACCACCATTCATGCTAAATAGTGGCATGTCCACAGAAAAGTCGATGCCAGTAGTGGCAGTTTCAGTGGTGTCGTTGTTGCCGTAGTAAATAGTATCAGCCAGGAGTGCACTGGCGTCGTCAGACAAGTTGTCTGGAGTATCAAAAATATTGATTTGACCAGATGAAACTAGATTGATGAACTCCTCTTCCAGCAGCCATCCGCCAACGAAGTTCTGCTCTTGGTCGGTTGAGGAGTGGAAAAATGCACCTTCATAATTGATCTCGCCAACAGAGCCGGCAAGACCTGTTACAAAATGAAAAGCATCTGACTTCCACTCCGTGGTGCGGTTGCCAGCAGGCAGGGCGCGCCAAGTACCGACAACTTGCTCGATATCAGCCTCATCAACGCTTGCGTGGGGTAATACATTATCCTGAACTAGGTCAGAGTCCATCGGCAGGGGCACGCCACCAGTTGGGAAAGGCGCGATTTTGGTAGTCATGGTGCGCTGGGAGTAAACCAGCTCGCCGAAGCCTTCCAGGTTATCACTGATACGGTATCTACCAGACAGGAATACGGAATCAGTTTCTTTTTCCGGCAGGATATACAGGGTGCTGGTGTAGTCGAAAGAGCATAAGTCGCCAGAAGGTGCATTACCTTCGGCACAATTGCCGTTTGCTTGCCTGTATGGGTTGAAGCTTTCATTTATTGGAGCTTCGCTGAGGTCTACTCCATTTTCATCGGCCCACTTTTGGCGATACTCTTCGGTGTAGTAAACGTAGGCATTACCCGGGATAGAGTTGGAAGAACCGTTGAAGAACTGGCCCTTGCTGCCAGTAACCGGGTTGGTTATGTTAATAATACCGCTGCTTGCCCAGTCACGGTCTTTCGCGGCGAGCTCGCTCTGTTCACTATGAGTGAAGCTTCCCATAATGGTGAAGCCGTCTTCGTCCAGGCTGCCAAAGCCGCTAGTAATATCGAAGGTAGCGATCTCGCCGCCGCCGCTAGCCTCGGTCATGTCGTAGCGGAAATTTACTGTAGTGTCGTCAACTTCTCGTTTGAGAATAAAGTTAACAACACCGGCAATAGCATCGGAGCCATAAAGGGCACTTGCACCGTCGGTTAATACTTCAACCTGCTCAATAGCAGCCAGAGGGATGTGGCTCAGGTCGACCTGATTGTCAGAGGTAGAGGAAGCCATACGGCGGCCGTTTAAGAGCACCAGGGTGTATTGGTCGCCGAGGTCGCGCAAGTTGGCAGTCTGCAAACCGCCGCCGCTACCGCCAACAGAGTCAGCAGCTACGGTCATGCCTTGCATAGAAGTCAATATGGACATTAGCTCAGGTGTAGAGGTCACACCGGTAGCGGCGATGGCGTCAGAGTCCATTACTTGGATCGGCAGAGCACCTTCCAGATCGGCGCGCTGGATGCGGGAGCCAGTTACGATTACTTCTTCAACCATTTCCGCATCTTCTTGAGCGAAAGCTGGCATTGCAGGAACCATAAGTGCGGCAGCGGTGAAGCCCAGGGCTCCTTTTACGGCTGCGGACAGGAGGTTCTTTTTCATTGTCAATCCTCTCTTGATCGTTGGATTTTTAGTCTTTGGTCATTAATGACGATTGCTGGAAATAGCTACCCCCAAGTGGCTACTTCCCTCCCAACACTCCTATTAACGAGTGGCGGACGGAACCCCTCAATAGAATCGTGTTTTTTTCTGATACTGCGTTTTGTCAGGTTTGGTAGGTTGGCAGGTGTTTGCTTAGCAGCCTTTCTGCCTTACTTTTGAGCACTATTAGAGGCGTGAGGAGCTGCAAGAGAGGTTGGAGTTGAATGGCTAAGCCTAGAGGCTAAGAGAAAAACTTGCGTAAAAAAATCGACCTGTGAGGTCATAGGTTAGGTAATCGTGATTATTGCTCTCAGCTGTTGATGCAAATGGAGGAGAGCGATCAAATAAATTATTGATGCCGATAGAAAACCTCAATCGAGAACTCGAGGAGTAGGCAATCTGTATATCATGGGATGACCAGCTGCTGATATTTCGGTTTTCGGTAGTGCCATCTAGATTGGTAAAGGTTTCTTCGAGGTTGTCGACGTAATGAACGGTATAGCCGGCATCCCAAGCCCCCATATCTAAATAGGCCCCAGCATTGGCTTTCCACTTTGGCAGCGACCCTAGGCCACCGGCGGAAGTGTCCGTGAAAGTGCCAGATAGATCTTCTTTGACTGAATTGGGGGAGCTCTGATTCAGATAGTGAAGAGTTTTGCTGATGTTTAAAGCTAATTGCAGCTTATTATCATTATTCAGCGAAAGGCGATAACGAAAAGCAGCATCATATCCGCGGATTTCTCGGCTACCTTGATTAATGCGGGAAGCATAAATTTTGGTAATGTCACCACTCTGGTCGCGTATGACTAAATCGGTATAGAGGTTGTAGTAGGCATTTTGGTCCAATAGGAATTGGGGGTTGGTGCCGATTACTTGGTCTTCATCTATATCATAAAGATCAAATTTAGCCATAAAGTCGGGGATTTGAAGAGGCTCCCATGTTACTCCGAGAGAAACTGTGTGGGATGTTTCGGGTGAAAGATCTGAATTCCCACTAAATTCGGTTAAATATTGTATCCGGGAGCTATCAGATTGAAATTGGCAGCCCGGCAGATTATTTGCATTTGAGCTTGAGCAGGGGTCGAATAGAAATTCCTGGGTTTGGTAGCCCTGCTGGTTCATATCTGTCAGAGTCGGTGCCCTGAATCCCGTGGTATAGCTGCTTCGTACAAGTAGGGAGGGACTGGGCTTCCATCTCAAGGCGAGCTTTGGATTGCTGGTATTTCCAAAGTCATCGTAATGAGAGCTTCTGATCGCTCCATCCAGCCATAATCTTTCAGAAATTAATGGGATGGACAGTTCCGCGAAGGCTTCTTTGACGAGTCGAGTTCCCTCAGTTGACCCTGGCGCATGCCCTCCAATAAATGACATTCCGAAACTATCGTTTGAGTGAAGGCTTACTCTTTCCCGTCTTAACTCAATGCCTGCTGCCGCGAGAATATTTCCCGCCGGTACCTTTTTGATGATGCCGTCGGTTATGAATGTGAGGGAGGTCATTCGTGAATTGCTGGTCGTGACACTTTTCCCTCGCACAAAATCCAATTGTTCTGCGTCGATACTACCGCTGGAACCAAGGAGATTGATTGCCACACAGGATGTTGTGGCATTGCAGAGGTCTGGCCCCTTGAGACCTAGCGACAGTGCGAAGGGGTCTATTACATTATTAAGTGTTTCTTTCTTGCGGGTCTTATGGATCGAAGCACCCAACTCCCATTGCCACTCGTCCCAAAAGCCTTTTACCCCAGCATTAAATCTCCAGGTGTCTGTCCGGTTGTTTTGTGTCCGTGGGCCAAGCTCAATAACGCGCCTGCGAACGTCGTAAACTTCTTGATTGAATGTGTTGTAAATATTGTCGGCAGATATCGTTAGGTCCCCATTGTCAAAGCGTGTAAATACCGGGGTCGGGGCTGAAATTGACTCTCCACTGGATCGAACTCCCATGACCTCAGAAAAAGCTTGCGCGCTATCACCGATATCTAGATTTCCCACTATGTATATCGAGTTGCTTTGAGTGGGAGTTATTGCTGAGGTGTAGTCGTTGTAGTCAAATTTATCCTCCGGTGACCATTTCTGATATGTGCCGGGTGAGAGGTTGGTCAATACTTCATTTCTTTCTAGGGCAATGAATCCGCCGGGGATAGCGGATGATCGCTGATCGGTGCCGCCATTTGTACGGCTGTCTGCTGAGTTGGAGAGCCCTCTGTCTCGGCTCATTACTTTTCCTTGGCGCTTCTGGGCCAGGTTAACCATTACATGGGAGCGGTCTCCCCTCCATCCCCAGGTTAAGTGGTGGGATTCGCTCTGTCGGTCGCCTTGCGAAGCCTGACCGTAATAGTTCTTTATTGAGAGCCCTTCAAAGTCAGTTTGCAGGATGATGTTCACAACCCCTGCAATTGCATCGGATCCATAAACTGCTGAGGCGCCGTCTTTGAGGATTTCTACCCTTTCAACAAGAGCTAGAGGGATAGTGTTTAGGTCTGTTGCCTCCCCATTAAATCCGTCACTAATGATGCGCCTGCCGTTGAGGAGAACAAGAGTGCTGTTAGCAGGTAGGCCACGCAGTGAGACAGTCGCAGTACCATCGCTCTCCAGGCTTACAGAGGTGCTCGTGGAGTTGCCAGAAATGGCAGGTAGGAACTTAAGTAGATCGGCGATAGTTTGAGCGCCAGTCATTTCCAGCTGTTGCCGCGAAAGCCGGTCAACAGGGAGATACCCCTCTGATTGGAAGTGGCGCAAATGGCTTCCTGTTAGGCTTTGCCCTGTGACTGTTACCTCTTCAGTTTGTGCAATACCCGTTTCTATTAGCTGAGGGGTATCCTGTTCAGGGGATTCAATAATTGCAACAGATGACGGTCCAACTTTTTTAAAGGATAAGGGGACCCCTGACAGTAGTTCTTCAAGCGCGGGCTCAAACCGGCCTTCAGGGCTGTGTAAAGTTTGCTTGCTTACTTGAAATCTAGTCGCAGATGAGGCTTTTACGAGTAATGATATTTTGCACTGCTGACCCAGAGATATCAGTGCTTTAGAGAGGTTCCCTTTGGAGATTACGACGCCTGATTCAGGGCATAGGGCATAAGCAGCGCCAGGGGAGCAGAGCGCTAACACAAGGGATATTGTTATCCAGTACCTAAGTGTCAATGAGGTGCCCATTCAAATACATGCAGCATGTCAAAATGCAGCAAATCTATAGTTTTTTTAGTTTTTGGGCGGACTAATTTTGCTTATGTAATATATAACCGCCGTGATGACGGTTATAACCTAGTTATGTGCGGGAGACAAGATAGTCAGGTTGGAGTTACTGTGGTCTTCGTGTAAGTCGAGCGCAGTAGCGATAGCTTTCAAGGTGCTGTCTGGATCGGAGATCTCGAAGGTCCCCGAAACTAATTTGTCCTCTACTTGGGGGGAGGCGGCAACGGGAACAGCTAAATAGCGGTTTAACTCAGTTAAAGCATCCTTAAGTGGGGTTTTTTCAAAGACTAACAGTCCTTTTGTCCAGTCGGTAGCTTCTTCCGGTGATGTTTGGCCAATTGGGCTAAGGCCTCTTTCAGAAACACTGACTTTTTCGTTCTTGATTAGTTGTACTGATTCGGGTCCTAAGCCGGGAGCGCTATCGGTCTCACTGACTGAGACGGTGCCTTCGGTTACGGATACTTTCGTGCTCTGCGGGTTGAGCTCAACGTTAAATTCAGTTCCCAATACGCGGATATTGGCGCTGCCGGCAGTAACAGTAAAGGGGCGAGAAGTTTGTCTTGCCACTTCGAAGAAGGCTTCACCTCGGACTAACTCCGTGCGGCGCTCATTGCGGTTATAGATTACCCGAAGTTCACTATTTGAGTTCAGTTTCACTTCTGAGCCGTCGGACAGGCTTATGGTTTGTATTTGTCCGCGTTCGGTCACATATATTTGGGCTTTGAGTTCGCCGCCCATACCCTGATAACCAACCCACAGGGCAACTATTGCTCCACAGGTTGCCAGTCCTCCGCCCATAAGCCACTGAGGCAATGTCCATTGCTTCGAGCTCAGCTGCTTCTGTGTTTCGCTAGATGCGGAGCATGAGGCCGCTTTACTTTGTGGATAGGGGATGCTTTCAGGGAACAGTGTGTCGATCGGCAGATGAGACAAGGCCCCCAAATCTCCCCAGAGTTCAGTGATTTCAGTAAAAGCCAGCTGATTCTCTTCTTTGGAAATCCACTGCTTGAATTGACGGCGGTCGCTAGATGTGATCGAGTCAGAGCGCAAACGAGCAACCCAAGCGCAAGCCTGATCCAGGCTATCTTCACTTAATGCTTGCTTAGGGTTAGTCTTCATGGCTGCTCTAGCACCTTGGATTTGCGAAAATTAACTTAGTACTTTGATACTAAAGGCGGCATATTACTCAAAGTCTCTCAATTTGTGCGACCTTTACTACACGGACCTTTGAGTAAAAAAATAATTCCAACGTGTTTTTACTGTATTGCAGTAAAAAGTTCTGTTGTATGTAGAGTATTTAGGTTTACTCAATACGGCCCTTCGAAGCTGAGACGGCTGAACAGCTTCCCCCCTCAAATAATTTTGTGGCGCTGCTGCTAAGGTTTGAATACCGGTGATTCATCTTCTTTTTATCGTTATGTTAAGGATAGGTGTCATAAGTGGCGCAACTGACTGAAGGTCACCTTTCAGGAGTTACCTTCTTACGACACGCTTTCAAAGCCTGCAAAATATACTTTTCCACACTACTCACGGAGATATTCATCTCCTTAGCTATCTCGCTATAGGAGAGGCCCCGGGTCCTATGCAATAGAAAGGCCTGGCGACACTTAAGGGGCAGCTTGTCCATGGTTTCGTATATCGACTGCAACTGCTGACGGGCTGCCAGCAATCTTTCTGGTGACTGGTGGTCCGCGTGGTCGTCGGTGTAGGGCTCACCCTCCATGGGGATCTGCTGGCTCACATACTCTACATGAAGCTTGCCTCGGCGGAGCTGGTCCACAGCAAGGTTATTGGCAATCTGGTAGAGGTAGGCCCGTGGATTCTCAAGTTCCTTCTCATCGCTGAGTTTTTGCAGGCGTAGATAGGCGTGTTGGGCGATATCCTCGGCATCGTCAGGGCTTTTTACAATGCGAGAGACAAAGCGTACCAAGGCCTGTCCGTGCTCGGTAAACAACCTTTCAAGAAGCGTCTTCCTGGCCTTATTCATTACTGATCGTGATCCCCGTACCCTGCTCGCTGTAGTTATGGACTGATTGTTCTTAGTGCGAGCTGGCGCACAGTTATATCACAAGCATTGGTTTCGCTACGAGAGGTACGATCGAACTTGAATGGTCACACTCTCCGATTCTCTATGCCTGACGGTGGATGCCGGTATAATGGCGGCCGCGCCACAGGCGCAGACAATAAGACCTTGCAGAGGTGTGTCGAGCACCGGAGATTGAATGAGTTATCAAGTACTGGCACGGAAGTGGCGGCCGAAGCTGTTTCGCGAGATGGTGGGGCAGGAGCATGTTCTCCAGGCGTTGATCAACGCCCTGGATAATGGTCGCTTGCACCACGCCTACCTCTTTGCCGGTACCCGTGGTGTGGGTAAAACCACGATCGCACGAATCCTGGCCAAGTGCCTGAATTGTGAAGAGGGAGTCAGTTCTGAGCCCTGTGGCCAGTGCCACACTTGCAATGAGATTGCCGATGGCCGTTTTGTCGACCTGATCGAAGTGGATGCAGCCTCGCGTACCAAGGTCGAAGATACTCGTGAACTGCTTGAGAACGTGCAGTACGCACCGACCCGGGGTCGCTTCAAGGTTTACCTGATCGACGAAGTCCATATGTTGTCGAACAGCTCGTTTAACGCGCTGTTAAAAACCCTCGAAGAACCGCCTCCCCATGTGAAGTTTCTACTGGCAACGACTGATCCGCAGAAGTTGCCGGTTACCGTGCTGTCCCGCTGTCTCCAGTTCAAACTGAAGAATATGAGCCCCGAGCGGGTTGTGGGGCACTTGAAGTTTGTGTTGGAGCAGGAACAGGTTCCGTTTGAAGAAGGGGCCCTGTGGCATCTCGGTCGCGCCGCAGATGGCAGTATGCGAGATGGGATGAGTCTTACTGACCAGGCCATCGCATTTGGTGGGGGACAAATTACTGAGGCAGAAGTGCGCGGTATGCTGGGCAGTATCGATACCGGTTTGGTGTGGAAGCTGCTGCAAGCCTTGTCTGAAGAGGACGCACAGGCTTTATTTGCCACAGTTGCTGAGTTGTCTCAGCAGGCCCCTGATTACAGTGCAGCGCTGGCAGAACTTGCCGATAACCTGCACCGTATCGCAGTGGCTCAGGTGTTGCCTCAATCTATCGATAATTCCCTGGGTGATGGTGAGCGACTGAGAAATTTAGCTGGGCGTATCGCCCCGGAAAATGTGCAGCTGTATTACCAAATGGCCCTGCTGGCCCGGCGTGACCTGCCCTTGGCCCCGGATCAGCGCAGTGGCTTTGAAATGGCTCTGCTGCGGATGTTGGCTTTCCGTCCTCAGGGGGTTGCGGATATTCCCCGTTCACCACTGCCATCGGCTTCCGAACCCGTTTCACCAGCACCGGCTCCAGAAGTGCTACAGCCACAGGCTCCTGTAGCTCCAGAAGTATCGGAGGTCAGTCCGGCAAAAAAGCCTGAAGCGGCACAGCCGCAGGCTGTTACAGCGGTTGATCTAACTCCCCCGCAGGCAGTGGAGGGCCTACAACCGTTAAAGCATCAGGCTGAGCGGCGAGAGGTAGAGCCGGCAGTCCCAACTGAAATGATCAGTGAGCCAGTGACGGAGGCTCAGCCGGAGCAAATTACAAGCCCGCCCCCTGTCCAGGGAGTGGCAGAAGAGCGTCCCCAGCGTAAAGATGTCCTGGCCGAGCTGCGCCAGCGAGTTGCGGAAGTGGAGTCGGCGCCGGCACCACAGCAACCAGTACCACAAAATACGGTGAATACCTCGCGGGAGGCTCCGGTAGAAAGCCGCAGTCAGGAAGTGCCAAAAGGGCGTTTGGAAGCATTAACGCCTGGCAGTTGGCCGGTAATGTATGGACAGCTGGGTATTACCGGTATTTTGCACTCTATTGCCCAGCACTTGGAGATGGTGGGCAGGCAGGACAATACACTCTCGTTCACCCTGGATGAATCCTACAGCAGCCTCTACGACGAAGTTCACCAGCGGCGCCTGGGGGACTCTCTGGCTGACTTCTTCCAGCAGCCTGTGGTGGCGCAGATCCAAGTAGGGCAGGTACATGGGAGTACCCCCGCCCGATTAGTCGCAGCTACCCGCCAAGCGCGGCTAGAAGCTGCCCAGGATGCACTGGTTGCTGACCCACTGGTTCAAGAATTACAGACAGAATTGAGTGCGGAACTGGTGCCGGGCTCCGTAGAATCACTAGTAGTAGAAGATTAATGACAATTAGGGCCCGGTTTATTCCGGGGCTACATGCACAAGATAGAGGTTACCTATGAAAGGTTTGGGCGATTTGATGCAGCAGGCCCAGAAAATGCAGGCCGATATGCAGGAAAAAATGCAGAAGATGCAACAGGACCTGACTCAGCTTCGCATCTGCGGTGAGTCTGGGGCGGGTATGGTCAAGGTGACGATGAATGGTCGCCACGATGTGGTATCTGTGGAAATTGATCCCTCCCTGATGACCGAGGAGAAGGAAATGCTGGAAGACCTGCTAGCCGCTGCGGTCAACGACGCTGTGCGCCGTGTAGAGGAAAAAACACAGGAACTGCAAAAGCAGGGGATGGGAGACCTGACTTCAGGTATCAATTTGCCTGAAGGCTTTAAGTTCCCCTTTTAAGAAGTGGCCATCCACTGGTTTTGAGTTTGTATGTTTAGTCCCCTGATTGAAGAGCTGATCCGCGCGCTCCGCTGTCTGCCCAGTGTGGGCCCCAAGTCCGCGCAGCGCATGGCGATGTACCTGTTGGAAAAAGACCGCGAAGCTGCCTCACTGCTGGCCCAGAGTTTGGCGCGAGCGGTGGAACAAGTGGGGCGCTGTGGGCAGTGTCGCACCCTGACAGAGGAGCCCGTTTGCTCATTGTGTAGCAATAGCCGGCGCGAGCAGGACTCACTGTGCGTGGTTGAGACGCCCGCTGATGTTCTGGCCATTGAACAGGCTGGTAATTATCACGGTCGCTACTTTGTCCTGCATGGGCATCTCTCGCCCATCGATGGTATTGGCCCGGGGGACCTGGGGATCGACTTGCTGGAGCAGAGACTCGCTACTGAGCAGTTGCGCGAACTTATTGTCGCCACTAACCCTACGGTAGAAGGTGAAGCCACCGCGCAGTACATCGCGGAGAGAGCTCGTGCCCAGGGGGTGGCGGTGAGCCGGATTGCCCACGGTGTGCCCATCGGCGGAGAATTGGAATATATCGATGGCGGCACTCTCGCCCACGCCTTTAATAGTCGAACCGCATTTTTTTCCGGCAGTTGAGTGATATCGATGACAGAAATAGATACCACTCCACGCTGGGTCGACAGTTACGAGCAGCTGGTAGAGTTGTGTGCAGAATGGCGCAAGCAGAGTGCGGTAGCCCTGGATACCGAGTTTATGCGCAGCCGTACTTTTTATCCCCAACCGGCCCTGGTCCAGGTAGGTGATGGAAAACACTGCTACCTGATCGACAATTTGGCGATTGAGGAGTTACAGCCGCTTCGCGACCTCTTGCTCGATACCGCTGTCACTAAAATCATGCACAGTTGTAGTGAGGACCTGGAAACCCTTGAGCGCTTGCTGGGCGTGATTCCCGAGCCCATTTTTGATACCCAAATTGCCGCTGCAATCTGTGGTATGGGAGCAGGCTTAGGTTATGCGGCGACAGTTAACCAGCTACTGCATATTGAGTTGCCCAAGAGTGAAACCCGCTCGGACTGGCTGCAGAGACCTCTCAGTGATGCACAGAAAACCTATGCCGCCCTCGATGTCGCTTGGTTGCCGGTACTCTACGGCGTACTGGTAAAGGACCTCAATGCGAAGGGGCGCCTGGAGTGGTTGCAGGAAGACTGTGCATCATTGGTGGTCACGGCTCGGAACCCGAACCCACCTGAGGTTTACTACCAAAAAGTGAAAGGTGCCTGGCGCCTGCGCAGTAAACAACTGGCAGTGCTACAGGATGTATGTGCCTGGCGCGAAAAGCAGGCCAGGGCGCTGAATATGCCGCGCAATCACTTGTTGAAAGAGAATGTCTGTCTCGGCCTGGCCCAGCAGTTGCCCCGGCACAGAGGCGCCTTGAGCCAACTGGGTATGGAAGGGCGGGCTTTGCGTGAGCACGGAGAGACCCTGTTAAAAATCGTTGCCCAAGCCTGTGAGAGAAGCGATCCACCTGCGCGAATGCAGCAGCCTCTCAACCGGCAGCAGGGAGAGATCCTCAAGCAACTGCGACTTGAGATGGTGTCTATTGCCGAGCGGGCCGGGTTGCCTGCCGAAATATTAATTCGCAAAAAAGAGCTCGAAGCTCTGGTCCAGGCCCGTCGACCCGAGTTAGAGGGGCGGCTCAGAGGGTGGCGGGCCGATGTGATTGGCCATCCTTTGCTCGAAGCTCTGAAACAATTGCGTAAAGAGGAATTGAAGTGAAAGTTTTATGCGATATTTATCGCAGTCCAAATAAAGACGAAATGTATCTGTACGTGGATAAGCGCGAGGGCACTGCGAGGGTTCCCAAAAATCTACTGGAGCTTTTCGGCAAGCCGCAGCACGTCACTACGATGTTGGTGACGCCGGACAAAAAGCTGGCCCGTGCAGAGGCGGACAAGTTGCTCAAAGAGGTGCGCACTCGCGGCTATTACTTACAGATGCCGCCAATAGCCGATTCCGAAATGAGTGAAATCGCGCTGAAGAACAGCAAGTTGCAACGCTGAGTCGAGCTAAATGGCACAGGAGCCTTTTTGGCGGCGGAAAACGCTGGAGCAAATGAGTCGATCCGAGTGGGAGCAGCTTTGTGACGGTTGTGGTCGCTGCTGTCTGCACAGTTTGGAGGATGAGGATACGGGTGAGGTCTACCTCACTAATGTGGCCTGTCGCCTGTTGGATACCTATTCCTGCCAGTGCAGCAAGTACAGCCAGCGCAAAGCCCATGTCCCCGGATGCATTCAGTTGCGTATAGAGGATATTGCCGAATTTGATTGGTTGCCGCTCACCTGCGCCTACCGCAGTCTTGCGGAAGGGCGCCTTCTTGCAGACTGGCACCCATTGGTGTCGGGGGACCCGGAATCCGTACATCGGGCGGGGATATCGGTGCGTGGGCGCGTTGTCAGTGAAGAGTCGGTTCATCCAGACGATATGGAGGATCATATTGTCTCTTGGGTTGAACAAGGTTGATCGCAAACGGGAACTGCGACCTGTGAACGCCTTTGAATATTGCGCATAATTAATTCGATTCTTCGAATTAATTATCGCTGGCAGTCTTTGTCTGCGAAGCGGCGTAAATATGCCGGTTCCGAGCGAGTGACGATGTAAAGGACCCTGGCATATTCGCCCGATATTAAATCGGTGTGCCAGAAAGTAGAGTGAGAGAATGACAGAAGATTTCCAATTTGCCTGGATGGTATACGCCGCTTCAACACTGGTTATGCTGTTGGCGGGCTGGTGGTTTATGCGCAATTGGCGCTGGAGTTGGGTGCGCCAGACTCTACTGTTAGTGGCTGCGGCAGTGTTGTTGGCGCCGGCAAAGACCTCTGTAGCGGAGTCAGTTGCTGTGCCGGTGTTGCCGCTATTTGTTTATCAAACGCTGTTTGAAGAAAATGGAGCGGCGCCAGAGGTCACTACCAATTTGATATTCGCTTCGGGTGGAGCCCTGGCGATCATGGTTGTTTGGGGGATTGTCAGCTTGCTGATGAGATTTCGTCGGGACAGGCGTCGTCGCTTTGATGAAGATCCCTACTTTAACGAACAATAACCCAAGATATGGCTGTCATGCCTGAGGGCAGGGTAGCCATTCACCCAGTATTTTTTGTTGCATTTTAATTCACTTGCGCAGCCATCGTCCCTCCTCGACGCCTATATCCAGGCCTTCACTCGGTTGCTCGTATCAAAGGCGCTAAAACCCTTTAGACCGACAACCCCAGTCAATGACAGCTGCTATATCTATTAAGCTGGTTCCCGCTGTGGCGCAATGGAAAACAATGTAAAAGCCGTGTCACTTTTCTGCCAGGTATCCAGTAACAACAAGAGGCGGCTGTATCCGGTATGTGGGAAATACCTCGCACCTAATAGAGGAAGAGGGCAAGGGCAGTCGTGAATAGAGTGAAATATTCAGTTCAATACCCACTTGCCCGGATTGGCAGTGAGAGCCGAATGGCTGAGGAATACTGATGCTCGATCACCTGCTTATATTGACTGCAGTAATGCTGGTTTCGGGCATTTTGGGTGGGCTGGTCAATTACTATCAAATGCTGTTCACCGAAGAAGATCCAGCGGGGCTCGCACGTTGCCTGATTATGGGGCTGTGTGGCGCCTTGATGGTGCCGATATTCCTTAAATTCACCCAGAGTGACTTGTTGATAGAAATCCAGGGTGACCCCTCGCGTTTATTGATTTTTACCGGTTACTGCCTGCTCGCTGCAATTGCGTCCCGTATGTTCGTGTTTAACGCCGCGCGGCGCCAGTTGCGCGACGCCAGTATTGCCCGTGCCCGAGTAGAGAATATGGAGCAGGAACTGCGCACCATGCAGTTGGAAATGATGCCCCTATTGGAGCATGAAATTGAGGGCGATCCCGAGCAGGGGCCGACCATCGATTTCAATCAGATCCGTAAATTGGATGACAATGCCCTACAGGTACTGCATTTGTTAAATACGGGGGAGTGTGTATTTCGGTCTCTTTCCGGCATGGTGCAGGACAGCGGTATGGAAACCAATTCTATTGCCCGCGCCTTGAATAGCTTGCTGGTGCTGGAGATGGTCGGGAAAATTCACAGTCACCTGGGCATCCGCTGGTATATCACCGGCAAAGGTCGCCAGGTTGTACACCGCCGCAGTACCCAGATGGCCTAGGCTGCTTCGGAAAGCCCACGCGTACTTTCAAGGCTTGCCCTGCGGGACTGGCAAATTCCCCCAGCGCAAGCTGGTCATCCAAATTGAGCGTTACCGCCTCGCCCCCAACCTGTTGTTCAATTATCATTCGCTAAAAGAGATAGTTAGCCTCGACGACAGGATTGGAGCAGTTATGAAGTTTACCGGTACCGAAAGCTATGTAGCGACCGACGACTTGCAGATGGCGGTGAATGCGGCCGTTACCCTGCAGCGCCCACTATTGATCAAGGGTGAGCCCGGCACCGGCAAAACACTGCTCGCCGAGCAGGTAGCAGAGAGCCTCGGACTAAAGCTGATTCAGTGGCATATTAAATCCACCACCAAAGCCCAGCAGGGCCTGTACGAGTACGACGCGGTATCCCGCCTGCGGGACTCCCAACTGGGGGTGGATAAGGTTCACGATATTGGCAACTACATTAAGCGCGGTAAGCTTTGGGAGGCCTTTGCGGCAGAAGAGCGCGTGGTGCTGCTGATCGATGAAATCGATAAAGCGGATATCGAATTTCCCAACGACCTGCTGGTTGAGCTGGATCGCATGGAGTTCTTTGTCTATGAGACTGGAGAAACCATCAAGGCCAAGCAGCGCCCCATCGTAATTATCACTTCCAATAATGAGAAAGAGTTGCCGGACGCCTTTTTGCGCCGCTGCTTTTTCCATTACATCAGCTTCCCCGATCGTGACACCATGCGCAAAATTGTCGATGTGCACTATCCAGAGATCAAAGGGCAGTTGGTGGCCGAGGCAATGGATATTTTCTTCCAGCTGCGCGAGGTTCCAGGCCTGAAGAAAAAGCCTTCGACCTCCGAACTGATCGATTGGCTCAAGCTGTTGATGGCTGATGATATTCCCGAGGAGATCTTGAAAAACAGCGATAGCAGCAATGCCATTCCGCCGCTCTACGGTGCCCTGCTGAAAAACGAGCAGGATGTCCATATGCTGGAGCGCCTGGCGTTTATGGCCCGTCGCGATAATCGCTAAACTGTGTTGGTTAATGTCACCGAGGGCTTAGGTTGTCCTCGGTGATTTCGGCCCGGTTTAACCGGGTGTTATTTTTTCCCTGTGCTGACTGCGAATTATTATGCTGATTGGCTTTTTCCAGAATTTACGCCGCTATAAATTACCGGTAACCATCACCGAACTGCTGGCCCTGCTTGAGGCATTACAGCAGCGCCTGGTATTTGCCGACCTTGAGGAATTTTACTTCCTTGCCCGAGTTTGCCTCGTCAAGGACGAGAAGCACTTCGATAAATTTGATCGCGCTTTCGACGCCTATTTTAAGGACCTTGAGACCCTCGACGACATTGTCGAGCAAATGATTCCCGAGGACTGGCTGCGTGCAGAATTTATGAAACAGCTGACCGAAGAGGAAAAGGCCCAGGTGCAAAGCCTCGGTGGCTTGGAAAAACTACTGGAGGAATTTAAAAAGCGTCTAGAGGAGCAGAAGAAGCGTCACAGCGGTGGTAATCGCTGGATTGGTACTGGCGGCACCAGCCCGTTTGGCAATAGTGGTTATCATCCCGGCGGTATCCGTGTGGGCGGCAAGGGGCGCAATCGCTCGGCGTCAAAGGTTTGGGAGAAGCGCCAGTTTAAAAATCTGGATGACAGTATCAGTCTGGGCACCCGCAATATCCAGGTGGCTCTGCGCAAGTTGCGCAAATTTGCCCGCACCGGTGCCGCGGAGGAACTGGATCTGGATAACACCATTTCCTCTACTGCACGCAACGCAGGGTTACTGGATATTCAAATGGTGCCGGAGCGACATAATGCGATTAAGGTGCTGATCTTTTTCGATGTAGGGGGCTCTATGGACCCCTATGTGCGCGTCTGTGAAGAACTGTTCTCCGCCTGTCGTTCTGAGTTCAAGCATCTCGAATATTTTTATTTCCACAATTTTGTTTACGAGCATGTGTGGAAAGACAATCAGCGGCGCTATAGCGAAAATACCTCGCTGCTGGAAATACTGCGCACCTATGGCAAGGACTACAAAGTAATTTTTGTCGGCGATGCGTCTATGGCGCCCTACGAAATTACCAGTCGTTTCGGCAGTGTCGAACATATGAATGAAGAGCCCGGTGCGGCCTGGATGGAGCGTGTTACCGACACCTACAGTAACCTGATCTGGTTGAATCCTGTAGGAGAGGAGTACTGGCAATATACTCCCAGTATCGGTATGACCCAGAGACTGGTGGACGGGCATATGTATCCGATGACCCTGGAGGGATTGGATCGAGCCATCGCTTATTTGGTTAAAGGGCGTTAAAAGGCTGATCGCTTTTTCAGGTAGCACCGTAGGTGCTGCCTGCTATTCCTTCGAGGGATTTTGTTAGTTGTTCAACTAGAGAGAGAAGCGAAAAATCGCTTCGTGGAGTCATTATCAATGAGAAGCCACTGGGTTTCTCTATCTCTTTTCCCCCAGTATTAATCCCATTTTCTACGATAGAAAACAACGGCAGATGACACTGGGGGGCGCCCCAAAGCCCTGCAATAGCGGTTAAACCCAATAGTCGCTGGCGATTTGTTTGTAATTTTCTGGATTCACTATCGGTCCCTTTCTTAATTGCGGTTGTGGGGGTGGTTGGTACTAGTAAAACGCTACTGTTGTCCGGTAGTAATGTTTCCATCAACTTGCACCACTGTTGTCGTTTTTCGTTGGCCCAGGATATCTCATCATCGGTAATTGATAGGGCCATAGTAATTCTTGTGGCTATGTCCTCTGAAAATACCGGCCGGTATTTTCGCAACCAGTCTCCGTGAGTATTGGCGATGGCGCGGCCCTGCAAAATTCTGAATACATCCGCCAGCTCGCCCAGTAATTCAATGTCAGACAGGTGTTTAATCTCGCAGATAGAAAATTGATTATTTAATGTAGGAATAAATTCCTGGATTGCTGATTGAATAGGCGTATCTGCCAGTTGACTGATCTCGGGGCAAGTAACCAGGCGGGTTACTTTATTTGCGGATAAATGCTGTGACGGGATTAGAATTTTGCCGACGTCTACAAGTAATGAAGGAGTTTGACTAAACCAACCGACAGTATCAAAGCAGGGTGCTAAACCGATAACACCGTCGGTAGGAATAAGTGAGTGACTGGTTCGAATGCCGAATAAACCACAATAGCTTGCAGGTACCCTCACCGATCCGCCGGTGTCGGTGCCTAAGCCAATATCGGCTGTTCCTGAGGCCACGGCGGCGGCCGATCCCATAGAGGAACCCCCACAAAAATAGCCGGGCAGTTTAGGGTTGTCGGCAGAACCGTAGTGTAAATTACTCCCCTGCATGCTGTAGGCGAGTTCATCAAGGTGAGTAAACCCAGTAAAGGTTGAGCCGGCCTCCAGTAATTTCTGCAAGCTAAGTGCGGTTTTATTGGCAGGAGGGTGAGTATTGAACCACTCGGGGCTGCCTGCCGTATTTTTCTCCCCTTTCAATTGAAAGAGATCTTTGACCGCTAAACGTACGCCTGTTAGCGGTCCGGAATCTGATAACGTTAAAGAGCGAGGTCCGTGCTCGCAAAATACGCCTTTTATGGGTTGGCTCCCTTATTTGTCATTACCGCTAAAATGCTTCGGCGGTACACCGTCGTGATCGGCGGTGATGCTCAGTTCCTCCTTGGTGGTTTCGCCCACCTTTACATGAACCTCTTCTGCACCGTGCATCCAGTCCACCAGTTTCTCGCGAATAAAGTACAGGATAATTCCGGCAATAATAGCGGCCAGGGCTACTCCGCCAAAGGTTGCGAGTGGACCGGATACACCGACGAGTTTACCGATCTCTGCGGCTCCTTTGTTGGCAATACCAATAAAGGCAAACCAAAGCCCCATCATCAGGGATAAATAGCGCAGCGGAGATAATTTAGTTACGACAGAGAGCCCAATTGGCGATAGGCAAAGTTCGCCAATGGTGTGGAAAATATAGGCAAATACCAGCCACCAAATACTCGCTTTAATGGTCTCTGAATCGCCAATTTGCAGGGCGGCACCGCACATGGATAAGAAACCCACGCCGAGAAAAACCAGCCCCAAACTGAATTTGGCCGGTGAGCTAGGTTCCCGATCCCCCATGCCTACCCAGATACTGGCCATAATTGGCGCGAGGATAATAATAAACAGAGGGTTTACCATCTGCAGCCAACTGGCGGGAATTTCCCACCCCAGTACATTCAGGTCGGTTCGATATTTGGCGAATAAGTTCATTGAGCCGGCAGCCTGCTCAAAGCCGGCCCAAAAAATCACGATAAACACACCCAGCACCAAAATAACTTTGATGCGGTCGCGCTCTTCCTGAGTCAACGGGCGGCGCTTATCGACGTCCTCATCTTTCTTGTCTTTCAGTTCCAGGTGCGCAGAAGGTTCTACACCGATTTCTCCCAGGTAGCGCTTGGCTTGGGTCATCTGCAGGATTAGGCCGGCTAACATGCCAAGGCCAGCGACGATAAAGGCCAGCTGGTAATCCACCTTTTCCCCAATCCAGCCCACCAGTAGGTAACCGAGGATAGAGCCCAGGTTGATGCCCATATAAAAAATGGTAAAGGCGGTATCCCGGCGGTGGTCACCTTCCTCGTAAAGGTCCCCGACCATGGTAGAGATATTTGGCTTGAAGAAACCGTTGCCGATAATCAGCAATGCCAACCCGATCCATAGCATATAAATTTGGCTGCCATTTGGCAGCCAACCGTGGGGGAATCCCAGGGCGAACTGCCCCAGCATCATCAAGGTGCCGCCGAACATAATACAGCGGCGCTGGCCCCAGCGATTATCTGCCATCCAACCGCCAATAATGGGGGTTAGGTAGACCAGCATTGCATACCAGCCCAGGTAGCTGAGGGCTTTGGATTGCAATTCGGTATCGGTCAGTTGTTCCCAGCCGAAGACTGCGGCAGTCGCTGTAGAGGTCAGGTAGAAGACAAAAATACCACGCATGCCGTAGTAGCTGAGACGTTCCCACATCTCAGTACCAAACAACAGGAAGAGTCCTTTGGGGTGGCCAAATAGCTGGCCTGCGCTGGCGGGGGGCTTGGGCTTGATCTCTTGCATAGTACTGCTCGCAAGGTATGACCCTGAGGAATTGCACCAGCAGTAAAGGCCGTGCCCCTCAGAAGAAGTGCTATTCGCACCAGTATAGATGAGCGCCACAATAAGGTTTGATAGCCCTGCGGTGCTCAGGGGGTATAATCCCGCGTTTGCCATTGCTGTACGAATTATGAGTCACACCGAAGCAGAAAAAGTACTGGGGGCGCTGCAGGCCCGAATCTCCGCGACCATGGGGCGTGACCGCTATGGGTTGCGCAGGACTGTCAAAAATGTGCGCCGGCGCCAGAAAGAGGGCAAGCCGGTAGATCGCATGTTGGCCCAATTGGAGCAACAGCTCCAAGCGTCTGAGACCCTGGTGGAGGAGCGCCGGCGCAAGTTGCCGGAAGTGCAGTGGCCGGAGTCGTTGCCAGTGGTAGCGCGGCGGGAGGAAATCGCCGAGCAGATCGAGAAAAATCAGGTTGTAGTGATTGCCGGTGAAACCGGTTCTGGTAAAACCACTCAGTTGCCAAAAATTTGCCTGTCACTGGGCCGGGGAATTTATGGCCAGATCGGCCACACCCAGCCGCGCAGGATTGCCGCGCGCACTGTAGCCAATCGAATTGCTGAGGAGCTGGGGCAGCCCCTGGGAGAGTCCGTCGGTTACCAGGTGCGCTTTACCGACCACAGCACCGAGCATACCCACGTCAAACTGATGACAGACGGTATCCTGCTGGCTGAAATTCAGCGCGATCCCCTGTTAAATAAATACGATACGTTGATCATCGATGAGGCCCATGAGCGCAGCCTTAATATTGATTTTCTGTTGGGCTATTTGAAAACCATACTGCCCAAGCGCCCTGACCTGAAACTGATAATTACCTCGGCCACCATCGACCTAGAAAAATTTTCCCGGCACTTTGGCGATGCGCCGATTATCGAGGTTTCCGGTCGTACTTACCCGGTGGAAGTTCACTATCGCCCCGCAGCGGATACGGATGCAGATCTCAACGAGCAGGTGGTCACTGCTGTGGAGGAGTTGCTGCACGAGGAAAAGTCCAGCAGTCGGCGCGGTGGGGATATCCTGGTATTTATGAGCGGCGAGCGGGAAATCCGCGAGTGCGCCAAGGCTTTGCGGGATGCGCAGATAGCGCAATTGGAAGTCCTGCCCCTGTATGCACGCTTGAGCCTTGCGGAGCAAGCCAAAGTTTTCCATGGCCATAAAGGCCGCCGCATCGTACTCGCTACCAATGTGGCGGAGACCTCTATTACGGTGCCCGGTATCCGTTATGTGATCGACCCGGGTACTGCACGAGTGAGCCGCTACAGCTATCGCAGTAAAATTCAGCGGCTGCCTATAGAGCCGGTTTCCCAGGCCAGCGCCAACCAGCGTGCCGGTCGCTGTGGCCGTGTCAGCGCCGGTGTTTGTGTGCGCTTGTATGAAGAGCGGGATTTTGAGCAGCGCCCGGAATTTACTGATGCGGAAATTTTGCGTACGAATCTGGCCGCAGTCATTCTGCAAATGTTGCAGTTGCGTATCGGTGATATCCGCGAGTTTCCATTTGTCGATCCGCCGGACCCACGACTGATTAATGACGGCTATAAATTGCTGCAGGAATTACAGGCGGTAGATGAGCAGGGCCGGGTCACTAAATTGGGGCGATCCCTATCTAGGTTGCCTTTAGACCCGCGCCTGAGCCGTATGTTATTGGCGGGGGCAGAGAATGGCAGTGCGCGGGAGCTCTTGATTATTGTCGCCGCTCTGGCCGTGCAGGACCCGCGCGAGCGCCCGGCAGAAAAACGCCAGGCTGCGGATGAAAAGCATCGCCAGTGGCAGCATGAACAATCGGATTTTTTATCCTTCGTTCAGCTGTGGGATGCCTTTGAAGTCCAGCGTCAGGAACTGAGTCAAAATCAGTTGCGCAAGTGGTGCCAGAAAAACTTCCTGTCCTGGCTGCGTATGCGTGAGTGGAGAGATATCCACCATCAGTTGCGCGTAGCTTGTCGCGATCTCGAAGTTAAAGAAAACAAAGAGCCGGCGGAATACGAAGCGATACACCGAGCCATCGTGGTGGGATTGCTGGGCAATATTGGCGCGCGGGATGAAAACAAGGAGTTTAACGGCTGCCGCAATCGTCGTTTCCATATTTTCCCAGGCTCTGGCCAATTTAAAAAACCTCCCCGCTGGGTGGTGTCTGCCCAGTTACTGGAGACCAGCCGCTTGTTCGCCCATACCGTAGCCAAGGTCGAGCCCGAGTGGATATTGGCCGCCGCGCAGCACCTGGTTAAGCGCAATTATTTTGAACCCCATTTTGACGCGCGCTCCGGGCAGGTGATGGCCTTTGAGAAGGTCTCCCTTTACGGTTTGGTGCTGGTGGAAAAACGCCGAATTCCCTACGGCAAACTGGACCCGCAAACTTCTCGGGAAGTGTTTATTCGCCAGGCGCTGGTGGAGCAACGCTATCGCGGTAAGGGCCGATTTTATAAGCACTATCTCGACCTGTTGAAGTCCCTGGAAGAGCTGGAAGCCAAATCCCGTCGCCGGGATATTCTGGTGGATGATGAAGTGGTGTACCGTTTCTTTGATGAGCGTATCCCGGCGGATATCGTCAACCTGGCTGGATTTGAGCACTGGCGCAAGAAAGCGGAATCCAGCGATACACAGCTGCTGTTTATTCCCCGCGACTTATTGATGCAGCAGAGTGCCGATCATGTGGGAGAGGCCCAATTCCCCAATGAGTTGCAGGCGAGCGGTATTGTCTATCCGCTCAGCTATCACTTTGAGCCTGGCAGTGTGGATGATGGCGTCAGTATCCAGGTGCCGGTTGCAGCGCTGCACCAGGTGCCGGCAGCTCGCCTCTCCTGGTTGGTGCCGGGCATCTTGCGGGACAAGTGCATCGCTTTGGTAAAAGCCCTGCCCAAGCAGTGGCGCAAGTATTTTGTGCCAGTGCCGGCTGCGATAGATAAGGCTTTGCCCCGACTGCGTGCAGACAATACTCCGTTGTGGCAGTCGTTGGCTCTGGAGCTGAAGCGCCAGACAGCACAGCAGCTGCCAGATGAGGTGTGGGAGTCTGCGGAACAGGCCCTGGAAGATTATTACCGTTTCAATATCCAGGTGATGGATGAAGCCGGTAAATTGCTGGATCAAGATCGGGATTTGGCCCTATTGCAGGCGCGCTACCGGGATCGGGTACAGCAGGGGCTGGCAACAGCTGGCGACAGTTTTGAGCGGGAGGGTATTTCCCGCTGGGACTTCGGTAATCTTCCAGAGACCCACACCCTCAACCAGGGTGGGCTCAAGGTGCGGGCTTACCCCGCGCTGGTTGAAGGAAAAGACAGTGTTTCCCTGAAGCTACTGGATAACCCCAGTGAGGCTCGCAGGCTTACTCGCGCCGGTATTTGTCGTTTGGCTCTGTTGCACTTGCCGGAGAAGGTGAAGTATCTGCGCAAAGAGCTGTTGCGAGGTAAGGAGCTGGGGCTTTCTGCAGCGGATCTGGGGCGCCGTGAGGAGGTAGCTGACGACATCCTGATGGCAGCCGTGCGCGAAGTTTTCTGGCCCAAAGAGGAGTTGCCGCGCACCGAAGCTGAATTCCTGGCCGCTTTGGGAAATGACGGTGACTTGGTGGGGGTGGCCCAAGAGATTGGTGATCTGTTGGTCAAGGCCCTGGCTCAGCTGGTGCCACTGCGCAAACAAATCAAACAGCAGAAAAACCTGGCGGTCGCAATGGCGGTGGGGGATATCCAGCAGCAACTGGCTGGGCTCTTCTACCGAGGCTGCCTGTTTGATACTCCGCTGTCATGGCTGCGCCAGTACGGCCGCTATCTGAAGGCGATCGCAATGCGCTTGGAAAAGGCCGCTCTCGACCCTAACCGTGACCGAAAACTGCAAGTTGAATACCAGAAGGCGGCGGAGCCTTACTTGGCGCAAGTGGAGAAATATTCACCCAGAGAACTCTCTGCAGAGGCAGAATTGCGTGAGTTTCGCTGGATGTTGGAGGAATTTCGTGTTTCCTTATTCGCGCAGACTCTAAAAACCCTGATGCCGGTGTCATCCAAGCGCTTAAGCAAGTCATGGGCAGGAATTGATGGGAAAGGTTTGCTTGGTTGATTTTCTCTATGGAAAAGAGATCACAAAAAAAATTTTGATCAAGTGTAAGAATTTGATGGAGAGCCCGACAGAAGTACTGAAAGCAGGCCTGGAGCCCAGAATGACCCCTTGATACCGGTTATTTTGTGGCGGGTTCTATTCAATGACTGATTTTTGTTTCGCAGCATTATACTTCTGCGGAGTGGAAAAAAGTCTCTTGTACTTTTTATTGCTAAGGACACCTAGTTAGGAGATTCACTATGAACAAGAAGCACCTTTCCCCTGTAGCCGCCGCAGTTGGCGCAGCGTTTATCGCCACTGCCGCTATGAATGTATCTGCTGCCAACAGCAATGCTAACCCCTTTGCCGCAGCAGACCTGAGCTCAGGCTACAACGTGGCGCTGGCTGATCACGATGGTGATGATAAAAAGAAAGAGGGTAAGTGCGGCGAAGGCAAGTGCGGCGAAGGTAAGAAAAAAGAAGGCAAGTGCGGCGAAGGTAAGTGCGGCGAAGGCAAGAAAAAAGAAGGTAAGTGCGGCGAAGGTAAGTGTGGCGGGTAATTTTTCGTTGTACTCAAAGAGGGTGGATACGCTTTAGCGATCCACCCTGTTTTTTATTGATCGCTGAAAATAGTGAGACCTGAAAGTGTTGCGCGAGTTTTCCGTAGAAGGCGCTGGGTTTGGATTGCGCCGCTCAATGATGGGTGAAAACCTTGATACAGATGCCGTAGATTTTCTGGAGGTAGCACCTGAGAACTGGATTGGTGTTGGCGGTCGCTATGGGCGCTGGTTTAAGGAATATACAGAGCGTTTTCCTTTTTTACTTCACGGTTTATCTCTCTCGATTGGTGCACCAGAACCATTGGATATGGAATTGGTTGCAGCCATTAAAAAATTTATCAAGCAACACAATATTCACGGTTACAGTGAGCACTTGAGTTATTGCTCAGATCACGGCCATCTGTACGATTTATTGCCCATTCCCTTTACGCAAGAAGCGGTGATGTATGTTGCCGAGCGAATCCGTATGGTCCAGGACGCACTGGAAGAACGGATTGCAATGGAGAATGTCTCCTACTATGCGGCGCCGGGCCAGGAGATGACTGAACTGGCTTTTTTAAATGCGGTGCTGGAAGAGGCCGATTGTGATTTGCTTCTGGACGTGAACAATATTTATGTAAACTCGATTAACCATCGCTACGATGCGCTGGACTTTCTATCTGCACTACCTACTGAAAGAATTCGCTACGTACATATTGCCGGGCACTATGATGAGGCAGAGGATTTAAAGGTGGACACCCATGGTGCACCGGTTATTGATCCTGTGTGGGAACTTCTGGATCGCGCCTACGATATTCACGGTGTGATGCCGACGCTACTTGAGCGGGATTTTAATATTCCGCCGATTCCCAAATTACTCGAAGAAGTAGGACATATTAAAACCATTCAGGCCAGTCACCAGGTGGAAGAGAATTATGTCCTCAGTCGTCGATAAGCCCGAGACATTCAAAAGTGTGCAGCGGGACTTTGCTGCCCATTTGCGCGCACCGGATCAAGTTGCGCCGCCGGCAGAAATTGAGGACCGGCGTGTCGCTATTTATCGAGATTTGATTTACAACAATATTGAGTCCTTTGTTGCCAGTGGATTCCCGGTATTGCGCAGTCTTTATAGCGACGAAGACTGGCATCAAATGGTGCGTGATTTTGTCCACAAACACACATCCGTTAGCCCGTATTTTTTGCAGATCAGTGAAGAGTTTCTCTCATATTTACAGAACGAACGGGGAGAACAACCACAAGATCCTCCCTTTTTGTTGGAACTTGCCCACTACGAGTGGGTAGAGTTGGCTTTAGATGTCAGTGATGTGGAATTACCGGAAGGGCTGGCGATAGAGGGGGATGTTTTACAGCAAGTTCCTGTAGTTTCCCCTCTTGTCTGGAGCCTCAGCTACCGCTACCCAGTGCATCGCCTGGGGCCGGATTTTCAGCCCCAAGAGCCGCCGGAGGTACCGACGTTCCTTTTCGTTTACCGGGATCATTCCGACAAAGTGAATTTTATGGAGATCAATGCCGTCACCGCCAGATTGTTGCAGTTGGTCTCTGCGGGCGATTACACCGGCTTACAAATATTGGAACAGATGGCTCAGGAATTACCCAATATTAGTCGTGACTCCTTATTTGATTTTGGTGCCGATTTATTAGAAAAACTACTGAATAAAGGGGTTATTGCCGGTTTAAAGGCTTAGCCTGTGATTGCCTGAAACTCCTTTATCTTTGGCAAATCCCAGCTGCTATGCTGCCGAGGGTAGCTTACGAATTACTAGGGCGTTAGAATCCTTGGTCTCATTAGTTTGATATAAGAGGAGCAGGGTTGTGCTTGGAAGCAAAACTTTATCGCCCTGGTTAATGGCAACTCTGATAGCTGTTACTCCAGTAGGGGCGCTAGCGCAACAAGATCCGTTTGGTGGTGTAGCTCAAAACCCGGCTGCGGTAGATACCAGCGGAGCAGAGGATGCCAGTGCCGATGACGGGGGCCTGTCTCTCGAGGATGAGTACGGCTTTGATCCTGCCGATGAATTTGGTGGTGCCGAGGGCGAAGATTTATCACTTCGCGACCCCTGGGAAGGTTTTAATCGGGCCATATTCTCCTTCAACGATGGCGCAGATCGCTATGTGTTGAAGCCCGCCGCTGTCAGCTATCGCCAAATTACTCCGATTTTCGTGCAGCACGGTGTCAGCAACTTTTTCGACAACCTGCGCGAAGTTACCAATACCTTTAATGATGTTCTGCAGGGTAAATGGGGCCAAGCGGGCAATGACGCCGGTCGTTTCCTGGTGAATTCTACGGTGGGTATTGCCGGTATTCTGGATGTTGCCCAGCATATGGGTCTCGAGCAGGGTGATGGCGAGGACTTTGGCCAGACCTTGGCTGTTTGGGGAGTCCCTTCTGGCCCCTACCTGGTTTTACCGCTACTGGGTCCGTCCACTGTACGGGATACCCCTGCCAGGGTCGTGGATTACTACACCAACCCCTTGACCTATGTAAATGACGACGCGACCAAATATGCATTGAAGGGTACAGATATCATTCAGAGCCGTGCCAGCCTGCTGCAAGCGGAGTCCCTGTTACATGGTGATCGCTATGTACTCTTGCGGGATGCTTACCTGCAGCGCCGCGACTATTTGATTGTCGATGGTGAAATGGATGTTCAAACCGAAGAAGAGGCCGCAGAGGCAATTGATCAGGGTGAAGTGGAAGAGGCTTCCGACTACTGATTTGTCACCTAGGGCAGATAACTTTTTAGAGCCTTTATATGGCCGGCCCCAGTAGCCTGGTGCTTACCGACGATGAGCGCTCCCGCAATTTTTTGCGAGGGGCGCTTTCGCGTTTTGGCTTCCAGGTAAGTGTTGCCAACAACGGGGAAGATGGCATCGGCCAGTTCAGCCCCGGTGCTTTCCATATCGTATTGATTGATCGCTATTTGCCGGATATGAGTGGGCTGGAAGTGTTGCGGCGGATAAAGCGCATAGCCCCAGAAGTGGCTGCAGTAATTATTGCCTCAGACAGTGCTGCCGATGATGTACTCCAAGCGATGCGCCTTGGAGCCAAAGACTACTTGGTTAAACCCCTGGAAGAAGCAGCGGCTATTGATCGTATGATCTGCCGTATCAGCGGTGAAGAAAACCTGGCGAAGCAGAATCGCGAATATAAAGTGACCTTGGAGCGTCGCAACAGTGAACTGCGGGATCATGTCGAGCTGCTGCGCAGAGACCAGGAAGCTGGCCGTTTACTGCAACAGCATTTACTTCCCCGTACCCCCTATCACTACCCCAGCGGTGTGGAAGCATCCTACCGGCTGGTTCCCTCCCTGTACCTGAGTGGTGATTTTGTTGATTACGGCTTGTTCGGTGAGCGCTTTGTAGCCTTTTACCTGGTCGATGTGTCGGGCCATGGTGTCTCTTCTGCGCTGGTTACTGCCCTGATTAAGCACAGTATTATGCATCGCTTGCGGGAGCGCCCCTTATTTGCCCAGCTGGACTCCCTCAGTGATGACTTGTTGGATGTCCTTAATTTGGTCAATGGCGAGTTGTTATCCACAAAATTGGGCAAGCACGCCAGTATGTTTGTCGGGGTTGTGGATAGTAGTGCTCAGCAATTGCACTATGCCGTCGCCGGGCAAATACCTATGCCGGCTCTGGTTAGTGAGGCGGGTGCAGACTGGTTGCCGGGAAAAGGGCGTCCCCTGGGTATTTTTGAACGGGGTGATTGGCAAGTGATGCGTGCTGAGCTGCCGCCCGCTTGGCGCCTGGTCGCTTGTTCCGACGGTGTACTTGAATTATTACAGGGCGATCTGCTCGATAAAGAGGCCCAGCTTTTGCAGGCTATTTCAGAGAGTGGGGGAGAACTCGACAGGCTCTGTCAGTCTCTAAAAATGGATACTTTTGGTGCCCTTCCGGACGATATTACGATTCTCACTTTAGGCCGCCAATAATGCCTAAAACTTCTATCGATAGTCTTCGACTATGAAGTCGAATTTTGTGCTTTATCGCACTTGTCAGTCTGCATAGTCAGGAGTAAGCTCCGCCCACTTTATGCACAAAATTGCACTAGGCGCCAAAAACGTCAAATGCTATTGTGTTCTCTACCAGTGAACTTTTGCCATCCGCCTGCACTTCTATCAAAAGGTGTATTCGGGTGAGCCAGGGGTTGTTATGCAGTCCGGGCAAATTATGGTTGGGGCCCACCAGGGCATCTACGTCATCAAGTTAGTAGGTGATGTTCGTCTCAACCTTTGTACCTCATTTGATAGCTTTATCGACAACATGTTTGCACGGGGTGATTTTGCCGGAGTGGCATTTGATCTCGGTGGTGCAGAAGGTGTTGATAGTACGACCCTCGGCCTGATGGCGAAGATTGCTATTCGCGCTCTGGAGCGGGGCTGTGATAAGCCGCTGGTATTCTCTGCGGGTAAAGGTATCCGCCATCTATTGGACGCTATGGGCTTTGATTCGTTGGTTGAAATCAGCGATACGGTCCACGATATGAGCGTACCCACCACGCCTTTGGTATGTAATAGCCCCGACGAATGTGCTGCGCGGGAAAAGGTGCTGGAAGCTCACCGGGTATTGATGAGCATGAACGAGCAAAACGCCGAGACTTTTCGCGACTTGGTACATACCCTGGAGCGAGAATGTTCCCCGGTTGCCAAATCTTCGGCGCATTATCACTAGCGCTTATTCTCTCCTAATCCCGAGTCCTGGAAATCTCCCTTTCTTAGCAACGCTTCATATCCCTCGCTTCGGCGCGTGCCTTGGTGAAGAGTCCGTGTGGCAGATAAATTAGCTCTGCCACCCTGCGAATCAGGTGCTCCTCGAAAGCCTCGATAACATCATCTGAAAAAGCTACCTGCCACATCTGCAAAATCAGCAGGTATTTATCTCTCTCGCTGAACTGTTCATTCACCGCCTGGGTGAACTCGAACAGGGATGTGGCTCTGTCCCGTTGGCTAATAGCTTCACTGACTATTTCTGTGGCACTAGTCTGGTCGAGAGAGTAGTGCTGGCATAGGAGTTGTGTGAGCGTTTCACGCTCACACTCATCGAGCTTTTGATCGACAGTGGCGACCTCGACTAACAGCGCAGCGCTGATCATCCGCACATCTTTTTCATCACGTGCTTCAACATCAACGCTATTTCCTATCTGCTCAAACAGTTTACGGATTTGTTGCAGCATGAATTTCCTGCTGTCCCTTTACTCGGTTCTGTAACAATAGCTCTAAACGTTCCTGATCCTTCACGAAGTTCCGGATGCCGTCGGCAAGCTTTTCAGTGGCCATGGCATCGCTATTCAATTGAAAGCGGAATTCGGCTTCAGCCAGATCCTGTGTCGGCCGGGATTTGGTTGCGGATACCGGTGGCAGGCCAGCAGCGAGAGGTGCCTCACTGTCCTCCAGGGCCTGTAATAGCTGAGGGCTGATTGTTAGTCGATCGCAACCAGCCAGGGCCTCGATCTCCCCGGTATTGCGGAAGCTGGCGCCCATCACAATGGTTTTGTAGTCTCGGGACTTGTAGTACTCATAGATATTGCGCACCGAGATTACGCCCGGGTCCTCTTCCGCAGGGAATGACTCGCGGCCGCTGTTGGCGATATGCCAATCGAGGATTCGACCGACGAAGGGGGAGATCAGAGTTACCCCGGCTTCGGCACAGGCAATCGCCTGGGATTGACTGAACAACAAGGTCAGGTTGCAGTGGATTCCCTCGCGCTCCAGTACTGATGCGGCGGCAATGCCTTCCCATGTCGACGCGATCTTGATCAATACCCGCTCTTTGGCAATACCTGCGCGTTCATAGAGGGTGATCAGGTGGCGTGCGTAATCAATAGTAGCGCGGGTATCAAAGGAGAGGCGAGCATCGACCTCGGTGGATACCACTCCGGGCACCAACTGCAAGATTTCCGTGCCGATGCTGACAGCCAGTTTGATGGCGGCCAGCCGCGCAATGTTTTCTGGGCTTGAGCCTCCCTGGTGGCTCTCGGCCCACTGGAGTGCCTCGGCGATATGGTTGTCGTACTGAGGGAGCTGGGCGGCCTTAAACAGTAGGGAGGGATTGGTTGTTGCATCTTGAGGACAATATCGGCGAATCGCTTCAATGTCTCCCGTATCTGCTACAACCTGGCTGCGCTGTTTGACTTGCTCCAACTTGTTCATGGTTCCTCCCTTAATTATTCACTGGTCTACATATTGAAAGCGGTCTAAGCGGCTTGGGTGACCTGGGCCAGTGCCTGTTCAAGCACCTCGGGACCCGCCCCCGGCTTGTGGGCATTTTCGCTCAAATGGCGGCGGAAGCGCCGAGCACCAGGAAGCCCCTGGAATAACCCGAGCATATGCCGGGTGATATAATTCAAGCGCTGTCCACGCTGCATTTCCTGCTCGATATAGGGCAGCATCTGCTCTACCACCTGGATGGCATCCGGGCCGGTCTCACCGCCAAATAATTGGCTGTCCACCTGGGCCAGGATTGTCGGGGTTTGGTAAGCCGCGCGCCCCAGCATAACACCATCCACGTGGCTTAAATGTTGCTGGCATTCCTCAATTGAATTGATCCCCCCATTAATAACAATTTGTAGTTGGGGGTAATCCTTCTTCAACTGGTAAACCATGTCGTAATTGAGCGGAGGAATTTCACGGTTTTCCTTGGGGCTTAGCCCCTTTAGCCACGCTTTGCGCGCGTGGACGATAAAGGTATCCACACCGGCATTGGCCTGGGCCTCCACGAAGCGGGTCAGGCCTGGGTAGTCTTCCATATCGTCGATGCCGATACGGTGCTTGACGGTAACCGGAATAGATACTGCTTCACGCATGGCAGTGAGCCCTGCGGCTACCACATCCGGTTCCGCCATAAGGCAGGCGCCAAAGCGCCCGGACTGGACTCGGTCACTGGGGCAGCCACAGTTAAGGTTGATTTCGCTATAGCCCCACTCCTCGGCGATACGGGCGCATTCAGCCAGTTCTTGAGGGTCACTGCCCCCTAACTGCAGGGCGACAGGTTGTTCAGCTGCATCAAATTGCAAATGTCGCTGTTGGTCACCATGCAGTATTGCCCCAGTGGTCACCATTTCCGAATACAGGCGTGCATGCTTGCTCAATAGGCGCCACATATAGCGGCAATGGCGGTCGCTCCAATCGAGAAGCGGAGCGGTACAAAAGCGATGGGGGCTAAAATCGGACATAAACTACGGTGTAACAGACTAATAAAAACAGAGTAGCCCGCCATTATATGGGATGTAAAACGTAGACCCCATGTGGAAATGTATCTGGATGAGGGTATTTTGACCTCTTGAGCATTTATTGTGCCCAACAGTTGTACCGGTTGCATGGGGCTGACAGCTGTCCCGCTGGGCAACGTATGCTTGCTGGGCTGGTAGTGAAGCTCCAGAACCGGGGCCTCTTTTGGTGAATACTTAGCGCTAATAGGCTCGCCTAAGTGGTGAGTAACTGGGGTAAGGTCAGAGTATTATCTTGCCAGCAGTTTATTGAGAGCATGGACTCTGTATGGCGTTATTAAATAGCAGCTTCTTTTTTAACTTAACTTTCCGTAGTGGAAAGTCAGAAGTTTAATTGCTTAGAAATAACATTTTTTCGTCCGCTATTCTTGCGGCCAGATATTACATAGTTTTCTTTGTTTAAATATCTCAGGTAGAGCCCCGATAAACGCAAAGATTTAAGCAATCTTGATTCTATTTTATGGACGTGGTGCATAAATGATCTTTCATCCCACGCTCTAATTTTGCAATAGATTGTCAACAGTGCCTTGATTAATAATTTAGAAGTCATCCGAAAAATTTAGATTTATATTTTCTCAAGCACCTATTTCATACTGCGAAATTATGGTGAGGATCTTACCAGGGCGCTAATTAAATAACTTTCGATGATTCTCCTAACCTTTAATTTTCGTAGGAGTTTCATATTTTAAGGTGAGCTGGGTCGGTAATGAACCTGCAGGATTTCAGACACTTCCCCTTCGGCCAATATCACCTCTTCTTCAATATGCAGACAGTGATTTAAATACTTCCTACCCATCTCCTTTAAACTTTGAGAGCCTGACTGATAGCTGACCCTCCAGGTGGGCGACTTTCTTACTTAGGTTGGCTTTTGGTATAGCCAGGCGATTTGCGGCTTGGATAAAGCTACCTGCTTCCATCACGGCTAAAAGCACCATCATCTCTTTGAGATCTTGGCTCATAGAAATCTATTGTTGTTGAAAATGAGATAGTTATATTCTGATTTTGGTATATATAAAACAATAAGTTGTACCTAAGATACCTCCATCGCTTACATATTTTGGAGGCATATCATGAAAATCCTCAAGCGTGACTCACTACCACTTGGCGGTTTTGCTGGGCTTACCGAGCACAGGTTGGTCACGGATAGCCAGGTATTCGGTCCACACAAACATCCACATACCTCTGAAGGGCTCGATAATTTTGTATATCTGGCCGATGCCCGCTTCAACCCGAAAGGCGAAACAGGCATGCACCCTCACCGTGAGATAGATGTGATTTCGGTCATGGTGGATGGACGAATACAACATGAGGGATCTTTAGAGCATGGAAAAGGTTTAGATAAAGGAGGAGTGCAAGTCCAGCGAGCTGGAGGCCAGGGGTTTACGCACAACGAGGTGAACCCGGATAGTAAAAAAAATCGAATGATCCAGTTATGGGTCTTACCAACTGTCTCTGGTCAAGCCGCAGGCTACAAGTATTACATGCCCAGCCCAAATAAGGTCACCCGGGTTTATGGGGGCCGCGATGATCAAACAGTGACCTTTGATAACAGTACGATTATCGAGATCGCCAATTTAAATGCAGCTGAGCAAATTTCATTTAATGGTGAAACTCTGGTTTACCTAACTAAAGGCTGGGGAGTCTTTTCTGAATCTGGGCAAAAAGAAAACGTGAAGGATGGAGATTTAATTAGGAGTTATAGCGGTAAGTTAATTGCAGATGTTAATACAAGTGCAATTGTTATTAGAAAGTTAAAACATTAAATAAGTAGGTGGCACCGTGAATAAGTTTTCAGAGACCTTAACTAAAGACAATTCTGTGTTGGCATTAATTGATCATCAAACGGGATTATTGGTGAGTTGTCGGGATCTGGATCCGCATCTGATGACGGAGAACATAAAGGGATTGGCAAATCTTGCGAAAGCAGTAGGTTTACCCACTGTTGTTACCGCGAGTATGCCTGAAGGCCCTAATGGTCCTATTATGCCAGAGATAACAACCATCTTGGGCAGTGAAATAATTGAGCGTGAAGGTGAGATAAACGCGTGGAAAAGTCCGGAGTTTAAGCGAGCTATTGAGGCAACCGGGCGTAAAAAAATAATTATGGCTGGCATCGTTACGGATGTCTGCTTGATGTTTCCCGCTATCTCTGCTGTAGCCGAAGGGTATGATGTATATGCCGTAGTGGATGCTTCTGGTACTTGGAATAGTACAGTGACACAAGCTGCTATGCATCGTATGACGCAGGCGGGGGTTAAAGTTGCTACCTGGTCATCCGTGTTGGCTGAGATGATGGATGATTGGCGAAGTGATCACGGCACGGAGCTTGGGGGCATATTAGCTCAACACACGACCTATCGATGGGTATATAACAGCTACCTTACTGCAGCAAACCAAAAGTAATTCAAAGCCCCTCTCATTTTTACGGGAGGGCGGGAGTATATCTATGGTTCATCACAATAAGCATTTTGCTACATTAATTACTTTTTTATCCCTGATTCCTTTGGTTTATTTTATTCCCGACAGCTTAGCCCTAATTTTGCCAGATCATAAATTGTTACAAGTAATTACTGCTGTGGCGATTATAGTACCGATTATTAGCTATTTGATTATACCGTTCGCTTTCTATTTGGTTGGGCACATTTACGGTAAAAAGGTGAAGAGATAATTTATTTGTCAGATGACTATTTTGGGTTGATATTAAAGTGACTTGAAGTCGAAAAATTAAACTGCACATTCAAAATGTATTTAAATATTTCGCTCTCTCTCGGAGGAACTATCTTCTGTTTTGGTCGGGGTATTTTTTGTAGCAATCGATCGACCAGCCTGGAGGGTGGGCTCCAGTTTTTTCAGTATCTTGCGGGCAGTAGCGCGGTAGCTGGTCAATTTGCCGCCTGCTACGGCCAACATCCGTGGCTTCTTATCGTCATCGCAGCAAATAATGGACTCCCGGGATCGCGCGAAGGGGCTCTTCTCCATTTCAGGGAGTACTCGCAGCCCCGCATAACTCTCACAAATGTCCTCGCCGTTCAGCCCTCGGGCTTGCGCAAAATATTTCTGTACGGCCTGTAAGAGATAGCTCTCTTCTTCGAGAGTCGGTGTTACGTCGCGAGGATCGCCGAAATAGGGCCGCTCTGTGGTCCCTACCAGGGTTTTGTCTTGCCAGGGCATTACAAAAATTGCGCGTCCGTCATCAGCTTCGACGTAGTAGATTTTGTCGCCCAGTGATAGAGGCAACAAGATATGGGTGCCTGCAACCAAGTCGATAGGTGGAATATCTACTGGGGGCGTACAGCGAGCATTGGTATTGGCTACCCAGGGGCCACTGCAATTGACCAGTGCACGGGTGCGCAGGGTGTTGAGCTTGCCGTTTGCTACATAATCAATCCGGACATGGTCGCGGGTGACTTCAGCGCCTACCAAACTGCCAGGGCAAATTATTTGAGCGCCTTGAGCGACTGCCGAAGCCACAACGTCACGGGTTAAAGCGGCATCGTCGGTTTGTGCATCGTAGTAGCGAAATACAGCCTTCAGGCCTTCCCGATTCAGACCCGGCAAGCTGTCCCATTGGGATTTAGGGACTTTTCGAAAGCGGGAATCGCTGTTGTTTATTCCCGACAACAGGCTGTAGAGGCTCAACCCCAAGCGGACCAGCCAGGCCGGTCTCCTGCTGTGCTGGTAGATAGGGATATAAAAAGGGACCATTCTCACGAGTTCAGGCTTGTTATCCAGTAGCCACTTTCTCTCCCGCAGGCACTCGTAGACCAAACGGAACTGGCCGCTCTCCAGGTAACGCAAGCCGCCGTGAATGAGTTTGGAGGAGCGAGAGGAAGTGGCGGCGGCGATACCCAGCTGTTCGAGTATCACCACGGAATAGTGATTTGTGGCCAGAACCTCAGCGGCTCCTGCTCCCTGTATACCTGCGCCGACTACCAAGACATCAAAATCCGTAGACATCACTCGCTTCCCGGGAGCGCATCAGCAGCGGCAAGTTGCCGGTGAGAATATGGTGAGCACCGCGCTTGCGCCAGAGTACTGCCTCTTCTGTCGAGTTGATTTCATAGACAACCCATTGCCAGGGGCCTGGGGGCAATTCGTCACATTCAACCTGGCTGTCGCGAATTAGTAGATATTCTGGCGCCAAAGTAACAATGTCGGCAGATAGGCACCGGGAGACACTATTGATCTCAAGGGCAACCCGATGCCAGCCCATATTGCGGGCGGCTCTGAGGCTGCGGCAGTCTGCGGTGAGTAGAGCGAATGACTCATTCTCACTGCGCATCAGCTCCATTAACTTTTTAACGGCGGTGACAAATCCAGTGGCGGCGATATTGGCAGGTGAGATACCGATAAACCAATCCAGGTGGCGATGGCAGCTGGCCCAGTCCACCAGCTCGATAAAGCGATTGATCGACTGGTGGTGTAACTGTGAGTCCCTAAGGGAGTGGAAGACCTGGGACTGGTCATTGCCGGGGATGTGCAGGCTATCCTCGTGGAAGCACCAGGGGGTGCCGTCGGCGCTGAAACGGATATCGCACTGAATAGCGCAGGCCCCCAGATTATGGGCCGCCTCGAAAGCGGCAATCGTATTCTCTGGTTGGCGGGTCTTGTCGCCGCGATGAGCAATTAACATGTGAATCTGGTCCGAAAAGCGGGTGTTATTGTCGTCTGGAATTGGGCGTAATTTGGCCTTTGCCCAGAGATGAACCGGACCCTGGCTGGAGCCGGGTCATACAGGAAAAATAGACGGTGCCACCGCTGTTGCAAGGTTCACGGGGAGGAAATATGGGACCAGAGGGCTATCAATGGAGGGCTGGGGTTTTTACATAGTGATGATGCTGAATCGATTGCATACTGCCCATATGGATAGCGCGCCACTAAGTTAGCTAGCGGTATGTCCCGTCAGGATGATCTATTACGTTGGCAGTGTTTTACTTTTCAGGCGGTGTAGGGCAAATCAGTATTGCCTCTTATTTACTAGCGGGGCTGGTGATGTTGATTTAAGGGAGGCTCATTAGGTTCCGATTTGACTTGTGGATAAAACAGCCCGATATTGCGCTTACTATAAGAAGTTCTAAGAGTACCCGCTCTTTATGAAAAAAGTACTGCTTTCACTGCTATTCTTTGTCGTCCAGCCAGTAATGGCAGCTATGTCTGTGGATAAAATTGTCCTTTACCTGGAAGATACTCCCAGCGCCCGGGATGATGTTCTCGTCAGCAATCCAGATAATGAGACGCTATATATCCAAACTGAAATATTCCGTGTGGATAACCCCGGCCATGATAATGAGAGTCGAGTCAGGGTGATAAATCCCGATGAATTTAAACTCCTTGTCAGCCCCGCAAGAGCTGTCCTGGCTCCCGGAGAGAGAAAGCGCTTTCGCTTAATGGCCTTAGATAGAGATCTTGAAGAGGAAAAAGTCTACCGGGTGACTTTTAAACCTGTTGTAGGTGATATCAAGAGTGACAGAACGGCACTAAAAATCCTTGTAGCTTATCAGGCATTGGTATTTGTGCAGCCAAAAGGCGGAGCTTATAAAATTGATTTAGTGGCTGAAGGGGATCATTACCGACTCACGAATAGTGGCAATATTAATGTAGAAGTCGTGGAAGTACGTCATTGTGTGACTGAAGAGAAGTGTGAAAAACTTGAGGCCACCGGTCGGTTATACGCTGGCACCAGTATCGAAGTAACGGGTAAACCCGTTGGCGGCGAGCTGGAAGTTTTACTGCGAGGGCAGCAGAGTGAGCGGGTTCGTTTTCCTCTTAGTGGCTAATTAGAATTGGTTGCTTGCCTATAGCAGGCTGGGCGGATTAAAGGATTATTTTGTATTTAGCTCACTGGCTGCTCACCGTTACTGTGAGTACATCGGTGTAGAGAGGTTCGCCCGCGTTTTCCCAGTCTGAGGGCGCAATGGAAATATAAATTCGCGCATTATCAGAAAGGCAGTTTTCATCCGAAGTTCGGCTAAAACTGCCGGAGATATCGCCAAGGCTATCCGGGGAAATGCCTGAAGTTGCAGCCAGGTTGTCTGAGAAGGCAACGCTGTAGGGGATTTGTTCACTGTTTCCCCCCAATTCATAGGCACTACTGCCTGATCCCCCGGTGCTGCCATTGGCGCTGGACAGGTTTACTGTGTAACCGCTAAATCCTATACCGCCAACACAAAAGTCCTCACTGCCCTCAATGGCCTGTCCAAACAGGGTGCCACTGTTGCTGAGGTCTATATCGCCCAGATTGCGAATGGCGATGTTTGGCTCTACGTCCAGCACAATGTCAAACTGAACTGTTTCGGTGCCGGCAGTCCAAATAATAAAATAATTATTCAGTGTCATCTCAAAGCTGGCGGAGTAGCGGCTGGAAGAGGGTATTTGGCTGCTGTCCAGCTCGATCACTAAATAAGTATCTGCATCGTCGCTGGTGCCGGCAAAAGTAGCGGACTGAGTTCCTGGACTGAGTGTTTCCGTGGTGCCGTTATTGGCTCGAAATGAAATATCAATATCCAGCTGTTCACCACTGTCCGCAAATAGTGCGAAAGTAGATCCACTGAGCGGACTCACTTCTACATCGTAGCGTAGGGTCCAGCTTCCCAGCAGGCTTCGGGTAGTGAACTGAATTTCTTTAGGTTCTGATTCGTAATCAATAGTGTGTGAATCTTCCAAGCCACAAACTCGCAAATCGTCATTGCTGGAGCAATTTACCTGGGCTTGTACTGGTATATTAAATAGCGGAATCAACAGCGCAGAGACTAGGCCAAGTTTTTGCAGCTTCTTAGTTATGGACACGGCTTACCTCTGCTATTTGCCCAGTCTGGCATTTGGCCTCTGACTCTTCTATGGTTCCCAGGTTGAGCCAGCTATCACCTGATGAAGTGGCCTCGATTGAGGCTTTACAATTTCCCCAGCGAACTTCTGTATTTAGGATGGTGTTATGTTCACCGTGGAATTCCATTTGGAAAACGCCGTATTGGTCAGTTTTCGCTGAGTGTTCGCCAATGATTACTTCTGTATTTGCCAGCCCCTGGCCAAGGCTGGTTAATCGGCCCAGTACCAGGATTTGTGGCAGTATTTGGTAGCTGCTGGCGCCCACATTGCCCGGATACAGGGTAATGGTTTCGGAGGTTTCCCGGTAATCGAAAAAGCCCTCTTCCAGGGGCCGGAGGGAAAGGTCGTAACTGCGATAAGCCGGTAAATTAATCACTGACGTTGTGCCGCCTTTGGCGTATCCACGGCGGCTGCCATTAACCAAAACTTCAAAATCTTTATCTTCACTGCCTTCGATATTTACGATAACTGCGCTCTGGAGATTTTGCTCACCGCCCCAATTGAGGGAATTTTTTGTGGCAATTAGGTTGGTGCTGAACCCTCCGAGGTAGTTGATCGCACGGCCTTCATCATCATCGTAAAGCCCAACTGCAGTATTCAAATATCCGTGATGTCCCGCTAAATGCGTACGGGCCTCCAGGTAATTGGCTTCAGGGGATGCTTCCATAGAAAGCTGCTGTTCAAATTCAGCCGCCCATAAATCCCGGTCGTACCAGCGGCTTTGTAGTGCAAATCGCTCGCTGCTAGTGCTTTGTTCGCTGTTGTCGCTATAGAGATTAGCGGTGTGTTGCCAGTGTTTGGAGCGCATTCGGAACTGGAATTCCAGACTGGTGTATTGATCGCCGTCTGCATCACTGTGGGACAGAGTGGCGTTGCCGAGCCAGCGGGTGCTCTTAAAAATGGGGTGGCGGAACTCCAGGGTTTTTAACTTCTGGGCACTGCTCAGTGAATCGCCGTTGTCGATACTGCCGGGGAGTTGGTTTTGGTCCCGCTCGCTGAATCTTAGGGATAGCTGTCCGCCCAATACTGCTGTGCGCAAACTCAGACTTGTTTGGGAATAGCTGCCCGGCAGCAATGTATATTTATCGTTATTGAACGGCGTTTTATTGGCATCCAGCTCGGTTTTTACTGCACTAAAAGTCCCGTAGGGCATTTTAAGTAATGCCTGCAATCGGTATCCACTGCGTCCATCACCGGATGTCACCAAGCTTGGGGAGACTTCAACGCCTTCGCCAATCCAGCGACCGCCGACTTCCAACAATTGCTGCTCCTCGGTTGCGGCACCAGAAACAAAAAGACCCAATCCGGTCGTTAAACGGCGTGCGATAGAGGCCGTAATAATTCCATCGTCGTATTGGTCCGGCAGAGTGTCGTCCCAAAAACTGCGGGTGGGCAAACCTGCCTGCAAGCTCCAAAACCACTCGCCTGGGGCTGGCAATAGCGAATCCTTGGCAAAGAATTCGATATGCCGGCTTAATACCCGCCCCGCTTCATCGTAGGTGCGCACCTCAATATCGTAGGCGCCGTGGGGTAGGGTAGAGGTGTTTAACAGGCGGTTGCCGGCCTCCAGTAGTTCGGTGTGGATAAGTCGTTCATCCCGATATACCTCGACTCTACCGCGCACCGGCATATTTATTTCAACCGGCGCTCCCTGTTGATAACTGATATCGGTTCGGGTGCGCTGGGAAGTGCGTAGCTCTACGCCATAGATCGCTTCCTGGGGCCGGAAATAGCCAAAGCCACCCTGGGGTTGTAAAAGGCCGGCCGAATAGGCTTGCCCCCGAAAATCCCGACTCCAATACAGGCTATGGATCCGGCTGTCCTGCTCTGAGGCCGCAGACCATTGTGAATGCAGAGCGCTCTCACCAAAGCTCACTATGGTGTTGCCATTTAATGCAGCGCTATAGCTGTCCGGGCCCCAATCACTTTCAACCCCACTCCAGGAACCGCTCAGGTTTTGCACGATAGAGAAGTCAGAACTCGCTTCCGGCAAATAAGGATCATTGATTGCTGCTTGTTGCGGCAACAGCTCTTGTGAGAAAAAAAGATCCAGCCGGTAGAACTGCTCATCGTAAATAACGGCAAACTCCGATGGCATTAAGTAGCCACAGCCAATCTGCCGGTTTGAGCGGCATACATGGTGACTGTTTCTTATTTGCGGTCGTTCGAGGATGGAGAGAATCCGCTCGGTATCGCGAACTTCGGGCAACAGTTCGAGTACCTCAGACGGGGAGTCAAAGCGAACAAAGCGCGGATCTATTGTGACTTGCGCAGCACCAATTTCCCGGCCGCCGTAGTAGAGATCCACCACGAGTTGCTGGGGTTCGGTGAGATCATCAAACCCTTCAGGAGCAGAGGTTTCCAGTAGGAAAGTCGCTGCGGTCGCTGCAAGGGTATCGGGGCAGGAGGCTTGCACCAGACACAAAGCCAGTGCAAGGCGCCCCAGATGACGTCCTGCCATATTGAGCTATGGCTGGCAGGGCCAGCCACTCTTTACTGTTACTCGGAGGCGACAGTGATCAGCAGGGTATCGGTATAGGTGGTGCCATTTAGCACAGTTGCAGTTTCCCAAGCGCTGTTGGCCACAGTGATTTGGAAGCGCGCGTTATCGCTGGAGCCGCAGGAAGCGATATTCCGGGTTTGGCCTGTCAGCGCATCGCCCTCGATAACAGTAGTAAAAGTACCGGAGGTGCTGTTATCAAAACCAACACTGTAGGGCACGTTGTTGGTGCCGTCGGTCAGGGTAAATTCCGTGTCATTCTCACCGTCATTACTGTCGAAAGTAATGCTGTAGGTGGAGAACCCGAGGCCGCCCACACAGAAATCTTCGGTGCCTACGGCATCGGTACCCAAAGTGGGATCGGTAATCGTGAGGTTGTCTACACGAGTGATCTCAATAGTGGGTGTGAAAGAGAGGGTGATATCACTGCTTGCACTATCAGTAGCGGCCATTGAAGCGGCAGAAATGCTGAAAAGGGTACCTGCTGCAATAGCAGAAAACAGTGTGCGAACTACATTTTTTTGCATGGTATGCCATCCTGAGCGATTAATTTATCGTTCTTAGGGAGAAGCTGCTCGCGGAAACCCCTGCAGAATTTGGGGTAATACGTTAGTCAAGCCATTCCTTCTTTATGGCGGCAATAATACTTTTTTCGTGATGTATGTCACGTCATTAGCTCACAATAATGAAGTTATGGCGCGTAAATATTCTTATTGAGGAGAAAACCCCGCCTGTGCCAAGAGGCTGGCCAGCGCTATAATCCTGCGGTTTAACGAGTCCTCCATTTATCAATCAGGTTTATCATGACCGTAAGAACCCGAATCGCACCGTCTCCAACCGGTGATCCCCACGTTGGTACAGCCTATATTGCCCTCTTCAACCAGTGCTTTGCCCGCGCCCAAGGCGGCCAGTTTGTATTGCGTATTGAAGACACCGACCAGCAGCGCAGTACCCCGGAATCGGAGAAAGCCATTCTCGACAGCCTGCGTTGGCTCGGGCTGGATTGGCAGGAAGGACCGGATGTCGGCGGCCCTCACGGCCCCTATCGCCAGAGTGAGCGCGGCGATATCTACAAAACTTACTGCGATGAGCTGGTACAAAAAGGGCACGCCTTCCACTGCTACCGTACGGCGGAAGAACTGGAGCAACTCCGTGAAGGATTGCGCGAAGCGGGGCGTACTTCACTGAAGCCCAGTGACCTGGCTCTGCCGGAAGAGGAAGTTGAAAAGCGTCGCGCTGCCGGAGCACCTTATGTAGTGCGTATGAATGTGCCTGAGAGCGGTACTTGTGTGGTGGAAGATCTGCTGCGCGGTACTATTGAAATTGATTGGGCCCAGGTAGACGCACAAATTCTGCTCAAGTCCGATGGTATGCCCACTTACCACTTGGCGAATGTGGTGGATGATCACCTGATGGAGATCACCCATGTTCTTCGCGGTGAGGAGTGGATCAACTCCGCACCTAAGCACAAACTGCTGTACGAATACTTCGGTTGGGAAATGCCGGTGCTCTGCCACCTGCCGCTGTTGCGCAACCCGGACAAGACCAAGCTTTCCAAGCGCAAGAACCCCACCTCTATCCTGTATTACCAGCGCGCCGGCTTTATGCCCGAAGCACTGCTTAACTACCTCGGCCGTATGGGTTGGTCCATGCCGGATGAGCGCGAGAAGTTTTCTCTCGAAGAGATGCTGGAGCATTTCGATATTCAACGTGTCTCCCTGGGCGGCCCGGTATTCGATGTAGAGAAACTGTCCTGGTTGAACGGCCTGTGGATTCGCGAACTGGAAAACGAGCAACTCGCCGATCGCCTGACCGAGTGGATGTTTAACCGCGACAACCTGCTTAAGGTTCTGCCCCAGGCGAAAGAGCGCATGGAAACCTTCGGTGACTTTGCTCCGCTGGTTAGCTTCCTCGCCTCTGGCAAATTGCCCCTGACCGAAGACAGCTTCAACGGTAACAAGCTGCCCCTGGATGACCAGAAGAAGCTGCTTCAATTTACCCTGTGGCGCTTGGAAGCCCTGCGCGCCTGGGACAAGGACAGTATCTTCCAGGCAGTGAAGGCCCTGTCCACAGCCATGGAAATCAAGCTGAAAGACTTTAACGCCCCACTGTTTGTCGCCATCAGCGGCACCACTGCGTCCTTCTCCGTGATGGAAGCCATGGTGCTCCTGGGCCCCGACCTCAGCCGCGCCCGCCTGCGCCAGGCGATCGACGTATTGGGCGGTGCCGGGAAGAAGGTGCTGAAGCGCTGGGAAAAAGAGTACGCTGGACTCAAGTAAGGCTGATTCGCGTTGGTGAGCCCCTGGAAGCGGCAGCCTCCGGGGGCCTGTGGTGTCAGCAGCTAACTAATTGATTAAAAAGTTATTTTTTTCTGTTGACAGGCGCCTAAACCTTGCTAAAATGCGCCCCGCTTTCGACGGAAACGTCAAGCAACAAAATTTGGGGCTATAGCTCAGCTGGGAGAGCGCAACACTGGCAGTGTTGAGGTCAGCGGTTCGATCCCGCTTAGCTCCACCAAATTCCCCTTGTACTTCAAGGGGTTGTAGAAGAAGAGAAATTGACTTCTGCAAGGTGCACAAAAACTGCACAAAAACCCGCACAAAAACTTGCGGGGATGAAAAAAGGGCCTTAGCGGCCCTTTTTTTTTACCTGAATTGTCTCTTTTCAGCGCATTTTTCTTAGAGTTTGGCATTCTCGAATTTCGTCTTGATTAGTGTTATGCCTGCTTGTCATCCGTTCTTTTATGGAAGAGCACAAAAGTAACTTTATTAACCTGCTAGCGAAAAGTACCATTACATTGATATCTAATGGGCCTCGCACATTATCTTTATTGCCAAGGGTGCTGGTGTATTATTAGGCAGCTGAATATCTACTTAATAATAGATGTACTACTTAGGGCTAACGGCTTCATTCATATTACTGGTATTTTATTACCTGAAAGACTTAATTTTGGAGTAGCAGAGCCAGCTGGTACAAGGGGGTTTCCTTGAAGTTAACTGGTAAGGCTTGCCAGTAGGGCTTGAGTACTTGAGCTATTATACTGTATGTTTGAACAGGTAAGGGAGTATGTTTTTGTTCGAAAAATTTGGTTTTAGTGGAGATTCAGACTTTTTCAAAAACTTTGGAGAAGGGGTTGGGAAAGGTTTTTTTATCATATGTGCAGCCATAGGTACTATATTGTTAACAGTTGGCGGCGCATTTGTCGGAGACTCCACTTTTTTAAATGATTTGAGGTTGGCTAAAGACTTCTTGACAGGTCTTAAGCTAATTTTATGGAATCCTTACGCAGCTTTCATATCTGGTTCAGTTTTACTTTTAATTGGGGCGAGGGGAACGTACTTAGACCAAGATCGTCAAAGTAAACAGATATTAAAATTAAGTGCTGAAAGTAGGATGCTAGATGACACCAAATCTGCACTGAATTCTGTTCAAGAAGAATTGCAAGAGAGTAAGTCGAGAGTAATAGAGTTGCACGGTGAGCTGGTACAAACTTGGCTAAAAGGTATGTCAAAACACCTAAATCTTGATAGTAATTCTAGAGTTACGATTTACTATGAGCATGATGAAGAATTTTATCTTTTAGAAAGGTATTCTAGAAATCCAACCTACTCAAAAGTACATAGGCAAAAGTTCCCATTAAATCAAGGGGTAATAAGTAAAGCATGGGAGTTTGAAAGCCATCTTGAGGATAAATGCCCCGGCTCTACTTCTTATAGTGAATATGTGAAATATCATTACGAAAAATACGGCTATGACAAAGAAAAAATTAAATCTTTAACGATGAAAAGCTGCAGATATTATGCGAAAGCAATTATAGATGCGGATGTTCACATAGGGGTTATTCTTTTCGAAGGAACGGAGGTTGGCTTCTTCGAGAGGGATCTACAGATAAAAATTGATGATTATTGTAAAGAGTATCAGGGGCAACTTTCAAAGTTTGTTCGAGATGGCTTAATGTATGATAAGGAAATTAATATTAAGCGAGAAGGTAAAAGTGTTGCTGTTGAAGATGATTTTCTTGAAATGATGAAGGATATAAAATGAAGAAGCTACAGAGAATAATAGCTTATTTATGCTTAGAATATCCCCACAAATTGGAAATAACCAAAGCTAGACTTACTAAAATGGTTTACCTTGCTGATTGGTTCTCAGCGCTATTGGAGAGTAAGCAGTTAACCGATATTGAGTGGGTTTTTAACCATTACGGTCCATATGTTGATGATGTTGTTGATATGGCACAGAGCACATCTGGATTTAAGGTTGAACATCAAAGCACTATGTATGGAACATCAAAGTATGTAATTTCATACAATGGCGATAAAGAAGATCTTGGCCTTGAGGATCATGAAAGAGAAATCTTAAATGCAGTAATTAAAAAAACTCAATCTATGCATTTTAATGAGTTCGTTGATTATGTGTACTCGACATACCCTGTTAAAACAGAGGAAAGGTATTCGAAATTAAATTTGATCAAGTTGGCAGGTAAATATAAGTCTGAGAGGGGTAGTCGCTAGGGGCATATGTGTGTGATTTTACATAAGGTTATGAGGTAAAATATGGAGCCGGCGACTGGAATAGTGACATCCTTAGCAATTTACGCATCTAAGGATGTTTTGAATAAGATGTTAGGGCCAACAGCAGAATACCTTGGTGAAAAGACAAGGGGTCTTGTTGAAAAATGTGACTTTAACATTGAAGGTGTGTTTCAAAATGCTCATAAGAAATTAGGGCCTCGCGTTGATGAGCCGGGAGAAGTTACGCCTAGATTGCTTAAAGCAGTGATTGATGATGCATCTTTTAATGAAGATGAGTTCGTAACTGAATATTTGGGGGGAGTTCTTGCTGCCTCAAGGTCTGGCCGCATAGCAAATGAAAGAGGGTTGAGTTTGCTAGCGGATATTAGGTCGCTAACTTCATATGACTTAAGGCTGCACTACCTATTTTATACGGCAATAAGAAAAGCTTTTAGTGGAGATCAAACCCATTTGCAGGATGGGATTCCATCTTTATATTTTGGAACGTATATCCCACTTTCGGAAATTATTGATGCCCTTGAAGTTAATGAAAAGGAAAGTCCAATTAGTGTCTTGGCAGACTCATTAAGTGCGCTTCAACGAAAAGGGTTGATTGCAGATTGTGGTTTATATGGCTCCAAGGAGATTTTTAGCTTTATTGGAGAGTCAGCCGATGAAGGTTTCTATGTGACGCCAACTCTTTATGGGGTGAAAATGTATCTTTGGGGGGCAGGCTATTCGGATGTATTAGCAAATGCATATCATTTATCAGATATAACTTTTGATGTAAAAGAAATGCCTATAATCATTAACGCCAAAAAGGCGAACAAATCATTCCTTCGGGATAGAAAACAAAAGATTTGATGGTTTTGAGTTGAGTATATAGTTTTATAGGTGGGCTGTGTGAGCTTTACAGTTTTTTTCGTAGAATAAGTTAAAAGTACTTTTTCAGGTGAGATGTTGCATTCATGTGTAAATTTAAATTTTTAATATTTGGAATCGTGAAATTTGATAGAAGTGGAAGGCTGGAAATTCCTTTAATTTAAATGCTGGTTTTATCTATTTCAAAACGTCCTACCTATAGCCCTTTCATCCAGGTAAATACTAATCTCTTCATAATCAATACCATGCCCCGCCTGATAAGATTGAGTAACCCTTTCATCAGTATGCGCCATCAATTGTTGCACCGACTTCACGTCATACCCCATTCGCTTAAACCGGTCTGAGGCAAGGCTGCGTACTTCATGGAAGCTGGGTGGAGTTTGGTTTCTGGGTAGGCCGATATAGAGTCCGGTAGCATCGCGGGCCTCGGTAAACATATCGCTCAACCGGTCGGGGATTACCTGGCAAACATGCTCTTTAATTTTTCCTGTGCGCCGTTGCTTGGGTGTGTGGCTCAGTATATAGGGGCAGCGGTAATTTCTTAGGCTGAGTTCTCTTGCGCGGTATATAAGTTTGCCAAGTTGCTGGTGGGTTTTTAAATTGAAACTTAAATGGCTGGCGGCAAGGCTATCCCTTTGCGCTTCAGATTTATTAATTGTCTTGCGTAGATGGTCACCTTGCAGTTGTTTCTCAAAGTTCAGCTCGCAAATATCAGCGCGGCGCATAGTGGTTAGCATGCTGATACCCATAGCAACCTGTAGCGCTTCATAGCCTAACTCGCCGGCCTTTTCATAGATGCTCCAGTAAGCTTCCAGGGTTAAGCGTTGACGTTTCTTTGTGGGCTTTCCTTTTTCCAGCAGGCGCGGTCGGTCATCAGCTGTGGTAAAAGGATTGCTTTCTAGTTTGCATAATCCCTCGGCCATTAGAAAATTAAAGAATTTATTAAGCTCTGCGCGGCGCGCATGTTGCTGGTGATAGGTGAGGGATTCCCACCACTTGCGTATATCAGCCAGTTTGGCTTTGTGAATGGGGATCACTTCGAAGTCTTCGCCAAATCGTCTGAGTGCGTTACAGCGATTGCGCCAGCTGGCCTTGCTGGGTAAGCGTGGGTCATTCTCCGCTCGCCATTTCATATACCGCGCAGCGTGATGTGCAAAGCTAGCTCTATCTGGTATCTAGGTGGGGTCACGCTTTGGTGAGTGTTGGCCTTTTCAGTCATATTCGATAGTGTAACTTGACCTATTTTAGTCGTGGGTAGATGATGTCCATACGAAGCAATTAATTAGGTTATTACTTTAACGGATTAAACTATATGGCCAAGCTATTCTTGACTTCATATTTTGCTGAGGTTGCTAATGTAATTAGGGATTACGACAGCAGTCTTGGGGGAAAGCGAGTTACATTTATCCCGACTGCAAGCCTTCCCGAAGAGATAACTTTTTATGTGGAAGATGCTAAGAAAGCATTGGAGGAATTAGGTCTTATCGTAGATGAATTAGATGTTTCTACTGCAAATACTGCTGAAATAGAACTTAAGCTTCAAAATAACGAATATGTCTATATAACCGGTGGTAACACCTATTTTTTACTTCAGGAGCTTAGGCGAAGTGGGGCCGACAAAATCCTGCTGGAGCAAATTAGACTTGGTAAATCTTATATCGGTGAGTCAGCAGGCACTGTGATCCTGTCGCCAAATATTGCGTATATCCAGGCGATGGATAATCCTGATGCTGCAAAAAAGTTGGGCTCTTGCGAGGGGTTAAACATAGTGGACTTCTACCCTCTACCTCACTATGGGAATGAGCCTTTTAAAGGTGCGGCCGAGCATATTATCTCCAGTTTCTCAAGTGAGATAAATATTTATCCTTTTAGTAACAACCAGGTTATAGCTGTAACTGGTAAAGATATCGAAACCTTAACTGTGAAATCTTAGTTTAGTGCATTTGAAATGCTGTGCTTCCCTTTTGCTAGGGTCTCAACCTAAGCACTGTCGAAACGTATTATAGGTTGGATTGTTCTGCATGAGACTTGGATGGGGTTAGTAGTTGGTGCTTTGAGCGGCTGATAGTTTTATCCTCAGCTTTAGGTTTTAAACCTACGTTTTTTGTCCCTATTTGTCGCTGATCTGTAGGTGTCAGGTAAGGTAAGCTAGGGTTCAAAGAGGTACTCTATTGTTTCTTGTGGTGCTTGCCTCTGGCGGTTAGACAAATGATCTTTTGATTTTCTATGAGGGGAGATTTTTTAATGTTGAGTAAGAGGTATCTGCTTTGTTCTTAGTATCTTTAACCTATATTAAACCCATTCAGGAAGTGGATAAGTTTATTCCTGAGCACATTGAATTTCTTAATAAGCATTACAAGCTTGGACACTTCCAGCTCTCTGGCCGAAAGGAACCTCGTACGGGTGGTATTATTTTGGTAACAGTGAGTAGTCGTTCAATTCTAGATGAGATACTTGTACAGGATCCATTTTATCGTGAAGGGTTGGCTAGCTATGAAGTAACTCAAATTGTACCGACTAAATCGTCAGAAGCGTTGGCACTTTTGCTTGAAGCTTAAGCTAGAGGGAGTTAGTAAATTAAAGTTTTTAGTGGTGAGTTAATCTTTTAACCGTTTTCTTTTCAGTATTAAAGAAGTAAGAGAGGTGGGAAGAGATAATTTCAACTAGTATGCGTTAATAGGAGTGTTGTCAATTAGGCAGTTAGCCTGGTGCTGCGATAGATTTGCATTAGATGTGGACACTATGGGTTGCTGCGTCTTGTGACTCGTATTTTCCCGGGCTCCGGTGGTTGTAATTGAGAAGCGAGTAGTCTCCCCCTGCTGGAAGGAATTGTTCAGTTAAAAGTGATTTGAGGGAGTAGAGATTTAAACGCTTACTACGCTTTTACTTTGACACGGATTGCCCTGATCTTCCTGATTGGCCTCTAAACTCATCCGGCATAAAAGAAGACATAAAGTTGTCCGATGCTATAGGTGGTTTGAAAATTTGGAAGGCTGAGCCTTAAAGCTAGTCGTTTGTTGATTTACGACTGAGAGGTTATCTGGGTGGTTGTTTTTTATACAGGTCCAAATATAGATCTGTGCGTAGTCAGGTGCTTACTGAGAACCTTCTTGAAAGTGTTCTCTCAGGCCTGAGCCTCGATGGGCAGGAGATGACGGTACCTGCTGCGCTCATACCGATTTGAGTTTTGACACGTGGCTTTCCGATTTGTTGGCGTAGAACGGAGCTTACCAGTTTCAGTTTAGCCATGGTTGAGGATCAAATGTCTTTCCTTGAGGAGATGATTGGTCTGACGGTTAAGGTTAAAATTTGAGCGGGGTGGTTGAATTGCGTTCAATTGCATGATGGTAGGCATCCTGTTGGGTGGGTCCAGGTCGGTTCTAGAAAATGAAGTTGCAAAGTGCAGCTGTTTATAGTGTTTGTAGATAAAAACCCACGAGCTATAAACCGTTGTAAAAGCTCTTTTTTTTTGCATACAATTCAATGGGTTACACTCCATTGACAAGTGGCGGCACAGAAATCAAGGAATAAGTGCGATACCTTCCAACTTTTACCCTATTGCGCTGGCATATTTCTAAGAGGTTTCCTTTCCAGAAATAGCCCTTGCCAAATTAAGAGCAGCGTGAACTGCAAAGGTTTCAGGGTTGTCAGTTGATGACAGCGGGTAGATATTGAGAAGAACTTGAGAGGTATATCTTACTAGTCGCCAGTTTTCATTTAACGTATTCGGTTGCGTAATGACGCGTAATTGGTTGTGGCTGACTACTGTCGAGTAGTTGGGGTAGGATGCCGCGAAATCTAAGTGTAAAATTGGAGTTATTGGGAATCTTGGCTATAAACGTGTAGATTTACGTTACTCATAAAGACCCCATAGGGTAGTTTTGAAGAAAATACCCTTTTGGCGAGCCTGCAGATGAAGAAATTTCCTAGAAGTTGAATTATCTTTGATCTTTTTCCGTTTTTAGTGAGACGGTTTCACATTTACTGAAGAATAACACCGATATGGGCCCTACAGTTCAACGCACGATCTGGCAGATTCAGCGTGATGTCATTCATGCACTGATGATGCGAGAAATGAAAACTCGCTTTGGCAAGTGGCGACTTGGATATGCCTGGGTGCTGCTTGAGCCGGCGCTGCATATTATGGTGTTAGTAGCTGTATTCAGTCTGGCCGGGCGTGAATTCTATCCTGGAGTACCAACGCCTCTTTTCATGTTAGCCGGGATTGCCCCTTTTTTGTACTTCAGTCATTGCTTCAACAAAGGGTTGGCTGCTGTTGAAACTAATAAAGGGTTATTTAATTATCGGCAGCTTAGGCCATTTGATGCGGTCCTCACGAGAGTTTTGCTGGAGCTTGCAATTTACTTAGCTTCAATGGTTACTTTGCTTTTTGTCTTGGCTTGGTTTGGGGTTTCAGCTCCATTTAACAATTTCCTATTGCTAGTGGCTGTAAACGTTCTGTTCTTTTGTTTCTGTTTTGGTTTAAGTCTGGCTGTATGTGTGGTCGGGGTGAAGTTGCCTGAAGTGGCCAAGTTGTCCCCGCTAGTGGTGAGGCCACTGTATTTCCTGTCCGGCGTATTTTTTTCACTTGAACAAATACCTAAAGAGTACCATGGCTACTTGGTTTGGAATCCGCTCTTACACGTGATTGAGCTTACAAGAGAAGGTCTGTATGCCGAGTACCACGGCATGTTTGGTAACCTCGTATACTTGGCATTTATTGCGATATTTACACTTGCTTTTGGCTTGCTCACTTATAGAGCCAATTGGCGTGACTTGGTGAGTAGCCGGTGATCAGGTTAGAAAAACTTACTAAGTCTTATCGAACCCCCCATGGCCGTAAGGTACTTTTTCGGGAGGTGACGGCAACTCTCCCGGAGGGCGCTAATATTGGGATACTCGGACGAAATGGTGCCGGTAAGTCAACGCTGCTGCGAATAATGGGGGGGATTGACTACCCCGACTCGGGGCGAGTTGTGACGGACCAACGGATTTCTTGGCCTATGGGACTTGCTGGAGGTTTTCAGAGGAGTCTATCAGGCCGTGAAAATGTTGCATTTATTTGCGGTATACATGGTATTTGGGGTGCGGGGCAGCGAAAAGTAATGGACCGTGTCCAAGATTTTGCTGAGATAGGAAACTACTTTGATGCACCTGTCAGAAGCTATTCCTCCGGCATGCGTTCCCGGCTTGCCTTTGGATTGAGTACTGCTATTGAGTTTGACACTTACCTCGTCGATGAAGTTATGTCTGTAGGTGATGCTCATTTTAGGAAAAAATGTCAAGAGATTATTGCGGAAAAGCGAAAAATCTCAACTTTTATTATTGTGGCCCATTCTATGGGGCTGCTAAAGAAAAACTGTGATGTCGGTATTTACTTAGAAAATGGTGGGTTGACGATTTTTGATACAGTAGAAGAGGCCATTGAAAAGTACGAAGGCAAAGAACCAAAGGGCAAACCAGCAGCTAGTGCTGAGGGATCTGTGGCTAAATCAACAAAAATTGCTCTCTAAAGGGCAGGATGTCAGAGAAGGGGCAAGATGGGTTTTTTTCAAAAGTTAAGTAGCGCTCTCTTAAGGCTCGTTGGTCGAGATGGAACACTAAGAGGAAAAGTAAAAGAAATTAAAAGCCAAAAGAGCTGGGGATTTTCAGCCATAGTTGTTGTGCCATTATTTATATTAAGTGCTTACTATCTATTTGGAGTTTCTGAGCGCTACGTAAGTAACACACAGCTAATTGTAAAAGATAGCTCCTCCTCCCAAGCTACATCTCCTGCATTGGGCTTTCTTATGCCTGGAATGAGTTCTGACAACCAGGACTCCTTTTTGGTGGTGAACTATATTCAGTCCCTTGACATGGCTAAATACTTGGATGAGGAGTTGGAGCTTGCGAAGTATTATCAAAAGGAGGAATTTGATATTTTTTCGCGTCTAGCATCCGATGCAACTCAAGAAGAGTATTTAGAGTATTACCGAGAGCATATTGGAGCTAGTTACGATGAAGTAACTGGGATTATTACGATCGAGATGCAAGCATTTGATGCTGAGTTTGCACAGGTTCTTGTTGAAACAGTAACACAAAAATCTGAAGATTTTGTCAACGCCATAAGTAACCAATTGGCGGACAAGCAAGTTTCATTTGTGGAAAGTGAGGTCGAACTTGCTCAGAGTAAGTTGCGTAGCGCTAAGCAAGAAATTCTTGATTTTCAAAATCGAAATAATGTGGTAAGTCCAGATGAAATAATTGGCGGTATCAGCAGCATTATACAAGGCTTAGAGGCCCAGTTGGCCGAAAAACGAGCAAAGCTAACTGCTGCAAAGACTTATCTCAACTCTGATTCATCTCAAGTTGTTTCTATGCAAGCGGAAATCGGGGCTTTGGAGAGTCAAATTGAAATAGAGAAAGTCCGCTTAGTAGGAATTGCAGATGGCGAAGGTGAGCAGCGCCTGAATAGTTTGGGGGCCCACTTTCAGAACTTAGAACTCGATCTTCAATTTGCAACTGATGCGTATGCTGCCTCTCTTAAGGCATTAGAGACTGCACGGATGGAGGCCTCAGGCAAACTGAAACACCTGATGGTAGTTACGCGTCCATCGATTGCTGAAGAGGCAGAGTATCCACATAAACTCTATAACTTAGCGAGTTTCGCTATTGTTTTACTGTTGCTGTATGGAATTGGCAGGATGCTGATAGCAAGTATTCGCGATCATAGAATATGAAGCTTTGCTTTGAATCGAGCTTTCTATAGCTCTTCGAAGTGCCTACATTTATTTTTACTTACTTGAAAAGATTAGTGCAAATGATCAAAGGGAAAATTAAAAGAGTTGGCTTGGGCCTTGCCTTATTGGCTTCCCTCACTTGTGCTCCGGTAGTGGCACTTGAAACTCAACTCATAGATGATGTTGAGAATATCGAACTGCCAGAGGTAAGTGCACCGGTTTTTGGACAATCACTTTTTCAGGGAGGGTTTAAGGATCAGCCTTTCGTTGGCTTTAACCCAGATTATCGGATTACTATTGGTGATCAAGTAAATCTGCAGCTTTGGGGGGCCTATAGTTTCAGTGCTACCTTACCTGTGGACCCAAAAGGGAACATATTTATTCCTGAAGTGGGACCGGTTCATGTTGCAGGGGAAAAAAACGGAGACCTTAATGCTTTTGTTCTGCGGCATGTGAAGCGTGTTTTTAAGAATAACGTGCAGGCCTATGCGAACCTTGAAGCCAGCCAGCCTGTAAAGGTCTTCGTGACAGGATTTGTAAACAATCCTGGCCTTTACAACGGGTTTAGTTCTGACTCTATCTTATATTATCTAGATAGTGCTGGCGGTATCGACCCCGAAAGTGGAAGCTTTGTAAATATTAAGGTTATGAGGCAAGGGGAGTTGGTAGAGAATGTGAACCTCTATCACTTCTTGGTCGATGGTATTATGCCGGCGCTACAGCTTCGCAATGGAGATGTCGTAGTGGTTGGGGCGCGAAATAGCTCAATTACCATTGAGGGGGCTGTTCAACAGTCTGCCCAGATTGAATTTCTGGGACCATATACCCAACTTGGAGAAATACTCCTAATTACAAAGCCTGACTCCCAGGCTAACTTTGCCAGGATCACTCAAATAGTAGATGGGCTTCAGCAGGCTAGTTATTCCCCATTGGCCGAAGCGATGACTACTCGCCTCTTCCCTGGAGCCCAAGTTGAGTTGGTACGCGATAATGATATTGAGTCCATCTCAGTGCGTGTATCAGGCGAGTTGAATGGTCCTGCTACTTACATATTACCTTATGGAGCAACCCTGGAAGAACTTACGGAACAGTTAAAGTTCCGTGAAAATGCTGATACTGACTCTATTCAGCTCTACAGGAAGAGTGTCGCTGAAAGACAGAAGGCTGCTTTAGAGCGGTCATTAGATGCTCTACAGATGGAAGTACTCACTCGCCAGCCAAATACTGATTTAGAAAAATCCGCGCAGAAAGATAGTGCGGTCATGATACAGAATTTCATAAAGCAAGCACGAAAAGCAGAACCGAAGGGGCAAGTGGTTATAGCCAACAACCCGAATGCAGCAGAGCTGCTACTAGAGGATGGAGATGAGCTTATTGTGCCGCTCCGCTCTTCTACTGTTTCTATTGTGGGTGAGGTGATTTTTCCTACATCTTTGGTGTACAACAAGAAAAATACACTGGAAGACTATATAGAATTGGGAGGAGGATTTGCCAACAACGCAAATCGTAAAGAACTTGTCATTTTGCACCTTGACGGCACAATTAGCCGTATTAAAAGCAGCGATTTTGACAATAGGCTAGGCGATAGGCTGCGTCCAGGCGATGAAATTATGGTCATGCCAAAAATCCAGTCTAGTGAGTTACAGGTAACCAAGGATATTACCGAAATACTTTATCGAATCGCTGTCGGAGCTGCGGCAGTCTTATCTTTCTAACAGGCAAGCTTGACTTTGGTCTATTTCATGTTTCGCCAGGAAATGGACCAAGGCACGTATCATGGTGTAGGTGCGTGTAATACAGTTTGCTCCCATAATATGTAACCATACGCATCGAATAATTTTGGATAAGGTTGTTGGTTTTATGACCAGCAGCCTTTTCGATATTTCTATCCTCTAAGATTGTGTGACGGGGATATACAAGGTGCAAAATCGAGGATAGGCCTTAATGCCTACTAATGAAATGTCAAGCAGAAAAGGGATAATACTCGCAGGTGGTACTGGTACACGTCTTTACCCTCTGACCAAAAGTGTTAGTAAACAGCTTATGCCTGTTTATGATAAACCGATGATTTATTACCCGCTAACAACCTTAATGCTGGCAGATATTAAAGACATCCTGATAATCACCACGCCTAGCGAACAGCATCTTTACCAGCAGCTTCTGGAAGATGGTTCTCAATGGGGTATAAATATTTCTTATGCAGTGCAACCATCGCCAGATGGTCTGGCACAAGCATTCTTAATTGGGCGCTCGCATATTGGCAATGGTAGCAGCGCTTTAGTTTTGGGAGATAATATTTTTTATGCCCAGAATTTCACAAAAGTATTACAAAATGCGAGTAAGAAGGAAAAGGGAGCGACTGTATTTGGCTATCGAGTAGCCGAACCCGAGGCCTATGGCGTTGTTGAGTTTGATACAGATGGCAAGGTCATGAGCCTAGAGGAGAAACCTCAAGCTCCTAAATCAAATTATGCAGTGACAGGCTTGTATTTTTATGACAATCAAGTTTGTGATTTTGCCCGGGAGATTAAACCAAGTTTCAGAGGGGAACTTGAGATTACAGATATCAACAAAATATATTTAGACAAAGGGCAATTGGAAGTCGGCCTGTTAGGGCGTGGGAGTGCTTGGCTTGATACTGGAACACACGATAATTTACTTGATGCCGCACACTTTGTTCAGACAATTGAAAGAAGACAGGGACAAAAAATTGCCTGTCCAGAAGAAGTAGCGTATCGCAAAGGATTTATTTCAGCAGAAGACCTTGAGAAACAAGCAGCCCCACTAATGAAAAGTGGCTATGGAAAGTATTTAATGCAGCTTCTTCTAGAGAGCGGCGAAGGTTCCTTGCTTAACAAACGTCGTTATAGTGAGAGCTTCTAGGTCGAATAAATGACAGACCGCCTCATAAAGTGGCAGGTTTTAATTTAGACGCTACTTCTTCTTTTCGAAGGGTCGTAAGGGTAAAGTTGTATGAATATTACTGAAAGCGCTATTCCAGATGTAAAAATTATAGAGCCAAAAGTACACGGTGATGAGCGTGGTTTCTTTTACGAATCCTTTCGTCAAGATATTTTTAGAGAATCTTGTGCGGATCGAAAATTTGTACAAGACAATTACAGTAAATCATGCCATGGCATTTTACGCGGATTACATTATCAAACTGAGCAAGCTCAAGGGAAGTTGGTAAAAGTCACGTGTGGTGAAATTTTTGATGTTGCAGTTGACCTACGCCAAAATTCTGAATCCTTCGGTAAGTGGGTGGGGGTTTGCCTCTCAGCAGAAAATAAAAAACAATTATGGATTCCTGAAGGGTTTGCCCATGGCTTCTATGTAATGAGTGAATCAGCAGAGGTGAGCTATAAGTGCACAAATTATTATGCACCGAGTTTCGAGCATTCGATTATTTGGAATGACCCTGATTTAAATATTAAGTGGCCAATTACTAAAGGACAAAAACCGCAGTTGTCGGACAAGGATCGTAAAGGGAAGTGTTTCCGTGACTCGGTATATTTCTCTTAGAAGTAAAGATTCAGCTATAAACTTTGTTAAAAGTTCGGTACACAGAAGTAAATTCTGGCTTTAAAACAATATATTAATTGATCGGTAAGCTACATAACCACACAGTAGATGGTAAAGGTGGTTAAAGTTAACATCTATGAAAATTTTAGTAACAGGGAAAAATGGACAACTGGGGCATGCATTGAAAGTCATGTGTCCACCAGAATTTGAAATCTTTTGCTTGTCCCGCGATAACCTGGATATCTCAGATCAAGAAAAGGTGCTTAGCGCTTTTGAAAAAATTGGGCCCGAGGTGGTTATCAATGCGGCTGCCTACACTCTGGTTGATAAAGCAGAAGAGAATTATAGCCTTGCTTACTTAACTAACGCGACAGGGGCTAAAAATGTAGCCTTGGCATCGAAAGAGTACGGTGCTCGCCTGTTTCATATCTCCACAGATTTTGTTTTTGATGGCAAGAGCTCAAGTCCATATAAGGAAACTGACAGTATAAATCCTGTTAATGCGTATGGCCAAACTAAAGGAGAGGCAGAAAGAGCAATTCAGGCGGTATTGCCAGAGTCAATAATACTCAGGACATCTTGGTTGTATGGGGCCTATGGTAGGAATTTTTTAAATACAATTTTGAAACTGCTGAAAGAAAACGATCAGTTACGGATAGTTTCCGATCAAATAGGAACGCCCACCTGGACCGGAACTTTAGTAGAAGTGATATTTGCTTTAATAAAAAGACCCAGTTTAAGAGGTATTTATCATTGTTCAGATCTTGGGGAAGCTAGCTGGTATGAGTTTGCCTGTGCAATACAAGAGGAAGCTCTTAAAACTGGACTGATTTCAAGCTTAAATCGTGCGGAAATAATTGCTATACCTACAGAAGATTACCCTACACCAGCAAAAAGACCCAAGTATAGCGTGTTAGATAAAGCGCGCTTAATGAGTGACTTGGGAGTTAACCTTAGAGGCTGGAAGAGTTCATTGAAATTGGCTTTAGCTTCAAAGCTATAGAAGCTCCAACTGAATTTCATAAATCTTAAATATAGATTTTTAGGTGTAAAGAAACGTGAGAAGCGTATTAGTAACTGGTGGAGCTGGGTTTATTGGAGCCAACTTCGTACATTACTGGATGAATAATTATCCAAAGGATACTGTAATCGTCCTGGATGCACTAACTTATGCGGGTAATCAAGAAAATCTTAAGCCAGTTCAGGGGCGAGATAACTTCCGTTTTTTGCATGGAGATATCTGCAATACACAATTAGTAGAAGATATACTTAGGGAATATGCTGTTGATACGGTGGTGCATTTTGCAGCTGAAAGTCATGTAGATCGATCAATCGACAGTCCTGATGCTTTTCTTGAAACGAATGTAATTGGCACCTATAGCTTACTTAAAGCTGCAAAAAAAGTTTGGCTAGACGAGAAGTACAATACGGAAAATCACCATTTTCATCATGTATCCACAGATGAAGTATATGGTTCGCTTTCCCAAAGTGATAAACCCTTTAGTGAATTAACGGCCTATGCTCCGAATAGCCCCTATTCAGCAAGTAAAGCGGCATCAGATCACTTGGTTCGTGCGTACCATCATACATATGGCATGAAAATTACTACAAGTAACTGCTCCAATAATTACGGACCCTATCATTTTCCCGAGAAATTGATTCCTTTAGTAATCACCAATGTTTTACGTAATTTACCACTACCGATATATGGTGACGGTAAACAAATCCGAGATTGGCTATATGTTGAAGACCATGTACGCGGTATTGATAAGGTAATAAGGCAAGGTCGTATAGGTGAATGTTACAACATTGGTGGTATGAACGAATGGACGAATATTGATATTGTCCATTTAATCTGTAGAACCTTAAATGAACTCTTTTTAAGCCGTAATGAATTTTCTGAAAAATTTCCGAATGCTACTAAAGTCGCAGAAGGAAAGTCAGAGGAATTAATACAGTACGTTGCTGATAGACCTGGACATGACAGGCGTTATGCAATAAACCCTGAAAAAGCCATAGTTGAGCTTGGGCTGAAGCCGAAAGAAAGTTTTGATACAGGTATTAAAAAAACAGTGCAGTGGTATTTGGATAATGAAGCATGGTGGAGTCGCCTTACTTCTTAATTAAATTCTAAATTTAAAACGTAATAATATTTATTTAATAAATTTTGGGTGTAGGAGTTTGTTGCACATGAAGATTGCAGTTGCAGGTACTGGCTATGTAGGGCTTTCAAATGCTTTATTGCTGTCTCAACACAATGAAGTAGTAGCGTTAGATATCGATGCGAGCAAAATAGAAAAGCTTAATAACAAGCAGTCGCCAATTGTTGACGCTGAAGTTCAAGAGTTCCTTGGTAATAGAGAGTTGAATTTTCGAGCAACGCTTGATAAGCATGAAGCGTACGAAGGTGCTGATTTCGTAGTAATTGCCACACCAACTGACTATGATCCAGAAACGAATTACTTTAACACAAAAAGTGTTGAGTCTGTTATCAAGGATGTAATGGAGTTGAACCCACAGGCTGTGATGGTTATAAAGTCAACGGTGCCTGTTGGGTACACGCAGAAAGTAAAAGACTTCCTAAAAGTTGAAAATATTATATTTTCACCAGAATTCTTACGAGAAGGCAAAGCACTATATGACAATTTAAATCCTTCTAGAATAATTGTAGGCGAGCGATCAGAAAGAGCGGAAAAATTTGCTGGCTTACTGCAAGAGGGAGCTAATAAACGTGATATCCCTACCTTATTTACTGATAGTACTGAAGCTGAAGCAATAAAGCTTTTCTCAAACACATATCTTGCAATGCGTGTAGCTTATTTTAATGAATTAGACTCCTATGCAGAAACACATGATTTGAATTCTCGCCAAATTATTGAAGGCGTAGGCCTCGATCCTAGAATCGGTACGCATTACCATAACCCATCTTTTGGCTATGGTGGATATTGCTTGCCGAAAGATACAAAACAACTTCTCGCAAACTATCAAGACGTCCCCAACAATATGATACAAGCGATAGTCGATGCTAATGTAACACGCAAAGACTTTATTGCTGATAGCATTGTAAAAAGAAATCCAAAAGTAGTTGGGGTTTATAGGTTAATCATGAAAGCAGGCTCAGATAACTTCCGGGCTAGCGCGATGCAAGGTGTAATGAAGAGGATTAAAGCAAAAGGAATCGAAGTAGTAGTTTATGAGCCTGTCTTATCAGATAAAGAATTTTTTCACTCGGAAGTAGTGAATGACTTAGAAGATTTTAAAGCTAGATGCGATGTAATCCTTGCTAATCGTATTACCGATGATTTAAAAGATGTTCTTGAGAAAATATATACTCGCGATTTGTTTGGAAAAGACTAAAGTTAAATTTCAAATATAATGGTATCAACGGTAGTAAGTTAGTTATGAATCTGAGAAGTCAGGCAATACTGTTAAAAAAGTCAAAGCATTTACATAAAAACTGGTATTTGAAAAGCTACCCTGATGTGGCCATTCTTGGGATGGATCCAGCAATGCACTATATTATTTATGGTGCAAAGATGGGGCGTAATCCTGGAAAAAATTTCGATACTTCTTACTATTTGGATAGGTACCCTGATGTGAAGGAGAGCGGGATTAACCCTCTCCTCCACTTTGTTTTATATGGGAAGAAAGAGGGCCGGAGAGCGAGGCGCGGCAAAGTTGAAGTTATGTCCCATAATTTATGGGGAGGGCACTCAACTAGTGCCTTAGAGGAATTAAATTCAATTCGACAAGATGAAACTGAAGACCTTTACGAGAGGTACGAAGCTGCCTGGCAGTCTGCCCGGTGGTACTCTTTCATAGGGGAAGATAGTAAAGCAAAAGAATTAGCCGACCAAATGGCTCAGCTATTGCCATTCAAAAAATTAGACAAAGCTAGAGTCCTATTAAATTCAGTTTGTTTACAAAGGTTTGGGAAGCCGCAGAAAACTATAAGGCTCTTGAAGAGCTTTCTAAAAGTTAATCCTCATGATAGCGATGCCAAATTTTTCTTGATGAATGGCTATATAGGTAACGATAAAAAGAGAATAAAAATATTAAATTCGATTTATGAAGATAACGGTTTTTCAGGAATTGAGTTAATAAACAGGAATGCTCCTCTTACCTTCACTAATATTGTAGGAAAGAAAGCTCAACCTTCAGTCATTAACGACAGCGCGAAAAAAGTTTCTATCATTATCCCTGCTTATTCTGCGGCCGATAGAATTAATGTGGCAATCGAATCGCTCCTCAATCAGACTTGGACGAATATCGAAATAATCGTAGTGGATGACTGCAGTCCAGATGATACATATCAAATTGCTGCTGAATATGAAAAGAAAGATAGTCGCGTAAAAGCTATCCGTGCTGAGAAAAATGGAGGCGCCTATGCCGCCCGTAATATAGGATTGAAGTATGCGACGGGAGATTACATTACTACGCACGATTCTGATGACTGGTCGCACCCTCAAAAAATTGAAATTCAGGTTAAAGCATTAAACAATTCTCCACGCCTTAAAGGAGTGATTGCTCATTGGATTAGGTGTCACCAAAATCTAAATTTCACTCAAAACTGGCGGCCCAGTGACCACCTCATCCATTGGAGTCACTCTTCATTTATGTTTAGAAGTTCGGTTTACCAAGAATTGGGCTCTTGGGATGAAGTACGTATAGGCGCTGATACTGAATATATTTGGAGAGTGGAGCAAGCCTATGGCAAAGATTCAATCGAGAAAGTTTGTCCAAATGTGCCGCTAGCTTTAGCACTTGACGACGAGGGCTCTTTAACCAGGACAAAGGCGACCCATGTTAAAACTGTCTATTATGGGCTACGACATATATATAGAGAAATTTGTGCATGGAAGCATAGAGAATCTCAAAATTTACTTTCAGAAGCTGAAAATGAAACTGTAAGGGCAGTTAGTATTCCTAAAGGAATGCTAAGGAAAGCTCATGAATTACAAAAATATGATTTTATCATTATTTCTGATTTTTCAAGCAAAAATCAAGATCATGATCTCATACAGGCCTGTGAAAAACTCTATGAGAAAGGTTATAGGCTGGCTCTATTCCACTGGCCGATGTTTAATGAGAAACAATACAGGCTTAGTGATGGATATTTTAAATTAATATCAGAGGGCAAAGCGTTTCCAATTGTTTTTGGAGACAAAGTTGCTAGCAAGTTTTATCTAGCATGCTCCCCGACTCTACTTGCAAATAAACTAGATGCCTACCCAGAATTTTCGGTAGAAGAGAAGGGCATAATTTTTTCTGACGAAAATCTAAAAAATGAGTTGAAAGAAAAATGTTATAGGGTTTCGGAGGAGGTTTTTGGAGTGCCGCCCGAAATCCATTATGAAAACATTAATATCGATAAATGTCTTTAAATAAAGGGGTGAAAATGTTAAGTGTTAAGAAAAGTGACATTGTGAAAGGCAATGATAATGTGTCCTCTTTAAAGCGACAATTAAGTAAAGAGAGACATAAATATAAAGATTTACTTTTCGAAAATAATTCTCTCATGCATAAACTATGTAAAGTAGAGGCGCAGCTTAATGAGAGGTTCAAAGAAATTGCATTTCTTACACAAGAGCTTGAATCATATAGGAATTTAAAGCCTTCAGATAACGCAGATGGGGCGAATCAAAGTAAGGCTTTGGTTACAACTCCAATTAGCAATCTTAACAACAATACAAGTGCCGTGCAGAAAAAATCGGCGCTAAACCTTCGGCGTCTTAAGGCTATAATAAGGAAAATAGATTATTCAAAAAGAGAAGTGTATTCTATTTTGAGTTCTGGATATTTCGATGCTTCATGGTACCTTTCGAAAAATCCTGACGTGTATGCGAACCGCTCTCTAAGAAAGAACCCGGCGCTGCATTTCCTTAAATATGGGGGGTTTGAAGGTAGGGATCCCAGTCCTAATTTTAATATTGCGTCTTACCTTGAGAAACATCCCGAGGTAAAAGAGCAGGGTATAAATCCGCTCATCCACTTCTTAAATAATTACAAGCAGGTGTAAATCTGCGGATGTTAAATTGAGTAAAAATTAAAGAGGTTCTTTTGTTTTCTCTTTCTCTGAAAAAAAATTATACTTTACTTTTATCTTTTGTGAAAAATTTCATCAGAAGAGAGGGATACATACTGGACTCAGAAAAGGACATTTTCGATTCAAATTGGTATATAACCAACTATCCAGATGTGAAAAGAGCAGGAATAGATCCTTGGCAGCACTATGTAAAGTATGGCCGCAACGAAGGCAGAACTCCATGTCAAAATAGAAGCTCTTTCTTGGACTATCATCTCTGGCGTGGTTGTGAGGAGGTTGCAGTTCCGGAACTACAAAAACTAGCCTTACCAAGCAATCCAAACCAATATGAGAGATGTTACGCTAGTTGGAGTCTAGTGCGATGGTTTTCATTTAGTGCAAACGCAAGTAAAGTCGCCAAATATCTACATCCCTTATCGGAGAATAACTATTTCTTTTCCATCAATAAAGATGCATATATATTCTATCTTAACTTCCTTATTAAACAGGGTAGAGCTTCAATAGCTGAAGGGCTACTTAAGAAATCTATTATTCCAAATGACTTGGGTGTAGATAAATACCTGCTTCTGGCAAACTGTTTTTCAAAAAAACATGAAGCAAAAAAAATTAATATTCTTAACGCTCTCCTTAAACAGAATAATTTACTTACACTTCAGTCTCACCATGAGAAATCTGCAACAATAGATTGCTTAGAAGGTATTGTAGACAAAACAGCTTATAATTTTAATCCTGTCAAAGTTTCAGTAATAGTACCTACGTACAACTCAATTGGGCAACTACCTACAGCTATTAATTGTCTTTTGCGTCAGACATGGGCAAACATTGAGATTATCATTGTAGATGATGGGAGTAATGATGGAACCTATGAGTATTTACATGAGCTTGATTCTCACGTCAAAAAGCTCAGTAAAATGTCGTTGGTTATAATTACTAATGAGATAAACATAGGGACCTACTTATCGAGAAATATTGGGCTTAAAATCGCCCAAGGAGATCTGATTACAATACATGACAGCGATGACTGGTCGCATCCCCAAAAAATTGAAAGGCAGGCTTTAGCTCTACAAAAAAATAGAGATGCTGTAGCCAGCGTTTCTTCTTGGAGTAGATGTAGTGAAGATTTATTTTTTGATAGCTGGAGAATCGATGGCAGTTTAGTGCATCGAAATGTATCTTCTCTAATGTTTCGGAGAGCTGTTGTAGATCGAATTGGTTTCTGGGATGCTGTAAAAATTAACGCTGATACGGAATATTATTACAGAATTATAGCTGCATATGGTGAAAATGCAATTGTTGAAGTTTTACCTAGTTGCCCATTATCTTTTGGTAGAACTCATCCAAATTCACTCACCCAAACTAGTTCGACTCATATTTCTAGTAGTATTTATGGAATCAGAAAATGGTATATAGATTCAGCACAAAATTGGCATAAGGAGGCTAGCAAAAATTGCGATCTGTATATAAAAAGTGATCAAACTAAGAGAAAGTTTATTGCCCCTAAGCAAATTCTTTCAGAACAAAAAACTGTAGATAATGTACAACCTATAGATTTAGTTAAGCAATCAGGAATTTTCAATCCTAATTGGTACGCCAAAGCAAACCCAAGTTTAATTGATTCAAAGATTGACCTCTTTGAGCATTTCTGGAACACAGGTTGTGAATTAGGTAAAGATCCAAGCCCAACGTTTAGTGTCTCAGGTTATTCTTTATTGCATCAGAATAGCCCGCTAAGTAAAAAAGAGCTAATTTATAGGTTTCTCACTGAGAAATCTAATATTGATTATACGGGCACCGTTAAGTTAAGAGGAAATATATCTTTCTCTGATAAAAATCAAACACTTCTTATTTGTGGACATCAGGCCGGCGCACAGCTCTTTGGTGCCGAAAGGAGCCTCATAGATGTACTAAGTATCCTTTACTCACTAAACTTCAATATTTTAGTGACCCTGCCTAGTGGATGTAACATACCTTACATAAATACAATAAAGAAATTTTGCTCCTATTTATTTATTTTTCCGTACCTTTGGTGGAAAGCTGGAGTGAAAGCGTGTGAAGTGGGTCACAGCAATTTTGTCAATATAATTAAAGATTTTAAAGTAGATGCGTGCTATACAAACACATGTACTGTTGACTTGGCAGGATTGGCAGCAAAATATTGCGGTATTAAAACGATAACCCACGTACGCGAATACCCTGAATCGGACAGAGATTTATGTGATTTATTATGTGCATCATCTGATTATATTAGAGAAACAGTTATCCAGTCGTCCGATTTGATAATAGCAAATTCTCAGCTGGTTAATAGATGGATTGACAGCCCAAAGTCTCGTGTAATTCCGAATTTCATTAGCAGAGAAAATAAGCCGCCTTTAAGCAATAGATCTTTGAGAGATGGCGGTAGATTTACAGTTGGACTTATAAGTAGCAACTTGCCAAAGAAAGGAATTTATGATTTCTTTGAACTTTCTAAATTGTTGCGTAATTACCCAATAGATTTTATCCTTGCCGGCCCACATAATGAATATATAAGAACCTTGAAAGAAAGTGTAAAGGCTGAAGGAGTTACGGCGCTAAAATTTATTGATTACGAAGATGGGGCTCATGCTATGTATAAAGAAGTTGATATCTTGCTAAATTTATCACACTTTAAAGAGTCTTTTGGTAGAACAGTTTTAGAAGGTATGTCATCAGGAATTCCAGTAATCGGATATTCATGGGGGGCTATTCCCGAATTGATCGTTAATGAATATAACGGGTTTTTAGTGGAGCTTGGCAACTATCATTTAGTGTCTAAAAGAATATTACAGTTATTCTCAGACCGACCACTTAAAGAGAAAATGGGTGCTCGCGGTATTGAAATGGCCGAACAACACTATAGCTCGTCAGCCGCAAAAAAATTATTTCACAATGTTTTTTCTGAACTTTTTACTTGTGCAGAGTCACAGAATTTTAAATCAACACTAAAAATGACAGATTGAGAACTTACAGTTGTATACGATCAGAGTTAAACATCTTATAGTTAAGCTTCCGCGTAATATTCGTTGGTGTTTAGATTTCCCCAAAGATAATGACAAGCTAAGTATTAATGCAACAAACCCTACTGAAATGTTACTTCAAGGCTGGGTCGTCTCATTATCTGGAGAAAATATATTTCCATATATTAAATCTAAAAATGAATCGAAAAATCTTCATTTGAATAGCAATAGAAAGGATGTGATAAAAAAAATATTAAAACAAGAGTCAAAAAAACACCCGCAATTAAAATGTGGATTTAAAGCTGACATTAATATAAACAGTAGTGATTATCGGCTAGGTTTTATTTATGGTGGGCAGGAGTTTGATGTTGCTCAGGTGGAAATTAATACCAGCCTTAAAGTTTTGAAAGGTAAGGATAATTGGCTATTCTTGGATAATGACACAAATAGAAGTGTCGATCAGTATAGCGGTAAATTTTTGCTAAATAGCAAACAGTTGGAAGAGTGGAAATCTTATTTATTAAGATTAAATGACTTAAAAGTAAAATATAGCTGCCAGGCCACCCTGTTAATTGCCCCAGCAAAGGAGGCAGTTGTACCTGAATTTTACCCCATTGAGAAAGGCAGCAAAACACCAATCGAACAAATACTTAAATTAGATGAAAGTATAGAAACTATCCTATACCCCCTAGCTGCCCTGAAAAACTCTGAACAGAGATCGTTCAGAATTACTGATACACACTGGTCCCATCACGGTGCTAAAGAAACCACAATAGCCTTGTCTCATAGGTTCGATTTGGACTTAAACACAATAGTGAATATTTTTTCTACAGATAAATATAGGCCCAAGAACTGTATTGGCGATTTAGGGAATAAAATCATCCCACCTATTGCAGCGGAAGAATGGTTGATTAAAAATGTCAATTATAGGAGATCAGTAATATATGATAACAAGCTTTCAAATAATGGAAGAGTAATTATTATACATAACAATAAAGCGATATATAATAAGTATTGCCTTATTTTTGGTTCCTCATCAACATATTCTATGTTTAATTATTTGTTTAGAATATTTCAAAATATCATTTTTATACATTCCGCTGGAAATATTGATGAGGCTGCCCTAAAGGCAGTTGAACCTGATTATATGGTAGCGCAAACTAATGGTCGCTTTGTTATTCAACCACCATCAAGTCAATATAACCTGTCAAATCAAATATGCGAGAAACTCTCTTTAAGTGAGCGAGAGGAGTCAACTAACTTAACTCGACATGTGGATATTACCTTGAATACTAAGCTAATTAGAATAATTGATTTTTTTAATTCTTTAATATAATTTTTAAACTATGAAGTGGTTTGCATTTATTCTACGTATTTATCTGTAGTGGTATTTTGTATTCTAGCTGAATAGGTGATAGAATTAAAAAAATGTCTATGTGTTAAATTTAGCAATCTACTAATCTGTACACTTAGACGCGTAGTAAGCATAAATATTACTTGTTGACACTTTATGAAAGATGAAATTTCTCCTGACTCTAAAGCCGGAAAGATTTTAGAGTTTGAAAAACTGGTTACCTCCCAGAAAGATAGTTTTGAAAAACTAGAAAAAAAAATAAAAGCACAATATAGAAATATTATTCAGGAATTTCCTGATTCCAAGAACAGTTTACTTAAGGCGATCTCTGAGCATAGCTTTGCTGAAAGGGTACCTGCTGAAGCTGTAGTAAATGCAAAGAAACTTGGCACCCTAAACAACATTTCGTCCTTCAGGGGCTTGATATCACTTAGAACACGGCAGAAGCAACTTGATAAGTCGTCATCATTTGAGTGGTTTCTGAATGATAAAATCAGATCATATAGATTTATAGACTCTTTAGGCATATCTAGGCCAAAAATTTTTAGCGATGTATTCTCTGTTGAGACTTTGCCTGATTTATCTGGGATTGCAATTAAGCCAAAGAATGGGGCTGGCTCGAGAGGTGTGTTCCTAGTATATGCAGATGACTGTATTATTGAGGCTCAGTCATCGGAAAAATTGACCTGTAAAAAGGATATGAGACATCGAATGGAAGGCCTTCTTAAAAAGGGGGTTGTTTCTTCAGATAAATGGATAGTTGAAGAGCTAATTCTTGGAGATAGTGAAAAGAAATCTATATCTACAGATTTAAAGTTTTATTGCTTTTATGGGAAAATCGCACTTATTCTTAATGTTAATAGATTCCCAGTAACAGTAAACTCATGGTGGACGACCCAAGGGAATCAAGTCGAACCAAGAAAGAACAAATCTATAGTTGAGGATGTTAATTTTTCAGACTTGGGTATTGACGCTAGTGTACTTAAGCTCGTGAGTGATTTGAGTTTGGAAATTCCGGCCCCTTTTGTCAGAATAGATTTCATGAAATCTGATAGAGGACCAATTTTTAATGAATTTACTCCTCGTCCTGGGCCATTTACGGAGTTTACTTATCACTATGATCGTATATTGGGCGATGAGTTTTTAGAAGCAGAATCGAGATTGGTTGGTGATTTATTTAACGGCAAGAAGTTTCATAAATTCACTGACTATTTAAATTCTGAATATAAAAATAGCTAAGTGTTGAGTTTATGCCCCGATTTTATGTGGGGCATATAGAGTTCCCTCTTGGTTGTTTTAAATAGTTATAAGGTGTCTATTAGTAGCCATCTAAAGTTTATTTCCAGTTTTTTAATGCTAGATGAATAAAAAAGCTTTGAGGAAGTAGGTTTTTTGGGAGGGGGAAATTGATGCTAGATATTAAAAATGTAGTAATTTCCAGAGCTGCTCTATAAATAGCTCGACTAATATCTAAGGGATATTTTAAGCTCGAACCTTCCCGCGCTAGCTCCTTTCTGTTACACCGACTTCAGTGAGCTTTGGTTTGTTTTTTGTAAGGTGACTGTTGAAGTAATTATTTAAGTGATTGTTGGTTAAATTGTTATTTTAAAAGTTATTTTTAGGCTAAATAATATATAGCAATCTATTTCTCTACAATACTATGCCTAGGCATCAGCTTAGTTGTTCGATATACAAGCTTGAGATTTATTAAAACACTTAATTTACAATTCTGCTTGAATTTCAAACAATCCATAGAGGTAGCCCGTTACAAATATAACAATTAAAAATTATTATATTATTGAAGTCTCACCGCTTTATGTTTATTTTTAGCTAAAAATTCACTAAAGCTAAGAAAGCTGGCTTGACCTGACTTCCGAGTCTGGTATAGAGTGTTATAATAAGCATATTGCCATGTATATGACAACATAAATAACTACGGCAATTGTGTGAGTTTATTTTATAAAAAACTCGACATGAGATAGATGTACTTTAATAGCGGTTTAAATTTTCATGAGCAGTAAATACTCAGGCAAATTGTTATTGGCGGGTGTGCCACACTTATCAAAATATGACCTTCGCCCTAGGCTTATCCCTATGGGCGATCTATCTTTATGCTTAAATAGTGATTGTACTGTAAGTGGTATAGTTTCTTCTACTGAGTCCTATTTCGATATATCTGCTGAAATAAATAAAAGTTCGTGGTATATGGTTGAGCTTCTAATCGAAGCCGATCAAAGCTATCTTGATACTTCTTTTTCATTGAATCACTTCGGTTCTCGTAAAGCTACCCATATGACATTCCCTTTACGTTCAGGGAGATTAACAAAAAGATTAATTTGGTTTCCAAGGGGTGGGGAAAGCTTGAGTTTTTCATTGGGTTCTCCATGCTGTAATTTTAATATTATTAAGTTTAATCTAGTTAGAGTTTCAAAATTTTTTGCGTTGGACAGGATGAGATCCAGACTGTCAAAACGCTTCTTGAATATTCCTCCAGGAATTTGCCAGCTATGGAATAAATACAATGGAAGCTTTCAACCAGGTAAGTTTGATTCCTCCTACCTAAGCTGGGTAAAAAATTTGGAACCTTCTCTTTATAGATATGAAGATATACCAAAAAATGGAAACTTAATAATTGATATAATAATGCCTTTGCGAGACCGGGATAGTTGGAGTTCAATAGAAGCGTCAATTAATTCGATATTGAATCAAAATGTAAGTGGATGGAACTTGCAGATACTAAACACAGGAAAAATTGATCAGGTCATTGTTGATAAGTTAGAAAAGTATTTGGACGATATACGAATTCACCTGAATCTAGGTTTTTCTGAAAATAAGGTAACGACACAATCTTATTGTTTAACTGTTTTTCCTGGTACCCAGTTGGCTGATCGAGCCATTGATAGTTTTTTCCAAGCTATTACAGAAAGTCCCCAATCGCACATTTTCTATTCCGATAATGATTGTATCACTGATAGTGGAAGGAGGAAAAACCCACATTTTAAACCGGCTTGGAATATCGATTTATTTTTGTCTAAAAATTATATTGGCAGCTGTGTTCTTTACTCTCCAGGTGTTTTGGATTCAAATGCGTTGGCAAACATGTTTGTTGATGAGGCTTTAGATTATGCGCTAATACTTGCGGCGATCCATAAGATTGGAATAAATGATATTTTGGTCTCCCATATTTCGCGTGTACTATTCCACTCTACAGCTAAAGATCAAGTTGATAGTGCAGGCTACTTGACTGCATGTGAAAGGCATTTATCTATTTATTTGAGGAGTTCAAGTCTTTCACCAGTAAAGATTCAGAAGAATGAAAAATCTTTACAACTATGTTGGCCAGTTCCTCCTGAAAACCCACTGGTATCTCTTTTGATACCAACTAGGGATATGCTGCCAATACTCAGAGTGTGTATTGATAGTATTCTTAATAAAACTTCGTATAGCAATTACGAAATTATTATCTTGGATAATCAAAGTAAAGAAGCTGAAACTTTAGAATATTTCGAACAGTTGAAATCCAGGGCGAATGTTAGAGTTTTACGCTACGATGCTCCATTTAATTATTCTGCAATTAATAATTTTGGGGTTAAACATGCTCGGGGTCAAATAATTGGATTAATAAATAATGATATTGAAGTAATAAATTCCAACTGGCTTTCAGAAATGATAGGACACGTACTTCGTCCAGACATTGGATGTGTAGGGGCTAAGCTTTATTATGACGATGGCCGTATACAACATGCCGGTGTTGTAGTTGGACTAGGTGGTTTAGCGGGACATGCACATAAATTCTACGATAGCGGTAGTAATGGTTATATGGATAGGCTAGTTTGCACACAGAATTTTTCTGCTGTTACAGCTGCATGTCTTTTGATAAGGAAGCCGGTCTTCAATGAGGTTGGAGGATTGAACGAAGAGGATCTAAAGGTTGCTTTTAATGATGTAGATTTATGTCTGAAAGTTCAGGATGCCGGATATCGTAATCTTTGGACTCCTTGGGCTAAGTTATACCATCATGAGTCAATTAGTCGCGGAATGGATAATACTAAAGAAAAGCGAAGTCGATTCAATAAAGAGGCCAAATACCTTCGTAATCATTGGGTATCTGATTTAGAAGTTGATCCGGCATATAGCCCGTTTTTGACTCATGTAAGAGAGGATTTTTCTCTTGGTTTATATGAGAGAAATTCTGCGCCATTGGTTCGGTAAGCTAGCTTTAATATGATAAAATCCCAGTTGTATTCAGGCCCAGCAATGAGCCTCATAAAGTTACAGCTTATCACGTGTAACCTAGTTTTATATAAGGGGCTATTAACCTATGTATTGCCTTTCACAATTCTCAGCCAACGCGTAATAGTATTTGTTAATTTGTTGTGGGTAGGTTATAGGGATAAATATTCTACAATTTTTACTGGCAAACTAATCGTATGACTCTCGATCAAACTTTTGTTGCCTTTACTTTTGGCACTGTCTTATTATCTCTTATTTTTTCACGTATTGGCCCATCTATAATTTTTTCAGCTGCGGCTGGTGTTATTTTCCTTTTTGGTATTGTTCCTCCTGACATTGCCTTACAGAAGCTGACTAATACTGGGTTGATTACTCTTGTACTGCTATTGTTGGCTTCAATTGGGTTGGAGAAGGCGAGTTGGCTGCGAGTTGTATCAGATGGACTGATAAGTGGACCGTTTAGGCTCTCACTTAGTAAGTTGCTAAGTGCTACTGCGATAAGTTCTGCTTTTCTGAACAATACAGCTGTTGTGGCGGCGCTCGCATCGAGTGTAAAGATGCAACGAAATCACCCAGCGGGAAAGCTCTTATTACCTTTATCTTACGCTGCGATCTTAGGCGGCACGCTAACTTTGATCGGGACCTCTACTAACTTAATTGTAAATAGCTTTGTTTTAGATAGAGGCCTGCCCTCACTGGAATTTTTTAGCTTTTTTCCTATTGGAGTGGGGGCTGTAGTTGCCGGCTTAACAACAATTATAGTTTGCTCTCGACTATTACCCTCTGGAAATATTCCGGAGGATGAAGTTGCACAGTATTTGTTGGAAGCTGAGGTTATACCTGATTCACCACTAGATGGGCTGAGTGTCGAAGAAAATAGGCTGCGGGAATTAGAAACATTATACCTTATCGAGATTGTACGCGGAGATCAAAATATCAGCCCAGTTGCTCCGACGGAAATAGTGCGTAGTGGAGATAAGCTAATTTTTAGTGGAGACATACGGGACCTCACTAGATTGCAAAAAATTCCAGGATTGAAGTTATTTGCTCTAGATGACGCAGCCCTTCACATGGATCTAACCGAGGTAGTGCTTACTCCCAGTTCAAGTATAATTGGTGAATCGCTTAAGAGCTGTCAGTTTCGAACCCGCTTTGATTCTGCTGTCGTTGCTATGCGGCGAGGTGGAGACAGGTTGTCTGGTAAGCTAGGTGAAATGCAATTAAGAGCGGGTGATATGCTGCTATTGGCAGTTGGACCTGATTTTAAACATCATCGAAATATTGACAAGAATTTCTATGTGATTAGTGGTACGAATATTCAGCGCCAATTATCACGCAGAGATAGCTGGTTACTTGGACTTGGTTTTGCTGCTGTAATATGTGCATCTGCGGTAGGTATTTTCTCTCTTTTAAAAGGTTTAGTCGTCCTGCTTGGAGTAATGATTTTCTTAAATGTTGTAACCACTTCTGAGTTACAGCGGCGTTTTCCTTTTCAAATATGGATTATTATAGCTAGTGCATTAGTTTTAGCTGAAGCTTTTTCTGCTAGTGGGCTTGCTGATCTTTTAGCGCTAAGAATACGTATTTTACTCGAGGGTATGGGTCCATATGCAGGCTTGATTGGAGTTTTTTTGTTAACATTAATACTAACTGAGTTAATGACTAATACTGCGGCGGCAGCCCTTACATTTCCATTAGCATGGAGTTTGTCGGAGAGTTTCGGTGTTAGCTGGTTGCCATTTGTTATGGCTGTTGCATATGGAGCTAGTGCAAGTTTTCTGACCCCATTTGGTTATCAAACAAATTTAATTGTCCAAAACCTTGGGGGTTATCACTTAAAAGATTTCCTAAAGGCTGGATTACCTTTAACTATTGTTTATTCATTTACAGTTCTTTTTCTATTACCAATTGTATTTCCTTTTTATATTTGAGGCGTTTGGAGTTAGGTTTGGACTTATCTGGCCACTGGCTAATTGTTGAGGAGGGGGCAAACCCCTCCTCAGATTATTTTATTCTTCCGTTTCTAACGGAAGCGGGCGTTAGCTGGGAGCGTGTGTCTTTAGATAACCTCCCATCGGAAGAAAAAGTACTGAATTGTAATATAGTATTTATAAGATATGTTAATGGCCGTTGGAAGTCATTTGTTAATAAAAATATCGATAAAATTGGTAGGGTTTGTATTTTTATTGATGATGATTTGTTTGACTGGCGGGCATTTTCAGATATGCCTTTACGGTATCAGAGTAAAATTTATCGCCTTAGTTGGTCAAAGCAGAGCTGGCTAAAGTCAATTAACTCTCAGCTTTTAGTATCAAGTACGTACTTAAAAAAGAAGTATAGCTTCTGGGCACCTGTAAAATTGTGTGCGAAACCCCTGGTGGGGGATGAATCAAGAAATATCAATATTTTTTATCATGGCTCCGCATCACATAAGCACGATATTTTATGGCTGCGACCGATTATTAATGAGGTTATGGCAATAAACTCAAAGCTTACTTTCGAAATAATTGGGGATTCAAAGGTAAATCGACTTTTTAACCACCTTCCCAGGGTACAGGTTCTACACCCTATGAAATGGCCGACTTACTTAACTGCCATGAGGAGCCAGCATAGAACTATAGGTCTAGCCCCTTTATTAGACACGCCTTTTAATAGAGCAAGGTCTCACACAAAATTCTTTGATATTACTCAAGCTGGCGCTGTAGGCATTTACGCTGCAGGTGATATTTACGGAAAAGTAATTCGTCACGGTGAAAATGGTTTACTTTTACCCATGAATCGTTCGCAATGGATAGATGGAATTCTTTCTTTAGCAGAGGATCATGTATTGCGAGAGAATATGTTGACTGAGGCACGAAAATGTCTGTAGTCGGTCACTGTTCTTTAGGTTTGCGGAAGCACCCGATTCTAGAAAGCTTGCTGGATGCCCGTAGCCAGTATGTGACCTTCAAGCCCTCTAATCATGTAAATTATATGATTGGCTGGGGGCTTAAGCCAACTTCGAAGAAAGCAAAAAGAATCGCCTTAAAGGCGGGACTTCCCTTTGTGTGTATAGAAGATGGTTTTTTACGTTCATTGGGCCTGGGGGTTAATGGGGCGGTTCCACATAGTTTGATAGTTGATAGAACTGGGATCTATTATGATGCCTCCTGTCCTAGCGATCTGGAGACATTGATAGCAGAGGCTGATTTCACTTCAGAAGAACTGGAGCGAGCGAAGAGAGGAGTGAGACTCTTACGGACCAATCGGCTTTGTAAGTATAATCAATCGATAGATAAACCCTTAGGTTGGTCAACTAACGTGAAAAGGGTTTTAGTTGTAGATCAAACTTTTGGCGATGTCTCTATTAGAGCTGGTCAGGCTTCGGAATTACATTTCAGGGAAATGTTGGAGAGTGCTATTGAAGATAACCCTGAAGCAGAGATATGTGTCAAAATACATCCAGATGTTATAGCTGGAGAGAAAAAGGGTTTTTTGTTAGATATGGCCTCTAAAAAAGGCTGTAAGATTATTTCAGAGAATATCTCACCCTGGGCTGTTTTTGATTATGTTGAAAAAGTTTACGTAGTCACTAGTCAGCTTGGATTCGACGCCCTAATTGCGGGGAAACAGGTACACTGTTTTGGTATTCCCTTTTATTCAGGTTGGGGGTTGACCCAAGACAGGCAGAATATAACACGACGCAATGCCGGCAGATCTCTGTTAGAGTTATTTTGCGCAGCCTATCTACGTTACTGTCGATATATAAACCCATATACTGGCGAGAAGTGTGAATTCGAAGACACTGTTGCTTTAATTGCAGAGCAAAAGCGGCAATGGCTTAGATTTCAAGGTGAATGGCTAGGTGTTGGGTTTTCGCCCTGGAAAAAGAAATTTATTCCCAGCTTCCTTGGCGGGGTAGAAAATGTTTCTTTTGTTAAAGGTAAACACCCAATAAATTTGCGCTCAGAGGGAATTAACGTTTTTGTTTGGGCTAGCCGAACAATGGGTTCTTTGCGGGAAAGGGTTGAGGAAGTAAATGCTCACTTTTGGAAGGTTGAAGATGGGTTTATACGTTCAGCTGGACTAGGTGCTGACTTGGTTGCTCCGATTTCTTTAGTATTCGATTCCCGAGGTATTTATTTTGATGCTAGATCACCAAGTGATCTTGAAGTGATTTTAAGTAATACTAATTTTAGTGATGAAATTCTTAACAGAGCAAAAAAACTGCACTCTTTACTGATTAAAAGTAGAGTAACAAAGTATAATATTCAAGGTTCAGTAAACCTTTCCTTGCCTACCGATAAGAAAATTATTTTGGTACCCGGGCAAGTAGAAAGTGATGCCTCAATTGCTTATGGATCGCCTGAAATAAAGAGTAATCTTTCTCTTTTAGAGAATGTATGGAGAGATAACCCAGATGCATTTATTATTTATAAACCACACCCTGATGTGGTTGCTGGTGCTCGTTTAGGAGAGGTACCTCAGGAGTCACAGCAATTTTATGATTTACTTGTTGCTGATGGGGATATCTCTATGTTGTTGGATCAGGTTGACGAAGTACATACTTTGAGTTCCTTGGCAGGTTTCGAAGCTTTACTTCGAAAAGTCAAGGTTGTGACCTATGGCTTGCCTTTTTATTCTGGGTGGGGTTTAACGCACGATACATTACTCTCTATCTCAAGAAGTAATGAGGCTGATTTTGATGTTTTTAAAAAGAGAAGGCGTCGTAAGCTAACTTTAAATGAATTAATTGCAGGTACGTTACTGCTTTATCCTGTGTATGCTGATGCTACAACAGGAGACTATATTGATGCAGAGAGTACAGTTAAACTGCTGCAAAATAGGCGTTCTTTATATAAAAATAAAAATAAAAATTTTTTATTTAAACTTTTTTTCTGGTATAGAGAAAAATTTCTCCGCTACTAATAGATATGTTGATGGGGATTTAGTTTAGCCGGTAAGAAAATATAATTATATTGCCATATAGAAAATATGGATTTAAATGTATATGTTTAGGGAGTGGTAATGCTAAGGCAATTAATTGGATTAGTTTGGAAAATACCAAAGTGGCTTTTTGAATTGGTGAGCTGGGGGAAAAGCTTTAAGAACAATCCTATTATTGGGAGTTTCTGGCTGAATTTTTTCGGGTTACATGTCCTTAGGGTTGTAGTTACTCATGCTCTATTTCGGTTCCGATTATTTCTCCTTTCTCCAATAGTTCCTTCGGAATACCGAAGAGAATTTATTGAGAATGGTTATATTTTAAAGAAAAATTTTCTCGATAATAAGCAGTTTTTACAGTTGGTTAATGAGCTTGATCAGTTCGAGGGGCCTGTTAGGGAAATAATTGAAGGTACGACTGTAACCCAGAGGATATTTATGGATTACGAGGAGCGAAAAAGAGCTCCAGAATTTAAGCGGCTAGTTGAAAATCAGCTATTGAATCGCTTGATGCGGTACTGCTCATCGAAGAATCGGCCGCCTTTATTCTATATAGAAAACCTCTGCAACCATGAGAATGTGAATCCCCGGCCAGACCCTCAACGCGACTTACATGCGGATACCTTTCACCCGTGTGTTAAAGGGTGGTTATATATTGATGAGACGAGTGATAATAATGGAGCTTACGTCTATGTACCAGGTTCTCACAAGCTATCCTGGAAAAGGTTGAAGTGGGAGTATAGAGAGAGTCTAGAGGCTTGTAAAAAGGGCAACGAACGGCCATCTGGACGTTATTGGGATGGGTCTTTTCGGGTCAATGACAAAGATCTGAAAAAAATGGGATATGAAGTGAAAAAGCTATCTGTTCCTGCGAATACTTTAGTGATTGGTAATGTGTACGGTTTTCACTGTCGCGGTGAGGCGCTCCAAAAGTCGAAGCGTATGACGGTGTGGATGCAGGCTAGAGATAACCCCTTTAATCCATTATTTACCCCTTTCCCTAACAGCGCAGCTAAAGCATTCGAAACAGTATGGAAAGTGGCCTTAAAACGGCTGGATAAAGGCAAGATTAATAGTGGAGAGCAGCGAAATTATTATGGTCGCTTAGCTCGTTCTCAGTGCGCGGAAGCTGTGGATTAATCTTGCTATTTTGTTTGCGCTTGCCTCTAAATATATCGCGTAGGTCTTTGGTAGTTATTGCCAGTGGGAAACGCCTTTACTTAATAAATAATGTTTTGGGGTTGACTGGTATGATGTTAGTTAGGCCTTAGTATGACCTCTTGATTGGTGGATGAATTGTGATCTGGTCAGTTGAAATGGCTGGCCATCCAACTAAAATTCCGACTTGGCCGCAAACTTTTTTGATGGCAAGTTCGCCAGCTTCGTTTATGATGGGTACCGATGTAAAGTAAAATTTTTGTTCTGATAAAATGGCTTCTGAAGCTTCAAAAAAATGAACTTAGTGCTCTAAACAGAGAAAGGTACTCCCTGTTTATACTCTATGCTTCTCTGGTGCGGGAGGTTTTTGTCACTACCAGTTTCTGAGATTAGGAAGAAGTTAACAACTGTAGAAGATTATTGTTCTATTTGGTAGAATTTTGCGCCAGTTGGTACTCCAATACCTGTTCTTGTTCGTTTAGTTGATCAATTTCCTGTTAGGCCTATTGAGCCACAGAGTGACATATAGTGATGTGTCAATGACTGAAGTGGCTAATGTGCGACATGGGAATGGTTTTTGTTTGACCCGTTATATATATGTGCTCAATTTCTAAGCGCTAAATAGCAAGATTTAGGGGTAGGTTGAATAATGTCTGTGGCAGTCTTTTTACAGGGGCCTCATGGCCCGTTCTTTGCGAAGCTGGCAAAGAGACTCTCACATCAAGGCATAACTACGCATAAAATTAATTTCAATGGCGGCGATCGCTATTTTGCTTGGGCTGATTTTCAGATTGATTTCACGGGAAGCGAAAGTGATTGGTCACCCTTCTTTAAGTCCTATTTGCTAAAACATAATGCAGAAGCTGTATTTGTTTATGGTGACTGTCGTCGCTATCACTCTCAAGCTCGAAGTGTTTGTGAATCTTTGGGTGTTGCTTTTGGGGTATTTGAAGAGGGGTATTTGCGTCCAGATTTTGTTACGTTGGAATGGGGGGGAGTTAATGCTTTCTCTCAAATCGACTGGACGCGCGAGGAGATCGAAAAGTATGAACCGGTCCAGAGCAGACCTTGTGGGTTACCAGTAGGGCAAACATTCTGGCATCGTGCTTGCTTCGCTATGGGTTACTACGCAGCGATGCGCCTCGCGCGTTCCGAATTTCAGGCATATCACCATCATAGAAATCGAGATTGGAAAGCCGAAGGCGTTTGTTGGTTGAAGAGCTTTGCACGAAAAGGGCTTTATAAAGTAACAGAGCGCAGTTTGACGCCTAAGCTTACGGGAAAGCTAAGCCGGCGTTTTTTCTTATTTCCCTTACAGACTCGAGATGATTTTCAATTAAGACAGCACTCGGACCTTCTCTCAATTGAAAATGCCATTGATCGAGTATTGAAGTCATTTGCCAAGAACGCGCCAAAGGACGCGGTGATCGTTTTAAAGCATCACCCGATGGATCGTGGGTTTTGTCATTACCAGAAGCTGATTGATAGCTTAGAAGCTCGCTATAGTATCCAGGGACGAGTTATGTATTGTCATGATCTGCACTTGCCCACCCTTCTCGATCATGCTCGTGGGGTAGTTACAATTAATAGTACCGTCGGTATCTCTGCCCTTCTTCATAAGGTACCCACGAAAGTACTTGGGCGTGCGCTATATGACATTCCTGGCCTGACTCATCAAGGTAAACTATCCAGCTTCTGGGCTGAGCCTGAGAGCGTAGATATTGCTTTTTTCAGACGCTTTCATACTTATTTATATGAGCAAACTCAACTAGACGGTAGCTTCTCCAAGGCGGTTGGCGCCACTATTGAAGGGGTGGTTGAACGCATAGAATCTGCTGCTGAGGGTAGCCCCCAGGCCAAGCTCTCTATCAAAAGCGGAAATAGTGTGGGTTAATCCTTTTACATGGACGTGGACTAGAAATTAGGGATTTTGCGTTCTTTCCCTTCCCATTTCAGGTATTTCATTCTGCTCGCACGCTTCATCACAGCTTGTTTAAAAAACAGGCTGATCTGGATCGTCTAACCTGTTAGACTGCGCGGCCTTTTACCCACCGCTCCGGTCCCGCGATAGGGACTTTGGCTTCAAGTGAATTCCGAAATGACCGATACCCCTAAAGCGGCCGGCTTCGACCAGTTGGGTCTGCCGTCTGAAATTCTCAGCGCCATCGAAAAGCTCGGCTATGAGACTCCCTCCCCGATCCAGGCACAAACTATTCCGTCCCTGCTGGAGGGGCGGGATGTGCTAGGCCAGGCCCAGACCGGCACTGGCAAGACCGCAGCCTTTGCGCTGCCGCTACTCTCCCAGCTGGACCTGAAGGATCGTCGCCCTCAGGCACTGGTGCTGGCACCGACCCGCGAACTGGCTATTCAGGTGGCTGAAGCCTGCCAGTCTTACGCATCCAAGTTGAAAGGTTTCCACGTTGCGCCTATCTATGGTGGCGCGGACTACCGCGGCCAGATACAGCAGTTGAAGCGTGGCGTTCAGCTGGTGGTAGGTACCCCCGGACGGGTGATGGACCATATGCGTCGCGGCTCCCTGGATCTGTCCAATCTGCGCACCCTGGTGCTGGATGAGGCGGATGAAATGCTGCGCATGGGCTTTATCGATGATGTGCAGTGGGTATTGGAGCAGATTCCTGAAGAGCGCCAGATTGCGCTGTTCTCCGCCACTATGCCAAAAGAGATTGCCCGCATCGCCCGCGAGCATCTGGATGAGCCGGTTGAAGTAAAAATCCGTGTTAAGACTGAGACTGCGGAAACCATTCGCCAGCGCTACTGGCCGGTTGGCGGCCTGCACAAACTGGATGCACTGACCCGTATTCTTGAAGCGGAGCCGGTGGACGCCACGATTATCTTCGTGCGCACCAAAAACAGCACCGTGGAACTGGCAGATAAGTTGGCCGCCAGAGGCTTTGCCAGTGCCGCCCTGAACGGTGATATGGCGCAGAACCTGCGCGAAGCCGTGATCGACAAGCTGAAAAATGGCAAGCTCGATATTGTTGTAGCCACCGATGTTGCGGCTCGCGGACTGGACGTGAAGCGTATCAGCCACGTGATTAACTACGATATCCCCTACGATACCGAAGCTTATATTCACCGTATCGGTCGTACCGGCCGCGCCGGTCGCGAAGGCGATGCGATCCTGTTTGTGGCGCCCCGCGAGCGTCGTATGTTGCGAGTCATCGAGAAAGCGACCAAGAAGCCGATCGAAAAACTAGATTTGCCCAGCGCAGATGCGGTTAACAGTGCCCGTATGCAGCGCTTCCGCGAGCGCATCACCGCGACCCTGGAAGGCCAAACTGATCTGGCGCCCTATCGCCAGCTGGTTGAGGAATTCCTGGCGCAGAATGAGGTTGATCCACTGGATGTTGCCGCCGCGCTGGCTGCAATGGCCCAAGGTGATCAGCCCCTGCTGATTCAAGAGAAAGAGCAGAGACCGCGCAAAGAGCGTCGCGAGCGCGATGATGACTTTGATGGTGGCCGCCGTCGCAAGAAGGAAAGCTTCGAAAAAGATCGCAAGCTGCCGCCGCCCGATGAAGGGCTGGAGCGCTTCCGTATTGAGATCGGCCGCGAGCAGGGCGTGCGTCCCGGCAGCATTGTTGGCGCTATTGCCAATGAGGTGGATCTGGACAGCTCCTATATTGGCCGTATCGAAATCTACAACGATTTCACCACGGTAGATCTGCCTCAGGGAATGCCGAAAGAAGTGTTTCAACACCTGAAGAAGGTGCGTGTTTCCGGTAAGCCGATGAAAATCACCCGCTTCGATGAAGCGGCGGTGAAACCGAAAGGGAAGCCCAAGGGTAAGCCTAAGTTCAAGCCCAAAGGCAAGCCCAAAGCCAAGCGCGGCAATAACGACGAGTAAGTCGCACCTGTTTTAGCAGGTTTATTCCGGGAGAGCGCAGGCCTGCGCTCTCCCATTCAGTTTCCTTTCTTCTATTTCTTCCCTGACTTGAATTAGCGCTGTGGCAGCATACGGGTGAGTGTGTTATCGCGGGCAATAAAGTGGTGCCACAGGGCTGCGGCGATATGCAGTCCAACCAGTACGAGAAGGGCGGGCCACATTACATCTTTGTGCAGGAAAGCGATTTGCTTGCCCAGGTCCGGGTTTTTGGCGAACAGGTTGGGAACGGCAAATAGGCCAAAAAACTCGGTATCGCGCCCAAACAGTTGGCGCATCACGATGCCGGATACCGGCATAGCCAGAATCAACAGGTAGAGCCCACCATGGGTCAGGCTGGACAGTGCCTTCTGCCACTTCTTGCCTTCGATCTGTGGGCGCTTGTGACGCGCACGCCAGTAGAGGCGAAGGGCCAAAAGCATCAGGACACCGACTCCCAGGGAGAAGTGCAGCTGCATAAACCAGCCGCGCATGGGGTCGCCGCGCTCGTAAAACTCATGCAGTTCAACTGCTCCCCACACAGAGAGCAGCAGGATTACAAAAAGCCAGTGCAGTCCTTTACTCACTGAGTTCCAACGTTCAACCGGGTTTGACATAGAGGGTCTCCTACAAAGTCCAGGCATTTGGCCGGGTACAGGCCACTGCCGTATAGTTATTTGTGTGATTTTACCGGCCTCTCCGGCCAGACCAAACCATTGATTTGTTTGATCTGAAAATATTCAGTTTGTTTGATAATTGTGCTGAGGTTGAATAAGTCATTATTTCCGCAAAGGCTTAAGCCGCCCAGTTAACTTTTGTAAGTGGTTAGGCAGGTTCTGCCACACTGGGGCTGGTTTTGGCCGCTCTCACACCTTGCAGATTGGCAAAGCTGGCATCCCGTGCGGTTTTGAGGAAGTCTGTGAGATAAGGTTGCTCGAGCATATCTTCCCGCACTGCCGCATAGAGAGTGCTCCAAAGGCCCTCTTTACCCAGCTGGAGTTGGGAAACAAACCCCTTTTGCAGGTACTCGTGTAGCGCCCAAGTGGGGAGGGCGCAAACCCCTCGGCCGCTGGCTACTAACTGAACCATCATCACGGTCAGTTCTGCGGTTCGAACTTCTGCAGGTTCAATTCCAGCGGGGTCGAGGAAGTGCTGGAAGATATCCAGCCGCTCTCGTTCAACCGGGTAGGTAATCTGGACTTCACCAGCTAACTCCTGCGGTTCTACCCAGCGCCGTTTGCTCTCCTGCGCCAGTGGGTGTTTGCGGCTTATGGCAAGGCACATTTCAAAGCTGAACAGCGGCTCGTAGTGCAGGCCTTTGAGGTTCGGGTCCGGGTTGGAGGTGACAACCAGGTCCAGATCGCCGCGCACCAGTGCGGGCAGGGGAGCGAAGTGGAAGCCGCTGCACAGGTCCAGTTCCACTTCTGGCCAGCCGTCCCGATAGGTATTCAGTGCGGGCATCAGCCACTGGTAGCAGCTGTGGCACTCGATAGCGATATTAAGCCTGCCCGCTTGCCCCGATGCCAGCCGGGACAGGTCCCGCTGTGCTATAGCTACCTGGGGCAGTATGTCGTCGCCCAATTGCAGCAGCCTCAGACCGGCACTGGTAAATCGCAGAGGTCGGGATTTGCGTTTGAACAGTTCTTGGCCGAGCCGGTCCTCCATTTCGCGAAATAAGTGCGAAAGAGCCGACTGGGTCAGGTGAAGGCGCTCCGCTGCGCGTACCAGGCTGCCTGTTTCACGCAAAACACTCAGCGCACGCAAATGGCGCAATTCAATCATCATTAAAATTATTCATGTTATTTGCAAAAAATATGAAATTGATTGAACAGTACTGTACGCACACAATCAAGTCAGGACTCTCGCTAATGCGGCCGTTACCGAGATCGCAGCTGCGGGGTATTTTTCAACGGGGCAACTTTGTTCCCCTCACAGGAAAGAGCTTGGGAAGGCGGCCATGGTGCAAACACATATCCTCGGCTATCCGCGTATCGGAGCCAATCGCGAACTAAAGAAAGCGCAAGAAGCCTATTGGCGCGGTGATAGGCCCCAGCAGCAGTTGCTGCAAGTGGGCACAGAGATACGCCGTAGTAACTGGCAGGCCCAAAGTGAGGCCGGCTTGAGCCGTGTAGCTGTGGGGGATTTCGCCTGGTATGACCAGGTTCTGAATCACTCCTTGATGTTTGGTGTGGTCGGTCAGCGTTTTGCAGAGGGAGTGGCAGAAAACAAGCTGGACCAGTACTTCCGCTTGGCCCGTGGTCGCGCTCCATCGGGACAGCCGGTAGCGGCCAGTGCCATGACCAAGTGGTTCGACACCAATTATCACTATCTGGTGCCTGAGTTCTCTAATGATCAAGCCTTCTCCCTAGATAGTGAGTGGTTACTTGACGAGGTACGGGAAGCCCAATCCCTGGGCTACAAAGCCAAGCCGGTGGTTATCGGGCCACTCACTTACCTATGGCTGGGGCGGGGTGTGGATAGCCCTCTGGATTTAGTGCCAAAACTCCTGCCTTGCTATGCCGAGTTGCTGTCTCAGCTCGTTGACCTCGGAGTTGAATGGGTGCAGTTGGATGAACCCATACTAGGCCTGGATCTGCCGGATGAATGGCGTGGGGCTTTTGATAGCACCTACCAGCAGATTGCGGCAGTAGCCCCGGGGGTGAATACACTGCTGGCTACCTATTTCTCACCTTTGCGCGAGAATTTGGAGCTGGTATTTTCCCTCCCGGTGTCCGGGGTACACATTGACTGTGTACGCGCACCTGAAGAACTTGAAGCTGCGGCCCAGCTGGCAGGTAAGAACAAGGTTCTGTCTGCGGGTGTGATTAATGGGCGCAATGTGTGGCGAGCAGACCTCAACCGCTGGCAGGGCACTTTGCAGCCTTTGGCGAAACAGTTTGGAGATCGCCTGTGGCTATCAGCCAGTTGCTCCCTGCTCCACAGCCCTGTGGATCTGGAAACGGAGGTCAAGCTGCCCAGTGAGCAAAAACAGAAACTCGCTTACAGCCGCCAGAAACTTCAGGAGTTGGCTCAATTACAGCAGCTGCTCAATGAGGACACAGAGATCCCTGTCTCAGGCGGAGAGAGTGGTGTAGCCGAGGGCTCCATTGCTGATCAATTACGGGATACCTGGCGTCAACAGTGCTTTAAGGATCGCTCTTTAGTACAGGCCAAGCGTTGGAAATTACCACTGCTGCCCACCACCACAATAGGCTCATTCCCACAGACGGATCTTTTGCGCGGTGTGCGCCGCAAGTACCGCAATAGCGAAATTTCTGAAGCGGATTATTTAGAACATCTACGCGCTGAAATTGCCGAAGCTATCCGTCGTCAAGAAATACTCGGTCTGGATGTACTGGTGCATGGTGAGGCTGAGCGCAACGATATGGTGGAATATTTCGGGGAGCAACTGGATGGTTTTGTACACACCGGTAATGGCTGGGTGCAAAGTTATGGCTCTCGCTGTGTGAAACCCCCGATAATTTTTGGTGATATCTCCCGACCTAACGCTATGACAGTAGAGTGGAGTGGCTATGCCCAGAGCTTAACTAATAAGCCGGTAAAAGGTATGCTCACCGGCCCGGTCACAATTCTCAACTGGTCCTTCCCGAGGGAGGACATCCACCGCAGTGAGAGCTGTCTGCAAATTGCCAAGGCATTGCGGGAGGAGGTGTTGGATCTTGAGGCGGCCGGTATCGGGATTATCCAGATTGATGAACCGGCTTTGCGTGAGGGGGTTCCCCTTCGAGAGTCTGAGCACCAGGATTATTTTGCCTGGGCGGTAGGGTGTTTCCGCTACACCTGTAGCGAAGTAAAAGCGGAAACCCAGATCCACACTCATATGTGTTACAGCAATTTCAATGCAATTATGGATGCCATTGTTTCCCTTGATGCGGATGTAATTACTATTGAATCAGCTCGCTCCGATTTGCGCCTACTCAGCGCGTTTGCCGACAAGGCCGGTGGTTACCCCAATGAAATTGGACCTGGCATTTACGATATTCACTCTCCCAATGTGCCGGAAAGGAGGGAGCTGGTTGAGCGACTTAAGAAAATTGCACAGGTGGTGCCGGTTGAGCGACTTTGGGTAAATCCAGACTGCGGCCTTAAAACCCGTAACTGGGCCGAAGTGGGTTCATCCTTGCTGAATATGGTAGAAGCGGCGCGCACTGTGCGCACAGAACTGGCCTAGTTAATTTATAAATAAAAAAACCGGCAATCATTTGGATTGCCGGTTTTTTCTTTTCTGTTTTTTCCGCTTCTGTTTTTTTGCTTACTGGGACTTGGTGGCTACTGTAGTAGTGTTATTTAATTCAAATGGCACTGAAGGGTGGAAAGGTTTAATACCCAAGGCAGTGTAAAGCTCATCCGGGCGATACATATTCTGCCCCTCGAGTACCAGTGCAGTGCGACGTAACGCAGTGATATCCTCGAGGGGATTTCCCTCCAGTAAAACCAGGTCTGCATTTTTTCCCACCGCAATACTGCCAGTGTACTCGTCGGCCCCCATAACTTGTGCTGGTACCAGTGTGGCTGTGCGCAGCACATCAATATTCGGAATACCGGCTTTGGCATAGAGCTCCAGTTCACGTAACAGGGTAAATCCGGGGATGCCATCGGAGCCCGCGACCATAGTGACCTTGTGCTCGTGTAACTTAAGCATCATGGCCAGCAGGGCTTCCGCTGAAAGGTCGTAGTCATCCCTGTGTTCCGGCTTCACATCCAGTTCGGCCCCAACAAAGGCGCGCTGGATATTCACTGGAAGGTGGTCGGTAATATCGGCAAATTCGGGATCTACTTTGCCCGGCTGGCGCAGTAACATCGAACTGAATACGGTGGTGGTTGCGTCTACGACAGTGCCTTTTTTGGCTAGCTTATCCAGGAAAGTAGCCACTTCTTTGCTATCCAGATCCAGCTCGTGGGCGTGCTCCCCGATTTCTGTAAAGCGCAGTCTTTTACGGGTATCTATCTTGCCCATAAAATTCAGGAACAGCATATTGATATGCTGAATTTCATCAAAGCCCGCGTCCACTGCTTCTTCGGCGGTCATAAATGCAGGAATATGACCGGACAAACGCATACCATTTTCGTGGATATGCTTGGCTAAGGGAGCGATCCACTCGGGCTCCATCGAGCTGTAAGTTTTAATTTGCTGATAGCCGCGATCGGCATACCACTCGACAATATCCTTGGCTTCTTCCAGGCTGTCCGCAGTCTTGCCCATTCGCATGGCATTTTCGCTTTCCCGGTCCATAAAGCCCGCACGGAAAAGGTCGCCGCCAATGATTTGCTCTGACTCAAACATGCCTTCAATACGCATGATACTTTCATGGGTATTACCGATGTCGCGAACATTAACAATGCCAGCAGCCATATTCAGAACACCATCGGTAGGGGATAAGTGGGCGTGCATATCCCAGAGGCCGGGGATCAGCGTATGGTTACGGGCATCAATGGTGGTTGCCCCGTTGGCTTTGATCGGTTTTTTACTAATTTTTGCGATCTTTCCATCTTTGATCAGCACATGCTGCTTTTTCTGCAGTTTGCCAGATTCAACATCAACCAGGTTGACGTTGCTGATCAGGATGGGTTGGGTTGATGTGTGGGTATGTTTCTTGGCAATACTTTGCAGATACTGGTCTGCGGCTGCGACTTGCCGGGTTTTCAGTTCTTCGAGGTGAGATTTATCCCAGCCTTTGCGCAGGATGGCGAACCATCCCCCCTCATCGGAGGCAAATAAATCCCCATTGTCATCATACCAGGCCAGATCTGGGGTAAAGCCCAGGCCGCTTACGCCGTAAAGGTGAACCGTTTTCTTTTTCTCGCCTTGTTGCAGGGTTACTTTATCAAGCTTATGGAGGCGTGCTTTTCCTTGCGGCAGTAAATCAATATTTTGATCTGCATCGGCAATCAGTGCTTTTACCAATTGCGCCTGTACAGCAAGGGTGCTGTTCTTGGGAATATAAAATTGGGCTTCGGAAGTTTTTGCGCTGCCATGTTCATCGGAACCTTTCCAGCGAGCGACACCATTTTCCAGGGAAAATTCTTCGCTGACTGGAGCACCAAATGGGCTGATCCCTTCAATGGATAATTGCTCGGGCATTGCCGCCTCACCGATAGTGAAGCTCTCCTTGAGGTTTAGGCGACGGTTATTCCAGCCGAGCTTTAATTCACCAGATACCTTTGTTCCATCCTGATGAATAACTTCAGAGCCAGCAATGCCCTCTTTATCGTAAAAAATATACTCGATTGATTTTGCATAAGCGCTATTGGCTGCGGCTAGAACTGTGGCTGCGATAAGCGTTGCCAGTGTTTTTTTTCTCATGAACTGTCCCTTTTCTTGTTGTAATACCGGTGATGGACTTTGGCTTTTTTTCGGTGAGGGGGCAAGCAGCTTAGGGGCGCAAGCGGCGAGAGGAAAAGCGGGAGCGGTAGGGCGTTCTTTAATGTTTTAACTTTCGGAGTAAGGTAAAGGTATTGCGAGAGCGCTGACTTGTAAGCACTCTCACAATATTGCTTTAGTCTATGAACTAAGGGGTGCGAGAAAGGTTTTCGTTGCCGGTTGCGTGTACGACAATATTGTCTTCAATACGCACGCCGCCGTAGGGGCGGAAGCTGTCGACCTTATCCCAGTTAACCTCGGCAGCGAGGTCTGAGTCTTTTAGCTCTCCCAATAGGCTATCGATAAAGTAGAGTCCAGGTTCGATGGTAAATACCTGGTTCTCCTCGATAGTTCGGCTGGTACGCAGGAACGGGTACTCGGCTGGTGGGGGTGTCGTGCCTCCATCGGGGCCGGCCTGGTGACCGCCGACATCGTGTACCTGGAGGCCGAGGAAGTGACCCAGGCCATGTGGCAGGAAGGGGCGAGTTAATCCGGATTCCACGGCATTCTCGGCAGAGGTTTTGATTATGCCAAATTGGGCCAACAGCTCTCCCACGTTTAAGTGACAGTGGCGATGTAGTTCTGGGTAAGGCAGGCCAGGTTTGAGGCCGTCTACCAGCTGCAACTGCTTTTCATCCATAGCCGCTACCAGCTCTGCGAACTCATTATCGGCATAGGCGTAGGTGCGAGTGATATCAGAGCAGTAGCCATTGCAGTCAGCGCCCGCATCGATCAGGAAGCTTTTCAGTTGCGGCTCAGGCAGGCGCTCAGTAGATAGGTGAGTGTAGTGCAGGATTGCGGCATGCTCATTCAGGGCAACAATGTTGCCGTAGGGCATACGGTTCTCGCCCTGGCCAGCAGCGCCCAGGTAGGCTTGATTGATCTCAAATTCACTGGCGCCACTGCGGAAAGCCTGTTCGGCGGCGCGGTGCCCATTGACCGCAATGCGGTTCGCTTCACGCAGGCAGGCGACCTCATAAGGCGTTTTATAAGCGCGGGCCCAGTGCAAGCGGTTGATCAGAAGCTCAGGATTTTCCTCCCCCAGTAACCAGCCTTGCAGCTTGTCGCTCTCACCGATAAAAGCGGCATTCTCCGGGCTCAGGAACGCCCGGGCATCGGCCGGCTTGCTCAGTAGCTCGATATCGTAGAAATCGCTCCAGAAGGTCTGCGGTGCCGGCGGTACATAGTGCCAAAAGTCTACTGGACGGTAGAACAAAAGCTTTGGCTTTTGTCCGCGCTGATAGATAACCCAGCTGTGGGGGTTGTCGGTAATGGGAACCAGCGCTTTAAAGTGGGGATTCACCTTAAACGGGTAATAGTTATCGTCCAGGAATTGCACTCTGGGAGCGCCACTGAATACGTTGAGGGTATCAAACCCGCTCTTCTCGAGGATTTCGTCGTAGCGGCGGCACAGGGTGGCTATATGATCGGCGTAAAGGTTTTTATCCATGTTCTCCCCGGAATGAATCGCTGAATCGTAAAGTCGGCATAGTGTATAGTCTGGACTCTGGATATTTGGCCTGAAATTTGACCATGGAAAAGAAGATACTACTGACCGACTGCCCCGATGATAAGGGCCTGATCGCAAAGATCACCAATATTTGCTACAAGCACCAGCTGAACATCATCAAGAATGATGAGTTTGTCGACCGGGTTGAGGGGCGCTTCTTTATGCGCACTGCCCTGGAGGGTATCTTTAACGATGCCACCTTCCTGGAAGATCTGGATATGACACTGCCCCAGGGCGCAGAGCGTCGCTTGGTATCCATAGAGCGCAAGAAGCGCCTGGTGCTGATGGTTACCCGCGAGCCCCACTGCCTGGGTGATATCCTGATGAAGTGCTATTCCAGCGCTATGGATGTGGAGATCGCGGCTGTTATCGGCAATCACCCGGATCTGGAGGGGCTGGTACAGAAGTTTGATATTCCTTTCCACTGTATATCTGCTGAGGGGGTGGAGCGCGGGGCCCACGAGCAGCAAGTGGCCACCTTAGTGGATGAGTACAGCCCTGATTATTTGGTGCTGGCCAAGTATATGCGCGTGCTAACCCCTGATTTTGTTGCTCGCTATAGTGGGCGCATTATCAACATCCACCATTCTTTCCTTCCTGCATTTATTGGGGCCAAGCCCTATCAGCAGGCCTATGAGCGTGGAGTAAAAATTATTGGAGCCACAGCGCACTTTGTTACCGATGATCTGGATGAAGGGCCGATCATTGAACAGGATGTAATACATGTGGATCATGCCTATTCTGCAGAAACCATGGCGGATGCAGGTAGGGATGTTGAAAAATTGGTTTTGACTCGAGCGCTGCAACTAGTGTTGCAGGAACGCGTGTTTATACACGGAAATAAAACAGTGGTATTTAAATAGTAAGGCCCTAAATAGTACCAACTTTGCGCTCGATGTAATAAAGCAGGTTGGTATTTAGAGAGGATTTTGTGTGAATAATAAAAATATTGGTAGTTTTCAGGCCCGCTTACTTATTGCTGCTGGCCTAGCGTTACCTATTTTTCTCGGTGCCTGTTCCAGTAACAAGCCGATTCCCGGAATGAAAGAGTCGTTTGTAACTGAGATTGCTCAAAACGGAGCTAAGCGTTTTACATTTACTCTTGAGAAGGATCGGCAGGATCTTCCTCCCCCAGTTTCAAACCAGCCTAGTTCTCAACGTCGAATGCAGCGGGATACTATCGGTTTGGGAGGCCGTTCAAGTGACCGAGTAGAGCGTTATTTAGATTGGGCTCTCGAACAAAAGATGTTGGAAACCGGTTTCTGTGAGCGTGGCTATTTTGAAATTGAACGGGTTATTTCCGCATATGGTGGTGAGGTGCGGGGAGAGTGCCGAGAAGGCGCTTTTTAGTGTCTTTTCTGCTTGCTGGACCTGCGCAGTAATTCAAGCCGATGTAAAGAGGCAGGGACTCTTTACCAGCTATTGTAGATAATAATAATGAAGTCTGAATCAATATTGGAAATGGTGTCTACCCAGCAGATTATTGCGGTTTTTGATCTAATATCAGATATTATTTTCTGGGTAAAAGATGAATCCGGCTACGTGGTGCATTGTAACCGGGAATTTATTGAGCATGTCGGATGCAGGTCATTACATCAGGTAGTTGGCCGTTCCGATATGGATTTCTCCCCCTCTTATCTCGCTAAAAACTATATACGGGATGATAAAAGGGTGATGTTAGGAGAGACGATTACAGATCGGCTGGAATTAAATATTGGTAAAACAGGTGAGTTAGTTTGGTTTACGACATCAAAGCGCCCATTAAAGAGTGCCAATGGAGAAATCATCGGGACCTATGGCGTAGCTCGAGACCTTAAAGAGACGGTTAAGACTCTTTCTAGAATGGATAAACTTAAAAGGCCAGTTGAATATATAAAAAATAACTATAGTCAGCCAATTGCGGTTGAAGATTTGGCAGAGGTCGCGAGTTTATCGGTTAGTGCATTAGAGCGCCGTTTCAAAAAATATCTAGATAAAACACCCATGCAATTCGTTCGAGAAGTCAGGTTAGAGAACTCTCGTCGTATGCTAGTGGAAACACAAAGGCCAATATCTGAAATTGCTTATCGGGTTGGCTTTACATCTCATAGTTACTTCAGTAGACACTTCAAAGGTATGTTCGGACAGCTTCCAGCAAATTATCGCAGTGAAGTGCAGTCCAATATATAAACACCAATCAAGCTGAGTCTTCTCAGCAACTTTAGAGAGAGTATTACGTCAACTTCATCCGGTGAGTTGACAGCTGCCCATTTCATTCATTTCCGAAAATTCTAGACTCAAGTTTGTCTTAGGATCTCCTCCCTTAAAACAGCTAGTTAGTCGATTCGTTTTTGGCTTTCCGAGACTGCTTATTTTTTCTTGAAAATCTAAAACGCCGATTTTGTTTCATTAGTATCCCAGTATTGATTACCTCTTCATCAAGGTTTTTTTTTAGGGTTTTATTCCTCAACAAATGAACTGTCTTTTCGGGGTTTAGGGTCCTCTGACAGTTTTACGCCAGACTTTTGAAAAGGGCTGGATTTTTTTGAACCGGTGAGAGAAAAAATAGAAAGTTGGGATGCTATGAAAATAATGAAGAAGAATAACCGAAAAAGGGTTAATACCTGGAGCAGAGGTTTCACGCAGAAGTCTATGGTTACTGCTATCTCGCTGGTTGTTAGCAGTATGACGGTCGCGGAAGATATTTTTGATTCTGATGAGAGAATTGAAGAAGTTCAAGTAATTGGAATTCTTGAGAGTGCTACCAGAAATCTTGAAATCAAAAGAGATTCGCTTGCCGTAGTGGATGCCATTACTGCAGAAGATATTGGTAAGTTCCCAGACAAGAATGTTGCAGATTCTCTCCAGCGTGTACCAGGTGTAACTATTGATCGTAGTGGTGGAGAAGGTAGCACGGTCAGTATTCGGGGAACCAGCTCTGAGTGGACTCTTACGCAGCTAAATGGAAATTATATTGCTACTTCAGGTAGTGGAGCCCCCTCTAGAAATTTTAACTACTTATTACTTCCCTCCACTATGATCAGTAGGGCAGAGATTTATAAAAGTCCCGAGGCAAGAATTGATGAAGGCGGTGTTGGTGGTACCGTTATCCTCCACAGCCACAAACCTCTTGACTTAGATACTGAAGAAGGGGTAATTGGCACAGAGGCAACTTACTCAGATACTACTGAAGAATGGGAACCACAATATAACGCTTTCTACTCCTGGAAAAATGAAAATGAAACTTTTGGTATTTTAGTGGGGTACACCAACCAGGACCGTAGCGTAACTGGAGTTACCAATTATGCAAGTGGCTGGCGCTTGCACTCAGATACTGACGAACATGCAGATTTGCCGGCCCTTGTTGATCAGACCACAGATGAAGTTTACAACGATGTGTGGGCGCCTACTCAGGTAAGTATTCACAACTCTAAGGAAGACCGAACCCGTGATGGATACCAGCTTGCCGTGCAGTGGCGCGCTACTGAACACCTGGAGATTGGTTTTGCTTATTTTGGTTCCAAGCTTGGCTATGCCACTAATACTCAAAGCCTGACATTTGCGGAATGGAATGATCATGATGATGCATACTATGGCATTAAAGTGGATGGAGATACAGTCGTCACCTATGGATTTAATGACAATGGTGACCTTAATGAAAATAACTGGGGTGATGGAGATGTTAATGGCGGTGTAGACGTATACCGTGGTTTGATGTCTCCTCAGCTGACCGGTTATACCCGCAAGGGTGAATCGGAATCTAATACCTTTGATTTTGAAGTTATCTATGAAGGTGATTTTTATACCGCTGCTATAAATGTTGGGCATACAGAAGCAGAGGGGGGAACTTCTGAACTCACATACGCTAATATGGATGCTCGTTATGGTTCCGTGGATAGCTGGCTTTGGTCAATTGCAGATGGTAAGCCGAGTTATGAAGTTTCCACAGATCTCACTAAAGATACTGAAGCTTATCCCTATTATGACTGGTTTGGCTCAGATGCTACGGAAAATAGCGATGAAGAGAGTTACTACCAGCTAGATTTTGCATTTGATACTAACTGGGGATTTGTTAATAAGTTTTATGTGGGTACAAAGTATAGAGATCATGAGGCTAGATCCTATAGAGATATCTATCGATGGGATGACGAAATAGATAATAATGGCGGTTACCGAGGTTGGTTACCTGGCGATCAATGGTTCCACAATCCTGATTATCACCCAAATACTTCTACTTTAATTAGTGATGAGCTAGTCGATAATAGCGCTGGTAATACAGGTGCAATTGATTACTTGGCATTTGATACCGATGCTTTAATGGACTATGTGAGTGGAAACTTCAATCTCACTGTTGTGCCAGTGCTATCTGGTACTTATACGATTGATGAGGAAATATTCTCAACCTATGCCCAAGCAGATTTTATGTGGCGAGACTTCCGTGGTAATTTGGGGGTTCGCTATGTCAGCACAAAATTATCTACAGAAACATATGATGATATTTCCGGAATGGAATCGGATGAAGTTATTGCTAACTCACGCAGTAATACTACTAAAGAATTTTTACCAAGCTTGAATATTGCTTGGGATTTAACTGATGATCTAGTAGTGCGACTTGCAGCCTCTAAAGCCATGTCAAGGGTAAGTTATGCTTATCTGGGGCAGGCCGAAACTTATGGTCCTCCAGTTCATATTGTTTCTCCGGATGAGTGGACGGGGCGAGGAAGTGGCTTCTTTGCGAATACGGATCTGGAGGCAATGATCTCCAAGCAGTTCGACCTGGGCCTAGAGTGGTATTACGCCGACGGTTCTGCATTAGGTGTAACTTTATTTGACAAAGATATTGATAATCTGCCAATTCCAGTAACTGAAATTGTTGAACGTGAGCACGATTGTTGTAATGGCCCTATTGAAGTGGAAATGAAGGGGCAGATAGGGGGAGGAAACGCAACTTCTAGAGGGGTGGAGTTGTTTGCCCAGCATGCTTTCGAAAGTGGCTTCGGTCTCATGGCCAACTATACATTTACCGATACCGGCACTTCCACCATCATTCTTGCTAATGAATCAATCGAAGCTGAGATACCGGGTACTGCGAGATACCAATATAATTTATCTGCATTTTATGAGGCTGAAAATTTTGGTATTCGTGCCTCCTATAACTGGGTGGATGACAGGGTTACAAGTTTGCATCGTGGGTATGCGGAATACGATAAGGACTACGGACAGTTGGATCTGAATGCAACTTATACTTTCACTGATAACTTTAATATCTCTGCCTCTATTATTAATTTAACTGAAGAAGTGGCGGAGGGATATTGGAAACAGAAAAATCGGATGACATACAACAATTACTCTGGGCGCAGACTATATATTGGTGCAAACTATAAATTCTAATACCTCGTTGATCGTAGTATTGGGTGTAGAGTGTAAGCTCTACACCATTTTTTTTGATTATCGATATTAGATTACAGAATTTACATAACTACATAATAAAAATGAGCATAAATATGAAACAATCGACACGTAGAGCAATGCAGGCTGCTTGTGCCACCATTTTATTTCAGACTGGTGCATACGCAGATATTGAAGTGGTCAATTCGGATGACTGTCCCTCGGACACTACAACAGTAAGCTATTCTGAAGCGCTTAATTATCCTAATGAATTTTGTGATCTTCTCAGTAATGGTGATTTGGTTGGTTTATCAGACGGGTCCTCAATAGAACATCTGGGAAATAATTGCCAATTGACGAGTAATGAAAGTCGCCAATTATCCATGACATTGTGTAAATCCGAACCTTCAGCGCCTCATGTTGTTAGTGGAAGCAGCTGTGCATCTGATGCAAGCCCGGTCACCTATCTTGAGGCTCAAATCTATAAGGATGAGCTGTGTTCCGTCCTGGGGGACTGGGAAATTGCAAATCTTGCCGATAATGCCTCCATGGATGGCAGCGGGTATGGGTGTGGTTCACGTAAGAATGAAATCCGTGAGCTGGGCTCAACTCTGTGTAAATCTGATACTCCTCAGGAAAGTGCGTCAGCGCCTAAAGTTGCTTACGTAGAAGTTAATAGTAATAACCTGGGCAATGCAGGCTGCTTTACAGAGAGCGATGGCAGCCAGTTGTTTGATATAGCTGTGATCTTCGCGGCAAATATTAATTACGATGGTCAGAAAGCTGTACTGCATTTTAATGACCAAGTGTCAGACTTGCTCAATAACAATTTGAGTACAGTACAAGACTTGCAAGACAAGGGTACGAAAGTGGTGCTCAGCGTTCTCGGAAATCACCAAAATGCAGGTTGGTCTTGTTTTGCCGATGAGCAATCCGCTGATGACTTTGCTCAGCAGTTGAAAGATGCAGTGGATCAATATGGTCTGGATGGTATTGATATTGATGATGAGTACTCACAGTGCAGCCAAACCTATTCTGATTCCCTGGTAAAAGTGACTAGTGCATTGCGAGAGAAAATGCCGAATAAAATCATTTCCAAAGCACTCTGGAGTGATACCGATGCTTTTCAGGCTGAATGGAATGGCAAGAAACTGGGCGATCAACTAACTTATGGCTGGGAGATGAGCTATTGGTTGGGCTCAAGTTGTACCTCAAGAATCCAGAAGTATATCAATCTGGGTGTTGATAAGTCTAAGCTAGGTGTTGGAGCTTCCACTGTTATGAATGGTGCATCTACTGCAAGTGCTTTGGCCTCCTGTAACGAAAATAATAACCTTGGTGGCGGCACTATGATATTTAATGTGACTAAAGATTCTAGCAGTTACCTTTCTACAATATGGCCAGGTACTTCAGCGGTCCCGAATTGCCTTAAGTAGTAAAAAATCCCCGTGGAATCTTGTGTGACTTGCTGAAGCGGGGATGTGCTAAAGCTAATTACTCAGTACAGGCAGGAATGTTTATTTAACTGCTATTGTATGGGGATATCCTATACAGTTATAGGCTGGGAGTGGTATGAATATATTTGTCCAGCTTAATATGCTTCAGGGTGGTTCGACGCCACCCTGAAGGAAAGCTTCATAATAGTTTTTCTAGGGGTATGCCTGTTTCTTTTTCAATTACTTTATATTCCTCTTTAAGGAACTCTAGGAATTGTGTCAGCTGTAAGTGGTGCTCCTCATAATCTGTTTTGTCGCCTATGGTCTCACTTCTTAAAAGGCTTTCTTGATACAAAACGGCATCTCTAACAGCAGAAATTAGTAGTGGTGCCCAGGTATTAGGTACTTCCATTATATAGCTTCCTTAATTAAGGATTTCTCTAGTATTTTTAACTTATTCTTAAATTGATTCAGAGGCATGTCGTAGGCTGGGGCTATCGTATAGTGTGTTGCCTCAAATCTGGTGTTATATTCATCTTTTACAATTGCAATTCCTTCTGGCAAAACTGTCCCTGCAGGAATTTTGTAGTATTCCCAGTTTTTGCCTTTTGGTAAGCCTAGTTTATCAAAAGTGCTGAGTCCCCTGGGGCGATCTTTTATGCAAACCCACTCTGTCCCATCGCGGTATTCTATGGTGATATCTGCTGGTCTAGGACGTCCGTTAGACAGAATGAAACCTTTTTCTATAAAGTCGAAGACACCTTGGTCTGATTTTTTGTTCAGAGCTCTCCATAGATCTATGGGTGTTTGACCGTCAGAGTAAGAGTCTGCTTTTCCCTTAGCAATTAATATTTCTTTTAAGACTTTAATGGTCACTTTCACCTCCGATGTTGAAAGCTTGGGGCGATTAGAAAGTTTGGCTAAATTTTTTCCAAAACTTTCTAATACCGTTTCTTTGATGTAAGGCGCCGCTTATGTGAGGATTTTTAACTAAGTTAACGCAGAATAATATTGTTGAAAGGTGATGGTTGCAAATACGTAGCTATACAGGAAGTGAGAGTTTGTGCCAGTTCGATAAAAGTATTGTGGGTCGAATAAAAAAGCGGGCATAAAGCCCGCTTTTAATCCTTCCTGAGAGTGTCTGATTTTACTCAGCGTAGCTCTCAATAGGGGGGCAGGAGCAGATCAGGTTGCGGTCGCCGTATACGTTGTCGATACGGTTAGCAGCGGGCCACACCTTGTGCTCTTTTAACCACGCCGCCGGGCGCGCAGCGATATCACGGGAGTAGCTGTGGGTCCACTCATCGCTCATCACGTCCTCAAGGGTGTGAGGTGCATTGTGCAGCGGGTTGTCTTCAGGGGTGTATTTACCGCTGGTGACATCTTCCACTTCTTGGCGAATTGTTGCCATAGCCTCGATAAAGCGATCCAGCTCACCTTTGGATTCACTTTCGGTAGGCTCGATCATCAGGGTGCCGGCTACCGGGAAGGACATGGTGGGGGAGTGGAAGCCAAAGTCCATCAAACGCTTGGCGATATCCTCTTCAGTGATACCGCTGGCTTCCTTGAGGGGGCGCAAGTCAACCAGGCATTCGTGGGCAACAAAGCCATTGGTGCCGGTGTAGAGTAGGGAGTAGTGCTCACCCAGCTTCTTGGCTACGTAGTTGGCGTTCAGGATTGCCATTTCGGTAGCCTGCTTCATGCCCTGCTTACCCATCATACGGATATACATCCAGCTGATCGGCAGGATGCTGGCGGAGCCCCAGGGAGCGGCGGATATGGTGCCATTATCCAGCTTGGTTTCCGGTACTTCAGTCACCGGGTGGGCTGCCAGGTAGGGCTTCAGATGCTCGCCAACAGCAATCGGACCCATACCGGGGCCGCCGCCACCGTGAGGAATACAAAAAGTTTTGTGCAGGTTCAGGTGGGATACGTCACCACCGAACTGGCCCGGAGCTGCGACGCCGATCAAGGCGTTCATGTTGGCACCGTCGATATAAACCTGGCCGCCAGCCTGGTGAACCAGATCGCAAACTTCGCGGATACCTTCCTCGAACACCCCGTGGGTGGACGGGTAGGTGACCATCAGTGCGGCAACGCGGTCGCCGTGCTCTTCGATTTTGGCTTTTAGGTCTTCGATATCCACATTGCCTTTATCATCACAGGCAACCACAACCACTTTCATGCTCACCATCATGGCGGATGCCGGGTTGGTGCCGTGGGCAGAGGCGGGAATCAGGCAGATGTCGCGCTGGGTTTCGCCCTTCGCTTCGAAGTACTTCTTGATAGCAACCAGGCCTGCGTATTCACCTTGGGAACCGGCGTTGGGCTGCAGGCTCACCGCATCGTAACCGGTGCAGGCGGACAGCATTTGCTGTAGCTGGCTGAACATTTCCGCGTAGCCTTCCGCTTGATCTACTGGTGCGAAGGGGTGCAGCTTGCCGAACTCGGGCCAGGTGACCGGGATCATCTCGGCTGTGGCATTCAACTTCATGGTGCAGGAGCCCAGGGGAATCATGGAATGATTCAGGGCGATATCCTTGGCTTCCAGAGACTTGAGGTAGCGCAGCATCTCGGTCTCGGAGTGGTAGGTGTTGAACACCGGATGGGTCAAGAATTTAGTATCGCGCGCTAAGGCGGCGGGTACACCCAGAGAGCCCTTGCTGGCAATTTCGCTGTCCAGAGTATGCAGATCGATGCTGTGTTCGGTGCCGATAAAGGCATTGATCAGGTCGGACACATCCTGCAGGGTGGCGGTCTCACTCAGGCTCACGCCCAGGGCGTCTTCACCAATTTTACGCAGGTTGATCTCAGCGGCCAGGGAGCGCTGGTAAATCTCTTCCTGCTTGGCGCCAACGGTGATATTCAGGGTATCGAACCAGCTTTCGTGGGCTAGGTTAAAGCCTTCCTGCTGCAGGGCGGAAGCGAGAATGTCTGCCAGGCGCTGGATGCGGGCAGCGATGGTTTTCAGGCCTTCAGGGCCGTGGTAAATCGCATAGAAAGCGCTCATTACCGCTAACAGCACCTGGGAAGTACAGATGTTGGAGTTGGCTTTCTCGCGGCGAATGTGCTGTTCGCGGGTTTGCATGGCCATGCGCAGGGCACGCTTGCCTTTGCTGTCTACGGAAACACCGATAATACGACCCGGTGCGGAGCGTTTGTATGCTTCGCGGAAGGCGAAGAAACCGGCGTGGGGACCACCGTAGCCCATGGGGATGCCGAAGCGTTGGTTACAGCCAACAACTACGTCTGCGCCCATATCACCCGGTGCTCGCAGGGCTACCAGGCTCATTAGATCAGCGGCCACGGTTACCAGGGCGTTGGCTTCGTGTACTTTGGCAATAATGTCAGTTAGGTCACGTACGCGGCCGGTGCTGCCGGGGTATTGCAGCAGGGCACCGAACAGCTCGGCGGGGATATCTTTTTCCACATCGCCTACAACTACTTCGAAGCCGAAGTGCTCGGCGCGGGTCTTAACTACGGCGATGGTCTGCGGGTGGCAGTCCCGATCTACAAAGTAGACGTTGGATTTGTTGCGTTTGACCTGGCGCTTACACATGGCCATGGCTTCAGCTGCTGCGGTACCTTCATCCAGCATGGAGGCGTTGGCCAATTCCATACCGGTGAGGTCCATAATCATCTGTTGGAAGTTCAGCAGGCCTTCCAGGCGGCCCTGGGCAATTTCCGGTTGGTAAGGGGTATAGGCGGTGTACCAACCCGGATTCTCCAGCACGTTGCGCAGGATCACATTGGGGGTAATGGTGTCGTGGTAACCCATACCAATAAAGGTGCGGTAGATCTTGTTGCGCGCCGCGATATCTTTCAGCTCTGCGAGGGCCTCAACTTCATTGATCGCATCGGCCAGATCCAGCTCATCGGTCTTGCGAATGGCTTCGGGCACGGTTTTCTCGATCAGCTCTTCGAGGCTGGCAACTCCGAGCGTTTCCAGCATGGCCTCTACCTGTTTGGCATCGGGGCCAATATGGCGATGGATAAAGGCGTCGTGTTGTTCCAACTGCTGCAGCGATGGTTGGGTCATAAACTTCGTTCCTGTAGTCGCAGGGAGTCGTCGCGGTGCGCTCGCGGTTAAAAATAGCACCTGGCCTCAGTACCGCTTTTCCTGTGGAAAGCCTCGGGCCTCCGCGTTGCGGATAGGCGAGGGTAACGCTTGGGAGAATCGGTTTGCTGGCAGCCCCAGTGTCGCAATACGAAACCAAAGGGGAAGCCGGGCCATAGCGGCAGGCGCGCATCTTAGCAACCGGGGAGAGTAGGGGCAATCTGCGGGATTTAATCGAGGAAACTGCTAAATTTGGGCGCAAAAAGTGGGTTAAATCCTGTGATATTTTGGCTGAGGCGATTTTGTTCTACACAGGGTGGGGTGGATTTGACGAAAGGGGTCATCTGGGAGTTTAAATGGCCTCGAAAGTGGAACAGGTTGGCTATAGACGCTTTGATGGGTTTAGGAACCCTCTGAATAGTCCACAAGAGCAATACAGAGTAGTCAAAAGGTTCCTATGCACTAACAGTCTCTTTGTTAATGCTGTTTAGCTCGACACCTAGCTCCCTTCCGGGCTGCATTAAAACGATCACGCAGGCGCTCAATCATCGCAGTACGGGCGGCATCGTGGTTGATGCCCATAACCACATTTACTGGCAAGCCCTCGCCATTTTCAGCAAGGGTGGTTTTCCCCACAGTTGGGTCGAAGGTGATGGGATCATAAGGAGTCATACTGTCAGCCAGTCCGGCATTTAACTGGTCTACTTCGATAAATCCGGGTACGAAATCCATATCTAAAGTTTCGGGCTCCAACAGTACCAAGGCAGCAATAATGTCCCACAGGCGAATAACGGCATCCATGGCGAAGTCACCATTACCTTGGAAATCCCCACCCTCAAATTCACGAATGGAACTGAGGAGTTGGGAGGTGTAGCAGGCTTCCGGAGTTGCGCGGCGCTCTGCGAGGGCTTCGATGGTGCTGCCTTGTACTTTGGCCATATCGGTTGAGTTGGTCGGAACCAGATAGGTTTCAATATTATTTTTACTCAGGGCGTCGAAGGCCCATTGTGCGCTCAGTGGGTCGAGCAGAATATTGAATTCCTGATGGGTACTGAAGTCGCTGTCACAGCCGAAGCTGGGGTGGGAGAAAATATTGCCGCCCAGATTTCTAGATTTATCGCCAAAGCAGGCTGCTTCGTGATTCTCGGTAAACGGCTCATAATTCTCAAAGCCACCGCCCATCATAATAACGCGGTCAATTTTAGCCAGCTGCTCTTCGTTGGCTTTGCCAAGTACCCGGGCCAGGGTGGTGAGTTTGCCGGTATTGAAAACTACTGGGCGTTGCTCCAGGTTATCCATCGTTTCCAGGATAATGTCTTCGGCCAGCTCAAAACTGAAGGAGACACCATTGTTACCTTGGTAGCGGTAGTGCTCCTGTTTTGCGCGCGGGATTAAGTGGTCAGTTCCATATAAGGTAGAGCCGTTGTCACGCCAGGGGCCGGGTACATACTGGCCGTAGAGATTGATACCCATGGCGTTGCGGCGCTCCAGGTTCCAGGTACCGGTGGAGAAATCGGAGGAGTTGGGTAGTTGATAGTCTTCTCTGCCGAGAACGGCCTTATCGTCATTTACCGGAGATACTGAAGCTTTGCCGTTTGCGCCGTAGGCGACTTCCTCTGTGGCAAAATAGGCTCCGCGAATAACCTGGGTATCATTATTTCCCAGCCATTCGAGGATGTTGTAAACAGTGTTGGCCCCGTGCGCTACGGTATTGAAAGAGTCCTCAACGACAGCCAGTTCCAGGGTATAGCGTGGGTCTTTGGCGATTAGCATCAGTGCTACGGCATCGTCAAAGTTATTGAAGTCGCCAATCCAGATAATGGGTTGGGCGTTTTCGGTCTTGATGGCCTGGTGTGGTTTCTTGCTGTGAAGTCCGCTATCCGCATTGCAAGAAGCCAATGTGGTTAGGCTGCCCAGTACCAGAGCTCCTGCAGAGAACCAGTGTTTTAATTTCATTTATCCTTCCCTAAATATTCGAGTGGTTTTACTCGGCAATCCAATAGCTCCTCCCTGATCTACTCGATTGCCACCTTGTAGCACCGTTTGTTGTATGAGTTAACGGTATTAACAGGTGTGAGCCGGAACATGGCCGGCAGCGATACTTCCCTGTAGCGCTTTGTCTGAAAGATATTTAAATCAGCCCTCAATAAATGGCTTTAAATTTCGTAATAGCTGTTGCTCCAGGGGTTCACTACCATTAATTCCCATACCTGTCAGTTTTGATTTATCCAGCTGGCAATTGTAAGGGCGTGGCACTGTAAAATTGGGTTCACTTTCAGCGCTCAGGTGTTCGGCATTTAGGTTGCAAGCCTTGGCAATAATGTGTGCGAGTTCGAAGCGTGTGCAGGCCGTATCGCCACTCCACTGGTAAATGCCTTCAAAATTCATACCACTACGAATTTTTAGCAGGCATTGCTCCAATACTTCGGCTACTTCCTCCACACTGGTGGGAAAACGAATAGCCCAGTGATCCAACGTGACTGGCTTTTGCTCGCGCAAAGTATCCAGTAGGGCGGTGATGCCGGATTCCTCCAGATAGGCAACGGGCCCGAATAACCAGGGTAACCTCAAAACCCAGTGATTGCCGTTATTCAGTACGGCCTCTTCCCCTGCCAATTTACTGCGGCCATAGAAGTTAACCGGGTTGGGATTGTCATCAGCTTTGTAGGGCGGAGTGCTGCCATCAAAAACATAGTCGGTGCTGATATACACTAATTGTGTATCATTTTCGTTACAGTATTTCGCCAGGAATTCCGTGCTGCTGACATTGAGCTGCCAGGCGGTGTCGGGGCTGTCGGCGCAGCGATCAGGCCAGCGCTCGGCGGCGCAGTGAATGACAATATCGGGATTAACCTGTTGCAGGCAGGTCTTCACCGCTTCGCTATCGGACAAGTCCAGGCGAATTAAATTTTCTCCCGCGCGGGAAAAGGCGGTACCGGTAACAGAAAAAACCGGATTGCTGGAAAGCTGTTTAAATACACTGCGCCCCAATAGGCCGGAGGCGCCGGTAATCAGTATTTTCACGGGTGATTTCCTTTTGTCAGGCTGGCGGGAAACGTGTGGCCTGAGTGGGATAAAAGATGGTGCAGGATGGTTGGGTAGGCCACAACTGAAGGCCGCCTACCCGGGTGCTGCCCGGTTTGCCTATCTGAAAAGTTACAGAAGGTGATACCGGGCTGGAGCAATTTACATCTGCTCCATCACTTCAATGCCAAGCAGATCGAGGCCAGTAGCGATAGTGCTGGCCACTAGATTACATAATTGCAGGCGGCTGTGCTTCTGCTGTTCACTTACGCCTTCTTTCAATACTGGGCAGGCTTCGTAGAAGCTCATATAGGCACTGGCCAGTTCGTACAAGTAGGTGCAGAGTACGTGCGGGAAGGTATCTTTGGCTACCTGGTCCAGTACTTCGCCAAATTGGTTTAGTTTAATTGCCAGGGCGCGTTCCTGCGGGCTTTCCAGTTGGATATCGCCCTTGAGCTCGCTCGGCTCAATACCAGCTTTACGAAAAATACTGCGTACGCGGGTGTAAGCATACTGTAGGTAGGGGGCGGTATTGCCCTCAAAGCTCAGCATGGATTCCCAGCTGAAGATATAATCGTTAGTGCGGGTCTTGCTTAGGTCCGCATATTTCACCGCGCCGATGCCCACCTTGCGCGCGATTTCTGTACAGGTTTTTGCATCCAGCTCCGGGTTTTTCTCAGCCACCAGTTTCTCTGCACGCTCTACTGCTTCATCCAGGAGGGCTGCCAGTTTTACGGTGCCGCCGGTGCGGGTTTTAAATGGTTTGCCATCGTCGCCCATCATGGTGCCAAAAGCGCAATGCTCTAGAGAAACCGACTCCGGCAGGAAGCTCGCTTTGCGCGAGGCGACAAAGGCCTGTTGTAGGTGCAGGGATTGGCGAGCATCAACAACATATAGGATACGGTCGGCACTGAGTTGGTTGGCGCGGTAGCGGATAGCGGCCAAGTCGGTGGTGGCATACAGGTAGCCGCCGCCTTTCTTCTGGATAATCATCGGGCTGGGGTTGCCTTCCTTATCGGCCATCTCTTCAAGGAAAACAACGATCGCGCCCTGGTCTTCAACAGCGATTCCATTATCCAGCAGCTCTTTTACCAGCACCGGAAGATCATCGTTGTACTGGCTTTCAGCGTAAACGTCTTCCTGTTTGAGGGTGACATTCAGCTTGGAGTAGATTTCTTCGCAGTGGCTGATAGAGATATCAATAAACTGCTTCCACAGTTTCAGGCACTGCTCATCTCCGCCTTGCAGTTTTACAACGTATTCACGGGCGCGATCGGCAAAGCCTTCTTCATCATCAAAGCGAACCTTGGCTTCGCGATAGAAGACTTCCAGGTCGGCCAGTGCCACTTCTGCATCACTGTCTGCCAGCTTGTCGGAAAGGTGTGCCAGCAACATGCCGAATTGGGTGCCCCAGTCGCCCATATGATTTTGGCGAACTACCTTGTGACCTTGGAACTCCAACAGGCGTGCCAGGGCATCACCGATAATGGTGGTGCGCAGGTGGCCTACGTGCATTTCCTTGGCCAGGTTGGGGTGGGAATAGTCGATGACTACGGTCTTGGGCTCTTCAGCCGAGGCGATATTCAGGCGCTTGTCGCCTTGGGCGGCCAATAGCTGCTGGCTCAGCCACTGTTCGCTCAAGTGAATATTCAAGAAACCGGGGCCTGCGATCTCGACCTTTTCGATCATATCGCCTTTATCCAGCTGCTCAAGGATCTTGCCAGCCAGCTCGCGCGGGTTGGTGCCCATATGCTTGGCAGCGCCCATAGCGCCATTGGCCTGGTAGTCGCCAAATCCGGCTTTCTTCGCAGGTGCCACAATCGGGCCGCATTCTTCGGGGATACCGGCGGCGAGCATGGCGGCCTGGAATTTGTCGGTGAGGAGCTGGCGAATATTCATAGAGTGAAGTGCTGTCTTAAATTCGTGGAAACGCCGAATTTTAATGGGCGGTGGCGGCTTTGCAACCAGCGTTGGCAAAGGAGTTGGTCCGGAGTGCTCGAAATCTCGACTTGGGTGTCCAGACGAAGAGGTTCTCGGTGGTATGATGCCGCCAAATTATGGAGGTACCGTGAGTTCTACCACACTTTATTGGCACGATTATGAAACCTGGGGTACAGACCCGGGTGCCGACAAGCCGGCGCAGTTTGCCGGCATCAGGACCGACGAAGAACTGAATATCGTCGGCGAGCCATTGATGATTTACTGTCGCCCTTCAGTGGATTGCCTGCCACAGCCGATGGCGAGCCTGGTGACTGGCATTAGCCCGCAGAAAGCCCTGGCCAATGGAGTGCCGGAAATAGAGTTTATCCAGCACATCCTCGCCGAACTGGGTGCGCCGGGCACCTGTGGGGTGGGCTACAACAGTTTGCGTTTTGATGACGAGGTAACTCGCTACACCCTTTATCGCAATCTGCTCGACCCCTATGAACGGGAATGGCGCTCCGGCAACAGCCGTTGGGACATTATTGATATGGTGCGCCTCACCTACGCCCTGCGCCCAGAGGGAATCCAGTGGCCCACCCGTGAGGACGGTGCGCCGTCCTTCCGCCTGGAAGAATTGACCGCTGCTAATGGGATCTCCCACGAGGGCGCCCACGATGCGCTGTCGGATGTGCACGCCACCATTGATATGGCGAGGCTGATCCGCAAACAGCAACCAAAGCTGTACGATTATGTGTTCCGCCTGCGCCGAAAGCAGGAAGCCGCCAAGATGATCGATATGCGCGAGCGCCGCCCGCTATTGCATATTTCCGGCAAGGTCTCTGCTAACCATGGTCACTTGACCTATGTGATGCCCTTGGCCAGTCACCCGGTTAATCGCAATGCGGTTATTGTTGCCAACCTGGCAATGGACCCCGAGCCGTTACTCAACCTGGATGCAGACACTCTGCGAGAGCGCCTGTACACCTCTCGCGACAAGCTGGGTGAGGGCGAGTTGCCGGTAGGGCTGAAACTGGTGCATTTGAACAAGTGCCCGGTATTGGCGCCCGCAAATATGCTGGATGACAAGCGCGCCGCAGAGCTGGGTATCGATCGCACAACCTGTGAGGCGAACTGGCAGAAGCTCAAAGATATCGATTTGACGGAAAAGCTGCACAACGTATTCCTGGATCGGGAATTCCCTGAGAGAGATGTGGAAGCGGACCTTTACGGTGGATTCCTCAGCGACTCTGACCGCGATATCTGCCGTGAACTGCACCGTGGACTGGCGGCCCGAGGTCCGGAAGCTTTGGCGGGTGAAGTGCCTTTCACCGATAAGCGCCTACCCGAGCTGCTATTCCGTATGCGGGCGCGCAATTTCCCCGAGACCCTGTCTGAGGAAGAGCACCAGCGCTGGCAGATCTGGTGTTTCCAGCGCTTAACTGACGCTACTGCCGGGGCCTCAATCACCCTGGAAGATTACTTCCGCCAGCTGTCTGAGCTGCGGGTGCAGCACCCGGAGCGCATTTCCCTGATTACAGAGCTGGAGAACTGGGGCGATAGCTTACTCGCCTAATGTGTCGAATCACGTCAGCGGCTGTTCTTCCACTGGGCTCTTTCCTGGTGCCCGAGTAGAATGCCGCTCGCGAATACCCGGCGCCCACAAGGCGCAACCACTGGAGTAACCATGGACTTTATCGGAGCCAATATTCTGTCGGTCAGCCAATTTGAGCGCGCCGACATAGAGCGCGTATTTGATGTAGCTGACGCCATGACCCCCTATGCACAGCGTGAAAAGGTAACGCGTGTATTGGAAGGGGCGATTCTCGGCAATATGTTTATGGAGCCGAGCACCCGTACTCGCCTGAGTTTTGGAGCCGCCTTTAATCTGTTGGGCGGTACTGTACGTGAAACGGTAGGAATTACTGCCAGCGCTATGGCAAAGGGCGAATCCCTTTACGACACCGCCCGAGTGCTATCGGGCTATAGCGACGTGATTTGTATGCGCCACCCAAAAGAAGGGTCGGTGGCTGAGTTTGCTGAAGCGAGTCGTGTGCCGGTGGTCAACGGCGGCGACGGCGCCAATGAACACCCCACCCAGGCACTGTTGGACCTCTACACCATTCGCAAGGAACTGGCTGCGCACGGTCGCACCCTGGATGATTTTCGTATCGCCATGATCGGCGACCTCAAGCACGGCCGCACGGTGCACTCCCTGTGCAAACTGCTGTGTTTGTTTGGCAAGGTGCAGATTACCCTGGTTTCTCCACCGGAACTGGCGATGCCGGAAATGATTGTGGAGATGCTGCGCGGGGCCGGGCACGAGGTGACGGTTACCGATCAGCTGGAATCCTCTATCTCCCATGTGGATATTGTTTACTCCACCCGTATCCAGGAGGAGCGTTTCGCCTCTCAGGAAGAGGCCAACCGCTACCGTGGGCGCTTCCGCCTGAATAAGGCTATTTTTACCCGCCACGCAGAGCCTAACACGGTAATTATGCACCCCCTGCCACGGGATTCACGGGCAGAGGCGAATGAACTGGATACCGACCTAAATGAACATCCGAGCCTGGCGATTTTCCGCCAGACCGACAATGGCTTGCTGGTGCGTATGGCTCTGTTTGCCATGTTGCTGGGTGTTGAGAATCAGGTAGATAAATATTCCCGCGATGTGAACTGGTATAGCCGACGCAATCGGGTATAAAACTACTCAACTGGGCGTAAATCCCGGTGGAAATAAACAAGGCCCCAGCTAATTCTGTTAATCTGATGGAATTAGCCGGGGTTTTTTGTTTCCGGTTTAGGGTGTCGTGAATGCTAAAGTGATTTTGCTTGTTCGCTGTGGCACTCAATATCCAAATATTGGCGTTGAGCCAGATGTCGCATCAGGGATGGATGCATGTCGAAGCAGAATTCGCCCGTTTTGTTCTTTCGCAGCCTGGTTTTCCTGGCGCTGCTGCTCAGCCTTTTTGTGTGCAAAAGTGCCGCCCAGGAAGAGCCCTTTCCCCATGTAGCCATACTCAAAATTGATGGCGCCATAGGTCCCGCGACGACTGATTATTTCAAGCGGGCTACGCAGGAAGCTGTGGACCAGGGCGCAGAGTTGGTGATTCTGCATCTGGATACCCCTGGGGGGTTGGATGCGGCCTCGCGGGATATCATCCAGCATATCCTTGCGTCTCCTATCCCTATTGCCACCTACGTTTACCCCTCCGGCGCGCGCGCTGCGAGTGCGGGAACTTATATTCTCTATGCCAGCCAGATCGCCGCTATGGCTCCTGCTACCACCTTGGGAGCGGCTACGCCAGTGCAGATTGGCGGACCTCAGGGCACACCTATGCCGGGGGGAAAGCAGGAGGAGGAGAAAAAAGAAAAGGCGGAAGACGGTGAGGATGGAGAAAAAGAAAAACCGCTTGCGGGAACGGCCATGGAGCGCAAAGTCGTTAATGACTCAGTCGCGTTTATCCGGGGTTTGGCACAGCGCCATGGGCGCAATGCAGACTGGGCGGAAAAAGCTGTACGCGAGGCCGCGACCCTGACGGCTCCGGAAGCGTTAAAAATGAATGTTATCGATATTGTTGCGGATAATGATGACGATTTATTGCGCCAGGTTGCTGGTCGAAAAGTATTACTCGATATCGGTGATTATACGATTCCTGAAAATATTGCCGAGCTGCAAAGTGAAAGTTACGAGCCGGATTGGCGCAATGAATTGCTGGCCCTGATTACCAATCCTCAAGTGGCCTATATTTTGTTATTGGTGGGTATTTACGGGCTTATTTTTGAGGGGTATAGCCCCGGTGCTTTTGTTCCCGGGATTGTTGGTGTTATCTGCCTGTTACTGGCATTTTATGCCTTGCAAGTTTTACCGATTAATTACGCTGGTCTTGCATTAATTATTGTTGGCGCATTGCTGATTGTGGCAGAGGTTTTTATGCCGAGTTTCGGCGCCCTGGGGATCGGTGGAATTATTGCATTGGTGATTGGCTCTGTAATGCTTATTGATAGTGATGTGCCGGGAATGCAGGTTTCCAAACAGCTGATTGGGGCTATTGCCGGTGTAAGTGGTGTCTTTTTATTGATGCTACTGACCGCTGTTGGACGCAGTTTACGCCAGCCGAAAGTCCCGGCAGACCAGGCTTTTGTGGGACGCTCTGCGGTGGTAAGCGAAGTTAAAGACGCAGAGATCTTGGTGCATCTCGATGGAGAGATTTGGCAGGCGACCTGCAACCAGCCTCTGAAGGTGGGTCAGAAAGTTAGAGTAGTGGCCCAACACGGTATGGTTTTACGGGTAGAGGTGGAATAGGTAGGGCAATCAGTTGAGCTAATGAAAGTGCTCAACAGTTAAGGTGGGAATAAGGAGAGTCCAATGATGCTCAGTTATTTTTTTGGGATACTGGTAGTCGCACTTATATTGCTGCTGATGTATGCCATTCGTATTTTGCGGGAGTATGAGCGCGCGGTGGTATTTTTCCTGGGGCGTTTCCAAACAGTGAAGGGGCCAGGACTGATTATAATCATTCCCATTGTTCAAACTATGGAGCGCGTGGATCTGCGCACTGTGGTTATGGACGTACCCACCCAGGATGTTATCAGCAGGGATAATGTCTCAGTTAAAGTCAACGCAGTGGTTTATTACCGGGTGATTAATCCACAGTCTGCAATTATTAATGTGGAATTTTATCACGAGGCTGTAAGCCAGTTAGCGCAAACTACATTGCGGTCGGTACTGGGTAAGCACGAGCTGGATGAGATGTTATGTGAGCGGGACAAGCTAAATGTAGATATCCAAAAAATACTCGATGAGCAAACAGATGCCTGGGGTGTAAAAGTTACTAATGTAGAGATTAAACATATCGATCTTGATGAAAGTATGGTGCGGGCTATCGCACAGCAGGCAGAGGCGGAGCGCGCGCGGCGGGCTAAAGTTATACACGCAGAGGGGGAGGCGCAGGCGGCTTTAAAGCTGACTGAGGCAGCGAATCAATTATCGAAAAATGCCAACGCGATTACTTTGCGCTATATGCAAACCATGATTGATATTGCCGGCGCAAATAACAGCTCTACAATTGTATTTCCGTTGCCACTGGATCTAATTGAGCCAATGCTGAAGCGGGGCTCTGCATCCAGTTAACGATGTCCTTAACAAAGATCAAAAAAGGCCGCACTAATTAGTGCGGCCTTTTTTGTAGAGTTTAGAGCAGCTTTTTCATCAGGCTGCGGGTTGAACTATCCCAGTCATCCTGAGGAATTTCACCCTTGGCAGCCTTATGGATTTTTGAACTCAACTGCTTACCAAGTTCGACGCCCCACTGATCAAAGGGGTTGATCCCCAGCAGGCAGCCGCCAACGTAGACCTTGTGCTCGTACAGTGCCAGGAGCGAGCCCAGGTGGAAAGGATCTAACTTTTCCAGGATCAGGGTGTTGCTGGAGCGATTACCAGGGATTACTTTATGTGGGGCTAGGGCGTGGGCCTCACGATGAGTGTGACCAGCTTCTTCCAGTTCCTGGCGGGCCTCATGCAGGCTTTTGCCTCGCAGTAGCGCCTGGCTCTGGCTAATACAACAGGCCTGCAGCCAGCGGTGCTGTTCGAGGAGTTTAGACGTCGGTTCCTTGACTGCGATAAAGTCTGCTGGAATAAGGTCGGTTCCCTGGTGCAATAATTGGTGGAAAGAGTGTTGGCCATTCGTACCCTCACTGCCCCAGATAACGCTGCCACTGGGGTAGCCCAGCGCCTGCCCGTCCTTGTCGACACTTTTACCCAGGCTCTCCATATCCAGCTGCTGTAACCAGGCGGGGAATCGGGCCAGGCGCTGCGCGTAGGGCAGTACGACGTGGCTGGTCGTATGCCAGCACTGGCGGTACCAGAAGTGGGTCAACGCCATCAGTACGGGTAGATTGGATTCCAATGGAGTAGTGGCGAAGTGCTGGTCCATTGCATTGGCGCCTTGCAGAAGCTGTTCAAAAACTTCATAGCCACAAGCGAGAACAATAGGCAGGCCGATAGCAGACCAGAGTGAGTAGCGACCACCCACCCAATCCCACATTGGGAAAATGTTTTCAGGAGCAATTCCGAAATCCTGAGCAGCAGTAATATTACTGCTCACTGCAACAAAGTGTTTGGCCAACTGCGACTCATCGCAACCGGCAGATAACATCCAACGGCGTGCGGACAGCGCATTTTCACGGGTTTCCAAGGTGGAAAAGGACTTGGAAGCAATTACAAAAAGGGTTTCTTCCGCATCGATACCAGCCAAGGTGTCGCTAAGGTCTGCGCCATCGATATTTGCTACAAAGTGCACATCGATAGAGTCCTTGTGCCAAGGACTGAGGGCCTCTACCGCCACGCGTGGACCCAGGTCGGAACCACCGATACCGATATTCACGATATGGCGGATCGGCTTATCTGAGAAGCTGCGCCAGCTATGGTTGTGCACCGATTCGGCAAACTGTTTCATTTGCTCGCGGCAATCTTTTACCGCCCGCTCTTGTTCAGTTTTCGGTTGCCCCTGAAATCGCAGTGCGGTGTGCAGGGCAGGGCGGTGTTCGGTATTGTTGACAATGGCCCCGTTCACTAGCGCAGTAATTTGGTTGTTCAGACCCTGCTCTTCTGCATATTCCAACAGCAACTTAAGGGTGTCTTCACGCAAGTGGTTCTTACTGTAATCCAGATAGATTCCGGCTGCGTCTGAGCTGAACTTATCTGTCCTTTGGGGATCCGTTGCAAACAGCTCTCTCAAGGACCACTTATGTTGGTCAAAATGGGACTTCAACCGTGAGATTGCCGCTACACGGCTTAAAGCCAGGGTTTCACTAGTCATGGTATTCGGTTTGTTCTCTTCTGAGCCTTTTTATTGCCACTTGGCTAAAACGTACACAAATCAAATTTTATTTATTATTTCTGGGCGGCAATGCTAACGGCATTTTCTTTGCCGGGCCAGCGCCGCGGGCATCACAGTCTATTACAGGGAATGTTTCGAGATAAGGAACTGTGTGGGGAAAGACAAATGCCGCTCGTTAGAGCGGCATTTTGTGGTGATCCATACTAAATAAGGCTTTGTAAATCGGGTGTCTGTCAGCGGTGATTTGGTCAAAACTTCATTTAGTATGAATCACCACGCTGTCGGGCAAGAAAAAGATTTTACTTGACCACCTTCATGCAGCGCACTCTGTCGGAAGCCATCCAGCAGTCGGCATCTGCAGGACAAGCCATGGATAGAGGAATTTGTTCAGCGCCGGGTGGGCAGTAAGCTGGAGGTGCCGGAGGGCTACAGCAACCTGCAAGAACCAGTGCACTGATAATTCCAATTAAGTACTTGGCTGGAGTGAAATTCATCCCCTAACTCCTTTCCGTTGATGTTAGCCATTAGCATAGCCAATAAAACGTCACCTGTTGGTCAGCTTTGTAAAATCTGTTCTACAAAGGTACCGCCTATTTGAGTGTAATAGGCGTTGGGTTTAAATGTCTGTCAATGATCAAGTTATGAAAAGAGGTGCGCCAATTTATTTTAAAAAACTACTTAAATAAGGGGTTTTTTAAAAAATGTGATTTGTGCTGACCGTTTTTTATGGTGAATTTCGGTTGTTTAATCTACGCGCTGAAACTGATCGCGCCAGTTTTGAGGCAGACTCTAAGAATTATTATTGTGGCTGACAATGCCGCTTGATGGATTGGGGAGTTTTTTTGCGATGCAAAGAAAATGGTTTCACGAGTAAGAGTTTTTCTGTTAAAAATTCTCACTCGTGAAAGTAGCTTTAATGGGTGAGGGAGCACCAGCTGAGGCGTTATCTTTAGGCCTTCAGTGTGTCGGTTTGGGTCCGTGCAAAAAATTGCCAAAGGCTACTGCGAGACTTTCTTTTCTTGCCGGGTCACGGAGAGCACTCAATAGGGCGATTCGCACTTTCGGAATGAACATTAAATCGGAAAGCAGTAAGTTAAAAGTCTGCTGGTCAGCGGCATCGGCCAGCTTGCCAACCCACTGTGCGGCCAATTCTTGTCCTTCCAAATCTTGGACGCAGCGACTGCCTATTGCGGCCAGGACTTCTTTATTCCGGTTGCTGGCATCTTCAGCCAAAAGTGACTGTATAAATGCCTGTCGCAATCCTGTGGCTGGTGAGTGAGAGATACCCCTGATAGCAGCAGCGGCCACCGAGATATCCGGCGTGTTTGCGGTCAGTTCTTGCTCTGCTCGCTCAATAATGGCTGCTGCAAGACGGTGGTCGACCGGCTGGTTTTCCAGGCAATGGCAAATGTTAATAAAAACCGGAGCCGCGACTTTTCCAATCTGGCGCATTAGCAAAGTGCTTTCTTTTTCCCAGCGCACGGCCAAGTCGGCAATCCCTTGCAGCGCAAGGTTGTCCCAGCGGTGATTTTCCGGGTCGCCAAAATAGCGCAGGACAGGCTCGTAATGTTCGCTGGGCTGGCGGCCCAGCAGAAGCGCTGTTTGGGAGTGAAATGCTGCCTGCCGCTCAGTTGATGGGGTAAACAGCAAGCCACTTTGCTGCAGCAGCTGGTCCAGCTGCGCAGCAGATTCAGAAGCGGGTCCCTGCTTGAGTTCCTGTGCCAGAGCGCGAAGTAATCCATCTCGGGCTTGAAGTTGCAGCTTGCCCTGCTCGTCCAGCGGAAAGCGCAGGAACCAGACGATGGGTTCACCGCCTTCGGCTGGTTGCAGCAGCAGGCCCGTCCAGGCCTGGCGCAAGTATGGGTGTGGCCAGGGAGCCAGACCTGCTTCGAAGGATGCCGCAGTGGATTTCGAAACCGACTGCAAGCGCCGGCCCAGATCGAACCAGCGCAATTTGAAGTCAGCCTGCTCGATCAGGGCGCTTAGGGTACCGCTTTCACTCATAGGGGTTTTGTCTATTTCCTTAAGATGCCGTAGCCGCTACAGAAATGGGCTTCTGTTTAAAGTGCAGCCAGCCATAGGCGATCGCCAACAGAGGGCAGATAATATTGAATAGGGCAAAAGGTAAATACTCCCAGGTAGCAATACCCAGCGTTGCCGCCATAAAGGCACCACAAGTATTCCAGGGAATCAGCACAGAGGTGATGGTGCCGGAATCCTCGAGGGTACGAGACAAGTTAAGCCCGTGTAAGCCCTTTTCCTTGAAGGCTTCGCGGAACATACGGCCCGGAATAATAATCGCCATGTACTGATCGCCTGCGGCCAGATTCATTCCAAAGCAGGTGAAGACGGTGGCAGTTACCAGGCCGCCCACTGTTTTAACCAGTGACAAAACTCCCTGGACGATGACCTGTAGGAATCCGGCCCGCTCCATAGCGCCGCCGAAGGCCATGGCGGAGGTGATCAGCCATACGGTGTTGAGCATGCTGCTCATACCACCTTTGGACAGCAATGCAGCCACGTTCTCGTTGGTGGAAGTGGACTTATAGCCGTCGAACAGACTGTACCAAGCGCCCTTCAGGGGAGCTAAAGCACCTTCACCACCACCGAGTCGACGGGCGGCTTCCGGTTCGAAAATCAGTGCGATGGCACAGCCAACCAGGGAGCCGATGATCAATGTTGGGAAAGCGGGGACTTTGCGCCAAGCCATTGCTAGCAACAAGATCAAAGGCAGCAGGCTAACCAGGGAAATTTTGAACTCACTGCTAAGCGCGGTGAGCAATGATTCGATATCAGTTGCGGAGGCAGAACTGGCTTCAGAGGTAAAACCCAGGAAAGCGAAAACCGCCAGGGCGATCGCGAAGGCCGGGATCGCTGTGGACATCATATGGCGAATATGCTGGAACAGATCATTGGATGTTACCGCTGCGGCCACGTTGGTAGTGTCAGATAGCGGAGACATCTTATCGCCGAAGTAGGCGCCAGAGATTACGGCTCCGGCAGTGACCTCAAGGGATAGGCCCAGAGCGCCGGCAATTCCCATCAGTGCCACACCTAAGGTGCCCGCTGTGGTCCAGCTGGAGCCAATACTCAGTCCTACTACGGCACAAATAATACAGCTGGCGGCGTAGAACCACTGTGGCGATAGAATCTGCACGCCGTAATAGATCATTGAAGGCACTGTGCCGGCCAGGATCCAGCTACCGATAAGTGCACCTACAGACAGCAGGATCAGAATAGCGCCAAATACCAGGCCAATGCCATGGAGCATCCCACCTTCCATGTCGTTCCAGCTGTGTCCGTTCTTCATCCCCATTAGGGCCACAACGCAGGCACAGAGCAGTAGCGCTATTTGATTGGGACCGTAGGAGGAGTCTGCACCGTAGAAATATACGGATAGTGACAACAGGGCGACGAGAATCCCGAGAGGGATCAGGGCGTCCGTTAAGCTGGGAGCGCGCGGCTCTGAGCTGGGGTTGGATTGAGACAAGGTGAACTCCTGCTTGACTGCGTGGCTAGCGCCGTATTCGTTATCGTTGTTTTGCCGTCGGCGGCGGTTAATAGCCTTATTCTCATAGCTTGGGGCGGTGAAGTCCACTTTGTATCATCGCAGCATCGCTGTATTTTGGCGTTGACTTGGTCGTCGAAACCGGATTTATCACTGGGGTCAACTATCTGGTCGGGTCCAGTGCTGGCAGTTCGTCGACGCTTCCGGTATGTTCTGCGCCCAGTAGTCCCGGCTGATCCAGCCGCAAAATAAATAAGTGCGGGCCGTCTGAGGCAGGCCCGACAGGTAGTATTTCATGAGAGCAAGTGAGTTAGACCCCTCTCAATTCGAGGATATGCGCCCCTATCGCGATGATGAAGTGCGCGAGGTTATCAAAAGGCTAATTGCCGACCCGGAAATGTCCCACGCAGCGGCGCATTTCCTTGTCCCCAAACTGGCTCAGCTGGAGGGCGCCGTCGCCTGGTTGGTACGTCAGTTTCTGCGCTTTGAACTGCGCAATGTTCGCAATGTGCGGGATCTTCAAGAGATTGTCGGCAAATATATGGAGAAGGTGATCAAGCGCACCACCTCCGGCCTGAGCATTTCTGGTCTGGACACCCTGCCCAGGGATCGCGCCTGCCTGTTTGTCAGCAATCACCGCGACATCGCTATGGACCCGGCGCTGATGATTCAGGCGATGTTCCGCGAAGGGCATGAGACCTCCCGCATTGCGATTGGAGACAACCTGCTCAGCAAGCAGTTTGCCAGCGACCTGATGAAGTTGAACAAGTGCTTCACCGTGGTGCGCAGTTCTGGCAGTCGTCGGGAAAAGCTGCAGGCAGCAACCCAGTTGTCCAATTACATCTATCACTCCATCGTCAACGATAACGAGCATGTGTGGATCGCACAGCGTTCCGGGCGCGCCAAAGATGGCCTGGATCGCACCAATCCAGCACTCTGCGCCATGTTCGCCATGACTAAGGACCGGGAAACGCCCTTTGCCGATTTTTGGCGCAAGTTGCACATTGTTCCGGTGTCTATTTCCTACGAATGGGACCCCTGTGATGCACAGAAGGCCAAGGAAATTTACGTTACCGAGCACAAGGACGAGTACAAGAAGGGTAAAAACGAGGACTTGGCCTCGATTGGTAAGGGCATTGTCGGTCACAAAGGCCGTGTACATGCCGCCTTCGGCACGCCGATTGAAGGTGATTTTAACGATGTAAACAGCCTGGCTGAAGAAATAGATCGCCAAGTTATCGGCAACTACACATTGCATCCATCCAATATGATTGCCTACGAGATGGTTTACGGTGAGGTTCCGCAATTACCGGTGGGATATCCGGCTAAAGCCTGGGACCCCGCTGCACATAAAGAAGAGCGGGAGAAGTTTGAAGCGCGCATGGCTCGGGTCGATGAGCGCTGGCGCGACAAGGCTATTCAGGCCTACGCCAATCCCGTGGTATCTCGCCTCGCCTATGAGTAAGGCCCGCTGAGTTCAGAAGCTGGTGGGGAGAGGGCGCTTAGTGGATAATAGCGCCCCCTGCGCCAGCCACTTAGCGAATAGACCTCACCCCCGTGCTCAACGAAAAACACAAAAGCGCCATTCAGGGCGCCTATAGCCAATTCCTGTCCGGTCGAGGGCTGAAAGCCCGCTATGGGCAGAAGCTGATGGTAGCCGCCATTGCCCGCTCACTGGGTTCCATCACCCAGAATGCCAGTGGTGAGCGCGATAGCGACAAGACTGATGGTGAGCATATCTGTGTAGTTGAAGCGGGTACGGGCACCGGTAAAACCGTTGCTTACCTTCTCGCCTCTATTCCCCTGGCCCAAGCCCAGGACAAGACCCTGGTGATATCCACCGCCACGGTGGCCCTGCAGGAACAGATTATCCACAAGGACCTGCCAGAAGTTGCTCGTCACAGCGGGCTCAAATTTGAGTTTGCCCTGGCGAAGGGCCGTGGTCGCTATCTCTGCCTATCCAAGTTGGATCAACTCTTGTCCAGCTTTTCTACCTCCGGCACCGGCCTTTCCCTTGGTCTCTATGAAGATGAACTCCCGCAGGTGGAAGCGGAGAGTGTCGCTCTCTACCAGAAGATGACGGATAGCCTGACATCGGGTACCTGGGATGGCGATCGGGATAACTGGCCGGATACGATCGAGACGGATGATTGGAGTCGGGTTACCACTGACCATCGCCAGTGCAGTGGCCGCCGCTGCCCCCATGTCACCAATTGCAGCTTCTTCCGAGCGCGAGAGAGCTTGGGCAAGACACAGGTGATCGTTGCTAACCACGACCTGTTGCTGGCGGACCTGGCCCTGGGTGGTGGCGCGATTCTTCCGCCCCCGGAAGAGACTATCTATGTACTTGATGAAGCCCACCATCTACCGGAAAAGGCTCTCAATCATTTCTCTCACCACAGTCGCGTAGGGGCTTCCACCGGTTGGTTGGATCAAACCAATAAGGCCCTGGGGCAGATGCTGGGTGAGATTGGTGACGGCGCCCAGATCGACCGCTGCGGCGAGCAGCTGCCGGCGGTTCTCACCTCTGCCAAGCAGGGGTTGGAGCAGATGTGGCCGCTGATTGAAGAGCTGTGTGAATTTGAAGATGAGCGGGGCAATACCATCCGCCATCGCTTTGAAGGTGGGGTAATCCCCGATTCCATGTCGCAGCTGGCGGAAAAGCTGCGGGAAGACTTTGATGAGTTGGAAAGCCTGCTCAGCAAGATGTTGCAGACCGCCCAACGCATGATGGAGGACGGCCACTCGCCGGTACCCCTGGCAGATCTGGAGCGCTGGTACCCCCAGTTGGGCAGTTGGCATGGGCGCGCTGAGGCCAACCTTCTGTTGTGGGCGAATTACGCCCGTGCCGATGCTGATGGCGCATTGCCCCAGGCGCGCTGGGTCACCCTGGTGGACTGGGGCGGCTCCACAGATTTTGAGGTTTGCAGCTCACCGATACTTGCAGGCAAAACCCTGGAGTACAGCTTGTGGCGCCGCTGTTACGGCGCGGTACTGACTTCGGCCACACTCACAGCTTTGGGGAAATTTGATCGTTTGCAAATGCGTGCCGGTACTCCGGACAATGCCAGTTATCAGGTGGTGCCGAGTCCTTTCGACTTTTCCCGTGCAACACTGCAAGTGCCCCCGGAAGCTGTGGATGCGGGCAATGCAGAGCAACACACAGACGCCATTATCGATGCGTTGCCAGACCTGCTGAAAGGGGAGGGTGGCGCTCTGGTACTGTTTTCCTCCCGGCGCCAGATGGAGACGGTTTACGAGGCGCTCCCTGGTACCTGGCGCAACCGAATCCTGATGCAGGGGCAGCAATCCCGCCAGCAGTTGCTGGATAGCCACCGTGAGATTATCGATGGCGGCGGCAGCAGTATCCTGTTCGGGCTTGCGAGTTTTGCCGAGGGGTTGGACCTGCCAGGGGATTACTGCCGCCACGTCGTTATTGCGAAACTGCCTTTCGCGGTGCCCGATGACCCGATTGAGGCAGCGCTGGCGGAGTGGATTGAAGCTAAGGGCGGCAATCCGTTTATGCAAATCACAGTGCCGGATGCAGCCCTAAAATTGGTGCAGGCCTGCGGGCGCTTACTGCGGGCAGAAGGGGACAGCGGCACAGTCACTTTGCTGGATCGCCGGGTGGTTACCCGTCGCTATGGTCAGGCAATACTCAATTCACTGCCGCCCTTTAATCGAAAAATTTAGAAAATCTTTAGTCGTATTTGCGCTGTTACTCAGATTGGGCAGGTGGCTATTGCGTATTATCACGGCTGTAAATGTGAAGGTTCTATGAGTTATGCAACCTATTTATTCTGAAATCGCTGATCAGCTCCTGTTCCTTGAATCCGAACTGCGCGGCCTGCAGGTTTGGCAGGATAATGCGCCACCCGCAGAAGCCCTGGCCAGCACTGAGCCATTTTGTGTGGATACTTTGACCTTGCCCCAGTGGCTTCAATTTATTTTTTTGCCGCGTATGCAGGTCCTGATTGAAGGGGAGATGCCCCTACCGGGCCAGTGTGGTATTGCTCCGGTTGCCGAGGAGTTCTTCAAGGGGCGGGATGATGCTGCGGCATTGCTGGCTATTTTGGAGACTATCGATCAGCGCCTGCAGCAGGGCTAACCGGCTTCTGATTCCCTGAGCCCGGTGCTCCCAATCACTCTGGGCGGCATGTCACATTGTTAGTGTTGAGTCCCGCGACTCGGCGGACATCGCTGTGCAGTGGCCGCGCTCATGAGCTAATATCGACCTTTTGCCTGAGGCGGGGAGCAATTTCTCCGTCAGATAAGCGAACACCGCGCGTTTGTAGCGGTCCGAATGGCATTGCTAATGGGGCTTGAGGTAATTGGTCGGTATGCAGAGATTTTTCCTTCTGTGGTTAATGTTGACGCTTTCGGTGCTCGCCGGTTGTGAGTCACTGATGTATCCGGGGCGGGACAGGGCCGCTCAACCAGCGGAAGATGCACCACCGGTAGAATCACCAGATTCTGCGATGCAGTGCCCAGAGCCTGCGGAAGTGATTTGTGCGGAACCGGAAGTGAAGGTTGTTGAGCGGGTAATCGAACGAACTGTAGAAAAAGTAGTCGAAGTGCCCGTTGCCAAAGATAAGTTGGTTTTGGGATCGGTAGAAGAAGTGGCCATAGAGCCTCCCGGCCTGATCCTGGAATCCGTTGTCGATACAGGTTCACCAACCTCCACACTGCGGGTCAGGAAGCTGACTCCGTTCGAGCGGGATGGCAGGGACTGGATCAGGTTCCAGATTGTTCAGTCGAGCAAAATGGACCCGGTTTCGGTAGAGCTGCCGATAAAACGCCATGTTCGAGTGGAGCGCCTGGGCTTTGATAATCAGCGCAGGCCGGTAGTGGAGCTTAACCTGACCGTTGGGCGTATAACCCACCAAGTCGAAGTTAACCTGACCGATGAGGGCGGCTCTGATTTATTGATGCTGCTGGGACGCAACTTCCTCAAAGATGCCGCTGTTGTCGATGTGAGCCGGCGCAATGTCCAGGGCCAACCCCAAATAGACGGGGTTAAATAGGCCAGTTATCCAATTGGGTTCCTAATTGGGACCTCAGAGTTACGGGGAATGGCGAATGTCGCCGCGTGTCCAAGTTTATGTAATTGCGGCGTTACTCGCATTGGTAGGAGCAGGCCTGACCGCCTATAAAAACCTTGAGTTGGGTTTTCCGCTGTTGCCGGGTGAGTACCGCACCGTGTGGACTATCGAAGCAAAAGTGGGTTTCGATGCCGATGGCGGTCCGGTAAAGGCCGCACTGACCCTCCCGCGCGAACAGCGCAATATGGAAATACTGGGGGAGACCTTCAGTTCCTCCGGTTTTGGTTTCTATATCGCGAGAGAAGATGATGCCTATCGGGCCATTTGGTCTCGCCGGGCCGCAAGAGGCCCCCAATCTCTCTTCTATCAGCTGGATGTCTACCAGCGTCCCGGTGCTGCGCTGGCGCAGCCTCTGGATCTGAGCACTGAGATACAAAAACCCTTCCTGGGGGCCCGTGAGCAAGAAGCGGTACGCTTGGCGATTTACTCCCTGGTTGAACAGGCCCGTGAGCGCTCTTCCGATGTGGAATCTCTAACTACCCAGTTACTATTCGAACTGAATGACGATGAAAATCAGGATCGCAACCTGATCTTCCGCCATTACGCCGACCGCTCTTTTGTAGATGTCGCTTTGCTTGTACTGGCGACAGCCGATATCCCCGCCCACCGTATTCGCGGCCTCTACCTGGAGGATGATCGACGTCGACTATCTCCAGAAGATCTGCTTGAGGTCTATGATGGCAAGCGTTGGATCGTGTTTGAACCCAGCAGTGGCCAGCCTGGTGTGCCGGAAAATTTCTTTATTTGGCAGCGCGGTGGCAAGAGTCTTTTGGATCTTGAGGGCGGTCGTAACTCCCAAGTGACCTTCTCTGTGATTGCCAATGATGTCCCAGCTCGCGATGTCTCTATGCGCAGCACCAAGGATGAGAAAGATGCGCTGGTGGATTTCTCGATCTACAGTTTGCCCATTGAGCAGCAGAGTATTTTCAAGCTGATCCTGCTGGTGCCTGTGGGGGCCCTGGTGGTGGTGCTGCTGCGTGTATTTGTGGGCCTGCGCACCTCCGGTACCTTTATGCCGGTACTTCTGGCAATTGCCTTTATCGAAACCCAGCTGATTACCGGTTTAGCCATTTTTACTTTGATCCTGATCCTCGGCCTTTGGGTGAGGTTCTATCTCAGTAGGCTCAATTTGCTATTGGTGTCGAGGATCGCCGCCGTCGTGGTGACGGTGGTGATAATAATGGGGGCAATCAGTGTGGTCAGCTATAAGCTGGGCATTGAGCAGGCTCTCACAGTGACATTCTTCCCGATGATTATCCTTGCCTGGACTATCGAGCGTATGTCGATTGTGTGGGAGGAGGATGGCCCCTACGAAGTGGTGGTGCAGTCCGGGGGCAGTTTGTTAGTGGCGATACTGGCTTGGTGGGTAATGACCAACCGCTATATTGAGCATTGGACGTTCAACTTCCCCGAGTTACTGTTGGTATTGCTGGCCTTTATTCTGGTGGTGGGCAACTACACCGGATATCGACTCAGTGAGTTGATGCGTTTCCGTCCGCTGGTTCGCTAGGGGGCGTTATGCTGCAATTTTCAGTTAAGCATATCTTCAATAAAGTTCGCGGCGGAGTGGTATCTCCGCTGACCCTGCGCCGCATGGGGGTGTTGGGGATGAACGCGCGTAATATTGACTATATTGCGCGCTATAACGACCGCAAAAAATATCCCATCGTCGACGACAAGCTAAACACTAAGCGCGCGGCTAAAAAAGCGGGAATTCCTGTGCCCGAGTTGATCGAGGCATTTGAAAGCCCTGCCAGCCGCAAGCGAGTTATGGAGGTGATTGACCCTCTATGGCAGTTTGTAATCAAGCCGGCACGGGGCTCGGGTGGTAAAGGTATTCTCGTTATTGCCGGTCGCAATGGTGACAAATATAAAAAGATATCCGGTGCTGAAATTGATGCGCTGGATATCTTGCGGCACGTGAGCAATATTCACAGCGGCCTCTACAGTCTCGGTGGCAAACCCGACAGGGTGATGGTGGAGGCCCTGGTGGACTTTGACCCGGTCTTCGATCGCTACTCTGTTGAGGGTGTGCCTGATGTGCGGGTTATTGTTTTTCGCGGTTATCCGGTGATGGCCATGCTGCGCTGCTCAACCCACGCCTCAGATGGTAAAGCCAATTTGCACCAGGGCGCTGTAGGTGTTGGTATTGACCTGGCCACGGGCAAAAGTTGTCATGCGGTAATGCGCGGGTTGCGAATTGACCAGCACCCGGATACTGAAGTGCCTTTCGATGCATTGCAGGTACCAGGTTGGTACGAGTTGGTCCGCTTGGCGGCAAGCTGTTACGAAATGACTGGGCTGGGTTATTTAGGCTGTGACATTGTCCTGGATCGTGAACGTGGCCCCCTCTTATTGGAGGCTAATGCGCGCCCGGGATTGGCAATCCAAATCGCCAATGGTGTTGGCTTGCGCGAGCGCTTGGGCTTTATCGAAAAATTTGATGAAGAAATGTTCAGGAAAAATGTGGATGAACGGGTGGCATTTTCCATGCGCAAATTTGCCAGCGACTAGGAAAGTCCGCTAATAGTTTATCGATTTTATTATCTTGCAAAGCAATACTTATTGCCTGGTTAGGGGGTGGTCGCCCCTTCGATTGGTCGAATTTTTTCAATTAGAGTTTTTAGCCGCTTTCCTTGCATTTTGAGTCCATATTCAAGTTCTTGGATTTTCGTTTGGATCGAAGTGAGTTCCCACTCGCTGGGTGGCTGACCATGTTTTTCTCCATGGCGTAAAAATTGAAGGGATTTCCAGTTCTTCAATAACTTGGCGAATCCACGAGTCTCACTTTCCAGAATCTCTTGCCAGCTCTCTTTATCTTTAATCTTTTCAATTTTCTCCCTGGCTTGTTTGAAAAGCTGCTCTACCTTTACTTTTTGGATCTGAATAGGTGGCGCAATCCTTAAATTATAGGTGAGTCCAACAAGGCTCAATGATTTGATCAACCATTTGGTAGGGTCATACTGGAACCAGCGAATACCACTTCGATAATCTATCTGAAAGGTGTGGTGATAATTGTGATAACCCTCGCCAAATACAAATAGGTTGAGGAAAGCGTTATCTCTTGCGCTGATTGATCCCTTATAGGGGCGCCGGCCCCATAAATGCCCAAATGAGTTAATCATAAAAGTCGTGTGATGATTAACCACAAGGCGCAATACTCCGGCCAGCAAAACCATACCGAGAACGTCTCCAGTAATGATCCCCAAGATTATAGGTAGGCCAAGGTTCATGGCGATAATGATGGGAACATAGTTATTGTGTTGCCACATTACCAACTTGTCCCTTTGAAGATCCTTAACATTTTTGTAATCGAGATAACTGCTGGGATATTCGTGCATCATCCAGTCCATATGGGAGAACCAGAAGCCGCGCCCTGCTGAATAGGGGGCTCGATTGTTATCGTCGATAAATTGATGATGGTATCTATGGCTTGCGCACCAATTTAAAGTGGTGTTTTGCATGGCTGCCGCACTGAATAAAATAAATAAAAGTCGAATTGAGCAGTGGGCTTCGTAGCTTTTGTGTGACCACAACCTGTGATTTCCTGCTGCTATAGAAAAGCTGCAAAGTGCACCAAAAATGGCAAATGCAAGCCATTGATACCAGTGGTACCCGTAGACAAATCCATAAATCGGTACTGCGGTAAGTGCTAACAAGCCTGTGCTGGCAAATAAAATTGTGGGAATCCAAAAACGTTTTCGCTGATTGCTGGAACTTAGAGGAGTTGCATTCATAGCAGGCCCCCTTTATTGAGGATTGCCTATGACTATTTTGAGAGAGGGGTGGAAGTATTTCTTTTGGCCAGATTTTACTTTTTCTTCGTAGCTTTTCACTTGAATGCATTGTTTTGGTGCATTTTGGCTGCCTGAAGGATCGCATTGGTTCGCTATTCCACAGAAGCGCTGGAGTATGAAAGCTAAGGCCTTAAAAAACGCTGTCTTAAAAGTTGGCATAAGGGTTGCATTGGTAAATGTGCGGGGCAAAGGACCCGCATTTCGGGAGAGTTTCTTAGGGTTATGGCAAACCATTAACACTGGGTGACTTCCCGTTTTCTCTCATCATCGCTGATTACGGCCCCGCATTGCGGGGCCTTTTTTTTGCCCGCACTTTGCGCAAAGCTCATAATGCTTTAGTTTAGGGTCTCCCAAGGCGTTCCCAAATTTGACGGCCCCGGGAGAGAGGCTCTCTTTTATGGCAAGGATGCATGAGCCAGGTAATTAATGAGCTAATTTCGATAGTCGAGCCCTGTGTGTCAGAGTCACTAACCCCAAATCCGTCCAGCGCAGTGTTCCAGTTGGCAACCAGCGATGAGCTATCTTCTTTGGATGCATCTCGCCTGCCTCGTCATACCGCTTGTTTGCAAGATTTGTTTTTAGATTCAGATTGCGGGTTGTGGGAGTGGCATCCGGATTCCGGTGCCCAGCGTGCTCAGGGTGAAATTTGGCTCCTGTTTGCAGAAACTGCAGAACTCTCTTTGACTTCCCTGTGGACGGGTGATGAATTGCGTTCTGTTCACTCTGATGAGCGGGATCGAATTATCACTGTGCGGCGTCGTCTTACTAACAAAGGTGGACACTTCGATACTACTTTTCGGGCCTACGACAGTCTCGGTCAGTTGCGCTGGTTACGATTGCGGGGACGCGCAATAAACCTCGAGGATGACAGTGGATTTGTTGTGATTGGAAGTTGCGCTGACTTCACTGAAACTTTGGCCCAGCGCTACCTATCCAACCTGCCTGGCGAGCGCCCCTTACAAACACTGTCTGGAGTTGGCGATGGTTTATGGGAGTGGGATCTACGCGCAGATGAAATGGTGCTTGATGATGCCTGCTGGGGGATTCTGGGTTACGAAGTGAGCCCGATACGCAGTATCGGTATTTCAGCCGCGGAGCAGTGGAAGGCTCGAATTTTAGCGGAGGACTTCCCTCGGGTTGAGCAGTCCATGCGGGATCATGTGCGCGAGGGGTTACCGCTCGATGTGGAATTTCGCATCTGGCGTTCGGATAGCAGTGTGGTTTGGGTTCGCTGCCGCGGCAAGGCCCAATTAAATAGTCGCGGTCAGCCCGTGCGGGTGTTGGGAGTTTTACAAGACGTCAGCCGCAGCCGGGAAAGACTTTCGCAAATGGAGCGGGAGCTGGAGTTGCAGCGGGAGGAAAATGCGCATCGGGCAGATTTATTATTTAGCCTGAGCCATGAATTACGCACGCCACTTAATGCAATTTTAGGTTACAGCCAAATTGTCGAATTAGATCAGAGTCTCAACGCAGACCAGCGTCAGCGCTTATCAGAAATTCGTCGCGCGGGGCAGCATTTATTGCATTTGGTCGGCGATGTATTGGAGCTGGCCAGAATCGACAGTAGGCGTTTGGGCCCCTCGATGGAATTAATTCGTCCGGCCGATTTGGTTGCAGAATGTAAACGTTTGCTCGAGCCCCTGGCTGAAACCCGTCGCGTAAGTTTGATGTTTGAGCCTCTCGGCTGGGAGTCCGCTTATATTTGTGCGGACCCAGTGCGCTATAAGCAAGTTGTATTGAACCTGGCGGGCAACGCGGTGAAATACAATCGTGAAAATGGCCGTGTCATTATTAATTTTACGCCGCAGGCCGATGGCTGGTTGAGACTGAATATTTTGGATACCGGCAAGGGGATTGCAGCAGAGAGACGCAAAGAAGTTTTTGAGCCCTTTAATCGTCTGGGGGAGGAAAAAGGGCATATCGAGGGTACGGGTGTCGGTCTTGCAATTGCCAAGCGTCTGGCGGAGGCGATGGGGGGGCGGATCGATTTTGACAGTCAGGAAGGGCAGGGCTCAGTATTTTGGGTTGAATTCCCAATGGTCGATGCAGCGGAGTCTTTCCTGTCATTTGCAAATTCTGTTGATGCCCCGTCAACATTACCCGACTGTAGATTGCTGCTAGTGGATAACCGTCCTGAAAGTGTGGCTCGGGTGGAAAAACTTTTGCAGGGGGCGCCGCAAGTACAGCTTTCTGTGGCCGCAGATGTTGTTGAGGCCATATTTATGGCGCGTACCCAAGCACCGGATGTAGTGTTGTTTCACAATACCTTACCGGGAATGTCGGTTGGGGATTTGGTAAGTATCCTCAAGCAGGATCAAGTCACTCAAAAAACCTGTTTGGTGGTTATGGGAGGAGAGGCTTCCTCGGGGGTGACAACCGCTTTGCCGGATAACTTTGATCGACCGCAGCTTGCGCGAGTTTTGGTGGAGTGTTTGACGGGGAAGAGGTGAGCTGGGCTCTTGGAATCAGCACCCCGGCATCTTATTTGCCGGAGTGCCGTTCAGGCTTTTAGCGTATGTGCCCCATATGTTTGCCCACGATTTTCACCAGGGGCTTAAATACTTTCGGAGTGGCGCAGACCAGGTGGCCGGAGTCCAGGTAATCTTCACCACCGCGGAAATCGCTGATCAGGCCGCCGGCTTCTTTGACCAACAGGGAGCCCGCTGCGATATCCCAGGTGTTCAGGTACATTTCCCAGAAGCCGTCGAATCGCCCGGCAGCAACATAGGCAAGATCCAGCGCTGCGGCGCCAGGGCGGCGGATTCCCGCAGTTTGCCCAGCGATATCTTTTAGGGCGGCCAGGTAGGCGTCGATGTTATCCAGCGGCAGGCCGTTGAAGGGAATGCCGGTGCCAATCAGAGAGCCGCGCATGCCCTGGCGTGAAGAGACGCGGATACGGCGGCCATTCAGGGCAGCGCCGCGACCGCGACTTGCGGTAAATTCTTCGCGTTTGATGGGGTCCAGTACGACTGCGTGCTCAATGCGGCCGCGATAGCGACAGGCGATAGAAACAGCGAACTGTGGGACTCCGTGGATAAAATTGGTGGTGCCATCGAGAGGGTCGATAATCCACTCGTAATCGGGCTCAGCGCCCTCTTGCAGGCCGCTTTCTTCAGCGCGGATGCTGTGCTTGGGGTAGGCCTTGCGCAGGTGATAGATAATCTCCTGTTCGCTGGCCTTATCCACTTCAGTAACGAAATCGTTGCGCGTCTTTTCTTCGAATTTCATCAGGTCGCCGCGCTCCCAGGCCCGTTCGATCAGTTCTCCTGCCTTACGCGCCGCGCGCAGGGCAATATTTAGCATGGGTTCCATAACTATTCCGCACAAAGTGGTTAAAGGGGTTAAAAAGCAGGCCGCAGGTTAACTGCGACGGACGCGATTGTAGGGATTCCGATTGGTTTTTGCTACACTCGCGCGCCCCCATGACACCGATTTATTACTTTCAGTATGGCCAAGTCACCTTTAGACACGACTCCACTTGCCGCGCTCGACAATGTGCGCGTGGTTCTGGTTAACAGCGCACACCCCGGAAATATTGGTGGTGCGGCGCGCGCGCTCAAGAATATGGGCCTGAGTCAGCTGTACTTGGTAGCGCCTCGGGAATTTCCTGCAGCCAATGCTGTTTGGCGTGCAGCCGGGGCAGCTGAGCTGCTCGATAGCGCCGTTGTGGTGGATACCCTGGAAGAAGCCGTGGCTGATTGTGGTCTTGTTGTGGCCACCAGCGCTCGCGAGCGCCGAATCCCTTGGCCCCTGCTGACCCCGCGCCAGTGTGGAGAGCGTACCGTCGCCGAGGCCGCGTCTCATCCGGTTGCTTTGGTGTTTGGCCGCGAGGATCGAGGGCTTACCAACGAAGAGTTACAGGCCTGTAACTACCATGTGCATATTCCTGCCAACCCGGAATACAGCTCCCTTAACCTGGCGACTGCTGTTCAGGTACTTGCCTACGAAGTGCGTATGGCGGCCCTGGAAGCGGAAAAGGGTGAGCCTTTGAATTACACCGATTGGGATCGTCCACCGGCCAAGGCCAGCGATATGGAGCTGTATTTCGATCACCTGCAACAGGCGCTGGGCGAGCTGGGCTTTATTGACCCGGATAACCCCCGTCAGACAATGACCCGCCTGCGCCGACTGTATAGTCGGGTGCGCCCCGATGATATGGAGCTGGGTATCCTGCGCGGTATGTTGACCTCAATCCAGAATTACATTCATCGCTCTGGTGGTAAGGGGCGACCCGACTAGTTGAGTACCCGAGTGTCCCGCTGGGTTATATACTTGACTACAGTAGTGGGTTATTCCATACTCGCGCCCCGATCGGAAAAGGGCTGTACATCAGTTGGGAGCTGATATGCGTTTGACAACCAAAGGCCGCTACGCGGTGACTGCCATGCTGGACCTGGCGTTGCACGCTGATCGCGGACCGATCAGTCTGGCAGACATATCCAAGCGCCAGGGTATATCGCTGTCCTACCTGGAGCAGCTGTTCTCCCGGTTGCGGCATTCTGGGCTGGTGTCCAGTGTGCGCGGGCCCGGCGGTGGCTATCGCCTGGCGCGGGATGGTGAAGAGATTTTTGTGGCGCAGATCATTGATGCGGTCAATGAGTCTGTAGATGCCACCAGCTGCGGCGGCAATGCGGATTGCGCCAATGGCGAACAGTGCCTGACCCACTACCTCTGGTCAGACTTGAGTGATCAGATTCATAGCTTCCTCAGCAGTATCAGCTTGGCCAACCTGGTTTCCCGAGCTGAGGTGCAGGAAGTTGCGCGTCGGCAAGATATGCGCGAGGCGCCGGAAGAGAGGGTCGCTGTACTCGGCGGCCTGTGATTGGGGCCCAAACGGGCCAGCAGACAGATATTAGAGATTTACTAAGCGGAAACGGTATGACTATGAAGCTTCCCATCTATCTGGACTATTCGGCTACCTGTCCGGTTGACCCACGCGTCGCCAAGAAAATGGCAGAGCAGCTGACGATGGAAGGCAATTTCGGCAATCCGGCCTCCCGCTCCCACCTGTTTGGTTGGAAAGCGGAAGAAGCTGTGGAGAATGCCCGACGCCAGGTGGCGGAGCTGATCAACGCCGATCCGCGCGAAATTGTCTGGACCAGCGGTGCCACCGAGTCCGACAACCTGGGTATCAAGGGTGCGGCCCACTTCTACCAGAGTCGCGGCAAGCACATTATTACCTCCAAAATTGAGCACAAAGCGGTTTTGGATACCTGCCGCCAGCTGGAGCGGGAAGGTTTTGAAGTGACCTACCTGAATCCCCGTGAAGACGGCATCGTCTATCCGGAGCAGGTTGAGGAAGCCATGCGTGAGGACACCACTGTGGTGAGCCTGATGCACGTCAACAACGAGATTGGGGTGATCAACGATATCGCTGCAATCGGCGAACTGTGTCGCTCGCGCAAAGTTATTTTCCATGTGGACGCGGCCCAGAGCGCCGGCAAGTTGCCGATCGACCTTCAGGAAATGAAAGTTGACCTGATGTCCTTCTCCGGCCACAAAATTTACGGCCCCAAAGGTATCGGTGCCCTTTACGTACGCCGCAAGCCCCGCGTCCGTCTGGAAGCCCAGATGCACGGTGGCGGCCACGAGCGCGGCATGCGCTCCGGTACCTTGCCGACTCACCAGATTGTCGGTATGGGCGAAGCCTTTGGTATTGCCAAAGAAGAAATGGCTCAGGAAGCCGAGCGTCTGCGCTCTCTGCGCGACCGTTTCTGGGATCAGATCAAGGATATGGAAGAGGTCCATATCAACGGTTCCGCCGAGAAGAGAATTCCGGGCAACCTGAACGTGAGCTTTGCGTTTGTAGAAGGTGAGAGCCTGATCATGTCGCTGCGCGACCTGGCGATCTCCTCCGGTTCCGCCTGTACCTCTGCGAGCCTGGAGCCCAGCTACGTACTGCGAGCCCTGGGTGTTAACGACGAACTGGCGCACAGCTCACTGCGCTTCAGCTTTGGTCGTTTTACCAGCGAGAGTGATGTCGATACCGCTGCCGCAGAAGTGCGCAAGGCAGTGGAGAAACTACGTGAATTGTCACCGCTTTGGGATATGTACAAAGACGGCGTAGACCTGAACAAGATTGAATGGGCCGCTCACTAAGCGCGCGCAAGAGTTAGGAGAAAAGTCATGGCCTATAGCGATAAAGTAATTGACCACTACGAGCACCCCCGCAATGTTGGACGTATGGACGACAAGGCGGACAATGTAGGCACCGGTATGGTGGGCGCGCCCGCCTGTGGTGACGTGATGCGCCTACAGATTCAGGTAAGCGACGAGGGCGTTATCGAAGACGCCAAGTTTAAGACCTACGGCTGTGGTTCCGCCATTGCCTCCAGCTCCCTCCTGACCGAGTGGGTGAAAGGCAAGACGATCGACGAAGCGGAGCAGATCAAGAACACTGCCATTGCAGAGGAGCTGGCGCTGCCGCCGGTAAAAATCCACTGCTCGGTTCTCGCTGAAGATGCGATCAAGGCTGCGGTTCGCGATATCCGTGAAAAGCGCGGTGAGTCTGATGACGCTGTAGAAGCCAAGGAATCTGCGGCGGGTTAACTTTTCGTCCAAATGTAGCGTCTAAACATAGCGAAGGTGTTGTTTTGGCTATTAGTATGACCGAGGCCGCTGAGGCCCACATTCAAAGTCAATTGGCCAAGCGAGGCAAGGGAATCGGCATTCGTGTCGGTGTCAAAACGGCCGGCTGTTCCGGTCTCGCCTATGTGCTGGAATTTGTCGATTCGTTCGAAGCCGAAGATACGGTATTTGAGCAAAACGGCGTCAAGTTGGTGGTGGACCCCAAGAGTCTGGTTTACCTCGACGGCACCCAGCTGGATTTCGTCAAGGAAGGCCTGAATGAAGGCTTCACCTTCTCGAATCCCAATGTAAAAAATGAGTGTGGCTGCGGCGAGAGTTTCCACGTCTGATTCGCTCTCGCCCCACAAGGCCGGGTGCGCTGCGCATACCGGCCTTTTTATTGGCTCCTCGGACAGTTGGGGGCCGTGCAGCAGTAAGCGGCAACTTCAGCCGCGTCCCAGGCTGTGCCCCAGTAGGTATATTCAGATGGCAACCAACCTGAACCATTTCGAAGTTTTTGGTCTGCAACCCGCGTTCGCGGTCGATCGCAGTGCCCTGGCGACCCGCTACCGGGAGTTACAGCGGGAATTCCACCCGGATAAATACGCTTCCCATTCCGAGGGCGAACAATTGTTGGCCATCAAAATGGCGGCTCAGATCAATGAGGCGCACACCGTTTTGCGCGACCCGGTACAGCGCGCCGCCTACCTACTCAAGTTGGCCGGGGTAGATGTGCCACCTGAGCAGACCACCAAAGATACTGAATTTCTGATGCAGCAGATGATGTTGCGCGAGCGCCTGGAAGAAGTGCGCGAGCAGCCCGATCCGGCAGCTGCGCTGGATGAGCTCAGTGCTGAGGTGCGGGGGCTGATCTCCAGTGAGGAACAGCGCTTTGCCGAAACTTATGACGGGGGCGATCTGGGCGCAGCAGAGGGCTCGCTGCGCAAGCTTCAGTTCCTGGCCAAGCTTGAGAAGCAAATTGACGAGCTGGAAGAAGACCTTTTCAACGACTAGTTGCGAGAGCACTGACTGAGAGGGCCAGACGGTACCGCGCCCCGCTTAAAGAAGAGATAACTAATGGCATTACTGCAGATTTCTGAACCGGGCCAGAGCCCAGCTCCCCACCAGCGCAAGCACGCAGTGGGTATCGATTTGGGGACCACTAACTCACTGGTAGCGACCGTGCGCAGTGGATCGGCAGAGGCCATTGCCGATGAGCAGGGTGAAGTGATCCTGCCGTCAGCGGTGCACTACGGAGCCGAGGCGATTACCGTGGGCGCTGAAGCCCGCGCGTGCGCTGCAGAAGATCCCTACAACACCATGATTTCTATCAAGCGCCTGATGGGGCGAGGTGTTGCAGATATCAAAAGTTTTGGTGAGCAGTTGCCCTATCGCCTGGCTGAGAGCAGCGGCGGTATGCCGTCGATTGAAACTGCAGCCGGACCGGTAAATCCGGTGCAGGTATCGGCAGAAATCCTGAAAAAACTGGCCGCGCGCGGCCGCGAAGCGCTCTATGGCAAAGCGGGCGGTGAGCTGGATGGTGCGGTGATCACTGTGCCGGCCTACTTCGATGATGCCCAGCGCCAAGCGACCAAAGACGCCGCCCAACTGGCGGGCCTGAAAGTCCTGCGCCTGCTCAACGAGCCCACAGCAGCGGCGGTCGCCTACGGCCTTGATAAAGGTGAAGAGGGTGTGATCGCGGTCTATGACCTCGGTGGCGGCACCTTCGATATCTCTATTCTGCGCCTGTCTCGGGGTGTGTTTGAAGTCATGTCTACCGGCGGCGATACCGCTCTCGGTGGCGACGATTTCGATCGCACTATCGCTTCCTGGATCGCCGAGCAAGTGGGATTGGGTACTGATCTCGACGCCGCGACCCAGCGAGTCCTGTTAGACAGCGCCTGTGCTGCGAAAGAATCCCTGTCCAGTGTCGAGCAGGTGGAAGTGCAATACGGCGATTGGTCAGGCGTGCTCGATCGCGACACCATGGCTTCACTGCTGGACCCCCTGATCGACAAAACCCTACGCGCCTGTAAGCGCGCCCTGCGCGATGCCGGTATCAGTGCCGATGAGGTGCAGGAAGTAGTTTTGGTGGGTGGCTCCACTCGTACTTTGCGCGTGCGGGAGCGGGTTGAGGGTTATTTTGGTCGTCCCCCCCATGCGGAAATTGACCCCGACCAAGTGGTAGCAATCGGCGCCGCGATTCAGGCGGATGTACTGGTGGGCAATAAGTCCAGCGAAGAACTGCTGCTGTTGGATGTTATTCCGCTTTCCCTCGGGATTGAAACCATGGGTGGCCTCGCGGAAAAACTGATTGATCGCAACACGACCATCCCCGTCTCCAAAGCCCAGGAGTTCACCACTTTTAAAGATGGCCAGACTGCCATGGCAATCCATGTCGTGCAGGGCGAGCGGGAGCTGGTGAGTGACTGTCGCTCACTGGCGCGCTTTGAATTGCGCGGCATACCGCCGATGGTGGCCGGTGCCGCCCATATCCGTGTGACTTTCCAGGTGGATGCTGACGGTCTTTTATCAGTGACAGCCATGGAAAAAAGCAGTGGTGTCAGTGCCGATATTACGGTTAAACCGTCTTATGGGTTGGAGGACAAGGATATTGCGCGAATGCTGCAGGAATCCTACACCCACGCCGCTGAGGATATCGCCCTGCGCGCCCTGCGCGAGGCTCAGGTGGAAGCGGAGAGAACCCTGGAAAGCATGTTGGTGGCCCTGCGTGAGAACGGTGCCCAGCTGCTGGACGAAGGTGAGTTAAATGAGCTTGAGCACGCGATGGAGGCTTTGCGCCTGGCCCATAACGGCGGCGACGCAGAGGAAATTCGTCGACGTATCGAAGCCTTGAATAAGTTGTCCGAGCCTTTTGCTGCCAAGCGTATGGATGCCTCCATTAAGCGCGCTATGCAGGGCCACAGCTTGGATGAATTTGATAAATAACCATGATCAGGCGCAGACTCTGCGCTGCCGGCGGCCGGGGAGTCGTTACTTTCTCCCCGTCGGATTGAGACCACAGAGGTTCAGTACCCCATGCCGAAGATAGTATTTTTACCCCATCCGGAAATGTGCCCTGAGGGCAAAGTGGTGGAAGCGGAGAGCGGTGTCAGCGTGATCGACGCGGCCCTGGCCAACGATATTGAAATTGAGCACGCCTGTGAAAAAGCCTGTGCTTGTACCACTTGCCACGTCATTGTGCGCGAGGGCTTCGATTCCCTGGAAGAGCCGGACGAGCTTGAAGAGGACCTGCTGGATAAAGCCTGGGGCCTGGAGCCGGAGTCTCGCCTGTCCTGTCAGGCGATTGTGGAGGATGAAGACCTGGTGGTCGAGATTCCCAAGTACACCATCAACCAGGTGTCGGAAAAGCACTGACCTGCACGCTGAGGAAGCCGAATCATGAAGTGGACTGATATTCACGATATTGCCATAGAGTTGAGCGAAGCTCACGAGGATGTGGACCCTCTGACGGTCAACTTTGTCGACCTGCGCAACTGGGTGATGGCGCTGCCCGGATTTGATGACGATCCTGATCGCTGCGGAGAGAAAATCCTCGAAGCGATCCAGGCTGCCTGGATCGAAGAGCAGGAGTGACCGGCCTTCGGGGGCAGTATTGGCAAGAGAGTACAAAAGTCGATCAATACCCCGTATAATCCGCCGGCCGCGAAATGCGGTGATCAAAAATTGAGTACCCCCGGTGGGTATGAAAGGAATATCAGGGAAGAGCAACTGAGTAGGTTGCTCTTTCTTTATGTAGGGAGCCTCTGAACAATCCCGCAACACCTCTGCGAGCCGTGAAGGCCCGCCCTGTGGGGCTTACAGAGTTGTTTGGAGGCTCCTAAGTTAAGTTACAAAAAATCAATTTGGAGATAACCATGGCCCTGGAGCGTACCCTTTCTATCATCAAGCCGGACGCAGTAGCCAAGAATGTAATCGGTGAAATCGAGAGCCGTTTTGAGAAAGCTGGCCTGAGCATTGTTGCCATGAAGATGGTTCAACTGTCCCGCGAAAAAGCTGAAGGTTTCTACGCTGAGCACAAAGAGCGTCCTTTCTTCAAAGACCTGGTTGACTTCATGACTTCCGGTCCAGTTGTTGTACAGGTTCTGGAAGGCGAGAACGCTATCCTGGCAAACCGCGACCTGATGGGTGCTACCAACCCTAAAGAAGCTGCTGCTGGCACCATCCGCGCTGACTTCGCTGACAGCATCGACGCCAACGCTGTACACGGTTCCGACTCCGCAGAGTCCGCTGCTCGCGAAGTAAGCTACTTCTTCGCCGACGACGAAATCTGCGCGCGCGCTTAATCCGCGCCACAAATCGCACCGGTCTGTCCGGATCGGTGCAATTCTTCCCCCGAGGTGAAATGAATGACCACAGAGAAAACCAACCTGCTCGGCCTTTCGGTAGAAAAGCTGGCCGCCTTTTTTGAATCATTGGGCGAGAAGCGCTTCCGCGCTGTTCAGGTTTTAAAGTGGATTCACCAGAACGGGGTTGATGATTTTGCTGAGATGACCAATGTCAGCAAGGCCCTGCGTCAAAAGCTGGCGGAAGTGGCCGAAGTCCGTGCCCCAGAAGTATTGAATCAGTGGGATTCCGCCGATGGCACACGGAAATGGTTAATTAAAGTCTCCGGTGGCAATGCTATCGAGACTGTCTATATCCCCGATGGCGATCGCGGCACCTTGTGTGTCTCCTCCCAGGTGGGCTGTTCCCTGGATTGCAGCTTTTGTGCAACTGGCAAGCAGGGCTTTAACCGCGATTTAACGGCGGCAGAAATTATCGGGCAGGTCTGGATTGCCTGTAAATCTTTCGGTCAATTGGACCCGAAAGGACCGCGTAAGGTTACCAACGTGGTGATGATGGGCATGGGTGAGCCGCTGCTCAATTTCGACAATGTGGTCGATTCCATGAACCTGATGATGGAAGACAACGCCTACGGTATTTCCAAGCGCCGTGTCACACTGTCGACCTCCGGTGTAGTGCCCGCACTGGACCGCCTCGCTGATGTTACCGATGTGAGCCTGGCGATTTCCCTACATGCGCCCAACGATGAATTGCGCAACGAGTTGGTGCCGATCAATAAAAAATACCCTATTGCGGTGCTACTGGATTCCGCCAAGCGCTACATCGATCGCATGCCGGATACGCACCGTAAAATGACTATTGAATACACGCTGATGCGCGAGGTTAACGACCGCCCGGAGCACGCTGAGCAATTGGCAGAGCTGCTTAAAGAGATTCCGGTGAAAATTAACCTGATTCCCTTTAACCCGTTTGAGTTGTCCGACTACCAGCGAGTGAGTAATAACGCACTGCGTCGCTTCCAGCAGATTTTGCTCGATAAAGGTTATACAGTAACTGTGCGCACTACACGCGGCGATGATATTGATGCGGCCTGTGGTCAGTTGGCGGGCAGTGTTAACGACCGCACCCGCCGCTCCGAGCGCTACCGCAATGCAGAGCGCCCCGTTCGTATTGTTAACTAGTCGCTGGTAATTTTTTGTATAGGTTGCCAAATTGTTGGCAGCCTATTGGCTTCGATTTTCCCCTTCTCAAAAAAACTCTGTTCAGCCTAAAAGTTCCTTTCTATTCTATTTTTCGTGTCAACGAAATTGCTTTATCTAACGTTTAACGCTCGAGGAAAATTTACCCGGGAAGGGAGCGTTGGATATATGCATGAGATTAGGTCAAAACGATCATATTTTTTTAATTTGCATTTTGCTTGCAACATTTTGACTTTGAATGAAATAGCTGGCCATTGGAGAGAGGTCTTCACTAGACCGTCTGGCACTGGATCTTTGCAGTAGCTACACCCGTATCTCCAACATCCATCAAAACATTATGACGCTATAGCGTGCTATCCAGTCATTTTCATTTGGCCTGGAGCTGTTACAGCGTGCTTAGGTTCAGGAAAAACAAAGTGTAGAAATGCTTGCACAGCTGTGTTGAGAGTTGAAGTGCATGGAGTTCTCTGAGTTGCCTGGCTTAGGAAAAGAAAAGTTATCGACGGGACTGTTCGAACATTATGAACGCGGAAAAAAACCAATTAACCCAATTGCTTGTAGCGCTGAATAAGCTGCTGTTCATTTCTTTATTTCTATTTATGGTGGGCTGTGGGGGAGGTGGTTCCTCTAGCGGTGAGGATGATTCACCGACAGAAACTACTGAAAATGATAGCGGCTCTGGGGATAGCTCTGGCTCAGACGATGGTGACGATTCGGACGGTGATACTGATGGTGGTTCGGATGGTGGTTCGGATGGTGATACTGGGTCAGATGATGAATCCGATTCAGAGCAGGGGATCTTGGTTGCTGAACTGATTGCAAATCCCTTCTCCGGCACCAGCATAGGGCTCTCCTGGGAGGACTCTGAAGAGACCTACAGCATCTATCGCGATGGCGAATTGATCGCAGAAACTACAGATAACCATTACGTGGATGAAGGCCTCTCAGTTAATACTGAATATAGTTATTGGGTCGGTGTGGGGAGTATTGATAGTGATACTAATAGTGTTACTGCAAAAACACTGGTTAATAACACGAATGATGGCCTGAGCAATGGTACTGAAGCAGAGGCCATTGAAAAGCGCATTGTTGATTTTGATGAATGTCAAAATGAGCGCTCAGCCGTAGATGTTGACGATAGTAGTCTCGACAGTTGCTTGCAGGCTGTGCTGGATGAAGTGGGAATGGCAGAGCAATTGGAGGATATGCGCGCTTTTGCTGCTCGAGTTAGAAGTGAGCAAGACCCGGAGATGGTTGAGTTGGGTATGCGGTTATTCCACAGTAAAAGTCTTAGTGCTAACGGTGATACCGCCTGCTCTTCTTGCCACCACCCGACAATAGGCTGCGCTGGTGATGATCTTTCCATGTCTGTTGGGGTTAATGCCGTTGATCCCGATTTGCTTGGCCCAGGGCGTTCCGATGGTGAAAACGAAGTGCCGTTGGTTGCACGCAATGCCCAGCCTATTTGTAATGTGGCGCTCTGGGATAATGGATTATTCTGGGACAACCGCGTTCTTTTCACGAGCGACGGTGGCCTTAAAACAGACTCCAGGGATGTAACCAATAATACTGAAGCGGCGGTTGGTACCGATACTTTGGCACTTATGATGGCCCAAGCCCATTTTCCGGTGACAGATGCTGCTGAGATGGGGGATATTTCTGAATTTGGCTACGACGAAAGTAGCGACGATGACCTTACTGACTACCGTGAGGAATATCTTATACCAAAGCTCAATGAGGAGTCCTGGGGCCCCTTATTTGCTGCCGCTTATGGAGACAACAGTATTGACTACAGTAGGGTCGCACAGGCGATTGCTGCCTATGAAGCGGTATATATTTTTATTGATAATCCCTTCTTTGACTATATCGACGGTGACCTGACAGCGCTGGATGACGATGCGAAGCGGGGAGCAATTACTTATTTTACGCCAGGCTCTGGTTGTACTGCTTGCCATACGGGCGCCTTCTTTACTAACCAGGGTTTGAGGGTCGTTAACTATCCTCAAATTGGTGTCGGAAAAGAGGATGATGGCGCTGATTGGGGAGGGGCAGTACTCGGTGGCTTTCGTGTTCCAACACTGCTCAATGCAGGCATTACTGGTCCCTGGGGGCACGCCGGGCAGTTTGGCTCCTTAGAAAGAAATATTGAGCACTATGCCGGGCAAGCGGATTCGGTATCCCGGTATTTCGCAGATAGTGAAATGTGCGACCTGGATCAGTTTGCTGAGCTAGAAGACTGCGCAGCGAAAGTTGCGCCCAATGGTCTGGAGTTGACCGAGGCAATTCTGGAGATAGATGGTGATGCAGCACTTCCGATAGACGACGATGAAGTGAAGCTGTTAGCGGCATTTCTTGAGGCGCTCACTGACCCGGATGCAGAGAATGTAAATTCAAATGCAACCCAATCCCTGATTCCTCCCCGTGACGGCGGACCCGATGGAATGCAGCTGGATGCCTGGGATCAGGACGGCAACGCACTATAATATTCCTGCATTTTATTTGAGCATCTCACTAATATTGACTTACTGGTGAGATGCCAACTCTTCATTAGCGACCTTTATTCGCATTCATCATTCAGGCAACCACCTTATGCCTTAAAATTCACGACAGTTTCACTCTTACTTTGCTTCCAGAGCCAGGCCGAAGTTGATCCGAGAGTGAATTCCTGCGATCAGGGTTAGGTATAAGTCATCGTCTGGATTGCGAAGTTTTTAGTCAGTTGTTGCTGGAAAAAAAACTCTATCCCCTGAAATTTTGGTGAGTTGGTCGTTCCCTTCGGGATTCACTCCGGACTTTTGTTCACATTTCTTCCTTAATTGGTCAACCAAATCTATTGGTGTCGCGTTATCACCTATGAACTATTAAAAATATATGGAAGGGACCACTAGGATTCTTATGAGTGCTCAGAAGTTCGATCAAAAAGTCTTTCCCAGAGTCCTACTTAGACTCTTTTTCCTCACGCTGTTTTTGCTGTTAGTTGGTTGTGGCTCCGGGTCATCTGGTAGTGAGGATAATTCGCCTGCAGATACCGTTCAGGGTGATGATGGTTCCGGTTCCGGTTCCGGTTCCGGTTCTGGCTCAGGAACGGGCACCGATCCTGATCCTGAGCCTGAAGAAGCCGGTGAACCCGCTGAGCTAATTGGCTATGCCCACTCGGGAACCAGTATCGGTCTTAACTGGGAAAGAGATGGTGAGACTTACTTTATCTATCGAAACGGTGAAAAGGTCGCGGAAACCAGCAATAACTATTATGTCGAACAGGGCCTCTCAGTTAACACCGAATATGTTTACTCTATCAGTACGGTTGATGCTGCAAACGAATCAGAAACTTCGCAGGTTACGGTCAAGACATTAGTTAATGACACCAATGCTGGTCTGAATAACGGTACAGAAGATGATGTTTTAAATGAGCGTATCTCAACGTTTGCAGAGTGTAAAAATACCGCGACGGCACTAGATCTACTCGAAGAGGACTTGGACAATTGTTTGGCAGCCATGCTCGAGTACAATCGCATGGTTTCTCTTGTCGAAGATATTCGGGCTTTTGCCGCACGGGTCCGCAGTGAGCAGGACCCCGCCAAGGTGGAGCTGGGTATGCGTCTGTTCCACAACAAGTCTCTCAGTGCTAATCAAGATGCTTCTTGTTCATCCTGTCACCACCCTGCGATTGGTTGTGGGGGAGATGACCTCTCGATGCCGGTTGGAGTGAATGCTGTAGATACCGCTTTGCTCGGGCCAGGTCGATCTGATGGAACTAACGAAGTGCCTTTAGTGCCGCGAAATTCACAGGCTATTTGTAATGCGTCACTATGGTCTCGTGGACTGTTCTGGGATAACCGGGTCTCACTGAGCCCGAATGGCGTTCTCCGTACGGATTCAAGAGATGTTACCGATAATACGAATGATGCTGTGGGATCTGGTTCGTTAGCCCTACTTATGGCGCAGGCGCATTTCCCGGTAACGGCCCCGCCAGAAATGGGTGACATCGCGGACTTTGGATACGATGATTCTGTCGATGAGAATTTCACTGCATACCGCGAAGATATATTAGCGGCTAATTTGGATGTCGAAGCTTGGGCTCCGCTGTTTACGTCTGCTTTTGGGGATTCTGAAATCAATTTCAGTCGCATTGCTGAAGCAATCGCAGCTTATGAGGCCGTGCAAATATTTATCGATAACCCCTTCTTTGACTATGTGGGCGGTAACCTGGAAGCGCTCGATGTAGAGGAAAAGCGTGGTGCTATTACTTTTATGTCGAAGGATGCTGGGTGCACGTTCTGTCACAAGGGAGCTTTCTTCACGTCTGAAGCCTTGATGGCTGCAAATTATCCGCAGATAGGTATAGGAACCGATGAGAGTGGCAGTGGGGAAGATCTGGGTGGAGAGGGTTCCTTAGGGTTCGGAGCATTCAGGGCACCGACCTTACTGAATGTGGCGATCACTGGTCCCTGGGGGCACAACGGGCAGTTTGGCACGCTGAAGAGAAATGTTGAACACTACAGTGATCATGGAGCCTCCATTTCCAGGTACTTTGAAAATAGTGAGATGTGTGATCTCGCTCAATTCAAGGATCTTGAAAATTGCGCCAGTAAATTGGCTCCCAATGGTTTGGCACACTCTCAGGCGATCTTAGATGGAAATGAGGGTGGGGGTATAAATCGCCTGAGCGAAGAAGAGATGGACCTTATAGTGGTATTTCTGGGGACTCTTACTGACCCCAAGGCCGCGAATACCAACTCTAATGAGATTCAGTTTCTGATTCCTCCTCGGGATGGTGGACCAGATGGAAAGCAGTTAGATGCAAAAGATAGCGATGGTGAAAGTTTATAGCCTTCATTCCATAACTCTTTGGGAAATGGTTGCGTCAAGAGCGCTTTGCGTTTCCCCTAAGTTGGATTAGCCGGCTATTTGCCGGTAGTCACCGCTAAAAAGCTGTCGGTTATTTCCGGCAGCTTTTTTTAATCTATCTGAAACAATCCTGATACAGTTTGTTCTTACAAACTCTTCTTGCTTTTCCCACCTCTGATTCAACGGCGCAAAAATATTTTCATTGGGATTTGGATGTTAACGCCCAAATTTCATTGATTGAATTTACATATTCTCTTAATTAAACACTGAAACTACTAATTTTTATTAAATTTCTGACTATGAGAACGGATGTAGTAGCTTACTGCGACCTTATTAGCAGTTATTCCTGTTTTAAGTCATTACAGTAGGCCCTGGGAGTAACTGGGTATTTTCGCAATGCCGCTGATTTTCAGGACGGTCCGCAATCACTGCGAGGCTCCCTAGATCTTTCATTAGGTTGCAACGCAGAATTTATTCTTAGATATAGTAAGTGTTTCCTTACCCTTTGATGCCAGCGCTGGCACTTAGGTCTGTATTTGCTGTCCAGAACTCGGAATAAGAAAAGGTCATTGACGGGCAGGTCAAGAACTATGAATGTTGATAAAAATCAAATCACACTATCGCTAACGGCTCTGGTAAAGCTGCTGGTCCTACCTCTATTTCTTGTGATGGTGGGTTGCGGAGGAGGTGGTTCCTCAAGTAGTGACAATGACACACCTACTGAAACTTCTGATACTGGCAGTGATGGTGATTCTGGTTCAGGTGATAATGGCGATGGCGATGGCGATGGCGATGGCGATGGCGATGGCGATGGCGATGGCGATACAGGCTCAGGTCAGGGAATTATTCCTGCAGAACTGATCGGCAACGCATTTTCCGGTACCAGCATTGGTCTTTCCTGGGAAAGCACCGGTGCGACCTATGTTATCTATCGTGGCAGCGAACGAGTTGCTGAGACGACTAGCGGATACTATGTCGATGAAGGTCTCTCATCAGACACTGAATATACCTACTCAGTAACCACCGGCGATGTCGACAGCGAAGATGAGACCGCCAGCGTCACTGCCAGAACATTGGTAAATAATACTAATGACGGCCTCAGTAATGGTTCTGATGCAGACGGTTCTGATAGCCGAATTTCCGATTTTGATGAATGTCAAAATGCGCGTTCAGCGGTCAATATTGCTGATGGCAGTCTCGATAGCTGCTTACAGGCAGTGCTGGATGACGTTGGCATGGCCGAGCAGTTGGAAGATATGCGCGCCTTTGCTGCCCGGGTCAGAAGTGAACAGGACCCTGCCATGGTAGAGCTGGGTATGCGCTTGTTTCACAATAAAAACCTGAGCGCTGATGGTGATGCATCTTGTTCTTCCTGCCACCACCCGGCAATAGGTTGTGGTGGTGATGACCTGTCCATGCCAGTTGGTGTTGATCCCGTTGATGCTGAATTAGTCGGTCCCGGTCGCTCCGACGGCCAGAATGAAGTTCCGCTGGTACCGCGAAATGCCCAGCCTATCTGCAATGTAGCCCTTTGGGATAATGGCTTGTTCTGGGATAACCGAGTGGCGATCAATGGTAATGGCGGGCTCAGGACAGACTCCCGGGATGTTACTCGCAACACAGAGGCGGCCGTGGGTACTGGTACCCTCGCACTGATGATGGCCCAAGCCCACTTCCCGGTCACAGAAGCTGCTGAGATGGGGGATATCACCCAGTTCGGTTACGACGATACCAGCGATGATGGTTTTACTGATTATCGTGAGGATATTCTCGCTGAAAAATTAACCCAGGACTCGTGGGGTGCAATGTTTACCGCAGCATTTGGCGATTCGGCAATTAACTTCAGCAGAATTGCAGAGGCAATTGCCTCTTACGAAGCGGTGCAAATTTTTATCGATAACCCCTTCTTTGATTATGTTGATGGAGACCTTGCGGCCCTCAATAACGATGAAAAGCGAGGGGCAATTACCTTTATGACACGAAATTCAGGGTGTACAAATTGCCACTCAGGAGCCTTTTTCTCTAATCAAGGGTTGAGAGCTGTCAGTTATCCACAGATTGGTGTTGGTAAAGATGAGAGTGGCAGTGGTGCTGACTTGGGTGGTAATGGAAGCGGCAGCTTCCGCACGCCAACGCTGCTTAATGTGGCGCTCACTGGCCCCTGGGGACACGCAGGTCAGTTCGGTACATTGAAAAGAAATGTCGAACACTACACTGGTCGAGCCGACTCTGTTTCCCAGTATTTCACCAACAGTGAGATGTGCGATTTGGATCAGTTTGCAGAGGTGGATGAGTGTGCCGCGAAAGTTGCGCCCAATGGCCAGGCACTGACTGAAGCACTGTTGGCTGAAAATGGCGACGGCGCTGTGAATTTGGACGACGAGGAGGTTGATTTACTGGTAGCGTTCCTCGAAACCCTAACTGATCCAGATGCGGCAAATACTGACTCCAATGCAGTCCAGTCATTGATTCCGCCGCGGGACACTGGTCCAGATGGCATGCAGCTGGATGCGGTTGACCAGGAAGGTAATCAACTCTAACTCTTCTAAGCCCTTTTTACTTATTCCGCCGGTACACCGGTACTGGCGGATTGACAATACTCGACAAAGTCATCACTAAATGGAATTGATTGGGTTTTAGGGCTGCAACTGGCAAGGCTTTCCGGCAGTATAGGGATTTGGAAAGTGCCAGCTGAGGCGGAATCAGATTTCTCACACAAAATACCGATATGTACTTTTACCACTGCCAGTGGATGCCGGTGGTCGATGTTGGGTTTTGCTGTGTTTTGCGGGCTTGCTTTGTCCAGGGATTGGCGTTAGCACTCATTGGTGTATTGGTGACACCCGCGCAATCTCGCTGGGCCGATAAGTGAAAAATAAAGATACAGGTGATGTAGTGTCCGCGAAATTTAAGAGCCTGTCGCTCCTGGTACTGCTCGGTACCCTGCTGGGGGGGTGTGTAACCTCTGGGGGACCCGAGCGCAAGGAAGTTGATCTGGATAAGGCATTGGAGACCCATGTTCAGCTGGGGATTCGCTATTTGCGGGACCCGAACAACCGGGAGCAGTCCCGCCGTCATTTTAACCGCGCCTTGGAATTGGGTAAAAAAAACCCACTGGCACATCACGGTCTGGCACTGCTTTATCAAGCGGATGGTGAGCTGAATATTGCGGAATCTCACTTCAAGAAAGCCTTGCGCTATAGCGACGGGTTTTCCATGGCTCACACTAATTACGGCGTTTTTCTCTATAAACAAGAGCGCTATAAAGAGGCCCTCAAGCAGTTCGAGCTCGCCTCTACAGACCTCACCTATAATCGTCGATCTTTTGCCTTGGTTAACTACGGTCGTACGGCTGCGCGTCTGGGTCTCACCGACAAGGCGGAAGGGGCCTATGCCAGGGCGTTAGCGCTGAACTCCGATTTGCCGCTGGCGTTGATCGAAATGGCTGAGCTGAAATTTAACGCCGGTGATTACGCAAAATCCAAGGCGTACCTGGATCAATTTAGTGAAAAGAATCGCCAGACACCCCAGTCACTGTGGCTTGGAATTCGTATCGAGAAGGTGTTTGGCAATCGTGACAAGGAGCGGAGTTACGCCCTTGCTTTGAAGAATTTGTACCCGTACTCTGCGGAGACACTGAAATATCAGGAGTTGAGTGGTAATGACGGATAGTAGTCCCGAACACTGCGAAGGTGGTGAGGTCGTATCCAATACGCAAACTTCTAAGGGTTCCGCTGGCAATCTTTTGCTGGCGGCTCGGGAAGCGGCCGGGCTGTCCCGAGAGGAGTTATCGCAGCGCCTGTGTATTATTGATAACACAGTTGAGTGGATTGAAAGCGATAATTACGAAAAGCAGCCAGAAGCTGTCTACACGCGAGGCTATATCCGTAATATTTGTCGCGAGTTGAATATTCCTGCTGAGCCGGCTTTGGAAGCCTATGATAGGGATCGGCCGCAGCCAGCACAGCGCAGTGAATCCCGGCGAACCACTAAAGCCGAGGCATTTCGCCCTGAGCGCAAGCGCGGACATGGTGCCCTGGCCCTGATTCCCCTGTTGCTCGCAGGTGGTGTCTTCTGGTGGAAGTACGGTACTCCAGTCAATATTCCCGGTATGCCCATGGGTGAGGATACTGCGGACCTGGTTGCCGAAGTCCCCGTTGCCAGTGAAGTTGTAGCTGATCCGGTTGCTGAAGTAGAGCGGCAGGAAGTCGCAGTTGAAGAGTTGAGCTCAGAGCCATTTGCACCAGCATCAAATGGAGTTGCTGATGTTCAGCTTGAGGTTGGCAGTGCTGAAACGGTGGAGAATAAACCCGCTGCTTCTGTGGAAAAAGTGGTTGAGCCTGTTCCCTCCCAAGTAGCCCAGCTGGACCAGGCCCTGAAAGGCGCTTTGCGGCTTCGCTTTGATGAAGATGCCTGGGTTGAGGTGAAAGACGCACAAGGTGTGATTTTACTGGCCGGGGTCCAAGCCGCTGGCAGTGCCAAATCTTTAGATGGAGATGCTCCATTTGAGCTGATGTTGGGAAATGCCCGTGCAACCCATGTGGTTTACCGCGATGAAACTATCGACAGCCAGCCTATTGGCGACCGCCGCACCCGCCGCTTGATTGTCGGCGATTAAGATGATCTTCCCCGTTTGGGCGCGAACCCTGTAGGTTTGCGCCCAATCTCTCTATAATCTCCCCTCGATTTTTATCAGTAATACCACCAGGTCAGCCTATGCAATTTGAATCTCCCATTGTCCGCCGCAAGTCGCGCCAGATCATGGTGGGTGATGTACCGGTCGGAGGGGATGCCCCGATCTCGGTGCAAAGTATGACCAACACCGAAACCTGCGATGTAGCAGCTACTGTTGGCCAGATCCAGCGCCTGGAACAGGCTGGAGCCGATATAGTACGGGTTTCTGTGCCCAGCATGGATGCCGCAGAGGCGTTTGGAGAAATTAAAAAACAGGTGAATGTCCCGTTGGTCGCAGACATTCACTTCGATTACCGTATCGCCCTGCGGGTTGCAGACCTGGGGGTGGATTGCCTGCGTATTAACCCCGGCAATATTGGCCGAGAGAAGCGTATTCGGGCCGTAGTGGATAAAGCTCGCGATCTGAATATCCCGATTCGTATTGGTGTCAATGCGGGCTCCCTGGAAAAAGACCTGCAGAAAAAGTATGGCGAGCCCACGCCGGATGCTCTGGTAGAGTCGGCGCTGCGCCATGTATCGATCCTCGACAGCCTGGACTTCCAGGACTTCAAAGTCAGTGTAAAAGCATCCGATATCTTTATGGCCACGGCTGCCTATCGCAAGCTGGCCCAGCAGATTGAGCAACCGCTGCACTTGGGTATTACCGAAGCTGGCGGCTTGCGTGCCGGCACAGTGAAGTCGGCGATTGGTCTCGGTGCCCTCCTGCTCGACGGTATCGGTGACACCCTGCGGGTTTCCCTGGCTGCAGACCCGGTAGAAGAGGTCAAAGTGGGCTGGGATCTGCTCAAAAGCCTGCGTCTTCGCAATAAAGGTATTAACTTTATTGCCTGCCCCAGCTGCTCGCGCCAGAACTTCGATGTGGTGAAAACCATGAATGAGCTGGAGACGCGCCTGGAAGATGTGACCACACCGCTGGATGTGGCAGTAATTGGCTGTATCGTCAACGGCCCCGGCGAAGCGAAAGAAGCCGATGTAGGCCTGACTGGTGGTACCCCAAGCCATGCCATCTATGTGGATGGGCAGCCGGACCGCAAGTTTAAGAATGAAAATCTGGTGGATGATTTAGAACGCTTGATTCGCGAGAAGGCGGCCGCCAAGGCCGAGCGCGAAGCGGATATCATCGCCAAGGCGTAGAGGGCAACAGCTCCCTGCGCAAGACCCAATTAATTGAGTGAAAAATTAAGGAACAGCGTTGAAACAGCTTCGCGCAATTCGCGGCATGAACGATCTGCTACCGGAACAGTCCCCGGTATGGCAGTACGTGGAAGCCACACTGAGTGAACTTACTAGTCGCTACGGCTACACCGAAATTCGCACTCCCTACCTGGAGTCGACCCAGTTATTTTGCCGTGCGGTGGGCGAGGCTACCGATATTGTCGAGAAGGAAATGTACACCTTTGATGACAAGAGCGGTGACAGCGTTACCCTGCGCCCTGAGGGCACAGCGGGCACTGTGCGTGCAGCAATCCAGAGCAACCTGCTGAACCAGCCACAGCGCCTGTGGTATTTCGGCCCTATGTTCCGCTATGAGCGCCCACAGAAGGGGCGCCTGCGTCAGTTCCACCAGTTTGGTGTCGAGGTGTTTGGCATTCAAGGGCCGGATATCGATGCAGAAATCCTGATCATGACTGCGCGACTGTGGCGTCAGCTGGGTATCAGCGAACATGTGACCCTGCAGCTCAATTCCCTGGGTAACGCCGAGAGCCGCGCTGCTTATCGGGATGCGCTGGTCACTTATTTAAGTGAGCGTCGTGACCAGCTGGATGAGGACAGCCAGCGCCGTCTGGAGCGCAATCCGCTGCGAATTCTCGACAGTAAAAATGCGCAAACTCAGGAACTGCTGGCGGATGCGCCCTGTCTACTGGACTTCCTCGATGAGGAATCCGCCGCCCACTTTAGTCAGTTAAAGGCACTTTTGGACGGGGCAGGCGTTAAGTATGAGATCAATCCCAAGTTGGTGCGCGGTCTCGACTACTACGGAAAAACTGTATTTGAGTGGGTGACCGACAGCCTCGGTGCCCAGGGCACTGTATGTGCCGGTGGCCGCTATGACGGCCTGGTAGAACAGATGGGTGGCAAAGCCACTCCGGGAGTGGGTTTTGGCCTGGGTGTTGAGCGTCTTGTATTGATGCTAGAAACCCTAGAAGTGTTGCCTGAGTCCCTTTCGCAGCAGGTAGATGCCTACCTGGTTGCCGTTGGTGATGTACAATCAGCTGCCATGACAGCCGCCGAGCAATTGCGCGACGAGCTGCCCTGGTTGCGACTGCAGTTGCACTGTGGTGGAGGAAGCTTTAAAAGCCAGATGAAGAAAGCTGATAAGAGCGGCGCCGATTATGCGCTGATTATCGGCGAAGATGAGGCTGCAAGTGGTCAGATAACTGTGAAGTACCTTCGCGCTGACCAACCGCAGCAAACGCTGGCACCGAAAGAGCTGGCAGCACTGCTGCAAGGCTGAAAGAAACACTGAGGGAGGCGGAGGCCCCCGCCGGGAAAGTTAGTAATCTACAGGAAAGGCAAATTACCCAATGGCTGAGCATCTTACCGAACAAGAACAAATAGAAACGCTGAAGCGCTGGTGGGCGGAAAATGGCAAGGGAATTGTGACTGGCGTTGTGCTGGCCCTGGCCGGTTACTTCGGTTATCAGTGGTGGCAGGGAGATCAGCGCACTAAGGCTGAAGCGGCCTCTGACCTGTACCAGACTTTCGTTGAAGCGGTCTCCGCCAACAACAATCAACCGGACAACAAGCAGCTTACCACTGCCAAGAATGTGGCCGAGCAGCTGAAAGACGATTTTGCCAAACGTATCTACGCCAGCCAGGCTGCACTGCGTCTCGCGGCTATTTCAGCGGAGAGCAATGACCTGGAAGCTGCCGAGCAGCAGCTGCAGTGGGTACTCGACAACACCAGTGAAGCAAGCCTGGAGTTGCTCGCTAAACGCCGCCTGGCCGCTGTTTTGGCGGCCCGTGGTGAGTCCGATGAAGGCCTGAAATTGCTCGAGGGCACTATACCCCCGGCATTCGCGGCCCTTTATTCTGAGACTCGTGGTGATATCCTGAAGCAAAAGGGTGACATCGCCGGTGCGCGTGCCGCGTACGAGCAAGCACTGACAGAGCTTCTGCCAGAGCAAGCGGGCAACACCCAACTTCTGCGCCTGAAGGCTGAAAGCCTGGCGGTAACCGAGAGCAGTGACGCTCAGAACCAAACCGAGCCTGTATCTGAGGGAGACGAGTAATGGGATTTCTGAATCGCGCTGCGGGTCGCACTGCAGCGGTGGCGCTAGCGGTGGCCCTGGCTGCCTGTGCCTCTAATGACGAGAAGGAAGATGTCGACCCCGTCGAACTGGTGGATATTAACTCCACTGTTGCCCTGCAAGAGGTGTGGTCTGCCGATATTGGCGGTATTGACCAAAAGCGTTACGCGATGCTGCAGCCGAGCCTTATCGATGGTCGCCTGATAGCTGCCAGCAGCGATGGTGAAATCAGTGCTTTTGATCGCAGCTCCGGGCGCAAGCTCTGGGAGACAGATCTGGATGTAGATCTGAGCGGTGGTGTGGGTACTGGCCTGGGCATGGCGGTAGTCTCCGACTACCGCGGCCGCGCTGTGGCTCTGGATCTCGAAAACGGCGCTGAGCTATGGAATTACCAGGTCTCCGGCGAAGTAGTTGCCGCTCCAGCGATCGGTGCTGGCGTGGTTGTCCTGCAGACCGTAGATGGCAAGCTGGTTGGCCTCGACGCTACCAGCGGTGAAGAGTTGTGGAGCCACAATACCAATTTACCAGTACTGACCCTGCGCGGTACTGCAGCACCTGTTATTAGCGGTGGTATGGTGATTGCCGGCCTGGATAACGGCAAACTGCTGGCCCTGGACGCCCGCGATGGCATTCAGCGCTGGGAACAGCGAGTCGCTATTCCCCAGGGCTCTGCGGAGCTGGAGCGGGTAGTTGATATCGACGGTGCTCCAGTAGTGCGCGGTGATTTGGTGTTTGCCGCCAGCTACCAGGGCCGTGTTGTCGCCCTGTCCAAAGATAATGGCCGCGGCCTCTGGGCTCGCGATGCCTCTACCCACCACGAAGTGGCAGTAGGTGGTGGCCATGTCTACCTCAGTGATGCCTCCGGTAGCGTCTATGCCTACAATGTGGGCAGCGGCCAGATCGAGTGGAGTAATAACGAACTATTGCGCCGCGAATTGAGCGGACCGGCTTTCTTCCAGGACGTGGTCGTTGTGGGAGATCTGGAAGGCTACCTGCATGTGCTGGACCCCAATTCCGGACAATTTATTGGCCGCGAGCAGGTGGACGGTGATGCGATTCGCATCCCCATTCTGGTTGATGGCGATCTGATATTTGTGCTGTCGGATGACGGCAAGTTATCAGCTCTACGCCTCGCTGATTCCTGATAATCGCAGCCAACTGACGAGAGGCGGACAGGCTGTCCGCCTTAGGGCTTAGAGCCCGCAAATGGAGCCTGCTGTGCAGGCAAGTTGAAATCGCCCGCCTCGCGCGGGCTTTTGTATTTTTTTATACGGCTAAAACCAGAATTTGTATGCTGCCAGTAATTGCCCTGGTCGGGCGCCCCAATGTGGGCAAATCCACACTTTTTAACCGGTTGACCAAGTCTCGCGACGCTTTGGTGGCCAACTACGCCGGGCTTACCCGCGATCGCAAGTACGGTGAGGCGGAGATCGACGGGCGCAAGCTGTTACTGGTCGATACCGGTGGTATTTCCGGTGGCGAAGAAGGCATCGATGCGGCTATGGCCGAACAATCTATGCAGGCCATTGAAGAAGCAGACTTCGTACTCTTTTTGGTGGACAGCCGCGCCGGCCTGACCCCAGCCGACGAGATGATTGCCGAGCGCTTGCGCACCCGCTCCAAGCCCACTTTCCTGGTGGCCAACAAAGTTGATGGGGTAAACCCGGATATTGCCCTGGCACCTTTCTATGAGTTAGGTATTGGTGAGCTTTTCCCGACGACTGCTACCCACGGGCGCGGTGTTCGCTCCCTGATGCAGCGGGTCATCGAGGACCTGCCCGAGCAGGAGATTGAAGAGGAAGCCGAAGAAGCGACCGGAATCAAGATTGCCATTGTGGGCCGCCCCAATGTGGGTAAATCCACCCTGGTTAACCGCCTCTTGGGTGAGGACCGGGTTGTTGTCTACGATCAGCCCGGCACAACCCGCGATAGCGTCTATATCAATTATGAACGGGACGAAAAGCCTTATACCCTGATCGATACTGCGGGCATTCGCCGCCGGAAAAATATCAAGGAATCGGTGGAGAAGTTCTCTATCGTCAAAACCTTGCAGGCGGTGGAAGATGCCAACGTGGTGGTGCTGGTGATCGATGCCCGCGAAGGCCTGGTGGACCAGGATATGCACCTGATGGGCAGCGTAGTACAGGCGGGACGCGCGCTGGTAGTTGCCCTGAACAAGTGGGATGGGCTGGAAGCGGATCATCGCGACTATGTGAAAGCCGAGTTGGAGCGCCGCCTGCGCTTTGTGGACTTTGCTGATGTGCACTTTATTTCTGCATTGCATGGCACCGGTGTTGGGCATCTGTATGAGTCCATTGAGGGTGCTTACCAGAGCGCTACAGACAAACTGTCCACTAATCACCTCACTCGTATTCTGGAGTGGGCGGTAAGTGAGCACCAACCACCTTTGGTGCACGGACATCGTATCAAATTGCGCTACGCTCACGCCGGTGGACAAAATCCGCCGGTTATTGTGATCCACGGTAACCAGACTGAGCAGGTACCGGCACATTATGTGCGCTACCTGGAGAAGACTTTCCGCAAGGCTCTGGATTTGCACGGTACTCCGGTGAAAATTGAGTTCCGCACGAGTGCTAACCCCTACGCGGACAAAAAGAACAAGCTGAGTGACCGCCAGAAGGCCAAGAAACGCCGCCTGATGAAGTTTGTTAAAAAGAAGAAAAAATAAGAGGCGGTAACTTAGGTTACCTGTAAGCCGGCAAGGGATACTGCCGGTTTTCGCACCACTCCAGCTTTAACCCACAGTGGAATGGCATTGTGGGATTTCTATCGTACCAGTGATCCCGTTTTTGACGGGGCCAGGGAAGAAACCACAAGGAGAATACGATGTTGAAGCTGAAGAATCCTGCATTGCTGCGCAACCAGTCCTATATCAATGGCCAGTGGATTGACGCTGATTCTGGCGATACCTTCGATGTGTTGGACCCGGCAACTGGCAAGGCGGTTGCCAGTATCGCCAACTTGGGGGCCGATGAGACTCGCCGTGCTATAGAAGCTGCTGATAAAGCCTGGCCTACCTGGCGCGATACTCCGGTAAAAGAAAGAGCGAAAATACTCAGGCGCTGGTATGAGCTGATAATTGCTAACGCCGATGATCTAGCCATTATTTTGACCGCAGAGCAAGGCAAGCCACTGACAGAGTCCCGTACCGAAATTGTGTATGGTGCTAATTATGTCGAATGGTTTTCGGAAGAAGCCAAGCGCGTCTACGGGGATGTTATTAGCCCGCCTTCCAGTGATAAACGGCTCTTGGTTATCAAGCAGTCAATTGGTGTGACCTGTTCTGTAACGCCATGGAATTTCCCCAGCGCTATGATCGCACGCAAAATGGCTCCCGCTATTGCCGCAGGCTGTCCATTTATTGCCAAACCCGCCTCCGAAACACCTCTATCCGCACTGGCTCTCGCAGTTCTCGCTGAGGAAGCGGGAATTCCCCCAGGTGTTTTTAATATTGTCGCAGGGGATAAGGCACCGGAGATTGGCGCAGAAATGACGGCCAATCCCTTAGTGCGGAAATTTACTTTTACCGGTTCTACTGCTGTCGGAAAATTGCTGCAAGCCCAGTGTGCAGCAACCATGAAAAAAACCTCTATGGAATTGGGCGGTAATGCCCCATTTATTGTTTTTGATGATGCTGACATTGGCGAAGCTGTAAAGGGCGCAATTGTTTGTAAATATCGCAATGCCGGTCAAACCTGTGTATGCGCCAATCGCATTTTCGTGCAGGAAGGTGTTTACGATGAATTTGCACAGAAATTTTCCGCTGCGGTAAACCAGCTTTCCATGGGCAGTGGTTTTGATAGCGGTGTCGACATGGGCCCTATGATTACCATCAAAGCAGTGAAGAAAACGGAATCTCTGGTGGAAGATGCGCTGCAAAAAGGCGCGCAAACCCTAGTTGCTGGTGGTCCCAGTACTATGGGGGAATGCTTTTATTCTCCCGTAGTATTGGGTGGGGCCACCGATCAAATGCACTTGTTCAAAGAAGAGATCTTCGGTCCGGTAGCTCCGCTATATAAATTCTCCTCTGAAGAGGAAGTCATTAAAATGGCCAACGATACGGAATTTGGTCTGGCTTCTTATTTTTACTCCAGGGATATCGGTCGTATTTGGCGTGTTGCAGAGGGACTTGAATACGGTATGGTCGGTATCAATGAGGGTATTATTTCCAACGAAATGGCACCCTTTGGCGGTGTAAAAGAATCCGGGCAGGGGCGCGAGGGCTCAAAATACGGTATTGAGGATTACCTGGAAATAAAATATCTGTGTGTCGGCGGTATTGATAAGTAGTTTGTTAAAGTGTTTGGATTTTAAATGGTTGTAGAGCCTATTGCGCGGGTGCATTCCTGCTTTGGAGAAAAGTTTGGAGTACCCCGCCAGCCACTATTGGCGGATGCCAGTCGCGCCAGTATTGCGTTGTTACCTCCCCTGGATACGCCAGATGCAGTTGCCGGTCTGGAGCAAAATAGCCATATCTGGGTAGTGTTCCAATTTCACCAAGCCGCTGGGCAATGGTCAGCTAAAGTGCGCCCGCCCCGTTTGGGCGGCAATAAGAAACTGGGTGTACTCGCCACTCGCTCGCCCTTTCGTCCCAATAATATCGGGCTGTCAGTAGTTCGTCTTCTGGAGGTGCGCACCTCTCCTAAAGTGGAGTTGATAGTTGCCGGGGCAGATTTGGTCGATGGTACGCCAGTATTGGATATTAAACCCTATGTTCCCTATGCGGATGCGTTAACGCATGCGCAAAGTGAATTTGCTGACGCAGCTCCAGTGCAAATTCCCGTTACTATCCCCGAGCCAGTTCTGAATAAAGCCAAAGCCTACCGCGATGACTGGGGTACAGATCTCCCCCGTTTAATTGAACAGGTGTTATCCCAGGATCCAAGACCGGCATACCAAAAGACCGATCCTCAGCGCATTTATGGCATGCAATTGTGTGAATTCAATTTGCGTTGGCGCTATACCGATGCCGGAATAGAAGTGGTGGCACTGGAATAACCCTCGACCAGCGAGTTTCAGTATTCTACAGCAAGTCAGGATGTGTCTCCTCCGTAACTGTCTAGGGTTCGGAAAGGATATGTCATTCATTTTCATGGGAAATACAATTCCCCAAGATACGGCATTCGCCTAAAAATAACGCCTAGCTATCCAAGGGCACAGCTATGCCAGTACGTGAAACCTTTAATTATCAAGGCTTAGATGCTATTCGCGTCGGCCGAGTCAATATGGGTGTTAATACAACCTTTGTTGTTTATCGCCTCAATGGAACCGTAATTGATACGGGTCCCAGCAATCAGTGGAAGTATGTTAAGCCGTTTATACAAAGCGCACCGCTAAAGCAGTTATTGCTGACTCATCACCACGAAGACCATAGTGGCAATGCCGGCGCTATCCAGAAACTTACCGGTGTGCAGGCGGTGGCCCCGGATCTGACTATTGGTATATTAAAAAAAGGCTTCCGAATTCCCCCGATGCAGAAGTTTTTCTGGGGAACTGCGGGAAAAGCGGAGGTGGCACCTCTCCCAGCGGAGGTCTACATTGGTGAAGAAGAAGTATTACCAGTATTTAGTCCTGGGCATGCAAAGGATATGACCTGCTATTTGTTACCTGAGCGTGGCTGGCTGTTTAGTGCTGATTTATTTATTGCCAACTACTTAAAGTTCCTGCGTATTGATGAAGATGTCCCTACATTAATGAAAAGTATAAAGGGAGTCCTGGATCATTCATTTGACGTTATCCTTTGCCCTCATAGAGGTGTGGTAGAGGATGGTTGGCAGCAGTTGAATAAAAAATATGAGTATCTGCTTAATCTATCTGGAGAGGCGCAGAAGTTGAAACAACAAGGGCTGCCCTTAGAAGAGACTACTTTGCGTTTATTAGGCAAAGAAGGGTTGTTCAGCGCTTTGACTGGTTATAACTTCTGCAAGAGAAATTTGATTGCTTCATGCTTACAGGTTAATTTGGATGAGATGCCTAGATTCTAGGTTTTCATTACTTTCTAGGCAGTAGCCAATTTCGATGCAAAGTTATTTGTTAAGATGATCATTGCTTCTGGATTAAGAGTTGCAGAAGAATGGTGTTTTGTGATCAGGGAATCGCTAAGGGTATTTATTTTTGGATTGCTTGCCTGGCCATTACTAAGCAATATATTGAGTTTTTAAACCTTTCCTGATTGCACTAAATTATGATGAATTTTCTGGGGGCTTGCGCCTAGTTTGGTAGATATTATCTATCCGTATTTTACATTGGTATCTATTGCTTTTGCCTATGCTTTCTTTATATTGACTCGGATGATAACGGGGCGGCTAAAGCGTTGGTTGTGTGTTAGTCTGGTGCTGGCTTATCTAGGTGTATCAATCTATCCAGTATTCGCTGAAGAATCTATTGTGTATTTAACTTTAAGTGGTACTCACTACTTGATTGAGTTAATTATGTTAATAATTGGTGCAACTATTATTTATAAAAGCATATCAGAATCCTCTGTGGCAGCAGGTGAGAGTGTTAGTGCTGCGAGGAAAGCCTGAATAGAGTCTATTTCTCTGCTTCAATAATAAATCGTTTGATTCTAACCCCAGCATCCTTTCGCATTTTCGGGTGGATTTTCTTATAGTATTTGTTCATTACCTGGTCGGCAAACTGCTCTCTTTCTGGGTGGCCTAGATGGCGGAACTGGGGAACCCATGATAGAAAGAAGGTGGTGAGCTTTTCCCAGGTTTGAAAATTTTCCACATGATAGATTTCATCGAATCTTGGTAAGTAGAAGCCTGCTTCTTCGGCATAGTTCCGCATTTCCTCTAGCGTATAGTGATTATAAGGATCGTGAAAACTTTCAAAATAGGGTTTCCATGTAGCTGTTTCTTGTTCCTCGTATACAGTCTCCCAGAAATTTTCATGATCAACCTGAAAACCACAAACTACTTTACCGTTATCTTTTAAATATTTGTAAAAACTATTCCAGACTTGAGCTTGGTCCGCTACCCAGTGTAAACAACTAAAAGAAAAAATAATGTCGAATTTGTAGTCGAACTGGATTTCGTCTGCGCTCATTTGCTCGAAGGATAGGTTGGGTATATTGGCGTAATTTTTATTGGCATAACAAATCATATCCTCGGTTAGATCAATACCGATAATCCTGCCATTCGTCATACGCTCAGCTAAATAGCGGGTCACCTTGCCATCGCCACAACCCACATCAAGAATAGTGGCTGCCTGGCGATAATCGCAGCGATGTATGGCTTCCATCGCGTGGCGCCACTGCATGTCAGAGGCGTTTACGTACTCTTGAGCCTGCCACTTATCATGCCTGATAGGTTCATTCATTGGTGTGACGCCCTGAGTCTCATTGTGGATGGTGAATCAGTTTAGCCCGGATACACTTATGATTTGTGTAGCAATTTCAGCCATCGACAAAAATGGCACAGGAATCTGTGCGGTTTGTAAAACCGTCATTCTGACCACCTGCGGAACGAAAGGTAAAAGTCTGGGGGAGTACTGTGAAACTCAAAGGATCTTGCCACTGCCAATCGGTTAAGTTCAGTTTGAACTCCGGGCAACCTTATCCCTTCAACCGTTGTTACTGCTCAATATGCAGAAAAACTGCTGGAGGAGGGGGCTTTGCTATTAACCTGGGGGCAGATTTCCAAACCCTGAAAGTGGAGGGCGAGGAGTTTTTGAGTGTCTATCAGGCTGAAATTGGAATTCGAAGTCGGGAAAGTAGCGGGAAGAGTCCGGCACGGCGGCATTTTTGTTCAAAGTGTGGCAGTGCGTTATGGCTTTGGGACCCGCGCTGGCCAGAACTGGTACACCCCTTCGTTTCTGCGATTGATTCTGAGTTGCCGGTACCGCCAGTGCGTAGCCACATGATGCTGGATTATGCTCCGAGTTGGGTGCAGCCAGATATACGGGAGGGGGACGAAATGTTTGGAAGCTACCCTGAAGAGTCCCTGGCTGAATGGCACAAGCGAAATATTCCCGATTAGGGAGGGGATAAAGAGAGGCGGGGCGAGCCTGTGGCCGCCCCGCTTCAGGTTTATGGAGTTAACCTTGCGTTTATTCTTCCGCGAGATAGAGCACCAGGTTATCCAGGAAGTTGACCAGGTCTGCCTTTTCAGTGTCACTCAGCCCATCAAACTGTTCCTTGCTGGATTCAGCTTCACCACCGTGATAGACAATCGCCTCAGTCATAGTGGTAGCGCGTCCATCGTGTAAGTAAGGTGGTGTTGAGCCAACGCCCCAGAGGTTTTCTGTAAGGAATACTGATGCTCCCACATTGCCTTCATCAATTTCCTCGGCCATGGCTGTTCCCATATCGTGACGCTTAAGGTCACCATATAGGCGGACTATAGCCCCGCCATTTTCCGATTCCTCAAATTGCCCCAGCGTTTGTCCAGAAGGAAGCTCCTGCGGGTTATCCATGATCTCTGTGAGCAAGTTAAATTGCAGGGATTGGCTGGGTAGGCCGGCTATATCGCCCGCGGGATAAGTTTCATCGCGGTAGCTAGCGTGCTGAGAGGGCTCATAGAATACCGGCGATGCAACTTCCATCTCGGGGGAGTGGCAAGAGGCACAGCCAATGGAGCTAAATAGCTCTTCGCCATTTTCGATACTGGCAATTTCCTCATTGCTTAAGGGTAGGCCGTATGTCTCCTGCTCCTCTTCCGTTAGGGAGTCGATTACGCTGTTAAGCTCGATTTTTGTTACCGGACGGGGTTGCGCTGCGTTGTAGATAGTTAACGCGGTGATGTCACCAACACTGAGTTCGTTAGTGATCGAATCAAAGTCACTGTCCGCATCACCGACCAGTTCAGTGGCCTGCATACCCAATTCCTGGTGTGCCGCGCCACGAACGAATGCGCGTACAAATCCGGTTAGGCCTTTCCACTCAAAGGGTCTGACTACCAGGTCAGTATCGAGACCTTCAACGTTATCGTAGTTGACCTCATCACAGGAGACGGAGATCTCACCAAAGCTAACGCCTTTTGCGGTTAGTGCGACAGTCGTATCTGTGCCGGATGAGCAGCTCTCACTGATAGCCTCATCCCGCAGAGTGTGCAGTTGGGTAGTCATTTCTTCTGCTACCAACTGTACAGCCCCCATACCGAACAAGTGGGGCGACTGACGTTCGATAAATCCTCTTTGCTTGCGCTCAGGATCCATGCGAATCACATTATCGTTAACACCACCACCGCCATCGGCCACGGGTACGTTGTGACAACTGATACAGGAGTCACCGTTGGGGCCTGTCGTACGGTGGGGCAAGACATTTGCCCATGCATTTGGCCCTTTCAAGTCGGGTCGAGGGAAGCTGGTGAATCTTTTGCCGTTGCCTACATTTACGCCGACCCCGTCGAGAGCGTTGTAATTCATCTCGAATAATTCATCGCCCTCCTCAAAAGCGTGAACATAGGCTTCCAAGGTATCCATGGATTCGAGATCAGATTGCTCTAAATGTCCACCCAGGTGAATTTCAATTGCCCCAGCATGCAATATCTGTACGGTATCGAAGACCTCACTAAAATCGAAAGGAGTGGTCCTTTGCTGTCTTTGGTTTTTTCTTGCGTGCTTGGGAACTCGGTTTTTATCGTGCTTGGAACCAAAGTCGGCAAGCGCTGGAGTGGCATTAAATGTTAAAGCCGATATTGCCATAGCGACAGGCAACAGGTGTTTTTTAAGTATCATCAGCTATATCTCCGGGTACTGATATTGAGCGGACGTAAGGTGAGTTCTTCTACGAAAATGCACTCGATGCGGAGACACTCGACCACTTTTCTTTTAAGCACGATTCCCCAAAAAACTGATTATCAGTTGTGCTACAAGGAAAAATTGATAGAGATTTTGGTAATAACATTTTTATCTCGCAAAGTGCATCCAGTGAAGGTTTAACAGCATCCTTGCAAGCTTCTTATAGGTAGAACTGTGCCTGTTCTGCCACTTATGGCAGGCGTCAAGACCACGGGAGATACAGTATTGCGATAGCAGATTTTAAAGCTCAGATTAACTGACCTAAAGATCTAAAATGCGATCCCGATTGTGTCGATTTTGCCCATAACCTACCGCGCTAGTACGCGGCTATGTTTTTGTTTTTCGGCTTTTTTAGTTGCCGTTTGTGATAAATAAGTTCCTTTGAAAGGGTAGGTGTTTGCATATTTGCCTTTCGGTGACAGGCTTTCCTACTTCACGGAAAGTCCCTATTCCTGGTGGTTGTGACATTAGATTTAGGAAAAAGTGCTGGTTATTAACGTTACTGAAGGCAATGGGTATTTTGAAAAACTTATAATTATTTTCGATTGAGAGTGAATTCCCCAATTGTGAATTCGTATTGTCTTCAGGTGACACATGGTTTGGAGTCTAATAATTTATCTGTTTGTGGAATTTAATATCACCTTTGTAGATAGGGTTTATGGAAACACTTCTTATCTTCGGTGAGTGCCAGTTCGTTATACCAGATCAAATTTCAGCATGCGCTTGTGAGCGTAGATACAGAGATGAAGGATATTTGATCGCTGTCTTACTTACAGAAAGGTGCTTTGGGGTGTGTGCAACTAATGTGAACCGTATAATTGTCAAAAAAGTCTAGCTTTATTGAAAACATTATTGGCGTATTTTCCCCTTCTAACAGAGGGGTAGAGTGATCGCTCTAAAACAATGGTGTTTCCGTTCGAGTACTCTATCTATTTAGGCTTAAAGTAAAATTGGCGCATTATTCATTTGAATGGCGCGATAAAGATCTTTGTCGCCATATATTTCAATATAGAAACAATGAGATAGTTCTATCATTGCGCCTGTAGGCGAGGAAGCCCCCAACTTACTATCAACTACAAAGCTGCTGAGAGATATTTTAAACAAGTGGTTCATTTTTTCTCATTGTGGCGTACAAGGAATATGGATGGTGATATAGATTGTCACGACAATGTCACAAAAAAACGAATAAATTTGTCTGTATGGCCTCGTTTAACGGCGGTTGGTACTTTTGAATGAGGTAGGTTAATTCGAAGCTGACAAAAATATTAGTGTATTCGAATTGTATAAATTCCTAAGAGTTTTTAGGGGGTAGGGTGAGGAAAATATTGATTTTGGGAGGTGATGGATTTTGTGGTTGGCCTACATCTCTCCACCTTTCAGAGATGGGTTATGAAGTTATTATTGTTGATAACTTATCACGGCGAAAAATTGATATTGAGCTTGAAGTTGATTCATTGACACCGATCAGGCACCTTTCTGAGCGGCTTCGTGTGTGGCGTGAAGTTTCCGGTATGTCCATCAGGCATGTTTATATTAACCTCGGACAGGATTTTGAGAGATTGCTCACTCTCTTAAAAGAGGAAAAACCAGACGCGATTGTACATTTTGCTGAACAACGTGCCGCACCCTATTCGATGAAATCTGTCCTGCATAGACGTTATACACTTGATAATAACTTGAATGCTACCAATGATGTCATGGCGGCTATAGTGGAAAGCGGATTGGATATACATTTGATTCACTTGGGTACTATGGGTGTATACGGGTATGGAACAGCTGGTCTCACTATTCCCGAAGGATATTTAAAAATCCAGGTAGAGACTGAAGGGTATTTGAGTGAACAGGAGATTCTTTACCCTAGTAATCCAGGTTCTATCTATCATATGACCAAGGCTCAGGATCAATTGTTATTTGCCTTCTATAACAAGAACGATCAGGTACGTGTCACTGATTTACACCAAGGGATCGTTTGGGGTACCCAGACCCGACAAACACAGAGGGATAAATCTCTGATTAATCGATTTGATTATGATGGTGATTATGGAACAGTCCTCAATCGATTCCTGATGCAAGCGGCGATTAATTACCCACTTACCGTTCATGGCACTGGTGGCCAGAAGCGGGCATTTATTCATATTCAGGATACCTGTCAATGTATTCAGTTAGCTATTGAAAATCCTCCAGAGATAGGCGATAGAGTCAAAATTCTGAATCAAATGACAGAGACGCATCGTATCAGGGATCTAGCAAATTTAATCTCCAACAAGACAGGGGTGGGAATTGCCTACTTGGACAACCCCAGGAAAGAGTCAGCAGAAGATGATTTGTTGGTAAATAATGATCAGCTTATCGATATGGGGCTCAAGCCTATAACCCTGAATGATAATCTTCTCACTGAAGTTGAGGGTATTGCCAAAAAATATTCACATCGATGTGACCAAACTAAAACCCCTTGTGTGTCGAAGTGGTGATTTTTTTATACTTCAATGGCCCTGATTTTATATGAAATCAAGGTTGCTTGTGGAAGGTGAGGTTTTATGTCTATAGCTGAAGAGTGCAAAATATGAAGATTTTGATTGCTACGGATACTTATCCGGAGCAACTAAATGGTGTTTCCAGAGTGCTGGAAAAAACTGAGAAAGAACTCACAACACGAGGGCACCAAGTAAAAATTGTTTCTGCTACTGATTTTACTAATTTCCCCTGGCCAGGCTATAAAGAAGTGAAAATTGCAGTATTTCCCGGTGGGAAAGCTGCCCGAATTATTGAGGATTTTTCACCGGACGCCATTCACATCATGAGTGAAGGTCCAGTGGGGTGGGCTGTTCGTGGCTACTGCAAACGGAATAATTTGCGTTTTACGACATCTTGGCTGTCCCGTCTCTCTGAATATGTATCGATTCGCTATAAAGTTCCACTGAAGTGGTTACACGGTCTCCTGCGTCGCTTTCATAATTCCGCAGCACAAACAATGGTGACTACAGATGGTATGGCAGCGGAAGCTCGAGCCTTGGGAATTGCCCGTGTCACCCGCTGGCGAAGAGGCGTAGAGTTAGAAAAATTCTATCCAGTTGAGACAAAACTTTTTGAGGGCCTAACTCGGCCTATCATGCTCAATGTAGGGCGTGTTGCAGTGGAAAAATCACTGGATAAGTTTTTATCTCTTGAGTTACCGGGAACAAAAATTATCGTGGGGGATGGTCCTCAACTCAATGAATTAAAGAGGAAGTTTCCACAGGCGGTATATCTGGGAATTAAAGAGGGTAAGGACTTAACTGAATGCTACAGCGCTGCAGATGTTTTTGTATTTCCTTCGGTAACTGATACTTTTGGTCTGGTTAATCTTGAGTCTTTAGCCTGTGGTTTGCCCGTTGCCGCCTACCCTGTGACGGGTCCGAAAGATATCATTGGTGATGCCCCCGTTGGAGCGTTGGATAGCAATCTGCAAGTGGCCATAGAAAAGGCACTATTATTGGACCGATCGGACTGTGTTACTCATGCCAGGACCTATTCCTGGGATGTGGCCACTGAGGATTTTATTTCAAGCCTGGTCCCGGTAAGTGCAGTAGAGGCTTTGCCTGTTGATGGCTAGATAAAAGCGTTGCTCGTAAAGTTCGCAAGGCTTACTTGCGAGCTGACTTGAGCAATTCAACCCAGCAGTACTTGTTAACAAATGCATAGTGTCCCAGCTGGTGCCAGCTTTGAGTTGAGCTATTTGGCATTATACTTGAGAGATATTCTGGCATTTTAATATCAATTATATCGTCGGCATCACCATAAAATATTTTGGTGGAAGTGGTGATTTCACGAGGATCAAACCCCCAATCCCAAAGCGCCATTATCATTTCAAAAAAACCCTCCCCATGCTGCGTTGCTCCAGCAGAAAATGATTCTTCAAACATTTTCTTAAGTGCCGGGTCTCGAATAAACAGTGCGGCATCAGAGGCGTCTTTCTTTGCAAAGAGCTGAATATAATCTTGTATATTGCTATTGGCTTGGTATGCACTTAATCGGCACAGACAGCGAGTAAGAAATTGCCAACGATGGATCTTTGCGATAAGTCTGATATCCGGGTTTTTTAGCAGGTCAGTCATTCCTGGGTAGTCCAGTGGCGCAACTGGGGCTGCAAGGGCAATTTTTGAGACTCTGTGGGGAAGTTTGTTAGCGATAGAAAGTGCATGAGGGGCACCACCTGAATGGCCGACTACCGAAAATGTCTCGATATTTAGACGATTAACCAGTTCTTCGATATCTGCCCCCCAATCAACCATTCGCCGGCCTCTATGGGGAGATGATCCCCCCACACCAGGTTGATCTACAGAGATGATTCTTACGCCAAGAGATGCGGTAAGGTCCCTATCAGGATTGCGAATTAGTCGCGAATCTGAGAAGCCATGATTGAAAAGCACAGGCCAGCCATTTGGATCACCATAGTCATCATAAGTAAGGATACGGCCGTCACTTATCTGCAAGGCAGGCATTCTGGGCGCTTCTTTAGGTTAGGTATGATCGGAGTATAGTGAGACTTCGTTTTGTGATGGGGGAGGCCAATGTTGTAACTTGTATCTGACCCAAAGGGGGAGTACCAGTTGATTAGGCGAGAAGGAGAATCACATTGAAAATAAAGACCACGCTGATCAACATCTGCTGTTTTACGTTACTGTTGGTTGCGGGTCTCCCTGTAGCACAGGAGACGGCTTCTGGTGATCACGTCAAGGTGCGTTGGCTGGCACCTGATACATTTCGCCAAGGAATGAGAGAGACGGTTGGATTCTACTTTGAGGTAGATCCTGGATGGCATGTGTATTGGCGTAATGCTGGAGATTCAGGGGCGGCTCCACGGTTTGATATGGAGGCTCAGGGCGCTTTATTAGGGCCGATCGAATGGCCATTCCCAACGCGTCTCCGGGTAGAGCATCTTACTAACCTGGGGTACTCCGGGAATGTTGCCTACCTGTTCCAGCTCCTCCCAGATAAGCGCACGCAAGAGGTCATCCTGCATGCGGACCTGGAGTGGTTGGTTTGTAAAGTGGATTGCATACCGGGCTTTGCCACTATGAGCCTTGTACGGCCGGTTGCAGAGCAGGCGGCTTGGCCAGCTACAGATCTGGCGTTAAGGAATTACTTTGCCAACAGGCTTCCAGGGGGGGAAAGTGAGAGCCCGTGGCAACCAGTATCCATTTCAGCGCGAGGTAGTGAGCATATTACTTTGCAGCTCAGTGGGAATTGTAGCGATGAAATACCTAGCATTTTCCCCGTAAATGGTGACTTGTACTCTGCGTCTGAGCCAGAAGTTCAGCGCGAAGATGAAATTCTCCTCTACAAGTTCAAGCGTCTGCCAGGTTCTGAGATTAGTGAAAGCAGCGATTTTGTGATTACAGACTCGAGCCGGGCCTGGAAAGTCTCTGCCCCCCTCTTATCTCAAGGGGGAATTGAGACGAGCGCGACCTCTATATGGCTTTTACTTCTGTCAGCATTTATTGCCGGTATCCTATTGAATCTGATGCCCTGTGTTTTCCCGGTGCTGTCCATAAAGCTATTTGGACTGATTAACGGTGGTAATCGCCCAGCCGAACGTTTGCGTGAATCTTTCCTATATAGCGCCGGCATTATGGTGACTTTTCTTGCTTTGGGGCTTGCTTTATTGGCGCTACGCTGGGGAGGGTTGGCCGTTGGCTGGGGCTTTCAACTTCAGTCACCGGTTGTGGTAATTGGGTTAATTATGCTCTTCTGGCTGATGGCCCTATCCTTTAGCGGCTTTTTTGAGTTTGGGCATCGATTAATGGGGCTTGCTAGCTCCAGTAGCCGTGGCTCCTTTACCACCGGTGTTTTAGCTGTCTTTGTTGCGGCCCCCTGTACCGGTCCATTTATGGGAGCAGCTCTGGGAGCAGCGGTGGTGATTCCTCCACTTCAGGCTCTACTCATCTTCTTATGCCTCGGTTTAGGGCTCGCTGCGCCATTTATTTTGATGTGTGCAAGTCCTGTAATACTGAGGCATCTGCCAGCTCCAGGTCCATGGATGGAGAAGTTGCGTCAGTTTCTGGCATTTCCGCTTTACGCAACGGTGATATGGCTACTATGGATTTTAGGGCGCCTAGCTGGGGACTCTGGTTGGTTGGCCGGTTTAAGCCTGTTGCTCGTTGTTACTCTTGCAATCTGGCTAGTAAAAAATTTTTCCAAAAAGGGGGGAGCAGCGGGTCTGATTTGTGTCGCTGCTATTTTGCTAATATCTCTACCGGCAATCCGTATGGAGGGTGGTGAGCAACCTGCAGAAATGGCGTATGACTGGCATCGTTATGACAAGGCACTTTTGACGGAAGCCTTGGATAATGGGCGCCCTGTATTTATTGACTATACCGCAGCCTGGTGTATTACCTGCCAGGTAAATAAAAAGCTGGTGCTTGATACCCCAAGTGTACAAGCATTATTTAAAAAGAATAACGTGCTTCTTATTCGGGCCGACTGGACGCGTTATAACCCTGAAATTACCCAAGCTTTGCAGGATTTAGGGAGGAACTCTGTACCTGTATATGCATGGTATCCTGCAGGAGGGAAAAAACCAGAGTTACTTCCACCACTGCTGCAAGAGTCTTTAATTGCAGCACTGTTTAGTAAGCACTTAACTGTTAATAGTGAGGATGGTTAATTATGAAATTATTTTTCAACATGAATAATTCGATACTTAAAGGAGTTTTGCTTTTATTCCTGATGTTGCCGAGTGTTGTGTTGGCAGCAGCCGTTCCTGGACAAAAAGCGCCAAAATTCTCAGTAGTGGATGCTGCTGGAAAAACTCACAATCTCTCCGATTACACAGGCCAATGGTTGGTTATTGAATGGTTCAATAAAGATTGTCCCTATGTCCGGAAACACTATGGCAGCGGTAATATGCAGTCCCTACAAAAAAGGTATACAGCACAGAAAGTAAATTGGCTCACGGTTATTTCTTCCGCTAAAGGAAAGCAGGGCTATTTGGAGCCAGAGCAGGCTATGGCAGTTGCACAGAGTCATAACCTCGGCGCAAGCGTACCCTTCTTGCTGGATACCTCTGGAGTTATGGGGCGTGCTTATGGAGCTAAAACTACCCCGCATATGTTTATCATTAATCCTCAGGGGGAAGTCGTATATGCTGGAGCCATTGATGATAATGACTCAGCCAATCCTGCGGTTATAGGCAGTTCACACAATTATGTTTCTGCTGCACTGGATGCTTCACTGAAGGGACTGGCTGTGCCCAAGTCCTCGTCGCGGGCTTATGGGTGTAGTGTGAAGTACTAAAGGAGTTTATTTGGGGTGGAAAAAGCTCGTTATAGCTACCTGATTCAGGCCTTGATATTTATCACCTTGGCGGTACTAATGGTTACTGCCGTGGGTTATTTCCACCAAAGAGATATCCCTGAGAACCAGGCCCCTCAGTTAGAGGGGCAATCGCTGCAGGGAAATCTTATTGATCTAAAGCAAATGTACCCTAAAGGTCCAGTATTAATTTATTTTTGGGCAACCTGGTGCCCCTATTGCCGGATAGTTTCCCCCGCTGTGACTGACCTGTCTCGGGATTACCAGGTTGTTGGTGTTGCGATGCAGTCTGGAACAGAAGAGGTGGTTACCGAATATATGCGGAATCACGAACTTGCTTTTCCTTCTCTAAATGATCCATATGGTGTTTTAAGTGCCCAATGGGGCGTTAAAGTGACGCCAACCTTGCTGATTGTCGACACTGACGGGCGCGTTGCCTGGGTCACTACTGGAGCCACATCCAAGTTGGGTTTGCAGTTGCGTTTAAAAATGACAAAGTAACTCGTCACCATTAATGTCACTGTGTCGTATTTAAGCTTATATCAAACTCTCTTTCCCTGAGCCTGCGATGGTTGGCGTTAAAATTGCCTAATTGCCAGGGAGGACTGCCCTTATAGATATGCTTCTATAATTCCTTAAAGGTCTGTCTCTTGCGCTGGAGAGTGGCGTGTCGGTTATTGATTCTTTTGACTATCAAGATCTGGATGCGCAAAGGGTCGGCCGTTTCGACTTTGGTATCAATACAACCTTTATTGTATATCGGTTGGGTGACACTATTATCGATGCCGGCCCCAGTAACCAGTGGAAATACGTCAAGTGGTTTGTAAAAAATAAACCTTTTCGGCAATTAGTCCTCACCCATCACCACGAAGATCATAGTGGTAACGCCGGCGCAATTTATAAACTTACTGGTATACAGCCAAGAGCCCCTAAGGCGACAGTAGAGATATTAAAGAGAGGTTTTCGGATACCGCCAATACAGATGCTGATTTGGGGGAGGGCCGGGCGTGCGGAAGCTGCGCCACTACCGGAAGATTTAAGGTTCTCCGGCGAAAAGGTAGTTGTTATCCCCGCACCAGGGCATGCCAAAGACATGACCTGTTATCTGGTTCAGGATCGAGGGTGGATATTCACTGCTGATCTGTATGTAGCTAGCAAGTTAAAGCTATTGCGTAAAGATGAAAGTATTCCAACTTTAATGCACAGTATCAAAAAAGTGCTCACCTATGATTTTGATATTATATTTTGTCCTCATAGAGGGATTGTAGAAAAAGGAAAAGTTCGCTTAAAAGCCAAGTATGATTATTTGTTAAATCTTGCAACTGAAGCACGGGAATTGGACCGGCAAGGATTGCCTCTTGGTGAGATTACCCACCGGCTATTGGGAAGGGAAAACTTGATGAGTGTCGTGTCCGGTTACAACTTCAGTAAGAGAAACTTAATAGCTTCCTGTATGCGGGTTGATCCTACAGAAGTATCTGATTATTGATCTTTCACTAAGAATAAGAAAGTATTAAATCACTTCCTTATGTGATTTATAAGTGAGTACCAATTTTATATAAAGTGCATAAATTGGTACTTTTAATTAAGTTGCCGGTATTCCTGGATGCCCTCTATTTACAATCAGTCTTACCGCTCTTCCATGTTAGTATTCGCAACTGTATTAAGGGATATTAGATGAGCTCAAAGATGAAGACGATTGGCCTTTTGGGTGGAATGAGTTGGGAGAGTACGGCAATTTATTATCGCCTGATTAATGAAGGAATTGCTAAAAGGTTAGGAGGGCTGCACTCGGCTGAAATTCTACTTTATAGCGTCGATTTTGAAAAAATTGCCCGGTTACAAATGGAGGGTGATTGGGCTCAGGCAAGTAAGCTATTAGTTGAGGCGGCGGTACGTCTGGAAAAAGCTGGTGCTGAGGGAGTTTTATTGTGCACCAATACTATGCATAAAGTAGCTGGAGATATTGTCGAGGCTGTTGATGTACCTTTTTTACATATCGGTGATGCAACAGCTGAAGCACTTAAGAATAGAGGGATAAAAACTGTCGGTTTGTTGGCGACAGCTTTTACTATGGAGCAAGATTTCTATCGTGGCTATATGCAAGATAAGTATGGGATTGAGGTTTTGGTTCCGGAGCCCAGCGATAGGGAGATAGTCCACCGGGTTATTTACGAAGAGCTTTGTAAGGGGAGAGTCCTTAATAGTTCAAAAATGGAATTTATTCGCATTGTGGATTTGCTATCCAATCGAGGTGCCGAAGGTGTGATCCTAGGGTGTACAGAGATTTGCATGTTACTTTCGCAAGAGGATACCTCTACTCACCTGATGAACTCCACAGAGATTCACGCTCAAGCCGCAATAAAGTTCGCACTTGATTGTTGAATAGTGTTGCTAGGTTTACTTAGAGATATCTTTGTTAACCAAAAGTTAGACTGATAGTCCACTGTGATGTTTATTAAAGCCACTCTACTAGCTTCGAAGTGTATCAGTGGGTGGTTTTTTATAACACAAATCTACTCTTGTTAGGTTTGCTTGTCCCATATTCGTTAGTTTTTTAGTATTAACCTCTTTTGTTAAGTGGGTTTTCTGTGGATGTTTGTCTGTGGGTTAGAGCTGACAAGATAAAATATCTTCACAGTATTTGTTTGTGGAAATGATATTTATCATGTTTATTACGGTAGGCTAAGGTTATTTTTTTACCTCAAATCATCAAATAAGTTTCATTTGTCCTCTGTAGAAGTTATTATTCGGGATATACCCTGCTTGTGTATGAATGCTCCATTTGGCTTCCCCTTGCAATAAAATTTAATTTAATCATCTAATTAGATTTATTTTATTTTTGGCAGTTTTGTCAGTATCTACATTTTTAGTCGATCTTAATTTTTAAATTGCCTTTTTTGCTCTTGCAAATTGTAGTTTTTCTGGCATTTTCTCTGGTTGTCACACTTCTTGCAGTGAATGTATTGATGGTAACCTCCCTCTGCATAAGCGAGCTTTCAAGTGCGTAAAAAATTTTTATTGATCTCCTGGAGTACCACCTCAATTAGCCAATTTATTTTTGCTTTAACGCACAAGTTGGTTTAAGTGAAAGCTGGTTGATTTAGCTCGGAAGAAAATAAGAGATAACTAAAACAGGGTATTTCTCCTATGAATGAAAAAAAGAAGCGCTGGCTTACAGCCTGTGGCGCTCCCTCTCTGCTGGCAGCTTCGATTGCTGCACTAAGCAGCCCCACTTTTGCTGAAGATGCACTCCTTGAGGAAGTGATAACAATCGGTACCCGTGTTGAAGGGCGTTCCGCTACAGATTCCTCCGCTCCCATTGATATCGTGACCGGAGAAGAATTTGTAAACCAGGGGGATGGAGATCTCAGTAACCTGCTTAGAAACGTTGTTCCATCCTACAACGTTAATGCAAAGCCAATTTCTGATGCTGCCTCAATCGTTCGCCCTGCAAACCTGCGTGGACTGCCGCCCGATAGCACACTGGTTCTGGTGAATGGCAAGCGTCGCCATCGCGCTGCCGTCATTTCCTTCCTAGGAAGTGGTGTTTCAGATGGTGCCCAGGGGCCAGATATCTCTGCAATTCCGGCGATTGCTCTGAAACAGGTTGAGGTCCTGCGTGACGGTGCCGCAGCCCAATATGGCTCCGATGCGATTGCCGGCGTTATCAACTTTCAGTTAAAGGATGCAGCTGAGGGCGGAAGTGTTGAAGTTAAGCACGCAACCACTGCTGAGGGTGATGGTGATCAAAGCACCGTTGCAGCTAACTTTGGCTTGCCATTGACAGACGCCGGCTTTGTGAATGTCAGCCTTGAGTACCGTGAGCAGGATTCTACCAGTCGAAGTGTTCAGAGAGATGATGCTGCTCAGTTGATCGCCGATGGCAACACCTACGTAGCTAATCCTGCACAGATCTGGGGCCAGCCAGAAGTTAATGACGACACTAAGTTCTTTGTTAACAGCGCCATAGAGCTAAATGATACCGCTGAGCTGTATGCCTTTGGTAACTACGCGAGTCGTTCTACTGATGGAGGGTTCTATTTCCGAAATCCCGAGAACCGATCTGGGGTTTTTACGTATGAGGAAAAGACAGACGTAAACGGCAATGGCGTTATAGATGACGACGAAGTATTCATCCATCCTCTAATTGGTGACTTAGATCCCAGTAACGGTATTGATGATTGCCAGAACGTGAGTGTGTCGGAAGCACATGATCTCGAAGAATGTTTTTCTTATACAGAAATATTCCCTGGAGGATTTACGCCAAGATTCGGTGGAGATCTTGAGGATTACTCTGTGGTCTTCGGCATGCGGGGAGAATTTGCCAATGGGATTGGCTACGATGTAAGTGCAAGTAGAGGCCATAACGAAGTAGATTTCAATATTTATAATACGGTAAACGCTACTTTGGGCCCAGATACTCCGACTGAGTTCAGCCCTGGTGGTTATGCTCAAACTGAAACCAATTTCAATATTGATTTGACTAAGAGTACAGAAGTTGCTGGCTTGCCGCTATTTATGGCGACGGGCTTTGAATGGCGAGAAGAAGAATTTGAAGTGAAACAGGGTGATACCGCATCCTGGCAAATTGGCGATTTGGCAGAGCAAGGCTTCTTGATTGGGTCTAATGGCTTTTCTGGTTTTGGCCCAGAAACTGTAGGCACTTTCGACCGCGACAATATAGCGATTTACTCTGACTTTGAGCTTGAAGTAAATGATGATCTTCGATTAGGCGCAGCTTTGCGTTGGGAAGATTTTTCTGATTTTGGCGATACTTTTAATTATAAGCTGTCAGGTCATTACACAATCAATGATGCTATTGCCTTGCGCTCTACATGGAGTACGGGCTTCCGTGCACCAACTCCAGCACAATCTAATATCAGCAATGTAACAACAGCTTTTACTAATGGCCAGTTAGAGAACAAGGGCACTATCCCACCAACAAACCCAATTGCTCAGTTAAGAGGCGGAACGCAGTTACAGCCGGAAGAATCTGATAGCTTTACATTGGGGGCGATATTCTCAGCAGGTGATTGGGAAATTACAATTGACTATTTCCAGATTTCTGTGGATGACAGGATTACCCAGTCAGCGGATCAATTGCTGACCGATGACGAACGCGCTCAGTTAGTGGCTGATGGTATCAGCGGCGCTGACTCTTTAACCTTTTTCCGCTTTTATACTAATGATTTTGACACTAAAACTCGTGGTGTTGACGTAGTAGCAACCTATCCAGTAGGCGATGCTACGGACCTTAGTTTCGCTTGGAATTGGACTGATACTGAAGTAACTGATTTCAGGGAAGAGACTATAAGTGATATGCGTCTTAGGCAGCTGGAAGACGGATTGCCAAATGTTCGTGGTAATGCCACTTTTAATCACACAGGAGATAATTGGCGAGGCCTAGTGCGACTCAACTACTACGGTAGTTACTGGGAAGCACATTTGGATGACTATAGTCTGCCCATCGACGCCGGTGATGAATTTACAGTAGATATTGAGGCTGCTTATGACTTCAATGATTCCATGACCTTGATCGCAGGTGCGGAAAACATATTCAACAACTATCCGGATAAAAATCCCTGGTCCGGTGTTGCCGGAGCGGAATATCCGGAAACAGCACCTATGGGATTCAATGGAGCTCTGTACTACGTAAGAGCGCAGTATGAGTTCTAAGTAATCCCAGCTGTAGCTGGAATTTTGTAGCTGGCTAACCTGGTGTTTCTTAATGCCGGGTTAGCCGACTGCAGAATTATGTGACGATTAGATCCCGCTGTAAGTAGCGGGGTTTTTACATATCCCACAGTGAGTTTGTGGCCATAGATAAGGTAATTCTTTCCTTATCTTGTATTTGTTTCAGGTCTTCAAACACCTCTTTCACCTCCATCGACTCAATTGCCCCATACACCGCCTGATAGAGTTCTGAGAAATAGCGATCTACCTCTCGTCCCATATTATTAATTTCACGAATTGTGGGTGGATCACTCAGATTGAGGCGGCGAATAAAGTCATTGGCACTTTCTTCATGGGTGTATTGCAGCCATGTCTTCATCACCTTATTTTGCGCTACATCATTGTAGTTCTGCAGGTTTTTCGCCATTCTCTGCTCATGCTCAAGCATGTGTTTTAATAGCAATTGGGTTCGGTAGTCCTCTGATTTATCCAGTAAGGTCTCGTAAACAGCTGCCATTTCCAGGTGAAATCTCTCAGCATCCTTGATGACTTCAAATGCTTGTTTGAAAGTCTTCATAGTAAGTACCCTCTGATGACCAGGCTATTGCCTGGGCTTTAAAATATTTTTACATCAGCACTCGCTCTCTACTTTATATAGCATTTATCCAGTTAATAAGGATCTGTGGAAATATTCCGAAAAAAACCAGTACAGCAGCGAGAATTGCGATTAAAAACTGCCCTGAGGTGGTAATTTGTAACGTTTCGCTGTTACTGCTAGTGTCAATGGCATCTCTTTGTACCATCGTAAGTAGAAGACGAAGGTAATAGAAGAGGCCCAATGCACTACCAATAACCACACCAGCGAGAAGAGCCCACATTTTTCCTTCAACACCTGCGGTAAAGACGTAAAATTTCCCAATAAACCCAATAGTTAAGGGAATTCCAGCCAGAGATAACAGCATTAGAGCAAGACAGCTCGCCAGCCATGGACTACGCCAGAGTAATCCCCGGTAAAAGTCCCTGTGATAAGGATCGTCTGCACTGTTGGTCACGTCACTGACATTTGTTCCATGGGTTAGTTGGGCGGCCTCCACTGAATCGGCTATTAGGCCAATGATTGCAAAGGCTCCGAGTGTAGTAATGACATAGGCGACCATGTAATAAATAACCGCCTCTGTACCAAACGCGCTATTGCCGATGATAAACGCCACAATTAAATAGCCTATATGGCCGATTGAGGAGTAGGCCAGCAGCCTTTTGATATTGTTTTGCATCAGGGCCAATAAATTTCCTATCAGCATGCTGGCTATGGCGGCGATTGTCAGTAAGTCAATAAGAATAGGGCTCTGGTAGAGATTTAAGGTATTAAAGAATCGCAACAGAAAGGCAATTACGGCTGTTTTTCCCACTGTGGCGATCAACGCCGTCGTAGGCGTAGGTGCGCCCTGGAATACATCGGGTGTCCAGATATGAAATGGAACCAGTGATAACTTGAAAGCAACAGAAATGACCAGCAGAGTGGCGCCGGTTGCAAAAAGAGCAGAAGTCTGTGAAAGATCCTGTATCCGTGTAGCGATACTGCCAAAGTCCAGTGCCCCAGACGCCGCATAAATTAATGCGATACCGAATAGCCCGAGAGCGGTAGAAAGTGCTGAAAGGATTAAGTATTTAAAGGCAGATTCCAGGGAATTTACTTGATCTTTGCTTGAGGATAAATTGCCAGTAACCGCAAATCCCAACAGTGGATACAGTGCGAGGCTAATTAATTCTATACCGAGGAAAAAGGTGGCAAAGTGGCTGGCAAATACCAGGGTGCTTGCTCCCAAAATGGCAAGTAAAAGTAGTATATAAAACTCTTCTGGATAGCTATCCGGGTTTCTATTCAGGTCACACCGAAGTTTTAAGTAGTTGTATCCCATAACGCTGACGGCTATGGCGGTAACTAATATCAGCAGACAGAAGAACAATGAGTTGTAGTCAATCGAGAGTAGGGCAGTCACTTGAATGGACCCGTTATTGCCCGATAGGGTGGCTCCAACCCAGAAACAGGCAATGATAGCGGCTACCAAAGTGATAAGAGTTGTAACCAGAGCGCCCGCATGATTTCTCCAGAAGGATACTTGGAGCAGCAAAATTACAATACCGGCACTAATCAGTAAAAGCGGTAGGATAGAAAATAGTTCTTGGGCACTCATAGAGATGTACCTGTATTAGCGCTTTTAGCAGTAGGAGAGGCTAAGCTTGCTGAAGTTTCCGGCCCTGTCTTTTCTATGACGACTTCTTCATTTTCAGGGGCTTGAAACTTTTGCATTGATTTAGCAATCGTAGGCTCGGCGATATCAAAGATAGGCTGAGGGCGGAGCCCGAAGATCACGAGAAGCACCGCCAGTGAAAGAAGCGCAGAGATCTCCCTGAGGCTTAGATCACTGACAGTTTTCCCCTCTGTAGCTGGTTTCAATTTGTCATTAAACTTGCCAAAGAAGACACGCTGCATCATCAATAGTGCATAGAGTGCTGCTCCAATAAGCCCAATTGCTGCAATAACCGTTAACCAGTGATTAGCTTTAAAGCTACCAACAAGCACCAGGAATTCGGCAACAAAATTACCGAGCCCAGGCAGTCCCAGCGAGGCAATGGCAAAGAAGAGTGCAACGGCGGATAGCTTTGGCAGAAGAGGCCAGACACCACCGAGCTGGCTCATATCCCGAGTATGGAGACGATGCTGTAGTGCGCCTACTAATGCGAAGAGAGCAGCAGTACTCAAGCCGTGGGCGATCATTTGCATCACTGCGCCCTGCAGGGCGATAGTATTCAGCGCGTAGAGCCCCAATAGAACAAATCCCATATGGCTCACACTGGAATAGGCCACAAGTCTTTTCATATCCTTCTGAGCGAATGCCAGCGATGCGCCGTAGACCACACTGATGGCTCCAATGGTCATTGCAACCGGTGCAAAAGCTTGTGAACTCTCCGGGAATAAGGGCAGTGTAAAACGTAATAAACCATAGGCTCCTGTTTTCAATAGAATCGCTGCCAGCAGAATACTGCCGGCAGTAGGGGCCTGGGTATGGGCGTCAGGTAACCAGGTATGGAAGGGCAGCGCTGGCAACTTGACGATAAAGGCAATAAAAAAACCGAGCATTAACCAATAAGCTGCTGTTGCAGACAGTTGAGCACCCAACAAATCCATATAGTTAAAGGTCAGTTGTCCGCTATTCCGATAGTGGATAAATGCCAAGGCAACGATGGCAATCAGCATTAACAAGCTGCTTGCCTGGGTGAAAATAAAGAACTTTATCGCAGCGTAGACTCTGCCCTCATAGCCCCAAACTGCAATCAACAGCAGCATGGGAATCAGCATGACTTCCCAGAAGAAAAAGAATAAAAACAGGTCGATAGCTGTAAACACACCGACAATACCGGCCAGTGTCCACAGGTAGTTAAAATAAAAGAAGCCGCGCCGGAAGGTGACATCATTCCAGGTCATTACTAACCCAAAGATCCCCATCCCCATTGTCAGTAGCAGCATAAGAAAGCTGAGTCCATCAATCGCCAGATGGAAGCTGATCCCAAACCTGGGTATCCACGATATCAAAAGGCTATCCCACCACTGACTGTCACCTGTAACAGCTGTGGACTCTGCCTGGGGGAAATAGCTGATCAAGAGCAGGGATGCGATTATCAGGGAAACCAGGCTGATTAAGCGCCCCCCTTCATAGAGATATCTCTCTGCCAGCCAGGCTAATATTCCCCCAACAAATAAAATTATAATTATTGCCAGTAATGTCATAGAGCCACCAACAGGGCTAGGAATAAAATTGATCCGGCTACAAAGGTGGCCAGGTACCAACGTATTTGGCCATTTTGTGAAGAGCTGAGGGCGTTATTTAGATGTGCACTCAGCGAAGCGGTACCCTTGTAGATGCTGTCGATAATATCTTTGTGGTTAAGGGCGGTGATAAATTTAAAAGGTCTTACAAAGACCCGGTCATAGACCCAGTCAAAACCCCATCCCTTAAACCAAAACTGCATTAGTGGAGAGCGCTGCTCCCCAACCTTCTTCTCGAACAGGAACATTTTCCAGGCGATAAACAGGCCGATCAGCGGCATGGCAATGGCAATGGCTTCAATGACCCAGGAGTGGTGTTCGTCGGTTGGGGTGCCAAAGACTCCCTGGAGAGGTGGAGCGAGAATTCCACCAAATAGGGCAAGTACAGCGAGGAGGCCCAAGGGAAGCATCATCACCGTGTTATTGGCGTCTTTACAGTGTGAGGAGGCGCTGCCCTCACTGCCCAGAAATGCAAGAAACAGAACCCGGAAGCTATAAATCCCTGTGACCAGTGCTCCCAATAGACCTGCAAGCCAAAGCAGGTTTACTCCTTGATGATATTCATAAGCGCTGAGCAAAATATGATCTTTGCTGTAGAAGCCGGACGTAAATGGGAGCGCTGCCAGGCAGGCGCAACCGATGGTAAAGCAGATAAAGGTAAAGGGGATTTTGCGATAGAGGCCGCCCATGGCAAAGATATTCTGCTCGTGATGTACGCTCAGGATTACTGACCCTGCGGAGAGGAAGAGCAGAGCCTTGAAGAAGGCGTGGGTCATCAAATGGAAGATGGCTCCTGACCAGGCACCCACACCCAGGGCCAGGAACATATATCCAATCTGGGAGATGGTTGAATAGGCCAGGACCCGTTTGATATCACTTTGTGCGATAGCACTGAATCCGGAGATTAATAGAGTCAGAGCGCCGACAATGGCTACAGCTGTCATGGCGGTTCCAGACAGCTGATAAAGCGGGTGCATACGGGCGATCAAGTAGACCCCGGCCGTCACCATGGTGGCAGCGTGGATAAGGGCGCTGACGGGAGTGGGGCCTGCCATCGCATCGGGAAGCCAGGTCTGGAGTGGAATCTGTGCTGACTTACCCACAGCGCCACCCAGTAACAGCAGCATAGCGATAGTGATAATTTGAGTATTGACCCCGGGATTCCCTGCCGCTGTGATGAGCTCCGGTATATTTAGTGTTGAGAACTCAAAGAACAGCAGGAACAAGCCGATCGCCATGGCGGTATCGCCGACGCGGGTGACGATAAATGCCTTCTGTGCCGCCGCGCCGTTTGCAGGGTCCTTATACCAAAATCCAATGAGCAAGTAGGAACAAAGACCAACGCCTTCCCATCCCAGATAGAGAAGTACCAGGTTGTCCGCCATTACGAGAATTAGCATGGCAGAGACAAATAGATTCAGGTAGGAAAAGTAGCGGCGGAAATCCGGATCTTCACGCATATATCCGGCTGAGTATAAGTGGATAAGGAAGCCTACTCCGGTAATGATCATCAGCATTACCAGGGTTAGCCAGTCCACATGAAAGGTGAAGCCGAGCTGGAGGTCTGATACCCGCATCCACCGCCAAACTGACAGTGTAACGACCGATTCCGGGTTGCCCAGAAAGGTGGAGAGTGCGAGGTTAAAAACCAGAATCGCTGCGATTCCCACACTGCCCACACCAATCAGGCTCACTAACTTTTGTGAGGGTTCCTTTTGTGTAAACAGTGGAATACTGATGAGGGTCAGGAAACCAAGAAAGGGAAGCAATGGTATCCAGGCTAGTGATCCGTTCATATTAACCCCTCAATCCATTGAGCTGGTCAATATCGACCGTGTGTTTGCGATAATAAAATTGCAAGACCAGCGCCAGTGCAATGGCTACTTCGGCAGCGGCCAGGGTGACAACAAAAACAAACATCACCTGCCCATCAGCATTGCCCCAATGAGCGCCGGCGACAACAAACATTAATGCTGCGGCATTGGTGCAAATTTCAATACACATCAGCATAAAAATAATATTTCTTCGGATGAGTAATCCGGCTAACCCCAAGCAAAACAGAATGGAGGCCAACAGCACGCCAGCCTCCAAGCCAGGTGCAGATTCGATAGGCATAGCTTCACTCCGGTTTAACTGTTCTTCTATGTCGGGCGAGGTGAAAAGCTCCAACAAGCCCTGCCAAAAGCAGCATTGAAGCCAGTTCGACAGCGAGAACGTAATGACTAAAAAGTGCGATACCGACTTGTTTGGGACCGATATAGTGATAGGTTTGCTCTGAAGGGATTTGCCCGCTACTAACCAGCAGAAGTAGCTGGATTAACAAAATGGCTGATAGAAGGGCTGGGCCAATCCAGGTGTGGGGTTGTAACCAGGCTTGCTCCTGTGCAACTGAAGCGTCTCCCTGATTGAGCATCATGATGACAAAAATAATCAATACCATGATTGCGCCGGCATAAATAATAACTTCCAAAGCTGCTGCCAGGGGGGCGCCAAACTGGTAGAAAATAACGGCAACCGACAAAAGTGAAGTGACAAGATAAAGTAGCGCGTGGACCGCGTTCTTGTGAAAGATAACCATGGCGGTTGAGACAATGGCAACCGCAGCGGTTAAGTAGAAAATGTAATTCACTGGGAAAACCTCTTTTTAGTTATTAGCCTTATTGAAATCAAAGATTTAGGCTTTTTACATTAATAGGCTCGGCCTCATTTTGAGCTTCGCCCTTGTCCTTACCTGAGATGGCCTTTCCTGCAATTTGATAAAAGCTGTAGTCGTGATACTTACCGGGGCCACTGATTAGAAGATCTTCCTTTTCGTACACCATGTTTTGCCGATCGTACTCGCACATCTCAAAGTCAGGTGTTAGCTGAATGGCATAGGTTGGGCAGGCATCTTCACAAAGCCCACACATAATGCAGCGGGAAAAATTGATACGAAAATATTCGGGGCGCCAGCGGCCGTCTGGATCTTCTGTTTTTTGCAGTGAAATACAATCAGGAGGGCAGGCAACGGCGCAGAGATTACAGGCAACGCAGCGCTCGTCACCGCTGGGATCTCGGGTGAGCACGATCCTGCCGCGATATCTGGGTGCCAAGTAGGGCTTTTGGTCGGGGTATTGTACGGTAACGTTCTTCCGGAACAGGTGTTTAAATACCAACCACATGCTGCGAATTTGGCTTGAAATCATTTCTTTGGCCTCGCACGCTTATTTTAATTTTCTAGGCAGTCCACAAAAGTACCGCTGCGGTAGCCAGTAGATTGATCAGGGCCAGAGGTAGCATGACCTTCCAGCCGAATTTCATTAATTGGTCGTAACGGGGGCGTGGAATCGCCGCCCTTAAAAGAATAAACACACCAACCAAAATGGCAGTCTTCAGGCAAAACCAGATAAATGGGGGCAGTAGGGGACCGTGCCATCCACCGAGAAACAGGGTGGTGATTAGCGCTGAAATTAGAATCACAGCCAGATATTCACCCACAAAGAACATGCCGAACTTCATCCCGGAGTATTCGGTATGGAATCCCGCTGTCAGTTCGTGCTCAGCTTCCGGAAGATCAAATGGAGTTCTGCGGCTCTCGGCAATACCGGCAATAAAGAAAACAATAAAACCCAGGAATTGAGGGATGATAAACCAACCATCTGCCTGGGCATTAACAATCTCGCGCAGATTGAAACTGCCTGAGAGCATAACAACGCCCATCAGGCTCAAACCCATAAATACTTCATAGGACACGGTTTGAGCGGCAGCCCTTAGCCCACCGAGCAGAGCATATTTATTATTTGATGCATATCCCCCAAGAATTACGCTGTAGACCGCAATAGAACTCATAGCCAGCACAAACAGTAAACCGATATTCAGGTCGGTGACCCCAATATTGGGCGATATGGGCACTACAGCAAAGGCAATCAACATGGTTGCCATAACTACAGTGGGTGCCAGTACAAATACGGGAATATCTGCAAATTTCGGAGTGAAGTCTTCCTTAAAGAACAGCTTGATCATATCTGCAATAACTTGCAGGGTGCCAAATTTCCCTACTCGGTTAGGGCCCGGGCGATCTTGCCAAAAGCCCAATAGGCGGCGCTCGCCCCAAGTTAAAATGGCTGCTAGCAGCACGGTAACTATCAATACGCCGAAAATATTGAGCAATATGATCCAGATATTTGTGCTCATAATTAGTCCTCTTGCCCGATTGCGGAGCTTTCTTCCACTGGCAACAGATTGGCGCCACCCGGTAATACGGGGGCAAGAGTTTCAAGCCCTGGAAGACCATAGGGTACACCCAGGCTGCCCGAAGGTTGGCTATCGGAGATAACCACACTGCCCCGGAAAACACCGCTATTGGTGTCTAATGCCACTGTGTCTCCCTGGTTGAGGTTGGCACTTTCGGCATCACCGCGATTTAAAGTAAAGAATGGCTTATCGATCACTGTAGCGATGGCCATTGCACGGTTGCTGAGCTCTTCCGAACCAAACATTCGGTAAATCGGCAGTGTCGTTAGACTGTGGTTATCGCTATCCGTATCGCCATCGGAGGCTGTGGGCAATGACCATTCCGAAAGTGCTTGCTCCTGTCGCTGGATGTACTTGCCCGAGGCACCACCACGGCGTTCGCCACCCACTTCCTGCTGAAACTTGAAAATCGATTGATTAGAGTTCCATCCGGGAGACCAGATATTGGCTTGCAGGGGTGATCGGTTTGGATTGTGTACACCTTCCATGCTAAAGCTCATAGGAGCATCGGGGTCTTGGTGTGGGGGCTCCTCTGAGACATGTTCCTCTGCGTGAATAGCCGTGCGCCCACTGTAGCGAGCGGTCTGTCGAGCAACCTTCAGCCCTTCAATCCGGAAATTTTCATCCGGTCCTAAATCTTTGATGACCTTGAGTGAAGCAACACTTTCTGCCAGGGAATCGGTGATATCCGGGCAGTGATTCCAATTGATAATAGTGTCGATACTCTCGGAGTGTTCTGTGCAAAAACCAGCGGCATCTACCAGCCAGCGCCAGCTCTCCTGGATATACCCAGTGCCTTCATAGACCGCATAAAATCGCTGTGCCAAACCAGTATTGTTAACAAATGTCCCTTGGGATTCGGCCGTTGCGGATACAGGAAAGATTAAGTCGGCATGTTTGGCGGTTTCATTGAGCAGGGTGTCCAGCAGAATGATATGGTCGACGCTGGCAAACAGACTGTTTAACTCTTCACTCGCGATTCTTAAGGAGAGGTCATTTTCCAGAATCACTAGGGTTTTATCGATATTGGTTTTGTCATTCTTGAGTTCAGTGATCAGGTGCTCAAGGGAACCGGTTTCGGGCTCAAACAGCTGAATAACTCCCAAGCTATTAGCCTCTTCACAACACAAGTATAGAGAAGCGGGTTTGCCATTTTTTTCTGCCAGTGCACCGGCGATTTTTGCTGCGCTGTGGGTAAGGTGGATATTTTTGCTGCTGGTTCCAGAGATGATCACTGGGTTCTTAGCCGCAGTTAATATTGCTGAGATTCTTTCAGCTTCCTCCAGATTCTCTGCACTCAGTGAAGTTTTGTTGCTTTTAACCTCGAGAATATTATTGGCAATTGCCTGGCCGATTTGGGCAGCCTGTTCCGGCAGGGTATAGATCGCTTTACAGGTAATATCTGAGATCTGATTGAGTTCGGTGCCGATAAAAATAATCGGGCTGGGTTCACCCTCTAATTGTCGAACAGAAGCATCCTGCCACAAGGGTATTCTTAATGATTCAGCTTGTTCTTTTTGGCGGCTCCGTGCTGCTTGGCGAACTGCCAGGGCAACCCTGGGGGCTGTATTGTAGATATCTTCCCCGAGTATCAATACAACATCTGAATTTTCTATCTCAGGGATGGTCGGGCTGTGGATATTGGCATCGCTCTGAATTCTGTCTACAAGGTGTAGTAGCTGCATATCCCGCTGGTTGAGGCCAGAGAAGAAGTTATCCCGCCCTACAAACTTTAATAGGGCGAAGTTATTTTCCAATGATGCCCTGGGTGAACCTATGCCTATTAAATGATGCTCACCTCTTTGCGCAGATGCGAGTTTTTCTGAAAGTGAGAACACTGCATCCTTGGGGGAAACCTCTTTGTGCAGACGTTCATCAGTTTCTGCTGTAGAGCTGATCACATCATCTTTGCGCGCAGAAAGTACCTGGGTTATCCGGCTCTTACTGTTGACATATTCGTATCCAAAGCGCCCCCGGTCACAGAGAAAATAGCCGTTAATATCGTGGTGATATAAGTTAACCACACGGCGCAACATCGGGTCTTGGTTGTTGCCGGATTCCCTCGCTCCAGGCGCGGTGTTGCAACCCACGGCACAGTGTTCACAGACTGAGGCGGCTGTTTGCAAATCCCATTTTCGGACAAAGTGCTGGCTGAAAGTCTTATCGGTAAATACTCCGGTGGGGCACACTTCGACAAGGTTCCCACTAAAACCATTTTCCAGCATGCCCTCGGTATTGCGGCCAAAAAAGACTTGGTGATTGCGACCCAGTGCTTGTAAATCCTCGCCACCGGCATAGTCGTGATAGAACCTGACACACCGGTAGCAGGTAATACAGCGATTCATTTCGTGATTGATAAAGGGGCCGAGATACTGGTTTCGGTGGGTGCGCTTGGTACCCTGATAGCGGCGCATGGTATGACCGGACATTTCAGTCATATCCTGTAAGTGGCACTCGCCGCCCTCCTCACAAACAGGGCAATCGTGAGGGTGGTTGGTCATCAAGTCTTCTATCACAGAACCGCGAAAATCTTTCGCAGCTTCTGAACTGACACTGTAAATACCGCCGTCTTTTATCGGTGTCATACAGCTCATAATCAAACGGCCCCGTTGATCTTCGCTGTCCTTATGCTCGATAACTGCACACTGGCGGCAGGCGCCAACAGATCCCATGGCGGGGTGCCAGCAAAAATAGGGGACATTCAAACCCAGGGACAGGCAGGCAGTGAGCAGGTTTTGATCTCCATCAACCTGGTATTTATTACCGTCTATTGTGATGGTTGGCATTTGAAATCCATTTTCTTTTTATTAATGCTTTCAGGGGCAGGGTTGTCGCGCTAATTTATTGGTAGGGGCAACAACCGCCTTCAATATGGTCGATAAAATCCCGTTCAAAGAGTTTTAACGCGCTTTGTATAGGCTCTGCAGCGCCGGGAGCCAGGGCGCAAAAAGTATTGCCGGGGCCAATACGCTCGCACTGTTCCCTGAGGAGTTCCAAGTCTTCTTTAGTCCCCTGGCCAGACTCTATTCTCTCCAGAATTTTGACCGCCCAGGGCAAGCCGTCCCGGCAGGGGGTACACCAGCCACAGGATTCCCGCGCGAAGAACTGGGTCAGGTTCAGTACCAAGCCAACGGGGCAGGTTTTATCGTCGAGCACGGTGATCGTGCCGGTCCCCATACGGCTGCCGGCCTTGCCGATAACGTCGTAATCCATGGGAAGGTCGAGGTGGTCCGGGCCGAGGAAATCGGTTGACCCTCCGCCGGGGAGAATGCCCTTCAGTTGCAGGCCATCTTTCATGCCACCGGCATGTTGTTCAATAATTTCGCGAATGGGCGTCCCCATTGGGAGTTCCCAAGCCCCTGGATTATTAACCTTGCCGCTAACACCAAATATTTTGCTTCCCGCATCGTCACCCCGGCTAAGGTTTTTGTACCACTCCACGCCGTGGCTAATTAAATGGGGGAGGTTGCACAAGGTCTCTACATTGTTAACGACAGTGGGTTTTCCCCAAAGCCCGCTGACCTGTGGAAAGGGGGGCTTGGCACGGGGAATGGCCCGCTTGCCTTCAAGGGCGTTTAGCAGTGCGGTTTCTTCACCACAGATATAGTTACCGGCGCTGCGGTGCAGGCAGATCTCCAGATTAAAGCCACTGTCGAAAATATTTTCGCCAATCATGCCCTGTTGCTTGGCTTCATCGATTGCCTGTTCGAGCCGGTTTGCAGCCAGGTGGTATTCACCACGAATAAAAATATAGGCGTGAGAGGCGCCAATGGCATAGGCGGCTATAGCCATTCCCTCTAGAAGGAGGTGGGGGTCTCGCTCCATTAGCAATCGGTCTTTGAAGGCGCCGGGTTCCATTTCATCGGCGTTACAGACAACGTACTTTTGTTTGGGCGAATCTTCACCCCTAGGTACAAAACTCCACTTCAGCCCAGTGTTAAACCCCGCACCACCGCGTCCACGCAGGCCTGCATCTTTTACTTCGTTGATAATATCGTCCGGTACCATGGTGATGGCTTTGCGCCAGCCCTGGTAGCCGTCGTTTTCCACATATTGCTCAATAGTGGCGGCAATATTTTCACTGGAAATATTCTTAGTCAGTGGATTTGTCAGCATGGTATTTTTTCTTCTTATCGATTAATTCATCAATACCTTTCTCATCCAAGTGGCGGTGCATTTCCTCGCCAAGCATAAGGACTGGGGCTTTGTCACAATCTCCCAGGCAGGGCGTTTCCAGCAGGGTGAAAATCCCATCTTCGGAGGTCTCTCCAGGCTGGATATTTAAGCGCTCAGATATTTTTTTCTGCAAATTATCGCAACCCATAATCCAGCAGCTGGAGCTTTTGCACAGGTAGATCACTTCCTTGCCTACTGGTTGGCGGAAAATCAACTGGAAGTAGGTGGCGACACTCTCAAGTTCTGCAACGGGAATATCCAGATAATTGGAAATTGCCTGGAGGCTCTCATCGGAAATCCAGCCGCGATGTTTCTGTACAATCCGCAACGCCTCGAGCCCCACTGAAGTTTTTTCGTGGTAGTGGGTGGCTTCCTGATCAATTTCCTCTTTTTCTTGTACTGTTAAGGTCGCCAGGTTGTCTGCTGAATTGTTATTGCCTTGCTCCATTACTTCAATCAATTCCGGTTCTAGTAAGCTGGACATAGTCGCCTCCGAGATAGAACTTGCGGAGGTGTCGTTGAGGCGCTGCTGCCATCTGTGTGTGCGATGACTGAAACGCTGGGTGTATTTCCGTGCACTTTTCTACTCCGCTGCTGTACGGCCCTGTGCGTGCCGTAGTTTTTTATTGTTATCTGTCCACATCCGCCATGACGAAGTCGATGCTGGCAATAATGGCAATAAGGTCAGCAATCAACAGTCCGTTGGACATTAACGGAATCATTTGCAGGTGTGGGAATGAAGGGGTGCGAATTCGGGTCCTGTATGAGGTGGTCCCCCCATCACTAACGATTTGGTAGCTGTTGATACCTTTGGTGGCCTCAATGGGATAACACACTTCGCCGGCTGGCATTACCGGTCCCCAGCTGTTATTCACAAAGTGCTGAATTAAAGTCTCGATATCCTCCATAGTGCGCCCCTTTCGCGGAGGGGTGGTCAAAGGATGGTCCGACTTGTAAGGGCCTGCCGGCATATTTTCCAGGCACTGGCGGATAATCCGCAGGCTCTGCCATATCTCATCCACCCGGACCCGGCAGCGGTCGAAACAGTCCCCACCATCGTAGCTGGGAATCTCGAACTCGAACTGATCATAGCCGCTGTAAGGGCGCTTTTTACGCAGATCCCAATCCAGGCCCGTGGCGCGAAGCCCTGGCCCGGTAACCCCCCACTCAAACGCCTCCGCCGTATCGTAGACACCAATGCCACGGGTGCGGCGTTGCAGGAGTTTGTTTTTAATTACCATGCCGTCGTAATCGGCTAAGCGTGCGGGCATATAGTCAAGAAATTCCCGCACCATCTTGTCCCAACCTTGGGGTAAGTCCTGCGCTACTCCGCCGATACGGAACCATGCCGGGTGCATTCTGCCGCCGGTAATGGCCTCAACTATTCCAAACAGTTTTTCCCTATCGATAAACATATAGAACACGGGAGACATCTGCCCCACGTCCTGGGCAAAGGTGCCAAAAAATACCAGGTGGCTGGATATGCGGAAGAACTCGCACATCATCACCCGTATCATCTGTGCGCGTTCAGGGACCTTAATGCCGGCGAGTTGCTCCAGTGCCATCACATAGGGCAGGTTGTTCATGACACCGCCGAGGTAATCGATACGGTCGGTGTAGGGCACATAGGTATGCCAGGCCTGGCGCTCGGCCATCTTCTCTGCACCGCGATGGTGGTAACCGATATCTGGCACTGCATCGATAATCTGTTCACCATCCAGCTGAAGGGCTACACGGAATACCCCGTGCACACTGGGGTGATTCGGGCCCAGATTGAGGAACATAAACTCTGAGTCTTCATTACTCCTGGCCATGCCCCAGTCTTCCGGCCGGAACAGCAGGGCGTCTTGTTCTTTGCGCTCCTTCTCTTCTGACAGACTAAATGGGTCGACTTCGGTAGCTCGGGCGTGGTGATCCTTGCGCAGTGGATGCCCCTTCCAGGTCAGCGGCATCATGATTCTCTGTAAATGGGGATGACCGGGAAAGTCGATACCGAATAGATCCCACACTTCCCGTTCATACCAGTTGGCATTCTCCCAAACGGCAGTAATAGTCGGTGCGCTCAGATCACTCTCGGGAAGAGCCACCTTGATACGGATAAATAAATTGCGGGTAAATGAAAGTAGTTGATATACCAGGGTGAAATCGCTGGAAGGCTGTTTTTCGGTTCCCTCCCCACGGTTGACCCGCAGCCGTTCGTCGATAGCACTCAGGTCATACAGCATTTCAAATGGCTGGGTGATATCCCGCTTGAGAAAGAGCAAAAGAGGGATCAAGGCATGTTTCTCGATCCATAGTGTGGGCATATCATCACAGTGTGGCTGCCACCAGAACGAGTGAAGCTTATATCCGGTGTCGAGGTCCCGAATAAATGCCTCTGCTGCTTTCCTGTAGGGAGTTGCTGTGTGGACAGTTTTCGCAATTACGCCAGTCATTGGCTATTCCGTTGTTTTTTTCTTATTCCATGAAGCCTAAACACTGTCGGGCGCACGTAGCATGTCAGCTTTCATACGTTCCTCCCTATGGAGATCACGCTGACTGGGCTTTGGAACCTTGTGAGTTCCTTGATCATCGACAACCCAGCTGAAGGCTCGTCTCTCCGCAGCCACCGACTTTTGCAGCAAGGTTAATCCCTGCAGTAGGGCCTCTGGGCGCGGTGGACAGCCGGGCACATAAACATCGACCGGGAGAAACTTATCGACCCCCTGAACCACACTGTAGATATCGTACATACCGCCGGAATTTGCGCAGGAACCCATGGAGATGACCCAACGGGGCTCGATCATTTGCTCGTAGAGTCGCTGTACCACTGGTGCCATTTTCAGGAAAACCGTCCCTGAAATTACAATCAAATCCGCTTGTCGTGGGGTTGCTCGGATGACCTCAGCGCCAAATCGGGAGATGTCGTGGCGGCTGGTGAAGGCGGTGGCCATTTCTACATAGCAACAGGACAACCCGAAGTTAAATGGCCACAGGGAATTTGAACGGCCCCAGGAAACCAGCTCTTCGAGTTTGGTAAGGAGAATATTTTTTTCTAAATCTTGAGTGCTTATTTCTTCAGAAGGATTGCCGTGTTCGGTAGCAATCAGGTCGTCGGCTTTGCTCAGCTTCCAGCGCATTATGAATTCTCATTGTTGTTATCGGGGTTTTTGGCGTTTCTCCAAACTCTTCTGGTATCCGCCCCAGTCAAGTGCACCCAGGCGCCACAGATAAATAAGCCCCACCAGCAGTATCACGATAAATACGGTGGCCTCGATAAACCCGAGCAGGCCAGTTTCATAAAATGCGATGGACCAGCTAAACAGGTAAATCGCCTCCAGGTCGAAGACGATAAACAGGATGGCAACAAGGTAATAGGCGACAGAGAGGCGCAGGCGCGCATTGCCCTGGGAAACAATACCCGACTCGTAGGGCTCATCGGTAGCCGGATCTCTGCGTTTTTGACCGAGAAAATAGGAAAGGCTGAGCATTAAGGTAATTAGGGCAAATACGGCCAGGCAATAAACAATCAATGGCCAAATCTGAGGAGTGAACTGATCCGGGTAATTCAACTTCGCTCTCCCATGTTTCTGCGGGCGAAGCCCGTATCAATCACTGGTCTTGCAGTAAAAGGGCAAATCAAGAATTCTGATTTTGAGGGTGCTCTCACGCAAGAAGAGATAATTTGAAAAACGATTATTGCTTTTCTGCGAAATTTTTTAGTTGTCGGTAATCCTTTTCGCTTGTCTGATTTATAAATCGTTGCGGGAGATAGCGCCAGTGGTGCGAAGGAACGTTTAATTCTTATGTATATGCTTTTTATTCGGTAGGGTTATGTAATGTCTTGCGACAGTTCGATAAATGAAGATGTGCGCCAGTATTCAGAAGATGAAGGAGGGGCCTATTGTTCTTAAACTATTCCTCTGATCAAAAGCAGATCGGAATTTTTAGGGTTTCGTAGTAGTGGAATTAGAGTGTGATGTCATTGGCTTGTTTGGCACCTAATAATGCCATCATAGCGTACTCCACTTGCGTTTCTGTATGGGACTTTCCATTTCTCATGAGAGAGGTAGTTTGGCCAAGCAAGTACATTTAACCAATTCTTTTCGGTATTTCTAACAAGGTACACATCGCTTGCGTTACATTGAAGTTTGTACCTACGGAACCCTTCTTCTATTACGGAATAATCCCGCCCCTTAAATTGAACTTCAGAGTCTCCCCAGTGGCCATCTGAGCTTTCAAAGTTTACATCGGGGTTGTGGATTTTTATAATGCCAAAGAGGAGTGTGATTCCTAAAACCAAAATTAATAAGCAAATTGCTCTTATTGTCGTAGTAGTCATTGCTTGCGTCTGAGTACCTTTTAGTTTATTTTTAGGAATGCTTTCGGCGTGGGCACTATAGTGCTTAACTTCTATAAGAATTGTAATATACAAGCAGTTTGTTGATTGGCGACAATGATTTGCTGTGTGTAGATCACTTGCGAATTACAAGGTCACCACCACTAAGCTGAATTTTCTGTCCTTCGAAGATAACTTCCTCCCAGCTATCAGGGTTCGACAATTCGTTTTCATGTACCACTAAATAGCAAAAATTTGGATTTTCAGTTTTGGGTAAACTACTTACTAGTGAAGCTGCACTGATACCATACTTTTCGCATAGTTCAAGCTGTCCTATCGCCGACTTTACCTGAATTAAAATGCCAATATGCTCTGCTTTAAGTTCTATCGATTCAAAGTCATTCACCGATTCTAGCTCGATTAAATATCTTTTTAATTCTTCTATGGCTGGGTTCATAGTGATTTACTCATGATGCCTCGCTGAGCCGAGGACATACAGAATTTATTTTGTGATTAGCTCAGCGAAGCATGTGTCAATGTTGTGCACGTTCTAATTATGATTTGTCCCAATCTTTAAATGGAAAATCTAATAAATTGGAGTTGTAATATCTTGGATCTCCAGTGACCTCTTTATCAATCCACTCCGGCAACTCCACACTCTCAGATTCACTTTGCATCTCGACTTCAGCAACAATCAAGCCGTCATTATCTCCATGAAAGATATCTATTTCCCAAGTGTGTTTTTCGTGCTCTACTATAAACCTCGTTTTATCTATGAGGGGACCATCACATAGCTCCGCAATCATTTCATTTGCGTCTTCAAAGGGTATTGGATACTCAAACTCAGTCCGTGTAATTCCTTTACTTTCACCTTTCAATGTTAGGTATGCACGATCTCCAATTACACGAACTCTAACTACAGCTTTGGACTCCGTACTCACATAGGCTTGTTTGATTCTCTTTCCTCCTGTAAAAGAAGCAATAGACTTTTCATCTACTAAGAACTTCCGCTCAATTTCCTTTGCCATACTTTCTCAACCCTAAAATCTTAACACTTGCTTAATAGGCATATACGAGGTGGTCAAAATCTGACACGCAGCGTAGTAGTCAGCCAGTATATGCCCTTGTTGGAGCACTTATAAACCGTTTTTGCCGACTTCTTTCAATGCAATCAACGCTTTCCTTGCTTTTTCTGATTGTACAAAAATATGGTCATGGAAGTATGCTGCAATTACATTTGCGCTAATACCCTTCGAAGCTAATTTGTTAGAAACAGCGGCTGTTAATCCAACAGCCTCTAAACTAGAATGTACGGTTAAAGTTATTTGCTTGTAAGTATTTTTAAACTGCAAGCCCTCTCGGCTTGCGATATCTTTTGTTAAGACAAGTGTTAATCCTTCTTTTTCATTGAAGCTCGCAAGTGGGTTCCATTCAATATATTGAGCTAATGAGCCTGAAACAGTGCAAAATACAAATTCACCTTCAATAAGTTCGGGATTCATTTCGCTCAAAAGACACTCTAGTTCTAGTATTCCTGACATTGCTTGATAATTCCAAATTCTTGTTTGTACAGCAAGCGCCAATCAATATGGAGCATGGCTGCAAAATGGTGGAGGTCCAACAAATACTTGTTTTTGCGATCGTGTTTGGCTTTACATGGTTGTTCTTGCCTGATTCTGATACTGAAATCCTTTTTGTTAGCGGGAAATTAAAGCCAATATTCAATGGTAACCTAAGCCTTTGATTTGTAACATTTTGTTTGATAGCCAGCCTATCAAGGCCCGCATAAACGGGGACTTATCAGAAACCTATTAAGTGTAAATTGCATAGTCAGGTTTGGACTTTAGGCAGAAAAATAAGATGACAAGAAAATGAAGAAGAGATAGAGGAACCTTTGGTGTTGTAACATTTCGTAATACATAGAATTTTAGCTCCCCCTGATAGTTCCATGCATAGGAACATGCAAATCATTGAACTTTATAATTTTCCATTTTAGTAATTAAGAAGTCCCAAAAAGCCTTGATACGTGCTGTGTTTCTCAGATCCTTATTAGCAAGAATCCACAAAGATGAGTTGTACTTAGCGTCCAGTTGATAGAGTTCAACTAGATCGTATGAATCATCAGTTGGTAACAATGCTATCCCTTGATCATTAAGCGCAGCGTTCAATGCTGTAGTGATAGAATTACAATATATGGATTTAGCATTGTGTTTAATTCGTTTCTGATACCAATGCACTGCTGGGTTATCTAAGTGCACGTAGTCAATAGCTGTTAGGCGTTCAATTTCGGACAACTTGAAAGGAGCGTTATACCCACTAGCCTTCAAAAAGTCTTCAGAGGCATAGATGCTTAAATTTACATCTCTCATTTTACGCGCAATAAGGTTTTCCGGTGCTGTATGACTTGCCCTAATGGCAATGTCCGCATCGCGATGCTCGATATCCAGAGCCTGCTCACTTTCAAGGATCTCAAACTCAACGTCGGGGAATGACCTCCGGAATTCACTAACCCACTCGGGCAAAGTGGTCGTTGCCATTGTTGAGGGTGCGGTAACACGAATTAAACCTTGAACTTTGTCATGTTGCAGAGAGCTTTGAATGAGGATGCCATCGGCCAATGACTCCATTCGCTTGGCACTATCCAAAACAGTTCGTCCCGCCTCAGTCAGTTGGTAGCCGCGACGACTAACAATAAATAGCTGCGTTGAAAGCTCGCTTTCAAGCTGCTGGATCCGCCTCCACACAGTGGTTGAATTAACATTCAACTGCCTAGAAGCCGCCTTTAAGGTTCCTTTCTCTGCAAGCGCGATAATGACCTTCAAATCGTTCCAATCCATATCACAAACCTGACGTTGCATTCATGCAATACCAGCTTGCCTTTTTGTCTATATAACTGCAATAAGGGAACACCTAATCTGTGCATGTTATTCAATGAAACAGGATTCCCTTCATGAGAAAACAAGCAGTCATCTTTTATGTGGTCTCTTCTTTGTTCGCAGTGCTTATGGCGGCATCAGGCATGTCCAAACTATCTGGGCAAGAGGACCTCGTTCAGGCAGCGAATGAACTAGGCTACCCCCTATATTTGTTGAAAATCTTAGGTACCGCCTATTTGATCGGCGCGATTGTAATCCTTCAACCAAAGTTTGAAACACTTAAACAGTGGGGATATGCAGGTTTCTCCATCGCTTTGATCGGAGCTGCGGGATCGCACCTGTTGGCTGGGCAAGCGCTCAGCACTGCTTTACCAGCTACTGTCCTATTGGTCGTTTTAGCGGTTGTGGTAACTCTGAATGCAAAACTGACTCGCCTTAACCTTTCTATAGGAGAAGACCTCAACAATGTCTATCAATCTCAAAGAGAAATTTAAGAAGCTAATTAGATGTGACTTTTCTGGTGTTTGAGATAGAAAGACTGTGATGCGGTGCACTGATTGATCTGGCCCAATTAACAATCAAGAGGAATGCTTTTCCATGAATGATGGTAGTGTCGTGTCACTGTGGAAAACGATTTCATTTGACTTGATTAAGGATAACGCTAAAGAAGGCGCAAGCGATTCAGGTTGAGCAAATTGAATTGCTTGACCTACACCACTCATTGAAAACCAAGGGTGGTAAACCCTCTATTACGCGCTATGGTTATTTACCCGGGCGAACAAAGTTGGGTTAGGTGGTATTAGTGTTAATATCCTGAAAGTTCAAGATCACTTCGGTTGAGGCGATATTTTGGCGGCCTCTGTGATCAACAGGACCTATTGCTGTATCTTATTATGCCTTTAAAGCCCACTGAGGTAGCCCCACAACTTGCCCCAGCGTTCTAGTTTTTCTTCGGCACTTAATAGTCTTGGCTTCACTTGAACAGGTTTGCCAATTTCATTCATGTCGTTCAATATGTTGAGATTTACCGCTCCGCGAAGCTGACTATTTATATCGCAGCCTACGGCTAACAGTTGATTACAACTTTTACAATGATAGAAATTAGCGAGCTGATCCCCATTTTGTCTAGTTGAAATTCCATCTCCAATGAAAATTACTAACATATTTGGATCACTAATAATGCGTGATGGGTTAGCTTGACAATAATTACAATCGCATACGCGTGGATTTAAACCTTCGAGTGGCCCAGTAAACTGAACCTCAAATCGTCAACGGTTACATTTACACGATCCTTTAAAGAGCATAAGAATTTGTGCCAATTACAGTTGAGCAAGGCGTTTGCATTGTCGGTGAGGGAAACCTCCCCCTTTGCCATCACGGGCGTCAGTCAAGATAGTTAATGTGGCGGGTTTCATAGAGTCCGCTTTACATATTGTTGTTGTGGGACGCCCGTTTTGTAGTTTAGAGCGAAAAGAATAAATATTTTACATATTCACTTACAGCTAACTGTAAGTATGAGATAATAATAGACTTATTTCCCATCATCATATTTGTAGTTTGGATTTATCTTAATGAAAAAAGTATTAAGTGTATTGCTTCCGGCAGCAGTGCTTACCGGTATTGTTGGGCCTAAAATAGTAGGTGCTCAGCTCGAGTCATCCATTGATGAAATACTCGCTACTGCGAATAAAAATTCGGCATACACGGTTGAAGTAAAAAACATGGATTCATCCTGGTTTTCAACCCAGGCCACCTTTTTGGTGAGCATGGATGTCAATGCTTTCGCGGATATACCAGTTACCTCTGAACTTGAATCTTTTTCTGTAGAAGTGGATTTCAGTGCTTCCCACGGCCCCTTTCGCTTCGGTGAATATGCCGGTTTCGGATGGCTTGGCTGGACGCTAGAAGTCGCCGGTGATCAATTGCGTGAACATTTGGTTTGGGCTGAGGAGGCTCCTTTTTATCAGGTCCATGGCAATATGAATGCCTTAGGTAGTTATTACTATAACGATAGCATTACACCATTTACTACTGATGTTGAGGATCAAAAAACTCAGTTAACTTTTAGTGGTTTTCAGGGTAGTGGGCAATATCAGGATGAGCAACTAACTTACCAGGGGAGTGCCGATAGCCTTACCGTTACTTCCGAGCTAAGGGATTTTAAGATTGAAAGGTTGACTATGGATATGACCATGCCTTCCTCCCTCGAAGCAATGTTTGAAAGTGCTTTTTATGATTCTGATACAACAATTAACTTTGGTGCCGTAAAGTTAAATGATAGAGAGCAAAACGAAAATATTGACATTGCTGATCTATATATAAAGGCAAGTACTGAACTCAACCCAGAAAATCAGCTAGGAAATATGCAAGTTGCCTATGGAACTAAAAAGGTCGATATAGCTGAATTCCACGGTGAAGATCTGGCCCTTGAGCTTGAGGTCACCAATATCAGTCAGGAATTTTTGAAGTCTTATCAAGACTTTGCCGCCTCACTCAATAAACTACCTACGGAAGAAGCAACTGCTAAGACAATGGAGTTTATGAGTGATAACTTGTTATCTTTAGTGGCTGGCGAGCCTCAACTGAACATTACCAGCTTACGCGGTACTTTCCCACAAGGTAGCTTTAATAGTAACCTTCATACTAGCTTAGTTGGCATCAGTGCGTTACCTGAGCAACCGCTAGATCCGGCTTTTTGGCTGTCACATACCTTAGTTGACGGAGAGTTAAGTGGCGATAAAGCTGTGATTGAATTTATTGCCGTACAAGTGATGAAAGCTCAATTGAAAAATAACCCTCAAACTCAAGGTATGAGTGAAGAGCAACTGGAGCAAATCGCTGCTCAACAAGTGCCGACCATATTAGCGTCCCTTGAACAGCAAGGTTTGTTAGTGTCTACCAATGACGGCTACATCTCAAATGTCAGCCTGAAAGACAGTGAGCTTAAGGTGAATGAAAAACCTATGCCGTTACCGCTTTAGTAGATATTAGCCTTTTGTAATAGAAGTGGCTTATCTTAAGCCACTTCATACTTCCCCTTCTCTTATTACCCTTCCAAGGCTGATGATTTATTTGTTTTCCTGTTTTAACGGTGTTGTCCTGGGTTGCCAATAAAGTTGGACATAGGTTAGTGTTGTAGACGGTATAATCGCAATAATATCTCATCTAAACATTGCTGCCCCGTGGTTATCATGAGCTCATATGTGACTCTCTAAATACTGATGATGTAGTTATTAAATCAAAGCTAAGTAATAATAAGTGTTAAAGCTTGGGTGCTCTATTTTTAATTTAGTATTTTTTTTGGTAAGTAATTATCAATATATTTAGATTGCGAAAGATCGCTTTGTTGATATCTTTAGGGTGGGGTATTGTTAGAGCTCTATTACCAGTTTTTTGATTTCTGATTTGCTAAATTTTCTACCTTCAATATCACCTGTATCTCTTACTTTATTCATGTGTTCTCCGTTCGGCATTTTACACTTGTGTATATAATGTATGTATTTAGCATTGTTCGCACCTAGCAAAATATGTAGTGCTGACTCTGGTGCCTAATCAAGTTACGTGACCGTGACTTTTTACTTTTGCGGATTTTAAACATTATTATTTTCGGAACTCCTTGTATCAATTAGCTACGAGACCGCTGGATCAATATTTCCTGAAAATATTTTACTTGTAGATGGATTATTTTCATAAGACTATTAACGCTTAGGGTTATCGGCGAGGCTTTGCCGTGTCCAGCTAATTGATTGTTGTTGAGCGATACCTTATCCCTCTCCGGGCTTGCGTTGAACAGCTTGATTTACCTCGCTGAGTATAAAATTACGAAAAGCCTGTACTCCAGGGCTATCAAGTTTTTCGTATGGGCAGACAAGATAATAAGAAAAGTTGGAATCAATACTCACGTCGAATGGTTTTACGATTCTTCCAGATTTTAAGTCATCCTCGATTAGAGATATTCGGCCCAATGCAACGCCCTGGCAGTTTTCGACGGCAATTGCGAGAGAGTTACCATCATTCATGACGCTACCTGATCGCGGATCGACATCGTCGACCCCGGCTGCTTTGAGCCACGATGCCCAATCGTCAAAATTATCTTCATGCAGTAAGGTTTGATGCTTGAGGTCGGAAGGCTCTTTCAAAGGATTTTTGCCGTTAAGCAGTGCAGGGTGGCAAATCGGGCTTAAATCGAGCGGCAACGAAAGCCTGGTCACTGAACCTTGCCAGTTTCCGTCACCAGCTCGAATGGAAATATCGACACCATCGTTAGTGAAATTGGCGAGAGCCAGGGTATGGTGAACATTCAACTGTATATCAGGGTAGGTTCTCCAGAAGTTACCTAACCGCTGTATTAACCATTTGCTGGCAAAACTGGGGGTTACGCTCACGGTTACCACCGGAGATTGACTCTCGGCTTTGATGAGGTGGAGTGTATTTTCGAGTCGATCAAAACATTCACTGGCTTCGGATAACAGCTTTTTCCCAGCATCGGTCAATGAAATCGACTTTCCCGCACGATGGAACAGTTTTACACCCAGTCTCGACTCCAAATTTCTCACCTGGTGACTGATCGCCGTTTGCGTAACGCTCAACTCCTTCGCAGCATCGGTAAAACTCATATGCCTTGCCGCAGCCTCAAACCCACGCAAGCCGGTCAAAGATGGTAAAGATCGTGTTTTGGTATGAATTAAACTCATAAGTACATGTAATTATATCCTTTTGCTGCCACTTTTAAAGATCGTATATTGATCTCGACCCATGAATTATTTGCACTAGAGGATAGCGTAATGTCCGAAACAAGAGTTGCTATTATGACCGGAACTGGTCAGGGAATTGGTGCCGGCTGCGCCCGCGAAATGGCTAAGGCGGGTTACAAGGTCTCGTTGATGTCCCCTTCCAACCGCAGTGTTGAACTGGCCAATGAATTAGGTGGTATAGGGCGGCAGGGTTCGGTTCTCGAAACCGCAGATCTGCAGGCAATGGTCGACGACACGATGCAAACCTATGGCCGTATCGACGCCGTCGTTAGCAATATGGGCCATGGTGGCGGGGTGCCGGAAGAAATTAAAACAGTAGGGTTCGATCCTGATTTCAACGGCCCCCTGCTCGAGCTAAGTGATGATCTATGGCATGAGAGCCTCGATATGTACGTGCTCAATGTCGTCAAGCTTGCCCGTATCGTCACGCCGATTTATATCGAGCAGGGGGGAGGGGTATTCGTCAATATTTCTTCAATGAATACGGTTGAGCCGAGAGCGCCTTATCCGATGAGCATGCTGCGTGGCGCTTTACACAGTTTTGCCAAGCTCTATGGTGATCGTTATGCAAGATACAATATTCGCATGAATAATTTAATGCCGGGCTTCTGTGAAAACGTAAACCTGTCGGAGTTTGCCCGCAGATCCATACCCGCACAGCGCACTGCCACGTTCGAAGAAATCGGGCAGACCTGTGTCTTTCTTGCTTCACATGAAGCCCGATACATCAATGGGCAAAGTATCTTGTCTGATGGCGGTATGAATCGGGCGGTTCGCTAGACACTAGTGACTACTTGATTTAGTTGAAAATCCTATTAGAGCGCTCAGTACTTTGAAGCCCAAATTGCCAACCTATGCATGATTGCCTTCTGTGATATCTTGTCTTCTGGAAGCGGTTGAATTACTTTATCGTGAACTAAAAGACGGTAAATATATTCGAGTTTCTCGTGAGCTGAATCGGTAGCTTCGAACTCGACAACTCCTCGCTTGGTGCCATATGCAGTACCGAGTGCTATAGCCTTTTTCACTAACTCTTTTTCGTTTTTGAGTTTCTTCATTATTATGTCTCAACGAGGTTGTCGATATTACGCACCTACCGTTTTTAGCAGAGGGAAACTGCGGAACCGCAGGCGTAGTAATTTTTCAGCTTACCTAAATTTGTTAAGGACTGAACCTCGGCACTAACTCTCCAAGTATGCCCCAACAACCGATTCTAATTCTTGAACTAACTCTGAGTCCATGTACTTGTATTCATCTGGGATATCTAAGACATGAACTGGCTTATGATCCAGGATTCTAGAGAATTCTGCTATTAGCCTATTTTTATGCTTTTGTTCCATGACGAATATCACGTCAGCCCAGCGAACATCCGCTGAGCTGACTGTTTTTTTAGCTCGCGGGCTGGTACCCGCAGATTTAGCTTTGAAATCAGGGTGTTTTCTCCAAATGGCTTCAGCTGTAGGACTACGCCACTGATTCCGGCTACATATGAATAAGAGATTTCGCATATCTTAATCTTTCTCAGGAAGCTCAGTATTTAGGATTTGAAGCATAGTTCGCTTGGGGTACTCGATCCCTAATTGCTTAGCTCTACGAAGCTTTTCAGAGCGTGTATACATCAACTTCCAGTTTTTCTCCGAAATCCATGGCTTTTCAATTCTAGCACTATTCTTATGGGGCTTAGCTTTGGTCTTGGATCTTCTCGCAGCCCTGCTTCTTAAATCATCCATTATTCTTCCCTCTATCAATTATCGGGTTCAGCAGCCGCGATAAAACGGAGAGGACTCCTAATTTTGCGTGTGTTTAACACTTGGCGCGACGAGGAAGCACACAATGCTGAGTCCAGCAACACCTAGCATGGGCATGGACTAATGGAGTTATAGCCCGCTGTAGGAAGATTACCGTTCAATGGATTCCATTAAATGCTAACTACTAGCGAATGGCAACTGCAGCACTGTGAGATCTTATGGAGAGGAAGCCGCTAGTAAAACGGAGATTCATTACGGATAGGGAACCGCCAATTGCCGAGCCGCACGATGGGTGGCATGGGGGGCTAGAAACTACCGGCTACCCGAGTTAGGTTTTTTTTTCGCTACGATGGAGAATATATGCCAATGATGCGGTGTACCATCTGTAGTTTCTCCTGAAAGTTCATGTTCAGTCCACTTTAATAGCTCAAAGTTACTGAGGTATTTTCTTATCTTCGATTCATTCATAACTAGAGTATCACTCCAAAATGCTTCCTTATCATACTCAGGCCCAGCCATTGTGTCTTTCGGCCCTAGGAATGAACCACAAAAGATTCCACCCTCTGTCAAAGAGTCTGTTATTTTCAACCAAACTGACTCAAAATCTTTTTCAGGACAAAAGAAAAGACTGGCATCAGCAACTACCAGCGAGGACTCAGGATAGTTAAAAGTATTAAAGCTATCCTTTGATAGAATAACCTGCTCATCATCTTTGAATCGTTTACGACATCTAGATATAGATTCATTTTCGATATCAAAGGCATGAACTGTGAAATCTTTACCGCGCAAATAAGCGATATCTGATCCTGCTCCACAGCCACAATCAACAGCAACCTTTCTTCCTTTTACTTCGCTAAGAGCAAAAATTAAATCTTCTCGAGTATCACTGTGTTCTGTTGAGTCATAATATTTGGATATTTCTCTCGTTGACATTCCCTATCTCCGATGAGCAGAAAATCTAACGCCGCCAACAGCGGCCGAGCGTAGCGAGGTCCAGCTCCCGAAGGGGGGATGCTACTTGGCCTTGGTATTCCCAGTATGGGCGTGGACCAATCCCCTGTAGGAATATCACTGCTGAATGGGATCCATTAAATGCTAACTACTAGCGAATGGCAACTGCAATACCGTAAGGTATTGTGGGGAAGAACCGCTGGTAAGACTACGAGCTGACGGACCGAAATATCCTAGAAGGCTTAGCTTGGAGGCGAGGTGGACAGGGATACCGAAGCCATATGATCTAACGGGTAGAGTAAATGATATCGTTGCGTGATCGCTGGGTAGATACTCATTACCGATAGCGAGCCGCCCATTGGGGCCCGCACGATGGGTGGTGTGGAGACCGGTAGATAAAAACTACCGGTTACCCGATTTATAAATCGTTAACGGGGGATCAGGGTATTTAAATCGATGTCAGTTCACGTTTATCCAATGCAATTCGTCCTGATAGAACGACCATCTTGATATTTTTAAGGTCACTAATATCACTCCAAGGCTGACCAACGACAAGTAGTAGATCAGCAGATTTACCAACTTCAATAGTCCCCAGTTGATCAATTAACCCTAAAGCTTCCGCACCATTTCTAGTGGCGGCTATAAGCGCTTTCGCATCAGGTAGTCCAGCATCAACCATGCGTGACAATTCATTGTGGTAGCTGTCACCAGCAATCATTTTGCCTTGTGTATCAGTGCCAACACCAAATTGAACTCCAGCCTGGTGTAGGGCCGGTATATTCAGGTGTCCCTTGGGTTCTCGACCTAAAGTCGGCACATAAACTATATTGTGCTCGACAATTAACTGGATTGTTTCTGGGCTAATGAGATTGCCATGTCGCACACCATGCTCAATAGTAGTTATGCCAGCTCTAATAGCTTCATTAGTTTCTTGTGGAGAGCCTGTGTGTACCGCAACCCAAAGCCCATGCTTGCGAGCTTCCGTTGTAATAGCCTGCAAGGTTTCCTTTGAGATGCGTGGTAACGTAATTTCGCCTTGTTCATTTGTATGGCCCTGATAGACGGCTTTAATACCGTCAATGCCTTGCTCAACGAGAGCAGCGATTTTCTCCTTTACATATTTTGGATCATCGGATTGCACGACCATTTGCTCGATCATCCGATCTGGTATTCTTTGAACCGGATGTCCACCAGGAGCAGTAAATATAGGCCCTGTAATAAACATATGTGGTCCAGCGACCTCCTGGTCGTCAAGTGATTTTTTTAGCTTATAAATTCCCGAGCTGGGATCGCCGACGGAACGATAACTTGTAATACCTGATTCGATCAGCTTCCGCCTAACATCTGGTTGCAATCGGATCGAATTCCAAATCATTACAGGTAAGCTGCTCTCACTAGAATCAGCTTTACCACTGAAAAAATGACCGTGAAGCTCTATGAGGCCAGGTACAATTGATTTACCTGCTGCATCAACTTGAATAGCATCTATTGGTACTTCACAAGTATCTCCCAGACAAGAAATTTTACCATCCTCTACAAGGATTCCAGGGTTCTCAATGGGCAACGTACCAGTACCATCAAATAAGCTACCATTGCTAATCCACATGCTTCTACTTGGTTGCTCCCAAACATATAGATTATGGTTGTAGGCGACTATAAATGCGATCCCACCAAGGACAACAAAGCTGGCAAAATATTTTAGAAATTTTATCAATGAGAATCTCCCTTATAATTATAGCGCCCGGTTCACCGAGCAAATTTTGATGGCGGTTTGTACGTAATTTTGCACAAAAAGTGAAAGCTAAAATTTGTCCCGTGCACCACTTGGTACGCCCAGTATGAGCGTGGACTAATTGGGGTGAAAGTCCCATGTAGGGGGGTCACCATTTAGTGGAATCCATTAAATGCTAACTACTAGCGAATGGCAACTGCAACACCGTGAGGTTTTGTGGGGAGGAGGTTCTAGCAAAACTATACGCTGGCAAATAGAAATATCACATAAGGCTTAGCTTGGAGGCGAGGTGTTCAAGGATACCGAAGCCGGGTGATCTAACAGGTAGAATTAATGATTCAGTTGTGGAGTGAAAGATCACGCTCCTATCTGGGGGGATCTGTTTAGCTTGCTGCTGTGAAGCCGTCAGCGTGGCCGCTGACTCATAAGTAGACCCTACCATCCCGGGGTAGACAAAAGTGGTGAGGCATGGCAGCGCCTCTGTCAGTATTGACGAAGGTGGTTAAAGAGAAGTCAGCCGACGGCATAGTAGCCTTATGCCAAGTTGAATGCCTTGGACAGGGTGAAGGTCTGAACCTAAATCCTTGAGTTGAAAGATAGGGCTAGCCTACCGGTATGTTTTCAGTTGGAAATAAAGTTGAGATGGCGTACTGCCATGACACTCAGCTCAAATGAAGCGCTGCTCGGCACTATCGTTGGGTAGAGATTACAGATAGAGAATCGCTCATTGAGGACCCGCATGATGGGTGGTGTGGGGCCGGTAGCTAGAAACTGACGGCTACCTGATTTAAGTGATGAAATATGCAAAACTAAATAGTATTTATGTTAATCTTCTTAACATAAATTAATTCACAAGCTCCTTTTCCAGTATCTTCACGAGTTTGTGAACTTTCCCAATACCAATTATCGGTGGTAGATTTTACATTTACCAAACTCCCTGATATTTCTATAATATCTCCCTTACGAATTTCATCAATGAGGCCTTCTATAGCATCGTTACCAGGAATGAGGTGCATATTAGCACTATAGGTTTCAATTTCTCTTCTAGGTATTGGAAATGAGTCTACCCGCCACCAATAAAATCGACGTGATTGTGATATCTTAATTTTTTCTAGGATACTCTCATCAGACATATTTCCCCAACCTAATACTAAATCAGTAGGTGAAAGCTCTGCTTCTCGACCAGTACGATAATTTTTCTTTGATAGTACTTTTGCTTTAATTCTAAATTCTGCAATTTCTGTAATATTGTATTTTCCAAAACTGAAACCAAAAATAGAGTCAATTTTCTCCTGCTGCGGTAGCTCAGGTGCCATTACACCAGGACCAAACGACACTTCAGGTGAGTGGTTGTAAAATTTCCAAATTCCACCAACTATCAAAACTAAAAAAAGTGCTTTTTTCATATTTATCTAAGATTCACATAACGCTTAAAGCAAGCGCGAATTTATGCGTCGCCTTGCTTTTTTTGATGCGCCCAGCATGGGCATGGGCCAATGGGGTGAAAGTTCACAGCAGGAAGATCACCGTTTAATGGGCGCCATTAAATGCTAACTACTAGCGAATGGCAACTATAATACCGCGAGGTCTTGTGGAGACGAAGCCGCTAGGAAAATACGAGCTGACGAATAGAAATATCCTATTAGGCTTAGTCTGTAGGTGAGGTAGCCAAGAACACCGAAGTCGGGTGATCTAATGGGTAGAGTCAATGATGCAGTAGTGTAGTGAAAGTTCACGTTCTTATCTGGGGGGATCTGTTTAGTTTGCTGCTGTGAAGCTGTCAGCGTGGCCGTTGACTCATAAATAGGCCCACTCCGCTAGCCACTATCGTGAGGATAGAAAAAAGTGGTGGAACACAGCAACGCCTTAGTCAGTAATGGTCAAGGTGATTAAACAGGAGTCATCAGACGGCATAGTAGCCAAATGCCAAAATTAATACCTTGGACACGGTGAAGGTCTGAACCTAAATCCACGAGCTAAAAGACAGGGCTAGCCCATCGATATGTTTCCAGTCGGCCAAAGTTGAGGTAGCGCACTGCCACGACACTCAGCTCAAATGAAGAGCTACTTGATACTATCGTTGGGTAGAGGTTTATTACCGGTAGGTAACCATCCATGGCGAACCCGTACGATAGGTGTTGGCGGCCGATAGCTAGATACTACCGGCTACCCGATTTAGATGTTGCCTTGCACAAATGCTAGGAACTCGCTATGTACAGCCCCATTGGTGCCATGGCCAACGCCTTTAAAAGTACGAAAAGTCACATTTGCTCCATACTTTTTGTAGGCTTCTTGGGAATTGCTCCAGCGTTCTGGGTGAATCGATTTACCCGTAGTTTTATAGATTACCAAACGTTCTTCTTCTGAGTATGCATCATCATATGCGACAGCATCATTAGTGTCATTTTCACCCATGAATAGAAATTGTTTAATAGTCAACCATTCATCTAGATTAAAATTTCTACCTGCTATTTGATTGAAATCATTTATGCCTAAGGGGTACTTCAGGCTATGACTATCAAGTGAGGCTGTAGGCAACATCAATGTACCGTTAAGCCCTCCAGCAACAACTATTTCAATAATCTCGGGATGTAACAGCGAAAAGCGATTTGCAAATGTTCCAGATGCCGAAAAACCAGTCAGTATGACTCCATCCTGGAGCTTTAACGAGCGTTTATGCAGTATATCGTTTGCATTTTCAATCATTGCTTTAAGTTGCAGATCTAATCTCTCGAAAGGTACGGACTTCGCGAGCATAGAATCTCTATCAAGTGCGTGGGTATAAACTTGCCATGCCGACTCAGGCCGAGGAAATACCGGCATCAATATGGGGTAGGACAACTTCTTAGACAACCACGGTCCAACTGTATTACCTATAATTGCTTTTTTGGCAGCTTCAAGATGGATATCATAATCATCAGAAACCTTTCCTGTGTTATTGGTTTCGACAATCAAAAAGGTTTTATCCTGATTTGACACCACTTCTGGTAGTTTTATCAGGTACGGGTAATTGAACCCTTTATCTGGATTTGCTGGAATTTGCATTAACTCAGCAGAGTGGCTCACATTAGCCATAACAGAAAGAAAAAATCCAATTACTATTATTTTCAATTTTATTCCTCTCAGTATGCTCGTACATCTAATGCCGTCATAATCGGCCGAAAAATTGCGCATCGGTTTGAAGGTCGTGGGCGATGGCCTTAGTACGCCGAGCATGGACGTGGACCAATTAGGTGAAAGTCCCCTGTGGTAGATCACCATTTAATGGATTACATTAAACGCTAACTACTAACGAATGGCAACCGCGACACCTGAGGTCTTGTGGGGAGGAAGCGGCTAGTAAAGCTATGAGCTGACGAATAAAAATATCCTATTAGGCTTAGTCTGTAGGTGAGATAGCCAAGGACACCGAAGTCGGGTGATATAATGGGTAAAGTTAATGAGGCCGTTGTGTAGTGAAAGTTCATGTTCTTATCTGGGAGATCTGTTTAGCTTTCTGCGGTGATGCTGTCAGCGTGGCCACTGACTCACAAGTAGGCCCAACTCGCTAGCCTCCAAGACGGGGGTAGGAAAAAGTGGTGGGGCATAGTAGCGCTTCGGTCAGTAATGACGAAGGTGGTTAAATAGAAGTCAGCCGACGGCATAGTAGCCTAATGCCAAGATTAATACTTTGGACAGGGTGAAGCCCTGAACCTAAATCCACAAGTTAAAAGGAAATGCTAGGCTACCGATATATTTCCGGTCGGATAATGTTGAGATAGCGCGTTTCCATGACACTCTACTCAAATGAAGAGCTGCTCGACACTATTTCTGGGTAGAGATTCCTTATGGATAGGGACCTATTCATTGCGGACTTGCCTGATCGGTGGTATGGGGCCGGTAGCTAGAAACTACTGGCTATCTGGTTTGGTATATTTATTCCTCTTCTGAAATGTCGTAACACGATATAGCAAAGTCTATATCAAGTTTCGCTATTGCGGACAACTCTTCCCTGTTAAAACAAAAATTGCATTGATCTTTATAGAAGTAACCTGCATAAATTCTTGTCTCTTCAGCACCACATCCATATAGCTTTTTAAGGTTTACTTCGAGGGTCCGAATTATCCACATTAACCTGTTGTCATATGGTATTTCAGCGGGAACTTCGAGCTGAGCAGTACCATAGGGAACAGGCTTACCTCGATAGGGGCCCCTCGGGGAAATCTCTCCAAGCTCTAATTTATCTTGAAGTCTAAGTCCTGTGACATTCTCTGCCTCTTTTGGAGAAAATTTTTCTCCTCGAAGTAGAACACTCAATCTAAGTTCGGCGATCATTAATTCAAGTTCCTGTAAAAGACGCTCCGCAAATGGATAGACAGATAACTATAGTCCGTTGCCATGACCCTATCGTAGGGTAGAGCCTCACTACGGATAGGGAGCCACCCATTGAGGACCAGCAAGATGGGTGGTGTAAGGAACGGTAGCTAGAAAATACCGGCTACCCGATTTAGGGCTTTCACAACTCAACCTCTGTTAGTTTGGCCATAAAGTCATTAAAGGAACTTGCCACTGGAATAAATTCATTTCTCGACAGTTCGAACTCGCAATCTTCAGGCAAACCTTCTAAATTGTTTATGATTTGAAATGGTTCAAATTGAGCCAATTCATTTGTTTTCTTTACTTGGGCTCGATCAAAGCCATATCTTTCTAAAGTATTTAATAGTTTCTGGTCGTAGTAGCAGTAGCCAAACTTCTCTAGCATAAATTTACGTCCAACTATCGAATACATGTAATTGTCATAATAGTAATAGACCTGACCAAAATCTCTTTGGTCAGTGGATATTGCAAAGAGACTACCACATGATTCGTCCTCGTATGCAAAAGACATCATATTGTTAGGAAGAACATCAAAATTTTGTTTAGAGTTTTCATTAGAGGCAAACAGTTCTGGCCAGTATAAATTTGAAGGTTTATTACCATCAAAACGGTCATACCAAACGCCAAAAATACCCGCCACATTTGCCTTTTGTATGAATGGCAAATCAGTTTTAAGCTGGATTCCAATTTCCAAGTCTTCATCATTAGGCGAAAATAAACAGCCGTTTGTTTCTTGTAGAAAATTGCCATATTCACTTGGAAATTTTTTGTATCCAAATCTATCTTTAAGGCGATTACTAATGTCTAAAATATCATCTGGAGTTAACGAAGGAAATTGAGGTATTACATCTATATTCTTGAACATATTTAGATTTCTTTGAAGTGCCCTAGAACTTTTAGTATGGAGCTTCAGCTGCGCCCCGTGCTTAAACTTGGTACGCCCAACATGAGCGTGGAGTAATGATGTGAAAGTTCACTGTAGATGGATTACCGGTTAATGGGTTCCATTAAATGCTAACTACTAGCGAATGGCAACTGGAACATCGGGAGGTCTTGTGGAGAGGAGGCAGCTAGTAAAGCTACGAGCTGACGAACAGAGACTTCCTATGGAATGGCCTGGAGGCGAGGTGACCAAGGACACCGAAGTCGGGTGATCAAGCGGGTAGGGTCAATGATGCAGTTGTGTAGTACAAGTTCACGTTCTTATCTGCGGAGATCAGTTTAGCTCGCTTCTGTGAAGTTGTCGGCGTAGCCGCTGACTCGGAAGTAGCGTACCGCAGTGATACTCTACTCAAATGAAGAGCTGCTCGACTCTATCACTGGGTAGAGATTCATTACGGATAGGGAACCGCCAATTGCGGACCCGCACGATGGGTGGTGTGGGGGGCCGGTAGCTAGAAATTACCGGCTACCCAATTTAGGCATTTTTCACGGCCTCTATATGCTTTTTTAGTCGTATATCTTGACTGCGAGGACCATTGACATTATGCCATGGGCTAGGCTGAGCTGAGCAGTTGAACTCAATAAACCAATCGGGCATTCGCAGTACAAGGTACTTATGGAGAAGTTCACGAAAGTACTCAAAACAGTCTTCACTATATTGGTTTTGCTGACTGATTTTCGCTGCCCACCCTTCCGTAGGAAATAACCCTTCATGCCGCAAGTATTCAATAAAATCTAGCCACTCATCTTCAGCTCTTTTCTCTCCATAAGCATCTAGTAAGCATGACTCATAGCCTCTCACAAACATTTCTAGATCCAGAAGATTAGCTTTTTGACCTACTTGCCCCAAGGTCCCGTTAAATCCGGGCCCTGGATGCTCTAGTGACATTATATAAATTCTTTTTATGAGCATACCTATCAATACCTAACGTCAATAGCAAGCGGCCCGTCTTTTGGCGTCGCCTAGGCTGTTTTTGTTATGAGTTTTAGTTTGCATCCCACACCCAGTATTTATTACCTTCCAATGTAAACAGGTAAACCAAGACATCACCGGCATCTTTATAACTGTTTAATTTCTTTTCTGGTAGTCTTTCCCACAGCCATTCGATCTCTGACACTTCCTGACCTTCCCCTGAAAATGACTTTAAAAAATCGTCCTTACTTTCGAAATCTTGCTTTGATGCAATTCTCTCGAAAACAGGAAACTCGCCATTTACTAAAGGCCAGGTAGTTTCCTGCCAAATGGGTAACGCTGGAGTCTTATACATTAGAGTGGCCGACTCTTCCGAGTCATCGTCGTAGTATTGGTTTGCTTCTATTTCTAAGTCGATTAACTTTCCAGACTTGAGACAATCTTCGCAAATACAGTCAATTTCATTGATGCCGGTGTAGCCACCAGTGTCAAACCAAACTCCTACTTTGCTACAGATAGAACATGGTTGCGGACTGTCTACTAGAAGTGCAAACCCCTCTGGATCTCTAAAGTATCTGAATTCCATGCTCATACTCATAACGACTACATCAGGGGTGGATGGGGCGCAGCGTAGGCTGTTCCGCGAAGGGCCGAAGGCCCGTAGCAACCTACTTGTACTTGGTACGCTCAACATGGGCGTGGACTAATGATGTGAAAGTCCCTTGTAGGAAGCATACTATTTAATGGATTCCATTAAATGCTAACTACTAGCGAATGGCAACTGCAACACCGCGAGGCCTTGTGGGGAGGAAGCTGCTAGCAAACTACGAGCTGACGAACAGAAACATTCTATAAGGCTTAGCCTGGAGGCGAGGTGGCCAAGGACACTGAAGCTGGGTGATTTAGCGAGTAGAGTCAATGATGCAGTTGTGTAGTGAAAGTTCACGTTCTTATCTGGGGAGATCGCTGTGAAGCTGTCAATGTGGCCACTGACTCTAAAGTAGCGTACTGCCATTATACTCTACTCAAGTGAAGGGCTACTCGACACTATCGTTGGGTAGAGATTCATCACGGATAGGGAACCGCCCATTGCGAACCCGAACGATGGGTAGTGTAGGGTCGGTAGCTAGAAACTACCGGCTACCCGATTTATGCATTTCTACCCATTTACTTGAGAATTATATTTTTTAAGTGCTGACATTATATCCTTGTCGGGATTTTCCATCCCCTTGTATATCAGCAGCGCCTTTTCACAATGCTTCTTTGCCTTGGCAAGGTTATAGGTTAATTGCTCTTTATCCGCATAAGCATGGCATAGATGATACTCAGATTCATAATGGCCAAGAGATACAGCTTTTACCCAGTATGAAACCGCTAGCTTTTGATTTTGTTTAATTCCGAAACCAAAGAACTTTAAGTACCCTAGATTATTTAGCACATCGACTTGTAAACCCTGAAATTCTGCATCAACATTTTTCAGATTAGATAGCTTTTCCCAAGACCTAGCAGATAGTTCATAGTCTTTATTTCGATAATGGCATGTACCTGTGTAATACAATTTTTCGGCAACATTTGAAGACTCCTCTAAGCCGATAGATTCTAGTCCGCAATCTTCCTTTGATAATACAGGTGCCGAGAATAGAACTAAAATTAATAATATTGAATTTCGCATGATTTTTCCAAAAATTACACGAAGAAAGCTATCTGTTGGAGGCCCGTAGGGTCGGGAAGAGCTGATTCGCCTTGGTGCGCTAGGCAAGATTCTAATTTTTATTGAAATCAATGTTTACCCTTAATCTTGGTAACTATCTCATTAATTAACTCAGCTGGTAATAACGATTTAGACAAGTACTGCTGCCCCCCAGATTTAGCCACCAAAATAAGACCTAAATCGGTTTCAATAATACGCTCGATATCTGCCCACAACAGAGCTGTTATCGTATAAGGATTCTGGGTCTGGATTCCATCCTTATCTATGGTTAATTTCACTTCACTACCGGCACTTTTCCCAAGCATCTGCCGTGCTAACCACCAAGCTCGTCGATATCGAATGTGAATCAGTTCCAGCACACCTAATGCAATTAACGTGCAACTTGCGATCTTAGGTTGCTCAGTAAATAACAGTAATCCCGCACCAGAAGATAATAGTAATGTAGGAAGAAGATAATTGGGCTTGACATTATTTCCATAGGGTAGAGATTGATCATAGCATTCGGCAAGGTAATCTCTGGATAAGGTAAATTGAGTACTAAAAGGCTTCATAAAAACAACCTATTGTGTCTGGTAAATTTGTCGTGGCACTACAGTGAGTGTCAGGATGATCCTTTAAGCTAATGTCAAATACGCCACATTTCTCAATAAGGCCTGGACTTAGCCTCACATAACGCCTTTAGCAACGGCAAATTACGGAGTCGAAGGCGTAGTAATTTGTCCGCTTGCCTAAATTAGGCACGCCCAGCGTGGGCGTGGACTAATGGGGTGAAAGTCCCGTGCAGGAAGATCACAGTTTAATGGGCGCCATTAAATGCTAACTACTAGCGAATGGCAACTGCAACGTCGTAAGGTATCGTGGGAAGGAAACCACTGGTAAGACTACGAGCTGACGGACCGAAATATCCTAGAAGGCTTAGCTTGGAGGCGAGTTGGCCAAGGACACTGAAGCCGGGTGATCTATCGGGTAGAGTCAACGATGCAGTTATGTAGTGAAGGTTCACGTTCTTATCTGGGGAGATCTGTTTAGCTTGCTGCTGTGAAGCTGTCAGCGTGACTGCAGACTCATTAGTAGGCTCAATCCGCTAGCCACCATTGCGGGGGTGGGAGAAAGTGGTGAAACACAGCAGCGCTTCGGTCAGTAATGATCAAGGTGATTAAACAGAAGTTAGTCGACGGCATAGTAGCCTAATGCCAATATTAATACCTTGTGTAGGGTGAAAGCGTCAACCTAAATCCATGAGTTAAAAGACAGGGTTAGCCTATCGATATATTTCCAGTTGGAGATAAGGTTGAGGTGCGCACTGCCATGACACTCAACTCAAATGAAGATCTGCTCAGCACTATCGTTGGGTAGGGATTCGTTACGGATAGGGAACCGCCCATTGCGGACCCACATGATGGGTGGGCCGGTAGCTAGAAACTACCGGCTACCCTATTTATAATGAGCAGACATCTTTTATTTTTGTGCTAAAAGCAGCGGTTACAATCTTCATTGTTGGCGCCTGCATTAAGTAATTGTTAAATATATTTCTAGCCTTATAAAAGGTTTCAAACTTTGCCTTTTCCTCAACGTCAGAGGAAAAGCCGCCCATCATATAAAAATCATTAAAATGTTCAAGCGCTTTTCTTTCACTGGTGTAGTGATAGTCGTCCTTAAGAATTTCATCCCAAGCTGGTGCTGTGGTGCCATCGGCAAGAACTATACTGTTGTTTATTACGTACTTCCCGATAATACTATCTGTATTCAACTGATCAGGCGCTATTTGTTCAAACTTCTTTGCTATGTAAACTTGTAAGTTATTACTTTTAATGTGCAGTGATACGAATTCCTTTACTTTATTGTAGTTTTCTGAATCTACCTTGGACATCTCTGATGCTGCGTACATGAAAGCCTTATTTTGAGCTTTTAGGTATTTAGAATACTCATCGCCTGCACATGAAGAATAAGTATTTACAGACATTAAAGCAAAGGCGAGTCCAATCACTTTTTTCATTTTGTCCTCCTTACTGAGTTATTGTGTCTGGGTCAACGGTGAAACTCATAGTGCTGAGCCCAGCAGCCAAAGGCTACGTGTTGCTGCTACGTTGTACGCCCAGCATTGGCGTGGCCTAATGGGGTGAAAGCCCCCTGCAGGAAGATCACCATTTAATGGGTTCCATCAAATGCTAACTGCTATCGAATGGCAACTGCAACACAGGGATGTCTTGTGGGGAGGAAGCCGCTGGCAAAACTACGAGCTGAAGAACAGAAACGTCCTGTAAGGCTTAGCCTGGAGGCGAGGTGGCCAAGGGCACCGACGTCGGGTGATTTAACGGGTAGAGTCAATGGTGCAGTTGTGTAGTAAAAGTTCACGCTCCTATTTGGAGAGATCTGTTTAACCTACTGTAGTTAACCTTCAGTGTACTTAGTTGATATCGTTATGTGATCGCTGGGTAGATATTCGTTACGGATTGGGATCTGCCCATTGCAGACTCGCATGGTGAGTGGTGTGGGGCCAGAAGCTACTGGCTACCCGATTCATGTGGCCGCTATGGGTTTACACACTGTATACTCCACAATCTACCTGAATTCACTTTAGGTTGCCTGCCACTAGAAACCATAACCATCTCTACAACTTCGCTGGGTATATATGTATATCCAGATTTACAGAGCTCTTGGGATCGCCTATGCAGATAATAGACATACAACTCTTCTTTAGTATTTTCGTATCCCCACACTTCAATATCGTAGCGACCACTCCCTAAGTCTTTCTCTTTGTAGCCCGGAGTATCATCCCCGTAGTTATCCTTCGTGATGTGGGTATATGGGATGTTATTCGTACAAGATATATACAGAATAGAACTCAATAGTACCCATAATTTCTTCAACATATATACTTCCACATAACGATTTTATCAGTGGTTGCTGGAGCGTAGCGTGATTGTTCAGCCCCAAAGGGACGATGCTGCCTAAACTTAGTATTCCCAGCACCGGCGTGAACTAATGGGGCGAAAGTCCCCTGTAGGAGGATCACCATTTAATGCTAACTACCAGCGAATGGCAACTGAAATACCGTGAGGTCTTTTAGAGAGGAAACCCGCTGGTAAGACCTCGAGCTGATAAACAGAAACACCCTATAAGGCTGAGCTCGGAGGCGAGGTGGCCAAGGGCACCGAAGCTGTGTGATCTAGTGGGTAGAGTCAATGGTGCAGCTGTGTGGTGAAAGTTCACGTTCTTATCTGGGGAGATCTGTTTAGCTTGCTGCTGTGAAGTTGTCGGCGTGGCCGCTGACTCAGAGGTAGCGCACTGCCATGACACTCAACTCAAGTGAAGCGTTGCTCGACACTATCGTTAGGCAGAGATTACGGATAGGAACGGCCCATTGCGGACCCGCACGATGGCGGGTGTGGGGGCCGGTGGTTAGAAACTACTGGCTACCCGATTTATATGACTGTAAGCGTCATTTGGTAAAATTTATCATCTTCGTTTTCTATGACAAACCCTAGGCGACCATAAAGTCTATATGCTGGACTACGTTTAAATACTCGTAGATCAATGAACCCTAGTTTTTTTTGCCTTGCAAGCTCGGTTACTTTAGAGATAACTAAAGCGCCTAACCCTTTGTTTTGTTGATTAGATACAACTTGAATATCTCGCAGTTGACAGCGATTGCTTTCAAATGAGAGTCTAACAACCCCAAAAACTCCATCATCATTCACTACATCATAGTTCTCAAGATCTTCAATTGCATTGCGTACATCTGATAAAGTCCAGTCAACGCCATACATGTCATAGTACTCCTGCATGTTGGCAAGAGTAAGTTTTGCAGATTTATCCAAGTCTTGGGTTTTAATGAATTTTGTCATTGGTCTAGTCAAAACATCTCAATAATTGAGCGAGGCTAAATGTGGTATTGTGAGTAAAACGAACCACGCTTAGCAGAGTCCGGTTGACTGTTTAGTTAGTGCTGAGGCCATACGGAATTCTATAATTTTTAAAGCCGCTTTATTACCAATTTTTTTCTTCAATTTGGGCAGGCGTCTAGTTCCAATGCGTTTATCTGCAGCTCGAAGTATATTGATAAGCCCCCAGCAGTCATTTTCAAAAATCTTATTCATAATTTCGTCTTTAGGGGTATCTATGTATTCACGAAATAGATTTGATATGTCTGGAATGTCAGTTCCATACGGATACCACTTCGACGGTTTTCTCTCTGGATGTGACTTACCCACAAAATCTTTTGGATAATCCCAGATGATATCTTTTCCGAGAGTTATCCAGTAGCGCGGACAATTCGTACTTCCCATTTGTGAGTTCATTCGATAGGAACGACATTGTAGCTGCAATTTCAGCCCTTCTGCACGAAGAAGATATAACTCTTTTTGTAACTTACTCCACGGTTTAGACATTCTTCACTCTTGGTAGCACTAATGCCCGCCGCACGGGCGAGGAACTTGTTGCGAGTCCAGCGCACAAAGTGCGCTATTATGCCTGCGCATGGTACGCCCAACATGGGCGTGGAATAGTGGGGTGAAAGTCCCCTGTAGGAAGACCACCATTTAGCTTATTTGCCACAATTTAGAACAAAAAGTCGATGTACTTTCACTCGGCATGATCCATTTTCCGATTCTAATGAAAGATGACAAAAGTGCGATTTATATGTCTGACAGTCTTTTTTCTCCAAATAACAACTAGAAACCAATTCTGTTTCTGCTTGGAGAATTTCGTCTTTATCTGCAATCCAAATATTTGTATCTCTAAGTACTGGCGATAAATTTTTACTAAATATGGGAGACCCTGATTCTATACTATCCGGAAAAAATCCGTGTTTTTCTTTATAAGTTAGAACCTGAGCCTTCAATTGAACCAGAGCTTCCATTTTCTGCTCTGATTCGACATTAGAGCACCGTATATCCTCAGTAGCACTCGTTTCAACTCCCAGCGCTAGAAGAATGGGTAATAACAATACTTTGTTCATAGAGAAGCTAACGCCAAGTTTTACAGTCCAGCGGAGGCGTAGCCACAGCGAGTAACAACGCCTTGGTACGCCCAGCATGGGCGTGGACTAGTGGGGTGAAAGTCCCCTGTAGAAAAATCACCGTTTAATGGGCGCCATTAAATGCTAACTACTAGCGAATGGCAACTGCAATACCGTGAGGTTTTGTGGGGAGGAAGCTGCTAGCAAGACTACGAGCTGGCGAACAGAAACACCCTATAAGGCTTAGCCCGGAGGTGAGGTGGACAAGGACGCCGATGCCGGGTGATCTAATAGGGAAAGTCGATGATGTAGTTGTGTAGTGAAGGCTCACTTCTTATTTGGGGAGATCTGTTTAGCTTGCTGCTGTGAAACTGTCAACGTTGCCGCTGACTCATAAGTAGGCCCAACCCGCGAGCCGCCATCGCGGGGATAGGAAAAAGTGTTTGGACACAGCAGCGCCTCGGTCAGTAATGGCCAAGGTGATTAGACAGAAGTCAGCCGAAGGCATAGTAGCCTAATGCCAAGTTTAATACCTTGGACATGGTGGAGGCCTGAAGCCAAAATCCACGCGTTAAAAGACAGGGCTAACCTACCAATATGTTGCCAGTCGAATAAAATTGAGGTAGCGCAGTGCCATGACACTCAGCTCAAATGAAGAGCTGTTCGAGACTATCGTTGGGTAGAAATTCATTACAGATAGGAAACCGCCTATTACTGACCCGTACGATGGGAGGTATGGGAGCCAGTGGCTGGGAACTACCGGCTACCCGATTTAGCTTATTCTTCCTCGTCGTCCCGTTCTACCAGATTATCTGGAGAACCGAATGTATCTTTTTTACTCAACTCATCTTCGATGTCTTTAGGGCGAGGCTTAAAGAGATCTTCGGAGGATTTCTTTAATTCTTCTTCTATTTTCTTTAATTCATCACTACTTTTCATAGATCTTTTACCAAATAATGAGGTACGCCTTGCTTTCCAGGACATAACGAAAATCCACCGTGTGATGAATAATATTTCACCAACTTATCATTGAGTGGATCCATTACCCTAATTTGAGTCGCGCCGATTAGACGCGCATACGCTTCATAGGCCAATAATGAAACAGGAAACATATCGTTTGCGAACAAAACATGCTTGTTGAAACGCTCAATAAAATCCAAACGTATAGCTGTGCCTCTGTAGGTCGGCCGACCGAGAGTTAATGAGCACAAAGTACTTCCGTACCACACAGAAAGGTCAAACGCCTTTGGATAGAAAATTTTGTACCGGCTAGAAAAATTCCAATTCCAGCTCACAGAGCGTTCTTGATTCAAATCTATTGATTTGAAAGCAGCAAGAGCTTTGTGATCTATTGCCTCTAACGTGATTTTTCCGAGGAGGTGCCTTGGTAAGTTTCTGGATGCTATGTCTCTAGCTTGAGAGCCCAACTTCTCATATTTATTGATTGTTTCTAGATGCGAAATTTGCATTCCAACTCCTTTTGTCAATTTAACTTCCGTACAAGTTAACGCCCCACACAGGGACAGACAAATAAGCGCAGCATTTTGGTTGTTCAAGTGACCAACGGGAGCGATTGCTGCTGCTTGCTACGCCCAGCATGGGCGTGGACTAATGGGGTGAAAGTCCTCTCTAGTAGGATTAGCATTTAATGCTAACTACTAGCGAATGGCAACTGCAGCGCCGGGAGGTCTTGTGGGGAGGAAGTTGCCAGAAAAACTAAGGGCTGACGAACAGAGATATCCTATAAGGGTTTGTCTGGAGGCGAGGTGGCCAAGGACATTAAAGCCGGGTGGTCTGGCGGCTAGAGTCAATGATGCAGTTGTGCAGTGAGAGTTCACGTTCTTATCTGGGGTGACCTGTTTAGCTTGCTGCTGTGAAGCTGCCTGCATGGCCGCTGACTCAGAAGTAGCTCACTGCCATGATAGTCAACTCAAATGAAGACCTGCTCGAGACTTTCGTTGGGTAGGGATTCATTACGGATAGGGAGCCGCCAATTGCGGACCCGCACTATGGGTGGTGTGGGGGCCGGTAGCTAAAAGCTACCAGCTACCCGATTTAGCTTCTAAAATTAGCCACATTGTAAAACTAGCCATGCATTGGAAAAGTTAGCATTTCTAGCTTCACTTTCCTTGACCCAAAAATACAGCATACCTAAATCACCCCACATGATTTCAATATCATCATCCGAATCAAACTGAAATAGGAGCCGCCAATCATTCTCTTGCTCTCTTAATAGTTTTGCTTCTTTGGAGTTGTAGCCTTCGGGGCCGCCGCAGTTTACTCCTCCACTTACAAGCTGACACTCTTCTTCCATGCTGTCATTTTGAATTGGGGACGGAAAGCCGCTAACTTGATGCCTAGGCTCATCACCATAAAGCTCATCAAGAAATTCATAGTACTCTTCATCTTCAGACAAACCCAATTTCTCAAAGCTAATTCTTTGAGAATCAGGAAAGCTAGTGAATCTCTCAGAAATTACATATTTTATTTCTGGTGCCACATGATCTTCATTCAAGTCATCAGGTAGTTCTGTTGATTGAAAATCACCGTCACCACTTTCATATATAACAGCCCAGCCACCTCTATCTTTTGGATCAAAACCCCAAGGCCATTCTTCTAAATCATAAAAAAATAAAAGTCGTCCATGACTTGGTAGCCAATCTATGACCTTTTCAGGGTTTATTTCTTCTAAGTCAAATTGAGCAATGAAACCTAGGGGTTTATCATTTTTTCTGGGCCAATCAATAGATGTTCGAGTTAATGGTAGACCACCTAGAAAGCTTGCTGTTTCTTTGTCTGAAGATAAAATTCTTAAGCAATCTATTCCAAGCTTTTGTATTTTTTCATTCATTTAACTCTAACCCTAAGAAGAAGCTAACGCCCGTATTTGCGGCTGAATTGGAGCGCAGCGGAAAACCAGTCCGACAACATGCGTTTGGTACGCCCAGCGTGGGCGTGAACTAATGGGGTGAAATTCCCCTGTAGGAAGATCACCGTTTAATGGGTCCCATTAAATGCTAACTACTAGCGGATGGCAACTGCAACGCCGGGTGATCTAACGGGTAGAGTCAATGATGCAGTTGTGTAGTGAAAGTTCACGGTCTTATCTGGGGAGGTCTGTTTAGCTTGCTGCTGTGAAGTTGTCAGCGTGGCTGCTGACTCATAAGTAGGCCCAACTCGCTAGCCCCCAAGATGGGGGTAGGAAAAAGTGGTGGGACATAGTAGCGCCTCGGTCAGTAATGGCTAAGGTGTTAATCCTGGGCACCAACGAAATAGAAAGTATAAACCGCCATCCCTATTGACAAAAGATTGAAATTCCACAAAATACTGTATTTTTATACATGCAAATGCGCGTGCAGCCGATGACTCTACCGCGAAGCACCCAGATATCTCTTGATGCAACACCGTACTATCACTGTGTCTCCCGCTGTGTACGGCGTGCATTTCTATGTGGCAGAGATACTGAATCCGGAAAAGATTACGAGCATCGGCGCGAATGGATTGAAAGCCGTATGCATAAGTTAGCCGAGGTGTTTGCGCTAGATATTGCCGCCTATGCAGTAATGAGTAATCACTACCATATAGTGCTCTATATCGACACAAAATCAGCTAACAAGTGGTCTCTTACAGAGGTAATTACTCGCTGGAAAAAACTCTTCAAAGCCTCTAGCTTGGCCCAGCGCTATCTTCAGGGCGATACTCTCGATCACGCTGAGGAAGACAGGCTAAAAGAGGTCGTTTCCCTATGGCGGGAGCGTCTAATGGATATCAGCTGGTTTATGCGCTGTTTAAATGAATCCATCGCCCGCCAGGCCAATGCTGAAGACAACTGTACAGGCCGCTTTTGGGAGGGCCGGTTCAAGTCTCAGGCTTTACTGGATGAAAGAGCACTCGCCGCCTGTATGGCCTATGTAGACCTTAACCCCATCCGTGCCAATATTGCCCAGACACCTGAAGAGTCTGATTACACTTCGATTCAACAGCGTATTCGTGCGGCAGTCTCAGGTAAGCAGCCCAAAAATCTACTTCCGTTTGTCGGCGGTGAGCGTTTGAATATGCCGAAAGGGCTTCCTTTCCAGCTGGATCACTATTTGGAGTTAGTGGACTGGAGCGGCCGGCATTTAGACCCAAGAAAACGGGGTTGTATTGCCGAAAACATACCTCCTATTCTGGAGCGACTCGGCATTTCACCCAAGCACTGGCTTTATTTCAGCCGGAACTTTGAAAGTCGCTTTAAAGGCTTGGTGGGATCGGTAGAGGTTGTACAAAAAGTTTGTGCTCAACTCGATAAGCGCTGGGTACACGGTATAAGCGACTGTCGGCGCCTCCTCTCATCTACGCCCTGCTAATCTACCCCGGCCTCAAGTACTCAACAGCACGATTACCGCCCTTTAATCGAAAAACAGCGATCCCAATAGCCTGAAGACCAATTCCAAGTACTTAATCTCCTTTACCTGTAAACCAAAGAGAAAGAGCCGCCAGAGAGGGAGCTAGCTCTATTGCCGGCACCACCCTCCAGTCATTGGCTGTCCTAGATCTTCGGAGATTCATTACGGATAGGGAACCGCCCATTGTGGGCCCGTACGATGGGTGGTGTGGGGCCCGGTAGCTAGAAACTACCGGCTACCTGATTTATGCATTTAAATCGATAGTTTATTTATGCGCATATACACCCAGACAATAAAAATGGCCATTAAAATGCTAGGTAAAGTAAAAATACCAGCGGTCATAATTAACGGAACAACTACATCTATATAGTAACCTGTTGCACAACCACCAAAACCGCCACAAATTGAAGCTACCCCCCAGCTTGTATAGGTTGGAAACGACAAAATGAAGCAGGCAACAGCTAAAATTTTTATTTCTCTTGATTTGCCACTTCTCAAAATTATTGCCGAAACATAGCTTAACAATATGAAAAGAACCGTATAAGTAACGTACGATGCTATTTTAAGTTCTTTATCCCATTCAAAATATCCGCACGAGTATGACGACCCATATGCACAACTATTAGTGATGCTAGCAGCTAGAAAGCTGAGCACGTCATAAGCCAGCTGTCGTGTAACAACAATCAATATTAACCAGATTAAGAGTGTACCCAATATAAGGCCTATATATTTAAGTGCTCTCATCGTCCCACCTATAGTAGTTCCACTGCATACCGCTAAGATAACCTGTGCTGATGGGTGGTGTGGGGGCCGATAGCTAGAAACTACCGGCTACCCGATTTAGGCATTGATACTTATAAAAGCCTAAGTCGCGCTTGACCTTCCGTTGAAGAAAAACTGTATACACCTTCTGAGGAGCAATGCAATTCAACATTCGATCTGGCACAGCTACAAACGAATCTAGTTAACCAATGATTAATGGAAGCTAGGTCAATTTTTCTAGTGCCATCTAAATTTACCCCGTGGTAACTAGGGTTTAAATAATGAAAGATGTCCTCATCTGTAAATCTACTAATTTTATGCGCTTTCAGTATTTCAAAGAATGTTTCAAGAAGAACATTCCATGGGTGTAACAGAAACTCTCCCTGCATATTTATTTTCTTTATAAGATCTGGAGATATTTCATCGTCAGAAAGAACACGTTTATTCTTAGTTGCACCTTTCTTCTTATAAGTTTTCCACATCTCTCGGAAGTGCTTTTTATCTGCAGGCTTGAGCGCTTTCGTATCTCTAATTAAAACTCCAAAGTCCTGACCTGTGTACGCACACATTGAAATATCAGCACCTTGACTTATTAGAAGGTCGATCGTTTCTCGAAGTCTTTTTCTTGTATTATTATCACTGACTCCAAAGTATCGATTAAGCGCATGCATTAAAGGTGTAGCTCCACTTCGTATATCACGCTTATTAATATCTGCACCGCGTTCCAGGAGCCAGTTAATTTGTTCTATCGCAGTATACGCCGAAGCCTGCATCAACGCAGAACGACCAGAATGACTGCCCAACCTATCTACCTCTTCGTCAAGCTCGTATAGTTTATCCATTAATTTCAAAAGCATATCCACACGTTTCGGTTGCTTAGAAGAATTAATCACAAATTGCCAGATTGGTTCGGGGGAAGAGCTTGCATATTTATCATTAGCTATAAGCAAGGATGCAAAACCATAGCGCCCAGCCTTTAACGCCAAGCCAGTATATGACGACTGATTTCTAGGGTTGAAATCAATTTCTGATGACATAAATGCACTATAGACTTCCGTTATATATTTTTGACGTTCATCTAAATTATTTGAAGCATTAAATTCATCTTCAATCAGTGAAATTGCTGCAAACCAAATTGGCCTGCCTCCAAAACCAGCAAACCCCGAAGCGTCACATATTGATGATGCACCGCTATTTGCGAATTCAATAGCAGCTTGTGAATAATCGCTCAAGACAGATATTTTTTCTTTCTTACTTTTCAATTCCGCGAGATGATTTCGTGTTACATTAAATATAGATTGGAAAGCGATTATTTCTTCTCGTTTTTCTAGGCCTGCAAAGTGCTGAACTTCATCTTCTTCCCACCATCGGCCATCCGGATCTAACCCGGCGGAAAGTAGCAAATCTCGATAAATTGATCTAAGGATTTGTTTTCTTTTTTCATTCATCCAAATAGTCTCTACATATTTTGCTTAGCAGCTATATAGTAATAATAATTCTGACCACTATTGTCATGATTATTATCTCAGAATCAATTTCTACTCCACAGCCTAAATTTCTATTTAATACTGTAGACTTAAAGTAATCTGACACGTGTGTACAAACTGGAAAAGCGATCACTTTGACTACTATCTCAATTTTAACATTAGTCCTTAACCCATTGATTTAACGACTTTTGTTAGATCTATCTTCTTGCTCCCCAATATAACGGTCAATATGATCGTAAACCCCTAAGCTAGCACTCACGAACTTTATCAGGTTGGGTCTAATTGGGGGTAAGGTATCAAGTGTACCTCTGAATAACTCCGTAATATCTCTGCGGATCTTGAAGGCTACAGATATTAGGTGCATTTCACCGCGAATGGCCGTAGTCCTTTGCAAGTGTTGCAACGCAGCAGCTGTGGTCCGCCTTCGGGGCTTCCATAACGATTCATGCCCCGTGTTGCGACTGCTTGTACGGTCTAGCTAGACATTCCTGCGAAGCTGCGTTCTGATTGTGACCGCTCTGTAAGTAGAAGCATCACTGGGTTGTTCAAAGGCTCCTAAACCCCGCAGTAATATCCTAAAAGTCTGCAAACTACTTTGGTTTATCGATAGATCTTTTCTGTAGATATGTGGAAGACATTTCAGCGGTATTGATGATCTATTGTTTTCTGAATTCCAGTGTGGGAGCCGTTGGGGGGATTAATTTTCACAGCCAATTTTATGCACAGCCGAAACTTCCAAAGCGTGAGCAATAAAAAATATAGGCACAAAAATAATCTTATTGGATTTTATTGGAGTTTGTTTTAGTGTCAAAGCTGCGTAAAATCGGTGGATATTTATTGGTATTTGGGTCGTTATTGAACAGCCTTCTAAAGGCCGATGACCAAAGAGATTCGAGAGAATCAAGAATTTTCTAAAAACCATTCCCTCAAAGGAGAACGGTAGCGTGACGTAAGAGTAAGTAAAAGGCGCTGACCCAAGGTGCGCTAACACCTGGGGCCAGCTAACCAAATTGATAACCCAAGTATCAAAATGGCTATATGGATCATACGCTAGAAACCCGCTCGTCTTCAATAAAGTGGAGTCCATTCAGTAGTTTGGGGCGTGTCCCTTGGCTCTGGAAGCGTTGCGTCTGCCTTTTCTACCTCTATGCCTACCGTTCTCGCGCTCCACCTAATACTTCCTTAAAAGTTACTTTCAAACCCTTCCATTAAGGGAGGTCTACGCATGGTTTGAGTATTAATAGGAAACAAATATGTTGATCTTAAAGCGCCGGACGGGTGAAAACTTACGGATTGGATCGAACGTCTCAATTACGGTATTGGAAGTTAAGGGTAATCAGATAAAGATAGGCATACGTGCCCCCAAATCTCTACCCGTTCACCGTGAGGAAATCTATAGACGTGTCCAAAAGGAGAGGGTGCTGGGGGATGGAGGTGGTTGAGATTGCGGAGCACGCGAGGCAGCGGCGTGCGTTGGCGCGTCGAGTCCGCCGGGCGATAAGGTTAACGCCGTGATATACAGCGGGCTGCGCGAAGAACAGGCCGTCTGGTGGAGCCCCAAAAGGGGTGAAACGAACATCATCACCATGTTATTTTATTTCCTTACTTCACTATAATTTTTCTATTTTTTTTAATCACGTGATCAGGAAGATGGCTTTCATCCTTACTTATTCGGATAACACCACGTTCCATAATTACACTACCGTTGTAGCGGTCACCAAGACTAATTCTACCAACCAATTTCAAAACTGGAGTTGTCTTCTTTTTAGGAGTTTTATCTTCGTATTCTAAGATGCCACTTTCTTCAATCTGGAGTAGTAGTAACCAATGGAAAGTTGCAGAACCACCAGTCGAGTCGTAAGCGTGAACAACATGAATCCCAGACTCTGACGTTCCAAGATATTCGTACCCGAACAGCTCTCTATTGTCTTCACTCGAAACCTCTATGAATTTTCGTTCTTCAGATACCCGTTCTGCAATTTCACCGAAGTATCTATTACTTGAATTAGCCCCAGCAATATCGATAGAAACTATTTGCCTTCCACTATCTGAAAGCCATCCTACTAAGTCTTTTAAAAGGAGGGGATTTATCAATGTTTCTTTTTGGAACGAATATCCGTGTCTTTTCCACAGTTTCGCTGACGGAGAGTCACTTGTTATGATAAGCTCTGGCCGCTTAGTAAACTTAAAAAAATAGAGCAATGACACCGCTAGAAATATCAGGATAGCTCCAATGATTATGCCCAGTTCATCCAGCGGATTGTTTTGTAGGTTTATCTCGTATTTTTCAGATTTGATGGAAACACTACTTAGCAGCGCTATAAGTTTCGGAGCCATAATTAGGCTCATTCCAGATATGAGTGCTCCATAAATAACACGGTTCTCGACCTTAGGATTGACATAAGAATCCAGTTTCTTCAAGAATATTTCTGTTATTTGCATATTCTTCCTAATACGTGTTTATAAACTAACATTTATATATAGTAATCATTCTGACCACTATTATCATGATTGCTACCCTGGAATCAATCTAACGAAGAAATGCGTAAAAATCTTGAGGGATCAATAAATTACATACAAGTCTGAACTCTTGTTCCAAATGCAAGAATGAACACTTTACTCTCTATCCCCCTTGAATAGACTTTTTCTAGCTTCCTAGAGCTTTCAATCATTCATGATCTTTGTAAAAAATAACAGTCAAACCAATCGAAAATTATGTTGATTTCTTATCAGGTACTTACGAGGGTTGAAAAATTGGGCGGTGCTTGAAGCGTTTTAGCGCGCTTTAGGTTGTATACCACTTGGGTAAAGTTGTTTTTAGAGCTGACAAACCCATAAGCGATACAGGTACATTGGGCAGATACTCGGATTCTGAAGTTGATAGAAAATCGGAAGGCACTAGGGGAAGAAGGGGTTGCTTGATTTACATCAAAAAAAGAAAAGGGGGCAGAGCCCCCTTTTTTAAATCAGATCCGTTCTTTATCGGAGCGGATTACCAGCACCATTAAAGGTTGCTGATTTCTTCAAGTTGCTGCTGCAGGCGCTCATGAGCACCTTTCATTTCCGCGAGTTTGTCCTTCTCCTTGGCAACAACGGCTTCGGGGGCTTTGTCCACAAACTTAGGATTGTTGAGTTTGCCTTCAACCCGTGCGAGTTCTTTGGAGAGTTTATCAATCTCTTTTTGTAGACGGGCGCTCTCGGCTTTAACGTCGATCAGGCCAGCCATGGGTACCAGCAATTCCATATCGCCTACGAGGGCAGTGGCGGAGGCTGGTGCAGCTTCTCCACTTTCCAGCCAGGTGATTTCTTCGAGGCTGGCCAGTTTGATCAGCAGGCTGCGGGCTTGCTCCAGCAGTTCTTTGTCACGGCTGGAACCGCCGCGCAGGATCAGTGGGATTTTCTTCGCTGGGGAAATATTCATTTCACCGCGAATATTACGCACGCCTTCAATAACCTGCTTCAACCAGGCAACAGCCGCTTCCGCTTCCTCGTCGATCTTGCTGTTATCGGCCTCAGGGTATTGCTGCAGCATAATGGTGTCACCGTTGGAACCGGCGAGGGTTTTTACACGCTGCCAGATTTCTTCAGTGATAAACGGCATCAGCGGATGAGCCAGGCGCAAGATGGTTTCCAGTACGCGGATCAGGGTGCGGCGGGTGCCTTTTTTCACTGCGTCGGAGGCGTTGTCGTCCCACAATACCGGCTTGGATAGTTCCAGGTACCAGCTGCAGTACTCGCTCCAGACAAAGTCGTACAGGGCCTGGGAGGCGAGGTCGAAGCGGTAGGTATCCATCGCTTCGCGTACGGTAATTTCGGTGCGCTGCAGCTGGGAAATAATCCAGCGGTCGGCGATGGTCAGTTCAAAATCCGTGCTGCCATCATGCCCACAATCGTGCTCTTCGCAGTTTTGCAGTACGTAGCGGGAGGCGTTCCAGATCTTGTTACAGAAGTTACGGAAGCCTTCGATACGACCCACATCAAACTTGATATCGCGGCCGGTGGAAGCCAGTGAGTAGTAGGTGTAGCGCAGGGCATCGGTACCGTAGGCTTCGAGCCCTTCGGGGAAGTCCTTGCGGGTTTGCTTTTCGATCTTCTCGCGCAGGTGGGGCACCATCATGCCGGAGGTGCGCTTCGCTACCAGGCTCTCCAGGTCGATACCGTCGATCAGGTCGATGGGGTCGATCACGTTGCCCTTGGTTTTGGACATCTTCTGGCCGTGGTTATCGCGGACCAGGCCGTGCACGTACACAGTGTTAAACGGTACTTCCTTCTTGAAGTAGAGGGTCAGCATCATCATGCGCGCGACCCAGAAGAAAATAATGTCGAAGCCGGTGACCAGCACGGAGCTGGGGTGGAAGGCTTTCAGTTCTTCGGTATCTTCTGGCCAGCCCAGGGTGCCGAAAGTCCACAGGCCGGAAGAGAACCAGGTGTCGAGTACGTCGTCGTCCTGGCGCAGGCTGATGTCGGCGCCCAGGTTGTGCTTCTCGCGCACTTCCTCTTCGCTGCGGCCAACGTAGACTTTGCCATCGTTGTCGTACCAGGCGGGGATGCGGTGACCCCACCACAGCTGGCGGGAAATACACCAGTCCTGGATATCGCGCATCCAGGAGAAGTACATGTTTTCGTAGTTTTTCGGTACGAACTCAACGCGGCCATCTTCAACAGCGGCGATGGCTTCATCGGCCAGGGGTTGGGTTTTTACGTACCATTGATCGGTGAGCCAGGGCTCGATCACTGCACCGGAGCGGTCTCCGTGAGGTACCTTGAGGGTGTGGGGCTCTACTTTTTCCAGCAGGCCGAGGGCGTCCAGGTCGTCGACAATCTGGGTGCGCGCGGCAAAGCGCTCCATGCCCCGGTATTTTTCCGGAACTGCGTCGTTCAGGTGGGCGTCGGCATCGAGGATGTTGATCATCTCGAGGTTGTGGCGCTGGCCCATTTCGTAGTCGTTGAAGTCGTGGGCTGGGGTGATTTTTACACAGCCGGTGCCGAATTCACGATCGACGTATTCGTCGGCAATAATCGGGATTTCGCGATCCGCCAGGGGCAACTTGATGGTCTTGCCGATTAGGTGCTGGTAGCGCTCGTCTTCCGGGTGTACGGCTACGGCGGTATCGCCGAGCATGGTTTCCGGGCGGGTAGTAGCGACTACCAAGTGACCGGAGCCGTCAGAGAGCGGGTAGCGGAAGTGCCACAGGTGGCCCTGCTTCTCTTCGTTTAGTACTTCCAGGTCTGAGATCGCGGTGTGGAATTTCGGGTCCCAGTTCACCAGGCGCTTGCCGCGATAAATCAGGCCGTCTTCATACAGTTTGATAAAGACTTCCTGCACCGCTTTGTAGAAGCCGTCGTCCATGGTGAAGCGTTCGCGGGACCAGTCGGGGCTGGCGCCCAGGCGGCGCAGCTGGCGGGTAATGGTGCCGCCGGACTCTTCTTTCCACTCCCAGACCTTCTCAATAAACTTGTCGCGGCCCAGGTCGTGGCGGGATACGCCTTCGGCGCCCAGCAGGCGCTCTACCACCATCTGGGTGGCGATACCGGCATGGTCGGTGCCCACTTGCCACAGGGTGTTGTCTCCCTGCATGCGGTGGTAGCGAATCAGGGCGTCCATGATGGACTCCTGGAAACCGTGGCCCATATGCAGGCTGCCGGTGACGTTCGGCGGCGGGATCATAATGCTGTAGGGCTTGGCCTCAGTATCCCCGGAAGGCTTGAAGTAGCCGTTCTCCTCCCAGGTTTTGTACCACTGCTGTTCGATGGCGTTGGGCTGGTATGTTTTGTCCATGCGGGCGGGAAACCTTGTGTTTAACTGACTGCGTGCACAGCGTTTTGGCTCAGGATAGTCTGGTGCTTGCTCGGGCTGCGCGGAAAAGGCGGCAATTATACCGCCGGGGTCTGGTGGGCAAAAGGCGGTATTTGAGCTTAGGGAGTTATTCAGAGGCTCCCTTAGGCCGTCTCTTAATCCCAAACGCCGAGCTCGTCGACCACGTGCTCTATTTGGGCGCGCAGGCGGCGCTCCAGTTTGGGCAGCTGCTGGGCGACGAGTTGTTCGATCAATTCCTGGCGCTGGCGCTCTTTGGCGGAGGGCTCAGGGTCTGCGGCCGGATCTTCTTCGGCGGCTTGGGCCTCAGTGCTTGGAAGTTCAGCTTCTTCCTTTACTTCAGGGGCTGGTGCCACTGTTGCTGGGGCTTCTGTTTCCGGGGGCACTGGGGCTTCGGTTACTTGGGTATTTTCTTCAACTGGCAGGGGCCGTCCACCGGTGAGGCGGGAGCGAATATGATTTGGCAGAAATGGGTTTTCCGCCCGGGGCTCCGGCTGCGGTTCGGGCTGTCTCTCCGGTTCGGCCTCTGGGAAATCTTCAGTTTTGGTTTCCCGGGAATTCTGCTCTAACGGTGTTTCAAGCGGTTTATCTTCAACGGGCTCTTCTTCGATTTGCCCGGTTTCTGCGGAAGCTTGCGGTTCCTCATCCTCTACAGCCAGCTCTTGAAGCGGGCGCAATAGAGCCAGGTCAGACTCTGCCAGCGACAGAGATTGCTGGGCCAGCATCTCTTCTTCAACCGGTGAAAACAAAATCGGTAAGTCGATCTCCTCCATTGAAGTATCGATATCTTCAAATTCACTGGTAGCCGGTGTCCCACTGGGTTTTGGTATGTCGGCAATCGTGGGAAGAGTGGGGGGCTCAGGGGTTACAGGATTACCCTGCTTGGCCACCTGGCTGAGCACGGGGATTTCTTCATTGTTCTCGTCGGTGACAAGCAAGTTGTGCAGTGAATTAAGTTCATCCAGAAATTCACTGGGCTGCTTGCGCTGCTGTCCGCGTTGCTTGTGTTTGTTTTTTTTGCCGGACATGACTCTCGGACGTAGTTAGAGGCTCTAATTGATCTTATGGGATTGTAACGGATATCCGCGATCGCGGAAGTGACCAAATCGCAATCGAGACCGTTTTAATGGTTCCGGTTGTTGGATCACAACTTCTGCCAAGCGTTCAAAGCGGCTAAACCACTTGGGTACTTTGGAGCAGAGGTTGATCAGTAAGCCGTGGTGATCTGCGGGGTCTTCGCCACTGTTAATTTCTATTTGCGCCTGTTGGTTTTCAGTTTGCGGGGCGTGGGGCAGGAAACTGTCCTCGCGAAATGTCCACAGCAGTTGATCCATCTGCTCCGCCCGTTGCGAGTCGTCCACCGCGATTAATACCCGCATACCCGCGCGGAAGGCTTTCTCAGCCAGGCGGCAGGCAAAAACATCGGCGTGTTCCGGTTGGTCGGAAGAGAGAATATAGAAATCAATGCGAGTCATTACAGATACTGGTCAAATAATCCCGGCCATATTGATACGCTGCCAAAAACAAAAGCGGCCCATTAATCAATGGACCGCCCGGCGCGCCGGGCACCGATGGTGCCGGCGGCTATTGTGCGCTTTGGCTACTTATTTGCCCAGTAGATATTCAACCAGTAGGGGAACCGGACGGCCGGTTGCACCTTTCTGTGCGCCGGACTTCCAAGCACTACCGGCAATATCCATATGTGCCCACTTGTAGTCTTTGGCAAAACGCGCCAGGAAGCAGGCAGCGGTTACTGAACCGGCTTCGCGCCCACCGATGTTTTGGATATCGGCAAAATTGGAATCCAGGGAGGACTGGTACTCGTCCCACAGCGGCATTTGCCATGCGCGGTCGCCAGTAGTTTCGCCAGCCTGGAGAAGGCTCTTGGCCAGTTCTTCGTTATTGGCGTAGAGACCGGTGGCGTGATGGCCCAGGGCGATAACACAGGCACCGGTGAGGGTGGCGATATCAATCACTGCGCTGGGCTTGAACTTGGCTGCGTAGGTGATCGTATCGCACAGAACCAGGCGGCCTTCGGCATCGGTGTTGAGGATTTCGATGGTTTTGCCGGACATGGAAGTCACAACATCACCGGGCTTGCTAGCGCGGCCGCTAGGCATATTTTCAGCAGCGGCAACCAGGCCTACTACGTTGATAGAAGGCTGCAGTTCAACCAGGGCGTTCATTACGCCGAAGACACTGGCGGCACCGCCCATGTCGTATTTCATTTCGTCCATAGCCTGGCCCGGCTTGATGCTGATGCCGCCGCTATCGAAGGTGATGCCTTTACCAACCAATACCACAGGTTTTTCGCTGGCCTTGCCACCTTTGTAATTCATGGCAATCAGGGCGGGGGGCTCGTCGCTGCCCTTGGATACGCTGAGGAAAGCACCCATGCCCAGGGCTTTCATTTTCTTTTCGTCCAGCACGCTGGTGGTGAGCTTTGCATGTTTTTTGGCCAGCGCCTTCGCCTGGGCAACCAGGTAGTTGGGGGTACAGATATTGCCTGGGAGATCCCCCAAATCACGGGCGACATTGCTGCCCAGTGCTTGAGCGGCACCCACTTCCATGCCGCCTTGAATAGCTTTCAGCTGCTTTTTCTCTGGAGCGTGGATGGTGAATTTTGCCAGGGGCAGGGGCTTTGCATCGGTGCGGGACAGGGTGTAGCGGTAGCTTGCCAGACCGGCGGCCATGGCAATTTGCTGTGCTTTCCAGCGATTGTCGGCACCTTCAACCTCTACTTCGCAGAGGTAGCTTGCGGCCTCTTTAAAGTTCTTTACCCCATTGGCACTGCTGGCTGCCAGCTTGCGGAAATCCGCCTGGCTGATGGTGCCTTTACCGGTGCGTACGACCAGAACGCGCTCGCTGGGAACGTCGATAAGATTGATCAGCTGGGTGCTGCCAGATTTGGCCCCCAAGTCCCCGCGCTTGAGGATTTTTGCAATCATTCCCCCGGTCAATTTATCCAGGCTTTTTCCACTTTCGCTGAGGTTATTTTTGGCATCTGCTGAAATAATAGAGCAGGCACTGCGTTGTTTACTGATATCTGCAACCTTGGCGGAGAACTGCATTTTTCGCTTTCCTTAAAATCTGACAATAGATTGCATGTCTCTAGGCCGAGACATAGCAAGAATTTTTAGTGATAATGCGTCGCACAAGTTTAACCCGCCTGCCTATGGATTGCTGTACCTAGAGGGAAACTTGCTCGTTTTTGATTCAGACACCATCACACCGCTGTCACCAAGGAATTTGTTCGCCCTGTGATTATTTTTCGCTATCTCTGCCGCGAGCTGCTGTTTGCCACGCTAGCGGTTAGCGCAATTTTGCTGTTAATTGTGATGAGCGGCCGATTCGTGAAATACCTGGCGGAAGCTGCCGCCGGTGATATTTCGGCGAATATCCTGTTCTCCCTGATGGGATTCCGTTTGCCGGGGTTCCTGGAACTGGTATTACCACTGGGCCTGTTTGTGGGGATTCTCCTTGCTTATGGCCGCCTCTATATAGAAAGTGAAATGACGGTTCTGCACGCCTGCGGCTTTAGCGATTGGCGTTTGCTGGGCTATACCATGATTCCAGCACTGATGCTGGCGCTGGTGGTGGCGTCCATGAGCCTGTATTTCTCTCCGGCGGGTATGGAGCGTTCCACTAGCCTGTTAAATGCAGAAAAGGCGCGCAACGAATTTGATCACCTGGTACCAAAGAGATTTGTGTCCTCCCAGGGCGGCCGCGCGGTTTACTACGCCGATGCGTTGAGCGAAGACAAGTCCACCATGTTGGGGGTGTTCTTGGCTGAGTTGGGTGGTGCGGAAGAGGAAACTGAGGCAGACCAGCAGATTGTCATCCGTGCTCGTGAAGGTGTACAGGAGATAGATCCTGAGACAGGCCTGCGCTATTTGGTACTGCGCGACGGTTTTCGCTATGAGGGTGTTCCCGGTGAGCGGGAATACCGCCAGATGAAATTTGACAGTTACTCGGTGATTCTAGAGGTGCCTCGCGAGCGCAGCCGCTTGCAGGACCAGATGGAATCGGCTTCAACCCTGGATCTCCTTAAAGGTGATGATCCGCAACAGCGGGCCTACCTCTACTGGCGCTTCAGTCTTCCGATATTGGTATTGGTGGTTGCAGTACTCGCAGTGCCCTTATCCCGTACCAACCCTCGCCAGGGGCGTTTTGCGAAGATGATCCCGGCCATTCTGCTGTATATCACCTACCTGGTAATCCTGCAGGGTGTCAGGGGGGCGATTGAGGACGGCAAGATTTCCAATCCGGCAATGATTTGGCTGGTTCACCCGCCGTTCTTATTGCTCGGCTTGCTGTTGTTAGCGGGAAGAAATTGGCGCAAGGCGCCGCCCAAGCGTTTGCCCGAGGGTGTGAAGGAGTCGCCAGGTGAGTAAGCTCGATTTATATATCGCCCGCACCGTTATTGTTGCTGTGGGTGGCGCACTGATGATTATTCTTGGCCTCACTGTGGTCTTTGCATTAGTGGACCAGTTGGGGGAGCTGAAGAAGGATTTCGGCTTTATCGATGCCCTGAAGTATGTGGGTTGGACATTGCCGGCGCGTATCTATGAACAGCTGGGCTTTTCCGCCCTGGTTGGGTGTCTGGTGGGGCTGGGTTCATTGGCAGGTACCAGTGAGCTGACCGTTATGCGGTCTGCTGGAGTCTCAATCGGTCGGATTACCTGGGCGGTGATGAAGCCCATTATGCTGCTGATTTTACTGGGTTTGGGCCTGGCAGAATTTGTTATTCCCAAGACCAATGTAATTGCCGAGAGTGACAAAGCCCGGGCATTGGGTGAGCTGGAGGCGAGCGGTCTGGAAAGCGGTCTGTGGCTGAAAGACAGCGGCGAGTTTGTTCACTTCAACGCAGCACTGCCGGATGGTGAACTTTACGGTGTTACCCGCTATCACTTCGGTGCCGATCGAGAGCTGGAACAGGTGGAGTTTGCTGAGCGCGGCCATTTTGATGGCAAGCGCTGGGAGCTGGAAAATAGCCGCACGACTAACTTCACCGGTGAGCATACCGAGAGTGAGGCGCTGCCTACGACCGAATGGAAGGCGGAGATTTCGCCAGAGTTATTCGCTTTGGTGGTGCCTTTGCCTGCGGATCTGTCACCGCGCAATCTGTGGGCTTACGGCAAATTCCTCGATCGCAAGGGTGAAGACTCCAGTCGCTACTGGCTGCAGTTCTGGAAAAAGGTATTGCAGCCTCTCACTATCGCCAGTCTGGTGATGGTGGCGATTTCCTTTATTTTTGGCCCTCTGCGGGAAGTAAGCACCGGACTGCGTGTGTTTACCGGATTGGTGGTTGGCCTGGTGTTCCAGTTTGTCCAGGATATGCTGGGGCCGTCCTCCTTGGTATTTGGCTTCCCGCCTTTCCTCGCGGTGCTACTACCGATATTGCTGTGCTTTGGCGCGGGATGGTATCTATTGCAGCGGGCCCGTTAGGGCCCCAGGCCTTCTACTTTTTAGGCTTCTTGGGAAGTACGCGCACCTCGGATTCGGAGATAAGGTCATGCCACGTGGCCTTGTCGGATCTGGCCCAGGCAGAGAAGTAACCGAGTCCCAAACAAGCAATAGACAGCGGCGCTACGATGGCGCGAAGGATGCACTGGCGCCAAGTGAGCTGGGCTCCGTTTGGGCTCGCCAGTAGCAGACGCCAAGCGCGCATCCCCACAGTTTGACCCGCAGCCCTCCAGGACCAGAAGTAATACCCTACGATAACCGCTAGAGCGCCCAGCTGGAAGAATGGTCCGCTGACACAGGGGTTGTAGTCATTTGCCGCGGGCTGGCAGTTGAGGCCCACCACGGTAGAGACAACCATCAGCGCGATAAAGCCGTAAACCACCAGTAGGCCCATCAGTATCAGCAGGTCGTAGAGCAGTGCGGCCAGGCGTGGACCCACCCCGGCAACAGGGAGTTCAGGAAAGGATTTGGGGGTGTTCGAGCTACTCACGGTTATCTCCGCCGGTTTTAAGTGGCGGAGATTCTAACAAACCTGTAAACGGGGAAGGAGAGGTAGCGCGCCTGAGTTCAGGGGCTCCCTAAAACTCCAGCTCAAAAGAGAACTTGAATTTGTCGTCGGACAGAGAGATGCCGTAGTCCACCGAGCTGCCAATCTTGCCCTCGTTGTTGGTGTAACGGAGCAACCCTGTACGTGCGGCGCGGGAGTTCTGTGTCTTGTACGTTTCTAGACCCATTCGCAGGATTTTGGATAATGCCTTGCCACCTTTCAGGGGCTTAAACTTATCAGGATTGGTGTGCATCTGCAGCCACTGGTAATTCAGGCGTCGCTGTACGTTGCTCATACTATTGGTGCGCAAGTACTCGGCGGACTGGAGCAGGGCTTCATTATCCATTGCAAATGCACTGTCGGAAAAAAACAGACTGCCGGATTCCATATTCAGGGTTTCATGGGAATCCGGGATAAATAACTCATCGGCAGAACAGACACAGCACGCGGGCAGAAGAAATAGGCCAACGGTTTTTGGCACTAGTTGATTGGCGCTGAATCGGAAACTGCAGAGTAGCATTCTGTTTACCCCTGGGTGTCAACTTCTCATTTCGATGGCCGCAAGCGGTCGTTGAATTTATTATGGGTCACCCTTAACAAAGCATTTTTTCGAATTAATTAGGCGGCTGATGCAACTCCACTTACTGGACAGTCCGAAAAAGTCATCTCTTTCCTTGGAGGCCGCATGAAATGGATACTTTTTCATTTTTGTCTAAGTGGTCGCGAGCGTGAGCAGGAGCCCGCCAATGTTTTTTTATTATTGTTTTGGTATTTCTGTGCCAACGCTGATGAAAAAATTGTCTTGAATAGCTCCTCTTTCCACCGGATCGGGGCTTAGGTGCCAGGAAAGAGTTCCAAAATGCGCTACCGCTAAATTCTTCCACAAATAATCAGTGAGGATGGGGTTGGTTGGCTATCGGCTCTGGGTTCGTGAATCGCTTCTATGGCAAAGCTGTTGTCACGAAATAGCTGGACCCAACTTTCCAGGGTGCGGAAATACCAGGGAGCGGCTTCTTCAAAATCTCCCTCAATACCTTCCCAAGATCCCGGGCGCCATCCATCTCGATAGGGCTCATTACCGCAGGCCTGATGGGGGTGAAGAGTTTGGATGACAAAATACCCACCGGGCAGCATTAACTCGCGTGCATTGCTGAATAGTTGCTCGACAGATTCCTTTCCGATGAGGGAGAAGTTGCACACGATAAGTTCAAACTGCTGTTCCAGTTTTTCGGCGCAAATTTCTTCGTATTGCAATCGCCGGTAGGACTCATTGGCGCCTGCTCGAGCGCTGGCAATATCCACTAAATCTTTAACGCCATCGACACCACAGACTCGAATACCTTGCTCCGCCAGTTTTCTACTGAGCCAGCCTTCACCGCAACCGATATCTAAAATACTCGCAGGTTGGTACGCCATGATTGTGCTGACAATGGCGGCATCAGTGATCAGTCGGCGGCTGGGAATGGCGGCATTGTCTACTACTTTAGTCCACTCATGAGCATTCTTATGCCAGCAGGTGAGTACCTGATCATCACTGAATTCGGAATTGGGCATGCTTGGGTGACCTCCAGCCTGTCATTATTCACAGCTTGAGTGTACCGTCAGTGGACCATCCAGCTACAAAGGTGCTGAGGTCCCATGTCCACTCAAATGATTTTTGATTATGTGATCGTAGGTGCCGGCTCCGCCGGTTGTGTTTTAGCAAATCGGCTCAGTGCCGAAGAGCAGAATCGAGTTTGTCTTCTGGAGGCGGGTCCTAAAGACCGGAGCCCCTTGATCTCCATTCCTGTGGGTATTGGCGAGTTGCTACCGGGAACTCGCTATAACCTACACCACCATACCACGCCACAAAAGCACCTGAATGACAGGAAACTGTTTTGGCCGAGGGGCAGGACCCTTGGGGGTAGTAGTTCTATAAATGCCATGGTTTATATCCGTGGTAATAGCGATGACTACGATGCCTGGGAAGCGGAGGGTAATCCCGGTTGGGGTTGGAAGGGCTTGTTGCCTTACTTCTTAATGTCGGAAGGCAATGAACGGGGTACTGATGCGCACCACAGTGGCTACGGCCCTCTGTCGGTCTCGGATTTAAAGTGGAAAACCCGATCGGGGCATGCTTTTTTACGCGCAGCTGAGTCCCTGGGACACCGGCCGAATAATGATTTTAATGGCAGCCAGCAAAATGGCGTGGGTTTTTACCAAGTAACCCAACGGCGCGGGCGCCGCTGCTCTGCCGCTACAGCTTATCTGCACCCAGTTTCTAGCCGTTCTAACCTACATGTTCGTACCAACAGCCAGGTGGCGAGGATTATTCTCAGGGGAGAGAAGGCGACCGGCGTCGAATTGCTTGATGGCACTAAAATCCTGGCGAACAAGGAAGTGATTTTAAGTGCGGGTGCTATCCAGTCGCCACAGCTATTAATGCTGTCTGGTATTGGGGATCAGGACCAATTGCGTAAATCTGGAGTGACTTCGCAAGCGCACCTTCCCGGTGTTGGAAAAAACCTACAGGACCACCTGGATATCATACAAGTAGTGGAAGCCTCTGAAGCGGTTAGCTTTTCCGAGGCACTATGGCCGAAGCTTCTCACCGCAATGCGCCTGCCAGAACTGATCTTTTTAAATAAAGGGCCCTTAACCAGCAATGTGGCCGAGGCGGGGGGCTTTGCCAGTTCCAGTCTGGCGGGCGGTAACCCGGATATTCAGTTCCACATGACGGCAGTTCCGACTTTCCAACACGGGTTTAATAAGCGCACCTGCTACGGTTACTCCCTTCACGCCTGTGCCCTGAGGCCTAAGAGTCGCGGCGAGATCACTCTGGACTCCACCGATCCACACAAACTGCCCAGAATTGAACCCAACTACCTGAGTGAGCCTGAGGATCTGCAGGTAATGGTGGAGGCATTTGAAATGGCACAGGATATCCTCGCCCAGGAGGAACTGAGTCGCTACAAGAAAAAGTCCTTGCGCCCAGAGCAGAAGTTGAGTGATAGAGAGTCAATCATCCACTATATTCGCCAGCATGCAGAATCCATCTACCATCCGATAGGTACCTGTCGAATGGGGAGTGATGAATTGGCTGTAGTGGACAGCGAGCTAAAAGTACACGGTGTGGATGGACTGAGGGTTGTGGACGCCTCCATAATGCCCACCCTGATCAGTGGCAATACCAATGCGCCTGTGATCGCTATTGCGGAGAAGGCGGCAGATTTGATTATGCAGCGGTCTTCGCGCTCGTTTGTAAAAGAGAATAGACACACTCAGGAAGTTGAATGATTTGGCAATGCCCGCTTTGTGCTGCCCCCTTAACTTTAGGAAAAGATACTTGGCACTGTACCAATCGACATAGTTTTGATCGCGCGCGTGAGGGCTACGTCAATTTGTTGCCCGTTTATCGCAAGCGCCGCAAAGATCCCGGTGACTCTTCGGAGATGCTTCACGCGCGGCGGCGCTTTCTTCACGCCGGCTACTATCGGCCTCTGGTTGATAGCATCTCGGCGCTCTTGCCCTACAAGCCCGGCCGCCGTTTACTGGATATCGGTTGCGGTGAGGGGTATTACCTGCGAGAGCTTGAGTCCGCTGGCTGGCATGGCCACGGCCTTTCCGGTATCGATATTTCAAAATCCGGCGTGCGTATGGCGGCCAAGCGCGACAGTGGCGCTCAGTTTGTGGTTGCCAGCAATGTAAATTTGCCGGTGGTCTCGGAGTCGGTGGATAACCTGCTGAAGATCTTTGCCCCAGCCCCCGATCATGAAATGGAACGGGTAATCAAAACCGGTGGCCATTTGGTAGACGTATCCCCTGGCCCCGATCACTTGTGGTCACTAAAGAAGTACCTCTATAAAGAGCCGCGTAAACATCCCACACCAAAAGTGATTGAGAAGTTGACCCCGGAAGTCGATATGCGTTGCTGTTTCCCTTTCGTATTGAAGGGCAAGCAGGCCATTGCAGATTTTCTCGCTATGACGCCTTTTGCCTGGAAGGGCAACCGTGAAGAACGACAGAAACTCGAAGAGCGCGACAGCCTGGAGCTGGAAGCGGACTTTGTTATTCGTCGTTTTATTAAACATAAATAACAGGCACTTGATAGGTAGAGGTAATAGAGCAGCGTTATGGCGACTCCCAGAGACTTTGGATTTATGCGGCGAGCCCTGGAGCTTGCACAACTCGCTGCTGAGCGCGGTGAAGTACCGGTGGGTGCGGTTTTGGTCCAGGATGGAAAAATCATAGGGGAGGGTAGTAATCGCCCGATTGGGAATTGCGACCCCAGTGCCCATGCGGAAATCGTAGCCTTGCGGCAAGCGGCAGATAAACAACAAAACTACCGCCTGCCAAACACCACTTTATATGTGACGATTGAGCCCTGTACTATGTGCTTTGGCGCAATGGTACATGCGCGGGTAGGGCGGCTGGTATACGGCGCTACCGAACTCCGGGCCGGTGTTGTTGAGAGCCAGCTGGAATTGGCACAAGCCAACTTTTTCAATCACAAGATTACGGTGGAGTCGGGAGTCATGGCGGAAGAGGCAAGCAATTTAGTGCGCGAGTTCTTTCATGATCGACGCTGATCTGGCATTTGCTTTTGTGGTGAATTCAATAGTTGTCGCCACCGTCGTCCTGATTCATCACGAAGTATTGAGTGCCCTTGCCCGGATTGGCCGCTGGATTCCGATCAAGCATAACCTGGCGATTGTCCTGGGGGTGTTTGGCGCTTTGATCGCCCACGTGGCTGAAATATGGCTGTTTGCCTACTGCTACTACTTTATGGTGAATTCGCCTTATTTTGGTACTTTGGTGGGCAACTTTAATGGCAGCCTGTTGGACTGCGCCTATTTCTCATTCACCACTTATACCTCACTGGGTTTCGGTGATATTGAGCCCCTGGGGCATCTGCGTTTTACCGCTGGTCTTGAAGCCCTTACGGGACTGGTGATGATTACCTGGACCGCTTCTTTTATGTTTTTAAAAATGCAGCGTTATTGGGAGAATTGATCGCAGGGTTCTAAGGTTTAATCCGCGCTGTACGCCCTGTGCGTTGTGTGGGTTTTTCTGCTGGATAGAACTCTTTTGAGTGGAGCCTTAAATAAAAGTGCCTGCCCACACTGCGCCAGAGTTTTCCGAAAGGGTGCAGCCAATAGAGCCACCGGGCGACTTTCGTGCGGTGGATATTGGATTTAACAATATTGGAGATGTGTTCGTTTTCCCACAGAAGGTGGGGCTCAACGCCATACAGTTTTAGATCAAATTGCCAGAAGTGATCGAATACCTTGTCGATGGGTTCGAAAATACGGCTGGCATATTTTAAGACTTTCTCCATACCGCGCCGGTTAATCAAATATCCCTGTGCGCCACACCACCCCCGCTCTGGTCGCACTAACTGATGAACACCGTCATTCAAGGTTTGCACGACTTTTCGCTTGCGGACTTTAAGTCCCATCAGTCGAACCATCTCGATATTTTCTGGTAGTTGCTCTAACTCCGCTAAGACGCGGCCAAATGAGGGTTCTAGCTGTACATCATCTTCCAGAATACAGACCCGGTCCAAGCCGGAGCGGTATGCCCGGCAAATTGCTCTTAAATGGGCGAGATAGCATCCAATTTCGGAGCTTTTGAGTTCGCACAAGTGGCGCCACCGGGTGACGTTACTCGCGATATACTCACCTTCTTCCAGTTCCGGAATGCCCGAGCGCCCATCAATCCCCTCAATCGTGTTGATATGCAGTCGCTGCATTTTCCCGGCGCTGAGTAATAGATCAACGTCATCACTGTTTGGTTGCAGAGTGATAATCCAACAGGGGGTATTGGCGATATAGGGTCGCTGACGGCGGCCGCGCGGGGTAATTGGGCGTCTAGAGCTTAAAGGGAGGCGGCGACGTTGTCTTGTTGGTGGGGAAAGCGGGTTCCGCTTGGGCTTGTGGCTGGTCGCAGCCAGCAGGCCAGGCAAAAATTCCTGAACTACCACAGTTGCTAGAATGACAGGGCTTTTCCACCAAGAGGCGCTGAAGAAGAGCCGTGCACCACAGGAGCCTCCTGGACGCTTGGAGGTCAGGGCTGAAACACCTTTAGTTATACCGTCTGCAGACGGTATAGAAGCGTCATGGGCCATTAACTCCCCTGATCTTATGGTCCTAAATTAAGTTGCTACGATTGAAGGTTAAGGTTTGACCTGCCAGTCCGAAAAGGATGAGGGAACTTACTGCTGAGGTGGAAGGAAAGAATACACCGCACTCGAGACACGCCGTGAATACATCCCTGTAAGCTCCTAATCGGCATCCATGCCTCATAGGGTCCCAAGCGCGGTGTATTCTTTCCTTCTCCCTTTTTAGCAATTGTGAGAGGTGTCTTGTAGAGGTGCCAAGGTGGAGTTGGCTCAATAGGGACTGTGGATGAACTCAGGCTTTATAAAAATGGCGTTGATCCTGGGGCTTTTGAGCTCTGTTGGTCCTATGGCCATTGATATGTATCTGCCTGCATTACCTGCGATGACAAAGGCCCTCGACACCTCAACCCAGGTCGCGTCCTATACGTTGATGGCTTATTTTATTGCGTTCGGGGTGTGTCAGATTTTTTATGGCCCCGCTTCCGATATGTTTGGCCGCAAACCGCCGCTCTATTTTGGTTTGCTGGTTTTTACTTTCGCATCTATTTGTTGTGCCCTGGCAACCACTATCGAGTGGTTGATTGCCTTTCGCTTCCTACAAGGGGTGGGTGCCGCCTCGGTAATGTCGATTCCCCGAGCAATAATTCGAGATTCTTATACGGGTACTCAAGCAACTCGCCTTCTTACGACAGCAATTCTTGTCCTTTCAATTTCTCCTATGTTGGCGCCATTAATTGGTAGTCTGCTATTAATTTCGTTTGGCTGGCGCAGCATATTTTGGGGGATATCCATTGCTACTTTTTTAAGTCTGATACTTGCTATTACGAGCCTTCACGAAACCTTACCAGTAAATAAGCGCATACCATTTAAAATAGGTGCGCTGCTTGAGTCTTATTCGATATTACTGCGTGACCCGATCTATATAGGGCTTACTTGTATAGGAGGGTTTGGCTTCGCTAGTGTACTTGCTTTTTTTGCGGCAGCTTCATTCTTATATACGAATTACTACGGATTGACCCCAACCGAATTTAGTCTCGCCTTTGCTCTGAACGCGCTTAGTTTCTTCCTGTCGAGTCAATTTTCGGCAAATTTTGGTGCTCGTTTAGGGATGGTGAAGCTGGTGAAGTGGGGTGTGACTGGATTTGTAATAAGCTCGGTGACTATGTATTTAGTGATAGAGGCCGGTTTTGATCATCTCGTACTACTGATATGCATGCTTATCGTATGTAATATGTTTCTCGGTTTGGTTCTTCCGACGGCATTTATTCTTTCCATGGAAAGACATGGCCCTATAGCGGGAACGGCTTCTGCCCTGGCTGGTACTATGCAGTTGTCAATCGGGGCTGTAGCTATCCTGATAACCAGTTTGGTTTTTAATGGAACACCAGGGTCGCTTGCTGGGGTAATTGCGGTGTGTGGAATTTTGGCCTTTGTGGTTTCCTGGTTGGTTTTGCGTAATGTAGTCAGCATCACAGCAGACCAGAGCGATTGAGTAATACCAAAATAAATTAGGGAGCCTCTGAATAACTCTGTGCTGGCATTTCACTCAGCATCGTTCGAGTGATGCTGAGTGAATTCTGGAGTGCTTAAGATCAGTAGGCACCAGCACTGTAGATCAGCTCATAGCTGTGGCTGTAAATTTCCAGAATGTTGCCAAACGGATCTTCCATATAAATCATGCGATAAGGCTTTTCACCGGGGTAGTAATAACGGGGCTCCGGCATACGTTTTTTACCACCGGCCGCTACAATCTTATCCGCCAGTTCTTCCAGGTTGGGGTCTTGCACGCAGAAGTGAAAGATACCGGTTTTCCAGTATTCAAAGTTATCTTCTGGGTTTTCCTGATTGCTAAACTGGAATAGTTCTACGCCAATCCGGTCCCCTGTCGATAAGTGAGCAATGCGGAAACTACCCCAGTTTGGGCCAAATACGTCGGTGCACATTTCACCGATAGCACTTTTGTCCTCGGTGATATCTGTGGGCTTCATAATCAGGTACCAACCGAGTACCTCGGTGTAAAACTTCACAGCTTCTTCAAGGTTTGGCACTGAAATACCGATATGAGAAAAGGTTCTCGGGTATGCGTTACTCATAGCTGTCTCCTTTGTTGAATGCGGTTAAGTTACAGCTTCTGATTCATTACGTATAATTATCATTCGTAATATTTTTAAGTAGCATTCGTAATGATAAATCCAGTGTGGTTAAGAAGCTTCTGTACTTTAGCTGAAGAGGGGCACTTCACTCGTACGGCGGATCGCTTGCATATGACTCAGTCTGGGGTCAGTCAGCATATACGCAAGTTAGAGGAGCACTTAGGTGTTGCTCTGTTAGTCAGGCAGGGTAAACACTTCACTCTCACGGATGCTGGTGATCGGCTCTACCGGGAAGGGCAGGGGATTATTCAGAAGCTTTCCAGCCTGGGGCAAATTGTTGGTGAAGACCCTCCCCACCATGGGGATGTGCGAGTGATGTGCCCCGGGAGTGTGGGGCTGAAGCTCTACCCCAAGTTGTTGTCCCTGCAGAAAATCCACCAGGGTTTATCGATTAGCTGCCGTTTCGCACCCAACCTGGATGTAGAGAAGGCCATTGCGGAAAACGGTGCTGATATTGGATTAATGACCAGCCCGCCACAAGCAGAGGAGATTGACAGTCGGCCGATCGCCAGTGAAAGGTTATTGCTAGTGACGCCGGCTGAAGTGAAAACCCCTGATTGGGAGTCGCTTTTAGCGCTGGGGTACATAGGCCATCCAGACGGTATACACCATGCGAGTCTATTATTGGGAGCGAACTTCCCACAATTTAGAAGTCTTGAAGATTTTCAACAAAAAGGGTTTTCCAATCAGATCAGCTTAATCCTGGAGCCCGTTAGTATGGGATTGGGTTTCACAGTTTTACCCGCCTATGCGGTAAGTGCATTTCGAAAGCCGAAATTGATTAAGGCACATAGCCTTGAAAATCCCGTTAGTGAGACACTGTATTTGGCGCTTAGGCGCACTCAACTTGTACCCGCCAGAGTCAGGTTTATTATTGGTGAAATGGAGAAATGGCTGTAATCGGGCTCCTAAGTATCAAAAAGCTGAACATTTTTGGTAAAAATACCGGGTTGTTTCGCTCCCTGTTATTTTTGGCTCTAACACAACTTTTTCTTGTGGGAATAGCTAAAGCTGAGAGTGTTAAGGGTGAGCAGGATAAGATACTGATGTTGTTGGCTTATTCTATAGTATTCCAGGACTGGGTCAGACCTACTGATAAAAATAAAAGAGGTCATAATATTGGTGCGGTTTTATTTGATGATATTTCCAAGCACATTGGGGGGGTTCAGCTTAATTCGGTTTCAGTCTGTGAGGATAAGACCCAGCACGCTGAAGTGCGTGTAATGCAAAGATGTCTTGAGACAAAATGCTTAGGGCCTCAGACCAAATACTTAACTAATTCCAATGTCAGTATTTATACAACTCTTGAACCCTGCATGATGTGTAGTGGAATGATGATTTTCTTAGGAGTTTCACGCGTTGTATATGGGCAGACCGATCCCGACTACGGTAAAAGTATAGAGCGATTAAAGCAAAGTTATAATGGAAACTGTGGCAAGGAAAATTCCCAGTGTATCGTGGATAAGCCTGGAAATTATTACACTCGCCGTATAATTTCTGAACCGTCGAAATTAGTACAGAAAGAAAAGCTAGACGGAGCTTACTTCGCTTATGAGTTAAAGCATGGAGACCAAATAGTTAGCTTTTTATTGGGAGGCGATGCGAAAGAAATTTATCAGGAATCCTATCGGGACTTCAAAAATCTAAATGTTCGACATAAGGAAAATCAACCAATATATCATCAAGCACTCTCAATCCTAGAACAGCTGGAAAATGGCGAACTGCAGCTGGACTACTGTCCATACTGGCAGTTGCACCATCACTGAGTATTTGAGCACTACTGACTTAGAGCTTTTCGAGCATGCTCTGTGAGGTTGATAGTGATCTCTTTAATCAATTTCGATTTTAAGTTCCAAACATGCCAGTAAAGAGGAATCTTCAAATACTGGTCTTCAGCGAGTTTCACCAACTTTCCACTTTTTAACAGGCTGGCGATCTGAATATCTGGCGCCATTCCCCAACCCAGCCCCAGAGTTAAGAAACTGAGGAAGCTCTTTGAAGAGGGGATTTCATGAGATGGGTACTGACCAGTCTCCACTCCCCAAAACTGTTTAAGGTAACGACTCTGCAATTGATCCTTATAGTTGAACTCCACTGTGGGAGCGTAGTGGAGCTCTTCAACCTTAATCGGGTCTGAAAAAAACCTCTTCTTAAAGGCCTTGGTGCATACCGGGTAATAGGCCATATGACCGAGCAGTACCGATTGGCAGCCTTGGAGGTTACTGGTCGTTGAACTGATACAGCCAATGACTTCACCATTCTTCAGCAGTTCATGGGTAGCGTCCTGATCGTCGACCTTTAGATCCACGAGCAACTGCTGGGATCGAATCAATGGAGTGATGGCAGCCAGGAACCAGGTATCCAAGCTATCTGCATTCAGTGCGATCCGAACCTTATTCTGGTTGCTATAGCGAGTCTTGCCCCCCTCTGGATCGATATCAGTGAGAAGCTCTTGCTGTAACAAGTGCATTTGCTGGTAGTACCCCAACACTTTGAGGCCGGCTTCAGTGGGTCGCAAAGGGTTGGAGCGTATCAATAGGGCTTGGCCAACCTGGCTTTCTAAGGCTTTGATTCGTTGGGAAATCGCAGACTGGCTGACATGGAGTAGGGCGGCAGCCTTGTCAAAGCTGCGCTCCTCTACGACAAAGGCAAAGGCTTGGAGTTGCTTTAGGTCTAGCATAAGAATTTCTTATGATGGATCAGTATAATTAAGTTTACTTATTCTAGTTTGACTCTTAATCTCGCGCCACTATTCAGGCCCGCAGCCCTGCGGGCACTTCCAAATTAGAGAATGAAACACAGGAGGCATCGTGTTTTCAGGGTTGTTGCTGGCGCCGCTCGCAAAAGGTTTTTTGACTACCATCAGTTTGATTATGGCGATCGGAGCGCAGAATGCGTTTCTGCTGACACAGAGTATCCGTCGACAATATCACTTTAGTATCGCGGCTTTATGCGTACTGATGGATATTGCCTTGATTACAGCTGGTGTGTTCCTGGTTGCAAATCTCGCACAAGCGGGTGGCGACTGGATGATCTGGCTGACCTGGCTCGGTGCTGCTTTCCTGTTCTCCTACGGTGCCATGGCTTTCCGTTCGGCCTTCACTAACAAAGGTCTTGGAGAGCAAAAAGAGTGGATGAAATCCCGCCGTTCTGCCTTGATTACTGCGGTAGCCTTAACCCTGCTTAATCCACACGCGTATGTGGACACGGTTGTACTGATTGGCTCAGTAGGGGCGCAGTATGCTGGCAATGGAACCTGGTTTTTTGTGCTGGGGGCATGTAGTGCATCCCTGTTATGGTTCACCCTTCTGTCTGTGGGTGGCAGCATGATGCAGCCGCTATTTAAGAACCCCAGAACCTGGCAGGTACTCGATGTACTGGTGGGCATTATGATGTGGACTATTGCTATCAGCTTGTTGTGGGCGCAGTAGACACTCAATAATGGCTGCTAAAAATAGCTGTAGACTAATAAGTCTACGGCTATTTTTTTGCTTCCAGGCCCCTAACTTATTCCGATAGTTTTCCACACTACCTCCCCCTTAATATTTCCCCTGACCTGTTTAACCCGCCGTTTCGATCGCTCAATAAGCGCCCAAATTGCATGCAGGGCCTCTCCACCAACCAATAAATGGCTGCCGCCAAAGCGAAGCTAAGTAGTGTTACTGCCACAAGCAACGTGGATAGAGAAATACTTGTAAGCCCTTGTCCCCAAGGTTGGCTTATGGCCCAGCTGACGAGAAAGACCACGATTAAATGAAACAGGTAAATGGAATAACTGATAGTCCCCAGAGTGGCTAAATGTCGTATTGGCTTTGGTGGAAGTAATACAAAAACGAGGAAGATAGCTAAAGCGATGAAATGAGATGATACAAAGCGGAGGGGAGTTTCGCTGATCGACCTACCTAGTAGGTGCATGGCCATAACGAGTAGTGGTATCGAGAAAGTCGAAACCAGGCCCCAAAGCATATAACGATAACCGCGCCTTGTTTCGTAGCAATACCTGAGTAGGGTTCCGCAGAACATAACTGCGATAGCAAAGGGGAGGTAGGTAGTGGTGGGGGGAAGCTGGGAAATTGGAGTGAATGATTGCCCTAAAAGTTGCATGCTGACAAATACTGATAGCGCCCCCCAGCACACTAAGAGTAGATATCTGGGATTCCCTAGTAGTCGAAGGGTGAACATCAGTGCGCAGAGACAGTAAAAAAGCAGCTCTGCAGTGAGAGTCCAATATAGAATCTGAACACTTTCAAACCCCATTAGGCCTTGCAGCATTGTGGTATTGGCAAGAATGGTAGATGCAGAGAATGTTCGGTCAGCGAGCAACCATGTAAGTCCGATAATTGCAGTCAGAGATAACCAGTAAGCAGGATACAAGCGGAAGAAGCGGCGGATAGCAAAGCTCTTAAGAGTATGATTAGATGCAAGAAGACTGTGGGGAATGACAAAGCCGGATATTAGGAAAAAGCAAAGTACACCTATCCTGCCAAAATCCAGTTGACTGATAAATTCAGCCAGTGCCGAGCCGTGCTGGGCGATGGATGGGGTGCGGATAAATACTTCACTACTGTGTTGCCAGACAACCAAAGTTGCAGCCAGCCCCCGTAGTACATCGAGATTAAGAAGGCGTGTGTTCATTGCTAACGACCTATATCCATGGTCAATCCAAGAAGGTATGGGCATGATCTTACCTTGCCTAAGTTGAACACACTATCTGTATTCTGTGTGATTCAACTCAAATCTTCGGGCTTTCATGCATGCCAATCCATTGATGGCTTCTCATCCAAGGCAACGCTGAATGGCAAGCTCAACTGAATAGGTGAAGTATTCTCCAGCGTTATAGTTAGCCTTTGTCCGTGAGGGTGTTTACTACCTGATCAACCTCCGTTTTATTTTCCTCAAGAAGCCTATCTGCTAGAACTTTCAGCTTCTTACTTGCTTTATAGTCAAATGGGTCAACATATGGATTAACAAGCTCTACATTTAAGTAGTTATATTTTATTCGCCCTTTAGGGCTAAGGGATTGTGCGATTTCCAAAGTGTATACTTGTTGGTCATCCATGGACCTCTGTACATTAGATATAAGGTCTTTCACCCAATTAATTCTTCCCCAGTTTTTTAAGTTTCTGTAGTTGGCTTCCATTGTACTCAGTGGAGACGTTCCGGCCCCGAGAATTAGCACATAGTAGTTTTTTTCAGGAAACTCTCTAATAATTTCGCGTAAAACAATACTAGCCGGATTATTTGCGTATATACCAGCGTCGGCATAATAGCGCTGATGAATGTCCCGTCCAGTAGTTACGAACTCGACAGGTGGGTATAGAGTCTCCGCACTAGCTGCCGCTGTTACAAGTTGATACAGTGTGTCTGTGGGCAGTTTACTGACTGCTTCACCACGGTTTTTGAATAGTTGAAGCTGGCCCATATGAATATTGAGAGAGGGGATGATGACGTAGTTCTTCAGGCTCGTAAACTTCAATTTGTCAGTGTAATGCTTTTCCATGGTTTCGCTTAAGCGTTCACCGCTAAAGCGAGGGGAGATAAAACCATTAAAGGTTAGCAATTTGTGATACCAGGGTACGGAGAATACGTATCGGCTATCTTGTTTATAAATATCAATAATTTTATCACTTTGGGATTTAAGGTTTTCAATCCCTGGATGATTATCGTCAAATGATTCTTGAGTCACATTGAGGCCAGTAGCGATGATGGCGCCAGTGGATACTCCACTAAAAACATCAAACAATTCATCAATAGGTTTGCCAGTCTGCTCTTCAATATGTTGAATAACATAGAGTGGTATTAAACCACGTATTCCACCGCCATCTATGATAAGGATGTTGATAGTATCTTTGTCTTTAAGGGAAGCATTACTCTTAATGAACTCTTCAGTAACAGGGTGGGCGTCATACTGAATACTTTGGGTCAGTCGATAATTGTAGACGTACACCAAGCCTAAAAACGCTATGATAACTAGTATGGTGAGGGCTGACGCTAGCCGAAGTTTCATTGATCTTCCTGAACGCTAAACTCTTAATACAGTGAGTGTGGCAAATCAGATTAGTTTTATTTCTTTGGGTTATTTAAAAGTTACTTAAGGCTGTTTTCTTATCTTGCTTTGGGACTGTGATAGGAAATTAAGCACTATTGGGGGTTCTTATTCGAATGAGAAAAAATTCGTAATTTCTATTCTCTTAGTTCCTTATGGAAAATTTCACTATCTATAAAGCGAAAAGCACATAAAGTAATCTGATGACTGAATGCCCAGGTATTGAACAGTAATTTAATGGAACTCTCTCAAGTCGGCGGCTGAAGACTGCACATTTCCCTTCGGACTTTATTTTACGGGCTTGATATAAGTATTGATGGAGCGCTAGAAATTATAAGTTGGTCGGTAATCAGGAAACCGTTTAGTCTACTGACTGTTGTGTCTTATACACAAAGTAACCGCAGGGTTGAATGGTTACAAGTTATCAATGAGCTAGTGACTGGAAACCCGTGAGCTCAGCCAAAATTGATTAGAGCGAAAGATGCCCACCCCGAAGGGTGGGAAATAGTTTAATGAGCTTGATGTTCTAAAGCGTTTAGGAAAGTTGCAATATCATTTACCTGTTGTGTGCTCAATTTCTGTCCCAATTGGTACCAAGCCATATCGTAAATTGCCTGCTCAATGGTTTCTACACGCCCGTCGTGGAAGTAAGGAGCACTTCTACTTACGTCGCGTAACATTGGAACTTTAAACATCATTTTATCGTTTTCAAGGCCTGTAACTTTATAACGACCTAAATCTTCTTGGTGTGGATATTGGTTGACCAGCCCCATCTTCTGGTACATGTTTCCACCCAAGGTTGCACCATTGTGGCATGCTGAACAACCAGTGTTGATAAAGGTTTGCAGGCCCTTTAACTCGCTTTTTGTCATAGCCTGATCATCACCATTTATAAAATCATCAAAACGATCATTTGTAATCAGTGTGCGCTCAAACGCAGCTATGGCCCCAGCAATATTGTCGTAAGAGATAGCATTCTCTTTACCAAAGGCGTGTTTGAAACTTTCTTGATATTCGGCAATTTTTGAAATCTTTGCCACAACAGCCTCTTCTGAAGGCATTCCCATTTCTACAGGGTTTAGAATTGGACCTTTGGCCTGTTCCTTCAGGTCCTCTGCGCGACCATCCCAAAATTGAGCCACCTGGAACCCGGAATTCCAGACCGTTGGAGAGTTTCGGTCACCCTTGGTGCCAGGTAAGGCTCCCGGTGATGTCGCTTCATTGTCAACGCCCGAGCCGTTGTAGTTCCCTACTTGATGGCAGCTGTTACAGGACTGGCTATCATTGACTGAAAGCCGTTCGTCCATGAACAGTGTTCTTCCAAGCTCAACCATCGCTGGAGTGTCATTCTCACTGCCTGGCATAGTTTCTGAGAGAGTGCCGAACATAATTTTGGATTGCTGACGTAATTGATTTATATCAACTTCGGCCGCTGCCGATACAGTTGTTGATAGTAAGCTTGCTGCAGCTATCAAGCCGCCAATGATTGGAAGCTTGAGATCTCTTTTCGAAAAAATTTTCTTAATCACTTTGGTATCTCTCCCACATCTCAAAAAACAATGACAACTAACCTATTTTTAATCAAAGTTAGGCGGCGCCACTATATAGGGAAGCTCGTTCGGCTGATACCATGATTTAACAAAAAAAGCCGTGTATTTTTAGAATATCCAGAATCGTTCACAAAATACTTTTTCAGATATTATTCAGAACTCGGACTATACATTGAGTGCACTGGATTTGGAGAGATTGAAGTCTTGCTATTTGCCTTTGAAAATTGCAGGGCAATTTCTGAGATGCGAGGAGGTGTAGGAGTTAGGGGATGCTTATCGGTATCTCCAAAGGTAAATGATTCGTATTTCTGCTAGACAGTTGGTGGTGTAATATCTACTCGAACGATAAATGGCTCCATAACTATCTGAATGTGGTTAATTTTTTAGGTAGGACCTTTAGGTTTTAGGAAGATTTTAATCTTATTGTTATATCTGGTTAACTTTTATATTGGTCTACGTATTCTAAATAGAGGCGTTTCGCTACCTATCAAGCTGCCGGGCTTAATAAGAGTCTCTTCGATTATTCCGCTGCAAGGGCTGGGCAGCTCAATTGTGTAAGTTCCAAAATCAGCAACGAGTATCGTTTGTCCACCGTAAATTGGATAATCAACACCAACCATGACTTCTACTACCTCACCAAGTTCTTTTGGGCGGACTGAGCCCGTCAAAGGTTCCTGTTTGTGTGGAATTGAATCAAAAGAGGGGGCGCGTACAATTCCGTCTGTTGGAAAGCGTTCTTCCTCTGGGGATATTCTTTCGCCGCTTTCAATGGAACTTATACCAAGAGCACCATTTATATAATTAAGTATGAATTTCCACATATCTCTCAAGGTTATATAGTGTGATCTGATTGTGCATTAATTTTACTTTAGATAGGCCTTATTTGTCTCGGATAGCTGAGGATTCTTGTGAATAGTGAATCATCGTCAATTCTTCAATCAATGTCTGTACCGGCTTTGATTACTTTCTCAATTAGCACGACTGATCAACCTTTCCGGAGAATTACATTTTAGAGCCACCTGAAAATCTCTGTCGATACTCCCTAGGTGAGAGTCCGGTCTGTTTGTGAAACATTTTCCGGAATGCGCTGACGTCCTCATACCCCACTTGCCAAGCGATCTGTTCGACTTGCAATGTGCCCGTTTCCAATATTTCGCGAGCCTTTTGCAGACGTTGCTGTTGAATATATTCGGCGGGTCTATAGCCGGTAACCTTTTGAAATCTTCGTAGAAAGGTGCGTTCGCCCAGATTGGCGAGTTGAGCCATCTCTGCAACAGAGATTGGTTGTTGATAATCCCGGTGAATTTGCTGTTGTACTTTTAAAATTGCTTTATCGCCATGATCTAGAGGAGGTAGAAAACTGCGGTAATAACTTTGGTAACGGGTACCCGTATCCACCAACAGGAAACGTCCCAACTCCATAACTATATGGGGAGGCATGTATCGTCCGACCAGATGTAACCCAAGGTCAATCCAAGACATTACACCTCCTGCGGTAACAACATCCGGGTCTGCAATCAGGATGGAATCGATATTCAGCTCTATATCCGGGAACTTCTGCTTAAAGGCATCGGCCAGTCGCCAGTGAGTGGTCGCCTGGCGTCCATCTAATAGTCCTGCGTCGGCCAACATAAAAGCCCCAGCACAAGCGGAGCAGGTTACGGTCCCCTCTTTGTGCCGCTTTAACAACCACGTACTGACATCTTTCGGTGGCTCCATGTACTCCTGACCTTCCAGTGCCGGCGGTACAATAACAATATTTGGTTCTTTAGCAGCCCCTTTTTTCTCGGGTATGACTTTTCCGTCATTAATTAGCCAGCGTGATACCTCAAATAGCGCCTTGGGTTCTGGGATTGACTCCTGACAGATGTGGTTTGCGGTTTGGAACAGGTCGATTAGGCCATAAGTAGCCGACTGAGCCGCTCCGGGGATCATCAGTATTGCAATGTGGATTGTTTGGGTCACTAGCCCTCCTGTCAGTTCTTGCCCGTTTTATGTCGGTCTTGCCACGCCTGTATCCTAGCCCATCGCCCTAACATGCGCTTGTACATTTCAAAGACACAACCAAAGGACAATCTTATGAGCAAGACAGCGCTAATCGTCGTCGATATGCAAAACGACTACTTTGAAGGCGGAAAGTGGACTCTTGAAGGCATTGGACAAGCATCAGACCAGGCCGCAAAAGTGCTGGCTGAGTTTCGCAAAAAGCAGTGGCCAGTTATTCATGTTCGCCATGAATTTCTCAGTGAGGATGCTCCATTCTTTATTGCCGGTAGTGAGGGTGCGAAAATTCACAAAAGCCTTCTGCCTGTTGAAGGTGAGCCGGTAGTACTCAAGAATGAAGTTAACAGCTTTAAAGGTACGGATCTTAAAAAGCACTTGGATGAGCTAGGTGTTAATAAATTGGTCATTGTCGGTGCGATGAGCCATATGTGCATCGATGCCATCACCCGAGCGGCAAGTGACTTTGGATATGAAAATACCGTTATTCATGATGCCTGCGCTAGTCGGGACATGTACTTCAATGGTGTCGATGTTCCCGCTGCACATATACATGCAGCTTATATGGCAGCACTACAATTTGCTTATGCAGAGGTTATCAGTGCTGACGAATACTTAACGCAGTAATTAACTCGCCTGCACTTTAGCGTTAAGCCACACACGATATTGCTATACCTTTATCGATAAGGACTTTAGGCTTTATAAGCCTAAAGTCCTTCTTCAAGCTGCATGTTCAGTTCTATTTCATGATAAATTACACTGCATCTACAGGTTGCCGACTAGGCTTTTAAAGCTCTTAGTTTATGTGCATGTAGAGATTTAGCTTGTTTTATCTTTAAACCAAAATTCAATTTCATCTGTTTCGACTTCAAAAGTCGCGGAGTGCTCTACATTTGCCGGTACGTGGTACCACTGTCCAATGCCAATCCGTTGGGTGGCACCATTCATGGTGAGTATTAGTTCCCCCTTTGTGATAACGCCATGATTATCTGTGTCATGAGTGTGGGGTGGAATGAACGTTCCAGCTGGATATGATGCGAAAAGAACATCACTGTTTTCTGCCTTAAGCTTGTAAGCATCAAAGCGACCATCGTAGAGAGGTAATTCCTTAATTTTACTTGGATAACTGCCTGGCATCTCTGCTTCCTTGTTGAGTGCGTATAAAATAGTTTTGGGCCAAAGGTCCTGTAGGTAGAGTAAATCACCATCCTAATAGTTCCAAGACTATTTTTACTAACTTTGTAATTGCTCTTTTGGTTTGTTCTTTTCTATTGCTATGCGAAAGGATGGAGTTTTGGAAATAGCGTGCTAATTATTCGTCTAATTAAGAAGTAGCATGCCGCCATTAATAACCCAATATTTAATGAGATAAATTTTTAGTGGAACAAAATGGAGTCAACATTAAGTGCTCAAAATCCATCTTACCCTACTCTCAAAAAATCCCACATTGACTACCCAATAGGAAGTAATAAATGAGCATGTCGTTACCCCAAGAGCCACTTTTATTTGACCAAATCTCCATTGCTCACGAATTCCTAAGTATATTAGTATTCCTATGGTGGTTAGCATCATAGGTTCGTAAAAATACCTAATAGGAGCATTGAAGGGAAATAGGAATAAACCGTAGACAAGCCTTCCTAGTCCCGGCGGTAGTATAGCTACCATGCTCAGCATCATGCAGAGCATATGCTTTATGATAATTGCTTGCAAGCTCATGGCAAATACTGCGGATGTTTAAATCTCGTTATAAGTACAATCTAACCAAATTAAAGATGAAAACTTCTAGTTTGCTTAATTTGCAATCTATTTTGGAGAGTGGTGCTTAAAAAATTTTCATATTGAAGTAATTTGTATTGCAGGAAATACTGAGATACGCAGGCAGAATATCTTAATAGTTATTCTGCCTGCACCTATTTTTTGCCTAACATAATCGATATAGATATTGGGCAATATAGTAGGTAGAATAAGTTGTATTTTACATCTATATTGAAAACAAAACGGTTAACTAGGAAGTGATTGGTTAATTTAAAGAATAAATTATCTGGTTAGTACTTTATTTTTGACGCTGAAGGAATAGTAATGTCAAAAGATCCAAAGCTCATTGCTGAGCAGCTTAGAAAACCATCTGGTACATTGGCTTCAGAAACCGCGCAGCAAATGAACAAAGCGAATGAAGCAACGAATCTTACCGCTTTAACAGCCCTCAATGTGGTAGATGGTGATTCTGTTCTAGAAATTGGTCCGGGCAATGGCAAATTTGCAGTCGACGTAATTCGTAAGGGATCTTGTGTCCGCTATACCGGCATTGATTGGTCGAGCGATATGGTTGCAACCGCAAAGGGTCTAAATTTTGAATATATAGAGTCGGGGCAAATGGATTTTTTAGTTGGTAGCTCAGAAAGTCTGCCGTTTGCCGATAAACAGTTCGATAAGGTTCTAGCCGTACACACAATATACTTTTGGGACACCCTCAAAACTCATCTAGCAGAGATCTCCAGAGTACTAGCGACTAAAGGAAAGTTATGCCTGGCTTTTGGCGATAAATCTTTTATGCAAAATCTACCGTTCACTCAATATGGATTCAGGCTGTTTGATGAAAGTGATATTTGTGCCCAATTATCTGACGCTGGATTTAAAGTTGTATCCCGCGGGAAGCATAGTGAGTATGGAGAAAGTAATACAGGGCAGCTTGTGGAGAAGAAAATTAATATAATTGTGTGTGAGCTGAATCCATAAGCAATTGCCAATCTTTGAAAATTGTGTCTTTCCGAAGAACACTTTTTATTTTGACTGATTAAATAGAAGTTCTGGATTGAATTAACTCCCTATCTTCTAGTGATTACTCCCCTATCGATCGTATGTAGCTGCATATACTCAGTCATTTGTCAGAGATTACAAAACTGCGGAAGTAAACGGTTCAGGTAGCTCTAGCGTATGTTAGAGCTACTAAGAGTCCGGGGGTATAGCCTTGGCGCTTACGTAGTCCTGCAACTACAACGGTGCTTCAGCCGAGGAAGCTAGAGCTACAATGATCAAGATCTAGTTACATCAATACTAGAAAGCTCCAGCTCACTCACCGGGTATCCCCTTATGCCTATGAATCTTGCACAGAAACTTATCCAAAGCCACCTCGTGAGTGGATCAATGGAGCCTGGCAGCCCAATAGAGATAAAGATCGATCAGACGCTAGCTCAGGATGGGACGGGAACACTTATTATGTTGGAGCTTGAGGCACTTGGTTTGTCTCAAATCAAGACTGAGCTTTCAGCACAATATGTAGACCATAACCTGTTACAGACGGATTTTAAAAACGCCGACGATCATATATTCCTGCAAAGTGCCTGTCGTAAATTTGGAATTTGGTTTTCGCGGCCCGGTAATGGTGTCAGCCATCCAGTACAGATGGCTTGTTTCGATGTGCCTGGTAAGACATTACTTGGCGCCGATAGCCATACTTGTGCAGCGGGTTCTATGGGGATGCTGGCGATTGGTGCCGGTGGCCTACAGGTAGCAATGGCCATCGCAGGCGTCCCCTTTGCACTGAAAATGCCCAAAATACTCGGTGTGAAGCTCGAAGGTGAGCTGCCGCCATGGATTAGCGCTAAGAACATCATTCTGGAAATGTTGCGTCGGCAGTCTGTTAAGGGCTGTGTTAACAAGATTGTTGAGTATTACGGTCCCGGCCTGGCTAAATTGACAGCGATGGATCGCCATGTGATCGCCAATATGGGGCAGGAAATGGGCGCTACCACCAGCGTCTTTCCTGCCGATGAAGCAGTAAGGGCTTTCCTAAAGCAGCAGCATCGTGAAAACGACTTTGTCGAAATGAAGGCCGATGAAGGCGCTGGTTATGACGAAGAAGATACTATTGATTTATCAAATCTCGAGCCGCTAATTGCTTGCCCATCAAGCCCAGACAAAGTTGTGACGGTCCGTGAAGTGGAAGGCCGTCCTATCTATCAGAGCTATATTGGCTCTTCTGCCAACCCAGGGTTGAGAGACTTTGCGATACCCGCACGCATGGTTTCAGGTCGCCGAATAGCCGATGACGTTTCCTTTGACATCAACCCAACCTCACGTCAGTTACTCGAAGAGCTCAGTCGCAGTGGAGATCTGACTAAATTGCTACAAGCGGGAGCTCGCTTGCATCAAACCGGGTGCGGTGGCTGTATCGGCATGGGGCAGGCCCCCGCCAGTGGCGGTATCAGCTTGCGCACGGTCCCACGTAACTTTCGTGGTCGCTCAGGCACCGCAGACGACCAAGTCTATTTATGCAGCCCCGAAGTGGCTACTGCCAGTGCGTTAAGAGGGGTGATCACTGACCCTCGTGATCTGGATATGGACTACCCCAGCTTCCATGAGCCGGAATATCTACCTGATATACGTCCGTTACTGCAGCCGCCTCAAGAAATCCCAGTAGCAGTTGAGTTGATCAAAGGGCCAAATATCAAGCCCCTTCCTGATTTCGAAAAGCTACCGGAAGTTTTAACTGGCCCATTATTGCTGAAAGCAGGGGATAATGTTTCCACTGATGAAATATTACCTGCTGGAGCAGAAATCTTACCGCTGCGCTCAAATATCCCTGCCATCAGCCGTTATACATTCTCACGAATCGATGAATCGTTTTATGATCGGGCAGTGAAGCTCAATGGAGACTGTTTTGTTGTCGGTGGTGAGAATTATGGACAAGGCTCTAGCCGTGAGCATGCGGCAGTATCTTCACGCTTTCTTGGGGTAAGGTGCATAATTGCAAAAAGTATGGCCCGTATACACCGGCGTAATCTTATTAACTTCGGTGTGCTGCCATTGCTATTTGAGAATTTTGATGATTACAATCTTCTTCAACAGGGGATAGCTCTTGAAATTGACAATCCAATTGCACAGATAAAGTCAAGCAGTTCAATTAAATTAATAATTAAATCATCAGGAGAATGTATTAACTTGCGGAGTGATTTGGCTAAGGACGAAATTGAAGTGTTGGAAGCAGGAGGTATGATTAATCAGGTAAGAGAAAAATACCTAAGCTCTAATAAGTAGTATGACTTTCTATAGCTGTAATTTGATAAAGTCAGCGCTGGTCCCGATCGGTAGCATTACTGATACCTATGGCTCCCTTGGTTGTTGACTAATATAGTAGCTATTTCTTCCAGCTCTTTATCAAAATACTCTGCATTCCTTTCTCCCGCTTTTTTTAACTTCTTCAGGTTTTCTGGTGTCGCATTGTCCATGGCTGAGTCAGCAGCGTAAAGCTTTGGTTGTATCCGGTAGTAATTTGAATTCTCTACGGTAGAAGAAATTTGCTTCATATAGTAATGAACCATTTGCGCGCTTCCATTTACGGCGATATCAATGGCGGGCCTTGCCCAATTGAGTATCCCCCAATCTTTAACCTCCTTGTATTTGTATCCTGAAAGTTGCCTGCCAGTACCCAGAGATACAATAACCATATCCTTCATCCCAGAGACCCCGCTGAATTTGATGGCTTCGGAGTAGGCGCATAAAGCAGGATCACTGGCTACCATGCCGCCATCAATTAAGACATATTTATTGTTGGATGGAGGTAGTGAAAAGATGCGTGCTGGCTCAAAATAGGTTGGTACCGCGGTGCTTCCCAGTAGAAGGTCTTTAACCAGAAAGTCTTCATTCTTTACTATGGCACAATGTTGCCTAAAAATGACTTGTTCCCGCTTTTTGATATCATAGGAAACAAAGCAGCAGGGCTTTAATAGATTACTAAGTTTCATTTTCCCAAAGAATTGCGATAAAACCCTGTCCAACTCCATGGAACAGTACTTTTCCTCCTTCAATAACTTTAACTTTTCTAGAAAAGGCCATGAGCCTGAGCCAAATACCTTCTCGCCTTCCTTAAGGTAGAGGCTGACAGCATCCTGGGCAGAAAATTTTGGTTTTCCTTGCTTGTTAGGGTAGATGTAGGCGGCACCTAATATTGCACCGGTACTTGTTCCGGCCACCAGGTCGAAGTACTCGCCTATCCTGGCGTCAGGATTGCCTGATTTCACCTTTAGCTTGTGCTCAAGGGACACCAGTATCTGGCCAGGCAAGATTCCCCGGATTCCTCCACCATCGATAGAAAGGATTCTGATAGCCATTGCCGATGCCCTCTGGCTCCGTAGATTGTACGCGACCCTAGAAACATAGCATTTGGTAACAGGGGTAATACTTCATATACCCTGGATACCATCAAAAAAGTTCATAATATCAATAAGTTAGGCGCATCTATCACCATGCTGAGTTTATTAATATGGTTAAGGTAAAGAAGCTAATATAAGGATTGATAGATATGGGGATTAGTAGGCCTCTGAGCTGAAACCTAAAGTTCAAGGGCTAGAGTGTCGTGGAGTTAGTCGGAACACAAAAGTAGATTCTTGCGCAACGCCGATTACTGTGCACCGGTGCAGCCGTTTGAAGTCTCTATGGTATATTGGGCGACTCTTACGCTATTTTTATAAGTGATGCTTGCAATACAAACTGTAATGCCCAGCTTAAATCTATAAAACAACGTAGTCCTTTATTTTCAGATTTAAATATATTTAGAATCAAAGTTGTTGTTCTACTGAAGTCATGTTTTTACGTGAGGCAAACAATACCGATATGTGTATAAAATTTCAATGTAACACGTATTGTCTTTTCTAGTGTTTGATTATTAAGATCGTGAAGGAATCTTATAGATCACATACTGGCGCCCACGATAGTCGATGCCTTTTGAAAGGTAAAGCCACCTTGATACAGCCACTTTAACAGGTATATTCCACGCTTTATCTGAGGAGCCTTCAATCTTTATATCTCCTGGAACAAGTCCTCCTCCTTCAGATCCCGGTTTCTCCACTAACTCAAATGAAACTATTATGCACACTGGTGGGTGCTTGCTGATGCCTAGCGGGCGCATAGGTGCGGTCTTTATTACTGGTTTGGCTTTAGATTCTGGTATATCAAGGTCTAATTGAGGGCAGTTATCAGTGCTTTCGCTCGCCTGCGCGGCCATAAAGAGCACCGTTAGAGTTGGAATAATTAGACTCTTCATTTCGTATAAGCTCTCATATTAATCAAGGTAATAGTAGGCCTTTAAAGCTAATGTACAAATTTTAACAAGATGACATTTTAGGAGTGGCTTGGATAGCTATTTGGTAGGCTTTCCGCGTTGACTGATGCTGCTTATATAATATTGCTGAAAATATTAATATAAAATGTCGAATTTGAGCAAGTTGTATCGTTTTAAGGCATAATAGGCGCCAAGTGAATTCTATGGCGCCTTTGTTATTGTTCTTCTAATATCTAAATGGGAGGGTTAGCATTAAACCTGAACTCATAATTGGAGATGTATTCGGGTGCTTTAAAGTCCTCTGGTGTACAGCGAGGTGAGGCTCTGGAGAATTTTTCTGGCATGCTTCTTGGTAGAAAATCATACGAGCTTCCATTGAGTTTATCTTTCATAGATATGTTGCAAACCCAATTCTTATCTGCCACTTTTTGTATGGAGAAATCCATTTCTATACTTTGATTCTCTTCAGGGTTAAACGTAATAAAAGTGGAGCAATAGTATGACTTAGTATAGGTCTCAAAAGGGAGGTAGGATTTTGGCATTGCTGTAAGTAGAAGTGTTACAGGCGCCTTAGTAGGCAAGTTAATCACTTCACCTTTAAAGTCTTCGTGAGTGATTTTTTGTCTTTGATAGTAGCAGTATTCTGGATCATCCATATAGTAAACATCCAGATCAGCCCTGCCACCGTTGAAATTTTCTGATAGATTTATAGATAGTTCAGCTGAGTTTTCTGTTTGATTGTTTTCAAGCTCTCTTAAGATGGTATATTCAGCACTTTCATAGTCATTTGATTTTTTGTATCGTGCCGAAGTTAGATCACTCTTGATGTCGTTATAATTTGTTTTTTCGAAAATGTTAAAATAGCTATAAGTGCTTTTACTTACTTGATGATACCGGAAATAATGTGTCTCTCCACCTGAAATAGTAATCTTGATTTTTTTTTCAATACCTCCAGCCCTAACTTTGTATGTTCCTGGGGGCAAGTGAATCCACGTGTATCCTTGATCATACAATTTTGCCACAATTCTATCGTTAATAATGAATTTGGTAGGAAAACCGCCGCCGTGATAAACATCACCACGCATTAAATAAAGCAAGCCTTTACCTTCAGGGGGTGGAGGAGCTGGTGTGAACTTGGGACCAATTGCGCAAGAGCTAATAATAAAAACAAAAAATAAAACAATAATACGCACTATATTTCCTTACTGCATTGATAGTGTGTTAGTTTGAATGCCTTATACCACCTGATTGGTGGATATATGGGGTTCTTTTGTGCATGGTTATTACAGCAATAACCTATCTTCAATTGGAGTGAATTTGCTCGCCGCATTAATTAATGCTCCAGCCGTTAATTCCGGAACACCATATACTTCAACTTTCTTGCCTCTATCTAACCTGAGCTTATGGGCAAGAATGTCAAAGTCGCCATCTCCTGACACTAAAATCACTGTATCTACCGAGCTTGAATATTCCATAGCATCAATAGTTATGCCCACATCCCAGTCGCCCTTGGCTGAGCCGTCGGATCTTTGGGTGAAGGGCTTTAACTTCACTTCGAAGCCAATCGACCTTAAGATGTTTTGAAATTCATACTGTTTTCTATCACCACGGTCGATGGCGTAAGCTATGGCCTTAACAACTTTTTTACCCCCTGTCACCTCCCGCCAAAACTTGTTGTAATCAAAGTTTCGTTTATAGATTTGTCGACATGTGTAATAAACATTTTGCACATCAACAAATATGGCAACCTTTTCCATTTGGGAATCCAGTTATTATAAAATTCTGAAATTGACAGTGAAGTTATGATCTGCATGCACCAGGGTGGATGCATTAAGCCACTAGTTTTACATACTTAAGCGATGATTGTCAGCCAGATTTAGAGGTGAGGAACATCTCGGCAGCAAAGCCAATTTATCAGTAGTTGATGAGTTGTATCGAGATATATAGTGTTGAGCAGTGGCCTTATGAAGTAGCATGTCTCGCTTATATGCACATGCTATCCCCAGATGGCCACTTTACAGTGGGTATCCTACCGTGAACGCCCTTTTTGCGGGGTTCTGTGTGGGTAAATTGAAAGGGAATTTCCTAGAGAAATGGATACTAAGTAGCGGATTGTTGTTCCAGCCAGTTTAAAATCACTTGAGTGGTTTCTTCCGGTCTTTCCTGTTGAATCCAGTGGCCGCAATTAAGGTTCACCTCATCTACATTGGGAACGAAATCTTTGATAGCTGGAGACCTAGGTATCAAATCATGGTCGCCGTAAATCATAAGGGACTGCTTTTGGATAACTGGGTCTACATCTGCCAAGATATGCCAATTGCGATCCAGGTTTCTATACCAGTTTATGCTACTTGTAAAACCCGTTTTTTCAAATGCGGAAACGAATACAGCCAGTTCACTATCATTCAGCAAGGGGGCACCAAGCGGTGATGCTGCTCTCGCGAGATTGATCATTACCATACCAGGCTCCGGCGGTGTAGGAGGTACGTCTTTGCGGAGCAAATTGCGAAGGAACTGGGAAGCGTTCTTGTCTAACACTGCGTCCGCAATACCTGGCTGCCTATTGAAGTGCACAAAATAATAATCGCTCCCAAGGAATTCCTCCATAAATTCGATCCAAGGTTTTTCTGTTCGGACTTGATAGGGAAGTGCGAGGTTTATAATTTTATTAACACGGTTTGGGTGTAATAGCGCTATTCCCCAAACGACCATTGCACCCCAATCATGACCGATAAAAGTGGCATCTTGATATCCGAAGTGATCCAGAAGTGCAGCTAGATCGCCGGTTAATTGTTCGATGTCATAGCTGGTTACTTCCGTTGGGCAGGATGAGTTGCCATAGCCTCGCTGATTGGGAACGATAACGTGGTAGCCCGCTGCGGCGAGAGCGGGTATTTGGTGGCGCCAGGAAAAGGCATGTTCCGGCCATCCGTGACAAAGCACAACGGGGTTTCCTGTGTTCTGCTGGCCCGCTTCAAAGACCTCCAGCTCTATGCCATTCACTGAGATAAGAGTAGGTGTGGGGAAATCGGGTATTCTAGACAATTTACTTCCTCTTCTTTGGGGAGGCCTTGAGAGTTGCTGTTTACCAGCAGGCTCCGCTTTCTATCCTTAAGGGTTGTTCTAACTTCAACATCCCTTTGCTGGATCGTGAGTGCATAGGCTAGAATCTAATGGTGCCAAAAACTGTCACCATTTATTAATATCTGTGTAAAATGAATGTACGTCTCCGACAAGACGCCATAGTGCGAAGCCTTCGGCGAAAGGGCACTTTGACGATTGCCGATTTAGCCGCTGAAGTTGGCGCATCCAGGCGCACCGTGCTGCGTGATATCAGCTCGTTGCGGGATGAGGGTTTTGTTATCCGTTCTGAACCTGGCCCTGGGGGCGGCCTGCAACTTGATCCGCAATCGGTTCAAACTACAGCTCGGCTCTCGGTCGCTGAGATTTTTGCGTTGCTTATTAGCGTTGCATCCGTGCGTGCAGCAGGGAGTTTGCCCTTTTCAGATCTTGCGGATGCCGGGCTGGCAAAAATAGAGAAGGCTTTACCCGTTGATAAGGTGCGTGATTTACGCAGGTTTATGGATTGCCTGTACATCGGTAAGCTTTCACCGGAGGTAGACATATCTAATGTCGGAGAGATGTCGCCCTTACTACTGCCTACCTTTGAAACGGCTTTTCTTCAGCGACTATACCTGAGCTTCCAATATCGTGATGCGAAAGGGGCAGTAACTAGCCGGGTTGTTGAACCGCAAGCTATGTTGATCTTACCACCCTTATGGTATCTGGTAGCTTGGGACCCTGCTCGCAATGACTTTCGTCATTTTCGAATGGATCGGATTAGCCAACCTGAATACCTTCAGGACAATAAGTTTCGAAGACGACATATAGTCTTCGAAGATGGCGTATCTCCAATTCGTGATAATCCCAAAGTTTCAAAATGATTGGGCTTCGTGTCGCAGTAATTATGGTCGCGAATTGAGATTTACGAAATGGCATAAATTGAAGTCATCTCACTCTTCGTTAGGTTTCGGTGAGGCAGGATGTGGAGGAGGCAGTTTAGTCGTTGCGTTAAAAGTTGTAATCTAGACAATGCAGAAACTTATAAATATTTAAAATATAGACGGTATGAGTACGCAAGATATAGAAAGCCGACTTCTGGGCATCAAACAACAACTTAAGCGGCTGAGTGGTTTGGATAAGGATTGTTCTCTCTTTGGTGCAGAGCGCTGGAACTATAACTTCCGTCGGTTTTCGGAGGAAGAAGTTAACGGTGTCGAGAAGAAATACAACATTTCTTTACCGCAGGAGTTTCGGGCCTTTCTTCTTGAGATTGGTTTTGGGGCTGGGCATTCTTATGGTGCTAACGTAGAGGGTCTTCTGTACTACTACCAGGATGACGAAGATGAATATCCGATGTCAGCAGGCACCATTGATATTGCAGAAATAGGCTGTGGTATTGAATTTATGTTAGTTATTAACGGTGCTCATAGGGGAGAGGTATGGGTTACTCAGAGTTACCGTGAGCCACAGCCTTGGTCTAGTAGCTATCTTAACTGGTATGAAGACTGGCTGGCTAAAAGCCTAGAGAGCTTCGAGGTACCGCAAAACCCTCCTAAAGGCTGACTACCCAAGCATTCCCCAAATACTCCTGGTAGCTAGCAGGATACACATTGTTCTACGACAACCCCTCTGCTTCTCCCTTGCATTGAGTTGAGCGGTGTTGCCTATGTACTACTCACCGGTGTTCCCTCACCTTAAGCCTTGTTAATCATTTTTTAATCAAAAAATAGATCGCTGATCGTTTCTTATACAGTCTATGGCTTGTCCCAGCACTTATACGACTGGGTTGCCAATACACAGGAAGTGTATATCTGCGGCTATGGCGTAAACGGTGATTACCCTCGTACCAAACTCCTTGATAACACTGGTAATTTCGCGTGCAGAAGGGCGATATGGGCGGAGTGGGCTCTGGACTGGCGGCAATAGTGACTTGACAGTTCCTGAACCTCTTACCGTATACTGTATGCATGTACAGTATCTTGGGTGGAGGTAGCAATGGGAGCCAGAAGTATCACTATTGACGGGGAGCCGATCCGGATCTGCCGTTACCGATCGGGTTATAACAACCGGCCAATGTACGCTATCTGTATCCTTAACTATACAAAATACGTACGCAGCTTTTCGGTATCAGTAGAGATGAATCTACGCGAGGAGTTAGAGCTGACCCTGGCGCAAATGCGAGGAGTTGAGCGAAGTATAAATTGGATGGAAGTATCAGCTTAGGAATGTAAGGACTTAAGCTGTTTTTATGGATAAGGAGCAAATTATGGGAAGAAAAATCAATCGGTTCGCAATTTTTGCAGAGCGGGTTCATTTAATGAATGGTGGTGCAAAAAGCTTTAGGGATTCTGCACCCACAGAGGAATCCGCAAAGGAACTGGCAGAAGAAATTGCTAAATCTGAAAAAGCGCTGTTTTATTCCTGGTTACAAATTCTCGATATAATGACCGGAAGTTATACAGAATACTCAATCAAGAAGGGTGGGGTATTGGAAGAAAGGGAGTGCCCCGAATAATAGGAGCCTGGTAACTAAGGTAGACTTAATGAACGAAGACAGAGGGTAGAAAAAGTAAGTAATAGTTACATGTATAGCGTGAGTAATTTAAAGTTCAGGTTAAGGCAGGTTGTGGTTTGATAATCTACCGAGTGACCAGAGCTATTTACAGGGGTAAAGTTGAATGGCTCTGGCTACGGCACAGTTAGAAAAACTCCAATCTGAAATTGATTAAAATCAATTTCTGAAAAATATCATTAAAATAAAGCCCCTTTGTACATAATCAGGCTCAGTAGTGGTAGAGTCTAGTTCTAACAGAAATAGAACGCTGGCGGTCAGTACCTAACTTATCCATCTACTCAATTTACGAATGAACCGATGGTTATTAGCAACTAACTGGATGGTAAGCACACATAGTTAACTTCACTCTCGACTTTCTTAGCCAGGAAGTTTTAATCCAATAGTTTTCTTAAGCAGAAAAGGCATGACAGCGATAAAGTTGTGCCGTTGGCAGTATTTATAGGGAGCCTCAAAATGGCAAATCGTTCTTATCTTTATAGCCTTAGTAATCAACCTAAATCCTATTCAGACCGCCCCGAGACTATCTCAGGCTTATCTGAATGGCCATATAGTATTCCCTTCACCTACCGTGTACTAATGTCCGGGAATCCCAATCTGTGCGCGTCATTGGTCTCGGATGGCTTTGAGGACGATTCACCTGATGATAAAACTCAACTTTATGCTATTAGTAGTGACTTTGAGGCAGGATTTGAGCGGTTAAAGAAATTTGTTGAAGTTCTGCGAGTTATTAGCAAAGACATTACGGATCTGCCGGATTCAATGCTAAATGAAACGTTAGAATTCCTTCAAGAGCATAAGGATAGGCATCTACTGCTTGAGACTATCGAGCTGGACTGTATGGATGACTCTGAAGAGTCAGTTCTGCGTGGCTACGTTGAATCCGAAATTATCGCTTGCCGTGAAGCTGGAGCAGCTATTGATGCTCTTCCTGAAGACCCAGAGGTGTCGGCTGATATTGTAAAGAGTGCGGCAGAAAACAATTCAGAATCTGCTTTAAGTCCATTTTATGGGCTCCAGCTCAATGATAAATTTGACAACGTTGAGAGTGAGCCTCCAGTGGGTTTGTATTGGAGTGATATCCTTTATTACGATTTAGAGAGCAAAAAGGAATTTGAAGAGTCTCTTGAATAATTGAATATCGAAACTCTTGTTTTTACTTAAAGAAATGCTGAGCCGGTTTTAAAGGTTTCTGTTTCTTTACCAATGTATTGAATTGGTTCAGCACTTGATCTTTGTCGATATGAGTTATGATGTTGGGATGATTGCTTGATAGTGCTTATGAGGTGGTGTCAAGAACGTACTTGCCAGTATTCTAGATTAAACTCAGCCCGATTTCCATTTATGGTGTAAGCACGGTCTAATCATGTAAGAATAAAGAAACAAATAGCGATTTCTAGCTTCCCTGCTCGAATATCATTTTCAATCTATCGGCTCCGGACCGGCTAGATATTAAAGTGGTTTTCTGTTCATCATCAATAATTACCGCCAATTTTCCGTTTAAATAACGCTGAATTTCCGAGACTTTGTCCAGATTAATCAGATAGCTACGATGTAGGCGTAGAAATTGATCTGGATTAAGCTTTTGCTCCAGTTGATCTAAGCCCATTTGTAAGGGTTTGATGCCTTTCACTGTATGAGCAATAATTGAACCATGTTCAGACTTAATATAAGAAATATCGTTCAGATCAATAAAGGTCATGCGATCATCGCACTTACTTACGAGGCGCTTTAGTGCTATCGAATCACTCCCTACCCGAGTACTGTTATGAATAAGTTTGATTCGCTTCTCCGCTTTTTCGATGGCAGCTTTTAAGCGTTGCAATGGGAAGGGTTTAAGCAAGTAATCGATTGTATCGTGGTTAAAAGCATCAATAGCAAACTTAGAATACGCTGTTGTGAAAATAATATAGGGTTGGTAAGTTAGGGCATCTAGTACATCCAATCCACTAAGATGAGGCATTTCAATGTCCATCAGTAGTAGTTGTGGTTGATGCTCCTCAATCAATGTTAATGCTTCCAGTCCAGATTTTGCTTCTGCAACCAATTCAATAGAGTTAATAGTTGCCAGCTGAGCTTTTAATTTATTCCTTGCCGGTGCTTCATCTTCGGCAATAATGACCCTTAAATTCATACAGACATCTCAACTTTAACGTGGGCACCGCTTTTATTGCTTAGAGTAAGTTTTCCATTTGGTCGTAGCTCAATGCGCTGGCGCAAATTATGAATTCCCGTTCCCTGTGAGTGGATAAAACTAAGAACGCTTTCCTGAAATCCATATCCGTTATCTGCGACCTCAATAATTACCTTGTCATTCTTTAAGTAGATACGACATTGAATATGTAAGTTTTCTATTGTGCGACAATGTTTGAAGCAATTCTCAAAAATTGGCTGTAATAATAGGGGAGGGATAGAGATATCACTGGCTCTTGGGTCTACCGTAATCTCTACTTTCAAATTATCACCAAAACGTACTTTTTCTATCTCTAAATACTTATTAATCAGTTCAATTTCTTCTTTGATTGTAGTTTCTTCTAGCTCGCCAGTGTCGAGAGAATGTCTCAAAATATCTGCTAGTTTATGTAAAACTTCATCAGCAAGGTTTGGATCGCTATGAATATAGGAGGAGATAGTATTAAGACTGTTAAACATAAAGTGTGGATTTAGCTGATAACGTAATGTTTGTAATTTTGCTTTCTGCATGGCGAGCTTTTGCTCAGAGACTTTATGGCGGTATTCCAGCATGGCGTAAGAACAGTATAAACAGGTAGCCCACATTAGCCCATTAAAGATAATGCCCAGTCCCATATTCAAGCCGCCTTCGACATTAAAGGCGTTCTCTATAAACCAGCTAACGCACTGATTGCCGATAGTCATATGGACTACCAGGATCATCCACTCGATTAACAATGAATGATACCCTCTGCGTCTAAGGCGCAATACAATGAGAGCTGTGGACCAGGTGGGTAGCCAATAAAAGAAAACAAACCATATCGGAGCACCAGTGAGAGCATTGCTGAACGAGCTTATATCTCCTGATTCAAAAAAAACAAATACGCAAGCTATATCTAGTAATAGAACGACGACAAATGATTTCGCAAAGAAAGGATGCTTAAGATCTTTTAGTATTGACATAAAATATTGATGAGCAATAGCTATCATAGCTTATTCTGTATTGGCCAATTATATTGGGATTAAATAAGATAAGATAGTTTTAATTCAACCCAGCTTGATGTGTTTTCTTATTATCTAAAGGTGAGTATCAGCACCCATAAATTACAATTTAAATGAGTGCTGACACTGTGAGGTCTTTTTATATTCTATGGTCTTTCTTCTCCGAAGAAGATTCACAACTGGAACCGATAGGGGGAGTGGCGTAACTCTGCTCGATGAGCTGTTTTCTCTCTACCGGCACACCTGCAAGATAGATTTTTTCTGGGTTTGTAATTGCTTGTATGTTCTCAATAGGATTTTTATTTAGCAGAATAAAGTCAGCACGTTTTCCCTGGGATATTGACCCTATATTCTCACTTGCATTCAAAGTTTTTGCTGCAATCTGTGTTGTGGCGAGTAAAATTTGCTGATTAGATAGACCCGCCTTGTGCAAGGCTAATATCTCGCTTATTAAGCCCAGTCCGTGTGGCGAGTAGGGGTTGCCGGAGTCAGAGCCAGCGCCAATTTTTATTCCGGCTTTAGCTAGCTTGATCACGTTATTATATGCGATAGATTTTTTCTCCCAGGCTAGTTTTCTACTGGCCGTTGGTGCCTGGACTTCATTAAACAGGCAGTCCTTCATTTTTGGGTGTATTGGTGCCAAGTCTAATTGAGTGATAGATTGATTTTCATGTTCATCAGCCTGATTATGAAGCACTGATAGAGTGGGTATATAGGTAACCTCGTTTTGTAGCATGAGCTTTATAAATTCATTGTCCACTGGTTCAAAATTGATACCGTGGGCTAAAGCAGTAGCCCCGGCCTTGATTGCTCGTTTCCCATCTTCCAGGGTGGAGACATGAACAAAAAACGGTAAGTCGGCGCTTTGGGAGCGTTTTCCAATCTCTTTGAGTACATCACCTGAGAGCGGGACGACAGTACCATCAAAAGTTTCTATGATGGCTTTGGTCAACTTTGGCTGGTAACTTAAATGTGTATCCCAGCTCGCACTGATTTGCTCGATACTGTCAATCTCATGAACTTTCACTCCGAATTGGGTACCGTGACCTCTAGGGTTGGTGAAGGCGGGTCCAGAGGCAAATACTAGTGGAGCCGAATCGTTCAACTGGGATATAGATTGCATCATCTCGCTCGACATCAGAAGGTCTGTGACAGCGGTAACGCCATAATAGAGTTGATTGTTTAAGTTGGTTTCTAGCGGCAGATGCTGATAATTCTTATAAGTTGACCCTGATGCACTCAAGTGCACATGTAAATCGATTAGGCCCGGTATCGCATATTTGCCCTGTGCGTCGTGGGTATTCTCGGCAGGTAGGGCTGTCCTGGTCATTGGAGTGATTCTGGCTATGCGGTCATCTTGAATGTAAATACGGCTTTTCTCGCTAAAGCCTTCCGCATCGCTGGTTAATATTTGTACATTGTCGATTCTCAAATCGTAGTCATTCTTTTTGGTTTCGAGGGCGAAGCTATTACTTGAGGCTAATAGTAAACAGGAGGCAATGGCTGTAACTTTCATAAGAGTTTCTTTTCCTATTGAGTTTTGACCTAGCTTATAGCGACAGTAATCTCGGTGTTTAAAAAAGTGACGAATCGACATATTCGTAGACGAACGAACAGTTTAAGCCTGTGAGTGGTGTGGCATTGAAGTGAGTTGTGGTGTCTGCTCCTGGCTTGTCAAGGCTAGCCTTGACTATGGAGGACAGTTCAAAGCGGTCTTTTTATTGATATAAAGGACGGCAGGCTTGTAATTGCTTGTTGTGGTATAAGTTGCCGCATCTTGGGAAATCTGCCAGCTGGCTTTTGCCGTCCCAATTGAGACGATGTCCATATCTTTTGCCCGGCCCCATATCTTTACCATCTTTATGTACACAAGCAAGTGCAGTGGCCGCTCATGAGAATTTTCGCGCTGCGTGGAATAGGCTTGGTTACCCCCTATTTGGCTGGCCATTTATGCAGAGTTTGATTCAGCGTTTTACGCGGTATCAATATGGATTGTATTTTAAGCTACTACTTTTGAGGGTGCCCAGAATTGTTGGGATGAAGGTTTGAGATGGTAGTAGTACTAGTCAGCTCAACGCTAAACTGGTTTGTAGAGCTTCCATTTTCAATTCTTGAATAATGAGTATTGGTACTATTAAGCCTGTTTACTCACTTTACACCATATATCGTAGAAGCCTACTGATTGCATATAACCTGATATTTCATATTCGAGATCAGGTAACATTTCAAGATTGCCTGCGCTGCTCATTATCTCTATTTCGTTTTCCTGGTCATCATGAATAGAATCAACAACCCGCCAAATAAAGAGAGAAAACTTTTCTGCTTCACTAGCGTTATTTACCCCTTCCTTTAGTATTTTAAGTATTGAGTCATATTTGTGTGATTTTGCATAGTAAAGCATTAAGGAGCCTCTGAATAACTCCGTGATACCTCTGGCTTTCAGAGCGGTTCACAATCAAGGCGCGGCTTCGCAGGAATGTCTAGACCTTTCAAGAAGTCGCAACGCGGAGTGTGAATCGCTCTGCAAGCCCCGAAGGGCGGGCCTTGAAGGCCGCACCTGCTGCGTTGCAGCTCTTGCAAAGGGCTACGGCCATTCGCGGCGAGCTGCGCCTAACATCTGCAGCCTTCAAGACTCGCAGAGGCATTACGGAGTTATTCAGAGGCTCCTTAAGTCTTCAATGTGAGCATATCTTTTAAATTCAATCATAAATAACCAGCACTTTTTGGTTTTAGTAAAACTATTAATAAAAGATAGACTTATGTGGTTGCTCACCCATTTGTCTGACGGATAATATCCTCATTCTAGACGCGCGCAAGATAGCTAAGATCTATTGGTGATCATTACCAATGAGCAATGATTTCACACTTTGTGAACTTGCTTCAAGAAATTTTTTGGTTGACAAAGAATCCCCTCAGAATGCTATTTTTTTCACATTTGTTAAGTACCTAGCAATGTGAACGCTACCTTATTTACTCTAAATACGTGAACTATATATGATCAGGTGCAAGATCTGCCTGCATAGGTTTTTGTAGGCTAAAAGCAGTATTCATTGAGGTAATAATTATGTTTAAACGGAGGAAGTCTTACAGCTTTCTACTGGTTATAGCTTTTATGAGCTACTTTGTTTCTCCTCCTGCGTGGTCTCATGTACGCTGGTTTGTACAAAACGATGGTAATGCAGTTGAGTTCGAGTGGAATTGGATATATGCGTTAGTTCTTTTGGGGGGCTTTCTATACTGTATGGTGAACAGATCCTTACAGTCGCTTGAAACAGTAGCTGTTCACAGAGCATCTAATAAATTTCCCTACCTCTGGTCCGACATTGGTCGTCACAAAATTTGGCATATCACGTCTGCATTGATTGGGTTAACCTTTGTTTTTAATTATTTTTCGGGTGTATTACTGGCCCCTAACCTGGAATTCTCTGCCACGCAAAGTCTTGTTAATGAGTTTCAGCTGGTAATTGGTATTGTGTTAATTTTAGATGTCAGCCTAAGAAGCTCCGGGTATCTAATCTTCGCGCTTTTGCTCTCAATAATGGCTACTTACCCATTCTCAATCTGGATTGATTACGGCTTTGAATTTTTAGGGCTTTCACTAGCATTTATATTGTACCAAAAGCCAGATCTTGGACTGCTTGCTTTACGCTGCGGGCTAGGCCTTCAGCTAATGACTCTGGCAGTTCACAATAAGTGGCTCAACCCTCATCTGGGCCTTGAGTTTCTACAGCACTATCATTGGAACTTCATGTCTAATCTGGGGTGGCATTCTTTCTCCGATTTGACCTTCGTTTTTTCTGCGGGAATGGCTGAGTTCTGCTTTGGGTTGGTTATCTTGTTGGGCTGGTCAACGCGGTTAGCAACTCTTACGGTATTAAGTTTCTTTCTATTAACTGCATCGATTCTTGGTATTCATGAGTTGATAGGGCATTTGCCAATACTTGGGGCCGGAATTCTGCTGGTTGTATTTGGTGGAGGTTCTAATTTGAAAGATATTAGCCGAGATGGGTTTATCTTAATTAGATCCTTAAGTGCCCACTAGGTATACGAATTAAATAACACATGGGCCTGAAAAGTTGGGTGTCCGTAGATTTGATAGGGAGCTTTAGTGTGATTTGAGCACTAGCCCCCTATCTCTCTGGTAACTATCTATTTGTAGTCATTGACTAGCTGCCCATTTGATGACTCCTTGAATTGAGGATGTTCATCATCGATTTCGTAAAAATCAGATTTTTCACCGGTGAAAATATGCCCTATAGTTTTCAATCCGGTTGGGCCATCGAGTGATCCAGCAATAATTCCAGTTGCATCGAGATTAAATGGTTCCCAGAATAGGCTTGAGCCACATTGCTGGCAGAAGCCTCTGCGGGCTACTTCTGATGTTTTATACCACGCCAGCCCATCATCTCTTGTTATCTTAATATTGACCTTGCGAGCTTTTGTGTGGGGGCCGAAACTTCCATGTAGTTTTTGACACATACTACAATGACAGTTAACTACGTTGCGTAGTGGCCCTTTAACCTCATATCGGACAGCTCCACACAAGCAACCACCGGAAGTAATTTTATTTTCTCTATTCATATCGTGAGTCTGTAGATACAAGAATTTACATAAATATATAATTTAAGTTTAGTATGCCTTTCTCTCATTTATAAATTATCCATTTAAGCTTAAAATTCAGGTCTGATAAATTGATATAAGCATAACTATTGATAGCCTGGTTAGCTTTTCATCTCTTCTAAGTCGATATAAATTACGAGATGATCTTGGTTCCTTAAGACACATATGTAAAGAAATTAACAGCTAAATTGAAGAAAGATTATACAATCTAGATTCAGTCTGCTAGTGGCGATACTAGTAATTTTTACCATACTTTATATCTTTGTTGCACAGAAATTTCCTTCGTGCATAGGGAGAGGCGCAGTAGTAAGAGGGGGTGGCCTCTAATGAAATTTGAGTGCAGGCATTGAAGATGCCCTACTTATCCTTTATTTGTATAGTATTCGATCCGATATTTTATACGGCGTCAATATTGGTGGCGCTTGAGGCTACTATTTTGTGGTTATCCAGAATGGTCGTTAAATTGTTGTTTTGGGTGACTAGGAGTTTTTTGTAGACAACTCCTGATAAGCTATTTTCAGGTCCTCCCCCCTGTGGGGGGGGAAGATAAAAGGAGGATGTTTAAATAGGAATAACGAAAAATTAATAAACTAATAGAAAGCTGAACGCCATATGGCGCGAATCCTTACTTCGAAATTTTAACTACAAAGCAATTTGTGCTGGTGTCTAAGGCTTTGATCGGAATACTCACCTTTTTCTTTTAGGTCACTTTCAGGGTTATTTCCTTTGGAGTGACTATATTTTGTTATTTGGTATTCACGCATCCACTTTGGCCAGGATTCAATAACCTCCTCCACTTTACTTTCGCCTGTATGATTCACTTTCTTCATATAAAGATCCTCACTTTTCCCCGTCTTGATAAAAACTATTTTCTTTAAGCTCTAAGACTAGTCTAGCTTCAGCTTGGATATAGGAAAAAGGCAGCATTGGCACCCTAAATTGCTCATTTACACTTCGTGACCACTCTTTCAAATTACCACCTTTTTTTCTAGTAATCTTCCTACCATTTCCTAAAGACATGGAGAATAGATCAACAAATTTTCTTGGACCGATCCCAACAAAGGGTTCGAATTTTACCTTCGAATTCTCTCCTTCGCCATCAGCCTCTATAGAATCACCATGGAGTTCTGTAGCATAGCTCTTAGGGTAGGGTTCAATAAATTTTACTTTCTTTACTCCCGCCGCAACAATATGTTTAGCACAGTTGTGGCAAGGGTATGTTGTCGTAAAGAGAGTCGCTTTTCTGGTAGATATCCCGTTTCTTGCGGCAGAGATCAAAGCTTCCATTTCCGCGTGAACGGCGCGGCCATATTCTGTTATATCCAATAAGCCTGTGTCTTTTAGTAAAGTTCTACCTTCAGCCAAAAGGTCAATGTCAGTTTTATCTCCCTCTCCTTTAAGCTTCTTCATAATGCTTAAAATTATTTCATTCTTTTTTTTCTCGTTATAATCACAACCCTTGACATGATCCCTTTCATCCGTTTCCCCGGGCCAGTATAGCCCTCCACCAAACTTAGGTACATCGTTTGCCCCAGTAGATAATATATCATCTTCTTCATTAACAATTACTGCTCCAACCTGTCTAGACAAATCCGCAGACCTGAGTGATGCAGCGTAGGCCATAAACATTGCATACTCATCAGACGTAGGGGAGATCACTGGTTTAGAAAATAGCAAATCGAAAACTCTACCAATCTGCTGACTTAAATCTCCGTCAGATGCCACAAACGCATCAGCAGTTTGAAACACGTCTCTGGTGCGCTGCCCAAATGGTAGCCCTTCTTTATCATCGCGCTGGATAAGTTCATCAAGCTCAGCCTCAGGAACACCCTTAGAGTCTTTTAAGTAGTGCTTCCTACTTTCGATACTCGATGAAATACCAAGTAAAAAAAATCCTGGCCCATAAACCTGTCTTAGAGTCTCTACTTCATCAGGATGCTTGAGTGAACGAATAACATGTACAACTCGCCCCAAAGGGTCTTGAAAGCCCCCCTCAAACTTTCTATCCAAATTGATTCTCTCAATGGCTAACAGCGAAAAAAAATCAGCCCTGCCAGATAGCTTTCGCGCTTGATTACCTTTGGTCATTCCTTCCTTTAGGCGAGTGCTTTCCTTTATATGACCAGAATTTGCGCTTTCTTCATTTTGAAATAGCTGGCTTAAATGGATTAAGTTTGTTTTGTATTCATATTGGTTCAGAAAGTTTGTAATAGCGGCTGTAACTGCGTCAAGATCCACTCCAACTGGGCTTACAAGCCCAAGAATAAGTTCACAGTCCTTTGAATAAGTTTCAGTTGCCATAAAATTTGAAGCACAAATGAGATACTTTTTACATAGTTATTGGTAATTTGTGAATCTATCAAAAACTCCATTGGAGGTATAGTTTTATTAAGCCTTTACCTGTCACCGATTGTTTTTTGATCGGCTTCAGCGCCTAGAGTCTCTCTGAAGCAAGTCCCACAGTTATTCTTCGTAAATCCTTCTTAGTTTCACTGTTTTCTACCTGACAGCCGATTCCATAAGTAAATCTCACGCTAAATCTAGAGTTGTTTCACGCCTTAATTTCATTAATCACTAATGAAAGGTAAATAATTTGAATAGGAAATCAATAAATTCAAAAACGAAAGTACCAGTTCTTTCATAAAAAGTTGGAAAAACTATATGATTAGCGAGTTGGCGAAAGTATTACTTAGTAGATGAAAGTGTGTCCTATTTTGATTGTATTCGAAAATGTCCCTCCCCCCCTCTAAACTGGTACTTTAGTCTTGTTGGAACCTGCACATCTTAATTGAGATTAGCCAAAGCTAAAGATGCTAGCTGTGCAAACAAGAAGCCAGAATGTTTGATACAAACAGCTTTGCTACCACGCCTTTTATCGGTAATTACGCGTAGTTCCTTCAGGGTGGGAAGTGCTTTAAGGCAGGAAAGTTCTTTGTAGGGGGCTCAAGAGGGGGAGTTGAGTGTGTATTTTAAACTTACAGAGTGCGATGGTATGGCCGTGCTTCGCGCTACCAGCAGCTTAAATAACTTTTTGTGTATCAGTAGCTAGTATGACCAATTTATTATTCGAACCACAAAGTCAAACTGCCAACAGTAGTTGGAGGTATGTAAATTGAAGTAGTCTTTACTTATCTAAAAGTTACTGACACTTTTAGATTGGTTGGCCCTATTAATTTTTGAATGAGTGGTACTACTAAAATTTGAATTGAGGTAAGTGGCGCTGGATAACGGTAAGCTACGTGAACGGCTCAGTTCTCCAAGGTAGCGGAAAGTTGCGTTTGCAGAATTTTGATTTAATTTCGAGCTATCTGGAATTTAGGTTTTATATCGGTGGTATAGCTAGAAGCGATGCGCTTTTAGGGGGAGGCCCCCTAAAAGTATTCTTATGAATCAAGGGGTTAGATAAACTTATGACATTGCGTTAGTGACCTTACATCGATACTTTGTTGGTGTGTAATTAGGTAGCGTAAATAAGGTTAGTGATTAATTCAAACTAATCCTTGTTTTTCTAGAGATTCATAGAAATTTTCATAAATTATAATTTCCCTAAGTTTTTTAGGGTCTTTAATGAAGTTGTCCTTCATTGCTTTGCCAAAATGATAGCAAAACTTCATTTGTTTACTGCGTTCACTTATAAGAGCGTTCGAGAAGTGGCTCCATTCATTTGAAGGAAACTCATTTTTATTCAGGTTTATTTGCCTTTTGTGTATGGATGTATACCACTGTACTGCATTGCCTAGATCTTGAAAGAGCCCCATAAGCTTTATTACATCAGAAACCATTTGCCCTCTGTTTGTTAGCTTATTGATTTGATCTGTATTTATTGCATTATCACCGATTTTTTCATATTTAGTCTCGCTATATGTGTAAATTACTTCCCAACGCTTATCAATCATTTCTCTTAGTAGGGAGATATATCTCAGGTAATTTTCTGCTTGTTGATTAATGCTCTGTGCTTTTCTGGCCTCTGTCAGTTGAATTTGTAAGGATAAGTACGCTGCAATTGCAGCGAGTATTGCGAGGAATGGGCCTAGGATATTGTTGAAGTAAACTGCAAAACTTTCCCATGCTTTTGGGGATGTTGTAAAAGAGTATCCGCCAACTATTACAGCTATGATATAAGCAAGAATTGGAACTGAAAGAAAGAGTGAAGTAAGCGTAATCCATAGAGGTAGGCGTTTAACGTTGATCTTATTTCTCCTTTTTAGTGGCTTAACTATTTCAGGTTGTTTGAAGTGTATTTTTGGAAGCTTTAAAGATTGGAATTTCTTCATTGCCGGTATTTAATAGGCGTAAGAACTCTCTAAGTGTTTGTTTTTGAAAAGTTGAAAAGTTGAAAATGAAAGTTTAGCTCTAGGTACTATTTATGTTGCTTCTCGAGCACACCTTGCTTGTTGAGTCTAATTAATAGTTTGATTTTAAATTAAATTTTCGTTGGTAGATCCTTATGAGTCTTACTTATTTTTAGGAGTATGGTTGAAGTAGACTTTTCTGGTGTCGCTTAGTAATACTGTTAAAAAACCTAGGCTCAAAGACTTAACAGCATACTGTATCGATACGTGGTTGACCTTTCGGCCTTTAAAGCGTTGTTTTGGTTTTCAGGAAGATAATAAAAAACCCGCGAAAGCCTACGCTATCGCGGGTTTGAGATATGGTACAGAGGCCGGACTCGAAAAACGGATGGAAAGCTAGTGATTCCAGGGCCTCTGGATACAATCCTGAAAAAAGTAGCACCAAATGTAGCACCACTTTGAATTCCTGCTCCTCAATTAAAGGCACTCAACAATAGGGCATACCACTAAAAAGAGCCTCTATACACACCCTGCCATTTCATCTGATTTGACCTTAGTCTTGGCCAGTATCCATATACCTCAAACCGCGAATCTGGCGGTTTGGCCTGCTATCGACAGGGGACTGGCTTGAGCATGAGCGGCTGGTAGAGCACTTGAGATGGAGTATCGAAGCGCGACATCACCTCAATACCCAGGTGGCCTATGCTTCACCTCCTCCAAAACCGCAGGATTGGCGGTTTTTAGAGGTAAACCAAAACCGGCAAATCACCGGTTTTCACTGCCAGACCAAAACCGACACTTTGTCGGTTTGAAACGCCCAGAACAACTACCTAATTATTACTCCCCCCTACCTGAATTAAGCCATTGTGAAATCTAAGCTAGGACGGCAGTACCGGATACAAGGCTGCCAGATATCCAACCTACCCCCCGTGGGTTCAGCTGGTCAGAACACCAGACCCCGAATTAGGGGTTTGCCCCTAACAGGCTCTAAGGAGGGTATAACCCCCCTAGGAAAAATCAGATATCTGTTAAATAAGCGGGGTCCGAATTACCCGTGTGTTGGACACTCAGGAGGACCCGTTGAACCCTAAGCTTGGCTTAGAGTTCAGCCATAGCCATCAAGCCAACTAGTGGGCGGTTAATCTACACGCTGTTCCAGAAGTAGAGATATCGGATGCCCTGGCCCGCCAAAGACTCAGCCATAGACGGGAGCTACGCCGTTACGCCCGGTAGATATTCACTGCCTGAGCTACCATGCAAGGAAGTGAATTAAACTCACATCTTTACCGTCCACGGTACGCACAATCTGCGTACTCTGCACGAGAAGCAATCACAGTCGAATAGATTGCCCACGTCGTCACGAATAGAGACTCTGAAGCAATTGAGTAATGCCCTCTCAATATTCTGCTGAGGTATATCTCCTCTACAACGCACATGTTGATGATACCCACTCGTCCGCAGTCTCAGCCCAGCCAAAGGGGGGGGAGGGGAGGGTTAACTTCTATCCCTCTCAAATAAAGGTGTTACAGGTGTACAGGTGTTACAGAATCGCTGTAAGCCGCATGGTTATTGGCTTTCCGCTGTCACACCTTTTTGTTACCCCTAATCTGTTACAAATGACGGGTGTAACAGGCCAAACCTCACATCCAAGACGATAGGTCCAATTGAGATTGAGTGAATTGCTGAAAAGATCAATTCCCACATAGGTCTGACTAACTAGCCCAATTGATTGCTAGGCACTTAGCAGTACAATCGTGGTTCAAGTCGGTCTAAAGCCTTACCACTAACCATCTACATCCAATGGTTAGTTTGTGTATCGGAACAGGGAAAGCCTCAATATCTGATGGGCGCGTATCAAAAGGAGAGAAACATGGAACAGTTTGTATTAATACTAACCCTGGCATTAAAACCAGTAAGCGGCGAGAGTGGAGCAAGTGTGGCAATGGCTGAATTTAACAGTAAAGAAGCTTGTGAAGCAGCGGCTTCCGAATGGAAGCGCCAGGTAGTGGCACGCTATCCCATTAAAATGAGACCGGACCACGCATATATAGCCCTCTGTATGCCGAAATAGAGCGAGGGGGTTAAAACCTCCAGAAAAATCTTCATATCCCACAGAAATCCCAATACTCTAAATATTGGTAAGTTGTAGTGGTTTAGACTTGATCTAACAGTTACTGGCTTTTCAGAAGATGTTCTGTCAGGTCAAGTTTGAAATATTATAGATAAATTATTTGGATGCTGCTCCGATCTAAATAAGTGGCAATCCAAGTCTAAATTATTTCCCCTTACTCCCTCTATTATCTTGACTACCCCTTTTAGAAGCTTTCAAGTCTTTACGGTGCTCCTTAGCATTTGTACTCTTCCAGCTTATCGAAAAATAGCTGTAACTCTTCCATAGAGCTGAGTATCTAGGGGCTTTGATTTGGCATAATAAAGCCGAATATTATTGGTACTCCACGTAGCATGCCTAATAACTATTCCTTGTGGATAATCGGGCTACTCATTACATTCACCACACCCGACAAGCACAACTCTTCTCATTCATTTCAATTTTGCCCCCTTACTTTTCATCTGAGCCTTAATCTGAGCTGCATAGATAGTGGCCTTAGTACGGGCATCTTCCGGTGACACTTCCCCCTTTTGCGGTGCGAACTGCTTTTCCGTATTGGACTGTGGCTTATTCGTCTTTGTCGTCATCCTTGCATATCTCTTCGATAGATTTTTGGGTTCCAGAGGCGAGGTGATCAGGCTCCTCAATATCCTCGGAAATTTTCTTTAGTTCACGGCTGCGGCGCTTGGCAAATTCTTCGATCTCGGTTTGCGTCCAGCCTTTCTTTTGTCTGGCCTCAGCCAGGCGTTTCACTTTGTCTTTATCAGTCATCACAATATATCTCTTGTCAGGTAGTCGCCCTTGGCAATGTACTGATATCCGTATCTCTCATAGAAGGCTTTCACCGTTTCATTAACCGGATTCATAATCCTAATATGATTGGCATTGATCATCCGCGCATAGATTTCATACGCTAGGATAATGGTATCGAATACATTGGAGCGTTCACCCAGGTCACGCGGCATGGCTTCCACTACATCCAAGCGCATACCTGTAGCATGATAGGTAGGACGGCCTAAAGAGATAGCCGTAAGTATGTTGTTCTCCCATACGGCGATTTCAAAACGCTTGGGGTAGCTTTTCTTGTAGTAGCTGTAGTTTTGCGGCCAGTCCCAGTTGTACTGTCGAAGCCTTGAGGATTCCCAGTTTTGGGTGGCCTCTAGGGCTTGAGAGGTAATCTGGGTTAGTTTCAAATTACCTGTTAGTGAATTCTGTGAAACTTCCAAAGCGAGTGCGCGTAGCTTTTCATAGCGCTGCTCTGCCTCGATCCTTGAGGGTAGTGACATTGTGTTACCTCACTCCTTGAAGCTGTTAATCCTTTTTCCACCATACCACAAGCTTGCCGTACGACTCAGTGGGCCTTTACACTGGGAAGTGAATCATCTTGTGATTTCATGTATTCGGCAAGCCCGTATTGCCAGGTAAAGTACTATTACTCCCAATAACTGTCAGCCTTCAAAAGGCTGAACAAACACACCAGTTTCCCCTTCAAAGCGAACACGGCCAGTAGCAAGTAGAGCCTGCTCAATAGCTACAAGATTCTGAATACGCACAGAAGGGATTCCATCCTCTCGATCTATCTTGTTAACTGTCGAAAGGCCCACTCCACTTTTTTCTGCCAGATCTTGGGCGCTCCATTTCAGGCCACTTCTAGCCATCCGTACCTGTATTCCCGTAATCACTTGTTTATTCACTCTGTCTCATAGTTCCAAGATAGTAACAATAAAAGTTATCAAGTTAACAAATTTTGTTGACATTACAATAAAAACAACAAATACTATTAGAAAGTTAACAAAAATTATTACTTTTGGTGAGTTCAGGGGGAGTTATGGGAAGTCTTTTAGCGAATTACTCAACAGTGCCCACGCAAGTTTTTCTATCACAATTGGAAAAGTTGGAGGCACTATGTCTTGCACGTGAGTTAATCATGGAGTGGTCCCAATCCGGGCCTCGGGAAGCAGCCCTTAAAGCTATTACTGATGAGGAAAAGGCCACTCTCCCAGGGCTACTCTTTCCACTTAAACGTGCTCTACAGGAGGATGAATCACCCTAATTCAACGCTAAGTAGGAGATGTAAACATGACGGCTTACGGGGGGAAACAATAGGAAACAAGCGAATAAGCCGATCATCCAAATTGAATCACCAGTAGACATCGCCTAGCTGTTATGTTTTCTGGTGTCACAAATGTTCACAGATGGGTTCAACTACTGATAGAACCTCAATACACTCATTCTCAGTATAAATACAATAATGAATAATAGAATCTTCTCGATAAATATTGCAGCTAAACATGTGAAATCGCTCAATTAAATCTGATGCTCTTGTTCGCTGAAATGTAGTGTTTGGATTGCCTATCGTACTTTCAGGCGATAATAAAAAGCTTTCATCTGTCCTGTGGTAGTACATCGGGCCAGCCAGCGGAAACTCTATACGTAATGCTTGCTTATTAGAGAACCTGCCACAGTTAGCCTCTAAAAGTATTCGAAAACCCTCCGAGTCGTCATGGATCGCATTAAAAGAGAAGTTTCGATACTCAGGAAATGGGTTCCAGCTTAAATCCATAGTATTTATGTAAACTTAACGCCCAGCGTTGGCTATCACTCTGCCGCTGATTGTTATGTGAGTTACCCTCGGTCCGCCGGATGGTTTACCCCATCGTATGTTGGGACACCACCGATTTTGAGAGGATTTACACCCTCCAGGCACGCAACATTGAAACCGTATTGAGTAGGATTAGAGCGTCTTTGGTGATGTGTGTAAATACCGCAATTACCGCAGAAATAGTGTTTCGCTGTATTAGTATTAGTATTGAATTGATAGAGCTTTAAATGTTCCTGCCCTTCTAAGACATTAATGCCATCTAGCGATACTGATGCGGCGATTGCACATCTCCTGCGGCACAAAGAGCAATCACAACGCCGAAGATAAATAAGACCATCAGGTAAATCCAGTTCAATTTTTACTAAGCCGCAGTGACATGAGGCTAAGTGTTTTGGCTGAATTTTTACTCCATCAATCTCTTTCAGATTTACGCCCATAGCTCTTTCCTTGTGCTCACATAAAGCCTCAATAACCGGTGCTCTTTATAGCGTCCAAGCTCATAGATTCTTTATGTGTAATCTCTAACGGTTTTGCTAAACGTTTGACTATTTCCCAAGCAGAATACTCGGAAACTTTAAAGTTTCCGTCATTAGAAGTTATGGCTATCGCGGCATTGATATCTGGTAAAATTACAAGCAATGCATACCACATAGTATTTGAGCCGTTGTGCCAATGAACATTACCAACACCTAACTCTTCCGGTGGACCAATTACCCAGCCATAAGCATAGCTATTAAAGTTTGGATGATGTAGACGCTGAAACGATTCTCTTTTGAGGAATGAACTACGCCCTTGTATGCCTTGAAGATGTTCATCAGCATACAACGCCAAATCATTAAGCGATAAATGTATTGTACCAGCAGGTCCAATTATTGGCGTATTATCATCTTTTCCACTCTTAGTAAAACCAAATAATTTTTTATGCCCCCATGGCTGACTCAATTTCCCCTCTATGTCTTTAGGGGCACCAAAGCCGCCACTCTCAATCCCTAGAGGTGAAAAAACTTCTTTTCTAATTAAATTTTCCCATGAAACTCCTGCCTTTTTTTCAGCTATTACACCTGCAATCGTATATCCGACATTTGAATATACAAAGGTGCCACCTGGCGTTACTTCAGGCCGCTGAGAGAGTATATATCGCACTGCTGATTCTCTTGCAGCCGTTCTTTCACTACCAGCGTTTGGATTTTTTAAGCTAACCAAAAGCGAGAAATTGGGTGTTGCTCCCGATGTATGTGCAAGCAGGTTGCCTAGAGTCACATCATTCCATTCTGTATGGATGTCCTTTTCGTCAGGAAAAACATCTTTGATAGATGTATTCCACTTCAAATCACCTTTTTCAATCAGGCGAGCAATCATCGTAGCCGTAAAAGATTTAGTAATGGAACCAATATGCCATAGGTCCTGCTGTGAGACGAGAACACCATCGCCTTTTTTACGCTCGCCGCTAACCGAAAGTCCAATGATCTTGCTGTCCTGAATGACTACCGCACCAAGACCGACCAGATTTTCGGATTTTCTTATTTCGTCCACATGCCTTTTTAAAAGTTTGTCGATCTGCGTAATTGGGTTTGCTTCCGAAGCAAGGCTATTAATTGAAGAAAGCACCAAAGGGACTATTAAAAATGATAAGGCTTTCATTGCGTTCTCTCAAATCACATAACGCCGCCAGCAGGGGCCGAAAAACCAGAGCGAAGCGGCGGTTTTTTGGTCCCTCTGGCTGGCCTTGTTAAACGACGGGCTAATCAGACACACCATAGAGTGACATTCCCTGGTCTAGGGCATAGCAAGTAGCCGCGACAAGTTTATATATTAACTCTGACTCCTTCTCAGTCAGATCCCTGGATACCATGATTTCAAACAGTTGGACTTTAGCCTGATTAAGCTGACCTTCGTCGAAGGTGTAATTACTAAATCGATCACAGAGCTGGGTGAGCATTGGCATTTCATACTTCTTTTGAAGCGATGCAATCACGGGATACCATGAAAACTCAATGCTACCAACAATATCTGGGTTATCCTTAACCTGATTGCTTTTACCTACAAGTAAGTCGTATCCATTTCAGTGTTCTTTTCGTTTAACGCACGCATTTGGGGCCGCAGTGAAGCGCAGCGGAACGGAGGTCCCAGCCCCGGAGGGGCGAACAACATGCGCTTGAAACATTTATGCCCATTCTGGGATCATTGCTAGATCGCTAATCCGGTCTCGTTCTTTCTCTGTCATTTCTCGCATGACTATTTGAGATAATGCCAAAATGATTTCTTTCGTTTTTTCAAATGCTTTCTCTGAATAAACGACGTTATCTGAATTGATCTCGTTCAGAGTTCCCATAATCCATTTTAGGTAATACAAGGGAATGGATATGTCTGTTATGTCTTGCCATGATGTTACAGCTTGGTGATTTCTCCAATATTTATCTCTAAGCGCTCTATCACACTCACCCTTGCAGGCAAAATACACATCTATGATTTCTTTTGCCCCTTCATCTGGGAACATTTCTGCCTGGCAAACTACGCCCTTGTATGTTTCTTCATGGTGATTTTCAATTAAATCTTTACCGCAACAATCGCAAGTTACAGGAATATATTCATTAAAAACTAGATGTTTGGGTTTTATAGTTTTGTAACTATTAGGGAAAAATCTAAGTAAAATTCTTGAGTAGCCAATTCTCACCAAGTGATTCTCAATCAATTTCCCATCAAAAAATCGAAAATCTTTGATTTTCTTATTTTCTCTCAATTGATTCAATCTGGTGTTTAAACCGGAGCTTGGCAGCGTGGAATAGAACCCTATGAAGCCATCTGCCCTGAAGGAATCTAACCGCTCCTGTATATTAATTTCATCTTTCTCAGAAACCGATTTATTACTTTTCGCGTAGTGCTTACAGCTAACCATCCATCTGAATTTATACTTGTTTAAATGGCCTTGTAAGTGCTCTGTCACAAGCAGGTCTTTTCCTCCATCTGCACCTCTATCGGGCTGCGACTCGACATAAAACCCTAATTCTTCTAAAAAGTCTCTTGCGAAAAGCTCCCAATTCTCTCCATCTGAATCAATTTCTGTAAAATCTATCATCTTACTCCCTTAGAAATGTAGCGCCTTGATCTGCGGCCGCAGCGAAGCGGAGGTCCGGTGGAGGCAACGCAGTTGCCGGAACGAACAGCATCAACTTGTTATGGGGCATTTGTAGAACCAATGTTAAAGATCTGAAAATGAACGGTCTATAGGATGAGAGTATATCGGCATAGTTATGCCATTTCTCTGTTTTTCACGTTCAAACTCTTCTATATGCATAGCCAATGAAAGGTAAACCAAAGCTTCTCTTGCAATGGAGAGAATTCTAGTAGTCTTAAGCCTTAGATCATCTATTGTGATGTATTCGTGGTTTTCTGTGTTTGGCTCTAGTGCATCATACTCTTGGATACTAACAAATCTGTGCTCACACAAGTTTCTTAATTTATCTAGCTCTTGCGAGTCAGGTAGTGATACATCACTAAATTCATCATCGAAGAGATCTTTTGATAAAAAGTACAATCCCCGCAGCGGCCAGTTTTCTAGATTATGAAAGCACTCACGAAGTTTGAACTCACCACCTTTTTCTTTTGACCCCCAAATTTTCCTAAACGTAACAGAACGAGGCTTCAACCCAATATTAAAATAGTCGTTTATAAATATGGCTATTTTATCGAATATTGAATATGCCAAACGATACGCCGTTTTGGCTTGCTCGTTACGATATCCAAAATACGCACCATCGTAGCCGCTAAGCAAAAGTACGTTTCTATCAGAATAATGCTCATCGAGGGAGGACTCGGAATCAAAAAGTAGATATCTTGCAGTGACATACTCTTGTTTGAGGACATTGAAGTATTTTGGAAATCGCGGCCCCTCATCGACCTTATAGCAATGGCTTGGTAGATGAAGTACATCATGCGCTGCTGCAGACAGAGTGCAAACGTCGTTAATAGGAGAAAGGAACAGCCTATTTCTTAAGCACCATTCACGGTAATTAGTCTCTTCTTCGCTATCGCCCAAGGGCCATTGATTGAGATCGAAATCCCAATCATACTCTGCATCAATCAGTGCTTGATCTGCATAATCATAGTATTTTTGGAACTGCCTAAGTGCTTCTGGATGCTCTCCACTGTCCCACAACACACCTTTCGATACCGCCTTATATAGATCGGCTTTAGCGTGTGCAAACATAACTCCGATGTGCCCATCATCGTATAATGTTCTGGCATACTCAATCAAACCGACACCACGGTTTCCTAACGCCATCGCAAATCTTGAATCAACTTCTAGCGCAGCCCTCCATGAATCAGCTGCAGCTATAAATCTACCGAACTTATTCAAACAATTTCCTAGGTTTGTATACACCTTACATTGAAATAGTGGGTCTAGATTTTGAAAATCTTCTGATATTACTGCCTTTCTTAAGTATAGGATTTCTTCAATTTTTTCCTTCTGATCCCAGCTCCACCTATATCCACTTGTGCGCATCTTTCTGGCTGCCAGGGCACTAAAGCAATTTGCCATATAAAAGAACATTAAAGCTCTCTGGCCTCTATACCCATCAGCCTCGGACAGTTCTTCGCACTCATTTATACAATTGTTTAATGCCAGATCATCAAATGCATCACTAGCACAATCAATTCGCTCAGCTAGCCTTTGTATTCTCTCATCCATACAGGAGTATCTCTAATATCCGTTGCCCCATAACGCCGCAATAACCGGCAGGCAAAGCGTAGCTTTGGCTGTCCGGCGGAAGCCCGTAGGGCTGGAGCGAAGTTGATTGCCTTGTTAGGCATTTCTCTCCGACTCCATTAAATACACGTTTAACTCTGTTAAATAGGCTTGATACATTCCCCTGAATGAGTCTGCTAAAGGACTCATTTTCCCCCAGTAGGCACTGTTGGCTTTATCCGATTCAACAGCCGCTGCTTCATATTCGGTTTTATCACTCTCTACGATATTCATATATGCTTCGTGCTCATAGATCAGGGTCCGTTTTATCGAGCCAAAATTGGATTTAAGAACCTTCCTAGATTCAATTACATTTTCGGTTATGGAATTTGCAATAGAAAGTAAATTCGAGTCCTGCGGAAGATAAATAACCAAACGTTGGTACTTCTTTAGTATCTCCGCCGTAGCCTTATAAAATCTTTGCTGATACTCAAAAAGCGATTTTCCAGAGTCGGATGGGAAATCACCGAAATTTACAGCCATTAACTCGTAATGAAAAGTTGAAATCTCATCATAGAAATTAATTAATGATTTTTTCCTGTCACCAACATATTCTTTGTGCGCATCTGTATTGATTTCAATGCCTGACCGAACAGATTCAATCTTTTCAGTGATGTGCTCAATATCTTCTTTTGTTGCTAAATTTTCACCTTTCTTCTTAATGTAGCCTGGAAAGAAGGATTTTATTAATACCCCCAATATAAATGCCGCAATCAAATATAATATGGATTCCTGATCTATATTCATATAAATGCGCTCTCTAGGGTGCCTAACGCCGCCAGCAAGCGACGTTTTTGCAGTGAAGGCGAAGCCGCAACGGAAAAGCGGTCGCCTTGCCTGGCATTGTTAAATTTTTTTGACTTCATTCTCAGCCGCCTCCAACACACCGACATTACCGATCAGCCACGATGGAAATGGTTGATTCGCTTGCTCAAATACCATTTTGAACATAGAAATTGTGTTCTTAGGAACAAGCAATGCGTTACGACGAATTAGTTTTAGAGAAAGATCCATTCTTCTAACTTTCTTACCTTTAACTTTAGGTGCTTCCTTCATATGCATTACAGCGTTTCTGTCTTCGATAAGATCTACAAACCTCTTTCGTGTGGTCACATGAGGCTTGATAATTTTACCGCCTAAGATAGAAGGGATTACATTGAACACTTTTTCTCCCAAAGTAGCAGACTTTTCAATTCTATTTGCACCCCAGTTTACTTTCTCTCCATCTAATCTTTGATATTCGATCTGCTCATTAACCTCGGCTTGGATGATCTTGTTTGCCCAAGACTCTACGGCACCAATGCAAGATGCAGTCGTTGATATTGCGAGCTGCATTACTCTAAACGAATTCTCGATATTTCCTGGTACATCACTAAGTTCTTTTTGCCTATTCATAGAATTATGGGTATATACCAGATTTTTACGAAGAATCTCAGCTTCTTTGGCGTCTCTAATGGCAGAATCAATTAGCAGGCTATGGAATTCAGGAGCCCAAAGTTGACATTTAAAACCTTCGAATTCAGCAATAGTTTTAACACGAATCTCTGTGCCATCTTTGATTTTCTGGCCGTATAAATTCTGATCGCCTTGAACTTTGTTTCCGTTGTACTCTTTTAAATGATCCATGCTACGTATTAATTTAACGCTTAAAGCACCTGCATCAAAACCATAGCGAAGCGACGGTTTTGATGTCGGGTGCCTTTGCTTGTTAAAGATGGGTTCAATCCAAACCTCCTGAGCCAGAAAAGTCGTTGCTAGAATCTAATTCTAATCCGGAAGAATCGCTATTACTCATGGAGATCACAACAGATCCAATTTCTTTCCTAGCCTCGATTGAGGTAAGGCTTATGTTAGATTCTGTACAATATTTATCAAACTGCTTTTTCTCTGACCACATGTATATTGCGTACATTTCATACTTAGATAATTTGGGGTAGTGGCTTTGAACACTATTAGTTACCTCAGAGGCCAAATACTTCCTCTTGTTACCCCAATCATCTGACAATTTACGCCTCAAATCCCTTTTGAAGATCTGTATGGCCTTGCGCTTACTTGTAAATTTTAAGAGCCACACTATTGAGTACCTTTAACGCTGCGCTCTGCAGCAAATTTGAAGCGCAGCGGAAAATTTGTCCGACAGCAGCACCTTGTTAGCACTTTTTACTGAGGTACTGTTTGCGGCCTTCATAGTCCCTCATGTTATTTGGAAATGGTCTTTTACAATTGGCACATATCGCTCTTTGCGTTTGAGCCCGTTTATAGATGAACCTATAAAGCTTATCTGGCATCCATGACTTATCAATAACCTCAAGTGCGCTTTCACCGATGTACCCACACTCTGGGCATGCGCATAGATAAAAGAAACGATCAGGTAGCTTTTCTTCAAGTAACTCTATAAACTGAACTGCTACTCCTTTTATGTATTTGTTTTTGTTTTCAGCGGATAGCCCTGTGTTAAAAATACAGCCGTCGCGGTTGTTTACCATCCAAAGATCTTCGCTTAGCACATCCCAGATGCTATAGATCGCTTCGTAGTCAGATTTAGAATAGAAGGACTCCAAAATTCTTGTGCCTTTTTCTGGCTCTAAATCTCCAGATATAATTTGCTCACAAAGAGCCTTCGCATATATTTTTAGCCCTTCTTTCTCATTGGGCAGGGTTAAACCAAGATCCTTTAGCGATTTTAAGAAGTATCTTTCTATTTCTTCCGAGTCAGGGTCGCGTTCGTACCCCATGCTAGCCAGAATAGCCACATTTTCAGATTCAATACCTTCATACAGCAAAGATTCAGCCCATTCTGTGTAGTCTTTAGAATAGGCACTACCTAAAGCTCGTTTTCCTGCAAGAAGTTTAAATTTCATAGAGTGCTAACAGTTTATAAAGAGCCAGTGGCTCACTATCGATTTGGCCACTATTTCTGAAGTAGACCCTTCAAGCTATGTAAAAAAGCCTTTATTTACAGTAGGTTATAAATTTAGGATCAAATAATAACCAGAGATAGTAAGCCATCGGCTCAAGTCGCCTGGTAACACCTCCTGCTCTTGAACACATTTTACCCGCAATTAAATCAATAAGTTAGGGGGAACCTTTCTGCGGATGTCAGCCATGGCTCTATAATTCGGGGCTTGACACCTGTGATTATTGCACCCATAACTGTGTTTATATACAGTTGTGAGGGTACTATCATGGATGATATTCGTCACAGGCTTCCCAGGCATTCAACCAAATTCATCCCCAGCGTTCGACTTCATATTCGTGAGGCAGGTCTAGCCTATCGGACTGAACAGACTTACGTTCACTGGATAAAACGCTTTATTCACTTTCATAAACTACGACACCCTCGGGAAATCGGTATTGCCGAGGTCGAGGCGTTCCTAAACCACCTGTCGGTAAATCGGCATTGTTCAGTTAACACCCAGCGGATCGGGCTAAATGCGCTGGTGTATCCTTATAAACGGTTTTTGGGGTTGATACTTCCAACGCTGGCTTTACGCCTGCAAAACAATATCGTCGCCTTCCAATTGTTTACAGTCGGGAAGAGATTAGAGCCATCATCACAAAGTTGAAAGGTGCCTACTGCCTTCAAACGGCATGGGCTACGCAGCTCTCTGCTTGAGCAGACCACTTTCTCCATCTTCTTCAACAGGTATCAAGTGAGGTCGAATGATTAGCACTCGCTCAGGGTTACGCCCACTGTTCGGCAAACGCGTTGGTATTGAGTATTTCCCATTTGCATCACGCTCCAAAGCGCCACAGGCGGCCAGTAGTTGCTTTGCCTTTCGGTCACTGAGCCCCTTGCAAACCTCTGCTTTGAAAGTGGCTGGGTAAACGTAGTAAACAGTCTCAGAGCAAGCCTGTCCCTCAAGGGCATTACTGTCTTGTAGCGTTTTCCGGTAGCCGCAGCGCTTCAGGGTGCGAACAGTGTGATCATCGGCTGTGAAGTCTTCTCGATCCCAGCGGGTAAAGTGGGACTCTCCGTAGAGATCAAAGAATAGCCTCAGCGCTGCCAGGGTCTGCCGGTCCTCCAGGTTTCCAACACCGCCACGGGCTGATACCCAAGCGCTAAAACAGGATTTGGCCGCTTCCATCGCCATGCCTCTTGGCCAATCTGTAATTCCCGCAGTGGACGCCAGCTCTCCGGCAAAACCAACGAGAGCAAACTTCTCTGCTGCCCTACGTACCTGGCCACTCACATCATCAGACAGCTCTGCGGCAAAGTTCACCAGCTCCCGGCGAATCTGGCTTGCCAGCTTTTCCAAGTTGCTAGCGCAAAGCTCTCTGATAAACGTATAAAGGGCCACTCCATGGAATAAGGATGCTTTCTCAACCATATAGCGGGATAACGTAGCACCCCCGGCAAACCCATGCAATTCATCAAAGATACCGGCACCACTCCCTGTATCTGAGGGAATAGCCAGTAATCGCACTTCTTGCCCGGCTTTGGCTTTCTTACCCACTTCAGCCATTTGTTGATCAAGCGTGCGCTCCCCTGTAGAGAGGAAGACAAGCCTCCATTCAAACGTATTCCCGCGTACGCCTCCGCGATCATTAGCCCTTGCTTTACCAGTGCCATTCCCCAGCATATAGGCAATATCCCCCACAATGCGGGGATCGCATTGGCTGATCTCATCGAGAATTAAAAGGCCGTCTGAGTGGGAGGCAGCAATACTTTCTAACGCGTTATCAGTACTTCGCCAGGTACGAACAAAATCAGGCCCGCCATAAACAGAAGCAGCCACTTTAAGTAATGTCGTTTTTCCTTGGGAACTATCACCAAAGAAATGAAAGCCGGTCGTTTCCATGCCTATGAGATTTAGTAGAGGCCCTGCAAACGCTGCTGAAACCGCAAATAAAAGCCGGGTATTGTTCTTACAATAGCTCGCTACATGCTCACGCCATTGCTGAAGCTCACCACTAAACTTTATCTTGTTGAGATCCGGACTGGTGGAGTAAAAATACAGAGGTTCTACAGGAGTCCCCAGGGTTTCATTCGGCAGTAAGTAGGCATTGCCATGCCAGCCAAGTTTATTCACCAAGACATAGCGATTGGGGCTTTTTGCTGTTTGTAAGTACTGAACGATTCTGCGTCTTGGTTGCTGCCCCGCCTCAGCGCGAAGGCCCATGCTGTACAGCTGCTTGAGTACTTCTGCACCGCCCTCAGTCGCTAGGTACTCACTGGGTATATTCCACTCTTTAACAATGCCATCAGGGTCAAGGAAGCGAACCAACGTACCCCAGTTTCTTCCTTGTGGGTCACGAGTTAAAGCAAGCACATCCAGGCGATCACAGATTCTCATTAGTGAAGGCTCATCATCAGCCCCCTGAATCGGGAAGAAAACCCCACGATCATTTACTACAAATTGCCCAGACTCGGCCCCTTTATTACTTCCGCCCTTATTTTGGGCTTGATGTTCCGTTGCCACAGGCTGATAGGGCGTTAAAAACTTTCCCTCTGTAATCAAAGCTGCAAGCTGCTCTCTTGAAATACCGGCAGCTTCCGCATCAGCCGCATCGCCTTTAGCTGGCCACTTAGGTCCTAAGGACTCTAAACACACCATAGAAATCTTACACTCCATCGTGTGTAGCATCGCAGCCAGCTTAAGCATACATTCTTTACCTGCTGCATCATTGTCGGGCCAGAGAAGTACTTCCCTTCCATGTAGAGGCTTAAAATCTGCTTTGCCCAGCGCTTTACTACCACCGGGCCAGGTCATAGAAACATAACCCGGCAGCAGGCTAGCAGCTGCATCCGCAGCCTTTTCACCCTCGGTTAGCAATACCGGAGCTTTAGAGCGCTTTGCCAATAGATCCAACTTATAGAGTGGCCGCTTTTTTACCGGTTGCTTCCATCTCCAAGAATTGCGACCCTTCGAATCCCGGCAATAGGTTAAGGGGCGATAGTCTTTTGATCTTGCATCGCCTTTCTGAATGTCAAAACGCATCACCTTCATTAACAATGAGCCGCACTGCCCACGGTACTCCCAAACTTTAGAGGGTTTACCGTTATGGGGATGGGTTGTTGGGCAAGATTGCTCTGCTTCTAAAGGTACCGGCAATACGGCTTCCCAGGAGTTACCGGCTGGCTTTTTGGGTTTCGTCTTATAGGTTGAGCTAGGCGGTATAGACTCCCCTTCAGAGAGCCCCAGAAACGCAGCAAGCCTTTGCGCTGCCTCTCCATTGTTTACCCCCTCAAGATAGGCAACCAGCGATACGAGGTCCCCACCTTTTTCATCCGCTGCAAAATCCGCCCATGCACCGGTATTGCGATTTACAGAGAAGGACCCTTTGCTGCTATCAGATCGAGTTGGGTTAAGAGCAATATATTCAGCTCCCTGATATGAGCCATCTGGAGCCCAGTGCGCCAATACTTCATCAGCCCGATCAAGGGCTAGGTCTGCCACTCGTTTAATATCAAAGCGTGCCATTAGCTTTCCTTATATTTAGCTTTAACCCCCGCCCCATAAGGCTTCCAACAAAACTGCGGGCCTTATCCCTGTTACACCTTTTTGCTGTAACACTTTTGGGGTAACAGAAAGGTGTGACAGCGGAAAGCCAGTAAATACGGGGCTTTCAGCCATGCTGTAACACCTGCACACCTGTAACACCTTTATTTAAGAGGGGGTAAGATCGCCCCGAATAGAGGCAATAGTCTTATTTACCGTGGTGATAAATTTGGCGGCAGGGAAACCGCTAAGCCCTTAGGTTCCGTAAACCGTTTTGCATCACGTAAGTTGGCCAAACGGATACGTTTTGCTTTGTCCTGTTCGTGATATTCATCATCGCTGTAATGATGTAATCGCGCCAAAATCGCTAATTTAGCCTGATAGAAAAGCCATGCTTCCGAGTTAGCGGTAGGGATACAACCATCGTTATAAAGAATAATTCGCCTCGGATCAGGATCTCCTCTCAAGGAGATTGCTGCGGCTCTTTTGGGTGTAATTCTGACATTGAAAAGTACAGGGTGCTCTTCATAGTAGACAAATGATCTGCTGCTAAAACCAACTGGCTTATATTTGCGATTCAGTAATGCATAGCGACCACATGGCTGTAAATCTAGGCAATATGGCATGGCGAGGGCACGTATATTAGCTGACATTTTTAAGCCCTCCATTGCGAAGCTCTAGGGCATCAGCTTCCTCTGATGGGTGGTATTCGAGTTGGATACCATCCCAAACTAACCAACCTCCCAGAGAGAGACCCGCTCTAAGGCGGTAAAGGTTCACTACTTCTGTGTCTGGAAGGCCTAGTACTGTTGTATTTGGGGAGGAGAGATACCAATGAGCACGGCCATGTTGCTGATTAACAATAGGGTTAAATGAGTCAGAACCTACCGCTAGAAACGCTGCCTCACCGGTTGGCCATAGAAACAAAAGCAACTCATAACCAGGGGTAGGACAGCCCATATCAAATGTCTCCATGATTGAGCTGAGGAAGAGTTTCCGATCTTCAGGGCTTAGGTTTGAATTCGAACGAAGTATTTTTTGCTCAAACTCAGCGCTTTCTGTTTTCCGATAGCTTCGAGCAAATTCAGCTACTTGCTGGTGTGTGTAGGGAGAGAAGGCACGAAGAGTCATTACTTGCCTCCCGCACGAGAAATAGCAACTCGATCTTGCACCCATTGGCAGACCTCAGAAGAGAGCCAACCACTAGCGCGCTCACCAAGTTTGATAGGGGTGGGGAACTCGCCCTTTTTTACCAGGGCATAGATATAAGTCTTCTTGAGCCCAGTCTGACGCTCTACCTCTGGTAGGCGCAAAATAGGGTCGCTCGGCGGGCTAGGTAAAACATCCGGCACTTGGGGATGAGTATTTGAGAGGGTCATTTTCGGTCTCCTTAACAAACCACAGTGAACGTCTGTGGCGGTGAGGAGATTGAATCAATGAAAGGAAGGCTAGGATATCCGCTTACCGGTTAAAGACTCTTTCTACCGGTTCAAAGAATCTTTTTACCGGTAGAAAGATAAATTAGAAAGCATTACCAATCGCAGTACGGTTCCTTGTTGTTTCGGATTTTCCCGATTTCCTGCTCTAGAAACTTCTTAGCGGCATCATCATCCTTCCACAGAGAGCCATCAGCCGATGTTCGTCTCTCTTTAGCCTCTTGAAGGTATTTATATGCAAGTTTACTCGCACTTCCATAGCTATGATTAAGCTTTGCACGAATATCAAATAGCCACTCTCGAATACTTAATGTCCATCGATCGCGCTTTTCTCTTCGGCTCCGCTGATCATTGCTGAGTACCTGTCCGGCTTTATGCTCACCATGAAATTCTACGGCTTGGCGAATAAAACCTTCAGCCTCGGCTAAACAATGGTCTATCCATTTCCTGTCTTCTCGCATTATTGGCTGAGCCTCACTTTCAAGAGCATTAAGCAAATCAAGGCCCTTATGTGCCCATATGATCGCATAGAGGGAATATATCTCAGCATCTGTAACCCGCTTATCCAGCATTGGGAAAGGCCGGCAAATCTTTCGAGCAAAAGGTAAGACAAACTTCGGGTCTATTTGGCTCTCCAAGAGATTCATAGGACTTTCGTCAGTAGCAAAAGCAGCGGGTTTCCACTCATTTCCAAGGCGTTCTGCCTGTTGAAATACAGCGTCTCTACAATGTTTTAATTGACGAGCCTGCGCTTTTTTCCATTCTTCGATGCTATCCGCCTGACCCCAAGTTTTTCTTCCTTGTTGGATTATTGAGGCAAGCCGGCCTGCTTTTGAGGATGGAGACATATCCTCTAGTCTGGGCCATGGGTCGGTCAAAGGATCAAAATCAGTCCGCCCTAACTTTGGATTTGAGTAAGTAGGAGCCCTATGAGTAAGGCTAGCCCCGAGTTCCATTGCATAGAGTATCGCTTCCTCGTAGTCACGATTCTCAAACGCCGCTTCAAAACACGCCCCTGTAGCAAGTATATGTAGCACCCGAAGAGGCGAGTCTATTTCGTTCGCTGCATTATCCTTTTTGACTTGATTAACAAGCTCGAAAAAAGAATTTGAGGCTAAATTGCTTAAATTCTCCTCATTGGCAATTAAGCCCTCACTTTGAAGAGAGGAGAAAATCTGACTCCTAAGCTGGGCAAGGAAATCTTTCAAGTTTTCTTCCGGTGCCCGAGTATTTCCTTCAAACCGCTTCAGGGCTGCATCAATACTCATTACAAGCTTATCGGTCTCAATAATTCGTAGTGAATCATCCATAACTGTATCCCTACTGAACCCACAATGAGCGAGCTACGTTAAAAATTGCCTCAACCTAATATTCAGCCTTCGAAGGAAAGTTCTAACTTTTCTGTGCAAATATCGGAACTACTTTTCCACTTCCCCGCATCTCATCTAGGTAATTTGCCCACCACTGCATCATCTCTTTTCGCTCATCCATATAACGAGCATGGTGGGTATATGCAGCCCGTACCCCATTCCTCTCCATGTGGGAAAGCTGCCTTTCAATGGCGTCAGGATTAAAGCCGGTCTCATTCAGAATTGAGGAAGCTGTAGCGCGGAAACCATGGGGATTTGCTTTACTTTTTCCCTCTTGGGAGCCATCCCAGCCCATTTTAAAAATTGCCTTACGCATAGTGTTATCGGACATGGGCCGGGCTCTTTCGCGCTCAGAGGGGAAAAGCAGAGGATATTGGCCACTGATGGGCTTTAATTCCTCCAAGACAGCACAGGCTTGGGTAGATAGCGGTACTATATGATCCGTTCCCATCTTCATACGCTCGCCGGGAATGCGCCATAGGGCAGACTCGAAGTCGAATTCCTCCCAGCGCGCGCAGCGTAATTCGCCAGGCCGAACAAAGGAGAGGATTAGTAACTGGATAGCAAGCTTGGTTAATACCCGTCCACGTTCCTGATAAAAGTCCAGTTCTTTTAAGAAACTGGGTAATTCTTCGCGGGGAAGGGAGGCCCTGTGACTACTTTTACGGCCGCGTAGAATGCCAGTTAATTCACTGGCGGGGTTGTGAGTGAGTTTGCCCATTTGCACTGCATAACGACAAACCCGGCGAATATCTTGTAGAACCCGCTGAGCAACATCCATTGCATCCCGATCTTCAACATCGCGAACAATGGCAATTACATCTTGGGGATGAATATCGGCAATAGGTTTTTGCCCAATTCGGGGGAAGGCGTTATCGCGTAACCTAGACCATACACGCTGGGCGTGATTTTCAGTCCAGGTTCCTTTCTGATGTTTCCACCAGTCTTCAGCCACAGTAGCAAAGCTGCGGTCTATGTTTTCTCGAAGCTGATGTTTTTCAATTTTTCTTTGTACTGAAGGGTCTTGGCCGTTCTCTAGTAATTGCTTTGCTTCAATTACTTTATTTCGTGCCTGTTTGAGACTAACAGAAGGGTAAACTCCCAAGGCTAGCGTTTTCTGCCGTCCTTGGAACCTGTACTTAAGCCGCCAATACTTGGAGCCGGTGGGTTTGATTAGCAGGCGTAATCCCTGCCCATCTGTAAGCCACTGATCCTTGTCGCTTGGTTTGGCCTGTTTGATTTGGGTATCTGTAAGGGCCATTGGTGCTACCAGTTTCTAAATTGAACTAGGTAGCACCAAATGTAGCACCAGATAGCACCGGATGACAATGAACGAGAGCGGAGGGCTTTGTACATTCCAGATAGCAAAAAGCCCCGATTTACGGGGCTTTCTGAACGATTCCGAACTTCTTCGGATCTTGATTTGGTACCAGAGGCCGGACTCGAACCGGCACGCTTTTAAGGGCGGGGGATTTTGAATCCCCTGTGTCTACCAATTTCACCACTCTGGCACTTTCGCTGCTCGACCTTGGGGTCGGTGCGAAGAGGGCGTGATTATAGCAATGCTTTCGCTTGGGTCAACCAGTGATTTCAATAACTTAGCGCATTTTCTGTCGTCCCAGTTAACAGCTCCTAAAATTTCCTATAACCTTCGCGACCTCTCCATAGTTTCTAGATTTCCAGGATTCCATGCAGCGTCAGGACTTTGACTTTCATCTGCCCGATGAGCTGATCGCCCGCGCGCCCACCGAGGAGCGCCGTGGCAGCCGTCTTTTGTGTCTGGATGGGCCCAGCGGGGCCATTGCACATCGGCAGTTCCCAGATATTCTCGATCAGGTCCAAGCTGGTGACCTGATAGTCTTTAACGATACCCGGGTGATCCCGGCGCGTTTGTTCGCGCAGAAGGAGACCGGCGGTAAGTTGGAAATCCTGGTGGAGCGGGTGCTCAACGAGACGGATATCTGGGCCCATGTGCGCTCCAGTAAGTCGCCAAAGCCCGGTTCCACCATCGTCCTTGAAGACGGTACCCGTATAGAGGTGACCGGCCGCAAGGATGCGCTATTTGAATTGTCCTTCCCTAAAGAAGAAGGTGTGCTGGCGATTCTGGACCGCCTCGGCCATATGCCGCTGCCTCCTTATATTGATCGTGAAGACGATGCCAGCGATCGCGAGCGCTACCAAACCGTATACGGCCGCAACGCTGGTGCTGTGGCGGCGCCGACGGCGGGGCTGCACTTTGATGATGAGATGATCGGTGCATTGCGGGATAAAGGTGTCGAGGTTGTCTTCGTTACCCTGCATGTGGGCGCCGGTACTTTCCAGCCGGTGCGCGTGGACAATATTTATGAGCACCAGATGCACAGCGAAGTGCTGGATGTCTCCCAGGAAGTGGTGGATGCGGTAACTGCTTGCCGCGCTCGCAATGGCAGCGTGATTGCCGTGGGTACCACCAGCGTGCGTGCGCTGGAAAGTGCGGCGCGCAGTGGCCAGTTACAGGCCACGGTGGGGGAGACAGATATCTTTATTTATCCCGGTTATGAATTTCAGGTTGTGGATAAGTTGATCACCAACTTCCATCTGCCGGAATCCACCTTATTGATGCTGGTGAGTGCCTTCGCGGGGTACCAGCACACGATGGCCGCTTATAAGGCCGCAGTTGAAGAGCGCTATCGCTTCTTTAGTTACGGCGATGCCATGTTTATTACCCGCGATCCCAATGCCAAAAAAGAAGAAGTAGCACCAGCGAAAGGAGATACCCAGTGAGCCGCGAATGTTTTATGCAGTTTGAAGTGGATAACACTGATGGCAAGGCCCGTCGCGGCCGCTTGCGTTTCCCTCGCGGTGTGGTGGAAACCCCGGCGTTTATGCCAGTGGGCACTTACGGCACCGTGAAAGGCATGTTGCCGAGGGATATCGAAGGGATCGGTGCACAGATTATTCTGGGCAACACCTTCCACCTGATGCTGCGCCCGGGTACCGAAGTGGTTAAAGCCCACGGCGATCTGCACGACTTTACTCAATGGTCCGGCCCGATTCTCACCGATTCCGGCGGTTTCCAGGTGTTTAGCCTGGGTGAGCTGCGCAAGATTACGGAAGAGGGGGTTTCTTTCCGTTCGCCTATCGATGGCAGCCCGGTATTCCTGGACCCGGAAGAGTCCATGCGGGTTCAGCGGGACCTGGGTTCCGATATCGTCATGATCTTCGATGAGTGCACCCCTTATCCGGCCACCACTGACGAAGCGCGCAAATCTATGGAGTTGTCCCTGCGTTGGGCGGAGCGCTCCAAGAAGGCTCACGGCGATAGCCCGTCGGCGCTGTTCGGTATTGTGCAGGGCGGTATGTACCCGGAGTTGCGCGATGTGTCCCTGCGCGGCCTGACCGAGATTGGTTTCGATGGCTATGCCATTGGTGGCCTGTCTGTGGGTGAGCCTAAAGATGAGATGATCAAGGTCTTGGATCACCTGGCTCACAAGATGCCGGAAGATAAGCCGCGCTACCTGATGGGCGTGGGCAAGCCGGAGGATATTGTCGAGGCGGTGCGCCGCGGTGTGGATATGTTCGACTGCGTCATGCCCACTCGCAATGCGCGCAACGGCCACCTGTTTACCTTCGAGGGCGTGGTGAAAATCCGCAACGCCAGGCACCGTCACGATACGGGTCCCTTGGAGGAAGAGTGCGATTGCTACACCTGTGAGAATTTCTCCCGCGCTTACCTGCATCACTTGGATCGCTGCGGTGAAATTCTCGGTGCGCAGCTGAATACGATTCACAATTTGCGCCACTACCAGCGCCTGATGCAAAAGCTGCGCGATGCCATTGCCGCCAATGAGTTGGAGGCTTATGTCGCCGAGTTCTACCGTGGTCTGGGCCGCGAGGTTCCAGCGCTGGAGGCCTGATCAGGCGTCGCTTTTACCCTGCCTGGGGTGCTGCCCGTCTCATTGCGGCACCCCTGTAATTTGTCCGTTCCCACGATCCCCGTATAATCAGCCCCCACTTTTATTGGGGGCGGTGTACCTTGCATTCTGCGTATACTGCCCGCATATCCAGGCAAATTGCTTAGGCAGATTGCCAAGATTTACCGGCCCTCGGGGTCACACTAGAACAATGAGAACAGCATGAATCGCTACCCGATCTGGAAGTACTTTCTGATTCTCGCGGTTGTGGCCTTTGGCCTGATGTACGCCGCGCCCAATCTCTATAAGCCGGACCCTGCCGTGCAGATTTCCGGGCAATCCAGTGCACTCACCATCGGCCCCGATGTCCTTGCGAATGCACAAAAAGCCCTGGATGAAGCGGGTATTGCTCACTTCGGCGGCGAAGTTGGGGACAAGTCAGTACTGATCCGCTTGAACTCCATGGAGGAGCAGTTGCCGGCTAAAGAGGCGATTCAAAAAGCGCTTGGTACCACCAACTATGTTGTCGCCCTGAACCTGGCTTCCACTACGCCCCAGTGGATGAAAGATATCGGCGCTAGCCCGATGAAGCTCGGTCTGGACCTGGCGGGTGGTGTGCACTTCCTGATGGAAGTCGACACCAACACCATCGTCAAGAACAACATGGAAAGCTACGAGCAGGAAGTGAAAAGCAAACTGCGCGAAGCCAAGGCCCGTTACCGCAATGTGGAGCTGGTGGATGATCGCGAGATTATTGCCCGCTTCCGCAACGATGAGCTGCGCAGCTTGGCGATGTCCACTATGCGCAAGGAATTTCCGCAGCTTCAACTGCGCGAGTCCGGCAGCGGCGAAAACCTGGAGATCCGCGCAACCCTGACCGATCAGGAAATCAAGCAGCTGGAAGATTACGCAGTAACCCAGAACCTCACCACCCTGCGCAACCGGGTGAACGAGCTGGGTGTTGCCGAGCCGATCGTACAGCGCCAGGGCCGCAACCGTATCGTTGTGGAGCTGCCCGGTGTACAGGACACCGCAGAGGCCAAGCGTATTATCGGTAAAACTGCCAACCTCGAATACCGTATGGAAGCTCGCCCGGATGAGCTGGTTTCCAACAAGGAATACTTCGAGTACCGCGATGATCGCCAGGCGCAGATGTACGGTGGTGCCTGGTTGGAGCGCCAGATCATTATCAAGGGTGACAGCGTTACCAATGCCCGCGTCGGTTACGACGAGAGCGGTTTCCCGCAGGTAAATATCACCCTCGACGCCCGTGGCGGCGAGATGATGCACCGCGCAACCTGGAAGAATGTCGGTCGCCGTATGGGTACCCTGTTTATCGAGACTCGCTTTGAGCCGGTAACCGAGATCGACGAAAACGGTAACGAAGTTACCGTGCAGAAGCGCACCGAAGAGAAGAAGATTATTAATCTGGCCACGGTACAGAGTGCCCTGGGCAAGCAGTTCCGCACCACCGGTCTGGACAGCCCGGCTGAAGCCCAGGAATTGGCCCTGCTGCTGCGTGCCGGTGCCCTGGCTGCGCCCATGTACTTTGTGGAAGAGCGTGTGATCGGCCCATCCCTGGGTGCCGATAACATCAAGGTGGGTGTGCAGTCCGTACAGATCGGTCTGCTGGCTGTGATTATCTGTATGCTGATTTCCTACCGCGTATTTGGCTTGGCCGCAAACCTGGCCCTGGCGGTAAATATGATCCTGCTGGTGGCGGTTATGTCGCTGTTGGGTGCAACCCTCACGCTGCCCGGTATTGCCGGTATCGTATTGACAGTAGGTATGGCGGTGGATGCCAACGTGCTTATCTTCTCGCGAATACGGGAGGAACTCAGGAATGGGATGCCTCCCCAGACAGCGATCAGTGCCGGTTTTGACAATGCTTACAGCACCATTGTGGATGCGAATATCACCACCCTGATTGTGGCGGTGATCCTGTATGCCATTGGTTCCGGTCCGGTACAGGGCTTCGCGGTAACCCTGTCTATCGGTATTCTCACCTCCATGTTCAGTGCCATCATGGGTACGCGAGCAATTGTTAACTTGTTCTACGGCGGTCGCCGTGTGCAGAAGCTCTGGATTTAAGGGAGTCAGTCATGAGTGAGACCAAAGTGGATAACGGCAAAATTACCGAGTACATGGGCAAGCGCGTCTACGACTTTATGCGCTGGCGCAAGATCGCCGGGATTGTCTCGGTGGTGCTGGTACTTTCCTCCATCGCCGCACTGGCAATGAACGGCCTGAAGTTCGGCCTGGACTTTACCGGTGGTACCCAGGTTGAAGTGGGCTACGAGGTAACGCCTTTTATTAGCGACGTGCGCGATCAGCTGGAAGCAGCGGGTTACGACGGTGCCACGGTAGTGAATTTTGGTTCTGAGAAGGACCTGTTGATCAAGTTGCCCCCTGAGGTGACCGAGGAAGAAATCCAGATCAGCGCTACCGATCAGGAAACAACGACACCGATCGGTGACAAGGTTGTGGCTCTCCTGCGAGAGGGCAGTGAGGGTGATGTTGAGCTGCGCCGTGTCGAGATGGTGGGTCCACAGGTAGGTGCCGAGCTGCGTGACGACGGCGGCCTGGGCATGATGCTGGCCCTGTTCATGGTGATGATCTACGTTGCCCTGCGCTTCCAGTACAAGTTCTCTTTCGGCGCTGTAGCGGCTCTGGGCCATGATGTGATTATCGTGCTGGGCTTCTTTGCGGTGATGGGATTGGACTTCGATTTAACCGTACTGGCGGCAGTACTGGCGGTGATCGGTTACTCCCTGAACGATACCATCGTGGTATCGGACCGTATCCGTGAGAACTTCCGCAAGGTGCGAAAGGCTGAATCTGAGGAAATTATCAATATTTCTATCAGCCAGACCCTGGGTCGTACCTTTATGACGTCCTTCACCACCTTGCTGGTGCTGTGGGCGCTGCAGTTCTTCGGTGGCGAATTGATCCACAACTTCTCCCTGGCCTTGATCGTGGGTGTGGTTGTGGGTACTTACTCCTCTGTTTACGTAGCTGCCAACGTGCTGATGGCTTTGAATATCAACAAAGAAGATCTGATGCCGCCGGTGAAAGAGGGTGCGGAACTGGAAGAAATGCCCTGATGTGAATGAGAAGTGGCTGCGTTGACGCGGCCATATTCGAGCGGCCCCGGCCGCGCTTTGCTGCTGGTCAGCGGAGCGCCGTCGGGGTTTTTTATTGCGCGGAGGTTAGGCTCTGGGCTTTTTGCCGAGGGTGATGTGCTTGGGGCCGGAAGTATTGGTCTGGCCGCTTACCCCTTTGGGCACCTGCTCGATCTCACCGCCACCGGCGAGGAACGCCTTTACCTGCTCCTCGATGCTTTCGCTGGTCTCGAGGGGAGCGGCTTGTTTGCGATTGGAGGAAGAGGAAGGTTTCTTGGCCACGGCGCTATCCGGTTTTTATGTGTAAGCGGGCCATATTAGCACGGCTTGCACAAAAAATCACCCAAGTGGCCAGACTCTGCACATAGCGGGTGTTTTGTCGACAGCTTTCGAATAATTTTGTCGTTTTTGGATAAATCGGGCCGCTTTGAGGCAGCCCGGAAGATAGTGCGTTATTCGGCTTCTTCTGTGGTCTCTTCGGTTTCCAGCGGCCAACCGCCCATCTCTTTCCACTTGTTCACGATGCCGCAAAACAGGGTTGCGGTTTTTTCTGCGTCGTACTCGGCGGAGTGGGCGCAGTTGTTATCAAACTCGATTCCAGCAACCTGGCAAGCTTTGGCCAGTACGGTCTGGCCGTAGGCGAGGCCGGCGAGGCTAGCGGTGTCGAAGCAGGAGAACGGGTGGAATGGGTTGCGCTTGATGCCGGTGCGCTCGACGGCTGCATTGACGAAGCCCAGGTCGAAGTGGGCATTGTGGGCAACCACGATGGCGCGGGTGCAGCTGTGCTTTTTCACCGCGCTGCGAATCTTGCGGAACAGCTCGGGGATGGCGATTTCTTCCGGCCAGGCGTCGCGGTCCGGGGATTCCAGGTCGATGCCAATAAAGTCGAGAGCGGATTGCTCAACATTGGCGCCCTCAAAAGGCTCCAGGTGGAAACTGTGGGTCTCCAGCGGGAAGAGGTTGCCGGAGTCATCCATGTCGAGGATAACCGCAGAAATTTCCAGCAGTGCATCGGTGCGGGCGTTAAAGCCGCCGGTTTCAAGGTCGATGACCACGGGCAGAAAGCCTCGGAATCGCTGGGCGAGAGAGCTTTTTGGTCCTGTGGGTTCTTCGGCGGGTGTCACGGTGGTTCCTTGTAAATCTTGTCTTCAGGCCAGCAGCATTTGGCGCTGGTGGGGCAGGGTATTGTATTCGAATTGCGGCGCCTGCCGGGAGTGTTCTCCCCACAGGCGCTGTAATCAGGGCATTCGCCGATTACGCAAGTTGCCAGTTTAAGGTTTCACCGGCTGCGAGGGGAATCAGATTTTCACCACCCATATCCAGTTTTTCCGGCAGGGTCCAGGGGCTCTTGACCAGGGTGATGGTGCCCTCGTTGCGCGGCAGCTCGTAGAAGTCGGGGCCGAACTCACTGGCAAAGCCTTCCAGCTTGTCCAGTTTGCCCGCGCGCTCGAATACTTCGGCGTAGAGCTCAATCGCGGAGTAGGCGGTATAGCAACCGGCGCAACCACAGGAGTGTTCTTTTTTGTGGTGGGCGTGGGGGGCTGAGTCGGTGCCGAGGAAAAACTTCGGGTTACCGCTGGTGGCCGCTTCGATCAGTGCATTTTGATGGTAGCCGCGCTTGAGGATTGGCAGGCAGTAAAAATGCGGCTGGATACCGCCAACCAGCATATGGTTGCGGTTGTACAGCAAGTGGTGCGCGGTGATGGTTGCGGCAACGCCTTCGCGGGCGCCCTGTACAAACTCTACTGCTTGAGCGGTGGTGATATGTTCAAACACCACTTTCAGCGTGGGGAAATCATCTACCAGGCGGGACAGGGTTTTCTCGATAAAAGCCTGCTCGCGGTCGAAGATATCGATATCGCTGGTGGTCACTTCACCGTGGACCAGCAGCTTCATACCGCAGGCCTGCATCTCTTCCAAGGCCGGGTAGATATTGGCGATATCGGTAACGCCGGAATCGGAGTTGGTGGTCGCGCCCGCTGGGTACAGTTTGGCGGCGATAACACCGGCTTCGTGGGCCTTGCGAATGACGGCGGCGTCGGTCTTGTCGGTGAGGTAGATCACCATCAAGGGTTCGAAAGGGGTGTCGGCGGGAATATTGGCGTCAATACGTTCCTTATATGCCACTGCACTTTCGGCATCGGTCACAGGGGGTACCAGGTTGGGCATTACAATCACGCGGCGGAATTGTTTTGCGGCATCGGGCACGGTGCGCCCGAGAGCGGCGCCGTCGCGCAGGTGAATGTGCCAGTCGTCGGGGGCGCGAAGGGTAATTTGCTCCGTCATGGTACTCCGTAAAGCTTCTTAGCGTAGTGAGTCGTTGTGCGGCGCGAATGCTACCCGAAGCTGTACAAAATTGCGATGCACGAAAAGGTTAAAAATCAATCAATTGTGCTTACTCGCGCCTTGGCGCTAGTCGATCGCGAGCTTAGGCGCTACAATCGCGCCCCGACAAAGAGTGTGGGTATTGTTGTGCCCGCAATTTACCGATCCTGGGCATATCTCCAAGAATAACTCCCCCAGACCGACACTAGTTTCGCGTAGTGGCATTCCCCGTCTCCGCGTTTTTGTCGCGGCGGCGTATTTCCGGCAGCAGAGGACAGCAATGAGCAAAATCGAAAAGGTGGTACTGGCATACTCCGGTGGATTGGATACGTCAGTAATCGTGCGATGGTTGCAGGAGACTTACGGTTGTGAAGTGGTGACTTTCACCGCTGATATCGGCCAGGGTGAAGAGGTGGAACCGGCCCGTGCCAAGGCCGAGGCCCTCGGGGTTAAAGAGATTTATATCGACGATCTGCGCGAAGAGTATGTGCGCGATTTCGTTTTCCCGATGTTCCGCGCCAATGCGATTTATGAAGGGGAGTACCTGCTGGGTACCTCTATTGCGCGCCCGCTGATCGCCAAGCGCCTGATTGAGATTGCCAACGAGACTGGCGCCGATGCCATTTCCCACGGTGCTACCGGTAAAGGTAATGACCAGGTGCGCTTCGAACTGGGCGCCTACGCGCTGAAGCCGGGCATCCAGGTAATCGCTCCCTGGCGCGAGTGGGACCTGAACTCCCGCGAAAAGCTGATGCAGTACTGCGAGCAGCACAATATTCCGGTGGACTTCTCTTCCAGCAAGAAGAAATCCCCTTACTCGATGGATGCCAACCTGCTGCACATCTCTTACGAGGGCGGCAACCTCGAAGATCCCTGGGCGGAAGCCGAAGAGGATATGTGGCGCTGGAGTGTGAGCCCCGAGGCGGCCCCGGAAGAACCCACCTACATTACTTTGGGTTTTGAGAAGGGCGATCCCGTTTCTATCGACGGTGAGCGCTTAAGCCCTGCTACTTTGCTTGAGAAGCTGAATAAGTTGGGCGGAGCCAACGGTATCGGTCGTCTGGATATCGTGGAAAACCGCTACGTGGGAATGAAGTCCCGCGGCTGCTACGAAACACCGGGCGGCACCATTTTGATGAAGGCGCACCGCGCCATTGAGTCCATTACCCTGGATCGCGAAGTTGCGCACATGAAGGATTCCCTGATGCCGCGCTACGCCGAGCTGGTTTACAACGGTTACTGGTGGTCTCCGGAGCGCAGCATGCTGCAGGCTGCGATCGATGAGTCCCAGGATGTGGTTAACGGCGAAGTTCGCCTGAAACTGTACAAAGGCAGCGTGAGTGCTGTGGGCCGTCGCTCTGCGGACAGCCTCTTCGATGAGCGTATCGCTACCTTCGAAGACGATGCTGGCGCATACGACCAGAAGGATGCGGAGGGCTTTATCAAGCTCAACGCCCTGCGTCTGCGCATTGCCGCAGGTAAAGGAAGAAAATTGATTTAGTTGATTTAGATCAGCAATCACCGGGCAAGGATGCGCTTAAATCCTTATCCGGCCAATAGTAACCACAGTGCCTCACACATTGTGGTTACACACCTTCTGTGGTGGGCCAGTCCCGCACAGTGGAACCGAATCTTAAAAGCAACGGAAGTAAAAACATGACGACAACGGTGGCAAAGACCGGCCCTGTGCCGGACTATGACTACAATATCGTGCGCCAGTTCACCATCATGTCCGTGGTCTGGGGCATTTTTGGTATGGGCATGGGCGTATTGATCGCAGCCCAGCTAGCCTGGCCTGAACTCAACGACTTTTGGCAGCCCTTCTCGCACTTCGGGCGCTTGAGGCCCCTGCACACCAATGCGGTAATTTTCGCCTTTGGTGGTAGTGTTCTCTTTGCCACTTCTTACTATGTGGTACAGCGTACCTGTCAGGTCCGCCTTTGGGGTGGCTGGCTGATCCCCTTCACCTTTTGGGGATGGCAGGCCGTTATCGTCGCCGCGGCAATTACTCTGCCGATGGGCTTCACTTCCACCAAGGAATACGCTGAGCTCGAGTGGCCTATCGATATCCTGATTGCCCTGGTTTGGGTTGCTTACGCGCTGGTGTTCTTCGGCACCATCATGAAGCGTAAGACTTCTCACATCTACGTGGCGAACTGGTTCTTCGGTGCTTACATCGTAACTATTGCTGTTCTCCATATCGTTAATAACCTGGAGATTCCTGTTGGCCCGTTCAAGTCCTACTCTATCTATTCGGGCACTAAGGACGCAATGATCCAGTGGTGGTATGGCCACAACGCAGTAGGGTTCTTCCTGACTGCAGCCTTCCTCGGCATCATGTACTACTTCGTACCTAAGCAAGCTGGTCGTCCGGTTTATTCTTACCAGCTGTCTATCGTTCACTTCTGGGCACTGATCTCCCTGTACGTATGGGCTGGTGGTCACCACTTGCACTACTCAGCGCTGCCCGACTGGGCTCAGAGCCTGGCGATGGTTATGTCCCTGATTCTGCTGGCACCTTCCTGGGGCGGTATGATCAACGGCATCATGACCCTGTCCGGCGCATGGCATAAGCTGCGCACCGACCCGACCCTGCGCTTCCTGGTGGTATCCCTGTCCTTCTACGGTATGTCTACCTTCGAAGGTCCGATGATGTCCATCAAGACTGTAAACGCTCTGTCTCACAACACTGACTGGACCGTTGGACACGTACACTCCGGCGCTTTGGGCTGGGTTGCCATGATCTCTATCGGTGCTCTGTATCACCTGGTTCCGGTTCTGTGGAAACGCCGCGAAATGTACAGCTCCAAGCTGATCAACGCGCACTTCTGGCTGGCCACTGTAGGTACTGTTCTGTATATCGCCGCTATGTGGGTTAACGGTATTACCCAGGGTTTGATGTGGCGTGCATTTAACGCCGACGGCACCCTGACTTACAGCTTCGTAGAGAGTGTTGTAGCCAGCCATCCGGGCTATGTAGTTCGCTGGTTGGGCGGCGCCATGTTCCTGGTGGGTATGCTGCTGATGGCTTACAACGTTTACCGCACGATTACCGAGAAGGTAAACGATGCCGAAGCCGATAACACCGTTCGAGCAGTGCCTGCGGCATAGGAGTTTAGATCGTGAAGAATCATGACCTCGTAGAAAAAAACATCGGCTGGATGATCTTTTTCACCATTATCGCCATCAGTTTCGGCGCCCTGGTTGAGATCGTTCCGCAGTTCTTTACCAAGGATAACTACACGCCGCTGCCGGGGCAGAAGCCGCTGACAGCAATGGAGCTGGAAGGTCGCGATATCTACATTCGCGAAGGCTGCCACGTTTGCCACACTCAGATGATTCGTCCTCTGCGTGCGGAAGTTGAGCGTTACGGCCACTACTCCATGGCTCAGGAATCCATTTACGAGCACCCCTTCCTGTGGGGCTCCAAGCGTACCGGTCCAGACCTGGCGCGCGTAGGTGGACGCTACTCTGATGAATGGCAGCGCGCGCACTTGTACAACCCGCGTAGCGTTGTGCCTGAGTCAATCATGCCTGCTTACCCCTGGTTGTTCGACAATGTGGTAACTGGCGAATACACCGCACGTAAGATGGAAGCGCTGCGCTTCGTCGGTGTGCCCTACACCGATGACGACATCGCCAACGCCGCTGAGCCTTTCAAAGGTGGCAAGGTCAAGGAAATTGACGCGCTGGTCGCTTACTTGCAACAGCTGGGTACCCTGGTTACCCAAAAACGCTAATAGCGAGGAAGGAAACTCGTGACTATTGAAACTTTGCGGGAAATCGGTCTGGTTCTGGGCTCTGTGGCTTTTCTGGCTATCTGCTGGTGGGCCTTCTCTCCGAAGCGCAAGAAGCGCTTCGAAGAAGATGCCAATTTGCCATTTGCCGATGAAGAGCGACAAGCCGACAAGGACAAGTCGGCCGCTCAGCAGGACGAATCCAATTCCGGGGATAAACCCGGAGCCAATCGAAAACAGGGGCAGGATAAGTAATGAGTACATTCTGGAGTGTGTGGGTAATTGTGCTCACCCTCGCCAATCTGGCGTTGATTACCTGGGTGCTGTTCGCCAACCGAAAGGTGGCAGTGGATGACCAGGCTGAACCGGAAAACAAAACCACGGGCCACGTTTACGATGGCATCGAGGAATACGACAACCCGCTGCCCAAGTGGTGGTTCATGTTGTTCGTCGCCACCCTGGTGTTCTCTGCGGGATATCTGGTGGTTTACCCGGGTCTGGGTAACTTCAAAGGTGTCGGCAACTGGACTTCTGTCGGTGCATTGGAAGCTTCCCAGGCTAAGGCTCAGGAGAGATTCCACGAGACCTTCGGTAAGTACGAAAATATGCCGATCGAGCAGATTGCTCAGAGCCCTGAAGCTCTCAAGATGGGTTCCCGGATCTTCGCTAACAACTGTGCGGTATGTCACGGTGCAGATGCCGGTGGTAACTTCGGCTTCCCGAACCTGACTGATAACGCCTGGCTGTACGGCGGCACTCCGGAGAAAATCCTGGAAACCCTGTACAACGGTCGTCAGGGCATGATGCCTCCTCAGGGTCCGGTGATCGGTGAAGAAGGTGTTAGAAATGCGACAGAGTATGTTCTCTCCCTGAACGGCCTGGAGCATGACACCGCCATGGCCGCCGAAGGTCAGAAGGTATTCAACACCGTGTGTATGGCTTGTCACGGTATGGATGCCAAAGGCAACCAAATGCTGGGTGCGCCGAACCTGACCGACGACATCTGGCTGTACGGTAGCAATCGCGAACAGATCCAACACACTATTCGCGGTGGTCGTACAAATATGATGCCCGCGCAAAAAGATAAACTGCGTGAAGACAAAATCCGCCTCGTAGCGGCCTATGTCTACAGCCTGTCGCAGCAGGAAGAAGAAAAGCAGTAATTAACTATTGAGGCCCGGCATTTGCTGGGCCTTGTTTTATCAAGGGACTCCGGGCGCCGCAGGGACGGAGAAAAAAGCCTCAAAATAAGGGGCTACCTGGCCCACGTACAAGATGTGCCCGTGCGAGAGTGAGGTTTGTGTGAGTGATTTAATTCCAACCCGTGAGGAACAGGAAGGTGATGGCGAAGTTCGCTATCGCATGCTGTATGAGTCGGAAGACAAAGTCTACATCCGACATATCAAGGGTGTTTTCACCCGTGTTCGCAAATATACTGGCCTGCCTTTGCTGCTGGCTTTCTTCTTTCTACCCTGGATCAATATCGACGGGCGCCAGTCGGTCTTCTTTGATCTCCCCACCCGCCAATTCCATATTTTCTGGACTACTTTCGGCCCCCAGGACGGCTTCCTTTTAGGTTGGCTGCTGATCATTGCCGCCTTCGCGCTGTTTGCGGTCACCACTTTGCTGGGCAGGGTGTGGTGTGGCTTCACCTGTCCGCAGACCGTCTGGACCATGATGTTTATCTGGGCAGAAAGGGTTTGTGAAGGCGATCGCAACAAGCGAATGAAGCTCGACAAGGCCCCCTGGAACCTGGAAAAGGTTCTGCGCAAGGGTGGCACACATACCATCTGGCTGTTGATCTCGCTGGCAACTGCACTGGCTTTTGTGGGTTATTTCTACGGTGTGCGCGAGCTGGTCGTGGATCTGGCGACGTTTAACGCGCACCCGCAGGGTGTTTTCTGGGTCGCTTTCTTCACTTTTGCCACCTATATGAACGCCGGCTTCCTGCGTGAGCAGGTGTGTAAATACATGTGCCCCTATGCCCGTTTCCAGTCGGTGATGTACGACGAGGATACGCTGGCGGTTTACTACGATGCCAAGCGGGGTGAGACCCGTGGTCCGCGCAAGAAGAACGTGGATTACAAGGCGGAAGGTATGGGCGACTGTATCGACTGCTACTGGTGTGTTCAGGTGTGTCCGGTGGATATCGATATCCGCGACGGCATGCAGTACGAATGTATCAACTGTGGCCTCTGTGTCGATGCGTGTAACAGCGTGATGGACAAGATGGGCTATGAGCAGGGCTTGATTCGCTTCACCTCTGAGGACGAATTGCAGGGTGGAAAGACCCGCTTCCTGCGCCCGCGCCTATTTGGCTACGCGTTGATACTGGTTGCGATGACCGGCCTGTTTGCACAGCAAGTGATGACTCGAAGCCCAATCGAGGCAGAAATCACTCGCGACCGCGGTGCTCGTATGTTCCGTGAGTCCCAGGGACAGGTGCAAAACGTCTACACGGTAAAAATCAACAATATGGATCAGGCTCCCCACGAATTCACCATCAAGGTGGAAGGTAAGCCTGAATACGATTACTCCATTCGCAAGCCGAAGACGATTTACCTGGTGCCTGGAGAGATGTTCTCCGTCCCCATTCGGGTAAGCGTTCCCAGAGACCAGCTGAAAGATACCAAGCACGATATCGAGATTGTTGTCCAAGCAGTCGACAATCCTGAGCTGGTTGATAAGCACCGAACGGTGTTTATTGGTCCAAAGCAGTAGACGGGACGCCAATCCCGTTGCAAAGTACGGGCCCGCCCAGGCGGGCTCGACTTTTGTGCACAAACGGTAACTTTTTGGTAACGCGATGAATGAATCAACCCCAAAACCCTGGTACCGGGAACCTTGGGCGTGGATGGTACTGGCCCCACTGATTACAGTGGTGGTTGTCTCCACAATTACAGTCTCGATAGCGGTGCGCTTCGCTGACGATAAAGTCAGTGATACTTACTACAAAGACAGCCGCATGTATCACTTCAGCGCCGAGCAGGACTTGCGCGCGAAAGAGCTGGGTCTGGCCGCTTTGGTCCAGTTTCAGCCGTCTGAAAAATCGGTTGTCGTGGAGCTGAATGGCGACCTCGACTACCCCAAGGCCCTACTGCTCACATTGAGCCACCCGGTGGAGTCTGACCTCGACAAGCATATCGAGCTCTCCCAGCTCTCCGTGGGCCGCTACCAGGGCACCTTGCCTGAAGGCGTTGGGAATCGCTGGTATCTGCGCTTGATGCCGGAGCTCGATCCCGATGCGTATCAGGACGCCAACTGGCGCCTGAAAGGTGAAATCAACTTCGATCTCGGCAATGCCGCGCCACTGAACGCAGTAACTCAATGACTTCGTCTTCCTCCTCCTGTTATCACTGCGGACTCCCAGTCCCTCCCGGCAGCAACCACTCGGTGGTTATCGACGGGGCCGCCCGGGATATGTGTTGTCCAGGTTGTGAGGCGGTAGCCAGCGCTATCGTTTCCGGTGGTCTGGATGGCTTTTATCGCTTCCGGGAGAAGGAGAGCGACAGGCCGGAGGAAGCTCAACCCCAGGACCGCTGGGCGGCATACGATTTGCCGGAAGTGCAGCAGCAGTTTGTCCACGATTGGGATAACGGCAACAAGATTGCCTCGCTGTTGATTAGCGGTATTACCTGTGCGGCCTGTGTGTGGTTGATAGAAAAGCACCTGGGGCAGTTGGACGGGATTGAGAAGGTCTCTGTCAACGCCAGTACCCAGCGTGCCCAGATCGGTTTTAATCCCGACAAGATCAAACCCAGTGAGCTGTTTGGCGAACTGGAACGGATTGGCTACCGGCCGGCCCCGGCCACTGCGGCCAACCAGGAAAGCGTGATCCAGAGCGAGCACCGCGCCGCCCTGCGCCGCCTGGGTGTCGCCGGACTCGGCACCATGCAGGTGATGATGTTTGCCATCGCCCTGTATTTTGGTGCTGCAGCGGAAGAGGGCGTCGGCGAGTTTGAGCGCTACTTCCGCTGGGTTTCTCTGCTGGTGGCAACGCCAGTAGTTTTCTACGCCGCGCGCCCATTTTTCAGTGCCGCTTTGCGCAGCCTGCGCGCTCGCCACCTGAGTATGGATGTACCGGTATCCCTGGCGATTGGTATGGCCTATGTCGCCAGCTTTTACGCCACGGTATTCGGCACCGGTGAGGTGTACTTCGAATCTATCTCCATGTTCACCTTCTTCCTGTTGTTGGGGCGGACGGTGGAAATGCGCGCCCGCCATCGGGCGGGCTTAGCCAGCGGTGGTCTGGCTCAGTTGCTGCCGATGACGGCGGCCAAATACCAAGGGGACGATATTGTCCATGTACCAGTGGCCGCATTGGCCACTGGGGATAAAGTCTTATTGCGTCCAGGAGACACTATCCCCGCCGATGGGGAGGTGCTGGAGGGCGTAAGTGGTGTGGATGAATCCCTGCTCAGCGGTGAATCGGCACTGCAACAGAAGTCTGCAGGCAGTCCGGTTTATGCTGGTAGTGTCAACGGCGATTCCACCCTGACTATTCGAATTACGGCAGCGGGGCAGTCGACTCGCCTGTCCGCTATTGAGCGCCTGGTAGAGCGGGCGCAATTAGATAAACCCAACCAAGTGGCCCTGGCAGACCGGGTTGCGGGTATTTTTGTCGGTGTCGTTTTATTCGCGGCACTAGCGGCGTTTGTTGTCTGGTGGCAAATCGATCCCAGTCGCGCTTTTTGGGTATCCCTGTCTGTGCTGGTGGTGACTTGCCCCTGCGCACTGTCGCTGGCAACCCCTGCTGCCCTGGCCTCCGCCACCCTGCGTTTACAGCAGTTGGGGCTTCTTGTGGCTGGAGGCAGCCTACTGGAAACGCTGCCGCGTATCGGCCGGGTGCTGTTCGACAAGACCGGTACCCTGACACGCGGTGAACCGAGAATCCTGCATATTGATTTGCTGCGGGCCAACTGGACTGAGCAGCGGGTTAAGGACGTTGCCGCTGCCCTGGAATCCCAGACCAATCACCCCCTGGCCAGGGCCTTCCGCGCCTGGCGTGGCAATCTCATCGCCAGTGACCTGAAAGTCCATACCGGAGCCGGCCTGGAAGGGCGGATTGAGGGGGACAGCTACCGGCTGGGTAAGGCAAGCTTTGTTTCCAGTGAGGATGTTTCCACGCCCGAAGGGGAGGGGCAGTGGTTGCTGCTCGGCGACTCACTGGGCCCTATTGCCTGGATCGCGTTGGGGGATAAGTTACGGGATTCGGCAACCACCGCTGTTGAGGGTTTGACTGAGCAAGGTCTTTCAGTGGAACTGCTCAGTGGTGACCAGTCTGCGGAAGTTGAGCGACTGGCGGGGCGAGCGGGTATCAGCAACTACCGCGCCGGAGCCTCGCCAGAGGACAAGCTCAGCCATATGAAGCAGCTGCAAAGCGATGGTGAGAAGGTGTTAATGGTGGGGGATGGCATCAATGATGTGCCAGTCCTCTCTGGTGCCGATGCCTCTGTGGCGATGATGTCTGCGGCAGATCTGGCCCAGTCCCGCGCCGATGCCATTTTGCTGAACGGAGATCTCGAAGTGCTGCCCAAAGCTATAGAGCTGGCGCACAAGTGCCGCCGAATTGTGCGGCAAAATCTGGCATGGGCTCTGGGCTACAACGTGATTGCCCTGCCACTGGCATTTTGCGGTCTGGTGCCGCCCTGGGCTGCGGCAATCGGTATGTCCCTGAGTTCTCTGATCGTAGTGCTAAATGCGTTGCGTCTGTCCCGTGGACAGGAAGTCGACGAAAACCCTGTGAGCGCCGCGGCTTAATCCCGTGCTCACAGAAAGAGAGGAGGTGTAACTGATGGAAAGTCTGTATTTCCTGATTCCCATTGCGGTGATTTTGGTTGGCTTTGCGGTGAAGCTCTTTTTCTGGGCCGTGAATAACGGACAGTACGATGACCTGGAAACGGAAGGTCGTCGCATTTTGTTTGATGACGATGATGTTCAGCAGGACATATCTGACGCGGAAAGGAAGCAGGAGAAGTAAGTGGGGGACTGGGGTTTTTTAGCGGCGGCACTAGCTATCGGTTTTTTGGGTAGCAGTCACTGCATCGGTATGTGTGGGGGAATCTCCGGAGCGCTGGGTATGGCGGTACCGGGGAAAAAGACTGCTTGGGTGCAGCTGGGCTCTTACCAATTGGGTCGCCTGGGTAGCTATGCGCTGATGGGAGCGCTCGCCGGTGCCCTCGGTGCGGCGATACTGCCGGCACTAACTCCGCTGCGATTTGCTGCAGGGATCATGTTGATCCTGATGGCGCTGTACATCGGCGGTATCTGGCAGGGATTGGCTTGGATTGAAAAAGGGGGCCGCTACCTTTGGCGCTATGTGCAGCCACTATCGGCCAAATTATTACCGGTTCGCTCTGCGGGGCAGGCATTGGCACTGGGCTCCCTGTGGGGCTGGTTGCCCTGTGGTTTGGTTTATAGCGCGCTGACTTTCGCCCTGGCCCAGGGCAGTGCTGAGCGGTCTGCCCTGGCGATGTTTGCTTTTGGTTTGGGCACCGTGCCCGCCATGCTGGCTACTGGTGCTGCGGCGGCACAGGTGCGTGGCATAGTGCAAAAGCCGGGGGTTCGCTATGGTTTCGCCGCAGCGATTTTGCTGTTTGGTATCTGGACCATTTGGGGGGCTATGGGCCACGGTGGACACGGAGACCACGCCAACCACGGGCAGATGAGCGGGATGGAAGCTCCCGCAGAAGACACGGAAGAGCAGGGACACCATCATCACCATCACTAAGCGCAGTGATGATGGGTCCTGTGGGCGCTAGAGATCGATTCGCAGGGATAGGTCGATAGCGCGCAGGTGCTTGGTCAGGCTACCAGAAGAGATATAGTCCACTTCCAGTTCGGCTAACTGGGCGATGCGATCCCGGTCGACACTGCCGGAAAGCTCAATTTTGGCTTTGCCTTTGGCCAGTTTCAGGGCCGTTCTAGTGTCTTCATCATTGAATTCGTCGAGCATAATCACGTCCACACCGACGGCGAGCGCCTGCTCCAGCTCTTCAATATTTTCCACTTCGACTTCAATCAAGGCTTCCGGCTTGATCACTCGCGCTTGGGCGACGGCGTGTTCAATGCCTCCGGCGGCGAAGATATGGTTCTCTTTGATCAGAAAGGCGTCGTAAAGACCGATGCGGTGATTGTGGCAGCCACCGCAAAGTACGGCGTACTTCTGTGCGCTGCGCAGACCGGGAATGGTCTTGCGGGTGTCGAGAATCTTCACCTCAGTGCCTTCAGCTCGCGCGGCGAACTCCGCAGCGGTTGTGGCAGTGCCGGATAAGGTTTGCAGGAAATTCAGTGCGGCGCGCTCGCCGGTGAGGATGGCGCGGGCATTGCCTTCCAGCTCAAAAATAACGGCATTGGCGCTGATGCGGTCGCCGTCCTCGAAGTGCCAGGTGAGGACGAGCTCCGGGTCCAGGGCGTGGAATACAGCCTCTACCCAGGCGCGACCACTCAGAGTGCAATCTTCGCGGGTGATTACCCGGGCCCGCGCATTGCGGTCCTCTGGGATCAGCTGGGCGGTGATATCGCCACTACCAATATCTTCTTCCAGGGCCACCTGAACTGAGCGTTGCAGGTCGGCAGTGATATTGGGAATAGCCGTGTCTTGTGGTCGCATTGGGAAACCTCGAAATTAACGCCGGCGCAGTTTACCAAAACACTCGGGGTTTTGACTGCTCAACTCAGTCACTGGCAAGTAGCAGTTGGCTCTACGAATAGCTGTGATAGGTGTCTCAAATATGTCGCGGAACTGTGTAAAACAGCCCCGTAACGCTAGTAGAATGCCGAAGAGCTAGGTTTGATCGCAATCTGAACTGTCCTCGGACAGGGCTGGGAATCGTTGCTCTTTCGCGATCAAAACTTGAGTGAAATCAAGAGCTTCGGCAGATTTTTCACAGATGATCGCGCCCGGAGATCGGCGGTTTGGAGATTCGATTAACGGGGGAGCAAGTTCCCGTTTTCGCTTGGAAAACCACTTTTCCACTCACCAATTTTGCTATTGGCCACAGCGTTTTAAGTCGGACGGTATTCGAAGGACCTCTTGGAAATGAGTGAATCCAGCAAGGTAGTTTCCCTCTCAGAGAAAAGTGGAGCGCGCAATATTTCTGCATCAGGTAAGCCCGCTGTTCTGCCCGCCGCAGTAACAATGCTGAAGGACAAAGCGACGGATCAGTTACTGGAGCGAATAAAAGCGCTGTTTGGCAAAGTGGATGATTCCCTGTTTGCCATGGCTGAGCGAGCCCACGGTCAGGAGGAGCAGGATGGGCTTTTCCAGGCGCTGCGCTTGTTGCGAGTTGAGCGCCGCAATATTGCTGAGCAATTTATCCAGAATGTCTCCCGCGCTTTCCAAGTTCACCAGGAAGAAAAGACTGAAAGCAATTTCGCTTCCGATAATTTATCGCTAGTTCACAATGATGACCTAGAGCAGTTGGTCGCTGCTGATACCATGGTGGCCACGGCTAAGCGCGATTTTGCCGAGCCCCTCACTGCATTGTGTATGAGACTCGATACGCTCTATGCGGTCAAGGTCTATGACAAGAACAACCCCTTGGGCCCTGATGTCATTTGTGATGCCTTTGTAGACTCGATTCAAGAACTGAATCTCCATATTCGTGCCCGCCTTACTCTACTGAAGAAGTTCGAGCAGATGGTCATGTTGCAGCTGCGCGACTTCTATGAATTCTGTAATCAACTGCTCATAGAGCAGGGCGTGCTGCCATCGCTACAGGAGCAGCAGCGTGCAGCCAGGCAGGCGCCCGCTTACAACAGTACCTCCAATTCCCCCAGTGTTCCCAGTGCACCCACTGGGGGGGCTAGTGGCGTGGTGGCCGGCAACCCCTCGACGCAAGGTGGCGTAGCAACTACGGGACACTTTCCCCCTGGGTTAGTGTCCGCTGCAACCGGTGTTACTCCAATGCCTGCAGGGGATCTGCTTTCCCACTTGGGTGCACTGCAAAGTGGCAGCCACTATCAAGGTGGAAGTGCGGTACAGCTTTTGAATGTGGGCGAATTGCTACAGCAGCGCTTGGTGGATTCCAATCAGGCCGCTTCGCTGGCAAAAGTCGATAGCGATGTGATCAAGCTGGTAGAGATGTTGTTTTCCTTTATCCTGGAGGACCGCAGCCTTGCCACCCAAATCAAATCACTTCTGGGCCGCCTGCAACTGCCGCTGTTGAAAGTAGCCATTGCAGACAAGTCATTTTTCAGTAAAGGCGGCCACCCTGCGCGCAAATTGCTGAACGAGTTGGCCGATGCCGCTACCGGATGGCAGGCCGGGGATAACTACGAATCCGATCCCCTGTACAAAGAGATATCCGAAATTGTTGAGCGCGTGCTTAATGAGTTTGATCGGGACATCAACATCTTTGCCGTTTTGCTGGAATCCCTACGCGAATTTATCGTCCGCGAGCGCAAGCGCGCCGAGATGTTGGAGCGCCGCGTTGTGGATGAGGCGGATGGTCGGGCTAAAACCCAAGCCGCTCGCGCACGGGTTGCCGCAGTAATGGATGCCTTGGTTGCAGAGCGAGATCTGCCACAGGTGGTACAGGATTGGTTGAACAAAGTTTGGAACAACGTGCTGTTCCTGACCTGTGTCAAAGAGGGGACAGAGAGCGACGCCTGGAACCGCGACGTGCGCACAGCGAGAGATCTCGTGTGGAGTGTGCAGGCGCCAATGCCGGATTCCCGCAAACAGTTATTGAGCTTACTGCCTGTTTTGCAGGAGAGATTGCGCGAGGGAATTGAGGCGCTTTCTTATAACGCTTTCGAAGCGCGTACCCTTTTCACCGGCCTCAAAGAAGTTTATCGCGAGCGCTTTGCCCTGGCCCAGCAATTGGCGGAGCAGCGTGAACGTGAAGTGGCAGAGCAGGTTGCCCGCGAAGTGCGCGCAGCGAAATCTGCTGAGCCTGCGCCTGTTGTCCCTGTTGTGGAGCAGGAAACTGCTGCTGATGCTGGGTCCGCTGATGTTACTGAAGCTACGGTTGATGAAGTTGCAGTGACTGAAGCGGTTATTGCAGAAGCCGTAGTTACCCAGGAAGTGATTTCAGACACTGCCGAAGATCAACTTCCAGATGAACCAGCTGAAGTTACTGTTGAAGCTGTCCAAGCCGAACCCCAGGAAGTGGCGGTGCCGCAGATGGAAGAGCTTGAGCAGGCAGTTGCCGACGCAGAGGTGGCTGCACCGGAGCAGGATGGACTGGCCCCCCTTGATGAAGATGATCCCCACTGGCAGATGACCTTCCGCCTGGCACAGGGCAGTTGGTTCGAGCTGAAGCGCTCTGAGGACGAGCAGTTCCGTTGTCGTCTGGCGGCGGTAATTCGCGATATCGACCAATTTATCTTCGTTAATCGCAATGGCGCCAAAGTCGCTGAATTCGCCCGACTAGAGCTGGCCCATGCGCTGCGTTCGGCACAACTGCTGCCGCTGGATGACGGCATGTTGTTTGAGCGGGCGCTGCAGTCCGTAATTGGCAATGTGCGCAAGAAGCGCAGTGAGCAGCGCTAATTTTCAGGAATTTAACGAGCGGACGTTGAGTATTTAGCAGGGATACTCAGTGGCCAGTGGTTTTCCGCAAGTTATGTCGCGATACTGCTCCGATCAGATTGGCATATCGATCAACGCTTCCATAGAATGGTAACTGCTGAAGCCCCGGGCGATACCGGGGCTATCAATAGGTTGCAGCGGAGATCGCAGATTGAAATATCAAGTGGAGTCTGGCTGGTTGGCGGGCGCGCGCCGGGTTCCGAGTCCTCATTGCAATAGCCGCCCGGAAGACTGTGCGGTGGATCTATTGGTGATTCACAGTATCAGCTTGCCGCCCGGACAGTATGGCGGCCCCTACATCGATGCCTTTTTCCTGGGGCAGTTGGATATCGATGCGCACCCCTATTTTGCCGATATTGCTGCGTTACAGGTGTCTGCGCATATTTTGATCGACCGCGATGGCCTGGTAACTCAATACGTGCCCCTTGATCGGCGTGCCTGGCACGCGGGCAAGTCCGAGTTTAAAGGTCGCACTAATTGCAATGATTTTTCCATTGGTATTGAGCTGGAAGGTTTGGATACCGATATTTACACCGACTCCCAATATCACGCACTTGCCGAGGTGAGTGCTGCGATTATGCAAGCTTATCCCGCTATCGATATCGATAGAATTGCCAGTCATTCGGATATTGCTCCCGGAAGGAAATTGGACCCGGGTCCGGGGTTTGACTGGGAGCGCTACCTCAACAAGCTGAAAGAAATCGTCTGATACCCAGTAGCGGACCTTAAAAGTGGGAAGGGTTTCTGTAACAGGAGCCGCAGCACGATTTTGATAACTGAAACAGTCTCGGATTATTTATGACTCTGTTAATTGTTCTGATCACCGTTGCCCTGGTGCAAATCTGGGGCTCAGGGGCTCCGTTACATCGCGATGGTTGGTTCAGTCGCTGGAGTCAGTACTTACAGGCGTTGCCCAGCATTAATGGCAATAGCGGCCTGCTGCTTGGTGTCACTATCCTGGTTCCAGTATTGATCTCTGCAATTGTGATGACGCTGGCAGAGGGCGCTGCGGGTGGTCTGGGCTACTTGCTGTTGGGGGTGCCACTGCTGCTCTATTGTCTCGGTCGCGGCAACTTCAACGATATCGTCGCAAATTACCTGCGCCACTGGTATAGCGGAGACCTGGAAGGTGCCACCAAAGCGGCGGCGCCCATTTTGCGCGAGTTACACGAAGCGCCCTCCGATGACACTTGTCTGCATGAACAGGTATTTCGCGGCGCTGCCTACTGCGCCTTTGAGAGACTCTTCGCTGTGCTGTTCTGGTTTATTTTGCTGGGTATTCCCGGGGCAGTACTCTTCCGCTTGAGTGCTTTATACGCAGAAAATACTCGGGGCTCCTCCGATGAGGCGACGGCGGCGCGTTGGTTGTGGTTGCTGGAATGGCTGCCGGTCCGTGTGATGGGGCTGAGCTTTGCCATTGTGGGTAACTTTGCCGGTTGTTACCGCGCCTGGCGCCGGGTGTTGATGTGTCGTGAGAGCCATACCGATCAGGTTCTCGAGGCTTACCTGGAAGGAGCTCTCGGCGGTATTGACGCCAGTGAGTGCAGTGGTGGTTCCGATCTGTCTCAGATGCAGCGCCAAAGTGGTGCGGAGATTGAGGGGCTTCAAGCGCTGCTATCCAGAACCTTGCTTCTGTGGATCACTGGTTTGGCCCTTCTGGTTCTGTTTATTTAAGGAGCCTCTGAATAACTCCGTAATGCCTGTACCACCGCCCCAGAGCTACTTTTGTCTTCTGGGGCGATTGTTGAATTTGTCGCCATTTTCAAAATTTTCTTTCCTTCCTATCTTGACTTATCCCCCCCTTCCTACGAAATTGCGCGCCCCAGCGGCCGGACTTCGGTGCTTTGCCATATCAATAAAGCGAAGCTAGTCATTGCCTGCGACGGCTTATACTCATTGGAGGAAGTAGGGTTTGGAAGTTTCGGTATTGGAACCGCAAATGTTGTCAGATCTGGCTAGGGCAAACGATTGGAACGCAGCCACATTAGTGACGGGCTTGCGAACCTATTTTCGCAGCGGCAGCACCACTGAATTGAGTTGGCGGCGCAAGCAACTGTCTCAGCTGCGCAAGATGATCTCCGAGAACGAGGCACATTTTGTCCAAGCCCTTCGCGATGATTTGCGCAAAGCTCCCCAGGAAAGCTACCTCACTGAAATTTCATTTCTCTACAACGATATCGATCACACCCTGAAGTCCCTGAAGAAGTGGGTGCGCCCGCGCAAGGTCCAATCGCCGATGATGACCCAGCCGGCCAAGAGCTATGTGCAACCGGAGCCGTTGGGTGTTGTGCTGATTATCGGTGCCTGGAATTATCCGCTGCAATTATTGTTATCGCCGCTGGTACCGGCGATTGCCGCTGGCAATTGTGCGGTGGTAAAGCCCTCTGAGTTATCGCCAGCAACCTCCCGGTTAATCGCAGAATTGTTACCGCGTTATCTCGACAACGATGCCTTTGCGTGTGTCGAAGGAGGTGTGGCAGAAACCACGGCGCTGCTGGAGCAGCGTTGGGACCATATTATGTACACCGGCGGTGGCCGGGTCGGCAAAATCATAATGAGTGCGGCGGCTAAATACCTGACTCCGGTAACCCTGGAACTCGGCGGAAAGAGCCCTTGTATTGTTGCCGATGATACCAACTTGGAAGTGGCTGCACGGCGAATTGCCTGGGGTAAATTTACCAATGCGGGGCAGACTTGTATCGCCCCGGATTATGTTCTCTGTAGTCGGCGTACAGCCGATCGGCTCACCCCCATGTTGCAGCGGGTGCTCTGGGAAATGTATGGGGAGCATCCGCGAGAATCTGCCGACTATGGGCGCATTATTAACAGCCAGCACACCCTTCGCCTGTCGGATTACCTGGGGGATGGAGAGGTGGTATTTGGCGGTGAAGTCGATGTGGACGACTGCTATATGGCGCCCACCATAATGCGCAACGTCAATCTCTCTGCGGGAGTTATGCAGGAGGAGATCTTTGGCCCGATACTCCCCATTATTGAACTGGATGATTTCTCCAAAGCGGAGGAGTTTGTCAATGAGCGAGAGAAGCCCCTGGCCTTGTATGTATTTACCCAGGATGAAGCATTGGCGGATCGGATTCTATCCCGTTGCAGCTCCGGCAACGCCTGCGTGAATGACTGCATGATGTTTATGCTGGCCCAGGACCTGCCTTTTGGAGGCGTCGGTGCCAGCGGTATGGGGTCCTACCATGGAGAGCATGGCTTCCGCACTTTCAGTCATTACAAGGCCGTAATGCGGCGCAGAAATATCCTCGATATCGATATACGATATGCACCCTTCAACGACAGGAAAATGAAATTCCTGCGTATGCTCAGCAAATAATTCCTTATCGACAGGCACGGTTTTCCACTGTGCCTGCTCCGTAGAACACTGGATGTTATCGGCGGTGGATAAGCTGGATTATTCCCATGTAGTCGAAAAGGATACACAGTGTTATGCCCCTGGATCGCAACGAGATACCTGCCAGTGAGGATGTATTTAGTGCCGCACAAAATATTGCAGGCATGGTACACGAGACCCCTCTGCTCAGCTCTCGGCAGCTGAACGAGCTGACGGGCGCCAATTTGTGGTTTAAGTGTGAGCACTTGCAGAAAGTGGGTGCCTTTAAAGCGCGGGGCGCGGCTAATGCGCTTTCGCTGCTCCCGGACGGGGTCGAGGAAGTTGCCACCCATTCGTCCGGTAATCACGGTGCGGCGCTCGCCTGGGCAGCAGCCCAGCGGGGATTGGCCTGCACGGTGGTGATGCCCGAAACGGCTCCCAAGACAAAACGCATGGCGGTTGAGGGGTACGGTGCCAAAGTGGTGACTTCGGGCCCCAGCCTGGCTGATCGCGAATCCACTTTGGCAAAGGTACTTGAGGAAACCGGTGCGCACGAAGTCCCGCCCTATGACGATAAGCGCATTATTGCTGGGCAGGGCACCGTAGCCATGGAGGTGCTCAAGCAGAGCCGCGAACAGGGCTTTGCTCCAGACGTTATTGTGGCGCCAGTGGGAGGCGGTGGACTTTTGTCCGGCGTGGGATTGGCTATGGCTGCGCTTGCCCCCGATATCCTGGTAATTGGTGCGGAACCCGCCGGAGCGGATGATGCCCAGCGTTCACTGCGCGGTGGCGTTCATATCACCACACAACAACCCGATACGATCGCCGATGGTCTGCGCACAACATTGGGCGGCAAAAATTACGCCGTTATTGAGCGCACGGTGCGGGATATTGTGACAGTCAGCGAAGCTGGTATCGTCAATGCGATGCGGCTATTGTGGACGCGAACCAAACAGCTGGTAGAACCGTCGGCTGCGGTGGGTCTCGCTGCGATCATTGAGCACAGCGCGCGCTTTCGCAATAAGAATGTCGTGGTTGTTCTGACCGGCGGAAATATGGATCTGGACAAAGTGGGCCCACTGCTGTCCAGTGAAGAAAACTAAAAGGGGAACTGGGATATGAGCCATTTATTGAAAAAGGGCGGCCGGGGTTTGGCCGGGCTGCTTTGTGCTGCTGCGCTGTCGCTGACTGGAACCAACGCGATTGCAGAGAAGCTGACACTGTCATCCAGCTCCCTGCAAGCTGGAAAGAAAATGCCCATGGCTCATGTTTATGGCAGCTGCGGCGGTGAGAATCTGTCTCCCCAATTGAGCTGGAGTGGGGCGCCGGAGGGCACAAAGAGTTTTGCTATTACCGCTTACGATCCCGACGCGCCTACCGGCAGCGGTTGGTGGCACTGGGTGGTATTTAATATCCCAGTGGATACTACCAATCTTCCGGAAGGGGCCGGTGACCTGAAAAACGGCCTGATTCCAGAAGCAGTGCAGGGGCGCAATGATTATGGTAATTCCGGTTACGGTGGTGCCTGCCCGCCCAAGGGGCACGGGGATCATCGATATCGTTTTCGTGTCTATGCCTTGAAAGTGGAATCCCTGCCGCTGGATGAAAACACTTCTCCTGCTAAAGTTGGCTTCAATATCAATGCCAATAAGTTGGCCGAAGCGGAGCTGGAAGTTTTGTGGGGCCACTGAGTAAATAAACTAATTTAATACTCCGCTGTGCAGGAACACCTGTTGCAGCGGCTGAGGCTCTGGAGGCCCGCGCTTGACCAACTTACAAAAACAAATGACATGGGGGCAAGCGCTGGCCGCTTATTTGAAGCCCCGTGTACTCACCATGTTTTTCCTCGGCTTTTCCGCCGGCCTCCCATTACTGCTGGTTTTCTCTACTTTGACTGCCTGGCTGCGGGACTACGGTGTCAGCCGTACCGCCATCGGGTTTTTTGCCTGGGTGGGGATTACCTTTTCGATCAAGGTTCTCTGGGCCCCTATTGTCGATCAGCTGCGTCTGCCTTTTTTCACGGACAAATTGGGCAAGCGTCGGGGCTGGATGCTGGTATCCCAAATCGGGATAGCGATTGGCCTGATAGGTATGGCCAGTGTAAATCCCCAGCTCTCCCTGATGCACGTGGCCCTGCTGGCCCTGTGGGTCGCTTTCTGTTCGGCCTCTCAAGATGTGGCGATTGATGCCTATCGAATTGAGGCCATGGATGACGACTATCAGGGCGCTATGGCTGCCAATTATGTATTTGGCTATCGGGTGGCAATGCTGATAGCCGGAGCAGGCGCCCTGTTTATTGCGGATATCTTTAGCTGGTCCGGTGCTTATCTTGCGATGGCCGGGTTGATGGGCGTGGGCCTGATTACCACTCTGATTATTGCCGAGCCCGATCACAGCAAGGTAAACAAAGAAGCCGATGAGCTGCAAAGCGAGTGGGCCCAGCGCCTGTTGGGCAAGGGGGAGCATGGTCGCATGAAGCAGTGGTTTATTCGCGCCGTGGCCTGCCCCTTTATCGAGTTTTTTCAGCGCAATGGCCGCTTTGCAATCATTCTGTTGTTATTTATCGGCATCTTCCGTTTAAGTGATATTGCGATGGGGGTGATGGCCAATCCTTTCTATTTGGATCTGGGCTTTACCAAAACGGAAATCGCTGAAATCAGTAAGCTGTTTGGCTTCTTCTGTACCATTATCGGTTCCTTTCTAGGTGGGCTGTTAGTGGTGCGATACGGTGTTGTGCGTCCGCTGATACTGGGTTCGGTTATGGTCGCCTGTACCAACCTGTTATTTGCCCAGCTCGCTGTGATCGGTCCCGATAAAGCCTGGTTGGCGCTGGTAATTAGTGCGGACAACATCAGTGGAGGAATTGCCAATGCGATACTGATCGCGTTTCTCTCCAGTCTTGCCAATAAAGCTTATACCGCCACTCAATATGCTTTGTTCAGCTCCCTGATGACCTTGCCGGGGAAATTTATCAGTGGTTTTTCCGGCATAGTGGTGGATGCTCAGGGCTACGCCTACTTCTTTATTTATGCGGCGCTTATGGGAATTCCAGCCATTGCGCTGTCCATTTATTTTTGGCGCCGCGAGCAGCGCGACTGGCCGGGAGAAGAAGTGCAGCCGGGAGCGGGCACTACCTAAGGTTTACAGGGATGCTATTTCCTCTCTAAGAGTACATCCTGAATTCAGCTCTTTTCTAAATCCCTATGTCATATCAAAACTCTTCGCCGGGCATTCTGCCCGGCTTGTGTCTATGGTGGTTGTAAAGGTGAACCCCACCCCTCCATAGACTCGCCCTTATGTTTGATAGTGTGTCTGTTGCCTGTTGGGTCGGGTATCACTGGTAGATGATGCTCAGCGAATAAAAGCGACAAACTATGGCCCACGAAACCATCCGGGAGGCGGTGTTTAATCGGCGTATGCTGATTTGTATTGGCACCGGTTTCTCTTCGGGGATGCCTCTTTTTGTATTGATACAGTTGGTGCCCGCTTGGCTGCGTACCGAAGGCGTGGATCTGGCCACTATCGGTATTTTTGCATTGCTCGGATTGCCCTATACGTGGAAATTTATCTGGTCTCCATTGATGGAGCGCTACGCATTCCCGATGCTAGGCCGCCGGCGGGGCTGGATGCTGGTAATGCAGCTGTTACTGATTGTTTCCATTGGCGTCCTGGGGATGTTCAGTCCCCAGTTTGATATCTGGTCAATTGCCGCAATTTGCTTTGCCGTGGCTTTTTTTAGCGCCAGCCAGGATATAGTCCTGGATGCTTTCCGACGAGAGATTCTGCCGGACCAGGAGTTGGGCCTGGGCAATTCCTTTCACGCTAACGCCTATCGTATTTCCGGCTTGATTCCGGGATCCCTCAGCTTGATCCTGTCGGATCACCTGGCCTGGGACCAGGTGTTTATGATTACTGCGGCCTTTATGTTGATCGCCGTCTTTATGACCTTGATGGTGGCTGAGCCAGACCATCCAGCAGGTCGTCCTAAATCTTTGCGCGAGGCCATTGTTTTACCCTTCGTCGAATTCTTTAATCGCAATGGCGTAAAACAGGCGGTGCTCGTACTGGCCTTTATGTTTTTGTACAAGCTTGGCGATAGCATGGCTACGGCACTGGCGACGCCCTATTACCTGGATATGGGATATTCCAATACGGATATCGGCATAGTGGCAAAGAATGCCGGTTTGTGGCCTGCGGTAATTGGCGGTTTCTTTGGCGGCTTATTAATTGTGAAGATCGGGATTAATAAGTGCCTATGGATTTTCGGGGTAGTACAGCTGGTTTCAATTTTCGGGTTTATGATTTTGTCTGAAGTGAATGGCGAGCTGGTGGGCACACCAGATTTCAATCCTAGCCTCTGGCTATTGGCGATAGTAATTGCCTTTGAGTATCTCGGGGTGGGCTTGGGGACAGCGGTGTTTATTGCATTTATCGCCCGAACTACCAGCAAGTTGCACACCGCGACTCAATTTGCCTTGTTTACTGCCTTGACCTCGCTCCCGCGCACCTTCGCCAATGCCTCCACCGGCTATTTGGTGGAGGGAATGGGGTGGACACATTTCTTTCTCCTGTGTGCCGTTCTGGCGGTGCCTGGAATGATCCTGCTATTTTGGGTCGCGCCCTGGGGGGCTGATGAGATAGCGTAGTTTTCTGTCTGCGATTGGGGCTAAGGTTTCCAGCGGTATTTGCCCATATCCACTCGCCCTTTCAGCAGTATGACCCCCTCTCTTTCCAGTCTTTCACGCTGGCGGCTGGCGCCGGGTTCCGGCAGGGAGATGCGCCCCTGGGCGTTGATCACCCGGTGCCAGGGTAGCTTGGTACCCCGGGGTAATTTACGCAGGGTCTGACCTGCAAGTCTCGCAGCGCGTGGGTAGCCGGCCATCTCAGCCAAGTCCCCGTAGGTGACAACCCGCCCTTTGGGGATCGCCGCCAAGGCTTGGCATATTCTTTCCAGGGAGTTCTGTTTTTCCATAAAAAGCTCTAAATATCGGCGAATTACGCCAACTGGGCGCAATTTTTTACTTTGTAATCTCCTGAAAATGAGATTTTTATTCGCCATTTATGGATACTTTACCAGCTCGCAAGGTCACAGTCCCCAGGGCGCGAAAGCCTCCGCTGTGACGGCGTGCCACATGATTCTAGTTATGGCATCATGGTGCGATTGTTGAGGCTGTTTGCACCGTTCATACACCTAAAAAGTCCAAGGTTTCTTAGTGGTTTTATCGACACGACTCCCCAAGCTCTTTGCTCGAACTCTCTTGTTTCTTGTGCCCTTCCAGGCCCATGCCGGTGTGCTGACTCTGGAAAATGGCGATCGTATTCAGGGCGAGTTGGTGCTGGTAGAGAAGGATCAGGTCACTTGGAAGTCAGAGACTTTTGGTGAAGTTAAAGTCGACAAATCCAAAGTTGTGTCGATGGATGTCGATACCGATATCAAAATTGCCGGCAGGGATGAACCCTGTACCTTGGCTGGCCACCGCCAGGAGCGTTGGGAAGTGTACTGTGCTGAAGGGCGCGGTTGGCTGATCGACTTCCCCGGTATTGAGCGGGCAGAACCCTACAGCACATTTACCACCAGTCCGGTGTTATTCAGCGGTAATGTTACCGCCGGGGGCGTATTTGAGAGCGGTAACCGTGAGCGTGAAGACCTCGATGCCAATATTAATTTGGATATCCGCCATGGAGATTTTAACCACCTGGTGGGGGCGGTTTACCAGAACCAGGAAAGTGAAGAAGACGGTGACCTGGAAAAATACCAGCTCAATTATGATCTTCGCTGGATATTTGCTGAGAAGTGGTTTGCCGCGGCTAACAGTGAGTTGGAAAGGGAAGAGGCTCAGAACTTAGACCTGGGCACTACGCTCGGTCTCGGTATGGGTTATCTGTTTTACGATACCAGTAAAACCACTTTTTCCCTCGAAGGTGGTGTGAGTAGCCTGCATGAGAGTTTTATCGACGAAGAGTTGAGTGAAGACCAGGATGAGCGCTATGTCGCCGGTCGAATTGCACTTAACTACCGCTACAAGTTTTCCCTTGGGCCGGAAATTTATTTCGACCAGGAAACCTTACAATCCTTTGATCACAGTAACGACTACGAAGCTAACGCCAAGCTGGGGGTGCGCACACCGCTGGTTGAAGGCGTGCTGATGGAGATCGGTTACGAGTGGCAGTACGACAATACGCCCTCCCTGGAAAGTGAAAAAGAAGATACCAAAGTGACCGTTGGTGTAGGTTACGAATGGTAATTCCCCCTCGAGCCTGCATAGGGCAGGTTCGAAGGCAGTCATAAACGATAAATCTAAAAAACGAGCGACGACGAGGAGTTCAATATGCAAATCGCTGACAGTATTGTTGCGATTACCGGTGCGGGCCAGGGGTTGGGCCGAGCCATGGCCGAGTATCTGGCTGCGCGGGGCGCCCGCCTGGCCCTGATCGATGTTAATGAGGAAGGCCTGAAAGACAGCGTTGCAGCTTGTGAAAAGCTCGGTGCAGAAGCTCGCAGTTACTTGATCAATGTTGCCGATGAAGAAGCGGTGGACTCCGGTTTTGCGAAAATCGCAGCAGACTTTGGCGGACTCCAGGTTCTGATTAATAACGCCGGCATTATGCGCGATGGCATGTTGCTCAAGTGTAAAGACGGCAAAGTGACAGATCGCATGTCTCTGGCACAGTGGCAGTCTGTGATCGATGTGAACCTTACCGGTGTATTCCTTTGTGGCCGTGCTGCAGCGGGCATTATGGCGGAAAGCGGCAAGGGCGGGGTGATGGTCAATATCTCCAGTTTGTCCCGTGCGGGCAATATGGGGCAGACCAACTACTCCGCCAGTAAAGCGGGTGTTGCAGCGATGACGGTATCCTGGGCACGCGAACTGGCGCGCTACGGCGTGCGTGTTGCCGGGATTGCCCCGGGTTTTATCGGCACCGATATGGTTGCGCAAATGCGCCCTGAGATTCTTGAGAGTCTGGTAAAACAAGTGCCCCTGCGCAGGTTGGGTGAGCAGGATGAGATCGCCTCGACAGTAGCGTTTATCCTGGAGAACGACTACGTCACCGGTCGAGTGATGGATATTGATGGCGGAGCGCGCTTGTAAGCTTCCCTCTACCCCAGCATAAAAAGGGTGAACTGAGTTCACCCTTTTTTGATTCTGTAATTAGTTTCTGGATCTACAGCAAATAGTGCTTTAACTCAAACGCGTAACACCATCGGCGCGGAACTTCGAATACATTAGCTGCCATAGCTGAAGTGTGCGCCCCCGGAATGCACCGGCGTAAGATAGTAGATAGTAGCGCCACATCCTGTAGAAGCGCTGGCCGTAGCGATCGGCAAAGCGCGGCCAGTTTTTCTCAAAGTTTTCATGCCAGGCCATTAGGGTTTTGTCGTAGTAGTATCCAAAGTTGTGCAGGTCTTCGCACACTAGCAAGCGATCGGTCGCGTCGCCCAGCTGTCCTACGGAAGGTAGCTCACCACCTGGGAATATATATTTTTCTGTCCACAAGTCCGTAGATGCGGTGCGCTGGTTGTTGCCGATCGTATGCAGCATCATCAACCCATCTTTGTTCAGACAGCGCGCTGCTGTTTCCATAAATGTTCGGTAGTTCTTGCGGCCGACATGCTCAAACATCCCTACGCTGGCGATGCGGTCGAAGGGTTCTTTGAGTTCTCTATAGTCCTGAAGGCGAACAGTAATTGGCAGTTCACCATAGCGCTCTGTCACATAGGCTTTTTGCTCTCGGGAAATCGTAATCCCAACACACTCCACTTGATACTTTTGCGCGGCATAGCTAACCAGGCTGCCCCAGCCACAGCCAATATCCAGCAAGCGCATCCCGGGTTTCAATTCCAGCTTGCGGCAAATCAGGTCCAGCTTGGCTTCCTGGGCTTGGTCGAGGGTTTTAGCCTCTTTCCAATAGCCGCAGCTGTACGTAAGCCGATTGTCGAGCATGGCACTATAGAATTCGTTGCCCAGATCGTAGTGTTGCTCTCCCACATTAAACGAGCGGTTTTTGCTCTGTAGATTCATCAGATAGCTGCGTGTGGCGCGCCAAAAGTAGCGCCAGTTCTTGATACTGTGATGAATCTCAGCACTGAGTAACCGGTGGAAGAATTGATCCAGGTCTTGGACATCCCAATCGCCGCGCATATAGGACTCACCCAGGCCCAAGCTGTGCCGGGCGATGACCTCATCAAGGGCTGCTTCCCGGTGGAGTTGCAGGTCCCAGGGTCTTTCCCCGTTAATTTGAATGTCCGCTTTCGCCAATATATCGTCCACTAAGTGGCGACTGCGTCCGATGGCTGGCACTTCTATAGCATCCTGTTGCTCGCTTGCCATTCAATCCTTCCTCTCTCCAGTTACTGTGGGGTGGAATAAGGCGCCCTTGAATAATTTGCCTCCCCACTCCATTTACTACAGCATATTGAAAAAACCGTGATCGTCCCGGCTCTCAGCGAAGCTGGTTAACTAGGAATTTCCGCAATGCGCCCATTATTACTTCTATTTATAGCCCTACCTGTACTCGAAATGTGGGTGTTGATTGCCGTAGGGAGTGAAATTGGCGCCCTGCCAACGATCGGCCTGGTCATTTTGACCGCAGTGGTAGGAGTGACACTGCTTCGCCGCCAGGGGATCTCTACCCTGATGCGGGCCCAGGAGAAGATGCAGGCTGGAAATATTCCCGCCAAAGAGATGGTTGAAGGGATATTCCTCGCGGTAGGTGGTGTGCTGTTGCTCACCCCGGGCTTTATCACTGATTTCTTCGGCTTTATCTGCCTAATACCGGGGCTCAGGAACCTGTTGCTCGGTTTTATCCTTCGCCACGTCAAGGTGGTTCCCCCGCAGAATTTTAACCAGTCGCCAAATCACAAGCGTGGTGACGACATTATCGAGGGGGAGTATTCAAAAGATGAGAAGCGCCCCGGAGAGAATCAACACTCCGTTGAAGATAAGCGCCCCAAGTCCTGATTGGGTTAAAAAATATACAAAATGTCAGTGATGAGAATTTGCTTTGCAGTTTTTTCACCTGATGGTGTTGAAATCCTTATTCCCGCCCATAGATAGGGTTCAACTGAGAATTAAGCCCCGCCTCTGGGGATCAGAGAGGGGTGAGGTTACCGGCCCAAAGGGCCAGTGCCGCCCATGTTGGAAACCATTAAAACGACTCAATGGAGAACTTATCCATGAAAATTCGTCCTTTACACGACCGCGTCGTAGTACGCCGTAAGGAAGAAGAAGCGATGTCAGCTGGCGGTATCGTGCTGCCAGGCGCTGCCAAAGAAAAGCCGAACCAAGGTGAAGTGGTAGCCGTGGGTGAGGGCAAGCAGCTGGACAATGGCGACGTTCGCGCACTGTCTGTGAAGGTAGGTGACACTGTTGTTTTCGGTCGCTATGCCGACAGCAATACCCTCAAGGTGGAAGGCGAAGAGCTGATCATCATGAGCGAAGGTGACATCTACGGCGTGTTGGAAGGCTAAGGCCAGCCTTTAACTTTACTCGCAAAAAGAATTTGAGGAATAAGAATCATGGCAGCTAAAGACGTAATTTTTGGTGACGACGCTCGTCAGAAAATGCTGAAAGGCGTAAACATCCTGGCAGACGCTGTAAAAACTACCCTGGGTCCTAAAGGCCGCAACGTAGTTCTGGACAAGTCCTTCGGCGCTCCTACCGTAACCAAAGACGGTGTTTCCGTAGCGAAAGAAATCGAGCTGAGCGACAAGTTCGAAAACATGGGCGCACAGATGGTTAAAGAAGTTGCTTCCAAAGCTTCTGACACCGCTGGTGACGGCACCACCACCGCTACCGTTCTGGCCCAGGCTATCGTAACTGAAGGCCTGAAATCCGTAGCCGCTGGCTTCAACCCAATGGACCTGAAGCGCGGTATCGACAAAGCGGTAACCGCAGCTGTTGACCACATTGCTGGCCTATCCACTCCTTGTGCTGATACCAAGTCTATCGCTCAGGTAGGTACTATCTCCGCTAACAGCGACGAGAGCGTTGGTACCATCATCGCTGAAGCCATGGAAAAAGTTGGCAAAGAAGGCGTTATCACTGTTGAAGAAGGTTCCGGCCTGGAAAACGAGCTGGACGTAGTAGAAGGCATGCAGTTCGACCGCGGCTACCTGTCTCCTTACTTCATCACCAACCAAGAGAACATGACTGCCGAGCTGGACAATCCGTTCATCCTGCTGGTAGACAAGAAAATCTCCAACATCCGCGACCTGCTGCCCCTGCTGGAGCAAGTAGCTAAAGCTTCCAAGCCGCTGCTGATCATCGCTGAAGACGTAGAAGGCGAAGCACTGGCAACTCTGGTTGTTAACAGCATGCGCGGCATCGTTAAAGTTGCTGCTGTTAAAGCACCTGGTTTCGGCGACCGTCGTAAAGCCATGCTGCAGGACATCGCTATCCTGACTGGCGGCACCGTGATTTCTGAAGAAGTTGGCCTGGAGCTGGAAGGTACCACTCTGGAGCACCTGGGTACTGCTAAGCGCGTAACCCTGTCCAAAGAAAACACTGTAATCGTTGACGGCGCTGGCAATGTTAAAGACATCGAAGCTCGCGTTAGCCAGATCCGTGCACAGATCGAAGAGTCCTCTTCCGACTACGACAAAGAGAAGCTGCAAGAGCGCGTAGCCAAGCTGGCTGGCGGTGTTGCGGTAATCAAAGTAGGCGCGGCTACTGAAGTGGAAATGAAAGAGAAGAAAGCCCGCGTTGAAGACGCGCTGCACGCTACCCGCGCCGCAGTAGAGGAAGGCGTAGTACCTGGCGGTGGTACCGCTCTGGTTCGCGCTACCCAGGTTATCTCTGTAACTGGCGACAACGAAGACCAGAACCACGGCATCGCAGCAGCCCTGCGCGCTATGGAAATGCCTCTGCGTCAAATCGTTTCCAACGCTGGTGACGAAGCTTCCGTAGTTGTTGACAAGATCAAGCAAGGCGAAGGCAACTTCGGTTACAACGCTGCTACTGGTGAGTACGGCGATATGCTGGAAATGGGTATCCTGGACCCAGCTAAAGTAACCCGCTCTGCTCTGCAAGCGGCAGCTTCTATCGCTGGCCTGATGATCACCACCGAAGCCATGGTTGCAGAAATTCCGGAAGACAAGCCCGCTGCTCCTGACATGAGCGGTATGGGTGGCATGGGCGGTATGGGCGGCATGATGTAAGCCGGCCTTAAAGCCTATCTAAAAAGCCCCGCAATTGCGGGGCTTTTTTTTGCCTTGTGGAAAGTGGTTTACTATGGGATACCCGGCTAATCCTGTGGGCCACTTTGAGATCCCCGCAGAAAGATTATGTGGTTCTTAGGTGTACTTATGGGGTATCGACTTTTTTAAGTTTGTTGGATAGCTTTGAGCTTGTATTTCTAAGCAGTAATTCGATGTTTCCTCCAAGATTAAAATGCTATTTCTTGGAAAAGTGGGTGATTAGGATAAAGTTGTATCTCTTTCTCAGTAAAAAGTTAAATGGTTACATCCGATTGAGTAAGTGCGATTCTGCAGTGAAATGGTGATACTTATAGGGCGCATTTTTCTGTGCTGAAGTTAGTTGCGTCTGTACCTCTATATACTTTTTTACAAGTTAAGTTTCTCATGGAGATTTAGAAAGAAGCTATTTTTTGATTTATTGCGCTGAACACTTATAGCTTTAGGAAATATTTAGTTGTTTTTATATTAGCTTTTAAGTTTAGCGAGTTTAACAACTTGTTATATTCTGGTCTTTGGCTGAAGGTCTGTTGAGTGCTGATTCAGATAGGGTTTAATTTATATTTGGGTTTAGTCGCTATTAATTTTAGGTGTTTGGTTTAATAGATTATTTTGGGGAGAGTTACATGAGGTTGGATATAAATGATGATGTTTTCAAATGCTTGGGGCTTAGTGAAAAGGAGTTGTTGGAAATTCTAGCTGTGTCTTTGTACAAGATGGAGAGGATAAATGGTGTTCAGGGAGGGAAAATGCTAGGTTCTTCAGAGATAGAGTTTCATGGGTTGTTAAAAAAATATGGCCAGTTTGTTAATTATGATGAGGAAGACTTAAGAAAGGATCTTGATAATTTAAAGGACTTCTAAATGGCAGATTCAGGGAAGATTGTTGTCAGTGATACTACCGCAATTATATATTTATCTGAAATAGGAGCTATCCATTTACTGAAATCGCTCTTTAATAGAGTGTATGTACCCATGGCTGTTTATAATGAATTGACAGCTCTGGGGGATGGCAGTCCAGGCTGTACTGAAGTTAAGAATTTAAATTGGATTGTGGTTGAAGGAGCTCAAGGAGTTGACACTTTAAGCGCTGGTTTTTCAAGTCCTCTAGATCCAGGTGAAACAGAGGCTATATGCTTGGCTTTGGAGAAAAATGCGAATCTACTTATTATGGATAAAAGGTCGGGTAGGCGGGAGGCAGAGAGGCTGAATATCAAAATTGCAGGTATGGTAGGTATTATTCTTATGGCAAAAAGCCGTGGGCTTATTACTGAGGTCGCCCCTATTTTAAATAAATTAAAGAAAACAAATTTCAGAATGGGCGCGCGCTTGTATACGGATGCCTTAGCGTCCGCTGGTGAATTGAAGGCTCGGGTTAAGGAGTCTTAGCTGGGGTTGTTTGAGTAAGATTAATTTCTTGATTTTTAATTAATTGTAGGTGGTTAATAGCTAGATAAAAATCTGGTAGGGATTGCTTGTGTATTGTCTCGCCAGCCTGCTGTAAGACCTCCCCTCCAGTCAGTTTTAGGTGTTATGGTTGGTGTTAACCAGCTGCTAAGTGGTGTTTTTAGCTTAACTTATCAGTTTCGTATAGCTTATTTGTTTTACTCTTCTGCTCAATAAGAGGTAATGATAAATTTTGGCGTGTTCTTCTTGTTTCTAAACTTTTTTTGATACCTTCTGCTTTTAACTTATTTGCATATTCTAAAGTTCGCAGTGCGATCTTATCTTACTTGGTTAAGTGGAAGGTTGTAATGCTTTAGTTGGGGCAATAATTTGGGCTGGTAGATAAGTTTTACAACGCTTATGGATTTGCGTTTCTATTCTTAGAGTTTTTATATCGGAATCAAACTTTCTTGTCAGTTGGGGATTTGAGATGGAGGGCTTAAGTTATTCCAGTGTAACTGATTAATTTTATAAATATTATTGCCTTTTTCACATGTCTTTATGGGGGTGTGAAGTGTGCTTTAGATGAATTAGATAAGCTCTGCGAGGAAATATGGACATCTACGAAATGGTAGAGTCAGGAGATCTGACAGTACCTGAGTGTGCGAAAACTCTGGGATTTGAGTTAATAAGATATTCACGTGAAAAAATGGAGATGAAAGCCCGATTTTTTGCCAGGGAGTCATTCTTAAACCCTGCGGGAACAATACAGGGTGGGTTTCTATGTGCAATGCTCGACGACGTAATGGGTCCTGCACTTGTATTTTCGCTGAATGTTGGTCAGTTTGCTCCGACACTAGAGCTAAAGACTCAATTTGTTCGCCCAGCTAAAGTGGGGCCAGTTGAGGGTGTTGGCAGAGTTGTATCTAGAGGTGGAACTGTCTGCTTTCTGGAAGGAGAGCTTCTTCAAGAGGGGAAGCTTATTGCTAGGGCAACCGCTACCGCTTTAATAAAGGGACACAATTTATAAATCCTTGATGAAGGATGTGATGTTTTCTGAGGTAAAAATGAGTTTTGAGTAATTATATTGATCATACGCCCGCGAGTGTCCCGCTCTGTGATCTCGGTGTCATCCATCAGGTCGAATTCGTCTCGACGCTCGGTGATGTTGGTTTTAAAGGTAGTGCCGCGAAGGCGTGCCAGTCTTGTACAGCTGTGTAGGATTTGCCTCCAGTATCTCTATGTGTTGTCCGGAAAAAGTCATAAGGCCACAATCTGCACACGAAGGGAAACTTCACGGCCTCGGTTCATACTTGGCCAATGCAACACATTAGAACGTCTTTGTCGCGTATGGTCGCGCGGCTGTCAGCGCTCGGCGTTACCTCTATCCAGTTACCGCATACCCACTTGCGTGTGTCCCGGCGCTTGGGTAGGGAGAATATAGGTTAATATAGGTTGCTCCATTGTCAGCACGTTACCCTAGGGCACCACGTCGAGAATGTCGGCAATAAATAGCTCTAGCTGGTTTTTAGCATTGTTAGCCATTTTCAACCATCTTTCTTATTATTATGTGACTTATCTTCATACCTAATAATTTTTTTGTCTTCCTGCCTCTTCATAGCATCGAGTAATTAGTCGTTAGAGTTGACTGAGATATCGAGCCTTTCCCGAATGAACTCGTTCAGCTCAGGCGGAGTCACACTTTCGACAAAAAAGCTTCATTAGCTCGTAAAAGGTTTTATATCAAGAGGTAATAGAGGCAGGCTAAGCGACTCTACAGAGCAATGTGAAAGGGCGGGAAGTGTGAAGCTTGGGTCAATGAGGGCGCCCGGCCATCATTCAGAGGACACGGGCTAGTATTTTGCGCGGTTATTTTTGCAGAGTAGCCAGCGCAGTCTTGTAAATTTTCATGTTACCGTCAGTTTCAAACACTGGTTTACCAATGCGGACCAGATTGTCATTAGAGTCGTAGACACACATTAGAGCCACATCGCCATCGCTCAGAGATATAGACTTGAGGTCTACTGAATAATACTCCCCGGATACCCACTGGCCATTAATTGCTGCCCCGGTCATTTTTCGAACCACATAATTGAAGTGGTTCTTCGTAAGGGCAACTTCCTCTTTGGAAAGCTCCATTAGGGATTTACAGTTATCGACAATATTTTGCTTCTGCTTAGCAGGCACACAGATATCGTTATCAATGCAGAGCTGGGTCGAGTTATCTCCAGCAACCGAAAAGGCAGAAAACAAAAGCGTAGAAAGTGCAATTAGTTTTTTCATATATTCTCTTTGTGGATCCCATTAGTTTGTTTTTAGGCATGGCATCTCTTTTCGATTTCCTGCCAAGCGTCCTTCCGTGGATTTTACCACCGTCAAATAAAGTTGACGCTACCCTATTCCTTTTAAGCACCCCCAAAAGAGACACCCAAACCTAAACCACAAAAACAGCTTGCGACCACTCAAAAGAGACAGCATGTAATCGGGCAACTCAAACGGGACTATTAGGGATAATTATATTTATTCGCGCATACCTGCGAGCCCCCATCGAAGAGCAAAACGCCAACCGCGCCCGCGATAGCCTCGACGCCTTTGTCGAACCCTACGGCCAGCGCATAGCCTCTTACTATATCGAGAATCAAAGCGGCGCCACTCTGCAAAGGACCGAACTAAACCGCCTGTTTTCCGATAGCTAACCCAATGACGCGCTGCTGGTGGAGCAAATCGACCGGATAACCGGTTTAAGCAATAATGACTGGACTAAATTGAAAAGCCAGATAGAAGCAAAAAAGTTGCGAATAGTCAGTTTTGATGTGCCCACCTCCTACCTGGCGCGGGATCGCGGCCGGGTGTCTAATGGTGACCAGGTAGTCGAAGGCATGTTGGAAGCTATAAACAATATGCTGATTGATTTAAAGGCCGCCATGGCGCGCAAAGATTATGAATCGAGACAGCACCGACAGCGCCAGGGTATTGGCAGCAAAGAAAGACGGGAAGTATCAAGGCAGGCCAGCAGATAGAGAGCGACACGAACTGGTGCGCTATTTCCGCGAGGAGAAAGGACTCAGTATTGTGGAGACGGTCAGGGCCACCGATTACAGTAAGTCGCAGGTGTGCTGAATACAGGCCAAATATAGAAAGCAAGAGTTGGCAGAGGAGTAAAGAGTCACTAAAAGGCAGATATTTTGTGAGTCGCCACTCAAATTTAACCTTAAGGGCTTTGCAATTCAGAAAACTGGGAGATTATATGATGGAACAACAAAGGAGATTTATGAGATGTCCAACAATAACTCTAATGATTTCCTCGTATGGCTTTTTATTATTCCGCTCGTATTGATATTTGCCGGGGTCTGGAAAATTAGTAAAGAAACAGGATTGCCCATGGATACCGTTGCTCAAGTGGGTATTCAAGCCGTAATAGGCAACGCTGTTTTATTCCTTTTTTACAAATACTTTTGCCGATCTTTTTCTCGATGGTGCAGCCTGATACTGGCTGTAAATTTTTGGGCTCTAATACCAGCGCTTAACGAATATGGAATGGGGCAGACTAGCATTCCCGATTTCGAGTACTTTGGGGAGGCAACGTATGCTTGGTATGCCTCCGGGCTCTGGCAGACCGTTATCGTAATCGGTCTCGCTGTTCTATCCCCCGCTATTAAGTGGATAGTTGAAAGTGGCGACAGGGGCCACTGGTGAACCGCCGAAGTTGATAGCTCATTACACCCAATATATTCTTCGCCCAAATCGATAAGGATTTTCGATAGCATTTCAAGGAAGAAGGCTATGACCGGGCACCCGCAGCTTAATCAAATCAAAAACCGATGCAGTGAGCTATGGTGGTACCTTCTTTAACGTCGAAGTGAGCTACCACATTGTCTTTGGCGTGGATGGATATGTCGTCGGTCTCAATTTCTCTGATAGAAACAACAGCACCGACGCAGGTAAAGCGGCAAAAGTGAACCCGTTCGGCCTGGGGCGGCTTATAGCCCAGTCGACCATCAAAATGATCCTGCCGATCTCGACAAGATATCTATCTTTGGATTCTATTTGCTAACGGATGACCTAGACACAAGGCGGCGACGCGGCGCAGAGTTTAAAAAGCGCGTATACACTGCTAAGGCCATTGATATACACAAGCACGTGAAGCACCGCCTCAAACATATATCGCGAATCGAAGTGGATGGCGGCATGGGGTGGGCAATGAGTACAAAAGATTTTCCCTGCTACTCACAGTTTAAAGTCTTTGAAAGAGAGCTAGCCAAACAGCTGGAGGTAATACCATGCTGATTCGAATTGAAACCGGGGAGCTTATAGAAATTCCCGAAGAGCTGGGCGCACTGGTACTTATTGATCCATTTTCTAGCAGCAGCGCCCAACCGGAATTCAGCGCAGAAGAAGTAAATGCCTTGGTTCACTCCATACTCGGCACCTACTTTGACTCCGAGTTAAGCCGCGAGGAGTATATTAACAAGGTAAAAGAAATCTACGTTCAGTTTGAACCACCCAGCGCCGAGGCTTTAAGCATCGCCCGAAAATCTATTGAGGCTTACGTTAAGGAAATCGAACCGGCACAGGTAGGCATGATTGATGGCGAGCTGGTCGACCTGATGTTCATAGATAACACCAAGCAGCGCCTGGGATAAGCCAGCAAAGAGGAAGCTCCGTGTCAGTTCTGGAAACTAATTTGATAGCAGAAGCCCGGCAAGGGCTTAAATATATTCAAGAAGTCCTGGCCGGTGAACATGATGAACTTGCGGAAAGGTACGCCGAGGCTGAACAAGTACCCCTCCAGCAAGCGCGCCGCTTTTTAGTGACCGCTCGCCTGAATGCCTTTTTACCTCTCGACAACCTAGCGGGGGATCCCGGTTCCGGGTTGAGTGTCAGTGCCCGCCAGCAAATGCAAGAGTATTCGCGCAAAGCTTACGCTTTAGCAGCGCCCTAAGGCCAATCCTTTTCAGGTGGTCGTGCCGCATCCCCTAGATTTCTTATATCTACACGCGTTGGTGGCTGCTAATGGGGGGAGGTCTTTAGCTTGCAATTTTTTTGGATTCTTTACTGAACTACAAACCTAGCTTTCTAGTTTTTTAAAAAGCAGGACTTACGGATGTTGGCAATGGATGGGCTTCGAAAAAAGATTTTGTGGGGCTGCATGGGTTTTCTTGTGATTACAGGTATTGCTCTAGGTGGTTCTCCATTTTTCTTATCCTTGTTTCCAAACTCAGTAGCAGATAGGGAATATTTTTTATATATAGATCTTGATGATATTAGAGAAGATACCATGATCTCCCTAGATTGGTCGTGGTATCGTTTAATTATTGTTAAGCCAAGAGATGAAGTTCTAGAGCAACTTGATGTTTTAGTTGAACCTAAAAAACATGGAAAGCAGCCACCTAAAGCTCAGGACCGACTAGATCATGAAATAAAAGTGTTTATGCTTCAAGTGAACTCTGAGGATGGTGTACCTAGGCTAGCCGAGCGTGATTACTATCGCTCGATAATCCCATGTTCTGAATTTACGTATTTGTCAGAGGGTGTTTCTATTGAGGGGCAGGACTTAGCTGGGGCGCTACAGTGTGTTGAGAGTGAGTGGGAGAGTTGGGAGAAGTATATGATCTTTGACCTCAATGGTAGGAGTCAATCCTGGTACATTGCTGACCTAGATGTTCCCAGCTACTCCGTCGAGGACAATACTTTAATTATTGGTAAGAGGAAGTAGGGGTAAAACCCTTTTCTTTTAAATGATTTGACTCTAAGACCGACACTCTACTAATCAATGATGTCACGATTGGATAGTTACTTGGCATCATCGGATTCTTAGTTGGCGCCTTCTGATCATATACTGATTTCAAGATTAACGCTTGGGAGACAGATAGATGGAAACGGCACTTATTACTGGGGCCTCTGGTGGCATCGGCCTTGAACTAGCCAGGATACATGCATCTAAGGGTGGCAACTTGGTTCTGGTTGCTCGGTCTGAAGGGAAGCTTTCAGCACTCAAACAGCAGCTGGAGAAGGAGTTTGGTATCCAGGCAATGGTTATTGCCGAAGACCTTTCTGACCCCATGTCCGCGCAGAGAATTTTTGAGCGAACCCAAAGTGAGGGTGTGGAGATTGGCGCCTTAATCAACAATGCAGGTTTTGGTGGTCATGGTCTTTTCCATCAAAGGGATTTGGAAGCTGAGCAGGGTATGATGCAGGTGAATATGGTTTCCCTTACCAATCTCACCCACCTGTATTTAAAGGGGATGGTTGGCCGCAATAGTGGACATATTCTTAATGTTTCATCTACAGCCTCTTTTATTCCCGGCCCTTTACAGGCGGTTTACTACGCAACTAAAGCCTATGTAACTTCATTTAGCCAGGCACTGGCGGAAGAGTTGAAAGGCACAGGTGTAACAGTAACGGCTTTGTGCCCTGGTGCTGTTGCAACAGGGTTTGTGGCGGCTGGTGATCTTCAGGGTGTCGATATTTGGAAAAATGCCCGCTCGGCTGAGTCTGTTGCCAGATGTGGCTATCAGGCAATGGAGCGGGGAGATCTGGTTGCTTTTAATGAGACACGGCTCAAGTTGTTTCTGAATTGGATAATGCCTTTACTGCCCCGTAAAATGGTACTGAAGTTTTCCCGTCAGACGATGGAAAAGTCTTAATTGCAGGCAGGTCCGGTAATGATCAAACGTGCAGCGAAATTCCTGGTACCTCCCAGCTGGAAGTTGATATTACACGATATGAATATCGATACAGCGCTGGCTCTTGCCTATGCCGGGTTACCTGCGGACCTGTTACAGCGGGAGGCTGTGACACTCACTCCGGTGGAATATTTCCGTTTTTGGTGTGGTATTGATCGGGCCTCTAAGGATCGGCCACTACCACTTTTACTGGCGGAGCACCTTTCGGCTGAGTCATTTGACCCTCCCATATTTGCGAGCCTGTGCAGTACAAATCTGAATCAAGCCTTACGGCGGATACAGCAATACAAACCATTGATCGGCCCCATGGAATTGCACTTGGATATTACTGATGAGTACACCAAGCTCAATTTAGAGTGCTATGGAAGTGATGGAAATATTCCTGAAGCTTTGGGCCTGAGCGAATTGATTTTCTATATCCGCCTGGCTCGGTTGGGAACCCGGGAGGAAATTCAACCATTGGAATTGGCACTACCGCAGCTGCCTGAAGATCAAACGCCTTATCGGGAGTTTTTTGGTTGTTCAATTAAGCAGTCAGACCGGGTGAGAATTTGTTTTTCAGCGCAAGATGCACAAAAACCATTTCTGACTGCCAATGCCCCTATGTGGGATTTCTTTGAAGGTAAATTGAGTCAACAGCTCAAGGATCTGGATAGCGAAGCCACAATGGGAGAGCGGGTAGGTTCAATATTGATGGAGTTACTACCGGCCGGTGAGAGTTCTGTCGAAGCAGTGTCTGAACGCTTGGCTATCAGTAAAAGGACTTTGCAGCGGAAACTGGGGGAGGAAAATCAATCCTTCCAGACAGTATTGCAGGGAGTTAGATCAAGTTTGGCTGATCACTACCTCGCCAAATCCAGCCTTCACCTGGGTGAGATTTCTTTTATGTTGGGATTCAAAGAACCAAATTCATTTATTCGGGCCTATCGGGGCTGGAAAGGAATGACACCATTGCAATACCGGGACTCTATTCACTGAATAGATCCCTTAGTTAAAAAACCAATGTTTGCATATCACTGTAAATTTTTGTGACCAGTTTGGACCTAGAGGTTTAGTTTTAACATTTAAACAGCGATTAATTGGCTGGCCGGTCAGCAATAATTATTCCATTGTCCGGATTCACTTCCAGAGCCCTCAATTCTCCTCCGTAGACCGCCTGGATTTTCCATCTTCCGCCCACAAATTCGATATGCGTGATGGGATTAAACCCAAGACCATGCAGTTTCGCTTTAATAGTGGATAAGTCCAAGGCAATGACCGAGGGTTCTGCTCCGTAAAGGTCGGGGCTGTCGTAGATGGGGGCGGGTTTATTGGGATCGAGGCCGGGGGGGATTGGGTTAGTGAGATTGCCAACTAAAGCTATGGCGGTAAGAAAAATCATCTACGGCTCCATACTGCTAACAAGCCATAGTATTAGTTTGGACTAGGGGTTATCGCAGTGCCAGCGGGCTGTAGTGATTTAGGTATTTCCTGAGCGCGATTATAGCAGTGGATGGCCCAGCTACAGGGTGTAGCCGGGCCATAAAAATATTAGCGGGTAAGTTTTAGCATAAAGTCGATAACTCGAGTTGAGAGTTTACCATAGGGAGGCCGCAGTAATTTTAATAGATCGATTGGGCCCTGATAGAAGATGGGGCGAAGTTTAGAGAAGGTCAAAAATCCCTCGTAGCCATGGTAGTGACCCATACCGCTTTCACCAACGCCGCCAAATGGAATATCGTGCTGGCCAACGTGCAGTACACAATTATTTACCGATACGCCCCCAGACATTACTTTGTTGATATATAAATCTTGTAAGGTTTTGTCGTGAGTGTAAGGGTAAATCGCCAGGGGTCTGGGGCGAGCATTAATATAATCAATAACTTCCTCTGGCTTGGAGTAAGTGATAATCGGCAATAGCGGGCCAAAAATCTCACGCTGCATTGCCAGCATCTCGCCGTCTACGTTGGTCAGGATATGCGGAGGGAATTTTCGCAGTTTATTGTCCCTATCCAATTTACCAGCACTTAAATCTATGGCATTAGCACCCTTAGCCTTGGCGTCATCCAGGGTTGCCCAGATTCGCTGGTAAGATGTATCGTCGATAATAGAAGTGTAATCCTGGCCATCTAAGTTGGGGTAGCGCTTCTGAACATAATGTTTTGCGTGCTCGATAAACTCTTCGAGATGCTCCTCCGGCAAGAAAAGATAATCCACGTTGACACAGATCTGCCCGGCGTTTACCAGCTTCCAGTAAATTAGTTGCTCGGCGGCTTTCTTAACCGGGTAATCCGGGCCAACAATTGCCGGTGATTTACCTCCAAGCTCCAGTGTGACTGGAGTCAGGTTTTCTGCGGCGGAGCGCATTACTGCACGACCGGTATTACTGGAGCCAGTAAAGATTAAGTGATCGAATTTAAGGCTGGAAAATACTGGGCCTATTTCATCGGCATCGGGAATAAAAACCAGCTTTTCTTCCGGGAAGTATTGTTCACAGACTTTACTGAGTAATTCTGCAAGGTGCTTAGAATTGGTGGACATCTTGACCATCGCCTGATTGCCTGCGGCGAAAATATTGGTCAGTGGTGAAAAGCTTAAGTTTATTGGGAAGTTCCACGGCACTATGACGCCAATTACCCCCAGAGGTTGTGGGACCACACGATTTTTAGAGAGAGGATAGGATTTAAAATCCGTATGGCGCCCTCTGGGTTTCATCCACTTCTTTAAACGCTTGATAGTCTCTTTAATGCCGGAGAGCGCTGGGTAGATATCGTAGAGCAGTATCTCTTCCCGGGCTCGATTGCCGTAGTCGTTACTGATCGCCTGGATAATGGGTTCCTGCTGTTCACGCAGGAGTTGGGCAAGGGTTTTAAGATCCTGCACACGTTGCTGATAGCTGGGAGCCGGGTCGGCCAGGTAGGCGCTGCGCTGTTTGTCCAGATAGTTTTGCAGTACCGCTTTGTCTGCATCCTGCCGGGTCAGGGTTTGTGTTGTCATTTTATTATCCTGTGGCGTTGATCTCAGAAAGACTAAACGAAATTGAATCGGAGTGATTGACCAATCCGGTAAATTCCTTTGATGATCGGATAACAAATTTTATCTGGGGTATGGCCAAGTTTGTTTTGCCATCGCAATTTATGGCGCGGATTACATCGCAATGTTCAAGCAGAATAGGTTAGGGCCGGCTTTGGCAGCCGGCCCTGGCAGGATAGCTCGGAATGAGGACGCTAATCCTTAATCGTTGTCCGGTTTTTCCGACAAAACTTCCGCAGAGTTGGGGTCTACGTGCAAGTCGTACTTCTGGTCACCCTTATAGGCTTCAATCTTCCACTTACCCTTGTCCAGATCGACCTCAACAATTGGGGTGTAGCCCTGCTGTTCCAATTTGGTCAATACGGTGGAAAGGGCCATAGCTCCGGGTGGGGGCTTTTCTTTGGCGAGTGCATAGGGTAGTGCTGTTGCGGCGATAAAGGCCAGCAACAACTTGCTGATAGGCTGCATGGTGCTATTACCTCGCTGTCTATTTGCTAAATCGCAGTATCCTATGAATCAAATCTTCCCTTAACCGAGCGATCGGTATTTCCAAACTGTAAAATAAAAACTGATGCGTCTGCGTTTGGTCTCCAGACACTTATAACGGGTTTTGTGGACTGCCCTCGGCAAGATGCTTCTGGATAGCCTCGCACCACTCCATTCCTCCGGGTTTGAGACCGTTGGTATTGGCTCCGCTGAGCCGGGTGATGGCTGTGAACCACTCCTCACTACCGGTAGTTGGCATGCCGGATGGGTATAGTTTCGCCATATCGCCATTTTGCTGGGCAAGCACTTGCTGTTGAACCCAGGCAAACCATTCCGGGGTGCATATAGCTGCAGCTTTCTTTTCCGCTTCCGCTCCATTGCCCGGTGGGGCAATGGGCTCCTTCATGGCGCTGGTAGCCGACTCATCTGCAGGAGGGGTTGCAGGTGACTTGGAGTCCTTCGGGCCCCCACAGCTGCAGAGGACAAAGATCAGTGCTATTAAAGGGCCAAAGCGGTACATAGGACCTCTATGGGTGGCGGTATCAAGCCTAAGCATAGGAGGAAATTGACGACTTTGCCTTATCGCCTTAGGTCATATGTATTTTTATTGACATTGCCATTAAATCAAATGAGAATGTTTCTCGTTTAATCCAAGGGTGATCTACGATAATGTCTACCAGAGCTCTATTTCAAAAAGTGCTGGCTGTAGCCGGCTTGTTGGGTGCTGTGGGTGCCAGTGCGGCCGAGCAGGTGAATATCTACTCTTACCGACAGCCTTTCCTTATAGAGCCGATCTTAAAGGAGTTCACCGAAAAAACCGGTATTGAGGCCAAAGTGGTCTACGCCAGCAAAGGCTTGAACGAGCGTTTGCAAAGGGAAGGGCGCAACAGCCCCGCTGACCTGGTCCTGACTTCCAATACCAGCAGCCTGATGGATCTGCTTAATAAGCAGCTGACCCAACCGGTAAGCAGTGAAATTCTGGAAGACAATATCCCATCACAATTTCGCGATAAGGCCGGCAACTGGTTCGGCCTGACCACCCGGGCGCGTTTGATCTACGCCTCCAAAGACCGCGTTAAGCCCGGTGAAATTACTCGCTACGAAGAGTTGGTAGACCCTAAGTGGAAGGGCCGAATCTGTACTCGTAGCGGCAAGCACCCCTATACCCTGTCCCTGATCGCCTCCATGATCGCCCATCACGGTGAAGCAGAAACCAAAGAGTGGCTGCAAGGTGTGAAAGCGAATCTGGCGCGTAAGCCCCAGGGTAATGACCGCGCTCAGGTTAAAGCTATTAGCGAAGGTGTCTGCGACCTTTCCCTGGGTAACAGCTACTACTTCGGTAAAATGATTACCAATAAGGAGCAGCCGGAGCAGGTGGATTGGGCCAAGTCTGTAAACCTGGTCTTCCCTAACCAGAAAGATCGCGGTACCCATATGTTTATTTCCGGTGCGGCGCTGACCAAGCACGCCCCTAACCGTGAAAATGCCGTTAAGCTGCTGGAATTCCTCAGCGGCGCCGATGCTCAATACTCTTACGCTGAGAAAAACTTTGAGTTCCCGGTACGCCCTGGCACTGCCCGCTCTGAATTGATTAAGGAGTATATGGGTGAGTTTAAAGAAGACGATCTGAGTCTCACGGAGATCGGTTCCTACGTTCCAGCGGCTTCCCGTATGGTTGATGAAGTACGCTTTGACTTTTAGAATGGTTAACTGAATGGGAATTGCTGCCGAGTAAATTGGCAGCACTATCTCAGCCTTATTCGAACGGCCCTGTCGAGAGACCAGGGCCGTTCTTTTATAATGAGCTTTTGATTCCTTAATCATGCTAAACCGAGCAAACTTATCAGCTTCCCGCTGGCTGCTATTGGTAGCTACTATCTCCCTTCTGGTAGCTCTGCCAGTGCTATCCATTTTTTGGTTGGCATTTTTCCCTGAAGAAAATATCTGGCCGCACTTGGTGGACACGGTGTTGTTTCACTATGTGTCCTCCACTTTGATTCTGGCTGGCGGTGTCGGTTTGGTAACGCTGATAACAGGCGTGGGCAGTGCTTGGCTGGTGAGCATGTGCCAGTTCCCCGGGCGTCGTTTGTTTGAGTGGGGGCTGTTATTGCCGTTTGCTGTTCCCGCCTATGTGATTGCCTACGTTTACACGGACTTGCTGGAATATGCGGGCCCTGTGCAAAAGTCCCTGCGCACCTGGTTTGGTTGGCAGACATCCAGGGATTATTGGTTCCCAGAGATCCGTAGCATGGGTGGGGCGATAGCCATGCTGTCACTGGTGCTCTTCCCCTATGTCTATATGCTCGCGCGAGCAGCCTTTATCGAGCAGTGCGGCAGTATACGTGCCGCGAGCCGGTCATTGGGCTGTACGCCTTGGCAGAGCTTCTTGCGCGTATCCCTGCCAATGGCACGCCCAGCAATTGCGGTGGGTTTATCACTGGTATTGATGGAAACCCTGAATGATTTCGGCACAGTGGACTTCTTTGCCGTACGCACCTTGAGTGTCGGAATTTACGATACCTGGTTGAGCCACGGCAATTTAGGAGGCGCGGCGCAAATTGCCTGTAGCACTCTGATTTTTGTTGTTCTGTTAATTACGCTGGAGCGAATGGGGCGGGCGAGACAGAAGCACTTTGTACAATCGCCAAATTCCCAGCGTGAACGCTATGTATTGCGCGGCTGGCGATCCGGTGTAGCCCTATTGTTCTGCGGGTTACTGTTGGTGGCCGGTTTTATTATTCCCCTGCTGGTTCTGGGAGGTTACGCACTCAGCAACTTCTCCAGTTATTGGAGCGAAGATTTTATACAGATCGCCAGCAATAGCTTGTTACTGTCAATCGCAGCGGCACTGGTCTCTGTACTGCTGGGCCTGCTGTTGGCTTACGGTAAGCGACTGCAACCCAAAAGATCCGTACGGGTCTTGGTCGGCTTTTCCAAGCTGGGTTATGCAATGCCCGGGGCAGTACTGGCGATTGGTGTCCTGATTCCCCTGGCCGCTTTTGATAATGCGGTGGATGGTTTTTTACGTGAACACTTTGATATCTCCATAGGGCTGCTGTTAAGCGGCAGTATTTTCGCCATTATTTTTGCCTACACGGTGCGCTTCCTGGCAGTGTCCACAGGGGCCATAGAATCCAGCCTGGAGAAAGTAACCCCTTCAATGGATCGCGCTGCCCGCTCCCTGGGACGCAATAGCTGGCAAACCCTGTGGGCTGTACATCTACCTTTGGTGCGTACAGGTCTACTAACGGGTGGCTTGGTGGTCTTTGTGGATTGTATGAAAGAACTGCCGGCGACTTTGTTACTGCGCCCCTTTGGCTTTGACACCCTGGCGACTTATGTTTACCAGTTCGCTTCCGACGAGATGCTGGAACGCTCGGCCCTGGGGGCTTTATTGATTGTCCTGGTGGGATTGATACCGGTGATTTTACTAAGCCGTTCCATTGGTTGGCGCAGAGGTGAGGAGCGCACAGCCGTGGCGGACTCAGAAGCGCCCGCCCTGTCCTGATAGCTTTTATCGGGCTTGGTCAAACACCAGAGCAGAGGAAAGGTGCAGGGGAAGCTTATCACCGGGAGCCGCTTGAATATCTGCATTCAAAGCGGCCTCGACAGTTTCCCCTGCGGCTAGCTGAAAGCGATAGTTCACCTGGTTGCCGAGAAAATTCTTTTCCACAACCTGAGCCATCACAGCACTGGGATGTTCGCCTGCGGCAATATCCTCACTGCGCACAAACAGTTCGAGCTGATCTCCACTTTCGTATGCAGCTGTTGGCACCTTCACTTCCCCCAGAGGGGTACTGATCAGGCCATTGCCCACAACAGTACCGGAAATGATATTCCCTTCACTAACAATCCTTGCAACTGCCAAGTTTCTAGGTGTTTGATAAGTGTCTTGAGGGCTGTCCCACTGCTGTAATTGGCCTTGGCTGAGTACTCCCAGCTTATCTCCGGCAATAAAAGCCTCATGGCGGTCGTGGGTAACAATAATTGCAGGGATCTTCTCTTCGCGCAGTATATGGCGGACTTCGGCGGCGAGACTGCGGCGCAACTCGGTATCCAGGTTGGAGAAGGGTTCATCCAGGAGTAACAGCTTGGGGCGCGGTGCCAGTGCCCGAGCCAGAGCGACACGCTGCTGCTGACCACCAGACAGCTGGTGTGGGTACTGTTGCCCGAAGCCTTCCAGACGCACTAACTTTAGCAAAGACTGGGTGCGGGATAGCCGCTCGCTTTTCGGTATTGACTGGATACCGAAGGCAATATTCTGTTCAACGGTAAGGTGTGGGAAGAGGGCGTAGTCCTGAAATACCACCCCAATATTCCGTTGCTCTGCGGGAATCTGTAATTCAGGAGATGAGATTACTTCTCCAGATAGCTGAATATTCCCCTCAGCGATTGGCTGGAAGCCGGCAATGGCATGTAGCAGAGTTGTCTTACCGCAGCCGCTAGGGCCCAACAAACAGGCAATTTCTCCCGCTTGTAAAGCAAAGGAAACCGATTCGATAACTACCTGCTCACCGTAGCGGCATTGCAGGTTTTCTATAGAGAGTATGGGATGCACGGGTTTTCCAATAGTTTGCATTCTCGACACTTCAAGCAATTTTCAGAGGCAAAGCTGAAGATGGGATCCATAAACAGATAACACAAAGCGTAGAGTCGCCAGAAACTAAATTTAATAGTGTGGTGGAGCAAGATATAATCAAATAAAGTTTTCGTAAATATATCTAGGGTTAACCAGAACTAACAGCCATTATACATATATTGAATATAACTTTGATAGCTCTTTATCTAAGGCAATACACCATAAATGTGGTCTGATTTAGCGAAGCTATTACAGGCGGAAATCGAGTAATCTGATAAGCTGTTAGCGCCTGCCATTTGAGCAGTTAGGAAATAAATGTTCGTACCCGCACTTATTTTGATAGGTAATTACCTTGGCTTAAGATGAGGGGGAAGTTTTGAACACACTGATTTTTACATTGTTTTCTTATCGATTTCAGCGAGGATAAAGAGAGACAGTTCCAATTAATAATACTCTAAGTGCCGACCATTCGGCACTTAGAGATTTGAATGACCCTATTGATTTAGGTTTATTCCGGCATAGTACATAGAGTCTAAAAATGGGGTTATATCTACGCCATTAAGACTGACACTCATAGCTTCCAGTCCGACGTGAGCCAATTCAGTATTTGTACGATTGATCACGCTAACTACTACTTCTTTAAGAGCTTCTTTCATTAGTTTATCGACATTCGTAGAGTGTAAAACTCCCATTCCTTCATTTTCTCTGCTGACTTCATTGAATAACTCGTTTGCCAATATAACTCGGCCTTCTTTGTCAGACAGAGTCAAAACTATTGAAACATGTCTTCTGCTTGTTACTGTCACTAGTCCAGTTTCATTTTCAAACTCAAAATTTAATATTTTACCTTTTAAAGAATAGGAGGGAGAGGTTGACTCCTCACCTTTAAAGGCGTCAACACCCACCATTTTAAAATCTTTAATAAAAACATCTTGCAGTATCTGAGCAACTGGCTGGTACGAAACGCCTTCATACTTTAGGCCAAATTTCCAAGCGCCTTGCTTGCCTATAAAGCTCTTTGATTTTTCATCATTTTCATCAATCCAAGAGCGTGAATCCTCAAATTGATAAACAGCTAATCTTGTGCCAGAGATACCGTTGTGTTCTAGGTTAACACCTGGCTCGTATGTGGCTACCAGAGCTCTAGTACATCCGCCCAGCATAATAATTGCTAAAAAAATTGATGTGATTTTTAGTTTCATTTTAAACCCTAATAATATATTTTGTTTAATGTTATAACATTTATCTTGTGACTAACTTGACGCGCTTTAGCCCCCATCATTATTTTGTTGTACTTTTAAACTCCCCGTGTTGGGGAGGGTATATGCAAAACTTGTACTTTGGTGACAGTTTTTAAAATGGCCATAGCATTGCGGCAATAAGTTACAAATGACGCGAGCTCGCGGATTCTAAAGACTTTCTCCTCAAACTTCCATGTTTCCACATATTAAGAGTGGAAAATTCATGCCCCATAAGTCAAATAACAAATTGCTCAGATATTTTTCTGTTGCTAAATATGGTAGGCGTTTAGAAAGCTGGTCTATAACGCTTGCACAAGCGTCCCACTTCCTCGCAGATATGATCAGCACGGTGCTAGTTCAAAATGAGAGGGGTAGTTGAGTACTGGAATTTGATGTGGCTTTACAGTCTCCCTAAAGCTTTACTGCGCTATTAACGATTTACATTTGAATGATTGAAAAAATTTTCTAATTAAGCATTATTTTTCATGGTGAATATTGCCGAAAGCAAAGGTGTATACTTGGTGCAGAGATGGCCCTCGCATAAGGTGGTCTCGCCCACAAAAAGTAGACACTTTGACTATACGCATTTGCGCTCATACTTTGCTGGACTTGCGTAGCTTAATGTAGATTATCTACGAACACTAAGATAGAAAATCTCAATGCATTCAAACATCTCGGATTTTGCTTGCTTTTGGCATTAACTAGATACCGATGGCAATATTCTGTTCAACGGTAAGGTGTGAGAAGAGGGCGTAGTCCTGAAATACCACCCCAATTTTACGTTGTTCTGCGGGAATCTGTTTCTCACGAGAGGAAATCACTTCTCCAGATAGCTGAATATTCCCCTCAGCGATTGGCTGGAAGCCGGCAATGGCATGTAGCAGAGTTGTCTTACCGCAGCCGCTAGGGCCCAACAAACAGGCAATTTCTCCCGCTTGTAAAGCAAAGGAAACCGATTCGATAACTACCTGCTCACCGTAGCGGCATTGCAGGTTTTCTATAGAGAGTATAGGGAGCACAGGTCTTCCGGTAGTTTGGCCTGTAAACGATTAGGGCAGCTTTCGGGTTCATAGTTATCACTACACTAACCGGTAGCCAGTCCAGAGTGAAGTATACTTTTAGCTGTGCAGTAGTGTTGGATGTTTTTTAGGCGAGTGAATTATCTAAACACTCGCCATCAACCTCGTATACTAAGGTATCCATTCTCGTGGATATTGAAATCTCGCCTGTTCCAGATTCACAGTGCTCAGCTGAATAGTAACGATATTTGATTTTAAGATAAGCCGGCCCAACTCCGATTATACCATCAGCCCCTGCATTTGGTGCATGTATCGGACTATGAGTGATCTCGAGAGAAGATAACAATACATTTCTTACATTGAATTTTTCAGGGAGGGATATCTTCACGGGTCGATTATCAATACTGAGGTCGATATAACTAACGGAATTATCATCTGGCGTGAGGGAAATTTGCAGCGAAAATTCTTTGAAGGGGCTAATTAAATTTCCGCTTACTCTTGTGTTTAGAATCTCGGCATAGAGATCTTGAGCTGTATACGCTATAGCAGGCGAAATGGCAAAAATTAATACAGGTAGGTACTTTATCAAGTGAACTGCCTAGCGCTTGCTAACAAAGATATGCACTAGTGCGTTGCTTTACTACCAAGCATTTTTGTCATTCTTGGAACCTCCTCCCAGCAATCGCCGAAAAAGCCCGGAGAAAATATCTGCAACGATATCCTCTTTGTTGATAATATCTTTTTCTCTTAGGTTCTCGGCCTTTCTGTCTAGTTGTGTAGCCATAGAATATTTATTGCGGGCCCTAGCTTCCTCTGCTTGAGCTTCAAGTTCGTTAGCTTTCGCGTTTCTTTCATATATGTTTGGGGTTGAGGCACACCCGGAAATAAATAAAACGGACAGTATGAAAAATAAACTCCTCATGTTCGGTAAAATAAATTCGAGTTTCATAAAATTATAACTGGTAGGTGTTGGCCTGTATAGGATTACCAGCAATATACCATAGTAGCGAGCTAAATGCTGGGCTCCATATAATTGTAGCCCTCAAGATGAGAACACCAGAACTCTACACTTTTTTATAGGGTTATCTAATTCTAGATGCCTGATCCAGGGTGCATATAGATACTTGTTTAGATTTATTCCAAGCTGGGAGTAGACAAGGGCCCGAGTAAAGAATCCTAATATGTAAATAGCCAGTAATATTAAGAATGAAATCAATATCTGTTTCATAGAAATACACTGATCCTATTTTCAACACTTAAAGTATGCGACACCACAACAAAAGTAGAGGCAATCTCACCACAGCTGCTGTAAAGTCTCAGTACTGCTAGCGCGCGATCTACACGCAGGCATATCAGAAATGTCAGGCTACGCAGCGTGCGTGTAATTTTAGGTGCTATGATGATTTATTTATGTCACTCTTCAATACAAGCACCGCTAGATATATCAAAGAAAGCGGTGGGATAAATGAGGTTAGAAAACCTAAAATAGAGCCGATAATAGGTGTGCTTGTCTTTCTCGTGCATAGATAAATTGAAAGAGCGGTGGCTAGGGGAATCCATACCATAAAAAATGTTCCCAAAACACTGATGTTTATATTCATTTTCTTCCTTAAGAATTCACAATCTTCATTTTATATTAAATATACATTAATTCTCACAAGTGTTCATGACTTTTAGAGGGTTTGATTCTATTCGTTCCAGTTTGTCTTCCCGTTGCAAGCATTGAAGTTTAAATCGATAACAAAGTTGCACTTAATTTGTATTAAACTAAGTGTCAATATGTTGACGGTTACTAGTAAATACACTTACATATAAAATGACGCCTATGAATATATAGAAATTTGGAGTCAGTAGTTTTTTAACTCTTGGTTGGTACACGGTTTGAGGTATTTCTTACATAGAACGCGATCGTTCCTGAATAAACATCTATTATTATGTGGGCAATGATTGCAACCACAATACTCTCAAAGTACAGATATACACCGCAAAAGACGACGCCAATGATAGCAGTTCTGAGAACATGTCTCCAGCCAAGATAGCAATGCCATAGCCCAAAAATCACACTGCTGCCTAAAATGGCAACTATCCAATTGGTTTGCTGCTCAAGAAAGCTGTACAAATACCAGCGGAATATCAGCTCCTCACATACCCCGGCAGTAACCGAAACCAGGAAAGTGAATAGTAAAAGCTCTTTCCGTGATTTTGGCAGTAGATCGACAAGAGCATTGCTGCCATTTTGTAGTTGACCTAGAACCTGTTGTCTAATATGTTCGTTGTTGTTTATGGAGGAGATTAAATATACAAAATATGCAAGGAATGCGATGAAAATAGAAATGGCAAAATAAAGCTTCCAAGTAGAGACAGGGAGACCGTCTGGAGCTTGAATGCTTAATTTGCCTCCAAAAAAGGAATAGCACAAGAAGCCTGTGATGGCCCACAATATCACTGCCGTCTTTACATATTCTTGACTTTTACTTTTAAATCTATATTTCTCTAAGAGTAAATCTGCTAAAGGAAATACCAATATTATAGATAGTAACGCTACTTCTGATGTCTGCATACTAATCATCCTAATTCAACAGTAATAGTTTAGAGTTTATATTACAGAAAGAGTCCAGGTAATTTCCCCCTAGACTACAATTGTTATATTTGTCTGCCTCTAATATTGGAAATCCTTTCTGTTAATAAATAAAGGTCCATTATCGGTGGCTACTTGTGGCCTTGGTTGCCGCAGCTTGTTACAACACCGAGTTGTAGAGAGTTCTAACAAGTACGAACGTAATAAGCTGTCTATAGACATAAATCGTGTATCTATGTGGACCACGAACCAGAGTATGTAGGCTATCTTAAAGAGCCTCGAAAGATCAATATCGGCAAGGATAACAACAGCAACTTCGTTGATATTTATGTGAGGCCGGAAGAATATTTCCTAAGTGGTACTGTAGATGAGGGTGGTATTATCGGCTCATTAAAAAACTAAGACCTCTTTACCTGAAAAGTGTACTAATTGAATCTATAGGGATATTTGAAGTAGAGTTTATCTGTGTGTAGACAAGGGTGGTTAGTTTATTACTACTTACAGCCCATTCTAAGTAAGAAGACTCACCGAATTCCCAGGGCACCTCAGCCAAACTAGATGCAACTAAAACCATTCGCCTTGGTCGGATATCAAACCGGAGCCATCGGTGTTTAGATTAGAAAATCATAAAGGTATTTGTAAGCTAATAACTTTGATAAATTAGCGCTTCGATATCAGTATAATGCCAAAGGACCACCTCTAGCGGATGGTTAAATTGATACACAACCATATAAGACCGATCCAAATACCCAAAAAAAGGAGGTTGACCATAAAATGAAACTAAAAGATTAACAAGTAACAATGGTCAGTTGTTAGTCGATTTTTGCTATAAGCTCATTGACTTTAGATAGACTAACTACGGCGCAGTCACTGAGTATTGCAATGCTCTCACACATACCATCAGGGAAACAGTGGCCAGTTTCTTGCCATAAACAGATTTCATAGCTCTCCTTTGTTATGGATAGAGTTGCCTTTCTTTCCTTACGTTTTCTTTCGATACAGAATGAATAGTGTTTTCTGTGGCTGTTAGCTTTTACAATTAATTTTCCGGTGGAGTTAGATGAGTCACATTCGAATAAATTATATTGCCCTGAATTTAGTTTTTTATGTAACTCTATAGAGATAATTTCCTCAGCTAAAAACGGCCAGTCTGACCATGCAAAATTTACAAGAAATAAGTTACTTAATGCGATCAATCTATACACTATTTTCAACTACCGTAATGTTTAGCCGAGGGAGAATCTGATGTTATATACGCGATAATGGAAACGCAGCAACCGTACATAAAGTCTAGCTGTAAGCTTGCAGCGCAATGTTATATTTATCATGGAAAGGTTTTTTGTAGCCACACTAAAATCTCAGCACTTAACTTTTCGGGGTTTTCTTCCGAAGGGAAATGGCCGCAATCCTTAAGTTCCACACTTTCTAATTTGTGTATGAATGACTCCATGTTAACACTGAGACCTAGCTGATTAATTGGGTCTTCATTTGGCCACAGGTAAAGATATGGGAACTCAACCTCATAGGATTCACCTTTCTTGCTGAGTTCGTGCCATGAAAGCTCCATAGCTCTATACCAGTTGATACTCCCATTGAACCCACTTTTTTGGAAGGTGCGAACATAGAATTCAAGCTCTTCATTGCTTAGAAACAGTTTGCCTGGGAGGGTTTCTTTTTTGAGAATCTTAGGTAAATCCATTTTTCTTTCAGCCGAGCTAGTTGAAAAGCTCTTTAAATATGAAGCATGAAAGAATTTACTTCGCATAAATGTTGTAAACAATTTTTCAACATTCTCATTTAGAAGTTTTTCAGGAGTTAAAGGTGTTTGCAAGAATTGATTGAAGGCCACCTTATCTATTACTGGTACAGTTTCAGAAGGGAGTTCGTCTGCGTATTCTGGACGAAATGCATGTGGTGCACCAATATTAATAACTCCTAAACAACGCTCCGGATACAAAAATGACATTGACTGTACAATAAAACCACCCCAATCATGACCACAAAAAATAGCCTTATCTAAATCTAAATGATCTAAGAGACCAACTAAATCATCACAGATTTTAGGTGCGGTATAATCCTCAATATTGTTAGGACTTTGAGTAAGGCCATATCCGCGCAAATCTGGTGCAATTGATCTATATCCATTTATCGAGAGAGTCTCAATTTGATGCCTCCAGGTAAAAGCCAGCTCTGGAAATCCATGACAAAATACTACAGGAACCCCTTCTCCCTTCTCATAGTACGCCAACTTAATTCCATTTACATTTACGAAATTCGGTGAATTGAAAAAGTTAAACGAACTTTGCGATTCAGCTAATGCTGCAGTGAGCTTCGATTGCAGTAATGCTGCCAGCCCAAATGAAAGGTTAAGAAAGCTCCTTCTTTTCATTATTATTTACTCTTTGCTTCTTATATTGTTGAAGGATAACGCCCTGCTTGTATTTTATACATATATTTTAATGCTATTCAAAGCCTTATGCGGGCAAATAGCTCAATTACCCCTTTAAAACATATGTATTTCAATCATTTGTACTACTTATTTCTCTGGAAATCGCTTGAATTTTACGATAAATCTAGAATATTCGTTGATGTAGAAGATATGTTACAGGGATGTTTTTATGTCTTCCTAGCTAATGTGTACTTGAGCTTATTTTGAATTGGTCGTACAAAAGTACTCGGTACTCTCGTAAAATTCATTGAAGTAGTGGTTTTCACAGTAGTGTTTGTGGATAAGGTTCACCGACCGGATCATGGAACAAACTGTTTGGTGGAATTTATGGGAAAGGGTAATGCTGGATTTTTCCGGTGGAGTTGTTGTTTAGCTTTTGAAATTATATAGCTGGCAAATCTGTCTCTACCAATTGAGGCCAACTTTCCCAAAGATGTTTTGAGTTTTATTTGACGATACCATAAATGTTTACACCGCTAGTTCTGGCCTCAAACACGAAACCATTTCGATACAACCGATTAAAGGTACTATGGTAAACGAAGTTAGGTCTGTCTATTTCATAACTAGGGCAAATTTCAGCTGAGTGTTGATGGACTAATTCAGGGTAGGTACCAGATATTTAGGTAAATCAAAATCCATACCAAATACAAAAATAGTAGTGATGTTTAGGTGGCTTATAGCTGATCATAGGCCTCTAGTTACTGTCACGTTTGAGCATGTCTTTTATTGTTGGTTCGTTTGAGCTTGGATAAGAGTAACTCTCTAAGGAACCTTGGCTCATAAAATAACTGTTTTTAATATTGTCCTTAATGTTGAGGTCCTAATTATCTTTGTTGCTACCACTATAAAGTCTATTTATTTATCTTTTCTTTATAATCATTTTTTAATAAAAAATAAATCCATAATGTGGATATCGCAGCAAAGAAGCACCAGGTTGATACCCATGTTTCGCGTTGAGTGAAATAAACGATAACACCTAGAAGCATAACAAGTGCCCAAAATTTTATAAAAATTCGATTGCTCGACAATAAAAATAAAAATCCAAGTAAAGAATAAATAATATGTCCAGTTGTAATGGCGAATAAACTGTAATCGGATGTGATATAGCATAAGCTATGACCGCATACGCTTGTTTTTATCAAGTGTCTTGGTCCTGTTTCTAACAGGATAGGTATCCAAAGATATAAGCCAAAAGTAAAACCTACGATTATTAACATAATAAAGAAAATTCTTTTCCATTTTTTTGTCTCAAGGCTAAAGGCAACGATTGGTATCCAAGTGAGCCAGAAAAATAAGGCAAAAAACAAATATAAAATAGAAGCTTTTGTCGTTAGTGAAATATAATTTTCGTTGTATCCAATCCATACTACTCCTTCAATCGCTTGCTGTAGCGCAAAAAGGAGAGGAGTAATTGCGAGTAATAAATAAGTTTTGTCATTTTTAATCGCATGTGTTGTACACAAAGCACCGCCGACAATAAGCAGAGCTGCTGATCCGAACGATGCCGTGGCTGAAAAACACATAATGATTTTCTCTATATGTAAGATATTCTAACTTAAGCCAAAGCCATATAATTTGATATGCAACATAACAATATCCTTAGCGTAGAAAATCAGTTGATTTTGCTATTTTGTACTAAGCTTATGAATTAGTCTGTGATGACTAGGTCTACTTCAACGTTTTCAATTCATCTTATGAGTTAAGCTGAAAAGACTGATAAAGCTATATTGAGCTTGCTTATTTAACTCGATACCTATATAAGTAGAGTCTATGCGAGGGGGTTAAACAAGTCAGTGTAATGATACTGTGGTGGTTGCATTATCTATTCCATTAATCAAAGTGGATCTCAGTTTTGCCTCATGGGTGTGGGGTTAGCTTTTACGCTTAACAGTCTTAATACGTCCGTTAAATTAAATACATTGGGGGGTATTAATCCTAGCGATACTCACCGGTCATTTACGATGAGCACATTTATCATAGAGCGCTATTAAATCGTTGATACCAGAGTAATTGCCTTTTACTCAAGACATCTTAGATTTCAGATGTCCGCGTCACGAATAAGCCTATCTACCGTAAACGAGAACTGACAGTCATAGGTTTTCAATTCCATAGCCCTCGGTATCCTTGCCATACTTTACGACTCACTTTGGACATTGCGGTTAGGGCTGGAAATCACATCCATTTGAACCCTATTTTTTCAGATGATTGGCCATATAAGATGATTGGGGTGTTTAAAATGGCGTTGTCTTGTTCGCGGTGATTGTAAATGAGGCAATTAAGGTTTAATCCAGCAGCTTGGTGAATGGATATACCTTATTTGTTTAGTCTAAAACTCATATTCAAATCAATAGGCTTTTAACAAAGAGTATGGGTGGGGGTATTGGCGCCATGTTCAACATTAAAGGGGCAATATTTTATGATCGCTAATTATCAAGCTTTTGGAAGTGGCCGCAGTCCTTGCACTTAACTCCATGTTGATAGAAAAATAAAGGCATCCCTAAAAGTAGGAAAACCAAAAATGCGGGCTTTTTCCCCTTGGTAAACGGCTCGACATTTCGTGATGAGCAGGACTCGCATACTCTTTCTTCATCATGCCCTAATTCTTGGTCTACAAGATTGGAACGGTCTTGATTTAGTATTTCATTGGCTTCATCAAGGTCTCTTTCCGACACTTGAAGCCTTACTCCACCCATAGCATTAGAATATAGCCACTGCATATTGACTGTGTGCTCATCTGCAATGAAAGCGTGTATTCCTTCAGATTCAAGTCGTGCTTTTGCAATCTGCGCTTCATATGGAAATGAGAATCTAGCAACGGTTACTAGCAAGTGATCACCTTAGCGCTTAACGTCTTGAGCTGCGGGACGAAGTGTCTGAAAACTTAGACGTGTTATGTTTTTATAGCCCACTAAGGAAACCCCACAACTTACCCCAGCGTTCTAGTTTTTGATCAGCGCTCAATAGCCTCGGCTGAACTTGAATAGGGTCGCCAAGTTGATCTACACCTTTCATTAAGTTGAGATTTACTGCTCCACGAAGCTGGCTATTTATATTGCAGCCTACGGCTAGCAGTTGATTACAACCTTTGCAATGGTAGAAAACTGCAAGCTGATCTCCATTTTGATTAGTTGAAATTCCATCGCCAATGAAAACCGCAGACATAGTTGGGTCACTTATAATTGGGGAAGGATTGGCTTGGCAATAACTGCAATCGCAAATGCGCGGATTCAAAGCTTCAAGCGGCTTTGCTAACTGAACTTCAATATGCCAACGGTTACATTTACACGATCCCTTAAAGAGCATAAAAATTAGTTCCAATTATGATGAAGCATAGTGTCTATATAATGGACAAGTGCAGCGGCTCCAGAGCTTTATCGCACCTGCCACCGTAAGGACCGTAGCAACGAATGCCTGGTTCATTTGATTGTAATGCCGCTCAGCTTGAACAGGACACATCGTTTGCCACCCCAACAACAATTACGAAGTTGATAAAAAACTCACTCGCAGTGAAGTAACCAAATTCCCTAGACAAATCCACACCAGAGTTCAAAGCAATTGTGTATTTGTTGCTTCCATTATTTTGCTCAATGACCGGTAAATTGTCCGGGACTCATCTGGTGCTACAGCACCAAACCTAAGTCTATTGCTTGGAAGCTGAACAACTGCCGAGTCTACCTATATTCCACTTTGGTTCTTGATCATCACATTCGGCATCACCCCAAAGAAGCCTATCTAACACCAGTAATCAGCAATACAACGGTAACTAGTAAGCAATATCTTCTCTTCAAAATCGGATACTGCGCAGAACGGAATAATACCCGCCAGCAGTGGCCGCAGAGAAGTGGAATTTCCTCTGGCTGAGCTTGGATTACGGGAATGAAAGCCCCTTTAGCACGACCGCCGTTTATGACTTCCATTAAATGCCAACTACTAAAGAATGGCAACCAAAAGACGGCGAGATTCTGGGGGAAAGACGCCCTACAAAAGTAACGAGTTGACGAACAGAAAACGATATAAGGCTTGACCTGTAGGTGAGGTCGTCAGGGACACCAAAACTACATGATCGTGAATGCGGAGGTTGTATTATGAAAGTTCATATTCTTATATAGCGAGCTACTATAAAGCTATCAGTGTGGCCGCTGACTCATAAGAGAGTAGTGTTGGAGCCGGTAGTTTGAAACTATCGGCTACCCGATTTAGGCTGGCTGTATCTTTGTATTGCGCGGATTAGAATTTGGGTCTGTGTTTTTCGATGATTTGCGCATCTACCCAATAGATATCACCCTCAGGATCGACACCGTCTTCTCTCTTAATGGGGTTGTGATTGAAGAACAGATACTTACCGTCTGGTGACACATACGCGCTGGCCTCATTGCCGGCGGTGTTTATGGTATCTCCCAAGTTTATTGCCTTACCCCAGGAACCATCTTGTTGGCGGAAACTGATGTAGAGATCTTTATCGCCGTAACCGTCGTCTTTTTCGCTGTCCCAGATAAGGTAAGAGCCATCGGCGGCAATGAAGGGGTGCGCTGTCCACTTGCCAGAGTTGATATGCGGCCCCAGCAGTACAGGTGGCCGCCGCTTGCCGTTGCTAACGGTTGATATACGTAGCACGTCATTGCTTTTGTAGTCGTCAAACACTATGGTGCCATCAGCTGATGACGTCAGACGCATGATGCCCCAATCTTTGCGGTCGAACATCGTCCCCATACTTTTAATATCTGACCAGCCTGATTCGGTACGCACCATGTACTTGTTCCCCAAGTGCATGGTTTTGCCATCCGGGGCAAGTAGAGGGCGGCCGACCCTTGGGCCAACAACGGATTCGTGCCACTGGTTACCTATCTGCTTGAAACGAATGAGCAACCACTTTTCAGTGTCGACATCCATTCGGCTAAAGTAAAACTCGGTCATATCTGGTGTGAAAGAGCCGCTATAGTCACGATGCCGGGTTGCGACATAGCCCGGCGCGAATATTTTGGGTGTTAGTCCCGGTGGTGTTTGCCCAAGGTAGGGGCCTTCCAGCAGGGGAAGTGCTTCTTGGCTACAACCGTGGCTACTCACCGCAAGAAGAGAGATCAGGAGTATGATAGAACTACAAAAATGCTTCACAGCTTGCCCTTGTTTTTACATCAACGAATAAATGAACAGCGGGCAATTTAATCAGTTCGACATGAAAACAACTGAAGTACTTATGATTTTTAAATGATTTTGAGCTGACGGCACCAAACTTTTAAACCTAAAGTGCACAAAAACCAACACACTTGGCAAAAGTAAAGACCGGCAGCTGGCCACTGTAGACTGGTCAGCTTTCAAATATCTAGGGCAGGAAGATCACGGGAATCCGTACCAACCAGCTGTCCTTGAAAGAAGGATACTAGATGGAAGCGCTTACTGGACTGAAATCTTTAGTCTGGAGCATCGCATAGTGCCTCCATCAAGGGTATAAGGTCGCCTCTCGCTGCTGTGCCGAGAGTACCCACTAAGGATGTTGCAGCGCCAGCACGAAGCTTTAAACACACCAAACTCAACTCTGCCATATCAGTGTAAATTGATCACCAGCTAAAAAAATCAGGTCCTTAGAAATCGTTGAGCGAATATGGCTTGGAGGTGTGCGAAAATCGTTAGTTGTTTAACGATTCACTGCTGGGTGGTCGAATGAAGTTAGAATTTGCTGTGGCTGGCGTGTGACGTAACCTGTCTGATCGCGATAGCAACGAACAGCATTCGCTAGTTAGGCACTTGCCTTCTAAATTGGCTCATATGATGAAATTCCAATATATGAGTCATATTCCTGTTTTTCTTTTTCCGAACCAAGCTGTTCTCTTGTTACCCGCAAGGTGTAAGCGCCTATTGCATGCCCGTTTTCAATCACCATCCAATCAAATAAATCCTCTGGATCGAAACCAAGTCGCTCACCTACTTGATGCCACTTTCTAAGCTCTTCTGGGACATCGAAGAATACTCCTGAAAGGAAGTTTTCTTCGACATGGAAATATACATCTGACAACCAGAGGTATAGAAACCGATCTTCTCCAAGCTTTTCAGATAAATCCGGATCTCTAAACCTTAGCTTTGCTGCGTAAATGGCTTTAGGGCCGGATTTCACAAGATTGATGAAATCACCAATAGTGTTCGATGCTTGAGCGGATTCCTTAAGCATTTCTTGATCTTGATTATGCGTGTTTCTGAATAACGGTTCGGTCATTCTCGATTTTTCCTTGCCCGCTAACGCCCAGTATATCAGCGACCAAAGCAGGGAGAAATAGTACGTAGGCAGTCCAACTCAGTGTTTCTACAGAGTGTACGAGCTATTGTTTGTTATATATTCTGTACATATTAAAACTGTCTGGCAGCAAATAAGCCCGCTATAACTATTGCAACAAGGCCGGTGGCACTACACCAAAAACCGTGACTATTGCCGTTATAACTATCTAGATAGACAGTTTGTTTTGGTGAAGGGTAGCGGCCGAGAGTGATTAGTTTACAGATGGGCCAGCCAATCCAGTAGCAGATGGTGCTGAAGAATATTTCCGCTAAGATATATCCTATACCTCGGAGAAATCCCTTGCCTATCTCCCCAATTAAATCATCCATAACTATCTTCCTTGTTGATATGTAAAATGCATTGCTAAGCGGCTCATTGGGCGGCAGCGTAGTTATGGCTACGCTAGAAATTCCCGCCCAAAATATAGTGGACTCAAAGCATCCACTGGATTCATTTGCTATAATTTCTTACTAGTATTCTCTGTATTTAACATTTGCTTTAAATGCTTCGGCTTCAATAGGGGAATCCTCATACCCATGCTCTAACACACCTAACAAATGACCAGAGAGGACGTCCTTAAAGCTAGCTCGCTCTACTTGTAAAACATGAACAAGCTCATGTGCCAACTTCGGAGTATCCATCTGGAATCCCTTTCTTATGTATATAGAATAACCAAATACTTGTGCATTATTCACAACTCCGTCGCCTATAAGTCCGGCCGTCTCACCAATAAACTTTAGAAGTGAATTCTCACGTGGAAATGGCACTTCATCCACATAAACCAGTCTTATTTTTTCAGGGTACTTAATGCCTATCTCTTTCGCAATATCAAGGTGCTTCTGATCTAGAGGGTGACCAACTTGAAGGCCATCAGAATCAATTACTTCAGCCCACTCTGCATATGGGTTTACAAAGGTAAATTCAATTACTTTCTGATGAAAAACAAAAGGCAAAGCTAAAACAGCTAAACCACAAAGCAAAAATTTACTTTTCATATTTTACTACCGCTTTAAACTATTCAGGGATCAATCTATCATAAAAGCACTAAAAAACCATTAAAAATCAGTAAGTTAAATCTAACTTGTGACGATGGTGTTAAGTGTAATTATCAGCGACTTGACTACTATTCTTTGTACATGAGCGGCCCCTAAACACTCGGTAATATAAAAGCTTTTCAGGCTTTTATAAGCCTTCAAGTAGATTAGGTATATAATCTCTAGTTCTACCTAAATCATAAATCCTGAAAGCTATTTCAAACGTTTAGTCTGTTATAGCTTGGATAAACGCATGGATGCATGGTTTACTCGGGGGGATGCCTGTTTATCCCAAAACAGATAATTGTCTGCGAGTCGGAATGTTTTGTGGATAGAGAATCGCACACTATAGAACCAAACGATAGATAGTGGGTAGCCAGAAGCTAGAAACTGCCGGCTGCCCGATTTCAATACATTTTTAGCACGGAAGTACCGAAAGCGCCGAACCCAAGGCATTTGCTATACCATTTATTAGCTCAGTTGTCACTCGTGCCTTATTAAGCGCGATGTCAACCAGCAAGCCAAAAATGACTGAGATATAGGCCAGGTATCCAAAACCCATATAGTCATTGTATAAGATGGTATAAAACCAATCTTGACCATATGTGTATATGGCGGAAGATATGATGGTAGCAACGAACAAAAGCACTGCAGGTAAGAACAAGTGAGCTATTGCTTTTGGTTTGGCGAAAGATACGGCCAAGAGGATAAGAAACATTAGAAAATTTGACCCAAGGAATATACGAAGGTCAAGTTTTAAATTTCCCACTATCTCAAGGTACTTTCCCTTAATAAGATCGCCGAGTGTATGTTGCGCAACTTTAATGCTCTTAAGGCGATCGAGGTAGCCTGCTGTGATAGACTGAGCCAAAGCCTTTTGTCTTTCACAGTCATAACCACACATAGAGGCAATTACACTTGCTATTTTTTGCGGTAGATTGTTATCTAAGTCTTCTTTAATTTTTTCCGATTCCAGTCCAAGTCTATTGGCAATGCTCAGCGCTTGATTTGCAACTGTAGATTCGCTTACAAGATGCTGTTTTTCTCGAACCTCCTTCTCTATTTGGTATTTTACAAATCCTTTTGCTGATTCTTCTATGCTCTCAGGCGACAAGAATGTAATAGAGAATAGAATTCCAAAAAATAGAATTCCAAATAACCCGGTTGAGCGTAATGTAATATTCATAGTTTCCTTAGCATTTAACGCCTGAGTAACCCGTAGCAAAGCGTAAGCTGTCCGGGGCCGAGGGCACACAGTATGCTGTCTTGGTACTGCCGTATGGGTACGGACTAATGAGGTGAAAGTCCGTTGTAGAAAGATCACCATTTAAGGAGGGTATTAAATGCCAACTACTAGCGAATGGCAACTGAAACACCGTGAGGTCTTATGGGAAGGAAGTCTCTAGCAAAGTTATGAAGTGACGAAAGAGAATGTCATACAGAGCTTAGCCATGAGGCGAGGTGGCCAAAGACAGCGAAGCCAAGTGATAAAATGGGTAGAGTAAATGATGTAGTTGTGTAGTGAAAATTCACGCTCTTATCTAGGAAGTTATGCTTAGCTTGTTGCAATTAAGTTGTCACTGCTGATTACATAAATAGGCCCAACCCACTATCCACCATCGAAGGGATAAAAAAAGTGCTGGAACATAACAGCGCCTAGGTCAGTTATGATCAAGGTGATTAATCAGAAGTTGGCTGATGGCCTGATAGCCTATTGCTGAGATTATTACCCTGGACATGGTTAAGGCCTGCTTGAGGCTGTCGCCGGGTAGAAATTCATTGAGAGTAGTGAGCCACCCATTGCGGACCCTGTGATGGATGGGGTGGGTAGCAGGCAGCTAGAAACTACCGGCTACTCGTTTTAGAGCGCATTTTTTAATGATAATGCCACCTTTTTAATGCCATGAGACGGAATCCATCGTTTAAACTCAACAAAACCATACTTTTTATATAAATTAATTGCGGGCTCATTTACATCAGCTGTTTCTACAATTGCTTCTATAAATTCAAATTTATCTAGAATGTAGCTTAGCAATTTACCTGCTATTCCTTTCCTAAAATAATCTGGGTGAACAGTTAAACTATTAATTTCTAATCGCCTATCTTCTATAGCAATCTCGATAGTTGCGGCTAGACATTCATTGTCAATAAATCCATAAAACCGCGATTTAGAATTCTTTATATCTTGAGCACTACGCGATAGTGGAGGAAAGTTAGTAACACCTATCAATTGAGCTTCAACCTTATAGGAGCGTTGAAATATTGTGAAAATCTGATCTGCTACTTCTTCGTTTAAATTGTCAAGTTTTATTATCATATTAAGCTTAGCCTAAAATTTTGTGGGCACACTAACTTTTACTGCAACAGCATCCACGGAGTAGATTGTTTTGCATTATAAGCGCAGTGAACAGAAAACAAGCGTTGGAGTAAATATCAAATTTCCGGTGCTTGGCACATTCTGCATGGGCATGCCCTATATGAAATGAAAGCCCTCTGTAAGAAGGTCGTCGTTCAATGGGCTACATTAAATGCTAACTACTAGCGAATGGCAACTGCAACACCGCGAGATCTTGTGGGCAGGTAGTCGTAATAGCTGACGAGCAGAAACATCAATTAAGCCCTAGCAGGGTGATCTAATGAGTACAGTAAGTGATACATTTTTTTAGTGGAAGTCCACGCTCCATGAGTAGAGATCTGCTTAACCTGTTGCAATGATGCTATCAGCATGGCCACGTGATTCGTTAGGTGGTCGTTGAGTAGAAATTCACTACGGATGTGTAACCGCCCATTACAGACTAGTATGATGGGCGGTGTGGGAGCCGGTAGCTAGAAACTATCAGCTATCTGACGTAGGATTGGATTGAAGGCAGGTTACTATTCCTACAAGCTCTGGGAATTGGTCACCAATTGGTACAAATACGCCACCTGTATAAACCATACTGAAACCACTAAAAGGCTCATCGTTCATATCGCTTTGAGAGTAACCGTTTGGACAAAGTTCTGATGCCCTACGATGCCATAGCTCTTTAACTTGCTCATTAGAGGTTAAGCCGTTTCCACTAAAAAGTAGCTTGTATTTTCCATCTGATACCTTTTCCTCCTTGTAGCCACCACCAAATCCATAAGGCTGGTATGGTGTTGAACATGCTGGAAGTACCAGAACAAAAAGAGGAATAAGAATTTTTTTTAGCATATTCATTCGGTACCTAGTCTTGCCTGCAAAAAGTAGAAACTCTAGCTATGCATATTTACGCTCATACCCTGCTGGAATTACATAACCCAATGCAGAGTGCCTATGAGATCTATTGTAGAAAATTTCAATGTATTAAGACACCTCACATTTTGCCTGTTTTCACTCTCGAATGTCCCAGCATAGATCAAATTGATTTTTGCCTACTAAAGAATGATTCCTCGCCTCAAACAAAGAGCTGCTCGACGCTATCGTTGGGTAGAATCTCATTCCGTATAGGGAGCCGCTAGTTGTAGATCTTTATGATGGGTTGTGTGGGGGCCGGTAGCTAGAAACTACCGGTTATCCGATTTAGATCCTTGTTTCAGCTGATTCTCGACCAGAAAGACATGTCTACTGACTCTTGGTCAAGAAGCTCTAAATATTTTTGAGTAACATCATTATGAAGCCAGAGCTGGCATACTTCTTCTGCTTTTACTTGAGTAGTAGCAATAGCAACATCTGCATACTTTCCATCTTTGCCCTTAAGTAGGAAGTGAGATAAAATCTCTTTTTCGTTTGATAGAAACTTATCATCTACCTCCTTGGAAAGAGCTAAAAGTTGCTCCTCTGTAACACCGTCTTTGAGCTGGAATACAGCAAACTCAAAACCTAAGAATTCAGATGTATTATTTTTGAAAATCATACTTATCTCCGTTGTTTTTGGAGATGCAATTATCCATCTACCCTACTGACAGCGTTGTGTCAGGAGTTTCATCTGAAGACTGACTTTTTTGATATTTTATGTAGTTCTTCAAGGAAACATTGACAGGAAGCTGTGTCGGGGCAGCCGCAGATTTCAGAGTGTCTATGTGGTCAAGTCTGAAATCACGATATTCACTCTTTAGACTGCACCAGCTGCCAAGAGTCCATCTTCCTCCCCAGAAAAATAGACCAAGAGGGAAAACTATTCTGTCAGTTGTTTTGCCTGATAATGATTTGTAGCAAAGTTGTACCCACCGTTTTTCGTGTATGAGCTGATGGATTTCATCCCAATAATCAAAATCAATAGATCGGATATGCTCACCTGGAAATCTTACTGATCGTTGATCACCTGACTGAGTTAAAGTCTTATTTGGCAAAGCAGCTTCAATTTTACTCAATAAAGAATGAGATGCTTTGCTTAGAGTTGGTCCTGTCCAAGAGGATGTCATATTTACACCCAAGATCAAAGCTTCTAATTCTTGCTCTGTTAATTGTAAAGGAGGTAATTCAAACCCTTTAGAAAGCCTATATCCAATTCCGGCTTCTCCATATACAGGAACCCCAGATACAGAGAGGTCATCCATATATCTGTAAATAGTTCTCTCAGAAACGGAAAGACGCTCTGAAAGCTCTTTAGCTGTAATAGGCTGATGGGCTCTTAGGATATTTGTTAGCTGAAAAAGTCTATCAGATTTACGCATGAATTATTGGTGCTGCTCGATTTAGGGACCTGACGTCTTAAGTCGGGGTGCAGATTACTACGTCCCGGTGTAAAGCGCCCTTGCTGCCTTAACTTGGTACGCCCAGCATGGGGATGGGTTAAGATGACGGTCCGATATAGGAGCATCACCGTTTAATGGGCTCTATTAAATGCTAACTACTCGCTAATGGCAACTGCAACATCGAGAGGTCTTGTGGGGAGGAAGCCGCCAGCAAAATACTGTGAGCGGACGAGCAGAAACTTCTTATAACACTTAGTTTGGAGGAGAGGTGGCTGGGGGCATCGAAGCTATGTGATCCAATGGGTAGATATTCATTAAGGATAGGGAACCGCATATTGCGGGCTCGTACGATAGATGGAGTAGGGCTGGTAGCTAGAAACCATCGACTACCCAGTTTATGAAATTTCTTCTGGATTAAAAACAAGACGAATTTTGCTAATACGACCCACCTCAAAATGAAATGTTTGAGCCATTAATGTACTTCTACAATTTTTAGTGAATTTATATATGTAACATATTGAATTCGGATTGTGGAATTCTTCGACCATCTCATACGATACATCAACTGGAGGTGAATTTTTCAGAGATTCTATATATTCTTTGGCCGATTTACATTTAAACAATGGCCCTTCAAAGTCCAGCTTTTCATTTAGTATTAGGTCTAATGAATCAAAGTCCTTTGTTTCATAGAATATGTCCATATATTTTCGGGCAAGCTCTATTTTGTTCATATCGATTTCACATAACGTTTTACTCAGTCGCCACAGAAATGGAGCCGGTTAATGTTATCTTAGAAGGCCGTTTCTTGACACCTATCAAAAGTAGAGCTTAAGGCTTCATAACCATTGACACAATACGAAAATCAACAGTTAAGCCCATACCCCATCACCCAGCCTCGCCGCTCACAGATCTCTCTTGATACGACTCCAAACTGTCACTGAGTCTCCCGCTGTGTAAGCAGAGCATTCCTTTGTGGAAGAGGGGAGGGATAATGAGCGCCGGCGCCAGTGGATTGAGATTGAAATGCAAAAGCTGGTGGTTATCTTTGCGCTGGATATCACTGCCTATGCGGTAAAGAGTAATTACTATCATGTGCTGCTCTATATTGATGCTAAAACGGCCAATACCTGATCTGATGTTGAGGCCATTCTCCGCTGGCAAGAGTTCCTCAAAGCTTCTAGTTTGGCTCAGCTCTTCACTCAGATCGCCTCGCTGGACCGCACTGAAGAGAACAAACTTAAAGAGTTGATCAAGCTCGGATAAGAGCGATTAATGGATATCAACTGGATTATGCGCTGCCTAAACGAATCTATTGCCCACCAAGCCAACATAGAAGATCACTGTACAGGCATCTCCTGGCAAGACCATTTTAAGTCTAAGGCGTTACTGGATGAAAGAGCCTTGGCTACCTGCATGGTCTATGTCGATCTCAATCCTATCCGAGCTGACATTGAAAAAACCTCGCTGGACTCTGATCACATTTCCATTCAGCAGCGTATTCGTTCTGCCACCTCAGGTGAGCAATCCAAAGGCCTATTTGGCCAAAGTTACGTAATTTTCAAACCTAAAGTATATTTTTTCAGCATTTCACTTCGTCCGAGCCAGACCAGGAGAAATGGCCGTTAAGGTGGAAAGCCTGTATCATTTCCAGTGTCATCTTTCAATCTGTGGGTGTCCTGGTGTGAACCCTCAATCAGAAACGATTCTTCGTTTTTTTCAACCTTCTGGTCGGTGTTTCGATGGTTACGGCTGACGTTAATCGGTGTTCTCGGGTTTTAATAGGACTATTTGTCTGCCTGGGGTTCGGAAAGGTAATCGCTTAGCCGCAAGTTCTGGCTATAGTATCCAATTTGGGGGAGTACTAATCTTTTGTCCAGCCATCGACAATCATTAATAATCTCCCCGGTCTCGATTGATTTATAAAGAGCATGTTATGTCCAGAAAAATATTATCCTTAAAGGTAAAGAGAAATACGGAGCCTAAGAAGACTGATAAAAAGCAAGAGGATACTTCTGATCCAAAGAAACGGTTCTTAAATGGAGTAGCTATTAACCCATCTGAGCCTATTCGCCTTGAGTCAGGTTCTCAGCAACTTACGGTAAGGGCGATGGATTTGATTACGCCAATTGGTAAGGGGCAACGAGGCTTGATTGTGGCTCCACCGGGCTGTGGCAAAACCACTATCCTGAAACATATCTGCCAAGCAGTGGGGAAGGCTTACCCCGAAATAAAGCTGTACGCTTTACTTATTGATGAAAGGCCAGAGGAGGTTACTGACTTTAAGCGAAGTGTACCGGCCGAAGTTTATGCGTCCTCTTCTGATCATAGCTATGAAGAGCATGTGAGAGTAGCTAATGAACTCCATGATAGGGCCTGTAAGGAAGCCGGTGAAGGCCTGGATGTAATGATCGTGGTTGACTCGTTGACAAGGCTTTCACGGGTACATAATGCGCAGCAGAGTGGTAGGGGGCGTACGATGTCTGGCGGGATAGATGCCAGGGCTATGGAGATACCCAGAAAGCTGTTTGGCGCTGCTAGGAAGATTGAAGGTGGTGGCTCACTTACGATTCTAGCAACGATACTCGTGGGTACCGGAAGCCGAATGGACCAGGTGATATTTGAGGAGTTTAAGGGTACGGGAAATATGGAGGTAGTATTGTCAAAGGAAGTTGCGAGACAGCGAATTTTCCCTGCCTTGGATATTGCTAAAAGCAGTACTCGCCGTGAAGAAATCCTGTTCAACTCGAAAGATATTACAACGATAAGAGCTTTACGAAGAACGCTTGCTAGCCTAAAGCCTGTAGATGGCACTAAAAAGCTTATTGAACTCCTTGAAAAGTACCCGACTAATGCGGAGTTACTTGACCATTAACTTTTAGTTAAGTTTAAGGGTAGTATTTAGCCGCTTAGCATTTTTGGAGTTAGTTACTTAGCGACCGACTCCTTATTAGAACAGCTGTTATTCAGTTAAGGGCTTTACAACTCAATCCTCTGGTGTGTTTTTACAGGGTACCGCCCAATGAGGAGCTTAGTGGAAAAGTGGCCTTAATATGCCGAAAGGGTTGCCCTTTCAGCTGGATCACTATTTGGCGTTATTAGAATGGAGTGGCCGGCATTTAGCCCCAAAAAGTGCAGTGCCATTTCTCAAAAGACGCCTCTTATCCTTGAGCGGCAGGGGAACTCAGCAAAACACTGGCTCTATCTCAGTTGGAACTTAGAAAGTCGCTTTAAAGGTTTGTTGGGATCAGTAGAGACGGTAAAGCAAGCTTGCATCCAACTCGATAAACGCTGGGTACACGGGATAGGGATTGCCGGAGTTTCCTCTCAGCCACACCCTGCTAATCTACTCCTACCCAAAATACTCTATAACATGATTACCACTCTTTTATCCAAAATAGCATTTCCAAAAATCTGCATATCAATTCCCAGAACTTAATCTATCTTACCTATAAATCAAAGGGTAAGAGCCCCCAGAAAGGGAGCTTACTCTACAGTTCACAGCATCCTCCAGTCTTTGGGTGTCCTAATGTGTGTATGCATTAATTTGTGCAATAGGGTAATAAGCAATACCCGCAGCAACCAATAAGGTTACTAAACCGGGTGCTTTCATCTAAATTTATGCATCTTCTGAAGATTCACGTATGCGCTCTTTTCGTTCCAGTTCCTCTTGCATCACCGCTTTGATTTCTTCTAGCACGGCGTCGACATCGGCGCTGTCATCGTCATCATCAAACTTGCCGCTGAGCGTTGAGCTAGTCGTTAAGTTACCCTCTTCAAACAGTGCCCACATTTCCTTGGCGTATTGAGTCTGTAATAAAGAGGGGGCAAATCTGCCATAATAACGACGCATATTGTCGACGTCGCGAGTGAACATTTCTTGTGCGCTGTTATTGGCAGCGGCATTAACAGCTTGGGGTAAATCGATAATCACAGGGCCGGAATCATCCACTAGGACGTTAAATTCGGATAAATCACCATGTACAATTCCCTCGTGAAGCATGAGCATGATGTAATGAATCATTAATGCATGATCTTGAATTGCTTGCTCTTCTGACATTGTCACATCGCCAAGCCGTGGTGCGACATTGCCTGCTTCGTCAGTGATTAACTCCATCAATAATACACCGTCAACACAACCAAAAGTCTTGGGAACTCGTACATGAGCGCGTGCTAAACGGGATAAAGCATCAACTTCGGCATTTTGCCAAATTTCTTCTTGCTGTTGGCGGCCATAATTCGACCGTTTTTGCATGGCACGTGCTTGACGACCACTGCGAACTTTACGCCCTTCTTGGTATTGTGCGGCCTTTTTAAAACTACGCTTAGTTGCGTCTTTATAGACTTTGGCGCAACGAATTTTGTCACGACAACGGACAATAAATATATCGGCTTCTTTGCCGCTCATTAGGCGGCTGATAACTTCATCGATTAAGCCATCATCGATGAGAGGCTGTAGACGTTTGGGAGTTTTCACTAGGTACCAGCTTCGAGTGTTCGGCAATTAATCATATATGCTATTGACATACTTCCATGTGTATTTGAGGCAAGAAATCTAATCCTGCTTATGGATAAAGAGCGATTATGGGGCCCTATTGTGCCCGCGTAAAGGATGGGGGCAATAAGAATCGCACTTGACATGTTATGAACAACGCTGTGAAAGCCCCCAGCAGGACGATCACCGTTTAATGACCTCTAACTACTAGCGAGTGACAATTGCAATACTATAAGGTTTTGTGGGGAGGAAGCTGCGAGCAAAACTATGAGTTGGCGATCAGAAACATCCTATATGGCTTAGTCAGGAGGCCAAGGATGCCGAAGCCACGTGATCTAATGGGTAGGGCTAATGATGCAGTTGATTTGTGAAATTTTATACTCCTATCTTGGGGAATATGTGTAATTTGTTTCAGTGATTCTGCCAGCGTGGCTACTGGCTGGTAAGTAGGTCCAACCGGTTAGTATTCATGACCCGCATGATGGGTGGTGTGAGGCCGGTAGTTAGAAACTACCGGCTACCCGATTTAAGTGCGGACTTCAGGCGAAGCTGTAACCCACTAACATAGAAGCTCCATTCTTTCGATTCATTCCACAACTGTTTTAATTCCGAGCCTGGCTCACTACTACAAATTACCACAGCCTTCTCTGCTCTTGGCACTGCCTCTTCGCTCAATTTTGGCTTGAGAGATTTTGCGAGGCTCAATATATCTTCATTATATTTTCCACTCGGTACATTGAATATGATTGCTACTACTTCTGATGCTGCAATAGCATTGAAACAAATGTCAGCATCAATATATCCACCTCTAGATGGCGCATCGATTGCACTTTTAAAAAGTACTAGCGAATTATCTGAGTTGGATACTTCACTCACCCAATCTAGAGCAGTATCGTTCTCAAATGCACTGACTCCCCATACGCCCGCTGCAGCTTGGAATGGAAAAAAATCAGGCCTACTAGAAATACTAATTTATACATACAGCACTCTATTAACGGTTGCACTTAACGCCTCAATAACCGGTAGCCGAAGCGTCGTGTAGCGGCGAGTAGGCTGTCCGGCGCCGTAAGCGCGTAGTGGATTAATTGGTTATACGTATTCACAGCAGCCTTCATCAATATGTACTTCTGTTACCGAACCAGTTCTGCAAAATAGCTCTACAAATACATCATCACTGTTTGAGTGAAATCCAAACTCAAATTCTTCTTTGGATTTACATGTGAGAGACTTAAGGTAAAAATTTGATTGAATATCTTTTATAGTGAAATCTCCATATTTTTCTTTAAGCTTGGAATAAAAGAGATCATTTAGGTAGGAGTGCAAATTTTCTGGTCTTTCTGCATAGAACCGAAAAGCGTCAAGCGCTACTGGATATGGACCTTCTAGGCTTCCGCTAACAGCACCAAAATCAAATCTAGACGGTAATAGGCCTACAGGTTTTTCCACCTTCCAATATTCGTCTCTACCATCGTTGGCATACGAAAACTCACCCAGACTATCAAGTCGCATAGTCTTCGCTTTGTCCTTAGTGAAAATATTGCTGAGAAACGACACCGAAACTCCCCTACGTTTTACGTTTAAAGCACCGGCGTAGCTTTACCACGACCGGTGTCTTTATTTGTTAGGGCTGCTCTAGTTTTGGCAATCGCACTACCAGCTTTCTTTGCGTGCCACTCCTTACCAAGACTATAAAGAACTACCATTTCTCCAAGATCCGCTTTACCGCCACGACACCAACCTAATTTCACCTGAACAAGATTTTCTTGGCTGCCCTTCAGTGTTTCATATACCTTTATTCGGATTACTCTTTCCGCTCCACGAACTAAATAACCTTCTTGCTCTTTGCTTAACACTCGATGTTCCAACTCAGGAATAGATATGCTAGACACTCTACCAATATAAACTTCTTTCGCATTTTCAGCCCACTGTCCTGGCGTCCAATTTAGCCCCGGACATGCAAGTGTATCCTGAGCGATGAAAACAAGGATAAGGGTTACTAATAATTTCATTTCAGGTTTACAGTCCTAACGCCGTGCACAATTTCCGGAAGTCCGTTGCTGCACCTTGGCAAGCTCAGCATGAGCGTGAACTAATGGGGTGAAAGTCCTCTGTAGGAGGATCACCATTTTATGGACTCCATTAAATGCTAACTACTAACGAATGGCAACTGCAGCGTCGCGAGGTCTTGTGGGGAGGAAGCCGCTAGCAAAACTACGAGCTGACGAACAGAAACATCCTGTAAGGCTTAGTCTGGAGGCGAGGTGGCCAAGGATACCGAAGCCATGTGATCTAAAGGGTAGGGTAAATGATACAGTTGTGTAGTGAAAGTTCACGTACTTATCTGGGGAGATCGGTTGAGCTTGCTGCAGTGAGGTTGTCAGCGTGGCCGCTGACTCATAAGTAGGTCCAACCCAAAATCCACAAGTTAAAAGACAGGGCTAGCCTACCGATATGTTGCCAGCAGGATATAAAATTGACGTAACGCACTGCCATGACCCCCAATTCAAATGCAGAGCTGCTCGACGCTATCGTTGGGTAGAAATTCATTATGGATAGGGAACCGACCATTGTGGACCCGCATGATGGGTGGTGTGTTAGCCGGTAGTTAGAAACTACCGGCTACCCGATCTATATTTCTTCTTGTTGAGCAACAAAAGCCTCTTTACTGCCAACGAGAACCACAATAAGAAGTATTATATCGATGACAATGCTAGTGATTGAGCCAGGTATTTTAGCTATCAAGAACCCACTATTTGACTGTGAGCTAATTACTGCTTGAATAATGGCCCAAATAATAGACGCAGCGATAGCTATGTAGAAAAGTTTTATTGCGAAATCTTTGGTCATCATTAGAAATATTCCAGATATAAGATACAGACCTGCTACGACCATAGATACAATACCAAAAACAATTGACCAAGATTCATACCACTCTGGGACCTTAAACTGTTCTTGCATAGACTCCATCATTTGAGAAAACTCAATTCGTTTGGGTTCACCTTCCTCTTCAATTTCTAGTGTCAATTGCGGCATATCCTTTCCATCAGGAGTTTTCCCTTTACTGAATTCAGTCATCATTTCTTTCTGCATTTCGAGCATCGAAGGCATGACTACTTCCTGAGCGCCACCAAGAACCCCAAATATCCCGAAAATAATTGCCAACACTCCAATTATTGTCGCCCATGTAGGTCTTTTCATTTACTACTCCATAGTTCAGTAAAAATATAACGCCATTTGTAATGGGCAGCTTTGTGGCAAAGCCACGTTTAAAGCTGTCCAGCCCTAAGGACGATCATTGACAAACTTGGTACGCCCAGCATGGGCGTAAACTAATGGGGCGAATGTCCCCTGTAGGAGGATCACCATTTAATGGGTTCCATTAAATGCTAACTACTAACGAATGGCAACTGCAGTATCGCGAGGTCTTGTGGGGAGGAAGTCGCTAGCAAAACTAGGAGCTGACGAACGGAAACATCCTATGAGGCTTAGCCTGAAGGCGAGGCGGCCAAGGACACCGAAGCCATGTGATCTAACGGGTAGAGTAAATGATGAAGTTATATAGTGAAAGTTCATGTTCTTATCTGGGGAGGTCTGTTTAGCCTGCTGCTGGGAAACTGTCAGCGCGGCTTCTGACTCATAAATAGGCCCAACCCACTAGCCACCATTGAGGGGTAGACAAGAATGTTGGGACACAGCAGCGCCTCGGTCAGTAATGACTGAGGTGATTGAACAGAAGTCAGCCTAGGGCATGGTAGCCTAATGCCAAGATTAATGCCTTGGACAGGGTGAAGGCCTGAACCCAAAATCCACGATTTAAAAGACAGGGCTAGCCTGTGGATATATTTCCAGTCGGAGGTATCGCACTGCCATGACACTCAGCTCAAATGAAGAGCTGCTCGACGCTATTGTTGGGTAGAGATTCATTATAGATAGGGAGCCGCCCATTGCGGGCCCACCCGGTGAGTGGTGTGGGGTCCGGTAATTAGAAACTACCGACTACCCGATTTAAGCATTAGTTTTTAGGGCCTCTTTGGTTGTGTCCACAGCTTGCTGAAGATCCTTGGAGTAACTTTTTAGTTTCTTTAAATCACCTTTGATAAGAGCTTCTTTAACTTCCGTTACCAAGTTTTTCGTGTTTTCAGTAGTATCCACAATTATACCTGAAATCCTTGAGGCATCATTTAATCCCCATTCTTTGGCTTTATCTCCAACCAGGGGAAGACCTTCAATAATAGGGCATGCAACCTCTAAAGTATTATGTATTTTGCTCAGGTTTTTAAAGCTGTACGCTTGAATAACAGATGTCAATTCTGTGACCTGTAAAGAAACATCTTGTACGGCATCAATCAGAGGCTTATTTTCATTGATTTCAGCAAGTGCTTTTCGTGCTCCTTGGAAATGGGTATACACGAAAAATAAAAAGCACCCGATAGTCAATATCGCTCCAACAACAAATAACTCAGACGGTAAAGTTAGTCCAGGTATGTTAGCCAATACCATAGATAAAATGCCAGCAAACCCAAAGGCTAATGCGAACCCCCCAGTCTTATATAGTTTATCCATTCCCTTAGAAAGGCTATCTGATATGCGAACTACATCCTGCGTTGCTATTTGGTTCATATAGACATACCTATTGTTTGGTGGAGAGATTGATGCATAACGCAATTCTGTCAAAACCATAGGGAAGTGAAGGTTTTGGCGTCGAGTGCCTTTACTTGATACGCCCAGCATGGACGTGAACTAATGGGGTGAAAGTCCCCTGTAGGAGGATCACCATTTAATAGACTCCATTAAATGCTAACTACTAACGAATGGCAACTGCAGCATCGCGAGGTCTTGTGGGGAGGAAGTCGCTAGCAAAACTACTAGCTGACGGACAGAAACATCCTATAAGGCTTAGCCTGAAAGTGAGGTGGCCAAGGACACCGAAGCCGGGTGATCTAACGGGTAAAGTAAATGATGCAGTTGTGTAGTGAAAGTTCACCTTCTTATCTGGGGGGACCTGTCTAGCTTGCTGCTATGAAGCTGTTAACGTGGCCGCTGACTCATAAGTAGGCCCAACCCACTAGCCTCGAGGGGTAGACAAGAGTGGTGGAACACAGCGGTGCCTGGGCCAGTAATGGTCAAGGTGATTGAACAGAAGTCAACCGACGGCATAGTAGCCTAATGCTAAGATTAATACCTTGGACAGGGTGAAGGCCTGAACCAAAAATCCGCGAGTAAAAAGATAGGGTTAGCCTACTGATATGTTTCCAGTCGGATAAGTTGAGGTAGCGCACTGCCATGACACTCAGCTCAAATGAAGAGCTGCTCGACGCTATTGTTGGGTAGAGATTCATACGGATAGGGAACCGCCCATTGCGACCCGCACGATGGGTGGTGTTGGGGCCGGTAGCTAAAAATTACCGGCTACCCGATTTATGAGCCTCACTGCTCGTAGACCTGAATATTAATCGCACGTCTGTCGCCACGTACTCTGAATATTGTCAAAAGACCATATTGTTTGAAGTACATGATTTTTTCCCATTCCGGAAAGTTACTACTGCCCGGAAGGCTAGATTTAGGCTGAAGCTTCCAGGAGCCACCCTCCTCAACGATCTTCATGAATGAAGCATGATCATGCTCTGACATCTCTATATAGAAAATTTCGTTATAGTCATCGAAATACTTTGCAATATCAGAAGCCTTCTCTCGCTTGACAACTACGAAATCCTCTTTAGGCTTGAAGCCGATAGCTTCATTGACTATTAGCGAAATATCATATTGCTTCGTACAGCTGACAACTAACAATAGAAAAAAAACAAATTTGGCCCGAGTGTTCATCGTTCATAACGTCCGCATTTACGGCTGGTTTGGAGCACAGCAGAAAACCAGTCCGACAACATGTGCTAGCTAGGACTTGACAGCATGATAAAAGACTCCCAGCCCCTCGGGATCATAAAACTCCCAGCTAGCATTTTCATACCTAACGAATACATCATTAGTCTGTAGAGTATCCCACCAACTATTCAATGCTTTGAAAAAGATCGATGTAGTAAAATCACTGCAAAGATCGTTTGGAAAATACGATATTTCAACAGCTATTTTTTCACCTTCAGGCCAATCGAGAAACAGATGAACTTGTCTTACAAAGCTATCTCTAGATTTCAGCTGTCCATGAATACAACCTTCTTCACGTTGTGTGATGTAAGACACTACACTTTCCGAAGACATTTCAACTACTTCACCGTTTTGATCTTGAAGCTCGCCATCGCTGAATTCCTCGAGAAATAGCTTTATGAATTTTTCGACACAAGCCAAAGTGGCTGGAGTAAACGTAATATCCCTAGTACTACCATCACTATCGGTTAAATATTCAAGTACTAGAGCTTCGTTCATATGAGAGCCTAACGTCGGTAGCAAAGGCGGGAGTTAGCGAGTCTAGCCCGCGCCTTTAGCGGGCGAAGTTGCCTACCTTTATTAAGCCCTGCATACGATAAAAAACCGTTTTTCATTTACATTTTCCCCAAAGCCAATTACTGGATTATCCATTCTTACCCATGATGAATCATCGAATTCTTTCTCTATTACAGAGACAAGAGAAAACCTAGAATCAATAGTTTCTATTTCTGCATATGCCTCAGATATTTTTAAAGGCTTGCCGTAAGGAGTTATATGAAACAAGCACTCTTCATTATCGATGTCGACACCAATTTTACCGATTGGCTCTATAGATTCAGTTGATGTCACCTCTCCAGAATCATCAATTTTTAATAAAATCATAAACAAACTAAAATCATCATCAGCTATCTCTGATTCTTCAAGTTCATTAATAATACAGCCAACGTGCTTGCTCAATGATTGATATTCCTTTGTAGGCTAAACGCCAAGCGAATGGGCCGGCGCTACGATGCAGTGACAACCCAGTCTAAGGTTCCCTTGGCCGAGCATTGCGTGCCTGGTTATGTGTTGAGTTTAGCCAGTGCTGTTTGAAAAGCTTGAACACTAGCTGTACGTATTGTTTCATTTCTTTCTTCGGCTGATATCCAGCCGCCAACGTTATTGAGACAAAATTGATTGTTTGAATCTTGAGCCACTTCGCGAACTGCTTGAAAAACGCGGTGTTGAATTTCGTTGCAGTCTCTCAGTAGTCTCGGATCGGTAACACCCGACCCTTGAAATTCATAACCACCACGGGCATGAATTGTTAATTGATGGCCGTAATTACACAACAGCTGAATCTTCTTATCATCAGGAAGCTCGTCTATTACTTTTTGTATTTGGTGTTCTTTCATTTTTTACTCATAACGCCTTGCAGTAGAAGTCGGCACGTAGCGACGGTCCTGCTGGCTGCGATTGTTATGTTTCGTTTTTCTTGAGCTGATTTTCAAGGCTCTTTAAATCACCCAGCACCCATACATCAGAGATTCGATCACCTTCAAAGGTAAATAAGGCACACCCATTCCAAGTTACGCGTTTATGTGACGGTAAAAAGCCCATAAACTCATCTCTATGAAATCCGGTAAAGGACATCTTTGCAAAAACCTTGTCTCCCTCTTCTACGAGATCTTCAATAATACATTTGTAATCACCCAGCGCTTTGTGAACCATATCGACATATTCAGCGAAACCTTTGTGACCTCGCTTTTCCTGTCCTAATGATCCTCTAAAGGAGAAGCTCTCATGCAGGATCGATGGCATTGCTTTCTTATCGTGGGCATCCCAAAGAACCTCATAAAATTTTCGAACTTGATCTTTATGCACCAGTCATCCTCAGAAACATAACGCCTCAATAACCCGTAGCTGAAACATAGCGAAGCGACGTGTAAGCTATCGGGTGCCAAAGACGTGTAGTTAATTGGCTTGGTACGCCCAGCATGAGCGTGAACTAATGGGTTCCATTAAATGCTAACTACTAGCTAATGGCAACTGCAATACCGTGAGGTCTTGTAGGGAGTAAGCTGCTAGCAAATGCGAGCTGACGAACAGGAGCATCATATAAGGCTTAGCCTGGAGGCGGGATGGCCAAGGACACCTAACAGATAGAGTCAATGATGCAGTGGTATAGTGAGCGTTCACGTTCTTATCTGGCGAATCTGTTTAGTTTACTAGGGTGAAGCTGTCAGCGTGGCCTCAGACTCATAAGTAGGCCCAACCTGCTAGCACTATCGCAGGGACATAAAAAGGTGGTGGAATATAGCAGCGTCTTGGTCAGGATGATTAAACAGAAGTCAGCCGATGGCATAGTAGCCTAATACCAAGATTATTACCTTGGGTAAGGTCAAGGCCTGAACCTGAAATCCGTGGGTTAAAAGACAGGGCTAGCCTACCGATATGTTTCCAATCGGATAAGTTGAGTTAGCACACTGCCATGACACTCAACTCAAATGAAGATCTGCCCGACACTACCGTTGTACGGATAGGGAACCGCTCATTGCGGACCCGCACGATGGGAGCTCCGGGGGCCGGTAGCTAAAACTACCGGCTACCAGATTTAGGTTTTGCGGCCTATTCATTAATAGGGGCTACCACACGTAGATATTGTTAAAGTAACTTGCTCATAATTATTATTGACTATATCTATTTCTTCGAAATGATATGAACAATCAACGTGACCTCTAGGCCGACTACAAAATCCATAACGGCCATCTTTATTCTTTAACCATAGATGGTGCGCTCCGCTCTCAATTTGTATTGCCGCTGCTTCCGTCACCTCTGCAGGCGGCTTTTTAATATACACCCAGCCTTCTGAAGGCTGCGCCATCGAACATTTCTTTGGTTGAATGACACAACCACTTATAGAGAGTACGGCAATAAGAAAACCGAAGTACTTCATCAATGTAAACCTAACGATAAGCTAACCGGCAGCCGGCGCGAAGTACGATTTTGGCTGTCCGACGGAGGCCGCTTGAGGCCGGAGTGTAGTTAAACGCCTTGTTAAGTTTTTTTCGATAGCACATATTTTGACTCACCGCTCTCAATGACGAGCTTATAGTTCTTTAGTCTTTTACCGTGCGAGCTTAAGAAAATTGTCCCCTGTAGTATTGCTTCCTTGATGCAGTTTACGTTGCTTTCTGGCCCAATACGAATCAAAGCCTTTATACGGAGCTGTTTTTTGGAAACTCTGTCCAGATGCAAGTCTGTAGCTCCGTCACACCAGAAGGTCTTCGGTTGGGTTACTTGCTTAATCTTCCAAGTTACAAACCACTCTAAATCATTCTCAAGCTGCCTTCTTTGCCACTTTGACTTAGCTAGATTGGTGGCAAATTGATTTTCGACCTTTCGTATGGTTCTGTTTAGTGCTCTCTTGCTCGAATACTCATTCATACTCAGTAAACTTAACGCTCGTAGCTCGAGCAAAATAGAAGCGCAGCGCCAATTTTGTCGGCGTGCCTTTACTTGGTACGCCCAGCATGGGCGTGAACTAATGGGGAGAAAGTCCCCTGTAGGAGGATCACCATTTAATGGGCTCCATTAAATGCTAACTACTAGCGAATGGCAACTACAACATCACGAGGTCTTGCGGAGAGAAGCCGCTAGTAAAACTGCGAGCTGACGAACAGAAACATCTTATAAGGCTTAGCTGGAGCCGAGGTGGCCAAGTATGCCGAAGCTATGTGGCTAATGGGCCGGGCTAATGATGTAGTCGTGTATTGCAAGGTCACGTTTTTATCTGGAGAGATCTGTTTAGCTAGCTGCTGTCTGCTTGGCCGCTAAGTCATTAATTAGGCCTATTAGGAAGCCCACTTTATAGCTTATGTAGGTCTCAAGCCAATCGGTGCCATTTGTCAAAAGACGCCCCGTATCCTTGAGTGGCTGGACATCTCAGAAAAACACTGGTTCTATCTCAATCGAAACTTTGAAAGCCGCTTTAAAGGCCTGGTGGGATCAGCAGAGGCTGTACGGCAAGCTTGTATTCAGCGCAATAACCGCTGGGTACATGGCATAGGCGACTGCCAACGTTTCCTTTTTGTAAAGCCCCACCAATTCTCTCCCAATCTTTCGATACTATTCCTTCCGGTTTGGCCAAAATCACGCAATTTTCAAACCTCAAGCATAATTTTTTCAGTATTTCACTTTGCCGTACACCAGACCAGGAGAAATGGTCGTCAAAGTGGAAGGCCTGAACTATTTCCAGAGCCATCTTTCAATCTGTGGGTGTCCTATTGTTGCGGCTTTGTTATGCATGATGTAGGTCTTGAAGTCGCTTAAGGACTGGATCTAGAAGCCTATTTCTGAGTGTTAGCTCCCAGGAACCTTCACAAAACCTTTCTGCTCTAGCTGCTGCAGTTAAAGCCCACCTGACTTCTTCAAATGTGGCTCGATCAATCGAATCTAAAATATTTCTAATTTTCTTTGGCTGATATTCATATGCTACCCAAGGCGGGCGCTCTAAAAGATTCATAAAATCAGAGATCTCATCTGGATAATAAGGATATCCTTCATGACGAGTTACTTTTGGAAGCGCCAAAATCGCCAACTGATAGCATGATATTAACTTCTCTGTATCTTCAATATTCAATGCTTCAGTTCTCATGTGCATAACGCAAAGCTTTACGGACGCCGAAGCAACCCGTAGGTTTTCCGTAAGAGCTTTTTGTTATTATTTTACTTTGATTAATTAACATACTCCAACCATTCATTACAAAATATACTTTCAACGGCCATTTCTAACTGAAATATCTGAGGGTCAATCAGGTCGCCTCTAAATGTTGCACCTTTATCAATCCATGCTGAGTACTCAATATATGGATAGTGGCCTATACAGTACAAGGCGTACGACAACTCTTTGCTCAAACTGCTTGAACTTTTTAGGTTTTGAAATAGTGAATGCAAGTCAGACAGCAGTTGTTCTATATATTCCTTTCCTGGATCTTCGCCCATTCTGGCCAATACCGGCAACCCTTTTTCACCTAATCCCGCGTTTATAATTCTTTCTTTAATCTCTTTCATATTTGGAAGTCATAACGCCCTAAGCAATACACAGGAGGTCCAGTGCATTGCATTGTCAGTTTTTTGAATCGCAGAATGATAGCTTGTTGCGTAAAACCAAATCAATAATCCCATTAGGATCTGAAGAAAGCTCGACGACTGATTGTTTGTTATCGCCGATTGGCATTCGATGACACGGATTAGACTGGATTTGATCGTTTTTCCGATAAAGAAAATACAGTTGAACTGAACCCAACTCAACAGGTATCCATGAGTCGTTAAATATAAATCGATCCCCTATTTCAAAAGAACCCTTGATTGAATTCAATACCAAAAAAGTTGAGTCGATACCTCGATTCAGATCTTGTAATCTCTCCCAGGCTTGAGAGTCACGCCACTCAATGGGCTTTGAGTTATATGAGCTAATTTCATATGTCAGATCTGCGTACGGAATTCGGCCTGAGATTTTCTTGGCAATAACAATGTCAGAGGCATTATTCAAATCAAAGCTTAAATTCTTATGATCATATTCAAACGAAATGGCTCGCTGAGAATAAAGGATGATTAATAAGGTTAGATATATAACTTTCATTGATCGAAGCCTGATGGAAACTAACGCCTTGTTCAGTTGCCGCCGGAACGGAGCGCTTTGTGCTAGCGTAAGCGTACAGTACAAAGCGAGCGGTGTAGGCGGTCAGATGCAGAAATTTGTTCAATCTTGGTTAGTTTACTTGGTTCTATATACGGGCCGAGGGTTGGGTCCAATGAATAATAGAAGTCTATTGTCTCCTTCAATAACTAAGTATTCACCTTGCAGGCATCCCGAAATTGAACCCTTAGGAATAGAGAGTTCATAGCCTTTAGGGTGATCAGTAAGGGCGAACACTTCTGTGTTCTGACCTTTCTGACAGCTTAGTGAAATATAGCGATCTAATTGATTGGTTACAATCTTTGCGTTGATAATTTTTGCCGGATTCTCAATGCCTACCGCGTCAGAAATTGAACTGAATAAATAGAGTAGTAGGAATATGTTAGATTTCATGGTGCTTAGATTTTACGCCTTGCAGCATAGATCGTCGCGTAGCGACGGTCCTGCAGGCTGCGACTGTTATATTTCGTTTTTCTTGAGCTGGTTTTCAAGGCTCTTTAAATCACCCAGCACCCATAGATCAGAGATTCGATCACCTTCAAAGGTAAACAAGGCGCACCCATTCCAAGTTACGCGTTTATGTGATGGTAAAAAGCCCATAAACTCATCTCTATGAAATCCGGTAAAGGACATCTTTGCAAAAACCTTGTCTCCCTCTTCTACGAGATCTTCAATAATGCATTTGTAATCACCCAGCGCTTTGTGAACCATATCGACATATTCAGCGAATCCTTTGTGACCTCGCTTTTCCTGCCCCAACGATCCTCTAAAGGAGAAGCTCTCATGCAGGATCGATGGCATAGCTTTTTTATCGTGGGCATCCCAAAGAACCTCATAAAATCTTCGAACTTGATCTTTAAGCACTAGTCATCCTCAGAAAAATAACGAAGCGGCGTGTAAGCTGTCGGGCGCCAAAGGCGCGTAGTTAATTGACTTGGTACGCCTAGCCTGGGCATGGACTAATGGGGTGAAAGTCCCCTGTAGGGAGATCACCATTTAATGGACTCCATTAAATACTAACTACTAGTGAATGGCAACTACAACACCACGAGGTCTTTCAGAGAGAAGCCGCTGGCAAAACTACGAGCTGACGAACAGAAACATCATATAAGGCTTAGCCTGGAGGCGAGGTGGCCAAGGGCACCGAAGCCATGTGATCTAACGGGTAGAGTGAATGATGCAGCTGTGTAATGAAAGTTCACGTTCTTATCTGGGGAGATCTGTTTAACTTGCCGCTGTGAAGCTGTCAGCGTGGCCGCTGACTCATAAATAGGCCCAGCCCGCTAGCCAGCATGCGGGGATAGAAAAAAATGGTGGAACACAGCAGCGCTCCGCTCAGTAATGAGTAAGGTGATTAAACAGAAGTCAGCCGACGGCATAGTAGCCAAATGCCAAGGTTAATACCTTGGACAGGGTGAAGGCCTGAATCCAAAATCCACGAGTTAGAAGGCAAGGCTAGCCTACCGATATGTTGCCAGCCGGATATAAAATTGAGGTAGCGCACTGCCATGACACTCAGTTCAACTGAAGATCTACTCAAGACTATCGTTGGATAGAAAATCCTTACGGATAGGAAACCGCCCATTGCGGACCCGCATGATTGGTGGTGTGGGGGCCGGTAGCTAGAAACTACCGGCTACCCGATTTAGCCATTCAATAATGGAACAACTGTGTTATTAAGGAACTTTGTTCCTTTTTCAGTATGAAGCCAAATTAAGCCACCTAAATTCAAAAAGACAGTTACCCAATAAACACTTTTAAATTCTTTTTTACTCGACTTGTGACGTAACTTGTTTTGAGCAAAGTAAGCACCAGGCCAACCACCAAATGTTGAAAACAAATGTAATGTGCTTTCTTTTGTTCTCCAGCGCCCATTTTGAGCAGCGGACTTATCAATTGCGTAAGCGATAAATGTTATTAAACTCATTGCAATATACAAGCCAGCAACGATTAACGGTAATTTACCGACAACGATCGATGTCGAAAGGCCAATACAAAAAACTATTATAAAAGCTACACCAAAGTTGCCACCACCTTTAGATTTGCTTCGATTACTTGAGGCTTCAGCATCTCGAGCAAATTTGATATTTGTAGCTTTAAACCGATTACTATTTTCTCTGACTAGTTCGTAGATGATGACTTCACCATTAACAGGCCTACGTGAACGAGGCTTAAAAGCTTTAATATGAACAAAAGCACGATCGCCTCCACCATTAGGCTCAACAAAACCGAAGCCTTTATCATCATTCCAATTTACTACTTTACCTTGAAGCTTCATGCTCCCTCTCGAACCTGATGGCTAACGCCCGTGCCTACGCTTGGTACGCCCAGCATGGGCGTGAACTAATGGGGTGAAAGTCCCCTGTAGGAGGATCACCATTTAATGGTTTCCATTAAATGCTAACTACTAGCGAATGGCAACTGCAATACCGCGAGGTCTTGTGGGAAGGTAGCCGTTAGCAAAACTACGAGCTGACGAACAGAAACATCCTATGAGGCTTAGCCTGGAGGCGAGGTGATCAAGGAGACCGAATCCATATGATCTAACGGGTAGGGTCAATGATTCAGTTGTTTAGTGAAAGTTCATGTTCTTATCTGGGGAGATCTGTTTAGCTTCCTGCTGTGAGGCTGTGAGGCTGTGAGGCTGTGAGGCTGTGAGGCTGTGAGGCTGTGAGGCTGTGAGGCTGTCAGCGTGGCCGCTGACTCATAAGTAGGTCGCCACCATCGTGGGGTAAACTAAATAGGTGGGACACTGCGGCGCCTCGGTCAGTAATGATCAAGGTAATTAAACAGAAGTCACCGACGGCATAGTAGCCAAATGCCAAGATTAATACCGTGGACAGGGTGAAGGCCTGAAGCCAAACTCCACGAGTTAAAAGACAGGGCTAGCCTACCGATATGTTGCCAGCAGGATATAAAATTGACGTAGCGCACAGCCATGACACTCAGATCAAATGAAGAGCTGCTCGACGCTATCGTTGGGTAGAGATTCATTACTGATAGGGAACCGCCCATTGCGGATCCGCACGATGGGTGGTGTGGAGCAGGTAATTAGAAACGACCGGCTATCCGGTTTAAATGCGTGGTTCAGATTGCTCGTAGATCTTCATTGAATTCTAACCCTGAATGGCCATTGATTAGATCTATAAAACCCTTTTGGCAATAAATTCCCATGAACCCATCATAGCTTGTTTTGAAGATAAGATCGTCAGGAGATGGATTAAAAGAAATCTCTTTTACATATGAAGATTCTTTTCCATTGATTATTTCTTTTGAACTTTTTGTTAAATCAGCTTCAATACTGTGCGTTATATTGAAAATAAACCACGTTTCTCCAGAAATATCTATTGGCAGAAACTCACCATATCTATCAAGCTTCAAGTGAAGAGCATTATATGCTTTTAAGTTAAAGCATATATTTCTTTGCCATTCTCCTAAGTCAGTTGCAATTTCTTCATTGTTAAAGAGCGACGCTGTGAATTTTTTCCAAATTTCCTCTCGAGGAGTGCCGTCAAAGACAAACTTGAAACCACCAAGTGTCTTCATCATTGTTGGCACATCTATGTTTATTCGTGGAGCTTTGTCCTGAAAGGTTACTTTGTAGACTGACACTTTTATATCCTACCAACACTTTTCCAAGGTGGAACACTTGTATTATTTCAGGCGTCATCTTTCAATCTGTGGATCTCCTAATGCTGCTGTTTTCTTTGACTTGTTAATTTTTTTAAATCGTTCATTTCTAACCATGGTCTGCGCCTATGTAGCATTCGATGGCAATTAGAGCACACCAAGGCTATATCTTCCTTTTTGGTTTCCTCTCCATCCTCATGGAGCTCACTTACAGGTTTGGTATGGTGCACCTCGATAAACTCAGCGCCCAGTTCCCCATAAAAATCTTTAAATCAAAGCCACAACTCTCACATTGTAGTTTTCTGTTTTTAGCCAACGCTTCTGCTTTAACTTGCGATATCAACGTTGAGTTTCTCTCCCTTGCTCTGTGCAGTTTTTCTTTTATCTTTCCCTCAGGAAACCCATTACGAAAGGAGGGCTTGTCTGGATCAAGTTTATCTGCTTTCGCTCGGTTTTCTGCAAGAGAGACCAATTCACCAAGAAATTCGGATATTTCGTCTAAAATTCTTGGCAAAGAGATAACGACATCAAGGCCAAAAAAATACTTCTCAAAATATTCTTTACGCTCATCATTTCTTCCATCTCTCTTTGATGGTCTATAACGCCAATGAAGATACTCTCCATCTTCGTCAGAGGAGAAGCTATGAATTTCAGCTATTGGTCCAGCTTTATCCTCAGGAAAGAGAACGACATAATATCCATTTGCTTCGTTCCATTTTATTAAAAGTAACCAAAGATTTATTCCCCTAGGGTTTTCAATTAAAAAGCCGCCTTCGAAATCCTTTGAATCGGCCCATTGGTGGAAATCCTTCAATGGTTTGGGAGTTAAATCTTCACTAATAGACGGGAAAGCCTTCTCTTTACTTCTGTATTGGGAGAGTAGTCTATATAGATTCTTTACTATCAGAATATCCACTTATATCTCCGTAGAAGTTAACGCCAAAATAACCCGCACCTACGGCGTTGGGTTGTTTGCCTTGGTACGCCCAGCATGGGCGTGAACTAATGGGGTGAAAGTCCTCTGTAGGGGGATCACCATTTAATGGGTTCCATTAAATGCTAACTACTAACGAATGGCAACTGCAGCATCGCGAGGTCTTGCGGAGAGAAGCCGCTAGCAAAACTACGAGCTGACGGACAGAAACATCATATAAGGCTTAGCCTGGAGGCGGGGTGGCCAAGGATACCGAAGCCATGTGATCTAAAGGGTAGGGTAAATCATACAGTTGTGTAGTGAAAGTTCACGCCCTTATCTGGGGAGATCTGTTTAGCTTGCTGCTAGGAAGCTTTCAGGTGGTCGCTGACTCACAAATAGGTCCAATCCGCTAGCCACTATCGTGGGTTAAAAAATGTGGCTGAACACAGTAGTGATGTTGAGTAGAAGTTCATTACAGATAGGGAGCTGCCCATTGTGGACCTGCACGATGGGTGATGTGGGGGCCGGTAGCTAGATACTACCGGCTACCCGATTCAGAGCCTTACTCTTGATCCCACTCTTCTTCATAGCCATTACTCACCAAGTAGCCATTCAGAGAGTGAAAAATATACTCCATCCACTGCTCGATTCCTTCTTTCTCCAGCAGCGGGAATCCAGAATCTTGATCATCAGCAGCAACGTCTATCATTCCCCAATAGAATTGGGAAAGAGCTAATGCCTGCTCTCGATTAGAAACTACACCTTTCTGAAGAATATCTAGTGCAGTTTCATTCTCCATCTTTTCAGCGTAGTGAATAAGGATCTCGCGTTCTTCTGGGTATTTATATTCAATCATAGTGCGTCTTGAGCCTCTTTAATTACTGACATCCGATCAGCAATCCAAGTTAACTTACTTACCAAGTCTTCAACCCTCATTCTTTTGGTGGCTACAATCAGGTAGTGCCTCTTATCCGGTAAGGCCTGTTTAACTTGCTGCTATGAAATTGTGTGTGGCTGCTGACTCGTAAGCAGGCCCAACCCGCTTTTCACTATCGTGGGGATAGAAGAAGTGGTGGAACACAGCAGCGCTTCTGTCAGTAATGACCAAAGTGATTAAACGGAAGTCAGCCGACGGTATAGTAGCCTAGCGCCAAGATTATTACCTTGGACATGGTGAAGGCCTGGAGCCAAACTCTATGAGTTAAAAGATAGGGCTAGCCTACCAATATGTTTCCAGTCGGGTAAAGTTTCGGTAGCGTACTGCCATAACACTCAGTTCAACTGAAGATCTGCTCAAGACTATCATTGAATAGAAAATCAGTACGGATAGGGAGCCGTCCATTACGGGCCTACACGATGGGTGGTGTAGGGGCCGGTAGCTAGAAATTACCGGCTATCCGATTTAGAGTTCAATTCTCCAATTGGAGTGAAGAAACTAAATCCTCATAACTAGGATAGTTACAGTTATCGCTCCACTTATGCTTATACAATTCCGCAAGTGCTGTCGATAGAGATAATAGTTGCATGGAATGCTCTCCACTGGCATCCACTTCCTCTTCTGTTGAAGAGGGATTATCTATTATCAATTTCATTCGATATATTTCTGACTCAGTTAGCTCGATCATGAGTGACAAATGTGAAAGGCTTAGTTCCATAATTAATTCTCGAATACTATTTCTTTAGTAAGTTCATCTAAGAGTATACAAAACTTAGCGACTGGCATATCCCAATGAGGCCGGATTGAGTAATGTGTAGCTTCATAACTTCGATTATATGAATCCTTCGTTATAACTAGGCCATGAGGGATTACAATGTTTGGTGATAGCCTATAATAATCCCAACGAGAAACCGGTACCCCCAGCACATCAAATAATGAAACACCCCCTGAAGTACAGTCTACCCACCACTCACCATTGCTCCAGTATGTGTCTATATCAGGATTTCTAATTTTTCCGTTAGATAGCCTAAAAGACTTTAGTATAGGATACAAAACAGGCGATCCTCGATCAGCTTTACGCTGCCCTCTCCACAAATTTACGTCTAAATTAAATTCGGAGTCAAAAAGTTCACCAAGTTCCCTCTTTTAAATAAAGAACTCTTCTTCCTTCTTGCTTTTTTTCATAAATTCACTCCATTGAATATTTGAAATTGGTTTATTCTAGCGCGGTAAGTATGGGCACGCAGCGTGGGCACAAAGTGCTGAGACGGAGAACCAGCCTAAGCTGAATATGCCTTAACTTGGTACGCCCAGCATGAGTGTGAACTCATGAGGTGAAAGTCTCCTGCAGGAAGATCACCATTTAATGGACCCTATTAAATGCTAACTATTAGCGAATGACAACTTAAACATCATGAGGTTTTTGGGGGGCGGTAGCTAGGAAATACCTGCTATCCGATTTAGCTATACTTCTTCAAACTCTGACTCCCCGCCAGGTATCGGTTTAATATCTATTGCCACATTATCAGCAAAAGGCCATTTAATTGAAATTTGTTGTATAAAACTGCTGGTGTCACAAAAAGCGATTACACTTCCCTCAATACTCTTTTCCCAAGACATGCCGTTCCAGTTTGCGAAATCATAACATCCCGCTGCCGGTCCCATTTTAACCGCTACAAAATATAAACCTTCTAGTGAAGGATTTCCGTCCTTCCATTCGATTTCTTGCATAAACTCCCACTAAAATCTTGATCTATTCTTCCGCTAATAATGTGGCTCAGTGCTTCATTTAGACCTAACTATACCTCAGTGAATAGAACAAGCTTAAAGAGCTGATCGAGCTATGGCGAGAGCGATTAATGGATATCAGTTCGTTTATGCACTGCCTAAATGAATCTATTGCTCGCCAAGAGAACGAAGAAGACCGCTGTACTGGCTGCTTCTGGGACGGCCGTTTCAAATCTCAGGCGCTATTGGATGAAAGAGCCTTGGCGGCCTGCATGGCCTATGTCGATCTCAATCCTATCCGTGCCGATATTGCAAAAAGCCCGGAGGACTCCGATCACACGTCCATTCAGCAGCGTGTTCGCGCTGTGATCTCAGGTGAGCAGCTTAAAGAGCTACTACCGTTTGTGGGCGGCGAGCGCCTTAATATGCCGAAAGGGTTGCCCTTTCAATTGGATCACTATTTGGCGTTAGTAGACTGGAGTGGCCGGCATTTAGACCCCAAAAAGCGCGGTGCCATTTCTCAAAACGCGCCCCCTATCCTTGAGCGTTTGGGAATCTCAGCAAAACACTGGTTCTATCTTAATCGGAACTTTGAAAACCGCTTTAAAGGCCTGGTGGGATCAGCAGAAGCCGTACGGCAGGCCTGTATTCGGCTCAATAAAGGCTGGGTACATGGCATAGGCGACTGCCAGCGTTTCCTATCTGCAATGCCCCACTAATTCCCTCCCAACCTTTCGATACTATTCCTTCCGGTTTGGCCAAAATCACGCAATTTTCAAACCTAAAACATAATTTTTCAGTATTTCACCTTGCCCTATACCTGATCAGGAGAAATGGCTGTCAAGGTGGAAGGCCTGTACTTTTTCCTGTGGCATATTTCAATCTATGGGTGTCCCAGTGTTGTTGAGTGTTGCTCTTCGCCCTCACCTAACGTCCCATGCATTGGCTTGTTAGGGCATAGGGTCAATCTGTTCTGTCTGCCCATTCGGATCGCACCCATTTAAATATTTTTTCTTCTCTTTCTAAAATTTCCTTTTCGGACCAGTCGTCATAACTCAATATCTCGCGAACCATTCGTAGACCTTCAGATTTTATGTAAATACCTTTCTTAGCGATAAATCCCTGCCGCTTGGCTTCGTTATTTATTGGCATGGGCAATAATATAAGATTACCAATCCCATTTGAGACTGTTTCGTAACGGCTGTTATCGTTAATTTTTCCATCCCAAGCTCCACCTGATTCGGGATTCTGCGGCATAATGTGTTCGACACTTTCATTGGCGGATCTTGCCTGCCATATTTGAATTCGACATTCGTCATTTACAACCGCATTCGTTCCGAGTTCCGCTGCCAAATGTTCCTCGTATCGCCATAGCAGGTACCGAATTACTTCTTGATTTCCGTCATAGACATCTTTCCCTTTCAATTCTTCATCGATTGCTCGGTCAACAGAATAATCAGACCCTATATCTCTCAACGCTGCGATAATTTCGCTATATCTGGACGCTCCCGCCGACTTGTTCATTATTTTATTTGCCAATCGAACATAGTCACCCACCTTTGACCTTGAGTCCTTCGCATGCAATCCATATATTCTGAATGTTACTTTTTCCCACTGATCTAACAGCTTATTCCTCTCTTGTTCGTTAACCGAATTAGCCAATGAAATTGCAACTGATAAAACGCGGGCTTGCAATACATTTGTGACGGGGCCGAGATGAATATTTGATTGCAATTCTACAAGTGTTTTCGCCACATCGAAGATCCAGCTACTTATCTTGACGGTATCTTTTGCAGATGAGCAAGCATCAGCCAATGATGTCAGTGCGGACTCTGCCTTTTTGGGCTTCCCAGACTCTGTCCCCGTATACAAAGTAGCCGTTACCCTAAGTACCTCCTGGCCTGGAACAGGATATTTTGAAAGCTCTACATAGATCTTGCCCCATAAATCATTCAGCTCATCGAGGTAGGTCGTCCGTGATTCATCAGTTGTTGCCTTTTCAAAAGCAATTCCCATCAATGAGCTTTTGGTCTTATCTAGCCAGTCGACAGCAAGCCCTCTTGAGTTTAAAACTTCAAATAGACTATATACAACTCTCGAATCATCAGTATCAAAAACCACAAATCCCAATTTATTTCTTATAATTCTCAGCAGCGAAAGAGCATCTCCATAATCGTCCTTCCACTCATCTACAAACTGCATGCATTCCTTTATGCCTTGATAAATATTCCTGTCAGCATGGGTAGTTATTTTATCCTTAGTCGGAGATTTTCCATCTCTTATAAAGCTATTGAAAATGTGCTTATTAGTGTTGTTGGTTTGAAGTAAAATAAGATTACCATCCGATTTTACAATTATCTTTCCAAGCTCTTCTTTCTCTTCGCCGCTTTCTAATGCAAGATGGATACACTTAATTAAAATAATCAGTGTTGTTAATCTTTGTTGACCATCAACTACATCGTATAGCCGATATTCTTTTGAGCCAATTTCTTTAACTTCATCCGTTTGGTAACAAACAATCGTTGCCATGAAATGATCACGATCAACACCTTTTACCTTCAAAGCTCTAATATCAGAAAAGAGATCGTTTCGTTGTTTTGATCCCCATGAGTAGTATCTTTGATATTTGGGTATTCTAAAGACCCTATCGGCGAATAATGAATTCATATTCTTGTATTTTGGTTCAATCACATGGATACCCTAAATTATGTTTTAGCTGAGAAAGGCCCTAACGCCAAAAGCAGCGGTGCATTTATGCGTCCGCTGGCTTTACTTGGTACGCCCAGCATGGGCGTGAACTAATGGGGTGAAAGTCCCCTGTAGGAGGATCACCGTTTAATGGATTCCATTAAATGCTAACTACTAGCGAATGGCAACTGCAATACTGCGAGGTCTTGTGGGGAGGAAGCCGCTAGCAAAACTACGAGCTGACGGACAGAAACATAAGATAAGGCTTAGCCTGGGGGCGAGGTGGCCAAGGACACCGAAGCCATGTAATCTAACGGGTAGAGTCAATGATGCAGTTGTGTAGTGAAAGTTCACGTTCTTATCTGGGGAGAACTGTTTAACTTGCCGCTGTGAAGCTGTCAGCGTGGCCGCTGACTCATAAATAGGTCCAGCTCGCTAGCCACCATCGCTGGGATAGAAAAAAATGGTGGAACACAGCAGCGCTCCGCTCAGTAATGAGTAGGGTGATTAAACAGAAGTCAGCAGACGGCATAGTAGCCAAATGCCAAGATTAATACCTTGGATAGGGTGAAGGCCTGAACCTAAATCCACGAGTTGAAAGGCAGGGCTAGCCTACTGATATGTTTCCAGTCGGTTAAAGTTGATGTAGCGCACTGCCATGACACTCAACTCAAATGAAGATCTGCTCGATACTATCGTTGGGTAGAGATTCATTACGGATAGGGAATCGCCCATTGCGGACCTGCATGATGGGTGGTGTGGGGGCCAGTAGCTAAAAACTACCGGCTACCCGATTTAGGCGGCTGCTCCCATAACTCGGTTCAATAATTTTCTTTCTGTGCAATTTCCCACACTTTCAGAAAATCTTCTTCCGTTAATTCAACAAGATCAAACTCTTTCTCAAGACGAGGTATATCTCCCTTAGGAAACTCCGGTTGATCAGTAAAAAAGTATACCTCATTATTTTCGGCGTTAGGTGTCGCCCAAAAATGGCATCCATCGATAACGTAAATTTGCCTTACGATTAGCTGGTCTACAACTTCACAAAGGAATGCACCTTCATCACCTTCCATGCCCTCAGCATACGATTTATAAAATCTTCGATTCATGGTTTTATTTAACCCTCATCGCCTAACGCCCGCAACACCGGGCAAATTGGAACGCAGTGGAAATTTGATCCGAGTGCTTGCGCTTGGTACGCCCAGCATGGGCGTGAACTAATGGGGTGAAAGTCCCCTGTAGGAGGATCACCGTTTAATGGATTCCATTAAATGCTAACTACTAGCGAATGGCAACTGCAACATCGTGAGGTTTTGTGGGGAGGAAGCCGCTAGCAAAACTAGGAGCTGACGGACAGAAACATCATATAAGGCTTAGCCTGGAGGCGAGGTGGTCAAGCACACCGAAGCCATGTGATCTAAAGAGTAGAGTAAATGATACATTTGTGTAGTGAAAGTTCACGTTCTTATCTGGGGAGATCTGTTTAACTTGTCGCTGTGATGCTTTCAGTGTGGCCGCTGACTCATAAATAGGCCCAACCCGCTAGCCACTATCGTGGGGTAAACAAAAATGTTGGGGCACAGCAGCGCTCCGCTCAGTAATGAGTAGGGTGATTAAACAGAAATCAGCAGACGGCATAGTAGCCAAATGCCAAGATTAATACCTTGGACAGGGTAAAGGCCTGAACCCAAAATCCACGAGTTAAAAGACAGGGCTAGCCTACCGATATGTTGCCAGCCGGATATAAAATTGACGTAGCGCACTGCCATGAAACTCAACTCAAATGAAGATCTGCTCGACACTATCGTTGGGTAGAGATTCATTATGGATAGGAACCGCCCATTGCGGACCCGCACGATGGGTGGTGCGGGGGCCGGTAGGTAAAAACTACCGGCTACCCGATTTATGCATTTTACTAATTATTAACTACTTCAACATACGGGGTTACATAATAGTAACTTCCTAAAGCACGAAGTGCATCAGGCTTTGACTTCATCACCCACCGTTGATAATCCATATCGCGACCGTTAACTAAACAGTAAGCATTTGAATATTCTGTTTGGCAATAATACTGTTCAAGAAATAAAAAATGGTCCTCTGTACTTTTTATTTCTATCTCACCTGGTATGTTGCCCAGGCCCGATATGAAGCTACTTTTTTCCGTTCTGATCTTATATTTTCCAGGTTGAATAAAGACTTGTGTATACGAATGATTTTTTAAACCCACTATTTTAGTAGAATTAAAGAACACTTCTGGCCAGACTGCGCTACCATTCCTGAAATTAGGTCTATAAATATAAAGTTTAGCGTACCCACCTTTACTCTCAGAAATTTCCTGAAAATATTTAGCATCTTGTGGTGGCGAAGAAGCACAGCCGGTTAAAAATAGAAACAGAATGGAGAATATATCAATTTTCAATTTCATTTTCGTACTCTACTTATTTTATGCATAACGCCGCCATAAAAGGCGAGCAACTTGTTGCGAGTCCAGCGCTAAAAGCGCGATTGTGCTGGCACTTGTTGGTACGCCCAGCATGGGCGTGGATTAATGGGGTGAAAGTCCCCTGTAGGAAGATCACCGTTTAATGGACTTCATTAAATGCTAACTACTAGCGAATGGCAACTGCAATACCGCGAGGTCTTGTGGGGAGGAAGCCGCTAGCAAAGCTACGAGCTGACGGACAGAAATATCATATAAGGCTTAGCCTGAAGGCGAGGTGGCCAAGGACACCGAAGCCGGGTGATCAAGCGGGTAGGGTCAATGATGCAGTTGTGTAGTGAAAGTTGATGTTCTTATCGGCCGTTGTTTCTGGACACCCATCAAAGGTAGAGCTTAAGGCGTCACAGCTATTGACACAATACGGAAATCACAATAAAAGTACTGGATATTAAAACAGTTAAATCCATACCCGATGACCCAGCCTCGCCGCTCACAGATATCACTTGATGCGACGCCGTACTATCACTGCGTCTCCCGCTGTGTACGCAGGGCGTTTCTTTGTGGAAGAGATGATCAATTGGGGAGGGATTATGAGCACCGGCGCCAGTGGATTGAGACTGGGATGAAAAAGCTATCTGCTATCTTTGCGCTGGATATCGCTGCTTATGCGGTAATGAGTAATCACTACCATGTGGTGCTCTATATCGATGCTAAAACGGCCAGAACTTGGTCTGATACTGAGGTCATTCTCCGCTGGCAGGAACTATTTAAAGCTTCTAATTTGGCTCAGCGCTTTATTCAGGGTGCCTCTCTGGATTGCAGTGAAAAGAACAAGCTTAAAGAGCTGATTGAGCTGTGGCGAGAGCGATTAATGGATATCAGTTGGTTTATGCGCTGCCTAAACGAATCTATTGCTCGCCAAGCCAATGCAGAAGACCGCTGTACTGGCCGCTTCTGGGAGGGCCGTTTCAAGTCTCAGGCGCTATTGGATGAAAGAGCCTTGGCTGCCTGCATGGCCTATGTCGATCTCAATCCTATCCGTGCCGATATTGCAAAAACCCCGGAGGACTCCGATCACACGTCCATTCAGCAGCGTGTTCGCGCTGTGATCTTAGGTGAGCAGCCTAAAGAGCTACTACCGTTTGTGGGCGGCGAGCGCCTTAATATGCCGAAAGGGTTACCCTTTCAATTGGATCACTATTTGGCGTTAGTAGACTGGAGTGGCCGGCATTTAGACCCCAAAAAGCGCGGTGCCATTTCTCAAAAGACGCCCCCTATCCTTGAGCGGCTGGGCATCTCAACAAAACACTGGCTCTATCTTAATCGGAACTTTGAAAGCCGCTTTAAAGGCCTGGTGGGATCAGCAGAGGCTGTACGGCAAGCCTGTATTCAGCTCAATAAACGTTGGGTACACGGTATTGGCGACTGCCAACGCTTCCTTTCTGCAATGCCCCACTAATTCCCGCCCAGCCTTTCGAAGCTATTCCTTCCGGATGGCCAAAATCACGCAACTTTCAAACCTGAAGCATAAATTTTCAGTATTTAACCTCTTCCAGCTCCAGGCAGGAGAAATGGCCGTCAAGGTGGAAGGCCTGCACTATTTCCGATGTCATCTTTCAATCTGTGGGTGTCCTAGTGTTGTTTGGCCAAAATCACTCAATTTTCAAAACTAAAGCATAATTTTTCAGTATTTCACCTTGCTCTATACCTGATCAGGAGAAATGGCGGTTAAGGTTGAAGGCCTGCACTATTTCCTGTGTCATCTTTCAATCTGTGGGTGTCCTAGTGTTGCTGTCCTCTGAATAGAAATTCAATACGGATAGAGAACTGCTCAATAAATATCTGTACGATAGGCAGTATGGGGGTCGGCAGCTATAAACTACCGACTACGCGATTTATGCTTTTTCATTTTTTTTAATTGCAGCAGAAAGGATTGTACCTAGTGAGCCTACCTGTTGTTTTTTGCCAGCACCAATTTTTGCTGCTTCATACCTATCTCCAGTACTACCCTTAATAATGTATTCGTCATACTTTTTTATATTAGTTTTTCTTGATTTGTTAATTCTTTCAACCTTTCTCTTAAATACATCATGGTAGTTGTACTTTAGTTGATTAAATACATAGGTTAATACTATATCTATTTCATCATACATTCTTCTTCTTAGGCAAACTTCAATAAAGTATGAAAGTCCGTTTAACGCTTTAACTTTTATATCATGCTCTAGATTCTTGAGAGTGTCGGACTTTATGCATTCAAATATTTCCATACCTGGAAATGTATATATTCTATAGAAGCCTTGTCTTTGTTCACCAAAAACTCTGTCATACTTTGATTTTGAGATCTCTTTAAGTCGAAATGAATCCTTTAGATCCTCTCTGGAATCGATTAAAAAAGTTGTTTCATATCTCATTAATATACAAAGAAAGTCTAGTTTTTCATTTTGTGTTTCAAAATTATCAATCCTTAAGAGGTTGTTGATTAAGTCGATCGACTTACGCTTTTCGCTTTCCTCGCCTCTCCAAAGGTACGTTGCATAAGTCTTTACAAATTGAGGGTATGAATTATATTCATGCTGATATTCTTCAAGTATTTCTATGCCTTCATCATAGCTGCCATTATCTTCAACTAGAAACTGGGCTAAATTAATGACAGACTGAACTTTAATGTCAATAGGTGTGGCGCTTCTTGAAATTAATGATCTGTATTTTTGTTTGACCTCGCTAGGTTTCTTAGTCAGGCGGGAATTGTCTGCGTCGTCAAGTAGTGATAGATCATTGTCAAGATTTTTATCTCTTCCGACAACTTGAAGTCTGCTGGTTATTGATCCGTCGTCTTGAAATGAATCTTTCATAAGAGAGACAATTTCACTGGAATATACTTTGAAATATTTATTGTCAACAATAGTTATGATTTTGAGTTTTGTTAACTCTTCTATAGATTTTTCGAAAGTGCTCTCATTTTTCTCCATATTCGTAATATACTGCAATTTTGATAATAGGTTACTCAGGTCTCTGTCCGAAGTCAGTAACCCCATTGAGCCAAATATTTTTTTTGCGCTTGGAGATGAATAGTCAATTATTCTTCCGTATAGGAATTCTATAGCATTAATTCCCTTATTGATGTTTGAGTCAAGCATGGAAGACATTGACCCTGTCTCCCCATAGATGATTGCACTTTGAAAAATAAATAATGGTCTTCCGCTTGTTAGTCTGTGGATAGACTCTGACAAATTTGAAATATCCTTTCCTTGTTTGTATAAACTGCTATCTATACAAAGTTCATTCTCTAGGACGTTGTCAAAAAAAGTAAAGACTCTTCAGGTGTTAGCTCTTCTACTTCGATTTCTTCACCTGTTATGTTACTTGCTGATCTTGTCGTTATTACAACCTTGTGATGAAGAATATTTAGAGATTTTATAAATTCTAGTAGTTTTTCTTTCTCTTCGGGATTAAAGGTTTCATAATCGTCAAGAATAATTAACATTTTACCTTTAAAGTTAATGATTTCTGCTGGATCGGAGCCATCATTACCGAATACCACATTATTGATGTAGCGTATAGCAGAATCATATGAGTCGACACCCCCTAAAAGTTTCTCAATAACACCTTTATGATAATTGAACTTTCTATCTTTTGCTGACACAAAAACAATGTAGTCAAATGCCATTTTTTCTTCACTTAATAGCACTTCACAGACGCGCTGTATTGAAGCAGTTTTTCCTACTCCCCCATGCCCCCAAACGGTTGAAAATACTGTCGATTTATTTTCCTTTAAAAACTTCACAAGCCTCTTGACAATTGATGTGTTGATATATTTCTTATAATTATTTTCAAAGTTATTAATTATAGTTCCATTTGCTGCTTTCAATCTTTTTTCATCAATATCAAGACTTTCAAATATTAGGCTGTCAACTTTAAAGTACTCTCTATTCGTTTTTATTAGTTGGTTGAATACTGCCCGTGAAGCAAGGCGATCTTCTATATAAGAGTATACATAGAAATCATCGATATCTTTGATTTGAATAAATGGTGTTACCTGAAAGTAATTTCCTTCAAATCTTATGTAAATATTATGACAGCGGAGGTTGGCTGCCTCATTCGATATTGAGCAGGGGAAGTATTCTCCGCTTGGTTTATACAATATCCCTTTATATGCAACATCGGTAACAGATAGTATATTTATTAGCTCAATATTATTTCTTAAGAAACTGGGCCCATCTTGATGGATGCCCTTGTAAAGATTTGAAAATACATTGAAAAGCTTTTCTGAGTCATCGTCAAATGAAAATCCATGGCCAACTTTTTCATTTCTAATTGAGGGATAGTTGTTAATACTATCTCTAAATTTCTTTAATTTTTTGTTTCCGAAAATTTCACCATCTACATCTAGAGTCCTGGATATCGATATAATGCTGCCAATTGATGGCCTATTGATTCCTTGGATACAGCTGCTTTTGGCTTCATCATCAATTTTATTAATGTTTTTATTCCACAAGTAACCAAGAATAATTACGAGAACATACTCTAACCTTGATTGTTCTTGAGTAGCTGCATCTCTATAATTTCCAGTGAAGGCGTTTAATTCAGATTTCTCGCTAATTTTCTTTGTAACGTAATCCATTCGCTAATAATTTTCCTATTTGCAAATAAAATGTGTGATTTCGAAGGTATAACATTCATATACTGATTATCTTGGCCACTATTATCATGATTGTCATCTAATAATCAATTTCTACGCAAAAGCAAAAAAACTTCTATTTATTGTAAGCTTGAGTAATATTGGTACGGTCGTGTAATTTTTAAAGGTGATGATTTCGACAGCTACCTAGGCTATGACGTCAGTCTATAACTCATTGACTTAAAAATTATTTTTTAGAGTACTTCCTCGTTTTCCAATATTATGGTAAATAATCTCCCAAGCTGGCACTCACTAACTTTTGCAGGCTTGTATTAGTTTTGGGAGCGCGGTAGGGTAGCATATGCAAAAGTTCTTTAGATGTTGCTTTTCTTCAATCATCGAATGTTTAAAGTAATTACGGCAAAACCAAACCAAACCAAACCTAAGCGGACCTTTTTATGAAGAGTGTTTTTGCTCGGTAACCGTATGTTTCTCATAAGAAGGTATTACCAGTGTGTTGATCATGCGGCAAGGCCCGTCAATGCGTCGGGATCCGCATGGAAAGTATGGAAGCAAGAGTAATCAAACGTATTTTTCTATTCAGACACTTCATAATACTTTTATCTAAACACTGAGTTCTGGAAAGGCTAGAATTCAGCTAAGGTTTCCGTTATTTTCAGAATTTTGCCGTCACAGCCCACTAAGAATTTTCATCAGTAAGTTCCCCATTAAGAACCAGCGAACGTAAAACGAGATTTTCTCCGATTTCAGCGAACTGCTCCTGGGTAAGCTCAAAATTCCAAAAATTTGTAGCTTCATAGTCATGGCGAGTGAAGAGTGTTTCTCTTCGACACCCTTTACCTTAGCTATTTGGATTTGAAATATCATACAGAGCCGACCTAAAGCTGTCTTCGCCTACCCTTTATATAGGGTGCGATCCCCTACATTGAGGGCTCTCTTCAGATTCTAATCAGTGTATTCAAAAGCAGCTGCAATTATGTTGCCCATCAACATATCTCAACAGGTAAAAAAATATAGGCACCAAAATAATCTTATTAGATTTTATTAGGATTGTTTTAGTGTCAAAGCCACGTAAAATTGATAGATATTTATTGGTATTTTGGCCGCGATTAAGAAGCCATCTAAAGGCAACAATCAAAGCAGCTCGGTTTAAGAGTATCGAGAGAATCAAGAATTTTTAAAGACCACCCCTTAAAAGGAGAACGGTAGCGTGAACTAAGAATAAGTAAAAGGCGCTGACCCAAGGTGCTGGAACACCTGGGGCCAGCTAACCAAATTGATAACAGTCCTATCAAGATGGCTATATGCATAGTACGCTAGAAACCCGCTCGTCTTCAATAAAGTGGAGCACAATCAGCGGCTTGGAGAGATTCCCCAGGCCCTGGGGGCGTTGCGTCTGCCTTTTCTTTTTCTATGCCTACCGTTCTCGCGCACCTCCTCGTAGTTACTCAAAACATTTCTATTCAAGCTTTCCTTTTGTGGAAGGCCTACCCATGGTTTAAGTATCAGTAGGAAAAAATATGTTGATCTTAAAGCGCCGTACAGGCGAAAACTTATGGATTGGAGCGAATGTCTCAATCACTGTATTAGAAGTTAAGGGCAATCAGGTAAAGATAGGAATAATTGCTCCAAAATCTCTGCCCGTACACCGCGAGGAGATTTATGTGCGGATCAGACAGGAAGGAAATCTGGGCAGTGGGAATCGTTGAGAAGTTGATCGAGATTGTGGCGGGGTGGTGTTGCTATGAAAGCGCTAACTACTGTTAGTTAGCGCTTTCAGTCGAGCCAATCGCTGCGATTAAGGCCGCTGGTTAAGCTCGGGAATGCTCTGTATTAGTGATGTTTATGCTTAAATCCAGCTTCAAACTTTTCTGCTAATTTAAAGTAGTGATTCAGATCCTTGCGGGTTTTTTCTGGGCGGTTGTTTTCGGAATTAATGTGGATGTTCTCCACAACAACGGCGATGTCTTTTGCAAGCTTCTGTCTTTCACCTTTCAGGTTTTCAGCGAAGTACTCAACACTTTTTTCGAGGGTGTAGGTGATGACATGAATCTGGTGAAGCTCAGCAGGGTTCAGCTTTTGCTTGCTTTTAATTTCTGCTGTTTTCTCAATGAAAATCTTCTTGGCATCCTTCATAGAAGTAACGTCCGCTACTTTGAGATGTTGGATCGGCTTTTCGTCTGATGCGGGGCTAGCTTGAGCAGTGGTAGCAAAAGTAACAGCAAAAAGTAACGCAATTAAAGTTCTCATTTTTCCTCTCTAACGCCCAAACGCTAAGGGTTGATAAGGCATTGATCGGGCGAGGTGAATGCCTAACATTTATCAGTGATCATTCTGGCCACTTTGATCGCTATCGTAAATGAGGATAACTATCATTAACATTCATGATACAGGAATTTTTAGGTGCTCAAAACACTTCGCGTAAAAATTGCTATCAAGCTGATCGAAATTTGTAAGGAATAAGAAAATTGAATCTGGAAAGGATGCACAGGGGAGGGGCAACGGAGGTTTTTAGTCCGGAAGAGGCGCCTCCGTGTTATGGAATTTGATCTGTTAACCCTCTCTTCGCGTTAGCAAAGAGAGGGTTATTTATAGGATGAGTCGGTTAGTTCGGGATTATTGAGACCGGCTTCACAAACTAATTGGTACGGAGGCTAGGAAATCTCTCCCAGTACATCAACCATCGCCGAAATTAATTGGCTGAGGTCTTCCTTCGAAATCACATAGGGCGGCATGGCGTAGACCAGTTTGCCGAAGGGGCGCAGCCAAACTCCGCGTTCGATTAGGGCTTCCTGCACTTTGGCCGTATTTACCGGCTCGCGCATTTCCACCACGCCAATTGCTCCAAGGGCTCGAACATCAGCGACACCCGATGCGGATTTTAACGGGGCTAGCTGTTCGGTCAGCTGCTGTTCGATCGTAGTTACTCGCTCCTGCCAAGGGCTGTTGAGTAACAATTGGATACTGGCGTTAGCGACGGAACAAGCCAGGGGGTTACCCATAAAAGTGGGGCCGTGCATAAACACACCGGCTTCTCCCTGGCAAATACCTTCGGCCACTTTATCGGTACAGAGGGCGGCGGCGAGGGTCATGGTGCCGCCGGTGAGAGCTTTGCCCAGGGTGAGGATATCGGGGGTGATATCGGCGTGCTCACAGGCAAACATTTTGCCGCTACGGCCAAAACCTGTGGCGATTTCATCGGCGATTAGCAGTACGTCGTGCTCGTCGCAGAGTTCGCGCACCCGGCGCAAATAATCGGCAGAATAAAAACGCATGCCGCCAGCGCCCTGGACGATGGGCTCTAAAATAATCGCAGCCAGTTGATCGCGGTTCTCTTCCACTTGCTGACGCAGTTCAGCGATATCACTGTCACTACAGGTACTGCCAAAGGGTGTTTGCGGAGCGGGTGCAAACTGGTGCTGGTTCAGATGCTCAGCAAACAAATGATGCATTCCGGTGACTGGGTCACAGGTGGCCATGGCCCCGAAAGTATCACCGTGGTAACCGTTGCGCAGGGCCAGCAGGCGGTTCTTTTCGGGCTTGCCATGGGAGTGCCAGTATTGCACGGCCATCTTGATAGCCACTTCCACAGACACTGAACCGGAGTCAGCAAGAAATACCCGGTTGAGGCCAGCTGGAGTGATTTCCACTAATTTCTTGCACAGCTCGATCGCCGGTTCGTGAGTTAAACCCCCGAACATCACGTGGGACATCTTGTCCATCTGATCGCGCATGGCTTGGTTTAGCTCGGGCACATTGTAGCCGTGCAGGGCGCTCCACCAGGAGGACATACCGTCGATCAGGCCGCGCCCGTCTTCCAGGTAAATACGTACCCCTTCGGCCCGCGCTACAGGGTATACTGGCGGCGGGTCGATCAGGGAGGAGTAGGGGTGCCAAATATGTTTGCGATCGAAATCCAGGTCCATAAAAACTACATCTTTATTCTTAAGAGCCGACATTCATCAGTTAGGCCAGTTCGCGCAATACCCTGAGCGGGGGCTGGCTGATCGAGCTGTAACAGGCTAGGGTACCGGCGGTGCCAACCAGTACTGCACCGGTGAGTGGTCCGGTTAGCCAAAGGACTGGGTGCAATATCACCGGCAGTTCAAAGACCCAATAAGACAGCACAGCCAAGGTGGCTTCAGCACCGATAGCCGCGAGCAAACCGGCGGCAAAACCTAGTAGGCCAAATTCCAGTATCAGGCTTCTCAGTAACAAGCGCCTGCGGCCTCCTAGTGTGCGGATAATTGCCGCTTCCTGCAATCGCTCGGCGATACTGGCGCGGACCCCGGCAATTAATACCAAGACCCCGGCCACCAGCATCAGGGCCATAACCGATTCGATGGCAAAGGACACCTGGTTAATGGTGTCGCGGATACGCTGGATGATCTTATCCAGCTCTATCACGCTGACGCTGGGAAAGGCGCGAACCAGATCGTTGACCAGCAACTTGTCCTCCGGTGGGAGGTAAAAACTGGTGATATAGGTAGCCGGGAAATCATCGATAGTGCCCGGCGCAAATATCATATAGAAATTGGGGCGCATGCTGTTCCAGTCCAACGAGCGGAAGCTGGCTACCGGGGCTTCTACTTCGAGGCCACCGATGGAAAAGCGCAACTGATCTCCCAGTGATAGTTCCAGCTGGGCTGCCAGCTCCACTTCTACGGAAACACCTTCGCTGGCCTTGTCCCACCACTCGCCTTCCAAGATGCGGTTATCTGGTGCGAGGGTGTCGGTGTAGCTCAGGTTCAATTCCCGCCGAACGCCGCCGGGACGATCTTTTTTCTCTTTTATCGAGACGCCGTTAATCGCCACTAAACGGCCGCGCACCATGGGATAAAACTCGGTGCTGCTTACCTCGCCCTCTGCCAGCATATTTTCCATGGTTGGAACATCGTGGGGGGCGATATTCAGGAGGAAGTGGTTGGGGGCTTTTTCCGGCAATTGCATTCGCCATTCATCCACCAGGGCGGTGCGGGCAAAGACCATGGCCAGCATGGCCAATAATCCGGTGCCAAAAGCGGCAATCAATAGGGTGTTAAACGCGGCGCGGCGTTGCAGGCTGCCCAGGGCAATACGCCAGGCGCCCCCGAGGGAGGCCAACTTACCGCGCACCAGGAGTCGGTTGACCAGGGCGCTGCCCGCTACCAACAGGAGCATGCCGACAAATAAGGCCAGCGTCATTAGCAGGCTGCCGGAAAGCCACCAGATCAGAAGCAACATGGCGCTGGGGCCGAGAATCAGCCCGAGCCATTCGCGTCTGTCCGGATTGCTCCAGTCGTGCCGCAGGGTTTGCATCGGGTCTGTGCGCGCCAAACGGAACAGCGGCGGCAGGGCGAAGCCCAGGGCGCAGGCGAGGCCGGTGGCGAGTCCAATCAGCAGTGGGCTCCAGCTGGTGGCCGGGGGTTGAACCGGGAAGAATCCTTCCATCAGGTTGACCGCCTGGCTCTGGATAAAGGTGCCCAGTGCCAGACCGATAGCGGTGGCAATCAGGGTGAGAGCGGCCAGCTGTCCCAGGTAGATGCCGAGAATTTTGTTACGCCCGGCGCCGAGGCTTTTCATTACGGCTACGTAAGCGCCGTGGCGTAGTCCGTAGCGTCTGGCTGCCAGGCCGACGGCGACGCTGGCGAGAAGTACGGCCAGGCTGGCGGCGAGAAACAGGAAGGACTCGGCTCTATCCAGGGCTGAGGCAACCCGGGGCTGGCCTTCGCGCAGGTCCAAGATCCGCTGGTGTTCAGTGAGCTGAGGTTTGAGCCAGTCAAAGTAGTCCTTCAGGACTTGGTCATCACCGGCAAACAGGTAGCGGTAGCGCACACGGCTGCCGGGCTGGATTACACCTGAGGCGGGCAGGTCGGCGGTATTGGCTAATACTCGCGCCCCCATATCAAACAGGCTGGTACCCCGGTCGGGTTCCCGCTCCAGTATGGCTGTCACTTTTAACTGGGTGTCGCCGAGGGCGATGGGATCGCCGAGCTGGATTCCCATCAAAGGTAGAAGGCGGGACTCCACCCAGGCTTCTCCCGGGGGAGGTCCATGCGGTGCCACTTCCCCTGGGCCTTCCGGGGATTTGCTGATTTCCAGTTGCCCCACCAATGGATAGCCTTTATCGACGGCTTTGACCGAGACAAACTGGAACTGGTCGTTGGCGGAGATCATGGAGGAAAACTGGACTATCTGGCCCTGTTCCAATCCCTTTTTGTCGGCTTCCTCCAGCCATGCGCTATCCACGGGTTTGCTGCTGCGCAGTACCCGTTCTGCGGCCAGGAAGGTGAGGGATTGCTGCTCCATGGCGCGGGTAAGGCGGTCGGTGAAATGGGCGATAGCAGTGACACAGGTAACAGCCAAAACCAGGGCCGAGGCAATTAGCGCCAGCTCGCCACCGCGCCAGTCCCTGAACAGCAGTCTGAGTGGCAGCATCAGGCGGACACCTCCGACAGGTTGTCCCCGTCGATAAGGGGAGCGTAGGTATCTACGGCACCGGCCGACATATGCAGGTGGGAGGCACAGCGCTCTGCCAGTCGCTGTTCGTGAGTCACCAGCACCAGGGTGGTATCAGACTCTTCGTTGAGTTTAAACAGCAGGTCGATAATTTTGGCGCCGTTGCCGGCGTCGAGGCTGCCGGTGGGTTCGTCGGCAAAGAGGATGGCATCTTTGCTGCTAAAGCTGGCAAAGGCCCGGGCAATGGCCACCCGCTGTTGCTCACCGCCGGATAACTGGCGCGGATAGTGGCGCAGTCGCTGTTCCAGGCCCACCCGGGCGAGGAACTCTTCCGCCCGCTTGGCAGCGCCCCGCTCACCGCGCAATTCGCTCGGTAGCATCACATTTTCCAGGGCGGTAAGGCCGGGTAGCAGTTGGAACGTCTGGAATACAAAGCCCACGCAGCGGGCGCGAACTGCTGCGCGCTGCTCTTCGTCCATGGCGGTGATCTCGTCGCCCGCCAGCCAGATCTTGCCCTCGGTGGGTTTGTCCAATCCCGCCAGCAGGCCGAGCAGGGTGGACTTGCCGGAACCTGAGGCCCCTGTCACAGCGAGGCTCTCGCCACGGGCGACTTTCAGGGAGATATTGTTTAATAGGGTCAGTGGCCCTTCGCTGGTGGAGACCCTGTGATAGAGGTTTTCTGCCGTGAGAATGGCGGACATACTGTATTCCCTTTGCGGATACGCGAGATTTTTGGAGAGTATGACATGACAACAGCCTTTTTTCGGCAGTTACTGACTCGGTTCGGCTTGGTGCTGATGCTGTCGGTCCCCAATCTGGCACTGAGTGCCAACAAGCCCGGCACTCTGCTCGTATTAGGGGATAGCATAAGTGCGGCCTACGGTATCGATGAGGAGCTGGGCTGGGTCAATCTGTTGCAAGAGCGCTTGCAGGAGAAGGGGCGCCTGGTGAAGGTGGTCAATGCCAGCATCAGTGGGGAGACCTCCGCAGGCGGCCTGACCCGGCTGCCGCGTTTGATGGAAGAGCACAATCCCCAGTGGCTGATTGTCGAGTTGGGGGGTAACGACGGTTTGCGCGGCTACCCACCCCAGAGTTTGCAGCGCAATTTGCAGCAGATGGTCAAGCTGGCTAAAGATTCCGGGGCCGAAGTCCTGCTGTTGGGGATGCGTATCCCACCGAACTACGGCCGCGCCTATACCGAGGCTTTTGCCGCTGTATTCCCCAAAGTGGCCAAGGCCGAAGAGGTCGCTCTGGTGCCTTTCCTGTTGGAAACCGTGGCCCTGGAGCAGGGCGCTATGCAATCCGACGGTATCCACCCCACCGCCAAGGCGCAGCCGGCCCTGCTGGATCATGTCTGGCCCTGCGTGAAGTCCCTGTTGGGGGAGAAGGCGGCTGGTGAGTCGTGTACTCCGTGATCGAAATGCGTACAATCGCGCCCCCAGGAACAGGAAAGCCTGGCTCTGGTCCCAAAGTTTAAGGTTTTGTGCCGGTACTCTGGGCCCGGTCACTGGTCGCGAATGAGTTAGAGAGACACCATGCCCGAATTGGAAAACCGCCGCGAGCGGCTCGAGTTTAATAAGCTGCAAAAGCGCCTGCGCCGCCATGTGGGCCGCGCCATCGCCGACTTCAACATGATTGAAGAGGGCGACAAGATTATGGTCTGTTTGTCCGGCGGTAAGGATTCCTATGCCATGCTGGACGTTCTGCTGAATTTGCAGAGGACAGCGCCGGTTAACTTTGAACTGGTGGCGGTCAATATGGACCAGAAACAGCCGGGCTTCCCCGAGCATATCCTGCCGGAATACCTGCAATCCCTGGGTGTTCCCCACCATATTGTCGAGAAAGATACCTACTCGGTAGTGAAGGAAGTGGTGCCTGAGGGCAAGACCACCTGCGGGCTCTGCTCCCGTCTGCGCCGTGGCACCCTGTATGGCTTTGCTGAAGAAATTGGCGCCACTAAGGTGGCACTGGGCCATCACAAAGACGATATCGTCGAGACCCTTTTCCTGAATATGTTTTACGGTGGTCGCCTCAAGGCGATGCCGCCCAAACTGCGCGCCGACGATGGCCGCAATATCGTGATCCGTCCGCTCGCCTATTGCCGCGAAGAGGACATCGCCCAGTACGCCGAGTACAAGCAGTTCCCGATTATTCCCTGCAACCTGTGCGGCAGCCAGGAGAACCTTCAGCGCCAGGCGATCAAGCAGATGGTGCGGGAGTGGGATAAGAAATTCCCAGGCCGCAGCGAGAATATTTTCGCCGCGATTACCCGGGTGTCCCCGTCACAATTGGCGGACAGGGACCTCTACGATTTTGAGAGTCTGGAACTGGATCGCTCTACGCCGTCGGCTGTCGAGCGTCCTGACCATTCAATCCAGCGCCAGGTGAATTCTTGGGAGCCTGAGGATGCTCAGGAAGTGGAGCCCCAGTATATCGAGGCGCTGAATCTGTAGGATCTGCACCGCTGACCAGTTGCGCGTAACTGCATTCAAAGTCCCGGGGGCTGGCACTGGGTCCATGGTGAAAATGCTGATGCCAGAGGCGCGCCATATTGGCCACGTCTGAGGTTTCCTCCTCCTGGATCTTGTGCACCTCAGCCGACCTGTAAATCAGCCAGGCGATGGCTGTGGCATAACGCAGGTTGGTGGTCAGTTCGCTGTGGGGGTGATCGAGAAAATCCCGCTGGCTCGCCAGCCCCCGCACTTTTGAGGCGAGGCTTGGGTGATCGATCAGGTAGTGATCCCAGATTTCCCGGTGGGTGTGGGGCTGGATTTGGTAAATACCCAGCCCGTGGCGCCGTCCCTGTTTGAGGTGGAAGCCCAATTGCGACTCCTGGGCGGCGGTTCCCAGAAGGAGATTCTCCATGCCCTGGCTCCAGGCTCTCAAGTGCTTGAGGGTTGGACGGATAACCTGGAGTCGGAGCTCGTCCAGACAAATGCCCATAGTGTTGTCTTTTTTTCTGTAGTTGTATCCAACATATATGTAGTTTGCTGATTGAGTCGGCGCCACCTTATGGGTAGATTTACGCGCAATAAACATAACAATTTTTAGGTGGTGCTCTTTCCATAGCTCAATGCGCTGAAAAATTGAGCAGGAAAACGCAGACTATTCCCGCGCCAAGTACCACCCCACTTTGATCAGAAGGAATCCCTTATGGCCGCCGAGTGGCTGATCGCCCTTACTTTTGTCGCCTATTTGGCGTTGATTGTTGTTATCGGTATTTACGCCTACATGCGTACAAAAAATGCCAGCGACTATTTCCTCGGCGGCCGTTCCCTGCCGCCGGCAGTGGCGGCCCTGTCTGCCGGAGCCTCGGATATGAGTGGCTGGCTGCTTCTGGGTTTGCCTGGCGCGGCCTATGCAGCGGGGCTCTCCGCCGGTTGGATCGCAATCGGCCTTTTCTCCGGCATCGTTCTGAGCTGGGTGACAATGGGCCGGCGCCTGCGCATCTACACCTATGAGCTCGACGACTCCCTGACGGTGCCAGCTTATCTGGATCGTCGGTTTAAGATGGGGCACCCCTATCTGCGCACCGTCTGCGCGATATTCATCCTTCTATTTTTCCTTTTCTATGTGGCTTCGGGCCTGATTGCCGGCGGCAAATTGTTTGAAACGGTGTTTGGCTGGGATTATCGCTGGGCGGTGATTATCGGTGCGGTTGCTGTTATTTCTTACACCCTGTTTGGCGGGTTTTTGGCGGTGTCCTGGACCGATGTGTTCCAGGGACTGCTGATGAGTGCGGCGCTGATTGCGGTGCCTCTCGTTGTTATTTCTGACCAGGGTGGTTTTTCTGCCAGCTGGACTCGCCTGCAAACGGAGATGCCACAGCTGACCCATTGGATGACCGATAACACCGGGCAAACCTTAAGCCTGGTGGCGATACTCAGTTCCCTTGCGTGGGGACTGGGCTACTTCGGCCAGCCGCATATCTTGGCGCGATTTATGGCGGTGCGCAGCCCTAACGATATTCCGGTTGCGGCGACAGTGGCGGCGGTTTGGTCCCTGGCCGGTTTCTTGGGTGCAATGGCGGTAGGCCTGTTTGCCCACCTGGAAATCCAGCAGAGCCTGCCAGATGGCGAAACTGTGTTTATGGAAATGGTGCAGGTGCTGTTCCATCCGCTAGTTGCCGGTGTTCTTTTGGCGGCGATTCTATCTGCCATTATGAGTACGGCAGACTCCCAGCTGTTGGTGTCCTCGGCTGCGCTGGCGGAGGATATTTACCACGTTTGGTTTGGTCGTGAGACCACTCCGGAAGCCATGGTGAAAGTGGGGCGCTGGGCGGTGGTTGCTTTATCACTGGTGGCTGTGTGGATTGCGATGGACCCGGATTCCAAGGTTCTGGATGTGGTGAGTTACGCCTGGGCTGGTCTGGGCGCTGCCTTTGGCCCGGCGTTGTTGATCAGTCTCTACTGGTCCCGTATGACCGGTAGTGGTGCTATTGCCGGTGTTATCGTTGGCGGCCTCACCGTTGTGGTGTGGGAGCAACTCTCCGGTGGCATTTTTGATGTTTATGAGCTGTTGCCGGGTTTTGTTTTCTCTTCAGCTGCTATCGTGTTAGTGAGCGCGCTGACGAAGTGCCCGGAAGCCGTTGCCTCACAGCACCGCAAGTTGCTTGGTTGAGGGGGCAGGGCAGGACTTGAGCCCGAGCGACTCGCTCGGGCCGAGACAGACCAGCCGCGCTAGGGACGCATCTCTGGCAAAGGTGCGACTGTTGTGAAGTGAAATGGATTTCCATCCGCAGCAATTATTCAAATAGCGGTTGGAGATGCTGAGTGATCAAAGTTCATCTCGGTGATATCACTCGATTGCACGTCGATGTAATCGTCAATGCTGCCAACAGCCGTCTCTTGGGAGGCGGTGGTGTCGATGGGGCCATACACCGCGCAGCGGGGCCCAATCTACTGGAGGCCTGCCGCAGTTTGGGCGGTTGTCCTGTTGGTGAAGTGCGCGCCACTGGCGCTTATTCCATTCCCGTAAAACGTATCTACCACACGGTTGGGCCTGTTTGGCGCGGCGGCAGTTTGGGTGAGCCCGAGCTGCTCTCCAGCTGTTATCGGCACTGCCTGGCATTGGCTCGGCGCGAAAATATGCGCTCGATTGCTTTTCCGGCGATCAGTTGTGGCGTTTACGACTACCCCCCGGAGCTGGCCGTAGAGGTGGCTGTAGAGCAGGTGCAGCAATTTCAGGAGAAGGAGGGGGCGCCGCAGCAGGTTGTATTCTGTTGTTTCGATAAATCGATGGCGGATCTCTATCTATCCCAGTTGGATGCCTACGTTAGGCGCTAAAAGCCACGTTTTGTAGGCCTCGTGGTATTTTCGGCCATTGATTGATATCCATGGGTTGGGGATTATTATTGCTCTGACAATAACAATATAAGAATGAGGAGATTGTCATGCGCAGTGCCCAGCAGTGGTTTTCCGAGTATGGTGAGAGTCATCAGAATCCGATCAACAAATCCATTCATTGGATTGCTGTTCCCGTAATTTATGCAACTGTGGCCGGACTTTTGTGGGCAGTTCCGCAGCCGGAATTTATGGCGACAATTCCATGGCTGAACTGGGCTGTCGTGGTGACAATCCCGATTCTTCTGTTTTATTTCGCGATGTCGTTTCCCATTGCCCTGGGAATGACGGGATTAACGGTTCTGTGTTTGTGGGCTTGGTCGGTATTGGAGCGGCTGGGGGTGCCCATCTGGCAGACGGCACTGGCCCTATTTGTGATCATGTGGGTGTTCCAATTCATTGGCCACCATATCGAAGGCAAGAAACCCTCTTTCTTTAAGGACTTACAATTCCTGTTGATCGGCCCAGCCTGGGTGATTGGTTTTATTTACCGGAAACTGGGCATTCAATACTGATTGCCGGTTTATGCAGATGAGTGGCTGTGGCCACTCATCGATCTATCCTGCTATCGGTTGTAGTGAACCGGTACTTCCAGTGTCTCTTTAACTTCTTCCATCACCACATAGCTGGTGCACTCCTGCACCTCCGGCAGTGTCAAAAGCGTTTCACCGTAGAACTTGCGGTAGGCACTCATATCCGCCACCCGGGCTTTGATCAGGTAATCGAAATTCCCCGATACCAGGTAACACTCCTGCACTTCCGGCAGGGCGGCCACGGCGTTGCGAAATTCCTCGAAGGCGTCCTGTGCGGATCGATTCAGTCTGATCTGCACAAAAACTACCAGGGCAGCATCGAGGTACTCCGGGTTGATCAGGGCGGTGTAGCCCTGAATAACATTGTCACTTTCCAGGCGTTTGACCCGTTCGACACAGGGGGTCGCGGTCAGACCTACCTGTCGGGCCAGCTCTGCATAGCTGGTTCGTCCATTCTTTTGTAGAACACGCAATATGTTCCGGTCGATAGTGCTTAGCTCTCCCGCACGTTTGCGCATAACTGCTGACTCCGAATTGGTCGACATGGTCAAAAAGTAGACTTGCCGACAGGTTGTGTAGTGGATTCCACTAGTTTTATCAAAAATCTGCTAAATATCCACTTCTTATCTGTTCTTATACTGGGGAAAACATAGAAATTAGGTACTCCTATTTGATTAAGGCAGTACCGAGCGCACAGAGCGAGGAGAAGGAAAATGTTGATTGGCGTCCCTAAAGAGATTAAGAACCACGAGTATCGTATTGGCCTGACGCCGTCGAGTGTTCGCGAACTGGTTGGCCACGGTCACGAAGTGATCGTACAGAAGGATGGTGGTGCCGCTATTGGTTTCCCCGATGAGATGTACGTTCAAGCCGGCGCCAAGATTATCGATACTCCGGAAGAGATTTTTGCCACTGCCGATATGATCGTCAAGGTAAAAGAGCCCCAGCCCCACGAGTGCGAAATGCTGCGCCCTGGGCAGGTTCTGTACACCTATCTGCACCTGGCTCCAGACCCCAAACAAACTGAGCTGCTGGTTAAGTCCGGCGCTACCTGCATCGCTTATGAAACTGTAACCGACCGCTTCGGTGGCCTGCCTCTGCTGGCGCCTATGTCTGAAGTTGCCGGTCGTATGTCTGTACAGTGCGGTGCCCACCACCTGGAAAAAGCCCAGGGTGGTCTCGGCGTACTGCTCGGCGGTGTTCCCGGTGTAGCTCCCGCTAAAGTCCTGATTATCGGTGGTGGTGTTGTTGGTACTAACGCAGCGAAGATGGCCCTGGGTATGGGTGCTGACGTTACTATCCTCGACCGCTCTCTGCCGCGTCTGCGTCAGCTGGACGATATTTTCGGTGGTGCGGTTCGCACTGAGTACTCCACTAACGATGCTATTGAAAAGCACGCACTGGAAGCTGACCTGGTTGTTGGTGCGGTTCTGATTCCTGGCGCGGCAGCCCCCAAACTGCTGACCCGTGACATTATCAGCCGCATGAAGAAAGGCGCAGTTGTAGCTGACGTTGCTATTGACCAGGGCGGTTGTTTCGAGACTTCCAAGGCGACTACTCACCAAGAGCCTACTTACGTAGTTGATGGTGTGGTTCACTACTGTGTTGCCAACATGCCCGGCGGTGTAGCTCGCACCTCTACTATGGCCCTGAACAATGCCACCCTGCCTTACGCGGTAGCCCTGGCAAACAAAGGCGCCAAGCAGGCACTGTTGGACGATTCCAACTTGCTGGAAGGCCTGAATGTTCACGCTGGCATGGTGACCTACCAAGCCGTAGCCGATGTATTGGGTTACGAGTTTGTAGATCCCAAATTGGCTCTGCAAAAACAAGCAGTAGCGGAAGACGCTGTAGCTTAATTGTCCCGGTGGCCGCCTGCGGGCGGCCGCATTGTAAATAAGCGGTAACGCGCTTGTTGTTGGGAAGTTTCCCCCGGAGCGCTCTTTGCGTTCCTCTCTGTGAGACCTGGTGGCATAGCCACTAATTGATAGCCGCGTATTTACGCGGCTTTTTTATGCGCGTTATTTATGCTTTGGAGAAAGCTGGACTTGTTGTTTAGGGAAAAACTGGGGAAGGGGAGGAGGAAAAGAAAAAAGGATGCTGAGGGACTTCCTTGTCGCCTCACGGGGGAGAGGGGTTTAGGGCTAGGGTTAAATAACCCAGATTTCTACCCGGCGATTTTTTATCTTTGAACTGGAGCTGTTGGAGGCTACCGGCAGATAGGCACCAAAGCCCTGAACCGGTGCTGTATTAATCTGGTGATCCCTGAGTGCGGAGCGAACGGTAACTGCGCGTAGTTTTGATAAAACGATTGAACGCCCCTCACTGACTTTCTCATCGCCAAACCCGATCAATAGCAGTCGTTTGTGGCTGTTCTCAGGCTTTTGCATAAAGCGGACAAGGCGCTGTATATCCTGTTTTGCCTTGTTATCTAAAGAGGCACTGCCTTCAGAGAAACGGAAGTTAATACTCAGGCGCTCGGCATTTTCCGTTAATTTCAGGTATTCGCTGGGCCCATCCCGGTTGGCTTCAGGTTTTACACCGATCGGCGTCTGCGCGACAAACCCAGTGGCCTTTACCTGCTCCTGCCCCTGCTCACTCTGTACAAAGTGCAGGAACTCTTCGGTGACGGGTTTTAAACCGTAAGCAGCGGTATAGAGAAAAAGGCGGCGGGAAAGGGGGTAGTCTTCAGTTGCAATTGTCAGATGCTCTGGAGCTTGTGGTTGGGTGTTCTGATCGGATACTGACACTGCCTTGGCCCGTCGAATAGATGCCAAGCCCACAAATCCAATACTGTTGGGGTTTGCCGAAACACGGTCCGACAATTGATCATTCGATTCGAAGCGTTTTGCATTGGCAATAAGGGAGTGCTTTTTTCCAAGTACCAAGCTTTTAAACGTATCCCAGGTACCGGACTGATTATCTCTCGCGAGAACTTTGATGCGACCTTTCTGCCCGCCGACTTCAGACCAGTCGGTAATTTTTCCGGAAAATATTGCTGCTATTTGTTGCAGGGTTAATTGGCTGATGGGGTTTTGAGGGTGAACAATAATAGCCAGGCCATCGATGGCAATAACATGTTCTGCACTTTGGCCGCGCATATCTCCAAAGCGACTTAGGGCTGCGTGCTCAGTATCTTTTATTGGTCGCGAAGCCATGGCGATATTGGCCTGGGAACGTTCAAGGCCTTTAAATCCGGTGCTCGAACCGTGTGCCGCAATATCGACATATATTTTTTTACCACCGAGGTCTCCTTGCACTCGAACCTCATTTTCTTTCCCTAAAGGGATAATCTCGAGATTACTGCCACCACGGGCTTCGAGGTAATCGCTCACCAGATTGGGCGCCAGCTTTGCGCCGACAGTGTTGGAGCCATGTAAAGTAAAAAGCAGGCCCGATGTGTCGGGAGGGAAGCGGGTCTGGGCTGTGGAAGTTGCAGCAGCCAGGGCCCCCCCAATAAGAAGTAAGGTAAGGGTTTGCTTTAGCCGGCTTAAGAATACGCTCATAGTAATTCGACCGTAAGGTGGTAAAACGAGGGCGCAAAATATGACTTAATTGTGACAAATTGATGAAATATTGATTGCTGAATTGTGCAACTGTCTCATCGCAAGAGATAGGTAACTTTACTGGGGGTTATTTGAACAATTGAGGTATGGGTAGTTAAGCTTTCGTAAAAGCTTAAAAAGCAATACGTCGGGTAAGTACTCAGAGGCTCCTGTGGATATGCAGCAGAGCCTCGTAAAGTCCGATAATTTAAAACGCGGGAAATAACCGGCTAATTAGTACTGGCAGTGCAGTTTCTACCCGCAAAATACGTGGACCCAGGTGAACGGATTGAAAGCCTGCTTCCTGGAGCTTCTCGACTTCATAGCTGATAAAGCCGCCTTCAGGGCCAATGGCTAAAGTGGTCGGTTGCTTTATGTCCACAGGGCAAGCCGTTCCCCCTACTGGATGAGCCACCAGTTTACGAGAGTCGCTGGAGAGGGAAGGGAGTTCGTCTTCGACAAACGGTTTAAAGCGTTTGCGCAACAGAATTTCCGGCATTTGTGTATCGACAGCCTGCTCGAGTCCGAGCAGGCATTGCTCAAAGAGTTTGTCTTCCTGCAACCAAGGGGTTTGCCAGTAAGACTTTTCGACCCGGTAACTATTAATTAAAACCAGTTTTTTGACTCCGAGTGCAGTCAGGTGCTGGATAACCCGCTTGAGCATTTTGGGTCGAGGCAGGGCCAAAATAAGTGTGAGAGGTAATGGCTGGGGCGGATCGATTGCGAATGCCACCTCAAGCTCAACGCACTTCTCGTCGAGCGTAACAATCTCGCCACTACCTATTTGCCCGTCGAGCAGTCCGACACGCAGTTGTTGTCCCGGCGCTGCTCTGTGAACCTTGGTGATATGCTCCAGCTGGCGTCCACTCAGGCGGACGCGATTGGGACTAATAAAGTCGTGCTTTTGTAAAACAATCAGGTTCAAAGTCGGGCGCCTTGGTACTTCAATTTATAACGGTGTCGGTGCTATGGGGCTGGGCTAGCTGGTTTGAGCTGAAGCAATCGCGCCTTTGCCAATACCTTCGTAGGCTCTTACGGTAATCGCTTTCCCAGGCTCTTTAGCCGCCAGGGTGTTGGCGATATATTGGGCCAACTGCTCCACCGTGGTATCACAGTCAAGAATTTCACAAACTTTGGCAGGGATGGACAGGGTGAAGTTTCCCTGTTGTGCACTGTAAGCAAAGTTATGGATATCCTCACCGCGATCATCGGCAGTTGTTGAAACCAGATCCTCGCGAGTGCCCAGGTAGATATCTTCCCAGCGCTCAGCCCAGTACTTTTCCAGCTCTGTATCGCGTTGGCCACCCGTCATGACCTGAATACGTGAACGGTGTCCATGGGCGATACGCTGGCAGTTGCCAAGGTGTTTTTTCAGGCCATGGCTGTAGTGGTAGAAAGCATCTTCAATGACTTCACAGTGGAAGCTGAGCTTGAGCTTCTCCACGCTATCGGGGAAGTGGCTGGCCAGCTGCTGGACACACCAGACGGCGACGCTCTCAGGAGTAATTACCTCGGCGTCCACTAAGGCAAAAGCTTGTTCCGGACCTGACACTTTAATAGAGGCCCCGTTTTCCAGTAGCCAGGTCAGGTTAACCTGGTCTCCACTGTGCTCCAGGGTCAGTTGGGGTGAGCGGGTAGGTACCAAGAGGCGGTGGTCGACTTGATCATCCAGCCAATGCCTCAGGGTCTTTTTCACTATGCCAAAGTCGCAAACCATCCCCTGTTCATCCAAGGCGCCATCGAGGGCTGCGTTTGCCAGCCAGGTCTCGCCTACGATGCCTCGTTTTGAGTCGAGGTAGCTGAAGTCAACGTTGGTTAAATTATCGACAAACAAGTGCATGAGTAACTCTTTGCAGGGGGTGAGATAGTAGTCGTTTATTATAACCTGTTAATAGGGCTGGATCTTATTCGTTTATGCCTCTATAATCGCGCCCTCTTCGGATGCACTGGCACCGAAGATCGTTGTGGCGGCCCTCCCGGTCCCCTCGCAATGAGCAGCTGTGAACTCCGCCAGGCCCGGAAGGGAGCAACGGTAGCAGTGGTATCATGTGCCGAGGGTGTTGCTGGTTGGGCTGCCTCCAATCTCTCCCTTCTTTGTTTCAAAAATCATCCCCTGAAAAATCCCCGTTGAGAGTGTTTTGCTCGACCGTGTCCTGGGTTTTTGCTCTTTCCCTCACCAAATTTTTTCCCGCAAAGACGATATAAAAGGGGATTTTGTGTCGATCTGGCTCGATCTTCGGCCTTGCCGTCGCTGATCGTGTGGGGCTTATGCTATAAACGGCGTCAACTATAAGCAGATCTAAAAATGATTCTTGAGGAGAAAATGAAAAAAGTTGCTCTCTCGATAGCGGTTGCCGTTGCACTGTCTGCCTGTGACAGTGGGCAGCAAGCGGTAAAACCGGTTGGTGTAGCCCAGGCGACTGCGGAAAGCCCAGCTGATAATTCCCAGCTGACAGTCAAAGATGCGCAAGCTTTCTTAAAAGATGCCCAGGCTCGCATGGAAAAAATGGGACAAGAGGCAAGCCATGCCGCTTGGCTTGCTTCTACCTATATCAATATTGATTCCCAATACGTAGAAGCTTTGGCTTCAGAGCGATACACCACCCTGGCCGTGGAGCTGGCTTCAGAGGCCGCCAAATTTAACGACTTGGACCTGGACCCGGATACCCGTCGCCAGTTGACCATGTTGAAGCAGGGGTTGGTATTCCCGGCGCCGAAAGATCCGGCACTAACTTCTGAGTTGGCGCAAATTGGCTCAAAAATGCAGGGCATGTACGGTGCCGGTAAATACTGCCGCGAAGATGGCGGTGAAGAAAAGTGCTACACCCTGACCGAGATGGGGCAGGTGATGGCAACCAATCGCGATCCTGAATTACTCAAGGATCTGTGGGTTGGATGGCGTAAAGTTTCTCCTCCTATGAAGCCTCTGTATGAGCGCCAGGTGGAGATCGGTAATGCGGGTACCAAAGAGCTGGGTTATGACAACCTGAGTGTTTTCTGGCGCTCCAAATATGATATGGCCCCGGATGCCTTTGCTGAGGATATGGATACCCAGTGGGGTAAAGTGAAGCCGTTGTACGAAGCTTTGCACTGCCATGTTCGCGCCAAGTTGAATGAGCATTATGGCGATGACGTAGTGCCGGCTCAGGGTAAGATTCCTGCACACTTGCTGGGTAATATGTGGGCCCAGGAGTGGGGTAACGTCTACGACATCGTCAAAGACGACGACATGCAGGCCCCCTATGATCTGACTCAGCTGGTGGTTGATTCCGGCATGAGTGAAAAAGACATGGTTAAAGTCGGGGAGAAGTTCTTCACCTCCCTGGGCTTTAAGCCTCTACCGGAAACTTTCTGGGAGCGCTCCCAGTTCACCCAGCCTCGCGATCGCGATGTGGTTTGTCATGCCAGCGCCTGGAATATGGACGGGCAGGACGACCTTCGCATCAAGATGTGTATCAATAAAACGGGTGAAGACCTGGTTACCATCCACCACGAGTTGGGCCACAACTTCTACCAGCGCATCTATAAAGATCAGCCTTTCCTCTATAAAAATGGCGCTAACGACGGTTTCCACGAAGCTGTTGGCGATACCATCGCGCTTTCCATCACACCGAAGTACCTGAAGGAAATCGGTTTGATGAATGAGGTGCCGGATGAGAGTAAAGATATCGGTTACCTGATGCAGCAGGCGCTGGATAAGATTGCCTTCCTGCCATTTGGTCTGCTCGTTGATAAGTGGCGCTGGCAAGTATTCAACGGTGAGGTGAAGCCGGAAGACTACAACAAGGCCTGGTGGAAGCTGCGTGAAGATTACCAGGGCATTGCCGCTCCGGTAGAGCGCTCCGAAGAGAACTTCGATCCGGGTGCCAAGTACCATATCCCCGGTAATACGCCTTACGCTCGCTACTTCCTGGCGCGTATCCAGCAGTTCCAATTCCACCGCGCGCTGTGTGAAGCCGCTGGTGAAACCGGACCGCTGCACCGCTGCTCCATCTACCAGAATGATGAGGCTGGTAAGAAGCTGCGCGCTATGTTGGCAATGGGTGCAAGCAAGCCCTGGCCGGATGCTATGGAAGCGCTCACCGGTCAGCGCGACCTGGATGCTTCCGCCATTATCGATTACTTCCAGCCGCTGATGGCGTACCTGGAAGAGCAGAACCAAGGGCGTCAGTGCGGTTGGTAATCTGAGCTTTTAGTTTGTCGGTATTAGAAAAAGGGGCTTAGCCCCTTTTTCTGTTTTATGCTCACGTGAATTATGAACTCTTGAATATTATTAGTTGTGAGGCTCAGTTGTTAGTGGACAGGGGGTTGCTCTTCCTCAGAATTTAGAAAGCTGGCAGCAGCATTTAAAAATGCTTCCAGCGGGGGGTGCAGAGACCCGGTACCGACTTGATAGCGGTTCATATCTTTGTGGGCCAAGCCAGAGTTGATGGTTGGTGTTGTGCCGGTTCTGATAATTTTAAGCAGGTCGAATCCAAATGGAGCACCTCTACCCTCTATGCCTGGAGTAACCACAAAGTCGCTCTCAGCGTGGCACACATCATACATTTTCAGTATGTTGTCGATGTTATCTTGGTATGTTCCCGAGAATATTTTCTGGGTGCCGCCAAAACCCATAGTCTCTGTGATGGCGCTGTCTCCCATATCCCGGTTGACATCTGCGGGAGTGATTCCTGGCATTAATAGTCCATGGCCAACCCCGGCCAAACCGGTAAACCAGGCCTTGTCCAACCCTGAAACTTGAATACCAAATTCCGTCCCGTTGCGAGCCATGGTTGTAATAATACTGCTGTGAGGAATACCGCTGCCGGCATCGGAAATAACCTTGCAGGTGGCCATGATTGGATTTAACGGGAATGTCTCATCCTTGTAGATTTGGTTGGTAATCCTTTCAATATCTTTTCGCTTTTTACTGGCCCGAATAACTCCTGGCATTAAAATTCTGGAGAAAATCAGTGTGGCGGCATTAGTCATTACATGGCAGTCGTCTCCCATAAGGAGACTCCGGCCAATTATAGGTACAAAATCAATTCCGCCTTCATCTTGGATTGCTTGATTTAGTACGGGGGCAATTTCGTCCTCTATCCAACGAAGGTAATCGATGGCCTCTTTGTCATACACGCCAAAGCGAATAGAGCTACCGCGGTAATCGGCGCGATCATCACTAAGGTTGGAATAAGCCCGATTGCCGGATAGCTTATCTTCGACAATATACACAGACATTGAATGGGTAATAATGCCAGCCATGGGCCCGACCGCATTGTGGTTATGGCAAGGCTCAAGATCAACCCGGCCTTCCTCCATAACCCGCTCCGCTTCAACTTTATTTTTAGCCAGGCCTTCATAAATCAGACCGGCAATGATTGCGCCTTTTAACGGTCCAGATGCCCGCTGCCAGGTTATTGGGGGACCGGCATGCAGGACTAAATTTTTTCGCATTCCAGGGATGTTGTCACTGGCTTTGCCTATCCCAATCAAAATCGGCACAGCCTGCTTCATGCGCTTAATGGATTCGTCATTCGCTTGCTGATTGAGAGCTTGGAACTCAGGGGTTGCCAGTTTATGGAGGATTTCTTCGGTGCTGGGCCTGAATTCAATGTCTGTTCTCATCCCTACTCCCCTGAATTTAATAACTCAGCATATTGTTCAGTAACGATGTTCATATTGCGTAGCATCAGATCAGTGGTGCCGGTGATTACCTGTATCTGGCGTTTTTCAGATATTTTCATATCTCCCTCAAACCCCCGGCTGGCATAACTCAGGTGATCTTTTGCCTTGCGCAGGTTGTCATTGATCTCTGGTGTATTGAGGGGGCTTTCCAATAGTTGGTTCAGTCGGTTGGAGTATTCGGAGAGATCTTCCTGCAACCCGGTTTCGGCATCATCCAAGGATACTTCCCAAAGTTTAGCAGCGTAGTTCTTGGCGATTCTCTGGGAGAGCATACGCTGGCGGCCGGCGATATTAATGAGCTCGGCGCTGTTGTGATTGGCGACTTGTTGGAGTTGGACCACATAGGTGTGGGCAGCAGAAAGAAGGGAGTTGCTGCGCTGAAATAATTCGCTGGCGCTTTGTTTATTGACGGGTTGTGAGGCGACAGACTCAAACGCTTTCCATTCTCTTTCAACTTTAACAAGTTGATCCCTGATCTTTTCTGCGCCATGAAAATTATTTAGTTTCTCGTGATTCTTTTTAAATTCGTGAATTGATCGGGCAAATACCTTTTCGTGGCGCTCTGCATCCGGTTGAATGCCGCGCAAGATGTAAGTCTGGGTGATGCGTTGGGATAGCATTCTTTGTCGACCAGCCGTATTGATGGCATCCCCCATAGAGAAGGCTGCGACATCCAGGCTTAAAATTAACAAGATAAATACTGCTGACAACTTCATGATTTTACTCTTGTAGTTTGACTTACTTCACAATTTAAGTGGGTTTGATGTTTGCAATGCATGCGTGAGCCCTCTCGGTTAATGAGAGGTCGCAGAGGTATTACGGAGTTATTCAGAGATCCTTGAGTAACAGTGATGTGAGCTTATAGGGGCTGCTTTCTGAATAAGGCGATTTTGAACAATATTGATAAGTTAAACAAATAAGCTCCGAATTCCATTGATTGAGCAAAAATAAATAATTTAAATACGTTGTTAGGAAATATGATTTTGCAAACTCATCTGGTTTTAGGATTTGACGTTCCTTATATCAAATTTAAAGATGGAGATATCTAACCCTTTTTTTCAGTGTTAACGCTTTGGTGGTATTTGGATTGGGGATGAGGGGGAGTTTTCTGGGGAGTGGATTGTTGTGGGGTTAATGGAGGCTTAGGTGAGGAGGATAATAGCTGGAAATAAAAAAGGCCCTACCAGAGGTAGAGCCTTCTTTTCATCAGATCTAAGGTGACTTAGAACTGGTAATTCAGAGCCAAGCTGAACAGGTAAGCTTCGGTTTTGGTGGTGCCACCATCGAAGTAGGTAATCAGGGAGTCGTTAATGTTGTTAGCTTCCTGGATAACTTCGTCATCACCCCAGATGTAGGCGAAAGCGCCATCAACAGTGAGTTTGTCAGTTAGTGAGTAGGTGCCGCCAACAGTCAGCCACTGGCGATCAGTGTCGGGAATAGACAGGGTACGCCAGGTAATCGGAAGGTCTTCGTCTACCAGTTCTGAGAGTTCTTCGGTTTCATGGCGGTTCAAGCCGTCGCGGGCAGCGCCTTGATCGTAAGCGTAACCAAAGCGGAAGGTCCACTCGTCATTGCGGTAGTATTCACCACCGATACTGAAACGAGAGCCGCTTTGGAAGTTTTCTTCTTTCAGCAGAAGCGGGTTGTAGTCTTCACCAGCGGAGGGGATAAAGGCTTCGAGGCGCTCGAAACGGTCCCAGTTGGTCCACATGTAGCCTACTGCCACACCCCAGTTATTGTTGAAGCGGTGGTAGAAGCCCAGTTCCAGGGTGTCAGGCAGGTTCAGGGTCAGGTTGCCGGAAGTATCGTCAAATGAATCCAGCGGGCTCGGAGCGATGTCGGAGCTTACTTCACCCTTAATTTTGGGGTCGTACTTAGCGTGGTAAGAAATACCTGCGCGAGTGTTGTCGCTGATGCGCCACAGGCCGCCGATGGTCCAGCTCAGATCCCAGGCATCCCCTTTTACGTCCAACACGGTGGCGCCGGAGGGGTTAAATCCAAAGGCGGGTGCTACAACGTCACCGATCAGGAAGTCATCGGGGAAGGTGGTGTTCAGTTCTGCATCAACGTAGAAAATATTCGCTGCCAGGCCAATGCTGAATTGATCGTTAAAATCGTAAGCAACAGATGGCTGGATGTTTACAGTCAGCAGAGAGGTTTTGTTAGCGATCGTAGTTGCGGGGAAGTTATCCGGGAAATCAGTTTCCAGGCCAAAGTCGGTGTACATGGCCAGGCCCCAGGACCACTCATCATTGATGGGGGCGGCCAGGTAGCCGTTGGGGATTACTGCGCTGGTGGCGTAGTCTTTGGCGCTCGCGGGAGTTTCGAATCCCAGGTAGCCAGTTTCCTCACTGCCGACATAGTAGGTGACATCACCATCAACATCGATTTCGGGATCAACGTAAGTCGCACCAAGAGAAATGGTGTAAGTATTGAATAGAGCTGAACCGGCTGGGTTGCGCGCCAGAATTGCAGCGTTGTCGCCGATAGTGTTTTCGGCAGCAAATGCGCGGCCAAGGCCTGTTGCACTGGTTTCCTGCAAGTAGAAACCTGCAGCCATAGCGCCTTGGGAAACGGAGCTGATAGCTGCGGCCAGAACTGCGTGTCGCAGGTATTTTTTATTCATGAGAACCCATCTCTAAGTCTGCTGATTACTGAAAGCCATAAACAGGTTGGAAAAAACTCTGCCATGGCAGGAAGGCCTTTAGACTTATATAAGTACCTTCCACTTCCGTAGCAAATCCCTTACTAAAAAGTCTAGCAATACGTCATTGCCCTAGTGAGGGAGAGGAGTGACTTTATAAAGACAATGGGGACAAAAATCTATCCAAGTCGACGGATTTTTTTTCATCAGTCGAAAATGTGGCCATTTATTGGCTGGCAGCGACTTTTTCGCCGTTGATGGATAAATTTGTCAGGTTGATTTGATACCTTTTGCCATTTTCTTCTCTTTGGATAAGTTTCACCAAAGCGTAGTTCCATTGCGGTGCGATCCAGACAGTTGTCTCTCTTCCTGAGTCTTTATCTCTCACTCGAGCGACTTTAATTGTCTCCACCGGACCCAGAGGTGTTTTTAGGGTTTCAGTGCCAACTTGACTGAATTTGTAGTCGCGAATTTTTTTGCCGTCGGCAACTTTGTATTGAAGGTCTGTTTTTCCAGCGGCGACATCGAGTGCCAGTTGGATTTGATAGCTCACCTTGTCAAGAATATTGGGTGGGGCGTCTTTGAGATCCCGCTCCGGATTATGGACGTTAAAGATCATACCTTTTGACGGTTCGAAATTAAGCACCGTGGCGCGATTTCGACCAAGGCCTTTGCGGCGATATTCGTAATGTTGGGGGGTGATATGGCCATCCTGGCTGGTAAAGCGAGAGTACTCTTTAATGCTGGCAAAAAGGGCGCTGCTATCGAAGTCCAGGCGCCAGTTGCCGTCCTGTCCGGACAATTCCCGAGTGGCGGTAATGCTGATCCCATTAAATCGGGCGGCGTAGGTGGCTTTGAAAGGTTCCAGCTCAGCAGCAATTGCCTGGCCGGTAATTAAAAAAAGAAACAGAGAGGTAGCAAAAAGGCGCACTGTGATATCCCACAAAAAACTGAACCCTTTTGAATACTAGCTGGCGAGGCGCGCAAAGTACATTGAAGGACTTTCACCCCGCCAGCTATCAAGGGCTGGTTTTATGCGGAAACCTGAACCCCGTGGTGAGGTAGTAATTCACCATCCAGCTGAACTCGATCATCCGCCATTTGCAGGCGCTGTTGAGCAAACCAGGTAACCGCCATGGGGTAAATGATGTGCTCTTGAACCTGCACTCGCTTTGCCAGTAGCTCAGGAGTGTCTCCCTCCTTAATAGGAACAATGGCCTGGACGATAGGTGGCCCGCCATCGAGTTCCTCGGTGACAAAATGCACGGTTACGCCGTGTTCTTTATCCCCGGCTTCCAGTGCCCGCTTATGGGTATGCAGGCCCTGGTACTTCGGCAGTAAGGAGGGGTGAATGTTGATTAGGCGGCCGTTGTAGTGGCGCACAAAGTCGGGTGTCAAAATACGCATAAACCCAGCCAGTACAACCAAATCTGGTTTGCACTTGTCGATCTCTTCGATCAAGGCGTGATCGAAGGTTTCTCTGCTGGAGAAATCCCGGTGATCCACCACAGAGGTGGGAACGCCTGCCTGTTCTGCGCGAGTCAGACCATAGGCATCTGCCTTATTGCTGACAACTGCAGTCACGGAAAAAGGCGCGTCCTCTAGTGTGGCGGCATCCAGCAGAGCCTGCAGGTTGCTGCCACTACCGGAGATTAATACGGCAACTCTACAAGACATTACAGCCCCGCCAGCTCTACTGCTTCCGCCCCGTCTTTGGCATCTTCGATAGTGCCAACGATAAAGGCGTCTTCGCCCATTTGCTTGAGAGCGGATAGTGCCGACTCGGATTGCTCAGCAGGCACACAAATAACCATGCCAACACCGCAGTTAAACGTGCGGTACATTTCGCGGCTATCGATATTGCCTGCATCACGCAGCCAGTTAAATACAGGAGGCATTTCCCAACTGGTGACATCAATACGTGCGCTGCAGCCTTCGGGCAGTACGCGGGGCAGGTTTTCCAGTAAGCCGCCGCCAGTGATATGGCTTAGCGCATTCACCTGGAAGGTCTTCATTAATTGCAGCAGGTTTTTAACGTAAATACGGGTCGGGGCCATCAACGCTTTGGCCAGGGTTTCACCGCCGATGTCCTGCTGGAGATCGGCACCGCTGACTTCTAGAACCTTGCGGATCAGGGAGTAGCCATTGGAGTGGGGGCCACTGGAGGCCAGGCCGATCAATACGTCGCCAGCTTTAACTTTGCTGCCGTCGATGATTTCAGATTTTTCTACGACACCGGTGCAGAAGCCTGCCAGGTCATAATCGTCGCCTTCGTACATGCCGGGCATTTCGGCGGTCTCGCCGCCGACCAGTGCGCAGCCTGACAGCTCACAGCCTTTGCCAATGCCGGTAACTACTTCTGCAGCAATATCGACATTGAGTTTGCCGGTTGCGTAATAGTCGAGGAAGAAGAGGGGTTCAGCTCCTGCTACGATCAAGTCATTCACACACATGGCGACAAGATCGATACCGATGCTGTCGTGAATGCCCAAGTCCATTGCCAGGCGTAACTTGGTACCTACACCGTCGGTGCCGGAAACCAAAACCGGCTCTTTATAGCCGCTTGGAAGTTCACACAGGGCGCCGAATCCGCCCAGTCCGCCCATTACCTCGGGGCGGGATGTGCGTTTGGCGACATTTTTGATGCGCTCTACCAGTGCATTACCTGCGTCGATATCGACACCGGCATCTTTATAAGAGAGGGATGTTTGCGTAGATTGCGGCTTGGAATCGCTCATGATTCTTCCTGCGGTGGGTATTCGAAGGGCGCGTATTCTATCTGGGTCTTGCCTCGGGAGCCACGCCCAGACGGCATCTCGAAGGGGGATTTCGGCATTTTCTCACCATTTGAACTGTGAAATCACTCCGATAGTGAGAACTCGGGGCTGAGAGAAACGTCTGACGCTGATACAATAGCCGCAATTTTTAGTCCGCCCTAAAATCTGGCGTCTTGCACATCAATAATAATTTCTGCAAGCTCAGGGGCGGAAAATAAGAGGTTTGGAGAGAAGTCCTATGCACAAGCTGCTCCGGCAGGGATTGGTGTTGCAGTTGCTGGCTCTGATCATCAGTGTTCTAGCCCTACCGGTCCAAGCTCGAGTCATCTCGGATTTGTACGAAGTTGTCGAGGCTGTGTCGAGTCGCGGAGCCACGGATCGTGCAGCAGCCGGAAGTCGCGGCCTGGAACGGGTGTTCGTACGTGTTACGGGAGATGCCGCTGTCGGTAGTAACCCAAATGTGCAGCCGATATTAAAGAATGCACAGCAGTTTGTTCAGGGGTATCGCTATACCCGCGAGGACAATCAGCTCTACTTGCACCTTTCCTTTGATCCCCAAGCGATCTCCCGGCAAGTTAATCAAATGAACTTGCCCATGTGGCCAAATAATCGCCCCGGCACTTTGGTGTGGCTTGCAGTAGATACCTTGCAAGAGGGCCGCAGTGCTTTGAGTGAAGAAGCGACCCCGGAGCTCTTCTCTGTACTCGAGGCAATGGCTATCGAGCGCGGTGTCCCCCTGGATTTCCCGGTAATGGATCTCAATGACCAGCGCAATATGCCTTTGGGAGCTCTCTGGGCCCAGGATGAGCAGGCAGCTGAGAAGGCGGGCTTTCGCTATAGCCCCGATGCCACTTTGATGGGCCGGGTGCTTCAAGCTTCAGGCCATCGCTGGCAGGCAGACTGGTTGCTAATTCACGGCGGTCGCAGCTATGCCTTCGATACTGCCGGAGGTTCGCTGGAAGAGGTCTCTCTGCGCGGCGTTAACCAACTGGCCAATATTCTTGCGCAGCGCTACGCGGTGTCCCCGAATGGCCAGGACAATCAGTTGGGTGCGGTGATTGTTGAGTTGTCTGGTATCGACAGTTTTGCTGATTATGCCAAGGCATCTGGTTATCTACAGGGGTTGGCACAGGTCAGCAGTGCTAACCTGCTCTCTGTTGAAGGGGACCGAATGCGCCTGGCACTGGTCACTTCAGCAGGGTTGAGCAATTTGCGTGATACCCTGGCTCTAAACCATAAATTGCGAGCACAAGCGGACGGAGACGCCATTAACCTGAATGGATACCGTTCACCCTTGGGCAGCGCTGAGAATCCGTTGCGCTATCACTGGGATTGAGATGAGTATTCCGCAACAATTGCCGCTGGGGGTATCCCTGCGGGATGACGCCACTTTTGATAACTTCTACCTGTCGGATTCAGATCCAAATCGACAGGTAGTTGCCCTGCTGCAGTCTTTTGCCAGTGGCGAGAATCCCGAGTCTGTAATTTACATTTGGGGTGAGGCGGGTAGTGGTATTAGCCACTTGCTTCAGTCTGCTTGTCAGTGCGCAGAGGCCAATGGTCGCTCTTTCCATTATCTCCCTCTCGCAGACCTAATGAACATGGACCCGGCTGTTATTCTCGACGGACTCGAACGCCTGGACCTTGTTTGTATAGATGACGTTCATTTGTTGGAGGGGCAGCCCGAGTGGCAGACCGCTATTTTCCATCTCTATAACCGAGTTAAGGATGGCGGCAGGCAGTTATTGATGGGGGCTCGCAAGTCACCCCGCGGTATGGATATTGCCCTGGCTGATTTGCAGTCACGCCTGCACTGGTCCCTGGTGTTCCAGCTCAAAACCCTGAATGACAGCGATAAAGTTGCCGCCCTGCGCCGTCGCAGCCGTCTGCGCGGTTTTGACCTGCCGGAAGATGTGGCCCAGTACATATTGCACCGCGCCCCGAGGGATACTCGAGCACTCTTTCTGTGTCTGGAGGAGCTGGACCGGGCTTCACTTATGGCTAAGCGTAAAATCACCATTCCTTTTGTTAAGCAGGTTTTGGATATCTGACCCCAGAATTGGGCCCTGGCCGACCTGCTTTAGCCTCCTAAATTCATTTGGGCTCCTCTATCTTGTGTTTTGGCGACGCTTGACGCTTTTTCCGTCTATTATGGTTGGTGTTCACTCACTTCACCTTCCCCTATCTACACCTGCGCCATCTCCTTCACCTGTGTATTTCCGTGTGAAATCTGCTCTGCTCACGATACCAATTTGAGGCAGCGAGTGGGTTTATGGGGAGTCTTGCCCCTGTTTGCTCCCAAATGTCTCTGGTTGAGGGCAGCGTTATGCCAAACATTCATAAAATCCTGTATGTCAGCCATGCTGCTGAGGATGAAAGCAGTGGACTCATGCAGGCTTTTGCAGTGGCGCGCAATCATCAGGCGGAGATAAAGGTTTTACTGGTCTGCCCGAAGGTGCCGGAAGGGTTTGAGGAGTTTAGTCGGCTCTGTGTGAGGACAATGCTTGATAGGGTCAGGAGTGAAATTGAGTCGGCCCGCGTACATATGGAGTTATCGGCGGAAAGGACCAATTTGGAGATTGAGTCAGATTGTGGTGCCCGACCTGCCGAGCGGGTGATCCGCCGGGTATTGGCTGAGGGCTATGACCTGGTGATCAAGAATGTTGAGGGGCGCAGCCAGCTTAAGGGCTTCAAGGCAATGGATATGGATCTGCTGCGAAAGTGTCCCTGCCCGGTATGGCTGTGCCGCCCAATCAAGGAGCATCGCAACAAGATTCAGGTGGCTGTAGCTCTCGACCCTGAATGCGAGGATGGCAGCACTTATGACTTGGCGATCCGGTTGCTGCGCTGGTCGAGAGTACTCGCTGACAGTTGCAGTGGGGTGTTGAATGTTATTTCCTGTTGGGACTTCGATATCGATGAATACTTGCGGCGCCATTTTCCCCTGAGCGCTTCTGAGGAAGAGTTGGATGAGGCCACTGAATCAGCGCGGGCCCAACACCGATCAAAGCTCGATGTATTGATACGTGCATCCGGAATTGAGGGGGAAATACGTATTCACCATGTGGTTGCCCATCCAGATAACTTTATTCCATTGCTGATTGATGAAGAAGGTCTCGACTTGCTGGTTATGGGCACTGTTGGACGGGCGGGTATTCCCGGTTTCATTATGGGGAATACTGCAGAGAATATATTGCAGAAGGTCAGTTGCTCCCTGCTGGCTCTGAAGCCCAGTGACTTTGTATCGCCGATAAAATAGTTGTGAATTATGGGTCTAATTCAGCTTGGCCCCTGCGCTGATCGCTCTATCGGAATTCTCTGCTGCGGGAGTTGAGGTGATCCTGATCCCGGGACAAAATTACAGCTAAGAATTCGGGAGAAATATAATGATTAAGACTATTGCCAAATGGTTTGGCGGCTTATTTTTTGTGGGGGTTTTGGCAGTTTCTGCTTTTGCTATTAATGCAGTTTATTTCAAGCCTTGGTCTATAGATGTATTTTTTGAACGTGTCTTTATAAAAATCGGCAGTAGCAGTCCGGAAATCCTTTCACAAATTAGAATTTTGGAACAATTTGGAATTGATGGACACAATGCGCATCTCGATGATTTGTCTGAAGAAGAGCAGTTGCGTGTTATTGAAATGATGAAGAGCGAGCTGACGGTATTGCGCAGCTATGATCGCGACAGTTTGGAAGGGCAACAGGCCATTTCCTATGATGTGTTAGAGCATCTTCTCAGTATAAAGACAGAAGTTGAACGCTGGAGACACCATGATTACCCGCTTAACCAAATGTCGGGTGAGCAGAATAGGTTGCCGGAGTTTCTCGCTGAAGTGCATCAGATCAACAATGTAAAAGAAGCTGATTATTACTTGTCTCGTCTGGGAGAGGTTGGACGTAAGTTTGACCAATTGCTGGATGGCCTGAAGATAAGGGAAGAGAAAGATATCCTGCCCCCGCGTTTCGTTGTCGATAGTGTTTTAGAGGAAATGCAGGGTTTTATCGCCGCGCCGGTAAAAGAAAATATACTTTATACCTCATTACTGGAGCGACTTAACAAAATTGAAAAGCTGGATAAACAGGAGCGGGAACGTATTCTCAGCCAAGCTGAGGTACTGATTGGTACAGAAGTTTACGCCGCGTATCAAGGGCTAATCGATTATTTCAGTACTCTCCGGTTAAAAGTTGGAGAGAATAATGGTGTTTGGGCATTGCCGGATGGGGATGCCTACTATGCCTATCAAGTACGCAACTTTACCAGTACAGATATTGCACCGGAGGAACTCCATCGTATTGGATTGGAAGAGGTCGCAAGAATTGAAACGGAAATGAATGAAATTTTTTCATCCGTTGGTAGAACCAGTGGCACTATTAGCGAACGTTTCTCTGCACTGAATAATGATCCCCAGTTTCTTTATGAGGATTCAGATTTAGGGCGGGAGAAAATTATTGCCGATTACCAGGTAATGATTGATGAAATTGATGCAGGCCTGGGTGACTATTTTGATTTAAAACCCAAAATGGGTGTTGAGGTGCGTCGAGTCCCAGAGTTTAAAGAGCAAGGTTCTGCGGGAGCCTACTACAACCCTCCGGCTATGGACGGGTCTCGCCCCGGTGTATTTTATGCAAACTTGCGGGATGTTCATGAAACCAAAAAGTTTGGAATGCGTACCTTGGCTTACCATGAAGCGGTGCCTGGGCATCACTTCCAATTGGCAATAGCGCAAGAACTAAAAGGTGTGCCGACTTTCCGTAAAATGGGGCTGTTTAATGCTTACTCGGAAGGGTGGGCACTGTACTCCGAGAAGCTTGCTAAAGAAGCCGGTTTCCAGGAAAACCCCTATGATGATTTGGGTCGGTTGCAGGCGGAAATGTTCCGGGCTGTGCGGTTGGTTGTGGATACTGGAATGCACTATAAGCGCTGGAGTCGCGAGCAAGCGATTGAGTATATGCTGGAAAAGACCGGTATGACTGAGTCCGAAGTCACCACCGAGATCGAGCGATATATGGTTTGGCCCGGTCAGGCACTGGCCTACAAAACCGGTATGCTGAAGATTCTTGAGTTGCGTGAACGCGCTAAAGAAGCGCTTGGTAGCCAGTTTGATATCCGCCAGTTCCACAATGTAGTTCTCACCAATGGCGCTTTGCCATTGGCAGTGTTGGAGCAGCAGGTAGATCAGTGGATAGCAACCAACAAGAGTTAGGATTCACTTTTGCAGAGTATTCGGCTATAGGATCGTCAAAAGAGTAACTTGCTTGGGACCCTATGAGGCATGGATGCCGATTAGGAGCTTACAGGGATGTATTCACAGCGTGTCTCGAGTGCGGTGTATTCTTTCCTTCCACCCCAGTAGTAAGAGTAGTACTTGTAAGGGGGTGGTAAGTGCCGAAGTCAAAAGCTATTACGATAGATGATGGGTTTTCTAGAGTTAAATTTCTAAAAGGAAGAACTCCCGAAACAACGGATGAGGAAGCTAAAGATGCATTTGCCTTATTGTCCGAGTATAGGGATGGTGGAATATACGTAGCCCACTATTCAGGGAATAGCGAGTGGGAAAGACACACCAATGGAGATGAGTTTGTTCAAGTTATAGGTGGGGAAACAGCTCTAATTCTTCTCGTTAACGGTGATGAGAAGCGGAACGAATTATCAGCCGGGCAAATATTGGTTATACCAAAAGGTATCTGGCACCGATTTGAAACACCTGGCGAAGTAAAAGTTATGACTATCACCCCGCAGCCAACTGAGCACAGTATCACTAAGCCATGCGATATTAAGAAATAGGATCATTCTACATGCTGCAGCGGTTTGCAGTACAAGAGTGCGTGCTGTTAGCTGGGGCTTTCAACCTTGAGCTATAGGGTTCTAAAAATGCAGGTAAACCAAGTATATCGCTTGTCCTCGTGTATATTTGGCTCTCGAATTGTTAGGTGTTCACTAATAGCTCAAACAAAAAAGGCCACAGATAGTGGCCTTTTTTAATTCTGTTTTAACCTTTTAGTTATACTTTTGGAGTTCTGGTGTTTGCTATCCACTCGTCAATAATTTCCTCCAGGGCATCCAGTGGTACTGGGCCGTTGGCCAGAACTGCATTGTGGAATTGGCGAATATCAAACTTTTCTCCCAGTTCTTTTTTGGCTTTCTCGCGGAGCTGTAAAATTTTGAGCATGCCAATTTTGTAGGCTGTTGCCTGGCCGGGTAATACGATATAGCGCTCGACTGCTTTAATCACATCCCCCTCAGGATTAGGGGTGTTTTCCATCAGGTATTGTATGGCTTGTTCTCGGGTCCACTTCTTGGTGTGAATTCCGGTATCGACTACAAGGCGTCCTGCTCGCCACAACTCCATGGCGAGGCGCCCAAAATCTGAGTAGGGGTCTTGGTAGAGTCCCATCTCTTTTGGCACCATTTCAGAGTAAAGGCCCCAACCCTCGGTATAGGCGGTATAGTGACCATATTTGCGGAATTTAGGGATATCCTGTAATTCCTGGGTGATAGAGAGCTGCATATGGTGGCCGGGGATACCCTCGTGGTATGCCAGTGCTTCCATCTGGTAACTGGGCATATCGTCCATGTTGTAGAGGTTGGCATAGTAGATGCCTGGGCGTGATCCGTCGGCAGCAGGTTGCAGGTAAAAAGCTTTACCGGCAGATTTCTCCCGGAATGGTTCTACCGCTCTCACATCGAGGTCCGCTCTAGGTTTGGTGATAAATAACTCGTCCAGCCTACCCTTCATGGTATCGATAATGGTAGTAGCCTTCTCAAGATATGCAGCTTTCCCCTGTTCAGTGGTCGGGTAATAAAATTGCTGGTCGGTGCGCATAAATTCGAAGAAGTTTTTCAACTTACCTTCGAATTTTACTTTACGCATAATTTCACGCATCTCATCATGGATGCGAGTCACTTCTTCAAGGCCAATCCTATGAATTTCTTCGGCTGTCATATCGGTAGATGTGTAAAAGCCGAGGCGAAAATTATAAAAGTCACTGCCATCTGCCAGTTTCCAGGCGCCATCATCAGTAGTTGCGCGTATCTCAAGCTCTTGCAGGTAGTCGATTAGGGTTTTATAGGCGGGGCCAGTGTTGTCTTTTAGTGCTGTTTTAGCTTTATCTATTAAGGACTTTTTCTGCTCTTTACTGATATCGAGACTTTCTACTTTTTCCTTAAAGTCAGCAAATAGAGGGCTGTCCTTTTTTCTGTCAAAAGGAGCACCAGTAATTAGGTTTTGTGCATCTCCAATAACATAGGGGAAAACGAATTTTGGGATAGTGGTGCCAGCTTTGGCGTTTTCTTCCAGTTGGTCTTGCAGCTGTGCGAAATACTGGGGAATTCTATTTAAGCGGGAAATATAAGCTTCGGCATCCCTGATGTTATCGATACGGTGCTGGCTGATAAGTGTTGAAGCGGCGCCGGTATGGGTGGCGAACATTTGGTTGACTGGATAATTATGATTTCGCCACTTATAGGCTTCGATTTCTTGTTGCAAAGTGCGTTTTGCCAGTCGAAGATTAAGTTGGGTAGGTCGATCCAATATAGCGGGATCAATTTTATTCAGCTCGGATAATTGACGCTTATTAATTTCATGGGTTTCTTGCGCAAACTCAGGAGTTAGATCATTCCATTTGCCGTACTCCTCTTTCAGACCCAAGAATGTTTTGAATTCAGGGCTGCGGTCTAGATGCTCCTGGAAGAACTTATCGAATAGCAAATTGACCTTCTTGCTGGCCTCACTCATTTCTTTGCTGACTTTCGGGGGAGGTGACTGATTAAGTGCACTTTCCTCTAAGGGGGCAATCTTATGTGCATCTGCATTGTTGGTACTATCGTTGCAGCCCGTGAGGATGAGTGAGCTTACTGCCGCTGCAATCAGAGTTACTTTTAACTTCATGAGTACAATCCTTGCGTTCAAAGAGTAGCTCTTACTTTTTTATCATTATTTTTGCAGTTAATGGACTTTTTTATGTAAAAGCATCCCATTATTTGGTTTTGTGGATATAAACTCAGCAGAAAATAAGAGCGGTGCACTTTTTTGGTATGGGGAATACTGGGTATGTTTTATTTTGGTGCTTTTATACGACAGTGGCGGCTAAGGTGAGCTGAAAATAGGGGGGGGTGAAATAAGACCACAGTGCCAATCATGCTGGGAGCTGGTGATTGCTTAATAAGAAGTCCGGAGTGTCATTCCGGACTTCCCTGTAAAACAATAAATGCCGTATTGTAAAAACTATACAGAATTTTTACTTCTGCAATGCTCTACTGACGATAAGAAAAAGACAGACAAGTAGTTATCAGGTACTTATCTGTCGCTTCTATTATTTATTGTTGGGTTTTTACTTTTGCAACCCACTCATTAACCAGTTCTTCCAGTACATCCAAGGGGACTGGGCCACTGGCCAGGATAGTGTCGTGGAAGCCGCGAACATCAAACTGATCACCCAGTTCTGTTTTGGCTTTTTCACGCAGCTCGACAATTTTCAGCATACCGATTTTGTATGCGGTCGCTTGGCCAGGCATGACGATATAGCGTTCGATCGCTTTAACCACATCGCCTTTCGGGTTCGGGGTGTTCTCTACGAGGTAGTCGATCGCTTGCTCGCGGGTCCATTTCTTGGCGTGAAGGCCGGTGTCTACCACCAATCGGCCAGCGCGCCACAGTTCCATAGCCAGGCGTCCAAAGTCAGAGTAGGGGTCCTCATAGAAGCCCAATTCCTTGGGTACCAACTCGGAGTAGAGACCCCAGCCTTCGGTATAAGCAGTGTAACCACCGTATTTACGGAACTTGGGAATATCCTGTAATTCCTGAGCGATAGAAAGCTGCATATGGTGGCCGGGGATACCTTCGTGGTAGGCCAATGCTTCCATCTGGTAAGACGGCATATCGTTCATATTGTACAGGTTGGCGTAGTAGATACCTGGGCGCGAACCATCGGGAGCCGGGCGCTGGTAGAAGGCCTTACCCGCAGATTTTTCGCGGAAGGCCTCTACGGCTCTTACATCGAGATCGGCTTTGGGCTTGGTGATAAACAGTTCATCCAGGCGGCCCTTCATGGTGTCGATAATTGCGGTGGCCTTTTCCAGGTATTCCGCTTTACCTTCCTCAGTGGTGGGGTAGTAGAACTGCTTGTCGGTGCGCATGAACTCGAAGAATTCCTGCAAGTTACCTTCGAACTTCACTTTGCGCATAATCTCGCGCATTTCGTCGTGAATACGGGCAACTTCCTTAAGACCGGTTTGGTGGATCTCATCGGCAGTCATATCCGTAGTGGTGTAAACACCGAGGCGGAATTTATAGAACTCTTCGCCGTCTGCCAGTTTCCAGGCGCCGTCGTCAGTGTTGGCTTTTTTCTCAAGCTCTTGCAGGTAGCTGATTAATTTTTCGTAAGCGGGGCCGGCGCTTGCAGTCAGGGCCTGGCTGGCTTTATTGACCAGTGATTTCTTTTGATCTTCACTGATTTCCAGCTTTTCTACTTTGTCTTTAAAGTCTGCAAACAGTGGGCTGTCTTTTTCACCGTTAAAAGGTGCACCGGTGATCAGGTTGCGGGAATCGCTAATAACGTAAGGGAATACAAACTTAGGTACGATTGTGCCGACTGCAGCATTGGCTTTCAGTTGTTCTTCCAACTGGGAGAAATACTTGGGCATGCCGTTCAAGCGGGCGATATAGGCTTCTGCATCGCTGACATCATCAATACGGTGCTGGCTGATCAACAGTGTGGCGGCGCTGGTATGGGTGGCATACATCTGGTTAACAGGGTAGCCGTGGTTACGCCACTTGTAGCCATCAATATCCTGTTGCCAGTTGCGTTTTGCCAGGCGCAGGCTCAGGCGGGTAGCGTCATCCAAGGTGGAAGGATCAATTTTATTCAGTTCCGCCAGCTGACGCTTGTCGAGCTCCAGGGTTTCCTTGGCAAATTCTGGGGAGAGGTTATCCCACTTATCGTAGTCTTCTTTTTTACCCAGGAAAGTTTTGGTCTCTGGACTGCGGGCGAGGTGCTCCTGGAAGAAGTCCTCGAACATCTGGTTTACGCGTTTGACTGCGGCTGGGTCCACTTTTCCTGCGACTTCTTGAGTCGCCGTGCTTTCCGTGGCTGTGGCGGTTGCACTCTGCTCGGCTGTGTTCGGGGCGCGGTCACAGCCGCTGATTACCAGCGCGCTTATGGCGGCTGCGATCAGGGTTGGTTTCAACTTCATGAGCATATTCCCAGTGTTCGGTTCTTCGTTGCTAATTTGTGCCACTCCAGTGGCATTCTTTAGGTTGATTGCCTAAATCCCCCACACTTTATGCGGGATGTGTAGTGCAGATCAGCAGGTATTGTGCTGACTGGAGCAGCATTTGGCCAGTAGTGGGGAGAATTTGATTGGGAGGAGGGCATTAAGGAAATAAAAAAAGCGGGCACATGGCCCGCTTTTTCTGGTGACTTCGGGATTAAGCGAAGTTCTGGTTTACAAACTCCCAGTTCACCAGGGCCCAGAAAGCTTCCATGTACTTCGGACGCAGGTTGCGGTAGTCGATGTAGTAAGCGTGTTCCCAAACATCGCAGGTCAGCAGGGGAGTAACGCCTTCTTCAGTCAGCGGGGTTGCTGCGTTGGAAGTGTTTACAATGGCGACTGAGCCGTCAGCATTTTTTACCAGCCAAGTCCAGCCGGAGCCGAAGTTGTTTACAGCACTGGTGGTAAATGCTTCTTTGAACTGGTCGAAGCTACCGAAGGCTGCGTTGATAGCCTCGGCAATCGCGCCAGTGGCTTCGCCGCCACCGTTAGGGCTCAGGCAGTTCCAGTAGAAAGTGTGGTTCCAAACCTGGGCTGCGTTGTTGAACACACCACCGGAAGAGGACTTGATCACGTCTTCCAGAGATTTGTCAGCGTCAGCAGTGCCTTCCAGCAGGCCGTTCAGCTTGTCTACGTAGGTTTTATGATGTTTGCCGTAGTGGTACTCCAAAGTTTCTTCGGAGATATGCGGTGCCAGGGCGTTCTTAGCGTAGGGGAGTTCAGGCAATTCGAAAGCCATGGTGTTTTCCTTCCTTTGTCTGAGGGTTATTGGTGAGGGCATTCTACACGTGCCGCATCTCAGAATTAAGCCGGCGCGATGGATTAGGGAAGTTTGGGACGATTTCCTTAAACACAAGGGGGGAAGCTTTTGCTGTCAGCTCTATTCGACTGTCGTCTATTATTACTGACGACCGCTTACTTTTTCGTCAATTTTTGGTATAACTGCCGCAGAATTCGACGAATCTGAATGGATTCTATTGTCATATATTTCTGAAAATACGGTACCGGAAAGAGCAGCATAGAACTGGCGGGTACCGGACTCATCAGCACAGTTATCGGGTGTATCGAACCATGCAACGCAAAGAGCCCACACTGGGCGGCAGCGCCGCTCTAGAACCATCACTGGATCTCACTACCAGCGAAGAAAGGAGTGATTCACCAGAGCCCCAGGTGATCGTGGAGGAGCGCCGAGGTGGTTTCTCTTTCTTGGGGCTATGTGCCCTGATTATGGCGATGGGTGGCCTGGGTGCTTCGGGTTTCCTGTACCAGCAATGGCAGGACAGCCGGACCCTGTTGAGTGATGCAGAGACTCGTATTGCCGATGCGGAAAACCGTATTGCTGAACTGGAGAAGCGCTTTAGCCTCTCCGATGAGGAATCTACGGCGTCGGTTGAAGTACTGAATGCAAAAGCCAAGGAAAACTCCTCGGAGATCCGCAAATTGTGGGGTGTTGCCTATGACACCAACCGCAAGAGTATCTCTGCAAATAAAACAGCAGTCGCGGCTAACAAAAAGCAAGTCGCCTCTCTCAGCACCAAGCTCAGCGGCCTCGAGTCCAGCGTGAAGAAAATCGCTGCTGTAGAGGCTTCGCTGGCAGAGTTGCGCAAGGGCAATACAGATTCCCAGCGTGAGATGACCGATAAGCTTGCTCGCCTGGAGCGCCAGCTGGCTTCAGTGCGCAGTGACCTGACTATGCGTGTCGGTGCAAATGAAGAGGCTGTAGAGTCTATCGATGCTTACCGCCGTTCGGTGAATAAGGATCTGGTGCAGCTTCGCGATGCGATTCGCTCCCTGCAGTCCAGCGGTGATTCCACAGCTTCATCCATGTAGTTTTCCGGTTGAGTTAAAAAAGGCGGACCTGGTGTCCGCCTTTTTTTATTCCGTTTTCCCTTAAGGTGAATGGGATTTCTGGATATATCTGGGTCAATAACCCTACATTTCGTGTAGAATCGCCGGCCTCGAGACGTTAATCGGAGTTGGCAATGACCACTATCCGCCAGGATGATCTGATCGGCAGCGTGGCCGATGCGCTGCAATTTATTTCTTACTACCACCCACAGGACTTCATTCAGGCCCTGAACAAGGCTTATGAGAAAGAGGTCAACCCGGCGGCCAAGGACGCCATGGCCCAGATCCTGATCAACTCACGCATGTGTGCCGAGGGCCACCGCCCAATCTGTCAGGATACCGGCATTGTCACCGTGAAGTTGAAAGTGGGCATGAATGTGCGTTGGGACGCGGACATGAGCGTTACCGATATGGTTAACGAAGGTGTGCGCCGGGCCTATCAAAATGCCAGCAACGTGCTGCGTGCCTCTATTCTGGAAGATCCAGATGGTGCTCGTAAGAATACCGGAGACAATACTCCGGCGGTGATTCACTATGAAATCGTTCCCGGTGATACCGTAGAAGTTTATGTGGCAGCTAAAGGCGGCGGCAGCGAAGCCAAAACCAAGTTTGCGATGCTGAACCCATCTGATTCGGTGGTTGACTGGGTGCTGAAGATGGTTCCGCAGATGGGCGCCGGCTGGTGTCCGCCCGGCATGCTGGGTATTGGTATTGGCGGTACCGCTGAGAAAGCGATGCTGTTGGCTAAAGAATCCCTGCTCGACCCCATCGACATTCAGGAGCTGCAAGAGCGCGGAGCCTCTAACCGCGCTGAAGAGCTGCGCCTTGAACTCTATGATTCCGTCAACAAACTGGGCATCGGCGCCCAGGGCCTGGGCGGACTGACCACTGTGCTGGATGTGAAGATCAAGGATTATCCTACCCACGCTGCCAATAAGGCTGTGGCGATCATCCCCAACTGTGCAGCTACCCGTCACACCCACTTTACCCTGGATGGCTCCGGGCCCGCGCGCCAGACTCCCCCCAAGCTGGAAGACTGGCCGGAAATTACCCGCGACGCGGGCAGCAATACCCGTCGGGTAAACCTGGATACCATTACTGCAGAAGATATCCAAAGCTGGCAGCCCGGTGAGACCCTGCTGCTGAACGGTAAGATGCTGACTGGTCGCGATGCGGCTCACAAGAAAATGGTAGATATCCTCGCCAAAGGCGAGAAGTTGCCTGTGGATCTCACCGGCCGCTTTATCTACTACGTAGGCCCGGTAGATCCGGTGCGCGATGAGGTTGTTGGTCCCGCTGGTCCAACCACCGCTACCCGTATGGATAAATTCACTCGCACTATGCTGGAAGAGACTGGCTTGGCGGGGATGATCGGTAAGGCGGAGCGCGGCCCCATGGCAATTGAGGCGATCCGCGATAATAAAGCGGTATACCTTATGGCCGTCGGTGGCGCTGCTTATCTGGTTGCCCAGGCGATTAAAGGCTCCGAAGTTATCGCCTTCCCCGAGCTGGGAATGGAAGCGATTTACGAGTTCGAAGTAGAAGATATGCCGGTAACTGTGGCTGTCGACAGTCAGGGTGAGTCAGTACACACTACTGGCCCGCTGATCTGGAAAGCCAAGATTGCCGAAGGTGAGGTGTAACGCTTCCGCTATTTAAAGAAAAGGCCCCAACAGGGGCCTTTTTTATTGGAATTTATTGCCTTGCTTGGCTAAGTCCGCCAGCATCAGTTCGCGAATAATTGGTATAGGTGCACTGCCATAGCTCAGGAACATCTCATGGAACCCCTTGAGGCTAAAGTTGTTGCCCATTTTCTTTTTGATTTCCTCACGCAGGGCCAAAATATCTGTAAAGCCAGCAAAATAGCTGGTGAGCTGCACTTGGCTTAAGGTCGCCCTGCGCCATTTACCCTCTGCTTCAGCCTGTTGTTGAAAGGCATCCCTGACCATTAACTTCATCGCCTCTGCTTGGCTGATACCCTTTACCTGTACCTCATAATCCAAAATGGTATTAGTGATAGTGCGCAAGTTCCACTTGTAGTACATCAGCCACAGCTCGGGGGAAAAATTACCGTAACCCGCATCCAGCATCATGCGTTCCGCATAGACGGCCCAGCCTTCGATCATGGCAGTATTGCCGAGAATAGTTTTCAGGATACTGGGGGACTGGTTGGCGTAAACCAGTTGAGTGTAGTGCCCGGGGATCGCTTCATGGATATTGAGTATCTGCAGGATATAGTCATTGTATTCTCGCAGTAAGCTCTCCGCCCGTTGATCGGAGTAGGTCTCTATGGGCATCACGTTGTAATAGGTGTTTGCATTTTTATGGTAGGGGCCAGGCGCATTAATGGAAGCTACAGCAAAGCCTTGCAGATAGGCTGGAGTTGTTCGAACTACCAGTGGCTTTTCCTTGCCCAGGCTTAACAGTTTTTTTTCGGTTACAAACTCTGCCAGCTCCGGGATTTGTTGCTCTACTTTTTTCTTGAAAGTTTCTTTGGTGGCATGATATTGGGAAAGCTTGTTCAGCAGCTTTTCAATTTTTACCAGTGGCTCGTTGGGTGGGGAGTCAGAAGGAAAGTATTTTGGCCAGAGTTGATCGGCAAGCTTGGTCATTTTATCGTGGGTTAGCTGCTTCTCTATGATGGCGCGCTGATATAGTTCAGCAGCGCTCATTCCAATATTGATATCAAACTGGAATTTTTCTTCGTAGAGTTTTTCACCGATACGAAAATCACGGAATTTTCCGGATTTAGTCAATTTCTTTTGTAGGTTTTGTAGGAAGTGGATATAGCTTTGTATCGCTAGGCGAGAATCGTGCATTCGCCGTAGGAAAATCTCTTTTGCGTCCGCAGGCATCTGACTTTCTTTAACCGTTTTTTCCAGCTCTTCACCAAAGACTTCCAGTGAGCCTGTACTCTGTTGAATTGCTAATTCAAGCTGTGGCGCTGCCGGACGATAGATAGCTGCCTTAGCGGCCTGATAGTACTCGGGCACTTGCAGCATACGAGTGCTAACGGTATGTAGGCGCTTTAGAAGTGGCGCATAGTCGGTGTTTAGGATCAGGGCAAAAGAATGGGAAACATTATAGATGGATGGATCCCATTGGTATGACTTAAAGCGGGTATATTGCCATTGCAGTCGCTGCAGAAAATTTTCTATAAGAGCGAGATTACTGCGTGAATTGATATTGAGCTGGCTTTTATCCAAGGCTGCAAATTTGCGTTCATAGATTTGAGCAAAATCCAATACAAATTCACGATAACTCTTATCGGGCACCTGAAGCTCTTTGGCTACTTCATAGTAGCCTTCACTGAGCGCCCAGGATGGGAATAGATTCCATAGGCCGTGTATAAATTGCTGACAGAGCTGCTCGAATGCCAGGTTTGTCTCGGAGCGCATTTCCTCCAGGATAACCTTCTCTGGTGGAGGAAGGCGCTCTCTATCCACTTGCTGGCGCTCACAGGCTCCTAGAGATACTAGAAGTAGTAATAGACTGAGGTGTGCTTTCATGACAATCCTCACGTTAATCTGCCGATGTCGACCCAATGCTGCGGTGGCTATAGATCGTCCAATATTTTTAGCATGCGGTTCCATTTTGTGATGGTAAAACCGGATAAAATGCGTTTTTGAGCCCTGTACTTGTTTCGTTAAGGGGGGGCGGGTAGAGTGAGGCCGGCCCAATTGAGCCGATAATAAACAAGGTTTTGAGGACCGATTCATGACCGAACTAGCTCAACAACAATGTGAAGCCTGTCGTGCCGATGCGCCGCTGGTGAGTGATGACGAACTGCCAGGACTGCTGCGGCAGATCCCTGACTGGACGCCGATGACCCGTGACGGAATTATGCAGCTGGAACGCGTGTTTAAATTTCGTAACTTCAAGCAGGCTCTGGCGTTTACCAACCGTGTCGGCGCGATTGCTGAAGAGGTAGGGCATCACCCCGCACTGCTGACTGAATGGGGTAAGGTTACGGTTACCTGGTGGAGTCACGAGGCTAAAGGCCTGCACAAAAATGACTTTATCATGGCTGCTCGCACCGATGAGCAGGTGGATGCTGCTTAACTAGTATTTCTTGTGGCGCCTATATCCGGCTTCGGGAGGCGATGGACCATTTGAAATAGCACTCACCGGTTCTTGGTAATCTTAGGGCTGGTGAGTATCCCAATTTAGCCCCTTTTCCCCCAAGACTAGGGGTGTCGTCTAAAGGGAGATAAGTCTTGTCAGAGTATACTTCAACGGTGACCTGGAAACGCGACGAGCAGATTTTCACCGATAATCAATACAGTCGAGCCCACACCTGGCAATTTGATGGTGGGGCATCTATCCCAGCCTCCTCTTCCCCCCATGTTGTACCCATTCCCTATTCAGTAGTTGAAAACGTTGATCCAGAAGAAGCTTTTGTAGCGGCTCTGTCCAGCTGCCATATGTTGTTTTTTCTATCGATTGCAGCCAAGCGAGGGTTTGTGGTTGATGAATATTGCGATGAAGCTATAGGAATTATGGGGACTGATAAGGATGGTCGAATTGCTATGACTAAAGTTACCCTGCGTCCTTCAGTGCGCTTCTCCGGTGAAAAACAACCCAGTCGCGAGCAGTTAGAAAAAATACATCACCTTTCCCACAAACAGTGTTTTATTTCGAACTCTGTGAAAGCTGAAGTGGTGACAGAGATCCAGGAAGTTCCAGTTTAAGTACCTTCCTATAACGATTGGGTTGTCGCTGGGTACTAGGTAGGCTTAGCGGTACTATTAATTTGTTTATTTTATTCGGCAAGGTATGTACACAATTATTGAGAAAGTAGCTTCTACCGAGGATTTCCTCAAACTGCGAGAGATAACAGGCTTAACCCCCAGAAGCCGTGAAGCAGCGGAAAAAGGCCTTTCAAATAGCTTGTACGGTATCCATATAAAAAGACAATCTGAAACTGTCGCTATGGGGCGGGTAGTGGGGGATGGCGCACTTAATTTTGAGATAGTGGATGTTGCTGTCGATCCCAAATTCCAAGGTGTTGGCCTGGAGCGTCAGATCATGGAGCACATTATGGCTTACCTGGATCGAGAAGCCCTTCCTTCAGCATATATTACGTTGATGGCAGATGTTCCCGAGCTTTATAGAAAATTTGGATTTGAATTGAGCCGTCCAGACACTGAAGGGATGTATCTTATCAAATAATGGCACAGAGCTATTATTGTGGATTCGAAGTTGGCTTTACACCCATGAACAAATAACTGATTCAGTGTTGGCTATATCGTTTATGGTATTGAAATCATTTAGGTGTTGAATAGGTTGCTTGTGTTTCATCATACAGTTGATTCCTTTAATTGCGTTACTTTGGATCTCGAGAATTTTTCTGGTACGGAAAATCAGTTCTTGGTTGAACTGGTAGCCATTATAGAAGTATCCAGAGTTAACAGCCGAAAGTTGATATGGATAGATCTCCGAGATGCACTTACCCGGTTTATCCCGATATGCCTAAAGCATGGTTTTACATTTCATAGCTGTCGGGATTCTGCTACAAGGCTGGTTCTTAAGCTTCAGGAAGATGCATATGTTCCCTTCTACCCAACCCATACGGTGGGAGTTGGGGGATTCGTACTTCTTGATGGGCAACTGCTCTGTGTCCAGGGCCACAGTGCAGCATCGAGCCCGAAGCTGCCTGGAGGAACCGTTGACCTGGGTGAAAAGATAGCCGATGCGGTGATTCGTGAGGTTTATGAGGAGACCGGTGTGTCCTGCGAGTTTTCCTCAGTACTCGGATTTGCTACCCGATTTCCTACGAATTTAGGCTATACGGATATCTACTTCGTATGTGAATTGAGTGCCTTAAATCGGGATATTTCAATAACAGATACGGAAGAAATTAAGCATGCTTCCTGGGTAGATATTGACCACTACTTAAATGGAGGGCATATCTCAGCATTTAATAGACATGTAGCTGAAATGTCCATGCAAAGGCTTGGTTTAACCCAGGTCAGCCAGGATTCTTACAAGGATCCCTTCGCAAAGCAGGAAATATTTTGGACTAATGCCTAAAAGATCCAAATGATTAGTTGAGTATATATCGCAGTTTAACTACTTACTTTTTGGGCAGAGGGAAAGACTAAGCTGCATTCTAAACACATCGTGAATTCTTCTTTCTCATTGAGTCCAGAACGCGGCGTATGATTTCTTCCTCTTCTGATTATTAAATGTGGGTTAAATGGTTAGCTGGTGGAAAGATGGAGTGTTCCTATGAAAGGCAAATTTATAGCAATTTTAATTGCCGTAGTTTGGAGTTTGACTGCTCAATCCAATGAGTTAACTATTGGTGAGCGCAAGGTTATTGTCTCGCAAACTCTCGAAGAGAGAAGGGAGTATTGGATTTCTCTTCCCGCATCCTTTAAAAACGGTGGATATAAAGATTACCCGGTTCTCTATTTGCTTGATGCAGATTTTAATAGCTTCTTTCATGTCTTTACAGGTATGGTTCGGCAGCTGAGCTCTGATGCCACTCCAGTAATTCCTGAAATGATTGTTGTAGGTATCGTAAGCCAAGAACGTGTAAGAGATAGTTCACCTACTAGATCGCTAACTGAATATGGTGGACGTAAAAATCAGGCGCTATCCAATACAGGGGGCGCTGATCAATTTCTTGAATTTTTAAGAGAAGAGCTTATCCCAGAGATAAACGCGGAATATCCGACATCTGGGTATCAAATTCTTGCAGGTTACTCATTTACAGGTCTACCTGTTATTCATAGCTTATATTCATCGCCTGAAGATTTTAATGCGTATATCGCTATTGATCCAAGTATGTGGTGGGATGAGCAAATTATGTTGAAGCGGTATTCTGAATTCCTACAAGGTAAATCAACTGAAAAGCGCAGGCTGTTTATCGCTACTTCAGAGAGAGTAGAAGGTGTATATCCTGATGAAAACTATGTTGCAGAATTTATTAGGATGCTAAATGAGAAGCCCAAGAAAGGGCTGTACGTAGATTCAGTAATATATGGGACAGAAGAAAATCATCATACCATGCCTGTTATTAGCTTTTATAGAGGGCTTCGATCAATTTTTGATGGTTATATGATCGATGATCAAGCTAGATTTCGCCCCGCAGTGAATGTTAAAAATCACTTCGAACAGTTCTCAAGAAAGCTCGGGGGAACCTTCATGTTGAGGGAGGATGTTATTAGTTTCTTTGGCTATGATCGTCTCTATAATGATCAGTTTGGCATAGATGTTGATAAGGCAATAGAGTTTTTCGAATTGAATACACAGTTTTATCCAGGTTCATATAAGACCTGGGATAGCTTGGCTGAAGCTTATATGGTAAAGGGGGAGAAAGAGCTTGCTATAGATTGCTATAGAAAGTCATTGTTAATAAATCCTGATAATGAAAATGCTAAAAGTAGAATGTCTGATTTATTGATATATTAGTTTTTTTAAGTCTAGCTCCTTATAGTCGTGTGCTGCCCTTGGGTAGGTGGTGAAAAAGACTCGCTGATAGTGGCTCGATTGATTGCCGCACAAGCAGGTTGGAAACTCTTTTGAGAGTGAGGGTTAGACAGTTGACGCTCAAAGAGAAATGTTTGAGCTAGATCCTCATAAGGTCGTGCACTGATCTGTAATTTGAGCTTTCAATATGAGCTCTGTGTTAGCTGGAAGTAGCCTTATCTATTTGATATTATTTCAGTATAACCTGTGAGTATATTTGTGATAATCAGGTTTGATTGTGTCGGCAAAAGAATATTTTCTGTTTGTGCCCATAAGAAAGTCATAGTTGATTGTGGCTAGGTATCTCTAAAGCTTGAGCTGACTATTTAAATTTCAGGGCAGTTTATTATGGTAAGGTTGTTTAATGAGAAGGATGATTCTCCCGTTTTTTTTACTTTTTTCTGGTTGGGTATTTTCTGGAGAAAGTAAAGGCGAGGCAGTTGGAGATGTTTTTACTGGCGCAAAATTGATTGAGCGTTCTCCGCTTAAGTATCCGCCCTCAGAAGCTCGCTCCCAAAGAGAGGGGTGGGTTGTTTTGAGTTATGTTGTTTCGGTTGAGGGTGTTGCAGTTGATGCGATAGTTGTCGATTCTAGCGGCAATAAGCAATTTGAGAGGAGTGCGTTAAGTAATATTAAAACATGGACTTGGGAGCCAGCGACATTAAACGGGAATCCGGTAGAGCAAATTTACACTCGCAGCAAGTTTAGTTTTAATATGAAAAGGACACCCTCGGGGGCAAGGCGTTCTTTTGTTATACGGTATAAGGAAGCGGCCTCCCTCATTAAGAATGGTAGTTTCGATGAGGCCGAAATTAAAATTAAAAAGCTGGGGAAGCGTGAGAAATGGAATCACTATGAGGATTCCTGGTTTTGGTGGTTAAAGGCACAATACAATTTGGCACAGGGGAACAAAGAGGCAGCTTATGGGAACCTGTTAAAGTCGATAGCTTATGAAGGCGTTTATCTTCCTGATACGTTTTATATGGCTGCACTGGAAATTTTATTTCTATCGCAAGTTGAGCGTGCTTACTATGCAGATGCCTTGAATACCTTTTCCAAGATGAAAGAATTTTCGGGTGGTAAGTATGAGGAAAAGATCTTAGAGTTAAGCAGTATTGAAGAAAAGATCAAAAGTTTTCTTGCTAGTGACAGTCCTATTGCTGTTAGTGGTGCTATTGGCGAGCATGAAAACTGGCCGTATAAGCTCAATAGAAGAAAGTTCTATTATCAAAACATAGTTGGTAGTGTTGATAAGTTTGAATTAAGGTGCGATAGGAATAGGCAGGTCTTTGAGTTTTTGCTAGATAATACTTGGGAAGTACCGGAAAGTTGGGGGGCATGTACCGTGTATGTTTATGGTGAGGAAGGCACTAAAGTTGAAATTGTCGAGATTAGAGGTTAATAGGGCGGGGCAACTTGATTGCTATGGGTGTCTGATTTTTATTGGTTGCATATCGCTGTACAATAAGAGCTTAATTCAAGAGGGGCCCCCGCTTTGCTGGGGGTTCAGATAGTAATGGTTTGTCAAATGGTTACTCTAATAATTCTTTGGCAAATTAAATTTTTGCTTTACAGTGTATGCAATATAGTAAGAGAGATTGTTTTTAGTTAACACTATAAAATTTACTTTTTTGCTTCTATTTTTTGCCTAAAATCATCTTTTGTGGGTTTCGGATGTGCTGCCTTTTGGTGTGTTTTTTGGATTGATTGGCTGATCAAAGTAGTTGGCAGAAATAAATTCTGAGTATTTTTTTACAGACCTCTCATCTTGCTGTTTTTCTCCATCTTTACCGGTTAGTAGCTATTCAGTGGGTCTTGCCCAGAGTAAAAGATTCGGGTAGTCATCGAAGTTTTTACTGGTCTGTTGATATATTTTATTACTTCTGATTCCAAGTTTTTGCATAAGATCGTGACGTGTTTGTGAAAATATGGATAGTAGTTGGCTATCAATACGCTTGAAATAGAACTTTATTTGGTTTTGATTTAGGCGCCTTCATCAAAGCGGATAAAGCTCACATTCTAACTAATGGTAGAGTTGTTGCTTGGCCAGTCATATAGTTCAGATTGATATTTCTGTAACTGAGGATTTAATTGTTATGGCTCACAAGAAGCAAGTGCAGCGCCGCTGTACTGGTGAGAGTTAAGTTGTCCCCTCGGATTAAGTCGCCCTCCTTCACCTGCTCTGTGGTGTGTCCTGAGGTTACTTTTGCACTTCCACTAATTACATAGATTAAGTGAGCTTCATTTAAAGATAATTGTTCATCTGTTTTTAAGTGTGCAATGTCCATTAAAGTGCTGCTATCAAAAGTACTGCCTTTCTCGTCAATACCTCCATAAATACGAGTGGCGCCATTTAATGCTGGTTTGTAGGTTTTATACCCCGCAGGTTGGCCAGCTTTCTCTGGCAGCGCCCAGACTTGAAGCATTCTGTTTTGCTGTTTGTCTGGATTAATTTCATTGTGAGAGAAACCCTCTCCCCCTGCACGTTGTACCTGAACTTCACCTGCGGCTAAATCCTTGCCGTGTTCTAAAGATCCCTCATGACTGACCCGACCCTCGACAATGATAGAGATAACATCGATTTCACTGTGCGGATGCATACCCGATGAGCCCTGGGGTAAATAGCGTGCATCAGCCAAATACACCATGTTGCCCAGTCCTTCAAAAGCCTCTGCTTTTTTGCGAGCACCAAATACACGGCTATCAGTCACCAGTCGATGTTCAGTAATACCTGCGAATCCGCCTAACTCCAGTGTGTCTCGGGCTAAAATTTCCATTTTTTTCTCCGGGTGGTTTGTCTGTTGCTGTAGTCGATGGAGTCATTCTAGATATCCCTTTTTGTTTGATATATAGTTATTTTTCGTAATCATTATCCCATTTTTAACAACAATAAGGCTTTGCAGGTTTCATAGAATGGGCCGTAACGTTGATTTGAACGACATGCTGCTTTTTATGGCAGTAGTGGATGCAGGTAGTTTTACCTCAGCTGCGGAAAGGCTTAATTTGCCTAAGGCAAATCTCAGCCGGAAAATTGCCAAGCTGGAACATGCTCTAGGAGTCACTTTGCTAGAGCGAACCACCCGCACACAAAGCTTGACCGAAGCCGGCAGTACCTACTTGCAACATTGCCGTCGAATACAGCATGAAGTCGATCTAGCAGAAAGCAAAGTCGGCAGTTTAGTGAGCAAGGCGTGCGGTAAGCTGCGGGTGGGCGTCTCTGTTGGTGTAGGTCATGCGATATTGAAAGATGTGCTGGGTGAGTTTCTACAGGCCCATCCTGATATTGAATTGGAGTTAACTCTATCTAACAAAAGAGTGGATTTGATCGAGGAGGGCTACGATCTGGTTATCCGCGTGGGAGAGTTGGTTGATTCTCGGTTGATAGCCAAGAAATTAGGGAAAATTCGGCGCCGTTTATACACTAGCCCAAATTACATAGAGCGGCAGAATCTGAATGCCGAGTTAGAATCTTTGGCCGATTGCGAGTTTCTAATTATGAGCAGTGCACAGTATGGTGGCAGGTTGAACTTAACGAATGGCACTGATGTTCGAGAGATAATGATCGAGCCGAGAGTGAGAGTCGATGACTTCTTGATGCTAAAGCAGATGCTGGTTGATGGTTGTGGAATCGCAATTCTCCCCGACTATATGTGCCAACAAGAAGTAGCTGCGGATTTATTGGTGCCAGTATTTCCTGAGTGGGAGATGCCTCCGGTGGATCTGTATGCGCTCTACCCACAACATCGACAAAAATTGCCAAAGGTGAGCTCTTTTTTGGCCTTTGTTCAGCAGGTGTGTATGAATCGACTGGGCTGAACGCGTTAAAAAACCTTTTCAAGGTGCATATCAAGCTAACTAAATATGTATTTAAATATTAACTCGGTAGATAGCCCTTATTCGTTAGGGCTATCGAAACTTCAGCAAAGGTTTTTTCTGTAAGGTTTAATTCACCTGAAGAAATTCAGGTTAGCGTGGATGCCGAGTGGCCCAAAGTAAAAACTCCCGGTTGCCATCGCCGCCCTTTATTGGACTGTCAATATACTCTTTCACCTCAAGTCCCAAGTCTTCGCATAAGGCAGTGATGCGCTCGCGCACCTCCGGGTAGTATTTGGCATCACGCACCAGACCACCCTTGCCGATTCCCTCCGGGCCCACTTCAAATTGCGGTTTAACCAGGCTTAAGAGTTGTCCCGAAGGTTTAAGCAAGGCGGGTAACTGCGGCAGAATGAGTGCTTGGGAAATAAAAGAGACATCCATAACGATGGCATCAAAACCTGTGTCTCCGTGGGGGGAGATTTGGGAGGCTTCCAGGTGGCGTGCATTTACCCCTTCAAATAGGTGCATACGGGGGTCATCCAGTAACTTCTGCGCCAACTGATCTCGCCCAACATCAACACCGACGACTGATGCTGCTCCCCGTTGAAGTAGGCAGTCGCTAAAACCGCCAGTAGAGCAGCCAACATCCAGTGCATGCCACCCAGAGGGGTTTAGTCCTGTCTGGTCGAGGATGGCGGCCAATTTCACGCCCGCTCGGGAAACATACTGGTCTTCCGGTAGGGGGGTGACTTCAAGGGCGCAATCTTCTGGAATGCTCTGCCCGGCCTTGCGCGCGGGCTGGAGGGTACCGCCATCGGATACCATGACCCTTCCGGCATCAATCAGTTTCTTTGCATGGGTGCGGGAGTTTGCCAGCTCTCTCTGTACAAGCAGTTGATCCAATCGGGTCATGTTTCGCGGTGCAATCCTGTTTACATAATTGAGAATACAGGGCCCATGCTAACCTCTGGCTCCAGCAGGTAGAAGTGCGGCTCCGCAAATTGTGGGACTAATCTTTAGTAAGGAGGATGTTAGCTGATGGCAAAAAGCGTTCTGGATAAGTTCAAAATTCGCAAGGGAAAGGTCTTTGAGGCGCCACTTGAGGGTGCCTTTGGGCGCCTGGTTACTCCCTTTGAAGAATTTATCCATCGCCAAAGTAGCAGTGGTATTTTGTTGATGCTATCAGCTCTGGCGGCGTTGGTTATTGCCAACTCTCCTTTGCAGGAGGCTTACAAGCACCTGTTGCATATGCCCATCAGCCTCAGCGCGGGAAACTGGGAATTCTCTCTCTCCTTACATCACTGGATCAACGATGGCTTGATGGCGATCTTTTTCTTTCTGGTGGGATTGGAATTAAAGCGCGAATTTATGGTGGGAGAGCTGTCCGACCTTCGCCAGGCTGTACTTCCGGTGATGGCGGCAATTGGCGGAATGGTGGTGCCGGCACTTATTTACGCTTCTTTTAATGCGGATAGTGGTGCAGAACGCGGCTGGGGCATTCCCATGGCCACGGATATAGCATTTGCTGTCGGCTGTATTGCCCTTTTGGGGAATCGGGTGCCTCGTGCGGTAGTTACTTTCCTGGTTGCGCTAGCTATTGTGGATGATTTGGGCGCAATTTTAGTGATTGCAATCTGGTATACCGAACAGGTGAATATCACTGCGCTGATTGCGGCGGGTTGCCTGGTAGTGATTATGTGGCTGCTAAAAGCGGCAGGGGTTCGCAGTTCTCCGGCCTATGTATTTGTCGGTGTGCTGCTCTGGTATGAGTTCTACCTGGCGGGGGTACATGCGACTATTGCGGGGGTGATTACGGCAATGGCACTGCCGGCCAAACCCAAATATGACCCGGTGGCCTTTAGTACCTTTGTAAAGGATATTATTCGCAGCTTTGACCGCTGTTTCCGTCCAGGCGATAAGATTATTGCTAACGATGCGTTGCGCGCCCGAGTGATGGCGCTGGGAAATGGCGTCAACCTGGCGCAATCGCCGCTGCAGCGTATGGAAACCCGCCTGCACACACCTGTGGGTTTCGTAATAATCCCTATTTTTGCATTGGCTAACGCCGGTATTCCCTTTAGTAGTTTTACCAGTTCTTCGGCAGTGATAAACCCTGTCACCCTAGGGGTCATTTCCGGCTTGGTTGTGGGCAAGCTGGTGGGTATCGTTGGCGCCACCTGGATTGGCTGGAAGCTTGGCTGGGGCAAGTTGCCTAAGTCCGCCAATTTCCAACATATTGTCGGTGTTGCACTCCTTGGCGGGATTGGCTTCACTATGTCGATCTTCATTGCCGAGCTGGCCTTTAGCTCTGAATATGAGCTGTTGATCCAAGCTAAAGCGGGTATCCTACTGGCATCAGTAATTGCTGGAGTGGCGGGGTTCCTGGTATTGCGCAAAGCTCCGGTGGCCGATGAGTTTGAAGTTCATGGGGAGGGGGAGCCCCTGGATGAAGGTGGCAGCGATAGCCTTGGGGAAGGGAAAGACGTAGAACAGCAGCCCAGCCGCCAGGGTTAAGTTGTTTTAGCGTTCCTGATGTCACTGCGTCTCGGTCCTGGAGGGGCCTGATTCCATTAGTTTCCAGCTCCCATTGTTAATGTACGTGAGAGAAATAAGAATTATGTATTTGAGAACACTGGCACAGGCGCTACCAGTGCTGGCTATTTCCCTACTGCTTGGGGCTTGTGATGGCCAAACTACAGCTAATAAAAAAGCCGATTCTGAAGTCGGGGTTGGTGATCAATCGACTACAACAATTCCCAAATCCGATAGTGGAGATAGTGCGATGGATAGTCTGGCCCAGGCTTATGTCCTTCTAGTACTTGAATTGGGAAATCACGACGACAGCTATGTCGATGCCTATTACGGTCCGGCTGAATTGCGTGAAACTGCCACCAAGAGTAAGGCGAGCGCTGCAGATATCGCCCGGCGTGGTGAATCTTTACTGGCAGAGCTGCCAGCGGTAGTCGACGGTGATGGGTCTATCGAAAACCTGCGTATGCATTACCTGAAGACACAGTTGCGGGCCCTGGTGTTCCATGCTCGTAGTCTGGCAGGAGAGAGCCCGAGAAGCTTCGCCAATGAAGCTCGAACCCTCTACGACACCGAGCCCCCGCAGCAGGATTTGGAAAGTTTTGAACCCATGCTGGAGGAGTTGGAAGCATTACTCCCAGGTGAGCAGCCCTTAAGTGAGAGGGTAGCCAGCTTCCGCAAAGCTTATGAAATTCCTGCCGATCGCCTTCAGGCCGTATTTGATGCCGCCATTAAAGAATGCCGCGCGCGCACCAAGCAGTATGTTTCGCTCCCAGCGGATGAGAGTTTTGTACTGGAGTATGTCAGCGACAAACCCTGGAGTGGCTACAACTGGTATAAGGGGCGTTCGCACAGCCTAATACAGGTGAACAATGGCTTGCCAATTACGATAGACAGGGCTATTGACCTGGGCTGTCACGAAGGGTATCCGGGGCATCACACCTATAACGCGCTGTTGGAGCAAACTCTGGTCAAGGAACGGGGTTGGGCAGAGTACAGCGTTTACCCGCTTTTCAGTCCACAGTCACTGATTGCCGAGGGAAGTGCAAACTACGGGATAGAGCTGACTTTCCCCGGTGAGGAGAAAACCCGTTTTGAAATGGAAGTTCTCTACCCCTTAGCTGGCCTGGACCCCAAAACGGCGGAAAAGTATGAGCAGGTAATGGCCCTGGTAGATAAGTTGGGTTTTGCCGGCAATGAGATTGCCCGCCAGTATATCGACGGGAAAATTGAGGGCGCGCAGGTACCTGCGTTGTTTGAGAAATATACCTTGATGAGCCCCGCCAAGGCGGCACAGCGGAAGGATTTTGTAGATTCCTACGGCGCCTACGTAATTAATTACAATTGGGGTAAGACACTGGTTGCTGATTATGTAGAGCAGGGCAGTCAAAATAATGAAGAGCGCTGGCAGCGCTTTACCCGTTTATTATCCTCGCCGCGCCTGCCGTCATCCCTGGATTGGTAATCATGCAAAAAGGCACTTTGAGAGAGTATTTACTATCGCGACCGGAAGCTATCGAGGATTTTCCTTTTGGCCCGGATGTAGCGGTATTTAAGATTAAGGGGCGCATGTTTGCTACCTTAAGCTGTTACCGCGGGGTGGGCGCCAGTAATCTTAAGTGCGATCCCGATGAAGCCCAGGCCTTAAGGGACATCTTTTCCGGTGTTATCCCGGGTTACCATATGAACAAGAAACACTGGAATACGGTGTTGTTGGATGGCACAGTGCCCGATTATGAGATTGAGCGAATGGTAGATCGCTCATATGGCCTGGTGGTTAAGGGGCTTCGCAAGCTTGAGCGGGAGTCCTTGGAACTGGCCTATGGAGCGGAGCTGCTCTACCGCTAGAGGCCCCTGTGAATAGAAATACCCAGATTTAGTCTAGGAGAGGATGTGAACGAATTTATTGTCGATGTAACGGCAGAGAACGCCCAGCAAATTCTGATTGAAGAGTCCATGAAGCGCCCGGTAGTGGTGGACTTTTGGGCCGATTGGTGTGAGCCGTGCAAGCAGTTGATGCCGGTGTTGGAAAAACTGGCCAATGAGTATAGCGGTCAGTTTTTATTGGCGAAGGTCAATGCAGATACCGAGCAAATGCTGGCGGGTCAGCTGGGTGTACGCAGCTTGCCCACGGTAATGGTTTTAAAAGATGGCCAGCCGGTAGATGGCTTTGCCGGTGTGCAGCCAGAGACACAGATTCGTGAGATGCTGGATAAGTATCTGCCAAAACCCTGGGACATAAAGTTGCAGCAGGCACAGGCGTTAATCGGTGAAGATAAAGTGGCGGAAGCCCTGCCTTTGTTGCGCCAGGCTTATACGGAATCGTCTGAACGCACTGATATCGCCAAACAACTGGCTGCTATCCTGCTCGACCAAAACCGTGCCCAGGAAGCGGAGACTGTGCTCAGTAAAATTCTGCTGGCAGATCAGGATGCGGAATACCAGCAGCTGATGGCTCAATTGGAGCTGAAGCAACAGGCAGCGGAAACTCCAGAAATTCAGGCTCTGCAAAAGGCGCTGGAAGAAAACCCTGCGGATAGCGATTCTGCTTATCAATTGGCCGTGCAGTACAGTCAGGCCAACCGCCATGAAGAAGCACTGCAATTATTGCTGGATATTTTGCGTAAAGACATGGGCTTTGCCGATGGTGCTGCCAAGCAGACGTTCCTGGATATTGTAAAGAGTCTGGGGGCTGGCGACCCTGTTGCCACTCAGTACCAGCGCAAGTTAATGACTATGATGTTTTAAAAAATACTTTACCGGTAAACAAAGGGGCCCAAGAGGCCTCTTTGTTTTTGGGGGAGAGAAGGACGATTATTTATGTATAAGCTCTGTGTTTATATTCCCGAGTCTCACTTGGAAGCGGTAAAGCAAGCGCTATTTTCCGTGGGGGCTGGGCGTATTGGTGACTACGATAGTTGTTGTTGGCAAGTCCTGGGAGAGGGGCAGTTCAGGCCGCTGGATGGGAGTCAGCCATTTATTGGTCAGTCGGGACAGGTCGAGACTGTAATGGAATACCGTGTGGAGATGGTCTGTGCCGATGAGCTGGTGGATGCTGCTCTCAATGCAATGCGAGCAGCCCACCCCTATGAAGAGCCGGCGTTTGACCTCTGGCGATTGGATGATCGCTGCAGTAGTGCCGGCTTAAATAAAGCAGAGGTCTCTTAAAGGCTATCGAGTACCTTTTGTCGTTCGTGGCTTTTTTGCTCGATCGCTTTCGCATCTTCCAGTAATTTTGAAACACTGGTGTGATGGGTCGGCAGTTTATTTTCGGCGGGGCTACTGTCTTCAACGATCGAGTCGGATCTCAAGTCAATTGGGTCATTGGCAGTGACTGTATTTAGAGGCTTGACGCGGTGAATACGCACGTGTGAATCCAACCCCTCCGGCACGGTGTCTGAGAAGTGCCAGTTCCCATCTTTATCTTTCCAGGTAAAAACCTCAGATGTTTGCTTGTCAGAATCCCCTTGAGATACGAGCCCGCTGGAAGTTGCCAACTCTTCAATTTTTGAAACCGATTCCTGGGTGGTTTCGCGCACACTTTGCATAGCTCGCTCACCGGTTTCGCGAATCGCTGAAATATCCGGTTTTTGCGGCAGCCAGTCGGAGGGTGACATGATGGGTTTGCCATCTGGGCCCGGTAAAATCATAGGCAGGACAACGCCTACCAGTAACAAGGCACCGAGCATTGGAAAGTATTTCATGCAAACATCCTTTTAATGCAGGGTCATTAACTAACTAAGTAAAGTGGTTTACAGCTTTCGATTGATGACACCGCGGTGTAACTGGTATTGCCCGATACGGGTATCTTCGAAATAGTGCTCCAAAGTGCGGTGCATAATGGGAAATGCAATCTCCCTCCAGGGAATTTCATCTTCGCGAAATAGCTCAACTTCGAGCGATTCAGGCCCGGGTCCGAAATTCATATCGGTCAATTCACCCCGGTACATCATGTAGACCTGATTGATATGGGGAATATCGTAGACGGAGTAGAGCTCGTCCACGCGGATACTGGCCCGGGCTTCTTCCCAGGACTCCCGCAAAGCGCCCTCTTCGCTAGTTTCGCCACTCTCCATAAACCCGGCAGGCAGAGTCCAAAGCCCCAGGCGCGGCTGTATGGCACGCTTGCACAACATCACCTTGTCGCCAACGTAGGGGACAACTCCGACAATAACTCGGGGGTTGATGTAGTAAATGGCGCCGCAACTGCCACAGATGTGGCGGGGGCGGTCATCGCCCTTGGGAATGGAAAGTGTTACGGCGTTACTGCCGCATTGGCTGCAAAATTTCATGGCGTCAGTATACCCATGCGAGATTTGAGCGCCAGCTTCCGGACCGGTTGACGCCTATAGTTGTTAGTGATGTTGAAGTATAAAGGCGGTATCTACCCTGCGATGGCGCATTTTTTTCTGCTCGGACTAGTGCTCCTTGCCCTTTGCGCCTGTGGCGGTAAAGGCGAAGAGGAAAAGGCGCCACCTCCCCCGCCAGTAGAAGTACTGGTTGTTAGGGAGGAGCCTGTTATCCCCCGCTTTGAATTTGTCGGGCGGGTAGAGGCAACTGATGAGTATCAAGTCCGCCCACGAGTACAAGGGTATATCCAGAGCCGCAATTTTACCGAGGGGGAAACCGTCCAGAAAGGGCAGTTACTGTTTGAAATTGACCCGCGCCCTTTTATTGCCGAACTGGCGAATCAGCGCGCTACTCTGGAACAATCCCAAGCCTCCCTGAGAGTTGCTGAGCGGAACTTCCACCGTGGCCGCCGTTTGGTGGCCACTGGGGCTATCAGCCAGGTACAGATGGACGAGCTTGAAGGTAATTTTGAGGAAGCGGAATCCCAAGTCGATGCCAATCGCGCCAAAGTGCAAAGCGCTGAGCTGGACCTTTCTTATACCAAAGTTTACGCGCCACTCACTGGAAGAATCGGGCGTACAGAATTTCCAGTGGGTTCCCTGGTGGGGCCAAGCACCGATCCCCTGGCCACCATCGTAAAAATGGACCCCATTTATGTGCTCTTTGAAGTGCCTGAAGAGCAACTTTATGCGGTGCAGGTGGATTCCCAGAGGCGGCAGCGAGAGGGTTTAAGTCCCACTCGCCTGGATGTACGTATTGAGTTACCCGACGGCAATTACTACCCCCATAAGGGCAAAATCGTATTTATCGATAATCAGATCGACCCCAATACCGGATCGGTAGCGGTGCGCTCCCTGTTTCCCAATCCAGGCCAACTATTAGTACAGGGCCAGTTTGCCCGAGTTTCCATAAGCGTCTACACCGGCAATGACGCCCTGAGGCCGCTGGTACCCCAGTCAGCGGTCATGGAGGATATGCAGGGGCGTTATGTCTTTGTTTTGGGCAAAGATAATATTGCGGAGAAGCGCTACCTGACCTTGGGGCAGAGGGAAGGGGAGTTGTGGGCTGTAGATCGCGGGCTTGTCGCCGGTGAATCTGTAATCGTTAATGGTTTGCAGAGGGTTGTCGCAGGAAAGCCGGTGACGCCGCAAAACACCCCTAGAAACCCCTACGATGTTGAAGCGCCACCAGCCCCTCCCGCCGAGCAAAGTAGTAGTTCTGCGGCGAAATCTGGCTCTACAGACAGTCAAGGGGAGAGAGAGCTACGGGTAATTGATGGGGAAGCGGCACCAGCAAGCCCTGAATCTGAGGGGCATGACGATGACTACAAATAGCTGTCGCTGCCCATGATTAGCGCCTTTTGTATCCGGCGGCCACGATTCGCCTTTGTTATTTCCATATTGATCACCCTCGCTGGGATACTCTCCTTGCCACAATTACCGGTGTCGCAATTCCCTGAAATAACGCCACCTACCATCAATGTCGCCGCCACGTTTGCCGGTGCCAGCGCCGAAGTAGTGCGCGATAGTGTGGCTGTGCCGATTGAGTCGCAAGTTAATGGTGTGGAGGGCATGGATTATATGTCTTCCACCAGTGGCAATGATGGCTCCTACAGTCTCACAGTGACATTCAAGCCTGGCTACGACGATGACATCGCCCAGGTTAATGTTCAGAACCGGGTGGAGCAGGCCACTCCCCAGCTACCTGAGGATGTGAAAAGGGATGGGGTGGTAGTTTCCAAGCAGAGCACCACGCTGTTGTTAGTGGTCAATTTGTTTTCTCCAGATGAAAAGTTTGATGAATTATTTCTGGCGAATTACGCCGAGATTTATTTAAAAGATGAATTGGCGCGGGTGCTGGGGGTGAGCAGTGTTGTTATTTTTGGCTCGCGCAATTACGCCATGCGCCTCTGGCTCGACCCCAACCGGATGGCCTCGTTAGATGTGACCGCCCAGGATGTTATCTCTGCTGTGCAGGCACAGAACGTAGAGGTAGCTGCCGGTCAGATCGGGGCGCCACCGATCCGCCAAGATCAGCAGTTCCAATACAATATTTTGGTGCAGGGGCGCTTGGTATCTCCCAGCGAATTTGAGGACATCACCATCCGCGCCAAGCCCGATGGCGCCATGGTAAAAGTCAGGGATGTGGCGAGGGTGGAGCTGGGAAGTGAATCTTACTCTTCCTATGGGCAATTGGATAACCAGGCTTCAGCAGTGATAGGGGTGTACCAGCTGCCCGAGGCAAATGCGATCGAAGTGGCCGATGGCATAAAGGCCAAGGTTGCTGAGTTGTCGAAGCGCTTCCCGGATGGGCTGGAAGCGGAGATTCTCTACGACACCACATTATTTGTAGAGGCCTCAATTAAAGAGGTTGTGGAAACACTGATTATTGCCCTGATACTGGTAATACTGGTGGTTTTTTTGTTTCTGCAGGATTGGCGCTCTACGCTGGTACCAGCCATTGCTATTCCCGTATCCCTGATAGGCACCTTTGCCTTAATGCTGGCATTTGGGATGACGATTAACACCATCACATTGTTTGCCTTAATCCTGGCGATCGGCATAGTGGTAGATGATGCGATTATCGTGGTGGAAAACACCCAGCGGTTAATGGCTGATGGCCTCCCGCCAAAGGAAGCCGCGCTGGAATCCATGCGTGAAGTTACCGGCCCCGTTATTGCTACGACCCTTGTTTTGTTTGCAGTTTTTGTCCCGGTAATGTTGATGCCGGGAATTACGGGAAAAATGTATCAGCAGTTTGCTGTCACCATTTCAATGGCGGTGGCCATTTCCTCCCTGAATGCACTTACACTAAGTCCGGCTCTCTGTGCCAGCTTGTTAAAGCCGAGTAAAGACGGGGAAGTTGCCGGTATTAAGGAGACCGGTATTTTTGGTTTCTTTAATAAAGCTCTGCATATTTCTACAGGTTTTTATGTGGGAATGGTGAGGGCTTGTATCAAAATACCGCTTATCGGTATCGCCTCAATTATTCTGATTTTATTATTCTGTTATTTGCTCTTTACCCGAATCCCCACCGGTTTTATTCCCGATGAAGATCAGGGCACGTTTATGTTGCACGTGCAGTTGCCTGATGGATCTTCCCTGGAGCGAACCGGACCCATTGTCAATCAAGTGACCGATGTTCTAATGGAAGAGCCAGGTATGGCTCATGTGGTTGGTGTGCCCGGTTACAACCTGCTTACCAGCAGTGTTTCTTCCAACACGGCAATGATGTTTGCTGTGCTAAAACCCTGGGATGACCGCACGAATAGAGAAGATAGCCAGTTTGCCATTATGGATCGGGTACAGAAAAAATTATCTGCAATTCCCGATGCGCAAGTGCTGCCGTTTGTCATTCCACCACTTCCGGGTATTGGCACTGTTGGTGGATTTGAATTTGTACTCGAAGATCTACAGGGGCGCAGTATTACTGAATTGTCACAGGTCTTGTTTGACCTGCTGGGCAATGCCAATCAGCGCAGTGAAATCTCCCAGGCCTTTACCAGTTTTCAGGCCGCCACACCGCAGCTTGAATTAAAAGTAGATAAAGAGAAATCGCATGTGCTTGGGGTCCCCCTGCCGGATGTGTATTTAACGTTGCAAACCTTTTTGGGGGGCTATTACATCAATGACTTTAACCTATATGGAAAGGTCTTTCGTGTAATCGCTCAGGCCGATGCTCAATTTCGCGATAAAGAGGAAAATCTGGCTGGCTTTTATGTTCGTGCCAATAGTGGCGGTTTGGTACCGCTGACTTCTATCTCAACTATTACCCCGGTGGTCGCGCCACAAACAATAACCCGTTACAACTTATATAACAGCGTCACTATCAATGGATCACCGGCACCAGGGTATTCCAGTGGCCAGGCAATGGATGCTATGGAAGACTTGGCATCAAAGTTGCCAGAAGGTTATGGATACGAGTGGACGGGGATCAGCTTACAGGAGGTGACCGCGGGTAATCTGGCCCCAATCCTGTTCTCTTTGGCCGTTATATTTGTCTACTTGTTTTTGGTCGCCCAATATGAGAGCTGGACTATCCCCTTTGCAGTGATGTTGTGCGTCCCCATTGCGATTGGTGGCGCTATGTTTACGGTATTTATCGCGGGGTCTATCAACAATCTCTATACGCAGATCGGTTTGGTATTGCTGATTGGGATGGCAGCAAAGAGTGCGATTCTGATAGTAGAGTTTGCCTGCGTGGAACGCGATAAGGGTCGGTCTATTGCGGATGCGGCTCTATCGGCTACGCGCCTGCGATTCCGCGCGGTATTAATGACGGCCATGTCCTTTATTTTAGGGGTAATTCCACTACTGGTCGCCACCGGTGCTGGCGCAGTGAGCCGGGTTTCCCTGGGGCTGGTGGTCTTTGGCGGTATGTTGGCTGCGAGTCTCTTCGCCACTTTGCTAGTGCCTGTGTATTACGCCTTGGTGCAAACGGTGCGGGAAAAGCTGAAAGGGGGCTATACCCCCAAAATTGATGAGGATAAGACCGCGAATGGTGGGTCTGAATCCACCTGAGCCAAGCTGTTGATTGTGTGGTAGGGTGGTAAGTCACAAATGGATATTGTGGCATATCGCTCAGTGTTACCGCTGAAAAACGGTATGATGAATGTTATGGAGCCCCCGCAGCGATCGGGGCAGGGCACAGATTTATGCTAGAGATTATTGAACAGAAAATCGTAGGGCAAATTGAGGACTTGGAAGCAAGGGTTCCGGCAGGACCTGACCTGCAAGGCCATGCCGCAGTACTGATTGCCCTGACAGAAGAGCCGGACCCTCAAGTAATTCTAACTAAGCGCTCTGCAAATCTCTCCACACATTCCGGTGAAGTTTCTCTCCCTGGGGGGCGCTGGGATGCCACAGACCCATCGCTTCAATTTACCGCCTTGCGTGAGGCGGAAGAAGAAGTCAGCCTACCTATGGATGACGTGCGCGTACTCGGTCCCCTTTGGCCTCGCACTACCCGCTGGCAGGTACATGTGACCCCTTGGGTAGGGATAATTTCACCGGATATCCAATTGTTCCCAAACCCAGGAGAATTGGATGCAGTATTTCGAGTCCCCCTGTCTTTCTTTCTTGCAGACCCGCGTATTCGCACTGATCGTATTATTATTGATAACCAGGAAATATACCTTCCGGCGTATATGTATGAAAACTATGAAATCTGGGGCTTTACTGCAGGGGTATTAACCGAATTTTTAGTAAAAATATTAGGGGCATCAATAGGGCGCCGCGATGATGTGCCGCTGCGTGCACTTAATTAGCTCGGCTTACTAAATAGGATTTATTTTTATTTTTGGTGAGGTTCAGGTATTGGCTCACCCAAGTCATCCCAAGCATCGATTAGTATTTTCATTTTTTTTCCGGCATCGGGATCGGCGCTGAGGATTGGGAAATCAGGGTCTTCAGGAAGTTTAACTTCTTCTCCTCGTCGACATTCGATTAACCAGTTGTTATCGATTTTAACGAGTTTGTCCCGATACTCTCCAACAGCAGAAATGCGATAGCCGGATCGTGTTGCTATGATTTCTACGGTCGTTGCTTTCCCTGAGGCGGATTGCCCATCTTCAGAAATAAAATGTAGGGGGGAGCTTGTAATATGCCGGCTTCCCAACTTGCTGTGAACCGCTGCGTAGCGCTCCAGTTTTTCTCTTCCCCGAATCATAATGTTGCCATGCTCAAATCGGCCATTGGGTGTAAATAGTGAAGCCCAGCCTCGGGCATCATTACTGTCGATAGTTAATGTATAACGGGCGAGTAGATCACTAATCGCTAGTCGATCTTTTAACTGTTGAATCTCATCCATTTCTTTACTTTGACCTTTATCGACAGTAGATATTGAAGAGGATAGTTTCTAGTGATGGTTTTTGGGGGTTCACCTAGGATATTAATAGAGTATTAATCAAAACCCGTTATCTAACCCCAAATCCTGCAAGTAACCTTGAGAGAATTATCAATAAAAGTGGGGAGTGTTTGTTTGTGTAAAGTGAAGTAATGCCAAGCCCTAAAATCCTTTGTCGTTTGGCGACTATTTCACGATTTAAGCTAATGGTGGGATTTATTTGAGACGTAAGTACTAGATATACTGTAAGGTTCTTATATCCTTAATTTTTTTTTATTATATACGTTATTGGATTGCTTGAATGAGATCTCTCTCTTTTTTCTGTGTGTTGCTGGGAATAGGATTAATCCAGGCTTGTGCAATGTCCACTGTACCTCCTAAGTATCAGGGACAATGGGCTGGAACCGAGGAATCCTGTAATGCTTCTTCATCGGTCGACTCGATGACTCTGGCAGGTAGTCGTATTCAATTTACGGAGTCTTCAGGCCAGTTGATGTCTGCTAGCCAGAGTGATGGCAATCTTCATCTGGTTTTCAATATGCAAGGTGAAGGAGAAGCTTGGAAGTCAGAGGAGGTGTACTCTCTGACATCTGGCGGAAAGGTACTGGTACGTTATACCCAGGATTCTACGTTTAAGTATTTCCGCTGCAATTGATTGGCATTGAAGGCTGGGTTAGAACTCAGTTGTTTAAATGACTGGAGCTTGCAGCTCTGGTCATTTAAATATGGAGTTGCCTGTTAAAATATCTACTCGGTCCACGCGACAAATTTCTCTTTGTATTTCTTTGTGAAATGAACCCCCCCCCCTTTGTACCTATTGAGTTAACAGGCTGCAGGTAGCTCCCTGTAGAGTGAATTTCTAAAGTTTCAAATGCAGGTCTATTTGGGCTGCTATGAGGTTATCTTGATAGTTATAAATAGACTAAACCTTTCTCTACTATTAATTTTTACTACAGATTTGCAATTGGGACTTGATAGCCTTGATAAAAGTCTGAACTTTTGTTGGCGGCCTTTTGGAAAATAGATGCATATAATGGATGGGCGCAGCGGCAACAGATGTTATTGGACAAAGTGTGCCGGTATCCACTTTTTTTCGAGCGATAATATCGGGCAACCTGGCAATCCCAATTCCGGCTTCGGTTAACTGTACTATATCGTGTAGGGAGTTACAGCGAACCTTAGGCGTGGCCTTTACCTGAATCCCATTTTTCAATTCATACTTTAATGGCATGCCCTGCCAATCATTAGCGATATGCGGCCAATTTTGTAGTTCAGTAAGGTCTGAGGGAATGCCACATAGCTTTTCAATAAGCTGCGGGCTGGCGTAGAGACTTTCTCCTAACAATCCCAACTTTGAAACTTTTGCCGATTGAAGTGCAAGGCTGCCTACGCGAATGGCCAGGTCTACCTGCGATTCAATCAAATCCATGGGTGAGTCATTGGCTAACAGCCTGATTCTCAGTTGCGGGTGCTGTTCGGCCAGCTTAATGATTGCAGGAATAATTACTGGCTCGCACAGTGCGTGAGGTGCTGTTACAGATAGGGAGCCCGCCAATTTGTCGCCGCTATTCCTAAGACCCGCTATTGCTGAGTTATAAATATCTTTGATCTCCCGGCAATGGGCGTAAAACTCTGAGCCGGCCTCGGTGAGAGATAGGGAGCGGGTACTGCGGTAAAGCAAGCGGGTGCCGATATCAGACTCCAACCGGGTAACTGCTTGGCTTACTGCCGATTTGGTCCGCTCCAGGCGGTCGGCTGCCAGTGTGAAGCTGCGCGCCTCTACAACGGCTAGGAATACCTGCATATCCTCCAGGCTTGGCTTCATTGTTTAATTTTCCTAAACACTAATATCAATTAATGGATGTTTATCACAACCATGGCTATGGGGCAATCTATAGGCACAAGGTCGTTACCTATTACAGAAGAGGATTTTGATATGAGCGACATTCTGATTGAGAAAACAAAAGCTGCCAGTGAACAGTGGAAGTCTTACTTCAATAGTGGCAATGCAGCTGGGTGTGCATCCATGTATGAAGAGCAGGCTCAGATGACTGCGAAACCCTTTGGCCAGTTCGAAGGTCGAAAGAATATACAAGCTTTCTGGCAAAATCTGGTAGATCAGGGTTTTGCAGATGTGACCTATATTGGCGCAAAAATTGAAGTAGTGGATGAAGTCTCAACCGTACTCTCAAGTAATTGGAAAATGAACAACGCAGAAGGTGTCATCACTCGTGAGCTCTGGGTCCTACAGAAGGACGGTACTATGCTACTGCGTGATGACCAGTTCGAAGCTATAAATCCTAGCGAAAAGTAAGGGAGCTAGCCGTGAGTGAATTTTGGAATAGCTTTACCCGTGAGAAAACGGACGAGCAATATAACCCAACGTTGTGGACCCGCCGCCTTCCAACCGATCTGCTGCTGCCTTCTCATGCTGAGTTTACTGGTAGTCGTAGCTCGGCATATCGCAACGCGATTAAGGGCGGTTTGCAAACTGTCAATTTTGGGGAAGGTGATTTAGCTGGCTCGATGGATGTTTTCAGGTCAGACGAAGTTGCTGAGGATGCACCGGTCGTAATTTATATTCACGGTGGCTGGTGGCAGTGGTTTTCAAAAGAGCAGTTTTCTTTTCTGGCCGAGCCTTTTAATAAAGAGGGGTTTGCGGTCTATATGCCGGGTTACCGTATGGCCCCGGATTGGGAAAATGATACTCCAATGGAGTCTATTGTCTTACAGATGCAGTGGGCAATGGCGAGCGTGCTGAATGAGGCCGAGGAAAAAGGGGCTCCATCTGTCTACATTGTGGGGCATTCGGCAGGTGGCCAACTGGCAGCACTGTTGCATCAAACGGATTGGAGTAAATTTGGCGTACCGGCATCTGCTCAAAGTAAGTTTAAAGGTGCATTTTCCCTGGCGGGATTATTTGACATTCGCCCACTGGTCAATAGTTTTGTCAATGACACCATTAATATGTCGATGGAATCCGCCGAAAAGGTAAGCCCCCAGCGGCTAGAGCCTGGTATTGACAAAACTGAATGCCCGCTACATTTAATTGTGCCTGAATTTGATACGCCAGAGTTTTTTCGGCAGACGAAAGAATATCAAGAGAAAATGCTAAAAATGGATAACCCCTGTTATTTCAAATTAGCGAATAATCGGGATCATCTTGACTTGATAGAAAACCTAGTTAACGATCAAGATGAAATTATGAATTACATGATTAGTAATATGCAAGAGTAGTTTTAAGAGGTTGTTTTTAATTCTGCTGCTGAAATTAAATTAATTGAATTTATTTGATTCCCTCTGTTGGTTGGGTAGGCCTCAGCTTTGTCGGTTGAGGCTCTATTCGACATAAATAGTGCCATATGCTTTGCCCGTCGACGGGATGGCGTGATTCTTTTGGTTTCTAGTGTAATAAATTGTTAGTAGGTCTCGACATATCCGTAGATTGTTTTCATGCCGGTAAATATCTATCAGGTTGATATATTTTTTTAATGGTTCTTTGCTGGGGCTAAGCATAAAGTTGTTTTCGTTATCCAGGAATAAGGTTGTTTGACTCAAAATAAATCTGTTTTCGGGTTTGCTAAGTGATAAATGACAGGTCTTTAGTTTTCATGTTTTTACACGAGGTTTGATTTAAATAAATTAAGGAGGATTTAATATGCCAATGGTCAATTTCTCTACATTGGTAGTGCCCCGGGGGTTGAATGTACCAACGGAACAGGATTTTGAGGATGCAGTTGAAGGGTATATTGATGTTGAGGCTTTGGGGGCGTTAATTCCCCTGGGTACTCAGGATGTTTATGTTCCTGGCCCCAGAACATTTGCTGGATTCAAGTACGAGTGGAGCTGCACTGCCTTCAGGTGGTCTGTCTGGGGGCATGGCCCAGATTCGAGAGCAAATCCTAACCATTTAGCTGCGCAAGAGTGGACGCTAAGGGTTAAAAAAGGTAACCGATTTCTAACTTATGCTGAGGTTGGTCTTGGACCAGGCAGAGCTATCTTTCCCGGAACTCGTTGGGTTAGGGGGAATAATGCACAATATTCGCATATTCCCCTTATGTTAACTTGATAAGATGAATAAAAAGTTACTTATATAGTGGCCCGCCGACTTAACTGACGTTGCTTAAAGATTGGTTCAGATATGCTGTTTTTTACAAGTTAAGAAAGGCGGGCTTAAATAATTCTTCTTGTTAAAGAAATAGACGAAGAATCTCATTCTATATGTTTAGAGGTTGATAATTCAGTATTGTTAATTCCCAGTGTATGAGAATGTCACCGTTAAACTACCCTAATAGATAAACAGTTCTGGGCGAGCAGGAAAAAATAATAAATAGCTACCTTGCAAGGGAATTGCACACGAGTTTTATTGTAAGGTTTAGCTATAACCGGGCCGTAATTTTATTGGGCAAACTTCAGGGTTTATAAGGTTTCGCCAATTGGGGTTTTTCTGAAGCAATATAATTAAGTCTGGCGGCTTACTGTGTCTTTATGAGTTTAGAAGGTAGATCCTATAAGGAAATACATCTCTTCCCCATTTGAGAGTAAGCGTCTATATAAATCTAATCTACGAATTATAATGGGCGCCTGTTTTCTCCTCCTGGATAGATTATGCCGAGACCCAAATCCACTGTCTCTTTGGATGAGGTGCACTGGGGTGCGCTCAAAACCCTCTTCCCCTACCTATTGGAGTTCCGTCGCGCCGTAGTCTTGGCGATCCTCTGCTTGATTGGCGCCAAGGTTGCGGGTGTTACCCTGCCATTTTTGCTCAAACATATTGTCGATGACCTAGATAGTGCTGGGGGCATGGCCCAGGCAGTGGCATTACCTTTGGGGCTGCTGTTGGCCTATGGGGCTGTGCGCCTTTCCAGCACTCTGTTTGGCGAACTGCGAGACACGATTTTTGGCCGTGTCACTGAGCGGGCCCAGCGCCGGATCGGGCTTGAAGTGTTCCAGCATTTGCACAAGCTGGACCTGGATTTTCACCTGAACCGCCGTACCGGAGGGCTCTCTCGGGATATTGAGCGGGGCAATAGCGGCATCGGGTTCCTGATGCGGTTTATGGTTTTCAATATCGTACCCACGCTGGTAGAGATAGCTATGGTGGCGGGGTTGCTCTGGTGGAATTACAGCGGCTTATTTGCGCTATTAGTGCTGGCCGCAGTGATTATTTATATCGGCTTTTCAGTGGTAGCCACTGAATGGCGTACGCGCTTTGTCAGGGAGTTGAATGAGGCGGAGTCACAGGCCAGCAGCCGTGCAGTTGATAGTCTGCTCAACTATGAGACCGTTAAGTACTTTGCCAATGAGCGACATGAATTCGGTCACTATGACCGGGAGCTGGCCAGTTGGGAGAAGGCCCGGCGTAAGAACAGGCTGTCCCTGTTTGGCCTAAATAGTGGCCAGGCGCTGATTATTGCCAGCGCAATGTGTGCAGCAATGGTTCTTGCCGCGGTAGGAGTCACCAAAGGCACTATGACCATCGGTGACTTCGTATTGGTGAATGCCTTTATGATGCAGATCTTTATACCGCTAAATTTCCTCGGCTTTGTGTACCGGGAGATGAAGGGGGCGCTGGCAAATATTGAGAAGATGTTCTCTTTACTTGCGGTAAAACCTGCTGTGGAAGATCTTCCCCAGGCGGCCCCCCTCACCGTGATGGAAGGCCGAATTGAGTTTGATAACGTCCAGTTTGGCTACAAAGATAATCGCCAGATCCTCAAAGGTATCAGCTTTGCTGTGGAGCCACGGCAAAAAGTGGCAATTGTTGGCGCTAGCGGTGCAGGTAAATCCACCCTCTTTAAGCTCCTGTTTCGTTTTTATGACGCTAACAGCGGTTCAATTTCCATTGATGGCCAGGATATTCGCAGTGTTTCCCAGGAGTCGCTGCGCAGGGCTATTGGTGTTGTGCCTCAGGATGCAGCGTTGTTCAACCAGTCGATCCGGGACAACGTGCGTTACGGACGTGTAGATGCCTCAGATACTGAGGTGGATGAGGCGATCCGCCACGCCCAGCTGGAAGGCTTTGTTCAGCAGCTGCCAGAGGGAGCCGATACCCTTGTGGGGGAGCGGGGTCTCAAATTGTCCGGAGGGGAAAAGCAGCGGGTTGCTATCGCTCGGGCCCTGCTGAAAAAGCCTCCAATTATGATCTTTGACGAAGCGACCTCATCTCTCGACAGCCACTCAGAGCAGGGCATAGTGGCATCCCTGCAGGATATTGCCCGCGAGCAGACATCGTTAGTGATCGCTCACCGCCTCTCCACAATTGTGGATGCTGACTGCATTCTGGTAATGGATCAGGGCGGAATAGTCGAGCAGGGAGCCCACCGGGAATTGATGCAGGCTGACGGACACTACGCGGCCCTCTGGCGTATGCAGCAACAGGAGCGTGGAACTGAGACCCAGGCGGCCGAGGTGCCTACGCCATGACGGTTGATAAATCCCTACAGCCAGACTAATGTGGCGCCGATACAAAAAAATGATAGGCAGAGCGATATGACCATTCCTTTTCAGGCTACCAAGATAGCGGCAGCAGTGTTGGCACTGGCCCTTGTTGGCGCTTGTTCCAAAAAAGAGCAGCAGCCCGAAGAAGTTGCCAAAGCGGAAGCTGAGGCTCAGATTGTAGAGTCCAAGACTGTACCTGTGCCCTCAGGCCAAAAGGTAGAAGATGCGGATAAGCGTTTTGATATCTATGTACCGGTTGAGCTCACTGCAAATCTAAGCGGTCTCTCCGACAACCAGCGCAAAATGATTGGCCTGCTGATTGATGCCAGCCAGATTATGGATCGCCTGTTCTGGTTGCAATCCTACGGCCCAGCTGAGGAATTGCTGCCGGATATTGAAGACAACCGCGCTCGTAAGTTTGCCGATATCAACTATGGCCCCTGGGATCGCCTTAACGACAATAAGCCGTTTATTGTTGGTTATGGAGATAAGCCCCTGGGTGCTAACTTCTACCCAGCGGATATGACCCGCGAAGAGTTCGAGAAATGGGACCAGGCAGGAAAAGACGGCTTGTACTCCCTGGTACGCCGCAATGAGTCTGGCAGTCTCGAACTGGTGCCTTACAACGAAGCCTACAATGCGGACCTGAATAAGGCGGCTAGTATTCTGCGCCAGGCAGCTGAATTGGCTGAGAGCAAGGAATTTGCTAACTACCTCACCATGCGTGCCGATGCACTTCTCTCCGATAATTTCCGCCCCAGTGATATGGCCTGGATGGATATGAAGGAGAATGATATCGATGTGGTTATTGGTCCTATTGAAAACTATGAAGACCAGTTGTTTGCCTATCGTACCGCTTATGAGTCCTACGTCCTGCTGAAAGACAAAGAGTGGAGTAAAAAACTGGCCAAGTTTGCCGCTCTGCTGCCCGAGCTACAGAAGGGTTTGCCGGTTGAGGAAAAATACAAATCTGAAGAGCCGGGAACAGATTCAGACTTGAATGCCTACGATGTACTCTTCTACGCTGGCCACAGTAACGCTGGCTCCAAGACTATCGCCATTAACCTTCCCAATGATGAGGAAGTACAGCTGGCCAAAGGCACTCGTCGTTTGCAGCTGAAGAATGCAATGCAGGCCAAGTTTGACAAGATCCTGGTGCCGATCAGCGATGTATTGATCGCAGAAGATCAGCGCAAGAACATTACCTTCCCGGCATTCTTTGCCAACACCATGTTCCACGAAGTGGCCCACGGTTTGGGAATTAAAAAGACCGTAGAAGGCGGAAATAATGTTCGCCAGGCTTTGAAGGAAACCTCTTCCGCCCTGGAAGAAGGTAAGGCTGATATCCTCGGTCTGTACATGGTTACCCGCTTGCATGAAAAAGGTGAGTTGGAAGAAGGCCAGTTGATGGATAACTATGTCACCTTCTTGGCGGGTATCTTCCGCAGCGTACGTTTTGGTGCGGCCAGTGCCCACGGTAAAGCCAACATGATGCGCTTTAACTACTTTAAGGAGCAGGGTGCCTTCACTCGCGATCCCAAGACTGGTCAATACAGTGTTGATTTTGAAAAGATGCAACAGGCGATGACCAACTTGTCTCGTTTAATCATTACTATTCAGGGTGATGGCGATTACGAGAAAGCCAAATCATTGCTGGAGACCAAAGGCGTAATTGGCCCTGAACTGCAGGCTGATTTGGATCGCTTGGCTGAGGCCAGTATTCCGGTTGACGTTACCTTTATCCAGGGTAAAGAAGTACTTGGCTTGAAGTAATATCCTTATCTTTTGTTAAAAAAACCCGGCACCGGCCGGGTTTTTTTGTGCCCCTAATTTTTACCCCCCCCTTCGATTTGCTGTTTCCCCGCTGATTGCAGCTTAGTACTTTAGGTACTTTTTCTTATGGCGGAATTAATAGTCAGGTCCAAACTAAGGAGGCAGTCTGTATCCCAGGCCAGGAAATCCAATTCATATTTAAAATTGACAGAGGTTCTACATGGATATTAAACAGTCAGTTATTAAGTTATTAATATTAAGCGTAATGGGGCTATTTACAGCGTCATACTCTTTTGTAGCATCAGCTCAGGTATCCTGTGGTGATGTTATTACAACCGCCGAAGTGCTTACACAGGATTTATCCTGTGACCTTACTGCTGCTGATCCAGATGCCCTGACTATAGTTGGCCCTGAAGGTAGCTTGAGTATGGAAGGCTTCTCTGTGACCTGTGCTACAGGCGCGGGATTTGGTGGTGCTGGAATACGTATCCAGGGGCAAGGCGCGGTGCTGATTGGCGGTACCATTGATGGATGTTTTGACAATATCTTTATAGAGGGTGTGGGTTATCACACGGTCATAGGAACTGAACTTATTAATAGTGTTGACGATGGTATTGATATTGACAGTATCTTTAACATTATTAATGGATGCATAATTACCAACAGTGGTCGGGTGGGTGTTGATATGGATGATGATTTCAATACTTTCTCTTCTTGCATCGTCACCGGCAGTTTCTCTGATGGGATTCAGATAGATGATAGCTTTTCAAGTGTATTTAATAATATATCCACCAATAATGGTGGGGCAGGAATTTTAATCGAAGGCTCATCCAGTAATGTAATCTCCCAAAATATAACAACAGATAATGGAGATGGAGATACTGCTGATGGTGGTATCGTACTGGAATCCACCAATTCAACTAATAACATCATAACTGGGAATATCTCTTCAGGTAATGATCCCTTTGATTTGAATGATACGGTTGACCCTACTTGTAGTGGCACCAACACCTGGTACGCTAATGATGCCATTACTAAAAACCCGAGCTGCCTAGATTGAATTTTTAAGCGATTTGAGAAGCTTAAGTTGTACTTCTTTGGCGATTCAATTGATTGGTGAGAGTTAGCTTTAACTTGAGTCGCCATTTAATTTCCTCCAAGATTGTGAAGGGATTCAAAAAAATAGCTGTTTGTGCTGAATCATTGATGACCATGAATTGCAGTACAGTTAATACGCAATAAACTTGGTGCTATATTCTAATTGTTTAGCTGTTGAACGGTATAATTGAAGCTATAAATTGATCAATATAATTCAACTATAACAATGGATTAATTATGTCTCGTGTTCTGTACTCGGGTACTAAAAATGCATCCACTTGGGCCTTTAGGGCTTGGCTGGCACTGCGTGAACAGGAAGTTCAGTTTGAGGAAGTGGTTGTAGATATTCGTCGGCCACAGCGATTCGAGAACTTACAGCGTATAGGAGAGTTATCCCCTGCGAGATCAGTACCCGTACTGGAAGAGGGGGAGATGATTATTTTTGACTCCTTGGCCATTATGGAATACGCCAATGACATTGGCTCTGGTGAACTGCTACCTCAAGATCCATTGATGCGGGCCCGAGCCCGGGCCATGCTTAGCTGGCAACATTCTGGATTGTCCGGGTTGTGTCCACGCCTATCCTTTGAAAGTGCATTTTACCCCGACAAACGCCCAATGACCCCCGAAGAAGAGATGGATGCGGAGCGCCTATTTGCCGCCTGGGAAGGAGAGCTTGAGCAAAATGGTGGCCCTTACTTGATGGGTGCTTTGTCCCTGGCAGATTTAGCCTTTGTGCCAACAGTGATAAGAATTTTCTCCCACGCCCCAAATTTGCAGCCCTGGCCGCTTACTAAACAGTGGATAGACCGGTTGCTGGGGCGTGACAGCGTAAAAGAGTGGATGTCAGAGGCTGCTGAACTGCCACCGGTAGTACTATCGGATTATCGGTAGGGACTAACTTCCGTAGAGATCAGGATTTCTTTAGTGACTAAACCCGTTAGGTGAAGCTGAACCAGCTTCACCTTTTTTACTATTAGTGGCGTAAATTAATCGGAAAAAGAAGCAGGGTACGTATTTTTTATCGTAAGAAAGTTTCAAGCGCAATCACTGGCTAATAGTGATGCCAATGAGGTCTAAACTGTGCTGGGTTAACCAGTGCGCCAGTTGATGTTTGAGGCGATCAATTTATCAAATATTAAGGGTAATATTTAGATCAATGAAAAGATTAGCCTTTAGTCTATGTTTCTTGTTGAGTAGTGGGGTACAGGCATCGTGCCACTTGGAAGAATATGAACGCTTTATCAATACTCAAAGCCTGGTAATGCTTGAAGCATCCGTGAAACTATTTGAGGAGGATAAGGAGAAGTTTAAAATTATTAAACCGTTTGTAAAATTGGAAGTGCGCAATAACAAGCTTAAGGTTTATGTGGCGAAGAAGTTGAGTGAGAAGGAATCCACCGTTCTTAACTTTGACGGCCCTATTGCGAATTACGTTCCCAGCGTATCGGTACAAATTATGCCGGATGGCTCCATACGGGATAAAGTTGATTTGGCGATGTCTGATGATGTTTTTTATCGCACAGAGAAAACTGCCATGGCACCACTGCAAAGCTTATATATGTTTAACGAGGGAATGAATGCAGCGGAAAAGAGAAAATTCACACGTGCAAGAAACTCCCTGAGTAAACATATGGAGACCATCGAACAATTTTCATATATGAAAAGAGCCTTCACAATGCGTCTTGAAAATGTTTGTCCGGTAAATAGCTAAATATTTAGACGTTCATGCTGCTGTTTGAAATAAAAACTATAGCTTTGTTCCTGGCTACGGCGCTTGCAGAGATAATAGGCTGCTACACGGCTTACTTGTGGTTAAAGCAGGGTGAAAGTATTTGGTTGCTAGTGCCAGGTGGTATTAGTTTGGCAATATTTGCTTGGCTTTTGACATTACATCCGGCCCCTGCGGGTCGGGTGTATGCGGCGTATGGGGGAATTTATATTTTTACTTCAATAATGTGGTTGTGGCTGGTTAATGGCGTTAAGCCCACCATTTGGGATGTGAGCGGTGCCGCTGTAGCAATGCTGGGTATGGCTATTATTATGTTTTCACCGAGGCAGATGATCAATTAGATTTGATAAATCTACGCCCTTATTTAAGGGTGACTTTGTGATTAATCCTTAAGGCTAATAAATTCTTGGATCGCGTAAATATCTTACAGTTTATTAAGCCAGCTGATAATTGCTTCGTGTTCAATATTTCCAATGGTCGATATGCTTGGGTGGCTTCTATTGGGAATTTTCACCAAATTAATATTTGATTGATCTAAAGCTATATAATTACCATAGGGTGCAATTAGATCCGAGGGGGAGGATATTAGCAGTATGGGGAGCTTGGAAGAATAGAGAAGGGGAAGTATATTGGTATCACTCGGTTCAATACCAGACTGCTCCAGAGCCAGATTTGCTCCTTTTCGAATTTTATTTTCGGGTATAACCCGGCTAAGTATGGGATGATTGAGCCTACCGTAGTTATACACGGCTTGATCAAAAGGGACCATTGGGGCAAGTAAAATAATTCCATTTAAGTCAGATCTCATGGCTGAGATATAGAGAGCCGTTAAGGCTCCCATAGAGTTTCCTACGATATATAAGGGCTTGTCCTTGATGTCCCCTTTACTGATTAGTGCATCAATAAGTTTATTGATGATTTCACTATCTCCTACACCATATTTTTTGGTGCTATTCGATTCCCCGTGACCAAGGAGGTCCGGAGCTACAACTTGAAATCCAAGAAAGCGAAAGTATTGAGCAGAAAATAACATGAACTCTTTTGATGATCGGAACCCATGTAATAAAATCACTGTTCCAGAATATTTTTCTTTCAGTGCATCTTTTGGTAAATCAAGTTTAACGGTGCTTTCTTTGCCGTCGGTGTCATATTTGACTGAGTAATGAATGCCGTCTTTAGATGAAGCAGGAGCGTGATAATACCTGATGTATTCTTTGCTTTTTTCTATATCATAGCTGCCTTTTTTAAACCCTAAGTCTTTAATTTGTTCTGGGGTTATTGTCTCATTGAAAGGAAAGCTTTCAGATTTTTCAATAAGTTTGGCAATTCTCTGAGAGAAGCTGGACATGCTTAAGCATGTGCTAATGACAGTAAATATCGTATTTAGTTTAATTGCATTTTTCACTGGCCGTTGATATCCAATGGACCTAATCGTATAGAGAAGGATATCTTGTTGCGATTAGGTTTGGCTGGAATTGGTGCCAATATAGCCAGTTCCTGAAAATGGTAACTTATTTAGAGAGGCTAGGCGAAATCCCTCTAATGCTGGCAGGAGAGAACACCTTGTTTCTTTAGAGCTTGTTCGATCGTGCCAAATAAATGCTCGCCGAGTGTACTTTTTGTCTTAAATCAATAAGAGTGACGGCAAAATCAAAATTTGAGAAATTAGATTTTAATCTCTGTGGGCTGCGTGATACTTTATGCGCCACTATAGCTACATAGATGCGATTGCTGTATTTATGTACAGTATTGAGCTGTATAAGGCAAGAGATGAATATTTCCCTAGAGGTTGTGCAAGAACTGGCCCCAGACCAGGCTTCTTTAAACGCAGCCAAAAAACTGTTGAAGCCGGCTAAATGGCCTTTGCGCGGTAAAGCGGCTTCTGTAAATTGTATATGGGGGCAATGCCAAGGGTCGGGGGCCAATCCCTATTACACCTTGGCAGATACAGTAGATCACGGTTACAAGTGTACCTGCCCCTCACGTAAGTTTCCCTGCAAGCATGTTCTAGCCCTTTTGTGGCAATTCGCCGATGGGCCGGATGACTTTATTGAGGCTGAAACACCGGAGTGGGTAGTAGAGTGGTTGGGGCGGCGGCGCAAGAGTAAGCCTGAAGCTCAAGCTGAGACAAAAGCTTCTACCAATAAAAACATTCACGGTATTTCTGAGGAAACCTCGGAAAGTAAAGAGGCGCAGGAAAAAAAGGAAGCGGCCAGGGCTAAGCGGGCAGCGCAGACACGCGCTAAAACCAACAAGAGTATCGCCACCGGGCTAGGTGAATTCCAGCAGTGGGTTGAGGATCAATTACGTACTGGCATGGTGGGATTTCTCAAGGAACTTCGCCAGCGCTGCCGCTATATCTCTGCGCGCTTGGTAGACGCCAAAGCCGCCGGCCTGGCATCCAGGGTTGATGAGCTTCCAGCCAAGGCCCTGGGGCTTGCACCACAGAAACAGGCGGAAGTGGTATTCAAGGAGCTGGGGCAATTAATGTTACTCAGCAGTGCTTGGCTCACTGATGAGGAAGATGTGGATGCTCGTAGAGCTATTGCCGTTGCCGAGAACCGTGACCAGGTCTTGGAAAACCCAGCCAGCCCCCGACAAAGGGGCATTTGGCAGAATGTAGGAGAGAAAGTGAGCACCCGCCGCGATGGTTTGGTGAGCCACGCTTCCTGGTTGCTCAAGCTTGATAGTAATACCCCAGTATTTGCCCTGTTGTTGGATCACTATCCGGCTTCTGCGGGGCGCCGGGAGGTGGGTATTGGTATCGGCGCCAGCGTAGAAGGGGAGTTGGTTTTTTATCCCGGTCGCATGCCACTGAGAGCTTTCCCTGTGGAGTTTAAAGTGGTGCAGGATGGTGTGAATCAGAGGTGGCCAACCCAGCAAGAGAGTGTGTTCTCCCACTACCAAAAGCAGTTGTCTCAGCAACCCTGGATAGAGCAGGTACCGCACCTTCTTGAAGGGGGGCGTCTACTGCGCTGTGCCAACGGCAATTACTGGTGGCGCTGCTCGACTGGGCAGCAAACGCTACCGCTCAACAATGAACAGATTCCCTCTCTATTACTGGGTTCAAAATTACAGGCGGCGTTTATTTTGTGGGATGGAAGCAGTGCTGAACTGCACAGCGCGCGGACAGATGAGTGGGGGACAATCGCATGCTAACGCCTGAGAAAATCCAGGAAGAGCAGTTGTTGGTAGAGCGCCTACAACAGCGTTGGATGGTGGGTAGTGATTTGCCCTTAATGCTCGACGCCCTACCTGAGTCCTGGCGTCCATTGTTTGAAGGCCTGGAAGAGGAGCGCTTGGCATCAGCGGCGGTAGCGCTTCTCAGCCAGCATCAAAGCGCACTCTACCAGCCCCAAGCTCCGGCAGAGTTACGCGAATTTCCCTTGTTGCCCGAGTTGAATAAGCCCGTGCTTCCCTATCCAATGCGGGCCCATTTTCGACGGGTCACTGAAAGCGTTCAGTCCCGCTCTATGGAGCAAACCGGATTGTTCCTGAAGTTGCTGTTACAGCGGGGATTTATTGCCCATCCTGCGGACTGGCTTCCCTCAAGTAATGATGAAGGCTTGCCGGAAGTCTATTTACCCTGGTCACAATGGGCCGCGAATGAGCGGGGTAGTATTGATAATACTGAAGCGTTAACTGAGGAAAACTGGGATGATTGGTATCCCGCCAGTCGCCTGGCAAAGCTCAGGGAGTTGCGTTTCAGTAACCCCGCCGCCGCTTTAAATTTGATCCAGACCTGCGCCGGGCGCGAATCCGCTGATAAGCGTTTAAGGATCGTACGAGTTCTTGCTATCCGGCTGAGTGAGTCCGATGGGGAATATTTACAGTCCCTGCTTAAAGATCGTTCACAAAAGGTGGCGCGTCTTGCCAGCCAATTTTTATCCCGATTGGGATTGTCATCGGAACTTGAATCTAATACTCAGGAAGAGTCTTCTGCGCAGGAATTGGCTGAGTTTTACGAATTAAAAAAAGTGGGCTTGGTAAAGAAGCAGTTGCAACTATTGCCCCGTAAGCTCAAGAGCAAAAAACAGCAAGCCATTCGCTCGGAATTTTTGCAGAAGGTATCTCTGCAAAGCCTTGCGGAAGCACTGGATATCAGCGTGACTGACTTAGCTGGGGCTTGGCAGCTCGATAAAAGTCGCGATTATGACAACCACAGTTTTGTTACCAATGCGGTAAATACTTTGCCAGATAAGGCTATTGCCCTGCTGGTCACCAATATTGAGAGCTACCTGGATACCGGTGAGGCCGGTATGTCTCTCTTACACAGTTTATTGCCGCGCCTGGAACAGTCCCGCCGTGCCGAATTGATGTTTGGACTTTTGCGCAATAAGAAGGCCAAAGTAGATTTTCAGGATTTACTCAAGTTTTTGCCCGAACCGTTAACGGAGCTTTCCTGGGATGACTTGAAAAAAACGTCGCCTTGGAAGGCGCTGTTAAAACTCGTTGTCGAGGAGTTAAGTGAGAGTGGTTATTTGCAGTCTATTTATCTCCAACGGGAGTTGACTGCACTGGGCTTGATGTTACCCAGAGAGACCGCTCGGCAGTTACTGGAAGCGCTTTTTGAGCAGGGTGTGCTACGGGCAGACCCCGCAACTGACTGTCTTCGCTTTAATAGCGAGCTTGCCGGCGTGGGTGGGCTTTAGTCCATACACCCAACACAGATTTAATTTTAAGACCAATCGTTGCCCGGCAAAATTCATAAAATAAGCAGTGAATTTCCGGGCAGGTAAAATAAAAGGATTCCCCATGAGTGACGTACTTCGTCAACCCGCTGAAATTACCTACCAATCAGAACTGGATGCCTTAAAAGCAGAAGACACCGGCAAAAAACCAGAGAATTGGAGTCTGTCTCCGCAGGCAGTCGTGAAATACTTGATGGGCGGCACAACGGCTGAAGGTGCTGAGATCAGTGCAAAATATATCGGCAATCGGCGCTTGATTGAAACTGCCGTTGCCACCCTCGCCACCGATCGTGCACTGCTGTTACTCGGTGTGCCGGGTACGGCAAAGTCCTGGGTGTCTGAACACCTGTCTGCGGCGATCTGTGGCAATAGTACCCGTGTGATCCAGTGTACGGCGGGCACTGACGAAAACCAGATTCGCTATGGCTGGAACTACGCTCAGCTACTGGCAAAGGGCCCCAGCAAAGAAGCCCTGGTGCCAACGCCTTTATATCGCGCTATGGAACAGGGTACCTTGTGTCGTTTGGAAGAGCTGACTCGTATGGGTTCTGATGTTCAGGATACATTGATTACCGTGCTGTCAGAGAAAATGTTGCCGATCCCCGAGTTGAATGATGCGGTTTATGCGCAGCGCGGTTTTAATGTAATTGCAACAGCCAATAACCGCGATAAGGGTGTTAATGAATTATCCTCCGCATTAAAACGTCGTTTCAATGTTGTTGTGTTGCCGCTGCCCGATGATATGAATGAAGAGGTCAGTATTATTTCTCGCCGCGTGGCAGAAATGGGTGAGAGCCTGGAGTTGCCAGTACCGGCAAACGCCGGCGAAGAGATCGAGAAAATAGTGACCATTTTCCGCGAGCTGCGCGGCGGTGAAACACTGGATGGAAAAATAACCCTGAAAACACCGTCCGGTAACTTGTCTACGGCTGAGGCAATTGCGGTAATGGTGGGTGGATTGAGCCAGGCGAACTGGTTTGGCGATGGTAAATTCAGTGCAGAAGAGCTTTCCAGTAATTTGGTCGGCGCCATTGTCAAAGATCCAGTGCAGGATAAAGCTGTATTGGAGGAGTATTTGGAAACGGTCCTGAAAAAGCGCCGTGACTTTGCCGGTTACTACCACACCATGAACGAAGTACTGTAAGGGATATCCCGTGTCCAAGGTGGATTGTCATTATTTTGGTATTCGGCACCACGGGCCCGGTTCTGCGCGGCGACTTGTCGCCGCGTTGGATCAGCTGAAGCCAAAAAAAGTATTGATAGAGGGCCCCGCTGATTGCAGTGAATTACTGCCTCTGCTGGCTAGCGCACAGATGCAGCCGCCGGTAGCGCTACTCGGCTATGCCGCAGAGTCGCCCGGCTCCAGCCTTTACTACCCGTTTGTGGAATACTCCCCTGAGTACCAGGCCTGCCTGTGGGCTGTACAACAGGGGGTAGAAGTTAAATTCATTGATCTGCCCATTAATATCCAGCTGGCGCAGTTACTCCAATCTGAAGCCCAGGACCCTGAAGCGGAGCAAAACGGCGGAGAGTCTGATTCCCCTGCGGTGGCAGGCGAGCCAGAGCCACCATCTGATACCTCTGATCCTATCGGCCTTTTGGCGAAGCTGGCGGGTTATGAAGATGGTGAGGCCTGGTGGAATGACCTGATCGAGCAGAATAACGATGACAGTGCGGAGATATTTTCCCGGGTAGAGTCGGCGATGACCGCGCTGCGCGGAGAAATAACTGAAACCGCGCCGTTGTCGCAAAGGGATTTACTGCGCGAAGCCTATATGCGCCTGGAAATTGCCAAAGAAAAGAAAGGGGTGGAAGGTGAGGTCGCTGTAGTCTGCGGGGCCTGGCACTTACCGGCATTTCGTGAAAAGCACACAGCAAAAGATGACCGCGCACTGATTAAACAGCTGCCGGCGAAATTGCCCAAGAGCAAAGTGAAAACCACCTGGATTCCCTGGACATCGCCGCGATTGGCGATGGCTTCCGGTTACGGGGCTGGGGTTGCTGCACCTATGTGGTATCAGCATATTTGGCGCGAGGGCACCGGCGAGCAGTGGCTGGAGCTTTGGTTTGGGCGGCTGGTGCGCGCATTGCGCGAAAGTGGACAAGTGGTCTCTACGGCTTCGGTTATTGAAGCCGTGCGTCTGAGTCGCAGTTTGGCAGCCGTTAGAAATCGTCCAGCTCCGGGGTTTGAAGAAATTATTGAAGCCGCTGTGGCCTGCCTCTGTTTTGGCGAGCGCCTTATTTGGCAACAGGTAGAAAGAGAGTTGCTTCTGGGTGAGCAAGTTGGGGCTATCCCCGAGGATGCCCCACTGGTGCCCCTGCTGGAGGATCTACAGCGCTGGCAGAAAAAGACCAAGCTAAAGCCCACGGCTCTGGATAAAGAAGTTTCCCTGGATTTACGCAGTGATATCGGCCTGAATAAATCTACGTTACTGCACCGTCTTGCTGTGCTGGAAGTGCCTTGGGGTAAACCCTCCCATACCGGAAAAAGTCGCGGTACTTTCCGGGAAAACTGGGTGCTCAGCTGGCAGCCGGAGTATGCAGTTAAGTTGGTGGAAAACTTAGTTTACGGTTCCACCATTGAGCAAGCGGCTAACAATAAACTTATCGAGGCGATCTCGGCTGAGAGTCATTTGGGCAAATTAGCAGAAGTGGTTTTGCTGTCCCTTGAATCTCAGTTGCACCGGGCTTCTGAAGCGGGGCTGAAGCGATTGGCCGAGAGAGCGGCTCTGGCCAGTGACGGTATCGAGCTTCTCGACAGCCTGCCGGCGTTAATCCAGGTACAACGCTATGGTACCGCGCGAGAATTAGCGTTGGAGCAAGTTGCCGGCCTGGTAGAACGCTTAGCCATGCAATCTGCCCTGGCCCTGCCGTACGCCTGTCGCAATCTTAACGATGCAGAGTCACTACGGCTGCGAAATAGTATTCACAGCGCTCACCAGGCACTGCAATTGGCAGAGTTGGGTGATGAAGTTATGGAGGACTGGTGGCAAGCCTTCGAGCAACTGGTAGACAGCTCTCTTTCCAGTTTGCAAGTTAGCGGTCTTTGTGCGCGTCTTTTGTATCAGGCTGAAAGATTCGATGGACATCGGTTACAGCAATTGCTGGAAAAATCCCTGTCTCCAGCGGTAGCTGCCGCCGATGCAGCACGATTTTTTGAGGGCTTTTTTGCTGAAGCGGTTGAGCGCCTGCTGTACGACCCGGTATTGATGGGAGCGGTACAGCGCTGGTTGCTGCATCTGGACGAAGAAATATTTATCGAGTATTTGCCCTTGTTCCGACGCGTATTTTCCAGTCTCGATGCGATGGAGCGTCGGCGCATGATGGAGCTGGTACTCGGTGTCCGATCTAACCACTCGGTATCCAAAGCCATTAATCCCGAAGTTTTGCCGCTGTGGTCAGAGCATTTATTGCGTATCGGCAAATTAATCCAGAAGGACAAGACATGGGCGTAGTAAACGAAGTGTCTGAAGGGCAACAACCCGATGAGGTAACGGTCGATAAAGACCAACAAAAGGAGCGCCGTTGGCGCCTGGTATTGGGGGCTGATGAAGGTGAATCCGGGCTTTCTGAGCGGGATATGCGTTTGTCCCAAGCGTTAAGTGCGCTTTATGGCAGCGGAGACTCGGAGTCTGGTAAAAAAGGTCGAGGTGGTTTGTCCCGCTCGTCGCCACAAGTTTCCCGTTGGCTGGGTGATATCCGCGAGTTCTTTCCGACTTCGGTAGTACAAGTTGTCCAGCGTGATGCGTTTGAGCGCCTTGGCCTCAAGCAGATGCTCATGGAGCCCGAGTTTTTGTCGGCGATTGAAGCGGATGTTCATTTGGTCGCAGACTTGGTCAGTCTGCGTTCAGTGATGCCTGAAAAGACTATTGAGACTGCTCGCCAGGTCATCAAGAAAGTGGTCGACGAGCTGATGGAGCGCTTGGAGCGAAAGACCACAGAAGCGGTTAGGGGAGCTGTCAATAAATCAAAACGCAGTTTCAGGCCGCGCTTTGCTGATATCGACTGGCATAGAACCATCCAGCAAAACCTCAGGCACTACCAACATGACTACCACACAGTGGTGCCTGAGAAGTTGATTGGCTTTATGCGACAAAGCCGCCGGCTTGCGGATCTGGATGAAGTCATTCTATGTGTCGATCAGTCCGGTTCCATGGCGACATCGGTGGTATACAGCTCAATCTTTGCAGCGGTAATGGCTTCAATACCGGCAGTGAAAACCAAACTGGTCTGCTTTGATACCGCAATTGTCGATCTCACTGAGGACTTGGAAGACCCGGTCAGCGTTTTGTTTGGCGTACAACTGGGAGGTGGCACAGACATTAACCAGGCGGTGGCTTATTGTGAGGATAAAATTGAGCGGCCTGGCAAGACACATTTAATCCTGATTACCGACCTGTATGAAGGGGGGAATGAAGAGGAGTTAAAAGCACGGGTTGCTAACCTTGTTCGCGAGGATGTAAATGTGATTACCTTACTGGCACTCAGTGATGATGGGCGTCCATCTTATGACCAGTCGCTGGCGGAAGATTTTGCTGCGATAGGCTCTCCGGTTTTTGCCTGTACACCGGATCAATTCCCGGACCTGATGGCAACGGCGCTGCGTCGGGAAGACGTTCTTAACTGGGCTGCAGATCAGGATATCAAAGCCGTTCGGCCAAAAGCCTAAATTCTTATCCGCTAAATGATGGAGCAGGGGCGACGCCTACTCCATCATTTGGCCATCTCCCTAACTCTCCTTTCTTTAATAAAATCCATAAAATCGTAGCCGTATTGGCGCATATTAAACATAAAACCCAAACTAAATTCCCATTTTATTAGGAATAATTTCTCATGGTTCTTTCTTAATGCTGGATCAAAATCACCTAGGCATGACCCTAGACTATGAATAACGAACACAGCGCTAAGGAAAAATTTGATGAAACTCCCTCGTTCAAGTCTCTATAAAATCGCCATTGTCTCAATGATCGGGATATCCAACATTTCCATTTCCAAGCCAGTGATTGCGGATGATGTTGAATGTGGGGATACGATTACCACATCTGTTACTTTGGATGAGGATCTCACTTGTGATGTCAGCCCCGCTTTAACTGTTATAGGCCCTGATGGACGCCTGAATATGACCGGGTACGAGGTTCAATGTGATGGTAGTGAAGTTGGAGTGCTGTTAGAGGGGCGTGCTGCGCTACTTCGAGGAGGGCAGGTTGCAGATTGTGAGGTGGGTGTTTTAGCGAATGGAGATGGATTCCATAATATTCAAGCGGTATCGACCACGGCAAATGCCAGCGCTGGATTTCAGTTAGTGAGCAATAGCAACTATATGACAGCCTGTACCGCTCAAACAAATACGGGGGTTGGACTAATTGTTACTGGAGAGAGGAATAACGTCTTCCAGAATACCTTTGAAGAAAATACCTTGAGTGGTATCCAGATAGATGGTGATCGATCATATATAACAGAGAATTTCTGTTTTGAGAATATGGGCTCAGGGATAGAGATTAATGATTCCAATAATAGCTGGATCGTTGAAAATGCATCTGAAAATAACGGTACTTCAGGTGCGGGAACGGCAGGAATCTTAATGAATGACTTTGATCAGCAATATAATTTGATCATTTTAAATGTGGGGATTCTCAATGAAGATTTCGATGCGCAAGACTTAAACAGTGATCCCTGCAATGGTACCAATTTATGGCGAAACAATACTTTTGACACTGTAGATCCTAGCTGCCTGGATTGAAATATACGGATATAAAAAGATAGTGCCACTATGGTGGCTTAGGTAGTGGTGTTATCTTTTACAATTTATATTTCTGTAGCTTGTATATCAATATACTCCATTCTCTGCTTAAACTATTTTACTAAATTTTGCGGACAAATTTCCCATGGCTGTTTCCAGTTTTTGGCTCAAAATCAGCATGACATATCTTTTCTGTATTTGAGCTTTATTTGGGAGGTCTCTCGTGAGATTTATATCTCGAAGTGTGATAAACAAGGCATTGATAACTTCTTTGGCAGCTTCTTTATTGTCTGTATCTGTGTGTTCACAAGCAAATGGTGCCGTTGAGTGCGGAGATATCATTACCACTCCGGTAATACTGGATCAAGATTTGCTCTGCAATGTTACACCGGCTTTGACTGTAACTGGGCCGACCGGATATCTGGATTTAAATGGTTATACACTGAGTTGCGATGGAACTACAGTGGGAATTTTGGTCGATGGTTTTGCGGCCATAATATCGGGCGGGGTGTTACAGGATGGGTTTGTATCTAATTGCAATACAGGTATTTCTGTAGAAGGTTCCGGTATTCATAATTTGTTCGGCCTGAACACCTCTGGTAATACTTCTTCTGGTATTGAGTTTGTTAGTAGTAATAATACGCTAACCATATCAAATATATCGGATAATGCAGGTACAGGTATTATAATCGCGGGGGGAACAAATAATCTGTTTTCTAATGACATAAGTCGAAATGAAATAACGGGTATACAGGTAGATGGTAGCAGTTCAATAATATCGTCAAATACAGTATCGGATAATACTTTAACTGGAATACAAATTAATAACGCCAGTAGCTGTCTTATCAGCCAGAATACGGTGGAGAATAATGGCACTCAAGGGTCAAATACTGCAGGAATCTTAATGGAGCTATTTGGCCAGACTGGAAACAATATCGTAGGCAATACTGTCTCTGGCAATGTGGATTTTGACTTGCAAGATGACAACTCTGCACCCTGTGAGAATAACTGGATAGGAAATTCTCCTGATGCTACTACCTCTGGTGAATGTGTGACATCACAGTAACATTAATTTAGTTTTAAATTTGAATCTGAAGGCAGTTCATTATTTGCCTTCAGATCTCTAGAGTTAATGTCTTTACTCTACAAAAATTTCATGAGACGTGCCGCAAGTCTTTTTAAGGTGCCTTACGTCTATCTCTATTTCCCATAGGTTTTATTATTGTGTGTGATTTTTTGCTGGTGAGGTTAGCTAAGACTACAAGGGATATATTCTATAGTTATTTTGTCTGCGTGAGATAGCCCAGCCTTTTGGTTGGATGAGGGATATGATTGTTAAGATGATTCAAGGAGGATTGTGTGGTGTATGAATTTAGGGGATCCGTTAGGCACTTTGTGGTACCTGGTATTTTATACTTTGCTTTAGGTAGTTCCGCCTTTGCGGTTGATTGTGGTGACACAATTACTAGTCCTGAAGTACTTGATCAGGATCTTGTGTGCTCAACAGAACCCGCACTAACGATAATGGGGCCTACGGGTAGCCTAGACATGGCAGAGTACACCCTTAGGTGCGATGGCTCTGCTGTTGGTATCCAGATTGACGGTGTTGCGGCTTTCCTATCAAATGGTGTGGTAACACTATGTGACATCGGAATATCGTTGGATGGAACTGGAGCCCACAATATACAGGCAATCAGAGTAGATGGAACAGATATATCAGGGATCGCTGTTAATAGTAGTTTTAACTCTGTTATTCAGTCAGGAATATTTAAAAACAGTGGTACTGGCATATTTATAGCTGGTGATAATAATAATGTGTCTTCTAGCTCGATCCTAGATAATTTAGAGAATGGTATTCAATTAGAGGGTAATAACAACCTTATTGTAAGCAATGAGATCAGTCGAAGCACATTAAATGGTATCTTAATTGGTAAAGCAGATGGTAATACGGTTGCCCAAAATACCGTCTCAATGAGTGGGATTGGAGGGGCGAATACCGCTGGAATCTTACTGGAACTTTTGGGGCAGTCTGGCAATGTGATTGTCGGGAATACTGTTTTCAGCAATATAGATTTTGATCTGCAGGATAATAATAGTTCACCCTGTTTAAATAGCTGGGTTGGGAATTCACCTGACGCTACTACCTCTGGACAGTGTATAATATCAAATTAGCGCTTCTTTCTGTAGGGTAGAGAGCCTGTTGCCAAACTATTGTTTGTCAGTAGGCACATTGTTGTAGAAACTCTACTCGATGCAGGCCTAGTTTGCGCTTCCAAAGTTATTTCCCTACCATATTGTCCTAGTGCAAAAGATGTATATATCCACTAGATTATCTGAGCCTTCAACCGAATAGCCGAATGATGTATTAGAGTTTGATTGTCTTTGGTATATATTTACACAGTCGCCGTATATGATGACTCCTTGTTGTACGTTGCTATCTGTTGTAACAATAAACAAAAATTATCATCACCGAATATTCTTATACCACTGCCATTGGTATTACTAGAGCTGACATTTGTTTGAAAGTTATGGTCACTTTGAATGGCGATGCCAACTATAAACGTGTCTGTTACATTTGCGCCGCTCATGTAGTGAAAACCATCACCTTCAAAGCGGATAGTGCACCACCATTGTAACTGATATTAAAGTTGTTCGTATTTAAGATGTCGTTTGGTCCAATAGCTGTAATAACGGGGCTAATTGCACAATGTGTTATGTGGGTATTTAGTACCTCTGTTGTGGTGATTACATCTTCACAGTTAACACCATAAGTGATACTTGTTATAGCTCGTTTGGCTGGTATTTCCGAAATTTCTTTGGTTTTTTTACAGGAGGGCTGTTGAAAATTTCATATCTTTACTTTCGAACAACCCGTGAGGCTCCTTAAGTCATTCAATACATGAGTTATTGCTGCTAGTGAATTGGTTGCCAAACCATGTAGTGCCAGTGCAGGCTGGGTTGTTGTTGTCCACAAGATCATTATTGTTATTGGTCTGTGCAACATTACCTGTAATTAGCGTATTTACTTGATCGAAGTTCCTTACTCGAATGCCGAACTGATCATTGGCGTTTGCGCTATTTTGAATAATTTGAGATCCATCAACATCCCTAATGTCAATGCCTGCACCACCATTGTTAGAGGCATTGCTAAGTGATATTAGAGTGTTATCTCCAAAAATGTTTATACCACCATCGGCGTTACTGGTAACATTTAAAAGATTAAGGAAATTTTCATTTCCGAGGACTTCGATGCCGATGCTTAAGTTAAACGTATAGTTGGACCCGGATAAGAAGTTGTTATTGCTAACTATTCTGACTCCGGTAATAGCATTTTCAATTGCGGTAACACTGCTGATATTGTGGAATCCGCTCCCCTCGATTGATATTCCAGTCTCACAGGAGGTGATAATTCCCGTTTGAGGTTGGCTATTGGTTAAATTTGCAAAGCTGCCATCCAATAGTATTCCAACACCCGCCATTCCATCGCAGGACATTTCGTAACCATTGAGGTCCAGGCTCCCCTCTGGTCCTATTATTGTGATCGCTGGATCAGCAGCACAGTTGGATATATCCGCATCCAGTACTTCTGCTGTAGTTATAACATCGCCACAACTTACTGCCGACACCAAGCCTGAAGAGGTGATAAAGGTGAATCCAATTGTTAGTGCGATTATCGACTTAGGATAGAAGCTATTTTTCATCATCGTATGATTGGTGCTTGTTGATTGAATTGTGACTTTCGGAGTGTGGCTTATTGAGGTTTACTAACGATGAGATCTTTTTCTTATTTTCTTAGTTAAATATTCTTATTGATAAAATCTGTGTTTGACTCAAGATTTCTGGTTGTAACAGAGTTGTGGCACTCTTTTAGATAAAGATTTTGTTTTAATTTGTAGTTTTTCAGTAGCTTTAATTCTTATGTAGATAGAGTGCCGCAATACCAAATTTATTGTCTGCAAGGCTTAAGGTGTAATTGATTATGAGAAAGAGAACAATAGGTAGGATTTTAAAGTCATTCGTCTTTATGGCTGGCTCTCTAGGGGGGGATGGCATTACCAGTGTATGCGGTACCTGAATGCGGTGATGTTATTACCTCAGCAGAAGTACTGGAAAAAGAGTTATTTTGCGCTGAAGATCCAGCCCTGACAGTTATCGGCCCCTCTGGCAGTCTTACCATGATAAGTGGGGGGATAGAATGCTCCAATAACAATGTTGGTATTGTTATTGAGGGAACAGGTGCTTTCGTCACGGGTGAACAAATAGACGATTGTAGTATTGGAATATTGGTTGGCGGTAAAGGTTTTCATAGCATCTTCGACATAGAAGTTGGTGATGCCAGTAATATTGGTATTCAGGTCTTGAGCGGTAACAATAATGTTGCTGATTGTGAAGTGGAGGATCGCTCTGCTACAGGAGTGTCGATAATTGGTGACAACAATAAAGTAGGCTCTTGTGTGATTACAGAAAGTGGAGGTTCTGGGATACAGGTTGATGGGGATGGTTTTCAAGTCATTAAAAATACCGTCTCTCACAGTTTCCTATCGGGCATTGAAATAGGCCGCGCGTCAGGGGGGGGAGTGGCACAAAATATTGTGGCAGATACCTTTGGTGAAGAAGTGGGAGGCGTTGGAATCGTTCTTCGTGGACTAGAACAGGAGAATAATGTCATCATCAGCAATCAAGTTTCAAATAGCGGTGATATGGATTTGCTTGATGAGAATAAGGATGCATGTGAATCTAGGGAGCCTCTGAGTAACTACGTAATACCTCTGGGGGTCTTGAAGGTTGCAGATGTTAGGCGCAGCTCGCCGCGAATGGCCCTAGCCCTTTGCAAGAGCTGCAACGCAGCAGATGCGGCCTTCAAGGTCAGCGATTCACACTTCGCGTTGCGACTTCTTGAAAGGTCTAGTCATTCCTGCGAAGCCGCGCCTTGATTGTGAACCGCTCTGCATGCCAGAGGCATCACAGAGTTACTCAGAGGCTCCCTAGCAATACCTGGCTAGGAAATGACTTTACGTCTGCATTCCCTTCTTGTCTTGACTAAATTGATGTCTTACTTAAAAGCTATCTTTTCTTTAGTAAACGCTGCCTAAGCGGCGTTTACTGCTTTAGCGTGCTCGATTTCCTGTATTTCTACCTACTTGGAAAACTTTCTTCCTATTTTTTCCGCACTATTCTCCTATTGCTGAAAGTGCCATCGGGGATAAGACTCAACACAGCATCAAGCATAGATTCCTGAAGGAAGCTGGGGATTGAGTCCTTGAGAAGCAAGAGTTTATAAGCATAAATGCTGAAGTTCCGGTATTTGTTTTAGCAAAATTAAGCGCAGCTGATCGTAAATTGCTTTCTCTTAATGTTGTTGCATATGGTGCTAATTAATTTTGTGTGTTGATGCAGTATAAGAATCTTAATTTAGCGACATTTCATATTCTAAGGAGATAAATATGAAAAGGTGTGCCCCGTTGGCGGCTGCGGTCCTGCTTGCTGTTGCAAGCCAGGGTGTTTTTGCCTCCGACAATGTTGCGGTTCAGAACCAAAATGGAGTAGGTAATAACGCGACAGCGGATCAAAGTGATCCAACCGTTACATTTAACTTTATCAGCCAAACCCAGACTGGAGACAATAATACAGCCACTGCCACTCAGGTAAACGGAAATACCGGAAGCACAGTTAATCAGATACAAACAGGGAATTTAAATACTTCCACTGTTGCTCAAAATTCATCTGATACTGTGGCTGCCGTTATTACTCAAAATGGGAATACTAATATTGGCGTAATTAATCAGGTGGCATCTACAACCAGTGTTGCAACTATAAATCAGTTCAATCTGGTTAACTTTGCCACGGTTACACAGTCGAGTAGTACTACTGATACAGCAGTTATTAATCAAGTGGGTGACAACAACACCGGTACGGTTGTTCAAACCAATAGCACGACGAGCTCGGCTGTAACTGCTCAACAGGGGAACTTGAATGTGGCTACCGTGTCGCAATTTGTATCCGACACTAACACTTCCACATTAAGCCAGCTGGGGAATAGTAATACTGCTACTGTGAATCAAACAGATAATAATAATACCAGTGCCATTAGTCAGCAAAATGAATTTAACACTATTATCCACGCTCAATCTGGCAGCTTTAATTTGGCAAGTACCACTCAGATCGGTTTGACTAATATGGGTTCGACTATCCAAAGCGGAGCGAATGGTGTTGCCACGGCATTACAGCAGGGTAACTTAAATATGTTTACCGTTAGCCAGGTTAACGATTTTCAAAATGCTAATGTTTCCCAGATTGGAAACAGCAATATGGTAATAATTGTGCAGTAGGGTGAGGCTTAGGACGATATCGGAATTCCGGTCCCTGTGTGAGATAAACTCAACTAGGGGCCGGATTTTTAGCTGTTGGTAAAGGAGCTAATTAGAAGCGGTAGGTGGCAGAAACACCAATATTGCGGGGTTCAACAATGGCTGCGTAGCCATCTGGGTAGCGGCCACCTTCTACTGCCGGTTCAATAGTGAGGAATCCTTCTTCATTAAAGGCATTGTTAACATAGGCTGCGATGCTCCAATCTTCACCTTCATAGTTAACATTCAGGCGGGCGAGAGTGTAATCGCCGGCAACCCGCTCTTCAGTATTAGTGAAATCACCGTAGTACTCTCCTACATAGTTGGCCGAGAGCCCTACGCTAAGCGCATCACTAATCCAGTACTTGGTGCCTAGGTTTGCAGTGACGTTCGGCGCGGAATTAAGTTCGTTGCCGTCAGCATCTGCATAATCAGCACCGGCATCGGTGATTTCAGTCTCCAGCAGTCCAACTCCGGCACGTAATTCCCATTGCGGAGTCAGCATTGCGATAGCTTCGAGTTCAACACCATAGGTCTCTACTGCATCCATATTAACAATTTTGCGAGTAGAGCTGAGTGCCTGATAGCCGGAGTATTCATTGAAAAACAAGCTACCGTTTAGGCTGACGGTGCCGTTTGCCAAGGAACTGCGTAAAGCCAACTCATAGGTATTAACGGTTTCTTCATCGTAGTAGTAGTAATAATAAATGGTGTTATTATCTGTATCGCGGTCCAACTTAAGGGCGCCGCCAGCAGAATTGTAACCTTTGCGCGCACTGGCAGAAACAATAGTCTCCTCGGTTAGATCGTATTGCAGTGCAATTTTAGGGAGAATGATGGTTTCATCAGTATTTAGAGGGTCACTGGAGGGTTCTCCGTAGGAAGTAAAATGAAAGTAGCGGTCTTGTTCTTCTTTTTCCACACGTAGGCCGCTGATCAGGTTCAGACGGTCTGTCAGTGAGTAAGTCACTTCACCATAAAGTGCTGTAGAGGTACTTTCGTCGTCACCAAAATAAGTAACACTGTTGTAGCTGTTAAAGTCTTGATCTCTTTCGAAGTGGGCAAAGCCAATAAAACCATTCAGTGTTTCATTGTTGAGCCCAAAGTTTAGCTTGGCATCGATAGTGGTGTTCTGTTCATCCATTCGAACGTATTGTTGGCTGGTGGCTTCTTCTTCGTAAGAATCAAAGCCCCACTGGTAATCCATATAGGCCGCCAGCACCTCAATGGAAATATTATCACTGACCTGGTAATCCACTTTAGCGCTGGCAGTGGTAGATTCGGTATCCATGTCGCGATAGAAGTTAGGCTCGTAATCGTCAACACCGGTCAAGGTGTAGTACACGCGCCCAGTGTTTCCCTTTTCGCTGTTAGTGGACACAGTAAATAATGTCTTCAACTTTTCAGTGGGGGTCCACAGAAGCTTGCCCTTCAGTCGCTGGGTTTCCAGAGTGTTCAGGTCGAAGTCAGCGGGGTTGCCCTCATACTCTTGGGCATTGCTGATAGTGTCGCCGGTGAGTTGCTGGGCGGTCAGCCGGAAGGCGAGGGTATCGTCAACAATTGGACCGGAAATCATGCCGGAAGTATCGATATAGCCATCCTGGTCGCGGTAACCTACGCGGGCTGCACCTTCCCAATCGAAGCTTGGGTCTTTGGTTTTGATGTAGACAGAGCCGGCAATGCTGTTACGGCCATTGCTGGTGGACTGGGGTCCACGGAATACTTCAATTTGTTCCACATCCCAAATACCGGAATCACCCGTGAGATCTGCAACAAATGGCTCGGCGACACCATCAATCAGGGTGGAAACTCGAGCTTTGGCTCCGCCTGTGAAGGAGTTAAAGCCGGTGGCTGAACCGTTACCGGACACACCGCGAATATCTGGAGTAGCACCAGAAAGTACTACCACGTTAGAGATATTGGACACCGCATCGGTGATGCTCAAGTGTTGCATGCTATTTAAGGTTTCTTCGGTAATTACGGATACCGAAGACGTGGTTTCCTTGAGGGAGCGCTCTGTTTTCTCGCCAATAACAATGACATTTTCCATTGCCTGCGGCGCATACTCTTCTTTCTTCTCATCTGCGGCAATCGCAGTCGCTCCAATCGAAGCAAGAATAGTGAGTGAAACGGCTTTGCTGAGCAGGTGGCGCTTATACATGACGTAATCCCTAGCAATATAACGAAGTCAGAACGACAAGGAAGATCGGCAGGGAATATAATGCTAATCATTCTTATTTGCAAATGTCGAGCTATAGAAATAGACTTCTATTACTCTTTCGTCAGGCGTTAGCTTAGTCGCCGCGATTGATCAGCATTTAGTAATCAATCTTCTACCACTTTGGTGGTGGTACTTCTAACCCTTAAGTGAAACTAGCAATGTATTCCTCTGTTTTAACGGGGCTCGGGCTATTGAGTTGTGCTCTCGCGTCCTCGGTCTTTTATTTAGGGTGTCCCAATCAACAGTGGCGTGAGCAGAGGCCAATTCAGTTTTACCCCGCTCTTCTCATCAGTTTTGCGCTCCTTGTCATTTCCTGGACGCTTTTTCATCAAAATTTTTCGGCAATGTCAGCTTCCTTTACGCTTCTTAGTACTTTTATGCTAGCTCTGGGATTGCTGCCTTTTAGCGGAGTGCTAGATAAGCCAGGCAAAGTTTTGGCAAAGAAAAAGAAGCGAATTGAAAAAGGGTTAGAAGGCTATAAACCCCACTGGTGGGTAAAAAGCCTGTGTGCAGTTTTCTTGGGGTTACCCATTGCAGTTGCCGTTGCTGGGTTGATTGCTCTGTGGGGCCCCGGTGATGTAGTGGTCGATGATAAAAGCCAATTCGTGATGTGGCTGATCACACCTGTCTGGCTCACTTTGGTAAGTCTGGTTTACCTGTTTATTAGTGTCAGACGTATGTTGTCTCTCTACCTGGGGCTAAATTTGGTGCTGTTTACCCTGATGTGGGTAGCGAGATTCGGAGTCTAAGAATATGCGCGTTGAATTGATTAAAACTTATAAAAGCGTGCATACCTGGACCGGTATTCTTGCGGGCTTGTTTCTGTATATCGCTTTTGTCGCTGGTGCCTTGACCATGTTTAAAGGGCCCCTCAATCAATGGGCTCTGCAGCCTGAGACCACCCTGCCAAGTATTTCTATCGATCAGTATGACAGCCTTATTTCCGAGGTTCTGCAGGCGCACCCGGAAGCGGCAAAACAGATGACTGTCCAATTGCCTCTGGCGGGTCTGCAGGCGGCACCGGTGAGTTGGGAAATCGAGGATGAAGAAACCCATGACCATACTCTCTGGTATGCGAGTTTCAATGAGAAAGGGGAGCTAATCACTCAAAGCTTTACGGTTTCCGCCATTGGCGAATTTGTCGATCATTTACATCGCACTGCCGGTATTCCCGGTGGTGAGGGCCACGATGCTTTTGGTACTTATGTATTGGGTGTTGTGGCGGCTCTGTATTTTGTGGCGCTAATTTCGGGCCTGATTGTTTTCCTGCCCACTTGGTTCAAGGATTTATTGGTACTCCGAAAGGGAAAGAACCGCAAGCGCTACTGGCTGGATTTTCACAATATACTGGGCATCACCTCGCTGCCGTTTCACCTGATTATTGCTTTTACCGCCTTTGTATTTGCATTCCATGATCCGCTTTATGGTGCCCTGCGCGTGGCGGTCTACGGTGATTCCCCCATGTTCACTCGCCCGGCGCCAACAGAGGTGAAGAGCTTCTCTGAGTTGGTGCCTGTCACAGAGTTGGAAGCTGCGATTCAGAAGGGGGAACCCAAATTCCAGATGGCAGAAATCCTCTATTTAAATCTGGATACCCGGGCTCCGCGAATGCGAGTAGGTGGAATCATGCATGGCGAGGTGGTGCGCGGTGCTGAGTACGGCTATGTGCTCGGTAATCCCTATCAAAGGGAGATTCCCTATAGCAGCTTTCTACCCAGCAACTTGAATGGGTACAGTGGCGCAGTAATGAGTTTTTTCTCGCTGCATTTTGGCAGTTTTGGTGGAAATGCCGTGCGCTGGGTGTACTTTATTCTCGGCATTATGGGAGCGCTGATATTCCTCACCGGCAATATACTGTGGATTGAAAGCCGCCGTAAAAAACGCAGAGGGCAGGGGACTCTACCGGTACAAACAACCTCATCAATGGTAATGGCAAGGCTAACAGTGGGCGTTGGTCTGGGTACTATTCTGGGCATAGCCGCCAGTATGCTGGCAGTTAAATGGCTGCCCCATGCGCAGGTGGATATTGAGTTTTGGCAGAAAGCCGCTTATTACACAGGGTTCTTATTTGCGCTGATCTGGGCATTTATACGTCGTCCCATGGCTGCTGCTCGACAGCTTCTTGCCTTCTGTATTGCCACTATTTTCCTGATACCAATTAGCTCACTTATCAAAGGTGATTTGTTGGGAGCTGCCACTCAGGTATGGGCGGTTGACTTTGTTGCGTTACTGATAGGTACATCATTTGTTTTACTTTTGGTTCATCTTCGCAAGCGGCAGGCAAAAATCGAAGCGGACAGTGTCTGGTCTGAGCTTGTGGAGAAGCCCTTGGTAGAGAGTAGTATTCAAAATCCTTTACCTGATACCCATCCACAGGCATCAGGATAATAAAAAGGGGCTCTATTTAGAGCCCCTTTTTTGATGATATATGGGTACTATTGGAATGATTATTTTACCTTTAGTTCATGCCTGATGCCTCTATAGGTATTGCTAAATAGGCTGACTCCAATTCTTGTGCTTATGCGCTTATAAATAAGTTGAATAGCCTGCCCATTCCTTTTCAATAGACTTTGATCCTGAGTAGACAGAAAGCGTTTAAAAGCTAATAGGCTTTGCATCGCTACTTACTAAATAGAAGGCGCTAATTTAAATAAAGACATTACGTCGTTTGATGTGCTTGGGTTTTATTAGGTCCTAGGCCGAAAGTATTATTCAGTGTCAATTTGTTTTAATTTCAAACTTTAAGGTATGAGAAAATATTCTTATCGTTAAGTTAATAACCGTAGCTAGACTAAAAAATGCTTCGCCTCCGTTAAAAGTAAAAAATCTTCGGATGCGAACTTTTTTAATTGTTCTTTTTATAGGCTTAAAGGTTTAGCTCATGAAACTAATGGATGTGAAGCTTCTGGTGTCAGCAGTATTGGCTCTTCCCTTTGTGTCAGTGGCTGCGGTGGAGTGTGGAGATACTATTACAACCGCAGAGATTCTCACTGAAGATCTATTAAATTGTAGTGGTACGCCGGCGCTAACGATTGAGGGTCCAACTGGAAGTTTAGATATGAATGGATTCACCTTGGAATGTGGAGGTGGATCCACAAGGGGTATTGACGTCCAGGGTAACGCCGCTGTGCTTTCAAATGGAGTGGTGGATGGATGTGCAGTAGGTATTTTTGTAATTGGAGATGGCTTCCATAGCGTGCAGTCGATGACGGTTCAAGATGGTATTAATACCGGTATTTGGTTAGTAAGTGAATATAATATTGTGAGCGGATCTACTGTTACTGATGGTTATACTATAGGTATAGAGGTTTCGGGTGAGAGTAATAGTGCGATTGGAAACTTCCTTCTAGAAGGTAACCAGGCAGCGCCATTTAGGGGTATAGCTATTAATGGTAATAATGCGTTTGTCGCTCAAAATTTCTGTGACAATAACAGTCAAGGTGGGATCGTAATTCAGCCCTCTTCAGGTGGGCAAGTGATACAAAATTCAGTAACAAATGGTGGCCAGACAGGTATATCAATGGAGGGTGGCGGACAAAGCGACTATTTGGTTACTGGAAACATAGCAACGGGTAACCCTGATGGTGATTTGGTTGATTCAAATCCGGATGCCTGTATGTCTACAAATTTATGGTATGGAAATATTTTTGATACGGCTGATCCGAGTTGTTTAGATTAAATAATAATCTATGGAGTAGTCGAAGTGTATGGCTGCTCCTTCATTTATTAGTAAGAAATACTCACTCTCTGGTTGCTCGCCTGTGTAAACAGGATACTTTCTTCCCACTAGCATACAACTAATCTCTCATAGAAAAACCTTTGTTTCTTATCAATACTGAATTCAGCATCGTTTTATCACTCAAGAAGTATCGCAATATTGTTGTTTGTATGCGAAGTAGTATGAGTTTGACTTATGAAGCTAGTCATTCAACTGTCACCGCCCGCCCCTAAGTGGCCCATGCTATGCGCCACGACCTCAATATTTGTTCTACTCAATGATGCTGCGCTCTTGAAAAAATCGTCGTAAAAGCTTTCGAGCTGGACCTGTCATCTTTAAGGAGTATTGGATGAGCATGTACAGACCTGTTGCAGCAACTGTTTTACTTTCAATAATTGGAACTTCCGCTTTTGCCGCAGATCACACCTATGATGTCCTTCAGGTAGGGTCGGGTAACACCGCTAACTCAGACCAAAGTGACCCTTCTGCTATTGGTGATACAGTAATCCAAGTTCAGGTGGGCGATGATAATGAGGTATATGCCACCCAGAACCTATTTACTTCCTTCAGTTTGATTCAGCAATCACAGGTGGGTGATAGTAACTATATTGAGGCAACTCAGGTCGGCTCTGTATTATCAAGCATTTTGGTGGAGCAAATTGGGGATAATAACTCAGCGACACCTGCGCAGGAGTTTGCCGAGTTAAGCACTATTTTGATAGTGCAGATTGGGGATAATCATGAAGCCTCATTTACTCAAACAAATACACTGAATGAATTTATTGGTATTGTTCAGGTGGGAGATACCAACGTTCTGAGTGTATCGCAGACAGGTTCGGCAGCAAACTCTATCTCTATGCATCAAGAAGGTAGTGCGCAGAGTGCGGCAGTGACACAAACTGCAAGCGTAGGGAATAGTATTACCACTGAGCAATATGGAAGTTCTAATACGTTAAATATAAGTCATATTCTTGCCTTTGATTCTACTGCAATTGTGGTTCAGGATGGTACAGGCAATAGCGCAAATACTCTGCAGCAATCTATCGGGCACTATAGTGAAATTCGCCAGGAAGGCGAAGGCCTGGAAGCCTGGCACTCTCAGTCCGGTGTCTACAACGAGGCATACTCTCAGCAATTTGGTGAATCAAATAGTGTAGACATTACTCAAAGTGGAGAATTTAGTGTTGTTTCTACGGAACAGCATGGCAGTACCAATACTGCTGAAATCGATCAGGCAGGTGCCTTTAATAGTGTAGATATTATGCAACTAGGGGGATCAGGAAACTCTGTAATGGTCACTCAGCTGGCTAGCTTTAATGCCAGCTCCACTTCCCAGCTAGGAAACTCAAATCAGATCACTCTTATACAAGCCAACGCTAATAATAGTGTGTCTACTACTCAAGTAGGAGACGGTAATGTGGGTATGTTAACTCAGTAAATTATAGGTTCGAGTGCTGAAGTGATAAGGGGCATATCTGTCACATTCTTTGGCTCTGTAAAAAATTAGGGGCGGCAAGCCTAATTGCCTGCTGCTTTAAGGAGTTAGTGATGAATTCGTTTAAGCCTATTTCGGTGGGTATTTTAGCTGCGATGGTTAGCGCTTTTTCAGTGGCTGCTGATAACACTTATGAGCTTATCCAAATTGGTAATGGTAATACCGCGTCAGCGGATCAGAGTGAGATAACGGTAGTTGGCAGTACCGTCATTCAGGTACAAATTGGCAATTCTAATAATGCTCAGGTAACACAGGAAGGCTTGACTATATCTAGTACAGTTATCCAGCGACAAGTTGGTACCGCCAATATGTCAGATGTGCTGCAGGAAGGTGCGATATCTACGACCTCTACAGTTGCTCAATATGGAGAAAGTAATACTGGTAATTCCCAGCAGTTTGATACGGAGGGAGATGTAAGTGATATTTTCCAGGCGGGTTCCAGTAATACCATGTTCGTTGAACAAGCGAGTAGTTTTAATAATTCCATAAGTATTAACCAGGTAGGGGTTAATAATAATGGGTTTGGCTCTCAGGCGGATGCATCTGGTAATGTGGGAGTGATGGTTCAGACGGGTGAAAACCTCAGCTTTTTTATGAGTCAGAACGCTGGTGCGATGAATACTGCAACAGGTTTTCAGGCTGGTAACTTACTCTCAATGTCTCTTAGCCAGAATTTTGCCTCAGCATCTAATTCTGTAGGGATTCAAGCAGGTGGGAATAATAATATTGCGATTTCGAGTCAGGTAGGTTTAGGACATGATAGTTTTATTTTTCAAAATGGAACCAACCTTGGAGCCGAAACTGAGCAAACGGGGCTATTTAGTACAGCGTATACGGAGCAGTTTGGTGGAATAAACACGGCTATAACGATACAGACCGTTGGGTTTAACACTGCAGAAACACTCCAGTTTAGTGGTTTACTTAATGAATCTTTGATATTGCAGTTTGGCGGATTTAATACAGCGGCTGCTGTTCAAACAGGAGCCAGCAATTCTACAAGGCTTAGCCAAACAACAGCCGGAAACCTTGCAGGTTCTGCCCAGTATGGTGATAACAATACGGTATTGGGACTTCAGTAACTTGTTGATTTAAGTTCATTAGGAGGTCCAGTCTCCCTTATTATATGGGGAGGCTGTCTAAAACTCACAATATGAGACGATTTTTTTCCTCCCAAAGGGTTTAGTGATGACTAAATTTGAGCCTCTCTCGGTAGGTGTGTTACTTGTGATAGTCAGTATATCCTCTGTAGCTGCCGATAACACCTATGACCTCATTCAAGTGGGGTCAGGAAATACAGCAATGGGTGAGCAAAGCGATCCCAGTGTTACCAATAGTCTAATTAGCCAAACGCAAATAGGGAATAACAATAATACTACTGGAGAGCAGCAATCAGTTACCGAATCTAGCGAAATAGTTGTAGTTCAGTTGGGTCAAGGTAATACTGCAGAAGTTGAGCAAAGCGCTTCTGTTTTAACCAGTGTCACAGTTACACAGATTGGTTCGAGTAATATTTCAAGTATTTCACAAGATGGGGTCTTACTATCTATCATTGATTCCGTACAGCTAGGAGACGGTAATGTCAACGGTCTTGTTCAAGATAGCACTTTAGGAAGTATTATAAATATCGTGAGCATTGGTGATGGTAATACTGCTAATGTGATACAAAATTCCAGTGTGGATATTTCTGCCAGCGGAATAACTTTAGGTGATTCAAGTAATATAACAATTACCCAGGAATCTGGTCAGGTCAGTTCGGCAAGTGGATTTCAGTTTGGGTCAATGAATACTCTATCACTTACCCAGAACGGTGGGGCTGGTAATAATGAGGTTACAGTGCAAACGGGAAATGCACTAAATGCTCAGGCATTTCAGGTTTCTGCTTATGGTTCTCGTTCATTCATCTATCAAAATAATAATAATAATTCTTTTGAAAGTCGTCAGGAAAATGTGGGTAACGTTAGTATTGGATTCCAAAATGGAACCAGCTTAGAAGGGATTCAGAATCAGATAGGTAACTTTAGTAGGGGGTTTATCCAGCAATTTGGTGGACTGAACTTTGCTGAGCTTGCTCAGGGCGGTGATTTTAGCACTTCAGATATCTTGCAGTTTAGCGGGATTCTCAATAATGCAGTTGTTGTGCAGCTGGATGCATTTAATACTGCCGGTGCGACACAGACCGGTGATACAAACTCTACACGTCTCAGTCAGGCTACAGTAGGAAATTTTGCTACCTCTGCACAGTTTGGTGATGGTAATACTGTGCTGGGACTTCAGTAATCTTGCGGAGCTTTTATAGCTGGATCAAGGATGAGCAGTTTGCTGGATTGGCGCTACAAATTTGATGTCGAAAATTGTGCTTGGTTAATCCTCTTAAAGGAGTGTTAGATGAATAAGTACAAACCCATTGGTGTAGGTTTTATATTGATGTTGGCTGGAGTGGTAGCTGCAGCCACTGATAATACCTACGAACTTATTCAAATCGGTGATGATAATATGGCTTCGACTGATCATAGTGATGCAGTCGTAGTGGACAGTACGATAATTCAAGTGCAAATTGGTAATAATAATGACGGAGAGGTGATCCGGAGCGGACTAGTAGTGTCAAGTAGTATCGTTCAAGTCGAAATTGGAGATTCAAACTCAGCAGCTTCTCTTCAAGGGAATACTATTTTTACATCTTCGACAATTAATTTGATTGGGGATAATAATTTTGGCTCTTCGTTGCAGTTTGAGTCTATAGGTAGCTCAAGCTCAATTGTACAAGTGGGTTCTTCTAACCGAGTAATGGTGGATCACCAAAACAGTATTGATGATTCTTCTAGTGTAACTCAGATAGGGGTTAATAATAATGGTTCTACTGCGCAAAGAGATGGTGCTGGCAATCAGGGGGTTATGATTCAAGTAGGGGGGAATCTCTCTTACCTTATTAATCAATTTATGGGGTCAGCGAATACTGCAACAGGTTTCCAGGCGGGCAACTTGCTGGAATTGGTTATCGAGCAAAATTCGGCTTCACTATCTAATGCTGTCATTATACAGGCGGGAGGAAATAACAACTTTGCTCAATCTACCCAAGGGGATTTAGGGCATGATAGCTTTATACTACAGAATGGAACCAGTCTTGAGACTGTACATGAACAGGTTGGTGCTTTTAATACTGCATATACAGAGCAATTTGGTGGAATAAATACCGCTGAAACTGTGCAAGGTGTAGGGTTTAACTCTGCTGAAACACTTCAGTTTAGTGGCTTGCTAAATGAATCGTTAATCGTACAGTTGGAGGTATTTAATACAGCGGCTGCCGTACAAACCGGGGTTGGTAATTCTACTCGGCTTAGTCAAACTACGGTTGGGAACTTAGCTGCTTCCGCCCAGTATGGTGACAATAATACAGTTTTGGGGCTTCAGTAATTGATATTATCAGACGAAAGGGAGTATTCGGTAATGAAGTACGGTTCTCTAATGGCCTGCATTCTATTTTCGATTTCCAGTGCAGTAGGGATAGCTGCTGACAATACCTACCAGCTCATTCAAATCGGGCAAGGTAATATGGCAGAAGCTGATCAGAGTGATCCTGGCGTGAATGGAAGTACTATCATTCAACTACAAGTTGGTGCCAATAATGAGGCTACGGCAACTCAGATTTTTTTGACAGAATCTAGCACTATTGTACAGAGGCAGATTGGTAGTAATCTATCTGCCTCTGCACAGCAGAGGGGGGTCACAACTAACTCAACCTCTGTTCAGTATCAGTTTGGCACGATGAGCACGGTTAATTCACTTCAAGCTAATTCTGAAAATAACTCTGCTTTTGTCTTGCAGAGTGGAATAGGACTTGATGTATCCATCTTACAGACCAATGCCGGTGATAATTCGGCTGTTGTTCGGCAGTTTGGTAATAATAGTAGTTCTGGAATTTTTCAGGATAATAATAGCTTTGGAAATATAGCGGTTCTTTTTCAAGCGGGTGACAATGGAGGATTTAACATATCACAAACTACCGCGAGTGACAGCTATGCTTCTGGCGTCCAGGTGGGAAATGCTGTTAGAGTGGAAATTGAGCAGAAGTTTGTCGTCGGCTCCAGTTCTTTTGTAATTCAGCGTGGTAATAATAACTTCGTAACAGTTACTCAAGAAATTCTAGGAAATGATAGTTATATCCTGCAAAGTGGTACTAGCCTTCAGGCGACTCATGATCAGGTGGGTGAATTCAATACTGCAATTACCGAACAGCGCGGCGGTATCAATGTTGCTGCGACAGGGCAAACGAGTCAGTTTAATTTTGCTGAAACCTTCCAGTTAAATGGCTTGCTTAATCAGTCCGTAATTAACCAGACTCAGGGGTTTAATACTGCAGCGGTTGTACAGGATGGTGATTCCAACCAAGTGGGGATAACGCAGGGAACAGTAAGTAATATAGCTACTGCCACTCAATTTGGAAATAGTAATACTGTGCAAGGGCTTCAGTAAGTTGGCTTTTAGCGGCCAATTCTATATCAGGTTAGACAACGGACGCGCCGATAATTTCCCTAGAGTTATTTAGTGACGCATCACTTGATAGGATTGTTTGAATAACTCGGCTGGTTCGGGCTTTTCCAATTGCACATTAAAAATAAAAAGGTTCTAGTAAGGTGAGAAGACTTTTAATGCGTCATTAAAAACGCATAAGCATAGATTTCGGAGGCATTTAAAGTTTTGCTTTAATTGTTGCTATACTTCTTCGTATATCAAAACTCTTTAGCAAACATTTATTCTCGAGAAAATGATGAATCTGAAGGTATGTGCATCATTGGCATTATTAACAATCTTTATATCAAAGCCAATTTTCTCTCTGGCAGATGTTCAGTGTGGAGATACGATAACGACTGCAGAAGTTCTCAGTCAGGATATTTCCTGTGATCTTGATACACAGGTCACAATAGAAGGGCCTTCCGGAAGCCTGGACATGAACGGTTATGTACTTACTTGTGAAGATAGTGATAGCGCAGGGGTCTCTCTTGAAGGTTTAGGAGCAGTATTAGTAGGAGGTACCATAGGCACTTGTGGAATTTCTGTCTTTTTAGAAGGCGATGGATTTCATTCAGTTCAAGGTTTGATTTCTGATAGTCCAGGGGTGGGTTTTATAGTGGAGAGTGACAACAATTCTATTAATGGCTCAATGTTTCTTTCAGGTGGCCCTGGCAGCATTGGTTTTCAACTCAATGGGGACTTCAGTCGTATTTCAGGGAACTCTCTAAGTGGTAATAGTGATGCTATAGCAGGGATTGTCATTGCGGGTAGTTTCAGTCAGGTTATTCAGAATACCATTGATGAATCTATTTTTGGAATTATTATAGAGCCTCCAACTGTTAATGGATTGGTGGTGCAGAATGTGATATCGAATTCTTCAGATAGCGGTATCATGATGGATTTTGATATAGTGGATCCACCCTCAATGAACTACATTATTTCTGGAAATCAGGTGACTGGTAGTAATGGTGAAGGTGATTTGGTAGATGAGACTCCTGATGCTTGCCTCTCCAGTAATACTTGGTTTGGTAACATATTCGATACAGCTAGCCCAAGTTGCTTGGAATAATTGAATTCTTGTTATTGGTGGGAGAATAGCGTGTTGCTTGCTCAATAAGTATGCCATCCAAAGCTATATAGCTCTGATTAGAACCTCTTTTGTCTTAGCGCCATGGCTAATATCAGGAGAAGACAAAATGAGACTGTCATTGATATGGGGACGAATTTCACTGAAGGTATTTCCATGTATCCTTGTGAAACTGTAAATTGCGGAAGTGAAGGCAAAAGAAAAGTTGAGCAGTGCGGATGCCATATCGTGCCCACCTTTAATTTTAGTAAAGTTTCAAAACCCTTAATGTTGGTAGTTTGTCGTAGTTAACTAATTACCTGAATAATAGTATGCCCACTATATAATTAGTTGTAGTAGTTCAGACTTCAAGGGCTGAAAATAGTAGCTGCCTTATGGTATGTCTTTACCTACAAAAGCATCACCGGCCGCCTTAGTCTAATGTAGTAATAGACTATGCTTTCGAATCTTTCTTAATACTGATATTTCGATCACTTAGTTGTCATCACTTTATGCTAGTGTTCGCCATAATTCACTGGGGTATTTAAAGAAGTAGTTATGGAGAAAAATGAGCCCGATGGCACTCCAAATCTGTCATTGACTGAAAATCTCCGATTCAGCGAACACCATTCGGCTGACTATTACATTGACGAAACTCCCGTTTGGTGTGATGGAACCTCGATTCCGCAGAATATTTTTACGCCAATGCAGTGGCGAATTTGGTGGCTTGCGACAGCTGGTAAATTTTTCGAGGGAATGATCGTCTTCATGACTGGGGTATCCCACATTTTAATTGCTAAAGAATTTGGTTTGACCGCCTTTAGTATGGGCTTTGTGACATCGGCGACATTGTTTGGAATTCTGGTTGGAGCGATAACCCTAGGAGGGCTCAGCGATCATTATGGCCGGCGGAAAATGTTCATCGCTGAGATGATCATGTTTATCTTTTTCCTGGTGATATTGACCTTCGCAGATTCTTATCTCGTGATTGTTATTTCATTATTTGGTCTTGGATTGGCGCTTGGATGTGATTATCCCACAGCTCACATGATGATCTCTGAAAGCATGGCATCGAGGATGCGGGGCAGGCTAGTTCTCGGAGCCTTTAGTTTTCAGGCTGTTGGAATTTTGGTCGGTACAGGTCTCGCATTTTTGGTCCTCTCTTGGTATCCCTCCCTGGAAGCTTGGCGGTATATGTATGCTGCGGCGATTGTTCCAGCGATTTTGATCACGATTGGTCGTTTCTATATTCCAGAGAGTGCGATGTGGCTTCTGGCTAAAGGTCGCATGCCTGAGGCGGAGAAATCTATCAGCCAACTGTTGAAAAGAGATCCGCCATACCCGTCCAGATTCTTATTAAAGAATGTTGCCACAGCGGAGACGAATGAGAAAAAGATAGGTGGACTATCGAGTATTAAACATTTGCTTCAGGATAAGAATTCTCGAAAAGCAATCAAACTCTCTTCTATTCCCTGGTTTTTGCAGGATTTGGGAACCTATGGCGTTGGTATCTTCACGCCAGTAATTTTAGCGAATGTGTTGGGATATGCGTCACCCCATGCACGCTCCATTTCGGAACTAATCCATAACAAAGTCGAGGCGGCGAAAGGAGCAGCATTAATCGATGTAATGCTGGTAGTTGGCGTTATTCTAGCAATTATATTTGTGGATAGGGTGGGGCGTATCCGATTGCAAGTTCTTGGCTTCCTTGGTTGTGCACTCGGCCTTCTTATTGCCGCCTATGGAGAATCTTTAAATACTAGCCAGCAGTTACCATTCATTTTCGGGGGGGTTATGTTGTTCAACTTGATGAATAATCTGGGGCCAAATTCTCAGACTTATCTAATCGCTGGGGAGGTATTCCCGACCCGCTATCGTGGTGCTGGTGCGGGATTGGCCGCATCCGTCTCAAAGTTCGGGGGTGTCGCTATCGCATTTTTTTTCCCAATTTTACTTAGCGATATTGGCGCAAGTATGTTGCTTAGTGCACTAGCGGTGACTTCCTTGATTGGCGCAATGATAACCTGGAAGTACCGGATAGAAATGACGGGGAAGTCACTCGATGACGTTGGCTAATCATCGAAAAAGCCATGGAGTTCCTCGTCAAGTACTTCACCTCCGAATGTACAGATACATCTGCATGTTATTGATAATGGCAAGCCCATATTTTTTCTAAAGTTTAATTGCAGCTGGAATGGTTTCTGAGAGACGTTCGAGTAACTATAAGTTTAATTGTCAATTATGCCTAAAAAATAGGCCGGCCAATATATAGTTAACTTGCTGGTCAGTAACTATAAGATGCGCCGCTGTCAATTTGATCAGTCCTATCTTGATTGTTTTAAAAAGTATTATTTTTTAGGGTTTTTGATTTTGTAATTTTTGGTGTGTGGGCAATAGGTGAGGGGTAAATAAGTTCTTTGGTTTGCGTTCTTTATTGTTTTAAAGGTTGGAATTAGTTTGCTTTATGTGCTTTATTCCTTTCAATTTAATTGTATATAAAAAGCCCCGGCGCACCGGGGCTTTTTATTTCTTCTTTTAGTTATGGCTGGCTCACAGGTTTTGAGCAGGCCAGGTAAACATCCAGTTGGTTGTTTATAAAGCTCAAGCCGCTCAAAGATAGCCTGACCTGATCAAAATCACTATTAGTGGTGACTAATAGCAGGCGATGATTGCGTGCACCGTTGACTTTGAATGGAGCTAGACGACGTCCGCTAGTGGACTCCCCAGTAGCTACTCCATCCAGGTAGGTGCTGATTGTGATGGTGTTGAGGTAGATGATATCCAGCAGCGGTGTGGTGTGCTCTACCAGGAAACCGACCACATGGCGTCCCTCTTTAACCGAGTGGTGGTTGATTTGAATATGGGTAGAGCCGCCTGCACCGCTTACAACTTCCATTCTGGCTGCATCAGATAGGACGCCGTTAAACACCCTTTCTACTGCAGTAATAGAACATCCATCACAGGGCTGTTCAATTCCGTAAGTCAGGTCTGCATCTACACCGTTAACAATCTCCAAGTCTTCAAACGCTGCACAGGACAGGCCTGATTCGAGGTCGCAGGCGTCGCCGATACCATCGTTATCGGAGTCCTCCTGGTTGGGATTGGGAGTCTGGGGACAGTTATCGAGATCGTTTTCTACCTCGTCCCCATCCAGGTCTGCATCGCAAACATCTCCCACTCCATCACCATCAGTATCGGTTTGGTTTGGATTTGGAATCGCGGGGCAGTTGTCGACGGTATCATCAAGACCGTCATCGTCGCGGTCGTTATCGCAGACGTCTCCGGCACCGTCGTTATCGCCGTCCTCTTGCCCTGGATTCGGAATCATTGGGCAGTTGTCGACGTCATCATTAACGCCGTCACCATCCAAGTCTTCGTCACAGGCATCCCCAATACCGTCACCGTCAGTATCGGTTTGGTCGTTTGGCGTTAGTGGACAGTTGTCATCGGTGTTGTCTATGCCATCGCCATCGGCATCGCTATCACACTCATCGCCGACACCGTCGCCATCCGTGTCCGTTTGATTCGGATTGGGAATGGCTGGGCAATTGTCTTCACCGTCATCGTGGCCATCATTGTCGGTGTCACTATCGTCATCACAAGCGTCGCCGATGCCGTCACCGTCCTGATCGGCTTGATCATCATTTGGGATAGCCGGGCAGTTGTCGGAAGTGTCCGGGACTGTGTCACCATCCCGGTCGCTGTCACAGACATCACCAACGCCATCCTGATCGATATCCGACTGATCGCTGTTGGCAGTATCCGGGCAGTTATCGTAGGCGTTATCTACGCCGTCGTTATCGTTGTCGCCATCGCAGGCATCGCCGATTCCGTCGTTGTCACTGTCTTCCTGTAGTGTATTGCTGACATAGGGGCAGTTATCGTCGTCATTGAAGATACCGTCGCCATCGAGGTCTGGATCGCAGGCGTCACCGACTGAATCCCCGTCGGTATCTGTTTGATCACTATTGGATGCCGTGGGGCAGTTATCGGCTATGTCATCGACGCCGTCGTTGTCGTCGTCGCTATCACAGATATCGCCGCTGCCATCCCCGTCAGTATCGAGTTGGTCTGAGTTGGGTATCGATGGGCAATTGTCGGTATCGTTATCGGTGCCGTCTCCATCGAGGTCGCTATCGCAGGCATCCCCGACACCATCTCCATCCTGATCAGTTTGATCGGTGTTGGGGATGAGTACACAGTTGTCGACGCTGTCAGGTACCTGATCGCCGTCGACATCGGTGTTGTCATCGCAGGCATCTCCGTAACCATCACCATCTGTATCTGTTTGATCTGCGTTGGGTACCAGAGGGCAGTTGTCATTTTCATTTTCAACGCCGTCATCATCGCGATCGCTGTCGCAGGCATCGCCGGTGCCGTCGCTGTCGGTATCGGTTTGATCATCGTTGGCAACGGCCGGACAGTTGTCATTACTATCGTCTATACCATCGCCGTCATCGTCGCTGTCACAGCTATCGCCTTGCCCGTCACTATCAATATCGCTTTGGTCTGAATTGGCGGTAGCAGGGCAGTTGTCATCGTCGTTATCAATGCCATCACCATCCTGGTCGCTATCACAGGCATCGCCGACACCGTCTTCGTCGATATCACTTTGGTCGGTATTGCTATGGCTGGGGCAGTTGTCGACCTCATCATCGACAGAGTCATTGTCGTCGTCGCTGTCACAGGCGTCGCCAATGCCATCTCCGTCGTTATCGTCTTGGCTCGGGTTGTGGGTGGATGGGCAGTTGTCATCTTCGTTATCGATGCCGTCACTGTCCGCATCGTCATCACAGGCATCACCTATACCATCACCATCCTGGTCGGTTTGTGAGGAGTTGGCTGCGGTTGGGCAGTTGTCGTCTTGATCGTCTACGCCATCACCGTCGTCATCGCTGTCACAGGCATCGCCAATGCCGTCGCCGTCAAGGTCGGCTTGGTCCGGGTTGGATACCGCTGGGCAGTTATCCTGGCCGTCGTCGTGGCCGTCATTGTCAGTATCGCTATCTTCGTCACAGGCGTCGCCGATACCGTCATTGTCCTGATCCGACTGGTCTGGGTTGGCTACATCTGGACAGTTATCCAGGCTGTCGGTGTAGCTGTCCCCGTCGCGGTCGTTGTCGCACACATCCCCGACGCCGTCGCCATCGATATCTCCCTGTTCGCTATTTGAATCAGCAGGGCAGTTGTCAGAATCGTTGGGGACGTTGTCACCATCCAGGTCGCTGTCACAGGCATTGCCTATGCCGTCGCTATCACTGTCGGCTTGGTCCGAATTGGGGGTTTGTGGGCAGTTGTCTGAAGTGTCTGGGTGGGAGTCGCCATCGTCATCAGTATCACAGGCATCACCGCTGCCGTCGCCATCTAAATCATCCTGGTCTGAATTGCTAACAGCCGGACAATTGTCATTATCATCATCGATACCGTCACCATCTGAGTCTGTGACACCAGGGGGTGGGAGCAAGTCATCGGCGGCATCGCCCCGGCCTCCATCAGAACCGCAGGCACTTAAAAGCACCAATGAAAATAGGATCGCAATAAGCGAAGGTAGACGCATGGTCATAATCTCCCGAACAAAATCCATTTTTGTTATCTGTCGGACAAGCGCAGTAGACCTATAAAAAATACGCCTGCAATAAATCATTTATGCTGGCGCACTTGGACTCCGGCTTATTTTTAGATAGATGTCATTATTTTGGTTGTGCGTATTTCTAATACTAAAGTTATGGCGCACAACCGTTTATGAGTGTGGTAACTATGCGTTCTTTCTCACTAAAAGTGTGATGAATGGCGAAATTTTGGCGGGATAATTTATGGGTGATAAAGCATGTAATTAGTAAAGGAAAATTCACGCCATTAAAAATATCGGAATAGATAATTTGACAGTTTGTTTTGCTATTGGTCTTGAGTATTTACTGAGTGGAAGATGATTCTGAGCCTGATTAAACCGCTGTAAGGATCGGGAGTTATACCGCCACTATTAATTGGGCAAGTGGTCAAATAGCTGAGGGCGATAAGGGAAGTTTATCTTGTGGTAAGTCTGATGCAGACCAGAGAAAACAGGAAGTTATTCCCCGTGTTCATGCAATTTTCTAATTGATCATAACATTTGCAGTTATGCATTTAAGTCGAGATATATCTGCTAAGCTCTTCTTGAAGAGCACTCTTTGATATCACATGATATAAACCAGGTGGGCCAAAGGTATCACCTGGTTTATAGATTGTGATCTTTCTATTTAAGGTTTAACTTCATTTCCATAAGTGATGGTTTGAAGCCGACTTTTTCATAGGCTTTTATCGCTGAGCTATTTTGAGAGTAAACGTCAAGGTAGAAATCTTGAACACCATTCTGTTTTCCCCATGCAATTAATTTCTCTATTAGCTTTGAGTTAATGCCCTTTCCTCGGTGTGCTGGTGATACATACATAAAACCCAGATAAGCATGCCGCTCATGATCAAGGGATATTTTTGAGCTTCGTATCTGAGCATATCCACTTCCAATGATTTCATCTTCAGTTTCAACTACCAGAAGATATGAGTCATCAGATAGTATCAGGTTCTCTATATCATAATAGAATGCTGATTCAGCTTTAATAGATGAATTGTATGGCCTTTCGGCTTCGATAAGGCATTGTTCAAATTTAAGTAAATCAGGAAGGTCTTCTATAAGTGCTTTTCTAAAATTCAACATCTTAATTTTCAGTGGTGGTAGGTTTGGTAGTGAAAACTGCTTTAGCTCTACAAAGGCCTGTATCTGACATTGATGTGGGCTAAAAAGGCTCGATGAATCCCTATTGTTTGATGGTCAACTCATACATATATCTGCCCACTACTGTGAGCCGTTATCTGTGTGATTGCGTGAGAATAACAGATTATAGTAAAAAGGGAGAAGAAAATAATACACTACGTTCAGGACCCTATGAGGCATGGATGCCGATAAGGAGCTTACAGGGATGTATTCACAGCGCGTCTCGAGTGCTGTGTATTATTTCCTGTTACCCCAGTAGTAAGTATTGAAGCAGCTTTTGTGATTCAAGCTTTGCTTGTTTAGGAAATTAGCCCCAGAGCCCTGTCAATTGTCCAATACCCGCTGGCTATTCCAACTGGATAAATAGCGTATTTTGATTGTGTCAGAAGTTGGTTATACAAAGTTGTAATTTTCCACTTCGAGAATATCCGCTGAACTGTAGATGATAAAAAAATCAAAACCAAGACAAATAATATTTGCCCCAGTTCTACACCTATATTAAAGCTAAATAATGCGGTGATTTTATGGCTATGAGGAAGTCCTAACTCCGCTAGCGCACTGGCAAACCCAAACCCGTGAAGTAATCCAAAGCCAGTGGCAACAATCGCCGGATGGCGTCGGGTTAAACTTGTTTTACTCTGTCCATTATGCGCGTATACAATTTCTGCGGCTAACAGCATAATACTCAATGGGATCAACACTTCAACAACATCTACTCTTATGGTGAATAAGTCTAAACTTGCGAGCCCTAGAGTGAGAGAGTGGCCTACTGTAAATCCGCTAATCGCTATTAAAATGCCTCTAAAGTTTCTGGCGATAAAGACTAAACATAATACGAATAGTAAGTGATCATAGCCCTCTAATATGTGTAAGAAACCTGCTTCAATATATTGTGTGACACAATCCCATATAGTTAGGCGGGAAGGTAGATTTATCTCTAAGACTTTGGGACCATTAAAGAGATTAATAGTGTCACCGTCTGATTTTTCAAAATGAATTAAGCTCGATAAGGCTGGATTGGCAATGGGGTATGTGATTTTTATTGTTAGGGGATTATATGGTCTTGTAAAATTGTTTGGGTGGGGGGTCCTGCATAGGTAACTCTTCACGTTGGATCCGGCAGGCCCTGTTATCTCTGGTTGTATTTGGCAGAATTCGCCCTTTAAGTGTATCTCAGGTTCAGTGCCTGGCTGCATGATAGGGGGGATTTTCCATCGAAGGACATATCTGCTTTCCGTGACTTCTTTTAAATCAATGTATATCGGTCTTCCGTCATGAGCGAAACTAAAATTGCTAGTTGTTGTAAGTAACAATAAGAATAGAAGGGCTTTGATAATCTTGTAGGGAGTTTTAGTTGGCATAGGTGATATCCACAGGTACATATGGTATCGAGGCATCCCTCTCTATTCTGTAGCCTGCCAACAGCTCTTGTATTCTAAGTTGTCTGTTTTCCTCCATTTTGTTTCGTCGATAATCTTCAAGTACTAAGGGGGCAGTTTCTCTAAAATTGGGTAAGCGGCTTGTTTTGTTTTCACTAACCAAAATTAGATGTAGACCATATGGAGATTTAAATGGACCGGACCAGGTGTTCAATGGTAGTTGAAAGATACGTTCTGCCAAATCATCGCCGAAGTGGCTGGCCACTAGATGGGGAGTGCGATCTGCATAATTCCGATGAAAGATAAATCTGTCTCCGTAGAAGGCGGATTCCTCGAATGGAACAGACTGCTTTATTAAATGGTTCAAGCTCTGCTTAACAGTCTTCTCTAATTTTTCTTTAGAGTGACGTCTAAAATCAAAGAAAACATGAGTGAAGGTAATAGATGCTTCAATTCGATATTTCTCGCGATAAAGCTGGAAGTAGTTTTCCAAGTCTTCTTCACTAATATCAGTGTTACTGGAAAAGCCACCATTTACATAGTCAAGCTTTTGAATAAGGCGTCGTCGTATAATCTGATCATGCTTCTGCAGGCCTAGATTAAGGGCTTCACGGTAAAGTACTTCTTCTTTAATGTAATCATTAATGAGGTTGGACTTTTCTGGCTGGGTCAAGCCCTCCCAATAACGTCGTGCAAAACTCTGGTTAAATGTTTTTTTCTGGAATTGGAGGTGCTCAATTAGTATGTCCTCGCTGATAAGCAAGGTATCTTCATAGTTAGTTTCATTTTCCTCTATTAACAACTCTGCGAAAACGAACAGCAATAAAGCGATAATAGAAAAGTGTACCAGAGGCTCCCTCTTCAGAATCTCTAATTTCCGCTGCATGAAGCTTCCTCCATTGAAACCTGCAGAGAGTATTGATGTCAGTATGTAAGCGACTTTTTTAGATATGCTATTTACTTGCTTTGGTGTCGAGGTTCCTGCCAGTCTTAGGGGGTATACCAAATTGGGGATGTATAAGCGCGCTCCTGGATAACGGCGGGTCCTTCAGGCGGTACCTGAATATTTCCATTATTGATTTCTTTTGTAGCTATTGCATCGTAGAGTGAATGGCGTGGGGTAGGGATTTGCAATACCCGAACATAGTAAAAGGCTCTTTCGTGCATATTAAACTTTGGATCTTGCCATAGGGTTGATAACTCTATGGAGCCAATGTTGTTAGTGTATTGCCCCGTTTCTCGATTTACCGTATCCCCCACAGGCCTTAGCTGGCCTTGGTTATTAAGCGTGCGTTCGCCAGACCAGGCAACATTAAATATTTTTTCTTGGCTCTTTCCTGTTGAGTCCAGCCAAGATTTAACCACCTGAACTCGATCCAGATTTGCTCCTTTAGGATCTTTTGTCGCGCGTATAAGTAGCTGAATTGGTTGGTCAGTTCCTTGTGGTTTCACTAAATCACCCCCCATAGGTACTCCATGGGAATAACCTAGTTCAGCAATATTCTCAGCATCGATAGCGTGTTTCGGAAAATTCCAGCCTGCAAAGACGCGCACCTGAATTCTAGGGCCTGTAGTGGCGTATACTTCACGGCGCTTAAATGCGGCGAAAAGGCTTTCTCTGGTATTTTCTTCTGCCCAAGCGGCGGCGAGTCCGGAAGCGGACATGTTCCAACCTGTAGCCTTGGTTCCGCCAATGACAGTGTTAGTTCGCTTGCTGCTGGGTACTGAGTCATGGGCAAACTTGCCCCAAAAGTTGTTCTCCTCAGCAGTTGACATACCCGTATGTGAATCTGTGGACCCTACAAACCCCAGCTTATAGGGGTTTACACCAATTTTCCCCTGTATTTCCAGCCCTGACCGTAAGGCGGATCGGACGAAATCACCTTTAGCGACACGGTACGACTCCGGGTCAGCTTGTAGGTAGAATGGATAATTCTCAAAGTCTGCGAAAGGATCGTCCGGGGAAAGCGTTGAATGGGTTTCTGAGTCCCCCTTAATTTGTGTTATTTCAACCAGGGGCTCCCAGCGCATGCGTGTACGCGCATATTGTGTATCAATTGGCTCACCACGCAGAGTGGTTTCTGCAAACATATAACCTTTGGACACATTGGAATTGTGGGGGATCGCAATGAATTCACTGCCAGTTCGTTTGGATGTCTCATCTAACCACTGCCACAAATCTTCTGGGTACTGGCTCTGATCAGACCCAAAAGGAAGATACTGCTTAGCTTTTTCCGCCCCATCAGGAGAGACTACCACCCGGTGTAAGTTGGCCCCGGTTGGTGTTGAGCTCCATTCCCAGCCAATAAAACTGGTAAAAGTGCCCGGGTTATTATGGCGCTCTGCGGCATCGACTATTGCGCTCCACGCGCTTGTCCGGGTCTTATCCAGATCTCCAAGAACGGGCTCAGGGGGCGTGTTAGCTGGGTCCTGGACAGGGTCAGCGGGAGCTACTGTGTCTAGCGCCTTTTTGGGCAGTAACTCATTGAAAATATCCATACCTTCATTTATTGAGACTTTATATCTAATATGCTGCTTGGCAAACCAGCGCATCATTGACTGGTATAAGGACATATCGCTGTCGAGCTCATCTGTTTGATTCACCACTGCCCTCATAACTCCCAGCCCTTCAGCGTGATCTGAAACCACGAGAAAATCCAACGGGGTGTCTATACGTACTTTTGCATGAGTGTAGGGGTGAATAACCGGCTGCCCCTTGGCCCACCGATAAGCGGTGTCCGGAGTTGCCGAATAATTTTGGCTTAAGAAGGCATCGAACGAGTAGGAAGTATGAAGGTGCATATCTCCCCAGAAAACCTGAGTGGGCTCACTAGCACCAACACCTAGGTGAGTGATGGATAATGTAACCCCTACCAGACATGCTATTCTTTTTATGGGATTTTTCATATTTCCAATTGCCAACGTCGGTTGGCTATCTTTTAGATGACTAGATCCTCTTAACATGTCAGGATCGTTAGGATAATCTTGGTAAATAAGGAAGTGATTGATTAGATGCTAATCATTTGGCTTTTAGGTTTCTTTGCAAATAAAGCCAATCTCTTGACCAATTAGGACACACTTGTAGATGGCTGAGTATGAACACACGACCATTGCAACTTGGGTATTACCTATTATTGAGGCCCTAAAACCATTCTGTTCTACCCAAGAAATTTTGCAGCGTGCAGAAATTGACCCTAAGTGCATAGAGGATGCGAATCAGAGAATTCCTTTAGAGAATATGAAAAAACTATGGGGGCTCGCTGAATCCATATCAGGTGATGATTGTATCGGCCTGCAAGTCACTAAGTATGTTAATCATACAAACCTTCATGCTCTAAGCTATGCCCACTTGGCCAGTAGCTCCATCAGGGAGAGCTTACTGAGGTCTGCTCGATTCTCAGAAGTGGTTACCACCGCTATGCGAATCAATGTTCATGATGAACAGAAACAAGTAGTAGTCTCTTGGGAAAAAGTTGATAATTTTTCATATGATCCAAGTATTCATGCTATAGATGCTTTTATGGCCTTGCTAATAAAGTCCATAAGAAAGATATGCCCCGATGTGCATCATCATTTGATTTCAATTAATCTGGAGAGGCCTAGACCTGCTACCCTTGAGCGGCATCAATTGATGTATAAGTGCCCAATTAACTTTTCATCAGACATTTGTGAGATTAGGTTTAAACAAGAGTTTGTTGATCGAAAGCTCTCTTCGGGAAACGATGAGTTGGTCAGAGTTAACGAGCAAGCCCTAATTGGTTATTTGGAGCGTTTGCAGAAGAATGACATAGTTAGCATGACCAGTAGGGTGCTTGTTGATCTGATGGCTTCAGGTAATTTTTCACAAGAGGTCGTGGCCAAGGAGCTTGGTATTAGTTGTCGCGGTTTGCATAGAAAACTAAAAGAAAGAGGTTCCAGTTATCAGACTGTGCTAGATGAAATACGCCAGCATCAGGCTGTGCAGTATCTTAAGCAAAGCGATACCCCGATCACGTCAATCGCCTACAAACTGGGATTCGGTGATACCAGTAGTTTTTCCAGAAGCTTTAAAAAATGGACTGGGCAATCTCCACGAGAGTTTCGGACTAAGCATAGTAGAGATACTTCAATAGAAATCTGTAGAGATTAAGAACGATTTAATATCACAACATGTGAGAATGCCCGGCAGCGCTGGCGCATATTGTCAAGTTCCTCATCATCAAATAGAAACCTCTCTATAATTGTTGCGACCCACCAGTTATAGGGGCTCTTATTTCTTTTAGGAATTCTCTCGCTACCCATTAATTCCCCCCGCTTGCGGTCAAGTAAAATAGGAATAAAGCTGCAGCGAAATATAGGGGGACACGAATAATTCCTGCAATTCTATTTGGGCCCCACTCATCTTTGGCTATGGCTGTCTTGAACTCATTTAGAGTGAAATAACAAAATGCGCAGCCAAGTAAAAAGGAGCCTGCCCGAGTATTGAAAATGGACAGATTTAGCATCTCAGGATTCAAAAACCGGATAGCCAGCAAGCCAAGCATTGCCAGTAGGGTGGTGAGGATAATAAATTCATTAATTCCAAATACCTTCTTGCTCATAAAATATGATGTTCCAATTAGTGCGGGCTAATAACTAAGGCAACTTGCCAGTGATGGGCTTTTCTTTGGGGGCTTACCGGTTTGTTAAAGTAGTGCATGTCCTCGCAAGCCTGTATGGTTGCTCTCATCCGAACTTGATCTTAACGCCCCCATCGCGAGGGGATAGGTAGGGCCCCACCTTTGGAGCAAATTCTAGACCAAACAAAGGATCAATTGCAGCCTAATTCCCACATTAACCAACACACTTGGCGGTAGTAATGGAAGCTAGCAGTGGACAGGCGTACCCTACACAGACAAGCCAGAGATTCCATAGGAATTTATATCGGCTCGCCGCACCTGGATGAGCGGCACCAGAGTTGGTGTGCTCAAGTGATAAAAACGCTAGTCGCTAACTGTTGTGCTACACCTCAATTACTCCGCAATCTCACCCCTAGCGAATTCAATCGTGGCACGGAGAGGGCTCTTCAGCAGGCGCTGTAGTGGTGATATTAATTTCTTAGTATCAAGCACGGAGGTGAAAGTACGGATTATCTTTCCCTGTTTTGTATATTGGCTATTAAAGCACGACTAAGGGGTTCGATACATGTATATTTCGATTGAACTTCACTTTCTGAGATACTCTACGAACCTTTAGGATTTATAGTTTCACCCCTTGAGTGAATTGAATTTTTAGGGGTGTCGCATCAAAAATTCCAATCCCTAAATCGTTATAAAAATAACGCCATTACTATTCCTAATAGGATGGTTGCCCAAAATCTTCTGCAATATATTAAAGCAATTTTGGCTGTAGGCAGAAGGGGACCTGTGATAAGTGGCAATATTGAAGATCTATTCTTCTGAGTTCTTTCGAGTGAGCTTAATAAAAGCACCAGGATAAAAGGTTTATTTTGTAAATAACTCAGATTATTCAAAGCGTAAAGTTAAAAAATATAGGCACAAAAATAATCTTATTGGATTTTATTAAGTTTGTTTTAGTGTCAAAGCTGCGTAAAATCGATGGATGATTATTAGTATTTTGGTCGGCATTGATCCGCCTTTTAAAATGCCAACTACCAAAGAAATTTAACCAAGTCAATAATTTTCTAAAAGTCAGCCTATCAAAGGAGAGCGGTATTGTGACGTAAAAGCAAGTAAAAGGCGCTGACCCAAGGTGCTCGAACACCAGGGGCCAGCTAACCAAATTGATAAGCAGACTATCAAAAGTCGAGTAGACCAAAGGAACTTCCCCTTCGACCTCTCACAGAACCGTACGTGAACCTCTCAATTCATACGGCTCTTCGTATTCAGCACATTTTCAATCTTCCCATTCTCCAGTGTGCAAACAAGCCGCGCATTTGTTGACGAACCTTACCAATAAAGGCCCAACTCTTGAAACAGCTTCGCTTCAGATGCTTAAACTTCTTCCTAGCCCAACGCATCAGCGTTTGATCAAGATACTTCTGTAGCCGATAAACACCATATCTCCGCCCAAAGTGACCATAATAGTTCAGCCAACCCTGTATTGCGGGATTAAGTACCTTTGCCATTTCAGATAGTGATCGATCCACCCAGTTAATCACACGCCACTGCCTAACCTTATCCTTGATCCTCTTGAAAGCTTTAGGGCTCATTGATGGACCAAAGGCGGTGAAGGTTTGTCCATGGCGATTCTTTGCTTTCCTGGGACCAAATCGATAACCCAGAAAGTCAAAATGAATCACAGGGTGGTTGTCTTTGCGGTTGCTGTTCTTGCAATAAACCTTGCGGGTTTTCTCTGGATGAGCTTCAAGCCCGCAGGAAGTCAGGCGTGCCTTCAGCGCTGCCAGTAAGCGATCTGCTTCCCGGGGATTACGACAATGGTAAACCGCATCATCAGCGTAACGCTCAAAAGGAATTTCTTTGTGCGTTCTTACCATCCAGACGTCCAGCGCGTAGTGCAAAAACAAGTTCGCCAACAGTGGGCTGATTACGCCCCCTTGTGGAGTGCCTTGTGTTCGCTCTTCAAACTGTCCATCCTGATGCTGTACCGGAGCCGTCAACCAGCGCTGCACATAGAGTCTGACCCACCGATGATCATTATGTTTATCTAATGCCTTCAGTAGGAGTTCGTGATTAATATTGTCAAAGAAACCTTTGATGTCTAAATCAACCACCCAGATTCTATCCCAGCATCGTTGTCGAGTTCGGCGCACTGCGTCTATAGCAGACTTACCTGGTCGATAACCGTAGGAGTCAGGGTGAAAGACCTTCTCCAATTCTGGTTCCAGCAGTTGCTTAGCCACCATTTGTGCAATGCGATCTTCGATTGTGGGAATACCCAGTGGTCGCAGGCTGCCATCGAGCTTCGGAATATCCACTCGTTTGACGGCTGATGGAAAATAGCTGCCAGATGACATTCTATTCCACAGCTTGTACAGGTTTCTGGCGAGATTCGATTCGTACTGCTCTATCGTTATCCCGTCAATCCCCGCACCGCCTCCATTGGCCTTGATCTGCTTCCACGCTTCCCAAACCGCCCGTTTGGGAATATTGAATGGCTTTGCGCTAATCGTTAATTCCTCCCCCTCTGGGTTGATTACACGGTTAGTCGCCGAATACGACAACCCCTTCGCTCCACGACCATTACAGTCACTTCTCCACTACTACGGGTTGTTCCGCCCCTGTGCCCAGTCTTGGTACTCAACGTCTTGTAGGGCCTCTACTTGACGCTCTTCCTTAACACCTGGACGACAGGTTCTCCTGTTCCACCCAAAAGCCTGTTGTGTGTTCACGCCGCCTTTATGCCGGATGTCACTTGGTCGGTAAACAGGTAACCTCCAAGCTTATCCCCGCACTTAGCCAGTGCACGGGTTTTGACATCATCTTGGTAATCCGCTTTCGACACCTCATCAGCGGTTCATTTGCATTCGTCTCTACACAACATACCTGACGTATCTCGTACGCCTTTTCCTCAAGCGCTTCTAACCAAAGCTCTTTACTCCGATCACCTTGAGGCGGTTTGTTACCACTTCCTGCAAAGCGATAACGGAGGGCCGACCTCCATCTCCTGGATAGCACGTATTTATTTATTTTTTTTATTTATAAAAAATAAATTAAAAAAAAAATACTCAGGACGCACTGGCTATATGGATCATACGCTAGAAACCCGCTCGTCTTCAATAAACTGGAGTATATTGAGCAGTTTGGAGAGGTTCTCCAAGCTCTGGGAGCGTAGTGCCCGCCTTTTCTTCTTCTATGCCTACCGTTCTCGTGCACCACCTCATATTTCCTCAAAAAATTACTTACAAAGCCTTCCATTAAGGGTGGCCTACAAATGGTTTGAGTCTTAGAGGAAACAAAAATGTTGATCTTAAAGCGCCGGACGGGTCAAAACTTAAGGATTGGAGCAAATGTCTCAATTACCGTACTGGAAGTTAAAGGTAATCAAGTGAAGATAGGCATACTTGCTCCCAAATCCCTGCCTGTTCACCGTGAAGAAATATATATACGTGTACAAAAGGAGCGGGCACTTGGAAGAGGAGATCGTTGATAGCCCCACTGTGGCTAAGGATTTCCCAAAGCATCCATGTCAAAGCCATGGTGTGGTAGCGGTTTTGATATAGGATGCCTTTGCTCGCGACCCCTACTTGCTGGATGTATTCACTGGATTAGTGTTGGGCCGACCTATCAATGTGTCCTAGGTGCCCAATTTGTGGGCACTCAAGATTATTCCAACTCAAATGAAGAGCTGCTCGACAGTATTGTTGAGTAGAGATTCATTGCTGATTGGGAGCTGCCCATCTCTGACCCGCACGATAGGTGGTGTAGGGGCCGGTAGCTAGAAACTACCGGCCACCCGATTTAAAAGCGTCATTGAGCGAAAGAAACAATTCGTAAAAAAATCTTTTCCATAGGAGCGTAATTTACGTTGACTCCATCAATATTGGCTTGAATCCATTCTGTCCTGCTAACATCATTCCAATCAAGCTCAAAACCTGCATGCAATGCCAGGTGCTCAAACAATAGCCTCTGGACCCGACCATTACCTTCTCTAAATGGATGGATCATATTAAACTCACAGTAGAATTCAGCTAGTTTTGCACAGAATTGTTCTTTTGAAAGCCCTCTCAACCAATTTTGATTTTCTATTTGGTTGAACAACTTTTGAGATTCCGCTCTCATTCTGCCACAATTGCAGAAACGCGTACCGCCTTTAGATATATCGACATTTCGAAGCTCACCAGCCCAATCATATAGATCGATAAATAATAGGCGATGAAGAAGCTTCATATAATCCAGATTGTAGGGAGGTGGTCGAAATCCAACTCTCTTGACAGTTAGCGCTGATATTTCTCTTTCAGCTTGTTCAAGCTTATCCATATCCTGAATATTGAGTTTATTCTTGAGTACAGAGGTCCCTTGATAGCAATAGTGGTCGTTAGTTGCATCGTATTTATCCATAAATATTCTTCTTACTCCCTATATTTTGACAATATTGACTCTAAGGTTACTGATTCGTCAGGCTCTTCTAATTCTAGGCCTTCTAATCTTGAACTACTTTTAAAGTTTCTTATCTTAGTTTCTTCAAAACGAACGTAAGGGTCAAATTCACCTTGGTAAAAGGCATCAATTAACTTTGAGATCTTTTTCTTAAAATCGTCCTTGCTTTTAGCTGTGATCTTGAAACCAAGCAGTTCATTAACAGATGCTTTTGCATTCTCGAAATTACTAGATTCACTAATTTCTATCAGTTTTTCTTTATTATTTGAAGCTAAAGACTTGAGGGACCTAATTCTTTTATCTAATGCTACCCACCCATTAACTTTTAAATTTATATCTATCTTTGATTGTAGAGAATCTCTTATTTCTTTATAAGAACCTAAAGCCTTTAGTTCATCCAGGTCTTTCGCTTCAAGTATGGAGATGATATTTTTCATTAGTTCTCTACCGTCATTAATTCTTTTTCCTACATGTCAATCATACAGTTTTTTTGCCCTTTAGAATATCACATACCTTTTAAACACGAACGAAGCTTTTAACGCCTTACTCAACTGCCGCCGGAATGGAGTCGCTTCGGCTAGTGTAGCGTATAGCGCAAAGCGAGCGGAGTGTAGGCTGTTGGATGCAGCAACTTGGTACGCCTAGCATGGGCGTGTGAACGTCTCCTGTAGGAGGATCACCATTTAATGGGTTCTATTAAATGCTAACTAGTAGCGAATGGCAACTGCAACACCTGAGGTTTTGTGGGGAGAAAGCCGCTAGCAAGATACGAGCTGAAGAGCAGGAGCATCCTATAAGGTTTAGCCTGGGGGCGGGGCTGCCAAAGACACTGAAGTTATGAGATCTCATTGGAAGAGTAAATGATGCAGTTGTGTAGTGGAATTTCCCATTCTTATCTGGGGAGATCTGTTTAACTTGCTACCGTGAAGCTGTCAGCGTGGCTGCTGGCTCATAAATAGGCCCAATCCCCTAGCCACCATCACAGGGGTAAAAGTGGTGCACATAATAGCGCCTCGGTCAGTAATGACCAAGCTAATTGAGTAGAAGTCAGGCGATGGTCTAATAGCGATTAATATCTTGGACCGAGTGAGGGCCTGAACCCAAAATCTACGAGTTAAAAGACAGGGCTGCCTACTGATATGTTTTCAGTCGGGAAAATTGAGGTATCGCACTGCCATGACACTCAACTCAAATGAAGAACTGCTCGACAGTATTGTTGGGTAGAGGTTTATTATGGATAGAGTGTCGTCTCATGCTGATCCGCACGATGAGTAGTGTAGGGGCCGGTAGCTAAAACTACCGGCTACCCGATTTATGCGCCTGTCCCTGCCTAATCACAGCGACATCTATGTGGTTGCCAAATAGTGCTTATTTACGATTAGCCCATGGAGAGTTATTTTCAAAAGTTGAAATATACAGATCTTCGACTTTATCTCGTGCCCACTGGGTTTTGCGTAAAAACTTGAGCGAAGACTTAATTGATGGGTCGCTCTTAAAGCAATTGATATTGATCCTATCTGCCAAACCATCCCAGCCATAATGTTCTTGCAAACGTGTAACAACTTTCTCAAGAGTAATACCGTGTAGCGGATTATTTGGTTGATCTTTACTCATTTTTCAATTAATACTCTATGTTTAATGGCGCATAATGTCGTGAACATGGGCTGATGAAGTTGGCACCTAATCGTAAAAAAATTAGGTGGCAGGCTTGCCAGCCCTTTCCCTAAACTTGTTATGTGTTTAAAGCCCTTTAATAATTATAATTGATATACTAATAAATATAGATATAAGTAATATAGTGATACATTGTTTGAGTCTTTGACTGCTTCGTTTTGTTAACTTTTGAGTAAAGGTGGTATTTGTATCGATAGCATCTTTTAATAGAATACTTGAGCTAGATTGCAATAGTTTACCTATCTTTTCAGCTTCCTCTGGGCTCATTTCAGCCTTCGATGATATTTCAGATATCCTCTGGTGAATCGATGAAAGCTCATTGTATTCAGCCTTGTTGCTTTTACCTGACTGAAAAAACTTATCCTGTTTTTTCCTCAGTGTAGTTACATCCACAATTCTTCCTTACACATAACGCCTTGCATAGGTGCCGGCGGAATGGAGCCGCTTTGTGCTAGCGTAGCGTACAGCACAAAGCGAACGGAGTATAGGTGGTGGGATTCAGCAACTTGTTAAAAGCTTACTAGGACCAGTAACCCAATATATGGTATTTGCCGGACTCTTCAGGTTTTAAACGAATGCCGAGAGCTCTAAAGCCAGGGCAGGTAATGAGAGCATGATTGCTAGCGCTACCATCACCTATTGGTTGTTTGGCATCACCTTCTAGAATGTTGAGGGCGCATGACGAAGCAATACTTCGCCGCTTATTGAATTCTGACTGTGTGCTGTTTCCGACGTGAACGAAGCTATCTGTACTCCCTGATTCTAATAGAGATCTGACCGCTGTTGAAAGTGTCTGATATGATAAGGCGTAAGAAGAGATAGCAAACAAAAAAATGCTGCGATAGTTTTCATAACTATTAACGCCTTATACGATAGGCTAGTGGAACGACGTGTAGCGAGTCCAGTCTGTATCCTTTGTGGGCGATTGTGCCACAATTTGTAAGTACTATTTAACAGCATTGATCTGAACTACCGTGACATTAGCAATGCGACCACCGCGCCACCAAGTCCCTTTTGTACCAATCTTAAGCCTTTTATGGTGATACTCACGGCGCTCTTCATTTAATATCCACATATTGGCAAAGCCTTCATTGGGAATATTGCCCGGAGTAGTATCTCTTATGACTCTGCCATCTTCATCAAGAATCTCTGGCCAGATCATGTGTATACCTTCAACTTGAGGATCATCCCCGTCATAAAGAAAATCCACTCTCATTCCTTGTCCCGGCTTGGCATTTTTATTCTCTTCAGATAAGTCTATCTTGTACTTGACTACAAAATCCGGTTTTCTTCCAGATCTTTCTTCATAAGGTATATGTGCTTTCATATATTGTGCCAACACGAAGTTGTGGGGCGCCGTAGGCGTCCCTGGCAGTTTGCTGCCGAACGCCGACGTTTTGTTATGCCCACTGGTTTTATTGCATAAATGTGGTTCGCACAGCGCTCACTGTTAAGGCTAATAATGGAATGTTTGATAGAGCAAATATTAAAAACCTGATTTCAATTTTGTTGAAAGTTGCTTGCACAATACTATGAATTACTCGAATGCCGACATATGTCCATGCCAGAATAAAATTTATGCTATCTCCTGCGCCAAGGACTGCAAGTGATATTGCCAAAGCATAGAAAATAGTTGGTTGCTCCATGAGGTGATTATAATTATCAGCTTTCCAACGAACATGGGGAGGCAGGGTTGACATTTGCTCTCCGCGAGGAGCATTCGGATCAAGCTTTAATTTAGCTTTCTTTACAGCAGGTAATCGTGTTGCGTACATCCACACCCACATAACCATTGACCAAGCTATCAAGGCAATTACAGGCTGAATTATTTGGGCACTTTCAATCATTCGTTGATTCCTTTTTATTATTTACTGATGTTAGAGAGCTGAACAGAGCATAATGACCACAACAGGAGCAGCTGGAGCGTTGGTCGTCCCGTGTAAGGCTGCAGGCCCAACGCCAAGCTAAGCAGCGCCGTTTACGACCTCTTTGCTTGAGCACCTGGCTAGCCTTCTAAGATGGAAATTAGCACCATAGTAGAAAAGTGGTGGCGCTAGAAAACCAGATAGTAAAATATACCAAAACGGTACTTCACGAGCAGGAAAGAGAGCTAATACTAATATTATTAAAGAGACGATAATCGGATTAAGCAATTTGCCTTTTCGGGATATTTTGGAGATTATAAAGCCTGACCAGATATAGCTAAAGGTACATGTAAAAACCAAAATGACAAGCTCTTCGGTAGTGTATGGAGCATTGTATGGTTGGGAGCCAAACAGCATAATTTTAATAAATGTCGAGATTACGGTGATAACGAAAACACCGAGTAGCCCAAGAAATCCACCGACGAAAATTCCTTTTAAATCTATATTTTTCATAAAATTCCTATAGGAGGCTGGCAACCATATAAAAGGCGGAGCGTCAATGACATCAGGCGCAACGTGGTGGAGCGACTTTTGATGTGCTTTGTATGTGTTTTACTCATTAATTACACAAAACCCATTACCAAAAGGATCTGAGCAATATGCAATAGTGCCCCAGTCACCTCTTTCTCCGCCTTCATGCTTTCCGCCTAGTTTAACAATTCGCTTAACTATTTCATCTACGTTTTCCGTTAGAAAGTCAATATGAACGGGGGTCCAATGACGAGAATAGTTTCGCTCAACTGTCTCGGTGGGGACTGCTACTGATCTAGCCTCATTCTCTTGTAGATAAATATCACAGTTCTCTACTGAAATCACTGACATTCCACCTTGATCTCTTAGTTTTTTACAACCAAGAGCTTCAATATAAAAATTCTCAGCTTGTTTAATATTAGAAACATCAATACTTACAGAGAGCTTTATCAAAATATATCCTCTTTTATTGATTTATGATAAATGACGGCTACAACAGTGGCGACCAATACTGGCTACGTTTTGTGCAAAAATGAGATCGCAGCGACCCGGACATAACTGCTTGTGCTTGCTAGACTGATGTACTCTAAACGAATCAGAAAAAGTTACGTCTCTACTTTAAATAAAACTGGAATTCTATGCAGCCCTTCACTTGGATTTGGCAGCCATGTAGATAGGTAATAATTTGAATGCTTTGCCAAGCATTCTGCATAAGCGCGTAATTCTTCAGGATTAATGTCCTCTGGTTTAGCATCAATCAATGTGCCATTCTTCGCAATAGTGAGAACCATTACAAAGCTGCCTTCAATATTTCGCTCTCCTAAATACTCCACATGAGGCGTGCAAATACCGATCGAAGTAGCTGTAGCAGTGGAGATCTCTGCTAAGAGGATAGCCAGCAACATTACTTTAAATATATTGTGAATCATCAAATAAGTCCAACGCTTTGCTAATGGGTAGCTGAAGTAACGCGCAGGCTATCCTGTGGAGGCCGCGCTTTTCGCGGTCGGAACGAAATTGAGAAACTTTTTATCATCTTTTACCACGTAACTTTGCCCTTAACGCTCGTACACCTACAGGCTTTAAAGCACAGTACTTTGCAAACAGTAACTCGCTCAGAAGCGGTACTAAGATAAGTACTATACCGAACACAACCCAACTCTTACTGGCCAAACCCAATATAATAGCCAGCACTGGAATAATGGCGCCTATAAATGCGAGTACCCACTTTGACAACGAAGTGTACTCGTACTGAAAGAAGCACTTTTCACAGTGCATGCGGTTTGAAAAAGACAGCATTCTGACTTTTACCGCTTGCTTTCCACATTGTGGGCACTTTCTTATCATGGCTTACAGCGTCAAGCTTCGGGGTTGCTGTGAAGTGGATGCGTATCAGCAGCCCCAGCCACGGTAGTGGCGAACAAGAGTTCTTTGCTTTGCATTTTTCGGCCAATCAAAAAAATCCACATTCAATATCTTCTGCATTTAGACAAAAACTACAATTACCTCTCGGCAGTCTTTTGGGGTCAAAGCCAATAATAGGCAATGGATGTTCAAGCAAGTCTTCTCCATCAGTTAAATCCTGCTCATATCGTTCTTGAATATTAGCAAATTTAAAGGATTTTCATTCTTTATGATTATATGCAGGAAAAATAGTGATAATCGAGGTTTTGCCGTTTTTTTCTCACGATACAAGATCATGAGCTACATTACCTTCTAATGCAAATTTTTCGACTTTTGATAGCACTAACGCGTTGCTCAGTTGCGGCCTGAATGGAGCTTGTATTGTGCTAATGTTTTCTAGCACAATACAAACGGAGTGTAGGATGTCAATTGTAGCAATTCGTTTTGGCATTTTTGATGGACGAGGGAATTAGAATTCTAACTTAGCTAAATGCATGTTTGTGCGAATTTTCCGAACATCTGTTCCCAAGTGATTTCCAGGATTGTAAGGAATATAAATTCCCTTTGTATTTGTGAAGAATATCAGATTGGCGGAATGTGGATGGCATTATGGCGCGATTGCAGATTTAATATACGCCTCAAGATACTTATCTCCGGCCGTATATCTATATTTAACAAAAATTCAACTATTAAGTAAAAATATCTTTGAGTGACTAGGTTATAAAAAAACTACAATCTATCTGTTTTGTGGAGGTGGTCTTGAGGCGCTTATTCCTGGTGGTTGTGGATCATTTCTTTTTTAAAACTCTTTGAAATTCAATATATATTTTGTAGGGCGTTAGTAGTCCAAGGATAAATGCCTTGAGGCATTCTCCTTGTGGGAGGGGTAATACTTAAGTGTCAATCTTGGCTGAAAAATTCAAATCTAAGTGCTATAAGCTGCAACTAAATGGATGTAAATTTTCTTTGCGTTTTCATGACTATCGACATTGAATTTAGAATAGTGTTTACTAGATTCTCCATGGGCGATTTCAGAAAAGTTTTGAAGTGAAGGGCCAAGCTCTCTCAGTGGTCGCCTATGGTTTAAATATTTTTTTCTGTGGTATTTTTAATTAACAGGTTTGTTCAAGCGCCAATTACTTTTAAGTTTCTGTCAGTATCTATAAGCAAAAACTGATCGGGAGGGCTTTAGTATTTGGCACTTAAATTACCTTTTATCTTAAAAAATTTTCCGCAGTATTAAGAAGGCTTTTTGTTAAAAAATGGGCAGGCCTGTGCCTGTATATATCACAAACATTAATGGGAACTAACATGGCTACAAACACTTACATCTATAAATCCTACGCAGATAGTGAGTCAGACAGCGATACTTTGTGGGGGCAGGTACAAAATAGCCTTAATAGCTTAAGCCAGAATGGTCGCGATTCGGTAAAAATCGCAAGTTCAAACGAACATGGCGGAAATTGCCGGAGTGTCATTATTTACACAGACGACGCGGCACCCGCTGGCTCAGTTGACACATTGTCACAGACTTGGAATTACGAAACCTTCAACGATTCAGACGGATATAGCACAATGTATCAAAATGCCGTCAATTTTCTGAATGAAACCCTTAATTCCGTACAGGCATACTACTCACGACTGTCTATGATCGACGCCAAGAGTCACTCAGCACACCTCGTTGTTTGGTACCGTGAAGGTGCATAAACAGTATTATTATATTTTCGGAATTCATTGATGGCTCATAGTCGTCATCTCTTTTTACACCAATGCAAACAATTAGCCAGCCTGTGCTCGCGCGCCATAAGAGCGTAGCTCTAAAGGCGATGTGAGCAGCTGTCAGGTTGTAGGATAAGGCGTGTGGAGATAACAAGACACAGTTAATCTGTTTGCGTAGCTTTTATATTTATATAAGGTGAGCACGTGTCAAACTTCGACCAGATGGCAAACTTTTCTAGTACCACGAATATCGCTAGCACTTCCACTGGCTCTAACTCATCCTCTGTCGCCAAAAATTATGCGAAGAATTTTCTTACCCAAGTCAATCCCCGTACTGGTTTACTCAGCGTTACGATTCCATCGCCACCTCTAAAAGGGATTCTCTCGATGGATGTGAATCTCGGGATCACATACGCGCAGGAGACCGTAGGTTCCTATGAACAATTGTTTGGTCTACCTGTAGGATGGTCCTATTCGTTAAGTTACATTAATGATGGAATCTTGACTCTCAACGGTAACCAAACCTATGTTTTGAGTCCGGAAAGTGCTTCTGGCTTGCAGTATTACTACCAGAAAAATCTTGAAATGACGCAGTATAGTCCAGGGCAATACCCTAATTTGCCCTATGACCCAAGTACTCCTTATGCATACCTACTGACCTTTTTAGACGGCCATCATCAGTATTTCGATGCCCAGGGGAAATTGATCTGTTGGGACGACAAAAATGGAAACCATCTGCTTTTTACCTATGATTCAAGCGATGCTTCCATTATACAGGCGAAGCTTATCAGTGTTACCGATGCATACGGACAAAACCTATCGATTTCACTCAGTAGTGACTCCATCGATGTAATTTACCCAAGATCCGATGCCAACCCTAACCCGATCACCTATTCTTACCAGCTACTTGAGGGCGCGCTGGTTTCCTACATTGACCCTATGGGCTTGACCACGCACTTTATTTACAACGGAGGTCTTATAAATAGCAAGCTCCTCTCGAACGTCAACTACCCCAATAAAGTCAGCTCGACGTTTGACTACAGTACAATCTACTATAAAGATAGTTCTGGACAACAAGAGCAACAAGATGTCGTGAGCAAGGTGATAAACACCTATGAAGAAGAAACCCGTAGCACAACCTATAATTATCACCCTGAGCAAAGTGGTCCAGATGGCCATAATTATCTTGGGAACCCTACGTATGAGGTCGCATCTACAACATCAGATACTTTATTTCAAAGTAATGACAATAATTACAGGTATTACACCACGATCAACAATAACAAAACGTTGGTCGTTAATCAGTACAACAATCTGCACCTTCTTCTAAAGTCTACCACCTTCACAGCAGATGGAAGCGAGCGCATCCAAGAAATAGCGTACACTTATGTTGGTGAAACGGACGGCGACTTCCCCCCCTACAACCAGCTCGATCCGAATTATCAACTGATTGCAGAAAAGCTAAGTACCTTCTACAACGAGCAAGAAGACACCAGACCCGCTAAAATTATTCGCAGCTACACAGACAATGGTCAAATTGCCTCTATCGAAGAGTACGAACTGATAGAGGGTGAATTACAGCTCGTCAAAAAGGGAGAGGTTGAATACGATATCAGTTTTGGTATGCCCACTTCCGTTAAGGTATACGACTACAAACCCAGAGGAGTACTTAGTCAAACACCAGAGATTATTAGAACGGACAATAAACTTTCAGATGATAAAAAGCACATCCTCACATTCACCCGCGGGACTGAAGTGAATGGCTTACTAAATCCATTACTCGTGACCTCTGTTGAGTATGACACTGCTGGCCGTCCCAGTTCCTCCACGCGTACCTGGGGTTCAGCAGCGCCAGATCATTCTGGAATTGCAAAAACCAACACGGCCTTTGAAAATATTCTTGACTCTACCGCACACACATTGACGCATGCCACGACCGATTTCTTTGGCAACACCTCTAATGAGGTTTACGATTTATGTACTGGTTTCCCAATCTCAACCAGCAACGCCGTGGGTGCGATCACTACGTATAACTATGACCTCGCTGAAGCAACCGTAATACGCACTGACCCTATGGGTAATACCACAACATGGAGCTACGATCTTACCAATAACATAATGCGAAAGCTCGATGCCAACGGTTACGAACAGAAGTACTACTACAACGGGTTTGGGCAACTTATCCAGCAAAGTGATTATCCTGTGAAGGGTGGGGCAGAGCGAACCTTAACGACGAATACTTATGATCAGCTTGGGCGTCTCAGCGTACAATTGGGTGTTCTAGGCGAAGCATCAAAAGTTACATACGCCTATAACGTACGCAGCCAATTAGCCTCTAAGACTGATGCCCTTGGCAATATATCGGGATACGAATATGACTCGGTAGCTTGCACGAAAGCAAGCTCTTTTAATTCGCTGAAATCAACTGAAGTGACTTACGGTCCTGAGAAGTCTGGCGGCCCACTTCTTAGTAAATTCAAGAAAAGAGCTAAAAAAGAATATAAACAAAGACTTGTCGCTTCGGCTAAAAAGTTCGATAGGCACAATGCTAATCAGTACGCCTGCGCTACACGCTTGTGGAACGCTTTTCAACTCAATGTACAGACCAGTATTGGGGATCAGCAGACCCCTCAACAGTTTTCTCTAGCGAGATCCTACAATATCCTCCAAAGCCCCACCCAGTATTGTCTCGGTGGTGCAAATCTCAAGCGCACACTAGTGGCCTCGCGAGATCTAAATGGGAATATGCTTCAGAGCACTTGTACACTTGAAGGTACGTCTCAGACAGAAGCGTCGTCAAATCGTAGTTACAATGAACTCGGGGAATTCACACAAGAAGCCACACTGACGGAACAAACTCGAAAATTTACTTATGATGCGGTAGGAAATAGGACTCAGATCAATCAGTTTAATGGATCACAGATAAACAGCACCTATGATCTAAACAAGCGAGTCTCTTCTCATTCGTACACCGAGAATGGCTCGAGCATTGAAATTCATTATGAATACGATGGTGTCGGGCAGCGCACTTCCATCGAGCGCTTCGTGAATGGGGAAAGCGATGCACTGCTCAGCTACACCTACACGCTTGATGGCAATATTTCTTCAATAAGTTATCCAGACGGGAAAACAGTTTCGTGGAACTACGATGTCAATACGGGCCTTCTGACTTCATTCATTGATGCGCTCGGGCATCAGTGTAGCTATTCCTACGACAGTTATGGCCGGCTCGCTAAAATCGCTCGGGACGATGGCTCTGTTTCCGTGGGAATCACCTATATCACCCAGCATATGGACAAAGCTAATGTGGGGAAAATAGCCTCGGTGAGCTACTCAAATGGGGTCAAGCTCGCTTACACCTATAACGGTTATGGGCGCCCCCAACAAATCATCGCTACCAGTACGGGTGAAGACGAGCCGATTACCCTCACCTACAGCTACGATGCAACGACCTCATTCGTAACCGCCATTAGCTACCGGCATCCTGGGGGCTCGAGTACACTCAACCGCGATGTTTCATTCGTATATGATGATGTTGGACAAGTTATTGGGGAATCATCTGTAGACCTACAAGGCAACCCACTCGAAACCGTATCTTATAGCTATGATGCGCTAGCCAATATCAAAACTTGCGCCCGCTCACTGCCTTCTTCTGAAAGTGCGGAGACAAATTACACCTACGATGCTGATAACCGGCTAAATTCCATCAGCGTGGCTGGCGCCCAAGATAAGGCTTTGAGCTACGACGAAAACAACAATCTGATTAAAGATGAAAATGGCAATAGCTACCAATACAATGCTTTGAATCAACTCACACAATTCACCTCAAGTGACGGCGAGAACACGACCTACACCTATTATCCCAATGGGTTGCGTGCAACCAAGCAAACCGGTGATGAGGAAATCATTCACTATTATTACGATAACGCCAGCAATGCCAACATCATCAATGAAGTTCAGGGGGATTCAGAGGCCAGCTACATAATATCAGCATCGTCGCGACTCGCTCGTGTGCTGAAGAAAGACTCGTCATCTGAACTCCAGTCTTATCTACTCGATAGACAAAATGTTCTTCTGACTTTCGATACTTCAGGTTCTATCAGTAGCGAGTATGTCTACGACGTATATGGCAACTGCAGGTCATCCCAGAGTGGTAGCATCGCTGACAATCCATTTGCTTATTGTGGAGAATATGCCGACTCGGAATCGAGCTTGCTCTATCTGAGGGCCCGGTACTACGCGGCGCAACGGATGAGGTTTGTGAGTCGAGATAGCTTCCTGGTTATGAATCCTTACACCTATGCCGATGGGAACCCTGTCATGAAGCAAGATCCTTCTGGGCATCATTCAACTGCAGTAAAGATTGGTATCGGCGTGGGCTCAGCCGTCGGTGCAACCATCTTCGGATTTGGCGCGTGGGGTGCCTGGTCACACTTGGTGCGTGGGCAAATTGATCAAGATGGGGAGGGAGAGGTTTTGAATGGTGTTGGTCAAAATTATGGCGCTTTTGGGGGGGCACAGGAATTTAATGCTCTCATTCCAAATTTTGGCGCTTATGGAGAGGCGGATACACCAGAAGAGTTATTGGAAGCTGTTGGTCCAAGTTCAGTTGTCGATATCAGATTAGAGAATGGGAAATATCACTACGACGCCAGGGACGCCAGACCCGGTGACGATCAACCTATTCTGGATGACGCTCAAACACTTGTGGATGTGGATGAAGCTCAAATTCAATTGGGAATGTCCTTTCGGACACTCCCTCGAGGTATAAATACAAAGCGAGCTAACCGAAATAAAGATGAGATATTTGAAGATGGAGGAGACGGTGGGGGGATAGTCGGTGATGTAGTAGATGTAGCAAGTGAAGCAGAAGAAGTAGCAGATGTAGCAGCGATGTTTTGCTGATAAGTTGAACCAATAGAAATAACGGACAGGTTAAATTGCATTCCTTGAGTGTAAAGCGCTACTTTATCATTGTGCAATGGTAAAGTAGTGCTCTAAAGTTATTCGTATCCAGAAAATAGGTAATGTAAACTTTTTTGTGTATCTGCCCGCCCATTTGCAAATTGATGAAATCTATCATTGTTAATTGGTTGCCAAGCTCCGCAATGCTTTCGGGGCGAAAATTTCGCCAATTAATTTCAGGGCTCTCAAAATACATTGGTATTTCTATTTCGCGAATATTTAAAGCAGCTTGTAGAGGTAATTACCCGTGGGAGAAGCTGTTTCGGGCTCCCTTTCTGGCTCCGCACTATCTCAAAGGCGATACCCTCGATCACTGTGAGTTGGGAAAACTAAAGGAAGTCGCCGCTATATGGCGGGAGCGCTTAATAGATATCAGTTGGTTTATGCGCTGTTTAAACGAGTCTATCGCTCGGAAAGCCAATGCTGAAGACAAGTGTACAGGCCCTTTTGGGGAGGGGCGATTTAAGTCGCAGGCTTTACTGGATGAAAAAGCCCTCGCCGCTTGCATGACCTATGTAGACCTAAACCCTATCCGCGCTAATATTGCCAAAACGCCTGATACATCTCTATTCAACTGCGTATTCGCTCTGTAATCACCGCTGAGCAACCCAGAAGTTTACTGCCGTTTGTGGGAGATGAACGCTTAAATTGCCAAAAGGTTTACCTTTTCAGCTGGGCCATTATTTGGAGTTGGTGGATTGGAGCGGTCGGCATCTAGATCCCAGAAAGCGCGGCACTATCGCTGAGAATACCCCTCCTATACTTGAGCGCCTCGGTATTTCACCTGAGCACTGGCTTTACCTCAACCGAAATTTTGAAAGCCGATTTAAAGGATTGGTAGGGTCGGTTGAAGCAGTACGGAAAGCCTGTAACTTATTGAATAAACGCTGGGCCCAAGGCGTGTGTGATTGCCAAAAGTTTCTCTCTTACCCTTCATCTCAACTCAATTGAATCATTTTTAATCCCACCGATCGATACCTGTTCGCCCTGTGTGCTGAAAGCTCTGCACACCAAAAATAGACAAAATACTCCGCATATTCGTGCTTCGATGCTCCTCTGGTGAGTATAGATCTTTACTCCGCCGATTTCTTCCTCACCCATGATTCATGGGTGTCTTATTTGTGTTGATTGCTCAATTTTGTAGATAAACACTTGATACCCCATACGTGATATTTCTTTATGAGTCAAAACTGCATTCAATTTACTAAAAAATGGCAAGTAGTCACTCATATTTCCTTCCCGTCGAGATGCTATGGCGAACGTGAATGAAATAGTTTCAGGCTTGGAAATATCGGTTTCCTGTACCCCCCAATCATCAGGTATATTATCAACTATAAACTCCCTATACTCTTGTAGGTCTCTCAATAATGCTGCGGATACTTTTCCCTGTGAAAAAAGATGACTCAATGTGGCAGATTTGTTGCCTGGTTTGACACAAACAAAATTTAAGTCTCTAGTAAGTATGTCGCATGGCTCAACGCTACTTCTCCCGCCAGGATGATAGTTGACGGAGTCTAAGCAGACATAGTTGTCACAGCTACTGGCAACCCTCTGGTTATAAGTCCCTTCGTGCTCATTCGGGAGAATATTGGGTAGCGAAAAGTTATTTGGAGGTGGAACTAATTGGCTAAATTTAGTTTCAATATCTCTTTTAAACCCTTCACTTATCTTAAACCACTTGCCTAAACAAACAATATATAACATGCCATTATGAGAAACCTCAGAAACAAGATATTCATAGAGACTCCTATCTGGTGCAACGGAGTTATTATTTCCATCCAGAACTCGTACTTTAATATCTTCAGGTGAGAAGTTTGTAATATTTTTTACTGATAAAAACCTCTGTACCTCATCAATATCTAACTGATCAAAATCCATTCTCCTCCTATTGTAAACAAGCCTGAATTTTTCAGCCGAGTCCCATTCATCAATTTTAAATGGGGCCAAGTTTATTTCGTTCCCAATAGGGTTTGAATTCAGTGTTGATCTTAGTTCAGATTTTAGCGAATTTATAGTATCAACATCCCTCTCAGAAGCTATATTATCAATAAATCCAAAATGGTTTTGGTAATGGTTTGCCCCATATAAGGTCAATAATTGAGCACATTTTCTAGATAAGTCTGATAATTGACAGTTAACTGATATTTTCAGAGAGTCACTGCCAAATATTGCTTTTGCTAGATCGTTATCTTGCGGAACTCCTCCAGCCATAAGTACCATTTCTTCATCATGCTCTAGCCCCATATTGTCAATGTTACTTAAGGCTGCGACTACTGTTTTTCGTTGGCGCGCTACAGCATCCATTCCTCTAGCTTCAACCGCTTTAAGCGAATCACTCTCAACGCTATTTAATACTACTTTAAGTCCAAAATCTGGAACAATTACGTCTTTTTTTAAGGCGAGATAAGCGTACCCATAAGTTACAATGAAGATTCGTTGACTAGATCGCAGCATCAGCATAATTGATGAAGAGGTATTAGTTATTCCTTCAAGAATAGAACTTTCGATGTGCCCAGAAAACGTACTGACCCAATTTGGTGTTGATGTTTTGTTGCGTTGAATATACGCAACAGCCTCAAACGGTAACCCTCGTAAATCAGCTGTAATGTATTCATCTTCCCCTTGAAGATAGTTGGGAGATATTGCATCAGAAAAATCTAAAATCCTTTCTTTGATGAGATAAATATTGAATTTCACGTTGTATCCTTATGATCACCTAACGACTGGCTCAGTCGTCGCAAAAAATCGCGGTTGTTTTGCCAGCTTTTGGTAAGAACAGATTTAGACACCCACCGAACAAAAGGCATAAGCCGCTAACTCAATTGGGCATGATTCATGAGTGTCCTATTTGTGTTTCTCAATACAGGGTGTTATTTAGTGGCGCTAAACCTTCAATTATCACGAAAATGGATGAAGCTGACCGCCACAAATAACAGCTATTTTGGCTGGCTATGGTTTCAATAGAGGTTGCTGATTATTTTCTTTAAGCCAGGAAATCGAAAATGGAGATTCTTTATGGTTATTTTCTTCTTCATCCTTCCATTCAAGAGTACAGAATATCGCGCCAAATGAATTTGATGTGTCAAGCTGTTCTACCAAACTATCAATGTCTGCATCAAATTTTGGATTTTTGCCTATTGCTAGCATGCTCCAGTGATCGTTTTCCCACTCAATTGTTAGTTTTCTCCAGAAAGTCTTCGGAACATAGCCGGGAGCAACTATATCCGTAATATCTGATTTTTTAATTAGTATCCGCCTTCCTACAATAGGAAGAAGATTAATCCTGCTTTGGAAAATATACCCTGTAGGATTTAGCTCGAAGAAAGTCCTGACCCACGAGGATCTACTTTGTTTAGATCCAGTTACTTTGTCTACAATAAGATAATTCTCACAGAATTTATTGAACTCCTTCGAACTCCAGGCTCCTTTCCCTTCGCTTAGATTCGCCGCATCAATATAGATGCTTTTTAATCCTTGTTGCTTGATCAAGTCATAATCTAGGGGCAACAGAGAACTATTTGAAACTATCAGTTTACATACATTCTCTGAATTACCATATCGCCAGTCATTCAATCCTTTGATTGGCAGGTTAAGTATTTCGGCTAGAAACGTTTTTGAAAAAGCACGACTAAGTGATCCACAGTAATCAATAATTTGCTTTGCTAAATAGTCTGAAATATCTTGAGCTAGTACATCGCCAAACGGAAGGGTCTTTCCAACAATATTAGATCTTTCCAAATTTATTGGCATGCGCCCATCTTGATCAAAAACAACAAGTGAAGGGGTTCTTGCCTCAATGCTTCCTAGTTTTGATGAAATCCCAAGATTGTCGAGTTGTAAATTGTCAGTGATTATTATTCCATTGCAGATTAGTTTTCTCGACTCTCCGTGATATCGATGGTTTTTTCCTACCCTTTGGTAGGTCCACATCACGTCATCGTAGCCATCTGTTAATATTCTGCTCCATGCTCCATCATCTAAGGGCTCACCAGAATTGGGAACAAGCTTTGATTGATCCAAAATAATTTCACCATCATCTGTCACAATTTTTCTCATGACTTTGGGGTTGGATAGTGAGAACCAATCCCACTCGTTAGGCTTTCCGACTAGCACCGACTTTACATTGTTACTTATAGATATTGATATCTTTGTTCCAACATGCATCTCCAAGTTGGTAACGACAATTGAATCACTTCCTTTCCTACATGTAAAAGCAAGCCCTTTTTGGGGGGCTTCGCTTATATGTCTCGTTTCAACTTTCATCTCATCGCCAAGCAGATAGGCTGCTAAGAGACCAATACCAAATCTGCCAGTACGATAAACATTTGAATGACCGTCAGTTTCATGATCTTTCTTCCAACGATCGCTATTTCTAAAGGATGCTCCAATATTTAAAAAATAGTTTTCAACAATATCGAGAGTCATCCCGATACCGTAATCCTCAATGATTAACTCTCCACCAGCCTCAGATTTATCTATCAATGTGACGATAACATCATGATTTGAATTTTTTTTAATAGATGAGTTACTTTTTATTAACAGGTCATCTAATTCTATGCATGCGTCTATCGAATTCTGAAGTAACTCTCTGATGCCAATTTCTGGCTTATCGCCATACAGCGGAGTAATAAGAAGCTCCATCATTTCTGAATCTGCAGTTTTGAATTCTAATACTTTAGGTATATAGTCGGGGTTCTTTGCCTCAATGAATTCATTTAAATTATCAAGTGATGACCTAATCCTGCGAATGGTTATCCCAAGTACATTTAGGTTTTCATATCGACCATAAATCTCTCCTAGAACGGACCACGATAAATCTAGCTCCCTCTGCATATCCCTAAAGAGATTTACAAGAGCCTCATATGTTACAGCGTTTGGTGGTTCTGCATCGATATAGATCGCCTCAGGGTCATCGTGAGCATTATTTATTTCAACAACAGAGTGGTGTTTCTCCCATTCGCCCCGAGATATGGGGCTCACAAGGGATTTAATCTCCAATAGTTTTTTGGGCGCCCTCTGGGAGTGAATTTGTATATAGTCTGAGATCCTGAGAACAGACATTAATAGTGGGACATGACAACTCAAATGCACCTGTTTCTTGTTTTTTTCAAGATTATCTACGGCTGAACGCAAGCTCATGTTGTGGCTTCTAGCTATATATCCACACAGGTCTAAAAAGTTATTATCTGGTTCGGGCGCTAGATTTAGAGTTCTTTCTTCAAGGCCTGGGACACCGTTAAATGCAATTTCATGAGCAATTCTCGCATGATGTCTGCGTATAAATTCACCGATTAATAGCTTATCCCTTCCGTTCAAATCTATTTTATTGTTAGGTATATCTTTGATAGGGTTATCGTCATCAAATAGAGAGATTAATTTTTTTGAATCAAACCTTTTCGCCTCTTGCATAAACTCACCCCAAAGGGCCGGCCAACCTTTTTCTTGTTTTAGGTATCTAGATTTAATAGTCGGAAATTTTCCAGCTATTAATGAATAAAACCCATCTTCTGTAATGTGCAAGGCACAGTCATGCAGTAACACCGATACAATCAATGCAGCAGCATCTTGCGATGAAAGCTGATCCCAGCTTTCATCAGTTATAATACTGTCTGCCGTTAGCAGTACTTCATTTAGGTGAACTAGGCCATGGTCCGTATATTCAGGAAAAAAAACAGGTTTGTTATCGCTCAGCCAGTCTCCAATATTCGTAATGCTGGATAATACAAAACTGTTATAGTTTGGATTTTTCTCAAGGAGATTTTTTGTTCTTTTTGGGATTTGTAACACAATTCCATCCTTAGTCTTTATTTATTATCTTGTCTAACATTTATATAGAGATTATTCTGGCCACTATTATCCTCATTACTATTCTGGAATCAATCTTACGCCTTGGCTAAAAAGTGTTATTCTAATCGAATAGTTTCTTGCTTTTACGGTAATCGTACCAAAAGTAAAAGCGATCACTTTGACTACTACCCCAAATATGGGTTCACTTTGTAACTTATTGTATTTCAACAAATTTTTTCTTGTTAAAGCCGTTCTGGAAAAATAACAGTCAAACTGATCAAAAATATATCTGTGTGCCTTTTTATTGCTGGCTGGGATTACCGTATATAAAGCTGGCGCTGAGCCAAGTAGCGGCATGGCTGCTCGAAAACCTAGATTGCTGTTGAATCACTTCATGGTGTTTCTGGCTTACAGACCGATTCATAGAAGTAGCAACTTGCAAAGGCAGCTTTTCTAAGTTGCTGAAAGCTGTAATTTTTAAAAGAGCAAACAAGCTATACAGAATTTATCCGACAAATTATCGCTTATTTAGTCAATAATTTTTTACCAAGCGGTAAACCTATATCAAGGCTATTCAGTCTATGTAAGGAATACCTCTCTGCAATTTATAAAAACTCGATTGTATAGTTTTACTTAAAAATAATTTTTAGATGTGACTTCTCAACCTAGGCATTCCTTGAAAGAGATAATTAAAGAGAGCCCAATTGGCCCCTTCCCCTCTGGATCTCACTTTCCTGACCTCCAAGTCTATAGCCCAAAATGGTCAGTTCCGTTTTTGACTAGTTCCGATACCGTCCAATCCATACACTGGTAGACAGAAATGAGAGAGACTTATGAAGATTGATGCAGCAGTTTGCTCCAGTGCGCGATTGGCCCGAGACCGACGCTTTGATGGGCGCTTCTATACAGCAGTGAAAACAACCGGCATTTTCTGCCGCCCGATCTGTCCCGCTCGGCCACCGCTGGAGCGCAATGTTACTTATTTTGAGACTGCGGCGGAGGCGACCAATGCGGGCTTTAGGCCCTGTCTGCGCTGTCGCCCCGATTCTGCGCCGGGCAGCCCAGCTTGGGGATTGGTTTCGACCACCGTGCAGCGCGCTTTAAAACTGATGCGCAGTGAGCGCGAGCCTCAATCTGTGGAGCGACTGGCAGAGCGGCTCGGGGTCAGCAGCCGCTATTTGCGCCGTCTGTTCTCTGAGCACCTGGGGGTAAGCCCCTTAGCGGTTTGGCAAACTGAGCGGGCACTGTTTGCTTTTCGTTTACTGCGGGATACGGACCTGCCTATTGCTGAAATCGCCTACGAATCCGGTTTTAACAGCTTGAGACGCTTTAACGGCGTATTCAAACAGATCTATCAACGCACTCCATCCGAGGTGCGGAGGGAGGGGCATGCAGAGCGCGCTGAGAAGGCGAGTGCCACACGGGTTCGGCTGTACCTGGATTACCGCCCGCCACTAGATTGGCAACAACTCCTGGCTTTTTTGGGAACCCGCGCTTTGGCCGGGGTAGAACAGGTGGAGGGGGAGGTCTATTCACGCAGTTTCGAACTGGATGCTTGTCGCGGCGTGATGGAGGTCTCCCATGATCCGGAAAGAAATCGCCTGGTAGTGGAAGTTTTTGGTCAGGAGGGTGGGGCAGGGTTATATCTACTGAACCAGCGCTTGCGCCGGCTGTTTGATCTGGATGCGGATATTGAAGAGATCCAGACGGTATTAAACGAAGATCCATTGCTGGCGGATCAGTTGGCGAAGAATCCGGGCCTGCGCTTGCCCGGTGCCTGGGACCCATTCGAATATGCGCTGCGGGCGATTCTCGGTCAGCAGATCAGTGTCGCGGCGGCGACCACTATTGCCGGACGTATAGTGGCCCGCTACGGGGAGTCTTTTGTGGATGATGCCGGCAGAGAACGGTTTTTATTCCCAACGGCGGAGCGTCTCGCTGAGGCGGACTTTGCCGATCTGGGCTTGACTCGGGCTCGGATGAAAACCCTACAGGAGTTTGTTGCCGCAACTTTGGATGGCCGTGTGAGTTTTGCCGATCAGTCCCTGGAGGATTGGTGCAGCCAGGCCACAGCTCTGCCGGGTATTGGCGATTGGACGGCGCATTATATTGCTATGCGCGGCCTGTCGATGCCGGATGCTTTCCCCGCGTCGGATTTGGGTATTCTGCAAGCCCTGGGCAGTGATGGTGAAAAGGCTAAACCCAAGCAGGCCCTGGAGCGGGCAGAGCAGTGGCGGCCCTGGCGGGCATATGGAGCCATTTTGTTGTGGCAGTCCCTGAAATCTGGAGAGAAAAAATGATTGTCTATGAGAGTTACACCACGAAATTGGGTGATGTTGCCATCGCGGCCTGCGAGCAGGAGGGAGAGGGTTTCTCCCGGGGGATAGTTGCACTCCAGTTTTATGACGATGAACGGCCATTGCGTTTGGGAGCCGGTTGGCAGCGGGGCGCCTCGGAGCTGACGGATTTGGCCGCCCAGCAGTTGCGGGAATATATCGCCGGCCAGCGCAAAAATTTTGATCTGCCACTGGCGCCAAAGGGTACTGAATTTCAGCGCCGGGTTTGGGATGCCCTGTTGCAAATTCCCTTTGGCGAAACCCGCAGTTACAGCCAGCAAGCCCAGTGGTTGGACCAGCCACGGGCTATTCGCGCGGTGGCGCGGGCCAATGGTGCGAACCCGATTGCGATCGTTATTCCCTGCCACCGCGTAATCGGAGCCAATGGCAGCCTTACCGGCTACGCCGGCGGCCTGTCTTTGAAAGCGCGCTTGCTCACTCTTGAGGGTGCCAACTTTGTCCAGCAGGGCGAGCTGCTCTAGCGGGTAATATTGGGAAAAGCGCAATCATCTCTCCCTAGCCACGGCCTCTTTGGCGCGAGATAATAAGCGGTTCATAATCATATCGAGCCGGAGGCCAAATGCTGTACAGATTGGGGGATAAACAGCCACAACTGGAAGGTGAGGGCCACTATATTGCGCCCGGTGCCCATGTGATTGGAGATGTGCGTATGCTTGCGCACAGCTCCGTATGGTTTAATGCAGTGGTGCGCGGTGACTGTGCGCCGATCACTATCGGTGAATACAGCAACGTACAGGATGGCTCGGTATTGCATGCCGATGTGGGTGTGCCATTAACCATCGGCACCGGTGTCACCGTAGGCCATAAAGTGATGCTGCACGGCTGTGACATTGGTGATTACAGCCTGATTGGTATCAATGCCGTGATCTTAAACCGGGCCAAAATCGGCAAGTGCTGTATCATTGGCGCCAATGCGCTGGTGACCGAGGGCACAGAAATCCCCGATTACTCTATGGTGCTGGGCTCTCCCGGCAAGGTAGTAAAATCTCTCGATCCCGCCACCTACGAGCTGCTCAAAGCCAGCAGCGATCACTATGCGGCCAACGGCAAACATTTCGCCAGTGAACTGGTCCCGCTTGAGGCTAAAGATGTCTGAACAACCGGTAAAAACCGTGGAGCCGAAAGAGCGCCCGGTGAAATCCCCCTGTATCTCCGTATGTGCCCTGAATGAGCAGGACCTGTGCGAGGGCTGTTTTCGCAGTGGTAACGAAATCAGCCGTTGGGGCTCCATGAACAATGATGAGCGCCGTGCAGTGTTAAAGCTCTGCACCGAGCGCGCGCGGCAAATGGGCCGAATCTGGTAAACAATCGATAGCGCTTTGTCGGGGCCGGGCCTCGCAGGGCCCGGAACTAAATGCGACTATGACCCAACCCTTTGTCCACCTAAGAATTCACTCAGAATTTTCCCTGATCGATGGCCTGGTAAGAATCAAGCCGGCCATCGCCCGCGCCCAGGAGCTGGAAATGCCAGCCCTGGCGATTACCGACCAGTGCAACCTCTACGGGCAGATTAAATTCTACCGGGCCTGTTTGGGCTCCGGTATCAAGCCGATTACCGCAGCGGATTTTTGGCTCAGCGAAGGCGGCGAGGGCAAGCCCACGCTGATCACGCTCTATGCGATGAACGCCGATGGCTACCGCAATATTACCGAGCTGATTTCCCGCGCCTGGATGGAAGGCCAGTACCACGGTAACGCCTATATCAAGCGCGAATGGGTTAAGGAGTACAGCGAAGGGGTGCTGATGCTGTCCGGTGCCAAGTACGGCGATGTGGGCCGTGCCCTGGTAGCGGGGCGCCGCGCCCAAGCAGAGGAGCTGGCACGGGAGTGGGCGGAGTTATTTCCCGGCCGCTACTACCTGGAGTTACAGCGCACCGGTCGCGCCGGCGATGAGGACTACCTGCACTCGGCGGTGAAGTTGGCCCAGAACCTGAACTTGCCAGTGGTAGCCACTAATGACGTGCGCTTTATGGACGAGAGCGAGTTCGAGGCCCACGAGGTGCGCGTTTGTATCCACGAAGGCCGCGCCCTCGATGACCCTCGCCGCGAACGCCGCTATTCCGCGCAGCAGTATTTCCGCACACCGGAAGAGATGTGGGAGCTGTTTAGCGATATCCCCGAAGCCCTGGAAAACACTGTGGAGATCGCCAAGCGCTGCTCTGCACCGATCCAGTTGGGTAAATACTTCCTGCCGGAATATCCGATTCCCGAGGGCATGACCGAAGACCAGTTCTTCGAAAAGGTCTCCTATGAAGGTATGGAGCGGCGCCTCGCCACCATCCTCGACAAGTCCGCTGCGGACTATGCCGAGCGCCGCCAGATCTACGAAGACCGCCTGCGCTTTGAGCTGGATATCATTATCCAGATGGGATTCCCCGGTTACTTCCTGATCGTAATGGACTTTATCCAGTGGGCCAAAGACCACGATATCCCGGTGGGCCCGGGGCGGGGTTCCGGTGCCGGTTCCCTTGTGGCCTACTCGCTGGACATTACCGATCTGGACCCACTGCAATACGATCTGCTGTTCGAACGATTCCTGAACCCGGAGCGGGTGTCGATGCCCGACTTCGATATCGACTTCTGTATGGAGAAGCGCGACCGGGTAATTGGCTACGTTGCGGATAACTATGGCCGCCAGGCGGTGAGCCAGATTATTACCTTCGGAACCATGGCCGCGAAGGCGGTGGTGCGAGATGTGGCGCGGGTGCAGGGCAAGTCTTACGGCCTCGCCGACAAGCTGTCCAAAATGATTCCCCCCGATGTGGGCATGACCCTGCAAAAGGCTTTCGACCAGGAAGAGATCCTGCGGGAATTCCTCGACCACGACGATGAGGGCCAGGAAATCTGGGAGATGGCCCTGCAACTCGAAGGGGTCTCCCGTAATGTGGGCAAGCACGCCGGTGGTGTGGTTATCGCCCCCACCAAGCTCACCGATTTTGCGCCGCTCTACTGTGACGAGACCGGCGCGGGTCTGGTAACCCAGTTCGATAAAAACGATGTGGAAGATGCGGGTCTGGTGAAGTTCGACTTCCTCGGCCTGCGAACGCTGACCATCATCGACTGGGCCAAGCGCATGGTGGACGAGACCCGCGCGCGTGAGGGTGAGGAGCCCCTGGATATTGCCGCGCTGCCGCTGGACGATGAAGAAACCTTCAAAATGCTCAAACGGGCAGAGACCACGGCGGTATTCCAGCTGGAATCCCGGGGTATGAAGGACCTGATCAAGCGCCTGCAGCCGGACAACCTGGAAGATATGATTGCCCTGGTGGCCCTGTTCCGTCCGGGTCCGCTGCAATCGGGCATGGTTGATGACTTTATTAACCGTAAGCACGGTCGCGCCCAGGTGGCCTACCCGGATGCCAAATACCAGCATGAAAAACTGCAACCGATCCTGGAGCCCACTTACGGGGTTATTGTTTACCAGGAACAGGTGATGCAGATCGCCCAGGAGTTGGCGGGCTATACCCTCGGTGGCGCCGACCTGTTGCGCCGGGCGATGGGTAAAAAGAAACCGGAGGAAATGGCCAAACAGAGGGCCACTTTTGAAAATGGGGCAAAAGAGCAAGGAATTGACCCCGAACTTGCGATTAAGATCTTCGACCTGGTAGAGAAGTTCGCAGGCTATGGTTTTAACAAGTCGCACTCTGCGGCTTACGCACTGGTGTCATACCAAACCGCTTGGCTGAAAGCGCACTATCCCGCCCAGTTTATGGCGGCGACCATGTCTTCGGATATGGATAAGACCGATAAGGTGGTGACCTTTATCGAAGAGTGCCGAGCCATGGAGCTGGTGCTGGTGCCGCCGGACGTGAATCTGGGCAGCTTCCAGTTCTCGGTGGATATCGACAATCGCATTATCTACGGTCTCGGTGCGATTAAGGGCCTGGGTGAAGGTCCGATTGAAAATATTATTGCGGCGCGGGAAGAGGGCGGTCCCTTTACCGACCTGTTCGACTTCTGCTCGCGGGTTGACCCACGCAAGGTGAACAAGCGCGCACTGGAGGCACTGGTGCGCTCCGGAGCACTGGACAGCATAGGCCCGGATACCAATGGTGCCGACGGTTTGGATTATTCCCGTGCAGTGCTGTTTAACGCGCTGGATGAAGCGGTAAAAGCGGCGGAACAGCAAAAGGCCAATGCCAATGCGGGCATGATGGACCTGTTTGGCGAAGTGGTGCCCCAGGCATCGGAAGGCGATGTGTACGAGGATTTCCGTCGCACACGCTGCTGGAGTATCCGCGAGCGCCTGGAAGGCGAAAAGAATACCCTGGGTCTGTATCTCACTGGGCACCCGATTGACGAGTATGCCGGTGAGTTACAACACCTGGTGAAGGCGCGAATCGCCGATTTGAAACCCGGCCGGGAATCGCAAAAAGTTGCGGGCCTGGTTGTGGCGATGCGGGTAATGAAGACTAAACGCGGTGATTCCATGGCTATTGTTACCCTGGATGACCGCAGTGGCCGTATTGAGGCGGCCATGTTCAGCGAAGCCTTTGGCGAACACAGGGATAAGTTGGCCAAAGATGCTCTGCTGGTATTGGATGGACCGGTTGCCACTGACGATTACAGTGGCGGGCTGAAGATGACAGTAAACAGCGTTTCCACGCTTGATGAACTGCGCCAGAGCCGGGTGACCGGGGTGCGTTTGCGAGTGGATAGCGGCAGTGTGGCACCGGGGCTGGCCAAGCGGCTGGCCGCTTGCCTGCAACCCTATACCGGTGGTCAGTGCGGGGTGAGCCTTGAGGTTTCCCGCCACGATGCCCGGGGCTTGTACCGACTGCCGCCGCAGTGGAACGTAGAACCAAACGACCAGATGGTCCAGTCCCTCAGGGAACTGTTGGGACGTGAGCAGGTGGCGCTTCAATACGCACAACGGCGTTAAAATCTACCGGGCTCGACTGGCTGGTCCTGTACAGTTAAGCTATGCCGCTGTGATAGCCCGGTGGTAACAAAAAGAGTTAAAGGCGCAGATTTCATGAATTTTAATTTTCTCGAGTTTGAGCAGCCCATTGCAGAGCTGGAAGGCAAGATAAAAGAGCTGCAGCTTGTGGGTGATGACAACGAGCTGAATATCGCCGATGAAGTTACCCGGTTGCGGGAGAAGAGTAGAACTTTGACCGAGTCCATCTACTCCGACCTGAGCCCGTGGCAGGTCGTACAGGTAGCCCGCCATCCGCAACGTCCCTATTCAAAGGACTATATCGAGCGTTTATTTACCGATTGGGATGAGCTGCACGGCGACCGTCACTTTGGTGATGACAAGGCGATTATCGCCGGTATCGCGCGCTTAAATGGCAAGCCGGTAGCGGTGATTGGTGAAGAGAAAGGCCGCTCTGTAAACGAGAAGGTTGCACGCAACTTTGGTATGCCGAAGCCGGAGGGTTACCGCAAAGCCCTGCGTGTTATGGAAATGGCCGAGCGCTTTAAAATGCCGGTGCTGACCCTGATCGACACCCCGGGAGCCTATCCGGGTATCGACAGTGAAGAGCGCGGTATCAGTGAAGCCATCGCCCAGAACCTGGCAGTGATGTCCCGCCTGCGCACGCCGATTATTTGTACCGTGATTGGTGAAGGTTCATCCGGTGGTGCACTGGCGATCGGTGTGGGGGACCAGCTGAACATGCTGCAATACTCCACCTACTTTGTGATTTCCCCTGAGGGTTGCGCCAACATTATCTGGAAAACGGTCGAGAAAGCGCCTTTGGCCGCTGAGGCGATGGGGGTGACTTCCAGCGTGTTGGAAGAGCTGGGTATTGTGGATGAAACTATCCCCGAACCTCTCGGTGGCGCTCACCGTGACCCGGATGCAATGGCCAATAACCTCAAAGACCGTCTCAGCGAGCAGCTGGACCAGCTGAGCAGCATCCCCATTGATGAGCTGCTGGAGAAGCGCTATCAGCGCCTGATGAGCTACGGCAATATCGTTTCCTAAGCTGCTTTTTTACTCTAGGGAGTTGTTCAGAGGCTCCCTAGACCCTTTCCCTGCCGCGCCAAGTGTATAAATTTATTGCCGTGTGCGCGGTTGGTGTTTCCTTCCTAGTCCCTTCTTTCCCTACTCATAGATACTTGCGCTTGTGTGTCATTTTCCGCGCGATTGAGTTTTCCCTTTCGCTGTCCCTCTGCCTGAAAAAACCACTATTTACAGAGCTGCCTTGTGGTCAGTCTCGTCAATACAGCTAGGTTATTGGACTCCCAGGAAGTCTTAGAGGGAAATAAAGTACTCAAACAGGTTGATCTACTCTTTCGAGGGAGGCCGTTGAGAAAGCGGTTTACCTGACCCGATAGCAGACAGTCTGGAGCTTGGCGGCCGCTGAATGTCCACGCTGCCCCCATTTTGAACCCCCTTATCGAAAAGCCCTCTGAGGCGGCGCTACCTCCATGATAGAAAGTACCAACAATAAAGATTGGTGCAATAGGCACAGGTTTGCCCGGATAAAAATATCGACCGGAGAGGCCTGTGAGCTGAAGTCTCAGGATTAATAATTATGGCAATAATGCAGAGTAATACAGCAACGGATGCTGCGCAGATACCGACGGGTGACCAGTCGGGGCACAGGTTTGCCCTGGTGGCGCTGACCTCACTATTTTTTATGTGGGGCTTTATCACCTGCCTGAATGATATTTTGATTCCCTACTTGAAAGGAATTTTCGAGCTGAACTATGCCCAGGCAATGCTGGTGCAGTTCTGCTTTTTTGGTGCTTATTTCCTCGTTTCCCTGCCTGCCGGTGCCCTGGTCAGTAAAATTGGTTATCAGAAAGGGATTGTGACCGGCTTAAGTATTTCAGTGGTTGGCTGTTTGCTGTTTATCCCCGCTGAAAGAATGGAAGTCTATGCACTGTTCCTCGGTGCACTGTTTATTCTGGCTTCCGGTATTACTATTTTACAGGTTTCCGCCAATCCTTATGTAACAGCACTGGGCGATGAGCGCACGGCGCCCAGCCGCCTGACCCTGACCCAAGGCTTTAACTCTCTGGGCACCACTATCGCCCCTCAATTTGGTGCACTGCTGATTTTACCCGCTGCCGGTGTTGCAGCGGGTGCTGCCAGCGCTGCTGTTATTGAAGTGCCTTACCTGATTCTGGCCTCCGCGCTGGCGATCCTGGCTATCGTCTTCGCATTTTTGAATTTGCCGGCGATTGTCAGTAGTGCAACTTCTGAGTCTGTTTCCAATACTGAAGCCGCTTCCGCCTGGAGCTACCGTCACTTGGTGTTGGGTGCGATCGCTATTTTTGTCTACGTGGGTGCTGAAGTCTCTATCGGCAGCTTCCTGGTGAACTTTATCGCTGAGGATTCCATCGCCGGTTTGGAAGAGTCTGAAGCCGCCTTCTATATCTCCCTGTATTGGGGTGGCGCTATGGTTGGTCGCTTTGCCGGCGCTTTAATTATGCGCTTTATCTCTGCTGGCAAAGTGCTCGCAATCTGCTCTATCGGCTCCTGTGTATTGTTGTTAATTACTGTTACGGGTAGCGGCTATCTGGCGATGTGGGCGGTACTGGCTGTGGGTCTGTGCAACTCTATTATGTTCCCGACTATCTTTAGTTTGGCGCTGGCCAAGCTGGGCCCATCGACCAGTCAGGGCTCCGGAATCTTATGCCTGGCCATTGTAGGCGGTGCTATTGTGCCGTTGTTACAGGGGCTTCTGGCTGACCAAATTGGTATCCAATTGGCGTTCGTTCTGCCGATCTTCTGTTACCTCTATATTCTCTACTACGGTCTCTCAGGACACCGTACAGATAAACGCGCTTAAGTTTTCTTTTCTTCTCTTCTGAGCTCGTTTGCCGGCATTTTTATGCCGGCTTTTTTGTGTCCGGAATAAATGGCCAATTTGAAATGTATTTGATTGTGGGGGGAGGGGGTACCGGCGATCCCTGCCAGTTTTAGAGAGGTTGGGGGTTAGGAAGCTTGGGGGGCAGTTAGATCAGACTGTTTGTTGGAATCGAGAAATTCTTTAATCGGTAAGCGATAGTTGCGACTTACTTTCAGTTTTGCACCGCTGCTCAGGGTGAGAAAGTACTCGCCTTTGGTCAGAACCTTGATGTGCACGATAAAATTTAGATTGACCAGTGTGGATCTGTGAATGCGTTTAAAAGTGTCCGGGCAGAGTTGTTTTTGCAGGTCTTTAATAGTGCTGCGCATTACATGGGTTTCCCCTTTGGCATGCACACACATATAGTCACCCGCCGCATCGATCCACTCGATATCCGGTTGGCTAACCATGGTGATACTGCCCCGGTCTTTAATGGCGAGACGCTGGGTTGAAGTAGCGGCGTTCTCTCCGCTTGATGCTTTGCCGGCACTGCTTTCGAAAGATCGCATCAGGCGATTTTTCTCTTCCTGATGGCCATCCTCTCCTTTGGATATCATCTGTGCCTGGCGCTGGCGGGCCCGATCGAGGGCTGTTTCCAGTCGGCGCGGGTCCAGTGGCTTGAGCACATAGTCAACCGCATGGACTTCAAAAGCCTTAAGGGCGTATTGGTCGTAGGCTGTGGCAAAGATGACCAAGGGCATGGTGTCAGCCTGCAGGTTGCGCACCACATCAAAACCGTTCATTCCTGGCATCTGCACATCGAGAATGAGTAGGTCTGGGTTGTGCTCTGAAACTGCTTGGACAGCTTCCCGGCCATTGCGACAACAGGCGAGAATATCCAGGTCCTTGCGTTCTTCGAGCATACTTTTCAGTAGTCTTAAAGCCAGGGGCTCGTCGTCCACCAGTACGACGCTGAGCTTGCTCATTGAACTTCTCCCTGTGTCAGGTGGGTTGATTGGTTGGAAATTTCCAGTGGAATATTGATGAGTACTTGCATACCGCCATCAGGAGTCTTGTTTTGTTCTATTTTGAAATCTTGCGGGTAGAGCGTCGATAGCCGTTCGCGTACGTTTTTGAGGCCCACTCCCGTTGAGGAGGATTCCGGGTCACATTCGCTGGCAAAGTGATCTGGGCAACCGGTATCGTAGACTTCCAGCACTAGGCGATCATCAGTATTGTGTGCGTGGATACCGATAGTGCCCCCCATTTCATTGGGGGCTATGGCATATTTTACCGAGTTTTCCACCAGTGGTTGCAGCAACATGCTGGGCACTTGTGCGCGGCGCACGGTTTCATCGATCGACAGGTCTACGGACAACCTGTCGGCAAAGCGGGTTTTTTCAATCTCCAAATAAAGCAATACCGCCTCGATCTCTCGTTCAAGCTCAACTTTCTGCATCGGGTCTTCTTTTAGGGAGAGCCTTAAAAAATCACTGAGACGCACAACCATTTCCCGCGCTTCATCAGCTTGCTGGAATCGAATTAGGGCGTTAATGGAGTTGAGCGTATTGAAGAGAAAGTGGGGGTTAAGCTGGTAGCGCAACATTTTTAGTTGCGCTTCATTGGCAATGGCCTCTGCTTGAAGTCTGCGGAGCTGCTCCCGTTCATGTACTGCTGCAACCTCCAGCATTTTCTTGTGCTCTTCATTGAGTAGGAAGTGATATTTTACCCCGCAGTACAGGGCGCTCCAGAATAAAAATACAAATAAAGAAGCGTAATACCAGCCGCCGAACTCAGACCAGATTGAGTGTTCACCACTGAGGCGTATATAGGCCTCCATTCGAACCAGGGTCCATATTCCCGAAATAACAGCGACAGCCAGAAGGTAGATCACGGTGCGGAAGGCGAGCTCTGATTCCCAGGCGACATCAAAAATCGGTTTTAGAAACAGGGATAATAAAAATGCAATAGCGCACTGGAATACTGTATTGACAGGCTCGAAGTGAGGCCACTCTGTAGGGGAGTGCCACAGGGTCAGTGAAAGAAAAGTGACCAGCAGTATGCCAACCCAGCTGACCAGCTGCAGTTTCCAAAACCAGCGGGTCGACTGAATTTCAGTGTTCGGTCTCGTATCTAGACGGGTCGAGTACTGCATGATTTCCCGCATATTTAGTATTGTGAAAAGGACGGGATAGACGCTCATCGTCGCGTTCATTATTATCCGCAGAATATTACCTTGCAGAAACGTGACCCGCCAGAGGGGATAGCGCCACGCTTCCGGCTTGTCCCCGAGAAAGTCCTTTTTATCTGATTTTGGGGTGAATAGTCGAGTAATTTTCGGCAATCTCGATTCAGAAGACAACTCCTCTCTATTTTTATATGCGAGTTAATCAGCCCGGACTTCTTTGAGACTAAAGTTCAGTGGTACTTCTGTTTATCCAGCTCGACACTATTAGATTGTCTATCTGGTCAAAAACGGTAATTTGAAATTTGGTTGAGTAGATAGGTAGTTGCCAATAATTGTGGTAAAAATGTGCAGGGCCTTTAACGGCTTGAATGAATCCACGGTCGCAAAGGTGATACTAACTTTTGCGCAAAATCATGTGGTGGCGGAAAAAATTCCGGGTGAATGGACCAACCGCTAGAAAGAAATAGTTTAGATTTGGGGATCGGTTTCCGATGAGCCAGATGTTGCCCGAATCGGGGTTCTCCTCGAGCGAGATGGCTAAATATGACACTGATGCCCGTGCCGGAGTAGCGGCCGGCGTTGCCCCGCGTTATATCAATTTAATTGCACTTACGTCCCTATTTCTGATTTGGGGATTTATTACCGGCCTGAACGATGTGCTGGTGCCGCACTTAAAAAATGTTTTTGAGTTGAGTTACACCAAAGCTGTCTTGGTGCAGTTTTACTTTTTTGCTGCCTATTTCCTGGTATCCGTGCCGGCAGGCATGTTGTTGAGGCGGGTTGGTTATCAGCTTGGGCTGGTGCTCGGGCTTTTGGTGGCTTGTGCGGGCTGCCTGGTCTTTATTCCCGCTGCCCGCTTACAAATCTACGAAGTGTTTTTGCTGGGGCTGTTTGTTCTGGCCTCCGGGATTACCCTGCTGCAGGTTTCCGCAAACCCCTATGTTATCGCGCTGGGCAGTGCTCGCACGGCGCCCAGTCGACTGAATCTTACCCAGGCTTTTAACTCCCTGGGAACTACCTTGGCACCGGTGATTGGCGGCGCAGTTTTCTTTGCGGGACTTACTATTACCGCTGACCCGGATACAGCGGCGAGTATTATTGAGTTCAGGGCCCGCGAAGCGGCTTTGGTGGAGACCCCTTATTTCTGGTTGGCAGTGCTTCTACTGGTGATGGTCGCTTTCTTTTCCTGGATCAGGTTGCCGGCTATTCCCGAGCACCAACAGGGTGGAGGAGCGGATGGTCACGATGTGTTTTCTCTGTGGCGTTTCCCCCGCTTGACCTTGGGGGCTGTAGGTATTTTTGCCTATGTGGGTGCGGAGGTGGCTATTGGCAGCTTTCTGGTGAGTTTCTTTGGTGAACCATCAGTGGCAAAGATGGCTCCTTTTGAAGCGTCAAAGTATGTCTCTTATTACTGGGGCGGAGCGATGATTGGGCGCTTTGCCGGGGCCTTTTTGCTGCGCTTTGTCTCTGCTGGAAAAACCCTGGCGGTTTGTGGCCTGGGTTCGGTGGTACTTATTGCAATCGCGATGATGACGTCTGGCCCGATCGCGGTCTGGTCCATAGTTGCGGTGGGTCTGTGTAACTCGATTATGTTCCCGACTATATTCAGCCTGGCCTTGCGCGGGCTGGGTAAACATACCAGCCAGGGTAGCGGTATCTTATGCATGGCAATTGTAGGTGGTGCAATTATTCCTCTTTTCCAGGGAATGCTGGCTGATAGCGCCGGTATACAGTATTCATTTTTGGTGCCTCTGGTGTGTTACTGCTATATCGTTTATTACGGCGCTTTTTCACGAACCCTGCGCGGTAGCGCAGTGGAGTAGAACCTTCATTTATCCTTTCCGCCTTGTCTGCAATTTGGACCAGCCCATCGGATTTCTATTGGCCTGTAGAGACAAGTACTGCAATTTGTTGTCATTGCGAACTGTGCCCACTGGGTAGCCATGACTCAGTTTTATGGCCGATCGGTGAATACGGCATTAGCAGAACTTGATTCCGACGAGAGCTGGATCTGGAGTTATCTCTAATATTTCAGCTCGGTGGAGGCAGACCGTGCACAACTGCCGGGGCAGGTGATGTGCGGCATAATAAATATGGCGATAGTAGGTCGCGCTGGGTGTAGGGCTTTGGAGATATTTCCTCTGAAGTTTGTCTGAGCGCAACTCGTAGAGCCAGTTAACAAGCGTGGAATAATTTTGGGAGTTATTCGTGAATTTTAGTAAGCGATTTTCGCTGGGCTTTGTGCTCTGTGCTTCTGTGCTCGCCGGGTGTCATTCCGAGAGCCAACAAACTGAGCCAAAAGCCGATAAAGCGCAGGCCGATACTGGCACCAGTGCCGCCGAGGGCATCGACAACTGGCCTGAACTCAAGCCAGCCTTACCACGCGATGAAAAGCTGGAAGCCCAAATCACTGAAATCATGTCCCGCATGTCTCAGGAAGAGAAAGTGGGTCAGATGATCCAGGCGGAAATCCGCAGCGTTACTCCTGAAGATGTGAAGACCTATCACCTGGGTTCCGTATTGAATGGTGGTGGCGCCTTCCCGAACAACGATAAGTTTGCCACGCCGCAAGACTGGTTGGCCCTTTCTGACGCCTTCTTTAAGGCTTCTATGGACACTTCCGATGGCGGTGTTGCGATTCCCCTGATCTGGGGTTCCGATGCGGTTCACGGCCACAACAATGTGATCGGTGCGACCCTGTTCCCGCACAATATTGGTCTGGGTGCCGCCCAGGATCCAGAGCTGATTGAGCGTATCGGCAGCGCCACCGCCCGCGAAGTGGCAGTGACCGGTATCGATTGGACTTTCGCTCCCACCGTCGCGGTAGTCCGCGATGACCGCTGGGGCAGAACTTACGAGAGCTATTCCGAAGATCCCAAGATTGTTGCGGATTATGCCAAGGCAATGGTGAAGGGGCTCCAGGGCGAAAAATCCAGCGCTGAATTCCTGCGCGGCGAAAACCTGGTTGCCACTGCCAAGCACTTTGTCGGTGACGGTGGTACGAATCGAGGAATTGACCGAGGTGATAATGCGGTTCCGGAAAAAGAACTGGCAGAGGTCCATGCGGCGGGTTACCTGACGTCTCTGCCGGCTGGCGTACAGACCGTGATGGCTTCATTCAATAGCTGGAACGGTGAAAAACTCCACGGCCACAAATACCTTCTGACCACTGTTTTGAAAGAGCGCCTCGGTTTTGATGGATTTGTGGTGGGCGACTGGAATGGCCACGGTTTCGTGCCCGGTTGCACTGTAGAGAGCTGTGCAGCGGCGATTAATGCCGGCCTGGATATGTTTATGGTGCCGGCGGACTGGAAAGCCCTGTACAACAACACCCTGGCCCAGGCCAAAAGCGGTGAAATCGGTGCAGAGCGTATCGATGATGCTGTTCGCCGCATCCTGCGAGTGAAGATCCGTGCAGGTCTGTTTGACCGCAATATGCCGCTGGCAGGCAAAGACGGCATCCTGGGCAACCCGGAGCACCGCGCAATCGCTCGTGAAGCGGTACGCAAATCCCTGGTGTTGCTGAAAAATAACGACCAGCTGCTGCCATTGGCTGCTGACCAGAATATTCTGGTTGCCGGCGATGGTGCGGATAACCTGTCCAAGCAGAGTGGTGGTTGGACGATTTCCTGGCAGGGTACCGGCAACACGCGCGCAGACTTCCCCGGTGCCACTTCAATTTTTGAAGGTATTTCATCGGCGGTTAAAGCCGCTGGCGGTGAAGCGGTATTGAGTGCTGATGGCAGCTTCTCAGATGCCACTTTTGCCAATGGTAAGGCACCCAAGGTTGCTGTTGTTGTATTTGGCGAAGAGCCCTATGCAGAGTGGCACGGAGATATTACCAACCTGGAATACCAGCGCGGTAACAAGAAGGATTTGGCGCTGCTGAAAAAACTACGTGAGCAGGGTGTTCAGGTAGTCAGTGTGTTCCTTTCAGGCCGTCCTCTCTGGATTAACAGTGAATTGAATGCATCCGATGCCTTTGTTGCCGCCTGGCTGCCTGGCTCTGAAGGTGCTGGTGTTGCGGATGTGCTGATTAAAGGCGCCGATGGGGAAGCCCGTTACGACTTTACCGGCAAGCTGCCATTTAGCTGGCCAATGCACAGCTATCAGAATGTCCTGAATCCATACCACGACAATTACGAGCCACTGTTTGAGTTGGGCTATGGCCTGGCTGCTGAACAGGAATCCCTGGTGAGTAACGAATTGCCGGAGACCAGTGAATCCAGTGCCGGTGGCGGTTTGGAAGAAGCCTGGCTGTTGGTATCCCGCCCGCAAGCTCCCTGGGTGTTGAATATTGCTGAAGCTGGGGCAGAGGTTGTACCTGTACACGGTAACTTCGCGGTTAGTGGAGACGATAAAAACATCACTGTCAGCTCCATCGATATGTCTTCCCAGGAAGATGCTCGACTGATTACCTGGAAAGGCCTGCGTCCTGGCGCAGTTCAGTTGTCTGCTGAATATATGCAGGACCTGAATGTCTACCTGGAAGAGAAATCTGCGCTGACACTGAATATCCGTGTCGATCAGCCAATTGAAAAGCCGGTGGTGGCTACCATGAACTGTGGTGATGGCTGTTCTGCCAAGGTACCGTTGGAGTCTGCGCTGAAATCCATGGAACAGAAAAGCTGGACCCGGGTTTCTGTAGATCTGCAGTGTTTTGTAAAAGCCGGTGCGGATTTCGGCAAGGTCTTTAGTGCCTTTGGTCTGGAGAGTGAAGCTCCGATGGCTATTGCGGTTGCCAACGTTAAGTTGACCCCGGAAGCTGGAGTATCTGCTGATATTCGTTGTGACGGTTAAGTTACAACACACTTAAAGGGCTAATTACCCTCAGTTCTAACCGGAGCCTGTTTTTTGGTTCCGGTTAGCGGCTAAAACAATTTGTTCTCACAGGAACGGTGCCAGTGTGATGTTCTATCCCGTTGGCACTTCTTTGCCCGCCAATCTCTTCTTTCCAGATATTACTATTTCTTTTATCCCATAGATTTACTACTGGGGTGGAAGGAAAGAATACACTTCACTTGAGACACGCTGTGAATACATCCCTGTAAGCTCCTAATCGGCATCCGTGCCTCATAGGGTCCCGAGCGCAGTGTATTATTTCCTTCCTTAGTGTATTGGATAGTGTTATCCCACGATAAATCTACCTCTCCTGATTTTTGTTATTTCACGCCTTCATAGTATTACTTGTCACAAAATTATTGCCGCTATTGGTGCTGTATTGAGTTGTCAGGCACTGCAAACGTGCAGGCGAATAAATAATTCAATAAATTTTATTTTCTAATCTTATTTAAATTTTGGAGTGGGGTAGGCTTTGCGCAGGTTCCATTTTCTCGGGAACAGAAAGGTAATTGATTTGAAATGAAGCTGCCATTCCTCTCTGGTTAGTATGACTTCGCTCTCAAAATTAGGGCTCTTGGATAGTTGGCATTCTTATTGCTGGTTATTTTTCGAGTGTTTACTTTTCAGACCTGGCCTTCCATTGAATTATGGCGGTTATGGTGGGTTGGTTCCCTATTTGATTTTTATGCATTTTGAAGTCCTCGGTCATGGTGGTGCCGGGGATGGTGCGGATAAATTAACTTGAAATGGAATTGGAGGAACTAATGGCACCTTGTCATATCGTTTTTTTACCAGGACTTTTCGCGCGTGGGTGGATTTGGAACCAGGTTGCAGACGCTTGTCGGCAGCAGGGGCATAAAATAACTGTTATCGAGCCATCTATCCCTGAGGTTTTTATGGGTAAGTTGGATTCGGCGCACGAAATGATTAGAGAGTGTCTCCAGTTAAATGGAGATATGGATAATAATATTTTGGTCGGCAACTCGATGAGTGGGCTTATTACGTTAGATTTTGCCGCAAAATATCCTGAACTGGTAGCTGGGGTGGTTATCAGTGGAGCCCCGGGGCTTGAGGAGTTGGAGGCAGGAGTTTCCCTTTCTGATTTACGCGGATCGGTACCTGGAGCAGCAAATATACTTTGTGAGCGGGTCTTCCGAGATATTAACCGCCTGCCGAAACCGGACTACGAAAAGGGCGTCGCCGATATCAATACTATTTTCTCCACCAACGAAACGTTTAAGTCGGTAGTTAAATGGCTGAATATAAGTAGGAAGTATGATGTTCATGGCAGTTTGAAGAAAGTGAGATACCCGATCAAGTTAATATGGGGAGACTTCGATCAAATAACACCGGCTGAATCCTGGCGGTCGCTGGCCTCCCAGAATGATAATTTGGATTATTGTGAAGTGTATGATTGTGGGCACAGTCCTATGCTGGAAAAGCCTGAAGAATTTTATCAGCTTCTTTCTGGGTATCTTCTTGGTATAAACAGGCCCTTGGCGCGGACTGCTTGATAACAAGCATTTCCTGGGTGGCTCGAGATGCATAGCTATGACAGAAATTGCGCTTGTCATAGCTATGTATCTCGAAGGCTGTTATTAATGTTCTCTCGAAGTTTTTTCTTCGAGACGATAGTCGGGTCGTTAGGTTCCCTGCATATAGTCTGTAATTGTTTTTTCCTCAAAGTTAATATCAGAAAACAAAGCTTGTACTTTGGGGCCTGTAGGTGATTGGGCGAGAAAACCAATCCTGGTGGACTTGGAGGTCTGCAGGGAAAATGATCGAAGGTATGACCAGTGTCTGCTATCCTCTGAGTGATAAAAGAAGTATGTAGTTCCTTTCCTTGCAATTTTTAGATGGCTGTATTCCCTCTGGGTTTCTATATGGTAGGCATCGTCACCACCTTTATAAGCGACGGTAGACGCTATGCCATTTTTGCCAGAGTTAAACCTCTCAAGTAGAAGTTTTGCCCAGTTTCCCTCGTCTACATAAACAATTAAAGCGGCTCCATCAAAGCTTTTCTCAAGGTCTACAGAGACTTTTGCGGAAAAAATAAAGTCAGCTTTCGGTGCAAAAAGTAACCTTGGGGCATTGTCTATTTGATAAGAACTGTCGGCATTGGTGAATAAATCGCTGCCTTTTGTAGCGGTGATGGTGATTTTTGACGGGGCGATGCTTGGTTCTTGAATGGTGTGCTGCTTTGCCAGCGGATAGGGGATTTTTAAATAGTTGTAAGTTTCTGGGGCGGCTGTCATTGCTATGCAATTGCTGGCTTGAAGTATCAATGTCAATAGAGCGGGGAATAGGTATTTCATGATTTTATATCCTTTCTAGTGGACATATACGATGAAAGGTATTGCTGAAGATTTGCTTTTGATTTTATAAGTGCCTCTATTGTTTCCATACCCTTTGGTGCAGTCTCCTGCTCAAGAATAATCCACTGGCTGCCGCCGACTTCGATACTGGCCTCAATAATTGAAGGCCAATCTATTAGATCCATGCCGATTATAGGGAGCCTCTGAATAACTCCGTAATGCCTCTGCGGGCCTTGAAGGCTGCAGATGTTAGGCGCAGCTCGCCGCGAATGGCCGTAGCCCTTTGCAAGAGCTGCAACGCAGCAGCTGTAGCCTTCAAGGCCCGCCCTTCGGGGCTCGCAGAGCGATTCACACTCCGCGTTGCAACTTCTTGAAAGGTCTAGACATTCCTGCGAAGCCGCGCCTTGATTGTGAACCGCTCTGCATGCCAGAGGCATCATGGAGTTATTCAGAGGCTCCCTAGCTTTATTGTTAATATTCTCATCAGGAACCCAGGATTTAAAGTGAGTGGTATAGGTTCGCCCCGGATATCGTTTTAGATAGTTGATAGGATCTTTGCCTGCCGCAGAAACCCAGCCGATGTCTAACTGCAAAATGAAATTGTCATCAGTAGACTGGGATATATAGTCCCAGAAAGTTGTGTTTTGATAGGTGGAAAATTCTTTATCGTGATTATGAAATCCCATTTTCAAACCGTACTTGGAAAGAACGGATTGCGCACTGCGAAGCTGCGATATTAACTTGTTTACTCCGTTAGGGTCCCAGCTTCTCGGGTCCCAGCCAACAATTAGGTATTCGGCACCCAGGGTCTGGTAATAAGTGGCCGTTGCATCAATTGATTCCGGGAGCAGCTGGGTAATAGAAACGTGTGCACCGCTCAATTTTAGCTTTAATTGCTCCAGTAGAGAGCGGAGTTCCTTTGATTTTTCTTTGTACAGACCTAGTTCCGCAGCCAGTTCTATCGCATTAAAACCTGCTGCTTTTAGTCTTTTTAGTGTGCCTGAAAAGTCCCGGTTTAACTCATGGCGAACAGACCATAGTTGAACCACGAGTTGGGGTTCAATTTTCTCAGTAGTCATATTCACTTCTATCGCGATTGATTTTAAGGTAGGTAAAGTTGTCAAGAAAAGAGCTGTAAACAGATTGCGAGATAAATTTCGTAGGCTTATCACTTTTATAATCTCCCCGCAGAAAGTTCGCTGGCTGCATAGTTTGCGGCTCGAGCAGTTAATGCCATAAAAGTTAGAGAGGGGTTTTGAACTGCTGAAGAGGCGAAGCAGGAGCCATCGGTTACAAAAAGGTTGGGTATATCGTGCGACTGGTTGTGCCCATTTAAAACTGAGTTGGTTTTATCACTACCCATTCGTGCTGTGCCTACCTCATGGATGGCACTTCCAGGGGGGTATTTATCACTAGTGACTTGTCCACTAACTTCACTTAGCCCCAAATTCTTAAGCATAGCTTGCATGGTCTCACAGGCATCCTCCATCATTAGGCGCTCATTTTCAGACCATTGGCAATTGATATGTAGTTGCGGGATTCCCCACTTATCTTTTTTGGTGGAGTGGAGGCTGACCTGGTTTTCGTGCCTCGGTAACATCTCTCCCTGTGCACCGATCCAAAATCCCCAGCGCCCAGGTTGTTGCAGTTTTTCTTTGAAAGATTTTCCAATCCCCTCGGAAGCAGCCATTGTCCGCCAGTCCTGCCGATAGGCGCTTCCTGAAATCTGGTAGCCGCGCTTGTAGTGCTTTCGGTAAAGTTCGGGGCGATATTGGAAATTGGGAATCAGGATGCCGGTTGGTCTCCACCCGGAGAAGTACTCATCTTCATAACCATCAATAAAGCCGTGGGCTGAGGCATTGTAATTGTGGTCCATAAGGTAGTGGCCCAGTACACCAGAGCTGTTGGCGAGCCCCTTGGGGAAATGCTTGTTGGCTGAGTTGAGGAGTATTTGGGTTGAGCCCAATGTGGATGCGCAGAGGAAAACGATTCGGCCAAAATACTCTCGTTGTTGCAGGGTTTCGCTGTCGATTACCCTTACGCCAGCTACTCGGTTCTTTTTCGAATTATAAATAAGTCTGTGTACCACGCTATTACTGGCAATTTGTAGTTTGCCGGTTCTCATTGCGGCTGGCATGGTGGCGCTTTGTGTAGAAAAGTAGCCGCCGAATGAGCAGCCTCGTTGGCACTGGTTACGAGCCTGGCAGTTGTATCGGCCTAGGGCTACCTGTTCCCGGTTTGGCTTGGTCAGGTGAGCCGCTCTTCCAATAATGAGATGCTTATCACGATACTGCTTTTCAAACCTGGACTTGATGTCTTGTTCACACTGGTACATCTCAAATGGTGGTTGGTATTCGGAGTCTGGCAGTTGCTCAATATTGTCCGTATTGCCACTGATTCCGGCAAAGCGTTCGACTTTGCTGTACCAGGGAGCGATATCCTTGTAGCGAATGGGCCAATCAACTCCTACGCCATCACGTTTGTTTGCGAGAAAGTCGTGGTTACTAAATCTATATGACTGCCGGAACCAGAGAAGGCTTTTGCCCCCTACTTGATTGCCGCGAATCCAGGTAAAGTCCGAACCGGGCTCTGTGGAGTAGGGTTGTTCGTTGTCATTGCAGAAAAAATGCTTGGTGCTTTCATTGAGAAAAATACTACGACTTTGTATCGGGTAGATTTCTTTTTTCTCTTTCAGGTTCATTTTAGTACGGAGTGGGAATTCCCAAGGTCCCTTGTTTTCTGTGGGGTAGTCCTGACCGTGTTTTACCATCCGGCCCCGATCTATCATCAGGGTATTTAACCCTCGTTCGGTTAGTTCTTTTGCTGCCCAGCCACCGCTAATACCTGACCCTATAACGATTGCGTCAAATACTTGGCTTTCTTTTTGGATCAATAATTCATCATTTTGCATAGTGCTTTCCTTTAAATACGTGGCAGTGAACCCCAGGCCTTCCCGGTTTGATCCAAGGGAACTGAACCTTTGAACCCACCGGGAATTGCTTGGTAAGCAAGTTCACGGGTGGCTCCGGTAAAGCTGGTGTAGTAGCCAAGGCACACCAGGAATTTAAGATTCCTGAAATCTTGCTGTAAGTCTGGGTTAAAGGGGGCTATTCCGGTGTCGAGTGATTCGAGTAGAGCAACCGATTGTTCTGGGGCAAGATGAATAAAGGGGTGTCCATACCGGGTGGTGGCACACTCATCCAACTCATGTAAGAGCTTTTTGGTTTTTAGCTGGGTCTGCTCTTCTATACAGTCGGTTAAATAGTGATCGACAAATAAATGGCACTCTGTTTCAGCTGCGCCGGGAGTATCCGTTGCGGGTATCAGGTAGGAGCAGATTTTGTGCAGGGTGGTGAGTTGTTCAATAGAGAAAAGCCGTGCCCGGTAGGCGTCAGTTCTTCGCGATTTGAAAAAATTATCTGCTGCCGCAAGAGCTTGCTGCTCTGTGCAGGTTAGGGCCAGAGAGGTCCCGCCCACAGTGGCCAGTCCTTGAATAAATTTCCGACGGTTTATCATCCCGGTCTCCCCTTGTTGCTTGAAGAGTTAGTTCTTTTCTGGTGAATCGATACTGGTAGGGAGATTTTGTCTTCGGGGCTCAAGCTCGTCGTCTTGATTTGTGGTAATACCCAAATCTGGACGTACAAATTCAGGTATTACCTAAAGCTTTACCCCTCATTTGGACGGGTCGATGGTGGTTTAGTGGTAATATCTTTCTAGGGAGCCTCTGAATAACTCCGTGATACCTCTGGCATGCAGAGCGGTTCACAATCAAGGCGCGGCTTCGCAGGAATGTCTAGACCTTTCAAGAAGTCGCAACGCGGAGTGTGAATCGCTCTGCAAGCCCCGAAGGGCGGGCCTTGAAGGCCACAGCTGCTGCGTTGCAGCTCTTGCAAAGGACTAGGCCATTCGCGGCGAGCTACGCCTAACATCTGCAGCCTTCAAGACCCGCAGAGGCATTATGGCGTTATTCAGAGGCTCCCTAGGTAGAAGGGCTATTTGAGTATCAATGGACGCTTTACTATTCAATTTCCACGATATTGTTTTGATAATGACCAGTTATCAGTGCGCTCTTTTTGCACTGTTGTTGTTAGTGATTCGTCGTGAGCGGCGTTTCAGCAACACCTTGTTGGCGCTATTTCTGTTCTCACAAGCCGCTATTCCCCTGGATATCCTGATTAATTTTGGTGAGGGTTTCCGCAGTTGGTCCATTGAGACTTCCCCGAACTTGTTTTTTGTATTTGGCGCAGCCTACTGGTTAGAAGGTCCCCTGTTGCTTTGGTATACCCGCTCCTTAACTCGCGAGGGGTTTAGGATTTCCAGGCGGTACCTTTGGTACCTGCTGCCTTTTTTTCTGGCAGTTGTGTTTGAATATTTCTCCTACTGGCAATTTGATAGCGAAACCAAGACAGCCATGCTGCGTGGGGAGAATTTAACTACTGGCTCAATGTTCGATCACTTGTTGGGATTGGCTCGTGAATCGCTTAGGGTACTTTTCGGTGTTTTGTGCCTTTTTGAGGTGCGTCGATGCCGCAGGCAGATTCGAGATAATCATTCCAGTATTGAGAAAATTGACCTGACTTGGCTGCTGGTGTTGATCTGGGGCTTCTTGCTGGTTCGTATTTGGGCTCTGATGATTAACCTGGCGGTAGGGTTGGCGCAGGAGTGGCAGCTCCAGTTGGATATTGGAGCGATGGGGCTGTTTAGTAACTACGCCGTATTTGTTTTGGTTAGTGCAATGATCTTCTTTAGTCTCAGTTACTCCTCAATGTTTGAGGGCGATGGGCATAAAGTGGAGAAGTCCGGGGAAGGTGTAGGTTCTGACCTGGAACAGGATGCTAATGGTGAGCCTGAGATTGACCTGGAGTTGGCAGCCCAAATTGAAAATTATATGCGGGAAGAAAAGCCTTACTTGGTTCCAGCCCTTACCCTAGAGCAGTTGTCCGGGCAGTTACAGGTATCACGCAGGTTGCTTTCACAGACGATTAATTGTCATTTTCAGTGCAACTTCTTCGAGTTTGTAAACCGTTACCGTATAGGTGAGGCAAAACGGATGTTGCGGGAGTCGCAAAATGCGGGGCTCACCGTGATGGAGGTAATGTTGTCCTCGGGCTTTAATACCAAGGCTACATTTAACTCCTTTTTTAAGAAAATGGTGGGTATGACGCCGACCGAGTACCGCCGGCTTAATTACGAAGCCAGGGCTGGCAGTGAGAAGGGTGCTGTAGAGCCCAGCTAAAGGGCTCTAGCCGCCTTTGCTGGGTTTGGCAGTATACTTTTGAAAATTTGATTCTGGCTCGACCTCTTGTGAAATCCGTAGACCCCCCTGAAAAACTCCCAACTCTGATAAAGGGATTACTAAAGTCCCACCCTGCCAGCGGCCAGTTGTGGGTGGGGTTTTCTGGTGGTCTGGACTCCACTGTTCTCCTGCACCTTCTGGTAACTTGCCAGGTTCCCGTGCGTGCGCTTCATATTCACCATGGCCTAAATACAAATGCGGACATTTGGCTGGCTCACTGTAAAGAGTTTGCTGAAAGTCTGGCGGTACCCTTTACAGCCATTCAGGTTACTGTTGATTACAAAGATGGCGGATTGGAGCAGGGGGCTCGCCGGGCGAGATATGCCGCCTTCAATCAGGTGATGTCCGAAGGTGATCAAATTCTGCTCGGTCACCACGCGGACGACCAAGCTGAGACTTTCCTGCTGCGCTTAATGCGGGGCGCGGGCGTGTTGGGATTGGCCTGCATGTCCGAGAGTCGAACGATCGGAGATAATAAGTACTTACTGCGCCCTCTACTCGGAGCGGGGCGAAAAGAGCTAGAGCAGTGGGCTGAGGCTCATGGATTGAGCTGGATTGAAGATGACAGCAATGCGGATGAGGCCCTAGAGCGGAATTTTTTGCGGCATCGAGTTGTGCCACTGCTCAACCAGCGTTGGGGAGTGAGTCGCCAGATCGCTCGGGCAGCGGAGAACCTGAGGGAGTCTGCGGACTTGCTGTCTGAGTTGGCACTTGCTGACCTGGAGGAGGTTGATTTAAAGGTGGAGCGATTTGGCGAAAGCCTGGCCCTGCCTCGCTTCTTCAGCCTTAGCGAGGGGCGCCGTAAAAACCTTATGCGGCATTGGGTGTTGCGCCAAGGGGGGCGGCCGCCAGAGTCAGCCCTATTAAATCAGGCGCTTTCCCAGGTGACTCATGCGGCGGAGGATGCGCAGCTTGAAGTTAATTTGGGCGGGCGTGTGGTGCGGCGTTTTCGGGATCGTCTTTATCTGACTCCTGAGTTGGCGCCAATTGCCAATAGTTCCGATAAAAGTTGGCACTGGGATGGCAGCTCTAACCTGGCTCTGCCAGCGGGTGGCACTCTTCGGCCATCTTCGGATTGGCCCGTGGACGACTATAGAGTGTGTTATCGCAGAGGAGGGGAGCGTGCTCATCCGGTAAATCGCTCCAGGTCACAAACGCTTAAGAAGCTCTTGCAGGAGTGGGCCCTTGAGCCCTGGCTCAGGGATCGCGTCCCATTGGTATTTTTGGGGGATGATCTGGTGGCTGTCGCGGGGCTCTTTTCATGCAAAGCAGGCTGCGCCATCCCGGATGAACCACCCGGCTGGCGGTTTTTCGATTGAGTGTTAAGGGGGTTTCTGCTACCCTGGCGCCCCGTCTAAAAGGCACCGGGAGAAGCTGGATTATCCGCCCGGGCCAGCCCTGTAAGCTCGACATTCATCGAGCGCTCAACTGACCAAGGTTTTGCATGACGCGCTATATTTTTGTAACTGGTGGCGTGGTTTCCTCGTTGGGGAAAGGTATCGCCTCCGCCTCTTTGGCCGCCATTCTCGAGGCCCGTGGCCTCAAGGTTACCATCCTCAAACTGGACCCCTACATCAACGTAGACCCGGGTACCATGAGTCCCTTCCAGCACGGCGAGGTGTATGTCACCGAGGATGGTGCCGAGACTGACCTGGACCTGGGTCACTACGAACGCTTTATCCGTACCCGGATGTCCAAGCGTAACAACTTCACCACCGGCCGCGTGTACGAAACCGTACTGCGCAAAGAGCGCCGTGGTGACTACTTGGGTGGCACCGTACAGGTGATCCCCCATATTACCGACGAGATCAAGCGCCGCGTTGTAGAAGGTGGCCGCGATGTCGACGTCGCTATTGTTGAAATCGGTGGCACCGTAGGTGATATCGAATCCCAACCGTTCCTGGAGTCTGTGCGTCAGCTGCGTGTGGAAATGGGCACCAATCGCGCCCTGTTGATCCACCTGAGCTATGTGCCTTTCCTTGCCACTGCTGGTGAAACCAAGACCAAGCCGACTCAGCACTCTGTTAAAGAGTTGCGTTCAATCGGCTTGCAGCCGGATATTCTGCTGTGCCGTTCCGAGCGCGAGATCGATGAGGACTCCCGCCGCAAGATCGCACTGTTCACTAATGTGGAAGAGCGCGCTGTTGTACCTCTGCCCGATGCCAAGACCATCTACGGCGTACCGCGTCTTCTGCACAGTTACGGCCTCGACGATATCGTTGTGGAAAAACTGCAGCTGGAATGCCAGGCACCAGACCTTTCCGAGTGGGATGAGGTGGTCGATGGCAAGCTGAACCCGCAGCACGAAGTGAAAATTGCCATGGTTGGCAAATACATGGAGTTGCTGGATGCCTATAAGTCCCTGATCGAGTCCCTGACCCATGCGGGTATCAAGCATCGCTGCAAAGTGGATATCGACTTTATCAACGCTGAAGACGTTGAGGGTGAGAACGGCATTGACCTGATCAAGGATGCCGATGCAATCCTGGTTCCCGGCGGATTTGGTGAGCGCGGTTTAGAGGGCAAGCTTGAATCTGTTCGCTACGCTCGTGAAAACAATATTCCTTACCTGGGCATCTGCCTCGGTTTGCAGTCTGTGGTTATCGAGTTCGCGCGTAATGTGCTCGGCCTCGAAGGTGCCAACAGTACTGAATTCAATACTAAAACCCCGCACCCGGTTATCGGCCTGATCACAGAGTGGATCGATAGCGAAGGCAATATCGAGAAGCGCGATGAGCAGTCCGACCTGGGTGGCACCATGCGCTTGGGCGGTCAGGAGTGTCGCTTGGCTAAAGACACCAAGGCTCGCGATATCTACGGCGCAGACGTCATTGTAGAACGCCACCGCCACCGCTACGAAGTGAACAACAATTACGTTGATCGCCTGCAGCAAGCTGGTTTGAAAATTGGCGGCTGGTCTGCAGACGATACCCTGGTAGAAATGGTTGAATTGCCGAACCATCCCTGGTTCGTTGCTTGCCAGTTCCACCCGGAATTTACTTCAACCCCGCGTGACGGCCATCCGCTGTTCGAAAGCTTTGTTGCCGCCGCAATGAAGCAGCGTGAAAACCAGGGTTAATCAGTATCCGCCCCCAGTCTCTGTGACTGGGGGTGAGATGACAGGGAGCTGACAGTGAAAACAATTGAAGTCGGAAATATTCAGGTCGCCAACGATAAGCCCTTTGCGCTGTTTGGCGGTATGAATGTACTGGAATCCCGCGACCTGGCGATGCAGGTGGCTGAGCACTATGTAAAAGTCACTGAAAAACTGGGTATTCCCTATGTTTTTAAAGCGTCTTTTGACAAGGCCAATCGCTCTTCCATCAATTCCTATCGCGGACCGGGAATGGAAGAAGGCCTGAAGATTTTTCAGGAAATCAAAGATACCTTTAAGGTTCCCTTGATTACTGATGTCCACGAAGTACACCAGGCTGCTCCGGTTGCCGAAGTCGTGGATATTATCCAGCTGCCGGCCTTCCTGGCCCGCCAAACTGATCTGGTCGCCGCTATGGCAGCGACTGGTGCAGTGATCAATGTCAAAAAGCCCCAGTTTATGAGCCCGCCGCAAGTAAAAAATGTGGTGGAGAAATTTGCTGAGTGTGGCAACGAAAAGATTCTTTTGTGTGAGCGCGGTGCCTGCTTTGGCTACGACAACCTGGTTGTCGATATGCTGGGCTTTAGCACCATGATCAATGCCTCCGGCGGTGCGCCGCTGATTTTTGACGTCACCCACTCACTGCAAATGCGCGATCCTTCCGGTGCAGCTTCTGGTGGTCGCCGTGCACAGGTCACTGAGCTGGGCCGTGCAGGTCTGGCTATCGGGATTGCCGGCCTGTTCCTGGAAGCACACCCGAATCCAAACAAAGCATTGTGTGATGGCCCCAGTGCATTGCCACTGGAAAAGCTGGAGCCATTCCTGGCGCAGATGAAAGCGGTAGATGACCTGATTAAAGGTTTTGAGCCGCTGGATACGAAATAAAAAGAGATATTTTTGCGCGCCCTGATTGGGCGCGCGGCACTTTCCCCTCTGCTATTTAGCCTGAGCGCTGTAGCAAAAGTGCATAACGTCTGATTTACGAAAACCTATTTTCAGTAAGTACCAATACGGAGCCCATTGTAAATGAGCAAGATTGTCGCTGTTAAAGCCTTTGAAGTAATGGATTCTCGCGGTAACCCTACCGTTGAAGCCGATGTAATCCTGGAGGATGGTTCTATTGGCTCCGCCTGCGCCCCCTCCGGTGCCTCCACAGGCTCCCGTGAAGCGCTGGAACTTCGCGATGGCGATAAAAGCCGTTACTTGGGCAAGGGTGTCCTGAAAGCGGTTGAAAATATCAACACTACTATCGCCGACCTGCTCAAGGGTATGGATGCTACTGATCAGCGCGCCCTGGACAAGGCGATGATAGATGCCGACGGCACTGAAAATAAGGCGAACTTCGGCGCCAACGCTATTTTGGCGGTTTCCCTGGCTGCCGCTAAAGCAGCTGCCGCTTCCAAAAAAATCCCCTTGTACCAGCACATTGCTGAGGTAAACGGCACTCCGGGCGAGTACTCCATGCCGGTACCGATGATGAATATCCTCAATGGCGGCGAACACGCTGACAACAATGTGGATATCCAGGAATTTATGGTTCAGCCCGTTAAGGCTGAATCTTTTGCCGAAGCTCTGCGCCAAGGTGCTGAGATCTTCCACTCCCTGAAGAAAGTACTGTCCAGCAACAGCCTGAACACTGCAGTTGGCGATGAAGGAGGCTTTGCTCCGAACCTGCCTTCCAACGAAGCAGCGCTGAAAGTGATTGCTGAAGCGGTAGAAAAGGCCGGTTACACCCTGGGCGATGACATTACCCTGGCTCTGGACTGCGCTTCTTCCGAGTTCTACAAAGATGGCAAGTACGATCTGGCTGGCGAAGGCAAGCAGTTCGACAGCGAAGGTTTTGCCAGCTACCTGGCCGATCTGTCCGCCAACTATCCGATCCTGTCTATCGAAGACGGTATGGACGAGAGTGATTGGGACGGTTGGAAAGTGCTCACCGACAAAATCGGTGAAAAAGTACAGCTGGTAGGTGACGACCTGTTCGTAACCAACACCAAGATCCTGAAGGAAGGTATCGAGAAAGGTGTCGGTAACTCTATCTTGATCAAGTTCAACCAGATCGGCTCTCTGTCCGAGACTCTGGATGCGATCAAAATGGCTAAAGATGCGGGCTACACCGCTGTGATCTCTCACCGCTCCGGTGAGACCGAAGATACTACTATTGCGGATCTGGCGGTTGCGACTGCTGCTGGTCAAATCAAGACCGGTTCCCTTTGCCGCTCAGACCGCGTAGCCAAGTACAACCGTCTGCTGCGCATCGAAGCTGAGCTGAATGGTTCCGCTCCTTATCGCGGCCGCGCTGAATTCAAGTAATCCATTATTTATTAGCGTGCAAGTACTACAAAGAGGGGCCAGCTCCTCTTTGTAGTACTATAAATACGAACAAGCGAAATATCGTAATCTCGTATGAAATGGCTGCTGGCAATACTCACCATTATGCTCCTCGCCACCCAGTACCGACTTTGGGTTGGTGAAGGTAGTCTCGCCGAAGTTACCCGTCTCAAGCGTCAATTAGCCCAACAGCAAGAAAAAAATATCGCGCTGGTGCGGGAAAACCGTCAACTGTTTAGGGAAGTCCGCAGTTTGAAAGTTGGCACTGATGGTGTGGAAGCGAAAGCCCGTTATGACCTGGGACTGATCAAGGAAGGGGAAACACTGTTTATCTTCCTGGATAAGGAAGAGGCTGAAAATTGATTAAGGATTATTGGGTCATTGTACCCGCTGCCGGCGTTGGCAAACGTATGGGGGCTGATCGCCCGAAACAGTACCTGCCATTGCTCGGGCGACCACTGCTATCCCTGACTTTAAAAAATATTCTTGGGTGGCCAGGTTTGGCTGGCGTTGTAGTATCGCTATCAGAGCAGGATACCTACTTCCCTCACCTGAAAGAAGCAAACCACCCCTTGGTACACACCGTCATTGGTGGAGCTGAGAGAGCAGACTCTGTTCAGTCCGCCCTGGATTTCCTGGCGGAGCGAGAAAGCGGCGATACTCCGGTTTTAGTCCACGATGCTGCACGACCCTGTGTGTCTGAGCGCGATATTTGCGCTTTACTCAGTGACGAAGTCTCACCGATGGCACTTTTGGCGCGCCCCGCAAGCGACACATTAAAGCGCAGTCATATGACTGGCGGTGTAGCCTGTGTGGAAGAAACGGTTGACCGCGAAAGTATTTGGTTGGCGCAAACCCCACAGCGGGCCCCTCTCAGTACTCTGCACTCATGCCTTGGTAAAGCCCTGGAACAAGGTGTCGCTGTAACCGATGAAGCCAGTGCACTGGAGTTTTTTGGCCATTCACCGCAATTGGTTGCGGGTGATAGTGACAATATTAAAGTGACGCACCCCGCCGATATCATAATTGCAGAAACTATTTTACGTCTGCGCTACTCCCCGACTGAGGATAAGCGATAGTGAGTTTTCGAATAGGCCAGGGCTTTGATGTGCACGCATTTGGCCCTGGTGATCATGTAGTGCTCGGAGGAGTACAAATCCCCTATGGGTATGGTTTGGTAGCTCATTCTGATGGGGATGTTTTACTGCACGCCCTATCGGATGCCTTACTGGGTGCTCTGGCCCTGGGAGATATCGGTAAACACTTTCCCGATAACGATGAACAATTTGCCGGAGCGGATAGCAGAAACCTGCTTCGACATGTTGTTGGATTAATCGATAGTAAAGGGTATCGCCTGGTTAATGCGGATATGACGTTGATTGCCCAGGCCCCCAAAATGGCTCCGCATATCGATGGAATGCGAGTCAATATTGCCGCTGACTGTGGTGTTGATTGCGATGCGGTCAGTGTCAAAGCAACCACTACAGAAAAGCTTGGATTTACTGGTCGCGGTGAGGGTATCGCCGCGCAAGCTACTGTTTTATTAGAGCGCAAAGATGTCTGAAGTTTGGAACCTGGATTGGCCCCGAGCGCTTGGGGGTGCGGTAATTTCTGGCGATTTTCGCACAGAACCAGAAGATTTTATTGTCGATGAACTGGCTATACCGCCGGCTGATAAAGATGGCGAGCATGTTTACTTGCAGGTTAAAAAGCGCGGGGCAAATACCACCTGGGTTGCCAAGGAATTGGCGAAGTTAGCTGGGGTGCAAAGCCGGGATGTCAGCTTTTATGGCTTGAAAGACCGACATGCTGTTACCACTCAATGGTTCAGTGTATGGCTCGGACAAAAGCCAGAAGCAGACTGGTCGCAAATTAACAGCGATGAGATTTCATTGCTCCAGGCCTTCCGGGGACCACGCAAGTTGCGTCGTGGCGAGCATATGGGGAATCGCTTCAAGATTCGGCTGCGCAATGTAGAAGGTGACCGGGACAAAGCAGAAGAAGTACTTCAGCTGATTCCCAAAGGGGTGCCCAATTACTTCGGTGAACAGCGCTTTGGGATTGATGGCAATAACCTTAGCTTGGCAAAAAACTTAGCTGAAGAGGACGGTCGCTGCCGCAAAAGCGAAAAGGCCTTCGCCATGTCTGCTGCCCGTAGCTGGCTGTTCAACCAGGTTTTGGCTGAACGAGTCAACACCGGAACCTGGCAGAGCCCCCTCGTTGGAGAGCCTGAAGATTACCCAACCGGGCCTCTTTGGGGGCGTGGCAGAAACCTGTCAACGGATGCCCTGGGGCAGTTGGAAGAGCAAGTGCTGTCTCCGTGGCAGCCTTGGTGCAACTGGCTGGAGCACTGCGGTCTTAGCCAGGAACGCCGGGCCATGATTTTATCCCCGGAGGCGTTTCGCTATGAGTGGGAAGGTGATTATTTAATCGTCGAATTTGCCTTGCCACCGGGTACTTTTGCTACGGCTTTGCTACGGGAGATAGCTCAGCTGGTCAATGTTAAACAGTGCACATAAAATTTGTATTTTAGGAGCCTCCGAATAACTCCGTGATACCTCTGGCATGCAGAGCGGTTCACAATCAAGGCGCGGCTTCGCAGGAATGTCTAGACCTTTCAAGAAGTCGCAACGCGGAGTGTGAATCGCTCTGCAAGCCCCGAAGGGCGGGCCTTGAAGGCCACAGCTGCTGCGTTGCAGCTCTTGCAAAGGGCTACGGCCATTCGCGGCGAGCTGCGCCTAACATCTGCAGCCTTCAAGGCCCGCAGAGGCATTACGGAGTTATTCGGAGGCTCCTTAAGTGACTGGCGCTGTTGCACAAATCATGGACAAGAAAAGAATATGGACCGCTTGAGACAAGAAGGTCTGGGGATGACTTCCCAGCGAACCCGTAATCGCTTGATCCAGCGATTGCGGGAAGAGGGGATATCCAATGAGGAGGTACTGGATGTAATGGCATCTACACCTCGACACCTCTTTTTGGATGAGGCCCTGGCTATTCGGGCTTATGAAGATACTGCTTTGCCCATAGGGTATGGCCAAACTATTTCCCAGCCATACATTGTCGCCCGTATGACTGAACTCTTACTGAGTAGAGCCAAGTCTCTACACCGAGTTCTGGAAGTGGGTACGGGCTCTGGCTACCAAACGGCCATTCTTGCTCGTTTGGTCGAACAACTTTATTCCGTCGAGCGTGTCGAACCTCTATTGGAAACCGCTCGCCATCGGTTGGGGGAGCTGGGTTATAGCAATGTAGAGTACAAGCTCAGCAATGGGGGCTTTGGTTGGAAAGAAGAGGGTCCTTACGATGCTATCCTGGCTGCAGCAGCACCCGCAATGATTCCTGATGAGCTGCGAGAACAGCTGGCTCCCAATGGGGTTTTGGTAATTCCGGTGGGGGCTGAGCAGCAATACCTGACGATGGTGACTCGTCGTGAGGATAGTAATAAGTTTGATGTGGAAAAGTTGGAAGCGGTACGTTTCGTGCCTTTACTCGGTGGCGTGGTTCGATGAGATTTGCTGAGGTTCTAAAAAGTCGCTACCCCGGAGTACTACTGCGGGGAATGGCAATGGGGGCTGCCGATGTGGTGCCCGGTGTTTCCGGGGGAACTATTGCCTTTATTACCGGCATCTACCAGGAGCTTTTGGACTCCCTCAGTCGAATAGGCCCGCATTGTATTACAGTGTGGCGGAAGGAGGGGTTTCTATCTACTTGGCGCTATATTAATGGGAGCTTTTTGCTCTCTCTTTTCCTTGGAGTATTGTTGAGCGTTTTTAGCTTGGCCCACCTGATTAGTGGCTTACTGCAAAATTATCCAATTGTTGTATGGTCATTCTTTTTCGGTTTGGTTCTCGCCTCAATTGTTCCCATTGTGAGAAATATTCCCCGGTGGTCGTCATCTGTTTTGGTTTTTCTCGCACTGGGTATTGCGCTTGCAGTAACAGTGAGTGAGATGCGGCCTTCGGAGATACCGGCAACTCCACTTACGCTGTTTTTATCAGGTGCTTTGGCAATATGTGCGATGGCACTGCCGGGAATTTCCGGCGCTTTCCTGCTGTTATTAATCGGGATATACCCCAAGGTTTTAGCTGCAGTTCATGAACTCCAAATTTCAAACCTATTGTGCTTTGCGGCAGGGGCGGCAATAGGGCTGATGCTCTTCAGTCGCTTGTTGTCTTGGCTGATGCACAAATATGTAGCTAGGACATTGGCATTTCTTGCCGGGGTTTTGTTGGGTAGTCTGAAAATTATTTGGCCCTGGAAACTGCCAATTTCTGGGGAAATCGAAGCATCAAGCAAATTGGCCCCTTTGCTATCCAACACTTCTCCGCTAACTTATGTCGAGCAAACCGGCGACAGTGCTCATTTGGGGGGCGCAATTGTTGCGGCTCTAGGGGCAGCGCTCTTGGTTCTCGCTGTAGACTTCTTTGGCAAGGTGCACAGAGAGAAGTCTTGCGCCACTCCGCAATAAGATCTGGAAAATCTCGGTATGGCAGCGTTTTATCAAACTTTTCCAGAGATTTTTGGAGCTTTTCTTTAGACACTTTTTCCATAAATGCCGTGGTCTGATGTAAAAAGAGAATAATGGAATGTCATCTTTTGCAACCTCTTGAGCGCCGATATTGGCGGAACAAACTCCCTAAAATCGGTCATTGTTTGTGGGGGGTGTTTAAAATATTAGGCTTGCTGGTTCTGCTGCAGGCCGTTTCCTCCTGTTCCAGCCATAAGGCTCCCTCAAGCTCCCTACGCCAGCCCCCGAGTATCAAAATTACCCACCACACGGTCGGTAAAGGAGATACCCTCTATTCGATAGCCTGGCGTTACGGCAAGGATTTTCGCCAATTGGCGGCGATAAATGGCATCCGCTCCCCTTATCAAATATATCCTGGGCAGAGAATCAGGCTGACGGGCTCAGTGCCAACCAAGAGCACCGCTAGTGCGCAAAAGAAACAAAAAGCGCCAGTCACAAAAGCTAAACCGAAAACAACACAAACGACCACTGCTAAAAAATCTTTAACACCAAGCCCAAAGCGCCAATCAACAGCATCTCGCCGGAGCGGATCGGTCAACTGGCGCTGGCCCGCCAAGGGGAAAGTGATTAGTCACTTCCGCTCTGGGGACCCATTGCGTAAGGGAGTTGATATCGCGGGTGAAAAGGGTGAGTCTGTACTGGCAGCGGCTGATGGCACCGTGATCTACGCAGGAAGCGCCTTGAGAGGTTATGGAAAGCTGCTGATCGTCAAGCACAACGAGGTTTACCTCAGTGCCTATGCACACAATCACCGGTTGCTCGTAAAGGAGGGCAGCAGGGTAAAGGCGGGGCAAAGGATAGCGGAACTGGGTTCGAGTGGTACCGACCGCAACAAGCTCCACTTTGAGATTCGCAAAAACGGTCAGCCAGTAGACCCTCTTGCCTACTTACCGTAAGTTCACGGCCGCAGTAAAGCTCTGCAAATAAAAATGGACTTTTAACTAGTACCACTTGAGGTAGTCACTGTAATCGTGGCCATCCCAGGGTCAGCCGATTCAGTGGCTGTCGCCACATACCTGCGGCATTGATAGTTGTGTTATCAATGTCCGAGTGTGTTGTGCGGCTGAAATTGGCAAAGTACAAGGAGCAGGGGAAATGGAAGCACAACGGCAAGACCAGTCTATGGCTGGCCAGGCAGAAGACTTTCCTCCTGAGTTAGACGTTGAAAATGATGAGCAGAAATTAGGTTCAACTGAAGCAGGTGTTAGTCGCACGCGGAAATCTGCGGCTAAAAAGAGTTCCGCACCCTCCCAGGCAGAGAAAAGTAGAGTTTGTAGATTGGATGGCGATGGCCATTTGCAGAAAAATCTCGACGCTACTCAACTCTATCTCAATGAAATTGGATTCTCCCCCCTATTGACCGCAGAAGAAGAGGTGTATTACGCGCGCAAGGCTTTGCGTGGAGATGCTGCGGCAAGAAAACGAATGATCGAGAGCAATCTTCGCCTTGTTGTAAAGATTGCTCGCCGCTACGTTAGCCGAGGTTTGGCACTGCTGGACCTTATTGAGGAAGGCAATCTGGGCTTGATTCGAGCAGTTGAGAAGTTTGATCCAGAGAGAGGCTTTCGCTTTTCCACTTACGCCACCTGGTGGATACGTCAGACGATAGAACGGGCCATAATGAATCAGACCCGAACCATACGCCTGCCCATCCATGTCGTGAAAGAGTTAAATGTGTACTTGCGCGCATCTCGAGAGTTGGCGCAAAAGCTGGATCACGAGCCATCTGCAGAGGAAATTGCCACCCTCCTTGAGAAGCCGGTCGAAGATGTCGAGCGTATGCTTGGGCTCAATGAGCGGGTTACTTCTGTAGATACTCCCATTGGCCCCTCTTCTGAGAAGACCTTGGTAGATACCATCCCCGATCAGCAGGAGTCCGACCCAGCAGAGCTCTTACAGGACAGCGACCTTTTTGACAGTATCAACCGCTGGTTAGGAGAGTTACCTGACAAGCAGTGTGAAGTAGTATCTCGGCGGTTTGGTTTGCGAGGGTTTGAAGCGAGCACCCTGGAAGAGGTTGGACGTGAAATCGGTCTCACCAGGGAGCGGGTCAGGCAGATACAGGTGGATGCACTTAAACGATTAAGAGAGGTTATGGAGAAGCAGGGACTCGACGGGCAGTCACTATTTGGCAATTTGTAGTCTCTACTCCTTGATAAAACCCCACTGCCGCTATCTGGCTGTGGGGTTTTTTATCACTCCGCCTTGCTAAGCTGAAGTCCTCGGGCTATGAGTTACTTCCTTACCCAGCGTCCCAGATTGTCCTGGTAGTATTCTCCGGGTGACAAGCGGGCTTCCAACTTTTCAGCGGCGCGTGTTGCCACTTGGGCTATATCAATTTTATTGCGTTCAGCGATTCGAGCGTAAGCAGCTTTTCGCTTGGCATTCACTTCTTTGACCAGTTTTTCTAATTCTGGTGAGCTGGCATCTACGATAGCGATGTATCCGCTATTGGCTTCACCAACCAGGCCCTTACTTTTGGCTTCATTCAGGGAAATTGCCATTGCAGGCAGGGCGATTAATAAGCTCAGTGCCAAAAAGGCTTTCATTAATGTCTTCATATTTGCCTCCTTAGAAAATCCCTTCCTTGTCTTCAAACAGGTTGTCCAGGTCCTTGTCGACCTTGACCCGAATTTCATGCTCAATTTTCACATTCAGGTTTACTGTAATTGGCTCACTGGGAGCCTTTACCGCTACAGTGGGTGTACACCCTGTAGCAACCATAGCGTATAGCAGCCCCATAGGAATCAGTCGGCTGGCTTTCATCTGACACTCCTCACAGTACCTCTTTGGTACCCTTTTACTTTTTGTACCTAGCCCGTGTTACCTGCCTGGTTCAGCAGGTGAGTTGGATGCCGGCAGACTCAAGTATTTTATTGAGTCAACCTTAACCGGTGATGAACCAAGCAGGCTTGTACATACCAATAAAGGCTACTTCACTCCTGACCTATTGGTCCAGCTGCTTTTCCAGAGTTTCAGTCAAATCACGACTGGCTTGCAATGAGCGCAGCATGTCTGGGATATTGTTTTCAAGGTTTAGGTTGATCACCAGGTCTCGATCAGAATCGATAGCCTCACTTCGACCAACCAGCTTTAGCTGTAGTTGGAGATCTCCGCTGGCTGGATAGTCTATGCTGCCTTCCAGTGTTTGAAACTCATAATCTTCCAGTGCATTGGCTATCAACTTAAGTTGGGGGTTGCTTGCCAGCATCTGCGGAGAAAAGGCTCCGTAGTAGCGTAAGCGTCCGCCTGGAGCTTCACCCTGAAGGTGACCGGCTTCCACAGTGATACCCTCAGGCCCCGTTACAATGGGGATTTCTAAATTAATTAGCCCGCTGGCCTCAAAGTTCTCTGAGTTTGTCTCCAGTGCTAAAGCCTCCAGGGAAATACCTTGTGCATGTACAATGCTTTTTCGAGTCTCTTCAGCGAGATTCCAAATAAGGGCTGATGAAGTAACCTTGCCTTGCAAAAAGTCAGCAGAAAAATTATGCAATGTAATATCTTTCTGTTTATCCAGTTGCAGTGATAACTGGATATTTTTCACTGGTAAACCCGCGTTAATAGATTCTATCGATAGTGGGTATGGTGTAGGTGTGATCCAGTGCCCATCTTCGTTTTCTACTTTTAGATCTCCACTGATTCCGGTGGCAAAACTATCCTTATAGGTTGCTGCAATATCGTCCAATGAAACATGGATACTATCTTTGGACCGGGGGGGCAAAGACACAGAACCACCGGCAGAAAGTCTGCCCGAGACGATATTGAGGGGAAGCCCCTGGATCGTATCGTTTAGAGAGGGATCCGTACTAAAGGTAACTTCAGGAACGGAAAATTCAACTCCACCTGAGGATTTTGATAAGTCGTAAGAGCCGCTTAAATCAATTTTAATTGCACCTGCTTTAATTTGACTATGACTTGTTAGCTTATTGTGTTGCAGGGATAGCTTGCCTTTGGCTGAAGAGTTAACCTTGTACTTTTCCGATGTCTCAATCTCTAAATTGTTACTATTAAATTCACTGTCCAGCGCTGCAGCACCATTTTTGATGGTAACAATACTATCAAGAAAGTTGAGGTCTCCAGAAAGGGAAAATTGCTTGGTGTTGATAATTCCAAACTGACTGCTTATTTCTGGGAGAGTGCAGATTGTAGGTTCTGTTATTTCGCAGTGTACTGTTGGTATATCTAAGTTTACTCTGTCAGCCGCCAATGTTTTGGTTGCTATTTTTTCTCCAGATACTTTAATGCTCTCTAGAGTAAAGTTTTGACCTTTAAGATTGCTTTCAATCTTTGCCTTGGCCGTTGAACTCAGATTGGTAACTGCTAATTCTCTGGCCCGCTCATAAAGTTGGGGTACCTTTGTCTTCAGCTCAAAGTTACAGGCACTGATATCAGAGAAGTGACATTGTATGCCGCTAGCGGTTAACTGTACTGTCGAGTCCCCATTGGAGCCTTGTATTGTTGCAGTTAGAGATCCTTGTTCGACCTTAATATCTCTTTTATTGGGATTGGTCAGGTCACCTGTAATGGAGATAAGATCTTTAATGCTTGCCTGAATCTTGCTCTGATGCAATCCGGTAGTAATTAAAGGCGAGTTTTTTCCTGATGTGGGAGCTGAAATATCCAATTGAATAGTTTGGTTTGGTATCAATTCTAATTGAAAGCTATTTACTTCTGGAGAGTTAATATTGTTAAGCGAACTTAGTTGAAGTTTACCCTTAAATGCCACATCTCCATTAACACTATCTATAGGTAGTGCTGGCAAGTGCCTGAGATATAGGGGGGAATTAACTATAGTATTTGCACTTGTTAGATGAAAAGTACCTTCGATATCTAATTCGGGAGATGTCGCCGATGTGCTCGAGCTAAAGTCCGCACTTAATAGCGGGGTATTGGTGTTTTTATCAGTACTTAAAGCTATATCAAACTCGCCACTCCCCTTGATATGTCGAGGTTTAAATGGAAATAGTGAGTCAAGTGTTATTTTTATTGGATTACTTATAGATAATTGGGCTTCTATATTGGAGTTTAGTTGAGCGTATGGGATTGTGGCCTTTAGATCATTGCCATTAAGTTGAATGTCAATTTCTCGGTAGCTTGAAATGGATAGCAGATTGTCTGGCAAGCTAATCGCGGTGGTAGCTATAATTTTGCCTGATACTGTCGGCTTAGTTGTAGAGCTAGCTTTAGGTTCAAATATCTCTATCAGTGGGGCTATAGATTCCAGCTCTGATACAAGTTCACTGTTTAAAACCCATCTATCAGTTTCTAGTTTAGCAATAGTTATATCAGCTTCAGACAGAAGCTTTGAGTTGTTAGTTAGTATTCTGGGTTTTAGTTTGATTTCTGACAAACCTAAAAAAGCCTCAAAATATAAATTAAGCTCGCCAAACTGGGGGTGTTTAAGGGGAGTTTCGGCATGAATTTTTGTGTTGTCGCGAGCTATATTTAGTGGGCCGCCAATCAATTGGTCATCGAGTACTATTTGCTTAACGGATATCTTGCCTGGCAAAAAGCGGGTTAGACTTTGGCTTAGGGCACTTAACGATAATGTATTACTTGTCTTGACATTATTTTCCGGGAGCTGCTCGTCGATATGGGCTTTGGTAACGATATCTTCAGCTTCCATGCTCCTGGTTAGCTTCTCTATTGATAGTTCAATTTTTTGAGTATTATCTCGGTCATAAATAATATGGAAAGGATAGACAATTTTTACTCCCTCAAGGAGGATAATGCTATTTACACTGGACTTTAGGCGAACTTCCTGGATCGAAACTTCTTTAAAACCCAGTTGTAGACCTGTCAGCTCCTGAATAACTACCTCTCCTGAGAAAATATTGATCAGCTGAGAAGCAACGATATCCTTTTTCCACCAGCTAGCTGCTATGAGCGCAGCTAAAAAACAAGATAGGGTTATGATGGATATACGGAGTTTACGCACACTGAACCTCGGAGTTCCCGCAAGAGATTAGCTCAAACTTAAATCTATTATTCGTTACAAAAGGGTGGAGTAGGAATACTTTAATCCCTTACTTCTACCTTATGGCGAGTTTACCAGATTGGATAATTATACTTGCTGCAATTTCTCGCCATGTTGATGAGTATCTACTGTGCTGTGGGGTGGGGCAGACAATAAGTGCTTTATGTAGATAGATAATCGACCATTAATTAATAGTTTTTATCTATATTAATGGCTATATTGATAGTTTTTAGCTTCTCCGCCGCTGTTGCCGCCACGCCTGTGTAGGCAGATGTGCCAAGAGTGCCGGTGGGCAAGGCTGCAAGGGCAAGTATTAATCTAACTTATCTATGCGTGGCACCAATCGCGCTGGGAAGCTATAGTCCGGTTTTTAACTTGGGTGATAAATAGTATTAGCCCGGGTAACGATATTGTTGGTCCAATTAATCGAATTCATACTGCCCCGGAAGGGCATAGAACGACTGAAGGTGTTTCAATAATGAAAGATAGCCAGCCAAAGACCATTTACCTGAAAGACTATCAAGTACCAGATTACTTGGTGGATGCTACTGATTTACATTTTGAGCTGGAACCCAAGGCAACTTTGGTCAAATCTCGTTTGAATATTCGCAGAAATCCGCAAGCGGGTGCAGGGCTGCCGCCTTTAGTGCTGGATGGTGTCGAGCTGGAATTACTTTCGGTTTCTTTGGATGGAGTTTTGTTGTCTACATCTGATTATCAGGTTCTACCTGAGGGCCTGTCTATCCCTGTAGAGAAACCAGAATTTCTGCTGGAAATCCGCAATCGGATAAATCCGGAGGAAAACACATCTCTAGAGGGATTATATCTCTCTAATGGTATGTATTGCACTCAATGTGAAGCTGAAGGATTTAGAAAAATTACTTTCTATCCTGACCGGCCGGATGTTATGTCCAAATTTACCACCACCATCGTCGCGCCGATGGACCACCCAGTACTACTTTCAAATGGCAATGAAGTTGAAAGGGGTAGATATGAAGATGGTCGTCAGTTTGTAACTTGGGAAGATCCATTCGCCAAGCCGGCTTACTTATTTGCGTTGGTAGGCGGGGACTTGGAGCATGTGGAAGATAGCTTCACAACAGCCTCTGGTAGAAAGGTTAAGTTACAGATCTTTACGGAAGCGAAAAATATTGGGAAGTGTGATCATGCTATGCGCTCACTTAAAAATGCGATGCGTTGGGATGAGGAAACTTACGGAAAGGAATATGACCTAGACATCTTTATGATTGTTGCTGTTGATCATTTCAATATGGGGGCTATGGAAAACAAAGGATTGAATATTTTCAATTCGGCCTGTGTGCTCGCTAGTCCAGAAACAGCAACGGATTCAGCTTTTCAGCGGATTGAGTCTATTGTAGGACATGAGTATTTTCACAACTGGTCCGGCAATCGGGTTACTTGCCGGGATTGGTTTCAGTTGAGTCTGAAGGAAGGTTTTACCGTATTTCGTGATGCGGAGTTCTCCGCTGATCTTAATTCCCGAGCGGTTAAGCGTATTGAAGATGTATCCCTTTTGCGTACTACCCAGTTTGCTGAAGATGCCGGCCCTATGGCCCATCCTATCAGGCCAGATTCTTATATAGAAATTTCAAACTTTTACACTCTGACAATTTATGAAAAGGGTGCGGAAGTTGTACGGATGATTCATACACTCTTAGGTGCAGAAGGGTTCCGCAAAGGAAGTGACTTGTACTTTCAGCAGCACGATGGTTGCGCGGTAACCTGTGAAGATTTCGTAAAGGCGATGGAAGATGCTAACAAGGTTGAACTGAAGCAATTCCGCAACTGGTACAGTCAAGCAGGCACGCCGATACTTGATGTGACAGATAGTTTTAATGAAACTGATGGCACTTATAGTCTAACTATTCGCCAGTCTTGCCCTTCATCGCCTGGTCAGGAAGAGAAGTTACCTTTCCACTTACCAATAAGAATTGGATTGCTGGGGGCTGATGGCGCAGAGCTTGTACTCAATGAGCAGGGTGATACTGAAACTGTTTTACAGTTAACAGAAGATGAGCAATCTTTTGAGTTTTCCGGACTTGCGGAGAAGCCTTTACCCTCATTGCTGCGAGGCTTCTCCGCTCCAGTAAAAATAAGGTACAACTATAGTAATGAGCAGCTTCAATTTTTAATGAGCAAGGATAAGGACACGTTTAACCGCTGGGATGCAAGTCAGCGCCTAGCATTAAATGCTTTGTGTGAGCTTCAGGTGGCTTTTCGTAAAGGTGAGGAACTACAGGTACAACCAAGTTTAATCAGTGCTTATAAAGAGGTTTTAGAGGATGTTGATCTCGATCTAGCGCTGGTCGCAGAGATCTTGCAATTGCCCAGTGAGCAGTTTATCGCTGAAGAGTCATCATCTATTGATGCGGAAGCAATAATTGTTGCGAGGGAATTTGTAAAGAAGGTAATTGCAGGTGAATTATTTGATGAATTTCGCAAGCGCTATCTAGAATTGAATACCACAAAGCCCTATAGCCCGAATGCGTTAGATATTGCGCAAAGACGACTTAAAAATACCTGTTTATCCTATATGTGCATAACAGAAACTGAGGAGGCGTTAGATATAGCCCAGGTTCAGTTTGAGAGCGCTAGTAATATGACAGATAGTGCGGCGGCTCTCGCTGTTATTATTAATCATGCACCGGAAGACCGAGCCAGGGGGTTGATTGAACAATTTTATGAGCGCTGGAAAACCGATACTCAAGTAGTAGAACTATGGCTGGGTCAGCAGAGTTGTAGTCCCAAGCGCGGTACATTGGAAAATATTCGTGCACTTATGGATCACCCTGCTTTTGAAATGAAAAACCCCAATAAAGTAAGGTCTGTAATAGGTGGTTTTGCTAATCGTAATTTTAAGCAATTCCATAAGAGCGATGGTAGCGGGTTTGAGTTTGTTGCCGATCAGGTTCTGGCCTTGGACAAGCTAAATCCACAAATTTCAGCAAGGCTGGTTATACCGATCACACGTTGGAAAAAATACTCTGGTAGCCTGGGTGTGAAGATGAAAGTTGCCCTGCAAAGGGTTGCTGATTCGGGAGACCTATCTAAGGATTTGTTTGAGGTAGTCAGCAAAAGCTTGATTTAAAATAAATGCCCGCTTGGGGTATGCTGCACATACCCCATTTTCTTATAGAATTTTGTTTTCTTTTTCTTCGCCTAGCTGGACTAAATGTAGCTTGTTTCCATCATTTTTTAGCTCAGTGATTGAAGTGTAATCGGGCCTAAACTGTTGTACTTTTTGGTGGTTCCGGATATGTGCAACAACTGAATTGATGACCATAAAATGGCAGAAGATAAAGGTGTCCTCTGAAAGATTTTCCAAATACCTGATTATTCCATCACGCCAATCTTTTTGTTCTCTGTCGCAGGGGTCCCACTCTCCAGTAAGTAATGTTCGTAACCAGGTTAGGCGTTGAGCTTTGGGTATTTCCTCTGGTGTAGGTATTTCCGTCACTGCATTTTCAATTACAACCTCTATATCCCAAACTTCGGCCAAGGGCTTTGCTGTTTGCTGTGCACGGAGTTTGGGGCTGCTTATTAATTGAACTTTCTCGAGAGAGGAAAGTTTTAGGGCTAGCTCTTCTGCCTGCTTGTAACCTTCGTTTGTGAGTATTGGATCGGGGATGTGCTCCCCTTTCGCTGCTTCTCCATGCCTGATTAAAAAAATTCTTGCCATCTATGCCAACCTAAAGATAACCATTCAACCTATCGTCGGGTATATGTTGCCATAAACTGAGAAGCTCTGGTGAGTTAAACGCCCTGGCTGAGGGATGATTGCCAAATCGCTTACTGTGTTTTCCTGAAAACTCTGGCCAATTATTGCCGGGTTTCCCTGTTTCAGCAAAATTCAGCCAAGCTTGTTGCATTGAGGCACTTAATAAATGGGGGTTTTCTTCAGCACCATATAGTGTTTTCAAGGACTGATCGCTATGGGTTCCAAATACATAGCCAAGCTCAACGGCGTGACAGGCCCCTAGTAAAGGCTGTGCAGCGAGAGGTTGTGCAAAGTGATAGTGATAGTTTTCCCCCTGATGACTTTGTAGGTGTCTCAGCCCAGGCAAGGTGAATACCATATCAGTGAGCAAAAGGTTCCAGGCTCGACTCCACTCTGGCCAGGGATTGTCTGTCATTTTTTTTGCTAGTTGATAGTAATGTCTGAGTAGGGGCTTTAATTCGGACTCTGGGATAAGCCATTCGAGATGAGTGCATATTTGCCGGTAGTCCATGTTAAAGCTTTCAGGGTTTATCGCGCTGAAGAGATTCCATTCCTCCAAATTGTTCCCTAACAAAAGGGATGTTTGGTGTGTCGGGGAGAGCTTTTTTTCAGGGGAAAAAAGTTCCCTGTCTGCGACAGGTTTAAATGGCAGTTGCCCCCATTTTGCTGTCATAGACGTGTCAGAGAGTATTGCTTTTTGGGTTTTCAGAAGAAGTTTGGTCGGACAATTTTTTAGTGAGATGCCACCAGAGATTTTCTCAAATTGTTGAATGAAAGTCTTACCAACATGGTTAGCGCTTTGCTGGGAGTGAGAGGCTCTTGGGTGCCCACTTTGGACAATTGCACGCCGTATAAGGCCTTTACATTGTGGAGTTTCAAGTAAGGAGGCAATACTCATTGCCCCGGCTGATTCGCCAAAAAGAGTGATATTGTTTGGATCTCCGCCAAATGCTGAGATATTTTTTCGAACCCATTGTAGGGCGGCTATTTGATCTAAAAGCCCTTCATTGCCGGTTGATGGTATATCACTAATATCCTTTAGGCGCAGAAATCCCAGGGCGCCTAATCGGTAGTTTATAGTGACAACAATTGTCCGACCGCTAGCTGCCAAGTATTTACCATTATAAATTTCTTGGCATCCTGATCCCATGTAAAAAGAGCCGCCATGAACCCAAAACATTACTGGCAGCTTTTTTCCTTGCGACATTGCGGGAGAGAATACATTCAAATAGAGGCATTCCTCCCTTTCAGGAAGATTCCCGTTTTGATCTCGAACTTCCATTAGGGCGGATGAGTTTTGCGCTGCTGGTGAACCAAAGCTATGCGCTTGGAAAGGATTTTTCCAGCGGTCCAACTCTTGCGGTGGTAGCCAACGTAAATTTCCCACAGGAGGGAGGGCGTAGGGGATACCCAAGAATTTATATACGCCAGTTTCCTCATCTGTAGTTCCGATGATTGGCCCGGCAGGCGTATCAACAACGGGTGTAGGTTTTTTGTTTAAGTGCCTGCCAATTTCCGGGTCTGTAGTCATTTGTAACTTCCTAATCTTGCTGAAGTTAGCACGAAAACTGTTTTTCTCCTGCCGCTGCCTAACTCCTCCTTGAAAACGTTTTGAATTACGTCCATACAAAAGTAGTGCGCGTAAAAACGTACTGGCGTAATTGTTTTTTTATGGAGGGAGATTAGTAAGGCAATGTATTAGTGAATCTAGTCACGGATGGGCTCAAAGTGGGGTATTTTCCGTCTTTAAGCTCAGGCCATGAACTGTGTATTTAGGAAGTTGCACCGTTTGAAGTTGGTGAGAGCATGATTGCGAAAATCTTTGACAAATCCACGGGCTCAATCGACGAGCGATCACTGGAGGGGCTATCTTTGACCTCTCCTGGTCTTGTCGAAATGCCCGCAGATCCTGAGGATATTGCGTCTTTTTCCAAGGACGGATTAGACCTCGTTATTGTTTTAAAATCCGGCCAGATCGTCATTATTTCAGGGTTTTACCTGTTAGATGAAGATGGCGAGCATAGTGAGCTAGTGCTAACAGGGGCTGGAGAGCCTCTTATGTTAGCTTCTAATGGAGATTTAATCTCTGCCTTTGCTGCGGCTGGTGGCGCTTCTTATCCAGCACCAGCACCAGTCGATCCAGGTATTTCTTGGTGGATTCCTGCATTAATTGCACTTGGAGTTGTTGTTATCGCTGTCGCGGCTAGTGATGACGATGACAATAACGGCGATCGTTTTTTTAATCCTGATTCTGATGCCGACGCTGACTCAGATGCCGACGCTGATGCTGATGCTGATGCTGATGCCGATGCCGATGCTGACGCTGACGCAGATGCCGATGCGGATGCCGACGCCGACGCCGACGCCGATGCGGATGCTGACGCGGATGCCGACGCGGATGCCGACGCTGATGCCGATGCCGACGCGGATGCGGATGCGGATGCGGATGCGGATGCCGACGCTGATGCGGATGCCGATGCCGATGCCGATGCCGATGCCGATGCCGACGCGGATGCGGATGCCGACGCTGATGCAGATGCCGACGCGGATGCGGATGCCGATGCCGATGCCGATGCCGATGCGGATGCCGACGCGGATGCCGACGCTGATGCGGATGCCGACGCTGATGCGGATGCCGATGCCGATGCCGATGCCGACGCGGATGCCGATGCCGACGCGGATGCCGATGCCGATGCCGACGCTGATGCCGATGCCGATGCCGATGCCGATGCCGATGCCGATGCCGACGCTGATGCCGATGCGGATGCCGACGCTGATGCGGATGCCGACGCTGATGCGGATGCCGATGCCGATGCCGACGCGGATGCCGACGCTGATGCGGATGCCGATGCCGATGCCGATGCCGATGCCGATGCCGATGCCGATGCCGATGCCGATGCCGACGCGGATGCCGACGCTGATGCCGATGCCGATGCCGACGCTGATGCCGATGCGGATGCCGACGCTGATGCGGATGCCGACGCTGATGCGGATGCCGACGCTGATGCGGATGCCGATGCCGATGCCGATGCCGATGCCGACGCGGATGCCGACGCTGATGCGGATGCCGATGCCGATGCCGATGCCGACGCTGATGCCGATGCCGATGCCGATGCCGATGCCGACGCTGATGCCGATGCGGATGCCGATGCGGATGCCGACGCGGATGCCGACGCTGATGCGGATGCCGATGCCGATGCCGATGCCGATGCCGATGCCGACGCTGATGCCGATGCGGATGCCGACGCTGATGCCGATGCGGATGCCGATGCCGATGCGGATGCCGATGCCGACGCGGATGCGGATGCCGACGCGGATGCTGATGCGGACGCTGATGCGGATGCCGATGCCGATGCCGATGCCGACGCGGATGCCGACGCGGATGCGGATGCCGATGCTGATGCGGATGCCGACGCGGATGCCGACGCGGATGCTGATGCCGACGCGGATGCTGATGCTGATGCTGATGCTGATGCTGATGCTGATGCTGATGCTGATGCTGATGCTGATGCTGATGCTGATGCTGATGCTGATGCTGATGCTGATGCGGATGCCGACGCTGATGCCGATGCCGATGCCGATGCCGATGCCGATGCCGACGCGGATGCCGATGCCGATGCCGATGCCGACGCGGATGCGGATGCCGATGCCGATGCCGATGCCGATGCCGACGCGGATGCGGATGCCGACGCTGATGCAGATGCCGACGCGGATGCCGATGCCGATGCCGACGCGGATGCGGATGCGGATGCCGACGCTGATGCAGATGCCGACGCGGATGCGGATGCCGATGCGGATGCCGATGCGGATGCCGATGCCGATGCCGATGCCGATGCCGATGCGGATGCCGATGCCGATGCGGATGCGGATGCGGATGCCGATGCCGACGCGGATGCGGATGCCGACGCTGATGCGGATGCGGATGCGGATGCGGATGCGGATGCGGATGCGGATGCGGATGCGGATGCCGACGTAGATATCGACATAAATATTGATATCGACATTGATATTGATATCGACGTCGACATCATCATTATCAATATCGGACATCACCCGCACGAGCAGAGCGCGCTTCATGGAAGTGATGTAGCGACTCTGGGTGGCGACGGAGATATGTTGGCAGATCCGTTATTCACTTGGGAACCGGACGGAGATGCAGATGCAGATGCTGATGCTGATGCTGATGCTGATGCTGATGCTGATGCTGATGCTGATGCTGATGCCGATGCTGATGCCGATGCCGATGCCGATGCCGATGCCGATGCCGATGCCGACGCTGATGCCGATGTGGATATCGACATAAATATTGATATCGACATCGATATCGATATCGACGTTGATATCATCATTATCAATATTGGAAGGGACTACCAAGAGCCCGATGCGCTCCCAGATGAAGGTGTCGCTTTCATGGCTGAAAGTATTGGAATACCAACAGATGAGCTATTTGTTTGGGATTCTGATGCCGATGCCGATGCCGATGCCGATGCCGATGCCGATGCCGATACTAGCGTTGACATTGATATCAACATCGACATTTCAGTTGATATCGATATTGATATTGACATTACCATCATCAATATCGGAACAGATGTGGCCATGGACTCTGACGGCATACTGGATGTTGGTGCTGCAACTGTGCCTGGTATTGACATGCTGGGTAGTGGCTCTGACTTGACTCTTGATGATCTATTCGAATCTGTGGGTAGCGATGCCCAAATATTCGAGTCTGCTGGAGAAGTGGCTGGCGTAGATACGAGCCAAATTTCTAGTGGAGTAATGGATCCGATGGAGATGCCGGCAGCAATTGACGACACTGTCGGAGATATGTGGCAACAAAACAGCTTGAGCGACACTTAGATCTGAAAGCGACAAATTAACTTAAGTACCGGGCCGTAAGGCCCGGTTTTTTTTGGCTAGACTTTTGTGGCCACTCTACAGAATTTATGCAATTAGATGTTAATAGAGTGTTTAACCTCCCGGTAATTATTGAAAGTGAATATAGTGGAAGTGTTTAAACAGAAAATGAAAATATCATTTGTGTTGACTCTGGTATTTTGGTCAATCACAGCTGACGCCGATATATTAAGTTCTCCCCGTTACTCTGAAGTAATTAGCCCAAGAAGCATGGAAGTAGAGGCTTATGATTCATTAAAGAAGTTTTCTTTTAGAGAGTATGAGGAAGGTATAAAGCGAACTGAATTTAATATGCTTGAAGTGGTGCACCAAGCCGTCGGTTGGCATCCATTAATTGCAGAAGCCGTTGGGAATCTCTATCAGCAGAGGCAAGGCGTCAAAGCTGCACGATCGGGATATTTTCCTCGATTGAATGCTGGAATTGTGGCCGGGAACGACTCCGAGTACAAAAGCGAAGGTGATGGACACGCGTTCCAGGTGAATATTTCCCAGATGGTTTATGACTTTGGCAAAGTATCTAGCAATGTTGACTTTGCCAAGGCTGGTGTACAAAGATCTCAGGCTGAAGTCCTCCAGTCTATTGACGAAGTTGCAAGGAGAACCGCAAAAGCGGCAATTGAGGTTCAGCGCTATCAGTCTCTGCTTTTAACTTCTGATGCACAAGTTAATGGCGTATCTGCTATTGCCGAGCTTGTACAAATTCGAAAGGAACGTGGAGTTAGTTCCCGCTCAGATGTGTTACAGGCGCAATCAAGAGTTGATGCTGCACAGGCATCTAAACAGCAAGTAGAAGCTTTGTTACGCCGATGGCGTACTACTTTACAGAATCTCACTGGCTTCCAATCTCCATTTCGGGTGGCTATGTATGTTCCTGAGGACGTCGCACAAGCGTGTGATGTCCAGTCTTTTGATTTGTCGTCAGTACCAGATGTACTTATTGCTGCCGCATCTAGAGCTGAAGCTGAGGCACAGCTTAAATCGGCAAAAGCAAATGCATGGCCAACCTTAACCCTTGATGGAAATGTGAATCAGTACTTGGATCAAAACTATGTTGATGCCAATGCACTTGATAGTAATGAGAAGGCGATTTTCTTTAATGTTTCCATGCCTATTTATCAAGGTGGAAAGATATCTGCCGGAAGAGAGGGGGCGGGTTATGCCTTGCTATCGGCTGATGCGGCGAGAGACTCGGCGCAATTATTTGTAACCCAAAAATATCGTGAGGCACAAGAAGAAGCTGAAGGGTTAATGCGTAGTTTGAGTTCGCTTAGCGCTAGGGAGAGCGCAATAGCTGAAACAAGGGATCTATATAAACAGCAATATTCTACACTAGGCACGCGGACTCTAATTGATTTGCTAAATTCAGAACAGGAGTTACACATTGCCCGCCAAGAAAAAAATAATACGATTTTTGATTTGCACCTTCTAAAAATAGATTGTTTACATAGTCGCGGTGGTTTGCGTGAGGCATTTAAACTGGATGGGACCGAGATTCAGGGTGTGGAGGTGTTGCCTTGAATGGAAGCCAATTAGATATTGCGGGTGAAATTGAAAAGCCATTTGCCAGCTCTAAAAATAATGCCACTAACGTTACTCCTTGGTGTGAGGCAATAATTTCTATTGCACGACATTATCGAATTGATTGCTCTTATGAAAGGGTCCGAATAGCTGGGAATTGGGGGGGGTATAACTCTATAGAAAGCGTTGTTAGGCAGATGGCGCGACAGGCCGGGCTTACGGCAAAGTTCAGCTCGTTCAATGAGTCTGCGATCAATTCGTGGCGTTTGCCCATTGTTGCCCAATTGGTTGATGGTCAGTTAGTTGTTATAGAGTCTGTATCCAAAGATATGGAACTGAGTGTTATCTACTGTGGCGATAAAGGTCTAAAGAGTGCGGTACATCTGGACGATTTAAAAAATAATGTTCTGAACCTGGCTATATTTCGTCCCAGGAGAACGGCAACAGACTCTCGTATAGATGACTATGTTAAGACTGAAGACAAGCACTGGTTTCGCCGGATTGTCCTTAGGGATTTGAAACCCTATTTTCATGTGATGATTGCCACAACAATTGCAAATTCTCTAGCACTAGCTGGAATTGTTTTTTCAAAACAGGTCTATGACAGAGTCATTCCCGCTGAGTCTTTTCCTACGCTTTACGTTCTATTTAGTGGTGTTGTAGTAGCAATTATCTTTGATTTTATTATGCGGACTATGCGAGTCAGGGTAACGGACTTGCTGGGGAAGCGTGCTGATATTCGTATGTCGGATTTGGTTTTTGGGCATGCTATTAGGGTTAAAGATCAAGCCAGACCAAAATCAACCGGTACATTTATATCTCAGATTCGAGACCTTGAACGCATAAGAGAATTATTTACATCTTCCACCGTTTTGGCTCTTGCAGATTTGCCTTTTTTTGTACTCTTCCTGTTTGTTATGTGGTGGATTGCTGGGAGCTTGGCACTAATACCTCTTGTAGCAGTTTTCTTGTTAATTATTCCTGGGTTGCTTCTTCAGCCGAGGCTTGCAAAGTTGTCGAAGGAATCTATTAAAGAAGGAGCGTTACGCAATGCAATGCTAATAGAAACGGTTCAGGGGCTGGAAGATATAAAAGCCATGCAGGCGGAACAGCGCTTTCAAGGGCAGTGGAATCATTTCAACGCAGTCACCGCAGATTCCAATCTAAAGCTGCGATATCTGGTTGGTGTTTTACTGAGTTGGACCCATAACGTGCAGTCATCAGTTTTTGCTGTAGTTGTGTTATTTGGAGCTCCGATGGTCATGGCTGGCGACATGACAACGGGCGCACTGGTTGCTGCCTCTATTCTTGGTTCGCGGATGATGTCACCAATGGCAAATATCACCCAGGTTTTAAGCCGCTGGCAGCAAGCCCGGTTTGCGATGAAAGGAATTGATCAAATTATGCAGTTACCGGTTGATAACCCAGAAGATGAAAAGAAAGTGCAGAAGTCCTCGCTTCAAGGAAATTATCACTTTAAACAGTCGGTTTATAACTATGGAGATGATACGTCTGATCCCGCTCTAGTTATTCCTGAATTAAAAGTTACTCAAGGTGAACGGATTGCAATATTAGGTCGAAATGGATCCGGTAAGTCAACGTTGCTACATGCACTATCGGGTTATATTGAGCCCGCTCGTGGTCAGTTACGGTTAGATGATGTCAGCTTGGCTCATATAGATCCCGCTGATGTAAGACGAGATATTTCTCTCCTTAGCCAAAAGACAGGGCTATTCCATGGGACTATTTATGAAAATCTTGTCTTAGGTTCTCCCAATGCCAGCGATGATGAAATTCTCGTCGCACTTAAAATGAGTGGTGCCGAGACTTTTGTGAGTAAGCTCCCGAAAGGCTTGGGATCTATGATTCAAGAAGGTGGCTATGGGCTGTCTGGAGGGCAAAAGCAGTCTCTGCTGATTGCTAGGATTTTATTACGTCAACCAAATGTTCTTTTGCTGGATGAGCCTACTTCAGCACTGGACGAAGCCACTGAGAAAAAATTTATTTGTGCATTATCAGATTGGAGTGTAAACAAAACAGTTGTTATTGCAACTCATAGAACTAGCATCCTTAGCTTTGTAGATCGAATAATTGTGCTGGATAGTGGTCGGGTTGTTCTCGATGAGCCAAAAGAAAAAGCACTCTCTATTCTTTCTCGACGGAAGGATTCTAAGAAGGATGAAGAAGTTTCCTAGAGGTTAGGATGGAGAAGCTGTAATGCCAATTCCAGATGACTTCGGTTTTCGCCGCGAACCAAAACGCATCGCTCTCTTAGATATTGATTCACAAAATGATGAAAAACAATATGAGGATGATATTGATGATGCATCTCTCGTACGCTCAGGAAGAATAGTTTGGGTATTTTTTTTATTGTTAGCCGCGTTGGTTTTTTGGTCTTACTTGGCCAAGGTTGATGAGGTTTCTTCTGGCGCTGGTAAAGTGGTTCCGACTTCGCGTTCACAGATTATCCAATCATTAGAGGGAGGAATACTGGAGGATCTTAAAGTTTCTGAGGGGGATATTGTCGAAAAGGGTGAAGTATTGGCGCAGTTGGATCCCACAAAATTACGTTCGAATGTAGAAGAAATATTGGCTCGCTACAGAGCTGCTTTGGCTAGTGTCGCGCGATTGAGTGCTGAGGTAAATAGTACATCGATTAAATTTCCTGAGGAACTGTCTTCGCATGCGGAGCTTATTGCTAAAGAAAGAAAACTATTTGATACGCGGCGGCGAGGATTAGCGGAATCGTTGAAAGGTTCAAAGGAAACCCTAGAGTTGGTCAATAAAGAGTTGTCTATTACCAAGTCGCTTGTCGAATCAGGGGCAGCCAGTAGTGTTGATCTTTTACGTCTGCAAAGACAAAAGTCTGAGTTGGAGACAAAGATAAATGAGATAAAATCTATGTACATGGTGAAAGCCCGAGAGGAGTTGGCAAACTTTAGTGCTGAAGTTGAGGCGCTGTCTTCTGTAGTTGAGGGGCGTTCTGACTCACTAATTAGACTTACTCACAAATCTCCTGTAAGAGGTATTGTTAAAGCTATTGAGGTTACAACTATTGGTGGCGTAATCCCCCCAAATGGAAAGATAATGGAGATTGTCCCACTTGATGATCAGCTTTTAGTTGAAGCAAAAATCTCTCCCAGGGATATTGCATTTATTCGTCCTGGGCAGGCAGCTAAAGTAAAAATTACTGCATACGACTATACGATTTATGGTGACTTAAATGGTACAGTGACGACTATATCTCCTGATACGATTCAAGATGAGTTTGTGCCAGGCGAATACTATTATAAGGTTTTCATCCTCACAGATACTGATTCTCTGGAAAATCATGAGGGTAATAAATTTCCGATAGTGCCAGGTATGATTGCAGCGGTAGATATAAAAACGGGTTCAAAAACTGTTTTTGATTATCTTATGAAGCCAATCAATAAGGCGGGTGAAGCGCTACGGGAAAGGTAATGGCGAAATGGTTAGCTAACTCATTGGTGCATATTGTTTTTGGCTTCTTTGGTCTTTCCAGCTTATCTCAGGCTGAGTCAAAAATTGTTACTCTTTCGGCTGAGGTCGCTATTACGAACTCTTCGAAGCAGGATATTGATGGTTATATTCAAAGACTTTCTATGCCTGTAGAGTATAGTTTGCAGCAGTCATTGAAGAAGGTTAGATATGATTATCCAGAAAAAATTTTTTATAAAAAGCATGGTGCAGGGGATTCCAAATACCTTGAATTTGCGTTGAGTATTCCTGCTGGAAGGACAGTTTCCAGGATTGTTGAGTTTGATTTAATGCTCACTTCATATGATTATAATCAATTGAGCAGGGGGCGAGACTTTTTTCCAAGTGGTGCTTACTTAGAGTCAGCGAGGTTTATCGAGTCAGATTCCACTCCAATTAAAAAGTTATCCTTTAAAATACAAAATACTTTTGAAGATGAAGAGAGTCGTTTGAGGGCAGCTTTTTTGGTTCCTCAAGCAATAATTAAATATAAAGTTCAGCCCACAAAAGGCGCTCTGGCGGGCCTTGAGTCAGGGGAAGGTGATTGTACTGAGCATGCGGCGCTTTTTGTCGCACTGGCACGCTCTATGGGGTATCCTGCAAGAGTTACTTCAGAGTTTCTTTTTTCCAAGAAAAAAAGATTTGATCAGCCTAACCATCATGCCGCTGAAGTTTTTATGGGTGGTCGGTGGGTGCCGGTAGATCCTAATTTGGCGCAGAAGCCTTATCTTGGATATGGTTTTGGTAAGGGTGGTATAAGTAAAATTGTTCTTACTAGAAATTTTTCATGGGTTTGGTCTAATTTATTTCCGGAAGATTTTAAAGGTAAAAAAAATAATGTTAGTGTTTCTGTTTTGTGGAGTTTGCAATAAATATTGAATTTCTGGATTCAATTATTTGTTATGGATGGGTTTAGTAAGGCGTGCAGTGGTATAGCGTATTGCATCTGTCGGCCAGATGTGTAAGTTTGATCTGTATCATGTTTTTCTTGAGTTGTCATGCGTTGGATTTTAAGTTTTATTCTACCTCTATGGGTTGTCCGGTTTTTTGAAGTTTTTCTAGTAGGATGGGGATTGAGCCAAAGTCGGAGTCTCTTCTGGATCCTTTGATAAGTATTAGGTCTGAATCCTGGGAGAAATCAGCTAGATAGTCAACGAGAGGTGAGGCCTCTGAAAAATGTGGTCCTAAAATTTCTTCCGGTAATAACTCCCTGAGAAATTTCATTTCCTCACCGTGTGTTATTACCCAGTTAACATTGCTGTTGAGTAAGGGGTGAGTGAGACTTTCATGCAATTCTTGTGCTTTTGTACCTAAATGGACAATGCGACCTAGTACCGCAATTCTTCGTCCATTATTTTTTATTTTACTCTGAGAAAATACTGAGAATGCATTAATCATGGAGCAAACTTCAGCGTTCCAGCTATCATCAATAAGTGTTAGGGATTTACCTTGAATGTTTAAATTTCTTCTTTTTAAATGTCCCTCATCAAGTTCTAGGTCAAGCAATCTATTTGCGCATTGGGCTAGGTCTTTATCTAGCGCATAAGCTGCACAAATAGCAGCTATGGCATTGTACATCATGCCAGTGCTGGGTGCGGGAACCTTTAATTCTAATCTTTGAGTTGGGAACTGTAGTGTGACATTGCTTCCAGTTTCATCGGCATCAATATTTATTATCTTAACATCTGCCCTTTCTCCTTTGCCAAACACTATTATTTTTTTAGCATATTTTTTTGCTTGCGAAAGAATATAGTCGAAGCACTTTAGGTGGTCCCCTAATATAGCTACTGAAGAATTCGTTAATCCGTCAAAAATGCACGATTTCCATTTCGCGGTGTCTTCAACTGATTTTATGCGATGGTTAGTTTGTGATAGACCAATTTCCGTAATTATAGATATAGTTGGTTTTATCTGCCTTGTGATGGGGCCTCGTTTCATCCATAATGCGCTCTGAGCCACTTCGATAACGGCAGCTTCATGGTCAGGATTTAGACTGGCAAGCATCGAAGGTGCGCCTACACGTGAGTTATAGTTACCTAAACTGGATAATATTTTTTCTTTAGGGCCCAGAATTTGCACAAGCATTTTTAGGGTGCTTGATTTTCCTGCAGTACCTGTAATGGCAATGACATCGCCTTGGAATCGTTTTCTGGCTGCTAATCCCAGCTCAATTATAACTTTTAATGGATCTTCAACTTGAAGTACAGGCAGTTCCTTAGGTAATCCATCTACAGGGTGGGAAACAATGGCGCCAGCAATACGATGTGCAAATTCAGGAAGGGTTTTATGGCAGTCAAAGTAATTGGCAGATGGCTTTGAGCGCTGTTCGTGAAAATCTCTGTCTTTACTTGTATGAGCAACAAATAAGACAGGCCCTACTGCTTGGTCTAAAAATCCACTCCCAGAAATTACGCTGCGAATGTACCAATTTTCAGGTGGCGGCGTTAGCCATTTTCCTCCAGAAACTAGTTCAAGTTGTTGAGCATTCCAAGTCTGCATAGGCGTATGTTGGTATACAGCCGGAGGAAAATCTGTTTTGTATGTAGGAATTTGTGGCGGCTTCTTAGAAAAGTTTAGCTGTGTAATCATTCCGCCAACAATTACAGGCTTTACTTGTTGTGTGTTGGAAATAACACCTACAGCAAGTTGAAGGTGAACAGGCTTAATTTGATTGGCTGCCGGGGCCCTTAACCCATAAAAGTCACGGTAGATTCTTCCTGGTTCCCATCGAGAAGTGGGTACTTGCCAATCACAAGGATCGTGGTCCATCGCCTTTCCCCAATAAGGCATAGATGTTTCTTTGATTGGGATCGCTCGAAAATCTAAACGGAAATCCTCCTTTACCTTTTTATCGGTAGTCCAAAATGACTCTACCCATAACATTTGTCTAGTCTTTATTTCACGCGGAAAAAATCTTACACCCAATAGTTTAAGTGGCCCGCATTTTATTGGGGGGATGCGAGCATCTAGGGGGACCTGGTCTACAGTCCAATTAGGGTTCAATGGACGCTTTTCTCTAATTACTTCTCGTTTGTAATGGGTTTTAAGAAGATGGGGAAGTTTACGGTATTGCCTGTCTGGAGGTGACAGTAGAATGGTTCCGCTACCATCTGGATTTAAGGTCAGGTGTGTCCCCAGCTCTGAGCAAGCTTTCGAAAATCGTTGCGTAAGATCTTTTGCTACATCTCCACTTAGTTGCTTACTGAAACCAAACCCAACACCTACGGGCACAAAAATGATTTTTTCTATTCCATTTTCGCTTAATTGGAGGCGAAAGATTCCACTATCGGCCAGGTTGCGTCGGACCGCATCGAACAAAAGATCTCCAGCATCGTGGATAATAGGTCTGTCCTGATAAATTTCAATACCTTGTAGGTTATGTGCGCTGGTACCTAATATACCATCTGCTCCGGCATCGATAATGGCGTGGCCAATGGTTATTTCATCTTCGCTGGGTTTTGATTCTCTGTTGTCTCCCCAATGAACAGCGACGAGCACGAGGTGTGCTTTTTTGCGCGCTGCTTCAATCCTAGGCTTTAGGTTATCAAGCCAGAGGTTGGGTATGGTAAGTGGTAGATGAGCACAGCCAGGCGTACTTGGACCTGCGGCAAAGCGGGGCTGAGTGGCATCAATAGAGAAAATGGCGATGTTTAGCCGACCGGCGGGACGATATACTGGGGTAAGTGCTTCTTCGATATTAATACCTGATCCAGCGTAACCGATACCGGTTGCATCCAGCCAGTGTTGCTGCTCCAAAAGTGCTTTGCTTCCATAGTCCCCACTATGATTGTTTGCAGTAACAACTACATCAATACCGGCTTCCATTAACACGGATAGCATTTCAGGGCGGGCTCGGTAATAGTATGGGGATGACTCTCCCTTACTGATTCCTTGTTCGCCCTCAGTCCCTATCACACACTCTAGATTCACTACGCTTATATCTGCGTTTTTTAGGGCAATAATTGTGCCGAGCACTTTCTCGGTTCCAAATTGTGCCGTGCGATAATGTTGCCTTCGTGCCAAGTTTACGTCCCCTCCCCAAGCGAGCACAGGCAATGACTTGTGTGAATTGGCAGCTGGTTCGATAAGCACTTCTTGGTATGCCTCATCAATATCCTCGGGTGCACTTTGGGGCGTAAGCAGGTACTTTCGATAGGCGACAAAACCAGATAGGTAGTGCTCGACATCATCGATACGGATTCTGAAGGCATGGTGCCGGATAAAGAAGCTTCCCAATATACGTTTGGGATTCTTGAAATACATAGCGAATTCAGGCCAGAAATACCCATTTAGAAGGTACATCGCACGCTTATGTAGTGCCCTGTAAAAGTGTTTTAGGTCTACCTGGTCAAGTAAATATTGGAACTCGGGCTCTTTGCCCAAGCGAGTTACCATCTTTTCCGCTGCCATCATTAATTCAAGCAGAGTAGGGAATGTGGTTATCCTATTCTCCACAAAATCCAAATAGCTGGCGAAGTTTCGAATACCGAACTGGTAGTACTTCTCTTCGGGGCGATAAAGGGTTAATTCATTAACGCAGTAGCTTAACCAATGATCGTGGGCGCGCCAGTGATTGGCTTGAATGAAATAATCAAATGCCTTTTCAACCAAATTTAGCCAGCGTGAATCTTTAGTAAAGCCATAGAGGCGCATCAAGCCAAAGGCAGCTTCACCGTCGTAATAGATGACCCTATGTTTATCTTTAACTTGAAGATCTGGAAATTCAAGAACATGGGAGAACTGCCCGGTGATTGAGTCCTGCATATACTCTATCCCAAGTGCTAATTGCTCCATCAGTTTGGAATACTTGTTGGTTTTCGTTGCCTCAGAGTACTTTACCAGGGCTAACAGTGATACTGCGTTGCCCCCTAGTTTTATTTCATTATTTGCCTCTACCAAAAAAGCTCCCTCAGCACCTGAGGGGAGGGTGGCGGTCTGAATTAGCTCTGTTGAAAGGTGTTCCAGTGATCGATGTATGGAGCTCATTAGAGCTTTGTCGCCAGTAACCTCCCAGGCTTCAATCATCGAATAAGTACTACTGGCATGTCGTAAGTTGTTATAGGTGTCGATCTTTCGGTCGAAACAGGCGTGCCAACCATAGTGGAAGGAGCCATTCTTTTTGACTTGAGAGCTTAAGTAGTTACTGCTGTTTCTAATCAAATCAGAGACAGTATTAGTATCTAATTTTTCTATGACACGTCGGCCGGCATCTAAACCGGGTCCGTAGAGGCAAACGGGCTGGCGCTTGGATTCACAGAAAATTCCCTGAGTTGAAAGCAAAAGCACAGTCTTTTCTTCCGAAAAATCCAGCTCGGTATTTATTCCGAATCTTTGCTTAGCGTAGGCAAGAAAATTGTTCTCATTAATAATGACATGATCAATCTGATTTCCGCCATAGAGCATGGCATTAGCATTGAGCTCTTGCTCCAGGAATGCTATTTCGCAGTCCATATCAAGTGCGAGGCCATAGCGGAAATACGACCTCTTGGTGTCTTTAAGGATTTCTTCCAAGCCTGCAAATGTCATTGTGCTTTTTTGGGTGACCCAATCGACACGTAACCAACAGGGTTCCATCTTGTGCGACTTTGCTGCCCTTTGGGTTGTCTTTGCTAAGGCTTGCCAGGCTTCCGAAATATCCGCCGCCGTTTTATGCTTCACGATGGCGCGATGCTTGGCATCACTAATTGAAAAAAACAAGGTATAGGGGGGGCGTTGCTTACCCAGTGCCTGCTCAACCTGAGCACGCACTTGAACGAGCATGTTGGATAGGGACATGTCGCGACTTATCTCTCTATTAAAAAAGCGTGGCAGTATTTTTTCTGCTGGTCGGCTCGGGTGCTTTTCCTGAACGAGTATAGACGGGGGGGAAGATTCTGCTTTTAGTGGTTTGTACTGAGGTGGTGGTGTGGTAAATATTTTTTTGTTTTATCTGTCAATTTGGGTTTTCAAAACAAATCTTGTCGGATAGTATTGGGTAACCGTATTCAGAATGATTGTTGTGCAACTCACTCAGATTATTCTCTATTAACCTGTAATTAACAGTTTGGGTTAATACCAAGGTTTAGCCGTAGGGCAGGAGCATTTTCTGCCAAGAAGGAAACCCGGGATCTTATCATCTCGGGTTTTTTTGTCGGTAAATATAGGTTGTTTGTCTCAAATTCATCTTGCTTACTGAAACTCTTCTTTGTCTGCTTCTTAATTTTCTGAGGTAGGCTGCTTGCCCTCCTCTGAAAGATGGGCACCTTGGCCGAATAGTGAAAGAACCTTCCGGGTTTGTATTTGTACCAATGTCTTGCGGGCACTCGCCGAGTGGCCTTGGCGCCATTCTTTTATCTGGAACCAGCCAACTTAAACCATACAGGACAGGTGCCTCTATCGATTTGTTGGCAGTGAATCTATTGGAGTAGTAACCATGAACGGGAAGTGGTGGAGAAGCTTGAGGAGCTTCCCTCCGTTAGTTTGGATTATTTTAATTGGCAGTTTTTTTAGCCGTGGAACTTATTTTATGGTCTGGCCTTTCCTGGCCATCCTTCTATTTGAAAAGTTTCACCTCGGCGCAGCTGAAATTGGTTTGATCTTAAGTGCATCTGCCGTCGGTGCTGCTGTGCTGGGCTTCTTTACCGGTGCGCTATCGGATCGCTATGGGCGTCGCAATATGCTATTGCTTGGCTGTATTGTGAGTATTTTTTCCTTTGCCTTGTTGGCTGTGACGCAAACCTTGGCAGGATTTATCTGTGCGATGACCCTGTGTGCTATTGGTCGCGCGGTGTGGGAGCCGCCGGCGAGTGCGCTGATAGGCGACTTAATTGACGATCAAGCCAGCCGTGAATTGGCGCTGCAATTCCGCTACTTCCTGATCAATGTGGGGGCGGCGCTGGGGCCGATTGTAGGTGTCTGGGCCGGTTTGAGTGCACAGCAATCCACCTTTGGGCTCACCTCTCTCAGCTACCTACTCTTAGCCCTGGCCTTTGTTTGGGGTTTTGCCAGAACTGAGAGCGGGCGTTTAGCGAGTAAACAAAGGGATGCGGGCGTATCTCTGGGAAATACGCTTTCGGTATTGCGCCGTGATCAGGTATTTCTGGTGGTGATTATTGCGAATATTTTAACGCTGTTTATCTATGCGCATATGGATTCAAGCTTGGTGCAATACCTCACCCGCGCTGAAGCGCCGGGATTGGTAGAGCTGATATCCAGCATGATCTTTGTTAATGCGTCGACGATAGTATTACTGCAGTTTCCCATTATGAAGTTAATGGGGCCGCTGGCCATTAACACTCGTATTGTGATTGGGTTGGGTATTTTGTCGATCTCCCAGATTTGGTATGCCCTAAATCCGGTAGATTGGTTTTGGGGTTGGCTCGGAGCGACTTTTATTTTGAGCCTGGCTGAGGCAATTTTGTTTCCAACCATGAGCATTCAAATTGACCGGCTGGCACCATCCCATTTACGCGGTACCTATTTTGGGGCCTCTTCCTTTTATGCCATTGGCTGGTCGATGGCGCCATTAATTGGTGGAGTGATTATTCAATGGTGGAGTGGCCCGGCCTTATACGGCTTGTTAGTGGCGTTATGTGGAGTCGTGTTTGTGCTCTATCGCCTTACCGAGTATCTGTCTCGACCTGAGTGGCCTGAGCCTGAGGGAACGGTAGTCGCGGATCGAGTCGCCAATGTCTCCTAGCACGGGATACAGAATTTAAGGACAAAAAAATACCCCCGCCAACTCTGGTTGACAGGGGTATTTTATTTTGTGATCGACGGGAGATTAGATCTCGGCAGCGAGACGTGAGCCCTGGTCGATAGCGCGCTTGGCATCGAGTTCTGCGGCTTCATCAGCGCCACCAATCAGGTGGGTGGTTACGCCGCGCTCTTGCAGAGCTTCGTATAGCTTGCGTGCAGGCTCCTGACCGGCGCAGACAATAATATTGTCGACTTCCAGTACCTTTTCCTCTTCACCAACGCGGATATGCAGGCCTTTATCGTCAATTTTGTCGTAAAGGGCACCGGCAATCATCTCTACCTTGCGATGCTGTAGGCTGCCGCGATGAATCCAGCCGGTGGTTTTACCCAGGCCCGCGCCCACTTTGGTGGTTTTGCGTTGCAATAGGTATACCTGGCGCGGAGAGCTTACTGCTTCGCGTGGCTTCAGGCCAGAGCGATTCTCCAGGGCAATATCGACACCCCATTCGTTGAAGAACTCTTCCTTATCGCTGGCGACCACTTCATCTTCAGTGGAGTGGGGGCCATCGTGGGTCAGGTACTCCGCTACATCAAAGCCGATACCGCCGGCACCGATAATGGCAACCTTCTCGCCAACCGGCTTCTTGTGCTTCAGTACATCCAGGTAACCCAGGACTTTATCGCTCTCAATGCCGGGGATCGGTGGAGTGCGCGGCTCGATACCGGTAGCAATAATCACTTCATCAAAAGATTGCAGGTCTTCTGCTGTGGCAATGGTATTAAGTTTTACTTCAACACCGGTGACTTCCAGGCGGCGCTTAAAGTAGCGCAGGGTTTCCTGGAATTCTGCCTTGCCGGGGATCTGCTTAGCGATATTGAACTGGCCACCAATCTTATCGCTGCCTTCGAACAGGGTTACTTCGTGTCCACGCTCTGCGGCAACGGTAGATGCGGCCATGCCCGCAGGGCCGGCGCCGATTACAGCTACCTTTTTCACGTTGTCGGTAGGCAGGTAGTTCAATTCGGTTTCGTGACAAGCGCGGGGGTTTACCAGGCAGGAGGTCAGTTTCAGCTGGAAAGTGTGGTCCAGACACGCTTGGTTACAGCCAATGCAAGTGTTGATCTCGTCGGCGCGGCCTTCGGCGGCTTTGTTGACGAACTCAGAGTCTGCCAGGAAGGGGCGTGCCATGGAGATCATGTCAGCCTGGCCGGAGGAAAGAACTTCTTCGGCAACTTCCGGCACATTGATACGGTTGCTGGCAACTACTGGGATAGACAGGTGCTTTTTCACCTTGGCAGTAATGTCGGTAAATGCCGCGCGGGGAACACTGGTGGCAATAGTGGGAACGCGCGCTTCGTGCCAGCCGATGCCGGTATTGATAATCGTGGCGCCAGCTTTTTCGATAGCCTGGCCCAGAGCCACTACTTCATCGAAGTCGCTGCCGTCTTCCACCAGGTCCAACATGGACAGGCGGTAAATAATAATAAAGTTCTCGCCGACGGCTTCCCGTACGCGGCGCACAACTTCGATCGGCAGGCGGATACGGTTTTCGAAGGAGCCGCCCCATTCATCGGTACGCTTGTTGGTGCGTTTCACGATGAACTGGTTAATAAAGTAACCCTCGGAGCCCATGATCTCTACACCATCGTAGCCGGCTTCGCGAGCCAGGGTGGCACAGCGTACATAGTCATCGATCTGGCCTTCGATTTCCTCGCTGGTCAATTCGCGCGGGGTGAAGGGGTTGATCGGCGCCTGGATGGGGGAGGGTGCAATCAGGTTTTCGTTGTAGGCATAGCGGCCGGTGTGCAGGATCTGCATACAGATCTTGCCGCCCTCAGCGTGAACAGCATCGGTGACTTCGCGGTGCTGCTGGGCTTCTTCCGAAGTGGTCATCTTCGAAGCGCCCTGGAATACGCCACTCTCTTCGTTCGGGGCAATACCACCGGTTACAATCAGGCCAACGCCACCGCGGGCACGTTCGGCAAAAAAGGCCGCCAAACGGGTGAAGCCATTGGGGTGTTCTTCCAGGTTGGTGTGCATGGAGCCCATCAGCACCCGGTTTTTCAGGGTGGTGAAGCCCAGGTCCAGGGGGGCAAGCATATTAGGGTAGGCTTGGGACATGGCAAATTTCTCTTCTTGTAACCTTTAGGGTTCATTTATGTATATGCAAAAAAGTGCATATCGTTGCCCAGCAGGATAACAAGACGGCCCACTGTGAAACAGTGACTTAACCGGTCGAATTCAGTGATCAATTACGGGCCCCATCTAACCTTGATGCGTCCCATTCTCATCTATAAATAAAGTGTTTTTTAAGGGTTCCCTGTCTCGACGTATACAGAGGCTCCTTTACTCCTCTACCAAGCTCACCAACTTGTTTCGCAGCCATTGATTGGCGGGGTCGTCGTGTTGATTTTTATGCCACAGCAGGTGCCAGTCCATTAGCGGTATTTGAAACGGAAGCTCAAATAATCGGGCTGAATACTGTCGCGCCAAGCTGGCGGGGACTGTCAGTGCCAGGTCGGTTCTCAATACCACTAAAGGTGCGACCCGGTAGTGCTGGACCCTCAATTTCACATTGCGACGGCGCCCTAACTTGTTCAGGGCGATATCTTCCAGGCCAGGACCACTGCGACGGCTGGAGACATGGATATGCTCCAACTTCAAGTATTGCTCCAAGGTAAGGCTGGCGGAATCCGCCAAGGGGTGATCCTGGCGCAACATACACAGGTAGCGATCGTTCATCAGTCGCTGTTGTTTTATGTGTGGGGAAGTGGGTACGGGAACATCCAGGGCAAAGTCCAGGGTGTTGGCGGCCAGTTCCTTGACCAGCTGCTCCCTTGGGACCTGGAAAGATTCGACAGCAATACCTGGGGCCTCCTGCTCCAGCGCTTCCAGCAACCTGGGTAAAAGGAAGGTTTCCGCCATGTCGTTCATGGAGAGGCGCAAGGTTTTTCTGGCTTCCTGTGGCACAAAGTGACGCTGCTCACTAAGGCTTGCCCCCAGTAGAGAAAGAGCTTCCTGGACCCTCGGCATAATGCTTTCAGTCAGTGGCGTCGGTGCCATACCGGTGGGGCTGCGAGTGAATAGTGGGTCGTCTAATGTACGGCGAAGTCGCGCCAGGGCATTACTGACAGCCGGCTGGGTGATGTGCAGTTGTTCAGCGGCACGAGTCAGATTTCGGGTTGTGTATATCGCCTCGAGCACGGGAAAGAGGTTCATGTCGATCCGCTGTAATTGCATTGCTGTCACCACCATCACTCTCATGAATGATTCAATATTCGCATAATAAACTTTGATGATTCAAATGCTGGAGATAGGGTTGGGGAGATCAAAAGGGGAGGGAAATAGGTGGCTGAATTTATTCTGGTACGTCACGGACAGGCTTCATTTGGGGCCGATGACTATGACAATCTCTCCGATACCGGCTGGCAACAGTCGCGCTGGTTGGGTGAATACTGGCGGGATAAGGGTATTCGTTTTGACCGGTTGCTGTGTGGCAACCTAACTCGGCACCGGCAAACTTTGGACGGCATTTGCGAGGGGCTGGAAATCCCCGGTGAAAATACCCGCAGTGTACTCACCCAGCTTAATGAATTTGATTTTCTAGCGGTTGCCAAGCATTACAGCGAACTATACCCGGATCGGGCACCGGGAGCAGGTGCCAGTCGCGCCGATTTTTATCGATTCCTGAAGAAGGGGATGCTGGCTTGGGCCGCCGGTGAGATCAGTCCACCGGAAACCTGGTCGCATTTTGAAGCCAGAATCGCAGATGCGCTTAAAAACATTTGTGATAGCCCCAAAGGCAGCCGAACCTTGGTTGTTAGTTCGGGCGGTGCCATTGCCATGATGTTGACGCAAATATTGGGCGGCTCAATTTCCACCGTCGCCAATCTCAATATGCAAATCCAAAACACAGCCGTTAGCCGTTTATTTTTCAGTGCAGAAAATATCAGTCTGCACAGTTTCAATCATGTGCCGCACCTGGATCGGGATGGGCGTCACGAACATATCACTTACAGTTGATCGGGCAGGTAGCGATGGAATTTGAATACTCAGACAAGGTAAAAGGACTGCTGGAACGCCTGCAAAATTTTATGCAGGAGTATATCTATCCCGCCGAAGCGATATTTATGCAGCAATTGCAGGAGGATCGCTGGGGAGAGCCGGCGATTTTGGCAGAATTAAAGATTAAAGCCCGGGAAGCGGAACTCTGGAATCTGTTCTTGCCGGATTCCCGTTACGGTGCCGGGCTCAATAACCTGGAGTATGCCCCCCTGGCTGAGGAAATGGGGAAAGTGCTTTTTGCATCGGAGGTATTTAACTGTAATGCCCCGGATACCGGCAATATGGAAGTTTTGGCTCAGTACGGTTCTGAGGCCCAGCGGGAACAATGGTTAACCCCGCTTTTGGATGGAAAAATCCGCTCTGCCTTTGCTATGACCGAACCCCGGGTTGCCTCCTCCGATGCCACTAATATTGAAACATCGATTACCCGCGATGGCGATAGTTACGTTATTAACGGCCACAAGTTTTATATCAGTGGTCTGATGAATAAACGCTGTAAAGTGATGATCGTGATGGGTAAGACCGACCCGGAGAATCCCAATCGCCACCAACAGCAATCGCAAATCCTGGTACCCACCGATACGCCTGGAGTCAAAATAGTTCGCCCGATGACGGTATTCGGTTATGACGATGCACCGGAAGGGCATGCGGAAGTGATTTTCGAAAATGTCCGGGTGCCCGCAAGCCATTTAATTCTTGGAGAGGGGCGCGGTTTTGAAATTGCCCAGGGACGCTTGGGGCCGGGCAGGATACACCACTGTATGCGGTTAATTGGCCAGGCTCAAAGAGCACTGGAGATGATGTCGGCACGCGCGGAGCAGCGCATTGTTTTTGGCCGCCCGATGAGCAAGCAGGGATCGGTGCGGGAAGATATTGCCAAATCTGCCTGCGAAATCGAGCAGGCACGCCTGCTGACTCTGAAGGCCGCTGCGCAAATGGATCGGTTGGGCAATAAGGCGGCCAAAGATTTAATCGCGATGATAAAAATTGTCGCGCCACAGATGGCTTGTAAGGTGATAGATCGCGCCATACAGATTCACGGCGCCGCGGGATTGGGGCAGGATTACAGTCTCGCCCATCACTATGCCTATGCTCGGACCATCCGTCTGGCGGATGGTCCCGATCAAGTCCATATGATGCAGTTGGGCAGGAACCTGGCTGCTCACTATGCCGCCGCGGAAAATCATGGAGGACTCAGTGACTGAGACGGTAAACAATTTGCGCAGCTCTGTGGAAGAGCTGCCTGTTAAGCGACTGCAAGAATATTTGTCCGGCAAAGTCGACGGTTTCAATGGGCCTGTAACGGTCACCAAATTTCCCGGTGGCCAGTCTAACCCCACTTTCAAGTTGCAGACCCCGGCGCGATCTTATGTATTGCGGCGCCAACCTCCCGGCAAGTTATTGAAATCTGCCCATGCCGTAGATCGGGAGTACCGGGTAATGTCAGCACTCGCCGATACTAATGTGCCGGTGCCCAGGGTATTGCACCTCTGTGAGGACCGGGACCTGATCGGTTCTATGTTTTATTTAATGGAATATTGTGAGGGCCGGATATTCTGGAATGCGGCACTGCCGGAAGTTGACGCCGAGCAGCGTAGCGCTATGTACGATGAAATGAATCGTGTACTGGCGGCCATGCACAGTTTGGATATTAATGCCGTAGGCCTTTCGGATTACGGCCGACCAGGTAATTACTTCCAGCGGCAGTTGGACCGCTGGAGCACTCAATATCGAGCCTCTGAGCTGGAGCCCATTGCCGCAATGGATGAGTTGATGGCCTGGTTGGGTGACGTTTTACCGGATGATGATGGGCGTATCGCATTGGTACACGGTGATTACCGGCTCGACAATATGATTTTCCATCCTCAGGAGCCCAAGGTCATAGCGCTTTTGGATTGGGAACTTTCCACACTGGGACATCCCTATGCCGACCTCGCTTACCAGTGTATGCAAATGCGAATGCCTGCAGGCAAAGACAAAATGTCCGGCCTATTAGGCTTGGATATAGAGGCCTTGGGCATCCCCTCCGAAAAAGAGTATGTGGCCAAATACTGCCAGCGAATGGGTATTGATGGGATTGATAATTGGCCGTTTTATTTGGCATTTAGCTTCTTCCGTCTGGCAGCGATTGTTCAGGGGGTGGTGAAGCGTGCAAAAGACGGCAATGCCTCCAATAAAAATGCGGCGAAACTGGGAGCCCTGGTAGAACCCCTCGCGCAAGCTGCATTGGATATCGCTGCTAACGGTTAACTTCTGAAATTATAAGGATAAGAAATGGCAAAGAATATTTTTGATCTCTCGGGAAAAATTGCCCTGGTGACGGGTGCCAGTCGAGGTATTGGTGAGGCCATCGCAAAACTTTTGGCTGAGCAGGGTGCCCATGTTTTGGTTTCCAGCAGAAAAATTGAGGGGTGTCAGGCCGTAGCCGATGCAATTGTGGATGCCGGTGGCTGTGCCGATGCGATCCCCTGCCATATTGGCAACATGGATAATATCCAGCAGGTTATTGGCGATATTCGCGAGCGATTTGGTCGCTTGGATATTTTGGTCAACAATGCGGCGACTAATCCCTATTTTGGTCATATTCTTGATACTGATCTAGCGGCCTTCGAAAAGACAGTAGAGGTCAATATACGCGGTTATTTCTTTATGTCGGTAGAAGCCGGCAAATTGATGCGAGAGCAGGGTGGTGGCGTTATTGTAAATACCGCTTCAGTGAATGCCTTGCAGCCGGGTGTTGGGCAGGGTATTTACTCAATTACCAAGGCGGCGGTGGTCAATATGACCAAAGCGTTTGCCAAGGAGTGTGCGCAATTTAATATCCGGGTGAATGCTTTACTACCAGGGCTTACAAAAACCAAATTTGCCGGGGCATTGTTTTCCCACGAGGATATTTATAAAACTGCGGTTGGCCATATTCCCATGCACCGCCATGCGGAGCCGGAAGAGATGGCGGGCACCGTTTTGTACTTGGTCTCCGATGCTTCCAGTTATACGACTGGAGAGTGTGTCGTTGTGGATGGTGGTTTGACTTCGTGTGGGGGGATTTAACCATGCATGATCCAATTCTCGATTTTAGCGATAAAGTCGCACTGATTACCGGTGCTGCCAGTGGATTTGGAAAATTACTAGCAGAGGAGCTTGGTTCTCGGGGCGCTCGTTTGGTATTGGGAGACATCAATGAAGAGGCCTTGATGCAGTTGGCAGACAAACTGGGAAGCCAAAATATCGCTGTGCGCGTCCAGCGCTGTGATGTTTCCCAAGAGTCTGATTGCGCTGCACTGGTGCAATTGGCCCAGTCAGAGTTTGGACAGCTGGATATCGCTGTTAACAATGCCGGAATCGCGCCTCCGATGATGTCTCTCAAGCAGACAGATGAGGCCATGATGGACCTTCAGTACAACGTTAACCTAAAGGGTGTTTTCCTGGGGCTTAAGCACCAGTTGCCCCTATTGAAGATGACCAGCGGAGCTGTACTGAATGTTTCCTCTATGGCGGGGCTGGGCGGTGCTCCCAAGATCGCCTCTTACGCAGCGGCAAAACATGGTGTGATCGGCCTGACCAAAACGGCAGCGATGGAAAACGCCAAGTACGGTATCCGTGTAAACGCGATTTGCCCCTTCTATTGCCTGACCCCGATGGTTACCGATATTGCAACTGAAGATGCCAGTCCTGAACAAGTTCAAGCGTTTCTCGCTGAGGGATGTCCGATGAAACGCCTGGGCAAGCCGGAAGAAGTTGTTGCGGCCATGTTGATGCTGGTTTCCCCAAAAATGACTTACATTACCGGGCAGGCACTGGCGGTAGATGGCGGTCTCTCGGCCTATTGAGGTTGGGAGTCGCTGAGAAAGCGAATAGAGAATCGAAAAGGAGCCTTCGATGCCTGTAGAAATTTCACCTGATAGCCTCGGCTATTACATCGGCTTTGAAACAGAGCCCACAGACTGGTTTGAAATTGACCAGCAGAGAGTTGATAGCTTTGCTGAGTGCACCTTGGATCGACAGTTTATTCATGTAGACCCAGAGGCCGCCGCCAAAACACCTTTTGGGGGAACGGTTGCCCATGGTTTTCTCTCATTGTCACTGCTGCCTTATTTTGTAGGGGCTCTACAGATAACGGTTACAAGTGCTTATATGGGGGTGAATTATGGTTTGGATAAAGTCCGCTTTATCAACCCGGTAAAGACCGGTAGCCGGGTGCGCGTATTTGGGAAAATACTGGATATTACGGAGAAAAAAGATTCCCAGTATCAAATTAAACTGATGCTAACTATGGAAATAGAGGGCGAGGCGAAGCCAGCTTTAGTTGCAGAGTGGATTTTCCTACAGATTACCTAGTGGGATCAGTATCAGGCCGGACCACCATGTTTCTAAGTCGCAGAGGAAAGTGGTGGTTTCGATCTGTTTGAGAGTTGTTTAAGGCGAGTTTACAAAAATGTTTCTTCTTGTTTAAGGGTGTTGAGACCCATGCGAACAATATTCAAGTGAGAAGCGGGAATACCTTTTTTGTAGTACTCACCAGTAAAGTCAAATTGTTGGACTTCGATAAATGGTGAGAATAGGGTGCACCCCCAATAGGGGTTTATACCCCACCAGCCATATTTCCCAGCGGTTCTGGGGTTTCTTTGAAAGAAGTTGTAAGCCCTTTTGATATTGTCATATTTGAGTTTGAATTTTCTTTTGTCATTGATGCTGTGGGCATCAAATATCACCAGGCATTGTATAGAGATGCCTTGCCTGCCAAGTGCATTGGCGATTTTTATCGCAGCATTTCCCCCTCTGCTGTAGCCAAACAATATCGCTGCTTTTTTGCGCGAAACCCCATTTTTAAGGTAACGGTAAATAGTTAGCTTTCGTGTGTGGGAGAATATCCGCCCATGAAGTTGGTTGATTACTGACTTTAGTACTGGATTTTCTCCGGCAGAAGGACCACCGGCACCGTAGATGCCCACGACAATGTAGTGGCTAAGTTGAGACTGTATAGGGAGTGAGAATTCGAATTGGCCGCTTGAACTTGATATCAGTTGTTTCTAGCTCCTTGAAGCCGTGCTCGATAAAATTCGGCAGTGACGCTTAGCACTTTTACGTAATTCATCGGGTAGGGATTCTTCACTTCCATCCTGCTGTTCTGCCCGCCAATAGTGGCACAAGGCAACATACTCGCCACTATTTACCTGATTGCGCAGTGCGAGCCAGGGATCTGGCGCTGGGGTAACTGCCATCACAGTTTCTTTCCAATCCCTTAACGCCGGCTCGTACAAATGCTGCTCGGTGGAATTTGCCTTGTGAGTGAAGGCACCCAGGTGTTGGGCTGGATGAAGAAGCAATAGCAAGGCGGTTACCAAGCTACAACTTACTGTTGCACGAGAGAGTAGATGATTGACGTTTACTTTCGGCTTGTAGGTTTGGGCTGTTTTATATAGATCGTCATCCAGCTGCTGCGGGGAAGTCAACGTCTCGGCTTCTTTAAAATATTGATTTTCCCAATTGCTCATAGCATTAACTCGATTACTCTTCGATAACTTCTACTTGCCAAGGTCTTCTCTCCGAACCGTATATCGCTTCGTCCAGTGCGGTTCGGGCGCGATGATATAGGGTGCGGCATTTATTGAGAGAGAGCTGCTCGATGTCAGCCACGGTTGCCAGTGGCAGCTTGCATTCCATATGCAGTAATAAAACATTGCGCAATTGAGAAGGTAAATTTTGAATCGCTGCGAGAATTCTATTCTGCTGGGGAGACTCTTGCGCGGATTTCTTCGAACTGGAAAATTCCTCAAGCTTGAGCAATTTATTGACTTGGATGTAAAGCCAACTTTTAAGCAGGCGCCCGTGCAATTCTGGCGGATTTTCCAAAAGACCACGCCAGAGTTTTTGCAAGAGTAAAGTGGATGAAGACGGCGCCATTTGCATACAGTAGCGATACAGGGAATCTTTATGACGGCTGTAGAGTTGACGGAACACAGCAGGTTTGCGCGACTCCTTGTAGTATTGGAATAGCGCCTCGTCAGATAGCTGGCGTAACTCTTTGAGAGACAATGTCTTGAGCCTCCGTACGCAAATTATCCCGCCTCGAGCCACTGGCCGAGTATTGGTTTATGCGGCGTCAATAAAGAAGATTGTAGTATGGTTCTGCGTCGCAATTATTCTCTGGCCAGTACTTATAATTTCAGCCGATGTCACGGTACGACAGATACGAATCTTCGGGCTTGCGAAGTATAGTTGCCCCTGGTTTGAGAGGTGGTTGCTCGGGTAAGGGCCAACGCCAGATTTATCAATAAGTGATGATGCGCCTAATTAAGCAATCAAACGTCAAAAAGAGGCTTGCTCCGGCAAGGGTAGTGGCAATTGAACAGGGCCTTGCCCCGCCCGGAGGTCTGTGAGTCGCAGGCCTACCCCAAGAAGGCGGATGGGAGCAGGGCGTTTTTCTCGACACTCCTGCAGTAGCTGGCGGAATTCAGAAATACGCCCGGCACGGCTGCTGCGCTCGTGGGTGCTGGTAGTAAAATCCGCGTACTTTACTTTTACGGTGGCACCATTTACTTCGTAACGATCGCCGAGTTTTTCCAGCCGCTCCAGTAGACGCATATACAGCTCTGTCAGCTGTTCCAGCCATTCGTCAAAACTGGATAAGTCTTCGCGAAAGGTGCGCTCGACACTAACACTCTTGCGGGAGCCATCGCCGCTTACCGGGCGATCGTCAACACCACGGCAAAGGTCGTAAAGGCGGCGGCCAAATTTGCCAAACTTCTTACTCAGTTCAACTTGCGAAAAATTGCGTAAATCCGCGCAAGTGCGAATGCCTTGTCGATGCATTTTCTCTGCGGTTACCCGTCCCACGCCATGAATTTTGTTGATAGGCAGGCGCAAAACAAATTGATCGACCTCGCTCGGTGTAATGACTGTCAATCCGTCAGGCTTCTGCCAATCACTGGCAATTTTGGCCAGGAATTTATTCGGGGCCACCCCGGCAGAAATTGTGATACCCAGGGTATCGCGCACCCGTTGCCGGATTTCCTCAGCGATTAGGGTGGCGCTGCCGTGGCAGCGGCCACTGTCGGTGACATCCAGGAAGGCTTCGTCCAGGGATAGGGGCTCAATATCATCGCAGTAGTCGAGAAATATCTCCCGTATCTGCCCGCTGACCTCCCGGTACTTAGCCATGTTGCCGGGTACTACAATCAAATCAGGGCACAGTTTCTTGGCCTGGGCGGTAGGCATTGCAGAGCGAACCCCATAGCTGCGGGCTTCATAGTTGCAGGTAGAGATCACTCCGCGGCGGTCGCTACTGCCTCCAACGGCCAAAGGGCGTCCACGGAGATTGGGATCGTCACGCATTTCGACCGAAGCGTAGAAGCAGTCACAATCACAGTGGATAATCTTTCTCATGCTGTGATTATATACAGTGTTATGTCGTGCCAGAAAGTAATTTATGCCACTTGGACACCCGGCGATGACAGGTAGGTGAATAATGAGCAGTATTCCGTTGGTCGAGCACCCAGCTTCCGATGATGTAGCCAGGGTTTTTGCTGAGATTGATGACGAGCTGGGGGGAATCCCCAGTCTGTTCCGTGTCTACGCCCAACACCCGGGATTGCTTGAGGCAAACTGGTACAAGTTTAAGACGGTGATGATTCACGGCTGTTTGTCGGCGCAGCTGAAAGAAGCCATTGGCCTGGCAGTCTCAGCCGATAACCACTGTGACTATGGCATTTACCATCACAGTATGTCTCTGCAAATGCTTGGGGTGGAAACGGATGAAGTGATGCGAATTCGCACTGACCCCAAGCATGTGCACTTTTCTGAAAAAGAGCACGCCCTGTTTGACTTGGCGCGCAATGCCAACAGCGCCCCTGATGACCATCGCGAGCACCTGATCGCCGCTGCGCGAAAGCTCGGTGCCGGTGATGATGAGATTCTTGAGGCGTTGGGCGTAATGGAGATGGTACTGGGGGCCAATCACATTGCTGAAGTGCTCAGCCTGGCGCCGACCCGAGTGCCTCACAAGAAGTAATAACAGGCGCCCTTGGGCGGCTGTTCTACTTGGGTCTGCCGAAAATCAGTGCCAGCACAAACATCACAAGGAAAATAAAGAAGAGAATCTTGGCTATTTCAGTTGCGGTCGAAGCGATGCCACTAAAGCCAAAGAAGGCGGCGATCAGCGCAATAACCAGGAAGGTGACAGCCCAGCGCAACATAAGAGGCTCCCAATAGAGTGGAGGGAGCCTTGGGCTCCCGTTCCGCTAATTGATAGAGTCCCGCTCCACAGGTTCCAAATGGTCGCCTGCTTTCATCAGGGTTAGTTGCTCCAGTGTGGCAAACTGGAAGCCCTTTTGCCTGAGTTGCGCAGTAATGAGGGGCAGGGCCTCCATTACCTGATGGTGCTGACCATACATGGGATGCAGCAGAACTACACTTCCGTCTTTTGCCCTCTGGGATATATAGTCAGCTGCGACTTGAGCGCCGCCTGCTTGCAGTTGCTCAGTAGGATCGATATCCCAGTGAGCAATCTTGAACTGGTGATCGCTTAAAAGCGTGCCCAGCTCGTCAGACATCTTTCCGTGAGGAGGGAGAAACATGGGCTTGCTGGTATAGCCATTACTTTGTAGTAGCCGACAGGTTTTTTTAATCTCTTCCTTGGCACTACTCAAAGGCATCTGGGAAAGGTTTGTGTGTGAGTAACCATGGTTGCCTAACTGATGTCCAGCCTGAATGATTGCCTGGGTCTGCTCCGGGTACCTTTCCATTTCCTGCCCTGTAGGGAAAAAAGTGGCGGTCACTTCCAAAGACTCGAGCCGCTTTAACAGTGGCTCGGTTTTGTCGGGGGAGGGCCCCTCATCAAAAATAAGCGCTACCCATTTATCCTTGCCGGTAATTGCCTGGGCACAGGTTGAAAATACAAAAAGCCAAATGCAAATAGCATTAATTATTATTTTCATTTTTTGGGGTTTCCACAGATAGAAAAAAAGCCGTCAATGACGGCTTTTTTCTTTGAACTTGTTTAGCGCTCCAGCTGGTCCAGCTTGCCCTTCTTGCCGTCCCACTCCTCGGCATCCGGTAATGGGTCTTTCTTCTCAGTAATATTGGGCCATACCTCGGCGAGTTCTGCGTTCAACTCGATAAATTCCTGCTGATCGTCCGGAACCTCATCCTCAGAGAAAATCGCGTTGGCGGGGCACTCCGGCTCACACAGGGCGCAGTCGATACACTCGTCTGGGTGAATTACCAGGAAGTTGGGGCCTTCGTAAAAACAGTCTACCGGGCAAACCTCTACACAGTCGGTGTATTTACACTTAATGCAGTTTTCCCCAATTACGAATGTCATGTTTGTCCCTCGATAGTGCCACTGAATTCTTCGTGCAGCGGATTTTATCAATTACTGGCGCGAATTGTAGTGGCTTTTCAGTCGATTTAGTTCACTGTTTATAACAGGATGAATTGGGCGACCAGGGTCGCCCGGTCTTTTACTTCAGTAACTTGCGTAAAGAATAGAGCGCTTCCAGTGCTTGGCGTGGCGTCAAATCGTCCGGATCAAGCTCCTCAAGGGCATCCACGGCCGGGTGGCTTGGGCTGCCAAACAGATCTACCTGCTGGGGGGAACCAGGGCCCGCGGGCATTGGCACAGAGGCTTCTTCCGGCTCCTGTTTGGGGGCCGGTGCAGGCGTAGCAATAGGAGCTGGCACATCTACCGACTGGGCGCCGGCTTCCAATGCTGCCAAGCGCGCGCGGGCCTCGGTCAATACATCACTGGGGATGCCGGCCAGTTTGGCCACCTGCAACCCGTAACTTTTAGAGGCGGGCCCTTCCTGGATGCGGTGCAGGAAGACAATTCCCTCGCCGTGCTCGGTGGCATCCAAGTGGATATTGGCGGCCTCAGAGCATTGGCTGGGCAGGTCAGTCAGTTCAAAGTAATGGGTGGCGAACAGTGTAAAGGCGCGCACTTTCCCTGCCAGATAGTGGGCACAGGCCCAGGCAAGGGACAGGCCGTCGTAAGTGCTGGTACCACGGCCAATCTCATCCATCAGTACCAAGCTGTGCTCGGTGGCATTGCGCAGGATATTGGCGGTCTCGGTCATTTCCACCATAAAGGTGGAGCGGCCACCGGCCAGGTCATCGGCACTGCCGATGCGAGTGAAGATACGATCCAGCAAGCCGATCTGGGCACTATCGGCGGGTACGTAACTGCCACAGTGGGCCAACAGGGCAATCAATGCCGTCTGGCGCATATAGGTAGATTTACCGCCCATGTTCGGGCCGGTAATTACCAGCATGCGGCGGTCGTCGTGCAATTCAATATCGTTGGCCACAAAGGGCTCATCCAATACCTGCTCCACCACCGGATGACGCCCGCCGGTAATATGCAGGCCCGGCTCAGTGCCCAGTTCTGGGCGGCACAGGCGCAAATCGTCAGCGCGCTCGGCCAAGCATGCCAGCACGTCCAATTCGGAGATACCGGCTGCGGCGGCTTGGAGTTCTGCCAGGGACTCATTCAACTGATTGATCAGCTCTTCGTACAGCGCCTTTTCACGAGCCAGTGCACGGCTCTTGGCGGAGAGCGCCTTGTCTTCAAACTCCTTCAGTTCGGGAGTAATGAAGCGCTCTGCATTTTTCAGGGTCTGGCGGCGAATATATTCAGCTGGCGCTTTATCGCTTTGCCCGCGACTGATTTCAATAAAGTAGCCGTGCACCCGGTTGTAACCCACCTTAAGGGTGGGAATACCGGTGCGCTCTTTTTCCCGCTGCTCCAGTTGCACCAGGTAATCGCCGGCGTTTTCACTGATAGCGCGCAGCTCGTCCAGTTCTTCGTCGTAGCCGGTAGCAATAACGCCACCGTCGCGAATTACTACCGGAGGGTTTTCAATAATGGCATCTTGCAGCAGCTCTACGGTTTCTGGCCACTCGCCGATCTGGCTGCACAATTCATTCAATAAAGTTGCGTCAGATTCCGCCAACTGTTGCTGAATTTCCGGGAATTGAGCCAGGGACTGGCCCAGGCGAGCCAAATCCCGAGGACGTGCAGAGCGCAGTGCCAAACGGCCCAGGATTCGCTCCATATCGCCCACAGGTTTGAGGGCATCACGCAGAGGCTCAAAGCCATAATCGGCAATTAATGCTGCGATGGCATCCTGGCGGTTGCGCAAGGTAGTCAGCTGGCGCAAAGGGTTGTTAAACCAGCGGCGCAGCAAGCGGCTACCCATAGCGGTTTTACAGCTATCGAAGACCGACAATAGGGTATTGTCATCGCCACCGTTCAGGTTCAGATCAATCTCTAGATTGCGGCGGCTGGCACCATCCAAGGCGACTGTCTCATCACCACTTTCCGTCAGTAGGCCGCGGATATGGGGCAGTTCGGTACGCTGGGTGTCCCGTGCGTATTGCAGCAGGCAGCCGGCAGCGATAACAGCACCGTGCATATGGCTACAACCAAAGGCCTCCAGGTTCATGGTGCCGAATTGCTGGTTGAGCAGACGCAAAGCGCTCTCCAGTTCGAACTCCCAAGGTGCGCGGCGGCGCACGCCCGCGCGGCGCTCGATTTCAACCGGCAGGCTAAGGTCTTCCGGCGCAAGCAGTTCAGCGGGATTGTGGCGCTGCACCTGCTCGGCCAGGGCTTCCAGAGTATCTGTTTCCTGAACCACAAAACGACCGGTTGCCAGGTCCAGCAGTGCCAGGCCAAATACATCGCCCAAGTGCGAAATAGCAGCCAGGAGGTTATCGCGGCGATCGTTGAGAAGTGCCTCGTCCGTGACCGTGCCCGGAGTAACAATACGTACGACCTGGCGCTCAACCGGCCCCTTGCTGGTGGCGGGATCACCGATTTGTTCACAGATGGCAACGGAAACACCAGCTTTAATCAGCCGTGCCAAGTAGCCCTCAGCTGCATGGTAGGGAATACCGGCCATGGGGATAGGTTCCCCCCCGGACTTGCCACGGGCAGTAAGGGTGACATCCAACAGCTCAGCCGCCTTCTTGGCATCATCAAAGAACAGCTCGTAAAAGTCCCCCATGCGGTAGAACACCAGCTCTTGGGGATGCTGGGCCTTGATGCGCATGTATTGTTGCATCATGGGGGTGTGTTCGGGTTTCGCGGCCTTGGTCTTGTTTGCGGTTTTTGGCATTTTTCTCTAAGAAAATCAGTAAGTTACAAAAGTGTTCGCAAACCCCAAGAGCCCCGCAGGAGTGGCGGCCGGCTCAGATTGGGGTAGGGGGCAGGTTTCCTCGGGGGCTTAATAAGCAGAAGCGTTCGATCAAATAATGAACGGCAAGCCCAAACCTGATGTTCTTGAAGCATGCAATCGGGATAGATCTGAACAGAAGGGTCCAGGCTAAAGTTCGAAGGGCTTCTTTATAGGGGGCGCAGAATAGCAGAGTGGGGGGCAAACCACTATGGATGGCTTATCAACTGCAAGTGAAATGGCCAGCAGCGACACTGTGATTTTATGAGAGGCTTGTAGGGAAGCGGGACGTTTTCCTCTTTGAGGTAAGGACCGTCACTTTTCTTTGCTCTAATGAGTCTGCTGCTGATCTCAACAAAAAAGATTCCTGACTCAGTAAGATCGAGTACTAAGCAAGCCAATTCTTTACGCGGTAGCGCATCCTTCCAGCTGGGACATGTGTGCATAGTAGGCTGATGAAATACAGCACTGATAACTAAGTCCTGCTTCGTATATCAGAATTCAAAAGACGCTGCTCCTATTTCTGGGGAGAATTCTATAACTTGTTGATTTTTAAAGGATGTAAAAAATGATATAAAGCAGGGAGAGCGCGGAATTATAAAGACGCTGCTTTATATCTACTTGTTTTGTTTCGTGACACTCAATGTATTTTTTTGATTTTATTGGGTTTTTAAGCAGGCTTTGATTGAGGGCGGTAGAATTATAGAGAAGGGTGATATATAGACGCTGCTTTTGAATTAACTGTTATTGGTCGCTCGCTCCAGTTTTGCGGGGGTTCAATAAAGAATAGCAGGTAATTATTAGGTTGCTGTATAAAAAAACAGTATTGGCGGGAAAGCCCATAGCCAACGGTTCGACCTTCATGTAAGCTTCGAAGCTTCAGCGACGCTCGCATAACGAAGTTAATGCGGACGGCGCAGCCGCTTCGAAGCAAGGCCGCGAACCTAGTGCTGCTAGTTTCTCTCTCCGAATCGTGGTAGACAATAAAAGAAAGATATTTGTAGTGGATTTGTACACAGTGCCACGAGCAACAAATAACAACCCGATTATGCGGAAACCTAAAAGTTGTCATTCCCTTTGCTTGCACAAAGGCACTGCCAACTTTCTTAACGGTTCCGCATATCTATTTTCGTTAATTCCATTCTTGAGTACATAAAATTGAGTCATTCTCTAAATATCATCAACTTCTTGAATACAGGAAATTTTTTGGGGCTGGCTGTTGGTGCATCAAAGCAAGATGTTCTCACAATACTGGGAGTCCCTACTGGTTGGGCTAGAAGCGATACTAAAGATAAAATTGAAACTTATAGAAATGCAAGTATGTGGGGGTACGGCCCGTGGGTATTTTACTTTGATGGGGATATCTTAGACGCGATTACAGGTAACTTTGGATTTCGAGAATTAGAATTTTCTGATTTTTCAGAAGTTTCTGGCTGGGGTGTTGAAGAATTTAAGCAAGCACTTGAGGAAGAAGGTATAGATTTCTATGTTGCACCCAAGAAGCTCTGCTTTATTGATCTTGATGGCAGCAAACACGAGCGCAGGCGTAGATTGGCATATGAAACTCTATTTGTTGGTAAAGATTTAAATGGTAGAGTTTATTTCGACGATAGCAGTGTGAGTCAGGTAGCCTATCCATGCAGTCCAGTGGCTCAGGTTGTTGGGAAAAAGATTAATGCAAAAGCGGCTGAAAAAGGTTGGCGCCTGGTGCGATAGTATGGCACTTAACAAGGCGATGAATTTCGTTCCGGCCCTGCGGGCCTCCACCGGACTGTCGCTGCTGTGCAGCGCCAGCCGATTATCGCGGCGTTAGGGCTCTAGGAAAGTATGGGCATATCTGAGAATAAAAGAGAAGAGACGATAAAGGGATTATCGCTAAGACCTGAATTGGTTGATCTGTTTCTAGGAAAAGGTGATTTCGGTGCGTTTTCTCATTATTTTGAGAAGCCTGAGTATTTTTACTCTAATAGCTGGCCTCAATTTGAAGAAAGAAAGCTATTACCGTTGTGGGAGTTCTCTGAAGACATATATGCTCTAGATATAAAGGAGAATAAGCTGGTTTCCTTCAACATCGAAAGCCCTGAGGAGTATGAGATATTCGATTCAATTGATCAGGGACTATTCAATATGATTGAGCTTCACACTTGGGAGTTCGGCGGCGCAGATCAAGAGATCAGTGAAGCGATAGAATTCGCAAAGAGAGTCAAACTGCCTAATCACTCAGGTTTACTAAATCTCTTTGACAACTATATGGAGTGCACAGAAGAGATGATTTCAGAGCACCGAGATGCACTTTAACAAAGAAGCCCTAACAAGGGCAGGCACGATCGCAAACACTTCGTATTTGCTGGACCTCCGACGCTTTGCGGCTCCGGCCCGTGCTGCTGGCGTTAGGTGATCATGAATAGTGGAATTAAGTTCCCAGTTATAGCCTTAGTGTTCTTTATATTAGCGGGCTGTAGCTCCCCGCAGTTGTATCAAGGACGTGTTCTGAATTGTAGTGGGAATCCAATCGCGAGCGCTGAAGTCGGAGCCTGGAAAAATGTATACATTCCATTTTACTTACCTGAAAATTTAGGTACGGCCACAACGGATCAAAATGGTTACTTTGTGCTTAAGACGGGTAAGCGGGCATCATTTTTCAGTTATCCTATTGGTGCAATTCAAATGCAAAGTCACCCAAGCAGGTCGGTGACATCGTGCCAATGACCACACCTAACAAGCAGCGGCAGAGCGACAGCCAACGCTACGCACCTTTTGTGTTACTCGCTGGCGCTCAAACATTAACACAAAACGTGCTCCGCGCTGGCTGCGTCTGCGCTGGGCGTTATGTGAATATATGAGTGACTATAAGGAATATATAGAACAATTAGGTTCACCTGATGAAATAGTTCAAGACACGGCGGTAGCATATCTAGGGGATTTATTAGAGTTCCATAATATTCCTAAACACGAACACCAAGAAATCACGGATGCTTTAGTTAATCAGCTAAGGAATTGTTCTAGTGATGCTGTTACAGAATCTATTTTGAGTTCACTTTGGTACAGTTCCGATAGAAATCTAGATTTATCGACTCTATTCGAGTTTTTACCTGGTAAGATGACGGGCTTCAATGACTATTGCCTTTCTCAATCTATATACTTGCTTGGTACTAGCGGAAAAAAAGAATTTGTTGAGTTGCTACGGCCCTATAAAAACTACCATTCATATTGGGTAAAGGAAGCTACTGAGGAGGCTACAATTGAAATTGCAAACACATAACAAAACAAAGCATGTCGCACCTTCGGTGCTGGACCTCCGCACTGCGTGCTCCGGCCCATGTTTGCGGCGTTAGCTGGCTAAGAGTTCACCACGAAGGAGATCAAATGCCAACAATAAGATTTACTGGCCCAGCACTTGTAGCCAGTGCCGAAGAAAATGTTGATGGATCACTTGATTTAATAAGTGACAAGGCAACCTTGGAATCCTTAAATGGAATGAGCTACGAAGATGAAGAGTTTTCCGACTATCTATATGATAGAGAGGAGACAAAGAGTTTCGCTGAGTATGTCTCCGGCGGCATCTTATCGTTCTCTTATGACACTTCTTCTAGCTCATTGATTGGCTCTATTGAGTATCTGCTGTCTAGACCGCTCTCTGCTGATGAAGTTGAAGCTCTGGAAGAATATACAATCGAGCAATTAACCGACGGTATCTGCTCCAATTTTTCACAAGAAAGAGCATTGAGGGGTGAAGTCACCCCATTTATTAATCATGAAGAATTGTCTTACCATCAAGCCAGCTAACAAGTCAATCAACTTCGCGCCTTCCGCGCCGGACGCAACAAAGCTGCGCCGGTTATTGAGGCGTTAGAGGTAAGCACTTTTGAGCTTTATGACACTCGTCTGGGAGTGGGACTACCATAGAGAAGTAGGAAAATTGCGGACTCTATATTCTCTGGGGGAAGCTTTAGTTTTTCTAAGCTCGGACGCGATCGTGCAAAAGAACTCCGTTTGTGGCTGCCCATTTTGTGAAGTTTGGAATGATCAATGTAGTGATGTGTTGAAATTTATAGGTAGTGTCGGAGACTTAGCATCACCTGAACTTTCAAGCATACTCTCTCAACTCTCAGTTACTTTCGATAACTTATCGGGCAAAGAGTGTGAGTGTGGTACTTTAGATATTTTCGAGTACGAAGGCTGGGGAAAGATAAGAGAGTTAAGTTCGACTGCACTGGAAAAGCTTGAGTGGGTATTACTTGAAGGGTATAGATGTGACCTTGAAAACCTCTAACAAACGCAGGCTGTCGGAACGCCTTTCCGTTCCTTCGTCTCTACAAGTGGTCCGCAGCTGCGGGCGTTAAGCACACTATGATATCTGCATTTTTACTACAGCACTTACACGTCATCGCAGAAGATAATGAATGTGTAAAAGTCATTGGCCTCTACGCAAGTAAAGAGGATGCCCTAGGCGCCATTGAAAGGTTAGCTTCTCAACCAGGGTTCTCTGGTTGCCCAAAGCTAATTGACCCTCTTGAGGATGATGAGGAAAGTGGGTTTTATATTGATGAATATGAGATAGGCAAAGATCATTGGTCCGAGGGGTACGTTACAGTCTAATGCTTAACAAAGCGAAGCACGGACGCCAGCAAAGCTGGCTGGACCTACATTCCGCAGCTTCGCTGCTTCATTTCGGCCCGTGTTGGCGGTGTTATACATTCAGAGGTAATATGAAAAATTTATCAATCATCCTGTTTCTCATTCAAGTTATATCTGGATGTGCCACATACAGCCCAAACTGTGACATTCCCACCGCGGAAGGTGACGATGCAGTAACTCTTATCATATACCGTCCTTCAGCTATGTACGGCATACTCTACGCAACTCCGTTCTCTATTGATAATTGCAGGATTGCTAACTTAAGCAATAACTCATATCAGGTACATAAGTTGCCCGCCGGTCAGCACAGAGTAGCAGCAGAAACGCACCCCTTTTCGGTCGGCGGTGACGGTGTTGTTTCTGGAAACTATGAAGCTGGTGAGACTTACTATCTTCATTACTCTATGAGCGCTGGTAGTCCCTACTATATGCCAAATATTGGTATTGGCTTTACCACATCAACTCATTTTTATTTAACATCAAGAGAAACTGCTCTTGAATTAATGCCGGAACTTAGCGTGGTGCAATAAATGTAAAACAATTTGCTCAACCACCGTTCCGGCCGAAAAGCGGCCTCCACTGGGCAGCCAAACCTTAGGTTTGGCTGCCGGTTAGCAAGGCGTTAAGTGCTAAGGATAGGCATGGAAGAATTCGACTCGATACCTGAGATCATTTTTTGGACTACAAATGTAGGAGTAATAGCCTTAGGCATTCTTTTTTTCTTCATAATTAGAAATAGAGTAGCCAAATTGAGCTTGGTCATTTTAATGCTGGGCTTTCATTTCATTGTTGTTCCATCGGCTTTATTGGGCTGCGAGATAGCTGTATTTGATGATGTGTTTTGTAGAGAAAGTTGGTGGTTATTAGTGTTTATACCTCCAGCACAGTTTTTAGTTGGTGTTGTAGCCCTTGTAGCTGTCAAAATTATTTGCCGTGCAAATGCGGGCACTTAACAATAAAATTATGTTTGCGGCTACGCCGCAGGACGCATTAACAGCGCTTCGCGTTTAAAAACAATGCGCCTCATATTTAGGCGTTAAGTGATACAAGGATGGCCAATGAAATCGTTCATCATTAATCTTGTCGGCTTAGTTGGATCTTGGTATATGATTGATCTTACTTCCGAAAACTCGCTTAATTCAGTATTTGCTCCATTATTATTTACAGCCTTTCTAATTTCCAGTGTGCTGTGGTTTATTGTGAAGTTCGGGATAACTCAGGGCTCTAGCACTGTTGGTTACTTTGACAGTGGTGATTCTGGTGGTTTTGGTGGTGGAGATGGAGGGGGTAGTGATGGTGGGTGTTAGATCACTTAACAAGCGCATGTTGTTCGCTAATATCGCGGCCGGACGGCTTACGCTATGCTCCAGCCGTCGCAAATGCGAACGTTAAGTTTCAATTCATATGGAATACTTGAATAAGGATGATATTTTCGAACTAATAGATTCCTTGAGTAGTGATGTTGTTAGCTTTGATAGAGTGCGTCCACATAATAAAGGTGAAATTAGAAAATCAGCCTCAATGGATAGAAGAGAGCTGAAAGAGTTTATCGCTGGGGCTATTGAAGAGGAGCATCAACCTGGTGGTGATATTGAAATATTTATTCCATCAATCAATAAAATTTTAGTTGGGCAACATGACGGAGTTTATTGGCTTGAGAGCAACAATTAACAAGTTGCTGAAGTGCACTCCAGCCGCAAAAGGCGCGGCTCACGCGGGACAGCCAAATCTTTGGTTTGCCTGTCCCTTAGCAAAGCGTTAAATTTCACCATGAACGAACCACGAATAAAAACGGCAAATAAAAGTAATGGGTCCATATTCCTGGCGGTAGCAATTGTTGGCGCTTTGCATTTTTTCTTGTTGGGTCAACTTTATACACATGTAGGCCCACAAGAAGCAGGAAAATTTATTGGAGGGGTGGTACTTCTGTTAATATCTTTCTTCTCAATACTGGTCGCAATCAACAATTTCAGATTTAAAGTATTTAAGTGTCCAAATTGCCGATTGCGTATAGGGAAGATAGAGCCACATGAAAAAGTCCCTGGAGATCCGATTTACCAGTATTGTTATTGTTGTAATACTTTGTGGCTGGTAGGTAAGGTTCCTGGGCGCATGCTGGCCGCCGGTGCAGATGCCTCCGATTCAGGCGCCGGCGGAGAATAAATTTAACAGTGCGCTGCAGGCCGACGTCTAACTTTATGCGCGGTCGCTACGCTCCCATTTTTGCACATAAAGCGCCCAAAGTTAGCCTCTAAGCCATGAATAAATTCTTAGTAGTCTTAGCTCTATTGATATGCTCGCCAAGTGGGCTGGCAAGCTGCTGGATTGAATATACGAAGAAAACATTATCTGAAAGAATAGAAGAGTCGAATTTTACCTTTCGTGGAGAAGTTCAATATCGAAAGGCTATCGTATCGCAAGAAAAGGGGCATGAAGAAAGAATAGAGTCTATTGAAGTTCTATTTGATAAGGTCGAAGATCTTAATGGAAATAGAATTGAAAAAATCTATCTAAAGCTTGATGCAGCCTGTACGTGCAAATACGACTTTCAAGTCGGAGTAAGATATGTGGTTATCGGAGATAAGTCAGGCGCTCGGATTTCGGTTCAGAATTGTAATAATATCCTTACGGAGCAAATCTATGAGTTGCATCAGAAGTTCGAGCTTGGTGGCAAAGGCTAACAAGTAGGTGATGTTCGTTCCAGCCACTGCGTGGCTTCCATATGCCGCTTATGACTATGCCCATTCATATAATAAGAACACGAAGATCAAGCCAGTGAAGATCGAGTTCTCTGAGCCTTACTACAAAATAGAGGGAAGTTTTGCTGTAGTAGTTTACGGCAACTATATCGATAAGCTGTTTCTTTAGAAGAAAAATGGTATTTTAAAAGCTCGTGGGGACTTTCAGTAAAAAAGCTAACAAGCAATGGCAGCATTTTCTAGACTATGAAAGATAAACGAGCCATATTTGCGACAGTTGAACTCTGGTATTGCGAACACAAAGGCATTCTGTTCGCAATCTTGGTTACGCTAGGAGTTGGAGTGCTCTTCCTATATGTCGGTTTTCCTAAAAGCACTGAGCTTGTTTCAGGTGTCGCGCATGCTCAGGTTTATGATGGCAGTCAAACTGGAAATGAGCCTAAGCTCTTGGTCAAATTAGCTAACGGCAACTTGGCTCATGTGGGGGTAAGCTCTCCTGGCCAAGTAAAAATAGGCTCAGAGCTGTGCCTATATAAAAAGACAAGTCATGCAGGTACAGTACATTTTTCAATTAAGGCAGTAGGTAAATGCACATAATAAAATTAAACATGTGACGTTTGCTACGCGGCCGCACATACTAAAGGCGTTAAGGTTCTCCATGAATAAGCTCATCACTCTATTGTTACTAAGTACAATACTTGCTTAGCTTAGGTCTAGTAGACACCTGGGAGGATAGGAGTGGGGGTATATTTGGTGGTGAATCAGGCTGGGACGAGTGTGAGTTTAGATATGACAACATTTTTAAGTGTACAAACTATCCAAAACTAGGCTGTTTGGTTTTACCTTTTGAAGGAGCTTGGGAGTTAATAGGTAACACTCTCATTCTTCGCTTGGATGGTTCTTATATAGTAAAGGCTCATATTGCCGAGATTGATAAGGATTTCTTTAGAGGGCTGGTAGAAAATGGCAATAAATTTACGTTTAGCAGGCAAAAGCCTTAACAAGGCAATGTAGCTGACGTTTTATTTTGTGCGTTTTTTATACCGTTGCTGCGCTCCAATATGTATGTTAAATGTTCACTAAGCAAGCCGCCGCTGATCTTAACGTTGTGAGAATAAGAACATGAAGAGCATTCCAATAATATTCACTCTCACTATTTCTCTCATGTCCGGAATTGCGTCGGCAACAATAATTTATGTAAAGCCAAATTATCCTTTAGAGGCACTTAAAAATTGCATAGAGGGTTGGGTCGAGTTCGAAGTGACGGTAATGCCTGGTGGTTTTTTTGAAAATGTTAAAATCATAGATTCTTATCCTGAAGGTGTATTTGATGAGGCAGCTAGAAAAGCTCTTATGAAATACAAGTTAGTGCCTAAGGAATTAATAGGCGTAACTGCCCCGGTTCATGGCGTGAAGCGCAAAATAAGCTACAATCTGGACGGCGAGTGTATACATAAATAACAATCACTGGCAGCCGTGTCTACGGCCCTATGGGTCTCCGTAGGTGTTAAGTGGTACAAGGAGAGCAAATGAAATCATTCATAATTAATTTTTTCGGCCTAGTCGGATCTTGGTATATGATCGATCTTACTTCCGAAAATTTGCTTAACTCAGTTTTTACCCCGTTAGTATTCACTGGCTTCCTAGTTTCCAGTGTGCTGTGGTTTATTGTAAAGTTTGGAATAACTCAGGGCTCTAGCTCTGGCGCTTACCTTGGCAGTGGATATTCAGGAAATTTTGGTGGTGGAGATGGAGGCGATGGTGATGGTGGGTGTTAAATCACTGAACAAGCACATATTATTTGCCGCTATCGCGGTCGAATGGCTTACGCCACGCTTCCCCCGCTGCAAGTGCGAATGTTATGTAAATACTTTGTAATCGAGTAACCATTGATAGCTATGTCTTCAATTTCGAAAAATAAAGAAGAATTAATCTCCTCAATTGAAAATTCTTATGAAAATTTATTTACTGATTATATGGGGGTCCCCAAGGAGCTTTCGAGAGAGATTGGTGTTGAAGGTAATATAAAAAATACAGAAATAAGCGTTTCTGATACTATTTCATACCTGATCGGTTGGGGAAGTCTTGTCCTAAAATGGCATGAGCTTAGGGTAAATAATCTCGAAGTAGATTTTCCAGAAAAAGGTTACAGCTGGAATGAGCTTGGGAAGCTAGCGCAGCACTTTCATGCATCCTATAAGGATTGGTCTTATAAACAGTTGCTGACAGAATTCCAGTTTACAATACAAAAAATACTGAAGCTTGTAGACTCATTGAGCAATGATGAACTTTATGGGCACAGTTGGTATAAAAGTTACACCCTTGGGAGGATGATCCAGTTTAATACCTCATCTCCAATGAAAAATATCCGCACAAAGGTGCGCAGGTTTAAGAGGCAGAATAATATCAAGTAAATTCATACAACCTGTAAACCCAGATGACGCCTAAGAACTACCTAATTTAAGTGTTTTGTTCGAGGTGAAGAGTGAATAGTGAAACAAAAAACGTACTGCTAAGTGCATATACAGCTATAGGGCTTCCTATATCAGGTATTTTGCTTTTTTTTGCATATATTCTTACAGACAAGACAGTGCCTAGCGTTCAAGATTATGTAATTGCTACGATATGTGTATTTATTAGCTTAAGTAGTATTTATCTATATAAGAAATTGAGCGCTAGAGAATCTGACCCACCGTTAACTATTCGTACTGCGATTAATAGTGTTTTGTATATTGTAGCAGTAATAGTAATTACAAGTATCATATGGTAATCCTCCTACACAACAAGGGGTTCCAGTCGACACCCAAAGCTACGCACTTTTGAGTGTAAGGTTGCTGCGCTCCCCTTAATACACAAGTGGCGCTTCGCTCCTGGCGCGCCTGAATCCGACATTATGAGCTAAACGAGCTATATTTAAGCATGTTATAAAATTTTTATTTTTAGCGCTTTGTGGCGAAGCTATGGCCCGCCTAAAAATACTGAAGTAACACAAGCAAATGCTGACTTGCTGTCTATTAAGTTGGAAAAAATAGATTCTGGAAGTGTTGATACTTTTCTATATCAGCTTGAGTTTGCTAACAAACTCGAAAGTTGCTTAGCGGGACGGGTTCAAACCTTCCTATTGATTGATAAAAAGGAAATTTCAAGCTCTTCTATGGATTATAAAGTCGGCAGTGAGCAATCCAGTGTTTTACTTCATATGCCCGCATCGGGTTATGATATGGCGATAACTATCCAGTATTGCTGCTCAGAGGGAGTATCCCTCAGCTGTAAACAGTCACTCTCAATCAGTTCGGTCATTGGGATTACGTCGCAGTGAGAGGCTCTCATAGCAAGTGACTATGGTTGCTCGTCAATTTTTTAATCCATACTTTCATCCCAGTAGGTGTTATTTTTTATGTTCGTATTTAGGAGGTAGTCTGCTTTCTCCGTGCACAAACAAACTCTAATTCGAGCCTTTCTGTAGACTCTGCTAATATTCTTTGAGATTGAGAGGCATCCTTAATGACTTAATGAAATTTATATTGGTGACACTAAAGAATTGGCCTGTAGATCTCACATGAATATCGAGTTATTTATTGCCGGTATCAATTCCGATATTGATTAGTTGAGGTTCCATGCGATAAGCTATCTCTACCTTGCTATTCGGGCTTGAGATACACATAACTATCTGAATTGTGCCTTGCGAATATCTGTCACGTTCGTACTCTTTAATGGTCTATATAAACTAATCGGTTTAGCAATGAACTGTGACTAACAAGGTCTTCGGTGGCCACCGAAGATGGCTCCCAATTTACCCGTTAGCGAAAAGTACTTTCAATATCAGAATCGGGCAAGAACAGCCACACAAGGCGCTGTCACCGGCTCCAGCGTGAATGCGTCTCCGTGGGTGAGCTTAGCGTTATGAGGAAACTATGGTAACTCCAATAATTATTCTTTTACTGTTGTCTAGTCCCTTAGGTGTCTCTTTTATTTGTTCAAAGTATAGCGGCATGCCTCTGAATGTTAAAAAGTACGCCTATTGGGGATTGGGAATAACCTTCATATTCTTCTGCGTTGGGCACTTTGTTAAAACGGAGGGCATGGTGGAAATGTTACCGTCTTGGGTTCCTTTTCGCCTAGCGATAATCTATCTCACTGGATTGATTGAGCTATTGATAGGTATTGCTCTTTTTGTGCCAAGATATCAGCTCCATGCTGCATGGCTTGCTATTGTAGTTTTCATTATTTTCTTTCCTGCAAATATTTATGCGGCATTAAACGGTATTGGTCTTGGCGGGCATCAATGGGGGTCTGTTTATTTGTTATTACGTGCGCCACTGCAAATCATACTAATTGCATGGGCATATTTTCTGTGTGCGAAAGGTCATAACAATTTAAAGCTGTCGACCACTAATGCAGTCGGCTGATTGAGATGTTGTGTGTAAGACCTGTCCATGCTTAACAAGCGCCCCGTATCGTTCGGTTTTTGAGCGGGCTTTGACTGGAGGTGGTAGAATAGTATAGGGAGGAGGTATATAGGCACTTCTTTCGAGCTGAGTGTTAAATCACTTTGGGGGCAGAATCGTGAATTATAGAAAAATACTTAGAGAAAAAGGGTATGGCTTCCATTAGCAATTTATAGCTACTGGAGGTTAGTATGAGCTATTCCGACTACTTTCGTTATCCTCATACAAAAAATGAGATGAAGCAATTTTATGCTTCTAGTATAAATGAAGTTGGTGTTTCTATTAAAATTAGAGGGCGTCGAAATCCTAAGTGTTTGCCCAATTCTTGGGATGATTATTATCGCAGTAATATGCGACTCAGGAATTGGAAGGCTTATCGAAAGCAGCAATGGAAGTAGATGGTGTCAAGTTTTAGTAAATCGAATCAAACAGACCCGCTGAAGCACAGATGTGTTTGAATTGTTATATTTTTAAAAGGTCGGATGAAATATAGAACATTATTTGCGGTAGGTTTTTTTGTTGGGTGTGTAGTTCCGATTTCTTGGTGGGTTGTGATTTTTACTCAACTGAGTGGTTTGATAAAATCAATCATATCTGTTGTCGCTGCTTTGATAATGATAGCTTCGATGTTTATTTCAATTAAGGAAATAGACGAACCGTTTCGGTTTAGTAAAATTTACAAAAGCAGATGGAAGCCCAAGCTTAAACGTTTTTAACATTTTGGTGTTTTATCACTAGGAATCAATACTCCTATATTCATGTGGGTTGTTTTTTCAATTATTTGGAGTAAAGCATAACAAATTGCTGAATCCTATGTTCTGTAGACCAAAGCAGCTTTATCCCGGTGATGGCCTAAGTAAAGCGTTGCGCTTATGAGTAGGTCTATGCTACAACTCAGATATGTGTAATCGAGAGGAATAAAAGATGATGAGTTCTTTGGAAGTGGCAGAGTATTATTTCAAACTCTCAAACGAAAGTAACTTTGATGAAATCACAAAGCTATTTTGTGAAAGCTCCACATTCAGGTCAGGAAAAGGAGATCTATTCTTAGGTGTGAATGACATTATGTCTATGCAGAGGCTTCATCATGGTATGTTTTCAAAGCTTGAGTGGGAAGTATGCAGTGTTACAGAAACCAAACCCGGGATAGTTCATTTCAATTTTAACTTTACAGGTGAAACACATGCTGGAGAAAAAGTAGAGTATTCCGGCTTGGAAGATGTGGTTGTATATGGCGGTAAAATTCAGCACGTTCAAATACAGCGTTTGTGATACCTTGTAGCTCCATATCAGCAAGTGCTGCATGCAGGGGTAAAAATCAGGCAAGGGAAGCCATGTAAGTTAAAACAAGAAGCTTTGAAAAGCTGGCCTAGTTTTGCCCAAAAAATCCTCCAACTTCATAAGTCCGGTGTTTGAGGTGTTAATAAAATGACTAGCCTGCCTATAGTAGGTATCCGGTATCGTTAGGTTTAATTGGAGGTTAATTGAAATTTTTGCGGGGAAATCTTTCACCCGTTAAAGCTGGAGAAGTGTTTAAAGTACTTCTCCAGTTTTTCTTAGGCTACCAATCAGTATTTCGCAAATTATTAGCTCACAAAGTGATGGCGTTCTGCTAAAGAGTATATGGTTTATGGGTTGATTAGATGGAGCCTAATCAATCCATACCCTGGTATAAACCCGCTTCTGATCCGGAGTATCAATAAATCCATCCCGATCATGTAGGACTTTGGTGTTGTCAACGAAGACCATATCTCCAGAGTTCATGTAGAAGCTTAATGTATTCTCCGCACTGTTTAATTCCTTATCTAGTATATCCAGAGCCTTAAGTACTTCTTTTGATAAAGGCTGGTTCACGCGTTGATGGCCTTTCTCAATCCAGTACCGCATATAACGAATACTGAGCTTTTCGTTTGAATATTCGAAAATAGGAAAACAGTTCTCAAGTATGCTTTTTATGTTTTTGTCACTGCCTGGAGTAACTAAATCCCTAATATAGTTGTTGTACAGGATCTCTAGTTTTTGTGGGGCAGTTTTTCGTAAGTTTTCATGAACTTGAGCCGCAGAGACGATTTTCGATTTTCCACCCTCAACTGCCGGAGTAAGGCAGCATAATCCAAGTATCGTTGGTTGTACGGTACGTTGTGAGCTATCAGTATGAACGCCAGTGGGTGCATTTGTCTGAGATACAGGAATAGCTTCGCTAGTGTAGTCTTTTCCTGTGTCGAGAATCCCATAAAGCCGGCCATAAGTATCTATAGTATTGCCCATTGCCAGGCTAAGCTTTAGAAATAGTAGGTTAAGCGTTGGCTTGCTTAATGATTCCTCGCCCTGTATCCATGCCACACCACTACCATGTTCTATTTCATGTTTTATCTGGTTGGCAAGCTGGTCGAACTCAGGTGTGGCAACTGATTCTTGGATCAGATTATCAATCGGGTTGTTTTGTTGTTTGGCCCAGCTCTCCAAAGCCTCGACTTCAGATTTCCAGTTTGAAGGCCACAGAAACTTCCAGTTGGAAGTTGCGGTCATATCATTAGCAGTCCAGGCTTGAGCTTGAACTACTTCACTTGGGGCTAAGTTAGTCATTTACTTGCACCTTAAATAATACGTGTAGTGGATAGCCGGCTAGTGGTGAGAAAAAATCTGGATCTAGGTCGAGGTGCTCTTGAGTCACTGAGAGTTCTTGAACGGTTGGCAGGGATTTAAAACCAGCTTGTGCCAGAGCTTCAAAATAGTGTGAAAAATTTTTATGCACGCATCGTACTGAAACTGGCTTGCCGTCTCTGCGCCATATTTTTCCTTCAAATGTTTGATCTATACCATCTAAATAAGTCATGTTGCCGTGTTGAAAGTAGAATGGAGGAACTTCTTCCCTCATGAACGGAAGGCAAGGGTGAGGCACTGTAAAAATAAAGGTACCCCCTTTATTTAGTAGATTCTTGACCTTGCTTATCACTTTTGTCATTTCTTCTATGGTTAGATAGTTGAAAAGAAATACAGCGATAGCATGGTCAAATTTATCTCTAGGGAATTCTGTAAATGTAACGGCATTTCCAACTGCATATTCTGCTTTCGTCAAGTTTCCAGCAGAAGCCGTTTTCTTTGCCTGGGAAATCATCTCTGAAGAAGAGTCAACTCCAAAGATTGAACCTGCTCCCTTATCAAGTAGCATCCTGGATACATAGCCTTCACCGCAGCCCATATCCAATATGTTTTTCCCGGAGATATCTCCGATTGCCTTCAAAACTTTGGGGCGAGCGGTGAAATCACTGAGTAGGATTTTCTCCGAGCGGTTCCAGCTGTGAGCTTGTTTGTTATAGATGGTTTCAGTTGATAGTGGTAAGTTCATCCCGAACTGCTCCTTCAATTTTAGGGATAAAGTATGCTATGCAGTGGTGTGTGTATTGGTGTTTACTACATGGCTGGTGAAATTTTAGGTATTTGCGGCTTTAATTATTTAAGTTTAATTGCTGTTTTGATAAGGCTAGCATTTTAAATATATAAAATTAGTCGTTACCAGGAAATCCATTTGGTAGTTTTTTGTATTCTGCAGCTTATTTTGGGTGGGCATGCTGGCAGTTTTTTATTGTTTGGTTTTGTTGCTTAGTTGAGTATGCAAAGCTGGAGGAGGAGCGTCAAGGTCTTTTCTTTGAGATGGAATATTCATAATTCACATTTTATTTATATTTTTCATGCCGGCTCAGGTTAGCAGTACTTTTGTTTTTAGAGTTGACATATGTCAAATAAAACTTATTTTTTGGGGTTGAATTTAATGGATTAAATTCGCTTTAGGGTGCTGTTTAGATAAGGGGTAATGTAATCAGGAGTATGTTTTAGCTTGTTGTATTCAATTCTCTTAGGATGGATTGCTGTGCTTGATTAGCGGCGCCTCTAGTTCCCCATGTTCTTGGCGCCTCGATTCTTAGGTTAATTTTTTAGAATATCTCTTCCTTAGCTAATCTGATGTTGTTGTGGTTTTGATCCTGTTGGCGTCTAGGCATCTTGTTAAGTGTGATTTGATATGAGAGCAACCGCGATTGATTCGGTCGTTTTTTGCGATATTTTTAGTACTTCAGCAATGCGTGAGATTTTCTCGGATGAACAACGCGTTCAGTACTATCTCGATGTTGAGGCGGCACTGGCCAAAGTACAGGCCCGGTTAAAAATAATCCCTGCAGAGGCTGCAGAGGACATTACTCAACACTGTGACGCCAAGCAGATAGATTTTGTAAAGCTCAAGGAGCAAACGGAGCTGATTGGTTATCCAGTGCTGGGTGTTGTAGAGCAGCTAGTGTCACTGTGTAGTAGAGATTTAGGTCAGTGGTGTCATTGGGGGGCTACTACTCAAGATATTACGGATACGGCAACCGTCTTACAGATTAGGGCGGCGCTTGAAATTGTTGAGACGGAGGTCAATGGGATAGCAGATGCTTTAGCGAGCCTGGCCAAGCGTTTCAGGGATACGCCTATGGTTGGGCGCAGTAATCTTCAACAGGCGGTACCTATAACGTTCGGCTACAAGGCGGCTGTTTGGTTGGCTGGTATTCATCGCCATCAAACGCGCTTAAAAGAGATAAAGTCTCGGGCGTTTGTAGGGGAATTTGGTGGTGCGGCGGGTAATCTTTCTTCCCTGGGGCATCAGGGGCTAGAAGTTCAAAGAGGAATTATGCAGGAACTCGATCTCGGAGTCCCTTGTATCGCCTGGCATACGATGAGAGATCGCGTTACCGAAGTGGCTTGTCTATTGGGGCTGATTACTGGCACCTTGGGAAAAATAGCCCTCGATATAAAACTAATGGCACAGACAGAAGTCGGGGAGGTGGCGGAGCCTCTTATATCTGGCCGGGGAGCGTCTAGTACAATGCCCCAAAAGCACAACCCTCTATCAGCAGTTCTTATCAGCGGTACTGTCCCAGTGGTTAGACAGCAGGTTGCCTCTTTGCAGGAAGCGATGGTTGAAGACCATGAGCGGGCTACGGGCCCGTGGGAGATAGAGTGGATTGTTCTGCCGGAAATATTCTGCCTTACCGCATCGATATTATCCCAGGCACGTTTTGCGCTAGAAGGACTTCAGGTATTTCCAGAAAAAATGATGCGAAACTTGGAAATGACAGGAGGTTTAGTGCTCTCTGAGGCTGTAATGATGGGACTGGGACCGAAACTGGGGCGTGAGAATGCCCACGATTTGGTTTACCAGATTTGCTGCCAGGCAATGGAGACGGGTCGTCCTTTTTCTGACTTGTTAAAGGAAGATAAACAGGTGTCGGGGGCTCTCTCTGATGCGGAGTTAGATCAACTTCTTGACCCTCATAACTATCTTGGATCATGCGGGGAGATGGTTGATGCAACGCTTGCTGGAAAAGAGCGCTGACTCAGTAACCTGCCGTTTCCCAATTGTCACTGCTAGCTGCTGTGGATTGATTCTTGTCTCCGCTGCTCTTAATGCAAACTCTCTAAGATTAGAGTCTAAATCTTTATCTTGGCTGGTTTTTATTTTTTCAGTCAACTATTTTTTTAAATAGATACCTGAAGAAAATTTAGGTTGTTTATTTAAAGGTAGGGATTCTATAGCTGGAAGAAAACTAAAAATTAACACAATCAAGAATCGATGCTTATTACTTGTGGTGTAACATATACAGTAATTTATTCGGTTCATGTTGTATTTAAGTGGTGATCTGAAGGGGTGGGATGATGGGCAGGTTTAAACTGGCATTGGCACAGTTGCCGTCAGTGAAAGGAAATATAGAACGCAATATTGAGTCACATATCCATGCTGTAAAAGTCGCAGTAAGGAAAAAGGCCTCTATTGTGGTGTTTCCTGAACTTTCTTTAACTGGTTATGAGCCGGATTTGGCTGAACAATTAGCGCTTAAGATCGACGATCCACAGTTAAGCCCTCTAGCGGAGGTGGCAGCTGACAGTGGTGTTTGGCTAGTTGTGGGTGCGCCTATTCGTCAGAAGAATGGTATTGCGATCGGTTCGCTCGTATTTTCTCCTCAGGGTGAGATTTCTGTTTATTTGAAAATACATTTGCACCCTGGAGAAGAAAAGTGGTTTGTTCCCGGAGTTGAATATCTATCACTGAACATCGAAGGTGAGACCGTAGCTCTGGCTATTTGTGCAGATGTGTGTAACCCAGGTCATGTTGCCGCCTATGAAAAGCAGGGGGCTTCAGTTTATGTGGCGGGGGTATTGATTACTCCGACGGGATACCCGGAGGATAGTCAACAGTTGGCAAATTATGCTTTGGAGCACAATTTATTGGTGGCTATTGCGAACTTTAATCAGCCGACAGGTGGTTATTCCACAGCCGGCTGTAGTGCAGCTTGGGGTCCCGAAGGTGAGATTGTCAGCGCGAGTGATACAGCCAGCCAACTAGTTTGCGTTGAGCGTGACGATGAAGGGTGGTGTTCGGAGATTGTATCTCTTTAATTGTGCAGCTCTATAAATGGTAGTGGCCAATAGCTCCCTTCATTTACTCGCTTCCAGCTCTGCTACTAAAGCTGTCACCAATCCGGCTGCGGGCAGGGCTCGTGCGAGAGGGGCTCCTTGTCCGGCCCATTGAACGGCATATTCGTCATTGCCCGCTTTTGCAGCTGCTTGAGCCAGGGCTTTGCCCGCGGAGTAAGCGATCGGGTAATCCGGCAGAGGGGGAGCGCCCTTATCTAGTGCTTTATAGAATTGGTTACTGATACCGCGAGCGGGGCGCCCGGAAATATTGGCGGTGATCTCTGTGTGCTGTGCGCGCTCACTTTGCAAGGCGCTGCGGTAGCTGTCGGAGGCCGCAGATTCCGGACAGAGGACAAATGCGGTTCCCATTTGCACGGCACTAGCCCCGAGAGATAGTGCAGCGCGAATGCCAGCGCCATCCATAATGCCACCCGCAGCAACGATTGGTAGGCTGCTGTGGCAACACAGCAATCGCACCAAGGCCAGAGTGCCAATTTCCTGGTCGCCCTCTGGGTGGAAGACCCCCCTATGCCCACCAGCTTCAATACCTTGGGCAATTAAAACGTCGATACCAGCATCCTCAGCCAGTTTGGCTTCTTGAGGAGAAGTTGCCGTGGCCATCAAGATTATCCCTGCACCTTTTAGTGCGGCGACAAACTCTTCTGACGGTAGGCCAAAGTGGAAGCTGACAACCGGTGGCTTTTGCTCGAGCAAAACTTCCAGCAAGGCCTTATTGCCGATAAATGTTGAGTAGGGTTCATTGATCAGCTTGGGAACCGGTGCATCAAAGGCGGCAAAATGTGGGGCGAGATGGGAAAGCCAGGCTTGCTCCCGTTGGGGATCTTTTGTCGGGGGCTGGTGGCAAAAGAGGTTTACATTAAAGGGGTGCTCGGTCTGGTCGTGAGTACAACGAATTTCATCTACGGCTTTTTCCACTGAGCAGGCGCCGAGTCCAAGTGAGCCGAGTCCTCCTGCATTGGATACAGCGGCGGCGAGAGCGGGTGTGGATACCCCGGCCATGGGTGCTGCAAAGATGGGATGGGAAATTCCGAGTTTTTCGAGTAATGGATTCATGGCCCTGCCTGTGAGTTGCGCTCCCCTTCTGGGCCACCTTAGTGCAGATTGTGCGAGGTAGCTATACCTCGCAGGCGTTACTGCTGCAAAAGTTTTTGGGGAGCGCGAACAGCAATCCTAGGTGGATTGCTTACAGGTGCAGGTTGAAACCGATGTATGGTCCTTTGATTTCAATATCGCTCTGCAAGTCGTCGAGCTCTTCCAGGTCGAGAGTCATTACGCGGTAACCAGCTTCGATAGCAAAGTCGACAGCCGGTACAAAATCCCAGCGCACTTTAGCCGTCAGGTCGGTATGGGTATCGCCACGGTAGGCCGTTGCATTGCCTTGGGCAATTACAGACCAGCCGGTAAATGGAAGATCAAAGCGCGCCATGCCGTAGGCCATTGGCAGGTAGCCCGTGAGGTCGACAGTCTCTGCCTGGGTATCGCTCACTGCAGTAAATTCACCGTCATACATACGCGCAGTCAAACCGACATCCAGGTTTACCCAGTTGTCCAAAATTTCGTAGTAAAGGGTAGCGTCGGTATGGGTGAGGTTCAGATCTGTGCGGATTTCTGAATTGGCAGTGAAGGTTTCATCATCAAAAGTAACGGAGGTGGCCAGGGTATCGTCACCGTCGGTATCGATATTGCTGTGGGCCAGAAGCACATTGGGCACCAGGGGAATGGGGTGTTCCAGGGCAACCTGCAGGAAGGTAATGTTATCTTCCGAGAGGGACAGGTTATCCAGCTTGTATTCGTCGGTACCGATATTACCGCTGTAGCCTGGCAGCCATGCGCCGGCAGTAGCATCAAGGCCGAGGATAGTATCTGCGCTTGCGGTGCCGCAGGCGAGGAGGGTACTCAAGGCAAGTGCGGATTTCTTCATTGACTTCACTCCGTGATGAATTTGTCGCGGAGTTTACAGATAAATTTTTCCCGTGCCGTGGCTAAGTTGCACATTTTTACAAATCTTTAACCTTTTGCACTGGTAAAAATGGTGCGTTTGGGTATTGCCTGTTAGTAAATTGGTCGCTTTTTTCCTGCCTCTCTTAAATAGCTGCTTCGAACAACATCTGTTGTAGCGCGCTGGCGGGATTACTCAATGTTCGGCCTCGGTGACTGATCACGCCAAGATTTCGCAGTACTTGCAGCTTTTTGACTGGCAGCACAGCCAGGCTGCTGTCCACCAATGTGTGGGGCAGAACACTCCAGCCGAGACCGACACAGGCCATCATCTTTATGGTTTCCAGATAGTTGGTTGCCAGCTTCGCGGTGAGTTTTAACCCCTGGGCATCAAACTCTCTTTTGATCAGGCGCCCGGTATAGGTATTCATATCCGGCAGTATGGCGGGATAGTTGGCGAGGTCGGTGAGTTCCAGTTCCGGCAGCTTTGCCAGGGGGTGATCCGGGGCCGCCACCACAACACAGGGGTCGGGCCAAATCACTTCGGCATTCAGGTGCGGATACTCCTTAAGTGCCAGGGTGACCACGGCCAATTCATATTTGGCGGCCATCAGGGCTTCGTAAGCTTGTTCCGAGTCGACAAAATCGATGTCTAAGGCAACTTGTGGATAGCGAAAGCTGAACTCTTTCAGCACTGGGGGCAGATGATGTAGACCCACGTGGTGGCTGGTGGCGATACGCAAGCTGCCGCTGACCGAGTTGCTCAATGCGCGCAATTCCCGCTCGGTGTCGCTGATCTCATTGAGTATATGGCGGGCGCGGGGCAGCAGGGCGCGGCCGGCATCGGTGAGCTGCAATCGCCGTCCAATACGATCGAACAGTGGGGAGCCCAGCTGCTGTTCCAGGGCGGCCAAGCGCTTACTCATGGCGGGCTGAGTCAGGTGCAGCAGCTCGGCGCCTTCAGATACCGAACCCTGTTCCGCGATTGCCAGAAATGCCCGCAGCCACTGTAGTTCCAAGCTGTTTCCCCTGAAGCGATTTGTCGATAAAGGCTCAGATTGAGCCGCTGGATAAATGGCAGAGACGCCAGAAGATGGATATTACCCCAGTTTGGCTTTCGAATTCCATTTAGGAATACTTTAGATAATAAATATAAATTGGTGTTATTTGGTGGGTCTGGGTAGACTCAGGCTCTTAACTACTGAGAGGAATGGCTGTGGCAGGGCAAACACTCTACGACAAACTCTGGCAGGACCACCTGATCAAGAACTGTGATGATGGCTCCTCACTTATCTATATCGACCGCCACCTGATTCACGAGGTGACCTCCCCCCAGGCGTTTGAAGGCCTGCGTCTGGCTGGTCGCAAACCTTGGCGCAAGGATTCGCTAGTCGCCACTCCCGACCACAATGTGCCTTCCGAGGCGGCCGAGCGCGCCGCTGGCGTCAGTGGTATTCGCGATGATATCTCCCGAATCCAGGTACAGACCCTGGATGAAAACTGCCGTGACTTTGATGTAGTCCAGTTCGGCATCAATGAGCCGGGGCAGGGTATTGTGCATGTGATCGGGCCTGAGACAGGTGCGACACTGCCGGGTATGACGGTGGTTTGTGGCGACTCACATACCTCCACCCACGGGGCGCTCGGCGCCTTGGCCCACGGTATTGGCACTTCTGAGGTGGAGCATGTGATGGCTACCCAGTGCCTTACCCAGAAGAAAATGAAGAATATGCTGGTTCGCGTCGACGGCCAGCTGCGCCCAGGTGTCACTGCAAAAGATGTGGTGCTGGCGATCATTGGCAAAATTGGCACTGCTGGCGGTACCGGTTTTGCGATTGAATTTGGCGGCGAAGTGATGCGCAACATGTCCATGGAAGGCCGTATGACCGTGTGCAATATGGCCATTGAAGGCGGTGCTCGCGCGGGGATGGTGGCGGTAGACCAGATCACTCTCGATTACGTGAAAGGCAAGCCCTACGCGCCGAAAGACGAAATGTGGGATCGCGCAGTTGAGGCCTGGAGCCACTTGCACTCCGATGACGATGCGGTATTCGACGAAGTCGTGGTATTGGTCGGTGAGGATATTGAGCCGCAGGTCAGCTGGGGCACTTCCCCTGAGATGGTGGCGCCGATCAGCGCCCAGGTGCCTACCCCCAGTGACGAGAGCGATGCCACCAAGCGTACGGGCATGGAGCGAGCGCTGGAATATATGGGGTTGAACGCCGGGCAGAATATCAGTGATATCAAACTGGATCGCGTATTTATCGGCTCCTGCACCAACTCCCGGATTGAAGATCTTCGCGCAGCAGCAGAAGTTGCCAAGGGCCGTTACAAGGCGGATAGCGTTAAGCAGGTGCTGATTGTTCCGGGCTCCCAGGCCGTAAAAGCCCAGGCTGAGCGCGAAGGGTTGCACGAGATTTTTGTTGAAGCCGGTTTTGAGTGGCGCGAACCGTCCTGCTCCATGTGTCTGGCGATGAATGCGGACAAGCTGGGGGCGGGAGAGCACTGTGCTTCCACCTCCAACCGCAACTTTGAAGGGCGCCAGGGTTACGGTGGTCGCACGCATCTGGTGAGTCCCAGTATGGCGGCAGCGGCTGCAATTGCCGGCCACTTTGTCGATGTGCGGGAGATGGCACCGGTACAGCTGGAAGAGGAGATGGTCTGATGAAAGCGTTTACCCAGCACGAAGGTCTCGTGGTACCGATGGATCGGGCCAATGTGGATACCGACCTGATCATCCCCAAGCAGTTTTTGAAATCCATTAAGCGCTCTGGCTTTGGCCCGAACCTGTTTGATGAGTTGCGCTATCTGGATGAGGGGGTTCCCGGGCAGGACTGTTCCGGCCGTCCGCTCAATCCGGACTTTCCCCTTAATTTCCCCCGCTACCAGGGTGGTTCAGTGCTGATTGCTCGGGAGAATTTTGGCTGCGGTTCCAGCCGTGAGCACGCGCCCTGGGCATTGGAAGATCACGGCTTCCGCGCAATTATCGCGCCCAGCTTTGCCGATATCTTTTTCAATAACTGTTTTAAAAATGGTCTTTTGCCAATTGTCCTGGCGGAAGATGTAGTGCACCAGTTGTTTGAGGAAACACACGGGCAGGAGGGCTATGCGCTCACCATCGACCTGGAACAGCAGCATGTGCTCAAGCCCTGTGGCGAGCTGATTTCATTTGAAGTGGATGCCTTCTACAAGCACTGTTTGCTAAATGGTCTCGATCATATCGGTCTGACCCTGGAGCACGCCGACGATATTCGCGCTTATGAGCAGGCGCGCCGAGAGAAAGCCCCTTGGCTTTTTGATGCGGTTCAGTAATTAAAGGAAATTCCTGTGACGAAAAAAGTAATGATTCTGCCGGGTGACGGCATTGGTCCGGAAATTGTTGAACAGGCCATGGCGGTGCTGGAAGTTGCATCGGGAAAATTCAATCTGGGGCTCAGCTTTGAGCAGGGGCTGATTGGTGGCTCGTCTATCGATGCTCACGGTGAGCCTCTGACTAACGAAACTCTGAAGGCGGCGGGTGACTGCGATGCGGTGCTGCTCGGTGCGGTAGGCGGCCCCCAGTGGGATACCCTGGAGCGGGAAATTCGCCCGGAAAAAGGCTTGTTAAAAATTCGCAGCGGCCTGGGCCTCTACGCGAATCTGCGCCCGGCGATTCTCTACCCTCAACTGGCCGATGCCTCTTCGTTAAAGCCTGAAGTGGTTGCCGGCTTGGATATTCTGATTGTGCGCGAATTGACCGGCGGCATTTACTTTGGTGAGCCGCGCGGTATCAAGACCCTGGAAAATGGTGAGCGCCAAGGCTTTAACACCTACGTGTACAGCGAATCAGAAATTGAACGCATTGCCCGCTCTGCCTTTGAGGCGGCACAAAAGCGCAATGGCAAACTCTGTTCTGTAGACAAAGCCAATGTACTGGAAGTGACAGTGCTTTGGCGCGAGGTGTTGGATCGTCTGGCTCCGGAATACCCCGATGTGGAGCTGTCCCATATGTACGTGGACAACGCAGCGATGCAATTGGTGCGGGCTCCCAAGCAGTTTGATGTGATGGTAACCGGCAATATGTTTGGCGATATCCTCTCCGATGCTGCCGCCATGCTTACCGGTTCCATTGGTATGTTGCCCTCCGCCTCCTTGAACGAAAGTGGTTTTGGTCTTTACGAGCCGTGTCATGGCTCCGCTCCGGATATTGCTGGCCATGGTATCGCCAACCCGCTGGCGACTATTTTGTCTGCTGCCATGATGTTGCGCTATTCCCTCGATATGAATGAGGCCGCAGATGCGATTGAAGCAGCAGTGAGCAAGGTGTTGGAGCAGGGTTTGCGCACTGCCGATATTTATACCGACGGCTGCCAGAAAGTCTCTACCGCAGAGATGGGCGTTGCCGTTGTAGCCGCACTTTAAGTTTCGATTCCACAAGTTTCGAAACCGCAATTTTCGATTCCACTATCGCGCCGCTTTCCCGGCGGCGCACTTTGACCACCTCACATACAGGACACCGCAATGCAAAAAATAGGTTTTATCGGCTGGCGCGGCATGGTCGGCTCGGTATTACTGGAGCGCATGCGAGCAGAGGACGACTTTGCCCATATCGCCGAACCGGTTTTTTTCTCAACTTCCAACGCCGGAGGCACGGCGCCGGACATCGGCAGGCCCCTGCCGCCACTGGGCGATGCTTACGATATTGATGCACTGATCCAGCTGGATGCGATTGTCAGCTGTCAGGGTGGCGATTACACCAAGGAAGTTTTTATCCGCTTGCGCGAGGCCGGTTGGCAGGGTTACTGGATTGATGCGGCTTCCAGCCTGCGAATGCAGGACGATGCTGTGATCGTGCTGGACCCGGTTAATCGCGATGTGATTGATCGCGCAATTGATGCCGGACAGAAAAACTTTATCGGTGGCAACTGCACAGTGAGCCTGATGTTGATGGCTCTGGGTGGACTGTTTAAGGCGGGCATGGTCGAGTGGGTTACCGCCATGACTTACCAGGCGGCCAGCGGTGCCGGTGCGCGCAATATGCGCGAGTTGATTTCGCAGATGGGTGCGCTGCGCGATGGTGTGGCAACAGAGCTGGCCGACCCCGCCAGCGCCATTCTGGAGATTGACCGCAAAGTAGCAGCAGATATGCGCTCAGCAGAATTCCCCACGGCAGAATTTGGCGCGCCACTGGCAGGCAGTTTGTTGCCCTGGATCGATACCCAGTTGGAGAATGGCCAGAGCCGCGAAGAGTGGAAGGCGCAAGTTGAAGCAAACAAGATTTTACAGACCGAAAACCCGATTCCGGTGGACGGCACTTGTGTACGTATCGGTGCCATGCGCTGCCACAGCCAGGCTTTCACCATAAAATTGAAAAAAGATTTGCCACTTGCCGACATTGAACAATTGTTAAATGGTGCCAACGACTGGGTAAATGTGGTGCCCAATGAGCGTGAGGCTACGGTGCAGAACCTGACGCCAACAGCAGTTACCGGAAAGTTGGATATTCCCGTCGGTCGACTGCGTAAATTGAGCGTTGGTCCAGAGTACTTAAACGCCTTTACTGTAGGGGATCAGCTGCTTTGGGGCGCCGCAGAACCCCTGCGCAGAATCCTGCTGATTTTACTCGGCAAACTGTAACTGGTACGAACCTGAGTAAGTCCTCTACTAAGAGTGGAAATAGGCCACTTTAGTGGAGGACTTTTTGCCAAGCTGTGAACTTCTTCGCGTAAAAAACGGCTACTGTTTGTCATAGCGCCTTTTTCGAATTTTCCCCACGGGTATAATCGCCCCTCATTTTTCCCTTTCCAATTCAATGAAGTGATTTGCCATGTCCGAAGCCACCCGCGAACTGGTCATTGTCGGTGTTGATAACGCCGCCTTTGGTCCCCTGCTGGAAGTACTCGAAGAGCGTGAAGTAATTTCCGCCGAGCAGCTGAGTTTGCTGGAGACTGACGAACGGGAAGTAGACCCCCAGGTATTTGCCAATCGCAATATTCCGGTGGAGTCCCTGGAGAAATTTACATTTAACGATAAGCAGGTCGTGATTCTGCTGAGCGCCGGCGATGCCGTTGAAGCTGCCATGGCTGCCGCAGAACAAAATGGCGCCTGGATTGTAGACGTGGCCAACAACACCCGTGGCGATGAAAGTGTTGCCCTAGTACACCCAATGTTTAACAGCGGTGAACTCGCTTCTGCCGAGCGCCGCGTTGTTGCCCTGCCAAGTGCCGGCGCCTCCATGGTGGCGGAAGCCCTGGCGCCCCTGAAAGATAAACTGCAAGCGGTAGAGGTACAGCTCAATCAGCCGGTGTCTGCTCTGGGCAAGGCCGCAATTGATGCTATGGCGGCACAAACCGCGCGGATGTTTAGTGGTCAGGATGCGGAAATTGATCCTGAGATTGGCCACCGATTGGCGTTTAACCAGCTCAGTGCCTGCGAGGCTCTGCTCGCCAGTGGCCACACCCTCAGTGAGCTGACTTTGGTTCACGACCTGCGCCGCTTATTTGGAGACGCGGTAGCAGTCGATGCCAGCATCAATACGGTCTCTGTTTTCCACGGTCAGTTAGCTAATTTGGGCGTCGCTTTAACTGAAGATGTCGATCTGGAAAAAGTGCGTGCGCTGCTGGCAAATGGCGCTGGCCTCAAAATGGCGGAGCAGCCCTCGGCAGAAAGTGCGGTGGGCAGTGACGTGACAATCATCGGCCGCTTGCGCCAAAGTCTACTCAACAAGCGACAGTTAAATCTTTGTGCGGTGTCTGACAACCTGCGTAAAGATGTAGCAATAAACTGTGCACAAATTGCCCACTTGTTGCTAAAAAACTACTGATATTTAATACTTAGCGGCCATAGTGAAGGTGTAATCTTAACTTTGGCTTGGCTGAGACTGGCGAAAAATTCGCCATAGTTGGCGGCTGCCTAAACGGCGGCTAATTAGTTGAACGATTACCGTTCAGTAATGGGGATATTCTGAAGGCGCGCTTTTCGGAAACCCTGGGAAGGTTCTAACAATAAAGGGAATCGGATATGCGTGTGCGTAAGTTGGCACTTGCAGTTGGTCTAGTCGGTGCACTGGGAAGCAACGCGGCTCTGGCGCTTGGACTAGGTGAGATCAAGCTCAACTCGACCCTTAACCAGCCTCTCGATGCGGAAATCGGACTGCTGCAGACTCGCGGTTTGGAAGATACCGAAATTAGGGTTCGCCTCGCAGGTCCTGAAGAATTCGAACGCGCTGGTGTCGAGCGCTCTTACCTCCTTACTTCTTTAAGTTTTGAAGTGGACTACTCCGGTGGCAAGCCGGTTATTCGCATTTCCAGTCGCGATGCCATTCGCGAACCTTTTTTGAATTTCCTGGTTGAAACTCGCTGGCCCAGTGGCCGTCTACTGCGCGAATATACGCTGCTGATGGACCTGCCGGCGTTTTCCCCAACGGCTGCGCAGCAACCCGTGCGCGCAGCTGAGCGCGAGCGGCAGCAAGTGCGTCGCACAGCCCCAGTTCAGCAGCCCCAGCCTCGAACAACACCGGCCCCGGCTGCTCGTCAGGCACCGGCCGAACCAGCCCCAACTGAAAGGACTGCCCCGGAAACTCGCGAGCCCGCTCGCCCGCAGCCACGTTATACGACTACAGACACCAGCGAAAGCAACAGCCAGGTATATGGCCCGGTAAGTTCCTCCGATACATTGTGGGAAATCGCGCTGCAAAATCGCGCCAGTCGCGAGTTCTCTGTTCAGCAGACCATGCTGGCGATTCAAAGGCTGAACCCAGAAGCCTTTATTAATGACAATATCAACCTGTTGAAGAAAGGTGCCGTACTGCGCCTGCCCAACACCGAGGATTTGCGCACTCTGACTATGACGGAGGCGATTTCTGAGGTGGCTCAACAGAATGACTCCTGGCGCCAGCGCTCCGAAGTGGAAGTGGCTACTGGCGCACCGCTGGATGCCCGTGCGGTTGAGGAGGAGTCCTATGTCAGCGAAACGGTTGAAGGGCGCGTTAGCCTGGCTGCACCGGGGGACAATGAGTCCGTTACTTCCGGTTCTGGAGTCGGCACTGATGACAGTGAGGCGCTGGAAGGCGATCTCACAGTAGCTGAGGAAGAGCTGGATAAGTCCAAGCTCGAAAACACTGAATTGCGTGAACGTATCGCCGAGCTCGACGAGCAGATCGATACCATGGATACGCTGATTGATGTTTCCAATGAGGAACTGGCTGCGGTGCAGGCCGCCGCGGAGCAGTCAGACGTGTTGCTCGACCCCACTGAGGCGGATGGCGTTGAAGTAGAGTCTTTAGATGACAGCCTGACTGTTGAAGACAGCGAAGAGTTTGATGTTGCTGCTGATACGGAAGAAGAAACTGTTGAAGCAGAACCGGCTCCAGCAGAGACGCGTAACCGTGTAGTTGAAGTTCAAACCAAGCCCAAGCCAACCTTTATGGAGCAGCTGGCCGATAACGGAATGCTGATTGGCCTGGGTGGTGCGGGTCTGCTGGCCGCTATATTTGGCCTGTTCACCTGGCGTCGCCGCAAGGCTGAACAAGAGGCGCAGCAGGAACTTGAACAGCAGATGGCTATGGAACAAGAGCCGCTGGATATTCCTGAGGATATTGCCGAACCCGATGAAACTCTCGCTGCAGTTGAGAGCATGGAGGCAGACGATACCTTCGATCTGGGCGATCTCGGCGATGTAGGCACTGATGACCCAATTTCTGAAGCGGAGATTCACCTGTCCCTGGGGCAGTATGAGGAAGCGGAAAGCAAGCTGCTGCTGGGCCTGAAAAAGGACCCGCAGGTAGTCGATGCGCGCCTGATGTTGATGGAGGTTTACGCCCACAACCAGGACGTTGAAAAGTTTGACGATCACTACCGCCAGCTGCTCAGCATCAGCGACGGTCCTGCTGCCGATCGCGCCGCCCGCCTGCGTGAATCCATTGCTGGTGCGCCGGATTTTGAAGCCCCGGCTATGGGTCTTTCCAATGAGTCCTTCGAAGCGGCGCAGCTCGACGATATCGGCGCGGCCCTGGACGATGACTTCACCAGCGCCGAGCCGGGACTGGTTGGTAGCGGTGACGCGCTGGAGCCCGATACCTCTCTCCTCGATGACTTGACTATGGATCTGTCATTGGATCAGGAAAGCTCTGATTCTGAGCAAGAGCTGTCCCTGGACCTGGAGTTGGATAGCAGCTTTGAAGAGCCGTTGCAGGCGAGCGCAGATCAAAGTGAGTCGCTGGATACCGAGTTCAATCTGGATGATTTGGACCTGGACAGTGCTCTCGACGGAGACAGCCAGGAAGTTACTGCTGAGGTATCGGAACCAGAAGTTGAAAACGACTTAAATCTTGATGAACTTGATTTGGGTGAGTTGGACCTGGGTGATCTGGGCTCAAGTAATCAAGAGCCCGCTTTGATTGAAGACGATTTGGGGCTTGAGCTTTCTGATAACACAGAAGAGAGTGTCGATGCTCCAATAGAATTCGATACCTCTGAGTTGGATCTGGATTCCCTCGACTTGGAGCCGGCGGCAGAAGGAAACTCTGAGGCCTCAGTTGAGGCCCAGCTGGAAGAAAAGGCAACTACCAGCGGTGGTTCCGTTCCGGGCCTGGATTTTGAGCTGGATCTTTCCATGATGGAGGAAGAGATTCAGCCCCAGACAGAAGAAGAGACTTCGGTTGAGCTGGATACGGCCTTTGAATTGGATGATGCTCTGGAACTGGATTCCGTTGACAGCGGTTTGAGCGAGGAAATCTCCCTGACAGAAGGAGTCTCCTCTGCCCAGGAGTCTGCAGAAGAGTTATCCATGGATGACTTCTCTGATGGCGATCTGGAGATAATCGGCGGCGACTTGGATTCCGACCTGGATCTCGACGGTATCGACCTGGATGATATTGCTGCGGATCTCAACGCAACTGAGCAGTCCTCGGCAGAGGTGGCCGCGGCCAGCAGTGAGCCGGCAGCAGATTTATCCCTCGATGCTGACCTGGATACTCTCGATGCTGCAGGTATGGAGCTGGCCGGGGCTAGCGACCTGGACTTCAATGCGGATGCAATCGAAGAGGAGTTCTCCCTGGAGGATGAGCTGGCTCTCATCGATGAATCCACTGAGGGTGATTTGACTCTTGAGCCAGAACCCCTGGTTGAAGCTAAGCCTGAAGCGACAGAGCAGGTTGAGGCGGTTGTCGAAAAGCCGTCAGATTCTGACTTTGGTGACCTCGACTTCAACCTGGAAAGCGACCTCAATTCAGAGTTGAGTTTGCTGGAAGGCGGCGATGAGATGGCGACCAAGTTGGAGTTGGCTCAAGCTTATATGGATATGGGTGACGAAGAGGGCGCTAAGGATATCCTCAAAGAGGTAGCCCAGGATGGTGGCGGTGAACACAAAGACCGCGCCGAGGAAATGCTGGAGCGGATGGTGTAAGCTAGCAGCGTATTCCGTTTTTGAAAAAACCTCGCACTGGTTGCGAGGTTTTTTTATTTTTACCGGGAAGTTCCCGGCAGTGATTTTTACCCGGCGCAGTCGCAGCGGGGAGAGCAAGTGGTTTTGGTGATATGAGTCAGGTGACGCAGAGGGAATATATTTACAAGCCAAACGGGGAGGTCCCTGAAGGTGAGGGGCTGCCTGAAGGGCTGCGCCGTATAGCCCTGGGCGTTGAATACTGCGGAGCCAAGCTGCACGGTTTCCAGAAGCAGAAGTCTGCATCGGAGACTGTCCAGGCTCATCTGGAGCGGGCTTTATCCACTATTGCAGCGGAGGATGTGACCCTGGTTTGTGCCGGGCGTACCGATGCGGGCGTTCATGCTACCAACCAGGTCATTCACTTTGATACCCGAGCGCAGCGCCCGGACCGCGCCTGGGTACAGGGAGTTAATATCAAGTTGCCGGATTCCGTGCGGGTGCGCTGGGCTCGGGAAATGCCGGCGCAGTTCCATGCACGTTTTTCCGCTCACGCACGCAGTTATCGCTATTTGATTCACAGTGCGCCGACCCGCTCAGCCCACAGCGCCGCTGAGGTAACCTGGACCCAGCACTCACTGGACTTGGAAGCGATGCGTGAGGGAGCCAGCTACTTGATCGGCCGCCACGACTTCACCAGCTACCGTGCCTCTCAGTGCCAGGCCAAGAGCCCGGTGCGCGAAATTACCCGCCTGGATATTGCTCCAGTGGGTCAGCTGGTTGCCTTGGAAATTAGTGCTAACGCATTCCTTCACCATATGGTGCGCAATATCACCGGGGTTTTGATGGCTGTGGGGCGAGGTGAGCGTCCACCAATTTGGGTAAAAGAGGTGCTGGATCAGCGGGACCGCTCCGCCGGAGGCGTGACTGCACCGCCGTTTGGCTTGTATCTCGTTGATGTGCGCTATCCGGATCATTTCCAGCTTCCCCAATGTGAGCCTGGGCCACTGCTGGTGCCACAGCCTTTGGGTGCTTTGCTTTCCAGTTAGACTGCTGAATTTTTCGAGGCTAAAGCAAATCTGGGAGAGGGCGTGCATTTCGCGCCTTCTGACTATCTGCTAGTATCCGTCGTTCCCTCTTTTGATCGGCCAGCCGGCTGAGTCCAGGTTACACGATGCAAGTAAAAATATGCGGCATCACTTGTATAGAAGATGCCCTGATGGCTGTAGATGCGGGTGCCGACGCGTTGGGCCTGGTATTTTATAAGCCGAGCCCGCGCTATATCGATCTTGATATGGCAGCTAAAGTTGCAGCGGCAGTTCCCCCATTTGTCACCCTGACGGGGTTGTTTGTCGATGCGGCACAGAGTGAGGTGGACGCTGTGCTGGAATCGGTGCCGCTTAACCTGCTGCAATTCCACGGCGATGAAAGTGCCCGTTTCTGCGAGCAATTCCGGCGCCCCTATATCAAAGCGTTGCGGATGAAAGATGACCTCGATGTCAAAGCCGCAATGACTGAGCACCCCAAAGCCCGGGGTTTTCTATTGGATGCCTACAGGCCTGGTGTCCCCGGTGGTACCGGAGAGACCTTTGATTGGGACAGAGTTCCCCAAGATAGCAATCGCCCGATCGTTCTTGCCGGTGGCTTGAATCCCGCGAATGTAACTGCAGCAGTAGAAGCTGCGCGCCCACAGGGGGTGGATGTGAGCGGAGGTGTAGAGCATCAGCCGGGACGCAAGGATCGAGAAAAGGTTTTTGCGTTTGTCAGCGCGGCGAAGAGATAGATTTAGAGGCGGTACCGGAAGTGTCGCTCGCCGGCTTGGCCGGCGCGAGCCAGCAAATACCAGCAGATCGACGCATCTGCGCCAGTATTTTCTGGCGACGTTTGAATAGTTCAGGGAGAACTACGACTAATAGTATTGAAGCGGCACAGGGAAGTGCCGCTCGCCGGCTTGGCCGGCGCGAGCCAGCAAATACCAGCAGATCGACGCATCTGCGCCAGTATTTTCTGGCGACGTTTGAATAGTTCAGGAAGAACTAGGGCTAACAGTATTGAAGCGGCACAGGGAAGTGCCGCCCGCCGGCTTGGCCGGCGCGAGCCAGTAAATACCAGCAGATCGACGCATCTGCGCCAGTATTTTCTGGCGACGTTTGAATAGTTCAGGAAGAACTACGGCTAATAGTATTGAAGCGGCACAGGGAAGTGCCGCCCGCCGGCTTGGCCGGCGCGAGCCAGCAAATACCAGCAGATCGACGTATCTGCGCCAGTATTTTCTGGCGACGTTTGAATAGTTCAGGAAGAACTATTCAAACAGTAGGTAAAAAGAAAGTTTTAACCCCACGTGACCCACGGAGTATGAGTGTGAGTAAGCCAGGTGCTATCGATTTTTCCACCTTCCCGGATGCGAGCGGACATTTTGGTCCCTACGGCGGTCGCTTTGTATCGGAGACGCTGATCAGCGCATTGGATGAGCTTCAGGCAATGTATAGCCGCCTGAAAGATGATCCGGATTTTGTCGCTGCCTTTGATCACGATCTGGCGCACTACGTAGGCCGGCCATCGCCGCTGTATCTTGCTGAGCGACTGACTGAGCAGGCGGGCGGTGCGCGAATCTGGCTTAAGAGGGAAGACCTGAACCATACCGGTGCGCACAAGGTAAATAACACTGTGGGCCAGGCACTGCTGGCCAAACACAGCGGTAAGACCCGAGTAATTGCCGAAACCGGCGCTGGTCAACACGGTGTGGCTACGGCAACCGTGGCGGCGCGTCTCGGTTTGCAGTGTACGGTTTATATGGGTGCGGAAGACGTTAAGCGCCAGTCCCCCAACGTATACCGTATGAAACTGCTCGGGGCAGAAGTGGTGCCGGTGGAATCCGGTTCCAAGACCCTAAAGGACGCCATGAATGAAGCCATGCGCGATTGGGTAACCAATGTCGATAATACTTTCTACATTATCGGCACTGTGGCTGGTCCTCACCCTTATCCGCAATTGGTGCGAGACTTCAACTCTATTATCGGCCGTGAAGCCCGTCGCCAGAGCCTGGAGCGCTTTGGTCAGTTGCCCGATGCGCTGGTGGCCTGCGTCGGTGGTGGTTCCAATGCGATCGGCCTGTTCCACCCGTTCCTGAATGACGCTGAAGTGAAAATGTTTGGTGTCGAAGCCGGCGGTGAAGGCCTGGCTTCCGGTAAGCATGCTGCACCACTGAATGATGGTATTCCCGGTGTTCTGCACGGTAACCGCACCTACCTGATGGAAGATGATGACGGCCAGATTATCGAGACTCACTCGGTTTCTGCGGGGCTCGACTACCCGGGTGTTGGCCCTGAGCACTCTTGGCTGAAAGATATCGGCCGGGTGGAATATGTCACCGCCGATGATGATGAAGCCCTGGATGCGTTCCGTCGACTCACTCGTACTGAGGGCATTTTGCCGGCATTGGAATCCAGCCATGCAGTTGCGTACGCGCTCAAGTTGGCGGCTTCCATGAGCCCTGAACAGAATGTCCTGGTGAATCTCTCCGGCCGAGGCGATAAGGATATTTTCACCGTTGCCGCTATCGACGGTATCGAGGTGTAGCAATATCACCGCCCGCCTCTGAGGCGGGCAAAATGGGTGAAGATCAAATAATTGAGCTGGCTTTTTGCCAGGAGTAGCTCAGGGAATAAACTGTGACAGAACAAAATAGAATTGATTGCCGCTTTGCCAAGTTGCGCGATGAGGGCCGCAAGGCACTGGTAACTTATATTGTCGCTGGCGATGGCGGCTTGGAAAATACTGTGCCGCTGATGCATCAGTTGGTAGCCAGCGGGGCCGATGTTATTGAATTGGGGGTGCCGTTTTCCGACCCCATGGCAGAGGGCCCGGTAATTCAGAAGGGGCATGAGCGAGCGCTGGCCAGTGGGGCTTCGCTGCGTAAATGTTTGGCTTTGGTGAAAGAATTTCGTCAGTTGGATAGTGATACCCCGGTAATCCTGATGGGCTATGCCAACCCTATTCAGCGTATGGGTGAATTGGAGTTTGCTGAAGCGGCGTCCACTGCGGGTGTCGATGGTGCCCTAACCGTAGATCTGCCGGCTGAAGAGTCCGGTTCCCTGAATGCCTTTTTGGCGGAGCGCAACCTGCGCAATATCTTCCTGCTGACGCCTACCACCACTGAAGAGCGTATTCGTGAAATTACCGATGTTGCCAGTGGCTTTGTTTACTATGTATCCCTGAAGGGGGTTACCGGAGCAGGCCACCTGGATTTGGATTCAGTGCGTAACAATCTGGACCATATTCGCCAGTTTACCGATCTGCCCCTGTGTGTTGGCTTCGGTATCAAAGATGGTACCTCGGCCCGCCAGGTCAGTGCCCATGGCGACGGCGCTGTAGTCGGTAGTGTACTGGTGTCGGCGGTAGATGCGGCGGCAGACCTGGAAGCCGCTAAAACAGCGGTTGGGGCTATTGTCAGCGAGATGCGCGAAGCCCTGGATCGCTAAAAGCAGCTATAGGTCTAAGCACAAAGCTGGCCAGAAAGCCAAAAATAGCGGCTGATCTGGCCGGGTTTGTTGTTCAGCTTAGTGTTTTAATTCCTAGCCTGAAACCCACTGGTCGGTAAAATGTGCCGGCCCAAAGAAAGCCTCCGGATTTGGAAACGAGATGAGCTGGTTAGAAAAAATTGTCCCTGCGGTAATTCGCACAGAGCGTCGCACCGGCAGTAGCAAGGTCCCCGAGGGGGTTTGGAAGAAGTGCGTCAAATGTGATGCGATGCTCTATCGCCCGGAGCTGGAACGCAATCTGGATGTGTGCCCCAAGTGCGATCACCACTTTAGAATCGGAGCCCGTCGCCGCCTGGATATCTTCCTCGACGAGGAAGGTCGTGAAGAGCTGGCCACCGATGTGCAGCCGGTTGATCGCCTGAAGTTTAAAGACGTCAAAAAATATAAAGACCGTTTGGTTCAGGCGCAAAAATCCACTGGTGAGAAGGATGCCCTGGTCGCCATGCAGGGCAGCCTGAATGGTGCTCCCCTGGTAGCGGTAGCATTTGAGTTCGCTTTCCACGGTGGCTCCATGGGCTATGTGGTCGGTGAGCGCTTTACCCGTGCCGCTCAGCGTGCCTTGGAGCAGCGTATCCCGCTGGTTTGTTTCTCTGCTACCGGTGGTGCCCGTATGCAGGAGGCCCTGATCTCCCTGATGCAGATGGCTAAAACCTCAGCGGTGCTGGAAAAAATGAAGATGGCCGGCGTGCCATATATCTCCATTATGACTGACCCGGTATACGGTGGTGTTTCCGCATCCCTGGCCCTGCTGGGTGATATCAACGCGGCGGAGCCCGGAGCGCGCGCTGGTTTTGCCGGCCCGAATATTATCGAGCAGACCATTCGCCAGAAATTGCCGAAAGGTTTCCAGCGCAGTGAGTTCCTGCTGGAGCACGGCGCAATTGATATGATTATTCCTCGCAAGGAAATGCGCTCTACAGTGTCCCGCATATTGGGTAAACTGACCGGCAACTGATTTCCATTCCCTTGGGGTTATGCTGTGATCAGCTTAATTTCCGCTGATTGCAGCCCCCATCATCGATGTTTTCAACTATGCCTTCACTGCAAGATTGGCTCTCCCGTCTGGAGCAGCTGCACCCTTCCGAAATTGAATTAGGTCTTGAGCGCGTCGCATCTGTGGCCGATGCACTGGGTATCCAGAAACCGGCACCGACAGTGATTACTGTGGCGGGCACCAATGGTAAGGGTTCCTGCGTGGCGACTATGGAGGCGCTGCTGTGTAAGGGGGGGCGCTCCGTAGGCGCTTACAGTTCCCCACACCTTCTGCGCTTTAACGAGAGGGTGCGTATCGGGGGTGAAGAGGTTGCCGATAAAGATCTCGTGCTGGCGTTTGAGGCTATCGAGGTTGCTCGCGGTGAGACCAGCCTGACCTATTTTGAATACACCACCCTGGCGGCGCTCTGGTTATTTCAAAGGGCAGGCGTCGAGTTTGCACTTCTGGAAGTTGGCCTGGGTGGACGCCTGGATGCAGTTAACCTGGTGGATGCGGATCTGGCTATTATCACCAGTGTTGCCATTGATCACGAGGACTGGCTTGGCAGTGACCGGGAAATAATCGGCCGTGAGAAAGCCGGTATCCTGCGTGCTGGGGCGCCTTTTGTCTGTGCTGATAGCAATCCCACCCAATCTGTGCTGTCTGCGGCAGAAAAATTGTCCAGTTCCAGTTACTTTATAGGTCAGGATTTCTCTCTGAATTTTGGAGAGGGTAAAAAAGAACTTTACCGCTTTGGTGAGTTGGAACTTGCGATCCCCCCGATCAGCTTGCCGCGCCCGAGTATCGCTGCTGGGATTACCGCGCTGGCTCTGCTCAATGTATTGCCCCAGGGTGGGATTGAATCTGCACTGGCTGAAATTGCCCTGCCTGGGCGCTGTCAGCAGGTTCAATGGCTGGGGCGCAACTTGCTGCTGGATGTGGGGCACAATCCGGCAGCGGCCGAACACTTGGCTAAATGGCTTGCAGATCACCCTGTAGATGGTGAAACCCATGCGCTGGTAGCGGCTATGGCCGATAAGGATTTGGTGGGACTCTTCGCGCCATTGCAGGGTGTGGTGGATGCCTGGCACCCCGCAGAGTTACCGGGCAATAGCCGCGCTGCGAGCGGAGAGACCTTGCTGGAAGGTCTGGCCGCAGCAGGTGTTGAGGCAACGAACGCCGATAGCCGCTGTCCAAGCGTCGCCGATGGTTTACAACAGCTGCTGCCGACCATTGGTCCACAAGACAGGTTGCTTGTATTTGGTTCCTTCTTTACTGTGGCTGAGGTTCTGCAGCAGATGCGAGACGAAGGTAATGGAGAATTGCGAGGGTAAACCCTCCCGCCGAGGGCGATTGAACGACGGATTTAAGCAGCGCATTGTCGGTGCGCTGGTTTTGGCTGCGCTTGCCGTTATTTTCTTGCCCAGCCTGTTAGACCGGGAGGCCGCAGGCAATATCAGTGAAACCAGCCAGATTCCGGCGGAGCCGGATATACGCCCTATTGAAATTGCCGAGCCGCAACCGGTAGCGGATGCTGTGCCTGCACCGGCGCCGGGTGAGGCTTTCCAGCCGGACTTGCCAGAAAACTTCTCCAACCCGAAGGCTCCAGTAGCTGATGAGGGAGAGGAACGGTCAGAGATCGCCAAGAGTGATGAGCCGGAGGAAAAACTGGCCGCGCCGAAAAAGGGGGCCTCGCCCCTTGTGGATGCCTATGGCCTGCCTGTGGCCTGGGTGGTTCAAGTGGCTTCCTACCGGGATGAGTCCAATGCGGACAAGCTGCGTTTGCGCCTGATGAACGAGGGCTACAGTGCCTATACTCGGGCGGTGGATACAGATAAGGGTCGCCTGGTGCGGGTCTTTGTTGGGCCAAAGGTCAACAAGGCCGATGCCCATCAGCTGAAAAAAGAATTGGATACCCTTCTGAAAGCCCAGACCCTCGTGCTTCAGTTCAAGGCCTGATCGGGCCTTTGACTTCAGGTTGCCACTATTTCAGCCCGAGGCGGATGGTGGCAACTCGCTGGCAGACTTCCACTTTGCACTTTTATTCGCAATTAACCGATTGCCACTGCGCCAAACGTCCAGGGAAAGCGGTACTACAAGTAATAAATTCCAATCGGTTGGCCTACGGCTTCACGCGCTTAGTCCCTTCAGTTAGAATGCGCGCTCTTCGCGGCAGCAGCCGCCACGCAGGTAGGATTGAATGAATTGGGCTGACTGGATCATTCTGGCTATTGTGGGTATCTCCACGCTTATCGGCCTTAGTCGAGGTTTCATCAAGGAAACCTTGTCTCTGCTTACCTGGATTGCCGCCTTTATCGTCGCCATGATGTTTCGCGACCAGCTGGCGCCAATGCTATCCAACCTCGTCGACACTCCCTCCCTCCAAATGATTGCAGCTTTTGGCATCCTGTTTATCGGCACCTTACTCGCTGGCGCCGGTCTCAACATGGTGCTTTCTGCCTTTGTTGAGGCAACTGGGCTATCCGGTACAGATAGAGTGCTGGGAATGGCGTTTGGCTTGGTGCGGGGAGCCATTGTCGTGATGGCGCTGTTGATCCTGGCCCCGGCATTGGTGCCGGTGGAACAAGACAGTTGGTGGAGTCAGTCTGTTCTGATTCCCCATTTCCTCGAATTTGAGGATAGTGCGCGGGAGCTGGCGGGCTCCGTTAAGGAATTCTTCGTAAAGTTGTTTTAAATAGAGCGCCAAAAGCGCTCTTCTCGAGTCAATAGGGTCAAATATATGTGTGGTATCGTCGGTATCGTCGGTAAGAGTGACGTCAATCTGCAGCTCTATGATGGGCTCACTCTGCTACAGCACAGGGGACAGGATGCCGCCGGTATCGTTACCTGTGACGATGATCGCCTGAACCAGCAGAAAGCCAATGGTCTGGTTCGCGACGTATTCCGCGCGCGCCACATGGAGCGTCTGAAGGGCAATTTTGGTATTGGTCACGTCCGCTACCCCACTGCCGGTAGCTCCGGCCCGGCGCTGGCTCAGCCGTTCTACGTGAACTCCCCCTACGGCATCGCCATGGCTCACAACGGCAACCTCACCAATGTGCACGAGGTGGTCGATGAGATCTTCCAGCAGGACCTGCGCCATATCAATACAGATTCTGATTCGGAAGTGTTGCTGAACGTGTTCGCCCACGAGCTGCACAAGTTGCACAAGCTGCAGCCGAAAGCCGAAGATATCTTCAGTGCGATGCGCTCTGTACACAAGCGCGTGCGCGGCGCCTACGCTTGCGTTGCCCTGATTGTCGGTTACGGTATTGTTGCTTTCCGCGATCCCAACGGAATTCGTCCGCTGGTTTACGGCAAGCGTGAAACCGAGAAGGGCACCGAATATATGGTGGCTTCCGAGTCCGTGGCTCTGGACGTACTGGGTTACACCTTGGTGCGCGATGTCGCTCCTGGCGAAGCGCTCTATATCGAGCTGGATGGCACTGTGCACTCCGAGCAGTGTTCAGATAACCCGTCTTTGACTCCCTGTATTTTTGAGCATGTGTACTTTGCCCGTCCTGACTCCATTATGGATGGCGTATCGGTACACAAGGCGCGTTTGCGTCAGGGTGAGCATCTGGCGGACAAAATTCTCAGCATGCGCCCGGATCACGATATCGACGTGGTTATCCCGATCCCGGATTCTGCCCGCACGGCAGGTCAGACGGTAGCCCACCGCTTGGGGGTGAAATTCCGTGAAGGTATGGTGAAGAACCGCTATATCGGCCGGACCTTTATCATGCCCGGTCAAAAGCAGCGCAAGAAGTCGGTTCGCCAGAAGCTCAACGCCATCGAGCTGGAATTCCGTGGCAAGAATGTGTTGCTGGTAGACGACTCCATTGTGCGCGGTACTACCTGTAAGCAGATTATCCAGATGGCCCGCGATGCCGGTGCTGCCAAAGTGTACTTCGCCAGTGCTGCCCCAGCGGTAAAATACCCGAATGTCTACGGTATCGATATGCCCTCCGCCACTGAGCTTGTGGCTCACGGTCGCACCACCGAGGAAATCTGTGAGGAGATTGGCGCAGACTGGTTGATCTACCAGGAGCTGGAAGATCTGGTAGTCAGCTCCAGCGGCGGCAAGCAAAAAATTGATCGTTTTGATTGCTCTGTATTCGACGGCAATTACATCACCGGTGATGTTGACGAGGAATACCTGAACGATCTGCACGCTCAGCGCAATGATACGGCCAAGCGTAAAAAGGCCGACGCCAATGCTTTGTAATTCGCCCTTGGGGGAATATCTAAATATCCCTCACCTGATTTGGCGGGCGGCAAAAAACCGTTTTTTGTAGACTGCCAATAGTAAAAAAGCGTAAGCGTCCTTTTCTCGCGGCAGAAGAGGGCGCCAGTTAAGATCGTTTCGGTTAAGATGACTGCTTCCAAAAATACTGACCAGGAAGCGGTATATGTTTGAAGACGACGGTTACGCTCTGGAAACCCTGGCGGTGCGCGCCGGCCAGGTTCGCTCACCGGAAGGAGAGCACTCCGAGGCACTTTACCTCACCTCCAGTTATGTTTTCCCCTCCGCTGCGGAAGCTGCCGCGCGTTTTACTGGCGAAAGCTCCGGTAACGTCTATTCCCGCTATACCAATCCCACAGTGCGCACTTTTGAAGAGCGCATTGCTGCTCTCGAAGGCGGTGAAGCTGCGGTAGCTACTGCCAGCGGAATGGCTGCCATTCTCAGTATCTGTATGGCGCTACTGAAAAGTGGCGACCACGTTATCTGTTCCCGCAGTGTTTTCGGCACCACCACGGCTTTATTTGGCCGCTATATGGAAAAGTTCGGCGTGCGGGTGAGCTATGTCGATTTGACCGATATGGATGCCTGGAAGCAGGCCGTAGATGGTTCCACCAAGCTGCTGTTTATGGAGACGCCTTCCAACCCGCTGTGTGAAGTGGCCGATATCCACGCGTTGGCACAGGTCGCCCACAGCGCTGGTGCCATGCTGGTGGTCGACAACTGTTTTTGTACCCCGGCACTGCAGCGACCTCTATCCATGGGCGCCGATATTGTGGTGCACTCCGCAACCAAATTCCTCGACGGCCAGGGGCGGGCCCTGGGCGGTGTAGCTGTTGGTCGCAAGGAAGTAATGGATGAGTTGGTGGTTTTCCTGCGCACTGCAGGACCCAGCATGAGCCCGTTTAATGCCTGGGTATTCCTCAAAGGCCTGGAAACTTTAAAGCTACGTATGCAGGCGCATTGCACCAATGCACTCGACTTGGCTTGGTGGCTCGATGAGCAGGAGATGGTTGAGAAGGTGAATTACACCGGCTTGCCTAAACACCCCCAACACCGCCTAGCGCGGGAACAGCAAGACGCTTTTGGCGCAGTGCTGAGTTTTACTGTGCGCGGTGGTCGCGAAGCTGCCTGGAAAGTGATCGACAATTGTAAAATCCTCTCCTGCACCGCCAACTTGGGGGATGCAAAAACCACTATTGTGCACCCTGCCACGACAACCCATGGCCGCCTTAGTGATGAAGATAAGGCTCGCGCCGGAATTACTGAAAATTTGATTCGAGTTTCGGTAGGGCTGGAAAATGTTGAGGACCTCAAGCGCGACTTGATGCGTGGATTATCCCAGTTATAAGCGCTGGCGTAAGCGCCCAGCTACCTATGATTATTAGCGGACAGTGAAATACTGTTCGCTGCTTCCGGTAGTGTTTGCATTTTGTCGCGCCCCTGCCGGTGTGCAGAAATAGCCCCCTTGAGAAAAATTGAGCAGTAATGGATTTGCCGTGCAAAAAATAGTTTCCGCCATAGTGTCCGATATCGGCAGTGTTTTGTTGGGTAAAGAGCGCCAGGTAAAGCTGGCGCTGGCCTGTTTGTTATCAAAAGGCCACTTGTTAATTGAAGACCTACCGGGCATGGGTAAGACCACCTTGGCCCATGCACTCGCACAGGTGCTGGGGCTAACGTATAAGCGGGTGCAGTTCACCAGCGATATGTTACCGGCAGATATTCTTGGTGTTTCGATATTTGATCGGGAGTCCAGCCAATTTCACTTTCACGAGGGACCTGTGTTTAGCCAGGTGTTATTGGCGGATGAGATTAATCGCTCATCGCCAAAAACCCAGAGTGCGCTGCTAGAGGCCATGGAAGAGCGCCAGGTGAGTGTCGATGGTGAGACCCGCACACTGCCCCAGCCATTTTTTGTGATTGCCACGCAAAACCCGATGCAACAATCGGGCACCTTTGCATTGCCGGAATCCCAGTTGGATCGCTTCCTGATGCGTATCAGTCTCGGCTATCCCACACGGGAGGCGGAGCGGGCTTTGTTTATGGGGGCCGATCCGAGGCAGCAGCTGGCGAAGTTAAAGCCGAGAATCGATACCGCCACACTCGGAAAAATGCAAAACCTGGTTACGCAAGTGAAAACTTCTGACAGTCTGTTGGATTACCTTGAGCGACTGGTTTTGCAAACCCGCCAGAGCCCGGATTGCGCAGTGGGTTTATCACCCCGAGGCGCCTTGGCCCTTTTGCGCGCAGCCAAAGCCTGGGCGTTGATTCACAATCGTGGCCATGTTTTGCCTGAGGATATCCAGGCTGTGTTGCCGGCGGTGGCAGGACATCGATTACAGAGCGATGGCAGCAACGGCGAGCAGTTGGTTGAGCGTCTGATGCGCCAAGTGGATGTGATCGCGGCCTGAGTCGATGAATGTAAGTCACCCCCAACGTCGGAACCCTTCCCGCAATCCGATACACCTGCTGGTGGAATATTGGCGCAACCTTATGCAGCGCTGGCTTAGTCGCCGGGCACCGCGGGCCCGAGCGATTACCTTGAACCACAGCCGATTATTTATCCTGCCCACGCGCGCAGGCTTAGGTTTCCTAATAGTGGTGGCATTATTGTGGTTGCTGGGCACCAATTATGAAAACAATCTGGTTTTCGCTCTGACATTTTTGTTGGTCAGCATTTTAGCGGTGTTGCCACTACACACCTTTGCCAATTTAAGTGGCGTGCACTTGCGCCTTGTGGATACCCGAGCAGCTTTTGCTGGTGATTTTGCCGAGGCGGAAATTAATGTCAGTTGTGAGGGCAAGCGGGAGCGGGAATGGCTCGAGCTGAGTTGGCCACCGGAGCAGGGCAGTCGCGTGGATTTGTGCGAGCAGAAAAGTGCGGATATTTGTATCTCTATGCCGGTAGTAAAACGTGGGCGAGTGCAGGCACCTCGGTTGAGGGTTGAAAGTCGTTTCCCTCTCGGGTTATTTCGCTGCTGGAGCCGCATTGACCTGGATGTTGAATTTTTGGTTTACCCCCGTCCAATTTCTGCGGGCCCTTTACCGCTAGGAGAGACTGTTGCCGAGGGGGAGTTTGGTGAGGTGAAGCGGGGGGGAGATGATTTTGCCGCGCTAAAACCCTATCAAGCGGGTGACTCGTTACGCCATGTAGCCTGGAAGCAATACGCGGCCGGACGCGATCTTTACAGCAAGGACTATGAGCGCAAAACTGACACGCGCTTGTGGCTCGACTGGGGTTTACTCGATGGTAGGGATATAGAGATGCGCCTGAGCAATCTCTGTGACTGGACCCTACAAGCGGAAAAGCAAGGCATTGCATATGGTTTGTGCCTGCCTGGCATTTCAATAGAGCCTTCGCTCGGTTCCGAGCATCAGCAGCAGGTCTTGCAGGCATTGGCCCTGTACCCCGGGCGAGGCCAGTGATGATTGCGAATAAGGATTTATTGCCCAGGGAAAGTTTGCTGTGGATTTTTGCTGCCCAGTTTGTCGCCCTTTTGCCGCAATTCACAATGCTGCCACTGTGGGTGGTTTTTGCCTGGGCCTTTGCGGTTTATTGGCGCCTGGAAGTCTTTCGCGGGCGCAGGGATTTACCCGGCCGCGCTCTTAAACTGACAGTGATTCTATTGACGGTGGCGGGACTGGCTCTGTCCTATCGGCGCTTGTTTGCTTTGGAGCCGATGATTGCACTCTTGGCGCTGTCATTCACCCTGAAAAATCTCGAACTGGTCAGCCGCAGGGATGCCTTTGTCAGTCTACTGCTGGCCTACTTCGTAGCCGCCACTCTGTTTGTGCAAGAGCAGACCATTCCCTATGCACTTTACGGTCTACTGAGTGTGTTGGTAATTACTGCAGCCATGGCGGCGCAGCTGGGACACTTTAGTGCGCGCCCGCGCCGGGCTCTGGGGTTATCCCTGCGGTTGGTGGCACAGGCCACGCCGTTAATGGTGTTGTTGTTTTTGGTTATACCTAGGCTGGGGCCCCTTTGGTCTGTGCCGCAGAATACCTCCGCTGGGCGTACTGGTGTCAGTGATTCGATGGCCCCGGGAGACTTTACTGAGCTTTCCAAATCCAGCAAGCCGACCTTACGTATCTCCTTTGATGGACCTGTCCCCCCGCCTGAGCAGCGCTACTGGAGGGGCTTGGTGTACTCGGAATTTGATGGACGTACCTGGCGCCAGGGCTATGGTGTTGACCCTCGAAATGGCGGGCGAGTGTATTGGAGAAGTGGTGAGCAGGTGCTTCCGCAAGTGGGTCCTCGTTATCGCTACCAGGTTATCCAGGAAGCGAGCCGGAGCCCCTGGTTGTTCGCTATGGCAAAACCGGCTTCAGAGAGCGCGGGTGTGGGAGAGACAACGGATGATCGCCTGGTAAAACGGACCCCGGTTTTCAACCGCTTTTCTTACCAGGTAAGTTCCTGGCCGAGAGAAACCCTGTCACTCAGTGCTACTCTCAGCAATGCGGAGCGGCGCAGGAATTTGCAACTTCCCAGTTACGGCAATAGCCGTACTCGTCAGTGGATGGCTTCCCTACGAGATCAGGGGCTCAGTGCTGAGGCGGTTTCCTCCCAGCTGCTGTCGCACTTCCACAGTGCTTTCACTTATACCCTGAAGCCTCCAGCACTGGGCGGCGATACTATTGATGAGTTTCTTTTCGATAGCCAGCAGGGCTTCTGCGAGCACTTTGCCGGTAGTTATGTGTTTGCCATGCGCGCAGCGGGGATACCGGCGCGAGTAGTGGCTGGTTACCAGGGCGGTGAGTGGGTCAGTGGAGAAGAGTACTTATTGGTGCGAGAGTACGACGCCCATGCCTGGGCAGAAATTTGGCTCGACGGCCAAGGCTGGCAACGTGTAGACCCCACAGCGGCAGTAGCTCCGGAGCGGGTGCGCGACGGTCTGGAGAGTGCGGCGGGTGGGGAGTTTATGCAGGACTCCCTATTTCCTTTACACCGTATCGGCATTCTCAGCCAGTTGCGCTTACAGTGGGATATGATCAACTACCGTTGGTATCAAACCGTAGTGAGCTTTGATGCCGATCGACAGCAGAATTTGTTACAGCGGCTATTTGGTGATCTGTCTCCAATGCGTATCGCCCTATTACTGGGGGCACCGATTCTTGTGCTTTTGTTGGGTATCAGTTTATGGGCGGCCCGCTCCGCAGGAGGACCCAAGTTGGCGCCTGCGGAGAAGCTCTACCAGCGCTTTTGCCGGCGCATGGCCCGCAATGGGGTCCAGCGGCATTCCGGTGAGGCTGCAGGATCCTATGCCCGCCGGATTGCCGAGGAAAAACCGGAGATGTCTGGTTATGCCGCAGCAGTGACAGAGGCTTTTGAGTCTGCCGCCTATGGTGGTGATGGCTCTGGGCTAAGAACACTTCGGAAGCTATCAAGCTGGTATTTCTGGTTGCGGCACTCGGCAAATATGACGCCGCACAAGCGTGAGTTGGCAGGTTATTAATCATTGAGTTATTTCGTATCTAGAATGCCAACCCAATTGCAAAGGTTTCTGTTGGGCTATAGCGGCACCTCCCTGGCAACCGGGTTGCAGGTGATATTGCTGCCCTGGATTGCGCTGACGATCGTGGATCTTCCGGCCCTGCAATTGGGGTGGATTCAGGCATCAGTATTGCTGCCAAACCTGGTATTCCTGTTGTTTGGCGGTGCTTTGGCAGATAGGCGAGACCCGGCTCTGGTGTCGGCTCTAGCCTGTTTGGGCCTGGCGCTTTGTCATACTGCATTGTTGTTGTATTTCACCTTCCATGTCCTGAATTTATCCACCTTGATGGTTTACGGAATTTGCCTGGGGGTGTGCAGCGCTTTTTTACAGCCGGCACGGGATAACCTGGTGCAGCGCAGTGCCCGCAACCGCAAGGGGCAGGCCACTGAGCGAGGCGTGCAAAAAACCGTAACCTGGATGATGTTGGCGCAGTACGGCGGCCAGGCAGTGGGAATGTTGCTAGCGAGTCGATTTGACCAGTGGGGCTTGCAGCACTTGCTGGGTGTACAGATTGCCGTTGTGCTAGTGGCTTCATTATTGCTTTTCTCCTTGCGCCAGCCTCAAGAGCGTCAAAAGGCACCAGAGAAGAGACCCCACACCCTGATTCTGGATGGTCTCAGTCAGGCATGGAAACACCCGGTTTTACGGGAGCTGACTGCATTGATGGCATTCAATGGCTTTGTGCATATCGGGGTTTTTCTGGTGGTCTTACCGTTACTGGCCGAGGACTACGGTCGCGGTGCCGGTTACTACGCGACCCTGCAGCTGGCATTTATAGCGGGCACGGTGATCGCGACGGTGACTATGTTGAGACGGGGCCAGGGACAGGAGCCAGGGCGAGGAATTTTGATGTGCTTGCTTTACAGCGCAGCACTCTTGATTGCTATCAGCCTGGGGCCAACAAAGTTTGGCTTGATTCTGTTGTGTCTGTGTTGGGGGGCGGTTGCGGCAGCCTCCGCAGGGCTGGGGCGAGGCATTGTGCAATTGCTGGCGCCGGCGGATTATCGCAGTCGCATTATCTCCATTTATCAATTTGCCCTATTTGGTTCTGCGGCGCTGGGGGCCCTGGCTGCGGGTGTTTTGAGCGAGGTTGCAGCGCCTCTGACGACACTATTGTGGGCGGGAATCCTGAGTTTATTGGCATTCGCACTGGTTGCCCTGAGTGGGGCTCTAAGGCAGGTTAAAATTTCCGATAGCGAGGTTTAGGAATTCCGCAACGACCAAATCCGGATGAGCCACCATATATTTAACAGGGAACTGCGGTTATGGAGGTGGGGTTTGGTATCAGTAAAAAGTGCCAAATGGTCACAGAGAGTCACGACAAACAGCCATGCGCTGGACCTTGAAGCCGGTGTATTTAGCCTGGATGATCCAAAAGCGATAGCCAAATCCCTGAAGAGCGCAGCTGAGGCCAGTCAGCAGCGCAAATCAGAGCCTTTCCGCTCAGCCATGTCTATGCTCACTTTTTATATCAATCGTGCGGGTCACCATTTGCCTGTGCGCAGGCGCAGAATCCTGGAGGCCGCGAAAAATGAATTGCGTGAGCTTTATGGGCGTCCGCGCCGGTATTGAGCCGGCGCAGGGTAGAGGCGATGAAGTCTTTTAGGGGGCTAGGCAGGGCAGGCAGCGCACGTAGAGTCCGCGCGGGTCGCGGAAGCTCTGCAGTTCGCCGATTGGTGCCAAAACCGGTTGTAAGCTGTTTAACCAGGCGCCGAGTGGCAGGTTTGCCTCAAGGCTGGCGGCGATACGTGCATCCACATTATCGCTCAGGGCGCGCAGGAATCTTTCGCCGGGAGTCAGCTCGCGCTGGATCTCTATTACATCGTATTCTTCGATCTCAGCAAGCTGTGCGGCGTCGGCAATGGCGTCGTTGAGATTGCCCAGATCGTCTACCAGCCCCAGGTTTTTAGCCGCGCGCCCGGTCCAGACCTGGCCCTGGGCAATTTTGTGCACTTCCTTGGGAGTGCTGCCACGGGACTCGGCCACAATTCTCAGGAACCTGGCGTAGGTATTATCCACTCCCTGTTGCAGGATACTGGCGGCTGCCTCGGGTAGGGCACGATCCAACCGCATGCTGCCGGCCAGGTCTGAAGTGCCCACACCATCGGTATAAATACCCAGTGCCTCAAGGGAATCCTCGAAGGTCGGGAAGGCGCCAAATACGCCAATGGAACCTGTCAGGGTTGCGGGAGAGGCCCAGATTCGATCGCCGCCGGTAGCAATCCAGTAGCCTCCAGATGCGGCCAGACTGCCCATGGAGATAACGACAGGGATATCGGCTTCGCGGGTGGCGAGTAACTCCTGTCGAATTGCTTCTGACGCGAAGGCGGAGCCGCCGCCACTGTCAATGCGCAGAACCAGTGCATCAACTTCTTTTTTGCGCGCCTGTGCGATTAGTTCTCCCAGGCTTTCGCTGCCGATCCTGCCGGCGGGAGCGCGGCCATCGACAATGGAACCGCTTGCCGTGATTAAGGCAATCTTATTGGGTTCTTTCTTGGCGGCGACTTCGCTGAGCTTTTGGCTGCGTAAATAGGTGAGGGCATCGATGGCCTTATAACTGCGTTCATCGTTCTCATCTTCACCAATGGTTTTGCGTAGCTCTTGAACAGCCAAGTTGCGGTTGGCGAGTTGGTCGACCAGTTTATTGGCCAGAGCAGTACGTGCCCAGTCGCCCTCATGCTGCTGCAGTTTCTGGGGTAGCTCGTCGATAAATAGATCGATGCTTTCAGTTGGCAGGTTGCGAAGGCCGGTCACCTGTTCGGTGTATTCACTCCAGAGTTCATGCAGCCAGCGCTGGTTATTCTCACGGGAAGCCGGAGACATGTCGTCGCGAGTATAGGGTTCGATAAAATCCTTGTAGTCGCCAACGCGGAACACGTGGAAATTAACTTTGAGCTTTTCAAGGGCGCTTTTATAGTAATTTCGATAGACGCCAAAGCCGGTGAGCATCACGGAACCCATTGGATTCAGGTACACCTTGTCGGCGTGGCTGGCGAGGAAATACTGCGCCTGGGTGTAGTTATCACCCACCGCATAAATGGGCTTGTCGGCAGCCTTGAAGCGCTGCAGGGCTGCGCCAATCTCGTCGAGCTTACTGAGGCTGCCGCCGACCATATTGTCGAGCTCTAGCACCAGTGCGGAAATGCGTTTGTCCTGTGCGGCTTTGTCGATAGAGTCGACAAGATCCTTAACCCTGATTTCCGCTGGCCCCTGGGAGCCACCGAAGAAAATCGGTAATCCGCTGGGCTGGCTGAGCTCATCTACCAGAAATCCACTCGGAGCCACGCGCAGGGCTGCACCTTGTGGGACTACCAGCTGTTCGTCTTTGCCAAAAATTGCGATACCCAGGAATACCAGTATTAACAGGAACACCAGGTTGGTAAACACTCGCCTCAGCCAGGTAATTGAGCCGCCAATGGCACCAAAAAAGCTGCGGAACAGTCCTTTCTCATTGGATGAATCAGTCAAACCTCAAAACTCCTTAGTGCGCTGAGGGGCAAGCGTTGTCTATTTATCGATTACAAAATCATTAGTAATGTGAGTAGTGCCGGTGGCTATTGCATGCGATGCCAGCGGCTGCTCATCATTGATGAAAAGAATAGGATAAGGCTAAGGACTACCAGTACGCCATCCTGCCAGCCGCGTGTAGGCATCGTTACACCGACAATACTGGCAGTGATATACAGCAAAAGAATAAAACAGAGCCATAGGTAGCTGCGATAGCGCTGCTTTAGTAACCCAGGTAGTACCAATAGCAGTGGTATGGTCTGCAAGCACCACAGGAACAACGAGCCGCCTTCGACGAATAGATTCCAGGCGACAAACAGTACGAGCATGCCGATATAACAAATCCAGTTAATTCGCAGCGCTATCTTGAGCTTGCGCTGTACAGAATCGTTCACACTTTATCCTCTAGTTGTCGCCGTTATGCGCATTATCCAGCGTCTGTGCCAGGCTGCCGACTCGCTTGCCCAGTGCCCGGCACAGGGTTACTTCGTCATCGGAAAGCGATGTGGCGTGTTCACCGGACCAGTGTGAGGCACCATAGGGTGTGCCGCCAGTGCGGGTGCGCATTAAGGCGGCTTCGGAGTATGGGATGCCGGCGATTAACATGCCGTGGTGCAGCAGGGGCAGCATCATGGATACCAGCGTAGTTTCCTGGCCACCGTGAAGACTGCCAGTGGCGGTAAATACCGCAGCCGGCTTACCGGTAAGGCTGCCATCGAGCCAAATATCACTGGTTTGGTCAAGGAAATAGCGAAGCGGAGAGGCCATGTTGCCAAAGCGGGTGGGGCTGCCCATCAGTAAACCGGAGCAATTGCGCAGGTCCTCGATTGTACAGTAGGGGGCACCTTCGGTGGGTACCGGCGGCTCGCTGGCTTCAGTGTCTGGGGATACGCCGGGCACGGTGCGCAGGCGAGCGGTGATCCCGCTGGCCTCTACGCCGCGAGCTAGTTCGGTGGCCATGCGCGCCGTAGCACCGGTGCGGCTGTAGTAGAGGATGAGGACATAGCCTTCGTTGTCCCGATCCATCAGATCAGCCCCAGTACATTTTCAGGGGGCCGCCCTATCACTGCTTTGTCGCCTTTTATAACGATCGGGCGTTGGATCAAAATAGGGTTTTGAGCCATTGCGTCAATTAACTGGGATTCGGCCAGATCTTTGTCTTTCAGATTTAACTGCTTGTAGGGCTCTTCACCAGTGCGCAACAACTGTCGTGCATCAATATCCAGTTTGTGCAGCAACTGCTGAATATCCTCGGCAGAAGGTGGAGTTTGTAGATAGAGAACCACCTCCGGTTCAATACCGTTATCCTGCAATAGCTGTAGGGTTTGGCGGGATTTTGAGCAGCGGGGGTTGTGGTAAATCGTCCACATTGTGGCGGCATCCTGTTACTGTTTGGCGTATTCTAACCGAAGAATGTTGCGGAGTTCTAAGGCGCTTCTGAATAATCCCCCCAACGTCCTGCGGGGTTTTCGGGAGCTCCTTGGCTATTTGGGGCAGTAATACTGCGGCCTGGGCGAGATGTCCAGGCATAGAGAGATCACAATGAGAAGCACCGTAAAGGATTGGGGAAACCACTGGCTGCGCTTTGCGACGTCACTGTGGAAACTGTTTGATGAAAAGGATTGTCGGCAACGCGCGGCTGCTCTCACTTACCTGACACTGTTTGGCATAGTTCCCCTAGTGACGGTGAGCTACGCCATGTTATCACTGTTTCCCGACTTTGCCGGCTTGCAGAGTAGGTTACAGGATCAACTGTTCACCCACTTTTTGCCTCAGAGTGGGCGCGAGATCCAAAAATATATCAGCAGTTTTTCCGAACAGGCACAGCGTTTGACTGGCGTTGGTATCGCGATGCTGATTATTACTGCGGGTTTGACCCTTCGCGGCATCGAGGGGACCTTTAACTCTATCTGGGACGTCCAAAAAGGCCGCAGCGGCGTTTCGAGTTTTCTTTTGTACTGGGCGATATTGAGTCTCGGTCCAATCCTATTAGGGGCGGGACTGGCGACAAGTACTTTTGTCTTTTCTCAAAAATTTTTCTTGGGTGGAGCTGATTCCTTTGAGGTAACTTCGTTGTTATTCAGGATTCTACCGTTTGTTTTCAGCTCCATAGTTTTTACCCTATTGTTCATAGCTGTGCCCAATTGCTATGTCCCGTTGCGCCACGGAATAGAGGGGGGGATCATAATCTCGATTGTTTTCGAGGTTATGAAGTACTTATTCGGCTTGTTGGTAGCGCGGAGTTCGGTCCAGGCAATCTACGGGGCATTCGCTGTTGTTCCCCTGTTCCTGCTTTGGATTTATCTGATGTGGATACTGGTATTGGCCGGCTGTGTGTTGGTGCGCACACTATCGGTTTATCAAGCTGCGACCCAGGAGCGGGAGCATTCTGACCTGGTTGCCCTCCTTATTGTTCTCTGGCAGATGTATAAGAAATGCGCGAAGGGGAGGCCTCTGAAGGAGCGAGATATTTCCCGTATGGGAATCAAGTTTGTTCAGTGGCGAAGGTTGCGGAATATCCTTCAGGCTAATCGTATGGTGACCCAGACTGATCGCAATGATTATGTTTTGCTAAGGGATCTGAATACGGTGTCCCTGGTTGAATTGGCGGGTTGGCTGAGTTCGGATTGGATGCCCAGTGGAATTCCTGCGAGTCTGGATGGATTGCCCTGGTATGGAGAGGTAGAGCAACGCTTTGCCAATGCCAGAGAGTCAACCCGAGAGCAATTAGGTATTACTGTTGGGGAGTTGTTCCTGGAAGCCGAGCAAAAGGAAGCTGAAGATAAGCCCCTTGAGCTGGGCCACGACGGTGGGATTGATGATAAGCAAACAAACTCTGAAACCGGGGGAGAAAGTGGGCCTGATGAAAATAGTCAAAGTGAAGATGACAAGAGCAGCAGCGGTCACCTTTCTTTTGTTGGTATGCGGAATAAGCGCCTGCGCTAAAGACGATAAATCGCTTCTTGCCATTGATGGGGAAGAGTTGGATGTATCGGGTAAGATTTTGTTGGTTAACTATTGGGCAGAGTGGTGTAAGCCCTGTCGAGAGGAGATCCCGGTCCTTAACCAACTGGCCGACGGTAACAACAATGTCGTTGTTGTTGGGGTGAACTTCGACAATTTACCGATTGCGGAAACACAAAAACAGGCGGATAAGTTGGGTATTACTTTTCCCGTTCTAGTGGCCGAACCGCAAGGGCGCTGGGGGCAGGAGAAGCCGGAGGTGCTGCCTTCTACGTTCATTATTGGTACGGATGGACGCTGGCATAAAACATTGGTTGGGCCGCAGGATAGAGACGACTTTATTTCGGCTCTCAATCTATAGCGAGTACTAATGGAGTGCTGGTAAAAGCCGGCGGGGTAACAGTGGATTATTAGAAGCTCCCAAACTTTATAAAACTATAACTAACACATCTATAGGCTTGTGGCGGATCGCTGATAGCATGCCGCCACTTTCCCCTTTTGTTCCGGGTGGGACCCAGACCTTATGCATATCAGTTCATTTGCTTTCCTGCTTCTATTTATTGTTTTTCTATACGGACTTTTTCGCTGGCAGCGAGGCCGTGACTCCCTCGCACCAGCAGTGCTGGCTGGCCTGATTCTTGGGGTTATCTTTGGAAGCACCCTGCAACTGTCTCGCGGATGGGGGGCTGCACCCGCAGAGGTGATACCCTGGGTAGAGATGATAGGGGACAGTTACGTAAATCTATTGTATTTACTCGTGATGCCCCTGGTGCTGACTTCCATATTAGTGGCGGTAGTTAAAGTCAGCCATACCCAGGCGCTGGGCAAAATCAGTATTTCAGTCCTGGGGGTGCTATTAGGAACAACGGCGGTGGCCGCTCTAATTGGCGTGGCTATGGCCGAGCTATTTGGTTTGTCGGCTGCGGGATTGGTTGAGGGTTCCAGGGAAGCTGCGCGAGTGGAAGTACTGAATGAGCGTATTGGCAAGGTCACAGACCTTTCCATTCCTGAGATTATTACCTCTTTTGTGCCGCGCAATATTTTTCTGGACCTGACCGGGGCTCGCTCTACTTCTGTTATAGCGGTGGTTATATTCGCGGTGCTTTTAGGGTTGGCAGCCTTGGCGGTTCGCCGTGAATTTCCCGAAGAGGGCGCAGCGATTGAGCGCTTCGTTCATGTGGCTCAAGTCTGGGTTATGAAGCTGGTGCGACTAGTGATGGCTTTTACCCCTTACGGCGTGATGGCCCTGGTTACAGGCCTGATCGCTAAATCCAGTATGGGGGATATTCTTAACTTATTGAGTTTTGTGCTGGCCTCCTTTACGGCTATTGGTTTGATGTTCCTGGTGCACGGTCTGTTGCTACTTATTAATGGTATCAATCCGCTGCACTATTTCACCAAGGTATGGCCGGTGCTGGTTTTTGCCTTTAGCTCCCGCTCCAGTGCTGCAACTATTCCCCTGAATGTCGAGACTCAGGTAGACCAGCTGCGTACGTCTCCAGCAATTGCCAATTTCTCTGCATCTTTCGGTGCGACTATTGGGCAAAACGGCTGCGCCGGTATTTATCCGGCCATGCTGGCAGTGATGGTGGCAGTGCCGATGGGGATCAATGTATGGGACCCAGTATGGATTGCTACTTTAGTGGCGGTTGTAATGATCAGTTCTTTCGGTATAGCGGGCGTTGGTGGCGGGGCGACCTTTGCAGCCTTGGTGGTACTGCCGGCAATGGGGTTGCCAGTTACTATCGCAGCTCTGCTAATTTCTGTTGAACCTCTGATTGATATGGCGCGAACCGCGCTTAATGTTAACGGCGCTATGACTGCTGGCACCCTGACACAACGCTGGCTCGGCGATGAAGTGCCCGGCCCGGAAGTTGTAGAGGGTTGAACAGAGAATGGTACTTTGTGCACCGATTATTTTTGTCTTCTGATTTCGCCGATTTTTCATAGGAGTCCTGTCAACCAGCTCTGGTGCCTGACGTTATAGTCAGTGCTGTTAACGCATTGAGTTTTTTGTTCACGGAACTGGAGCAACTTATGAATAAACTGATAGGACTGTCAGTACTGGCGCTTAGCCTTGGTTTTCCCCTCTCGCTGCAAGCTGAAAGCAGTGAGGATGATGGACATGATCGCGGCGACCGTATTGAAAATCGTCTCGACAGAAAGGGGGATCGTATTGAAGAGCGCCTCGACGATAGAGGTGATCGTATTAATGAGCGCCTGGACCAGCGGTCTGAGCAGGCTGCCGCTAATGGGAGAGATAAATTAGCTGCACATTTAGATAAAAAAGGTGATCGTATCGATAGGCGCCTGGATAACAAAGGTGAGAAAATAAACGAGCGCCTCGATAAAAAAGGCGAGCGAATAGATAATAGATACGATCGGAAGAACGAACGCGGCGAGCGGACAAAAAAGCACCATCGTAGATCCCGTGACAACAATAACGATTAGTGATTGTTGGTTGTAGCAGGCATTATCTAGTGGGTTGCGGCAAACTAAGGAGCCTCTGAATAATTCCGTGATATTTCTATAGTCTTGGAAGACTGCAGTCGCTAGGCGCAGCCTGCTGATAAAAGCCTTAGTCCTTTGCAAGAGCTATGCAGTAGCTGGGGCCTTCTAAGTCTGTCCTACGGGGATTTCAGAGTGGTTCATACTCTGTGCTGCGACTTCTCAAAAGGTTTAAACACTCCTGTGAAGCCGCGCCTAGACTGTGAGCTGCCCTGACAGCCAAAGAAATATCACGGAATTATTTAGAGGCTCCGCAATAGCCGTAGAAGGATTGCATCCTCGTCAAGGGACCTCAATCGGCTTTTATGGATCAGTTTCTCGCTTCAGTTGAAAAGCGGGCATTCACTATGGCGAAATATGCTGTAGGGGACCGTGATGATGCGCTGGATATAGTTCAGGACTCTATGCTTGCACTCGTCAAAAGCTATAGCTGCCGAGACCGTGCGGAGTGGCGCCCATTATTTTTTACCATTCTTAATAACCGCATAACCGATTGGCATCGTCGCAAGAAAAACCTGTCCCGTTGGCAGCTGTTGAAAGATAAACTTCCTATTAATAGCGAAGGCGATGAATGGGATCTGAGTGAATTTCCCGACCCCAACGGCCGCAGCCCGGATAGTGTCCTAATCGGTGAACGTACGATTGATGCCATTGACCGCGCCATTGAAAAGTTACCTCTGCGTCAACAGCAGGCTTTTTTGTTGCGCTGCGTTGAAGGCTTTAATGTCAGTGAGACAGCAGGGGCTATGGCTTGTAGCGAGGGAAGTGTGAAGACTCACCTCTCTCGAGCATTGCGCAGCCTGCGGGTTCATTTGGAGGCGATGGAATGAGTAATTTAGAAAACAATTCATCGACTAACGAGAAGCGTATACTCGGAGCGGCCAGTGCCGCTGTTATACGTAGAGAGAGATCGCTCGATACGGAAACCCTGGCTGAGTTGCGGCGAATCCGCTCCGCAGCGCAAGATCAAAATAATAAAAAACGGTACTTTTCACTCAACACCTTGTATCCATACCTTCCAGTTACAGCGGCTTCTGCCGCAGTGCTATTTCTTGCTCTATGGTGGCCCAGTTCTGTTATCAATAATGAAAGTCGTACAGAGCTGCTAGTGAGTGGTGATTGGCTGCTGGATGAAGATATGGATATCGAGATGATTGAGGATATGGAGTTTTATCAGTGGTTGGCGGAGGAGTTGGATGGGCACTCTTCGTAGTGTTTTATTCATCATATCTATGTGTGCGCTCGTATTTCCAGGTACTACCGAGGCGGAGGAAGCTGAGCCTCTGCCGGAGGAATTCCTGTTATTCCTGGAAGAGTGGGTCGATGAACAAGGTGATGTCGTTATCCCTGAAGATCCCGAGTTGGTTCAAGGTCCCGGGCAAACCCAAGAAGGCACCAAAAGCAAAGATATATGGCTGGGGGACAGTCATGATTAAAACCCTGGTCGCAACTTGTTTGATGGCAGCCTCTCTGCTTTGGGCTGGTATGGCGTGGTCGGTGGAGTGGAAAAGCCTAAGTGATAGTGATCGCAAGCTGTTGCAGGGCATGGAAGAGCGCTGGCCCAACATGTCTGATAGCCAGCAGGAGAGGTTGTTGCGGGGTGCGCGTCGATGGAACTCAATGAGCCCTGAGCAGCGTGACAATGCTCGGCAGCGCTATGAAAAATGGCAGTCTCTGCCCCAGGAACGCCGTAATCAGCTGCGGGAATCTTATCGACAGTACCGCGCCCTGCCGGAAGGCAGGCGTGAGAGTATCCGTGAGGCTCGTGAGAGATTTCGGCAGATGTCCCCCGAACAGAGAGAGCAAGTGCGCGAGCGCTGGCGGGAAGCCAGGGGCGATAGGAGCGAGCCGCAAAGGCCCAGAGGTGATAGGGCTCGGGGAGAGCGAGCGCAAGGGGATAGACTCAGGGAAGATGGGCCTAGGAGGGATAGGTCCGATGAGAATAGACCTAGAGGAAACCGGCACAGAGAAGACCGACCAAGGGGCGACCGGGCGAGAGGAGATAGGCCCAGAAGGGAACACGAAAGGGGGAGAAGGCACCAGGATTCTCGGCCAAGGCGTGATCGAGAGGCCAGTGACCGACGAGAGGGTGATGAGGAGACTGATAGTTCATCTGGGGCTTCTGAATAGTGCCCTGCCATTCAAATTCCAATCCTGAGAGGCTGGCTTATCGTTTTACCTCGCTACTACGCTGGTACGACAGTGTAATTCAGCGTCTATTCAGATCATCTTAAGTAATCTGGCTCCCGATGATGACTAGCGGGAGATATATCATGCAACTATACAAACAGCTAATCGCGGGTGCGGCAGTTGCGGCACTGGTGGGTCTAAGTTCTACTGCCAGCGCGGGCCCCCGAGGCTATGCTGCGGGTGGCTATGATTATGCGCGAGTTACCGAGGTTACTCCCGTCTACACCGATGTTCAGGTTGTTACACCGAGGACCCAGTGTCGCGATGAACAGGTTGTCTATCGCGAGCCGACTTCCCCGGCAGGTACTGTAGTGGGGGGACTTATAGGTGCTGCAATCGGCAATAACTTAGGCGATCACGGCCACCGTGGACGCTACGGTTATCATCGCAGTCACAATCGTGGCGGCGCCACAATCGCAGGGGCTTTGGTGGGCGCCCTGGTAGGTAACCAGATCAGCCGTGCCAATGCTCCAGTCCACTATGCAACAGAATCCCGTTGCCATGTTGTAGATGAATACTCTACAAGAAGGGAATTAGTCGGATACGATGTCCGCTATCGGTATAATGGGCAAGTTTACTTGACTCGCACTGACCATCATCCGGGCGATAGAATCCGGGTCCATGTCGACGTCTCACCGGCTCTTTGAGACCGGTTGAGGGCGGCAGGGAGTTTATAAAGGGTGGAAAATTGGATATCCACAGGAGCCGCACCGTGAAACTGAATCGTACCTTACTTGGCTTTATTGCTTTTACCGCTGTGTTTTTGCCGGCGCTCTGCAGTGCCACGGTACACAGCTACCCCGCTTATGAGCGGGAGAGTTTCCAGCCCCACTTTCTTCGTGTTCAAGGGGGAGAAATCTCAAGGGATCGGGCTGCTTCAATCGTAAAACAACGCTTTGGTGGAAAAATTCTCGCCATTTCTGAGACCAAGAAACAGGGGCGAGCCGTGTATCGGGTGAAAGGACTGTCGGCCAAAAGCCAGGTTTATGTGGTGTTTGTTGATAAACAGAGCGGCCGTATATCCCGCTAGCAGAATAATTGCGAGCCGCAATAAGGTAATTACTATGCGCGCACTATTAGTTGAAGATGAAGCATTACTGCGGCAGCAGCTGGCAGAGTCCCTGCGCACGGCCGGGTACACTGTTGACGAAGCCCCCGATGGAGAAGAGGCACTTTATCTGGGGAGGGAATATCCCTACGACGTTGCAGTAATGGACCTGGGTTTACCCAAAATTGATGGTATCCAGGTTATTGAAACACTACGCCGTGAAGAGAAGCATTTTCCTATCCTGATTTTAACGGCTCGGGGACACTGGCAGGAAAGGGTCTCCGGCTTGGAAGCTGGCGGGGACGATTACCTGGTAAAACCCTTTCATACTGAAGAACTGCTCGCACGGTTGAATGCCCTGGTTCGCCGTTCCGCAGGTTTCTCATCACCGACGATTAAAGCCGGACCTATCGTTCTGGATACCAGTGCGCAAAGAATTAGCGTGGATGAAGTTGAGTTGGACCTGACTTCATTTGAATACAAGGTACTTGAATATCTGATGCTGCACCCAGATGAGGTGGTATCAAAAACTACTCTGACTGAGCATATCTACGAGCAGGACTGCGATCGGGACAGCAATGTGATAGAGGTGTTCATCGGTCGCCTGCGTAAAAAAATTGATGCAGCGGCCAAGATCAAGCCCATTGAAACTCTGCGCGGTCGTGGCTATCGCTTTGTGATTCCGCAGTGAGATCAGTCGGTTTTTCCCTGCTTTCTTACATTTTGGGTTCCTTAAAGGGCCGCCTGGCCCTGGTTACCAGTCTCGTGCTGATTGGTTTTATCCTTCTCATCTCGGGAGTCCTTGAACATGCCTACCGAACTTCATTAGATGACGCTAAGCAGCGGGAGCTACAGCTCTATATTTACACTCTACTGGCTGTTGCTGAGCCGGAAGGCAACACTCTGACTCTTCCCCCAAGTTTGCCAGAGCAACGCTTTAACCAACCCGATTCAGGTTTGGTTGGGGCCGTTATAGATCGTGAAGGTGAGGTTATCTGGCGGTCGGAGTCGGCGCTGGCAATGCCACAACTGAAGTTCTATCCGCTCTCCCAAGGGCAAGAATCCTATTCACAAGTATCTATTCCGGGGAAAGAAGGCAGCTTTAGCAGCTTTCGCCAAGGCGTTGTTTGGGGGCTGGAAGGTGAAGAGCTGTTTACCTTTGCAGTACTTGAGGATGCGGCTCCGCTTCAGGCCCAGGTGGAACAGTTCCGTTCAACGATGTGGCACTGGCTTGGATTGGGCGGGTTGCTATTAATTTTCGCTCAGTGGCTGGTTCTACGTTGGGGATTTGCGCCGTTAACAGCCTTAGCTAACGCTCTCCAGGAGATGCAGAGTGGGGGTGCAGATCGACTGGAGGGGAATTTTCCTCGGGAACTGCGTCCGTTAACAGATAATTTAAACCTGTTAATTGAAAATGAGCGCCGCCAGAGAGAAAAAACCCGGCATACATTAGCTGACCTGGCCCACAGCCTGAAGACGCCATTAGCGGTATTGAAAGGTCTCAAATTTTCTGGAGATTCAACAACCGCCGGCAAGACGCTAACGGATCAGGTGCAGCGGATGGACAGTATTATCAGCTATCAACTGCAGCGGGCAGTAACCAGTTCGCCGAAATCCATTATACGGGGGACACCGGTCGCGCCACTGCTCCATAAAATACTGGATGCGCTTGAAAAGGTGTATCGCAGTAAGCCGTGTGATGTCGAAAGTTCCTGTGCTGAAAACACCCTGTTTTATGGTGACGAAGGTGACCTGATGGAAGTCCTGGGTAATTTGCTGGATAACGCTTATAAATATGGTGACGGGAAATTATCGGTTGCCGTTGAGAATATGGAAGATACTCGCAAACTGTCTATTCGAATTAAAGACAATGGCCCAGGGCTGGACAGTGAGAAATGGCAAGCGGTTACCCAGCGGGGCGTTCGCGCCGATGAACAGCAACCTGGGCAGGGTATTGGACTTGCCGTGGTAGTGGATATTGTTGAGAGCTATGAAGGGCAAATAAATGCAGCCCCTCTTCCTCAGGGAGGTACGGAAATTACGGTACAACTGTAATTTCCGTTTTGCTCGACAAGTCGTTTAACTAGAACCAATTTTCCTGCATGTCGAAAGGAATGCTATTGCCTGATTTCAGCAGTGCGATAGCTGTCTCTGTTTTTGGTAGCTCCCATTCAAAATAGTATTTCGCAGTGTGTAATTTACCCTGGTAAAAATCCTGAGCTTCACTATTAGGATTCTTTTCCAGTGCTTTTTCTGCGATAACTGCCTGCTGTAGCCACAACCAGGCGACTACGGTACAGCCAAATAAATCCAGGTATAGGGTGGCATTACCCAGGCCGCGATCCACATCTTCCTGAAGCTGGGAGAATAATGCAAAACTTGTCTCATCCAACTTTTCCAGGGCTTCTTCCAGCATTTTGGCCATCGATTCGAGCTTAGGTTTATCCCTGGCCTGCATAATCGTATTGCGGATCTCTGCCTGTAACAGTTGGTAGCCAGCAAGATTTTTTGACGGTACTTTCCGGGCCAGTAAATCCAGGGCATGGATGCCTTCTGTACCTTCGTGAATTGCGTTAAGACGATTGTCTCGATACAACTGCTCTACCGGGTATTCACGAATATAACCCGCTCCCCCCAAAACCTGAATCGCCAACTCATTAGCTTTTAGGCAGTACTTGGAGGGCCAGGATTTTACTATGGGAGTTAGCAGATCGAGCAGTGTTGCAGCATTGTTGCGCTGCTCTTCTGTAGGGGCTGTATGCTCATCCTCGTAAAGTGAGGTGGCATAAACACTCAAGCTTAAGCCACCTTCAGCATAGGCTTTTTGCATCAGTAGCATACGGCGAACATCGGCATGCTGGACGATAGGGACCTGTTTGGATTCAGGATCTCGGTTAGAGGGCATACGCCCCTGCGGGCGGCCTTTGGCGTACTCAAGAGAGTAAGTGTACCCCTGGTATCCAAGTACAGAAGCGCCAGCTCCCACACTGATACGAGCCTCATTCATCATCTGGAACATATACTTCAGGCCCTGGTGGGGTTCACCGATCAGGTAGCCTACAGCGCCACTGTCCTCACCAAAACTCAATACCGTTGATGTGGTATTGCGGTAGCCCATTTTATGTAGCAGGCCTGCGAGTTTTACATCATTGCGTTTTGCTGGATTCCCCTGCTCGTCCAGAAGGAATTTGGGAACCAGAAAAAGTGATATTCCCTTCACACCTGCGGGTGCGCCTTTAATTTTTGCCAGAACCAGGTGAACGATATTCTCAGTGAGGTTTTGATCGCCACCAGAAATATACATTTTCTGCCCATGAATGCGGTAGCTGCCGTCTTCTTCTGGTAGGGCGCTAGTGCGAATATCTGACAGCGCGGAGCCCTGATCCGGTTCAGTTAGTGCCATAGTCCCGGCAAAACGCCCGTCCAACATTTGTGGAAGGAATTGCTTTTTAAGCGATTCGCTGGCGAAAGTGCGTACCAGATTGGCCGCGCCTATGGTCAAGAACGGGTAGCTAGCACTGGCAACGTTTGCTGCAGCCATATAAGCGAGTGCTGTGCGCAGAATAACTTCTGGCAATTGCAGCCCGCCTTCCTCAGCATCACAGTGAGCGGCAAGAAATCCTGCAGAGGCAAAAGCATCCCAGGACTGTTTGGTTTCTTCGATAACGCTGACGTTTTCACCATCAAAGCTCGGTTCAATCTCATCGCCTTTGGCGTTGTGATTAGCGAAAAATTTTTCTGCAATGGTGTGTGCAGTATTCAGTGTTGCATCAAAAATTTCACGGGAATGCTCACTGTACCGAGGGCGATTGATTAGGGCCTCGGTATCTAAAAATTCGTAAAGCAAAAAATCGATTTCACGCTCGTTGAGCAGCTGATGGGCCATGTTTACCTCTTACATTATTCTTTTTGGGTAATCCGTTTAATTTCCAGGTAGTTTTCCATTGAATATTTTTATGCTGGAACACTACGATTCAAGTGTATATGTAAACGTGGAGAGGGTGCACTGGGCAATGACTGATTCTATGAATAGACTTGGCGATTATTAGAGTGCTTTTACTCGGATATTCTTTGAAATACTGGTGCTGCGTCTGCAACGGGCTTTGGTACCACCTTGCGCCACAGCTGGGAGGATAGTTCAGCTGGGCTTTGTCGGCACCCGGAAGCAATCCAGTTGCCCAGTGATTGAGCCACATCAGGCCAAACTATCCGAAGTGGAGGGGGGCAGTTGGTTAGCCACTTGTCGATCGTACAGGCATTTATCTGTTTTACGATTGTGGCCAGTTTGAGCTGATCGAGTGCTTTGGCATTGGCTTCCTGCTCAAATTGATTGGCGAGAGGCCTACTGAGAATGGGTTTTCCCAGAGCCAGGGTTTCAGCCAATAATTCAAATCCGCTATTACAGATTACTGCTTTAGAGGTTGCCAGATCCTTCTGAAAGCCATTAATTGAGGGGGCCTTAACTTGAATATTACTAGAAGTAGGTAAATTGTGGGGTATACCGTAGACGATAAACCGATAGGGCAGCCTGGAAAGTTCGTCCAGCATCGGAATAGGCTGTTCGAAAGGCAAGTAAACTAGAATATGTTCACCCAATTCTTGGGAGAGTCCAGGTTTCTGAGGGACGATTGGCGGTAGTATTGGGTTGCCGAAGTGGTGCCAATGCAAACCGATACTCTCTTGTGTTGGGGCAAATGACTTTAGTACTGTGCGGGATGCCCACTTATTGCGAGGTGCAGGAATCGGGAATTCAAAGGCGTATTGATGGCCGATACCGATGCTGCGTTTTTTCTTAAATTTCGCTGCCCAGGCCGTAACAGGTTCATAGTCACTGATAATTAAATCAAAATTATTAACCGGCAGTGTTCTTATATCCTTGATGAATCTTACTGCATTGATGTTTCGTAGTGTTGCGAAACTATTTAAGCGGCCGTGACTGTGGATAAAAGTCATTCCCTCCCGCCACCAATAGTCTCCAAAAGAAGACATCTCAAATAAGCTTTCTCTAGGACGGCCTGAAAACAACCACTGGACTTCGAGATTTGGATACTTTTCGAATTGCTTAGCCAGCGCACGGGAGCGACTGATGTGCCCATTGCCCGTGGATTGAACGCCGTAAAGTATCTTCATATAAAGGCAGCACTCACAATTAAACTGACACTGGTCCCCAAAATAGCGCCGGCACAAATATCAGACGGGAAATGAACTCCCAGGCCAACTCTGGCGGCTCCGACCCCGGTGGCCCAGATATAACCGAAGCTCCACATGGGGCTCACCTGTATAGACATCGCGGTTATAAATAGGAAGGCGCATGAGGTGTGGCCCGACGGTAAGCTGAAACGATCGTGCGCCACAATTACGGGACGCATGCCCGGAATTGCTTGGGGCGGGCGAAGTCGTCGTGTCGTGTTTTTTATCCCCCAGTACAATCCGCGCTCCAAGGCAACTGCGGTACATGCCAAGTACAGCAGTTGAATGGCTGAATTGAGCCATACATAGGTGAATAAAAGTGCCCCGGCTGCCCACCCATCCCCAGATTTAGATAGCCACAGATAGCGCCGGCGAGAGCTGGGGCGTGATGCCCGCTCAACCATATACAGCACTATGGACACATCAAAACTCTTTAGATTCATCGGTAAGCCTCGCATGCCGACAAGTTACAAATCGATTATTGCACGGACTTGACCGATTTATGTCGCAATAATGAAATCTTGACCAGGCGGGAAGAATAGAATGAAAGAGCTTATTTCAAAGGCTGAAAAATCCAACGATTAGTTGGCGCAAGATTATTCCAATTCAAAATTATAAGTAATTCGATTAATAAACGCTGGGGGTTTTCGGGGTCAGTTGTAAGCTGATAGTACACTTGAGTAGCAGCAAATTAGACAAAAAATTGAGTTGGATTGGGTGCAGGTATAACTGAAGAAAGTTGCTTATCTTATTGGAAAAAATAATAGACAGATAAAGTGACTTTGGAGGAAGCATGGCCCCTCCAAAATTAATGATATTTCAGGCAGGTCAGGCAGCTATGTCAAATGCCTGGACTAATTCAAAGCGTGGAGATTTAACGCCGTTTTTAGAAACTGTTTCATTAAATGTTCTTTGGGGCCTCACCCAGACGCCATAGCCTCCATAAAGGGCTCGGTACACAACCATAACCTCTTCGGATTCACTATGTTTTGCGGTATGTAAAACCTCGTACAGATTTCCTTTGTAGTGACGATATAGGCCGCGTTGCATGGGTACCTCTAACTTACGTGGTGGGGGGCAAGCTGTAACTGTTGGATGCGATTCCCGTGAAGTACAGCAGTGCCTGAATAGCGATGTTCGCCTGTAGAAGTAAACTCAAACTTGTAACTGCGGTGAAGGCTGAAAAATCCCCTCTTATCCTTTTTGATTCGAGTACGAACCAAAAGCACGGTGTCGTCTAACAGTTGGACACCGAGCTGTCGGCAGTGATCAGAAGCGGCTCGCCGGACGTGCTCTTTAGCGGCCATACTGGCCCAGATATACCAAAGAACCACAAAGAACAGGGAAAGCCACAGTATGTCGCTGAGAGTGTAATACATTGCTATACAGTTGCTATGATCGCTTTCCTGCAAGAATACCATTTAAGGAGCGCCAATGTCCGGCACGATTTTAATTACTGGCTGCAATCGCGGAATTGGACTTGAGTTGTGTGCCCAGTTTGCCGAAATTGGTTGGAAGGTCCTGGCTTGTTGCCGGGAACCGAAGAAAGCCGCTGAGCTCGCGATGTTGCAAGAGCGCTACGCCTCGATACAGTTGATTGGCTTGGATGTGACCGACTACGAACAGATGATTTCTCTAGGTAAGGCCTTTCAAGGAGAGCCGATAGACATATTGCTAAACAATGCAGGCTACTACGGGCCGAAGGGCGTGGGATTTGGCGCTGTTGACCGCGCAGAGTGGCGTCGAGTTTTAGAGTCCAACACTATCGCCCCCTATATGATGGCAGAAACTTTTTGTGACAATGTTGCGGCCAGTGAGCACAAGCTAATCGCGGTGATGAGCAGCAAGGTTGGGAGTATCGCTGATAATCGCTCTGGCGGGGGATATATCTACCGAACTTCAAAGACAGCCGTAAACCAGGTTGTTAAAAGCTTATCTATCGATTTAGAGCCGAGAGGAATCACGGTTCTCGCTTTGCATCCGGGGTGGGTTAAAACGGCTATGGGCGGCCCCGGAGCACTGATTTCTGCTGAGGAGAGTGTCGGCGGACTAAAAAATCTGCTTTTATCAGCAACGCCAGCAAAAACGGGTCGATTTTATAACTATGACGGGATAGAAATTCCCTGGTAACGCTTGTAATGGGCTGTGACAAAACTCCTTTGAGAATCTAATAGAATGCAGCTCCCACACTCTGCCGGCCTGAATACGAGGTCGCTTGAGTAGCCTTGATCAGTCGAATTTATGCATTTCAACTTTTTTGCATATGGCCGGCGGGTGAGTCTGTTTTGTCTGCTTCGTGCTACTGCCTGCTGATTGCAAGATTGGGCAAGAATACGGAAGAAGTTTTCTATCCCCCAGAGTGGGAACTACCTGAAAATAGCTTCATATCAAGGAATGGTTCTGATAGATCCTTTCAGAGTGTTGGCGGGTTTTACGTTTTAGGCAAGGAATCTTACCTCTTATCAGGGTGTCTTCGAAGGAGTGGAAATCATGAAGTGGCCCAGTGTTTTAACCAAGCGTAAAAGCTTGTCCCCCCAGTTACTGAAGTCACCAATCCTTGCAATTCTCATTGTTGCGGCACTCGTCGGTTATCTGGGCGGAATGCCAATATGGGTAGCGGTGTTGGGTGTTATTGCCTATTACTCCAGGGGGCGTGATTGGCGGGCAGGTGCCTACAATCTCGCATGTGTGGTGACCGGGCTGGGGTTGGGGTTGGGCGCTCAAACAGCGGCACATAAATGGCAAATTGACCCAAGTATCCTGGTTGGGCCGATTGCACTTCTCTTCTCGATTATCAGTGTATGGGCAATGGGAATGGTGACCGGTATTAGGAATGTCACCAGCTATGCCATTGGTATCATTATTGCGTTTCTTGCGCAGTTGGACATTACCTTGGATGCCTACTTTCAACTGATTGCAACGGTATCCATCGGTGCAGCATTTGCCGGCCTGATTGATATTTTATGGCCGCGTCAGCAACGAGCAGTAAGGACTTGTTGAAAGATGAATCTGAGTGCTTGAGAGAAAGGGTTGTAAGGGGTTCAGTAAGATTGAATAGAGGTGTAGTTCAATGTTAAAACGTATATTGCTATCTACAGCAATGGTATTTGTTACGGCTTTGGCGTTTACTGAACCCTATGAGTCTGAAAGTAGTATCGAAATGGAATACTACAGAACACTTCTTCATTGATGTAATTCGTTTCTTATCTATTTTTTTACCTTGGATTGTAGGAGCCAGTTGTGAAGGAAGAATTTTGGCATGATAAGTGGAAAAGAAATGATATTGGCTTTCACGAGGCGGCCGGCAATTCGTTGTTGACAGAATTCTTTTCCAGTCTCTCTCTGTCTCCGGGTGATCGGATTTTCTTGCCGCTATGTGGCAAAACGAAAGATATTGCTTGGTTATTAGAACAGAATATCTCAGTCGTTGGCTGTGAACTCAATGAGGAGGCCGTGAAGCAGCTCTTCAGTGAAATGGCAGTAATCCCACAGGTAAGCCAGGTTGGTAATCTGAAGTGCTACTCTGGTGCCAACATCGATATTTTTGTTGGCAACATATTCGATTTGGGTAGAGAGGAGTTGGGGCCGGTTGTAGCGATTTATGATCGGGCTGCACTGGTAGCCCTCCCCACAGATATTCGTGAGCAATATGTCAGACACTTAATGGCTATTACCCAGGTCGCACCTCAACTCCTCGTATCCTTCGAGTATGAACAAACTCAGATGCCTGGCCCACCTTTTTCTGTTGGGAGCCGTTTGATTTATGAATATTATGATGCCGATTATAGCCTACAAGTATTAGCGACAAGAGACGTTGTTGGTGGACTTAAAGGCAAGATTCCTGCAAGAGAAGAGGCATGGTTGTTAACTCCAAAGTGATAATGGCTTTCTCTGCAAGTTAAATTTCTGGCAGGGAATGAGAGCCAAGTATTAGTTTTTCCTTTTTTGATTTTGGCCACTTCTTAATGGCTATTTCCATTTTCAAGGCGGTTGATTTATCGGGTAGCCCCACAGAGAACACGAGCGTAAGGGGCCCCTTACCTCGTAGTGCTTTTGCCGCCTTTGGGCCATCACTACAGTGCTCAGCAAAACGCCTCTCCAAATCATTGGTTATACCGGTATAGAGTGTTCCTCTGGCCGTTCGAACAAGATAGAGAAACCAATTCACGCCCAGCTCTTCCTTCTTTTTTATATGGCCCATAGATTCAAGAAAATAAATCCTGCTGCTCATTAGTGCGAGGCGGCGGCTTGAACTGGGAGCAATCCAAGGTAAGGCGCCGATGATCCAAGCCCAGCTTTTTCATTGCCACTTGAAAGCGTCTTTGGAGTAGTTGAGCAAATATGCCTGTGCCAGTTCGCCTTTGGGAAAATTCACTTTGATAATCCTTACCTGCACGGCTTTGCTGCACCAGGCTCATGACATGCTTTGCTCTTTCTGGGTAGTGTACCTCTAACCATTCCCGAAATAGAGGGGCAACTTCATAGGGGAGGCGCAATAGGATATATGCGGCTCTTACAGCCCCTGATTCCCGTGCAGCTGAAAGAATCGATTCCAGTTCACAGTCATTGAGAGCGGGGATCATAGGCGCAGCGAGTACTGCGGTAGGAATGCCCGCTGTACTCAGCTGTTCAATTGTTCGCAGACGAGCAGCAGGGCCAGCGGTCCTTGGCTCAAGCTTGCGCTTAAGGGCATTATCTAGTGTGGTCACACTAATGGCGACTTGGGCCAAGTTATCTTGTGCCATTTCTGCCAGCAGTGGGAGGTCCCGCAAGATTAGCTGGCTTTTGGTGACAATGGTTACCGGCTGGCGAAACTCCTGCATAAGCTCCAACAAACTACGGGTTATCTCTTTCTCTCGTTCCAGAGGTTGATAGGGATCGGTATTGGCTCCCAGAGCGATGGGACTGCACTGGTAGCTGCTCTTTCGTAGCGCTTTCTCTAAAAGCTCAGCAGCATTTGGCTTGTAGAAAATCTTGGTCTCGAAATCGAGGCCTGGCGATAAATCCATATAGGCATGGGCTGGGCGGGCATAGCAATAGATACAACCATGCTCACATCCCCTGTAGGGGTTTATCGATTGGGAGAAAGGGATATCTGGTGATTGATTAGTTGAGATAATAGTTTTCGCCTTTTCCTCAATGGATGAGGTTATTAGTCTCACCGGCTGATCAGGCTCCACTTGCCAGCCATCAGTTTCACGGGAGCTGGAAAGTTCAGCAAAGCGCCCAGGGAGGTTAGAAGCGGTTCCTCGGCCCTTGCATGGGGATGGCGCTTTAGTGGAAGGATGATCTGACATTTTTTTAGCGATAACTGTATTAATGTACAGTTTACGCCTTAATTTTGAAGGATTGCAAGCCTTAGCGGATTTACCTGGAGAGGAAAATAAGTCTGGATTTGGTTTCCCTAAGAGGCAATGCCTCTTAGGGTCTAATTGTGCTCTTAGATGCTGTTTAGGCAGTGACTGCGGGGTTATATTTCGATTCCATTGTCAGCCCGGGTCTTTCGTCATCCCAAATCATATGCACTACCTTCCAGGATTCGCCATCGTTCAATAGCTGGATACTGTTTATCCCTCTTTTTAGGAATTGGGTTTTCTCCTTATCGCTCCAGGCCTCATAAGCACTGAAGACGTGAGCAATATTTCCAAATTGCTCGATAATGTTGTGTATTTCAGTTTCATAGAAAGGACGATCTGCAATTAGATTTTCAAAATTTTCTGGATATTCTTGGACGCTGAGGATCGTAGACTGGGGCTTGCCATTGCTATCCACAAATGTGCGTATCATTTTTGCATCAGGGGAAAATAATGATGCCTGTCTTTCCCAGTCTCGCTGAAAACCCGAAGGACCAGAGATTCCACTATATAGTTCGTCAATAACCTCTTGTATTCTCATGTTATTTTTCATATTTCTATCCTTGTCTAATTTCAATTGAGAACTTTGATTATCTAGCTGGTGACCTTGAGTTAATATTTGACTCTATTTTGTATATTGAAAATACCCATGGCGGCTTGTTTGAATATTTAGCGCTATCATTAGTGAGCAGATTCAAAGCTGTCATTATGATATCAACTGAAAGTGAGCTTATCTACAAAGCCGCTAGGTGTACATTGCTACGAAATAGTGTGTTACTTCTCTTCTTATGCCGTAATTGTTTGATTTATATGTACTTTTATTATTTTCTATAATTGGTATGAATGCCTATTAGGTACGGTAGCTTCAACCATGAAATCGGAGATACCCTCTCGGGAGATGGGACGCCAAGAAGCTCTTTTTGTAGAGCTGTCTAGGCAGTCAAAAGGGGGCTTGCAACTTATTTCTTTTATTCGAGTTGGTGAGCCTCTAGCAATTGATACGCTACGTTCTGGCCTTAAAGTACTACACCAGTATCATCCCCTCTTGCGAGCCCGAGTCGAGAAAGATAATAAATATCGGTGGGTTTGTGATGTGGATTTTTCCGAAATCCCTATAGATGTGTACCGGCTAGATGAGGAGATGGATTTTGAGAAAGAATACTCAAATCAAGCCAAAAAATATATAGATAGTGATAGATATGCATATTGTCTAAGTATATTTTGCAATCAAGAAGGTTTGGTTCAGTGGGTTATTGTCAATAATATTCATGCGATTATGGATGGTCGTTCTATTATGACTCTGTTTTTGCAGTTGGATCAGTTAGTGCAAAAAAATAAACCCTTTAGAGACAATAAAACGCTACCTCTTAGGGAAAGCATCGCTAAAAATTTAGAAGTCGCTGGATATGTAGGTGAAAACCATATATTTCATGAGGCGGATGATCAATAATTAAGCTGGCCTGTTGAGAAGGTTGCACCGGCAAGTAAACGGCAGGCTGGTGCAATAGCGAGACTATTGTGTCCTGAAGATCTCCATCAGCTAGCAAAAATAGGTAAAGACCGAGGAGTAAAGTTAACTGCAATTCTTTGTGCAATTGCTTCAGTAGTCCTACCAACCTATAAAAAGGGAGAGGAGATTATTTTAGCTTTAGATGGAAGAGGCTTATGTACCCCCCGATCCCATTAGAGCATATTGGTTCGTTTTCGCAAACTACTCAGTTATCTATTCCTGAAGATCCTACATCGGTTGATATCATAGATTATGCTGAAAATTTACAGTCCCAAATATACACGGTACTAACTAAACAACGTCCGATGGCAAAAAAAATAGTGTCTGAATACACTGTTACTGAAGTGGAGAATATGGCGAGAGAGACAATCTTAGGCTCTGAATCGTTCTTTGCTGGTATTTGCGTATCTAATGTAGGAAGTTTGAACAAATTAGGTGGGAGGATGAAGTTTTTTGATATCGAAAAAGGAATGGTGACTCAAACTAATGGGCTAAACCCATTGACGGTCATTTCGTATACAACCAATAAGAATTCGGTTTTTGTGTTTGGTTACTGTGAACCACTTTTGAGTCGAAACAGTGTTCTTCTGTATATAAAGCAGTATATGGATATTATTGGTGGTCTAATTCATTAATTTTTATACAGAGTTTCTAGAATGCTTTCTTATTTTTATGTGAGGGTTTCAAAAGAAGATTGAATTATTCTTGTGTTGTTTAAGCTATCAATTTAAATACATAGATTGCTAGTCGCATTTGCTTTTTCTTACCCGGTTGCGGTGAGTTTCTCCATAGTGGTGATGACGGTTTGGTGCAAAGGAATTCTTGTAGAGGTTATTTAAAATTGCTTTTCATACGAAGGTTAGTTGAATTCTATTTAAGTGAGGGATAATAAGATATCTATCCATTAGCAATGTATTTTTAATCTTTTATCTGTATAGACGAAGGAATCAATTGATTGTTAACTGTATTGTGATTGTGCTGGCTGTCTTAGTGATACGCTCTCTGTATCAATAGCCAATATCAACAAACAGTTTCTAACTATTTTCCTATACTGAGGAGAGTGCTTCTTGTATCACTGGTGATCTACCCATTAGCAAATATGAGGCCTGCATGGAGAATGAGCCACTCTCACGTGAGTTGGGGCCCCAAGAAGCTCTATTTATTGAATTGACTAATGAGTCTCGTGGTGGAACTCAGCTAATATCGTTTGTTCGTCTCTGCGATTCTGTTACTGTCGAGCAGTTATGCAAGGGCTTTATCTTTTTGCATGGAAAACACCCAATGCTTCGGGCGAGGATCAAAATGGGCGCCAAGCCTTTTTGGGTTTGTGATGTCAGCTTTGAAAAGGTGCCTCTAAGCATAAAGCAGTTAAATGAACCGTTAGAATACGAAAGTGAATACCTTTGGCAGCAAAATCAATTTATTGACATAGAAAACTGCGCCTATGGGGTTACCTTGCATGTTAATGTGAATGGTGAAGTTAAGTGGGTCATCATTGTTAGTAATCATGCTGCATTGGATGGCCGGTCAATAATGGCACTTTTTCGTGATTTAGACAGCTTTCTGGAGAGGGAGGGAAGCTATATTAGCCAAGAACCTAAGCCGTTAAGGAAAAGTGCGGGTGAGTATCTTCACTTGGCTGGGTTTAAGGATGTTGATTTATTTAGCATACAGAAATCCAATAGCTGTAGAAGATGGGAAGTAGAGCAAGCGGCACCTATTGAAGATAGAAAAGGACACTCAATTCTTAAATTGATGCCTCCTGAAGTAGCAGAAGCTCTATCACAAACTGCTAAAAATTGGGGAGTTTCACTAAGTTCATTGTTTAGAGCTGTAGCCGTTTGCGCTGCGCAGAGCATGCCTACTTTCCCAGGGGAGGCTGAAATAGTTGTAACGTTAGATATTCGTGGACTATGCAAGCCATCAGTAAGCTTGGATGAAGTCGGATCCTTTTCGGCAACGGCCAATTTATGTGTTACAGAAGAGATGCTTTCTAAAAGTCTAAAGTCTCTAGCTAAAGGCTTAGATAAACAGCTGCGTTTGATTTTGAATAAAGAGGCTCCATTTGCAATAAGCTTTGATACTCATTACGAATTTTCTGATGTGAAAAATTTTGCAAAAATGTTGACGGCAGAAAGCACTGTATTTCCATCTGGTATTTGTGTTTCTAATGCCGGCAATATGCAGCGGCTAGCCGGAGAGCTTCGATACTTTGAAATTGAGTCAGGCATGGTCGTACAAACCCATGCCGCACACCCGCTAATGGTAATTACGTATACCACCAGTAGAAACGCTATTTTTGTATTTGGATACTGTGAGCCATTAACTAGCCATGAGAGTGCGCACTTGTATGTGGAGTCTTATATAAAACTTGTAAAGTCTCTACTTGTAGATGGGCGTGTTCAGTGAGGATGTGTCTGTATTCGAAGTTAGAATGCACTGGCAATGGGAGTGGATAGGTGAATGATATAGTCACTGTTGTAGGGCAGGGGTTATATCTCGCTGCCGCTGCAGTTATTGGACTGGGCATTGCAAGGATCTTACGTATTGATAATACACTTGGCTGCCTTGTCGCAGGAGTGCTGGCGGCTTTGTTGCTTCCCATAATTGACTATGATACAGGTTTGCGTGCAACCAGTATCAGAGAGCTGGTATTCTTTGTTATTTTACCGGTATTAATTTTTGAGTCCGCCTGGCAGCTGGAACCCAAAGTCTTAAAGCGCTGGATTGGACCTGTACTGTTATTCTCTACACTCGGTTTGGTTATTTGTGCAGTTCTTATTGCAGCAATTACTTATTACGGCATTGGTCATCCGGAGGGTTTTCCTTGGGTAGCGGCCATGCTAACCGGGGCTATTTTAGCGGCTACTGACCCTGTTTCTGTAGTTAATAAGTTGCGTCAGGAAAAAACAGGAGAAGATCTCTTAACCTTGGTGGATGGAGAGAGCCTCTTCAATGATGCTGCAGCTGTAGTGCTCTATTCGTTAGTATTAGGGCTAGCTACCTATGGTATTGTAGAAAGCTCGTCGATGGGGGCTGCAGCTCCTTCGTTGGACGCGACTTCAGTGACACTATATTTTTGCATGGTATTTTTCGGTGGCGTTGCGATTGGGCTTATTTTTGGCTTGATAACCACTCTTGTCATATTGTTTCTACGATCTCCCAGTGCGGCTTTAATGACTTTAGTAATCGCTGCATTTGGTAGTTTCTATTTGGCGGAAAGTATCTTTCATGTATCAGGTATCATTTCGGTAATGATATGTGCAATTGTTGCTCGAGCGTGCTTAAGCAAGCAAAATAACACCTATTTGATTCATGCGGGTCCAACCTGGGAGTGGATGGGGTTGTTTTTTACCGGCATTATTTTTGTGATTATGGGATTGGTGATAACTTTTGAGATGTTTACCCACCAATGGCTGGCAATGCTTATTGCTACAGCGGCTGCTTTAGGAGCTAGAGCATTATCTGTATTCTTAGTGGCACCTCTGACTCGCTTTGTTGGCCCCCCGATACCGAAATCCTGGCGTCTGTTAATGAGCTGGGGCGGGCTCCGAGGGGTTATTGCGGTCGCTTTGGTGCTTTCTCTTCCAGTTGAATTGCCCTATTGGTGGACAATTCAATCTATGGTATTTGGCGTGGTCCTTTTCTCCTTGTTGGTACAGGGGACTACCAGTGGCCGCTTGATTCATAAATTAAACCTTTGAGCTAAGGTTCCAAGTCATACAGCCTTTAGGCTAATAGCGGTTGGGTTATCAGCAATTAACCACACAGCGACAAGAAGCAGACTGAGTGCAAAAAGCTTGTTTTGCAGATTTCTATTTTTATCGCTGATAAGTGCTTTCGATAAGGTCCGACCAAAAGCGATCCATGAGAAATGTGTTACAAAGTTGAGTATGGTGATCATAATAATCAAGGTGATAACACTGCTTTCATTGCTCTCCTCTTGCTTTGGTGCGAATACAGAGAACATAGTAATTACTATCATCCAAGCTTTAATGTTCATACTTTGAATCAGCATTCCCTGCCAAATACTTACCGATTTAGTGGTAGTTTTTCCAGGCTTTCTATTAGGCTTTATAAAAACGTAAGCAAGGTAAATTAAGTAGATGGCACCAGTCCACTGTAAGATGGTCATTACCATAGGGTAGTGAATTAGCCAGCTCATAAATCCGAAGCCAACCAATAAGGCCTTCATTAGAAATACAATGTCTATGCCTGCCAGTAAAGGTAAGGAGCGACGAATACCCAAGCTGGCTCCGGCTGCTGCAAAGGTGATATTGGCAGGTCCCGGGCTAAAAATTAGTGGGAACATTACTGCCAGCCAGGCTAATAGAAATTCTAAGCTCATATATATTACTCATGTCGTAGAAGAGATATCGCTATGAGAAATGCTTCACACCGTTTAACGGTGCGCTTTGTTTTCCCAGAGATAGGTGAGCTTAGAGAGAGTAGAAGGAAGGTTCTTGTACAAAATTGCGCTGAGCAGACTTCAAGTAGCGAGCAGGTGTGATACCGAATGCACGCTTGAAATTTCGACTTAAGTGGCTCTGATCAAAAAATCCACAGTCGATAGCCACCTTAGCCACCTGGGCTCCCGTACGAAATAATGCACGGGCCCTTTGGGTTTTTAGGAGGATTAGGAATTGATGTGGAGGAACGCCAAACTGGGCATTAAAACTACGAATTAGCTGATATCGACTCATGCCAGTTAATTGGCACAACTCATCCAGTGTCACATTTCTTTGCCAGTTTTCCTGTAAATAAGCACGGGCCTTCAAGACTCCCTGTTTGTTAGACGATGCCTTCGGGTAGATCTTTTGGTCGCCGTGACGGGCAAAGAGCTGGCTAATTGCCAGGGTGAGTAGAGAGTCTGTTGAAAGGGATAAAGCGTTCATTTCAAGACTGCTATGTAGCTTGTAGAGAAGCTGAAAAAGCTCAGGATCATCCAATAGTGGCCCTTTCAAAAATGGTACGGGTGTTTGATTCAGCAGAGTGTGTTCTCTGAGGGTTTCCTCAATAAGCGCCGTGTCAAAGTAAAACATACGGTAGTACCAACCGGAGTCACTTCCGGAAAAACCGGTATGAATCTCCCCTGGATTAAGCGCAGCAAGGGTTCCCTGAGGAATAGTCACTGTTTCACCGCGATAATCGAGCTTTTCTACGCCAGAAAGGAAGATTCCAATAGCGAGTTCATCATGCCAATGCTTGGCAAAGGAAAACTTATGGAAGTAGGCGTGAAAAAGCTCTATGCCGCAATGACTCGGACTTCGCCAAGCCTTAGAGAATTCCTTTCGCACTGATAACCCTCGTATGATAAATAACCATCACTTTACAGAAAGAAAGGGTCGTAAGGCAAAGTTACAGATGGGTATGTAACAATTGAATAGTGGAGAGGTTCGAAGTGGTACTTTTGATGTCGAGTGCCTTTGTTTGGTAAGTATTTACCTTACGAAATATAAATTGCCCATTCTTACTTCATAGCTCACTGGTTTTATCCTACCCGTGTACCAGCCAGGATTTGAAACCATTGTTCCGTTCAAAGAAAACCAACCACCTTTACCCTCCTCAACGAAGGCATATTTCTTCCCATTTGAATAAACTCCTGATCTGTATCTGATCAATCTATAGTACTCGGAGTCATCATATTTAACAGAAGCTTCCAATACCACAGGATCACCAGTAGCAGAGGAAATATAAATAAAGACTGGCAATTCATCTCGCCCAAATAACTTTGGCCTATCTACCAATAAGTTATCTATTGGAACAACTCTAAATTGATTTTTCCTTGCGTAATCTATAGGTTTATTTGACCTGAATACAATTGATATATAGAAAACTATACCTGTTAGGAAAACAATTAAAGTGATTTTGGTTAGGATTTTTCTTCGAATTTTATTCATATTGCTTAACGCCATGATTTTGGGTCCCGTGAGGAGGCGAGTTCTTTAATTGAAGCCTTCGAAGCCCAAGAATGGAGATCCAACCCTCATAGTAGGTGGCGTTGACTAGTCTTGTAAAGTGTAACGATGTTACTTGAGTAATTTCATTACTAGTATGCCCCTCTTTTTTGTAGATGGCTCCTTAAGAAAGCCTATGATAGGCTGGGAACGATTTTCTTATATATTAACAACCGATCACCTTGCCGAAATTTAACGTATTCGATAAGCGGTTTTTGGAAAGTAGGGTGAGTTGTTCATTGCCGGGGCAGTGTAATCGAATGCATTGCTAAACGCCCTACGCTACGCCTTGCCATTTTTCTTTGCCAGGTACTCCTTAAAAGTCCAATACTGTACCCCCTGCATTTCTCTCTCCAGCTCATCCATATCATCGGGTCCAATTTCACTCGAAAACGGCTTTGAAAGTATTGAGCGTACTTGCGCTAGCCTATCACTTACCCTTGCACTCTGAAAATAATCAATAATTTCATCTTTCCACGCCTCTTCACCAAACTCGTGGTGTACTTTATTCATTTGATCCAGTGAGACCACAAATTCATTGATATCTCTAAGAACCGACAGGATCTCTTCTTTGCTATATATTAGTTCATCCACTATAAAGGTCTCTTTCTATAAGTCTTAAATGGGCGGCCGAGCAATCTGTTGTGAAGTCACGCCCGACTTGATTATTAGATTGAATTTCGTATATCAGTCCTCGCGGGCAATAGTCAAAAGACAAATCGCCAAGAGTAAGGTTGCAAGAACACCCGATGCTCCAGCAACGGAAGAGGGTAAATAGGAATCACGTCCAAACGTAACCGAAATAGCATTAGCAAACATTGCAATAACGCCAACTGAGGCAGTCAAACCTCCCAGCACTTTGGAGCTCCCATTCATTTTGGCAACCCCAAAAATAAGAGCAGCAAAGCCCAGCAAAAATTTCGCCGCGTAATAGATCATAAATGAAAAAGCCACAACGGCCCCCGCCGCAGCTCCAAGCGCCTCTAATTGGCTAGCGACCTCCCGAAATGGCATAAACATAGTGGCGCCAATGCTCACTTGCATCACGTTGAATACAGAGCTGAATGCAATAGCGGACCACCCTACATGGTGGTTTTTAGTCTGCACCATGGCCGCTCCAGCAAAAGCTGAAAGAATGGTAAATAGCAAGCCCTCCAGCCCCCAGAAAAGTTGCCGTGAGGGGTTAATCTCTGCAACATACAGCATGGTAAAGAGTGCCTGTGTAACTACTAGCGCCAACAGCAGAAAAGCTATGATTTGGATATTTCGCGCACTGGTGAGCTTCATAGTTAGATGCCTCGTATTTTCTATTTATGGATCTTGCTTATAAAAATAGGGGTTGGCCTTATTTATTTTATATCGAAATATTGGGATATGCGGATTGCTCGAACCTAACTATATATTTATATCGGGTCATAGGAAAGCAAGTCGAAGGGCTGGAACGTACAGCAGCAACTTGTTAGGCCTCAGACAAGCTAGGATATCGCAATATCCCATAAGCATCTTTGCTCGCCTTTACAATTTCTTCGGCTCTTTGCTCTAGTGACCAGCCATTAATGCATTCACAGTACCATTCATCCTCTAGAGCAGTAAACTCTCCTAGAGAACCTGGGTAATCTAAATGGATAATAGCTTCGTAGATCTTTGCCACCCCCTTTTCTGGGGTCAATATACCTTCAATAATTTCTTTGGTTAGAACTTTGGCATAACCTTCGATAGCGGTAAGCGAGGTTGGGCGTGTTATGCGAAGTTCAGACAAAACTCGATTAAAGTAATCTTCCGCTTCAAACTCATTAACGGGTTTTAGAAGAGTTGCGAGGACCGCTAAATTTTCTGTCTCTATACCAGACTCAAGTAGGTACATAGCCCAAACGATCTTATACTCGGAACCGCCCGAAAACATGGCCGTTAGACCTAGAACTCGATATGTCTCCAATTTTTGATCATTGCTTAGCATGTCGAATCCTAAAGTTGCATAACGCCGCTAGCAAGGGCAGTCGAAGCAACGCGTAGGCTGTCCAGCCCAGCTCCAAAAGGTTTGGGCGAGCTTGACTAGCCTGGTTATGGCTGGCGCGTACTGAACGACCTACTTGCTCTTTGCCAGCCACCGTTTGGCTGGCCACTACCCAATGTTTACGAGGAAAGAATACCGCACTTTCCCCAACCAATTCCTATCTTACTGGCAGTCCCACACCATTGACTTGTTACACGTTGACTTTGTACTTGAGATCAATTGCCTCATCACCTGTAATACCCCTGAAACCCCATTGATAAGGCGCTTGTTCTTTAATGGTTATTTCAACGTCGGCTGGGGCTAAAGAAAGCTGGCTTTCAAGCTCTTGAAAGAGAGATTTGATAAGAGTCTTTGGGTTTCGGGTTTGCGGCCTGCCATCATGTTTATTTCTATGACGGTGTATGCGTCAGTTCTTCCACCGGGATAATAAAAGTCTTCTTTCTCCAATGGCACAAATCTGTGAGCACGTTTGTCTTCGGGCATTCCAAGAACGGACCGCATGCAGCCGTGAATGACATTGGATAATTTTGCCTTTATCGGGTTTAGATTCTCCTTGATTCCATATACTACGATCACATTTTTTCCTTCATAGAAGTGTAACGCCGTGATATGCGACGGGCGCTGCGAAGCGGCGACCGTCCGGTGGAGGCCCAAAGGGCCGGAACGAACATCATAACCTTATTATATGGTTTTATATTTCAGCCTTCATGAGCAAACAGCCTCCTTCATGAGGAATAAGCTCATGTGGTTCCAATTTAATATATTTCACCACGCTAAATCCTTGGTTTTTATAAAGGCCAATAGCTCGAATGTTGTCAGCGAACACAATGAGGCTGAGTTCATTGTAACCGTCATTACTCGCTTTTTCTTTTGTATGATTTATCAATGACTTACCAATACCCAATCCTCGATACGATTCTTCAACACACATAGCATCGAGAAAATAGCTTCCTTCAACTCTACTGGTATAAAACTCTCTGAACCTTTCAATTCGATCAGCTGGTAAAAAGTTGGTTAATTCATCAGTTATGCAGTGATAGTGCGCTGGATATGAGAGGGCCATTCCGATAACTTTTTGATCAAGTTCAGCCACAATAGCACTGCGAAAAGTATGAGGATAAACGTCTTGTTCTAATCCATCACAAAGTAGCTGCAAAGCAGAACAACTCGGTATCAAGTCGCGAAAAAGATATTCAACTGCACCGTCAGATGCCAAATAATCAAGTTCAGCTATACGTTGACAATCTACTTTAGTTCCTTGCTTATAACTCACGTTCATTTTTTATACCCTGAACATTCTTGATTAGTGGCCCCGCCATATAACGCTGCTAGCAAGGGCAGCCGAAGCGGAGCGTAGGCTGTCCAGCCCCGAAGGGGTTGGGCGAGCTTGACTGGACTGGTTATGGCTGGCGCGCTCAGAACTGACTACTAGCAATTTGCCAGCCACAGCTTGGCTGGCCGCTGCCCAATATTTACGAGGAAAGAATACCGCACCTTCCCCAACCAATTCCTATCTTACTGGCACTCTACAAAATTGCAGCGGACTGCCTCTTTTTACAATACCTGAGCGAACACTCTAGGAGCGAAACTGCTCGAATAGCAATCAGTAAAATTGCGTAATACTGAGTGCTATTTAGTGGCACTAAACCTTCAGTTACTACGAAAAATCAATAAAACCGATCGCCACAATAACACCCAGCATGGGCGTGAACTAATGGGGTGAAAGTCCCCTGTAGGAAGATCACCGTTTAATGGACTTCATTAAATGCTAACTACTAGCGAATGGCAACTGCAACACCGTGAGGTTTTGTGGGGAGGAAGCCGCTAGCAAAACTACGAGCTGACGGACAGAAACATCATATAAGGCTTAGCCTGGAGGCGAGGTGGCCAAGGACACCGAAGCCAAGTGATCCAACGGGTAGAGTAAATGATACAGTTGTGTAGTGAAAGTTCACGTTCTTATCTGGGGAGATCTGTTTAACTTGCCGCTATGAAGCTGTCAGCGTGGCCGCTGACTCATAAATAGGCCCAACTCGCTAGCCACCATCGCGGGGATAGAAAAAAATGGTGGAACACAGCAGCGCTCCGCTCAGTAATGAGTAGGGTGATTAAACAGAAGTCAGCAGACGGCATAGTAGCCAAATGCCAAGATTAATACCTTGGACAGGGTGAAGGCCTGAACCTAAATCCACGAGTTGAAAGACAGGGCTAGCCTACTGATATGTTTCCAGTCGGTTAAAGTTGATGTAGCGTACTGCCATGACACTCAACTCAAATGAAGATCTGCTCGACACTATCGTTGGTTAGAGATTCATTACGGATAGGAACCGCCCATTGCGGACCCGCATGATGGGTGGTGTAGGGGCCGGTAGCTAAAAACTACCGGCTACCCGATTTATGTGCTCACTCATTTCATTCCCTCCAACTTTTATAACAACTTGGACATTGTTTAGCCTTCTCTGTCCTAAGTGAGCTACCACAAAATGGACATTTAGCTACAGTATGTAGATCCTCTACTCTTTTATGGAACATTTCTGGGTGTTTCTGTCTCATGACTTCCTCATTAAATGAGTATGCAATTTCTGATGGTCGTTTAGCAAAAGACACATATTCACCTTTTAGCATTCCTCGTTCAAAAGACGCATTAAACTCAGTCAAGCTTTCATAGTCTTCAGAAACAAGATCCGTTAACTCACCCTCACCCTGGTAGTAGAACTTCTCATTCCTAGAGGTTAAGAACTCCATCAATAATTTTTTACCTTTACCTCCTGATATTTCTTCATATGCCTCTAATGTTGCAGTAACTTTCACACGGCCTTCAGGTAGGAATAGTCTTTTATTAATTTCGATATCTTCTGGCGAGAGTTTTGGTACCACTTTTCCATCGAAGGTTTTCTTGCAAACAGTATCGCCATTTAGATAATAGTAGTTAAAGCTACCCTCATCCCAGCCCTCTCGCATATATAGCTTTTTTACTCCTAGTTTGGAGATAGACATTCCTAGCCAATTTATTGATGAAGACCGTCCGCTATATGCGGTTATATACACTAGATTTTTACTTCGGCTTATATTTTCAATAGTTAGCTCTTGATAATCTTTCTCTATAGATTTTCTAGACAGACTATTTATGGTTTTATAGAAATCATATTCATTGCTCTTTGCTGCCGACTTCATGTTTTTAGCGAATACCTTTGCTTCGCTATCGCTTTTCATCTCCGCTTCTACACTAACATTAATTTCTGTCATTCATCCATTTCCATATCTATGAGTTCAGCTCGGTCACATAACGCCCGTAGCGAAGGCAGGAAAAAATGGCGCGTCTTTTAATACAAAAGGCGTGACAGTTTTGACTGTCCGATTGCCTGCGTTTGTTATGCATTACTTCATTTGCATCCTATGGTAAAAGGGGGAAATAGGCGGTTTAGGAAATTTCACCCCTTTATAAGCCTTTACAAAGCAGGCAGACTTCTCATCATCTTTTTTCGTGATTACTTCGCGAATTATGCCATCCGAACCTTGAATTGAAACCAAATCTACTGTTTCTTGCCCAAATTTGTAACAACCACCTCTTTCATCGATTCTGTTTTGGTTATTGAAATTCGTCCATATCGAAAAGTAATCTCTGTATAGATTACTATCCTTATATTCTTTCCACTGTTTAGCACTAAGGTCTTGAGCTTCTTCATATGTAAGCTGCTCTTGAATGCTAGCGAGTGAATTCGTACATATCACTACTACAAAGACGGTCAGATATTTCTTCATATACATCCCATGTGCATAACGCCTTGCTCAACCGCCACCGGAATGGAGCCGCTTTGTGCTAGCGTAGCGTACAGCACAAAGCGGGCGGAGTGTAGGTGGTCGGATGCAGCAATTTGGTACGCCCAGCATGGGCGTGAACTAATGGGGTGAAAGTCCCCTGTAGGAGGATCACCGTTTAATGAATTCCATTAAATGCTAACTACTAGCGAATGGCAACTGCAACACCGTGAGGTCTTGTGGGGAGGAAGCCGCTAGCAAAGCTACGAGCTGACGGACAGAAACATCATATAAGGCTTAGCCTGGAGGCGAGGTGGCCAAGAACACCGAAGCCATGTGATCTAACGGGTAAAGTAAATGATGCAGTTGTGTAGTGAAAGTTCACGTTCTTATCTGGGGAGATCTGTTCAACCTGCTACTGTAAAGCTGTCAGCGTGGCCGCTGACTCATAAGTAGGCTCAGCCCGCTAGCCACCATCGCGGGGGTAAAAAAAAAAGTGGTGGAACACAGAGGCGCCTCGGCCAGTGATGGCCAAGGTGATTGAACAGAAGTCAGCCGACGGCATAGTAGCCAAATGCCAAGATTAATACCTTGGACAGGGTGAAGACCTGAACCCAAAATCCACGAGTTAAAAGACAGGGCTAGCCTACCGATATGTTGCCAGCCGGATATAAAATTGACGTAGCGCACTGCCATGACACTCAACTCAAATGAAAATCTACTCGACGCTATCCTCAGCAAAGAAAACCTCAATGCTGCATGGAAGCACGTTCGAGCCAATAAAGGTGTCGCAGGTATCGATGGGATTTCCGTTGATGATTTTGTGCAGCACTTCAAGGCAGTTGGGGCTGAAATTATCGAAGCCATTCGGCAAGGTCATTACCAGCCGCTGCCTGTTAGACGCGTCTACATTCGCAAGTCAGGCGGTGGTCAGCGAGGCCTTGGGATACCTACGATCTTTGATCGTGTTATTCAGCAAGCTATCGCGCAAATCACCAACCCCATCTTCGATGTGACTTTTTCAGAGTTTAGTTATGGCTTCCGGCCAAAGCGATCACAGCATCATGCGGTGAAAAAGCTACAGAAGTATATCGAAGGTGGCAAGCGAATAGCCGTAGATGTCGATTTGTCTAAGTTCTTCGACCGGGTCAACCATGACTTCCTCATGAGTTTACTTGGCCAAAGAATCAGCGATAAGCGTTTACTCAAACTGATTGCAAGCTATTTGCGTGCAGGCTGGGTGGAAGATGGATGTTGGCAAGCGTGTTATGAGGGGGTGCCACAAGGTGGCCCTTTATCGCCGCTGCTGTCCAATATTGTACTCGACCTGCTCGACAAAGAGCTGGAAAAACGCCAACACAATTTCGTCCGCTATGCGGACAATTTTGTGATTGTTGTTGCTTCCAAGCGCGCGGGTGAACGGGTAATGGTGAGTATTAAACGCTTTGTTGAGCGCAAGCTTAAGCTCAAAGTTAACGATACTAAAAGCCAAGTAGTCCCCGTTAGTCGTTGTAAGTTTCTGGGTTTTTCTTTCCGTGGAGCAAAGCTTGTCTGGCATGATAAGTCACTGCGCCAATTTAAATACCGCGTCCGCCAGATTACAGGGCGATCTCGTGGTATCTCTATGGAAAAGAAACTGAAAGAACTTACCGTATACCTCCGTGATTGGATCAACTACTTTGGGATAGCGCAAGGCTATCAAAAATGTATAGATCTTGACTGCTGGATACGGCGGCGATTATGAATGAGCTATTGGAAGAATTGGCGCAGAGTGAGAACGAAAGTTCGAAATTTACTGCGTATGGGTGTGAGTGAGTCGCTGGCAGTTACCTGCGGCTCGTCCGGTAAAAGTTACTGGCGAAGCGCAAAAACTGAGGGTATTCATATTGCGCTCAATAATGAGTTCTTCGAAGAGATGGGGTTGATTTCATTGCGAGATCGTTGGGTAGAGATTCATTACGGATAGGGAACCGCCCATTGCGGACCCGCACGATGGGTGGTGTGGGGGCCGGTAGCTAGAAACTACCGGCTACCCGATTTATGCGATTGCACTTTGCACCGCGTTCTCGATGCCAACCTTTTCTAACTCTTTAATTAAGGCTTTTGGTATATGGTAGCCAAAAGGATGATCGTCATTAAAGAACAAGAAATCGCCATTTAGAGCTTGATTAGCCCATTCTGAAAATTCATTAATAAAACTATCTGGGTCATGTTGTGAGAATGTAATTTTATAATCGTTATTACCCCATGAATAAGAGATAGTGACTTTCTCGCTGTTTTTTACTGGCGTACCAATAGCCGGTACTGAAGATAAGTTTTCAACCTCTACTTTACCATCAGTAATTTCTTTGATTTGCGAGAAGTTTTCTAGAAACTCTCCGATAATATCTTCTGGTACGCAGTCTCCAATTGAAAACCAAATTGACTTTTCCTCGGCGCAATCTGAAAGTAACTCAGCCACATTAACCTCAATTTCTTCATCCTCATCTAAGAGGTCTAAAGCCTCTTCTTTTTCTTCTGGCTCATTTGAAATTAAACCATGCTTAACAAAAAGCTCGACAAGATCATTTGGATTCATAGTTGTTTTCCTTCTCTAGTTTTTTACTTCCGCATGGCGTTGGGCGTCCCGCGGAGACCCGAAGGGCCGTAGCATCCTGCTTGCGTTTGTTATGTGTTTAGCTGAGTGGTAGCGCCGAAGCCAACAATATACATGCCGACTGATAGAACCAAAAGCAACAGAGCCCCCACTAAAAGTATTGTGCCCTTCTTAAAACCATACCCCTTATAGAAATAGTATGGCAAGCCTAGCGGAGCTAGGAGCAAGGTTAGAATTTTGCTTCCCCTCGGAGTAACAATACCATTTTCACTCGCATGAACTCCGATCCACCAAAACAAAAAACCCAAGATCACAAAACCATGGAATAGTCCCAAGGCATCCCCCTCTTTGGGAAAAAACGCCTCAATTATTCCGAATACGATAAAGGACAGTAAAAGCCCAGCAATTATTTTTCGTGATTTCGTCATCGTGAATTACACATAACGAGGCTGTAGAAAAACTCAGCCCTCTTTTCGTACTGTGCTTCTACGTGAAAAATAGCCTACTCATCAGTGAAAGCTAAATCAGAATTCACATAAAATCACCATTTATGGTTAATATTTGATCACATCTAAGGAGGCAAAGACATATATTAGTTTTTCTACAGCCTGAACGCCCCGCACAGGGGCTGACAAATAAGCGCAGCGTTTTGGCTGTCCCAGCGACCAAAGGGTGCGCTTGCTGCGGTTTGTTATGCATTTACCAACCACCATACTGCTTTATTTTGATGCATTCACTTTTTGGGTGTGTATAAGACACCCAAATAGCGATTGAATTATAGTGGTTTGAATTGTACGTGACTTTAGATGTTAACTTATCTCCATGCTCTTCCTTAGCCAAAGAAGTGGAAATTACATGCACACCTAGATTTTCGGAGTATCTTAAATCGACAGAACCCAGCTGCCACTCGTCGATTTCATATGGATATATCGCCCGGACCGTCACAATACCATCCGCACCTAGGTCAATGATCTCAAAACTGACCTGCTCTGATTCAAGATCCAGCCAACATGACGAAAAAACTGATGAGGACCATAAGACTGTAAGTATTAGAATTAGTATTTTCATTTTTTTTGCATAACGCCCAGCGTTGGCTGTCGCTCTGCCGCTGTTTGTTAAGTGCGGCCCTTGTACAGCCGCACCCCCTTAATTTTATACACGAATTCAGGCTCGCTTACGTACTGCATAGCAGTATCCCAAAGCGGATCAGTTCGATTCGACAAATTACTTTCTAAAGCTTTTATTTCTGATGGTGCATCATCACGAAAGTATCCTTTGTGCCCTTTATTTTTGTCGAAACTTACACCTGTGATGCTGAAATTTAGTGGTGATACTCGCTTCGATTTTTGATGCTCAATATCCTTATGTGCGGTTTCCCACGTAATAGCCCTAACTACCTGTGTATAAGTTCGTTCATCAAAACTACCATTACGCGTGAATTCTGATTTTGGCGGATATTTAGGCCGCAATCTACGTGTAAATAAGCCACCATGCACATAGCGGAAATGCAGTTCATCATCAGACATCTCATATTGGCGACTATCTGTGATATCTATCCAATGCCCTTGAGCTTTACGCAAATACTTTCGGACGAACAGTACCGCAAAAGCCTCCTCCGTAGCTGCGTATTCTTTATATTTTTTTAAGAGAGCTTTATCCACCAGCTTTACCTTATTTCACCAATAGGCACTTAACATTTATATAGTAATCATTCTGATCACTATTATCCTGATTGCTATCTCGGAATCAATCTAGTTAGAGAGAGATCAATTTTCATTTTAAATCAGAAGGTTATACGAATTTGGGCTAATCGTACAAAATGGAAAAACGATCATCATGACTACTATCAAGCAATATCAGAAAGCTCTTAACTTATTGAATCATCTACTATTTCAGTGGTAGTTATCGACAGTAAGAAAATAACGGTCATGATGATCGAAAATCTGGCGAGCTAGCGCTTGCTAACTTTATTTGGACGTCGTGTAAGATAGGTTGAAACGGCAAAACATACAGAAAGTGGGCTATAAGCAGAGTGGAATCCTAGGAACAGTTGCTCTGAATAGCTGACGATTGAGTAGTAGAAGTCTAGTGGGGAAAATCTGCTCAATTTTTGTTTGAAGTAGTAATCTAGGTGGGGGTTATCTGCTTAAAAGATCAAAGTATTTAGGCGGCTAAGGAGAGGTTCTGGTTCTCCTTAGCCGAGTTAAGGGCGTGAAGCAGCTAAAGGGCAGGGCTGTGTGCAGTATTGTTGCTTGACACTGGTCATTGAGAACTGGTTTAGAGGCTAGCTTCTATAGTGGCGATGTGAGTACGTTATTGAACTTGGGCAAAGGCTATTTTTGTAGTGTTAATGAGTTTACTGTACGCACGATGTAGACATCGATAGATCTTCCTGGCTGCGAAAGCCTGTTAGTTCAATCAAGCATGGGATTTGAAATACTTCACACAAATCAGCTGCTTCAGCTCTTCCCGTTGTAGGGTTTACGAGCTATAGACTCACAAAGTAGTACAAAATCAAACTTGTGATCAGTAGCTCTTATCTATTACCGCTTGTTCTTTTTAATACGCAGATAGACCTCCTCACGGTGCACGGATATTGACCTTGGGGCGTCTATGCCGATGCTTATCTGGTTTCCCTTAACTTCCAATACTGTGATTGAGATCTCTGCCCCAATTCTGAGGTTTTCACCAACTCGGCGGTTTAAAATTAACATATTTCGTTCCTGCTGAATTGCAAAATAGAAGATGGCCTTCCGTAGTGGGAAGATTCAAGAAGTAATGTGTGGGATTTGAAAGAGGTGGGGCGCGAGAACGATAGGCATAGAAGAAGAAAAGGCGGGCGCAACGCTCCCAGAGCTTGAGGACACTCTCCAAGCTGCTGAATCTACTCCACTTTATTGAAGACGAGCGGGTATCTAGCGTATCATCCATACAGCCAGTGCGTCCTGAGTATTTTTTTTAATTTATTTTTTATAAATAAAAAAAATAAATAAATACGTGCTATCCAGGAGATGGAGGTCGGCCCTCCGTTATCGCTTTGCAGGAAGTGGTAACAAACCGCCTCAAGGTGATCGGAGTAAAGAGCTTTGGTTAGAAGCGCTTGAGGAAAAGGCGTACGAGATACGTCAGGTATGTTGTGTAGAGACGAATGCAAATGAACCGCTGATGAGGTGTCGAAAGCGGATTACCAAGATGATGTCAAAACCCGTGCACTGGCTAAGTGCGGGGATAAGCTTGGAGGTTACCTGTTTACCGACCAAGTGACATCCGGCATAAAGGCGGCGTGAACACACAACAGGCTTTTGGGTGGAACAGGAGAACCTGTCGTCCAGGTGTTAAGGAAGAGCGTCAAGTAGAGGCCCTACAAGACGTTGAGTACCAAGACTGGGCACAGGGGCGGAACAACCCGTAGTAGTGGAGAAGTGACTGTAATGGTCGTGGAGCGAAGGGGTTGTCGTATTCGGCGACTAACCGTGTAATCAACCCAGAGGGGGAGGAATTAACGATTAGCGCAAAGCCATTCAATATTCCCAAACGGGCGGTTTGGGAAGCGTGGAAGCAGATCAAGGCCAATGGAGGCGGTGCGGGGATTGACGGGATAACGATAGAGCAGTACGAATCGAATCTCGCCAGAAACCTGTACAAGCTGTGGAATAGAATGTCATCTGGCAGCTATTTTCCATCAGCCGTCAAACGAGTGGATATTCCGAAGCTCGATGGCAGCCTGCGACCACTGGGTATTCCCACAATCGAAGATCGCATTGCACAAATGGTGGCTAAGCAACTGCTGGAACCAGAATTGGAGAAGGTCTTTCACCCTGACTCCTACGGTTATCGACCAGGTAAGTCTGCTATAGACGCAGTGCGCCGAACTCGACAACGATGCTGGGATAGAATCTGGGTGGTTGATTTAGACATCAAAGGTTTCTTTGACAATATTAATCACGAACTCCTACTGAAGGCATTAGATAAACATAATGATCATCGGTGGGTCAGACTCTATGTGCAGCGCTGGTTGACGGCTCCGGTACAGCATCAGGATGGACAGTTTGAAGAGCGAACACAAGGCACTCCACAAGGGGGCGTAATCAGCCCACTGTTGGCGAACTTGTTTTTGCACTACGCGCTGGACGTCTGGATGGTAAGAACGCACAAAGAAATTCCTTTTGAGCGTTACGCTGATGATGCGGTTTACCATTGTCGTAATCCCCGGGAAGCAGATCGCTTACTGGCAGCGCTGAAGGCACGCCTGACTTCCTGCGGGCTTGAAGCTCATCCAGAGAAAACCCGCAAGGTTTATTGCAAGAACAGCAACCGCAAAGACAACCACCCTGTGATTCATTTTGACTTTCTGGGTTATCGATTTGGTCCCAGGAAAGCAAAGAATCGCCATGGACAAACCTTCACCGCCTTTGGTCCATCAATGAGCCCTAAAGCTTTCAAGAGGATCAAGGATAAGGTTAGGCAGTGGCGTGTGATTAACTGGGTGGATCGATCACTATCTGAAATGGCAAAGGTACTTAATCCCGCAATACAGGGTTGGCTGAACTATTATGGTCACTTTGGGCGGAGATATGGTGTTTATCGGCTACAGAAGTATCTTGATCAAACGCTGATGCGTTGGGCTAGGAAGAAGTTTAAGCATCTGAAGCGAAGCTGTTTCAAGAGTTGGGCCTTTATTGGTAAGGTTCGTCAACAAATGCGCGGCTTGTTTGCACACTGGAGAATGGGAAGATTGAAAATGTGCTGAATACGAAGAGCCGTATGAATTGAGAGGTTCACGTACGGTTCTGTGAGAGGTCGAAGGGGAAGTTCCTTTGGTCTACTCGACTTTTGATAGTTTGCGTATCAATGTGGTTAGCTGGCCCCTGGTGTTGGTAGCACCTTGGGTCAGCGCCTTTTACTTATTCTTATATTGCTCTAGCGTTCTCCTTTAAGTAGGTGAGTCTTTTTCAGAGATCTTAGGTCTCTCTTGTAGCTTACTTGAACCTCATAGAGACTCGTTCAAGTAACCTTTATTTGCCGATACATATCCATCGATTTTACGTAGCTTTGATATTAAAACAAACTTAATAAAATCCAATAAGATCATTTTTGTGCCTATATTTTGTAAATTCGCACTTCGAACTCATTGAATCATTGGTAGTGAACCTCAGGTTAAAAAATCTACTTTTAAACTTTGGGTTTGAGGTTTGTATGGCTTACTAGCCGAATTAGATGGTTCTGAGTGAGGATATTAGTAGGTTTGGTCACCTTCACTTTGTGGGGGGACTATACCTTTTAATATGGAATTCCCTTCTAATTCGGCTGGACTTTGTCTTTTGTGGGTTACATTCTTAGTTTATTTAACTGGCATCGTCGCTAATAAATATAATTATCCAAAATCCACCAAAAATAGAATTTACTTTTCGATCCTGTGCTTTTAGCTAGCTCTTTCATTTCACTAAGGCTATGTCTATCGTAGTATCTCTGATCAAAAATTACCCCTAGGGGCTTGGTGAGTGTGTTTAAGTTTTCTCGTGGATCGTCTTCGAGCAATAATAGTTCGGCATTAAAGCCTGTGGAAACTGAGCCCACCTTATTGCTAATGCCCAGTGCTTTTGCTGGGTGATGGGTTGCGGCTCGCAATACATCTTTAACAGGAATCCCCACCTCCACTAATCGTTGCATTTCTTGAATAGTGCCCAAGCCGTTGGGCGTATAGAAGGTTCCTCCGTCTGACGCTATCAGTATCTCAATACCGGCTTGGTTTAGCTGCTTGGCCATATCTCCGAAAATGTTGGATTTACCCTGCCAATCCTGTTGCGCTTTAGCACTATGTATCCCATTAACCTTCTGCTCACCCATTGCTTTTATCGCGGGGTGATTGAGCTCGAGATCATCAGCTATGCTGTGCCAGTAGTCTGGCCCATGCTGAGCGATCTGTGCTACGTTGTCATATACGATTAATGTAGGGCTAACTGGTACGTTGCTATCTAGTAGTTGCTGCACAATTTCATCGAAGCTCTCCTGCTGATAGCCGTAGTTCAAATGTGCCTGAAAGATCATTTCCACATGTTCTAATGACTGCGGTTTAGCCGATAAGTATTCATTGAGAGTAATACCAAAAGGTGGGTGGCCAGCTAAAGGCATGCCGAGCTTCTGCGCCTCATCAGCTATAACGAAGAAAACCTCACGGGATAAACCGTCATAAACTTTAACTTGCTGGTACCCCTGTTGATATTGCTGGCGAACCAGCTGGCGAGCCTCTTCTTTACTACCAATAAACTTGTGGTGTCGGCCACTGGCATAGTGGGAATGTTGATTAACAGGTGCACCGGATAACACCATATGAGGGCCGGCTATATCCCCAGTATCGATCCATTTTTTAAGAATACGCTGAGGGGAATTGCCAGCCATAACTCTTGTGCGAGTGACTCCGTGCGCTAACATAGCAAATAGATCGGACCGCCCCCATACATGGCTGTGCATATCGATTAAGCCTGGCATCACATATTTACCCAGGCCATTAATCCTCAGCTCGCCTTCAATCTCAGGTATTACATCGCTAGTTATTTGGGCAATTCTTCCATCTTGAATGACAAGGTTTTGGTTACTTACGGCTGTATTATGCTGGGTGTCGATGACTGTGATATCGGTAACTACAATGCGAGCATTCTGTTCAGCTAACCCGTAGGAAGAGGGAGGGTTGTACCATGCACATCCCCAAGATCCGAGCGCAGCAACGCTAATGAACACTAAAATAGCTACCGCTGCTTTCCATGAACGAGCAAAATAGGAAGAAAACTTCATAATGACCTCTTTTGAATCAAAGAGGCCAAAATGCCAAAATTATCAGCTTCTAGCGTCCGAAATCCAGATTTTGCACGTCCAAAGTAACCATTATTGGGGTTTTGCTGCTAAATACTGACTAGGAGTCATCCCAAGGTGGCGCTTAAACAGGCTGTTGAAGCTGGATTTAGAGTTAAAGCCCGCTTCAAGTGCAATATCGAGGAGACGAACTTTTTTGTCCGAATCACTCTCTTTTGCTGAATCAAGTTGCGAAACTACATCTGCCAAACGCTGAGCATTAACATAGTCATTAAAGTTACCGCCATAGCCCTGATTGATGGCCCAGGAAATATCTTTCTCTCCAAGCCCTGTATGTTGTGCCAAGTCCCGGAGGGATAGCCTTGGTAGGCGATAGAGCTGTTGACTATGAACCTGTTTGTTAAGCTCCTTGAAAAGGGCATCCGCCTGAGTCGTTTCGTCAGCTTTGCACTTTCCCTTATCACAACCTTCTATTACGGATAAGCCCAGGGCTTGTTCGCCATCTGTTAAACCCGCAAATAGCTGCGGTTCCCTAACCGCGCGAATTACAAGCAAAGCAATAATCAAAAAATAGCTCAGCTGCATTACAAGGTACCATCTGAGCAAAAGAGGAATAGGTAAGTAAGGTTGCAAGTTATGCCGCACTGCATCCACCAGTGCAACGCCAACCAGAACCCATAGGATACGCTTAACCCAATCAGCTCTCAATTTGTTAGCATCGGAGCGGTTTTGGGGCAAGATATGTTGATATCGAATAAGCGCTTTTATACTTAATGAGAAGTACACAATCTGACTTAAGGTACCGGCCGCTAAAACCCACTGGGGCCAGTGATTAAATAATAAACTGATTGCTGCTGGTGCTAAGTGCACCCAGTGTTTACGTTGTTGTTGATAACTGGCGGATATTAATTGTGCAACTACGGCAAAAAATAATGGGCCCATCAATAATGAGAACGAAGGCGTGATTAAATAGCCAAGATTAACTACTTTCGTTTCTTCTACAAAATTAAATGTCATCAATAATGCAGTGGCGCCTAACAAGTATCGCATTGCTGTAAAACGGTTTTGCGCCCAAAGTAATGCAATACCTAGAATCGATAGGGTGATAAAGGCTATCTGTAAAAAATTAGATGCGGAGTAATTTACCATGTTTGCTCAAATAATAATCTATAAATCGATAAGCAGAATTTCTTAAATGGGAACATCGTTCGAAACTTCCTGTATTTGATCATACCGGGTGACTACTTATGGAGCCTCTGAACAAATCTGTAGGCCCAGAAGGGTGGGGGTTGAATGCCACAGCTGCTGCGTTTCAACCAGGTCATTTTCGGTGAGCTGTGCCTAACGTCTGCAGCCTTCAAGATCCGCAGGGGTATTATGGAGCTATTCAGAGTCACTCTAAGTGTAACTTCCCAAAGTATGGGGCGGAGTGAAGCTGAGATCGATTACTCGAAGTACACGAGTATACCTCTGCTTGTTGCGAGTCTTATTCAACACGACAAAAATATTCTCTAAACTCCCATTTTGTTACCGGCAATGAGTAGCAGTTATTTTCGTATTTTAAAATCTGTGTCTCATCAGAAGTGGAGAGTTCGTCGTAATATGTGATACGAATCGTATCGGCACTCAAGACTTCGATCGTATGTGATGAAAATGTCAATACCTCAGGCTTTTCCCCTATGATGTAAGTTGCAAACGAATCTACTCGAACTACATTCACGAGACGCCCAAAGAAATTGGAGCGGAAGAGCATTTGGGTTTTCTCGGGTATGTCCTCCACGCTGTTCATGCTGGCTAAAGTCTTTTTTTCATTTGATTGCCAAGTTCCCACATAGAAGAGGTTTTCGTCTGCTATGACAAATGGTGTAAAAAGAAGTAATGCCAAAGTTAAATATAGTTTCATGTTCTTACTTTTAACATTTGTGCCGCAGTAAATCTGATCTTTATTATCCCGATTGTTATCTTGGAATCAATTGGAGTAAAAACCGGAAGACCTATGTAGGAGTAGAATGTGGTAGCGATCCTGTCCGATCGTACCAGGTTCAGGCGCTATAAATATAAAGATGTACAGTAAAAATAGGCTTCAGGGATGCTGAATGAATCGTGTGTTAGGTGGGCTGGAACCTAATGATCCATGATTTTGAAAAAATAATCGAAGTTTTAGAAGATCTATTTCAGTCGCTAACTGTTTAAGCTGTAGCAACTGCAAATGTGTAGAAGCTGGCAGGTAACGCAAAGATATTTTGGGGTAGGGGGGGAGTAAATTGAGGGCAGGGAGAATGGCTGCGGGCAATCCCGCAGCCATTGGGACTTATTTCCAGTTCAGGATAACCTTACCGGATTCACCAGATCCCATGGTATCGAAGCCTTGTTGGAAGTCATCGATCGAAAACTGGTGAGTAATAATTGGGGTTAAATCCAGGCCGGATTGAATCAGGCTGGCCATTTTGTACCAGGTCTCAAACATCTCACGGCCGTAAATACCTTTGATCATCAGGCCTTTAAAAATAACCTGCCCCCAGTCGATCGCCATTTCACCTGCGGGGATACCGAGCATGGCAATTTTGCCCCCGTGGTTCATTGCGGCGATCATATCGCGGAAGGCGACGGGTACGCCGGACATCTCCAGGCCAACATCAAAGCCTTCGCTCATTCCCAGCTCGTTCATCACATCGCTGAGGTTTTCCTTGGCAACGTTTACGGCGCGGGTAGCGCCCATCTTGCGTGCCAGGTCCAGGCGGTATTCATTGATATCGGTGATAACTACATGGCGTGCGCCAACATGTTTGGCGACTGCTGCGGCCATAATACCGATAGGGCCGGCGCCGGTAATTAGTACATCTTCGCCCACCAGGTCGAAAGACAGGGCCGTGTGTACCGCATTACCGAGGGGATCAAAAATAGAGGCGAGATCGTCAGAAATGTTATCCGGGATCTTGAAGGCATTGAGCGCGGGGATTACCAGATACTCGGCAAAAGCTCCGGGGCGGTCTACACCGACACCGTAAGTGTTACGGCACAAGTGGCGGCGGCCGGCGCGACAGTTGCGGCAGTGGCCGCAGGTAATATGGCCTTCACCGGAAACACGGTCGCCCACCTGGAAACCTGCAACTTCCTGCCCCATACCGACGACTTCACCCACATATTCGTGGCCTACCACCATAGGGACAGGAATAGTTTTTTGCGACCATTCATCCCAGTTGTAGATATGCATGTCGGTACCGCAAATTGCGGTTTTGTGAATCTTGATCAGCAGGTCGTTGTGGCCCGGTGTGGGGATTTCCACATCGGTAAGCCAGATTCCCACTTCAGATTTCAGCTTGGATAGTGCTTTCATTGTTTTTAAAACTACAAATGGCAGGGCGCGGCGCCGCTCCGGTGAATTCCTTGTGAGAATTACCGTATCAGCACCGCTGTTTGGTTTAGATAATATTCAGTTCGCGGCCAACTTCAATGAAGGCATCGATACACTGGTCGAGCTGCTCGCGGGTGTGAGCGGCGGACATCTGGGTGCGGATGCGGGCCTGGCCCTTGGGCACTACCGGATAGAAGAAGCCCACTACGTAGATGCCGCGCTCCAGCATCTTGTCAGCCATTTTCTGCGCCAGCGCAGCATCGCCAATCATCACGGGGATGATCGGGTGGTCGGCGCCGGCCAGGGTAAAGCCTGCTTCAGACATGCGCTTGCGGAAGTAAGCGGAGTTGTCGCGGAGTTGTTCACGCAGCTCGCCGCCTTCAGTCAGCATATCCAACACCTTCAGGGAGGCGGTGACGATCGCTGGGGCTACGGAGTTGGAGAACAGATAGGGGCGCGAACGCTGGCGCAGCATGTCGATAATTTCCTTGCGGCCAGAAGTAAAGCCGCCGGAAGCGCCGCCCAGGGCCTTGCCCAGGGTGCCGGTAATAATATCGACGCGGTCAATCACATCGCAGTATTCATGGGTGCCGCGGCCGTGGTCTCCGAGGAAGCCCACTGCGTGGGAGTCGTCCACCATTACCAGGGCATTGTACTGGTCGGCCAAATCGCACACGGCTTTGAGGTTGGCGATAACTCCGTCCATAGAGAAAACGCCGTCAGTGGCGATCAGTTTGGTCTTGGCGCCAGCGGCGTCTGCGGCCTGTAGCTGCTTCTCCAGTTCCGCCATATCGTTGTTGGCGTAGCGGTAGCGCTTGGCTTTACACAGGCGCACGCCGTCGATGATGGAGGCGTGGTTGAGGGAGTCGGAGATGATGGCATCTTCCGGGCCCAGCAGTGTTTCAAACAGGCCGCCATTGGCGTCGAAGCAGGAGGTGTAAAGAATGGTGTCTTCGGTTTCCAGGAATTCAGACAGGCGCGATTCCAGCGCTTTGTGAATGTCCTGGGTGCCGCAGATAAAGCGCACCGATGCCATGCCGAAGCCGTACTGTTCGAGCCCTTCTTTGGCCGCTTCAATCAAGTCCGGGTGGTTGGCCAGGCCCAGGTAGTTGTTTGCACAAAAATTCAGTACCTGGGTGTCGTTGTTCACCTGGATCTCAGCGGCCTGCTGGGAGGTAATAATCCGCTCGCGTTTGTACAGGCCGTCTGCATCGATCTGTTTGAGTTCGCTGCGCAGGTGCTCAAAGAATTGTTCTGGCTTTGACATGGTATTGTTTTTAGCTCCTGTCGGGTGCTCTTGGCACAGGGTAACGGGCGCGAGCTCGCGGCGCCTGTTGGTTCTACTTTATCCCGCCAGTTCGCAGGCCTCATGGGCCGAAATAGGGTGCTCACTGGCGCGGCAACTGGTGGCAAATTTTAATGCCTCTTCGGCAGTGTCGAACAGTAGTTGCCACAACAACTGACGATCACCTCTTCTCACCGCGCGTACTGCCGTGTGGCTTCTTTGGCTGGCGATTTGAATTTCGATAATGTCTTTACTGGAAAACGGTGATTCGGACATGGTCCCTCCAATGGTAAAACTATGGAGGACTGACGTGGAAGCGGCGAAGTGATGTTCGCTAATCCGGTTGGTTTGCTCTGGTAGAGCCCCATCCTCCCTGCAGGCCTTGTGTGCCGCAGAGAGAGAACCACCTTGCCCCGGTCGGCAGGTTGGCGTTGGCGTCAGCCACTCTCGTGATGTGCGAGCAAAGATAACGGGGAGGGGATTAGCAGTCAACAGTACCGCCCCCATTAGAGGGCGGTGCAGAAGTTTATGCGGGAAGCTGCACGGATTTCAGTTCGATAAACTCACCGAGACCGGCCTCACCAAACTCGCGTCCGTTGCCGGAGCGCTTGTAACCGCCGAAGGGGGCGTCGTAGTTAAATTCACCGCCGTTAACAAAGCACAGGCCCGCTTCGATGCGGCGAACGATAGGCATGGCGCTTTCGGCGTCTTTAGCCCATACGCCACTGGACAGACCGTATTCGGTGTCATTGGCAATGGCGACGGCTTCATCCATATCCTTGTAGGGGATCAGGCAAGTCACCGGGCCAAAGATTTCTTCCCGGGCAATGGCCATATCGTTGTGAACGTCGGCAAATACCGTGGGTTTCACATAGAAGCCTTTATCCAGCTCGGTGGGTAGATCGAGGCCGCCAGTTACAAGGCGGGCACCTTCCTCGATACCTTTTTTGATGTAGCCGCGCACGATTTCCAGTTGGCGAGCGGAAGATAGGGGGCCCATAAAGGCATTGGCATCGGTGCCCATGGCCACTTCTTCAGCCACCTGCTTGGCAACTTCCACCGCCTCTTCATAGTGCTCAGCGGGAACCAGCATACGGGTGAGTGCGGTGCAGGTTTGGCCACTGTTGATGAATACATCTTCGCAGCCCCAGCGAACCGCTGCTTTAAGATCCGCGTCCGGGGTGATAATCAGAGGCGATTTACCACCCAGCTCCTGGGTTACCCTTTTAACTGTGGGCGCTGCAGCCTTGGCAACTTCAACGCCTGCACGGGTGGAGCCGGTAAAGGACACCATATCGATTCCCGGGTGGGATGACAGCTCTGCACCGACGACTGAGCCAGCACCGGGGATCAGGTTAAATACGCCCGCAGGAACACCGGCTGCTTGGATAATCTCCGCCATGACGAAATCCTGTAGCGGAGTGGTTTCCGAAGGCTTGGTAATCATGGTGCAGCCTGCTGCGAGAGCCGGGGCCACTTTGCCGACAAATTGGTGCAGAGGGTAATTCCAAGGGGTAATAAAGCCACACACGCCAATCGGCTCCCGGATTAATACCGAGTGGGCCGCCTTTTCGGTCTCTTCCATGATTGAAGTGCGACCGGCGTAGTAACGCATGGCGTAGATAGGGCCATCCACATGCAACCAACGGGTGATATGGGCGGGGCAACCCAGGGTTTGTGAGATCGCCTGGATCAAGTCTTCCTTGCGCTCTTCCATTCCGTCAGCAATGGCATTCAGCAGGGCTGAGCGCTGATCTGCGCTGGTATGGCGCCACTTGCGAAAGGCGCTGCGGGCAGCGGCAACGGCAATATCCACATCCTCAGCAGAGCCTTCCACCACCTGGCAAATCATTTCTTCAGTGGCGGGGTTGATCACAGGATGGGAACTGGTGCCGAGGGGCTCGCGCCACTCACCATTGATAAACAGTTTGTCGGTATGCAGCTTGCTGAAATCTGTCATGTCACGCTTCCGTTTGCTTCGCGCCAGTTCAAGGGGCGGTGATTTCGATAATTGTTGGTGTTTTGCGTTGCAGGGCTTCTGCGACTGCCGTAGCTAATTGCTGTGGTTTGTCGATGCGACAACCTTCAGCGCCAAAAGATTTTGCCAGTGCGACAAAATCCGGAGTGCGAAGATTAACACCTTCTTGAGGTACTTCAGCGGCATCCATAAAGTCGCGAATCTCTCCATATCCGCTGTTGTTCCAAACCAGTATTGGCAGGGGCAGTTGCTGTTCTACTGCAACGGCCAGCTCACCGAGAGTAAACATCAGGCCGCCATCGCCGATCAAGGCAACTACATCCCGCTCGCTGGATAACTTGGCCCCGATCGAGGCGGGCAGGGCAAAGCCCAGCGTGCCATAACCGGTGGTGCAGGTAATATGGCTGCGAGGGTGATACAGCGGCAAGGCGTGGTTAGTGTTATAGGCCAGTTGTGTGGAGTCGGTGACCAGAATTCCCTCATCTGGCAGCGCTTCGCGCAGAGCTTCAACCCAAGGGAAGCGCTCCTCAGAACCTTCCCACCATTCTTTGCGGCAGTTACCGATTAATTGTGAAACTTCCTCTTCTGCGCGCTGTTTTGAGCTCTCTTCGCACTGAACCAGGGCTTCGCTTAATTGCTGAAGGCTTTCAGCTGCATCCGCGCAGATGGCCAGGTCCGGCTGGGCATTGCATACCAGCTGAGCCGGATCAATGTCGATGCGGATCAGTTTGCCGGAGAAAGCGTAATCCTCTTTCACCAGATTGCGATCGGTTTCCGAAAGCTCTGTGCCAACGGCCAAGACCACATCGGCAGCTTCCACTCGCTCACGCACGCAGTCAAAACTGAGATTGGCTCCGCCACACAGAGGATGTCTTTCATCGACAACGCCTTTGGCCGCCAGAGAAAGGAAGACTGGAGCTGCAATTTTTTCTGATACCTGTGTTGCCGCCTCTCCAGCAGATTGCGCGCCACCGCCCAGCAGAATCACCGGGCGCTCGGCAGCTTGCAGCCACTGGGTAGCAGTTGCGATAGCTGTCGCGTTGGCTGCCGGTACCATGGCATTGGGTGCCGCGCGGTAATCGTCCAGCTTGCCGGACATAGGCGCCGGGAATAAATCGATAGGGATTTCGATATGGACAGGGCCGGGGCGGCTGGACTGCAATAGCTGGAATGCCCGTGCCATCACTTCCGGTAATTGTTCTGCCTGGGTCAAGGTGTGCTGCCAGATACAGAAGCCTCGACTGGCATCGCTTTGGCGGGGTAGCTCATGCAGGCGCCCACGGCCCATGCCAAGGTCTTCCCGGCGATTGACGGCGGAAATAACCAGCATGGGAATTGAGTCTGAGTAAGCTTGCGCCATCGCAGTGGCTGCGTTGGTCAGCCCCGGCCCAGTGATCAGGAAACAGACACCGGGCTTGCCGCTGGCGCGGGCATAACCGTCTGCCATAAAGGCGGCGCCCTGCTCATGCCTTGGCGTGATATGCATCAAGTCGCTACCGGGCAGGCCGCGATACAGTTCAATGGTATGTACGCCGGGAATCCCGAAAACTTTTTTTACCTGGTATTCGCGCAGCAGGCGCATCAGCACCTGGGCGCATGTGGGCGCAGAGGACATAAGCACCATTTTCCTTATTCGTGTAAAAATGCAGTGAGCCTAGCGGCCCACCAAAAGCCGTGCAAGCACCCGCAGAGTCTGCACCTTCACAGGCAATATCGCAGGAAAATTGAGATTCACCCGGCACTGCGGCAGGAAACTTTGTACGCTTGGGTTACTTTACCTGTCAGTAGATTTTGCGGAATTTGACGGGGTGGCTGCCGCACAATAGCCTTCCGGCACTTCGCTGAATAAACTTTGAGCTAGAACAACCGAGGAAGTATCACCATGGAAATCGATCAATGGCGTCGGGAATACCAAATGGGTGGTTTAAGGCGCTCTGAATTGAAGCCGACCCCCGTGGAGCAGTTTCGCAAGTGGCTTGCAGAAGCTGTTGAAGCAGAATTAGTTGATGCCAGCGCCATGTGTCTTGCCACCACTAACGCGGACGGGCACCCCTCGCAGCGGATTGTTTTGCTGAAAGGCTTCGATGAGAAGGGTTTCGTTTTCTATACCAATTTACAGAGTGACAAGGCCCGAGATATGGCCGTTAACCCTCAGGTGTCGCTGTTGTTTCCCTGGTGCCGTCTCGAGCGGCAGGTGATTGTTTATGGGAAGGTGGAGCCCGTTTCCCGCGAGCAGGCAGAGGCCTATTTCCAGTCGCGCCCCCTGGATAGCCAGTTGGCCGCATGGGCCTCGCACCAGAGCCGGCCGCTTTCGTCCAGGGAGGAACTCGAGCAACAGTTTGATAAAGAAAAGGCTCGCTTTGCCGGTAAAACAATTCCATTGCCAGAATTTTGGGGCGGCTACTGTGTGGTACCCAATGCTGTTGAGTTTTGGCAGGGGGGTGAAAATAGATTGCACGATCGTTTTATTTATCGCCGTGAAGAAAAGGAAAGCTGGAATATAGAGCGTCGCGCTCCCTAATTTTTATATTTATCTTTTCGTGGCCCAGCCCTTTGGGCCACAACTAACCGCTTAATCACGCCTCACTTTGTGAGTACCTATCCCCTGATATTGTTTTATAGCGGTGTCTTATCTGGCAATTTGTGGTCAAGGCCGCTTAGAATAATGCGCCATAAATATAGCTAAAACTATTGTCTTAAAAATTCTATAGATTCGATCGTTTTTGCAATTCGAATCCAAGGGTAGGTAGGGGAAATATGGCCATTATTGGTATCGACTTGGGAACCACTAATAGTGCTTGCGGGGTACTGACCGACGAGGGGGTAAAACTAATCCCCAACCGTTTGGGTGAAATTTTGACCCCGTCAGTTGTGGGGCTTGATGATTCTGGCACACTGCTAGTCGGCAAAACGGCTAAAGAACGTCTTATTAACCACAGTAGTACCACTGTGGCTGCCTTTAAGCGCTTGATGGGCACTGATCACAAAGTTTCCCTGGGGAAACAGAAATTTAGTGCAACAGAACTCTCCTCGTTAATTTTACGTGCGCTCAAAGAAGATGCTGAAACTTTTCTTGGTGAAGAAGTAACCGAGGCGGTAATCAGTGTCCCAGCTTATTTTAATGATAATCAGCGCCATGCCACCAAGTTGGCAGGAGAGCTTGCGGGATTAAAAGTAGAGAGGCTAATTAACGAGCCAACTTCGGCTGCCATTGCTTACGGTTTACACGACAAGCGTGAAGGAAACTTCCTTATTTTAGACCTTGGGGGTGGCACCTTCGATGTTTCCATCCTGGAATTTTTCGATGGTATTATGGAAGTTCATGCCAGTGCCGGAGACAACTTCCTTGGTGGGGAGGATTTCGTTGAGGCAATGATCGATGATGTCCTGGCTGAGTTTGATATTAAGAAAGAGGCTTTAAGCCCTCGCGATTTGCAAAACTTATATATGCAAATGGAAAGCGCCAAACGTCGAGTCAGCCAGCAGCCTGAACAAAAACTTGAATTACAACTTGATGGACGCTCCCTGCAATTCCAGGTGACTCCAGAGTGGTTTGAGAAACTCAGCACCCCCCTGTTGTTAAGAGCGAAGCGGCCAATTGAGCGGGCAATGCGCGATGCAGATTTGCCCCCACAGAAAATTGATGAAGTGGTATTGGTTGGCGGTTCGACGCGCATGGCCCAGTTTCGTTCAATGGTTGGTCGAATGTTTGGCCGTCTGCCAGCCTGTCATTTGGACCCGGACACTGTCGTTGCGATGGGAGCAGCTATTCAGGCCGGCTTAAAAGAAAAGAACTCGGCACTGGATGATATTGTCCTGACTGATGTATGCCCTTACACCTTGGGGACGGGTGTTATCAATGAAGATAATCCGCAGCTCGGTGCTTACTTTATGCCTATTATTGAGCGCAATACCGTTGTGCCAGTCAGTGTTGTAAGACGGGTTTGGACTGCTCGGGATGATCAGACACAGTTGTGTGTCGATGTATACCAGGGAGAAAATCGCCTAGTAAAAAAGAACGTTTACTTAGGTGAGCTAACAGTTCCTGTGCCTAAGAAAGCAAAGGGTGAGGAAGCGGCAGATATTCGTTACACCTACGATATGAATGGACTTCTGGAGGTGGACGTTACTGTTGTCTCCACAGGGAAAAATTTCAATAAATTAATTGAATTCACACCGGGCGCTCTTACCGAAGTACAAAAAGCTGAAGCTTTGGAAAAATTGGCAAAGTTAAAGTTCCACCCAAGGGAAGATGAAAAAAACCAGGCAATTATCGCTCGTGGCGAACGCTTATATGAGTCGAGCCTGGGTGAACAGCGGGAGTATATCGCCAGACTGCTGGCTTCGTTTGATAGTGTGCTTGAGAGACAAAACCCTACAGAAATCACCAAAGCGCGCACAGAAATCGGTGAAATTCTGGATCGGTTGGATAGCGAGGACTGGATTTAATGAACCCTTGGGCAGTCCTCGACATTACCCCTGTCAATGATGCCAGGGCTATCAAGCGTGCCTACGCAAAAAAGTTGAAGCAAACGCGCCCTGATGAAAAACCTGAGGAGTTTCAGGTTTTGTACTCTGCGTATAAGCAGGCATTGCAACTTGCTGAACAGTTGCAGGAAGAGGGAGATGCCGATGTAGAATTGGAGAGTAGTAATCACGGCCTCTCATCCAGCGAATTATCATCTGAGTCACTCCCCCTTGAAGCCGAAGAACCTATCGTTTCCACCGCTAGGGTAGATCAGGCTGAAGATGATACAAACGCTACCTTAGCGGTAGAAAAAGCCGAAAGTCTTTCAGAGTCGGAGCCCTCAGTATCAATTGAAGAGAAAGAGGGGGGGAGGGCTGAATCAAGTGCTCAGAGCGACGCAGCTATACCTGTTTCGGAAGAGCAAGCGGTATCGAACCAGGAAAGAGACTTGCGGATTGAGGAATATCGGCGTGTCCTCAAACAGGTAGACGAAATTCTTAGCAGCGATGCCGAGCTTAACGATGAACGAAGATGGTATTTTCTTGGCAAGAGTTCGCATATGCTGGATGAGGAGTACAACTGGAACTTGGGGCTTTCAATCTTCGATCGTTTTGCCCGGTTAAATCAGTCCGGTCAAGAAAAGGAGGGGGAAAGAAAGTCCCAAAGGTTGGTTTCCGTAAACGTCCTACAGTACTGCGATAGTTTGTTTGATTGGAGGGGAAACGCACCCTACCTATACCAATCGTTGGATGAAAAACTATGCGATAGCTTGTTCGGAATTATGGAAAATCATGAGTCTGAGATCGATCCACTACAGGGGCTTCGCGGAGGGCGCGAAGTCATAAGGGCCAATAGTGAGGAGTTGGTCGAGAACTACGAGCAGTATTATTTTGGCCATTTATTGGCCAGAGGTATAGCTGTTGTTCTGGATCTATTACTACTTTATGTTGTTATTGGCTTTCCAACTTCAATTGTTTTTATGGCCGCTCTCGATAGACCCGAAAGTGAGGCAACTCTTCAGGCAGGCGGAATTTGTATTATTGCGTACTTGTTCTTTGCTTGGATATTGGACAGTTCTAGATTCCAGGGTACTCCGGGTAAATACTTAATGGGGTATCGCGTTACTAACCGTAATTTCAAGCGCATTGGATATGGGCATGGTTTATGGCGGGTTGTTAGTTTTGTTTTATGTTTGGCGCTTGGGAAGATCGGTTGGTTTATCAACTGTTTTCTCGGGGGCAACTTGATTCATGACCGATTAAGCAGGAGTCATGTAGTTAATATGCGTAAAACCCGAGAGGAGTATTTGCGTCGTTAGACTAATGCTTAGTTTAAGAGTGGGGGGGTACCCACTCTTTTCTTATATAGTTACACTTCCGCTTAATCTACAAACGCTTTGGATTTAGGGCGATAGAATATACTGTCAAAGTGGTATTTGCTAATGGAGATGGTATCTATATCTATCAAAAGGAAAGTGCGGAGTGGCTATTGTTACTTGAACCAAAGTGAACAAGCTTTATTTTTAATATGTGTAAAATAAACAATCTTAGAATGCAATTGCAAAAATGTTGGAGATAGTCGTCGCCGATGAGCCTACTATTGAGGCGTGATACTAGATTGAGAGAGTATCGCGTAGATTGTACTAGTGGTAGTTCCTTTGAGTGTTACTTTAGTGGAATTATAGATGGTGACATAAAAGAAAAGCTTATAAGTCTTTTTGTGGGTATCAACAAGGCGAGTGGCCTAATTAGAACCAATCCAGTTTTCTTTCTGACTCAGGGGATAATGGATGAATGATGCCGCAATGAACTTGCTAGTCTAGGTCAGTTGATAAATCATCCAGCAATCATGAATCTTTATATTAAGGTGTTTGTGCTAAAGGTTAAATTATTTTAGGTGTAATATAAAGAGAGGCTGTTCCTTGTAAGATTATTAATTCAATTAAATGTCTGTTTAGTTGGGGGGGTATAAATAGGGTGGATATAGAAATTTTTTACTGGCTTAAGTTACAGTTGTTATGAATGCTGGAGAAGTGGAGGTAAGCGGTTTTAAGTGCTGAAACTGTGCTGAGACAATTTATTTAAGATGGTTTTGAAGATTGCACCAAAGTACTTGTTGGCTTTGCTTGCCATTAATCAACTTGCTTAAATATAGAGCGTGTTTTATTTTTGATGGTGAGCATGTGCTCCACTTTCTTTTTTGTTGCGGTAGTAGGTATAGGGAATATGAAAAGAATAGAAGCATATACGATTAATGAGCTGTGTGATGCGATTGCCTGTATTGATAAGGCGAAGAATAGAGCGCTGTATAAAGAGCTCCGAGATGAGCTTATAAGGAAGGAAAAGGTCGTAGTGCAGCTCAGGAGAAAAATTGAAATTTTATCTGGTTCTTCCGAGTCTGCGGATGCCTATAAGAGAGATGTGTTTAGTTATAAGCGCTGTTTCTTATCTTGTTTCTTCACTATTGGTAGTTTCTTGATATTTATGGGTCTATTGGGAGCGCTTGGTTTTGATATTGTGTCATCTAATGGTCAATATATCTATGGTTTCCCTGTCTTATTAAGTGCTGTGATTTTAAGTTTAGTGCTTTCTGCTATCATCGCTTTCTTTTTCTGGATTGGAGAAGGGATCCTTAGAGTTATTGAAAGTTAATTGCCAATCGTTTTATCTCTTTTCTGAGTAGTTTGTTTTGAAAAATTGGCTTGACAACACGGATCTTGAGGTTGCTTTAGCTAAAAACTTTGTATACCTTGATGATAGAGAGGCTCGCTTATTTTTATTTCATTGTTGTGATGAATACTTGAAGAAATTTCCGTTTGTAATTCTTGATGATGTCATGCATTACCTTAGGGTAAGCTTAGTAGAGAGATCTGAAGAGCTTTTGCCTTTACTTTCAGAGGTGTTGGAGGCTGCAAGTGTTGGAATGGGCGAATATTGTATGAGCTTAAATGAGATATCTACAGTTCTATATCGTATTCTTAATGAGGAGCCTTATACGTTAAAATGTCTTCTGGGTGGTGTAAATCATGTGTTGGAGGCTTATTCATGTAATGAGTCACCATCAGTATTTTTGCAGCGTGAACAGTACAAATTGTTTCGTATGTTTGAGAGTTTGGCGTTTGATACATTTTAGTGTCAATCTAAATTCTACCTTTAGGTGAGTGTGGATATATGATTTAAAACGAGTATTTCCTGGGAAGAAGTTTTGCTTTAAAGGCCTTCTCTATCCCTCGATCATAGCCTGGATTAACAACACTACCGTGATTCTCGTTATCAAATACACGTTTTCTTAAGGTAAGGTTATTGTAGTTACGAGACTTTAGTCTTTTTATTAGTTGAGAGAAGTCTTTTACTGCGCAAACTGAGTCGATTTCACTGCAAGTCTCCTCTCCACCAATAAATAAATACACGCTTTTTCCCAAATCGGCATTGCGTTCTGCATAGGCCAATTCACTATCTAAAATTTGCTTGTCAGCCCACCAAATACTGGGGCTTCCAATGACATATCGGTCAAAGCTATTGGTGTGGTTAAAAAGTGCATGGAGAGCCAGAAGCCCACCCAGGGAATGGCCCACTAGGGTTTCGTCTTCTTCGTTACCTTTAAAATTATTATTGATAAAGGGTTTAAGTTCCTCTTCGATAAACTCAAGAAAGTGATCGGCGCCTCCACCTAGTTCGGCACCTTTGATCACACCAGGCACGGGGGTGAAATCCATTACTCGCTGGACGAAATTCGGACTGCCAAAAGCGTGGGAGATACCTACCAAAATTACAGGGGGCATTTTGACATTGCCAAACTCATCGGGAACCTGTTCCTGAAGAAGGTTAGGGGCTGTCATAGGGAAATGTAGAAAGCCATCGGTCATATAAATGACTGGATAGCGTTCGGTGTTTTCCGGGGTGTACGAGAGAGGCAGCATTATGTCAATAACGTACTCACGCTCTAGTAAATCAGAGTAAAAGTTGTATGACAGTATCCCTGGGCGGGTGAAAGTTGTGGGTTCGGCACTGCCGGCTGCTGCCAGCTGGCAACAGGCACTAAGAATACCTATCACTAATAATCTAATTATTTTCATTGCTATCCCTGAGGGGCGCTGAAACTTACCTGTTATCGCCCTGCTTACTAGAGGTATCTATATGGAAGCCTAACAGATAGATAAAGGGAATCGCTAGCTGGGGAGGGGGTTACTGCCGCAGGAATCACTCTGCATAGCAAGTTTTTGCTCAAGAAGTGGTCATAATCACAGAAATAGGGATATTACACGTGGGAACCACGCCCACTGAGAAGAAGATGGGCGGGAAGGGGATGTCCCCTCCCTGGTTTAGGCAATGACGTTTTTAGTGTTGTATAGGTGCTGGGCCATCCGCAGAGAGCCGACTTCACCGGATCTTCCCACCAGTTTTGGTGCAACGATATACCGTTCAATATTACTTTCTGAGACTTGGGGAAAGTAACCACCGGCTAAGGCTAGGAATTTTTGTCTTATGCGATTGAATAGGTGCGCCTGTATCATCACTCCACCCCCCAGTATGATCCGCTGTGGTGAGTAGCAGCTGGTAAGGTTGACACACATAGTGGCCAGGTACTCCGCCTCCAGGTCCCAGGCCGGGTGGTGTTGTTCGAGGTGTTGGCCACGCAGCCCCCAACGCTCCTCTATCGCAGGACCTGAGGCCAGTCCTTCAAGGCAGTTGTTATGAAATGGGCAGTTGCCTTTAAAAGAATCCTTTTGGCTGTCTCTAGGCATCAACATATGCCCAATTTCCGGGTGCATAGATCCATTGATGAGCTGCCCGTCGATCATAATGCCGGCGCCTATACCGGTACCGATGGTGACGTAGACAAAGTTCTTTACATCTGTAGCGGCGCCGCAGAGGTGCTCTCCAAGGGCGGCGCCATTAACATCTGTATCGAAAGCAACTGGTACCGACAGGGCTTGGCTGAAGTAGCCAGCCATATTGGTATTGGACCAGCCAGCTTTAGGTGTTTGGGTGATATAGCCATAGTAGGCGGATTCTGGGTCCAGGTTTACCGGGCCAAAGCTGGCTATGCCCAGCGCAGAAACAGTGCCGTGGCGCTGACTGCTTTCGTGAAAAAACTGAGCGACCTTGGATAACGTATGTTCTGGATCGGTGGTTGGGAAGCTGGCTCGCTCACGGATGTCATTAATCCCAGCGGCTACCACACAGTTAAATTTGGTACCACCGGCTTCAATTCCGCCGAGCAAGGTATCTACCGCATTGCCTTGCATTTCCATCCTAATCCGCTCCCCGGGTTACATAAGTTATTTGTATTATCAGTTGATGGTTGCTGAAATTACACTACTGATAGTTTATAGCTGGTTATATTGTTTCTGAAAGAAAAAAACCGAGCGCCGGTGGGGGCCAGACGCTCGGGGTTTGCAAAGCTATGGGCAGAACTGCAAACCACTTACTAGAGTAGGGAAGAACAACGATCAAAAAGCGTAATTGAAACTGACGCTGGTGGAGCGGCCACTGATAGCCCGTCCGCGTACTATGTCTCCAACTTCTGCGTAAGACTCTTCAACTTCGGTAACAACAAATTCATCGGTGAGGTTGTTTACATTAAAGGAAACGGTAAGGTCTTCTGTCAGGTAATAAGAACCAAACAGATTGACCAGGACATAACCTTCCTGTTTCAACTGGTTGGAGTCAGAAACAAAATATTCTGTAGACCCTTGGAGGCTTGCACCAAATGTAAAGTCATCGCCAAAGTCATATTGCGGTGTAATTGTGTAAATGAAATCAGCTTGGCGGCGCGGCGTATTACCTACGACAGAATTGTCGTTGGCATCTTTTGAAATTTCGGCGTCGGTCCAGGTGAGGTTTCCATTTACGGAAAAGTCTCCATAACTGTAGGCCGCTTCCAGCTCGATACCTTGGGCTTCATACTCGCGTACAAATGTTAAGCCGCTAGTGATTTCTGCATTGGTCTCTTCAGTGACCGTATTGAAGTAAGTTGCAAAGAAATCCAGATCGCCGGTTGAGAGTTTGTATCCAATTTCCAGCTGGTCCACAGAGTCGAAGCCATCGGTGGTGTCGGTTAGGCTTCCGTCACTGTTGAGGGCGCCGCTAATTTGTAGAAGCCGATCGGCAATTGCTCGACCACCCTCGCTGTAGCGGGCAAAAATAGCCATGCTGTCGTTGAGAATATAATTTCCACCGAGAGAGAAAGAGGTGTTGTCTGCATCGTAGTCAACGAGCTGGGTGGATCCATTGGCCATTGTGATGACGCCGCCGGTGAATCCAAAGGCATCAGAAGCGCTAGCACTTTCCATGTCGCTGATAATACCATCGCCATTCAGATCGTAGTCTGTATCACCACCGCAGCAGCTGGAAACCAGGGAGCCTTTGGCATTGACCATATCGTGGCGGGCACTGACATCGAAGGTAAAGTTGCCGATGTCGATCGCCACATTCATATAGGGTGCATAAGTTTCATATTCCAGGTCCCAGGCCCAGGAAAGAAAGCTTGCAGACCAGACCCCATCATCTACCAGTACATCTCCGTTGGCATTGGCAGTTATGGTGAGGTTTTCAGAATTGCTGCCGTCAACAGTTTGAATTAGGGCATTCCAACTGTTCCAGCTGGTTTTGATATTTTGGTTGGAGTAATAGAATCCACCGGAAACAACAATATTATCGCCAATTAATTTATCGACTTTAAAGTCGTTAACTATCAGACCCAAATCGTGTATTTCTGTATCAAAGAGCAGGTCGACATAGGCGAGGCCTTCGGCTTCTTCACCATTGGCATAAGTCACCGTTGTGCCGGCGCTACAGTCTATGGCCTCTCCGTTACTGCCTACGGCATTTGCACAAATGGTATCAGCCATATCCTGTGTGGATTGTGGTCCGTAATCGCCGAAAGTATCGGTAAAGGGGGAAATAAAGCTGCCGCTAACATCAGAAATTCTGAATTTGTCGGTAACAGTCCAGCCATCATTAAATTCGAATTTGGTTTCAAAGCCATAGGCTTCCACCAGTGATTCGATACCGTCGGATAAGTCGCGGGTTACCGGATTGCCGTAGGCATCAAAAGTGGAAATGTATCGATAATTATCGGAATGCAGGGTTTGGCTGCTGGCATCGAAGTTGGCAACCGTGCCGAATTCACCATCGCCTTTATAGGTTACAGGGCCAGGAAGATAAGTTGTTACCCGGTCATCGAGATGTTTGTAATAGAGGCGGACATAACCGTTATCAAACTCTTTGGTGAGGTTGGCCTTGAGTTGGCCGCCGGAATCCCCATCAAAGCCGGTCTCGCGGATGCCTTCCCCCTCTCTTAAAAATCCGCCGACATAGAATCGCAAAGAATCATTCAAGTGGTGGCCATAGCCAAAGTCCAGGCGGGATTCATCGTAGTCCGCACCAAACGAAAGTCCTACATTACCACCCTCTTCTTCGCCGGTATTGCTGATCATATTGATCACACCGCCAGGGGAATTGCTGGCAAAGGTGGAGGCAGAGCCGCCGCGTACGCTTTCTATACGTGCGAGAGAGGAGTCGGTGCGAACAAAGTTGTCAGTGTTACCGAAATTAATATCGCCGTATTCTAATACAGGCAATCCGTCTTCCTGGATTTGCATATATTTGGAGCCGCCAGTTGCCAGGGGAATACCTCTAACGGTGATATTTGCATTGCCGCCGCCACCGGAGGATTCCGCCCGAATACCGGGTAAGCTGCGGAACAGCTCTGCGGTAGAGCGCGGGGCGTACTTCGCCATTTCCTCTGTGTCCAGTGCACTAACGGATACGCTGGATTCCATCTTGGTAACCGGTCGGGCGGTTGCGGTAACCATCACCTCTTCAATTTCCGGCATTTCCTCAGCTGTTGCCGGTACCGCAACGCTGGAGGCCATGGCAACTGCCAGGGCTATGGAGTGTGGTTTAAAGTGTTTCTGTGTCTCTGAACCTGCTTGGAAGCCCTCTGCAATCACGGCGCTCTCCTCAATCATCTCTTATGGTTATTAGATTTTTCACGGCCCGTTCTCTGCGGGCTCGAGACTCTCTTCCTGTTACCGCATGGGTGGGATCTCTCCCCGCGAACACATTTATTAAATCACTGTGATTTAATAAAGGCAATACGAAAATTTGTGGAATTTACGAAGTGGAATCAGCAAATAGATAAGTAAACCAAGGGGAAGCAGTGATTTTCGCGGTAACGATCTTTGCTTCTGGTGACAGCGCTGCTTGTCTTTCTAAGTAGCACTGGTTGCGGGAGAAGGGGATACGGGGCAGTAGATGCTTCTGGTGAGCATCTACCTAAGGATTTGGTTGCGATTCCTGCCTGCTAGTCTTTGGCCAATTCCAGTTGTCCATCGTCCATAAACTCGATGCGTTTGGGGTCGCAGATACCGCCGATAAAGTTGCCCTCGGCATCGTCCCTATTAAAAGCCAGCAGATACCAATGTTGGTCCGGCCCCTGGATAACCCGGCCGGAATAGAGTGATCCCTGCTGGTCTGCGCCGATAAAGCCATCTCCAACCACTTCGTATGGGCCATTCAGATCATCGGCGATAAAATATTTTGTGCCAGTCAGTGGTGTACCCTGCATGGATTGTCGATGGGCAGCGCTGTGGAACTTTGTCGATACTGAGCAGAATAAGTAGTAGCGGCCATGGATGTATTCAATTTGCGGTACTTCCATTTCGCCATACCAGCCGGGAGCCAGTACCGGTTGCCCCACTTTCCAGTGAATTAAGTCCGTTGAACTGGCATAGCCAACTGCGCCACGCCCATCTGGGCTGCCCTGGTTACAGCGCGCAGTGACATACATATGGTAGAGATTCTGCGAGGGGTCCTTAACGATCCATGGGTCACGCCAGGATGCATCGTGCCAATACTCAAGGTTCAGGCCATCGTAGAAATTGGGATCTAATTCCACCAGAGGGTTGTTGGGGTGTTTTTCCCAGTGTAATAAGTCCTTGGAAGTTGCCAGGCAGACCCGCTGAACCAGGCCTTTCTCCGAATATTTAGTACCGGTATAAAACATATACCAGGTATCGCCTTCTCTGTGTACACAGCCGGTCCAGGTAGTGTAAGAGTCTGCAGCCTCCTCACTGGCGGTTGCAGTTCGAGGTGAGGGTTTTAATGCATCCTGGAGCGTTGTCCAATGAATAAGGTCCGTAGAAACGGCATGACCGACAGATACATTCCAATGGCGCAGCTCAGGATCGCCCAGTGATTTATCGGCTTGAAGGTAAAATACATGGTACTGGTCGCCGTCCTGCGCGAACCAAAAATCCCATACCCATTTATTATCGAGATTAAATGCCATGATATTTACCTCATTGGTGCTGATTGGAAATTTTCCGGTGAGTTATTGCTTTGATTATTCTTAAGGAGCCCAGAGTTATTTTTATGCTTTTCTGGGGTTCCAATTAAGGCGCAATCAGGTAGATATTCTTCCTGGTATGCCGCCCTTTAATAGAACTGTTTTATCCGGTGCAAAAATTGAGTAAAAAGGCAGAATCGCACCGCCTGTGGCGATGGCGTCGACTCCAATTTTTCCACTGACAATTTTGGGCGCAAATACACCTGAAGGCGCCACCTGCTTTATCCTGCGAGAAATCATTTCGACCAGTTCGTCTAATAAAAAGCGGGGTAAATGCGCATCGACAATAATAGCCTCCAGGTCCAGTACGCTGATTGCCGATAGAAATGCATAAACCAGCGCATCTGCACAGTCGTCCAGCCACTCCTGGATCTGAGGGCGGGCCTGGTCCATTACCGTTTCAAGTTCGGAAGTGCTGGTAATTTCGATGCCGCACTCTCGTAAATGTCTGCGCAGCCCAAATAGTGAAGCGCGATTGAGGAGTAGCTCAAATGCTCCTTGATTTTCAGGGGTGCTGCTAAGTTTTGAGGGGGGCACTGGCAGGGAAACCAGGTTGCCCGCATTGCCATGGACGCCGGTTTCCAGGCTGCCATTTAATACCAGGCCTCCACCGATAAAGGTCCCGATATAAACGTAGAGAAAATTGGATATGTCTTGGCCATTGCCAAACTGCAATTCGGCAACAGCAGCAGCGGAACAGTCGTTCTCGAAGAAGACCGGCAGATGTGTGCGCTGAGCAACTTCTTCAGCAAAATTAATTTCCTGCCACTGGGCGGCAAGTTCTTCACTCATATTGAGCTCTTCGGTCCAAGCGCCGATAAACCAGGGCATAGCGATACCAACGCCCACTAGTTTCTCTCTGTCTTTAGTGGGTAGGGTATCAGTAAGTGCCTGGAGGCCCGATTCAATTTTTGCCAATAAAAATTTGGGCTCCGGGAATTCAAATTCGTGGCAAATCTTTTTTAGTACTGTGCCACCAAAATCCATTAGTAGCAGCTCGATATTGCGCCGTCCCACCTTGATACCGACAGAGTAAGCACCAGTAGGGTTAATAACGTACATAATCGAGGGTTGGCCTTTGCCGCCCAGTCGGCGCCCCTCTCGCATTACCAGCCCTGCGCTTTCCAAATCATCGACAATCCGGGTAACCGCCTGAGCGGTGAGGTCAGTTTGGCGCGCTAGGTCGGACTTGGAGGCTGCGCCAGTCTTCCGCAGGGTCGTAAGCACCACTCGCTCGTTATAACGGCGTAAACCACTGGAATTGCTACCTTTACCCATCCGTGCCCCCTGAGATGAAACGTGATCTGATCCGGCCACTGATTGCCCGGTTCTATTGTTAAAAGTGTAACTTTAAAGCCTTTGCTTAGTCTATTGACTTCGTTGGTACTAAGATCAGAGTTTATATAACCTATTGATTAATATAATTTTTTTTGTTTGTTGAAGCTTGGCTTTACTTAATTAAATCACTGTGATTTAATTTTTGGCCAAGTTCAAGCAAATCATTCTAAAAATACGCTGCTAGCAGTGAACGAGGAAGTTATGCCGGTCGATTTTGGTCTCCACCCAGTCGATGCGACCATTCTGGTCGTCTATTTCGTTTTCACCATCGCCCTTGGGCTCTTCCTAAGTCGCCGCCACGATACTGCAGAGGACTACTTCCTGGCTGGGAGGAAAATGGTATGGCCCTTGATTGGCTTATCCCTGTTCGCTTCCAATATATCGAGTACCACTTTGATCGGCTTGGCCGGAGATGCTTACAGCACTGGCATAGCGGTCTTCAACTATGAGTGGATGGCGGCGGTTATCCTGGTTTTCTTTGCCGTTTTCTATCTGCCGACAATTCTTCGCTCGCGAATTTACACGATGCCGGAAATGCTTGAGCGTCGCTTTAACAGCACCGCGCGCACTTATTTTTCGGGATTGACTATTTTCCTGAATATTGTGGTTGATACTGCAGGTAGCCTCTATGCAGGGGCCCTGGTAATGAAATTGATATTTCCTGAATTACCAATTTGGACCACGATTTCAATTTTGGCGGTGATCGCGGGTATCTACACCATCTGTGGAGGTTTGGCGGCCGTTATTTATACCGACACCATTCAGGCGCTGCTGCTGATATTTGGTTCAATCCTGATCAGTATTTTTGCCCTGGATCGCGCAGGAGGTTGGGAAAATGTTGTATCCCAGGTCTCGGCGGAACAATTGAGTCTGATACGGCCCATTGGTGATTCGAGCGTACCCTGGTTGGGGCTAATTACGGGAGTCACTTTGCTGGGCTTTTATTTCTGGTGTACTAACCAATTTATGGTGCAAAGGGTACTCAGTGCAAAAGATGTTAATCACGGCCGCTGGGGAGCCTTATTTGCCGGTCTGCTCAAACTTCCCGTGCTGTTTATCATGGTTCTGCCTGGCACTATGGCGATTGTTATTTTCCCCGAGCTAGAGCGCGCAGATATGGTTTATCCCACTCTGTTATTTGAGCTGTTGCCTGTTGGTATCCTGGGGCTAGTGTTGGCAGGTTTTGTTGCTGCACTAATGTCGCAAATTGATTCCACGCTTAATTCAGCTTCCACGCTGGTGACCATGGACTTTGTGCGGAAGTTTTTTCCGGGCCTAAACCAGCACCAGTTAATGCGTGTAGGTCAGCTGGTCACCTTTATCTTTATGATACTTGCCGTACTTTGGGCACCACAAATTGAGAGTTTTGGTTCCTTATTCCAGTATCTGCAGAAGGTACTTTCCTATGCAGTTCCCCCTGTACTGGCACTTTTCCTGATCGGATTCTTTTGGCGTGGTGCTAACTCCAAGGGAGCTATAGCTACTTTGCTGTTAGGCACCTTGGGCGGTGTTGGCCTCTTTTTTGTCAATGAAGTCTTCGACTGGACAAACTTACATTTCCTCTATATTGCTCCAATTTTATTTGTCTTCTGTTCACTGGTATTGGTGATTGCCAGCCTGCTTTATCCTACTGAGATTAGCGAAGAAGCCAAATCTTTCACTTGGTCTAAAAGCGATTTTGACACTGAGACCGTATCCCTGAAAGCACAGCCACTATGGAAAAACTATCGAGTTCAGTCTGTGCTACTGCTTGTGGTTACTGCGTTGGTGGTTGGTTCGTTCTGGTAGCGCGAAGTCAGATTACTTCTATTTTTCACCCCACAGGATGGAAAACTTAAACAATAAAGGCAATACAGGAGGGTTGGACACGGACGAAGTTGACAAAAGGTTGTACTCAGATAGTTGTATCCGTTTAAAAGAATAATCTTATAAAGAAGGTGTTGACTATGAAGTATTTCGTCACAGCGATGTTAGGTTTATTGGCTTCTGTGCAGATTAGTGCAACAGAAAATATTTTGGATCAGTACTTTAATACATCAGATAATGGTGGGACCCTAAGGTACGATACAATATTTCAGTATGGTAAGAGTGGGAATGGTAGCGATTTCGATATGTGCGATAGCTATGTTACCACCCGAATCCCTGGAGACAAGATCACCGCTATAACCAGTTTTAGCGGTGATGAGAGAATCAAAGGGTTAAAGCTCGAATACTTATATGCAGGAGATGAGGAGGTTGGTAAAACCACTATCTCCGGATATCGAAAGTTGCTTGGTGCTACCGAATATATTCAAGGTTGGCGCTTCTATAAAAAGCGCGATGGCAATATTTCCAGGATTCGAGTCTACTTGAAAGACATGGCTGATAACTCAACCCGTGATATTACCTTTGGAGGTAATAATGGCTGGTACAAGTGGGAGGAATACCATCTAAGTATTGAAACCCGGTCAGTAGTTGGATTTGCTGGTACTGCGAGTGATAGTAAAGTTTGGAGTATTTACCCTTGCGTTGCGGATCGTTTGGAGTTGGTGGAATCTGGAGTAGAGATTCATTGGGATCAGATTGTGGAAACTCCCAACAATACCAGGACATTCTTTGGTGAGAGATTGCTTGAGAACTCCGGCAGTATTGCCCAAAACGATAGTACAGAAGTCTGGTATACCGACGGGAAGAGTGAAACAGATACCTGGACTAATACTATGGGGATTTCGGTTACTGCTGGAGTTAGCTTGACCGAGGGTTACAAAGTCGGTGTTCCCGGTACTGTTGAAAATAGTGGTTCCATTACATTCAGTTTTTCTGAGACTTTTAGTGTTTCAACGACCGTTGGGGAAACATCGACCAAAAGCAACCAGGAAACTGTTAAAGATGCCATGCCATCTAATGTACCCGCCTATGGATTGATGATGGCGCGGATGATGGTGGAAAATAGCGAGGTTGAAGTTCCCTATACCACAACGGTCATGAATCCCCATAATGGTGATGAGTTCGAGTTGAAAGGAGTTATCAAAGGTTCCAGCTATTCCAATGCGCGGAAGCGCTGGGATGAAGTAGGGCGGGCCTATCCGACTCGTTATGAAATTTACCAGAGTTATGCTTGGGTGATCGAGTACTATGGGTTGGAAAATGCAAGTTTGATAGATGATCCGGATATTTTCTAGATTGATATTGATAAGAATTGACTGGCCCAAATTATAAAGGGTCAGTCAATCATATGAGATTCTGCTATTCATCATGAAAACGGATTGAGCCTAAGCGAATCCTATCATCTTCACATTCGTAATAACTGAACTTTACAGTTTTCTGGGACATATAGGCGGAAAGTAGAAAAGATACCTTGGTATTGTATATGGTAGAGTCGTCATTAATAAGAAAAAAGGTGTTTTTGCTCACGCAGCTCACCTCTGTCTCTGGATTGACAAATCCTCTAAGTCTGACATCTACACCGTTCGAGTGTACTTTTAAGTAGTAAATTTGCGCCCTCTCTGTCCAAGCGGCTTCGCTGATAAGTGGCAGTGTAAATGGAATACTCAAAAGTAAATATTTTAGAGGCTTCATCCTTGATTCCTTGCCAGTCTATAAGAGGTGATTCAACCAATTCTCTCCGTATTGGTTAACTGACCTATAAAACTATAGCAAATTAAATTGTTAGAATAGGTGGTAGACAGCGTCGTAAAGTGCCCTTCGAGGAAAATATTCACGCCCATACCGGTAGTTTGATTCTGTTATCTGTATGGCGTGAATAAATTAAGGCCACCTGTTGGATATTATGCAGTGGTGGCTTCTGGGAGTTTTAAGTCGCGGTTATGAGTGGCGGCGGGTGTGATAGTGCGAAACAAACTCGTTGAAAGTAGGGCGGACATAAAAACTAAGACGAATAAGGCGCTAGAAACCATTCCACCTGTAATGACAGTGGCTAGGCCGCGATAGATCGCTGCGCTACTTCCGGGGTTAAGCACTAAAGGGATATTGCCAAAGATACAGGTAATTGTTGTAAGCATAATGGGGCGGACACGCAAGCTGGCAGCCATATATATCGCCTCTAATTGATTGGCTCCGTTTTGCAATGACTTATGAAATTGGTTGACCAATAGTATCGCATTATTAACTACCAGCCCCATTAAGATTACAAAGCCGATCATGGTTATTACATCCAGGCTTTGGGGAGTAAACAGATTTAAAACTTGTAAGCTTATCATTCCGCCAGCGAAAGATAAGGGTACAGCACAGAGTACTGCTGCTGCTAACTTTGCGGACCTTTGGGCGAAATACAATAATAAGGCCAATACTGCAATAGCTGCTGCAAAAATCTTTAGGAATTCACTGAGGAACAGGTTGAGTTCATTGGCGCTACCTCTAAACTGTGTATGAAGATCATTGTAGGAACTTTCTGATAAAAACTCTTTTACAGATTGATCAACATCCTCGACAAAAGACTTCATAGCAACGCCTTCGGGAGGAGTCAAGTTTATTGATGCACTCACTTCCTGGCCAACACGAAGTATACTGGCTGGCGCTTGAGTGATTTTGGCGTCAGTCAATTCTCGTAGAGGAATAAAGCCATGATTGTTAATCAGTATCTCTGTATTTAGGAGCATCTCAAGGTTTTGCGGTTCTCTTGCTTTAAAGTAAAAAGGAAGAGTGTTGGTCCCTGTATAGAAATGCCCAATATATATTCCATCGGTTAAAGCCATCATATGATGATTTAATTCCGATATCGTAATACCTAAACGAGCTAATTGTACTAGTTTGGGTTGAAATTCAATACGAACCGCTCTATTTTGAAGTGCGCTACCTTCTTGAATTTGCGCTTCTGGAAACTCTAAGCGTAAATGACTCATCAGCTCACTCCCTGCCATCTGTAGTCGAGATAGCTCTGCCCCTTTGATATCTAACTGGCTAATACGGTTATTGGGCAGGGCAAACCTTAGTAAACCACCTTGTCTGAAATGTATTCGAGTCCCGATTAGTCCAAAGAGAGCTTTTTCATTTAGCCAACTCTTTAGTTCTTCAAAATCCCAGTCCCCTTTTGTGTATAGATAGAGATTGCAATTATTTGGGTTGCAAATTATTCCATAGGTTGAAACTTGGTTCTCTATTTCTTCTCTATTAGCTGTAATTCTATTTACGACCCGTTCCCCAATTTTATTTCTTATGGTCTCTGAGGATAAAGGACTTTCAAAGTTGATATAAACAGAGACCATATTTTGTTTAGGGTCCGGGAGGACATCAATGTTAGGGCTAGAAAAGAAAGTGGCAATGAGTGCGACGGGTAATCCTAACAAAATCACAGTGGAAGCTAGCTTAGGATTGCTTGCAGAACGGATAGAAAGCTTCACCCACCATTCAAGCACCTTATTGATTTTGATACTACTGAATCCCTCCTCAGTAACTGCTGCTTTTCCAAGTAAGTGTCTGGCCAATGAGGGTAGTATTAGTAGAGCAAACAATAGTGATGCTAATAACGCGCTTGAAATTGTGAAGGCCAGGTCTTGAAAAAGCTGCCCTGTTGCTGACTGCATAGCAATAATGGGCAGGAATACTATAACACTGGATATTGTAGATGAAACTAATGAGCCCGAAACTTCTTTGGTTCCGCGCGTTATACTTTCCTGAATATTTATACTTTGCTTGCGCAGTCTTTGAATGTTTTCTACGACAATAATTGCTGCATCGACCATTAACCCGATAGAAAGTGCAATCCCTGCAAGTGAAACAACATTCATACTTCTATTTCCAAGATACATTCCCAGAACTACCAGAGAGATACAAATGGGAATGCTCAGAAATATTAGGGTAAGAGTTCTGGGGTTACGTAAAAACCAATAAATAACCAGGCAGGCGAGTAGTGATCCCAGCAAGAGGCTTCCGTATACCAGGCTGAGGGAATTCCGAATACCCGTGGAGTCATCCCGGCTTATGGCGAGCTTCATCCCCAGTCGATTTAACTCTCCGTCATTTAGTTCTTCTATTGTTGATTTGAGCTGGGCGATGGTTTCTAGAACATTGACATTTTCGGTAGGGCGTAGGTAGAAGTATAGAGATCTATTGCCTTCAAGGGCAAAGTACAACCAATCTGAAGCTACACGCTCTTTTACCGAAGCAATATCCGAGAGTTGAATGATTTGGCTTTCTCGTGTTGCGATAGGTAGCGTTGAGAGTTCCTCTATTGGGATCTGACCTTTAAAATGAAGGGCATAATCTTTTGATCCAATTTTTAGATTTCCTCCCGAACGATCCGTTAAATTGTTTAGGTTTTCGGTTATCTCACTAATGGTTAAAGAGTACCGAGTCATCTTTTCCGGATCGAACTCAATATCCACCCTTTGGGCAGTGGGTGTGCCGGCCTCTTCAATAGACTGTACACCAGGAACTTTGCTAAAGGCTGGCTTTACATGATTTATAAATGCGTCGATTAATTCAAGTTCGCTAGTTGGCGTCTCAGAATATAGGAAAAAGGATCCAAGCGTTGCCCCTGCGCCATCTGCAAAATTGAATACATCCGGTGTGCGAACTTGTGTTGGCCAATTGGGTACTTGGTTGATTTTGGAGAGTACCTCAATATACATTTGCTCCATATTTGCCTCCGAATGGAAGTCAATTACGGTCCAAGCCCAGCTACTATTAACATTGGTTTGCAATTCTTTTAGGTGGCTTAGGCTGGAGAGTTCCTGCTCTAGCGGAGCAATTAGTATTTGTTCTATTTCTTCTGCGGTCTTTCCTGGCCAGGAGGTTGAGAGTGCAATTTGTGGACGATTAATGGATGGGAGTAGGGCGTTTGGTAAATTTATCCCGGCTATAACCCCTGCTATTATTAGGGTAAAGGTACAACAGATGATAATTGAGCTGTATTTCTCCAGGGACTTCATGTGTTTTCCCTCTTTGTAGGAGTAACGGCTTCATTGAGTTGCAACCCTTCGTGACCCAGTACAATCAAAAGATCGCCGGGAGCAATGCTTGAACGTACGACAAAATAATTATCGAGAGTATCTATTATTTGCACCCTAGCACTAATTGCTCTTTGATCGTTATCTAGAGTCCAAACTTTATATTGTCCCCCATTCTCGAGAACTACGGCGTCACTTGGAATTCTAGTAATATATTCTTGCTCAGTATGATCCGCGAAAGGGGTAAACATAGTTATTACTAATCGCTGCCCAACCAGTAGGGGCTTAAATTTTTGTCTGTTTACTTCAAAGTAGAGGTTAAAGTTCTGTGTTTCTGGGTTTACTATGTGGCTGATATTTCTGAGTTCAATATTTTGCTCCTTAATTTTAAAGGTGCTATTGCTTAGCAGTATTTCTTTATTTATATGTTCTTCAGGGAGGCTGCATTCAATTTGGTTTTCAGTTAGTGGAAGTAATTGCATAATTCTTTGTCCTGGATTGAGGTTTTCACCAGGGTTAGCTTCTATGCTTAAAACTTGACTATCAGTTTTTGCGTAGTGCAGTAGTCGTTTAGAACGATATTCAGCAGTATTTAGCTGTTGTTCGAGTCTTTGTTTTGTTAATTGATAAGTATCCACATTGAGCTTAAGGTTATTTAAATGAGACTGAGAAACCATGTCGGCTGAGCGAAGTTTTTCCAGTCTATCTAGTTCTTCTTCTGCATAGTTAAGTTGGCTTTGTGTTAATTCAATATCGGTGCGAATGATCTTCATTTGCTGGGAAAGATAAAAGCCATCCTGGGTTGCTACTAATTCACCAGCTTTGATAATGGAGCCAACAGGCTTTATTTCTATAAGTTCAGCATCTGAGTGACTAGATATTTGATGTAGGGCAGGGGATGATACAGAGCAAAATAACTTTGTTCTAATAGCTTGCTCCCAGGGTTGCGCTGCTTCTACTAGTACTGTGCGGCCATCGTTGGCAAGGCTATTGGAGCCAATAATTAACAGAATAGGTGGGATGCTACCCATAAAGAGCTTTTTAATTTTACTGTTTCTCATCCTGAGGCTCTGGTCGGTTTTATTTCTGAGTTAATTTCTTAAGAGCAGTAATTAGTATTTAAAATTAAAGAGACTGTAGTGCCTTTAGTATTATATTTGACTAAAAGGTATTTGGATGAGCTATTTGCTGCAATCTCAGTGCGGTAAGATGAAATCTACAAGGGGTGAGTTGTTCACGTTAAGAATTTTGTAAAAAGTCAACTTTCACAATGGATGTATTTGGCGCCAGGGGCTAGGTTCTACTGCATATAATACAGCGCTTATATGCCCAGCTTGAAATGACGGCGGGAGTGGCGTTGTGAATTGCAGAGTGACTTGCCTACTCGGGTTTTCTATCGGCGTAGTTTGAATAGATCTGTTTGTAACTTACCTAAATGGTAAAGATGTGCCGATATTATATGACTTAAATAATTAACTTTAATAATGTGGTCAGTAAAATGTATCTTGGTTTGAGGTGGCCAGGTGTTAGGCTAATTGGTGTTGCGTTAATTGGGTGCACTGATAATGTTCTGTACACCCGAATTGATCTATGCGGAATTTGTGAGGTAGGAGTTAAAATTATAGTTAGAAAGGGCGTTATCCCTCTCGTCTTAACTCCAGGCGTTGAGATTCACGTATACGAAAACGCCGTTTGTTTTCTCGTTCTCCATGAATACGTACTCGCTCACCAGATTGCATACCTTTCTTCTTTGCCTCTTTGGCGTCGATAAAGTAGTACTCACCGGTAGTTTCGTCTTTTACGGAGAAGCGGTGATCCACTTCTCCTGTTTGAAAGTTCTCGGAGATTTCTTCCTCTAACACGCCAGTTACGGTCTCTTCGGCAATCGCTGAAGAGGAAAGGGCGAGAAGTAGGGCTAAGGGTAGATTTTTCATTGCGGTCTTACTCCCCATTAAATTATTCATCATAAGTTACAGAAACAGTTGCAGAGTTGTTGCTGCTGTCAGTGGATAGGAATTCAATAGTGATCCCAGCAGATGAGTCAGTAAAGCTGTCCCCGGTAGTTGACAGTGTGGCTACCTGGTTGGCGGTAACATTGTTGTTACTGGTGCCGCTAAGATAGTGAACCGTTACCGCATTTTCGTGGTGTGGACGGGGGTTGAGGGTGTCGTGCTCGACATGGTATTCGATGTAATAGTAGTTTTCTCCATTCCTGCTACCAATGCTTTCGGCCTTTAAGAGCTGAGGAAGATCATCACTAAGCTCACCAGCAGTAAGTTCTATGGCTTGAAACTCAATGCTAGTGGTGTTGCCTGCGACCGCCTCAATAGTTTCAGTGTATCCGGGGAATGAGTCATACCAGCCCATATAGTCACGATGACCGCTTCCAAAGAGTCGTGACTGCCAAGCATTGCCCATTAGGGAGCCGTCACTGCCATATTCACTCTCACCGCTATCGTTGGTATCCCCATCATTATTATCGTCATTACCGGCGTGGCTCAGGCCAATATTGTGCCCAATTTCATGGCCCATAATCAGTTGATCACTATCTGCAATTATCATGCTCCAACGGCCTCCGACAGAGGCGACTCCCGTGCCAACCAGCCCTGCTCTGGCCGCTGCTTCCGGGAAAATGTAGACCCGATGACGCCAATCATTGAGTTCTACAGGCTGGTTGTTGGAGTCTACGTAATTGCTTTGGATCCAACTGGTTGCCCTATCTCTCCATGTATAGCCGCTATCGTTATATTCACTGCCCGAGCGAGATTCCGCATCTTCGATGCTCAGTACACCACCATTCTGGCTGTCGGCAATGTTGTAGGTAAAGCAGTCTATAGAAGTGCTCTCATCGTTGTCTTCACCGTAGCAGTATTGATCTAGCGAGGTGTCATTGCTTAGATGGCGGCTGAACTTTAGTTGTCCCAAGGAGTTTTCATGGTAGGCATTATCAAGAGAATCTGTGTCATTGAAAGCCATATTTGCAATTTGGGTAATGCTTAGATCATCTTCTACAGAGGCGTCTGAGAAGTCCATAAAGATAAAGACAATGCTGCTTTCTGTGGCTTCGATGGTTTGAATAGAGAACACCACGGAGAGGGTGCTACCATCGGTGAGCTGGAAAGAGATTGTGTCCTCTACGGAATCACCATCATTCAAATTCTGGGAATTGGTGTTTAATTGATATTCCCAGTTTCCACTTTCATAGAGAGTGAAATCTCCATAGCTTCCGGCCGCACTGCTGGCTTGAAAGGTGGGGCTATTGCTATCGGTATCCTCAAGGGTGAGAGTGCCACTGGCATACTCTTGTGTCCCTACGATAAGTGATGCTAGGGGATTGCTGGGGTTAAAGGTGTAGCCCCCCGTTTCTTCATCACTATCCTCATTCCCGTTATCGGAATCATCAGAACCACTGTTATCACCGTTGTCGGTACTTGTTTCGGTTTCAGTAGTCTCATCGTTGGAATTACTACTGCTGGAACCTCCTCCACAAGCTGTAAGGAGAACCGATAAGCTGAATGCTGTAAGGAATTTTAAGGTATCAGGCATGACAAACTCGAAGTATTTCTTAATCTAATTGAGCAAAGCGATTTGTAATTGATGGACAGCTGCTCAGTGGCCCGGTTCCTGCTGATTATTAGTTAAATAACTATATTTGGATTCTGGGTCACCTAAGGCAAAATAGCTATCGCTTTTTTGGCAGGTTGTGACGGTGTTGGATCAATTGCTATTAGCGCCAGTAAGTAGTGTGAACCCCGTTTGAGTAATTGATGACAGGGTTCAAAAAGTTAAGCAGGTGTAGTGGGTAGGGTAAAGGAATGAGACCTATATTTGAACGTAGAATGAACTTAGCTCCATAAGCCTTTTCCACTGGCGGGGCTGAAATCGGGGTACTTATCATTGGGATCGATTAGTGAGGAACATGGATGTTGTCTTCCGTTAAAAAAACAAAAGAAGGTGGAAGGAAAGGTGGGTTTATTGCTGTTGTGGCCTGTATAGGGCTTTTGATATTGATGTTATATCTATTAGTCACCCGACTAAACCTTAATACCACTTATTCTATCGGAGAGGTTATAGATTCACTTCACGGAGTAGAGGTCTATTACAATGGTGGAGTTAATAATGTCGAAGAGCGTAACATCTCGGAAGATGGTTATAATCTTGGCTTAAGATACCAGTGTGTTGAGTTTGTTAAGCGCTATTATTACGAGCGATTTGGGCACAAAATGCCGGATACATTTGGTCACGCTAAAGATTTTTTTGACCTGACGGTTCAGCATGGAAATTTGAATACCAAAAGAGGATTGCTGCAGTTTCGTAACCAAGGTAATACCCCTCCGGATATTGGCGATATCGTTGTCTATAACCCCTCCCTCTTTAACCCTTATGGCCATGTGGCTATCGTCTCTATGATAGATATAGAGAATGCTACCCTGGAGGTTATTCAGCAGAACGCGGGTCCATTTTCTCCCTCCCGAGAGCGTTACCGACTTATTTTCATGCCCCCAGGGCAATGGTATGTAGAGAATAACCGTATTCTCGGATGGTTGCGCAAAAAGTGATCAATTTTTCAGTGGGTTATTTAATGGATAACCCCCTCCATTAATCTTGGTCAAAAGCCATTTATCTGACTCCAGTACCGCTGGTCTAATCCGATGGTATGGGCCTGGAAGGTTGGTAGTGTGCTTCCCACGAATGGAGGCAACTATGAAACTATATTCTCTTTGGGCGCTATCTCTACTGATTGGTAGTGCTACTAGCCAGGCGGATGCCCTTGAATCACAGTGGGAGCTGGCGATGACAGCCGCTTATGATCGCGCTTCTAATAGCTCACTTTTTGAGGGGCAATCAAGTGTGTCTCGGCAAGCTTTACTACAGGGGGCTCTACAGTATGAAGCTTGGGAAGGGCAGATCTCTACATTCCATCAGGCAGAGCGCGGTGGCAGTGAAGACTCAGAGTTGGTAGTTGAGGAGCTTTTCTGGCAGGGAAGCTGGCAGGATTGGGATTGGTTGCTGGGCAAGCGCCGCCTGGACTTTGGTGTTGGTTATGGACATCGCCCCCTGGATTGGTTTTTACCCATTGAGCGGAATCCGGTGTCACTTCAAGTGAGCGAAGGAGTTGGCGTAGTGTCGGCTAGCCGTTTCACTGAGAGCGGAGAGTTTAGTCTAATGCTGATAGATGCCGGTATCAGTCAGGTCTCTGGGGGAGACCTCCCAAGAGGGCTGGCCATGCGCTGGTATCAGCTGGGACTGAGTGCCGAATGGCAGTTGATGGGTTATATGGATAATCAACGAGGTGTAAACCTGGGGGGAAGCTGGGTTAATACTTATGGAGAGCAATGGGAGGTCCATGCGGAATGGCGTTATCAGCAGGAGTATTGGCGCTGGTTGCCCCCAGAATTGATGGCCATACCAAAACAAGAAAAAGCAAATGATGGTTGGCAGGCTCTTATAGGAATGACTTGGGCAAATAGTATTGGGCACTCCATTATTTTGGAGTACTGGTTTGATAGTCGCTCTTGGGGTAAAAATGAGTGGGGTCAGGTATTTGATTACAGCCAATGGTACCAAAATCAGGGGGTGCAATGGGATAGCTTTCGCCGGTCCTCTGCGATGGCCTTTTCTAATGATAATGCCTTGAGGCACAATCTGCTTTTACATTGGATGCTTTCCAATAATGAATATCATCCTAAAGTCGATTTAGTCTATACCCCTGAAGATAGCGGCCTTATTTTAACTATCGGTGGTGAGAGGAAGTTAACTGAAGATTGGGTACTTGGTGCGTCTGCAAGATTCTTTGGTGGTCGCGACGAATCTGCTTTTGCGCAGCTTCAAAGCCAGGCCGTATTTACTTTCAGTACGACGATAGTTTTTTGAGTGGAGTTAATGGTGAACTTGTTAAGAGAGTACTTGCGCACTTTGATAATTTGCATAGTGGTAGCGGTGATCACTCAGGAAATTTGGGAAGGGAGCTATGTGATTCACGGTATGATTTCTTTGGTGTATGGATTTATAGCGACATCCACGAGACAAGTAGTGGAGTTTTTCAAGCCCGCCTGGCCCTCTAAATTGAAGTATGCGGTAGTGAGTTTAGTGGCAATTATATTGGGAACTTTGCATGCTTGGTGGTGGATATCAGGATATGGAGTCTTTCGAGCACTTGATTTTTTAATCGTTGCTATTCTTCTTTCTATTTTTCTTTATCAAGTCCATCTTAATCGGGAGCAGGCTTACCAATTTGAGAGGGAGCGGCAAGAAGCTGAATTGTTAAAGATGGAGCAACAAAAGACTTTGGCTCAGAGCCAGCTAAAAGTATTGCAAAGCCAGATTGAACCTCATTTTTTATTTAATACTCTGGCCAATCTGAAAATGCTTATTCGCCACGATCCTCAAAAGGCAGAAGTCCTACTGGATAACTTTAGTGACCTCTTGCGAATTAGCTTGAAAAAATCCCGTTCCGACCAGGTATCCTTAAAGGATGAGTTAAGCAGTTTGAAATGCTATTTGGAGATTCAAAAGATACGCTTGGGGGAACGGCTAGAGTATGAAGTTGATTTATCAGGGGGTGTGAGTTTAGAGACATTTGTTCCCCCGTTACTTGTACAACCCTTAGTGGAAAATGCAATTTTTCATGGCATTGAGCCTGCAGCCAAAGGTGGACTGGTCAGGTTGCGGGTGAAACAGAAAGAAAACCAGTGGGTTATTGAGGTAGAAGACAACGGTGTGGGGCTCGCTGCTGGAGCTAATAAACTTAGCCCCAGCAAACATAATGGGATTGCGCTAAGCAATATTAGGGAGCGACTTTCTACCCTTTACCAAGAGCGTGGTAAGCTACTGATTCAAAGTAATAATCAGGGCGGGGTAACTGCCCGTTTGGAGTTTCCATGCGTGCCATAATTGCAGACGATGAGCCTTTATTGCGTCACCATCTTGACCAAATGCTTGCCGATATTTTTCCTGAGCTTGAGATTGCTGGTAAAGCCTGTGATGGCCGCGAGGCGTTAGCCCTATGCCAACAAGAGGAGCCTGATGTAGTTTTTCTCGATATCCGCATGCCTGGAATGGATGGTTTGGCTGTTGCTGAGGCTCTTAGCAAATTAAAAACAAGTCCTATTGTTGTATTTATCACAGCCTATGATGAGTATGCTGTAAGTGCTTTTGAGCATGAGGCAGCCGACTATCTGCTAAAACCTATTGATGACAAGCGGCTGGAAAAAGCATGTGATCGTATTCGGCAGCGCCTGAGAGACCGGGAAGAGGGTAACCTAAAGTCAGGACCTGATATTGAGGCGTTGCTGAGGCAGCTTTCCTTAAGTAGACCCGAGTACCTTCGCTGGATTAAGGCAAGCAAAGGCGATGATATTCATCTGATTGCCTGCGATGAGGTTTCGGCATTTGTGGCAGAGGACAAATATACGACGGTTTACTCCGATCAGGGTGAGCATATTATTAGAACCCCACTAAAGGAGTTGTTAGCTCAGTTGGAGCCAGATTTATTTTGGCAAATCCACCGTTCTACAATTGTCTGTGTGAAGCGCATTCAAAAAGTATGCCGTGGAATAACTGGCGGTGTATCTGTGGTGATGGATGACGGGCGTCAATATACAGTAAGTCGTAGGGCTGCTTCGTTGTTTAAAATAATGTAGTGATCAACAATTTATATTTGTCTTAATTTAGGGGGGGTTAAATTGACCCCTTCATTTAAATTGCTATGTATGTCAGAGATTCATATCTGCTACCTAAGATTTTGTAACTTTACCCCCCCCCCCCCCCCCCCCCCCCTTATTTTTGGTGGTCGGACACTCAGGTTGGTTTGTTATCGAGAGATCTTTAATCTAAATGCTCCAACTGCTGCTGATCAAAGGATGGGTGATAAGAGACTATAGCGTTAAAGATGATATTGGATTTATGGAATTACTATTAAAACCGTGCTTCAAACTTAATGGGACTTTAATTGCTAAGATTTTAGGATGGTTGCTGTTTGGGTTTGAATTTGGACGCTTGTTTATATGTTTACATGCTATTGCTATATGATTTGACTAGTAATCTTGTGCGAACTGAGGGGGTTGTTTTTGTAATTGTCGGTAATTTACTTTAGGGGTTTGATTGGCATAATTGCCCGCGACTTGAGGGGTGGAGTGTTTTTTAATTGTAGATTAACTATTTTGGTGGGTTTGAGTTTGTTTGTGCCTGGTGCTTGAGATTCTGCCTGAAGGTCTATTTTCTGCTCATTTGGCTTGTTAAATAGGCTAAGATTTTTCTTTATGGTTTTTCTATTTTAGGACATTTTCTTAAATGGCTGGGAAGGTATATATGCTGCCTTCTTCCCGAAAGTGCGTAATCTATTTTCCTCTTGTAATGGCAGGTATTCTGCTGTGAGTACCTGTGTGTAAATTTTCTCCGATAATTAATGGAATAATTATGTTGGATAGTTTTAAGTTGGATCCTTCTTCTGTAGAAGGAGTTGAGGATCTAATTGAGGTGAAATCTCCCTACTTTGCGCTAGAGGCTTTACATTTTGACGCTGACGGCTGGCTTGTTGCTAAAGTGCCTGTGCAATGTCAAAGTACATATGAAAGTAGTTTAATGGATGTCGCGGAGATTGGTCGACACTTGGCAATTTTGGGCTCTTGTTTTGGCGCTTTGGCCAATCCAGTGAGATCCAAGCATTACTACCTGGCGCGCAAAGCTGATTTGAAAACTTATGATAACTTTGTTTCTGATATGCGCCCTGATCACCTTCTAGCCCGAACCAAAGCCGTATTTACCAATAAGAGAGAATTGGTTGCTGAGGCTGAATTGTTAGACCCTGCTGGTGAAGTGGCGGCACGACTTAACGTGAAATATCATGTAATGCGGGAGCGATCTTTCCATAAGATATATAGTGATAGTATCCATGATATCACTCCTGTTATTAGCGATATTAACCCTTACTCCAAAAGTATTGATATTAATGTCCATAATATTGATCTAATGTCTCTGACGGCAAGTATCGGTAGAGTTACTCCAGAAATGTGCATGGGGCATTTTGATAAGGTGAAAGCGTTGCCCGTTGCTATTGCCTCGCAGAGCCTTATTAAGTCATGTTGTATATTTTTGAGGCGGTTGACAGGTGAAGATAGTGCTCGTTTTATAGTTACCTCTGCGGATTTGTGTGCGGACAACTTAGCGCTGGCAGGACAAGATGTAGATATAAAAGTAGAACTCTTAGATGTTGAAAACGATGTTTTTATTGTTCGTACTATAGCTACAAATAATTTGGGGCAGTCTGTCGGTGAAATGATCACCCATATTGCAATGGTGGATTAGTCTTTGTAAATTTTATTAAATATTTTATACAGATCAAGGGAGCTGCTCTTTTGATCTGTATCCACTCTATGTACATCGCACTAATCTTATTAGTATCAATTTAGTTAGCAAGCCTTCAATATTTTGGCGATTCCGCAGTCTTTACTAACTGGTACACTCTCCTAAATTTAGACGCCTTAATGATTGTATCTCTTCGCGTGCAGTAATTTTCCACCTATCGACCCTGTAGAGCCATTCAGCATAAGTTTCTGCCTCTTATCCTCCCCAAAGACAGTTCATCGCACTGTCCTGAATGATACCTGGATGCTAGGTAATCTATCAGAAATTCAGAAGCAAGGAGAAGTGTAATGAAAAGGTTACTTGTAATAATGGTTTTAAATCTTGGGGTGAGCGTTTCATCCCTTGCTGCCCAGGACGCACAAATGGAAGGTTTGTACCAAAAAGCGGCAGCGCAGGGTGGGGCGGCGATAGAGGACTCCTATGAGGCTTTTAAGATATTACAGAAAGATAACCCTTCTGATCCTATTGTACTTTTTTACCTGGGGGCTAGTGAGACTCTAATGGCAAAAGAAAGCTGGTTGCCCTGGAGAAAGGTCAGTTATGCAGAGAATGGAATTGCCCGTATGGATAAGGCGCTCACCATAATTGAAGAAATGGATAACCCTGGTCGTTCCTCTCAGGGGATGCCTCAAGACTTGCTGCTCAAAGGGATTGCTGCAACAACTTTTACTAAGGTGCCAAAGTTCTTTAATTCTTTTGACCGTGGGTTTGAACTTTATCATGAGTTGATGGGTGATCCACGCATGGGATATATGCCGCCAGACGCTACTCACTGGATTTACTGTGGCGCATTGCAGGCTGCAGAGCTTGAGGGTGACAAGGAGTTAGTGAATTTATGGGGAGCAAAGGCTGAGAGTCATGGCATATCAAATCCATGTGGTGATGTTAAAAACTCTGACTAATAGTACGAACAGGTAGTGAATCTATGTTACAGCTCACTCATATTGAAAAGACTTACACTTCCGGTGAGGTTCAACTTCAGGCCCTAAAAGATGTGAATCTGGATATTCGGGCAGGCACTATGGTAGCTCTGTGCGGACCATCGGGATCTGGTAAAAGTACCCTATTAAATATTTGCGGACTACTGGATCATGATTACAGCGGAGAAGTTTGTTTTGCCGGCGAGGTGCTGAGAAAAAGCCATCGGCAGTCAATGAAGATCCGTCGTACCCAGTTGGGTTTTGTATTCCAAAAGTTTAATTTGGTTCCGGTAATGACAGCCTTTGAAAATGTAGCCTTTCCACTTCTTTTGAATGGAATGAAAGAAGGTGAAGTAAGGCGGCGTGTTATGGACATGTTGAATCATGTCGGACTGTCCCAGTTTGCCAACTACCGGCCAGAACGCCTTTCAGGTGGACAACAGCAGAGAGTAGCAATTGCTCGAGCACTGGTGCACCAGCCCAAATTGGTAATTGCCGATGAACCTACGGCCAGCTTGGATAGTATTACCGCACAACAAATTATTGAGTTAATGAAAAATTTAGGAATGGAGCAAAAAACAGCTTTTATTGTTGCCAGTCATGATGATCGAATGACTCGTCATTGCGATAGAGTTGTTGAGTTGAAAGATGGTGTAATTCTGCAGGAGAGTGCTCTATGCGTCGCTTAAAAGTCGCGGTTTTAAATTTATTGCGCAATCGTCGCAGAAGCTTTCTTGCCGTTGCAATTATTTCCATTGTGGTAACGGCCTTGATGACCTCCGGAGGTTTTGGCCTATTTACGTATCAATCCCTTAAAGAGAGCGCGGCGCGCAGTGAGGGGCATTTGGTGCTAACACAGCCGGGATATTTCTCTTCTGATGAGGACTTTCCTCTTCAGCTTGGTTTAGATAATGCCAATAAATTACGTAGGAACTTGTTGGTTGAGGAAAATGTGAAGGCTGTGCAGCCTAGAGTTTATCTGCAAGGATTAATTTCCAATGGTGACAAGTCCTCTATTTTTTTAGGTCAGGGGATATTGCCAAGTGAATTTCGGGTGAAGGGGCCTTTTCTAAATGTCACTGAGGGCGGTATTTTATCAAGCCGTGAAGATGTCAGTGATCCTGAGATTATGCTGGGTAAGGATCTCGCAAGAAATCTTAATGTAAGGCCTGGAGATTATATTACTTTAATGTCCTCTACCGTTCATGGGGCTCTCAATGCAATGGATTTTAAGGTTAGGGGAGTTTTCGGGACTGGTGTTCCAGATATGGATAAGCGTCAAGTATATATTTCTGTTCCGGCTGCGCAGTTCCTTTTAGATAGTGACAGGGTCTCAACCATGGCAATTTATGGCTACAGCCTTGATAAGACATCGAGCTTGCAGGAAAGGCTACGCGAGTTAGTTCCAGAGCTGGAAATTACAACTTGGGAGGATCGTGCCTTTTTCTATCAGGGAGTGAAGAGTCTTTATGATCGAATTTTTGGGTTGATGGGAATCATTATGGCACTGGTTATCTTTGTCTCGCTTTTCAATACGTTGGCAATGTCGGTAACAGAGAGAACACGGGAAATAGGTACCTTGTCCGCATTGGGTGCATCCAAAGTGGAATTGATAACAGGGTTTATATTGGAGGCTTTAGTACTTGCTGTAGTGGGTTCTTTAGCCGGTGTTATTTTGGCTGGTCTGATAAGCGCTGGATTGATGATGTTTGACATTACTATGCCGCCACCTCCGGGAAAAACAACGGGGTATCCTTTGACTGTTTATTTCTCTATTAACTTGGCTTGGATGATTTCGGTTGCAATAGCTGCGATATGTGTTTTTTCATCCTTCCTTGCGGCGCGGAAAGGTGTCAATAAACCGATTACTGAGGCATTGGTCCATGTATAAATTAAGATTAGGCAGAGTTAGCTTGGCGATTGGTTTGTTGCTGATGTTCTCTCCCTTTGTTTCAGCTGGGACTGAGGAGAAGGAAAGTCATTTTTCCGCTGTACAGGTAGAAAGCATGTTGGCCAAAGCCGATTCCTATCGTCTTGGAGAGTCATCTTCAAAAGTTGTCACCAACATCCAGGTTTTTAAACAGGGAGAGTTAGAAAGCGAAGATCGCTACCATGTTTATACTCGCCCTGAGAGAAAATCATTGGTGATATTTAAAGGTATTGGTGAAGAAGGGCAAAAAATGCTGATGCTGCAGGATAACTACTGGCTATTGATGCCCCGCAGCCGCCGCCCTATCCGCATTACACCGATGCAAAGATTGCTGGGGGAGGCTTCAATTGGTGATATAGCCACTCTGACTTGGAGCCAGGACTATCGGGGGCAGTTCGAGGCAAGTGAAATTCTAAAGGGTAAATTGACCCACAAACTTCAGCTGGAGGCAAAAACCAAAGGAGCCAGCTATCAAAAGATAACATTGTGGCTTGATAGTGAGAGTCTCTTCCCTATCCAAGCGGAGCTTTACTTGAAATCTGGAAAGTTGGCTAAGGTTGCGCATTTTGTATCGGGGATAAAGGATGAAGAGCTATTTGTGGAGGAGATGGTTTTAGTTGATAGCATTAAGGCTACCACTGAAACCAGAGTTCACTACGAAAGTAGCACTGCGCATCAGTTAGCGGAAAAATTCTTCAATCCGGCATACTTGAGTCGACAGTCAAAAATGGATCTGTGAGAGTGGATCTGAGCGGGTAACTTCCGCTGCCAGTATCAATTCCGATACTGGCAGAGGTGCGGAAAATTAGGCTGCCTCAATTGATGCTATTTGAATTTTCCGCTCTTCGGAAAAAGCTCTATCAAGCTCTTCTGCCTCCCTGAGACGTTTTATTTTATCAAAGAACAATTGGGCTTCAGGAAAAGCCAATTTCAAGTAAGCGAGCCATTGCTTAATACGATTGCCCAGATACTTGGAAGGGTAAACTTCTCTGGTGGTTTGATAGTAACCCCAAAGAGTTTCAATAATCTCTTGCCAGCCCATTGCTGTATAGCTCTCACCTGAGCAGTAGGCTTTTATCTGCTTGCCCAAATCTGGCCTGGCTAGCAGGCTGCGACCAAACATAAATGCTTGGCATCCGGTTACTTCACGGCAGCGTTGAAATTCCTCAAGTGTCCAGATATCCCCGTTGGCAATGACTGGGATTTCGAGTTTTTGGCGAATTTCACCGATGTATTCCCAGTAGGCTGGGGGTTTATAGCCATCGACTTTGGAGCGAGCGTGTACTGCCAGTTCATTTGCGCCGCCAGCTGCTGCGGCCTGGGCGTTATCCATATAGCTAGAGCGATCATTAAAGCCCAGTCGGATTTTTGCGGTGACAGGGATGTTTTCCGGGACAGCGCGGCGAACCGCTCCTACAATAGCTTCCACTCTGTGAGGGCTTTGCAATAGGCAGGCGCCACCGTCGCTGTTATTCACTGATTTTGCAGGGCAGCCGAAATTGAGATCAATTGCTGTAGCACCGAACTCAACTGCTTTTACTGCATTAATTGCCATTGCATTGGGGTTGCCGCCTAACAGCTGTAACCGTACTGGAATCCCGCTTGGGGTCTTTGCTCCTTTGTCGACCTCTGGGCACAAGCGGGTGAATACTCTGCGAGGCAAGCGAGTATTAGTGACACGAACAAACTCTGTAACACAGATATCGACCCCTCCAATGGCGGAGAGCAGGGCACGTACGTGATGGTCGATTACCCCCTCCATTGGTGCCTGGTAAATCGTAGGTTCTGGGGTAGGTGTCTTGTCGGTCATAAGTCAGTTGAGAGGTAAATCATAAATCTAAAGGCGCATATTCTATCAGCAAGTTATTGTAATGGCGCAAAAACGATCATTCTTCAGTATATAAAAGTAGGAGAAATAAACTCAGCCTATTGATGTTTCGCACCAAAATTGGGCGTGGTAATTTAGACCCCTCCGTTGCCCCTGAAACCAATAAGTGTTTGATTTTAAAAGCAACTTGTATTGATAATAGAAAAATATCAGCATTTTGGAACTAACGAATTTTTTCCTGTGTGCCCGCTCTTTTTGGGGGAGGATCAGGTGCAGCGGCGGTTGAAATTACCGGTCTAGGGAATAAGATTCCGATGTGCAGAAATTTGGGACGGCTGGGCTAAGTGAAATTTTCCCGGGCAAGTTTATTGGTTGTACGACATAAATTTGTTTAATTGTGAGCGAAGATTTTACATATGCACAAAATATCAATTGGGGTGTTTCAGCTGTCCTGAATAAATAGGTACGTAAATTCATAGTGTTACGGGGACAGATGAAACCGTCCGGAATGGCTGGTTTTATTGCCTGGTGCCAGGGGGAATAAACAGTGCAAGAAACACTTTTGCAACAGGGGCTAGATATCACCCTGTTTGGTATGGGAATTGTTTTTACTTTTCTGCTATTGCTGGTGATCGGTACCGGTATTATGTCGAGAATCATCTCCCGCTATTTTCCCGAAGCGGAGCCCGTATCCCACACGCCTTCCCCAACCGCAGGGAATGATAAGGCCCATTTACATGCGGTGATTAAAGCGGCGATCGAACAGCATCGCAAAAGACGCTAACCACCAATCGCTTCCAAACAATTTCCAATAATTTCTGCCGAGAGAGATAACCCATGACTGAGGTTAAAAAGCCATTGGGGATTACCGATGTAGTCCTGCGCGATGCCCACCAGTCACTGTTCGCTACCCGACTGCGACTGGACGATATGCTGCCGATTGCTGAGAAGCTCGATAAAGTTGGCTTCTGGTCCCTGGAGTCCTGGGGGGGGGCCACTTTCGACTCCTGCATTCGCTATCTCGGCGAAGATCCCTGGGAGCGTATTCGTGAATTGAAGAAAGCTATGCCGAATACGCCTCAACAGATGCTGTTCAGGGGACAGAATATTCTCGGCTACCGCCACTATGCGGATGACGTGGTTGAGAAGTTTGTAGAGCGCGCTGCAGTCAATGGGGTAGACGTGTTCCGCGTGTTCGACGCGATGAACGATATGCGCAACCTGAAAACTGCACTGGCTGCGGTGAAGAAACAAGAGAAGCACGCTCAGGGCACCATCTCCTATACCGTGAGCCCAGTACACACCATGGACTTGTGGGTGGATCTGGGGCGCCAGATCGAGGATATGGGAGCGGATTCCATCGCGATCAAGGACATGGCCGGTCTGCTGCGCCCCTATGAGGGCTACGAGCTGGTGAAACGTTTGAAGGCCGCCGTGGACATCCCCATCCATATGCAGTGCCACGCTACTACCGGTTTATCTACGGCTACCGCTCTCAAGTGTATCGAGGCGGGTATCGACAACGTGGACACCGCGATCAGCTCTATGTCCATGACCTATGGTCACAGCCCAACCGAAGCGTTGGTGGCCATTTTGGAAGGCACTGAGCGGGACACCGGGCTGGATATTAACCTGCTGGAAGAAATTGCGGCTTACTTCCGTAATGTCCGCAAGAAGTACGCGAAGTTTGAGGGTTCCTTGAAAGGCGTGGATTCCCGCATCCTGGTGGCTCAGGTACCTGGTGGCATGCTCACCAATATGGAAAACCAGCTGCGCGAACAGGGCGCTGGGGATCGCCTGGATGATGTACTCGAGGAAATCCCTCGGGTGCGTGAAGACCTGGGCTGTATCCCGCTGGTTACTCCCACGTCCCAGATTGTGGGTACCCAGGCGGTGCTCAATGTCCTGACTGGAGAGCGTTACAAATCGATCTCCAAAGAGACTGCCGCCGTCTTGAAAGGCGAATACGGTGCGACACCTGCTGAAGTTAACCAGGAGCTGCAGGTCCGGGTACTGGATGGAGCGAATCCGGTTACCTGCCGCCCGGCAGACCTGTTGGCACCAGAGTTGGACAAGTTAACCCTGGAGCTTCAAGAGAAAGCGGGTGAACAAGATGTGGCCCTGACCGGTGGTGAGGGGGAGATCGACGATGTGCTTACCTATGCACTCTTCCCGCAGATTGGCCTGAAGTTCCTGAAGAACCGTGGTAATCCAGAAGCTTTTGAGCCAGTACCTACTGGTAATGAAGGTGCTGCAGTCAAGAACGACAAAGGTGAAGAAGTTTACACCGTGACTGTAGAGGGGCAGAGCTATACCGTCACTGTGGCCGATGGTGGTGACTTAACCAATATTGCCCCTGTGTCCGGTGGTGCTCCAGCATCTGCAGTTAGTGCACCTTCCGTGCCTGCTACCGGAGGTGAGCCGGTTAATGCGCCTCTCGCTGGAAATATCTTCAAAGTAATGGTGAAGCCTGGGGATCAGGTGAGCGAAGGCCAGGCGGTGTTAGTACTGGAAGCGATGAAGATGGAAACTGTGGTGAGTGCCCCTCGTGCCGGTAACGTCGCCAGTGTGGCAGTAAAAGAAGGCGATTCAGTGGCGGTGGGTGATGCCCTGCTGTCTATTGCATAGCCAAAGGTAGGAGTCACACGTGGATAATCTGATTACTCTTTGGCATTCCTCCGGTGTCGCGCAAATGGCATCGGGCCAGTTCATTATGATTTTGGTGGGCCTGGGCCTGCTGTTTTTGGCCATTCGCAAGAACTTTGAGCCCCTGCTTTTGGTACCTATCGGTTTCGGCGGAATCCTGGCCAATATTCCCGGTGCTGATTTGGCACTCTCAGCCGCAGAGACAGCCCTTACCCAGGGAGATGGAACTGTTTTGGCGCAAATGGCCCAGATCCTGGGCCTCGATAGTACTTCAGCTTTACCCGCGCTAAAGGAAGCTCTGGCCAGTGCGCCGGCAGCTGTGCAGGTACAAGCAGCTGAGTTTGCCCGGGATGCCGGTTTCAATAACGGTATGCTGTATAACTTCTATTCCGTAGCTATTGCTTCCGGCATTGCGCCGTTGGTAATTTTTATGGGCGTAGGGGCTATGACCGACTTTGGTCCGCTACTCGCCAATCCGCGCACCTTGTTCCTCGGTGCAGCGGCCCAGTTTGGGATCTTTGCCACGGTGCTCGGTGCTGTGGGTCTCTCGGTAGCGGGAATCATGGACTTCTCAATCGCGGATGCCGCTGCGATCGGTATTATCGGTGGAGCAGATGGTCCCACAGCTATCTATGTTTCCAGCCTATTGGCCCCGGACCTGTTGGGGGCTATTGCTGTAGCGGCTTATTCGTATATGGCGCTAGTGCCTATGATTCAGCCGCCGATTATGCGAGCCCTGACCACTGAGCAGGAACGCAAAATTGAAATGGTGCAATTGCGCCATGTGAGCAAGCGGGAAAAAATTGCCTTCCCGATGTTGCTGCTGATTTTGGTGGCCCTGTTCCTGCCAGCTGCTGCACCGCTGTTGGGTATGTTCTGCTTTGGTAATTTGATGCGTGAGTGCGGAGTCGTTTCCCGATTGTCAGACACTGCTCAGAATGCGCTGATCAATATCACCACTATTTTCCTGGGACTTTCTGTTGGTTCAAAATTGGCGGCAGACAAATTCCTCGATCCTAAAACCCTGGGTATTTTGGCTTTGGGTATTGTGGCGTTTGCGATCGGCACTGCGGCTGGCGTGTTGATGGCTAAGTTGATCAATGTATTCAGCAAGCACAAGATTAACCCATTGATTGGTTCTGCCGGTGTTTCTGCCGTACCTATGGCCGCGCGGGTGTCCAACAAAGTGGGACTCGAGTCCAATCCTCACAACTTCCTGTTGATGCACGCAATGGGCCCCAACGTAGCCGGTGTTATCGGTTCTGCGGTGGCTGCGGGTGTGATGATCAGTATGGTGCGGAGCCTTACTGGCGGGTAACCAAAATCCATGGCTTTGGAAGAGAGGGCGAACAGTGTTCGCCCTTTTTTGTTGACCTAAAACAAATGCATTTTGTCCACTTTTGCTGGTTAAAACAGATCCTTCTGATTTAAATAATGTGAAGAGGCAGTCATGGATGGATTTGGTACGCTTATCAGGTCAATAGAGCATCTCCATCGATAGAATTCATTTTGAGTTAAGGTTAGTTGCGCTATATTCCTCCCAAAATGTTTACTGGAATAAAAATTCATTAGGAAGTAACCCCAATGCGTAGTTTGCCATTCTTAATTGCCTTTGCTCTTTTCTCCACTAGTGTATTTGCACATGATAATCATCAAACTGCGGAAGAAGTCCGCCAGTTAAAGAAAGAGGTGGTTAAGCTCCGTAAAGAAGTACACTCTGACCACAAACAGGGTGTTGGAGCTGAAAATGTTCGTGACTTAGAAAAAGAAGTGGTTAAGTTACGAAAAAATGTCCATCGGCTTCAGGACTTGATTTTGGAGTTGCAGGCGAGTATTGACGCTCAGCCCGAACTGGTACCGCCAGCTCTAGTAGAGGAGCGTCCAAAGTGGGCCTGTTATATGAAGGATCCAGTGGCGGGAGGCATGCATTCAAATGGCTTTAGCCGTATTGAGGCGAAGGGGAAATTACTTGAACTCTGCACCCAACGCAGTGGTTTTTGCTCTGAGTCAAGGATCAAGTGCTCTGAATAGATGAGCTGTTGAATTGGTTTGTGAGTGTTAGGGGAAATTCAGTTTATGAAGCCTGCTGAATTCCCCAATTCCGCCCACCCAATCAATAGTATCAAAAACTCACATTTAACTGTGTGAAGTGCGCATCAAGCAGCTGAAATAATAAATCGCGCCCTTTGCGATGAAGCGCCTCTGGGGAGCCGTGGATTTTAAAGTGTTCGGGAAATAACTTGGCAACATCCGTTTTTGACCACTCTAGATGAAATTGTAATCCCAACACATTTTTGCCGAATATAAACGCCTGATGAGGGCACAAATCAGATTCAGCCAAGCAGCTTGCCCCCTCCGGAATTTCAAAGAAATAACTATGCGCCTGGAACACATTCTCTAAATTAAAATTCAGTGCTGTTGTAGACCTTATAGGTAGCCAGCCCATTTCCTCTTGAGGAAGTTGGCGGACCTCCGCTTCCAATGCATATGCAAGAATCTGTGCCCCAAGGCAGATGCCCAGTATTGGGATCGGGAGTTCAATGCAGTTTTTCACCCATGCAATCTCATTGGCAAGCCAGGGGAGCCTTTCGCGCTCGCAAACGTTCATCATCCCACCAAGGATAATAACTCCGCTAAAGCCGCTTTGAGGAAGTGGTGATTTCTGAGGGTTAATGATAGAAAGCGGTATTCGCTTCTCTGTAGCCCAGTCATAAATATACCCCGGGCCCTCAGTTTCCTCATGTTGGATAATCAGTATCGGTTTGGTCATTTACTGGAAATCCTGATTTTCAAAATACAGTTCTTCCTTATAGTGGATGCCGGCTTTAGTTAGGCTTTTTGGCCAGCTATCTTTCGAAAGCGGTTTTAAACTGCTGCTATAAATGTCGCTGGAAAAATTATGGTCGGTGCTGACCAGCAGTATTTGGTCGAAGCTGGGGGTGGATGCAATTTCATGCACAAGCAAAGTGTAATTTTTAAGGAGTATTAATTGGTAGTGCCCATTTTCTGTTCGGGTAAGGGGACTGTCCATTAGTCGAGAGGTTACCCGGAAAGTAACAGCTTGCAGCGCAAGTTTTCCTCCTCGTTCAAAATGCCCTGTAAACAATTGGGCGTTAAAGACATTGAGTTTCCCCTCGCGTAGTTCGCGTAAAGAAAATTCCTCAGGAAGCAATGTGACTAACTCGTCTCGCTTGAGAAGGTTTTGCACCTCCTCCTGGTCATCAGTCTCCAATTCCAAAATAACTTGATGACTGTGTTTTCCGCCATGTAGTGGCATATGTGTGGCAATAACTTGCTCACCGACGGTAAACAGGGCCATGCCATGAATTCCGATCGAATTGTCACTTTGTGCTAATAAAGGTTGTGCGGAGCATACGCTTAAGCTGATTGTCAGAGCGAAAAAGAGAAGAATATTTTTCATCGGTTTTGTGTAGATATGACCTTGGATGCAGGGGATTCTAAGAGTACTCTAGTGAATAATCGATTCAAAAATAGAGACATTTGATTCCACTATGGAAATAGAAGCACTTGAGAAGTTCCTAGTGATTGCTGCGACGGAGAACCTGCAGCGCTCCGCAGACAGGCTGGATACGAGCCCAGGCGGATTGAGTAAAACCCTAAAACGGCTGGAGGGAGAGCTGGGCACTCGCCTGTTTGATCGAGTTGGCAAGCAACTGAAAATCAATAATGCAGGCCTCAGACTGCAAAGTCGGGCGGTTGAGATGGTGGCGATTGCCAGAAGAATTCGCTCTGAAGTTGGCGAGCTAAATGTAAATCAGGAGTGCCGAATTGCTGCTCCGACCATGCTGCAACTAGCCTGGGGTACATTTATCCACCGCAAATTTATTACTGAAGAAGCAGGGGGGCGGTTGTCATTTACATCGGCCTATGAAGCCTTAGCATTGAAGATGTTATCCAGGGGGGAGGTAGACCTGGCCCTGATAACCGGAGCGGTTTTGGGGCAGTTGTCATCCACAATGGATGCTCGGCCACTTGGCTCAGTATCAATGTGTATTGCTGCAGGGCCTGACCACTCTTTGATAGTGGAGCAGGGGGCTGAGGTGAAGGCTTCACTGTCAGATATCTTGCAATATCCATTTGCCGCACCGAGGATATCACCCTTCTGTGGTGAAGAGCGTGGGATAGGTAGCGATGGCTGGCCAGAAATTAATTATCCTCGCAAGGTGCAGGTCGTTGTAAATGATTATGGGGTTCTTTGCCAGCTAGTAAAAAATTGTAGGCTGCTCGCTTTTCTGCCTGAGCCTCTGATAACTGAAATGGGTGGGGTAATCGTTAGGGTGGAGGATGGCGATATAAAATCTAGTGAAGAGCTCTTTGTGGTAGGAAGGAAAACGAATGCCTCCTGGCTAAGTAAATTTGACGAGTGGACTTAGTGTTTCGATTAGAGCCAGTTAAGTCATCTTCCATAGAGGGTATTGCAGTAACTAAACTGCCGAAATATTCGGTTGGTAACTGCCATATTTACACCTGGATGGCTTGCCCATCTCCTGATTCATCGCGAACCATAGCGGGGCGCTCCTCCTCGGGGAGAACATAGAGTCGGTATTGATGACTGGTTGTTGTTTTCTGATATAACTGTTCTCCCCGCTCAGTGAGTTGCCAGTTGAGAGGTTGCTCTTTGAGATGAGTACCACAGACTATAATTTTGACCAGCTTGTCCGGTGTAGCTAATGGCGAGAGCCGCTGTCTTGGTTGGACGTCTCTCCCGGGCGTTCTCCTGTAGCAGCCAATGGGAGATTACAGGCCTGGTGTAAACTATTAGAAAAACTTAGCAGGGACATATCGCAATGTTTCTGGCTAAACAAAGTGACTCCCCAGCTAATTCCGGAACTAAGAAAGCCAACGGGCACTGCGGTCGCAGAATAGTCCAATAAGTTCATAAAATTTGTGTAGGTTCCGAGAATAGAATTTCTTTGAATGGGTTGCTCGGATATTTGCTGGCGGGTGTAAGCAGTCGGTATAGTGGGAATAATGATAAAATCGACATTCTCCAGTGTTTTATCACAGATTCTCTTTAGTGCTTGTAAGCGGTATTGTCCCAGGAAAGCATCAGCTGCAGTTTTTGTTTCCGCGGAGTTAATAACCTTCCGGATTACCTCAAGCATGGATTTCGGTTTTACACCTTGAGTTGCAATCCAGCGCTCGGCTACCCAGGGACCTTCGTATAGTAGCTTTGCCGCTTCTATAAAAGGATTAAAGTCTACAGTTACAGCCTGTCCGCCCAGCACTTTTAATTTTTTGATAGATTGATTAAAGAGTGCCTGGGTTTCTTTGTTCCCTTGAAAATCAAGTTGCTCAGGTATACCAAAATAAAAACTGATCTTATTGTTAGGGAAGCTTTCCTGGAAGTACCGCAGCCTATTGGAAAATGGGGTGGTACGGCTATAGATATCGGCTGAATCAAACTTCGCCGTAATATCAAGTAGCTTGGCGGCATCTCGACAATTTAGGGCAAATATTGACACACAGTCGAGACTTTTACAGGCGGGGACAACCCCTGTAGTGCTCAGCAGTCCCCGAGTGGGTTTGTGGCCTATTAAATTATTGAGTGCCGCAGGTACCCGACCAGAGCCAGCAGTATCTGTTCCCAAAGCAAAACTGACTTGCCCAAGTGCTGTGGCAATAGCTGATCCCGCACTGCTCCCGCCAGAAATATACTCCTGGTTAAAAGAGTTTTTACCTTCTCCGTAAGGGGAGCGAACACCTACTAGACCGGTGGCGAATTGATCGAGATTGGTTTTGCCGAGCGGCACGGCTCCTGCTTCAATCAATAGCTTTACAACAAATGCGCTTTCGTGAGGGATATAGCTAAAGTCTGGGCAGGCTGCTGTTGTAGGTACTCCAGCAAGATCAATATTATCCTTGATGGCAAAGGGTACTCCGTATAGAGACAGATCGCTGGGCCTTATTCGGTCCAATGCTTCTAAATAGGGCTCTAGCTCTTCTCGGGTTAATAAGGTGATCCAAGCGTTATAGTTGGATTGCTGCTGTGCTTGTTTTAATAGGCTGGCAATGAGTTCACGCGGTGTTGTAATACCTTTCGAGTAGGTGTTTCTTAGATGGTCTAGCGTTAAATCGTGGGTCATAAAAGGGTTCCGAGAATATCTTCAACTAGGGAGCCTCTGAATAACTCCGCGATACCTCTGGCATGCAGAGCGGTTCACAGTCAAGGCGCGGCTTCGCAGGAATGTCTAGACCTTTCAAGAAGTCGCAACGCGGAGTGTGAATCGCTCTGCAAGCCCCGAAGGGCGGGCCTTGAAGGCCACAGCTGCTGCGTTGCAGCTCTTGCAAAGGGCTACGGCCATTCGCGGCGAGCTGCGCCTAACATCTGCAGCCTTCAAGACCCGCAGAGGCATTACGGAGTTATTCAGAGGCTCCCTAGATACCGAACTGTTATTTATTTCGATGTTTGTATTGCTGAGATTATATTTTTTCAAGAATTTTCATCTCACTGTAAACCGCATAATTTTAGATTTAGCAAATACATAATTAGTTTGATGCCCTCTCTGGTGGGCAGGGTGTCCCTGCTGCGATCCAACCTTTCATTGCTTCAATGAACTTATCGTGGGGGATATTTACCGGTTGGCGGCTGTCACCGGGGTGCCATCCCCACAATACCAGTGGGCTGGTACTGACAAACTCCAGTTGACTGGTTGGTGCTCGCCCGCCGTTGTCCTGGGGAGTAGTTAGCAGCTTGCAGATTTGAGCCGAGGATTTTTGTGACCAGTTCAACTCAATGGGTGCCATAACCCACCCTGGAGCTCCAGGCGCACCGGTAACAGGGTTGTTTTTATTTGAATGGCAGTTATTGCAACGCATGGTACCTGCCCCCATATTATCTGGACCGCGCTCCACTCTAGGAACATGGGGAGACCCTTCATTTATAAGTGGCATCTCCAACTGGTGACAATTGAGGCAGCGGGGGTGCAGAAGGACCTCTACGATAGTTTCCCAGTCCTGGTGCCCTGGAGTGCTGCTGGCCTCCTCTTGCTGGGATGCACCTCGATGTTGATCGCAACCAGTTAACGTGAGGAGTGCTATGGCACAAAAAGCCAATAGGGGGCGAAAGAGAGCTGTGTCTGGCCGCATTTTCATTCGGCTTGCCTTTAAGTTCGATTTTCACTCTCAAACATAATTGGGCCTGAGGACTAGTGATAGTTTCGAGATTGATTGCCGCGTCAAAAGATAGACCTGGCGGGTTCAGTTCTATTGGGTTGTGACCAGTGATTCATATTTGGGGATTAAGGCGCCGTAGTACGTGGTATGATAGGTGCGTTTTACTTGTTTGATTCTTATATAGCGGGCGCGACTTTTAGCGTCTAGGAGAGTGTATGTCCTGGTTAGGGGCGGGGTTAGGTGCAGGCTTTGGTTTTATGTTTGGCGGTCCAATTGGTGCGGCATTGGGAGCCTGGATCGGCAGTTCATTTGGTTCCAGTTTGCAGCAGCGCCTCGGGAAGGCTGCTTCGGCCCTGAGCAGGGATGGAGCCCAGACAATCTTCATCGTGACTCTATTTTCGATGCTGGCAAAAATGGCTAAGGCAGACGGCCTGGTTTCTAAAGCTGAAGTGGAGTTTATAGAGGGCTTTATTAGAAACAACCTCCGTCTGGGCACTGAGGAGCGCAAGCATGCAATCCGTATTTTTGAAAATGCTAAGACTGATAAGTACAGCATTTACGATTACGCAAAACAGTATCGCCAGCTGGTTCGCGATCAAGCAATGCGGGAAATGGTGTATCGCCTATTATTTGCTGTTGCTTATGCCGATGGTGAATTACATAGCGCAGAAGAAGATATTTTAAAACGCATCACTGTTGATCTTGGGTTGCATGAATCTTTATTTGCGGCAATGCAAAATGAGTTTGTGCACGGGGGTAGGAGTACGGCTGCAAATCTGGAGCAGCATTACGCAGTGTTGGGTTGTACTCCGGAGACTAGCGATAAAGAGCTTAAATTAGCTTATCGCCGAAAAGCAGCAGAGTATCATCCCGATAAAATTGCTTCCAAGGGGTTGCCTGAAGAGTTTATGCGTCATGCTGATGATCAGATGAAAAGTATTACTGTTGCCTATGAAGCGATTGTTGAGGCGAGAAAGCAACAGGCTAAGGTTGTCAGCTAGGTTCTGGAAAGTAGCCTTGCTGTATCGCAAATAAAGGAGTTGATAGATGAGTCTTGCTGAGACAATTAAAGATAAACTGACTGCGGAATTTTCCCCGCAGCATATTGAAGTGCAATGCGAAAGTCATATGCACAATGTGCCTGCTGGCTCTGAAATGCACTTTCGGGTCGTTTTGGTGAGTGAGGCGTTCAATTCGGCAAGAAAAGTGCAGCGCCATCAAAAAGTCTATGCGGCTTTATCTGAAGAAATGGCTGGCCCAATACATGCTCTTGCTCTGCACACTTACAGCCCGGAAGAGTGGGAGGGACAGGCCCCACAGAGTCCTGAATGCCAGGGTGGTGGAAAAAAGTCGTAATTCAGCGCTTTATTTAAAACAACTCAGACAGGTTCCAGTTCTGGGACCTGTCGCGTTTTTCATGTAAACAGCCATTCAAAAATTTTCAGTTTCTTTTTGCGTCATGAAAGCCATCATAAGCTTTTACTGGTTGTAAGAATCAGTAGTGTAATGGCGTCTATTTTTTGTTTGTTAATTTAGATCTCTTCATATCTCTCTTGCTCTGGTGGCCGCTAGAATTCCAAGAGGCGCCTATCCATTTTAAAAATCATACTTTGTTCGGGAAAATTAAACGCCAAAAAGCGGTTTAAGTGCCAGAAAACAATAAATACTTTTTTACACGCCAACATTTGTTTGTTTTTTCTACACCTGTTACTTCGTGCGACTAGACTGACCATTGATTGGGCTGATTGCTGTTTGATCTGCTGAATATCAATGGAGTTACCACAAATGAAGATGACGCGTATTCTGATCCCCGTTATGACGCCCCTCGCCTTAGCAATCTCTAGTGTCGCTTCGGCAGGACCGGCTGGCTATGCCCCTCCCCCACCAAAGACTCAGGAGTTTAAGGTTCGAATTGGTGGGGCCTATATCTCCCCCAACTCGGATAATGTCACCTTTAGTGATAGATTCTTTGACTGGCCGGATGATGAGTCTTTTGACTGGGGTGCATTCCGTTCCAATGTTGATCCTAGTGATGAGTGGGGCTGGTTTATCAATGTAGAGTGGCGGGCTACTGACCATATGAGTGTATCCTTGAGTTACACCGAGGGTGACCGCCATACAGGAGGAGATAATAGGCCCTGGCTACGTCGCTTTAATCCGGACTTTGACGAGTTCCACCGCCGTCGCGATTTCGCTCGGTGGAAGCCTCAGATCACGGCCGCCTATCTGAATTATTATCCGTTAGATCCCAGCTGCATGGTTCAGCCTTATATGGGAGTAGGTATTAACTATACCGACTTTACCGATGAGCGTCTGAGACATTGGGGTTGGTGGGATTACGATGATGATATTGAAGTGTTCCGTCCTTGGGATGGCCGTGTAAACCTGGGTGACAACTGGGGATACACTTGGCAGATTGGTGTCGACTTTAATTTCGGTCATGATAGTAGCTGGCTAATTAACCTTGCCGCTATTTACTATGATGTAGATACCGATATTGAGGTGGATGCCTTCTGGTTCGATACCAATGATGACAATGAGTTTTATCGCCACAGATTCGGTGGTGATTACCTCTTTGACCCCTGGTCATTCAATATTGGTGTAGGCTACAAGTTTGATTTCCACTGGTAATCAGTCATGCAGCCAAAAAAGGGCGCTTCGGCGTCCTTTTTTATTTAACGCTCATCTGATATTCAGGGGAAGGCGCTTAATCTTTCTTGAGTGCTGCAGTTGCCAATTCTTGATTACAAGTGGCGCTTATATTGATCGCAGTTGTATTCTTTAAATTTCTCTCTCAATTTATTTATCTTGTCCTTCCATTTCTCCATCTGCTCTCACGATCCGCCATCTTTTCTTTCTTCGCGGAAGTGTTCAATTTTTTGTTGCCACTTTTTACATTTCTTAAATGATGCATCCTGTTGTGCTGCTGCCTGATGGGTAGCAGTCAGTACAGCAATAAGGGCAATAGCGAGACCTTTGGTTTTCATAATGGTTATTCCAATTATTGCTAAATAAATAATCTCACCCTGTCAATCTAAAGTAAATGAGGTGCATTAAAAAATAAGAACCTATTTGTTTTTTGGTGAGCCAATTAGTGAGGTAAATATAAGGTTTTGGTGCTAAGTGTGAAAATCGGGGCAGGGGAGTGTTTCAGGAACGTAAAGGTTGGAGTCCTGAAGCTTTATGCCTGCTAGCAGTTTATATCTGGAGATAGGAAGAAGGCCCGCTTAGTTATGGGCCTTCTTATAATGATTTGTTTCAGTAATTACTGATTTGAGGGAAAACTGAACTGAATACCTTCCCTTACACCACTGGCAGGCCAGCGCTGGGTAATGGTTTTGCGCTTGGTGTAAAAACGCACTGAATCGGGGCCGTAGGCGTGGAGGTCGCCAAACAGTGAACGCTTCCATCCACCGAAACTGTGATGTGCTACCGGTACCGGTAGAGGAACGTTGATGCCGACCATTCCAACTTTAATATTGTCGCTGAAATAGCGTGCGGCTTCTCCGTCGCGAGTAAATAGACAGGTGCCGTTACCGTATTCATGAGCATCTATAATATCCATGGCCTCCTGCATGGTTTCGACACGCATCACACAGAGTACCGGGCCAAATATCTCTCCACTATGAATCGACATTTCTGGAGTAACTCGATCAAATAGGCAGGCTCCCAGGTAATTACCATTTTCAAAACCGGAAACGGTCTGGTTGCGTCCATCTACAGCCAACTCGGCACCCTCTTCGATACCAGCAGCAATATAACTCTCCACTTTTTGTAAGTGTTGCCGGGTTACCAGTGGCCCCATATCGCTTTGGCTGTCCATACCATCGCCGATTTTCAGATCAGCAATTTGTACTTTGAGCTTCTCAACAAGGGCATCGGCGGTTTCATTACCTACCGCTACAGCGACAGAGATGGCCATACAGCGTTCACCACAGGAGCCATAGGCTGCGCCCATTAGAGCTGCGGCAGCGTTGTCCAGGTCGGCATCGGGCATGATGATCGCATGGTTCTTGGCACCACCAAACGCTTGCACTCTTTTTCCATGGGCGGTGCCTGTGATGTAGACATATTCTGCGATCGGAGTCGATCCCACAAAGCTCACCGCTTGGATACGTTTATCAGTGAGGAGTGTATCGACAGCCTCTTTACCGCCGTTAACCACATTCAGCACCCCTGTAGGGATGCCAGCTTCAATACCCAGCTCCGCGATAAACAGTGCAGAGGAGGGGGTGCGTTCGGAGGGTTTTAGTACAAAAGTATTGCCGCAGGCAATTGCCATGGGCCACATCCACAGCGGAACCATAGCGGGGAAGTTAAAGGGGGTTATACCGGCACAAACACCCAGCGGTTGGAATTCGCTCCAGGAGTCTATTGCCGGCCCGACATTTTTACTGTGTTCGCCCTTAAGCATTTCTGGAGTAGAGCAAACGTACTCGATATTCTCGATGCCCCGCTGTAATTCCCCCATCGCATCGTCGAGGACCTTGCCGTGTTCCAGGGTAATCAGCTCACAAATCTTTGCAGCGTTCTCCTGTAGCAGGTCTCGCAGGCGGTACATAATTCGTACTCGCTTGGCCGTCGGAAGGTTTCGCCAAGCGGGAAAGGCCGCTTCAGCTGCGCTAATAGCCTCTTCAACCGTCGCTTTAGAGGCTAGCGAAACCTGGGCGATCACTTCGTTGGTGGAGGGGTTGGTGACCTCTTGGAGTTCGGAGTTACCTGCGGCACCGGTGTCATTGACCATGTTGCCATTAATCAGGTGGCCGATTACTTTCATAGTTCTCTCTCAGTCGGGTTTATCAATTATTGTTCTACTGCTTTGCCCCTTTGTAACACAGCTCTGTGTTTTGGGGAAAAGCTCCCGACTGATCGGAGTTATTCGTGTTTGGGAAAATCCCTGAGAACCGCCAAAAATGCATCGCCGAAGCGCTCGAGCTTACTGTCTCCAACGCCGGAGACCGCTAATAGCTCGCTGCGTGTTTGTGGATGGGCTTGTACCATACCGCGCAGGGTCGCATCATGGAAGACGACATAAGGCGGCACACCGCGCTCTTCTGCCAACTGTTTGCGACAGTTGCGCAGGGCTTCCCAAAGCACTTGGTTTTCTGGGCTGAGATCATCCAGGCTGCGACTGTCACGGCTCTGCGAGCGCGCCGCTTTCGGGGGAAGCTTGCGCAGGTTGAGAGTCTCCTCCCGTCGCAGCAGTGGGCGACAAATTTCAGTGAGCCTCAGCCCCTGGAACTCTCCCTCGACCTCCAGGTAGCCGCGAACAATCAGCTGCCGCACGACTGCCCGCCATTCGGCTGCGCTTAGGTCTTTGCCGATGCCATGAGTGGAGAGCTGGTCGTGCTCGAATTTGCGGACTTTCTCGTTCTCGGAGCCGCGCAGTACATCGATCACGTGGCTGGCGCCAAAGCGCTGTCCGGTGCGATAGACACAGGAGAGTAGTTTTACCGCTGCCTCACTGGCATCCCAGGTGGCCGGCGGCTCCAGACAGGTGTCACAGTTGCCGCAGGGGTTGTCCAGTGGTTCCGCAAAATAGTCCAGTAGGGCCTGGCGGCGGCAGCTGGTGATTTCACACAGCCCGAGCATGGCATTCAGGCGGCTGCGCTCCTGGCGCTTGTGCTCTTCGCTGCCCTCTGAAGACTCCACCATCTGGCCGATCTTTACCACATCCTCAAGACCGTAGAGGAGTAAAGCAACTGAGGCCCCACCATCGCGGCCCGCACGGCCCGTTTCCTGATAGTAGGCTTCTATGCTTTTGGGCAGGTCCAGGTGAACAACGAAACGCACATCCGGCTTATCAATCCCCATACCAAATGCAATGGTGGCGACAACAATGACGCCCTCTTCACGCAGGAAGCGACGCTGGTGCTCGGCGCGGGTCTCGGCGGGTAGTCCGGCGTGATAGGGCAGGGCAGTGAAGCCTTGCTGGCTCAACCACTCCGCAGTGTTCTCCACTTTGGCTCGGGACAGGCAGTAAATAACCCCGGCGTTGCCCTGATGTCCGCTCTGTAAGAATTGCAGCAGTTGGCGGCGCTGGTTGTCCTTGGGCTCAATGCGGTACTGGATATTGGGGCGGTCGAAGCTGCTGACGAAGTGGCGGGCCTCTTCCAAGTCCAAGCGGCGAGCAATTTCTGCACGGGTGCGCTTGTCTGCTGTCGCTGTCAGGGCAATACGGGGCACCCGGGGGAATTGCTCGTGCAGGCAGTTGAGTTGCAGATAGTCGGCGCGAAAGTCGTGCCCCCATTGGGAAACACAGTGGGCTTCATCAATGGCAAACAGCGACAGTTCAACCCGTTGCAGTAATGACAGGGTTCGTGGCTGTAGCAACCGCTCCGGGGCTAGATAGAGGAGATCCAGCTCACCGTGTAATAGCTGGCTTTCGATTGCCTGGATTTCGTCGTAGGCCACTGATGAATTCAAGTAAGCGGCGCGGATGCCGGCTTCCTGAAGAGCTTCTACCTGGTCCTGCATCAGGGCAATCAAGGGAGAGATAACAACTCCACACCCGGGGCGCGCCAGGGCGGGAATCTGGTAGCACAGGGATTTACCACCGCCGGTGGGCATTAATACCAGGGCATCATTGCCGGCTACCAGTGTGTCGATAACCGCTTTTTGAGGATCGCGGAAATCGGTATAGCCAAAAACGTGTTCGAGAATATGCTGTGGGGAATTCATGGGCGGGGAGTATACCTTGTGGCTCGATCGTGCGCGGTATGTTTATTGATGAGTATGCCGCTGAAATTGAATGAAATTGACGGCTTTACGCCTGTGACATAATTCGCGGGTTATAATCCTACGCCATCACAGCGGCAAGCTAAGGATAGGGCTATGCGCACATTGATTTTGTCAACTGTGTTGTCGTTGACGGTTCCTGCCGGACTTCTGGGGTGTACCTCAACCTCCCCTCATAATCTGGTTCAATCTGTTGTTGCTGACACCCACCTGGGGTGGCAGTCAGCACCGGAAAACCAATTGGCATTTTCCCTGGCGACCGCATCGGGTGTTGCCCAGGTTGAGCTGCAGCCTTTGCCGGAAGAGTTTACGGTGGTCACTCTTGAATTGCCCGGTATGCAAAAAGTTGAAAATATTCAGTGGGAAAATGGAGAAGGGAAATTCACCACGCTGTATGACGGCAAGGCGAGTTTGGAGGGCGTCAGCCTACAGAGCCGGGGGCACGGCTATCGCTTGCAGTTGCAGTTGTCCGCGATGGACTATCTCCGGGATGGGGGTGTGCTGACCGTTACGGATCAGCGTTAGAAACTTTAGTGGTGCTCTCAAAGCCCAGTCCCGCAGGGCGAATCAAATAGAGCTGTTTCCAGTACTTTCCAGTTACCCAGAGCCCATTTTTGGCTTTGTCCCAGGCGATACCATTGGCCACAGTATCTGGATGGTTCTTGCCGGCGGGATTGAGGTCGCTGAGATCGATAATACCGCGCACCTGGCCACTCTCCGGATCTATGGCAATAATCTGTTTTTCTTGCCAGATATTTGCCCAAATCAGGCCCTGGGCAAATTCCAATTCATTGAGTCTGGACCAATTTTTACCTCCGCCTTGAACTTTGAGGTGTCGCACTACCTCAAAAGTATCGGGATCGCGGAAAACCAGTTCGCCACTGCCATTACTCATAATCAGCTGCTGGCCATTACTGGTGAGGCCCCAGCCTTCGCCTCGATAGTGCATGACCTTCAAATGTTGGAGCTTGTCTGCGTGGTAGACATGGACCTCTCCCGCCTTGTAGGTCAGCAGGTAAAGTTTATCGTTGAGAACTGTGAGCCCTTCGGCGAAACGATTCCTAGCAAGCCATTTGCGTCTTACTGGATTGGCCCCAGGGTCGGTATACTCGGCGAGCCAGGAGCGGCGGTAGCGACCACTGCTCTCCCACCAGCGTTGACCATCGTAGAAAAGCCCCTGGGTGAAATGGTCCCCTCCACGCTGGCGCTCTTCCAGGATGGAAAAAGGGATTGTTTGGAGTTGTGTCTCTGCAGCTGCACTTTGCGGCCACGGGGCGTAAAGCAATAACAGTATCCAGCTGTTCACGAGAAGTCGGTTCATCAATAGCCTATGACCAGAATTAAAACTTTTATCACATTGACGCTGCTGGGTGGACTCGCAGTGGTGCTGCCTATAGCTATCTTTGTCCTGCTGTTTCAGTGGCTGTTCGGTCAAGTTAGTGATCTTGTAGCTCCCGCTGTGGTGTGGCTTGAGGCGCATACAGAATTTAAGAATACCCTTGCCAGGCTCGTGGTGATAGCCCTGATCCTTGGTGGTTGTTTCGCGATTGGTTTGTTGGTGAAAACCAGTGTTGGCAGCTGGTTGCACCGCCATGTGGATCACTGGTTGGGACGCCTGGCGCCGGGTTACAGCACCATCAAAGATGTGGTGATCCAGTTTATTGGTGGCGGTGGTGAAGGTGTGCTGGCGGGGCCGGTAGCTAAGGTCCGCATTCACGGCATTGATAATCCGCTCACTGTCACCGCAATTGTCACTTCTCAGCACCCCAATGGAGATATGACCGTCTATGTGCCCACAGCGCCGGTACCCACCTCCGGGTTTGTGTTTCATGTGCCGGCAGAGTGCGTAGAAATACTGCCCGGCGTGAGTGTTGAGGCGGCGATGAAGACGATCGTCGCCTGTGGTTCCGGCAGTGCCAACTTGCTGTCTTCAGAGAAGAAGGAGACTGGAGTCTCCTCTACTTGATATCCCGGTTCCTACCCAGATCGCGAATGGCAAAGCGAGCAGGGTGCAGTGCTTTGGCCAGGGTTGCGCTGACCGGAAGGGGCTCATTGAGCATCCAGGCAGTCAGTACCTCGGCTGTTAGTGGTGCGTAGGTAAAGCCACGGGAACCCAAGCCTCCCATTACATAGAGGCCTTGCTGGTAGTCAGCTCGCTCGGGAACGTACTGCTTGCGATTCTTGCGCAGTGCGATATAGGTATCGCTGATAGAGTCCCAGTTGGGTAAGGGGCCGGCTAAGGGTAGGTAGTCGGGGGTCGCTGCGCGCAAAGCCGCTCGGCCAGTGAGAGACTGTTGTGAGAACTCATCGGCTATTTGCGGCAGTAGCTCCGCCAGGGTTTGTAGATTCTCGCTGTGCTCGCTAACCCGTAAGTCAGTAGCGGTCTCCTTAAGCTTAAAGGTGGCACCAAAGCTCTGACGCCCTTGATAGGCAGGAGTGATATAACCCTCACCGCACAGAGCCATTTGTAACTGCGAAGAATTTTCAGTGGCTGCTGCTCTGGACACCTGCCCGCGAATTGGCTTCAGGGGGAGGGCCGCCGCTGGGGCAAATTGGCGAATATCATTGGCACCGCACAGAACTACCGCATCAAATTGAAAGTCACTGCGGTCTGTTTTTACTGACCAACCGCTCGATTCTCGTTCTAATTCTTTTACCAAGCTGTTGTTGTGCAGGGTGATGTTTGGATGCTGCAATAAAGTGGCGCAGACTTTGCGGGGTTCAATCCACCCGGCGTGAGGAAAGTGCAGTCCACCCACGGGTAGGTCCACACCTGCCAGGGAGCTGGCCGCTCGAGCATCGACAGGTTCAGCCAATAGCTGCCCATCGCTCTCCGCCAGTGTGGCGGCAACCTGACTCTGTAATTGCTGTTCCCGCTCAGTTTGCGCCAATTGAAGCAGACCGCTGAAGTGGCTCACTTTAGAGCAGCGGCTGCGATAGTAGCGCTGGGCAAACATCAAAGCGTGGAGATTGAAGTCTCCGTTGGGGCCGGGCTTGGGAGATAACTTGGCGTATAGAATTCCCTGGTCATTCCCAGAGCCACCAGAGCCGGGTTCCTCACCCTGCTCAAATATCTGAACATCGATGCCGCGCTCTGCCAGTGCCCGGGCAATAGTGGCACTGGCTATTCCCGCGCCGACAATAGCGACGGTTTTAGGACGCTTGCTTTCCTGGTGAGGCAGGTGCCACGGAGTTTCTCTGGTTTCGCTCACTTGTGGGCTCTCCAGTGTGCCACACAGCATTTCTCTTTTGCGCCCGAAGCCGGGAACCTTGCGCAGGGAAAAACCGGCATCGCGGAGTCCGCGCTTAACCAGCCCGGCGCAGGTAAAGGTGGCGAAAGTGGCGCTGGGACTGCTCAGAGCGGCCATGTTGTTAAACAACTCCGGTGCCCACATATCCGGGTTCTTGGCTGGGGCAAAACCGTCCAGGAACCAAGCGTCTACCTGGTGATCGCTGTCCCTTTGCAGGCGCAAGCTGTTCAGGGCCTCACTTGCCTCCCCGATAATCAGGGTCAGGCTGATCGGGCCAAAGTGCAGTCGGTGAATACCGGCGGCCAGCAGGGGAGGGTAGCTATCGATCAAGGGCTGGGCGAACGGGGCCAGTTGTGGCCAGAGATCCAGTGCCCTGCGCAGGTCGTTGGGACGCAGTGGGAACTTCTCGACCGAAATAAAGTGCAAGCGAGCACTTTCCGGGGCTGTTTTCTGCCAAAGCTCCGCGGCGGCGAGAAAGTTCAGGCCGGTGCCGAAGCCTGTCTCGGCAATGGTAAAGGTGCCGTTCTCTGCGAGCTGTTGCCAGCGTTCAGCCAGGGCATTTTGCTGCAGGAAAACGTAGCGGGTTTCCTCCAGGCCGGAGGCGCTGGAAAAATAGATATCGTCGTAGGCGCGAGACAGCGGTTGGCCGTCTTCACGCCATTCAATTTCTGCGTACTTCTTGTCCGGTTCGCTCACAATAAGACTTCCGTCAGCCCTCATCCTGCAAGCCAAACTCGCGCATTACCTGGGCGCACCAGCGCTGGATACGCTCCTCGCTCAGATCGAATTCGTTCTCCTCATCCAGGGCCAGCCCGACAAACTGGCTGCCATCGGCAGTTAGCCCCTTGGACTCTTCAAACTCGTAACCTTCTGCGGACCAATAGCCCACTGCACGGGCACCGCAGGCGAGGAGCTGCGAATGCAAATAGCCCAAGGCGTCCTGGAACCACTGAGGGTAGCCTTCCTGATCACCCAGACCAAACAGCGCAACCTTTTTCTCGTGCAGGTCCAGCGCGGCCAAGTCGTCCCAGATATTTTCCCAGTCCTCTTGTAGTTCGCCGTAGTCCCAGGTGGGAATGCCGAACAAAAGGAAGTCGTAGTCTTCGGCGAGGCCAATATCCGCCTCTGCGATATTGTGGATATCAATCCATTGAGGACCGATACACTGGCGGATCTTCTCCGCAGCCATTTCGGTATAGCAAGTGCTGGAACCGTAAAAGAGTCCGATTGGGGCTTGGGAACTTTGCATAACAGGTGAACTTCTTACTGCTGGGACACGGCGCCACTAAAATCCAATTGCCGCCAGGCCTCGTAGATAACAATGGCGGCGGCATTGGACAGGTTGATACTGCGGCTCTCGGCACGCATGGGGATACGCAACGTATTTTCGGCCCCTACTGCTTGCAGGAACTCTGCGGGTAGCCCCCGGGTCTCCGGGCCAAACACAATGGCGTCATCCGCCTGGAATTCGATCGCGGTATGGCTTTTGCTCCCCTTGGTGGAGAGCGCCAGTACCCTGGCGGGTTGCTCGCTATCGATAAAAGTCTGCCAGTCCTTGTGGCGCACCACACGACTGTACTCGCTGTAGTCGAGGCCGGCGCGGCGCAGGCGTTTGTCATCCATATCGAAACCTAAGGGCTCGATAAGGTGCAGCTCTGCCCCAGTATTGGCGCAAAGTCTAATAATATTGCCGGTGTTTGGCGCTATTTCAGGTTGGTATAGAACAATCTTGAACATGAGGTGGCGTTTGCGCTGGAGAGACTTCTAGCTAGACCGGACAGCAGTGCCCGGCCCTGTACGGCTGCGGATTATTTCACAATTAGATGGGGGTGGCGATCTCCTCGCAATCGATCTCGACCCCGAGTTCATTGGCAATTTGGTCCAGATCGTCACGCAGGCCGTCGAGATCTATGTCTTCGGCCACACTGATGGTGCACTCGGCATTAAACAGGGGCTCACCGCTCCAGGGAGTGCTGCCGTAAGTGGTTTCCAGGTGCTCCATATTGATATGGTGGGCGGTAAGTGCGCGCGAGATCTCGCGGACTATGCCGGGACGGTCGTTGCCAACCAGTTTCAGCGTCAGCGTTTGCTGGGGTTTGGCGGACACTGCAATGGCATCTTCAATGACCAGGTTGTAGCCTGCGTTTGCCAGGGCTGACAACGCCTCTTTAAGTGTCTCACTTTTATCTGCGGGCACCGCCACCCGCAGGATTCCGGCAAACTTCCCAGCGAAGTGGGCCATATGGCTGTCTTCCCAGTTGCCGCCGTTATCTGCGATAACTGCTGAAAGCTTTTCCACGACACCGGGCTTGTCATCAGAGATCATGGAGATAACGAGATGCTGTTGCATATAAGGTTCCTTTGCTTCACGAGAGACGTTGAGCTGACATTGTAATAGGATCTCGTCGAATAACTCTATCGGCCAATCTCAAAAGCGTTATTTTGAAACCAATATCCAAGTACTTTAACGAGGGACTGTTGATGAATGTGATTGCGGACTTATGTGTGATCCCTATCGGCGTTGGTGTTTCCGTCAGTAAATACGTTGCTGAGTGCGAGCGGGTGCTGGAAGAGGCGGGGCTTTCCTATCGCCTGCACGCATACGGTACCAATATCGAAGGGGACTGGGATAAGGTGATGGCGGCAGTTAAAGAGTGCCACGAGCGGGTGCATCAAATGGGCGCCGAACGAATCAGTTCCAGCCTGAAATTGGGAACTCGTATTGACCGCGAGCAATCTATGCAGGATAAGATCGACAGTGTGCAAACGAAGTTGGACCAACGATAACAACACAGGAAAAACTATGACGAGCAATTTTAAGAAATCCCTGGTGGCCCTGGCCGGTGCCCTGGCTTTGGCGGGCACAGCCCAGGCCGCAGATTTCTCTGCTGCCATTAAGGGGGATCATCGCAATAAGGATTATGTCGCCCGCGATCAGTACCGCAACCCAGCGGAGACCCTGAAATTTATGGGGATCGAGCCGGATATGACAGTAGTGGAAATTACACCGGGTGGCGGTTGGTATACCGAAATTCTGGGGCCCTACCTGAGCAAGGAAGGGACCTTATATGCGGCGCACTTCCCCGAGAATAGTGAGTCCGACTACTACAAGCGCTCCCTGAAAAACTTCAAAGCGAAGCTGGCTGCTAACGATAAGGCTTACAAGAAAGTAATTGTGACTGAGTTTGCCCCGCAAACCGGTCGCGAGATTGCTCCGGCAGGCAGTGCCGATGCCGTAGTAACTTTCCGCAACGTGCACAACTGGATGTATCGCGATTATGCCGATGAAGCTTTTGCCAGCTTTTTTGCCGCGCTGAAGCCCGGTGGTGTTCTGGGGATCGTTGAGCACCGTGCCAAGCCAGGTACCAGCCTGGAAGATATGGTGAAAAGTGGTTATGTCACCCAGGAGTATGTTATCGACCTGGCCAAAAAAGCGGGCTTTGAGTTCGAAGAGGCCAGCGAGGTAAATGCGAACCCCAAAGACACTGCTGACCACCCCAAAGGCGTCTGGACCTTACCACCGGTAATGCGCCTGGGTGAAGAGGACCGTGAAAAGTATCTCGCTATCGGCGAGAGCGATCGTATGACCCTGCGCTTCCGCAAACCCAAGTCCTGATCGTTTTACAATATTCTGGGGGTGGCTATGGCTGCTCCCAGCCTACCTGAATTAGTCGCTGTATGATTATTCCCTTCGAACAACTAGATGCCGATACCCTGCAAAGTCTGCTGGAAGAGTACGCCACTCGCGAGGGCACCGAATACGGTGAGCGTGAAGTGGAACTGGTGGACAAAGTTGCCAGCCTGCGTCGCCAGCTGCAATCCGGCCAAGTGGTGATCTGGTTTGAGCCCGGTGAAGAAACCGTAAACCTGGTCCTGGCCGAGGACCTGCCCCCCGATGTCTGAGTGGTTGATCGATAGCCCGCGAGAGCCCCTTGCGCGCTTTCTGTTTGCCCATGGCGCCGGGGCGCCGATGGACAGTGAGTTTATGCAGTTCCTGGCGCAGGGGTTGTGTGAGCAGGGTGTGGAAGTAGTCCGTTTTGAGTTTCCCTATATGGCGCAGCGGCGCACCGGGGGAAGTAAGCGGCCACCCAATACCATGCCCCAGCTACAAGAGTCTTTCCGCGAGCAAATCGTCCAGCTAGGCCCCGAGTTGCCCCTGTTTATCGGTGGTAAGTCCATGGGCGGGCGCGTGGCGAGTCTATTGGCGGATGAATACTGGGGGCAGAAGGCGATTGCCGGTGCCGTGTGCCTGGGATATCCGTTTCACCCCCAGGGCAAGCCGGAAAAGCTGCGTACCGAGCACTTGGTGGATATTCGTTGCCAGACCTTGGTGATACAGGGAGATCGGGACCCATTAGGCAGCCGGGCTGAGGTAGAAGGCTACGGACTAGCGAACACCGTTGAGGTCGAGTGGCTGGAAGATGGCGATCACGACTTTAAACCCCGTCGCGCCAGCGGTTTTAACCAGCTTCAGCATTGGCAATCCGCAGTAGAGTTGGCTGCCCAGTTTATGCTGCGATCTCCAGGACAGTAATGCGCTCTTCCCGCACCATCAGTGGGTTGAGTAGATTCATCTGTGCGCGGCGCTCCTGGCTGGTATACCAATGTTGCCAATGGAGTTCAGATTGCCATTTGGAGAGTGTAAAGCGCCGCAAGGGATTGCCCTTCTCGATATAGGTCTGCCCCTCGATAAAGCCTACGGTACGGTAGGCGCAAGTGAGGATTTTGCGGGCGGCCTCTTCATAGCTGCCCTGCATTTCTGCCGCAATTTCCCGTTCTATTAACACATAGATCATTGTCAGCCCGAATTGCGTTAGCCCTATGAGGATTTTAGTGCGGGCGCAGGGGAATTACCGCGTGGCCCTCAAGCCTCTGGAGATGACGGCGGCGGTAAAATTGCGCACAATAATACTTATGAAGTCAGATCACACCTTAGATGCCCGTGGCCTCCTGTGCCCCGAACCCGTCATGATGCTGCATTCAGCGGTGCGCAATGTCGCCGATGGTGAAGTGTTGAAAATGGTTGCTACCGACCCCTCCACTCAGCGGGATGTGCCCAAGTTCTGCCAATTTCTTGGATATGAGCTGGTACAGCACGCAGAGGAAAATGACGAATTTGTCTACTGGATTAAAAAAGCGGAATAGCGGGTCGCGGTTGCTCCAGCCCCCATGCCATTGGCGGGGGCTGGCACACTCCTGAATATTAAGACCCAACAGTCCCTAGGGAGCTGTCACCAGGGCAGCGATAGCGGCCAGGGCTTCGGGGTCCTCGGATTTAATTTTGTTAGCGATATGGTGTTGGAAAAAGTACCGGAATCCCTCGCTCTCCTGCGCGGGGTACAGGCAGTGATCCCCCGGTAAAACCGGAGTGGTTTCAACAATATCGTGGTCTATTAGCATGCCGTGAATATCCCCGTCGGCGTGCAACCTCCAGCTGACGACCTCAATCAGTGTCAGGTTCTCGCGCTGTTCATCCATAAACACAGCGTGGGTGCCGATGGTGTCGGGGATCTCCTGGAGTACTTCCTCAGCTTTATTGCTCTCGTATTCAAAGTATTCCGCCGCAGTCTCCAGCTCGACGATCTTGTGAATGGGGGGCTGATGGAAGATTTCCTCGATGCCGGGGTCATAGTAGCCCTCAAAGCGTCCGTCGAGAGGGTCCTTGATGTCGGGACAGGCCACTATGGTGTTTAACCAGGGAACGAGGCCTACGACCTCGCCATTTGCTTTGAGACCCCAGCATAAAACTTTCAGGCTATATAGATCTGTGCCGCTGGAGTTGTTGGAGTAGAGCATTTCCAAGCCGTCTAGCTCCGGCGAAAGACGAATAAAGCGCCTGTCCGCAGAAGTTTCGATGGGCTCGCCGGTGAAGAGGTCAACCACATTGTTGATGCTGTGGTCTGTCATGGAACACCTCCTTGCAGGGCCGGTTGTATACCGTCTCCACGTCAGATGAAGGTGCGACAGCGAAATGCCCTACCTCTGAAGGAAGACTGGGGCAGGAGGGTGTTTGATTGCTTTAATTCCCTCCTCGGGGAGACGCTAGAAGGACACGCCCTCTGCGGCATCCCTGTTCCTAAAGGTATATGTTGATTTGCCGAAATACAACCAGCGCCTTTTGCGCCCCGTAAGCGCCTGCGCTTTGATCGGGGCGCAGGCGTTGATATAGTCCCCGCCTTTGAGGTATCCCGGAGAACGCCTTGCCTGTTGCAACCGCAGAAATGGCTTCTGTTCCTACGAAACTGCCAATGGCTGATCGTATCGTCAGAGTCTTCGATCACTGTTTTTCAGACCCAAATGGGCTCAATACCCGACTTCGCGGGGGCTTTTGCGAGCCCTATTACCGGCCCAGGGGGGAAGGTCAACCCTACCACCAGGTAGAGTTCACCCTGGACTATGCCGCCAGCGCTTTGCATGAAGTCGCGCACTGGTGTGTCGCCGGAGAGGCCCGGCGGCAATTGCCGGATTACGGTTACTGGTATGCGCCGGATGGTCGCAGTGCCGACCAGCAGGCTGAGTTCGAGCAGGTAGAGGTCAAGCCACAGGCCCTTGAATGGATCTTTGCACGGGCTTGCGGACTCAAGTTCCGCGTGAGCGCCGACAATCTGGAAAATGGATTGGGCGCCAGCGACCTGTTTAAAAAGGCCATCTGGCAGCAAGTTCTGGACTATTGTGATACCCGGCCCAACCCTCGGGCCTGTGCATTCGCCGAAGCCCTGATGAAGGAATTCGGTTGTCCCAATCCTTTTGACTGGGGCAGCTACCAATTGGCGGATCTCTCTTGAATAGTTATCTCATAGACGCATCGGTATATATTTTTCGCTACTACTTTGCGCTGCCGCCCAACTGGGAGAGTCGCAGTGGCTACTCCACTGAAGCCGTTTACGGCTTTACTAACTTCCTGTTGGATATGTTGGCGCGACAACCGAGCTATATTGCCTGCGCCTTCGACGAATCATTGGGAAGCTGTTTTCGCAATGAGATTTACCCGGACTATAAGTGCAGTCGCGCACTACCAGATGAAGCCCTGGCTTTCCAGCTGGCGGCGTGCCGGGAAATGGCTGAGGTACTGGGTATTGCCAGCTTTTCCAGTGAGCGCTACGAGGCCGATGACATACTGGCCACGTTAACCCGGAAGCTGCACCGGCATAACCCAGTGGTCGTGAGCCGGGACAAGGATCTGGGGCAGCTGCTGGCTCGGGGCGCTGTATCCCTGTGGGATTTTGCCAACGACCGGCACCTGGATGGCGAGGGCGTACGGGAAAAGTTCGGTGTGCGCCCGGAACAGATTCCCGACTATCTGGCCCTGGTGGGAGACACTAGCGATGATATTCCCGGGATACCCGGCGTTGGCCCAAAGACAGCGGCACGCCTGTTAGAGATATTCGACACTATAGAAATGTTGCTGGATCAGCTCGATACCCTTGCCACAATGCCCATTCGCGGAGCCAAAGGATTGGTGGCCCGGATAGAGGAATACGAAGAGCAGCTGCACCTCGCCAAGCGCCTGACCAGTCTTGAGGAGCGGGTTCCCCTGGATATAAAGCTGGCAGATTTGTGCCCACAGCCGGTGGATGTCTATCTGGCCCGTGCCCTGGCGGAGGAATTTGGTATCGGCGGCCTGAGCAAGAAGATTGAACGCACCTTAGCGGGTGTTGATGGAGAACTTACATGACGGATAGCGCTGCACAGAGTGCGGGATTAAAAATTGTCGCCGATGAGAATATTCCTGCGTTGGAGGAGTATTTCGGTGATCTGGGAACGCTGGAGCGCTACCACGGCCGCACCTTGAGCCGAGAACAATTAATTGATGCGGATATTTTGTTGGTGCGCTCGGTCACCCAGGTTGATCAAAGCCTGCTGGAGGGGACCCGGGTGCGCTTTGTTGGCAGCTGCACCATAGGCACTGATCACCTGGATACCCAGTGGTTGGAACGCAATGAGATCTTCTGGAGTGCCGCGCCTGGCTGCAATGCCAACTCCGTGGTGGAGTATGTTTTCTGCACCCTGGCCGCACTGGAAATTGACTGGCATGGGCGCAGCTTCGGCATAGTGGGCTGCGGCAATGTGGGCGGATTATTGCAACAGCGCTTGCATGCCCTCGGGGTTTCCTGCGCAGTTTACGATCCCTGGCTACCGGAAAACCCGGATGCGAGTGAGCTGGAAAAGGTGCTGAGCCAGGATATTGTTTGCCTTCACGCACCGCTGGTTAAGGGCGGCACCTACCCCAGTTTCCATATGATTGGAGCAGAGCAGATGCGCCAGCTCCGCGATGGCAGCGTATTGATTAGCGCCGGCCGGGGTGGGGTGGTAGACAACCGGGCACTGCTGGCGGAAATCCAGCGGGGCAAGCGTTTTACTTCCGTACTGGACGTATGGGAGAACGAACCGGATATCGATATTGAATTATTGCAGCATGTTGACCTGGGGACACCGCATATTGCCGGTTACAGCCTGGATGGGAAGCTGGCTGGCACCCGTATGATTCGCGAGGCCTTGTGCCGGGAACTGGGTATTGCACCCATGTCTGCGGAATGTCAGCCGGCTGTTACCTCTAAAGAGATCAGGGGAGACTCAGCAGAAGAATTACTGTTGCAGATGTACAACCCCCGCGCGGACGATCGCCGCCTGCGCGCGGCTGCAGCAGGTGATGTGCCGATGGAGAAGGCTTTTGATTTGCTGCGTAAAGAATACCCCGAGCGCCTGGAGTTCAGTCACTACAAAACTTCAGCCCAGACTTTGGGTGACGAAGAGAAGCGACAACTGGAAGTTTTGGGGTTGGCGTGCAGTTAAGTAAACAAGTAAAAAAGCTTGGTTTAATTATTAACCCCTGGGCTGGCATTGGTGGCCCGGCGGGTCTCAAGGGGAGCGATGGTGCCGAAACGGTGCAACGCGCGCTGGACGCAGGTATCGAGCCCCAGGCAAATCAGCGTGCGGCGCTGGCCCTTGAGGAGCTAAAACCCTATAAGGATGAGCTGGAAATCCTGTGCTTTGCCGGCGATATGGGGGGCAGTACAGCGCGTAAACTCGGTTTTTCTGTCTGTGAAGTGGGCGTGGCCGAGTGCTCGCCATCCTCCCCGGAAGATACAGAGCGTGCAGCAGCCACTATCCGCAACAATGGTGCAGACCTCATTGTTTTTATTGGCGGTGACGGCACTGCGAGAAATATCGTCAATGCCCTGGGGGATAATTTCCCGGTGCTGGGTATTCCCGCCGGAGTGAAAATGCACTCCGCCTGTTTTGCGATTTCCCCTAAAGCGGGTGGTGAGGTTTTGCGCCGTCTGATGGCGGGGCAGCTGGTGGACCTCGCTGAGCGTGAAGTGCGGGATATTGATGAGCAGTCATTCCGCAGTGGGCGGGTAACCACGCGTTACTACGGCGAGTTGCTGGTGCCCCAGGAAGGCCAGTTTTTACAGGCGGTAAAAAATGCCGGCCGCGAAGTGGAAGAGCTGGCAGTTGCGGATATCGCCGCAGAGATTACCGAAGACCTGGACCCGCAAACCCTGTATGTCGTTGGCCCAGGCTCTACTACATTGGCAATCCTCAGCGAGTTGGGCTGTGAGGGAACACTGTTGGGGGTGGATTTATTACTGGATGGCCAGTTGTTGCAGCTGGATGTCAGTGCGCCGCAAATTGAACAGGCCATTGCCGATCACAGCGGGCCGGTAAAAATCATTCTCACCGCCATTGGTGGCCAGGGTCATTTAATTGGCCGGGGTAACCAACAATTGTCAGCCAATGTACTGCGGCGCGTTGGGCGCGATAATTTAATCGTGGTTGCAACTAAAACAAAAATTACGGAATTACATGGGCGCCCGCTATTAATCGATAGCGGTAACCCCAAGCTTGATAAACGGTGGAGTGGTTTTATTCGAGTGGTTACCGGCTATCGGGATGCCATTCTTTATCCACTGAGTAACGGGGATATTCAATAAGCGATGAGTGCAGATTGGCAGTTACTGCTGGAGCAGGTAGAAAATAAACTAGGACAGAATGTTGGCGACAGCCGTCGTTTTTTTCACGGCCGGGGTCGCAGCTATGAGGGTTTGGAGCAGGTTTGCGTCGACAGCTTTTTCCCCGCTTTGTTAGTGACTTTTTTTGAAGAATATGAAGGTGAAGTAGAGCTGTGTGAAAAACTCTGGCAAATGGCCGAGGCGCGAGGTTATCAGGGGGTCGCTGCTCAGCGACGCTATCTCCCTGGGGCACCTTTGCAGTGGCACTTTGGTGAGCCGGTAACAGACCCGGTCGCGCAGCGTGGAAACCTTAAATTCCCCCTCACGTTTGATCGACAAAATGTGGGTTTCTTCCTGGATATTGAGCCGGGCAGGGCCTGGCTTGAAGAGCAGGTGCGTGCAAGAGCTGGGCAGACGTCGGCAAAAATGCTCAATCTTTTCGCTTTCACCTGTGCCTTTTCTGCGGTCGCGCGAGCGGCAGGTGATATCGATATTGTAAATGTGGATGTCAATCGCGGTGTTTTAAATCGCGGACGGGAAAATCACGAGGTTAATGGGCTGTCGCTCAAAGGGGTTCAGTTCCTGCAATTCGATGCACTGCGTCAATTCAAGCGCTTCGATCGTCGCGGCCCCTTTGACCTGGGCATTGTCGATCCGCCGACGCGACAGAAAGGTCGCTTCGATGTCAGCCAGAATTATGAAAAGTTGCTGAGGCAGCTGCCCGCTTGTCTCGCCGCTGAGGCGGATCTGCTGATGGTGATCAACTCGCCCCGGCACAACGAAGCCCAGTTTAGAGAGTTAATCCTCGGATCTGACAGCGGTTATGAAGTTGTAGCGCGCTTGGAGCAGAACCCGGATTTCCCTGATCGGGACCCGGATGCTGCCTTAAAAATGCTGCACGTTAAATATCGCCGCCAATCCCAGTAATGGCGATTGCCAATGCCGCGCCTTAAGGAGCCCCTTACAGCGCGGCAAACTCCCGCATCAAGCGCTCCATCAGCGCCTGCAACTGGCCTGATGATCCCTCGCGCACAGCACTGTTGAGCAACTGGGCGTTGCTCTGTCCGGACTCAGCTTCGGCATTAATCATTAGCAGGAAACCCTTGTGGGTTAATACCGCATCCTCCATCGCCTCCTGGCGCACCAGCTGGGAAAAGTTGATATAGCCGCTCTGCTTTAGCCAGGTCATGGAACCCAGGCAGGCTAAATGGCGGGGGGAGTGCAGCCCGTACTCATCCGGTGAGTCAGGGCCGGAAATATCTTCCACGTAAACGGTTGCCGGTACCGGGAATTGATTAAACATTGCCAGCAGTACCCTGCCGGCATCCCGGTAAAAATCGTGAATATGTAAATCGTCCAGCATCAGCAGGAATATCGCTCCAAAAAGTCGCCCAAGCGTTCCATCGCATGCGATAAGTCGTCGGCACGGGGCAGGAAGACAATGCGCAGGTGGTCCGGTGCATCCCAGTGGAAGGCACTGCCTTGAGCCAGTAGTATTTTTTCCTGGCGCAGGAAATCCAGTACCAGCTGCTCGTCATTTTCGATCTTATGATGATCCAGATGCAGCTTGGGAAACAAGTAGATAGCACCGCTAGGTTTGACACAGCTCACACCGGGAATGTCATTGAGCATGCGGTGGGCCATATCTCGCTGTTGGCGCAGGCGCCCGCCGGGCAGGACCAAATCGTTAATACTCTGGTAGCCACCGAGAGCGGTTTGTACTGCGAACATGGCGGGTACATTGCCGCACAGGCGCATAGAGGCGAGTATTTCCATCCCCTGGATAAAACCTTTGGCCCTATGTTTGGTACCGCTGATAACCATCCAGCCAGAGCGGAAGCCGGCCAAGCGGTAGGACTTGGACAGGCCGTTAAAACTCAGGCAGAGCACGTCTGGGGCCAGCTTGGCCATCGGGGTAAATTCCGCATCGTCGTAGAGAATCTTGCTATAAATCTCATCGGCGAAGATCACCAGGTTGTGACTGCTGGCAACCTCGACAATATCCTCCAGTAGTTCCCGGGGATAAACGGCGCCAGTAGGGTTATTGGGATTGATAACCACTATGCCGCGGGTTTTTGAAGTGATTTTTGCTTTGATATCCTCAATATCAGGCAGCCATCCGGACTCCTCATCGCAGCGATAGAGAACCGGCTTGGCACCGGTGAGGTTGGTGGCGGCCATCCACAGGGGGTAGTTGGGCATTGGCAACAGCATTTCATCGCCATTGTTGAGAAGGGCCTGGGTGCTCATGGAGATCAGTTCGGAGACGCCGTTGCCCAGATAAATATCGTTAATCTCGACGCCCGGGATACCCAGGGTCTGGCACTCTTGCATAATGGCCTTACGCGCAGCGAAGAGCCCTTTGGACTCGACGTAGCCCTGTGCCTCAGAGAGATTGTGAATGACGTCTTGGATAATCTCGTCGGGGGCGTTAAAACCGAAGGGGGCAGGGTTGCCAATATTCAGCTTGAGGATGCGGTGGCCTTCCTCTTCCATGCGCTGGGCCTGCTCCATCACGGGGCCGCGAATTTCGTAGCAGACGCCGTGCAGTTTTTCTGATTTATTGATGTCCTTCATGGTGACCTGGAAGCTCTATTGCAGAGCAGGAGCGGCCCAGGGCCGCGAGTTCAGTGCGCGAAAACCGGGTAATGTCCACCAGCGGTAGGTACCACTCCTGCGGGAAACCGGGAACCGATACACATAGGCATTGCCACAAAGTGACGCCTGACCGGAAACCCCAATTGATTACGGAAACACTAGAGTATGTCAAAACAGATGGATGAGAACTACTGGCGGGATAAGCTTACAGATGAGGAGTTTGAGGTCTGCCGGGAAGGTGGGACAGAGGCGCCGTTTAGCGGCGAATATTGGGATGTTTTTGACGATGGCATCTATCGTTGTCGTTGCTGTGGCGAGGTTTTATTCGGCTCGCAGTCAAAATTTGAGAGCGGGTGTGGTTGGCCCAGCTTTGATGCAGAGCATTATGAAGGTGCGGTGAAGGAGCTGCCTGACAGCAGCTACGGTATGCAGCGTGTAGAGATTCGCTGCAGTAAGTGCGATGCCCATCTCGGTCATGTGTTCGACGATGGTCCCACCGATACGGGACTTCGCTACTGTGTGAACTCTCTATCGGTGAAGCTGGACCAGGGCAGTGATGAAACGGAGGATGACACTGAGTGACGGAATCACACTGGAGTAATTGGTTATTGCGGGTGCAGTGGATTCTGTTACTGCTGATCGTCCTTGCGGCTGCCGCCTTGCGTTACGGGCTGCTGCACTTCTCTGTGGTTTTCAAAATATTTGTGTTTTCTGGCGGTGCAGCCTTGGCAATTGCGCTACTGAGCCTGTTTGTTTTTGTCTGGGGAGTGAGCAAGAGCAAGCCGTTGGTGCGCAGCAATGCTCTGTGGGCGGCGTTGCTCGGACTGCTGCCGGTGGCAATACCTCTGGTAACCGTAGGCAAGGGCAACTTCGATGTGCCAAGAATTCACGACATCAGTACCGATACCCGCAACCCCCCCCAGTATCAAGAGGTATTGAAGTTGCGCCAGAAAGGCGATAACAGTGCCGAATACGGTGGAGAGAAGGTGGCCGAATTGCAGCGGGAGGCAGATATATATGCCGATATAATGCCGTTGCACGTGGACTTCCCGATAGCTCGTACCACTGAGATCGCTGCTGAAGTGGCCGAAGACCTGGGCTGGAAAGTGGTTTCCTATAAGCCTCAGCGGGGCCACCTGGAGGCTGTAGCGAAAACACCGATCCTCGGTTTTACGGACGATATCGTTGTACGGGTCAGCGCTGACGTGGGTGGTGGCTCCAAAGTCGATGTGCGTTCCAGCTCCCGAGTCGGGGTCAGTGACTTGGGTACCAATGCGAAGCGTATCCGCCAATTTCTGGAAGAGTTGCACCTGCACGCGCTGGTGCTCGAGGGAACTGGCACAGAGCGGTACTAGAATGCACTCCAGAAATGGCTGGGTTTTGTAAGTGTCTGACAACAAAAGAAAAAAAATCAAAAAGAGTGTTGACAGGTTTAGCGGTGGTCCATAGAATGCGCCCCACTTCTGACGCAGGGCTACACTCAAAGGTGGAGCGAAACGACAGAAGGTTTCTGGGTCCCCATCGTCTAGAGGCCTAGGACACCGCCCTTTCACGGCGGTAACAGGGGTTCGACTCCCCTTGGGGATGCCACGCGGGAATAGCTCAGTTGGTAGAGCGCAACCTTGCCAAGGTTGAGGTCGCCGGTTCGAACCCGGTTTCCCGCTCCAAATTTCCGCTTTGCGAGATGATCTCTAGTCAACTCGGAAAGCACGCCACCGAGAAATCAGTGGCATTGCCATGGACAGCATGGCAGCGCCGGATCGAAAGATCGAAGTGCAAGTTTCTGTCCCCATCGTCTAGAGGCCTAGGACACCGCCCTTTCACGGCGGTAACAGGGGTTCGACTCCCCTTGGGGATGCCAATACGACCCGGTAGCAATGCTACCGGGTCAATTGCGGGAATAGCTCAGTTGGTAGAGCGCAACCTTGCCAAGGTTGAGGTCGCCGGTTCGAACCCGGTTTCCCGCTCCAATTTTCTGCTTTGCGAGATGATCTCTAGTCAACTCGGAGAGCACGCCACCGAGAAATCAGTGGCATTGCCATGGACAGCATGGCAGCACCGGATCGAAAGGTCGAAGTGCAAGTTTCTGTCCCCATCGTCTAGAGGCCTAGGACACCGCCCTTTCACGGCGGTAACAGGGGTTCGACTCCCCTTGGGGATGCCAATACGACCCGGTAGCAATGCTACCGGGTCAATTGCGGGAATAGCTCAGTTGGTAGAGCGCAACCTTGCCAAGGTTGAGGTCGCCGGTTCGAACCCGGTTTCCCGCTCCAATTTTCTGCTTTGCGAGATGATCTCTAGTCAACTCGGAGAGCACGCCACCGAGAAATCAGTGGCATTGCCATGGACAGCATGGCAGCACCGGATCGAAAGGTCGAAGTGCAAGTTTCTGTCCCCATCGTCTAGAGGCCTAGGACACCGCCCTTTCACGGCGGTAACAGGGGTTCGACTCCCCTTGGGGATGCCAATACGACCCGGTAGCAATGCTACCGGGTCAATTGCGGGAATAGCTCAGTTGGTAGAGCGCAACCTTGCCAAGGTTGAGGTCGCCGGTTCGAACCCGGTTTCCCGCTCCAAAAATAAAAAGCCGCTCAATCGAGCGGCTTTTTGTTTTTCCGATATAGTAATTCTTATCTTCTGCACGGTTACTTTTGCCCGGGACTCCTGCAAGTTCCGGTTCATCCCACCAAGTGACGTGTATGAAAAACCCTAGCTCCCCTCAGGTTGAAATTATTCGGGCAAGCGCGTTGAATAACGCTCCCCACTATAGGAGTGCAAGATGAGCGCTGCGCTATCGATCCATAACTTACAGAAAACCTACGACAATGGTTTCCAGGCCCTGAAAGGCATCAGTTTTGACGTGCAGCCGGGAGACTTCTTTGCGCTGCTGGGCCCCAATGGGGCGGGGAAGTCCACCACCATCGGTATCATCTGTTCCCTGGTGCGCAAAAGCGGTGGTTCAGTGTCGATTTTTGGTGAGGATATCGACGTCGATTTTGCTGCGGCCAAGCGCCTGTTAGGTGTTGTGCCACAAGAATTTAACTTCAGCCAGTTTGAGAAAGTGTTCGACATTGTCGTTACCCAGGGCGGTTTTTACGGTATGCCGCGCAAACTGGCTGAAGAACGCACTGAGAAATACCTGAAGCAGTTGGGTCTGTGGGATAAGCGCGCTACCCAGGCGCGAATGCTCTCCGGTGGTATGAAACGCAGATTGATGATTGCCCGCGCGCTGATTCACGAGCCGAAATTACTGATTCTGGATGAACCCACAGCCGGTGTGGATATAGAGCTGCGGCGTTCCATGTGGAGTTTCCTGGAAAAAATAAACCAGCAGGGCACCACAATTATTCTCACCACCCACTACCTGGAGGAAGCCGAGAGCCTCTGCCGCAATATAGCGATTATCGACAAGGGCACTATTGTCGAGAACACTTCGATAAAGTCACTGCTGAAAACCCTGAACCGGGAAACCTTTATCCTGGATTGCGCAGAATTTCTCACTGAGTGCCCGGACTTGTCCGGTTATGAAGGGCGCTTGCGAGACAACCACTCACTGGAAGTCACTATTGAAAAGGGACAATCTCTGACCGAGGTATTTGCGTCATTGCAGCGGCAGGGCATCACAGTCACCAGTATGCGCAATCGCGCCAATCGCTTGGAGGAATTGTTCCTGTCCATGTTGTCGGAAGAAAAAATGTCGGGGCTAGAAGAGTGAAGGGCAGATTAATCTGGATATCATTCAGCACTATTTATCGTCGGGAAGTCCGGCGCTTTATGCGTATATGGCCACAGACCCTTGTACCGCCGGTAATCACTATGTCACTGTACTTTGTGATCTTTGGCTCCCTGATTGGTCGGCGAATCGGTGATATGGGGGGCTATCCGTATATCGAGTTTGTTGTGCCGGGTTTGATCATGATGTCGGTGATTACCAACTCCTACGCCAACGTAGTTTCGTCTTTTTACAGCGCTAAATTTCAGCGCAGTGTGGAGGAGCTTCTGGTCTCGCCAACGCCGAATTGGGTGATTATGGCGGGCTATGTTCTCGGTGGCGTGTCACGGGGATTAATGGTGGGGTTGATAGTGACTCTCGTAGCGATGTTTTTTACCTCGCTGACGGTAGAGCACATCTTTGTCACGGTAGCGATTGTATTTTTGACAGCGGTGCTGTTTTCCCTGGCCGGGTTTATCAATGCTATTTTTGCCAATAGTTTTGATGCTATCTCTATTATTCCGACCTTTGTATTAACTCCCCTCACATACCTGGGAGGCGTGTTTTACTCTATCGACCTGCTGTCGCCTTTTTGGCAGGGGTTGTCGAAATTGAACCCAATTCTTTATATGGTGAACTCCTTCCGTTACGGCATTTTGGGTGTTTCCGATATTAATGTTGTCGGGGCATTTTTTGGCGTCCTGGTATTTATTGCGCTTCTGGCATCCTGGGCCATTTATCTGATGAGCCACGGTAAGCGACTGAGACATTGAGAAATTTATGACAAGAGAAGACTGGCAAAACCTCCCCCTGGGGCAGGAGACCACCTACGAATCCACTTACAACCCCGAGTTGCTCCATCCAATTCAGCGCTCAGTATCCCGAGCCCAGTTGGGGCTCTCTGCCGGCGCAATGCCTTTCTTTGGAGAGGACGAATGGTGGGGTTTTGAGCTTTCCTGGTTGAACCCCAGGGGTAAACCACAGGTGGCGGTGGCTCGTTTTAGTTTTCCTGCAGAAAGCCCCTGTATGGTGGAGTCAAAATCCTTCAAGCTGTATTTAAACTCTTTCAACCAGAGCAAGTTTGAATCCTGGAGATTGGTACAGGATGCCCTGGTGCGGGACCTCTCTGCAGCGGCGGGGGCAAATGTCGGCGTTACCCTGATGGATGTGGAAGATGCAGCGCTGGCAGTTGAGAAACCAGAGGGCTATTGTCTGGATCATCTCGATATAGAAGTGAATAATTACGAGCCGGACCCCGCACTTCTCGCCCTCGAAGGCGGTGAGGAAGATGTGAGTGAGGTTCTTTATAGCCACTTGCTGCGCAGTAATTGTCCGGTAACGGGACAACCGGATTGGGCGACAGTAGTTGTGGACTATAAAGGGCCGGCACTGAAGCGAGAGGCACTGTTGGCTTATATTGTTTCCTTCCGCGAACACCAGGATTTTCACGAGCACTGTGTCGAGCGTATCTTTTGCGACTTGCAACAGTTGGCGGAATTTACCGAGTTAACTGTTTGTGCTCGCTATACCCGTCGTGGCGGCTTGGATATTAATCCGCTGAGATCGACTCGCATTGAGAAACGTATGCCTCCGCGTTTTGCCCGTCAATAATTTCCTTTCTTAAGTGCCACCGGAGTCCCCGGTGGCACGGCCCTTCAATATCACTCTTTGCCTAAGGCCGATCTGGGTTGGCGCTGCGGTCTCTTAAGCTACGCTTTCCAGATAGGCCGGGGAAACCGACAGTGCAGTTGTGTTGGCCGCCCCACAGGAGGTGGAGTTGAGGCTGACAGATGGAGATTAATACGCAGTCCCCAGTAATTCCTGCCGTAGTAATCGGTTTTGCCCCACTTCTTTTTTCCCAATCCTCCACTGCAGAAGTTTATGTTAAAGCTGATGATCTGATACGGGTGATTGAGGCCCAGCAACAGCAGCTGGAAGAGCAGCAGGCCCAGATTCAGCAACAACAGGCAGACCTCGAAGCCCTGCGTCGGCAAATTGAGCAAATGCAACGGGCACCACCATCCCGACCGTCTCTGGAAGTAACTCCTGTACAGCCCGTTGAAGCACCGGTGAGCAAGGAGGGCATGAATGATTTACAGCGACAGATAGAGGAAATACGCCAAGAAGTTCCACCTGGTTCGCTGCCTCCGCCGCGGGCCCAGTCTGATCAGGCGGTACCTGATCCCAGTGACATCGAAGATGTGATTGCCAATGCGACAACGGAGTGGCCTGGCTCCATTCCCTTGTTGGGAAATACCATGAAGGCGAAGATCAGTGGCTTTGCGGACTTGGATGTCAATTATGATACCGACGCGATCATCAGCCCCGCACAATTTGTACCTGCCGATATTGTGACTTTCGACAAAACGGCTGCAGAGGGAGCGGACGGGCAGACAGAATTTACCGTGCAGACCTCCAGGCTGGTATTTGAGACCCTGCAGCACTGGGAGGGACGTGAATTTAAAACTCTGATTTCGATGGACTTCCTGCAGGACTCTAGTGTTACCACTCCCAACCCCCGTATGCGCAAAGCTTATGGAGAAGTGAGTAATGCGCTTTGGGGGGGCAGTATTCTTGTGGGGCAGCAGTGGTCAACATTCGCGAACTTGGAAGCGGTCCCCAATACCCTGGATTTCCAGGGGCCTAATTCGGCATTTGGCTTGCGCCATTCAATGGTCCGATGGATTAAGAGGTACGGGCCACAGTATTACTTTAAGGTGGCTATTGAAGCGCCGGATTCACAAATATTCGAGGATGCAACTGAGGTTGCCCGCTGGCCCGATGCGGTATTTGCGCTGGAGTCGGACTTGCCTAGGTCCCAGGTACAAGCGGGTTTGGTATTAAGGGATTTGCGCGCGAGTGGCGATCCGGATTCAGCCGTATCGACTACCGGCTGGGGATTAAATTTAAGCGGCACTTTCAATATGCCCGGCGTACTTTCCAAGGATGTCCTTTATTACTCTTTGTCCGTCGGTGCGGGATATAGCGGTCTACTTAATGACGCGCCACCAGATGCAGCTTATGATTTTTTTGATAACTCCGTAGAGGCACTAAACACTACAGCCTGGTATCTGGGGTACCAGCACTGGTGGACTCCTTGCCTTTATACCGTAGCGACCTACGGCAGGGTAAGGCAGGATAATCTGGACTTCCAACCCGGTGAGGCCTACAAAGCAACCCAATACCGCAGTATCAATATTGTCTGGTTACCCTTTCCCCGTTGGTTGACTGGAATCGAGGTGCTCTACGGCGCTCGCAAAGACAAAGATGGAGATAGGGGGTCTTTGGTGCGGACACAATTTACGACCCGAATGACATTTTAAGAAAGTAAAGTGTTTAAACGAGGTGTTCAGGTATATGCGAGTCAAACGAGAGAAGGTATTTCAAGCACGAGTTATTCGGTTGTTATGCAGCCTTTCAGTGATTTCTCTTCTGCTCGGATGGACTTCAGCCAGTACCGTGGTTACGCGGGTATGGCAGTCCCCATATATTGGTATTCAAAGCTTAGGAAAAACCCTGGTACTCGCATACACCCTGGTACCGAGGCCAATAGTCGGTGGGCAGGTAGAAAGGGAGTGGGTCATGCAACTGCAGGATACGGGTATTGATGCGCATTCCTGGAGTGCTCTCGGGGCAATAACTGGTGTTCCCTCAATGGGGGAGATTGCACCCTTACTCCGGGAGAGAGGATTTGACACTTTATTGGTTACCCAATTGTTGGCATTAAAACGGATCAACCCGAATATCCGCAACTCCCAGGTTGCTGTTGTGGAGACACGTTTATATTCAGCGCCTAGTGACGAAGTTTATTGGTCGGTTCAGTCGGATACTTTTTTATACAAGTATTCAGGGGAGGAGCTGCGCCATCCCAATGAGAGAGATTTGCGTGAATTTGTAGAGGTGATGATTCGCACTATGTCTGGCAATGGCGTTTTATAGCCGCTAACTTATCGTGATTTTTATCGAACCTTTCTCTAGGGCAATGGAACTGTTGTATTCAGCTATTCTGGTGAGACAAACCGTTGATGGGCCTATCAAAGAGTGCGCGTTCAATGGTTCGAAAGGGAATTCAAAGCGTTAGCTGGAATAGATGCCGGCTAACTACTTTTGGCGGTAGGCTTTACCATGGATTGGAATCTAAAAGCCCCTGTGGTTTTTGGGCGTGCGTATCTAAGGTACTGGAGATGTGTTGATGTGCACGCTCCACGATTATTATTTATTCTGCCAGTTTTTCTCTCAATTTTATTAATCCCCTATTCAGCCAGTGCTTCTGAAACCTTTCTGATGCCGTTGGGACCAGTGGCAGAGGAGCAGAAAGTACACTTCTTTTGGGCTATGGCACTCACCATGGTCGCTGTTCTCCCGGTATTTATCCTGGTGCCAGTAATCCTCTTTAAATACCGAAGAAAAAAAGGTCACGGATTCTATGCGCCAAAATGGGAAACCTATGGCCCGCTCGAAGTAATTATGTGGGGTGTGCCATTCCTGGTCATAATTGTGCTGTCAGTGATGCTCTGGCGTGCAACGGCGCGGCTCGATCCCTACAAGGAAATACAGGGCGTTGTACCCCCGGTAAAAGTGCAGGTGGTGGGGCTCGACTGGAAGTGGTTATTTATCTATCCGGAGCTGGATATTGCAACGGTCGGTGAATTGGTTGTACCAGTACACACTCCAGTCTCAATGATATTAACCAGCGACACGGTAATGCAGTCGTTCTTTATTTCTGCACTGGCTGGGCAGATTTATGTGATGCCGGGTATGACGACAAAGCTCAATTTTATCGGTACAAAAACCGGCGACACCAGAGGGGAGAATACTCAATATACCGGCAATGGTTTTGTCGACCAGAATTTTGCAGTCAAGGTTGTGACTGATGAGGACTTTGAAGCCTGGGTAAAGCAAGTACGGACGGGTGGGATTGTCCTGAGTCCAGAAAATTATAACCGCCTGGCACAGCGAAATACCAAAAAACAAGCATACAAAGTCTTGGGAAATAGCAAGATGCCAGAAAATACATTGTATTTTAACTTGCCGGGCACAGACCTTTTTCACGAAATAGTAATGCGTTATCACTCCGGTAAACCGCTGAGCATAGAAGAGCAGCCCGGCACCCGAAAATTCGGCCGGGGCGAGGATGATGCCGAGGGAGCGCAGCCATGAACAATTTGGATTACGGTTGGCTGGGTAAGCTCAATTGGGATTCTCTGGTATTTAGCGGGTTTCTTGAGCGACCCTCAGTCAGTGAGGCCGTTGCCAGTGTGGCGGGCTCGATAGTAATACTGGCAACAGTGGGAATCCTGTTTTTATTGACCTGGTTTAAAGTCTGGGGAACACTCTGGCGGGATTGGTTGACCAGCACTGATCACAAAAGAATCGGCATTATGTATATCGCTTTTGCGATCGTGATGTTGGTTCGAGGGTTGCTAGAGGGGATGGTAATGCGTGCCCAGCAAGCCGCCGCACCGGAAGGCTTCCTCTATGCAGATCACTTTGCCCAGTTGTTCAGTACACACGGCACCATAATGGTGTTTTTTGTGGCAGTTCCGTTTTTGGTGGGCCTTATTAATTTTGCTATGCCGCTGCAAATTGGTGCCCGTGATGTGGCCTTCCCGGTACTTAATCAAATCAGCCTGGCGGTGACAGTTTCCTCCGGTATTTTGTTGATGGTCTCTCTGGTGGTGGGGCAGTTTTCTACTGGGGGTTGGTCGGCTTATCCGCCTTATACGGGGGCGGATTTTAGCCCTGGGGTTGGGCCTGACTACTGGATATGGGCGATCGTATTTTCTGGGGCGGGGACCACATTAACGGGGATTAATTTCACCGTCACCGTGTATAAATGCCGTGGTCCAGGAATGCACTTATTCCGTATGCCACTGTTTTGTTGGACCGTACTCTGCGCCTCCATTCTAATGATTTTCGCAATGCCGCCTCTCAGCGTTGCCGCACTGATGTTGGGCTTGGATCGCTACCTGGATTTCCACTTCTTCACCAATGACCTCGGTGGAAATATGATGAACTATGCCAATTTGTTTTGGCTCTTTGGCCACCCTGAGGTCTATCTATTGGTGTTGCCAGCCTATGGTATTTTTTCCGAGGTCTTTTCTACCTATTCGGCCAAAACCCTGTACGGCTATAAATCCCTGGTGATTGCCACCATGTGTATTGCGATCCTGTCCTTTACTGTGTGGTTACATCACTTTTTCACCATGGGGCAGAGTCCGACGATCAATATTGCCTTTGGTATAGCGACTATGCTGATCGCGGTGCCGACCGGGGTGAAAGTATACGACTGGATGGCGACCATGTATCGCGGTCGAATACGTTTTACCACTCCAATGGTTTATGCCATCGGCTTTTTAATCCTGTTCGTGATTGGTGGTCTGTCCGGCGTTATCCTGGCTAACCCCACTGTCGATTTCCAAGTGCACAATACACTGTTCCTGGTGGCGCATTTCCACAATGTTTTGATTCCCGGCGTGCTGTTTGGAATTTTGGCGGGGTACAACTACTGGTTCCCCAAAGCATTTGGTTTCCGCCTTAATGATAAGTGGGGCAAACGCTCAGCCTATCTCTGGTTTGCAGGATTTATGGTGACATTCTTCCCGCTCTATGGCGCCGGCTTATTGGGGATGCCAAGACGATCATTCAGCTATGCCGATCTCACATTCAAGCCGTACATGATCGTTGCTTTTATCGGCGCAATGATTGTTCTGGCGGCCTTAATTTCGCTGGTTATTCAATTTATCGTAAGTATCAGGGACCGAAAGAAAACCCAGGTTCCTGTGGGTGATCCTTGGGATGGACGGTCCCTGGAGTGGAACTCTCCCGCTCCAGTACCGGCTTATAACTTTGTTGAAATACCCAAGGTTACTGATCGGGATGCATTTACTGAGGCTAAGGAGCACGGTGAAGCCTATAAGCGGCCTAAAGTCTATCGAGACATAGAGCTCCCTAAAAATAATCCTCTCGGATTTATTTTGTGCGTTGTCAGTGGAATTTTGATGTTTGCCCTGGTTTGGTACATCTGGTGGCTTGCACTGATCTCCGCATTAACCATTTTGGTTGCAGTTATCGCGGCCACCTTCCGCAAAGAAACGGAATATATTATTCCTGCCAGTCAGTTAGAAAAGGATACGGAAGCTTGGTTGGCCTTGGTCGAGAAGAGCGAGGCAGTGAGCCGGGACCTGGAAGATTCCCCGCGAAATGTCGGCCTTGCGAAGCTGGAGATCTAAATGAATCCCGTCTCTTCACCGAAAAGCCCGGGCAGCATCAATCCCCACGAAGCCATCCACAGAGATCCCGATATGGTGATCTTTGGCTTCTGGGTCTTCATGATGAGCGACCTGATTTTCTTTGGGGTGGTATTTGCGATTTATATCACCATGGTGGGCGCTACCGCCGGAGGGCCGGGCCCGAAAGAGCTTTTTGATTTCGGCAGCTTGTTCGCCCAAACGATGCTTCTTCTAACCAGCAGCCTCACTGCGGGTATTGCGACAGTTATTGTTAAGCATGAACGCAGTCGCGCTGCCTTTCTATTTTGGGTGGTGATAACCCTGTTGCTGGGCATGGGTTTCCTGGCATTGGAACTGTACGACTTTGCCGGGATGGCCGAGAAGGGCGGGGTGCCACAGCGCAGTGGTTACCTGTCAGCCTTTTTTGGTTTAGTGCCCTTGCACGGTCTCCATGTCACTTTCGGCTGTCTGTGGATGATCGTTTTGATCGTTCAGGTTTTCACTATGGGATTGGGGGATGTCGTAAAGCTGCGCTTTCTGCGCCTGGCATTATTCTGGCATTTCCTCGATTTGATTTGGATCGGAATTTTTTCCGTGGTTTATTTCGGTGGCTGGGTCTATGGCTAAAGAACCGACTTTTGCACAACACCTGCGGCTGTATATCACAGGTTATATCCTGTCTATTGTGCTCACTCTAGCGGCTTTTGCCGCAGTGCTGACGATCGGAAGGGAGAATAAAAGTGTCTTGATTCTGGTTGCGTTACTAGGGGTTGCGCAGCTGGTGGTGCAATTAAAATATTTCTTGAACGTAACGACCCAACGGGACCGGAGGGATAACCTGGCGTTAATCCTTTTCTCTAGCTTAATTCTTTTGATTATTGTGTTAGGTACAGTCTGGATTATGGGGAACCTGGCGGTGCGTATGCATACAACTATGTAGCGCTTTACGCTTACGCACCTTTTATAAAATTAGATAATAACTTTGCTCTTCAGGTTGGATGCTGCTTTTTGCAGGGACTGTAAAACCTTTTCTTTATCGTAATTTCGGATTTTATCCAGGTCTAAATGCATTGAGAATCCGGGGGCATGCTCCTCCAGGTAACTCTGCTGCCCACCCAGGTTCTTACGCAGATCAGTAACCTGGTAAACCTTCACCGGGGTACTAATACCTTTTACGGTGATATGCCCTTTGTCCCGGCACATTACCGTGTGTTTGATCATGGCCCAGGTCTCGTGGCTAATCAGGATTTCTCCCGGCTGGGCGGCGCCTTCCAATCGTGAAGCGAGGTTAACGTGGGTACCCATCACCGTGTAAGACTGGTAGTTGGCGGTACCAAAAATGCCGACAGTACAGTAGCCGGTATTAATACCCATACGAACCTGTAGAGGGCGCGAGATACCTTTGTTGTACCATTCCTGCTTCATTTCACGTACGCGTTTACGCATCGCCAGGGCCATAGCTACGCAGCGCAGAGCGTCTGACTTGGGTCCCTTACTCTCATCGTCCCCAAAAACAACCATTACCGCATCGCCGATAAACTTATCGATAGTGCCGCCGTATTGTCCAGCTATACGTGCCATTTCGGAGAGGTAATTATTGAGCAGCTGGGTAAAGGTCTCTGCCTCTAACTCCTCGGTGAGCTGGCTGAAGTCTTTGATGTCAGAAAAGAAAACGGTGAGGAGCTTTCGCTGGGTCACCAGAGCTTCTTCATCCCCGGTAGTGACAGAGCGCCACAGCTTTTGTGGCAGGTATTTGGAAAGTTTGTAGGAGCGAACCTTGCTAACGCGTTGCTCAACCATCAGGGAGTGATTGGCTTCCTTAAGCTGGCCAATCTGGCGGTGGGTAAAGAATGCATAGGCGCATAAATAGGCCAGAATACAGATCAGGCTCACGGTGCTGATAGTGAGGTCAGCGCTCACTAGCAGAGATGGCTCGTGCATCAGGTACCCGATAACGACCCCAACCAATAAGCCGGTATTGTGCTCAAACCAAGCGCGACCACCGCCGCCCCCAGTGAGGGCATTCAGCTGGACCATGGTAACCAGCAGCAGCGAGGGCAGCATGCTGAAGTCTGCCAGGGATATGGTGATGCCGATCAGTACTGTATCCAGGAAAGAGAGGCAGCGCCGGGTTTTCAGTGCTTTTTTATCGCCAGTTTTGTAGAGGATAAATTGGGCGAGAGCGGTATAAGCAATGATAAAAAGAGCAGATCCGGTAATAACCAGCTTGTCTGATTGCCATGGCGCATCCCAATTCACCGCGTTTGCCAGGGTACCGGCAGCGGCAAATAAAATCAGGGTGCGAAAATAGGTGGAGTAGCGAGGGTTAACATTCCGCCCCGTGCTCTCCTCAAGCTGGTCCTGCATTTGTGTTGTTCTTTGTCCGTTTGAGCAGAAAGTGAACACCTTGCGCGTTGGCGATAGGGTGGCTCCGATTTCCCCATCCACCGTATAGCCACGCCGTGACTCCAGCAGCGCAGTTTACTCTTCCGAGGAACAGAATGCGAAAAAACTGTGCATGCAAGTGATATTTTTCTCGTTGTTGTTGCCAGTGATATTACCGCACCTCCAGCCTCTGAACCTCCCAATTTTCATGGCAGATTTGCAGTTTAGGCAGGGAGGGTACCTTAGGGCTTTGCGTATCAAGGTTTATATAGATAGCGACCACTGACTCTACAGCAGGCCAAGGATTATGACAGGGTGCTTTTTCGACATTATTAACCTAGATCAATCTGAGCTCAGGAATCCGGGCGACTTGTACCAGGTGAAGGGAAAAGGGGGGTGTCAGCAAAAGGCAAGTTTTCCTATAACTGCTTTAGGGGGTTGGGTATCGGCCTCAGATAAAGCCGGGCTTATATTCACCTTTGAGTCAAGGGGTTACATAAGTTGTACAGCCCATACATTGGAGAACTGAAGGGGCAGAGCAGGCCGGAAAACTAATGCTGGTCGGACTAATATAGAGCCTGGATCAATCGACTCACAGAGTCTAGCCACCAAACCTGCGATAGCTGAGGGGCTCATTTGAGGGGGCAAATAGCCGTGGTGACTTGTAGCGGATAGTCTGGGCTCCCTCATGATGCCCCGTTTTAACAGCCAGAGAGACTTTTTTCGCATTAGTGCTTGCACAACAATGAACATTTGGGTAAAGTGCGCGCTCTCTCGACGACACAGCAGCTATCTTCCTGATTTCCTTGAAGATTTCGCTGAAGAGAGAGACCGCTACAAGGCGGAGAGCCCTCGCGAAGGGTGACAATTTGGTGAGGTGTCCGAGTGGTCGAAGGAGCACGCCTGGAAAGTGTGTATGTCGCAAGGCATCGAGGGTTCGAATCCCTCCCTCACCGCCATCTTCTAAAAGCCCGGCTTATGCCGGGCTTTTTTGTTTCTGCCTTTCGATTGGTTTCTCTATGTCTTTTTTGGCGATTCTACTCGTCAGCCCAGAGATTTTTGGGCTTTGCTAAGGGGGGATCTCATCTTAGAAGGGTTTGCCAAATACTACTGCGTTTATAATTGACGGGCTGTTAGATTTAAGGGGGTACACAAAGGCCTCTTTACTCATTCTGCTGTAGTATTTTATATAGATCCTCATTTTTGTTGCTATTATCCCTGCTGTCTAAATTGTGGGCTAAGTTGGTTTTGAGGGAATTTTAACTGCGAGTTAGCTCTTCTCCTTGCTTTTGCCTGCAGCTCCACTGTCTACTTTTTTGGGTTAAAGTCATACATATTTATATTTTGGCTCTTATTGAGGCAAATTATCTAAATAAAATTTGTACCTGCTGAGTAAAAACTTCTTATTCAACAATCTTCTCTACTTCCTATTTTTTCTTTCACTTAGAGTGGCTTGTTGGAAGTTTGCACTATCGGCCATTTAAATAATGGCAATAGTCTCAGAACTGCCTCCAAAGTTTTTGGAGGCAGTGAGAGTTACGCTGCCGGCATCAACTCACTACGCCGAGTTATCAGCTATAACGCAATAAACAACCCCTAACAGGGGCGGGCGCAAAGCTTTTTCCAAGCATGGTTGGCCAGTTTGGCGGCGGTGTAAGAGGAGGCGGTTGGGGAGCCATTCAATGGCTTATGTGGGCTCTCAGGGAAGCCGCTAGTAGCTGAGCATGAGCACCAAGATAAAGGTAAGTACACATTCACCCCAGATTCCACTGGAATTTTCTTCGACATTTGGGTAAAGTGCGCACTCTCTCGACGATATAACAGCTATCCTATTGATTTACTTAAGGGTTTTGCTGGAAAGAGAGGCCGCTTTAAGGCGGAATGCCCTCGCAGAGGGTGACAATTTGGTGAGGTGTCCGAGTGGTCGAAGGAGCACGCCTGGAAAGTGTGTATGTCGCAAGGCATCGAGGGTTCGAATCCCTCCCTCACCGCCATCTTCTAAAAGCCCGGCTTATGCCGGGCTTTTTTATTTCTGAAGCTTTTGTTCTTTAGTCTTGAGTATCAAAGACCTTAGCTGTCACTGCTTTCTCCTATAGACGGAGGAGGCTGCTAGGCAGAGACCCTATTTATTACCGCAATATTCATCAAAATTGCTGGGAGTGTTAGCAAAGCCAGCCTTCTCTGCAAGTTCCCATGGTCGTTCGCATTCTTTAGTTTTACTACACCAAAGGTAGCCGGCTGAGTTTATACACCCGTGGGCATCCTTGTCTGAACCGATCGGTGTGGTGGGCTTGGGATCCTCTGGAGTATCTGAGGAGCACCCCATTAGGGAGGCGACTAGAATAAAAGCGGCGGCTTCTTTGATTTTGAGCATTACAATCACCAGAAAGATAAGGTTATTGTTAAGTATACGATTTAGTGCAGCACCCATCACAAGTCGTGCCTAATTGCTACCTCAAGGCCAGTTCAAGTGGGTCCTTTAATATTATTATTAAGTTCGAAAGGGTATGGGGTTGATAAGCCCCTTCAGTCTAGTAGCTTATCTGCAAATCTGGCTATACTTAAAAATCACCCTCTCGATAACTCTCAAAAGTCCTGGTTACTTTAATATCCTGACTTAGGCTGTGATATCTCTATCGCAGGAAAAAATAAGTCCGTAAGTAGTAGCGGATTGCCTAAATTTACAGCATTTCATACTGACTTCACCATACTGGCAAGCAGCTTTTCACATGCTCTATAGAGAATAGGTTCTAGCTCTTTTGCTCCAAAAACAGGCCTATATCTGAGCATCCCTCTTAGGCTGAATACTCCTGAAAAATATTCTCTCCATGGCATTTTCTCTCGAGCCCTATAAGAGGAGTGTGTTTTTTTGGAGTCGGCGTAATAGAGTCGAGCTGCGACTTCAATCTTTGGCCGCCAGAATACAGGCATTGCACCAAATTCTCCAAAGTATGCGGTGTCAAACTCACCCCCTCTTACTTTTAAGACTACAACCTCTAGTGCTAAATCATTGGATTTAGGTTCTATTCGACTCGATATATGTGGTAAGGAGAAAATTTCTACCAGCCTATGACGAATGCCCGCCTCTAAATCTTCGCCCTTAAAAGCCCCCCAAGCACCAATCTTGCTAAATTCATTCTGTGAGACGACAATCAATTTATCCAGATAGACTCGTGGTTTACTCTTTTTAAATAACTTTGAGAACATTCTTATTGTAGCCAGATATAGGTTTTGTGAGGATGGGTACAAGGGTTAGTGCTGAAGGTATCGTGTGAAACCGACATCCTATTAGACATGGAATGATAGGTTTTCTGTCTATATTTTGCACTACTGTTAATGGCTAAATTGTATCTCCCATGGGCAAAGAGCCAAATAGATATTGCTTGTCGGGAACCATCTTTTCTCTGCCGCCCATGATGACCGGTTGTAGCATGAGCTTGAATGAATGATGTTAATAAACTAAAGGTATAGTGTTCTTGGGGGATTAGTTACCTATTAGTTTTGGTAACTCTCTCATCGCTTGAAAGGACACTACACCAACTGTATTAGATTCCTCGTTAAGACGATTAAAAAAGTAAGTTTTCATGCCTGCTTCTATACCAGCCTGAACTCCCACTGGTCCATCATCTATAACGGAGCAGTTCTCAGGATGGTAGCCCATACTTTTTGCGGCATGTAGGTATATGCCTGGATCAGGCTTCCATATGCCTACTTCATATGAACTGAATAAATTATTTCCGAAATACTTAGATAGCCCACATATATCTAATGAATGCTTGATTTTTTGCAGGGGGCCGCTAGATACTACCGCTTTCTCACCATCAAGTACCTCAAGAGCGTCTGCTACACCTTCAACAGGTTTTAACTCTCTGGTAAAGATTTTTGTGACTATATCGCGATAAGCTGCAACAAAATTGCTTTTCAGTTTGATATTATTCTCTTCTTCTAATAGGGATAGAATACTTGCCAGTTTCCAGCCCCTAAATCTTATGACCAGTTCATCAGCATCTAGTTTTATTCCGTAATTTTCGAACATAATAGCTAAGCCAATGCTGGAGAGGTGTTCGCTATCAACTAAGGTGCCATCGTTATCAAAAAGCAGGCATTTACTCACAGATGAAACTCCTATTGATTTCTTTTATGTTACGCTATTTTTCCCATAGTGAGTTTATATAAATGATATATAGAGCCGCCGCCGCAACAGGCATGAAGTGCCACCAATAAGAGGAGGCGTCCCCTCCGAGGTTGTATTGGTATATAACAATACCGGCGGCAAGTATGCTAATTGAGGGTAATAAGTATAGGGAGGCCGCAAGTATCACTGATGAAAGTTTTGATAAATTTCCTCTATTAGCTACGCCACCTCCAGCGAATGCGGCCATCATAAAAAGGAATCCGCAAAAAGACAGTTGAAGAAATGAGCCTACAATAACCCAAGTTAAAGACATGTTGATCCACCTCCTTTGTATAATTAACTCTAAAATCCTTCCGTGCTAACTGACCCTGGTGAGGGTATTTCTGCTTTTTCTTTTTTGTGGCTTATTATTCTAATTATATGATTTATTGCGGGGTCTTCTCCTGCGAAATACTCTTCAGATGAGAGTGTTACGGGAACATGTGGTGCAATCCAGATACGATGATCCTCGGCCTTTGAGGCCTGATGATATTGAGATGAAATAATTCCCCAGACACCGCTGTAAGGAAGTTTAAACCATCCCGCTTCACCTAAATGGTTGGGTCTGCTCCCACTTGGTTCACCTACAATGATGATGTCAGTCAAGCGATCGAGGTCTGCAAGTAACAAATGTGCAGCGGAGAAGGTATTCCGTCCAATAATCACAAATAGATTATTCTCTTCTCTATTTTCTGAAAAATGAATTAGCGATCTTGTTAAGGGAGGGATAATAGAACCATTGCCGCCGCTGTTGTGACGCAAATCTAGAACAAGATTTTTGACTTTTCTACCCTTAGTGAATGCTGTGATCTTTTTGCTGAATACGTCCAGTGGGTGTGACTTATCTTGTGCGACCCTATTCAATTGTAAATATAGGAGATCATTGTCAGAATTGTATTCAAGCCAATAGTTTTCTTTCTTGTTCCTTAGGTAAAGTAAGTTGTCCCTATTGTTAGGTGCGGGTAAGGTTGGAAAACCTGTAAAGTTGAAAGGTTTTCCTGATAGAACTACTTGCTCTTTGGTTCCTGATTTTTCTTCCAAAGTTAGTGGGATCTTCGATGCACTTTCTACTATGCCTAAACCCTCTAGAACCTCGGGTAAGGCCAGATAGTAAGGCCCCAGCCAGTATTGTTGCATTTCGTTATCGCGGGCATTTACAGTGGCAATCTTTTTCATTGCTGCATCTATCGGCTGGTTGGCTACAGAAAGGAGTTTTTTCCCTATAAGATGCTTATATTCGGTATCGGCACCTACAATGAATATCCCATCATTAAACCAATAGAGCTGGATTGGTAACTTGCTGAATGAGCCATTCCTAGAGTGGGTTGGGACAATAAAGTTGTGTCCATTCCCTAAGCTGCCAAGTAGCGCCATCATTCTAAATACAATTTGTTGGTCGGTTAAATGGGGAATTTCTGTTTTAATTTCGTTTATGTGTAATGCTAGATCTTCCTTTGATGAGTGATGGTAGGGATTAACATGTAGGCGTAATATTTCATCAGCTAGGAATTTTAAATCTGTCATCCAGCGTTCATCTCTCGATAAATTTTCCAGCTGGCTTTCCCCTGAAAGCTCCTTATACATATCGTCTTGAGATATGTGTTGAAAATCGCTGCTGCCAATGAGGCTTTTCCGGTCATCCCATCTGGAGTCGAGTGCTTTTTGAATCCAGCCCAGTGCTTGGTCTTTCTCTTTCATTTTGGAATGACATTGTGCAATTTTAATCATTATATCGTTAGAGGGGGATGAAGCTGATCTTATCCCCGACATGATTGTCCCTAGTTCTAGGGTTCGTTTGAGTGAGGGAATTGCTTTGTTACATTGGTTCGTCTTGATGTATCCATGCCCGAGTAAAAACCAAGTGTCTCCATCATCTTTATATTGGGCGGTTAGTTTTTCGAGCAAGGGAATAGCTTTTTCCCAGTCATCGGTTTTTGCAAAACTTACTGCTTGTTCTCGCTCTATCCAATATTCGGAGCCGCTAGAGGGAAAGGACTGGGAGGGCATTTGACCAATAGCGCTGTTGGTCATAAGGTCTGCCTTTGAAGCGACTACTTCAGGTGATGGAGTTAAGAAAAATCCGAGTACCGAAAAGGTCAAAAAAATTTTCATGCTTGTTTGTGCTTATTCTTTTACGATTGAGATTCTTAGGGGTAAGCTTGAATCAGGTATGCCTAAAGCAATATTAAACTTAATGTTAGTAATCGCTTTACTGTTTTTGTTAATGGGGGGCTCACTCCCTGCTCGTAAAGGCGAGTTTGAGCCCTAAAGCTGCGAAGCTACCAGCAAAGGCTCGTTGAATGATAACGCTAATTTTTTCAGAGTGAATAACATAATTTCGAATGACTGTTGCTAGTAAGCCATAAACAATGAAAACCAGAAAGGTCATAGCCATGAAGGCAAGTCCAAGAATCAGCATACTATCTAAAGGGTTCTGTAATTGAGAGGGAATAAACTGGGGTAAGAATGCCAGGAAGAAGATGGTTAGCTTTGGGTTCAGGATATTAATCATGAATCCCTTGAAAGCAATTGAGGTTAAACTCTGTTTCTTTTGATTTTCTTCTAGAGTCAGGGAGTTGCTAGATTTAAGCATTGACCAAGCTAGGTACAATAAGTATGCGACTCCTGCATATTTTACAAACTGGAATGCTAATGCACTGGTATGAATGATTACGGACAGCCCCATGATGCAAGCAAGGATAGAGGGGATGATGCCTAGCGTACAACCTAACGCTGCAGAAATACTTGCCCGTTTACCCTTAAATAGCCCCGCAGCAACTGTATATAGAACTCCCGTTCCAGGTATCAGCACAACGATAAAAGAGGTAATCAAAAACTCAATGCTTATCATAAGGACAAGTCCTGACATGAAATTATAGATTTAAATGCTGGATTTAGGGATAACCCTTTTGAATGGTGGCCTCTCAATCTTCTTCAATTTTTAAGCTTATACCAGCTATTGGTGTTCCTGGGGGAAGGCCGCTGAGTTGCTCATGTATCTGTCCTAGCAGATCTAGATGGACTTCCCAAGATACAGATTGATAATTTTCTGTAATGTACTCCCCGCCCATTATCGGTGGTTGGATTGATGAATAGCAACAACCTTGAGTTAATGGTTGCTCCACTAACTCAAGTAATAATCTGTATTTAAACCAGTGGCCCGGAATATCTTTCATTGCTGCCATCATCTCTCGGAATGCATTCCAGGATTTAGCGGCAAGTTCCATTTCTCCTGTGCCAGTATCTAGGAAATAGACACGTTCCCTGTTCAGTAGGCCTTCCTTCCTTTTGAAGAATAAATCCCCCATGGAGGTCAGAAGGCACATGGAGGCCTTTTTGCCAACTAGCCATCTCCAGCATTCAAGGGCATCTCTTTTTCCTAGATCAGTAACTGGAGCAAAAATATCTACTTCATTATCCATAATGTATTTCTATATGCCTGCGGTAAAATTGCCCAAAACTCATGATTGTTCTTAATCCAAGCCTCTGTCACACATTCATGGCGCTACGTCAAGATTTTTGTGGAGACAGCAGTTCGCTTGCAGATTGAGCGGAGCCGAACTCTTGTTGGCCCTTTCTCCAGAAATAAATGCTGATACAAAAAATAACTACAGGTAAAACCATACCAAATTCATTGAGATACCAACCTGAATCTGTGCTTTGTAGGGTCAATGGATTAAAGAATTTTTGAATAAATGCATTGTGGCTCATGTGGAAAATAACGGCAGGCCAAACACTGTTAGTCTTTAATCTTACGTAAGTCATGATGACTGACATTGACATTAAGCCTAGCGTAAAGAAAAACAACTGATAGCTGAGAGGGGCTGTTTCATTCCCGTAGACACCTGCTACCATCATGGGCCAATGCCAGGCGGCCCATATAAACCCAGAGGTTAGTGCGATCCCTGAGAAGGACATAAGCTTTGAGAGCTCAGGTACAAGCAATCCACGCCATCCAATCTCCTCTCCTAAAACTCCAGGCAGTATCAATAAAAAGCTGATACTTGCAGTAATTAAGAATCTAAAGATGATTACACTGGTATCACTCCAGCCATCTACTTTATACCCTTCTCTTAGTGCCGTAACGTATTCTGAGTTATACCACTCCCCGAAACCTAAGATCCACATAATGAGGTAGGCAGCTGCTACATAACCCAAGGGTACCAAGTAGCTTAACCACTGATATCTCCAGCTTCCCCAAGACCATCCTAAGGAGCCCAGGCTCTTCTTGAATATCAAGCATGTTGTGACCGTGGCAAGCCCAACAGAAAGCATTAAGGGTACTGCGCTTTCCATGTGAAAAATTAGCCAGTATCCGATAGGGTAGAGGCTCGCTGTGAGAATTAAAAAAACAGCGATAATTTTGAGCGAACTCAGCGATTCTTTCATCTAGATCGTTAACTCCGTGTTATCTTGAAAATGGCTAATCTGTAGTATGTCTATGTGCGAAATAGGATATTTCTTGTACTGTTAATGAGTGGGGATTACAAGAGGCGTAAGGTTTTGAAGGTTGCCCTGCAGAGTACTGTTATTGAGGCTAGGTGAATTTTACACTCTCTAAATTATCTATTCTAAATGTAGAAGGAATAGCTTATTAACTGCTTTTCGAACTCATACCTATTGACCTTTTATTTGGCTTGGTTGCTTTAAGTCTACCAGACGACACATTGCATCTTTTTGTAGATTCGATTAACGGTATCCTTTGTGAGATATCCAGAGATATTGATCAATCTTTGTAGGCTTAAAGAGTCTAGCTTTAGGTAGGCCTATTTTGTTTGGTAGTTCGAGGCGCAGCTCGAAGTGTCTTTGTTAACAACCGCTTACTGGGTAGGTATTATTTTTCATGTGGAAGTCAACTTTTGAATGAGAATATATATCCTACCAGCTATGCTTGATCTGTGTTTAAGGGGGTGGTGAAATTGAGGGGATGTAAGTACAGTAGAAGTAGTAAAAAGTTAAACTCTTCTTAAAGGTATAATTTCAGGTGCTTGCTATTTTTAATTTAATATGCACCTCTGTACCAGCTAGATGTAAAATTTTATAATTATCTCACTGTTAGAGTAGTGCATTCTACTCGTAGCATTACTGTATACAAGTTTATGGATGCCTTCTGATCACTTTAAAGCTCCACTCTCAATTGCTTCATGGAGTTTTTTCTCTATAGTAGACCACAATTTATGACTGCCACCTGCTATTTTTTCTGAGTTGACAGTGAAAACCTGTTCCTTGGAAATATTGTGTTTCTGCCAGCTATGGCCGTTACCATAAATGTTATGTAGTAGTGGAGGTACTCTATCAATCGCTTTTGCAAACTTAGCATCAGGTGAAACGCCTTCCTCAAATTCCTCCCATAAAGCTATAAATTCAGCTGAGAGCTTGTCCGGTAATATCGATAGTGTTTGCGCTAGACTTTGGGTCTCACTTGATTGTTGCTCGTCGGTGAGTGGTTGATACACAATTTGATCGCCTGCTCCAATTTCACCCAGGTCATGTATCAATAGCATCTTAACAACGCGGCTAATATCAATACGTTCATTGGCGTAGTCTTTGAGCATAAGTGCGATTAAGGAGACATGCCAGCTATGCTCTGCTGAGTTCTCGTAACGATTTATACCGACTGGCTTTGTTTGCCTCAGGACAGCTTTAAGCTTCTCAATTTCGATAGCAAATTCTATGATTTTTTCAATATCACTCATTCTACTTCGCTTCTCACGTAGGGTCTTCTATTGAAACTGAATTATATAAGTCTTTGTTGGAGTATTTTTAGGCTTTGATATAAAGATATTATATGGTACGCCACAGTTTCCCTTTGGCTGATGCTGATTCAATTGTTTACTGCTTCTTCAGCCCACACAGGAGATCTGAAGTGATTTTTATTTATAGTTTTTTGTGAAAATTTTTTAGAATCACTCCTTCTACATTCACGTTAAGATCTAGGGATACATAGCCTTCAGGCATGTATTTATGTACTATAAAATGTGTACCACTTGGGATTATCATGCCTTCGTTAGTCTGTAGCGATTTTGTTAAAGTCCAGACTTCAGATGTACCGGAATCTCGAAAGCTAAGGAAGGTGGTAGTGGAACCTACCCCAAGGAAAAATCCTACGATTAAAGTTGTTATTGTTTTCATGCATTTCCCTATTGTTGTTGAGATGTATTGAATTGTTCTGCTAACGAATTTTATTGGTTTAAGTATATACAGTATCGATAAATTGTCGCTATTTGTATATTTTTACTACTACAGGTTTGCACATGCTAAATAACCCGTATCTCTGTCAGGTTCGATTATTACTTATATCCTCGAATAAATTTTGTGTTAAGAAAAGTGCTTGTTGACGCGCCCTTAAACTACAATCAAAATGCTCCCCCAGCAGTAATTAGCCGCAGTTTAGCTTTATGCGACTCAAGTCTTTATTAATAGTGTCCATGCTGACCCTCAGCGGATGTTATGAAGTAACCCCTCAATCTTATGATCGCAGTGAATGGTTGCCACGGTGGTCTGATGTCGATGGTGATTGCCAGAATACTCGTCAGGAGCTATTGATCCGTCTCTCTTTGGCTCCTGTTGCCTTCAGCAATGAGAAGAGCTGTACAGTGGTTACAGGCCTGTGGATGGACCCCTATACGGGACAGTTTTTTGAAAAAGCTTCGGATCTGGATGTGGAGCATATAGTACCGCTATCTTGGGCTCATAAGTACGGTGGTGCTAGCTGGAGCCAGGAGCAGCGCAGAGCTTTTGCAGAAGACCCTGCAAATTTGTGGCTGGTTGATGATGGCCACAATCGCAGTAAGGGAGATAAAGGGCCCGATCAGTGGCTGCCGCCCTATAAGCCAGCCCAAGCCATTTATATTCGTCAGTTTGAGGTTGTGGCCCGTAAGTATCGGCTTGGCGACTGAATACGACACTCTACCGTTAGAGCTGACATTGAGCTGATTTTTAAGTAAATCGGCTCCTGATGGAAATCGCTGATCTCCGGATTATTTAGATCCTTCACTCCTTGCTCCCCATCCTATTATCTCCTTCGGGTTAGTTGGCAATAGTGATATTTAGCTATCCACCTAACCTACAGGTCCTGGTATGAACGCTAGTCAGAAATGGCATTAATGTACACTTCAGTTAAAGCACTGTGATTTTCTTCTGTTGCTGAATATTCATTTCTGCGATTACTTGCCGCTTAGATAGGGTGGGGTGTTACGAATTTGGCTTCCTTGGGTTACATAATTGAAGCGATATTTACGGGCATTGAGTTGAGTTAAAAGATGATAGGGGAGAGCTATGGATAGAGTTGCGGGTATCTCGGCGTTTGGCATGGGGTTAATTTATATTAGTGCTTTTGTATTCTTTGGTGCTTTTTGGTCTTTTCCATCGGATGGGAGCCCCATAGAAAAAATGATGTTCTTGGCAGAAAATCAACTGATTTTTAATATTGCCTATACCCTTATGTACTTGGTCTTTGCGATCTTTCTGGGCTGTGTGGTAGTTAGCTTATATGAAAAGCTAAAAAGTAAGAGGAGGGAGATAGCTGCATTGGCATCCTTGTTCGGAGCAGTCTGGGTGGGCCTTGTCATAGCGAGCGGCATGATCGCAAATATAGGGCTCGCCTATGCTTTGGGGCTTATGGAGGTCAGTGTTCAGCAGGCTTTCGATACCTGGGGAATAATATACTTGATGGTTGAGAGTCTTGGTGGTGGCAATGAGTTGGTGGGTGGACTTTGGGTTCTGCTAATTAGCATTGCTGCATTGCAAATTGGACTTTTTTCCCGGCCATTAAACTTTATCGGAGTGTTAGTGGGAGTGGCGGGAATTGCGACTATCTATCCGGACGATATCTTTACAGAAATATTCGGAATTTCCCAAATAGTCTGGTTTATTTGGTTAGGCTTCTTTTTGCTGAGGCTGGGTAGGCACAGTCAAAAATGGGAGGCAGCAAACTCTATTCCGACCGCTAATAGCTAAAGGTGTATATAGGTAAAGCCTGCTTCTTCACATGGAATGCGTCTGGACAATAAAGTTTGTATGCAAGTGGGTAAGAAAGTGTTTTTGATTTTCCCCAAAAAATGAAAAATGCGTCTATCCTTTCAATGGGCCAAGCATTCGTTGATTTAGTGTCTTGGCTTGCGTTTCCGCTGTCGTAAGGCTGGTGAATCCGGGGCTATTCCTTGCCTCGCTGTTTGTCGCAGTCATTTTAGTGACTTGCCGGCCAGTCCTCCCCGGCCCGTGGGTAGCGAGCGGATTGCACATTACCTGCAATTGATTCACGGGGTGATAACCCTGGATATTTTGGAGATCTAATTGTGAAAAGTAAGCAGTTCATTCTTCCTTTGGTAATTGCCAGTCTTGCTGCTTCTGCTGCCTTCGCGGATAACCATCCCAAGAAGCCGGCGAAAGACTGGACCTGTGCGGATTTCCTGGCTATCGACGATGAGTTTAAACCTAAAGCAGTTTATTGGGCTGCCGCCTACGCCAAGAAAGGCACGGAAGAGGGGGATATGCTGGATATTGAAGGCACAGAAAAAGTGACGCCGATGGTGATTACCGCCTGCACCAAAGCGCCAAAAGAATCTTTCTGGGCTAAGTTCAAAGATGAGTGGCACAAGGTGGGGATGCACCACAAGAAGGACAAAGCTGAAAAGCAGATGATGAAGATGCAGAAAAAAATGCAGGATGGCACTCAGATGAACAATAGTAATGGTGGCAGTGGCACAAACGGGACTAACCAGTAGGCGCTGTTCGTCAATACTTGCATTGCTATTGTTCTGGGCCCGGCTTGTGCCGGGCTTTGTCTATCCTGAGATGGAGATTCACCAGCGAAATGGTTTCGGTTAGTATTTATGGTGAATGGACGAAATGTAGGCAAATGGATTTGTGATATGGGAAAGACTGTAAGAAACGAAGCCAGGCGCGGGAGAACGATTAGCCGTTCTACCAGGCTCTTCTGGGGTGGGGTGCTGTTGGCTGGGTTATTCCTGGCGTTGTTTATGCATTCGGCAAAGGCAGTCGTTTGCTAATTTGCCTTGATATGTATGGCGCCCCCGGGTGGACTCGAACCACCAGTCCGGACTTAGGAGGTCCGTGGTTTATCCTGTTAACCGACGGGGGCGGGTATCAGCACTGCTGAAGAGCGGCGCTATTCTAGCCTGTGGAAAGCCCTGTGTCATGTCATGCTTTTCACCATTAACTCACCTTCAATCAAATCGTACCAAGTTGCTGTGTCACTGAGGGTAACATTGGCGCCACTCGGTTACTGCTATTCCCGTCGTTCCCTTTTCTTAAAATTTTCGAAAAACCTTCATAAATCTGTCTTTTTTCTTCGCTACTTTGACTTCGAAATGGCGGTTTTTGCGGATAGCTTTGTTCGGGGATCAGCTGGAAAGTTTTGACGTAAAAGCCGCATTTCCACTTGATAAATTATTGCTTGACCACGATTGATTGAGCTGGCTAACCTGCAATTGCACCCTTGGTGCGATAAGGATATTTCTGCTTTCTCTAATCAAGATTATGGAGTTTCGTATGAGCGGCCACGTTAACGAAAGACGCCTAGATTTTGATAATGTGGGTATTCCACAAATTGCAACTGAAGTGCTGAAGGAAGCTACCTCTCAGCCACCACGCGACGCACGTCGAATGGTAGAAGACAAATTGGAGGAAAAGCGTTTAAGGCGTGAATTAATGGACTATGACTTCGACTAACGAAATATGCTGAAACTTTAACGGCTACAGCCAGCTATGCAGGGTGCAGATAATAAATAAAGTAATCTAAAAATAAGGTTGCTAAAACTGTACTCTGCGTAGTTAATAGATTTTATTGAAAATTTGCCTTTCCTGCCCAAGTCACCTCTATTTTTCCCTGGCTCTTCTCTGTGCTTTTAAATCGTTGGGCTATGTTTCCCCGTATTGTATTTCCCATTAATTAAAGTTGTTAAGCTTATTGCTTTTGCAATGGGTGCTATGGAGATAGGGAAATGTACAGAGCCCGTAAGGGATGCGGGCTCTATCGTAGGTATTGAGTTGGCTGTAGCTACATATTTTGTGTGGCTGCAGAGTTGCCTCCAAACCAACCCAGCAGACGCTTGAGTTTTGAAGCTAACTTGCCGCGCTTGGCCTTTCTGTTTTTGTCAGCATCGCTGACTAACCAGGCTACCTGGATAACCAATCTTTTACCTTCGAAAGGCAAGTGTCCGTGGAACGAGTTATCGGCTCGCTTAAATGCGGCTAGGGTACCGTACGAAGGTTTTACCTCTGGGGCTGCAGTATCTTCAAAGTTATCGCCGCTTTTTAAGAAACGCAGGCAGCCTGTGCCGTCCAAGGACCACTCCGGGTTCAGGTAGAGCAGGGCGGTAGCAATTTTTGACTGTCCGTCGGTATGGATGCGGCCGTGGCGTTTCTTGAGTGTACGACTAATGGAAACATAGGTTGGGTATTGAGAAAGATTCTCAATACCCAGGTTGTTGCCAATAGCATCGGCGAATTCCGGAGCCCTAAACTGTTCAATCAGTTCATTTATTGTGGTGCCACAACTGCTTCTATCGTAGGGAAGGTAACCGGCCCCTTTAAGCTTTGGGAAGTCTTTGATAAAGGATGCCATCAGGTTCTCGGCCAGCAAGTTCTTGGCAACGAAGAAAGGAAATGGCTGTTGGTGAATCTGGCTTTCTTGGCCAATTAAAGTAGTAGCGTCGAGCCAGGGATCGATATGGGTGGCGAGATTGTTCATAGACACGCATCCTTACGAGCAGAAGAATTGGCCCTTTTGGGGGTCCAGCTTTATGTCGACTTCTGAGATTACCCACTTCCTTGAGGGTACAGCGAGAAACAGGTACTGAATCTCACGACGGTGTGAAAATACCAAAACTACAATTCAGTGCCAATTTAAATAGCGCTTTTCAGTGTGAATCAGTGGGCATTCTTGCGAAAGATCAAGGGTTACTAAAATGTTGCTCGCTGAGACAATGCAATTAGCGCTGGTGCCGGTATAATGCCGTTCAGATTTGTCAGAGCGGTTTTATCCTGGAATGTCTGTGACCCCTAAGTCCCAAGTTGTGCTGCAAGTGAGAGATCTCGCCTGCGAAAGGGATGGTCGGCGCTTGTTTGAGGGCCTTCAGTTTTCTCTTCAAGCCGGCGCTGCAATTCAAATCAAAGGTAGTAATGGCGCGGGTAAAACGACCTTGCTGCGCACTTTGATTGGCAGTAGCAGTGATTTCACTGGAGAGATCCTTTGGTGTGATACCGCCTACCCGCAATCGCTCTCGGCGATGCGTGAGTCCTTACTATATATCGGGCACAGGGGCGGAGTGCGCAGTGGCCTGACTCCGCTGGAAAACCTCACCTGGTATGGTGCTGACCATGAGGACGCGCTCAATGCGCTCGATAAAGTCGACCTGACCGGCTTTGAGGATAGCTTGTGTCACTCCCTTTCCGCCGGCCAGAATCGCCGGGTTGCCCTAGCGCGATTATTTCTACCTAATTCCCCTCGATTGTGGATACTCGATGAGCCACTGACCGCGCTCGACGTTGTGGGTGTTGCTGCTTTGGAAGAGCAAATGGCAGTCCATCTTTATAGCGGTGGTTCAATTCTGCTGACCTCACACCAACCTCTGTCATTAGCCGGACTCAGTGAGGTTAATTTGTCTGACTATTCAGTCTCTGAGCCTTTTGAGGATTTTGGGGGAGAGCATGTCGACAGTTGATGTCCAAACGCCGGTGAGCGAAGTGCGCAGTGGCCCCGGTTTTATGGCGCTGTTCCGGATTGAAATGCTCTTGGCGTTGAGAAAACGAGCAGATATTGCCAACCCCTTATTATTTTTTGTGACGGTTTTAGCACTTTTGCCGTTAGGGGTAGGACCTGAGCCCGAACTTCTGGCAAAGATGGCTCCGGGCATGATCTGGGTAATGGCCCTACTGTCCACAATGCTATCCCAGGAAAGCCTTTTTAAAGGTGATTTCGAAGATGGCACCCTGGAGCAGCTCACCCTGTTACCACAACCGCTTTACTTTGCGGTCCTTGCAAAATCCCTGGTGCACTGGATTGCCACAGGCTTGCCGCTGGCATTGCTGTCGCCGCTGCTCGCCTTAATGCTGAATCTGCCCGTGGATGGTTATGTTTGTTTGCTGGTTTCCCTATTGCTGGGAACTGCGAGTTTGAGTTTGATCGGGGCCATTGGTGCGGCACTCACTGTTGCCTTGCGCCGCCCCGGTTTGCTCTTGGCACTAATTGTTATGCCGCTGTATGTGCCCGTGCTAATCTTCGGCACCGGCGCAGTACAGGCGGCAATTGATGGCTATGCCTACAGCGCCCAACTGGCGATATTGGCAGCACTCCTAGCGGCTGCTGCGGCACTGGCGCCACTCGCTGCTGCGGGTGCAATACGTATTAGCCTGGATAATTGATTTGGAGGTCTTTCTTGGCTTGGCAATGGTTTCACCGCCTGGGTTCGCCCCGCTGGTTCTATCAAAAAACTGAAGCCTGGCTGCCATGGCTGGCGCTGGCTAGTGTTGTATTGCTCGCTGTAGGCAGTGTTTGGGGCCTGGGTTTTGCCCCAGAAGATGCCAAGCAGGGCAATAGTTACCGCATTATCTTTATCCATGTACCCGCCGCCTTCCTGGCACTGGCCGGTTACTACATTATGGCGATCAGCGGTGCTATCGGCTTGATCTGGAAGATGAAGCTCTCCTTTGCCGTGATGCGCGCTGCCGCGCCGATCGGTGCGGTATTGACCTTTGTCTCGCTATTTACCGGTGCTGTGTGGGGTAAACCTACCTGGGGTGCTTACTGGGTATGGGATGCCCGCATTACTTCAATGCTGATACTCCTGTTTCTCTATGTCGGCGTTATGGCACTTACCCACGCAGTGAACCGGGAGCAGGTCGCCGACAAAGCTTCTGCGCTGCTGGCCCTGGTGGGCACCGTGAATATCCCAATTATTTACAAGTCTGTAGACTGGTGGTTTACCTTGCACCAGCCCGCGACCATTCGCCTGACCGAATCCAGCAGTATTGATCCGAGCATGTTCTACCCGCTGCTGACCATGATTATCGGTTTCTACTGTATGTATGCCTGGACCCTGCTGACTCACACCCGCACTCTGCTGCTCAAGCGCGAGATGCGCACCAAGTGGGTACAGGAAGAACTGGCGGGAGGTCGATAAAGTGGAGTTTCAATTTGCCAACCTGGCTGATTTCCTAACGATGGACGGCCACGGTGTATTTGTGTGGGTGTCCTACGCGGTGACTTTTCTGAGTCTCGCGGGGATGGCTCTCTACCCTTACATTGCCCGCCGCGGCCTGAAGGCAGAGCTGGTGCGACAGCAGAAAATTGCCCAGCGCCGCCGCCAGGCAGTGAGTGAGCGCACAGTAACCACAAAGAAAGAAACAGCAGAGGAACCGGCTTAATTTCAATTTGCCGGGTCCCAGCGGATAGGGCGATGGAGAACCTATCAGCGCAACTGAATTAAATAGTTATGGAGTAGGACTTAGACAATGCACCCTGTACGCAAGCAACGCCTGATACTCGTACTTGTCCTGGTGGTATTGTCCAGTGCAGCAGTAGGTTTTGTAGCCTATGCGATGCGCGGCAATATCGATTATTTCTATGCCCCCAAGGCCTTTGCAGCGGGTGAAGTCCCGATGGAAAAGCGGATTCGCGCGGGAGGCTGTGTTGTCCCGGGCAGTGTGCAGCGAGCTACTGATAGCCTGGAAGTCCAGTTTGTGATTACTGATGGCGAGGCTCAACTCTCCGTAGTCTTCGACAAAATCCTGCCGGACCTATTTGCCGAAGGCGAAGCAGCAGTGATTACCGGCCAGTTGATGCCAAGCGGTGTTCTGCGTGCGGACCAGGTGCTGGCTAAGCACGATGAAACTTATACGCCACCTGAGGTAGCCGACACCATGGTTTCCCATGAAGGTTGTTCCGATGGAGCGAAAATATGATCCCTGAGCTGGGCCATTTTGCGTTAATTGTCGGCTTGCTGCTTTCGGTTGCTCTCGCAACAGTGCCAATGGCCGGTAGCTATTCATCGCGCCCTGTGTGGATGGATGCGGGGCGTCCGCTGGCTCTGGGTATTTTTGCGTTCGTTCTGATCGCTTTTGCCTGCCTGACCACTTCTTTTGTGCAAAGTGATTTCACGGTTAATTACGTAGCACAGAACTCCAACAGTATCTTACCGGTTTATTATAAAGTTACCGCTGTATGGGGTGGGCATGAGGGCTCCATCCTGTTATGGCTTTTGATTCAGGCTGGTTGGGCTGCGGCAGTAGCGCTGTTTGGTAAGCAGCTGCCCCCAGAGCTTTCCGCGCGGGTTTTATCTGTACTCGGTTTTGTGCTGATAGGGTTTTTCCTTTTTATTCTGCTTACCTCCAACCCATTTGATCGCACCCTGCCATTCCCACCGATGGAAGGTTCTGACCTGAACCCGCTGTTGCAGGACCCGGGTATGATTTTCCATCCGCCCTTGCTTTATATGGGGTATGTGGGTTTCTCGGTTGCCTTTGCTTTTGCCATTGCGGCACTGCTCGGTGGCCAGTTGGATGCGGTGTGGGCCCGTTGGGCAAGACCCTGGACGGCTGTGGCTTGGGGCTTCCTGACCTTGGGTATTGCCCTGGGTAGCTGGTGGGCTTATTACGAGCTGGGCTGGGGTGGCTGGTGGTTCTGGGACCCGGTTGAGAATGCATCCCTGATGCCTTGGTTGGTGGGGACTGCCTTGATGCACTCCTTGGCGGTAACTGAGAAGCGTGGGCTGTTTAAGAGCTGGACTATCCTGCTGGCGATTTTCGCTTTCAGTCTCAGCCTGCTCGGCACCTTCCTGGTGCGCTCAGGGGTGATTACCTCGGTGCATGCATTTGCTACTGACCCACTGCGAGGCAGCTTTATTCTGGGCTTCCTGGCTGTAATTGTCGGCACTTCGCTGCTGTTATTTGCCCTGCGCGCACCGACAGTTAGCGCCCGCAGTGTTTTCTCTTTCCGCTCTTTGGAAACCTTCCTGCTTGGCAATAACATCCTGTTGATGCTGATTATGGGCATGGTTTTGACCGGTACTCTTTACCCGCTGCTGGCCGACGCCATGAACTGGGGCAAGGTGAGTGTGGGTCCGCCCTTCTTTAATCTTTTCTTCGTGCCACTGATGGTTGTTCTTTGCCTGTTGGTGGGTATGGGCGTGCGCGCCAACTGGAAAGACAGCCGCTGGGACAAACTGCTGAGCGCATGGCGTTTGCCATTTGTCGCTTCGTTGGTAGTTGCGTTGCTGTGGACCCTGGCCCTGGGAGACTTCCACTGGGGAGCGGCGCTGGGAATCTTTATTGGTATCTGGGTCTTTGCTTCCAGCATCGCTGATATCGTGGCTAAAACCCGCAACTCCAGCTCATTCTTTGCCGGCCTTAAGCGTCAGAGAGCCAGTTACTACGGTATGCATATCGCACATATCGGCCTGGCAGTTTCGGTGTTGGGGGTAGTACTAACTACCGTTTACAGCATTGAGGAAGATGTGCGTATGGGTGCTGGGGACAGTTTCCAGGTTTCCGGTTACGACTTCAAATTTGACGGTGTTCGTATGGTTCAGGGGCCTAATTACCGGGCTTTTGAAGGTGTATTGCATGTCAGCAAGGACGGGAAGCCGGTTGCAGAGCTGCATCCCCAGAAACGCAATTACCTGTCTGGTGGCAACACCATGACAGAGGCGGCGATCGATACCGGACTCTTCCGCGATATTTATGTGGCCCTCGGTGAGCCGATGGACAGGTCTAATCCAAGCGGTGATTGGGCTGTGCGACTTCAGTACAAAGCCTTTGTGGTATGGATTTGGCTGGGCTCGCTTTTGATGGCGATCGGTGGAGCTATTGCTGTAGCGGATAAGCGCTATCGCAAAGCGAAAGCCGCCAAACCTGTAGATATAGAAGTTACAGGCAATGTTGCTACGGCGTAATAGTTGGAAAGGATAATGTCTAGACTCAAACTCTTTTTGCCCCTGGTAATATTTGTCGTGTTGGCCCTGTTATTTTGGAGGGGCCTCTACCTGAATCCACAGGAAATGCCATCGGCCCTGCTGAATAAACCTGTGCCGGAATTCTCTTTGCAAAAAGTGGCGGATAACAGCCAAATTGTAGAGAAGAAAGATCTTCCCAATGGCCCGCATTTGATGAATGTGTGGGCCACTTGGTGTGTAGCTTGCCGGGTAGAGCACCCCTATTTGAATGCTCTGGCTGAGCAGGGTGTGCCGATCGTTGGCGTTAACCTCAAAGATGAGGATGAGGCAGCAATCAAGTGGTTGGAAAAATTCCACAATCCCTACTTGTATAGCCTCGCCGATAGAGATGGCCGTTTGGCTCTGGACCTCGGTGTTTTCGGTGCGCCGGAAACTTTCCTGGTGGATTCCGAGGGAACTATTCGCTGCAAACACGTTGGCGTTGTCGACAATAAAGTCTGGCAGACCAAGCTCCAGCCTTTGTACGAAAAATTAAAAAACCAGCGCTGGGACGATATTGTCGGTGAGTTATCAGATTCCCTCATCTCCCGTTGTCAGTGAGACAGAAGAAAAGAAGAGCCGTTTTATTTGTTGGCTGGGGCCAGTAGAGAATAAAGCGGCTTTTCAGCAACAGCTGGAAACTGTCCGCGCTCAATATCCCGATGCAAGCCACCACTGTACCGCGTTGGTGATCGGCAACCCTTCCAACCCGGAAGTAATGCAAGCAGATGACGACGGCGAGCCCGGTGGTAGCGCGGGGCGACCAATGCTGGAATTGCTGTTGAAACAGGGTGTCGGTAATGTGGGCGCTATAGTGACCCGCTATTTTGGTGGTACCAAGCTTGGGGTGGGTGGCTTGATGCGCGCCTATCGCGGTGCGGTAGGTGCCGCGCTGCAAAATATCCCATTGCAGCCCTTTGTTCCCCAAATGTATGTTTCGGTTTGCTGTGATTTTGCCCAGGAAGCTCGCCTGCGCTTTTTGGTGGGGCGTCATCAGGGGAGTTGTGGGCAGCCGGAATATGCCAGTGATGTCACCGTGCCAGTTTCACTCCCCCAGGATCAGTGGTCGCAATTGCAGGTGCAACTATTGGCAGAGGGCTTTCAGCTTCTCGAGGATCAATAGTTCTTTCAAATGATGCCGTACTTGGCGAGCTTGGCTATCTCTGCCCCGGAATAGCCAAGCTCAGCCAGGATATCCTTGGTGTCCTCTCCCAGGGTAGGTGCCCGCTTGAAATTAACCATCTCTCCATCGCAGCGAATTGACGGCGCCAGTATTTTAATATCCTTGCCGTGATCACCGGGTATTGTTTGGATGCGGTCGGTATCGGAAACAAAGGGGTTTGTTAGCGCCTGCTCAACGTCATATACCGGGGCGGCTGGCACTTGGCTAGCTAAAATTTTTAGCCACTCTGCGGTATCTTTTTTTGACAGTATCTCATCCAGTATTTCGGTTAACTCCGATTGGTTTTTCCTGCGCTCCCTGAAATTTACAAACTTGGGTGCGTCAGCTAATTCCGGATGTTCAATACATTGACACAGGGATTTCCAGAACTTTTCCTTATTGCACATCAGGTAAATCCAGTCGTCCTTTGTCTTATAAAGTTGACAAGGGCTTAGGGAAAAGTGTGCTGATCGCGGCACCCGCTTTTGGTTGTGCCCCGCATTTAACTGCCACATGGCTACATAACTTAAATTATATAAAGCGTTATCAAAAAGGCTGACATCGATATCTCGCCCCTTGCCGGTTTCCCTGGCATTAAGTACACCAGAAACAACGGCCAGCGCGAGAGCCACTCCGGTGGATAAATCCACCAGGGACAGGCCGCACCGGGCAGGTGGACTGTCAGGTTCACCAGTTAGCTTGAAATAGCCTGCCTCTGCCTGCACAGGGTAATCATATCCCGGCCACTTGGCCCTATCGCCACTGCGGCCGTAGGCAGTCAGGTGGGCGCAAACGATCTTGGGGTTCAGCTTTCCCAGTGTTTTGTAAGTAATACCCAGCTTGCCCGGTACGTCTCCCCGTAGATTGTCGGTCAGTGCATCTGCACTAAGAATTAATTTGTGCAAGATTTCCTGCCCTTGGGGAGAGGACAGGTTGAGGGATAAACTGCGTTTGTTGTGATTGAAAGCCTGGAAAAAAAGGCTGCTGTTATCCCCAGGTTCATTTTCCAAGAAGTAAGGGCCTACGGTACGGCCTACATCCCCCCCGTGGGAGATATCTTCGACCTTGATGATTTCCGCTCCAAGATTTGCCAGATATAAGGTGCCAAAAGGGCCTGCACCATATTGTTCCACCGCCACAATCCGCAATCCTGAGAGAGGTAACATGTCGGAATAATCCACTAAATATAGATACGCCGTATTCCTCAGCATAGAGCAGGAGTTGTAAATTCGATGGGATTGGCTGGTAGATATTGGGAATATCCGGTCACCCGTATTTTAGTGACCTGTCTGACAAGTAGGGCTCACTGAAGGTGAGTGTCACGATTTAATACAGAGTTGCTAGTCTTTTGGGTGAGCTACTGATTGGTTTGGAATCCAGTTGTAGAGAAGGGCACCGGGAACGGATATCCGGATATCTGTCAATTTGTTGAGAGGGTGCCGCTAGATGGGTAGTGTCATTAACAGAAGCAAGTATTTTCGCAGCGTCCTGTTTGTCCCTGCGACCCGGCCGGATCGCTATGAAAAAGCAATGGCCAGCGGAGCCGATATTGCCTGTGTGGACTTGGAAAATGCCGTTTCCCTGGAAGATAAAGATACTGCAAGGGAGCAGGTGGTCAATTTCTTTACAGGAAAGGATATTGTTCCCACTCAGCGCGCGTTGAGAATCAACCAGCTCGACAGCGATTGCGGCATTAAGGATATGTTGATGCTGCTGGATCTGCCGCAACTGCCAGATGTTGTGATTCTTCCCAAGGTTCAATCAGCAGAAGAAGTGATTGGTTTTTGCCAGGTTATGGCCCCCTCCCATAAAACGATTCGAATAATAGCCCTGATTGAATCCCCAAAAGGTTTGGAGAATGCGTTGAGTATTGCCCAGGTAGAGGAGGTGGTTTGCTTGGCCTTTGGCGCGGCTGATTACAGTGCAACAGTGGGGTCAGATATGAGCTGGGATGCACTTTTATATGGCAGGGGGCGGCTGGTTCAGGCTGCCGCATTTGCAGGCATTGATGCTGTAGATGGCCCCTATTTGGAGCTGGATGATGAAAGAAGCCTAATTGAGGAAACACAGAGGGTCTCCGCCCTGGGGTTTTCTGGAAAAATAGCCATCCATCCAAAGCAAATTAAACCGATTCACCAAGGGTTGGCACCATCTAGTGAGGCGCTCTCTCATGCTCAGCGAGTACTGAAAGCTTATAAAGAGAATCATGGTGGAGTTCTTGTAGTTGATGGACAGATGGTGGATATGCCCGTGGTTGAGCGGGCACTAAAAACTGTGGCGGCCTCGAAGGGATTGTGACCGTACTGTAGCAGAGCCAAACTCACCGGAGCCTTACGGTAAGGCAAGAGGTTTCTATGCCCCGCTATCATTTTCCTGCGTATATAAAAACCGGTAAAAATCGCTATCGAGAGCGTTACGGTCTCGATTTTGAAGACTTTAAGGTAGGGCAGGTTTTTCACCATAGGCCCGGCGTTACCATTAGCCAGCATGATAATAAGGAAGAGTGCATTAAGACCTTAAATCAAGCCATGCTGCATTTTGATGAGTGTTACACCGCCCAAACTGAATTCGGTAAGCCGTTAATCGATACTACTTTAGCGGTTCAACAGCTAATGGGCTTGATCTGGAAGACCTACAATCGACGGAAAAAAATTGTTGGTTGGAGAAAAATTTCCATGGTGGCACCAGCTTATGGCGGTGATACCTTGTATTCTGAGAGTAAGGTTCTCGAAGTTCAGGCAGGTAGTGAGTATGACGACGCGGGGCTGGTAGAAATTGTTATATATGGAAAGAATCAAGACAAGAAGACTATTTGCGAAATGCAGTGTGACATGTTGATCTTCAAGCGCAATCACCTGCCTTTCTCTGCGAACGGCTACTAAATTTCCATTTTCCATATTTAGGTGACCTCAATGAAAGAGTCATTTAATTTTTTGCGGGAAGTAGAAGATAACGTTTATATAGAAACGGTCGGAATAGACTTTGAAGATTTTGAAGTGGGGCAAATATTCGAGCATCGTCCAGGTCGAACCTTCACTGAAGCTAGCTGTGTCGACTATGCACTTCGCTCATTCGATCTCAGCCCGTTTATCACTGATAAGGTATATGCGCGTCGAGTTTATGGTGATAGGCAACGAGTATTGGAGACATTTGTTTTAAGCGCAATGGCGCATACAACTAGGACGTTTGGAAAGGTTGTAGCCAACTTGGAGATGAGTGACTGTGAGTTGCAGCCAGTTTATGTGGGAGATACTTTATACTTCGAATCTGAGATACTTTCCAAAAGGGAGTCAAAATCAAGGCCTGAACAGGGGTTGCTTAGCATATATTCCCGCGCTCAAAATCAACATGGTGAATGGGTTTGCGCCTACAAGCGAACGTTACTTGTTTATCGTAAGAACTTTGGTCCCTATAAGGCTGCTGGATACTGATTTCGCAGCCTAGCCAATGGCTTCTTTTTCCTACTCTGGGTTGTCGAGAGTGGTATAGCGCAAGTAGTAAAATTCAAGAGGTCCTCCAGTATAGCGATGGATCGAAAAGAGCATTCTAATATCTCCCTGCTTTAACTATTTTAAATGTAGCCTGTACCGTCTCCGCCTGTTGCTAATACCTCGGGGGGATGGTTACATCCATTGTAAAATGTGTGTAACTGGATTGACTTATACAGATTTGCATATATCGTAAAAACGAGGAAAATGTTGATATATTGTGCGGCTGCAAGGTGTCTTTAGGGGTACCTTTGTACAGTGTGACAAATAGCTTCTTTGTATACCCTTAAAGATAAATATATTAATTCAGTAGGTAGTAATAGAACGCTGGTAGAAACAGACATAGGGAATTAAGCAGTTACTCAGAGATACTGTGAATGTCAGTTGACACATTTGTCATGACTAGTGATGGGTGCTTGCCGTCTGTAGATAGTGAAAGCAAGAAAGCCACGTGTAAGATTTTCAAATTGATAAAAGAGCACAGGGTAGTTTACCCTGATATTTATTCAAATGAAGATGAATTAGATAAATATGCATATGAAGTACTACAGATCAGAAGTTCCTGTTAAGCAGAATGCATCTGGTAAGTACTAACGCTATTATGCTTTCTTGGGGGCAGCGCTTCGAGCCTCCCCATGAGTGATTGGCATTAAGTGACTATGGTAGATAGATCGACATTATTGAAAGAACTTAGAATTTCCTGTGATCCAGATTTTGGCATGTGTTTAGAGCTTTTCAGTTGGGATCATCTCGATTATATCGAGGATATTTTAGCTGAGTACTTCGATATTGAGTACGAGTTCAAAATACAAGATTCGGAGAATTCTAGGTACGCGCTCTTATTTGGCAATAGTGTTGAAGAGAGTATCCTGGAAAATGCCTTATTGGCTATAAATCGCTACCATGCGTATTCTCGGCAACTTTACGTCACAATGTAGGGTGTTACTTGATAAGCTGATGCCGTGTTTTTCGATCACATGAGCCTGCATTGGGCAGTCAGGTAGCGCTGGCTTGTCTGAGATGTGGATGTTAATTTTTCTACAAGATGGAGTGAGTTTTGGGTAATCGGGATTTGATATTCATTAGGCAGGCAATGCTGATACCTGTGTTTGCACTGTATAATATTTTCTTGGGGTTGTTTTTGCCAGGCTATAGTATTGTGACTCAGCATATTAGTGAGTTAGCATTGGAATCACCTTTCTTTTCATATTCACATAGACTTACAGATATATTGATTGGTCTTTCTATGTGTATATTTTCTCTGCCTTGTTTGTCACTCGCAAAGGCTAAATTTACTTTTTTAACGATGTTTGCATTTGGTGTGACATGGATTTTTGCGGGGCTCTTTATTATGAATAGCCCATTACATGATGTATATGGGCTAACAAGTATCTTAATGGTTGTTCCTGTTATATTTGCTTTAGAGATGCGCAATTATTATATCTCAAAGAAATTCCAGGATTTATGTGTACTTGTAACCTTGATTCACGTTGTTTTCTTTTGGTTCTTTAGTTATGGATATATGCCTGTTGAATACAAAGGAGTGACACAAAGGACTTGGGTGGCAGTTACTTTGATATGGTATGGCCTGGCAGCTTATCAGCTTTCATCGTCGGCCAAAAAGAAGGTGCATGAACAAGTTGCGTCATATTCTATGCCTGTTACGTAATGCGTTAAGGTATCAAATCAGATGAATCAAGAATCGTAGGAATTTACTCAAAAAGTAATCTACTTGTGGGAGACAGAAAGAGTGTCAATTTAAAGAAAAAAATTCAATATAACAAAGCAGGGAAAATAGTTTATAAAATTTAGAGAGAGCAAAATTTGGATATTCAGATACGCAAAGAGAGTAAAAGAGATATTGAGCCAATCCACAGAGTCACTACCTTGGCTTTTCGGGACGCTCCGTATACTGATCACTCTGAGCAGTTTATCGTGAAGGCCCTTCGCCAAGCTGACGCATTATTTATATCAAAGGTGGCTGAAGTGGATGAAGATATTATAGGCCACATTGCCATTTCTCCAGTTGTTATTTCTGATGGCTCAGCCAACTGGTTCGGGCTCGGGCCGATTTCAGTACTACCTGAGTATCAAGGAAGAGGAGTTGGCTCAAAGCTTGTTCGGAGCGTCCTGGTTGACCTCAAAGAACAAGGTGCGGCAGGCTGCGTTGTACTGGGAGAGCCTGCTTATTACAGGCGTTTTGGCTTCAAAGTTATTGAAGGGCTGGTTTTACCTGATGTACCCGTAGAGTACTTCCAGGCACTGTCGTTTGATGACGATTTTCCAAGTGGAGAGGTTGTATATCACAAAGCATTCTCGGCTCAAGCTTAACTGCCAGCTGTACTGCGATGGACCTTTCACCGTTTTACAGATAGAAATGGGCGGACGAGTAAGATTGTATGTTCTATAGGCATGACAATGAATATACGAGCAAATGCGTATCCAGCTTTTGAGAGACGCTAAATTTATTCAGGTGGGGGCGTGGTTGTGGATATGCGTCAGAATAGGAAAGTTATCTCTACCGAAATTAATAAGCTGGTAGAATTTATATTAAGTGATACGAGAGTGGGTCCATGAGTATAGAAATTAGACATAGTAGAAAAGAAGATATTCCTGAAATTAAAGATATATATGCTCAGTCTTCCTGCTATGCGGGAACACTTCAAGTCCCATACCCTTCAATAGATAAATGGGAAAAGTTTCTGGGGAATATCCCCGATAACTTTTATAGCATCGTAGCTGTCCTGGATGGGATGATCGTCGGTCAAATTGGAATGGAGGTATTCTCGAATCCAAGGCGAAAGCATGTCTCAAATATAGGTATGGCAGTAAGTGAAGAGCATCAAAAGAGTGGGGTTGGCTCAAAGCTTTTAGAGGCAATGCTCAACTTATCTATTAACTGGCTTGCCGTTCGCCGTATAGAGTTAGAGGTTTATACTGATAATGAACAGGCTGTAGGTCTATATAAGAAGTATGGATTTGAGGTCGAAGGCACTGCAAAAAATTATGCATTTCGAAATGGTGAGTATGCTGATGTCTATCTTATGGCTAAGGTAGTTTAGTGTAATTGCACCTGAAGAGTAGCAGGCAGGAAGTAGAGAATTCAAATTGTTGCGGCTAATGGTTTATGAATCTAGTGGAGATGTACGCAATCTTCGGTATTTTGGAATGCTGCCATGCCAGTGAAGTAATGGCAGCTTAAATATTCTTGAAATACTATTACATAGCACTTTGATTTAATTCCATTCCCATATTGTGGGAGGTGGTAAATAGATGGCGACGTCTGACAACGGCTTCAGAAAGCATCTCTAACGCCTGATAAGTATCCTTCCAGCCGATACAAGCATCAGTAACCGATTGTCCGTAGGTCATCTTGCCCCAGGGGAGAATTTTTTGGCTTCCTTCTTCGAGGAAGCTCTCAATCATTACAGCTGAAATATTTCTTTGCCCTGTGCTGATTTGATCGCAGAGAGATTCCGCAACAACTATTTGATTACTGTGTATTTTCTGGCTGTTGCCATGACTGCAATCAACCATAATGCCGGCCGGTAGCGATACAGAGTCAAGTTGGGATATCGCTAGTTCGATGTCTTCGGGGTAGTAATTGGGTATTGTTCCTCCGCGAAGAATTAAGTGGCAATTAGAGTTGCCTGTAGACTGAACTGCTTCAAACTTTCCATTGCGAATCGTGGTGCAGAATATCTGTTGTGATTGGGCAGCTTGAATCGCATTCATTGCAACTTTGATATTTCCGTCGGTACTATTTTTAAATCCGATAGGGCAAGGAAGTGCTGAAGCTAATTCCCGGTGTGTTTGTGATTCTGTGGTGCGGGCACCAATGGCTCCCCAGGAAATCAGGTCTGCGATGTATAGTGCGTTCAAAGGACAAAGAAATTCGGTGGCTGCTCCCAAGCCCAGAGCATTGATATTAAGCAATAGTTCCCGAGCCATAGTGAGCCCAGTATGCATATCGGCACTGCCATCTAAATTGGGGTCGTAAATAAAGCCTTTCCAGCCGATGGTGGTACGTGGCTTTTCAAAATAGGTCCGCATTACCAGGCAGAGGTTACTTTCAAACTGGGGCTTAATCTCGGACAGCTTTTGCGCATAATCTAGTGCGGCGATGGGGTCATGAATTGAACACGGGCCTACCACAACCAAAAGTCGATCATCCTCCCCTCGCAATATTCGGGAAATCTCATTACGGGTTCGTTCAATAGTTAAAGCGGAAGTAGATGGGCACGGCATTTTTCGGATTAGCTCATCATTACCCGGAAGTTGCATATGAGTCCGTGCGCTCAAAATAGCAGGAACGTCAGACATAGAATGGTCCTTTTCTTTTAACTGAGATAGCGCTGTTATTGTCGAGATTGACTAATACTCAACGATGCTCAATATGCCGTCTTGATGTGGATGATATGTACCAGTGTAGGTATTTCCACTGGGAACTCTGGATGAGAGATCTCGCAAAATTTTCAGTTCTAATTTTTGCTGCAGGGGCGACAGTGTTGTAATTTCAGCATCCAGAAAGTCAAAGTATTTTCCAACTAGAGGATATAGTGCCTTGAAAAGGCTTTCTTTAATGGAAAAAGCCATAGTCAACCACTGTTCTTGAGGGAAACCGCTCTCTGAAAGTAGGGATTCTTCTGAATCACTGACTATATTGCGTTTGATTTCTTCAGCAGTTTTAGCGGCAATAGTTGTTTCATAATCAATCCCAAGCCCTTGAGAAGTAGTGCTGGCTGCACAGATTGCTCGGTTGCCTGCATGGGTAATAGAGGCTTGTACTCCCTCCGGCCATACTGGACAGCGGTTTATACCTATAGGGATTTCTCTCACTGGCACACCTAGCTCTCTGAGTGCAAGGTGAGCACAGCTTCGTCCAGCAAGAAATTCAGCTCGTCGTGATGGGACGGCTTTTACTAATGAACTTGGAAAAGGAATATTCAAGTGAGAGAAAAACTGATCGTCATACCTTTCTGGGCAAAAAGTAGTCTCTACCATATGGCCCGTAAAGTACTTGGACTTCATCACCTTGTATCCACCTAAAAAGCTGGGTATCGGGTTGTCAATTTTATAAGAGGATTCCCAATTCATAATGCTGTGGCTTCAGTTTCCATTTTTTCTTTTTTCGGGACGGGGCTTTGAGGAGGCGTTTGCGCTTTATTTTTAATAAATACAGCGTCCTTCAAACTTCTGAATCCCAAGGACATAGCAACAGTAATGCCAATTGCTGTAGCAGCAAAGTAGAGAGTACCGGCCATTGGGGCAAACAGCTTGCCTAAGATGCCGAATCCCATTGCGCCAAAAGTATCGCCGGTTACATTTTGGGCTGCCCAGAGACTGTTAACTCTTCCTTGTAATTGGTTAGGAGTATGACTCTGAACCAAAGTAATCTGAATTAGTGAACTAATAGCCCCTAAATAGCCATAAGCGACTAGTGCAACTAAAGCGATATAGAGATGGTTAGCGAGAGTGAGACCGCTCAAGGCAACAAAAGAGAGGGTGCAAGTGAGTAGTAAAACAACACCGGGACGTTTTAATTGGGGCGCCCAGCCACTGGTTAGGGCACCCAACATAGCCCCTAAGGGCACAGCAGAATACATCAGGCCGATTTCGAATGCACTTCCACCAAAAATAACGGTAACCATTGCGGGGAATAGAACGCGGATGCCTTTGCCCAGGGAATCCAATGTCCCTACTGCAATCGCACTGCCAACAATTTTATGACGGAATAAAAATGAAAAACCCTCAGCTAGTGCTTTTAGAGGTTGCTTTTTCGGCTGCTTTCCTGGCGCCATGGAGGGCAATCGGGTCAGCGGGATCAGCGTGGCAAAAGTACCTAAGGAGGCCGCAGTATAGTTCCAGCTGATATCAGTGGCGGCAATAATCAATCCGCCAATTGCCGGCGAGATAACGGTACCGATACGTACGGTGAGCATGCCCAAAGCATTGGCAGAGGCAAGATTCTCTTTGCCTACAATTGAGGGAATTGAGGCCATTAATGCAGTGATACCAATTGCACCAAACAAACCACTCCAAATGGAAAGAGCATACAGGGCTATTAGTGAGGGTGATGTAAAGAAGCAATTTATAGCTAATGCAGCAAAACCCAAGCCGCAACCGGAGCGTCCGATCAAAATCAGTGTGCGGCGGTTATGGCGGTCGGCGAGCACACCTCCCCACAGCAAGCCAATAAACATGGCTATACCTTCCAGAGCCATAATGACTCCTACCTGGATAGTAGAGCCTGTCATTGCATGGACTTGTACCGGCACCGCGACTGTTAACATCCCCAGAGAGATAATCGAAATCATCCTGGCAATAAAGATCATGCGGAAGTTTGCATTGCTCTTGAGCAAGTCAAATCTCATAAATAGTGAACGGTTCATAGGGATGTTACAGCCTCTTGGGGATCTGCTTTTTCTGTCTGTTTAGTTAAAGTTGGAACCTTTGCCAATATACCGTTGAGTAGGGGCCCGAGCACTTCAAGAGATGTCGGCGATAGAATATCGTCATGGGCAAAAGGCAATCGGTGTTGTTGCATGTCATTCAGGAATGGAGACCAGCACTTATCTACGTCCCAACCTTCAGGCAGTGTCTTTTCCGCAACAAATAATTGCACATTACCAGAATAGGGTTGGGTGTCTGCATCCGATAGCAGGCGTACAGTATCATCGTAATTCGCTACGATATCGTTAAACATTTTGGTCTGCTCTGCCAGTGTTGCTTCATCGGCAAATTCGCCTTCAGCTGCGCTGAGGAATTGCCGTTTCTCGCGCTCTACTTCTTCCCTGGCTTCATCTTCTGTGGGTCGTTTCCATTCCTGGCCTTCAGGTGGATAAGTATCGAATAATCCGACAAAAGCTACCTGGTGGCCGAGTGCCGTCAGCTTGGATGCCAGGGCTACGGCAACAGTACCGCCAAACGAGTAACCCATTAAGTGATAGGGGCCTTTGGGCTGTGCACTTAAGAGGGTTTGTAAGTAGCGCTCAACGGCTTCGTCCATCGATTCACTGATAGCTACAGGGCCGTTAGGTCGCGGTGATTGAAGGCCAATAATCGGCCAGTTTCCTTCAAGGTATTTGGGGAATCCGGTGTACTGCCATGAAAAACCTGAACCGGGGTTAATACAGAACAGCGGCGTACCTGTTCCAGCCCTAATCGGAAGAATATTGCCAAAGCCCGCTTTTTCAGGATCTTTGCGCAAATTCTCATCGGTCAATACCGCCGCAAGTCCCTCAACAGTAGGAGATACCATAATTTGTCCTACTGTTACTGGAAGGGACAAGCATTGGCGTAGTTCTGCAGCCAGCCGCATAGCCAGTAGTGAATGACCACCAAGCTCAAAAAAGCTCGCTTCTGCTGTTACGGATTCCAAGTCCAGCATCTTGCAGAAGGCATTGGCAATAATTTGCTCAGCCCCTTCACTGGGTGGACGGCCGGAATCAGTTTTATCGCTTTCTGGGTCTGGCAGTGCTTTTCTTTCGAGCTTGCCATTGGCACTGAGTGGGAACGTTTCCACAGCAACCAATGCTGACGGCACCATATGTGCCGGTAAGGATTGGGCCAGCTGATCCAAAAGTGGGCTAAGAGTCTCCGGGAACTTTTCTGGGTTATCCAGTATTACGTAACCGACCAATTGACGGTTATCACCTGTCGCTTTGCTTTGGCTCAATACGCGGGCGTGAACGGCAGCCTGCCTCACTCCCTCCAAGGAAGATAGCGCTTGTTCAATCTCACCAATCTCAATTCGCAGTCCACGAATTTTAACCTGATCATCACTGCGCCCCAGATATTCAACGTTACCATCAGGCATCCAGCGAACGACATCACCGGTGCGATACATTCTCTCGCCTACTGCATAGGGGTCGGCTACAAACCGCTCGGCAGTCAGGCCGTGCCTGTTGAGATAACCGAGTGCGAGCTGCATACCGCTTAGGTAGAGTTCTCCGGGAACACCGATACCTACCGGGCGTAAAAATTGATCGAGAATCCTCAGTTGGGTATTCCAAACCGGTTTGCCGATAGGTATGCCCGTACCTTCTCCAAGATTTAACCTTAAATCAGCGGGGCAGTATGTAACGTCAACAGCGGCCTCAGTAGGGCCGTATAAATTGTGCAAAGGCGCTTTAAAGTAACTTGCATAGGCAGAGGCAAGTTCTTTCGAAAGTGCTTCGCCACTACAAAATACCCGGCGCAGCGACTTGGTAAGAGGTACTGAAGATGGCTGGCTATCCAGGTGGTCCACCATAGCTGCGAGCATTGAGGGTACAAAGTGCATGGTTGTTACCTGGTATTTGGAGATAATCTGCAGTAGATGCTCCGGATCTCTGTGTGCTTCCGGTGGGGCCATGACCAGCTCTGCCCCCCGGATCAGTGGCCAGAAGAACTCCCATACTGAGACATCAAAGCTTGATGGTGTTTTCTGCAGCACTACATCATTTTCTGTGAGATTGTATTCCGCTTGCATCCAAAGCAGCCGGTTCACTATGGCTTCATGGGAAACCAGAACACCTTTGGGGCGACCTGTCGACCCTGACGTGTAAATCAGGTAAGCGGGATCTTCCGGCCGAATTTCCACAGCAATTAATTCATTGGGTGACGACTGCTGGAGAAGATTTTCAATAGCTAGTACAGGTGCGGTGCAGGGCACCGCAGAATTTTCACCAAATCGGTGAACCTGATTTTCTCCAGCAATTATCAGTTTGGGGTTAGCATCCTCCAACATGAGCGCCAAGCGTTCATCCGGGTAGCTAATGTCCAATGGTAAGTAAGCGGCTCCGGCTTCTATTACAGCTTGTAGGGAGAGGCTGAGCTCAACACTACGCTCAGCAGTCACGGCGACAATATCGCCGCGACCTACGTGGTGAGCGTTGAGTTGTGCAGCAATACTGCGAACACTTTGACGCATACTTTGATAGTCAAAGGAGCTGCTTTCGTCTGTGAGCGCTCTACCATCTGGGCTAACTTGAGCTTGCCTAATTAATAAATCGCGTAAAGTGACAGGATCAAATGTCTGTTTGGTGTCATTGATACTTTCAAGAAGCTTGCGCTCAGTGTCCGTCTGCAGGGACATGGCAGCCAACGGTTGTTCTGGATTTTCGGCAACCTGTGTAAGCAGGTCGATAAATCGATGAACAAGGTTTACAGCATTGACAACCGCATCCCGATATTCAAAAAGTATTCTAGGTTTTTCTCCAGGCAATACTAATAGTGTCAGTGGATAGTGAGTAAACCCGCGATTTTGAACTGCATTTAAATGAATCCCGGCGTGATTCTGCTGTATCAGAGCTTCGTCGGCCGGATAATTTTCCACAACCAGAAGTGTATCGAACAGGGTATCTGTGCCGGCAATACGTTGGATTTCACCCAGGCCAATCCCGTCATGATCAAACAGTGCGATTTGTTGCTCCTGCAATGATTGCAGCTGCTTGATCAGGGGTTGTTGAGGTTGTAACTGGACACGAACGGGTAGGGTGTTACTGAATAAACCAATCACCTCATCAATCCCATCTACCGCACTGGATCGTCCAGAAACTGGGCTGCCGAATACTACGTCATTGCGCCCGGTTATTGATCCCAACATTGCGCCCCAAACACCCTGGATCACTGTATTGAACGTGAGTCCTTCCTGTTGGCAGAGCTTATTGAGCTGTTTGTGTAAGTGCGCACAAAGGGGGACTTCTATTTCATGAACTGTTTCTTTATCGCGACTCTCTGCGAACGCGATAGTGGGGGTGACACCTTTGAGAAGGTCTCCCCAATGCTTAATGGTATTTTGTTTTTCCTTATTAGACAGTTCCATTACAACAGGATTGTAACGGTTAGGTTCTGATGTGACTTTCCCGGTATCCTCCCGATAAGCTTCAAGCAGGTCCTGTAATAGAATTGGAGTCGACCAGCCATCGATAACCAGATGATGTGCAGTGATTAGCAGAGCGTAATTTTCCACTGATGTTTTTACAACATGAGCATGTAGCAGAGGTGTACGGGTTTCGGCATGCATACGAATATCAAAATGCAGCCCGGCCTGCTGCAGCTCCAGATTAAGTAGCATCTCCTGTTGCTGTGGTTCTGGTAGCTGGCTCAAGTCAATTTCTGTCAAAGGCCATTTTCCAGCAGTATCGGCATCGCTACTGATTTGGGGGATAAGCTGCAGAGGGGCATCCCAGGATTCGCAGTCGAATAGGGCTCCTAGTTGAGGGTGCTTCGCTAAAGTGGAGTTTAGGGCTCGGCCCAACCGGGAGATATCCAGTTCGCCTTCGAGAGTTAATTTTGTCGTAAAGCTATAGGAGTTTTCCTCGCTACCCAGTTGGGTCTGGAACAGTAGACCTTCCTGCAGGGGAAGCACAGGGAGTACAGCGGTCAGAGGGCCATATTTAGTCTCTGCTTCAACCAGGGGTAATCCCAATGTCGCCGGTGAAATCTCTTTGGATTGCTTCTCTAAAGGTGTGAGATTGAGGGCAATCTGCTCAGCAGAGCGCAACTTGAAAATTTCTTTTGGGCGCAGATCGTAGCCAGCTTTGCGCATTGCCGTGCATAGGTGCATTGCTGAAATGCTGTCTCCTCCCAATTGGAAGAAATCATCTTCTGCTCCAATATTGTCGATCTCCAAAGTGCTCGCAATAGCGCTACACACAAGTCTCTCAGCGGTTCCTATTGCCGCTCTTGAACTTTTTTGAGGCGTCGCAGAAGGCATTGGCAAGGCTTTTTTATCGAGCTTGCCACTCACAGTTAGAGGAAACTCTTCGAGAATAATTAAGCTAGCAGGCACCATATAATCTGGTAGCTGATCGTTCAGTTGTTGTATAAGTCGGCTCTCAATCTCCTGCTTATTGCCGTTTGACGGTGTCTTCAGCGTACAGTAAGCAAGCAATTGATTTCCTGTAGCAATTGGTTTGGCAATTACAGCCACTTCTTTGGTTTCATCGAGAGATGAAAACGCAGCTTCTACATCGCCGAGCTCAACCCTAAATCCGCGTACTTTTACCTGGTTGTCACAGCGCCCGATAAACTCCAATTCTCCATGGGTGCCCCAGCGAACCAAGTCCCCAGTTAAGTACATAACTTTACCGGGGCGGTAGGGGTTTGCTACAAAGCGGCTGGCAGTGGTTTCTGGGCGGCGCAGATATCCAATGGTTATATTGTCCCCTGCGAGATAGAGCTCGCCGGAGACACCAATGGGAACTGGACGCAGTCGTTTATCCAATACATAAACTTCGGTGTTGGCTAGCGGGCTACCAATAACCGGCTCCGCCAGATCTGTGGATACCTGTGCACTGGTCGCATAGACGGTGAATTCTGTGGGGCCGTAAATATTATACGCTTGCAGTTTGGGGAACTGTTGTAATTGAGACCATAAGGCTGGAGATACGGCCTCCCCGCAAATATCCATCAAGGTCGGGTGATGGTGGCCTTCATCCATCAGTCCGGCTTCCATTAGTTGAGTAGCCAATGATGGAGCGACGGCAAGAGTATCTATTTTTAATGTGCGGATAGAATCGATTAACCCATAAACATCTCGTTTGGCATCGTCACCAAACAAGTGCAGCTCATGGCCGAGCATCATAAGAAGAATTGGGTCCCAGGATGTATCAAATGAAAATGAGCCAGTCAGTGCTACCTTTAGGCGGGTGTTGGCACAGTGTTCAATGGCATTTGCAAAAATTTCCTTTTGTAGGGCCAGCGCCAGGTTAAGGAGCGCCCCGTGAGGCACCATTACACCTTTAGGCTTTCCGGTAGAACCTGAGGTATAAAATATATAGGCCCTCTGCTCCCCAGAATTAATCAATGCCTGGTCGCTATACGTTTTGGGGGTGGCAAGCGCCGCTGTATCCAGGTGCAGTTGGTCAACAAAGGATGGTAGCCTGTGGGCATGATTGGATAATGTAATAACCTGTGCCGGCTGCGCATCGTCACACATAATAGCAATACGCTCATCCGGGTGCGTAAGGTCGAGCGGTAGGTATGTGGCACCAGAGTAGAACACTGCCAGGATGGCGGCAATAGAGTCAACGGTTCTTGGCAGAGCCACGGCAACAATGTTCTGTGGTGTTATTCCCTTGTTCTGTAAGGAAGCACAAATCTTTAGCGCGCGTAGTGAAAGTTCACTGAATGAAATTTCCTGTCCCTCGAAAACCAAGGCAGTTTCATTGCTGCGAGTGTGTACTTGTTGTAAAAAAATATCCAAGACACTGATATGATTTTCAGTGTTGGTGATTTCTATGCCTTTAGCCCAGCTGTCGATAAGACCTTTTTCACCGATAGGTATTAGAGAGAATTCACTGGATAAACAGTGGCTATTATGGTGAGCCTGAACAAAGAGATCGCTGATTCTATGTCTGTGGAGTTCTAGCTCCTTTTCACTGTATCGATGAGCGTTGGCTGCGAGTTCAATAGTTATTGTTTCTTTGCCGAAGTAAATTGAAAACTCTATATCTTCAATGGGGCCTGTTGCTATTTGGTAGGTTTTACCGGGGACCCCATCAAAATTGAGTGTGTAGTCAAAGATTTTGCAATTTATAGTGGGACCATACAGACGCCTGTGTGAGCCGACCAGCCCAAGATCTCTTTGTAGCTGCTCGGATTCGTAGCGTTGATGTTTACGGATTTTGCGTAACTCCCTGGATAGAGATCGGGCAATGTCAAAGATATTTTGCTCGGCACTGATTTCAAGTTGTAATGGCAGTACATTAGCAACGGGGCCTGTAGAGTTAAGCGCGGAGGAGCCCATACGCCGCATAAATGGGTAGCCTACGGTAACTTTATTGCTATCACATATTCGGGATAAATAAATAAAGATCATTGCTGTGGCAAGGTCGACCACCGACAGTTTCTTTGCGTCCGTCAGCTGGGTTAGATTTTCAATTAAACTTCGAGCCATCGAAATACTTTGGCGATGCACAAGGCTGTTGGCGTTGTCGAGCGAGCTGGTAGTCTTATTCGACAATGTCAGTGGTGCTGCCAAGCTCTTGGCGTATTCTGCCCAAAAGGCTCGATCCTGTTTGAATTTTTCCGATTCGGCATACTCTAGGTACTCATCAATGACTGCGGAAAACCCCGTAAATGGAGAGCTGGCTATGGGTGCACCATTAATAAGTGCATTATAAATTTTCTCGATTCTTTTAGTGAGGGCGGTAAAGCTGAAGCCATCCACCATTAAATGGTGATAGCGCTGGTACCAGAGAAAGTGTTTCCCATTTGAACTATCGGGTAACTGAAAAATAATATGATGATAGAGGCAGGCTTCGCTATCTGATCTTAATTCACTTTGAATATCATTGAGCATCAAAGATTTTGCAGCAGCCACCGGATCAAGCGGATCTTCAATTTTTATGAAGTCTACAGCGTTTAAGGATTCAGGTTCTGGTGCTGACTGGAGCTGTTGGACCGGAACGTTATCTTCCTGGTGATATTTTGCATGAATCGTGTCAGCTTCACTTAATCCAATATGAATAGCTTTTGTCAGCAGTTTTACATTAATTGCGCCGTGTATCTCCACATATTGAGCTACGGCGAAAGCATTACTGCTTTCCGAAAGCTGATCGGCCAGCCAGATCCCCACTTGAGGTCCCACCAAAGGGTAAGTGTTATCGTTAAGTTTACTTGCAGAAATGGTCGCGCTTTCTTCTTGCACAGTAACAATCCTTTTTCAACATATTGAGTTGGCACAATGCCTTGGTGGGAAAAAAAGTGGCCAAATAGTCCTTCCTGATCTATTTGGCCACGGCCCACTGGAATATGAAAATAGTGTGGCACAGACCTTAGCCATATTTTCAAGTGGGTGTTGCTGGTGCTTTCCAGCTGCAGTTAGTCCCTTAACCGCCTGTAAATAGAGTCTTAGATCTCTCAAGTTTCATTGGTTGTATGTACTCTTTACGAGGAATAGTAAAACTGCAGAAACTGACAACCATCAGTGATTGAGGCTTTTCCAATTCTCTTCTATATATTCAACACATTGTCGACGATCCTGAGGTCCAAAGACTGTCTTCCAGCCCTCGGGAACTCCCGCAAATTCCGGCCATAAACTATGTTGGCCAAGATTATTAGTTAACACAAAAAATTGGTGGCTCTCATCATCAAATGGATTTTGATATTCTGATTGCATAACAACTTTAATCCTGATAACTGAAGTTTTGTAATAAATACGAAAGACCAGTGATTAGTCCCTCGCGCCAACACAGAGTGTCGTGCCCGCCAACAAATTTTTGGTACTTAACGTCAAAGCTCTTATTGTTAAGGGCTTTATTCAACTGGTCATTTACTCTGGTTAAAAAATATTCCCGAGTGCCCACCTGCTGAAAAATTTTCAGCCTGCCCGGCTGGTAAGTTTCTGACAAAACCTGATCTGTGAGCCAGCCCTTGTCATCGCTGTTGTTACCTTTCTGCATGAGTTTATTGTTTGGCCACCAGAAGGAGCCTGATTGGCTCAATACACACCCAAATCTTGCAGGCCACTTTAATCCAGCAAACATCGCAGCTAGACCACCATAGCTTTGGCCAGCAACAATCGTATGAGCAGGATTTTCAGTGTGAGGTAGCTCTTCTTTAATCTGGGGGATAAGTTCTTTCTGAATAGCTAGCCAAAAGTCCTCACTACAAGTCAGATCTTGCTCTCGCTGTTTCCCATTGACTGAATCAACCAATAAATAGAGTGCCGCAGGTAAATGTCCGGATTGTGTCTGTTCTCTCAAAACTGAGAAAACAGGCATTTCTTTTGCCCATCGATCACCATCCAACAGAATTACAAGTGGGCGCTGTTCAGGATCAGACGCTTTGCCGCACGCGTAAGTCCAGACTCTGCGTCTAATCCCCAGAATGGAACTTTGCCAGTACACTTCTCCCACATCAGAAAAGCTTTTGTTTTCCGACTCTGAAGATTCAGGTTTCAGATCGAATTCTTGCCATGGACTTTGTTCCATAAGTCCTGGCAAATGAATTGCAGAAAACTTTTTGCTCCACGAACCGGCACTCGGTGCCTGTCGATTCAGCGGGTCTGGTATGGCGTCTTTAATCAGGTTGCGCCACCAATGTCTTTGCATTTTCCGAGCATCATCGTTGGGGTGAAGTGCTTTTTCCCAGGTGGAACCAATACATTTTTCTGTAGCTGGAATTAAGCGATAGCTACCTCTCCAGGATTTTTCGATCTCTACTTGCCAATACCACACATCTGTTTTTGGCAGCCGTACTAGGGAGGGCGGTGAAAATGTATGGTGGTTCGTTACACAATTTATATCGATATAAACTTGTTTGATCGGTGAGTGAGATTCGCTACCATCTGGGTCTCTCCACAAAAATGTCAGAATTAAATTTTCTTTATTCGAGGGGTTTTTATTAACAAGCGGTAGTCCCTGCCTTTCCATCTCTGACCACCAAAGCGCGCTGCCAATCTCAGAGACACTGGATTGAGTAATACGCAACAAATTTGAGTGCATGACAGCGGTCATGGCATTCCCGTGTTTAATGGTTGGACTTTCCATGAATTTTATAAAGAGCCATGTGCTTAATTCTTCTTTTCAAGAAGTAGTAATAACTTGCCAACAGGCTACCGCAAGAGGATGGACGGTGTAAATAGAAATTATTATCATTCGCGCTTGTGTGGGGCAATTCAAAAACTCAGCAAGGAAAATTTTATTTAGTTGCATGGTTTGACGGCAATTAAACGTGACGGCAATTGCAAGTGGTTACTGAAAAACAGAGAAAATCTGCCTGGGAGGTTGCAACTGAAATAAATAAAAATATATTTTTTAGATCGCTCTTGTTGTTTTGTCTTGCACATTTAAACGTTTACCTAGCTTATTAGTTTGTGTGACGCCTCCCTCGCTGCTTTTCGCGCAAATACTTCTCAAATATTGAGTACACCAATTGACAAATGCTTTCGGGTGTGAATTATAATGATAGTCATTCTCATTTGCATATTCAATGGAGTGCCCGTTTATGCTCTTCCCGACTCAGGACATGGAATCTGGACGATTGCCCATTCCCGATTCCGCTGATTTTTTGTTCACTTCCTCTTATAGAAGCTTGCGTGGCAAGGGGGTTTTTACGGAGATCAACCAGCCGGTGATACCGGAGCCCAGTGGAGGAAGTCAGCTATTCCATAAGTCGGTGCAGGGGGCTCTTGTCAAAGCGAAAGAGGCGGGAATCCGCAATCCTGTTGTAGTTGGTGCAGTTCCCTTTGATCTCAGTCAGCAGTCCCGATTGTTTGTTCCTGCCGAAAGCGAATTTTTTGATCGCAGTGAAATGATTACAACCCTTGAAGGGAGGAGCGCGTCTGTTCCCCGGGTAGAAAAGATCCAAAGCATTCCCGGTGAATGGCGCTTTAAGCAGTCGGTAGAGCAGGCGATTGCTAATTTTCAGCACAGTGATTTACGTAAAGCAGTTTTGTCCAGAGTGCTAAACGTAGAGTTAGCCGATAAAGTCTCTGTCGATGAAGTTCTATCCAGGTTAATTGTGCAGAACCCTTCCGGTTATCATTTCCGTATCCCCATTGAGGGGGATCAGGAGTTGATAGGTTCTAGTCCTGAGCTGTTAGTACGAAAAGTAGGAAGCGAACTGATTTCAAACCCCTTGGCCGGTTCAGCTAAGCGACAAAACGATCTGGAGAAAGATAAAGCTGTAAGTGAATCGCTACTTACTTCTGCAAAGGACAGCTACGAGCATAAATTGGTCATTGATGAAATTCGCCAGGTACTCACACCGTTTTGTAGCTCACTGGATATCCCGGCTGCCCCTGCACTTATCAGCACCCCGGCTATGTGGCATTTGTCGACCCTCATCCATGGCCAGCTAAAAAAACCTGAAATTTCTGCTTTGGAACTTGCTTGTCAGCTGCATCCAACACCTGCCGTATGTGGCTTCCCAACAAAAGATGCCCGTAATTTAATCCGCTTGGTGGAGTCTTTCGAAAGGGGCGTCTTCACTGGAATGGTGGGGTGGTGTGACGCTGAAGGTAATGGTGAGTGGGTAGTTACTATTCGTTGCGGCACGGTTAATGGCAACCATATTCAATTATTTGCTGGGGCCGGCATTGTGGAGGACTCTTGTCCTGAATCGGAATGGCAGGAAACCGGCGCGAAGTTGGGCACAATGCTCAATGCTCTGGGAATCAAACAGCAGGAAGCGCTTTAATGAGTATTGAATTTACGCCTTGGCCAGAATCGGAGGCTCGCCGTTATCGGGATCTTGGCTATTGGGTGGACAAGCCGCTAACGGATATCTTAAGAGTGTCTTGTGAAAGGGATGCTAAAGCCACAGCAATTATTTGTGGTGGTCGACATTTCTCATATGCCCAATTAGATCAGCTTTCCGATAACCTGGCCCACTCCCTGAAATCAAAGGGGGTTAAACCTTACGATACGGCTTTGGTCCAGCTACCGAATATTGCTGAATTTTATATTGTATTCTTTGGGCTGTTAAAAGCAGGTGTCGTTCCGGTGAATGCGCTGTACAGTCATCAGCGCCTGGAGCTGTTGGCTTATGCTGATCAGCTTCATCCTACTCTTATTATCGCCTCAGCTTCTCATGCGTTATTTTCTGATGTTGCTTTTATAGAGGAGCTAAAGCAGCAAACTCCCTCTGTAAATCATGTATTGTTGTGGGGAAAGGATAGCTCTGCCGATTCACTTGATGCCAGTATAAATACAACGGAACCTAATGGGGAATTAGAGCCAACTCCTCCTGGAGAAGTTGCTTTTTTTCAGCTTTCGGGTGGCAGTACCGGTACACCGAAGCTTATTCCCCGCACCCATAATGACTATTTATACAGCGTGCGTAGAAGTGCAGAGATATGCGATCTGAGCCCTCACACCCGGTTTTTATGCGCACTTCCCGCTGGACATAACTTTTCATTAAGCTCACCAGGTGCCCTTGGGGTATTTGATAGCGGCGGCACCGTAATAACAGCTCCTGATCCAGAGCCATTAAATTGTTTTGCCCTGATAGCAAAGCACGAAGTTAATATGGTGGCACTGGTACCTCCGGCGGTTTCACTTTGGCTTAAAGCTGCCCCGCAGCACAATGAAAAGTTAACCACGCTTTCTCTGATACAGGTTGGTGGAGCAAATTTTGCTGAAAGTGTCGCTCGCAGAGTGCCGGAAGAGCTAGGATGCCAACTGCAACAAGTCTTTGGTATGGCTGAGGGTTTGGTTAACTATACCCGCTTGGATGATGATGATGCTTTGGCTTTTTGCACCCAGGGATGCCCCATGTGTCCTAATGATGAAGTCCGGGTCATTGACGAGAACGGAGATGCGGTGCCTGCCGGAGAGACCGGTATGCTGGTTACTCGAGGTCCTTACACAATACGCGGTTACTACAAAAGTCCTGAGCATAACAAAAATACTTTCGATAGTGAGGGTTTTTATCGTACCGGGGATTTGGTGCAGCGCGATGACCGTGGATATTTAAAAGTAGTGGGTCGGCAAAAGGATCAAATCAATCGCGGTGGAGAAAAGATAGCGGCTGAAGAGCTAGAAAGTCTTTTGTTACGTCATGCATCCATTACTCAAGCGGCCTTGGTAGCAATGCCGGATGATTTACTGGGTGAGAAAAGTTGTGCTTTTTTAGTGTCAAGTGATGATAGCTTGCGCCCTGTAACTCTGAGAAAGTACTTGCGAGAGCTCGGGGTAGCTCAATTCAAGCTGCCAGATAAATTTAAATTCGTGCAGGCTTTGCCGCTTACTCCGGTAGGAAAAATAGACAAGAAAATTTTGCGCAAAGAACTGCTTAAAAGTACAGCTGCTTCAAAGGTTTAAGGAATTAGTATTTATGTCAATTCCATCACTGGATAACTATAGTCTACCTACGATTGATTCTCTCCCCAAAAATAGGGTGGACTGGAAAATCATCCCCTCCAGAAGTGCTTTGCTTATTCATGATATGCAGGAGTATTTCGTTCGCTTCTTTGGTGAAGAAAGCGAGTTGGTCCGCAATATAGAAAACAATATTGTTGCGATGCGGGCCTGGGCTAAAAAGCATCAGATACCTGTAATTTATACGGCTCAACCCACTGAGCAAAGCGATAAAGATCGCGCATTGCTAAACGATATGTGGGGGCCAGGACTTACCAAAGCTGACCCCAGCTTACAAAAAGTAGTGCCTGCTTTGGCACCAGATGAAGATGATATTGTATTGGTTAAGTGGCGATATAGTGCTTTTTACCGATCTGAGCTTCAGGAAATTCTTGCGGAGAAAGGAAGGGATCAACTCCTGATATGCGGTATATATGCGCATATCGGCTGTTTAACCACAGCATTGGATGCTTTTATGCGAGATGTTCAGCCATTCATGGTGGCTGATGCTGTTGGTGATTTCTCTGAAGAAGAGCATCTTATGGCACTTAAATATGTAGCTAATCGTTGCGGAAGTGTTATTGCAACAGATGATGTCGTATCTCTCGGGGTTTCATCAAAGGATAAGTTAACCTGGTCTTTTCTGAAGGAGCAATTGCTGGAGCTGATTGATGAAGAGCCTGACCAATTTGATGCAGATGAAAATCTCATTGACTATGGGCTGGACTCGGCCCAGCTAATGGGCTTGGTTACTGATTGGCAAAAGCTTGGTGTGCAAATGACCTTCGAAGAGCTGGCTGTTGCTCCCTCACTCAATTCGTGGTGGCAGTTAATTCAGGGTAAATACCCGGAATTAAAAGGGTAGTGGATACATGAATTTTTCAGGGAAGAGGGTTTGGGTTACCGGTGCCGGTAGGGGAATTGGAGCGACCATAGCGGATTTGTTTTGTGAACATGGTGCTGCTGTATTTGGTTTCGATATTAGATTTCCAGAGGCTGAGTATGGATATGAGACTGTCACTTTGGATCTATCAAATTCGGATCAGATTACTCAGGTTTGTAAGGGATTGCTTACTGACAACCTGGGCCCGGAAATTCTAGTTAATGCAGCGGGTATTCTACGGATTGGAGGTATATCCGAACTGACGCTTTCCGATTGGCATGATTGCTTATCAGTAAATGTGACAGGCCCCTTTAGTTTGATAAAAGAGCTGGCGCTCCATTTCAAAAATCAGGGTAAAGGGGCTATTGTAAATGTAGCCTCTAATGCAGCCCATGTTCCAAGACTGGGGATGACGGCATACTGCGCATCAAAATCCGCCCTGGTTGGACTGAGCCATTGCGTAGCTCTTGAGCTAGCAGAATATGGCGTCCGTTGTAATTTAGTTTCACCAGGATCTACAGATACTGAGATGTTGCGTGAACTGTGGGGAAGTGAAGGCAATGAAGCTGCTATTGTTGCCGGTAATCCAGAAGGGTATAAGCTGGGTATCCCCTTAAAAAAAATCGCGAGCACTTCTGATATAGCAAATACTGTCATGTTTTTGGCCTCGGATATGGCTGCGCATATCACCATGCAAGATATTGTTGTTGATGGTGGGGCAACTTTAGGAGGCTAAATTTGCCTTTTTCTCTCCTGCAAATTTTGATTTGCGTTGATAAGAGGGGCAGTACACAAAAAATCACCCCCTCAATCGCTTTTTGTGTGTGCATTAAAGTATCTGTTGTGGGTAGAAAGGTGGGCTTACTTTTAAGTCTCTATTTAATTTTCTTTGGTTGTTTACTTACTTTTTTGATGTGTCCTTTTTTGCTGCATTTTTGTCTCAATGTTATGATGATGTGGAATTCAGGGGTGTATTTTGCATAAAAAATAGTGCTTTAAAGTTGGTGTGGTATTAATGTCTGCAACCATTGCCTTGTTTTTTTAATCCCCTTCGACCCTCACTTTATCCTGTTTCTGGTTTTTCTTTTCCCTTAAGCTTGGTAGAGTTGCGCGCGATTCAAGTCATACTCTTTGGGGAAGGATGTTGTGAAATTTAAAAGCAGTTCAGTAGTCGTTGCATGTGGTGTGATCTTGAGCGCTTGTGGGGGCGGCTCATCTGGTGGGGGTAGTGGCGGAGGTTCCTCGATCTCAGAAGCGGCGACTCCCTACCTATATTTCAACTCAGCAAAAGTGTTCACTTTTGAATGGTCGGATGTTGAAGGGGCTACCTATTATCAACTTCTTGAGAACAAAGATGGGCAATCTGGCTATGAAGTAGTTAGCGATAAAATTTCTGCAGGTTCTGAAATTGTAGAAATTAAGGTGCCTCTATTTGAGCGATTGAATGCTCGCTATATATTGCAAAGCTGTGATGATACAACTTGCCTGGATTCAAATGAAATATCGATTGATGAGGAAGTTGTCGATAGTATTGGTTATTTCAAGGCTGGTAATGCCGAAGCCGGTGACCAGTTTGGTTGGTCCGTTGCGATTAGTGACGACGGCTCTACCATAGCTGTTGGTGCGACTGGCGAAGATAGTAATGAGTTAAATGAATTTAATAATGCAGCTAGCGGGTCAGGGGCTGTATATATTTTTGATTATGGTGAAGATGGTTGGGTTTACCGAGCTGTTTTAAAAGCTTTAGAGGTTGAAAGTGGAGCTGCATTTGGATCTGCAGTGAGTCTTAGTGGCGACGGAAATACGTTGGCTGTTGGTGCCTACAAAGAAAATGGTGAGGATGATAACTTTTCGGCTGGCGCAGTTCATATATTCACCCGTGAAGATTTGGAGTGGACTCACAGCGCTAAACTAAGAGCAGATAATCATGGCCACTATGATTTTTTTGGGCGGGCGTTGAGTCTAAGTGGTAATGGAACAACCTTGGCAGTAGCAGCCCCATCTGAAGATAGTAGTGCTACCGGTGTCAATAGTGGCCCTGATAATGACGACGCTTTGGATTCTGGTGCAGTATATATCTTCCAGTATTCTGGGGTTGAGTGGGGTCAAGAAGCTTATTTGAAGGCAAGTGATAGTAATTCAAATATGGACTTCGGTTCATCCCTTAGCTTGAGTGATGATGGTTCCATTCTGGCGGTTGGTGCTATTGGTGGGCATGGTGGCAGGGGAGCAACTTATATCTTCTCCAATAATGGAGGCTGGGCTCAGCAACAGCTACTTACTGCAGATAGTGCAAGAGTGGGCGATCGTTTTGGTTGGGACGTTAGTTTTAGTGGCGACGGCAGCCTGCTCGCTGTGGGCGCCCCGCTTCAGGCAGGTGCTTCAGAGGATCCTGATGATCGCGGTGGCTTCAATAATGGCGCTGTCTATCTATTTTCATACGAGGAAGATTCTTGGCACCAAAGTACTTATCTCAAGGCAAGTAATACCGATGAAGATGATGCTTTTGGTACGTCTATTAGTCTAAATAATGATGGCTCATTACTTGCGGTAGGTGCTCAGGAGAGTAGTGCTGGTATAGGTTTCTATGCTGATAGCACTGACAACTCGGCATCCAGGGCGGGCGCGGCCTATATGTATTCGGTGGTTGATGGGCAGTGGATTGAGAGTGCTTACCTGAAAGCTAATAATACTGATGAGCGTGACTACTTTGGAACTTCAATCGCTTTAAGTGGCGATGGCGATACCCTGATAGTGGGCGCTCCAGAAGAGCAGGGCTCGGATGCTGGGCTTATGGCTGACCCAGATTTGAATGATGCGGATGCTGCGGGGGCTATTTATGTCTACTAGTTAGACGATACCTTTCTTGATCTCTAGGAATACTTCTATAGCAGTTGGACCCATGTTCGCGGGTCCAACCATGCTTTACCAACCCCGCCTTCTGTAGGATGAGGCCTCAAATTCTTTCCTTTATTGATCTCTCTGAATTTTACTGTTGGTACGATCGAGAGATTAGGGCTCAATTTTTTTAGCCCTATATTTTGAAGCTTCTATTTACTTTGCATATTTAGCAAGCAATGGTAGGTGATTGGATTTTATTTTTGCTGGTTAATGATTAACTTCTTTCTTGGTTGTCAAAGGTTAGGGTTTTTCGTTTTGGTATTGGGTATCTTGATTTCAAGTATTATTAAACTAGGGTAAATTTGAAAAATATTATTTTAGCTATCCCCAAATGATTGCGAGCATACCCAATCATTATTGCTCACACGGTCATAAATTAGAGTGTCTACACTATCACTAGCTCAAAACGCACTATGTGCTGTTTGTGAAACTGATTCACTGGAAGTTTTAACCTGATTCAGAAGGCTCTTCCCTGCTACGGTAATGAGAGTTTAATTCTTCAAGCTTTTCGAAAAAAACACAGGGAGGATTCTAGTCTAAATAGCAGCTGCTGATTGTTATCTGAAATTTTCCAATTTACAAATATATAAAAATATAGGCGCAAAAATGATCTTATTGGAATTTATTAAGTTTGTTTTAATGTCAAAGCTGCGTAGAATCGATAGATATTTTTAGTAGTTTGACCGTAATTGAGTGAGCCGATTAAAGCGGCTTTACAGGCTTGAAAGCCTAGAGAGAGCTGAGTGTTTTCTAAAAGACCCATCCCCTAAAGGAGAACGGTAGCGTGACATAAGAGTAAGTAAAAGGCGCTGACCCAAGGTGCTACCAACACCCGGGGCCAGCTAACCAAATTGATACACACATTATCAAAATGGCTATATGCATAATACGCTAGAAACCCGCTCGTCTTCAATAAAGTGGAGTACATCTAGTAGTTTGGGGTCTATTCCCGAGCTCTGGAAGTCTAGCGTCCGCCGTTTTCTCTTCTGTGCCTACCGCCCTCGCGCACCACCCCATATTTCCTCCAAACGTTGAATCACAAGTTCCCCCATCCCGGAAGTGCCCAAACTTTGATTATTGAAGGAAATGAGAATGTTGATTTTAAAGCGACGGACAGGTGAGTATCTAAGAATTGGAGCAAATGTCTCAGTCACAGTGCTGGAGGTAAAAGGTAATCAAGTTAAGATAGGCATAAGCGCACCCAAGTCACTGCCTATCCATCGCGAAGAAGTCTATGTGAGGATCAAAAAGAAACAGAAATTGGAGGCTTGAATATGTCATAAGGGGGGCAATTCTGGGGGGCAGGCGATTAAGAAGCTAGACCTCAAGCATAAAGTTTTAGCCTTTGGATGGCTGGCGATATACGCACTCGGGTTCGAGTGTCTCTTCGCAGCCAAAAGGCTCTTTTGAATATCAAAGCTAGTTAGGTGGCGGAAGGGCTAATTATTTTCTGTCAGGAGAGTTTTAGAATTCTCCATCTTTTTTATATTACAAGTTGAACTTGCAATCCTTGCTAAAAAGCCAGTTTTTATTCATGCCCTTTTGAAGATACCTTCCACCTTATATCCGTACAGTGATATTTCCGAGCTTCTTTTGCAATTGCACTCAATAGGGCTTGGGTAATCTCTTCTTTTCGGTTTGCATCGCAATCCCCAATATATAGCTCACTGATAATAGCCCAGGCCGCTGAGCTTTCACTTTCTGGGATAATATTAAAGCTGATATACCCCTCAAGGTTGTGGTCTTGTTCCACAACCAGCACTTGATGCTCTTTCCTCTGAAACAACCTATTTTGCAATTCAAGTTGGGTAATATGGAAAGAGTCAGTTGAATTATTATGCCTGGCTAAGCAGCGCATCATATTGTAAAGATAGAAGCAGTCAGTGGGGTGGGCATGGCGAACAAACATATCAGTACCATTTAATCAGTATTTCTTTGGGGCGGCGTTTGATAGCTTGGCACATCCTTATGCCAAGCTATGTCATCCTGTAAGAGGCTAACAATAGGAATTAAATCGATTTTGCTGTTTCTTGGGTGAGGGTAAACCCTTCATCTAGCCATCCGGTGATGCCGCCGATCATTTTCTTGACCGGCCTGTTAAGTGTGGCCAGCCTGATAGCTGCTTTTTCTGTCGCATTACAGTGTGGGCCTGCACAATAGACGACAAATAAAGTATCTGAAGGGTATTCGCTCAGCCTGTCTTTATTGATACGGCTGTATGGTAAGGATTCGGCTGTTTGTATATGTCCATTTTTATAAGCCTCTTCACCTCGCACATCTAAAAGTACGAAATCCTTGCGATTTTGGCTGACTGCGTGGTGTACATCCCAGCAGTCTGTTTCAAAAGATAGGAGGTTTTGGAAGTGGTTTAGTGCATCTTGGCTGTTGGCAGCGGGCACTCTACTTACGGCTGAACTCATATATTACTCCCGGTGATTTCTCGGTGGTTCGTCAGGTTTCCAAGTGGCGATAGTGTCCCTTTTTGGTTGCTGCCGGGCGATCTACCTCTGAGCCAGATAGCATTAATTTTGCGCCAATTCTGCGTGCAAACTTGTGGGTTGGCTTTGGCTAGTGGGGTTCGGCTTTACTTATTTGAGGATGATGGTGATTTACCGATTAAATATTGCTTCAAAGGTTGAGGGTTTTATTCCCGGCATTGCTTTCAATAACTGCTCAACTGGGTATGCTGGGTTGGATTTATTCGTTAACCATAATTTATGGGGGTTAGGGGTACCTATGTCGACGTTGGCACAAAAGCCTAATAAGAGCCAGAAAGTGGCTGTTCTCGCCCACCGGCAGGTTTCGCTCTTCGAGCTCGGTTGCGCTACCGAACTCTTTTGCCTACCCCGCCCTGAACTTAGCGAGCTCTACACCGGTGAAATTGTGACTTTCGCTGAGGAAAATCCTCTGGCGACCGGCGGTCTGGCTCTGGCTTGTCGGCGGGTAGAGAGTTTGATGGATTATGATCTGCTGGTGATTCCCTGTTGGTCGACCAATGCACAAGCACAAGATGCTTATTTAGAGCGGGTACATAGGGCGGTGGCTGAGTTTGCCGCTGCCGGCCGCCAGATTCTTACTTTTTGCTCCGGTGCTTTTCTGCCTGCGGAACTGGGACTATTTGACGGCCGGCAGGCGACTACCCACTGGTTGTTTGCAGAGCGTTTTCGTGAGCGCTTTCCTGCGGTGGAGTATGTGGGAGATGTTCTTTATGTGTGGGAGGGCGTATTGGCTTGCGCTGCGGGTAGTAGTGCCGCTATCGATTTGGGCATTGAGTTTTTGCGGCGCAACCATGGTTATGAATTGGCCAATTCGGTGGCTCGGCGGTTGGTGATGGCACCCCATAGGCAGGGTGGCCAGGCCCAATATGTGGAGATGCCGGTTGCCAAACGGCCGGATCACTTCTCCGCCGCGCTGGATTGGGCGATTGGCAATTTGGATGGCGCAATTAAAATTGATGATTTGGCGCAGCGCGCCCATTTATCCCGCCGTAGCTTTGACCGAAAGTTTCGCCAGTCGATGGGAATTGCTCCGAAGGAGTGGCTGATCCAGCAGCGCTTGCGGGCGGCGCAGAAGGCGCTGGAGTCCGGTAGGGAGTCTGTAGATCGGGCAGCCCAACTGGCTGGTTTTGAGAGTAGTGCGACCTTGCGTCACCATTTCCGTCGGGCGTTTGGGATCTCACCCAGTGAATATCAGCGCCAATTCCAGGTTTCCGCCAAAGTGGCGGTTGAGGCTTAACGTTGGCCGCGTGTTGGTACGGCTATGGGGAGTCGGTACCTTTGGTTGATACACCCCCGGGCACTAAAGGGGTATGATTCGGTCTCTATTGCCTGATGACAGTACAGACTACGAAGGAATTATGACGAAACAGCGCGTATTAACCGGTATTACAACAACCGGTACTCCACATCTGGGGAACTATGTGGGTGCAATCCGCCCGGCGATCGCCGCGAGTCAGGATGAAAACAACCAATCGTTCTACTTTCTGGCCGATTACCACGCACTGATTAAGTGCCAGGACCCGGCACAGGTCCATCAGTCCACCCTGGAGATCGCTGCAACCTGGCTGGCCTTGGGCCTGAATACCGACAATGTGGTGTTCTACCGTCAATCCGACGTCCATGAGATTCCTGAATTAACCTGGCTGCTCACCTGCATGACAGGCAAGGGCCTGATGAACCGTGCCCACGCTTATAAAGCAGCGGTAGATGCCAACCGCGCCGATGGGGAAGATTCCGATTTTGGCGTCACCATGGGGCTGTATAGCTACCCGATCCTGATGGCCGCGGACATCCTGATGTTCAACGCTAATAAGGTGCCGGTGGGTAAAGATCAGGTACAGCATATCGAAATGGCTCGGGATATTGCCCAGCGCTTTAACCACCACTACGGCGAGCACTTCGCTTTACCAGAAGCGGTAGTTGACGACCACGTAGCTGTGTTACAGGGCCTCGATGGCCGCAAAATGAGTAAGAGTTACGGCAACACTATTCCGCTGTTCCTTCCTGAGAAGAAGCTGAAAAAGCACATTAATAAGATCAAAACCAACCTGCTGGAGCCGGGTGAGCCAAAAGATCCGGATACTTCCACTGTATTCCAGGTTTGGCAGGCATTTGCCAGCGAAGAACAGACAGCTGAAATGCGTAAAGCTTTTGAAGAGGGCATTGCCTGGGGTGAGGCCAAGAAGCAGTTGTTTGAGCTGGTGAACGGCCAGATCGGTGAGGCTCGCGAGCGCTACAATGAGCTGCTGGCTAACCCAGACCAAATTGAAACGGAGCTGGAGAAGGGGGCTATTAAGGCTCGCGCTTACTCTGCGCCTTTTATCGAGAAGTTGCGTCACGCGGTTGGTATCCGCAAGATAGGTTAGAGCTTTTCCTGAAAAAGCAGGAGGCCATGGAGTATCGGCCTCCTTTTTAATAAAAAATAATAAATGTACAGGGTGCAAACATGGAAAACGTTCAGGCAAATCCTGATGCCGGCAATAGTGCCGATAATAAAAATGGCTGGATTAATCGAGCGCTCAATTTTATTGAGGTTGTCGGTAATAAATTACCTGATCCCGCTGTTCTGTTTTTGATCTTGATGGTAGGAATCTGGGTGCTCTCCTGGCTTCTCTCCGGTGTTAACTTCGAAGCCTTACACCCCGCTACCGGCGAGGCGATACAGGTAACCAACCTGCTTTCCAGTAGTGAAATGGCTCGCTTCCTATCTGGTATGGTAACTACCTTTACCAGTTTTGCGCCCCTGGGGGTGGTGTTGGTAGCTATGCTGGGGGTCGGTGTGGCTGAGCAGAGTGGCTTTATCAATGCGGTATTGAAAAAGCTGCTGGCGGTAACGCCGCAGATGCTGCTGACACCTATGTTGATTTTGGTGGCCATCGTCAGCCATACAGCCGTAGATGCAGGTTATGTATTGGTAATTCCTCTCGGAGGGGTGATCTTCTATGCGGCAGGGCGCCATCCTTTAGCGGGTATCGCTGCGGCATTTGCCGGAGTTTCAGGGGGCTTTTCTGCCAACTTTGTTCCCTCAGCGATTGATCCCTTACTGCAAGGCTTTACCCAGACAGCCGCACAAATCGCCAACCCGGAGATGCAGGTAAACCCCCTTAATAACTGGTTCTTCACTTCGGCTTCCTGCCTGCTGGTGACCCTGTTGGGGTGGTGGTTGACGGATAAGGTCATCGAGCCCCGCCTCAAGAATGTAGAGGTGGATGGCGATGAAGCGGATATGCCAGTAATGCAGGAACTGGGCGCCCGCGAGAAAAAAGCCATGTACCTGGCGGTAACTGTGATGGTAGCGGGTATCGTCGGACTTGTGGCCTGGATGCTGCCGGAGACTTCGGCCTTGCGCGATGCAGAAGGGCAATTAGCCTCCTTTACAGCGCCGATTATGAAGTCAATTGTACCGCTGATCTTCCTGCTGTTTGTGATTCCCGGTGTGGTATTTGGCTATGCGGCCGGCACCTTCCGCCAGAGTAAGGATGTTATTGATGCGATGTCCAAAACCATGGGCTCCATGGCTTATTACATAGTGATGGCTTTTTTCTGTGCGTTGTTTATCTCTGAATTTGCCCGCTCCGGTTTGGGTACGCTGCTTTCGGTAGAGGGAGGGAGCTTGCTCGCGGCGATGGAGTTGCCGGGCCCGATTACCCTGATGGGTATTATTGTACTGGTAGCCTTTATCAATTTGTTTGTGGGATCTGCCTCTGCCAAGTGGGCGCTGCTGTCCCCCATCTTTGTGCCTATGTTGATGCAGATCGGTTTCTCCCCTGATCTCACCCAGGCGGCTTACCGGGTAGGTGATTCCTCCACCAATATTATTACCCCGTTGATGCCTTACTTCCCCTTGGTGGTTGTGTACTGCCAGCGCTATGTGAAGGGAACGGGTATTGGGACACTTGTATCCATCATGTTGCCGTACTCGATTGTGTTCCTGATTTGCTGGTCACTGTTCCTGGTGGCTTACTGGACACTGGGGATGCCTTTGGGAGTGCAGGCTAGTTATACCTACCCCTAAGGGTGCAAGGTGCTTCAAGGTCAATTGATCGAATGACACCCTAAATGGATGGGTGGTGGCTTGCGAGCTGCCACCCAACCCCCTCTCTGCCCAAGCCTTTCAGTCCTTCCCGATAGCTTAAATAATTTGGTACGACCGTGCGCTTTTGGCGTGGCTAAACCACCTTTTCATGCTGTTTTTTTGTCATTAACCGCCGCGAAGACATTTTTAATAAAAAAATGTTCCAATAATGTTGTAGATGATAACGATTCCTATTAGGATTCGCGACCAGTTACTTGTATCACAGTCTAAGTGTGATTCACATAAATTCAGTTGGCATTGAGGGACCTTCATGAGTACCGCTCGAACAAAAAGTATGCAAAAAGCTTCTCCTGTAATTTCTGGAATCAGTCGCTCTGTATTGGCGTTGGCTATTGCTGCGGGCGGTTCTTCTGTGGCGTTTGCTGCAGAAGATAAAAATGAAGGAATTGAAGAGGTTAGTGTTATCGGAGATCTGAACCTGGATCGTCAGACCTCCATTGGTAAACTGGATATTCCGGTCGATGAGACCCCGTATTCGATCACGCTACGGGATAAGGACTTTTTTGATGCGACTGGCTCTAAATCCATACAAGATGTTTTACAGTATTCTGCCGGTGTTAACGGTGGTTTGTTTGGTGTAGACGCTCGCGGGGACTGGTCCACAATTCGCGCTGTTGAACCAGTACTGTTTGTTGATGGTCTCCAGTCTATTTTTGGTAGCTATACGAGTTCCAGAGCAAATCTTTATTCATATGAGCGTGTTGAAATCCTGAAGGGCCCTTCATCTGTACTTTACGGGCAGAGTTCTACAGGCGGTATTGTCAACTTAGTTTCTAAGCGCCCCAAAGAGGAATTTGGGGGTGAGGTAATGGTTCAGGCTGGTGATTACGACCGCATGGTAGTCGCGGGAGATGTTACTGGCTCTATCGACGGGTCTGGAGAGTGGCTCTACCGCGTGGTTGGTTACAATCGAGAGGCTGATGCCCAGGTTGATCACGTTGAAGATAACAGTACTTTACTAATGCCTTCGATTTCCTGGCGTCCGAATGCTGATACTGAAATCACTTTTATGGCGAGCTATCAGGAAGATGAATCAGGTACTACCGCAGCATTTTTACCCTGGGGTGGCACCATTGTTGAGAACGTAAATGGTGAAATCCCTACTGACACTTTCCTGAGTGAGCCGGGTTGGGATAAATATGATACAGAGCAGACTGGTTACAGTTTGTGGTTAGATCACAGATTCAGTGACAATTGGGGAGTTAACGCGGCTCTTCGGTACTCTGAAGGTACAGTGGACTACAACAGTATGTACGCTGACTTCTCAGCTAGGCTTCGCCTACAAAGAGATATACGGGAAGTATCACGTACCGTCTACATGAAGGACGCTAACAGCGATTTCCTTATTTTTGACTTGCGACTTTCCGGGGAAATCTCAACTGGCCCGTTGGAACACCAGATTTCTTTTGGCTTGGACAGCCAGGACGCTCAAATTGATGAGAGTACTCTGAGAGCGAGAAGTTATGGTGGCGTGATCGATATTTTTGATCCTGTTTATGGGTATGTACCTACGGGCCTTGAGGATCTGGCCAGAACGAAAACTGTTACCGATTCTGAGCAGGTTGGATTTTATTTCCAGGATCAGATTTCCTTCGGTAACTTTATTCTGAATACCGGGATTAGGAAGGATAACACCAGTAGTCAAGCAGATAGTAATGACCCTGAAGCGGATCAAAGAACTCACAAGGAGGATGCTGTAACCAAGCGTTTTGGTTTGATGTACGCGTTTGATAATGGCATTTCACCTTACGTTAGCTACTCTGAATCGTTTGAGCCGATCGTATCCGACCCGGATGGTATGGGGCGTGACTTTAAAGCGGTAGAGGGGGATCAGGTTGAGGCTGGTGTTAAGTTTCAGCCTGAGGGAACCGATATCTTGATGACGGCGTCTGTTTATGAGATCAAGCAAAAGAATCGTTTGACTTATGGGGATTACGGGCTTTTCGAGCAAATTGGTGAGGCGAAAGTTGATGGTTTCGAACTTGAGGCCAGCGGTAAGTTAGGCAATCTCACTCTTATCGCTAACTATAGTCAAATAGACACTGAGATCACTGAGATCACTGAGAGCAGCAGCTCCTTTGAGCAGGGTTCTGAAATCGAAGGCGTGCCAGAAGAGCAGTTTTCTATTTGGGGAGACTATGATCTGAGCGACTGGGTTCCAGGGCTTACTATTGGCGTTGGGGCGCGTTACGTAGGAGACAGTTACACCGGTATCGATAAAGTACATGCACAATATGTTGTTTTCGATCCAGAAAATGCAGCTTATTACGATTCGGAGTTTGCTCATTTCCCGACAGAGAACCCTTCGTATACTCTGTATGATGCGACTATCGGATACACCCTTGAAAGCTGGAAGTTCCAGCTGAATGCGAAAAACTTGACCGATGAAGAGCATACAACGGTTTGCCTGAGCCGCGGTGACTGCTTCTACGGTGAGCGTCGCTATGTAACTGCGGAAGCACGCTACATTTTCTAAGTTAGTGTAGACTGGGAGCTTGTCCACAGGGGGAGTCTGTGGGCTGGCTCCCTTTTTTACGTTTAAGCAACCAGACGAGAGGCGAGTCTCTCGCTGTTATGGTTATGCCAATGTCTTTTTATATGATTGCAGGAGTTTCCAGCGCCTTTGCTTTGGCCGGGATTCTGCTCCTTTATTCCGCCTGGTCCCGCAGAGGGGCAGAGCCCGTGCGCCGTTGGAGCGGTTGGGGAGCCATGGTGTTGTCGGCTTTTGGGTGGAGCTCAATTGTTGGGGTGGAATATGGAATCAGTATTGCCACTTTAATAGTGATGCTCGGAGCCTTTGCTTTATTGGCTCTTAAGGGGGACTGGCCCAGTGGCCCAAGACCCGTTGAAAAACAGCGCTCGGGAACACCCGAATCTCAAGCCCTGCTTCCATTGTGGTTGCGGGGCTTCTTGCGTTTTATGGCTGCCTTTCTTTTGCCCGCGGCCAGTGGTTTGATTGCCGGTTTGCTTTTCTTTGGTTTTACCGGTTTTTCTGAAACTGCCCGCTTGGTCGGCGGAGCTTTCCTGTCGGTGATAATCTGGACCCTGGCGATGGTTTGGTGCTGCGCCGATAAAAAGCTTCTGCGCCCTTCGGCTGCCATGCTGGCTTTCTCGGTGGTCAGCGGCTTGTTGCTGACCTTTGCGCTTCCCGCTTCGGCAGCATAGATCAACGGACTTGAGTAGGAATTTAACGTGAAATTTTCCTTTAAACCGACCCCTGGCTTTGTCCGTGATATGACCGATGGACACTCAGTTCTCGGCCTGGCGGTATCCACTCTTTTATATATTGTTTGCGTCAGCGGAACACTGGCGGTTTTTTACAATGAGTTCGAACGCTGGGAGCAGGCCTCCGAGTTGGAGAACCTCAATGTTGAAGCCTCTGTGTATCGGACGGCTACAGAAAATGCTATTGCGTTGGCCAAGCAGGAAAAAGAGGATCTCGATTCAATTACCTTCACCATCCCCAATCAGGATAAGCCCAGATTGATGGTTGAAGTTGGCGATATGGAGCGATATGTCGCTGAAGATGGTTCCCTGCTGGGCAAGGTGGAGCATGAGTGGACCCACTTCCTGGCCTACCTACACTACGCGCTCAACCTTCCTGTTGGTTATGGAGTCATCCTGGTTGGTTTGATCGGGATGGTGATGTCCGCTCTGATCGTCTCCGGTTTGCTGGCCCATCCCAAAATTATTAAAGACGCTTTCTCTTTCCGTCTTTCTGGCTCTAAGCGTCTTCAGCAAGTGGATTTGCACAATCGCCTGGGGGTTTGGGCCTCTCCCTTTCATCTTGCCATAGCCATTACCGGGGCTTTTATCGGGTTGTCCCAGATAGCCGCTTTTGCAATTGCCGGCGTATTCTTTGAGGGTGATACGGAAAAGGTAGAGCACATGCTTTACGCGGATCATCCGGTGATGGAGGAAAACGCCCCTGAAGTTGATTATCCGGATTATGCTGCAATTCTGGCAACAATGGATCGTATCGCACCGGAAGAAGAGCGCACTCGTTTAGAAGTGGCATTCCCTGGACGTGAAGGCCAGGTTGTTGAGGTGTGGACCCGAGTTCCAGAGCGATTGGTCTGGGGTGAGCGTTACCACTTTAATCCCGATGGCAGCCTGATTGAAAAAGAAGGTTGGTCTGAGGGAGACGCGGCTAAACAAGTTTACCTTTCTACGTACCGTTTACACTTTGGCCACTTTTCCGGTTTCCCTGTGAAAATTGCTTACTTCCTGCTGGGGGTGGGGATGTGCTTGCTGGTGGTATCCGGCATCAATATCTGGTTTGTTCGCAAGCGTCAGCGCGGCAATCCCGCCGTACGTTTGGAGCGGGTCTGGATGGCTCAGGTATGGGGTGTACCATTTGCGATTGCTCTGAGTGCGGTGACTTATCTGGCGTTTAAGTTAAATGCTGCGCAGGTGTTCTGGCTGGTGACCTTGGCGTTAAGCGTTGCGGCTGCCTTCATGGGGACAGTGGCCAAGTGGTCTATGTCTCTGCGTATTGCCACAATTATCGCTTGCGTTGGTGCAGTTGTAGTGCATGTTGCTCAGTTTGGTGAGGATTCCTTTGTGAGAGCATCACTGGTCGTTAATGTTGTGTGGTTGCTAATTGCTGCTGGAATCGCGGCCTCTTGCCTTTATAGCAGGGCGCGTCAGTCGGATAGTGAGCCTGTATCTGCCGGTGCCAATCCACTGGGTAGCAACTAGATTTTTTGGGGTCCCGCAGTGCCTTTGCAGGGCCCCCAAAACTTCCATCGGACTTAAAAGATCCCTTTCAATTAATTGGCAGGGCGTAACATCTCGATATGCGGGATGCCGTCTTCCTGGTACGGCTCAGACACCTGCTCAAAGCCAAACTCCCCGTAAAATCGATCCAAATGTTGTTGAGCTGAAATGCGAATACCAGTGTTGGGGTATTCCTCGCATGTGTGCATTACGGCTCGGCGAATCAGCTCCTTGCCCAGGCCTGTTCCGCGACTGGCTTCTGCGGTTAATACTCTTCCTATCGAAGGTTCCCGGTATTTAAGGCCAGGGAAAACAACTCGCAGGTAAGCCATAACCTGCGGACTGCTTTCGTCTCCCTCCCAGCAGATCAGGTGCCAGGAGTGCTGGTCTTTGCCATCGGCATCCTGATAGGGGCAATCTTGTTCTACCGTAAAAACTTCCTGCCTTACTCGCAAAACTTCGTAAAGTTGACTGAGCGTAAGCTCTTTAAAGCTGCACCATTGCCACTGCATAAAGGTGAATTCCAAATTATTGTCACTAATTTTGTATTGTGATTGGAGTTAAAAGGTATAGATTATTTATAAGATCGATTAATTTTAATTGGATGCCTGATTGCCGGCTCTATGAAAGAATCCATGCTTGAGGTAATGGATAACTTGCGAGATAACTTTTTTATCTTTCATCATAAACACATGGGTCACTGGCATTTGCAGATGATCATTCATGCCATCCAGTTTTGTGCTGGATACGGAGACTTTACCATCATCGGTTTCTGGGATAAGGCGGGATAGAATCAGGTTGATGCTGCGAGTACCGGCAATAATACCTACATCAAAATCTGCACTACCGAGCTTGTTGGGGACGCTCATCTCGCCGGTACCCAGCTGTAGCCCAGCATCCCCAAACATAAACTTGAAACCGGGGAATGTTCCCAGTTTATCAACTACTTCGCTGCCTTTATTGGGTGGGCCCAACATGACAACGCGATTCAGGTTTTTGATTTCAGCTGAATGTAGATATTGCCTTACCAGAATACCGCCCATGGAGTGAGTGACAAAATTGATTTCTTGCGCGTTACCGCACTCCTCGACAGCAGGCGCTATGGCCATGCTGGCCAAAGCTTCAATGGAGTGCTTGGTCGAAGGGTAATCAATATTGACCGTTTGGAAACCCTCGGCATCTATGGCCTTTGCCAGTTTCTCCATTGAGCTATCTGATTTGGCTAATCCATGCAATAAAATCACACAAGCGGAGTGAGCACTTGCTGATAGCAGCGTAAATGCGGCGGCAATTATAAAAGCGAACTTTTTCATCGGTTTGAACTTCCTGTCGACTTCTTGTACCTATTCGTGTGGCGTTGTTGTCGGAGCAATTAATTTGGGTTGGGTTGAAGTTGGCAGTGTTGGCGGAGAATGTCCGCTGCCCGCTCCGGTTTATCGGGGGTGATCACGATAGTTTGTGTAGCCAGACGCAGTACGACAGATTTTTGCTGATCGGTAGCAAATGCACGATAGCGCCCCAATTTTTGGTTTTGAAACAGGCCTATATAGCCAAATAAGCCGGAGTTGCCAAAGATGCGGACTGATCCTTGCATGGCGGTTGAGTCGGGGAATGCTTCAGATAGCCCCTCCAAGGAGATGGTGGTTTTCCAGCCCGGGCGCAATATCAAGAGGTTGCCATTTTTGATGGCGTAACCACGGATGGCAAAGAAGGCGCTGAGAGCCAGTATTGCAGGCGGAAGTGCTATGGCAATGCTATAGAGGGTAGATGGAGCAGCTGGTGCTCTCGATGCCAGAAAGAGCGGCAGTCCCAGTAGGAGTAATGTGCATATGGCACTGATAATTTGGAGCTGGCGGCTCCACGGAGCTTTAAACGCGATTGTTGGCATACTTGGTTTAACTCAACGGATTACCTGAATGCCTCAATCATAGTGCTATTGGAATCTGCTTGGCAAAGGTAGAGATGGTTTGGTTTTAACGGTTGCTCGCTATGGAAGACTGTATTTTGATTAACGAGAATTCCCAGTCAGCCCTTGTGGTCGAAGGGGGTGCTATGCGGGGGATTTTCGCTGCTGGCGTATTGGATGCATTTTTGGAGGCGGGCTATCGGCCATTTGATTTTGCGATCGGTGTATCCGCAGGCTCCACCAACTTGATTGGTTATCTGGCGGGAAACCATGGGCGAAGTCGGCAAATACTAATGGACCATGCCCGGCGGGCAGACTTCATCGACTGGCGCCGCTATCTCCGGGGCGGTCATTTTTGCGATATTGGCTGGTTGTGGCATGCGTCATATCAGGATATTCCGCTCAGTGTCGATAGTTATGTTGAGAATGGAATACCGCTTTATGCCGTGACTACCAGTATCAACACGGGGGAGGCTAGATACCTGAAAGTAACTCCGGAAAATATGCACGAGGTTTTCCCGGCTTCTTGCGCAATTCCGGTTGCTTACCGGGGGTTTCCTGAAGTGGATGGGGAACCTATGACCGATGGCGGTCTGGCTGATTCGATACCGATCATTCAGGCCTATCAGCAGGGGGCCAGGAATATAACCGTTATTCTTTCGCGCCCTCTGGGGTATCGGAAAATTAAGGGGCCTGCTCCAAAATTTATCAAACAGTTTTTCCGTGATCATGCTCGGCTATTTGAGGCCGTGCTAGAGAGGGGGGAGAAATATAATCGGGCTCTGGAGTTTATCGAGGTGCCTCCAGAGGGGTGCCAGGTTTCGGTTATTGCGCCTCCAGACAATTTCCCGGTTAAGCGTTTTACCCAGGAAGCAGAGTTGCTCGAGGAAGGTTATGAGAGCGGCAGAACCCGGGGTTGGGAATTTCTTCGTGAGCTTCCTGGTCAGCGGGACTCTTTACCGTCAATTGAATAGTAGTGCCGGTATAAATGGGTTGATTGAGCTTAATCAGAATGTGAATGGTGAGGTAATCGACTGGTGGAAATACGTTTGCTCGGAGTGACAGATGCGCCCGCCATATCTGCATTTTATTTATCTAATGAAGAGCACCTGAAGCGCTGGGAGCCCATTCGCGAGCCCGGTTTTCACAGTTCCGGGTTCTGGACTCGACGCATCAGCTCTGGAGGAATTTTAAAGTTCGCTGCATTAGAGTCCGGGTGTGATCAGTTACTGGGCGTTTGCTCCTTGACGAATATCATCCGAGGCCCATTTCAGGCCTGTAATATGGGATATGCAGTTGACCAGTCCCACGAGGGGCGGGGCTTAATGGGGAGCTTGTGTCGTCATGTCGTTGATTATGCTTTTGACACCTTAAATTTGAATAGAGTGATGGCTAACTACATGCCTGGTAACGATAGGTCGGCAGCTCTGCTGGAGGCATTGGGCTTCGTTGTCGAGGGTAGGGCGGCAAAATACCTGAAGATCAATGGGTGTTGGGAGGATCATATCCTCACGGCGAAACTAAACCCCAGATCTTTGGATATTTAATGATGTTCGTTGAATGAAGCGCCAAATGGCATTTACTTCACTGTGTGTCTATAGGAGTCTTGGGTAGGACTGAGATATTGTTGCTAACCTATTGCGATTTCATGGACGACTTCGAATAACAGTTTTGCGGAAGGAGAAAGGGATGAATGGGAAGTGCCTATGCGGTGGGGTTGAGTTCCAGCTGGAAGAGCCAATTCCAAACCTTTACCAATGCCATTGCTCGCTCTGCCGCAAATTGAGTGGTTCCGCCTCGGATACGGCCATGTTTATTAGCCGGGATCAGTTTCGCTGGGTGCGGGGCTTAGACAGAATCTCTTCATTCCGGACTCCTACGGGCTATCGATCTGACTTTTGCAGTGGATGCGGAAGTACAGTTCCTCACTTAATGAGTAATACAACGCACTTCTGGGCGCCTGCTGGATTGTTGGAAGGGGATATCGATGGGAAAGTCGTGGCCCATCTTTGCACTGAATCCAAAGCATCCTGGGATGAAATTTCTGGTGAAGCGGAGTGCTTTAACGAAATGCCGGAGCTGGAGCGATTGATGCATCTATTGCATGGCGGCGAAGAAACGGTGGATGGGGAATGGGAGGAGAGCCAGGCGGCTTCAGCTGAAGTTTAAAAACCCAAACTCTTTTCTAATTGGCGCATACAAAAAAGCCCCGCTCTTGCGAGCAGGGCTTTTTTGTATATGGCGGACCGGACGGGACTCGAACCCGCGACCTCCGGCGTGACAGGCCGGCATTCTAACCAACTGAACTACCGGTCCGCATTCCTGCTTCTCTTGATTGCTCTTGCTGGGCAAGAGTAAGAGAAGTGGTGGGTGGTACAGGGGTCGAACCTGTGACCTACGGCTTGTAAGGCCGTCGCTCTCCCAACTGAGCTAACCACCCCGTGTCAGGAGCTGCGTATCATAATGATTTTTTCAGGCAGGTCAACAACTTAGGAAACTTTTCTTTATTTTTTTGTGCAGGATGAAAGTCTGTGATTGGTGGGGGATATGTAGATATGGAAGGTACCAAGTTGAAGCCCGGGTTGCACTCCCTTGGCTCAGCGAAAGCTGAAGAACTCGGTCGCCATTTTCTGGGACCATATAAAAAAAGCCCCGCTCTTGCGAGCAGGGCTTTTTTGTATATGGCGGACCGGACGGGACTCGAACCCGCGACCTCCGGCGTGACAGGCCGGCATTCTAACCAACTGAACTACCGGTCCGCATTCCTGCTTCTCTTGGATGCTCTTGCCGGGCAAGAGTAAGAGAAGTGGTGGGTGGTACAGGGGTCGAACCTGTGACCTACGGCTTGTAAGGCCGTCGCTCTCCCAACTGAGCTAACCACCCCGTGTCAGGAGCTGCGTATCTTAATGATAATCTTTATGGCGTCAACATTTTTTTGCGAATTTATGTGAGTAGATCAATCAATAGCAAATTTGTTGTTTTTTTGATCCGTAAATCACGGCGATGGTTAAGATAGGCTGTTTTCTGGTCAATGGTATGGGTGTGAGTAAAAAACAATCAACTTTTTCTATGGGTATTCCCCCTACTACCTGTTGGGAGTTAGGCATACAAGAGAGGTATTAACTTAGGTCGACTTCAATAAGTGGGTACTTAGCAGCCGATGTTAAATTGATACATCGAAAAATATATTGGATAGGTTTGCGGTGAGCTACATGGGGGGAATAAAAAACAATAACTGGCTATAGTCATTTTGCCACTTGATGTATTTACCCCTTTTGAGGTTGAGATAAAAATTTAATCGGTCATTTGTGACTTTCATTGATTTTGTTTTCCAGTCAATCTGAAAAGTTATAAAAAGTATATATCCAAATGTTTTTATTGCCTCATAAGTTATCTTTGACAACTCACTTTCCTTGATCACTTGCGGGCTTGGGCCAGAGCAGAGGTTCTGCCTTCACCACATGAGACATAACGGTATTAATAAATAAAAAATTGTCCTTATTTGCTGGATATGTATCTCAGTTTTTCTATGGACTTCTCATAAAAATAGAGGTTTAAAAAAGTCTGTAGAAAGAATTTGAAATTATCTTGCAAAATTTCCGAATAGCTATTCAAATATGCGCAATTTTTTAAAGCTAAATAATTATAAAATCGTCACATGGTTGGCATCTCAACGCCGCTAAAGGTAATGAATTATCGAAGTGCTGGCCGAAAGACAAGGAGAGGTTCATTGGGTACCCAGTCAGAAATATTTTATCCGCTAAGCACATCCCAGCTAGATGTATTTTATCACCAACAACAGTTTCCAGATTGCCCTCTATACAATATATGCGGCTATACAGTGCTGAGAGGACAGCTGAATGTTCCATTACTTCAGGCTGTATATTCACAAGTTTCCAACGAATGTGATGCCTTTTCGATCAACTTTAAAGTCCACGATGGGCAGCCTGTGCAGTTTATTGCGGAAAGGGAAACTTGCGATTTAGAGCTGATTGACTTTACAGGTAATAATGATCCAGAGAAGTCGGCAAATATATATTTAGTCTCTCTTTTTGAAACGCCATTTTCGATAGAGAAAGATTGCCTGGTGGCAATGAAAATAATTCGAATAAGTGAAAGGGAGCACTGGTTGATTACGTTTGGCCACCATTTAGTTCTGGATGGTTGGGGGGGCAGTAATATATTGCATGCGCTAGGAAGGCTTTACTCAGATAGTGTGACAAAAATCGACAGCTCCATAACGCCTTATCAGTTTGATGTTGAGCAATTTTTGCCCACGGTTGCTGAAGATGCAAAATATCAATCGAGTAGTAAGTATTCACAAAGCAAGAGTTACTGGTTAAAAAAATTTTCCACTATTCCTGAGCCATTGTTATCAAGACGAGTTGAGGGTGAATATAAATTTGGCTCGGTAGTACCAAGTAATAAGATTTCACAGAAATTTCCTGAGGAAAGTAGTAAATCTCTATTGCGCGTAGCAAAAAAATTAAGTGTAACGCCGCAGCAGTTGGTGATTGCAGCAGTTTATATTTATTTCTCTAGGGTGTTTCAATTAGAGGAAATTGTACTGGGGATGCCGGTGCACAATAGAGGTAATGCAAGATATAAAAAAATAGTTGGTATGTTTGCAAGTACCACCCCACTAAAGCTATTTTTTGACCCTCTCAGTAACATAGAAAATCTCATCTGCGAAATCGCAGCCATACAGAGACAAGATTTTCGCCACCAAAGATACCCAATTAGTCACCTTAATCGGGACCTCAATTTATCGGCAAAATCGCGATCGCGTATACATGATATAAACTTCAATTACCTGAAAATTGATTATAACTCCAGCTTTGATGGCATTGAGGCATACACGAATTATTGTACTAGCGGATACTCACAGATCCCATTGAGTATTAATTTAATTGACTTTGGGGGTGAGCAGGAGCTAGAGCTTCAGTTGGAATATAATTTGGGTTTTTACGACGATCAAGCCGCAAAACAACTTTTGGATAGGTTGGTTTGCCTCTCTGGGGAGGTACCTAAGTTACTAACTAAGTCGATTTCTGAAGTAGATCTTATTTCAACAGCTGAACGTTCGCTTTTAGATAAATATAGCGGAATAAATTCCTTTGTGCTCCCTCCAGTTACCTCAATCGTTGAAGAGTTCTCTAAGCACGCGGGCGAATATAAAGATGACCTCGCAGTGGTTTGTGGCGATCTTAGTGTAACTTATGGTGAATTGGAAGCTAGAACTAATCAGCTGTCCCGCATGTTGCGGGATCTAGGAGTAGGTGCAGAACTTTTTGTGGGGATTTGCGTATCTCCTTCAATTGAGATGTTGGTTGCAATACTGGGAGTGATCAAAGCTGGAGGAGCATATGTCCCCATCGATCCGGACTTTCCGGAAGATCGAGTAGAGTTTATTGTCCAAGATAGCGAAATTAAAGTATTAATATGTGATCAGGAAACTTCGAGTAGGCTTAAATTCCAGGCAATAGAGCAACTAGTACTTGATTCTCAAGAGGTAGAGAAAGCACTTAAATCTTACAAAGATACAGAGATAACTTGTGAAGCGAAGCCGGAGAATCTGGTATATATGATATATACCTCCGGTTCTACAGGACGTCCCAAGGGTGTATTGACTGAGCATGCGCAATTAGCTAGCTATCTGAGTGCAATCCGCTCTCGATATTTACTTCCCAAGGGCCTGCGATACGCGGTGCTCTCAAGTATAGCGACAGACCTTGGTAATACATCCTTATATTTGTCCCTCGTTAATGGTGGTTGTATCTACATCTTAGATAAAACTATTGTGATGCAGAGTGATGAACTAAGTGAATATTTAATAAAAAGTAGGATTGACCTATTAAAGATCACGCCTAGCCACTTTGATGCCTTATTTACCCCTCTAATGCTAAAGGATAAATTTGACTGTTCTTGGCTTTTCTTGGGGGGAGAGATCATTTCCCCAAGCCTGTACAATAAGATCCAATCGCTTGTATTTACAAAAAAATGCCATGTCATTAATCACTACGGTCCTACAGAAACGACCATAGGATGTACTACCTATCAAATAAGTGGTGAGGAAGTTGCAGATCAAATCCCAATAGGTCGTCCATTACCAAACCGCACTGCATATATATTGGATGATAATTGTAAGCACATACCAACTGGCGAGGTGGGAGAACTCTATATTGGTGGAGATGGTGTCGGACGAGGATATCATCGCCAGGCAAAATTAACGGCTGAAAAATTTAAGCCAGATATGTTGTCAGGCCACGCGGGCTCAAAGCTGTATAAAACAGGTGATTTAGCGCGATTCCTGCCAGATGGGAATATCATTTTTGTTGGCAGAAAGGATAATCAGGTAAAAATACGGGGTTATCGTATTGAGTTAGAGGAGATTGAGAAGGCCATAAGCAATCTACCAGCTGTAGATATTGCTGCGGTAGTTACACACTGTGGAATTAATGGTCGATCACGACTAGTTGCATATCTAATTTTAAATAGTAACACTCAAAAAGACAATTTTCTTAAAGAAATAGATATCTCTCTTAAGAAGTTATTACCCCAATACATGCTGCCATCACAATATTGTGTGATGAAAAATTTACCTCTAATGTCAAATGGAAAAATTGATCGTAAAAATCTTCCAGATCCAGAAAGCTATGAAAATACTTCTGCTGAAAAACTTAAAAAGTCTGATGCTGAATATAAGCTTTCTAAAATTTGGGCAGACTTGTTCGGGCTTCGTGTTAAAGAAATCGGCATCAACGACAATTTTTTTGAGTTGGGTGGTGACTCGATTTTAGCCATTCAGTGTGTGTCACGCGCACGTGAAGTCGGGATGGTATTTAAAGTTAAAGATATATTCGATACTCCAAGTTTGAGAGATATTGCTGACAAAATAGAGCAAATAGAAGTAGTTGACCTACAAAAGGAAGAAGTAGGAACAGTTAAGCTGTTGCCGATCCATCATCGTTTCTTCGAAATATCGATAGAATTAAATCACTACAACCAGTCATTGTTATTGGATTCTCCAGCGTGGCTTGATATAGATTTGTTACATCTTGTTGTAGATAAGCTTTATGCCAGTCATGATGCTTTGCGCCTCGTGTTTACTCGAGAGGGAGAGCTTTGGCAAGCAAAATATAAACCATATACTGAACAATTGGCATATGAATCCATTGAGGTAATAAGATGTGAAGAACCCGACATTGAAGACCATGTAAATAAGCTCCAGCGCAGTTTTAATTTGACTGTCGGACCGCTATTTAAGGCTGCTTTGTTTATCTTGCCTGCTGGGTTAAATCGATTGCTATTAACTGCCCATCACAGTGTGGTTGATGGTGTGTCTTGGCGGGTTCTGCTGGGAGATATAGAGCAATTGAGCAGACAATTTAGGCAGGGTCTGGAGCTGTATCTACCCCCTAAAACAACATCTTATAAAAAGTGGTCCGAATATTTATATCGTTACGCCTCTTCTGAAAAATTGAAAAGCGAAGTTCAATATTGGCTGGAACAAACCAGTGGACTATCACCCAGAGAACCAGTACCGCTGAAAGAATTTTCTATAAAAAATTTCAGTATTAGTGAAGAGTGTACTGAAAAATTTATAGGTGAATCAAATAAGGCATACCATACCAAAACAGATGAGTTACTTTTGGCAGCTCTATCTAGAGCTTTTAATAGATGGGATGGTCGGGAATCTTTAACGCTAACGTTGGAAGGTCATGGTAGAGAGGGTTTAAATAGCGATTTGGATCTCTCGCGTACGATTGGTTGGTTCACTGTAGAGTATCCCCTCGCCATTAATTTTGATGGTGAAAGTATTGAGAGTCACATATTCTCTGCAAAAGATTCTTCTAGATCGGTGCCAGAAAAGGGTATTGGATTTGGCGTGCTTAAGTATTTGAGTGAAATACCAGAGCTTAAGAATTTACCAACACCAGAATTATTGTTTAATTACCTAGGACAGTTTGATCAGGTCGTTAATAACGAGCATGTTTTTTCGATGTTAGATTGTCCCGGAGATATGGTAAGCCCTTTGCGCCCGCAGTCCCACGCTCTAATTCTTAATGCGCTTATCAATAAGGGAAAGCTAACTTTTGAGCTTCGATTTTTAGGCAATAATTACGATTTAGAAAATATAAATAGTTTATGTGCGCTTATATGTAAATCTATAGAGGAAGTGACAGATCACTGTTGCAAGAAAGCCGGTGGGTACTTTACGATTTCAGATTTCCCTTTACTTGGGGAAGGGAATTATCCAGCCAAGTTGAGTCAAGACCAGTTAGATCATTGGCAAATATCTAATAACATCGAAGATCTATATCCTGCAACGGGCACACAAAGCGGCTTACTATTTCATGGCTATTTGGAGAGTGAGGCATATGTAAGTCAGAAAATATTAAAGCTGGAAGGTAATTTAGATCCCACTCAAATACAGCAGGCTTGGCAGAAATTACTTGATGAGGAAGGGATTCTTCGCACCCAATTTATGAGAGATAAATATGGAGAGATATACCAGCTGGTCCAATCAGAGGCTATCTTGCCATGGAGGTATGAGGATCTTTCAAGTTTAGATAGTGAATCACAAAATAGGCTTCTCGAAGAGTTCAGAAAACGCGATAAATCTATAGGTTTTGATATTGATGTCGCTCCTCTAATACGTATTGCTTTTTGGTACTTAGGCAAGAACCAATATCAGCTATTATGGACGCAACACCATGCTACCGGTGACGGATGGTCTTCATCATTAATGCTCAATAGATTGGTTGAAAATTACCAAAATTTATCAGAGAAGATTGATTCAGTTTATCGCAATTCATGTACCTATAAAGTCTATCTAGAGTGGCTTTCCTACCAAGACAAAGCATCTGCTAATCGTTTCTGGAAGGAAGAGCTAGGAGGTATAAATTCATCAACGGCATTGCCAAATCTAAAATCTTCAAGATGTGAAAATAGAAAACTTGAAATTAACTCGGTATTAACAGAATCAAAGGTGCAAAACCTATCCCAGTTAGCGAAAAGTTGTCGGGTGACCTTTAGCACCCTTATTCAAGGAGCTTGGGCTCTTTTACTGAGCCGCTATAGTAATGAAGAGGAAGTTATCTTTGGAGTAACGGTATCTGGGCGACCTGCGGATTTAACAGGTGTGGAAAACATTGTAGGTCCTTTGCTAAATACTATACCTAGTCGTGTAGGGTTAGCAGACGATCAGAAATTGGGGGTATGGCTAAGAGAGTTGCAATCCGCACATATTAAAAGAGAACAGTATAGCTACCTTTCCCTATCTGAAATTTTACAAGCGGCAAATTTAAACAGTGCAAAATCCCTATTTGACAGCATAGTTGTAGTTGAAAACTACCCCATAACATCTAGTCTATTTAAAGATGAAAGCGCTAGAGAAATCCAATTAATCGAAGCAAAAAGTTTCGAGGAAACCAATTATGGACTTGCGCTAGTGGTAACGATGGGTGATGAAATTACGTTTAGATTAAAATATCACCAAGATAAAATTGATGATGAACTAGCAAAAAGTATCTTAGAGCATTATCAGAATCTGCTTATTACGATGTGCCAGGGTTCTGAAATTACACTATCTTCTTTGACTCTTCTAACAAAAGAAGATCAACTTAAATCTATATTTAGTAAAACTACTGTACCTCTTGGATATCGAGCTCAACACTGTATCCATCACCTAATTGAGAAGCAGGTGGAATTTCGAAGAGATGAGATTGCTTTAACTTGTGGAGGAAATCAGCTTACCTACCTTGAGCTAAATACACGAGCTAATCAGTTGGCCCGCTACTTAAAAGAGCGTGGGGCAAACGCAGAAGTATTGATTGGAGTTTACTTAGAGCGTTCAACCGATATGGTTGTGACGTTACTGGCTATCTTAAAAGCTAGTGCCGCCTACGTACCTATAGATCCTAATTACCCTAATGTCCGTGTCAAGCATATTATTAAAGACAGCGGGCTTAAAATAATTATTTCGGATCAAGATATTCCCCTGGATCAGGAAATCGCTGATCTCGACATAATTAGGATCGATTCATGCAAAGTTCAGGAAGAATTGCACAACTGCTCTAAAGAGAATCTTGATACAAGTGAGTTGAAACCGGAATCCCTTGCTTATGTTATCTATACGTCAGGTTCAACAGGCCTACCAAAGGGAGTTTTAGTTGAGCATGGTAATGTTGTTCGATTATTTAATTCGACAAATGAGCAGTTTCAGTTCTGCCCAAATGATGTTTGGACAATGTGCCACTCCTATGCATTTGACTTTTCGGTATGGGAAATTTGGGGAGCGCTAAGCCATGGAGGACGGTTAGTCATTGTTTCTCAAGAGACATCTCGCTCTTATGATGATCTCTACAGGTTACTAATTAAGGAGCAAGTCACTGTTCTGAACCAGACTCCGGGATCCTTTTATCAACTGGCGCACATTGATGAGGCCCATAGAAGCCGCTTATTCCTTCGCTTTGTCATTTTTGGTGGCGAGGCATTAAATCTGGCGGCCTTAAAGCCGTGGGTTTCTCATCGTGGCGATACTTCTCCACAGCTGGTGAATATGTATGGCATTACTGAAACGACTGTTCATGTCACTAGCCGGATAATAAGAACTAAAGATATCGAAAGTGCGCAAGGTAGTTTAATTGGGTCACCTATTAGTGATTTAAGGCTGTATATCTTTGATCGTTCAATGAATGTATTGCCTCCTGGTGCAATAGGAGAAATGTATGTGGGGGGGAATGGAGTATCGCGAGGATACCTTAACAGAGATGTATTGACTTCAGAGCGATTTTGTAAGCACCCACTTATTCCAGATATACGGCTCTATAAAACTGGCGACTTGGCTCGAAGAATTGCTGGCGATGAAATTGAATACCTCGGGCGGATTGATGATCAGGTTAAAGTTCGCGGGTTTCGTATAGAGCCAGGAGAAATAGAACAGCAGATATTAACACTTGGAAAAGTAAAATCGGCTGTCGTCAATATGTGCTCAAATGACTTGGAGGATACATACCTGGTTGCTTATGTTTGTCTTGACAAAGGACAAAATGAAACTTCTTTGGATGATGTGAGGCAGTATCTTAGAGAAAGGTTACCAGAGTACATGCAGCCTTCATTTTATATGGAGCTTGATCAAATCCCTCTGACCGCCAATGGAAAGGTGGATAGAAAATCACTTCCTCAGCCAGAGCGCGCACCAACTGGATCAGACTATAAACCCCCTCAAGGAGATATTCAGCTTAGACTTGTGAAAATTTGGGCTGACTTGTTGCGAATACCGATAAGCAAAATAGGTCGCAATGCACATTTCTTTGCCCTGGGAGGGCACTCATTGCTATCAGTACGTCTCGCAACTGCTGTGCGCAATGAATTTGATGTTGAATTAGAAATACGAGAGGTATTTGAATATGCTGAGCTATCAGAACAGGCTGAGCGAATTAGCTCTTCAAAGCAAAAAATAACGCACCACAATATTATTTCTTTATCGGAAGGTCGTAAGAAACTGTCCTTTTCCCAGCAACGTCTGTGGTTTATAGACAGTTTAGAAGGGGAAAGCAGTCAATATAACTTGTCAGGTGCTTTTCTAGTGCAGGGGAATTTTTCTGAATTAGCTGCCGAAGAAGCATTTTTCCGTATTATTTCACGTCATCATAGCTTGCGTACCGTCTTTATAGATAATGGCCAAGGTGTTGAACCATATGTAAAAGAGGCGGAATCTTTCCACCTTCGACACATGGATATTAGGGGGGTGAATGGGGAAAAACAGAATTCCGAAATTGAACGTCTTTTGGAGAGTGAAGAAACTCAATCCTTTAATTTGTCATCTGACTTAATGCTACGAGCGGGTTTTATCCGAATTAAAGATAGTGAAGGTATTCTATTCATAAGTATGCATCATATTGCATCGGATGGTTGGTCTGTTGGGATTTTGCTGGAAGAGTTTTCCTTACAATATGAGTCAGTTTTATTAAATAAAAAAAATTACATATCTCCCTTATCATTTCAGTATGAAGATTTCGCTCATTGGCAATTACAGCAGTCTTCTGAAGAAAATTTCCTTAGCCAGCTAGGGTATTGGGATAAGCAGCTTAAAGATCTTCCTCCTGTTCATAACCTGCCTTTGGACTTTCCTCGCCCCAGTAAAATAGGGCAAAAAGGTGCGAAGGCATCACTGAGTCTAAAGGAAGCTGAGAGTGAGATGCTAAAGGCATTTGCTCTTGAGCAGGATGTAACTCTATTTATGCTTATCCACGCTGCCTTTTCTTTAATAGTTGCTAGACATAGCAATCAACAAGATATTGTTGTTGGTACTCCTGTAGCAGGACGTCGGAATAAAGATCTAGAAAGGATGATAGGCTTTTTTGTTAATACATTAGTTTTGCGTGTTGACTGTGATCTAGAGCAAGATTTACCTTGCTATTTAGAACAGATTAAGCGAGTAAATTTAGAAGCCCAGGACAACCAAGATATACCATTTGAGCACTTAGTAGAGCGTCTCAACCCGGAGCGCAGTACACAATATAGCCCATTGTTTCAGATTTTGTTCACGATGGATAATACAGACAAAGTTGCGCTTCAATTACCTAGCTTAACTGTCTGTGAGTTAGAGCGCAGACTGATACAGGCAAAATTCGAGCTCTGTCTAAATGTTTGTGAAAATAAATCAGGAATTGAATTTGAACTTATCTATAACAGTGCACTATTTAAGGAAGATCATATTCTGCAATTAGCTAAACAGCTTTTAAGGCTGTTGGTTAGTCTTCCTACACACAAGAACAGTCGACTTATAGATCTACCGCTTATTGATTCAGCGGCGGAAAATATCTTGAAGGGTAATGAAATGTCGTTACCTGAAGGACCAGTTCAAAGCAAGTTTGAGAAAATAGCTAAACGACAACCGGATTTACCAGCGCTTATATGGGAAGGTCAGTCAATCAGTTACGGAGAATTGAATACCCAGTCTAATAAGTTAGCCCATTTACTACGTAAAAAAGGCATAGGTCCGGAGGATAGGGTGGGGCTGTGTCTTGAAAGAGGCCCCAGTTTAATTATCGCATTACTTGCTACTCTAAAGGCAGGAGGTGCGTATGTGCCGCTAGATCCTGCATATCCTAATACTCGATTAGCATTCATGCTCGAAGACAGTGGGGTTAAATTAATATTGGGTGAGAGTCATAGTAAGGAGGTGCTAAAAGGTAGCTTGACCAGCATAATCTGGCTGGATGAATACACCTTATCAGAATTTCCTAACGAAGAGCCACTGAGCTTATATAATAGCCACCACTTAGCTTATTTGATCTACACCTCCGGCTCGACTGGTACTCCTAAAGGAGTAATGGTTGAGCACCGTAGTTTATTGAATGTAAATGAATTTGAAATACTTGATTATGAGTTAGGTGCTGGAGATCGAATCTTGCATTGCATGTCGTTCAATTTTGATCCTGCAACTAGCGTACTGTTTAGTGGATTAAATTCTGGAGCAGCTATCTATCTGGCTAATACTCACTCAAGTGTCACTACATTTATTAAGGAACATGAGCTCACTCACGCTATCCTTCCGGCAGCAGTTCTTGCCGCTGAGGAAGAGCAGCAACTCCCATCGTTAAAGATGATTGGTGTTGGAGGTGAGGTTTGTCCACTTAAAACTGTACAATATTGGTCTCAGGGACGTAAATTCTTCAATTTGTATGGCCCCACTGAATGTACAGTAACGGCTGTCAGAGAGCGGTATACCGGAACAGAAAATAAGCTAACTATTGGAAGACCTATAGCTAACACCTATTGTTATGTACTTGATGATATGCAGCGATCTGTGCCACCGGGAGCCGTTGGTGAGCTTTATATCGGCGGGTTAGGATTGGCTAGAGGCTATCACGGTTGCCCCGAGCAAAATGCATTGCGATTTATAGATAATCCGATTTGTACTGGCGAAAAACTCTATCGAACTGGTGATATGGTACGCCAACTTGCTGATGGTAAGCTCGAATTCCTAGGTCGTATTGATGAGCAAGTTAAATTGCGAGGGTTTCGAATAGAACTAGGTGAAATCGAATCCATATTATTGGGCATGCATGAAATTGAAGCAGCAGCTGTAGTCACTAGGGATGAATTTCCTGGCCAACTTGTTGCATATATTTGCTTAAATAGCGAGGTCGATAATGATGAATATATTCGTATCATTCAATCTGAATTAGCCTCAAGATTACCTTCATATATGTTGCCTGTTGCCTATTCAGTTATAGGGAAGTTACCTTTAACTATAAATGGCAAACTAGACAAAAATGCTCTGCCAATACCATCGATTATAGATGCGGCAGAATATATAGCCCCTGCTACAAACATAGAAATTGAACTGGCAAAAATTTGGGCACAACTGCTACGGCTGAAACTCGATGATATAGGTGTAAATGATAGCTTCTTTGCACTGGGGGGACACTCGATCTTGGCAATAAAATTAGTGAATTCTATTGAGAGGGTTTTCTCCATTACTATTTCCCTGAAGAAGATATTTGAGTTAAGTAGTTTGTCAAACTTATCTGCATATATTGAAAGTATACAAAGTGATAAATCTACAAAGCTTTCCGATGTTAAAAGAATACAAAATCTTTCGTCGATAGAAATGGAATCTGCAGAGAGCATAGAGGAGTTTGAGTTGTGAGCCTGTTTAATTTTCTGATTCAGTTAAAAGAACAAAGAATTATTATAAGCTTGGATGATGGGCAGCTTCGGGTTCGGGGTAACAAGGATGAAATTACTTCGGAAATAAAGTTTAAACTCAAAGAAACAAAAGAAGAGATAATTGCTCACTACATTAGGTTGGGTATAACTAGCAATAATCAGCTTGCACCTGTGACTCTTCAACAGCAGCGACTGATTATTATCGATAAAATGCAGCCCGGGCTATCTCTGTTCAATATGATTGGTGCCCAAGAGATCCAAGGTGAGCTGATAAAGGACGCAATAAAGTGGTCTTTTCAGAAGATTTATGAGCGACATGGTTCACTACATACAAACTTTTTTAATGAAGACGACTTCTTTTATCAGGTGGTTAAGCGCTCGGATTCCTTTAAAATAAACGAAGTTGACTTAAGCGGGATATCTGATGGAACACTAGATTCCAAGCTTGATTCCATATTTAAACTTGAATGCAAAATAGTATTTGACCTGGAAGCAGATCAAATGCTGCGCGTAAAGCTTATTAAGATATCTGAGAAGAAGCATATTTTAATTTATAGCATGCATCATATAGTCAGTGATGGCTGGTCGATGGGAGTGATGCTAAATGAATTAAACCACTATTATAATGCGTATCTATCTGGAGATAGAGTGGAGCTTCCTCCATTACGCATACAGTATTCAGATTATGCCCACTGGCAAAAAAAACAAATTGAGAGCCCTGAATATCTTAGCCAGGTAAGTTATTGGGTAGAGCAATTGGAGGGTATACCGGAGATACATAACCTTCCACTCGATAGGTCAAGGCCAGCAATACAGTCGTATCATGGAGGAGTATATCGCAGTCAAATAAGTGCCGAATTAAAGTCGTTATTTGTTCAAACCTGCCGTGAAAATAATGCCACTTTATTTATGGGGCTACATGCTGTTTTTGCAATCTTAATACATCTCCACGGTAATCAAAATGATGTAGTGATAGGGACGCCAACTGCGGGCAGGGAGAAAGATGATCTAAACCCACTTATTGGGTATTTCTTGAACACTTTAATTCTTCGTTCACGTATCAATAGTACTCTAAGTTTTATTGATATTTTAGAGCAAAGTAGAGAGTTAGTGCTGGATGCATTCTCTCATCAGCAAGTTCCGATTGAGAAGTTGATATCATCTTTAGGTGTCGATAACGATATGAGTTATTCTGCACTATTCCAGGTTATGCTAATTCTGCAGAGCAATGATAATGGTTGTTTTTCTGCTCCCAATTTGGAATCTAAATATATAAATCCTGAACTTCCACTAAGCAAGCTTGATATCACTTTGAGTATAATTGAAGTCGATGATGGGTTAATGCTTGGATGGGAGTATAATAAAGATATCTTTGATAAGTCTACAATAGTTAGTTTTTCAAAACGTTTTTCTCATCTTATACAGTCCTTTATAGATTCCCCAAATATGTCCTTAGTGGATTTGAACACCATTTCAGAGGATGACCTTTCTTGTTTGGAATATTGGGGTTCAAAAGAAAAAAAATCCAAGTCTCTGAAGAGTGTAATTGAGCAATTTCACCAGTGTGTATACTCAGAACCAAATAAACTAGCATTAATGGGCGCTGATGATTTTGTGTTGACCTATCAAGAGCTCGATAACAAAGCTAATCAATTTGCTAACTTTTTAACAACTAATAGGATAGTTGCAGGAGATGTTGTTGGCATATGTCTGCCAAGATCTCAGGAGCTAGTTATTGCTATATTGGCTCTTTGGAAAATAGGAGCAACATACCTGCCAATTGACAGTGAATACCCACTAGAACGGATTAAGGCGATTTCTTCTGATGCAAAGTTAAGTAAAGTACTTACTCTTAACGAATATAAAGACAGATTTCCAGATTTATCTATACTATCTATTGATGGTATGAAGGCCGCTGACATTATTAATAGTCAGCAAAAGAGCTTTAGCTTTGATTCCAGGGCTGAGCCTGAATCCTTAGCCTATATTTGTTATACCTCTGGTTCTTCAGGTAAACCCAAAGGAGTTATGACTACGCAGGGAAACCTGTCAAGCTATCTTGATTCGGCACGAAAAAGCTATAGTCTCGGTGAGAATGAAAGAGTTCTCCAGTTCTCATCCCCCTCTTTTGATATCTTCGTTGAAGAATTTTGCCTAGCTATATCAGGTGGAAATTGCCTGGTTCTGAGAGATGAAGAGATACTTTCTGGCGGGGTATATTTTTGGGAGTATTTACAAAGAAAAGAAATATCTTTTGTTAGCCTGCCAACTGCCTATTGGCATTATCTAGTTCGAGAAATGGGCAATGATGATATCCCAAGTTTGCCAGAGCTAAAAACTATTGTACTGGGTGGTGAGGCAATGTCTTTGCCAGCCCTCAATCGATGGAATCAGTATTTTAAAGGACAGGTAAAAATCATAAATACTTATGGTCCAACCGAATGTACAGTGGTTGCAACATCCTATGAGATACACGAAGACCAAGAGTTTCCATTAGGAATTCCAATCGGTAAACCTCTGCCACATATAAGCACTTATATCCTTGATGAAGGACTGAAGCCCGTGCTGCCTGGTTGTGTTGGTGAGCTGTGCTTGTCTGGACCGAGTATTTCACCAGGCTATTATAACCAGCCCTTAAAAACTACTGAAGTTTTTGTCAAGTCCCCGTGGCTCAATAAATTGATGTATCGAACGGGTGATCTAGTACGTTATCAAAATGATGGAAACCTTATCTTCCTTGGTCGTTATGATCGTCAGTTGAAGGTGCATGGGTTTAGAGTTGATTTGGGTGAGATTGAAGAGGCTATTGCTGGTCTCGCTGGTATACGATCTTGTTACAGTCAAGTAATTGATGAGGCTAATAAAGATAAAAGAATAGGTGCTTATGTTGTTGCGGATGAAACAATCACTTTAGAGCAATTGAAGTCCAGAGCTTCACAAATTCTTCCTCGATATATGTTGCCAAGTACATACATCTTCTTGAAAAATCTCCCACTTACCAAAAATGGAAAAATCGACACGGAATCTCTACCTGACTTTGGAATCGAGCAAGTTAGCCTAGAACCTCTGATAGATGATCTCGAATGTTCTTTGGCTGAAATATGGTCGGAATTATTGAGGGTGGATTTAAGCAGGATAGGCGCTAACTCACACTTTTTGGATTTGGGTGGCCAAAGCTTATTGGCAATGAGATTAATTTCTGAAATAAAAAGATTATTTAATGTTGAACTGCAAATTAAAAATATATTTGAGCGAAGTGAATTACGATCGCTTGCTCAACTGATTAAGCAAATTGTTTCTCAAGAGGAACTCTCGGCTGAATTATCAGCGTTACCGGATGAGTCACTGGATGAGTTGGAGTTTTAAAATGGATAAGACAGCCGAAGTTATAAGAATATTAAATGGTGCGGGTATCCATTTGTATGTTGCTGAAGGGAAATTAAAAGCAAAGGCAAAAAAGGGCAAGCTTAAACCTCAATTTGTTGAAATGATTAGAGAGCACAAAGTGTCTCTTCAGTCGTTTTTAGAGAATGATTCTCGAGGCGCTATAGAAATTGATGATCTAGCTAAGATTGTCCCAGTGGTTCGTAGTTCTGACTTACTTCCGGTATCCGATACTCAGCGACGTCTTTGGTTTTTAGATAGAATGGGTGATGGAGCAGAATACATAATGCCAGGTGCGCTGAAAGTATCTGGAAAGTTTGATGTTGATATAGCGGAACAGTCATTTCGTATCATTATAGATCGCCACGAATCTCTCCGGACAATATTCGTGGAAGTTGAGGGTGAACCGTATCAACAGGTGCTTAAAGACAATGATTTTTATATTAGAAGATTAGACTTTTCTGGGCTATCCGATGCAGAAAGAAGTCAGCAGATTAAAGACCTGATTGAGCGTGAGGGAGTAAGTCTGTTTGATCTCTCTCAAGACCTTATGTTGCGTGTTTCCTATGCAAAGGTATCCCCTATAGAAGGAGTTTTAACCTTTAGTATGCATCATATCGCTTCAGATGGCCATTCTACTGGGGTTTTGCTAAGAGAATTTGCTACGCTATATGAGAAACTCACTTCTAATAAGGGCTGGCTACTTCCTGATTTACCAGTACAATATGTGGACTACGCGATTTGGCAGCGTACATATTTAAAAAGTGAACGCGTTAAAACTCAGCTTAATTTTTGGGAGTCCAATTTACAAGAGCTTCCTGCAGTTCACACCCTACCGTTAGATAAACCCCGCTCAAAAAAATTTAATACCTGTGGATCCAGGTATGTGATTAACTTAGATCGCCAATTATCTTTAGAGCTAAAAAAAATAGCTCGAGAAAATAATGTCACCCTATTTATGTTGCTGCATGCAGCATTTTCCGTGTTACTTGCCAAGTATTCCTCTTCGTCAGATATTGTAATAGGTACGCCTGTAGCCAATAGAGGCTCTAAAGAATTAGAAAACCTAATTGGTTTTTTTGCTAACACAATTATACTTAGGACTACTTGTACTTCTGAAGTTGCATTTAGCGAATACTTAAATGAAGTCAAGAAAGTTAACCTTGATGCTCTAAACAATCAAGAAGTGCCAATTGATCAATTGGTCGAGCGCTTATGCTCTGACAGAAATACTGGTTATATGCCGTTATTTCAAATCATGTTCTCAATGAATAATACTCAGTCTGAGACATTAAATTTGCCAGATGTTGAGTTGGAGTTTATAGAAAGCCAAACTGGTCATAGTAAGTTTGAATTGTTGCTAAACGCTGTTGAAGTTGATGATAGTATTCGCTTGACATTTGAGTTCGATACAGAGCTGTTTTTGTTGGAATCTGTTGTTCGAATGGCAGTTAATCTTCAGTGCTTGCTGAAAGACATAGTAGTTCGTGTTGATTGCCCTATCGGACACTTAAATTATATTGATGATAACGAACTCAAACTTATTCATAAGTTGGATTCGGCTCCAGAGTTCAATTCTACTACTTTTAAAAGTATTTGCTCTCAGTTTGAAAGTCAGATCCAAAATAGGCCCAACCAAATAGCTGTATCTAATGGTAATGAATTTCTCACGTTCGCACAGCTGAATGAACATTCAAATCAGCTTGGTTGTTACCTTCGAGAAAATGGTGTTAAAGAAAATGTACTAGTAGGCCTGCTGCTTAACCGTTCGATCGATATTATAGTGGCCATATTTTCTATATGGAAGGCTGGGGGAGCCTACGTCCCATTAGATCCGTCTAGTTCTTCGTCACGCTTAGACTTCCTTCTCAAGGACAGTGGTGTCGAGTTACTTATAACTCATAAATCTTTACAGAACCGGGTAAAAGGGGTGAGTAGTATTACTGTTGATGATGCCTTCTTTAAGGCTGAGTTAGCACAGTGTTCGACTGCGAACCTCACAATATATGATAGAGACTCCAGTAAGGATTTGGCGTACGGGATTTATACCTCCGGTTCAACTGGACAACCCAAAGCGGCGCTTATTCAGAATGAATCATTGACCAATCTGGCCAATAATATGCGAGATTGGGGGTTAATTAAAGAGGGGGACGTATGGGGTTGGGTTTCTTCTTATGCGTTTGATGCTTCGTTACAAAGTATTATTCAGCTGGCTGGTGGCGTGTCCCTTGTCATTGTTGATGAGGATATAAAGCGAGAGGGAGCTAAACTCAGAAGGCTAATCTCTAAATTTAATATTCAGGTTATGGACTGCACCCCCTCCCTTCTTGAAAGTTGGTTTAGCCAAAATTTGGCTTCCAGTCTTCCAAACTTAGTGATTGGTGGTGAAGAGATATCTCAAGATTTATGGCATCGTCTGGTTAAATGGAAAACTCTGCATGAGCGTTCAGCTATAAATGTCTATGGACCTACGGAGTGCTGTGTAAACAGTACTTATAGTGTTATAGAAGGAGAATATCCAAATATAGGGATTCCCCTGAATAATGTAAGAGTAAAGGTCCTAGATGTACATAGATCTGAAGTTCCTTTAGGGGCGGTAGGGGAATTATACATTGGTGGGCATGGTCTGGCTAAGGAATATCTGAATCGGCAAGATCTCACCAGTCAAAGATTTGTGTCGATGATACCAAAAGGTGAGAGATACTACAGAACGGGTGATTTAGTGAGGCTTCGTCCATCAGGGGAGCTTATATATGTTGGTAGGATAGATGACCAAATCAAAATACGAGGTTATCGAGTTGAGTTGGGTGAAATAGAGTACCATCTTATTTCTCACGAGCACGTTGAAACGGCAGTTGTCATGTATCGTGAATTAACTGAGGGGCAGAAATATCTAATTGCATATATTGTGTTTCGTCACCCTGAATTGGTGGGTGACGAAGTGGAGGAGATAAAGAGCACACTTGCCAATGAACTCCCGTCATATATGCATCCTTCCTTTTATGTGAAGCTCGATAAAATACCTTTAACCAGCAATGGTAAAGTTGATAAAAAAGCGCTTCCAGAGCCTAGTCGTATTGAGTCACATAGCCGATATGTAAAGCCAGAGGGAAAAATTCAAAAAAGGCTTGTAAATATTTGGTCTGATTTATTGCAGTTGCCAAGAGACAAAATTGGAGCTAATTCAAATTTCTTTTCTCTTGGGGGGCATTCACTTCTATCTGTACGTCTGATTGCTGCTGTACGTGTTGAATTTGGCGTGGAATTGTCAGTTCGAGAAATATTTGAATGCCCAATATTGGCTGAATTTGCGCGACGTATTGATCAAACACAAGAATCTGCCCTACGGCCTCAGATAAGCCCGTCATGTGATATTGTCGGTCCTATACCTTTATCTTTTGCACAGCAACGCCTTTGGTTTATTGATCAACTTGAAGGTGGTAGTCCCCATTACAATATGTTTGGCGCTTTTTCGGTTACCGGGAGCTTTTCAGAAGAGGCAGCCGAAGAGGCATTTACTCGAATCATTTCCCGTCACCATTCCTTACGTACTGTATTCGTTGATGAAGGACAAGGTGTAGAACAGCGTATACAGGATTCCGACACTTTTTCGCTAGTACGTTTAGACCTTAGTTATTTTTTTACAGATCAACGTTTTGAAAAAATCCAGCAGCAGCTTAGCAAAGAACAGAACAGAATTTTTGATTTGGCCCATGACTTAATGTTGCGCGCGGGCTACATACATACAGCTGAGGATGAAGGTGTTTTATATATTAATATGCACCATATCGCTGCTGATGGTTGGTCAATAGGGCTATTAGTAAAAGAGTTTGGAATACAGTACGAAGCTATTTTGGCAGGTATGAGTGATCAGTTGCCGCCGCTTCCTTTTCAGTATACAGATTATGCAAGTTGGCAGAGAAATTGGTTTAACAGCGAGGCTTTTACTTGCCAGTTGGAATATTGGGATGAGCAGCTTCGTGAACTACCCCTTGTTCATAATCTGCCATTGGATTACACGCGCCCACAAAAATTGAGTCAAAAAGGAAAGCGAGTTTGTTTAACTTTAGATAAACGTAACGGGGAGGCTCTGAAAGCGTTTGCTCTAGAAAGTGGGGTGACGTTATTTATGCTATTACATGGTGCTTTTGCCTTGCTATTATCTCGCCATAGCGGCCAAAGCGATATCGTAGTGGGTACACCTGTTGCCGGTCGTTTACAACAAGAACTGGAGGAAATGATAGGGTTCTTTGTTAACACTTTAGTGCTGAGACTCAACTGCAACCTAGAACAAACTCTATCTACCTATTTACAGCAGGTAAAGCAAGTCAATTTAGATGCACAGGCAAATCAGGACGTTCCATTTGAGCACTTAGTTGAGAGGCTTAACCCCGAACGAAGTACCCAATATAGCCCATTATTCCAAGTTTTGTTTACGATGGATAATAATGAGCGAACTAATTTGGAGTTGCCTCGTACTCGGCTATGCAGCTTTGAACAGGAGGATGTTCAAGCAAAATTTGAATTAACTCTAAGTGTGACCGACAAAGAATCAGGCCTGGGTTTTCAATTCGACTATAACAATGAATTATTCGATGAGGGGCATATTCGTCAACTAGCAACACAATTGATGATAATGTTGAGAAATATTCCCTTACACGGAAATGATAAGCTTGAAAGAATACCTTTAGTTGAACCCTCCGCTCAAATGGGTCTTCGTGGCGAAGTAGTACCAGTTCCTAGTGGCCATATTCAACAACATTTTGAAGGGAAAGCAGTATTACAACCTGATGTTGCGGCAATTGTTTGGCAGGGGCAAGTAATTAGCTACGGTGAGTTGAATCGACAAGCCAACAAGCTTGCCAATTTGTTGCGTAATAATGGGGTAGTACCGGAAAGCAAAGTTGGTTTGTGTTTACCGAGAACACCTCGCTTAGTGATTGCCATATTAGCGGTGTTGAAGGCAGGAGGAGCATATGTGCCCCTTGATCCTGCATATCCCAAGACTCGCCTGAACTTTATGCTACAAGATAGTGGTGCTAGTCTGGTACTGGGAGAAACTGAAAGTCAGTCACTACTGGACAATATTTCAGTTGATGTGTTGTGGCTCGATCGCTGTTCTTGGCAGGAGCAGTCGCCTGAAGCGCCTGCTGTAGAGCGAGATGGCCGTCAATTAGCATACTTAATTTATACGTCAGGGTCGACGGGCCGTCCAAAGGGCGTCTTAGTTGAGCACCTGAGTTTACTCAATCTCAACCATGTAGAAATCCAGGATTTTAAACTCGGCTGCGGTGATCGATTGCTACATTGTATATCGTTTAATTTTGACCCAGCTACTGGGCAGTTATTTGCAGGGCTAAATTCTGGGGCAACTATTTACTTGGTAGACCTTCAGTCTGATTTAACTACAATAATTAGAGATCAAAATATAACTCATGCAATTCTCCCTGCAGCCGTACTTGCTGCTGAGAGAGAGCAATTATTACCCTCTCTCAAGGTCATTGGCACAGGAGGAGAAACTTGCCCACTCAATGTTGCTAGGTACTGGTCTATAGGGCGTACATATTTCAACTTATATGGACCAACAGAGTGTACGATAACATCTCTGCGCGAATCTTATGTTGGTAGGGTTGACAGGGAGAGCATAGGGAGGCCAATAGCCAATTCCTATTGTTATATATTCGATGAGATCAAGCAGCTTGTTGCACCTGGCGCTATCGGAGAATTGTATATTGGTGGTGTGGGGCTGGCTAGAGGGTATTATAACAGACCGGATTTAGATTTTGATCGGTTTATACTTAACCCCAATAACGAGAGTGAGAGGCTTTATCGCACAGGAGACCTAGTTCGTGAACTTTCAGATGGTCGCCTGGAGTTTATCGGTCGAGCTGATGAACAAGTAAAGATACGTGGCTTTCGAATTGAACTTGGAGAAATTGAAGCCGCACTATTGGATCTAAATAGAATCAAATCCGCGGTAGTGTTAGTTCGGGATGATCTTCCAGGTCAGTTAGTTGCATATTTATGCCCCGTAGAGAATGCAAATGGTGAAGAATTAGTTACTTGGGTGCTGGAAGCGCTACAATCCAGGTTGCCGACGCATATGATACCTGCTGCTTTTTCTGTATTAGAGGAATTACCACTCACAGTTAACGGTAAGTTAGATAAAAGCGCGTTACCTAAACCTGCTTTACTAGGCTGCGTTAATTTCTTAGCTCCCGAAAATGAATTCCAGCGAATTCTTGCAGGTATTTGGGCCGACTTACTCGGGCTAGAATATGAGCGGATTAGCCTCAATGACAATTTTTTTGCCCTGGGCGGGCATTCACTATTAAGTGTACGCCTAGTTAACCTTATTGAAGATAAGCTTAATGTCCGTATAACTGTGCAGGATGTCTTCAGTGCAAGGACATTAAGGCAGCTCTCAGTGTTGGTTACTACGTCCGGTGCCGGTTCGTCTGAGGTACGCTTGACTCCTCGAGATAGAAATATTGTTGAGCTACCACTTTCATTTGCTCAGCAGCAGCTTTGGTTTTTAAATGAGTTATCTCCAGACTCGACTCAATATAACATGTTCCATGCCTTCAAGATCTCCGGCGATTTTGATGTGGTTGTTGCAAACAGAGCCATAAATAAGGTTATTAAAAGGCACGAAATCCTGAGAACGTGCTTTTATCAGAGGAAGCAAGGTCCGATACAAGTAGTACGAGAGGAATTTGATTTTTCTTTTCAAGTTACAAAACTAAATAGGCTTTCACCTGAAGAGCAAGATGCGGTAATTATAGAAACTATTAAACTGGAATCTTCTTATAAATTTGATCTTCAGGAGGACTTACTGTTGCGAGGCTCTATATTGGAGTTTAGCAGCAGTTATAGAATTCTATTACTTACATTGCATCATATTGCCGCAGACGGGTGGTCAATGCGAGTTCTATTTGACGAGTTTTCGCATATATATACGTCATTAAAGGAAAATAGATCTTCAGAGTTAAAGGAGCTGGATGTTCAGTATGGGGATTACGCTATATGGCAACGTAGGTACATGGAAGGAGCTACTTTAGCTCAGAAGCTTAAATTTTGGGAAGAGAAGCTGGTCGATGCTCCTCCGATACATAGTCTCCCTACAGATAGGATCCGGGTAAGCGGTGGTGAGAAAAGCACAGGCATTTTTTACAATGGAGTTAATTCTAAAATAACGACTTCATTAAAGCTTCTAGCGGAAAAGAATGAAGCAACATTGTTTATGTTATTGCAGGCTGGGCTTTCACTACATATTGGAAGATGTAGCAACGAATCTGACGTTGTAGTAGGTGCGCCATCGGTTAGTCGAAATAACCAGCTACTTGATTCTATGGTAGGGTTGTTTCTAAATACGCAGGTATTTAGAACACAGTTCTTAGATAATCCAAGTTTCAATGAACTAATAGCTCGTTGCCGTAACGAGCATCTTGAGGCGATTAGTTATGCAGATGTACCTCTTGAGCTTATCGTCGAACATTTAAGCCCTGAAAGGAGCACGGAATTTACGCCGATATTTCAAATTCTCATCAATATGGATAATATTGGAGGAGAGACTGCCGGTATTCCTGGCTTGGAAATTGAACCTTTGAAATCTGCCGGAGAGATAGAGCATAAGTATGATTTAACTTTATATATCAACGAAAATATTGAAAACAACAGTTTAAGTTTTAGGTGGGTCTATGATGCAAACTTATTTGATGAAGCTACGATAAAAACGATAGCGAATGAGTTTGCATTTCTTTTATCATACGTTGTGGGCAACCCAGAAGCGGCAGTATTTTCTATTCCATGGAAGAATGGCCATGGTTGGTCTGGGGCAGCGCTATCGAGAACTGATGAGAAGTTCGAAAGTATAATTGATGTATTCGAAGAAAATGCAGAGATTTACGCGAACAAGCCGGCCATTATTATGGAAAATATGGCTATTTCATACGGCGATCTGAATCAAAAAGCTAATCAGTTAGCCAATTATCTTTTTAAGCAGTTTGATGTTCGATCGACTCATAAGGTTGCTATCGCAACCTCAAGAAGTATTGATCGTGTTGTCTCGATTTGGGCAATTTTAAAGCTCGGAGCGGCCTATGTGCCTCTGACGTCTGAGCTACCTGCTAATCGTTTGTCCTATATTCTTGAGGATTGCCGAGCAAAGGTGATCCTTACTGATCTGGAATCAATTCAGTGGGTTCAAGATCTTGCACCTAATATTGAGTTGATTACTCTAGATCATCCGTCAACTGTCACGGAGTACTTGTCCTTTAGTTCTGATAAGCCTGTTTGTTCGGAGATAAGAAGGGGTACTGTCGCGCACCTTATCTATACTTCCGGCTCAACTGGACGTCCGAAGGGAGTGTTGGGTACTCATGGAGCCACACAAAATCGTATTGCTTGGATGTTAAATGACTTCCCGTTTGGTGAAGAGGAAATAGCGTGTCATATTACTTCGATGGCGTTTGTAAGGGCTGTTTGGGAGCTATTCGTACCTATGTGTGCCGGTGTCCCTTTAGTTCTCTTCAAGCGAGATACGATTAAAAATACCCCGGAATTTATCCTTCAACTACAAAGAACGAAAGTAAGCCGGATTGTCACTGCTCCCTCTTTATTGCGCGCAATGTGTAGGGCAACAGAATCATTTTCCGCGGAGTTGACAAGCCTGAAATATTGGTTTGTTAGTGGCGAAGCTTTTTCTATAGATTTATCCAAACGATCAATTAGCCTTTTCAAAGGCGTTAAATTCTTCAACTTATATGGTTCGACTGAGGTATTGTCGGATGTCCTTTATTCCTCTGTAACTGGCGAGGAGTCTGGAATCTCTGTTCCTTTAGGTCAACCGATACAGGGCGTAAATTTTGATATTGTCGATCGTAGTGGAAACTCGGTTCCCGGTGGTATGGTTGGCGAGCTTTTAATTTCGGGGGCTAGTGTCAATAGTGGATATAATAACCAAATATCATTGACAAATTCTGTTTTCGGGGAGAGTTCTCAAGGTCGAACTTATCGGACAGGAGACCTAGTTCGCCTTCTCTGCAGTGGGCAGGTGATTTACGTAGGGCGCTCGGACCACCAAATAAAAATTCGCGGATATCGAATAGAGCTTGGTGATGTCGAGTCCACAATGAGTACTCTGTCTGATGTCAAGGACGCAGCAGTGAAAGTATGGGGTGGCGGGGATGATAAATATTTGGCAGGTTATGTTGTTCTGAGTTCTGATATTTCGGTCTCGGTTAATTTTGTTAAAGATGATATTCGCAGGAGACTCGGAGAACTGCTTCCTGGCTATATGGTACCTACGCGACTAGCCATACTCGATGTAATGCCGATCACACCTAACGGTAAAATAGACAGAAAAGCTCTTACGGAGCCAAATGATCTAGGAGAGGAATATTTAGCCCCGAAAACGGAAATAGAGAGATTTCTAGCTACTATTTGGTCTAGCTTACTCAAAGTGGATGTTGAAAATATAGGGCAGAACGCAAATTTCTTTTCGCTAGGGGGACACTCATTGCTATCAGTTCAGTTAGTGGCAGAGGTGTCTGATAAGTTTAATGTTAAGTTATCTGTTCGTGAAGTATTTGAGGCCCCTGAGTTACATTTATTGGCGAGTATAATAGAAAACTCAGAAAATAATTGTGTTGATTCAAAGGTTGAGCCAGTCGATAGAGATGCGAAACATTTTGATCTCTCTCTTCCACAACAAAGATTGTGGTTTATTGATCAGCTGGAAGGAGGTGGCAGTCAATATAATATACCTCTGGCGATAAAAATTTCCGGACAATTTAATATCAATTTTGCAGAGGTCGCGTTTGCAGCTCTAATTTCTAGGCATGAAATATTAAGAGTTAATTATATTGATGATGGTGATGGAGCTAAACAGGTAATTTCTGAATATAGTCCCTTTTTTCTCAAGTATATAAATTTTGGAAATGAATCAAGGTGGAAGATTGAGGAGAAAATAGACGCTACAATTAAGAGTGAAATATCCAGGGTTTTTGATTTGACAGCTGACTTGATGCTTAGGGCAACTTTTATTAAGTCACCGATGGATTATGGAGTGCTAATCATCAATGTTCATCATATTGCTGCTGATGGACGATCTATGCGGATACTCGCTCAAGAATTTCTTGATATATATCAGGCCATAGGTAGGGGAGAGGCCCCTAGAAAGGTGGATCTCCCACTTCAATATATAGATTATGCTGTTTGGCAAAAACAGATGTTGCTTGGCGATAAGCTTTCAGATTTGAGAAATTTTTGGAAGACCCAATTGCTTGGGATACCTCAAGTGCATAATTTGTCACTGGATTTTGTTCGTCCTATTACGCAAAGGTATTCCGGCAAGACTATACATAGACTCCTAGATAACAAGTTATTGTCTAATTTAAAGGGCGCTGCGGAGAAATACAATATAACGCTCTTTATGTTGCTTCACGGTTCATTCGCCTATTTACTGTCAAGATTAAGTAATGATCACGATATAGTACTGGGAACTCCTGTTGCAAATAGATCGCAAAAGGAGATTGAGTCGGTTGTAGGATTCTTTGTGAATACTTTGGTTTTACGATTGGATTGTGATGGCAGTCAATCGTTACATGAGTATTTTTCCCAAGTAAAAAAAGTTAATCTGGATGCTCTTTCTCATCAAGAGCTTACTTTTGAACAGCTGGTAGACTTACTGAAACCTGAACGTAGCACCGCTTACTCACCACTTTTCCAGATTATGCTTTCAATGGATACTAATAGTCCAGTTGAGGCTGAGCTGGAGGATATTAGTGTTGAGTTTTATGAGTTTGATCGTTCAGTAGCAAAATATGACCTAACGTTAAATGTTTCAGAATTGCGAGATGGGCTTCAATTAAGCTTTGAATACAATACAGACTTATTTGTTGAGTCTCGAATTCAAAGAATGGCTGAGCAACTGGAACAATTGTTACAGAATATCTCAAGCTGTACTGAAGGAAAATTAGGAGAGCTGTCCTGCATTTCTTCTAGTGATTTAAATAGAATCAACGAGGAGAGTGTTGGGCCTGGTGTGAGTGAGAGCGATCATGCAATTTTAGATCTATTTACGCTGCAATCCTCACGTTTCCCGAGGCAGCATGCGGTAACTTTTTCGGAGGAGAGCTTAGATTATGGTGAGTTATATCGGCGCTCAAATAGATTGGCAGATGATTTGATCAGGTCCGGTATTTCTGAAGGATCCTTTGTGGCAATTTGCATGAATCAATCGATTGAGATGATTGTTGCTGTGCTGGCTGTTCTCAGGTCCGGAGCTGCGTACGTACCCCTTGACCCGAATTATCCGCGCGAGCGTTTAGAGTTTATGCTCAAAGATTCTAGAGCAGGGGCTTTACTCACTCTGAGTCATTTAGTGGGTAGGTTTGATTTTGATGTTGATAATCAGTTTGTCTTAGATCTATATGACTGGGTAAGTGAAGGGCAAGCTGACTTTATAGCTCCAAAACGTAGCCGTAAGAGTCCTGTGTACGCAATCTATACTTCTGGTACCACAGGAATACCAAAAGGTGTCGTCGTTAATTATGATGCTTTGAGCGACCATATACTGGCTATAACTAAAGTTCTATCTATATCAGATAAGGACAGAGTGCTACAGTTTGCATCATTTAGTTTTGATACCTTTGGGGAGCAAGTGTTTGCTGCTTTAACAGTTGGTGCGAGAGTATATTTGCGGGAAAAGGACTTATGGAGTGGTATTGAGTTTTCAAAATTTGTAGATGCAAATAAAATCACGATTACGGATCTATCGCCTAACTACCTTTCCCAGTTATTATTAGATGACGCGGTTAATTCTAGATTTTGGAATAAATCAACCCTAAGCAGAGTCGTTGTTGGAGGTGAAGCTCCTACAATTGGTCTGGTAAGACGTTGGCGAGAGCTAAATATTGACAAAACGTGTAAGCTGTATAATGCCTATGGACCAACAGAAGCTGTAATAACAACTACTATTGCGGATGTTACGGAAGTACAATCATACCTTCCTCTTGGAAATGCTATAGGGAATAGGAAGCTATATGTACTGGACGAGCATAAAAATCTTCTTCCATGGGGGGCTGTAGGAGAATTATATATCGGAGGTGGAATACTGGCAGAGCGTTATTTAAATAACGACGGAGTAACAGCGGATTGTTTTTCCAGTGATCCATTTTCTGACTTACCTAAAGCTCGGCTTTATAAAACTGGCGATTTAGTTCGTTACCTGGAAAATGGTGATTTAGTATTCCATGGACGTGCTGATGACCAAGTGAAATTGAGAGGGTTTAGAATAGAGCTTGGAGAGATCGAGCAAAGGCTCTCTGAGCATCGCATTGTATCAGCATCTGTTATTGACGTGCGAGAATGCCCGGATGGTAGGAAACAGCTGATAGCTTGGGTGGAGTCAACTGGGTTTAAGGTTGAGGGAGATTTTTCAGTACCTGAATGTCTAAGGCGCTTCCTGAAGGAGCGCCTTCCGGATTATATGGTTCCTTCAATGATCATTGAAGTTGATGAGTTCAATGTTCTTCCTAATGGAAAAATTGATCGTAAAGCGCTGCGCATCCCAGAGGACTCTTTTAGTCTTGTTGATATAACTGAACCTAAAGGCCTTATTGAAACTAAGCTTCGAGCTATTTGGGCGCAAGTTCTTGGTGTTCCGATTTCAAGGGTTGATACGACGAAGAGTTTTTTTGAGATTGGTGGCGACTCAATTCTTTCTTTACAGTTGGTTTCCAGTGCTGCTAAGGAAGGTTACCAAATTAGTGTCAAGCAAATATTTGAGTATCAAACTATTTCGGCACTTGCACCGAATGTTAAAAATTTAAATAAAATTGAGGTCTCTCAGGAACCCGTCTCGGGAACACTTAACTTGATCCCTATACAGAGTGAATTTTTTCAAGATGATACGGATCTGCATCACTATAATCAGTCAATAGTTTTGAAGACCCCGCCCGGTTTTAACGTCGAAAAGTTGAAGTCTATTTTGAGAGTTGTCTTTAGTAAGCATGACTCCTTCAGGCTAACTTTTGAATACAGAGATACAAGCTGGATAGGTAAGTATCAATTCGAAATTGAAGATTTGATATCTACTAGTGTCGAAAGTTATTTTTTTGAAGATGATTCATTTTCGGGTTTTTCAGATGTTGCGGAACAGGCGCAGAGAAGTTTATCTATTTTAGATGGTCCGTTGATAAAAGCTATTTTTATTGAGAATCTAAGTGGTGAGGGCCGATTATTGTTGATTGTTCATCATCTAATAATTGATGGTGTTTCTTGGAGGATCCTATTGCAGGATATTGAGCTGCTTTGGACCCAGTTAGTAAATAAGCAGCCGCTTTCCGCGGGATTCAAGACTAGTTCTTTTAAAGATTGGGCTCTTTACTTACTGCAAATTTCTCGCTCTCCAAATTTCACTGATGAAATTGAATACTGGTCTAATCTCGATATGCTTGATGTTGATTCGCATGATGACATTATGACTCTTTCAGAATTTTCTAATGTAGGTTTTGAGTTGCCAATAAGCGAGTCTCAGGATATTTTGCTGAAGGCTGGTGAAGTCTACTCATCTCAAATCAACGAATTATTGTTAACCGTATTATCAATTTCGATTAAACAATGGAATGGTGAAGATACCGTTCGCTTTGATGTTGAGGGTCACGGTAGGGATGGCTTGGATTCAGGTCTCGATTTAAGTCAAACCATTGGTTGGTTTACATCTATTTACCCTATAGCGCTGGAAGTGGCAAGTGATAACCTACTCAAGCAGCTTCAGGCTGTTAAGGTTCAACTTAATGAAGTTCCTTCACAGGGTATAGGTTATGGTATTTACAGATATATGCTGGGGCACTCACTTATAGAAACCTATTCAAAACCGGAAATCTTATTTAATTATCTGGGCCAGTTTGACCAATCTACCAAGCAGAATAATCATTTTTCTGTCGCTAGCGAGTCAACTGGTTCAAACGTTAGCCCAAGAAGGCGGCCTTCCCATCGGATCACCTTGACTTTGATTGCAACAGGAGGAAAGTTACGTTGTAACCTCCAGTATAGCTCTTCTCAATATACGGAGAGTGAGGTACAGAAGTTGGTCGATTTGTACAGGAATGGTTTGAGGACTCTTGCTTCAAGCGTTACCTCTGTTGGTCCAGGTCCTAATGTTAATCCTGCTAGTAAATTATCAGAGTTGATAGTTTCTAACTTGGCTGATTCATGTCTTATTAAATTAAAGCACGGAGCTAGTAATAGTCAGATCTTCTGCTTTCATCCTTTGGGAGGAAATGTGGGCTGCTATACGACGTTGGCAAATAGTATGAATTTTGCTGGTACTGTCTATGGCGTTCAGGCTCCTGCACTTACGGAAGAATATCGTTTTAGTTCATTCGAGGAATTGGCGAGATTTTATATGCGGGCTCTAATTAACCAACATTCTGGGGGGGCCTTCCACTTAGTAGGATGGTCGCTGGGTGGGTCCCTTGCTTACGAGGTTGCCGTTCAATTAAAGAATGCGGGGTACCAAGTTGGTTATGTTGGTTTATTTGATGAAAGGCCAATTGAAAATCTAAATAAATCTGTATTTTCCTGGTTTGATCGAATTAAAGGTTTGTTTGAAGATCAATTTGACTGGGAAAAAATTTCTACTCTTGATGTTGATCAGGGTGTGGATAGGTTGGTTAATGATGCTTTTTCTACTGGTTTCGTTCCTCAGGAGCTGGATAGGTCTATAGTGTATCGATATTTTAATTATCTTGTTGATATAGGGTTTGCCCTATCGGTATATCGTCCAGCAGTTGCAGGAATAGATTTAGAGTTGTACCGAGTTCCAGGTAGCGACGCTGAGCTGAGTGATTATGGGTGGAGCCATTATGCGAAAGGGGAAATTATTCAAATAGAGGTTGAGGGCGATCATACAAACCTTGTTCGAGACCCTTATGTTCGGGGTTTATCTGAGGTATTTGATCGGCGGTTGAGTGAAAAGCTCTAAATCGCCCCCCTCCTCTTTGTATGGCAAGTTTCACTTGTTTCTATACAGGGAGTACTGGCTGTTAGTAAATACTGCATCACTTTGATGGTGCGAAGTAAATAGTAGGCCGGCAGTCGATCGCTGGCCTGCTGCCTTTTAAGGATATATAGTGATTTCGAAAATTGTTTCAGAATATAAATGGAAGCTATTTTTTGCGGCGTTATTGAGCGCGTTAAGTGCAGGCGTAAGTCTATGGTTGATCTCTATGATCAATGCCTCTCTAGCAGGGGCAGGAATGGATGATTTTGTCCTCACGTTTCTTGTGGCTATCGTTCTGTTGTTCACTCTAGGTTTTTTTTCGCAATGGCTACTTGCAAGACTAGGAACATCTTTGGTCTTTCGTATACGCTCTTTGTTGGTTGAAAGTGTATTGGGCACGAGCTACGAACAACTGGAGAAGATAGGGGGTCACAGAATTCATGCTACTATCACCACCGATGTAAATAGCCTCTCTGAGGCGTTGGCAATTATACCGGTATTTGTTGTAAACCTCACAACAATATTGCTGTGCTTCAGCTATTTGGCGTACTTGTCTCCGATCATGTTCACCGTTCTTTTTTTATCCTTGGGTAGTGGTGTCTCGTTGACGGCATATATTATGTATCGGGGCGCTAGGATTTTCACTGCTTTAAGGGATAGTGAGGATGGTATGTTTAGCATGTTTAAAGGTATGGTCGATGGAAGTAAGGAGTTAAGCTTAAATGAGGCTAGGAGAAGTTTCTTTCTAAAACAATTAGTACGACCTAGATTGGAAGAGGTAAAAACGCTCGAGTCCAGTGCACTGACATATTGGGTTTTGACTCAAAGTTGGGCATCAACTATCCTGTTTTTTTGCTTGGGGCTACTTGTATATTTTGCTTTTGCGGTGTACGAAATTGAGCTTGCGGTTTTAACGGGTTTTGTTTTATTTACTACTTATATGGTGGGCCCCCTAAATTTTGTAATGCGTTCTTTCCAGTTTCTTTTCAAGGGGCGAGTTGCTTATAAAAAAGTTCAATCGCTAAGTTTGGTGGAAAACCAGCTTGTGGATAGAGTGATCGAAAAGAACGATGTTAACGGATGGAGTAAGATATCTGTTAGAGGTTTAAGGTATAGTTATGAGGAATCGGGTGATCTAAGCTTTTCAATAGGCCCGGTAGATTTCGAGGCCTCTGAGGGGGAGGTAGTTTTTATTCGGGGTGGAAATGGAAGTGGTAAGTCAACTTTTGCGAAAGCACTAGTCGGCTTATATTCTCATTATTCAGGCAGTATCCATCTCGGCGATGTTGAGATTTCAGAAAAAAACATTCAGTGGTATAGAAATCATTTTTCTACTATTTTTTCTGACTTTTATTTGTTTGAGCACATTCTTAATTCTAAGGGAGAATTGGTTTCAAAGGCGGATGTCTGGCCTCATGTCGAGCGCTTGGGGATGGCAGGCAAAGTAGATATTGTTGATGGAAAGCTATCGACAATTGATTTATCACAAGGTCAGCGAAAAAGGCTGGCCATGCTACTAGCTTGTGCTGAAGATGCCCCTATTTATCTCTTCGATGAATGGGCGGCTGATCAGGATCCAATTTTTAGGAACTATTTCTATCGGGAATTACTTCCAGCATTTAAAGCAGATGGTAAAACCGTGATAGTTATTTCCCATGACGATAAGTACTTTGATGTGGCGGATAGGATGTACAATTTTGAGCTCGGTAAGGCGTATCAGGAGGAGTCGGTCATTCAAGAATTGGAGTTATCTTCGCAATGACTTATTCGGGAAGAATGCATACGAACTCAATTGAAAATGTAGACGAATGGTTTCAACGGGATGAAATTATCTGTGCAAGCTCGGCGCCAATTAGATTGTGCTGTTTCCCTTACGCGGGGGGGAGTGCGCAAGTGTTTCAAGGCTGGCAAAGTGAGTTAGGCCCAGATGTTGAGGTGCTCGGCGTCGAATTACCTGGGCGTGGCCGGCGGTTCGGCCAGCCTTTGCTTCACTCGCTAGATGAATTGTCAAATTCTATTGCCAAAGTGATTTCCAGGCTTAACACAAAGCCTACAGCTTTTTTTGGGCATAGTAATGGTGCACTTATTGCTTTTGAGGTCGCCAGAAAGTTGTCCCTACTAGGTCTTGATGAGCCAAAGCTTCTAATCTTGTCAGCCAAGAAAGCTCCTCACTTGATTCAGGAAAAGAAGCTTCACACTCTGCCAGATGAGGCTTTGTTGGCCGAGCTTAGGAAATATAACGGTACACCAGAGGAAGTTTTGGCAAGCCCTCAATTGATGGAGGTTTTTCTCCCAATTCTCCGTGCCGATTTTTCGCTAAGTGAAACTTATTCTTGCAGTGTGGACTGGAAGTACAAGGGCGCAGCAGCACTTTTTGGAGGTGCTTCAGATCAAACCGTGTTGGAGCCGGAGCTTCTCGCTTGGAGGCAGTGCATGGAGGGGGAGGTCTCTCTGGAAATGTTTAATGATGGCCACTTTTTTATTAATACTCTGCGATCAGAGGTTGTGCGCGCGGTTGCTCGGGAGTTGAGTGGAATTACATTAGCGGCTTAAGGTGGTTGCAGGCTGGTTTTGTGCGCAAGCATTAACGGGCCTTTAGGTGAGGGCCTTAGCTGTTGCTAAGGTCTCATATATTGCCATATACAAAAAAGCCCCGCTCTTGCGAGCAGGGCTTTTTTGTATATGGCGGACCGGACGGGACTCGAACCCGCGACCTCCGGCGTGACAGGCCGGCATTCTAACCAACTGAACTACCGGTCCGCATTCCTGCTTCTCTTGGATGCTCTTGCCGGGCAAGAGTAAGAGAAGTGGTGGGTGGTACAGGGGTCGAACCTGTGACCTACGGCTTGTAAGGCCGTCGCTCTCCCAACTGAGCTAACCACCCCGTGTCAGGAGCTGCGTATCTTAATGATATTCTTCGTGGCGTCAACGCCTTTTTTGAATTTTTTTTTGTCTTTCAATGAGTTAACGCGCTTTTGTGTGAATTCGTGGGCGTGTCCGCCGGGGGGTGACACTGTTATAATCGCCCCAATTCCCGTTAGTTAGAGCGTGAGAAAAGCTGTGACACAGAAGACCTGGCTGGCCCAACTTGTACTGGTATTCGGTATTTTTTGCCTGTCCATCGCTGCACATGCGGTAGTTGAGACACAAAAATTGTCCTCTCCCGAGCTGGATACAAGGTATCGCGTGCTTATTGAAGAGATGCGATGCCCCAAATGTCAAAACCAGAACCTGGCAGACTCCGATGCGTCTATTTCCTCGGACTTGCGCCGTGAAATCCGCCGTTTGCTGGAGGAGGGATTTACGGATCAGGAAATCGTTGACTACATGGTGGCCCGCTATGGGGATTTTGTGCTCTACCGTCCACCTGTTCAGAAAAATACCTTGATCCTGTGGTTGGCTCCGGGAGTCTTTGCCGTTTTCGGGCTTCTGGCCTTGATTGTGATCGTGATGCGCTCAAAAAGTGGTACCGGGGCTCGCCAGGATGACGGCAGTGGGGAACTCACTGATGATGAGCGGCGTCGATTAAAGCAGTTGTTGGGAGATGGAGCTGTAGATGAAGGTAATAGCGGGAAGGAAGGTAAATGATTGATATCTGGTTTGGTATAGCCCTACTGCTACTGTTGGTAGCTTTTGTATTTCTGATTCCTGCTTTGAGAGCTGCAGGCAGACGTCGCAGCGGTAGTAGCAAGCGAGAGGCTATGGCAGCGCTCTACCGGGAGCGCAGTAAAGAACTTCGCGCTGCAGTGCAGAGCGGTGCGATGGATGAAAAGCAGTTTGCCCAGCTGGAGGCAGATCTTGCTCGGGAACTACTGGCGGCTCAGCAGGAGAGTCAATCTGGTGAAGCCAGGCAGGGTGGTGGCCGATTGCTAATCGGGCTGGCGGTTTTGGTGCCTGCAATTGCAGCGGCTGCCTACGGGTTTTCCGACCGACCGTCCGAAGTAGCTTTGTATCGCGATATGGTGGCGAGTCAGAGTGGGCACACCTCTTCGGAAGAAGAGGCAAAAATCACCCGCCAGTTGCAGGAGCGGGCTAAAACTCACCCAGATGATCTTAGCAGTCGCTATATATTGGCGCAGCGGCTACTGGTGAGTGGCGATTTGGCTGGGGCGGTAGATTCCTATCGCTATGTTGTAGCCCGCGAGCCCCAGGCGGCAAATGTAAAAGCTGAGCTGGCACAAGCGCTGTTTTTTGCCGGCGGTTCCAAGATTACCGATGAGATCCGCTCCTTGATTGAGCAGGTGTTACAGGTGCAGCCATCCAATGGCACTGTGCTGGGCCTGGCGGGTATTGCCGCTTTTGAAAATGGAGAATACCGTAAGGCTCGCCAACACTGGCAGCTAGCGCTTAGCCAGCTTCCCCCAGGATCTGCAGCAGCAGAGGCGCTTCAGGCTGGTGTTGCCAGGGCTGAAAGCGCTTTGGCAGACAGCGGTGAAGTTGTAGCGGTGCAGGCTAAGGTAGAAACGAAAGAGAAAGGCCCGCAGATTCGAGTTCAGGTCAGTTTGGGGGATGGGGTTGAAGCTCCAGAATCTACCCCGGTATTTATCTATGCACGCAGTGCTGCGAGCCCGATGCCTCTGGCTATCGTGCGCCTCACAGCTGGACAGTTACCGGCAGAGGTTGTGCTGGATGAGTCCCGAGCAATGATGCCTGGAAGTTCCATCGCCACTGTCGACTCTGTGCAGTTGGTAGCGCGACTGGCCATTAAGGGAGATGCGCGTCCGGCCCCGGGGGATTGGCAGGGAATGATTAGCGAGTTGCCTAAATCCCGCTGGAGTGAAACTCAGTCAATAGCCATCGATAGTCAGCTGTAACTGGCTGTGACTGTCGAAAATGAGGTCACAGTGTAAGCTGTGGCCTCATTTTTATTTGCGGCCGGATGGCATTCTTGCGTCTAATTGGCCTCAAGCTCACATTGCCCCGATATTGATGAGTTCTATTGGGGCAAGTTGGCATTTGGTAGCGATCGTCATGTTTGACTTGACCGCTGCTTGGTCGGATTGATAATCCCGACTGATCATTACTGTGAAGAATAGCGCTGAATGCTCTGGCGACACCAAGTAAGATTGAAGGTTTGGTGTCCCGCCCGGCAGAGAAAAATATCGAGTTTATAAATACATGCGTCTGAAGTGCATCAAGCTAGCGGGCTTCAAGTCTTTTGTTGACCCTACCACTGTCTATTTTCCGACAAACCTCAACTCGGTGGTGGGTCCCAATGGCTGTGGTAAATCCAACACCATCGATGCGGTGCGCTGGGTAATGGGGGAATCCTCCGCAAAGAACCTGCGCGGCGATTCGATGACGGACGTTATCTTCAACGGCTCCAGTGGCCGCAAGCCCGTGGGGCAGGCCTCGATTGAGTTGGTATTTGATAACTCTGAGGGCAAGCTTTCTGGAGCCTATGCGTCTTTCTCGGAGATTTCCGTCAAGCGCAAGGTAACCCGGGAAGCACAGAACACCTATTACCTGAATGGCGAGAAGTGCCGCCGCCGCGATGTAACCGATCTCTTCTTGGGTACCGGCCTTGGCCCGCGCAGCTACGCCATTATTGAGCAGGGCATGATCTCCAAGTTGATCGAAGCCAAGCCCGAAGAGCTGCGCGTCTATATCGAAGAGGCCGCCGGTATCTCCAAATACAAGGAGCGCCGCCGGGACACCGAAAACCGGATGAGACGGACCTCTGAAAACCTTGAGCGCCTCACGGATATCCGCGATGAGCTGGATCGCCAGTTGTCCCGACTGGAGCGACAGTCCGCAGCAGCGGAAAAATACAGCCGATTTAAAGAGGAAGAGCGCAGCCACAAGGCTAATCTTCAGGCGCTTAAATACCGCGAACTGGATGACCAATCCAAGGCTAAGCAGCAACAAATAGGTGAGCTTGAACTCACCGTTGAAGAGCTGGTTACCCGCCAGGTCACCTGTGACACAGGCATTGAGCAAAAGCGCGTGGGGTACCACGAGCTATCTGACAGCTTTAACGAAGTCCAGGGGCGCTTCTACGCCGTCGGTGGAGATATCGCCCGCTTGGAGCAGAGCATTGCCCACGCTCGTGAGCGCTCTACTCGCTTGCATTCCGATTTGGCGCAAACCGAACAAGAATATCGCGAGGCAGAGACCAACCTCGAAGTGGATCGCGAAAAAGCGGCCCAGTTTGAGGAGGAGCTAGAGATTATTCTGCCGGACCTGGAGATGGTCTTGGCAGCAGAAGAGGAGTCTGCTGCGGCACTGCTCGAATCTGAAGAACAGATGCGCAATTGGCAGAACGAGTGGGACCAGTTTAACCAGGGTGCCTCTGGCTCCCGTCAGAAAGCTGAAGTGCAACAATCCCGCATCCAGCACTTGGAAACTTCTGGCCAGCGGCTGCTGGAGCGGGTCAACAAGCTATTGGCGGAGCAGTCCGGCCTCCAGGTCTCTGACGACGATGAAGAGACACTGCAGCTGAACGAGCAGATGGCCGAGCTGGAAATGCAGGCTGAAGAGCGCCGCGAGGAAGCGGCAGAGTGTCGCGAGTCTCTGGATAGTCTCCGTGTGCAGGAGCGGGAACTGGCCACCGAACTCGATCAGTTGCGCTTGCAGCTGCAAACCGGGCGCGGCCGTCAGGCGTCTCTGGAAGCCTTGCAGCAAGCTGCTTTAGGGCAGGGCAAGGCAGTTGAGAATTGGCTGCAGCAGCAAGCCCTGGCTGACAAGCCTCGGCTCGCCGACCAGATTAAAGCCCAGCCCGGCTGGGAAACCGCAGTTGAAACTATCCTCGGCCCCCAATTGCAGGCGGTATGTGTTGAGCAGATTGAGTCTGTAGCTGAAGGTTTGGCGGCACTAGAGAGCGGCCAGGCAGTACTGATCGATAACAGCGCAGTCAGTAGCGGTGTTGCGGGGGGACTTCCCGCACTACAGGATAGGGTTCAGGGGCCGTCCTCTCTCTCCGGCATCTTGGCGGGAATTTATACCGCAGAGGATTTGACTGAGGCGCTGTCCAGGCGCGCGAGTTTGCAAGCTTATGAGTCTATTGTGACTCGCGATGGGCTCTGGCTCGGTCCCAACTGGTTGCGAGTGAATCGCGCCAGTGATGCAGAGGCGGGGGTCCTGGCGCGCAAGCAGGATCTTGAAATCCTGGGGCAGGAGTTGGCCCTGTGCGAGGAGCAGATAGAGAGTATTGCTGAGCGCCGCGAATCCCTGCGCACGCAAACGGTCGATCTCGAGCGCTCCATCGAACAAGCTCGCAATGAGTCCGACCAGCTCGGGCGTCGCGAGGCAGAGCTGCGCAGCCAGTTGTCCGCCCGACGGGCGCGTGCGGAGCAGATGAATGAGCGCCGTATCCGAATTGAGCAGGAAATCGATGAGGTGCGTGAGCAGCAGGAGTTGGAAGGGGAGTCCCTGTCGGAAGCTCGTCTAATGCTGCAGGAAGCTGTCGAGGCGATGAGTGATGATACCGATCGTCGCGAAACGCTAATGGCACGCCGGGAGGAATTGCGCGAAGCTTTGGATGCCGTGCGCCAGCGCGCGCGGGAGGACAAGGATCGCGCTCATGAACTGGCTATGCGCGAGCAGTCAGTGCGCACCCAAATGGTGTCTCTCGAGCGGACCTTGCAGGTGATGAGCGAGCAGCTGGAAAGGTTGCGCAGTCGTCGTCAGCAATTACAGGAGCAAATGGAGGAGACCCAGGACCCCTCCCAGGATTTTCAGGCTGAGTTGGAAGAAAAACTCGGCGAGCGTATTGAGGTGGAAACGGAACTCGCCGATGCGCGCAAAAAGCTGGAAGAAGTGGAGACTGGCCTGCGTGAGCAGGAACAGGAGCGCCACAAAGTGGAGGCGGCTCTTCAGGGGGTGCGCGCGCAGCTTGAGCAGGAGCGTCTCGCTGCGCAGACTCTGGAAGTGCAGCGAAACGGATTGGTAGAGCAGCTGCGCGAGAGCGAGCACGATATCGATCAGCTGCTCGAACAGTTACCTGGCGATCTGACGATTAAACAGGTACAGGAAGATTTGGAATTGGTAGCCGCGCGTATCTCGCGTCTCGGGCCGATTAACCTCGCCGCTATCGATGAATACAAGCAGGAGTCTGAGCGCAAGCACTACCTGGATCGCCAGCATGGGGATCTGATGGAAGCGCTGGAGACCCTGGAAAATGCAATTAAGAAAATCGACAAGGAAACGAGAACCCGCTTCAAGGAAACTTTTGATCAGGTAAATGCGGGCCTGCAGGAACTCTTCCCGAAAGTTTTCGGTGGTGGTAATGCCTATCTGGAACTTACCGGTGAAGATCTGCTCGATACTGGTATCGCGATCATGGCCCGCCCGCCGGGCAAGCGCAACAGCACAATCCACCTGCTCTCAGGTGGAGAAAAAGCGCTGACGGCGATCGCTTTGGTATTCTCGATTTTCCGTCTGAATCCAGCACCTTTTTGTATGTTGGATGAGGTGGATGCTCCCCTTGACGATGCTAACGTTGGTCGTTACGCACGAATGGTTAAAGAAATGTCAGAACACGTTCAGTTCATCTATATTACCCACAATAAGATCGCAATGGAGATGGCGGATCAGTTGCTGGGGGTTACCATGCACGAGCCGGGTGTATCCCGACTGGTGTCGGTGAATGTGGAAGAAGCAGCCGAGCTGGCTTCTGCATAAGGGCGTAAAGGGAGAGGCGCTAAAAAATGGATAACTGGCTGGTTACAATCCTGGTTGTCGTTCTGTTGGTCGTTGTGGTCGATGGCATACGCCGGGCGATCTTGCGGCAGCGCGCGGCAGTTAAGGTCTCCCGCAATCTGTCGCGGGCCATGCAATCTGAAGTAAAAAATGAAGCTGATCCGGTCTCAGAGAAGGCTGAAGAAGAGCCCTCGGTCCGCAAACCCCTGGAGACGCGGGAGCCCAAGCCCGCAAACAGCGAATTGCCGGGGCAGGCTCGCGTTGTTCAGCGCCGTCCGCTAGAGGATGCGCTACATGTGAATCGCCAGGTGCAGGAGAGCTTTATTTCCTCGCGCAAACCGCTCGCCGGCAGCAGTCCCCAGAGGAGTCCGGAAGAGCAGGGTATCCTCGATTTGGAAGAGCAAGTCCCCACCCTGATGGAGTCGGTCGGTGAAGAGCAGCGCTATGAGCCTGCATTAGATGAGGCTGAAAGCCTAAATGCGATGGATAGCGCTCACAGTCCTGAGCATGAAGCGGTGCATGAGGATTCTCAATCCGAGCGATCTTCTCAGTCTCCAAGCTCTGGCAGTGTTGGTGAAGGTGCCCCCACCCGTGAGGTGTTGGTGATTAATGTAATGGCGCCAGAAGGGGATTACTTCGAGGGCAATGACTTACTTCGGGTGATGGTTGCCTGTGGCATGCGCTTTGGTGAAATGAATATTTTTCACTACCATGAGCACGGCGGTGCTGATGGGGCCATTATCTTTAGCCTCGCCAATATTGTTGTGCCCGGCGTTTTCGATCTGGCCCAGATGGAAGAATTTGCCACGCCAGGTGTTAGCCTGTTCCTGACACTACCTGTGGAAGGCGAGGCGATTAAAGCTTTCGATCAACTGCTTTCCACCTCATACAAAATTGCCGAGCTGCTCGGTGGCGAATTGAAGGATGAGAATCGCAGTGTATTTACCGCGCAAACGGCGGAGCATTATCGTCAGCGGGTTGTGGAGTACCAGCGCCGCAGGACTTTAGCGATGGCGCAAAGCTAACTCGCAATCTCTAAATAATTGTTGCCATTTTTAATGCGGCCCGGGATGCCGGCTGATTTTCATTTTGGAAATTAGCCGTAAGCTCGGGCCGTATTTGCATGTAAAATCGAAATAATTTTCTAACTATTATTTTTATTCACTCGAATTGCCGATGACTCATCAAACTATTTCCCCTCAAGTGCGCGAACGTGTTCAGGAATTACATGAAATCCTCCAGCGTGCGAATCACCAATACTATGTGCTTGATGATCCCGAGTTGCCGGATATTGAGTACGACCGGCGCCTGCGCGAGTTGCAGGACCTGGAAAGTGAATTCCCTCAGCTACTGACACCGGATTCTCCCACCCAGCGGGTAGGCGCAGAGCCGCTCTCCTCTTTTCAGGAAGTTCGCCATGAGGTGGCGATGTTGTCTTTGGATAACGCCTTTAATGATGAAGAGTTGCTGGAGTTTGACCGCCGGGTGTGTGAGCGCCTCAACAGTAAAGGGCCGGTGGAATACGCCTGTGAACCCAAGTTAGACGGTATCGCTATCAGCCTTTTGTATCGCGACGGCGTACTTGAGCGAGCGGCAACGCGAGGGGATGGCACGACGGGTGAGGATATCACCCAGAATGTACGCACCGTGGGATCTGTACCTCTGCGTTTGCGTCAAGCAGATGGTATTGAAAAGCATCCGGGTGTATTGGAAGTGCGCGGCGAAATCTATATGCCGAAAGCGGGCTTTGCCGAATTGAATCGCAAAGCGGCCGCGGCGGGTGAGAAGCTTTTCGTAAATCCTCGAAATGCCGCTGCCGGTAGTTTGCGTCAATTGGACTCCCGCATAACCGCGCAGAGACCGCTGGAATTGTGTGTTTATGGCACTGGCCTTGTAGAGGACGGTGAGCTGCCGGAAAAGCACGTTGAGACTTTGCAGCTGCTGGGACATTGGGGCTTCCGTACAAACCGGGAGATGCGCGTCGCTAAAGATATTCAGGGCTGCATCGACTACTACCGGGAAATCGGCGAGAAGCGCGAGGACCTCGCTTACGATATTGACGGTATTGTTTTTAAGGTCAACAGTATTCCCCTGCAGCGCCGCCTCGGTTTTGTTGCCCGCGCACCCCGTTGGGCCATGGCCTACAAATTTCCCGCTCAGGAGGAAATGACTGAATTATTGGATGTTGAATTCCAGGTAGGGCGCACCGGCGCGGTCACCCCGGTTGCTCGCCTGCAGCCGGTGTTTGTCGGCGGCGTTACCGTTTCCAATGCAACTCTGCACAATCGAGATGAGATCGAGCGCCTCGGCGTGCAGGTGGGTGATACCGTCATTATTCGCCGTGCTGGAGATGTTATCCCGCAGGTGGTTTCTGTAGTGGAGAGCAAGCGCAAGCCGGGTGGCCACGCTATTGAATTCCCCACGCATTGCCCGGTATGCGGCTCGCCGGTGGAATCCACGCCCGGTGAGGCGGTGGTTCGCTGTAGCGGCGGCCTGATTTGTAGTGCCCAGCGCAAGCAGGCCATCAAGCATTTCGCTTCGCGCAAAGCGATGGACATTGATGGTCTGGGAGACAAGCTGGTAGAGCAGCTTGTAGATGAGGACTTGTTACACTCGGTGTCCGGGCTCTACCACCTCACCTTGGAGCAGGTGGCGGGACTTGAGCGAATGGGGCAAAAGTCTGCCCAGAACCTCCTTGATGCACTGGAGCGCAGTAAAGAGACCACGCTGCCTAAATTCCTCTATGCCCTGGGTATCCGGGAAGTGGGTGAGGCGACAGCGCGCAATTTGGCGCGGCACTTTGGCGAATTGAATCCGCTAATGTCGGCAGATGTCGAGGCTTTGCAGGAAGTTGAAGATGTGGGCCCAGTGGTCGCTCATTTTGTTGCTGAGTTTTTTCAGCAACCTCATGCCCAAGAAGAGGTGGAGGCACTGCAGCAGGCGGGTGTGCATTGGCAAGCGGAGGAGAGTGACGAGCAGGATCAGCCCCTGGCAGGGGAAACCTGGGTGCTTACCGGCAAACTGGAAACCCTGTCCCGCAGTGAAGCAAAAGACTATTTACAGAGGCTGGGTGCGAAAGTCGCAGGAAGTGTTTCCGCCAAGACCGGCACTCTGGTTGCAGGGCCAGGCGCCGGCTCAAAATTGACCAAAGCACAGGAACTGGGTATCACGGTTATGGATGAAGAGGCGCTTCTGGATATGCTGCGCGAAAGGGGCTTTGAGATTTAGTCCTGGTATTTTAGGCGGGGCACCATTAGTAACTGAATAGCCGAACTTTTGAGCACTTTGCAGGTTCGTGTTTTGTTTTGTGGCTTTCTGGTCGCTTCGCCGTTAAAGTTGATGCCTTAGATCTGTTTTGCCCTGGGTACCTGATGTCCAGTGGCACTGTGGTAAGGAATGGAATTAATGCTTCAGGGCGATCAGGAATCCATCGTTTACGGATGTATCAAAGACAGCAATAGCCTCGCTGGCGGCAGCGATCGGCGCAGGGTGAACCGCAATGCTGTGCTCGCTCTGCCCAGTGCTGATGAATGGCCATTTCTGTGCCGGGATATGTTTGCTATTCCCACCATTAAGGTGAAGCAATCCCAGTACCAAACCGATGTTATCCACTTTGGCGCTTCCTATCGGGCGGTAGAGTACGAGTGGGATTTGTGGATACAGAAGTTTGAAGAGTTGTTGAAGAGTATGTATTGGGTTTCGGCAACTGTGCATTTGGAAACTGAGCTTTCCGGCGTTCACTCTTTCAGCTGGGAATCCGCTGGCCTTTATCACGAGCCGGGTAGCGGCGATATGCAGGTTCGCTGCGAGTGGACCCAAGAGGGGCGGGTGAGTATCTGATTTTTCTGGCCCGGTTGGTCCGGGCCCTCTCTTGCCTAATTGCCGCAAAGCAGATTTAAATAAGCAGCCCTGTCACAAATCCTATCTCTCTTTTTCTTTCCGCAACTATATTCCCTCATAGTCCCTGGAACTGAAACTTTGGTCTGTTAAAGTGTCTTTGCCGAACGGTACCAAGGTGCCGCGGCCGAGAAGCTGTAAAGCCAGATTATAAGAATTGGCGCGATCTGGGCGCCCTATCAGGAAGGAATACACATGATTAAATCCAGTTCTCTGCTGTTTGCCAGCGCACTGATGCTATCGCCGCTGTTACATGCGTCTGAGCACGAAAGCAAAACGAATATGAGCAGTAAGGCCCCAGCAGATGCCAAGGTCTATATTATCTCGCCGAAGGATGGAGAGAAGGTGCCCCAAACATTTACGGTGAAGTTTGGTTTGTCTGGTATGGGTGTGGCACCGGCGGGTACCAATCAAGAGAATACCGGCCACCATCATCTGCTGATTGATGTGGATGATATGCCGGATATGAGCAAGCCTTTGCCGGCGAGTAAGAACATCATTCACTTTGGTGGCGGGCAAACCGAGACTCAAGTTACCTTGCCACCCGGCAAACATACGCTACAACTGGTTCTGGGCAACTATATGCATGTGCCACATAAAGAGCCTGTGATGTCCAAGAAAATTACCGTCGTGGTCGAGTAGGGCTGCAGCGGCTAAATAACCTTCTGTCGATGCATTAAACGCATCTGGGGAGAGTGAAATGGGTGGCGAATTCCGCACTGAAAAGGACAGCCTGGGCGAAGTTCAGGTGCCGACTGAGGCGATGTATGGTGCGCAAACCCAGCGCGCAGTGGAGAATTTTCCTGTCAGTGGTCACGGCTTGCCTGCAGAGTTTATCCGCGCCATTGTGCTGATAAAGAAATCTGCTGCGGAGGCCAACCGGGACTTGGGGTTGCTGGATAAAGCCCAGGCTGAGGCCATTATCAATGCTTGCGACAGTCTCGGTGATGAGGAGTATGCCACTCATTTCCCCGTCGATATTTACCAGACAGGTTCTGGTACCAGCTCAAATATGAATGTTAATGAGGTGCTCGCCCACCTCGCAGAAAAGCACAGTGATCAAACCATCAGCCCCAATGATCACGTGAATATGAGTCAGAGCAGTAATGATGTGGTTCCTACCGCAATACATGTGTCCGCCCTGCTTGCAGTGCGCGATACCCTGCTGCCTGCGTTGCGCCATTTGCACACTGGCTTGTGCGACAAGTCCACGGAACTTGAAAGTATTGTAAAAACTGGCCGCACCCATCTGATGGATGCAGTGCCTATGACAATGGCGCAGGAAGTTGGAGGTTGGGCTGCACAAATAGAGGCGTGCCGGGAGAGAATTCGCGCGGTAATGCCTCGGCTTGCCCAGCTGGCTCAAGGCGGTACGGCGATTGGCACCGGGCTCAATGCTCACCCGGATTTTGCCGAGCTGTTCGCGCAAAAAATCAGCGCCCACACATCTCATCAGTTTCGCCCGGCAGAGAACTTTTTTACCGCAATTTCCAGTCAGGATACGTCGGTGGAATTGTCCGGGCAGCTCAAGGTGTTGGCAGTTTCCCTGATGAAAATTGCCAATGACTTGCGTTGGATGAACAGCGGTCCCCTTGCTGGCCTCTCCGAAATCGCCCTGGAGGCCTTGCAGCCAGGGAGCAGTATTATGCCGGGCAAAGTGAACCCAGTTATTGCCGAATCAGTTACTATGGTTTGTGCCCGGGTGATGGGTAATGACACCACAGTGACCGTGGCGGGACAGAGCGGCAATTTTCAATTGAATGTTATGTTGCCTTTAGTAGGCAGTACGCTGCTGGAAAGTATTAACCTGCTCGCGAATGCATCGACCCTATTGGCTGATCGAGCCGTTGCCAGTTTCGCGGTGAATCGGGCGCATATTGAGGGAACCCTGGGCCGCAACCCCATTTTAGTGACCTCCCTTAACCCAGTGATTGGCTACCTGAAAGCGGCGGAGATTGCCAAGGCCGCCTATGCCAGCTGTAGGCCAGTGCTGGATGTTGCTGTTGAAATGACGGACCTGGATAGAGAAACGCTTGAGGAATTGTTAGATCCCGCCCATTTGGCCAAGGGTGGGCTGATTAGCTAGGGGCAAAAAAGGCGATTCCCAACAGTATTAACGATATAATGGCGGTCAGGCACATAAGCCAGTGCAAAAGCCTTAACAGCGTGGCTCGATCCTCTGGTTCCAGCATTCTTCTGCTCATTGGTGCCTCCTGCGGCGTTGACAGGAACCGGCCAATCCCTCACGATTCGACGCCGCGTCGGTACTGGGTGCCGACAATACAATGGTAGCGCCACAAAATGTGGCAGTCTCACCTGTTTTGAAAATCAATGTATCCAGATCGTCATGGCTAAAAGAAGTCGCCGCTCCTTTATTACCAGTGTCCTCGCCTGTGTCGCCTTTGTAGTGGCGGCAGTCTACAGCTGGGACCTGCCCGTTAAGGATGTTGTCACCTATTTCATTCTTCTGTTGGTGATATTGCTTGTCATCATTGCTCTGGCGTTTGGGTGCGGGGCTTTATTGAATTGGTTGCGCAGGCGTAAATAATAGATGGCGTCAACGGAAGAGGATATTCGCATCCCTATCGCCTACCTCGAGCGACTGCTCGAAGAGGCGACCAAGCATGGGTGTGATCGCAAGGAGCTTTTAGCTTCTGTCGATATCGATGAGTCTGAATTGCAGGGCGTATCCGCATTTTCAGCAGTGAAGTACGGCCGCTTGTACCAGCGCGTGATGTGGCTGGCGCAAAATGAGTGGTTTGGCATGCTTAGCGGTGGAAGGGTCCGTTCCGGGTCTTTTCGCTTGTTGTGTCTGGCGGTGGTGAATTGTGCAACCCTCCGCCAGGCGATTACGCTCTGTGCCGAATTTATGGAAATCTGCCGAGGTTTTAAGGTGAAGCCGGTACTCGGAGAAGGTGGCCATGGGCGCGAGCGGGTTGAAATTTGCGGGATCAGTTCGCTGGGCAAAGGCGAATTTGAGCAGCTGCTGAATAACACGAGCCCCAGTGTGGTGCGTACAACCTTAGCGGTTTGGCACAGGTTTTATTGCTGGCTGGCAGGGCGGGAGATTCCGCTGGCCAGGCTGCACTTTTCATTTGCTTGCCCAGAAGAGTTTCGCAGTCTCGCGCAGAGTGAGGCCAATGAGTTGTTATTTGAGCAGCCGTTTAATGCGCTCGAATACGATACCCGCTACCTGGAATACCCTGTGGTGCAAAGCCCGCAGATGGTTGAGGACTTTATTCGCACCGCTCCTTACCACCTGGTGATTAGCGACGGCAGTGCCAATAGTATCAAGACCAAAGTGAAAACCATTTTGAACCGGGACGTGAGTGAGTCCATGCCTGCCGCTGAGGCGGTGGCGGAGAGGCTCAATATGTCGGTCACCACGTTGCGACGTCGCCTTCAGCAGGAGGGTACCTCCTACCAGAAGCTCAAAGACGAATGTCGGATGGAAGCGGCTTTTCACTACCTCAGCTGCCCGGATCTTTCCAATGGGCAGATCGCAGAGATGCTTGGGTTCGATGAATCCAGTGCTTTCTTCCGCGCCTTCAAAAAATGGACGGGAATTACGCCAGGCGAGTATCGCCGGGGTGGTCGCGCTGCAGCTGGCCTGGATATTTGACTAGGCCAGTCACCTTTTTTCATCCTCTCGCCTCGATTTGTCACCGCTTTGGACGGGTTTGGCCATAGAGGGGGCTGCTCGCTTACTACTATGATGAACCAATCTTAGAAATTAGTCATAAATATGACTGGATGGTTTTGCCTCCGGTCCCAAACATAAGCGAATTGAGGTTATCAGGATGACCGATATCAAAATGCCACTGCGTGATTTGCGTTTCGTAATGCGCGAGATGCTGGACTCAGAAAAGCATTATGAGTCACTTGGATATGAGGAGGCTACTCCTGATGTCGTGGATGCCATCCTGGAAGAGGGTGCAAAGTTTTGTGAAAACGTTATTGCACCGCTGAACCAAATTGGCGACCAGCAAGGTTGCACCTGGAAAGACGGTGAAGTTACTACCCCGGAAGGCTTTAAAGAAGCTTACCAGCAGTTTGTAGAGGGTGGCTGGGCTGCACTGCCTCACGATCCTGAGTACGGTGGCCAGGGCCTGCCGCCCTCGCTCGGCACTATCATGAGCGAGATGGTTGGCACCGCCAACTGGTCCTGGGGCATGTACCCCGGTTTGTCCCACGGTGCCATGAACACCCTGGAAGAGCACGGTACTGAAGAGCAGAAGCAGGTTTACCTGACCAAGCTGGTTGAAGGTAGCTGGACTGGCACTATGTGTCTGACCGAGCCTCACTGTGGTACCGATCTGGGTATTCTGCGCACCAAGGCCGAGCCAAATGACGATGGCTCCTACGCGATTACCGGCACCAAGATCTTTATCTCCGCCGGTGAGCACGACATGACTGACAACATTGTTCATATCGTACTCGCCCGCCTGCCAGACGCACCTGCTGGCACCAAGGGTATCTCCCTGTTTATCGTACCCAAGTTCCTGCCGAACGCTGACGGCTCTGCTGGTGAGCGCAACGGTGTGGTATGTGGTTCCCTCGAGCACAAAATGGGTATTCACGGCAACGCCACTGCAGTGCTGAACTTTGACGGTGCTAAAGGCTTCCTGATCGGCGAGCAGAATAAAGGCCTGAGCTATATGTTCACCTTTATGAACACTGCGCGCCTGGGCACTGCTCTGCAAGGCCTGGCTCACTCCGAGATCGGTTTCCAGAAGTCTCTGGCTTATGCAAAAGATCGCCTGCAAATGCGTTCTCTGTCCGGCGTGAAAAACCCGGAAGGCCCGGCTGACCCGATTATTGTTCACCCTGACGTGCGCCGCATGCTGATGACCCAGAAAGCCTTCTCTGAAGGTGGTCGTATGCTGGTTGTTAAGTGCGCACAGCTGGTTGATATCACTCACAAAGGCGATGCTGACGCGAAGAAAGCCGCTGACGATATGCTGGCGTTCCTGACGCCGATTGCAAAAGCATTTTTGACAGAAGCTGGTTTCGAATCTGCCAACCTGGGTATGCAGTGTTTCGGTGGCCACGGTTATATTGCCGAGTGGGGCGTGGAGCAGAACGTACGTGATGCGCGTATCTCCACTATCTATGAAGGCACCACTGGTATTCAGGCTCTGGACCTGTTGGGTCGTAAGGTTCTGATGACCCAGGGTGAATTGCTGCGCGGTTTCACCAAGCAGGTTCACAAATTCTGCCAGGCGGAAATTGATAACGAAGCACTGGCGCCTTTCGTTGCTAAATTGCAAGAGCTTAACAAGCAGTGGGGCGACCTGACCTTGCACGTTGGCGGCAAAGCTATGGAAAACCCAGACGAAGTCGGTGCTGCCTCTGTAGATTACCTGATGTTCTCCGGTTACACCGTGCTGGCCTTCCTGTGGGCACAGGCGGCTAAAGTTGCCAATGAAAAACTGGCAGCGGGCACTGGAGAAGAAGATTTCTACAAGGCGAAAATTACTACCGCGCGTTTCTTCTTCGAGCGTATCCTTCCTCGCACTTCCAGCCACGCAACGTCCATGTTGAGTGGAGCAGGCAACTTGATGGAATTGGATGCCGAGCATTTTGCATTCTGATCCCGCTCTGAAATGAAAACCGCCGGCAAATGCCGGCGGTTTTTTTGTGAGTAATAAAGCGGCTTAAACGGAGAATTTCCGATGCAATTGCCGGATTCAGTTCAAGAGCGCCTGTGTCACTTAGCTTGTTCGTACCCGCTGGCTCGGGTACAGTTCCGGCTGCCAGATGCCTGTGACTTCTATGTTTATGTCACCGAAGTATCTAAAAATTACAAAGTGATTTCCGAATTTGGTCAGACTGATAATCCAGAACTAACATTGGAAATGGAAAACAGCACTCTCAGTGCTATATTGGACGGTCAATTAAGTGGGCGTCACGCCTTCCTTTTGGGGGATGTTCAATATTCTGGAAATCGCGAATTGGCCGCAGCATTGGCAGGTTTATTTCCTGCAAATAGTGAAGAGGGAGATCGGTAAAGAGAGGTTTTAAACCCTTCTTTTTCACCGTCTCAAAGATACTACAAACAATAAATAAATTCTCGCTCGCCAAGAGATATGGCAGCTTTCGCCTATGGAGACGGAAGGTGTGGGCAAGCGACGACAACAATCAGGAATGGGAGAAGAGAGTTGGACATTGATCGCAGCATACTTGATGTCTTTAAAGGCGCTTGCGCCAAATTCGGTGACCGGCCGGCTTTCACATGCCTGGGGCGTACACTTTCAATCAATGATATTGACACGCTGAGTGGAAAATTCGCCTCTTATTTACAAAATCATACCGACTTGAAGCCCGGCGATCGCATCGCTGTCCAGCTGCCCAACGTGTTGCAGTACCCAGTAGTTGTTTTTGGTGCACTGCGCGCAGGTCTGGTTGTAGTAAATACCAATCCGCTGTACACGCAGCGCGAGCTTAAGCACCAGCTGAATGATTCAGGGGCCAAGGCTCTGGTCGTACTGGCGAATATTGCCGATACCGCTGCTGCGGTGGTTGCTGAAACCGATGTAAAACAAGTTATTGTTACTGAGATTGCGGATCTGCACAGTCCGCTGAAGCGTACCTTGATCAACAGTGTGGCGAAGTACGTTAAGAAAATGGTGCCCGAATTTTCGTTTGCCAATGAAGTTAGCTTCCGCGATGCAATGGCAAAAGGCGCTGAGCGTCCTCATAAGGATGTTGAGCGCACCAAAGAAGATATTGCGGTTCTGCAGTATACCGGCGGTACTACCGGGGTTGCCAAAGGGGCAATGCTGACTAATGGCAATCTGGTTGCGAATATGGAGCAGGTTCGTATCGCATTTGCCAGTGGTATGAAAGAAGGTGAGGAGTTCTATATTGCACCTTTGCCTCTTTACCATATCTACGCATTTACCATCCACTGCATGTGCCTTTTCTCCACGGGCAACCACTCGTTGTTAGTACCCAACCCGAGGGATATTCCGGGTTTTGTGAAGATGCTGAAAGGCCTGCGTTTCACCGGATTTGTTGGGCTCAATACCCTGTTCAATGGCCTGATGCGCAACAAGGATTTTGCTGAACTGGACTTCAGCAAATTGCACTCAACAGCTTCTGGTGGCATGGCGTTAACTCGCGATACGGCTAAGCGCTGGGAGGAAATGACCGGTTGTATGATCATGGAAGGTTACGGTATGACTGAAACCTCCCCGGTTGTTTCATTTAACCCTACTGATGGTGTTCAGCTGGGCACAGTGGGTGTTCCTGTTCCCGGTACCGAGGTCAAGGTTGTCGATGAGAATGGCAATGACCTGCCAAACAACTCTCCTGGCGAGCTGTGCGTGCGCGGACCTCAGGTGATGAAAGGCTACTGGCAGCGTCCGGAAGCGACAGCGGATACCATCGACAGTGAAGGTTGGTTGAATACCGGCGATATGGCCGTTATTCAGGATGATGGTTACATCAAAATCGTAGATCGCAAGAAGGACATGATTATTGTGTCCGGCTTCAATGTATATCCCAATGAGATTGAAGACGTGATCAGCGCGCATCCGAAGGTCACTGAAGCTGCCGCTATCGGTATCCCGGATGAGAAAAGTGGTGAGCAGGTGAAGCTCTTCCTGGTGAAGGCTGATCCATCTTTGACCGAAGATGAAGTTGTCGCCTACTGCCGTGAGCATATGACGGCTTATAAAGTGCCGAAGCATGTTGAGTTCCGTGAGGACTTACCCAAAACTAATGTGGGCAAAATCTTGCGCCGTGAACTTCGCGATGAAGAGTTGAAAAAGCTTGAGGCTACTAGCGCTGCTTAAGTCGCTATTTAGCTAAAGAGTTCAACCGCATAAAAGGCCCTGCTGGAGACAGTGGGGCTTTTTTATTGGTTTCGATTCACGGAGAGGCACCTGCAGCTAATGCAGGGTTGATGTTTGGGGAGGGAAGTTTGGTGACACCGAGGAGGTGCCACCAAGGAAAAGCGGGATGTTTATCCTGCTTGGTTATTTGCGGCTTTCGGCACTGGCGTCGCGAATAGCGCGGAACTCATTGCCTTCATACCAGTTGGGCCAGTCGCGGCTGTTTGCCAGCTTCAGGCCCAATTGTAGGCCCAGCTGCAAATTCATAGCGGCGCCTTTCAGGTTCCAGTTGGGGTCGTATTCATCTCCGGGCTTGTGGTAGTGCTGGCTGAGATATTCCTTGTCCTTAGATTGTGCCCACTCCCGGCCGTGCTCATGGTTTTCGCTACCAGAATCAAAATACAGCATTGGCACGCCTTCTTTTGCCAGGCTGAAATGATCTGAGCGATAGAAGTAGCCGCGTTCCGGGTGCTCTTCAGCAGCCAGATAGCGGCCCTGCTTTTTGGCGGCTGCTTCTAAGAGATTTTCCAGCTCGCTGCTGCCGAAGCCTACGACGGTGATGTCTTTGGTGGGGCCCAAGACATTCATAGCGTCGAAGTTAAAGCCGGCAACCGTCTTTTCCAGAGGATCAACAGGGTTAGCAGCATAATATTTGGAGCCGAGTAAACCGGACTCTTCAGCAGTTACTGCGACGAATACCAGGGAGCGATCAGCTTGATCCTCTTTTGCTGCTTGGGCTGCAAGAGCAAGTAGTCCAGCGGTACCGGTGGCATTGTCCACTGCGCCATTGAAGATATGGTCTTCGCCAGAAGCGTTTTTGTTGACCCCTAAGTGGTCCCAGTGGGCAGTGTAAACAATGGTTTCATCTGCGTACTTTTTGCCGGGTAACTTAGCAATAACATTGCGAGAGTTGGACTTCTCAAGGCTGTTGCTGAGTTCGATGCTGGCTTTGAGTTCCAGTGACTTAGGCTTGAATCCCGGTGCCTTTGCAGCTGCCATTTCTTCGGTCAAGTCGAGACCTGCCGCCTGGAACAGATCCTTCGCTGCCTGGTTGGTGATCCAGGCCTCAATCGCCACGCGATCGATATTCTTGTTTTCTGCTTCAAGGCTTACCTGGGCGCCAGACCAGGAGCCGCTCACTACCTCCCAGGGGTAACCGGCAGCACCATTCTCATGGATAATAATGGCCCCTGCGGCGCCCTGACGGGCAGCTTCTTCAAACTTGTAGCTCCAGCGACCGTAGTAGGTCATGGCATTGCCATTGAATAGAGCCTCATCTTGGGTGGCATAGCCGGGGTCATTCACCAGAATGACTGCGGTTTTGCCTTCCATATCCAGACCTGCGTAGTCATTCCAGTTGTTTTCTGGAGCTACGATGCCGTAACCGACAAAAACCAATTCGCTTTCATTAAGGCTGGATGCGCTGGTTTGGCGCTGGGTAAACGCGACCATGTCGTCAATCGGTTTTAGAACCTGGCCTACACCTTCGCCCTGAATAGTAAGGGGGGTGGATTGAATATCCATCTCTACAATGGGGACTTCCTGGAACCAGCTGGGGTTACCGTCGGAATCTACAGCACCAGGGGTAAGTCCGAGCGCCTTAAATTGCTCTGCCAGATAGTTTACCGTCAGCTCCTCACCTTTACTGGCGGGAGCGCGGCCTTCGAATTCATCGGAGGCCAATACGGCGACATGCTTGTGCAGGTCGGCAGCGACAATATCAATTTGAGCCTTCTCAGCGGCTTCCAAATTGAGCTTTTCAGTGCCGTGCTCGATATGTTCTTTATGGGAGTGCGCTTGTGAGCTGACTTCTTCGTTGCCCTTGCTACAACCGCTGATAACACCGCCGATGGCTATAGCCAAGCCAAGGCGGCGCCAGGTAGTAGGAATTCGCATAATTTTGTCCTGACAGTCTTGTTAGGAGGCAGATTATGCCTGATCTTGTCTTAACTAACGACATATCAGCGATCAGTTGAGAGTAGAGTGTGACTAGGCCCGGAGCTATATTCCCGTTTTGATATTTTAGTTGAATATGGTGACAGGGTTTGTGTTTGAGAGGGTTCAATAAAACTCGCCTTGGATAGGAGGCTCGGGCTTAGCCTCCTATCCAGCCTAAATCCTCAAGTCGAGATTTTTGAGGTTAATTGTGCTGCCAGTGGCCCTCAGTTATCTGGTCCTGATAGTTAATCCACACCTTGTCATAGCCAGTGGTTTCCTTGGCGCTTTTAAGGGCTTGGTTGTCCTGGCTATTGGTGGGGGCGGAAAACACATAGTCATTGCCCAGTGCCTGGCACACCCCGGCACCATAAGAGAATGGGCCTGTGGAGGCGCTGACCAGCCAGCTACCGTCAGCCGTGTTCTTACATGCGAAGCTATATTGGTTGCTGCAGTTGGCATCATTCCAGCGTCCGTTGCCCCACTGCATGGCGCAGTCCTCATTGTTCAAGTTATTTGGCTCATTCTGATCCCATGACCAAATAGCTGCAGCGATGCGGCCATCAGTCGTATTCATATTATCGAGATTGATTATGTTGTGACCTATAGCAAAGCCATTGCGAACATCATCGGCTGTGATTCGCTCAATACCACCGCTAAAAATTTCCCCTATGGTGCCAATAGTGGTGCTGTCTTCCCACACTCGACCGATTTCCCCTAATCCGGTGAAGGCCATGTTCTTCATGTCACCATTTCCAGAGCAGCCGCTATCTTTCCATACGACGACTTGTTTCCCTGCAGCAAGCACATCATTTTTTGTCAGATTGCTGGGAATACTCTGGCAGCCGCCGCTGTAGAAAATCTTATCCCCGAATCGATCGGTTATTTGGTTGTAGAGATCTTGATGGCGCCCATCAGAGTGGTCCTCGATATATAAAATGATGACTTCGTCCTGATTGGCGCTGTCATTTAGCCAGTCCTTTATTTCGTTAAATCCTTCAGTCGCATACTTGTCATTGATACTGCAGAGCCCATGGCACAGAAGTAATCTTTTTGGGTAGGAAAAAAGGCTCTCCATTTTCGTTGTCCAATGGACATCCAGCTCTATAAAGCGAGCTCCCATACGCAATTGATCTTTTATGGAATGCTCCTGTTGAGGGTCCAGGTAGCGGCATCCCACTGAGAAGTTACAGGCGCGATACACTTCTGAGTTGTAAGAATTGTGTGTCCCCAAAATATTGTTTTCACTCATGGGAGTGTGGTTGTCTATTTGACGCTGTAGATCCAAGGCTGTGCCTGTCCAGCTGTTTTGGAAATCAGAAATGCTATCGGCCCAAAGGGGGGGAGAGGCGAAGGAAAGTACAAATAGAATCGATAGGATCATCTGTCTGATAGTGTGTTTCATTATTTTTCTCCGGACTGAGTAGATACGCTACCTTTGCAGTAGACGCTAGTGAATATTTTTTAATTTTTATTAGTGTGCGGTGCCTTAAGGTACCGTTTTATTATTTTTGCTTTTTACTACGAATTGGACTTTTTTGTCTATGTGATGAGGGTTGGTTTCTTGTTGTTTTCTGGCAGCATCATAATTCTATTGTTAATGGATGGGTTGTGTAGCTCTCTCAGCAATAAATGCCGATAAATTATTCAGGATCTTTCCTTGCTTTAATTAACAAGCTGCATAAGGGGAATTATGCGACTAATGAATAAGTGGGTTGTTTTGCTTGGCTCCTTTCCAGCCACCTTTATATTGGGGTTGGACTACACCATTGTCAGTATTGCACTGCCGACAATCCAGCAAAGTTTAGGTGCATCCTTTATTCAAACCCAGTGGGTTATGAATATATTTATGTTGATGCTATGTATCCTGATGGCCAGTATGGGGAGATTGGGGGATATTGTGGGCTCCCTGAAGATGCTCAATATTGGATGGGTATTACTTGCAGTTAGCTCCCTTTTCGCGGGATTGGCTGAGGATCCACTTTGGTTAATTGTCTGGCGGGCCTTTCAAGGTGTCTCCATTGCCATAATCGTGCCGAATAATATTGCTTTGCTGTCCCACACTTTTGTAGAAAAAGAAGCCGGATTTGCAATGGGATGGTGGATGTCGGTATTGGCTGTCGGCTTTGCTCTTGGTCCGGTGTTGGGTGGGGTCCTATGTGAGTATTTGTCTTGGAGGTCGATCTTTTTTATTAATATCCCCTTTGTGTTGGTTAGTATGGTGTTTGGCCTTTTTGTAATGCGGAGCCCGCAAAATTTAGATAAAGAAAAAAGTTATATTGACTGGCGTGGAATGATACTTCTTGCTCTTAGTGTGGGTTCGCTAGTGGTGTTAGTAGTTGAAGGGGCGCAAGTGGGTTGGTTGAGCTGGCCGATACTGTTGTTGTTGGTTATTTCTATATTGAGTTTTGTTGCCCTTTTTCGTGTTGAGCGAAAACTGGAGCAACCGTTGATCCATTTTGCCTATTTTAAGAATTCGCTATTTTCCGCTTGTATTTTAACTAATTTCAGCTTGTTGATATTTCTCATTTCTGCTTTCTTTTTGTTGCCATTTTATTTGCATATTGTGCGTCAGGATACAACGGTAATGTCCGGCTTGATTTTGCTCCCTATTACCTTGGTAATGGCTTTGGTATCTCCTGTGGCGGGCAGAATGGCAGCTAATTCCGCACCTGCGGCTCCAATCTTAATTGGTGTCATATGTATTTTGATTGCGGCAATCGTAATGACGCAATTCTCAGTGGATACCAATTTTTCAACGCTTTTGCTGGCTTTTATACCTTTTGGTGTGGCTTGGGGGTTTGTATTTAGTGCGACAGCGCCAATCGCTATTGGCGCTTTGCCGCCTAATAGTGCAGGTATAGCAACCGGAATGTTGTGGGGCATACAAAACATAGGCGCAGCACTTGGACTGGCTGTAGTGGGTACTGTATTCCGGATAATGGAAAAACAGAGTTTGCTAAATCAATTGCAGGAAAGTGGGGTGCAGATTACCAGTGTACTGGAAAAATATATCGATGCATTGCTGATTAATCCTGAAAGGATAGAGCGTGGCGCAATGGGGGTGTCTGCTGCTCTGCACAGTCGCATCGCTAACATGTTTAATGAGGCTTTTGCCCAGGCTTTTCAGTCGGTGATGTGGGGGTTGGTTGTATTTACTTTTCTTCTTTTTTTGGTTGTGCTTGCTTTATTGAAAATGGCAAAAGAAAAAGGGTAAAGGCTTACGTAAATTAGCCGTAGAAAGTCAATTCAGCTCATAAAATGCTGCTTTTATCCCTTCTTTAGATAAGGGGGCTTACTGCTGGGGTATAAATATAGCAGCTCTTTAGTGGGTAACATTTAAAGGCGACAACGGCAAATAAAGTATGCATGGGTGATAGTGATGAAAAGTAAAAGTTGGCTACTTTTGACTTTCTTTTTAGCAAGGGCGATTGAGGTTAATGCCGAACAGATGGCAAGCTGTAACGATCCTATTTTGGAAGTCGACTTTGATGGTGTGGTAGTGGCGGGCTCTAAAAAAGAACTATCCAGAGTTGCCTTAAGTGGAGTGCCAATGCGAGTAGGGTGGGATTTGGATTTTAATGGAGATAAAGAATCTGATCTTACACATTGGTCTGATGCGCAGTTTACAACTGTTATGTCTGGAGAAGTGGCAACAAAAGTTCAGTCTGTTCATCGGCAGATTCCTAGAATTCATGATACAAGGATAGAGCTTTCTTCTGAGTTTGGACGGTGGCACGGTTTACTAGATAGCCGAGGTATTTTACTAGGGCGTTTTGAGCACTCTAATAGGGTAGATAGCGACCGTGTACATTCAGTTTGGTGTTTCACTGCTCCCCCAAAACGAAACTGGGAAGTTGCTTTTCAGAAAGACCATAGTGGAAGGGTTATTGCTGGAGGGATCTCTAATCTATTGGATGCTATACGCAGAAGGTTAGCAGTACGAATTAGTTGGTTAGGTAGTGTTAATACCGAGACTGAAAAGAGAACAGTTATTGAGGCAGAGCAAGCAATACCTGTTGTTGCCCATATATCTAATGGGGGAGAAATTACAGCGCAGTTGCCTCATCATCTCGGATCAGATGAATTTTCAAAATTAGGTATGGTTCCACCTACTTCAAACAGTGTGGTATGGGGAGCGAAGTTAAGTTCTTCGGGGGAGCTGGATGTAATTTGGTTGGATACTGAAAGCGGGGAGATTAGCCGTCAGCAGACTAATTATATCGATATAGCTTGGTTTATAGAAAAGCCTGTTTACTAAGTTTTGGTCGGCAAAAGCCCCTTGGCTCTTTAAGCTAGGGGCTTTTGGGCTGATTAAGACATAGTTTTTAGCGTTTCGCGAATTGGGAAAAGAATATCGCGAGCGAGTTGTTGGCTTCGCGCCGGGGACCATCCTTCGATTAAGTCGGGAAGGTCATCATTGTCTTTAAACGGCATCTCCAATGTTAGAGCCAGGGTGCGGAATTGATGTCCAGCCCAGGCGGTACCAATTGTCAAATTTGCTTCGCCGGGTTTATCCAGCTCATATCCATGCTCCGTTTGGAAGTCGGGGCTGATGGCCTCATAAGCTTGCTTAAATGTCTCTTCCAACTTGGCGTGGCGCTCGTCATAGCCGGGAATACCTTCACAAGCCGCAACAAAGTTATAGGGCAGGGCTTCATCACCATGAATATCCAGGAAGATATCCCCTCCTAGCTCCAACATTTTCTCCCTGACCAAAAAGACTTCCGGGCTTCGCTCCATTGTGGGGTTGAGCCACTCACGGTTCAGGTTGGCGCCCGCAGCGTTAGTGCGCAGATGCCCGCGAACGCTGCCGTCGGGGTTCATATTGGGTACTACATAAAATACGGTATCTGCCAGCAAGCTTTGCGCAGTAGGATTGGCATGGTCGAGCAAAGTTTCCAGGAAGCCCTCGACAAACCATTCCGCCATGGTCTCTCCTGGGTGTTGGCGGGCAATCATCCAAACACGATGTTTCGCGGTGTCGGCGTTGCCAACCGTGAGCATGGTCATATCGCGCTCATCAAGGGTTTTACCCAGAGTTTGCAGTTTGACCAGGTCGTGGCTCTGCGCCCAAGCGAGCAGGTCCAGGTGGCGTTCCCAGGAGTAGGGGGCAAAATAGGCGAGATAGATGCTGGGTTCATCCAGGGTTACAGTGAAGTCCAGGGTATTGCTGTCGTAGTTGGCGCCAATTCTGAACCAATTTTGACGATCGTAAGAGGCACAGATGCGGTAGTTTTCCCAGCCTTCCGGGTAGGCGGATTTGCCGGCATTAACGATGCGCAAGGGATAGCTGGTGCCAATATCGCCTTCCAGACGAAAGTGAAACCATTGATAGAAGTCAGAATTGTTGTCCTGACGGATTGCTAGCTCAATTGGATTGCTGTCGGTATTGATAACTTCGATATTGCCGCTGTCAAAGGCGCTGCTGATATACATGTAGAGAGCTCCACTCTTGTTCTTGGGCGCAGGATACAGCGGTAGGGGGAATTTTCCAGGAAGAAAGGTAGGGGATCTCGCCAATTTTGGGTGCGATAGGACGAAATCTCCTTTATTTAGTGAATTAGAAAAGCACGGCATCGATAAGGATACCGTGCTTTAGCCAATCCCTGGCGGCACCTGCTACGACTACTGCTCCCTGAAATTTCCGGTGTCGGACCCCAGGCGACTGCTTACTGCCCGGTCAGATCACAAGTGCGTCACTCCACACTGTCAGAAATTAGTAAATCTCCTTAACATCCCGCAGCAAGTGCTGGTTAAAGTTTAGGCAATCGAGCCTGCTTGATGTTGTACGAACGTTTCGATCGGCGTAAATTTGATGATCTTTTTGTCTCAGGGCTATCTGACGTGAATTTGTACAGATAGAGAATAGATCCCATGGCATTAGTGGGAATAGAAAGAGCAAGTAATAGCTCCGCATAGGGGGCTTTCGTGAGAGGTGACACCATGAATAGAGTGATTAGACGAAGTATCGTGGCATCCGCTGCGCTTGTAACAGTGATGAATCTGAGCGCCTGTGGCTATTTCCTGTACCCGGAGCGCAAAGGGCAGGCGGGTGGGCGAGTTGATCCTGCGGTCGTAATCTTGGACGGCGCAGGCCTGCTATTTGGCTTGCTGCCGGGCATAGTGGCTTTCGCTGTCGATATTACCAATGGCACCATTTATTTGCCGCCAGGGCATAGTTCGGTGTTTGATCGCCATTTAAGCAGTACTGACCAGGGGGCACCTGCGGAGGTTACAGACGAAGAGGGGCAGGTCTGGATCCGACTTCCGGTGGAGGGCGTCGATGAGAATACCCGACTAGAAGTACTCAGTGATCAGTTATCAGGGATAACAGGGCAGCAAGTAGACGCTGAAGATATTGTTTGGTTACAGGACTCAGCCGAGCTTCGTGCAGTAAGCCGTTTCCAGGCTGCGTCTCGCTAGTTTTTCCTAACTCTGAGCGCCTCGGGAGTTGAAGGCTCCCGAGCTTAAGCTGTTGAAGAGACCTTTCAGGTGGCTGCGCCAAAGGGGGTAAGCCCCTCGAGCGCCAAGGGGATAACGCTTGCAGCAAGCAACAATCCCATAGCAATGTTAAAGCTTCGCAAGTAGCGTGGTTCAGTCAGGAACCGTTTTAGCCCAACGCCAAAGAATAGCCAAATGGCAACACAAGGCCCGCCAATGGTGATAAATGCCAGTGCAACCTTAACAACTCCCGACCATATTTCTGTGCCGGGACTGGTGAAAGCAGCCAGTGCTCCAGTGGCCATAATCCAGCCTTTGGGATTGATCCACTGAAAAGCCATCGCCTGGGTAAAGCTCAGGGGTTGGCTTGAATTTCCAGAACCCATTTCCCGGGTCGAACCAATTATCCATGCCAGGTAGAGTAAATAGGCAATGCCTGCCCAGCGAATAACTTCATGCAGAAAAGGGAAGTGATTGAAGGCGGTTCCCAGTCCCAAGCCAATGGCAACCACCATGGCGGGAAATCCCAGCCAAATTCCCAGTAGGTGAGGTGTTGAACTGTAGATGCCGTGATTGAGTCCTGAGGACATAATCATCAGGTTATTAGGGCCCGGTGTAATACTGGCTGAGAAAGCAAAAAGGGCGATCGGCAAAAGAGATTCAATCACAGGTGTACCAGAGGAAAAGGCGACTTCATGCTAATATGCGCGCGAATAATGGGTATCACAAGTGAAATTTATAGACAGTCATTGCCACTTTGATTTTGAGGTTTTTTCTCTGGACCGGGACCAGGTGTGGCAAAGATGTCTCAATGCCGGAATAGATAGGGTCATTATCCCCGGCGTTTGCGAGGCTCAGTGGCAGTCGTTGGGCGCTCTGGTATCGGAACAGCCCGGTTGGATGATGGCTGCTGGTGTTCACCCTTGGTGGGTGAAGAAAATCCCGCAAGATTCCCGTTGGCGGGAAAACCTGATGGAGTTGGGAGTACGGCTTAGTGAGAGCCTTGAGAAATACTCATGTGTCGCTGTTGGAGAGTGTGGCTTGGATGCCTCTATCGGCACTGACTTGAATAAGCAGGAAGATATTCTCAAGCTTCATTTGGAGATTGCTAGTAACCATGAACTGCCGATTATTCTGCATGTTCACCGGGCCCACAATGAACTCCTGAGACTGTTAAAGCAATTCAAGCTCCCCTGGGGAGGTGTGATCCACGCTTTCAGTGGAAGTGAGCAAATGGCGCAAGAGTACTGGAAGCGCGGCTTCTATCTGGGTATCGGTGGAACAATTACTTACCCACGGGCAGCGAAAACCCGACGGGCTGTGTCACGTGCGCCGCTGGAGAGTTTACTGCTTGAGTCGGACGCCCCGGATATGCCCCTTTCAGGTCAGCAGGGTATGCGTAATAGCCCTGAAAACCTTTCTAAAATTGCACAAGCACTGGCTGATTTGCGGGGAGTTTCCGTGCGGGAAATCGCCAATGCTACCTGTCGAAATACTGAGAAGTTATTTTCCCTATGAGTTTTTCCGCTGAATCATTCAGGCAGTCATTTCCCCTCTTTGCTCAAGAGGAGAATAAGGAGTTGGTATACCTGGATAATGCTGCAACGACGCAGAAGCCAGAGGCAGTGATTAATGCTGTACGCGATTACTATGTGCACAGCAATGCCAATACGCACCGCTCCAGTCACCGTCTGGCGCGTAAGGCTACAGAAATGGTGGAGCGAGTGCGTCGCCAAGCGGCACAGTTTGTTAATGCTGCCAGCACAAGGGAAATTGTATTTTGTCGCGGTGCTACTGAGGCATTGAATTTGTTGGCGCACAGCCTGTGCAGTGAGCTGCAGGCTGGGGACGAAATTGTCATCTCAACAGCGGAGCACCATGCAAATATTATCCCTTGGCAGATGGCGGCCAAGCGATTCAATTTGAGTTTGCGCTATGTACCCCATGTAGCGGGTATCCCGGAATTTGATCGCCTGGGAGAAGTGCTGAATGAGCGCACAAGAATTGTTTCCCTGACCGGCGGTTCCAACGCACTCGGATTGCGTCCGGACCTGGCTGCGGTGAGGCAATTGCTGCGCAGAAAGCACTTGATGTGGATTGTTGATGGCGCCCAGTTGGCAGCTCATGAAGTGATTGATGTGCAGAAAATTGGCTGTGATTTTTTTGTTTCCTCAGCACATAAGTTTTATGGCCCGTCAGGAATTGGTTTCTTATACGGCAGGGAAACACTTTTGGAATCTATGCCGCCATGGCTGGGTGGTGGAGAAATGATCTCCGACGTTGAACTTGAAACGAGTCATTATGCAGGCTTGCCGCACAAATTTGAGGCAGGCACTTCTCCGCTGGCGGCAATAGCGGGTCTTGGAGCGGCACTGGAATTTCTTGAGCAGCAAGATAGGGTCGCAATAGCGGCGCATGAGCAGAAATTGGTGCGATGGATACATCGCGAACTGATAGCGTCCCCCAATTTTAGAATTATCAGCCAAGTGCGCCACAATCTGGGTATTGTCTCTTTTGTGCCTATTCATGGTAGCGCTGCCGATTTAATGCATTGGCTAGATGAGCGCGATATTGCGGTGAGAGTCGGCCATCACTGTGCACAGTTGTTAGGTAAAGAGAGCGGTGATTTGGTGACGGTACGAGCATCAGTCGCAGCCTACAATACCGATAGTGATATTCAGGCTTTTTTGCAGGCCCTGGAAGAGTATTGTGAGATCCAGAAGTCAATTGAACAGGGGGATAGTATTCAGAGTGATGAATGGGCCAGGGATGATTTTTCCTCGTTATTGCTAGAGAGTTTGGTTTCCCAGCGCAACTGGCAGGGACGTTATAGAGAATTAATGCTGTGGAGTAAAACTATTGCCCGAAAGCCCAAGATACGTACCGAGGAAAACCTGGTGCGGGGTTGTGAGTCCGCAGCTTGGTTAGCGCACCGGACAGAGGGTGGTAGGCACTATTTTGGATTGGAAAGCGACAGCCGGGTTGTAAAAGGCCTGGGTGCGTTATTACTTTCACAAATCGATGGCCGCACGGCTACTGAGATTAGGGAGAGAGATCTTTCCCTGTTATTTGCTGAGCTGGGGCTCGGAAAGCACTTAAGTGAATCGCGCAGCAATGGTTTTTACGCATTGCTGCAACGTGCTTTGAATCTGGTGGAGCAGACCTCCCATTAACTTAACTGGAGCGGGGTATGGGGGCCTCCACCGCAATAGGCCCGATATTGGAAATAGGCTTTAAACCAAACAGCGGCCGTAAAACTGGGTTTCTTCGGATGATAAATTCGTATGAAGCCCAGCAGCCGAAAATAGTGATTAATAATACTAGCAAGGGCTCCAGGATGGCCCCCAGGGCGAGTTGCCCCAGTTGATACACAGCGATTACGGTAATGGTTTGATGGAGGATATACCAGGGATAAACCGCTTCAGTGGCATAGGGTAACCAACGGAATTGCTTATTGAGAAATTGATAAGCGCAGGCTAAAACAGCCAGGAGCCATACCCATCGATTTGTATAGATAACAATAAAAAGCAGTATTTTTGGGGCGGGAATACTGCTATCAGGTAGTACTCGATCAAATAATAGATATAGGGCGAAAGTGAGGGGCGCTGCAATAACCAAGCGATTGCGCAGTCTTGCCAGTATTTCCCAGGGGGCGTTACTGCTGACCAGCAAGTAGCCGCAGCAGAAATAAGTAAAAAATCTGGCATGAGTGTACCAGTCGTCGACGACGGCATAGTTTATCCCACCAAAGCGCGGAAATAGGACCAGGCCGTACACCATCATGGGTACAAGCGGTAGAATTAGCAGTTGCCAAGATTTCATATTCTCCATGAATTGGCCCAGCCACCGTTGGTGTTTAAACCACAGGGCTAGAGGAATAAGGGCCAGGGTGTAGCATGCCAGATAGGGTAGATACCACAGATGGTTCCAGGTCAGGCCAAACTCACTTCCAGCAAAGGCATTCTCTGGCCAGGGGCTGAACGAGAAGTACTTCAGCAGGAATGATAAGTATCCAGGCTCAATAATGCCGTTGCTTAGCGCTTCATAGTAGGCCTGGGGTGGAACCACCACCAGCATTCCAAATGCCAGCGGAATCAATAGCTGCTTCATTCTTCTCAGTAAGTACCCCCCAGTGCCCAGCTTGTGGAAGAGAAAATAGCTGGCTGCACCTGAAATCAGGAACAACAACGGCATCCGCCACTGGTTAACCGCTAGCATTACCAGTTGTAGTGGCTCGCTTTGGTAGCTGCTTTTTACATGCCACCCCCATTCCGCGACATAGGCCATTCCCAGGTGGTAGAGAATAAGTAGGCCAAAGGCTAGTACACGAAGGGCGTCAATATCGTGGCGTCTCTGTGTTATTGAATGCATAGGTTTCGTCGTTCAAGGCTGTTTTAGTCGCTCGCTATGCTCCCGTTAGTAATTGCCATTAGCTATCCCAAAGTGCCGGTTTGTGCGGTATTAGGGGCCAGTGGTGGTTTTTGGGGGTGAATCGGGGGTAGACTGCCGATGAATTTTTATACTGGTTCAGGAGCAATGACGGTTCAGCAGTATTTGACGCACCGGCGACAGTTTGAGGTGGGGTTCTGGGTGTTGTTTTTTGTCGGCCAGTGGCTTGTTCAGTTCGCTTTGGCATACTTTGATCACCGCCGCTGGGGTTCTATTTTTCAGCCATGGGAATTTCTGGTGTGGGAGGGAACCAGTATCCTAATGATCGCAATCTTATTTCCGCTGATATTGCTTCTTGATCATTATTCCCCCCTGCGTAAGGGGAGAGTTCGGCAGAGCTTGGCCATACATTTATTTTTCACTTTGCCTTGGTCCTTGATCCACGTTTCCGGCATGGTGTTTATGAGGACGGTCATTTACCACCTCAATGATGGTTCCTATAACTTTGGTAACTGGGCTGTAGAATTTTTCTATGAATATCTCAAAGATATTCAAACCTATGCCGCTCTTTTAAGCTCTGTTTATTTGTACCGCTTTTTGTTGGTACGTTTACAGGGTGAGGCGCGCTTACTAGAAGAGCCAGATGAGGGAGATGCTGCTGAGCCAGTAGAAAGGCCAGAGCGTCTTCTGGTGAAAAAGCTGGGAAAAGAATTTCTGGTTAATGTGCAGGATATCGAATGGGTAGAAGCTGCTGGCAACTATGTCAATCTGCACTTGGGCGATAGAATTTACCCCCTGCGGGAGACTATGACCAAGTTACTGGAGCGTTTGGATCCAGGATCATTCGCTCGCATCCACCGCTCCTATATTGTGCGCTTGGACTCTATTGCGGAGATTGAACCCCTGGAGAGCGGTGATGCGCGTATTCACTTGGTTGGCGGCCAGCTAATCCCGGTGAGCAGGCGCTACCGCGATCAGCTGAGGGCTCATTTAACCCCGGCTTAGTTTTTTGCCTGGAGAAGTCGCTCGATGGCCCGGTTGGCGGCCAAAAACCCAAAGGTGCCGGTAATCATAGTTGCCGCACCAAAGCCGCCACTGCAGTCTAATTTAACACCGTCCTGCATAGCGCTCTTCTGTTGGCATACTTGCCCATCTGGCTGCGGGTATACCATTGCTTCAGTGGAAAAGATCGCATCGATGCCAAACTGGCGCTTGCGACTCTTCTGGAAGTTATGAAAGCGGTATAGATGTTGGCGGACTTTTGCCAGCATCGGATCATTAATTGTACGGCCGAGATCGGCGCACTCAATGCGATCGGGGGAGCGCTTACCTCCTGCGGAACCAACCGTTATCAAGCGTATTTTTCGGGCTTTACAGTAAGCGATCAGGGCGGCTTTTACCCGGGCGGAATCTATTGCATCAATCACCACATCGACAGGGTGTATATCGGGGTTGATCAGCTCTGAGAAATTGTCATTAGCGATAAAGTCCTCTTCCGTATGAACTGTAATCTCCGGGTTAATCTGCCGTAGGCGCTCTGCCATCACCTCGACCTTGATATGGCCTACCGTATCCGCGAGTGCGTGGCTCTGACGATTGGTATTGGTGATGCAGACGTCATCCAAGTCGATAAGCGTCAACTGACCAATGCCGCTTCGCGCTAGGGCCTCTGCGGTCCAGCTCCCTACGCCACCAATACCGATAACCAATATGTGAGCAGAGGATAAAATTTCGAGGGCCTTATCGCCATACAGGCGAGCAATGCCGCCAAATCGCTGTAAATACTGGTCAGACAAGCTCATCTGGGGTCTCTTCAGGTACATCTTCCAAAAACCGCTGTTTGTCAGCGTCACACGGCAATAGGCAACTCTCCCGTTGACCAAACCAGCGATAGCGGTTGCGGGCAACCAAGTCGTAGAGCCAATCCCTTGCCGGGCGGGGAATGTAGCGCAAAATGGCCAATGAACGCCAGGGTTGGGGTAGGCGGCTGGCAATTCTCAGTGCCGCTTCACTTTTGTAAAAGGATTGGTAAGTGCCACCATGTCGTTCCAGCAAAATCATGGTCTGGTAAGTGCCCAGCGGCAGGTTCAGCTGTTTAAGGAAGTGCTGGCCTGCATTGGACTGCACTCGGCACAGGGTAAAGCGCTGCTCTCTATCGCGCTTGAGAATTAGCTGGCTCCAGCGGTTGCACAGGTGGCAGACGCTATCAAACAGGATGATGTTGTTTGGCAATGACATTGAGAAGGGGGGAACGCCGCGCGGCTGGCGGCGTTTCATATCATGGGATTAGTGCACGTGACCGTGGTCAACTTCTTCGGCAGTCGCTTCGCGTACAGAAACAACTTCAATTTCGAAGTGCAGCTCAACGCCGGCGAGGGGGTGGTTGCCATTGATAGTGACTTCGTCGCCGTCGATGTCGATAATTTCCACTTCAATCGGGTGGCCTTCGGTGCTCTCTGCACGGAATGCCATGCCTACAGATAACTCTTCAACACCACCAAAGGCACTGCGCGGCATGGTTTGGATCAGCTCCGGGTTTTGCTCGCCGTAACCGTCTTCTGGTGCGATCACCGCAGTAAATTTATCACCGGGTGCCTTTTCCAGCATCTCGCGCTCAAGCCCAGGAATGATATTACCAACCCCTTGCAGATATTTGAGCGGCTCTCCATTGGCTGAGGAGTCAATGACTGTTCCGTCAGCATCTTTCAGGGTGTAGTGGATCTCCACAACTGTGTGGTTGGCAATCTTCATGAATAATCTCTGATATAAAAGAGTATGTGAATGAGCGCTTACCGCTGCGCAATAAAACGGGGGGTAAAGGCTGTGAAGCGCAATTGTATTGACAGGGCGGGCGCGCCGCAACTTGTGCGTGCGCGCCGCTGATAAAGATTAGCAAGCTATTGACAGGTCCTGCTCACAACCGCCATAGAGATTGGTTACGGTCGCAACCAGTTGTGTGCTGAAGTCAGGGCGATAGCCCAACTCCATTAGGCGACCCTCGAAATACTCCAGCATTGAATCGAATAGCTCTGGGTTTAACCCCCTGGCTAAAAAGCGGGCGCGACTACTCCGGTCTGGTTCCGGTGTAGATGACAACGCATGGCTCAAAAACTGAGCTTGACGACTTAATTGTTTGCGGAAATCACAAGTTTCGTAGGCTGAAAGGTGGTGGCTGAGAGCACCGTAAAATTCACTGACTGTACGGTTGACAAATTTAGCACCACCGACCTGATCCAACAGGCTTTCCATATCTCTCCCCCCGGTGAGCAGTTGGCACTGATTTAAAGTTTATCCGCAGAGCCGAAAAAGTATTTTGTTAACGAGAAGCACAATGTGCATTGGCTCAATGGCGGTACAACATTAATTGGTGACGAGCCTAAGACATATTCTTTCGGTATGCCAACTTGGTTTAAGAAAATTGTCATTCTGTTCGACAGGTTGTCACATATTGGGGGTTTATTTCGCCAAAGAAGAAAATCTATGTTTGCGCAAGTATTTTCTAAGCCTTTACACTTTATTTTTTCTTCTTGGTGTTAGACTGCACGCTTGCACCAAATAATAAATTTCAACCTTTTGAGATAATTTATGGCAAGTATTTTTACTCAGATTATTAATGGCGATTTACCTGGCAATTTTATTTGGAGAGATGAAAAGGTCGTAGCTATTTTGACCATTTCACCCATTAAGGCTGGTCATTGTTTGGTCATCCCTGTTGAGGAAATTAATCATTGGGATGATGTTCCGGAGGAGCTGGCGAGTCATCTAATGCTGGTTGCGCAAAAGGTGGCGAAAGGGCTGAAAGCAACTTACTCACCGAAGCGAGTGGGCGTGATGATCGCTGGGATTGAAGTGCCACATACCCATATCCACCTGATACCCGTAGATGAATTGTCAGACTTTGACTTCTCTAAGCAAAAGCCTGCTTCTTCAGAGCAGTTGGCACATGAGGCGGAAAAGATTCGACAATCCTTAAAGGAGCTGGGCTTTAGCGAGGCGGAGTGCAGCTAGGACGTTAAGATTGATTTTTTAGACTGCTTGGTCACATGGTGTCCCCAAAATATTTGTGGGACACTGCATCCAAGTCCCCCGCTTACTGAGTCACATAGGTATGAACTGGTAATAACGATGAGATTCCTCTAATGATGATTTTGAAGAAGACGCTCTTTGCCCCGCTGGTAGTAGTCCTCGCTACAGTCGCTGCGTTTTGCACTAATGCCCAGGCAGAAGAAATGGAAACTAAGCGTTTCGATATGGAAGGGTTCACTCAGGTGTCTCTCAAGGGAAGTTCTCACTTGAAGTTGATTCAGGGGGACAGTTTTGAAGTTGTCGCTGTCGGCCCTGTCAGCACAATGCCCTACGTCAAAGTTGAGGTAAAAGGGGAAAGGTTGGAGTTATCCGTTGAGGAAAACACCCAGAACCTTTTTGGATTTGTCACCATATCCCGAGGGCAGGGAGATGAAGTTAACTTTACAGTGACGATGCCTAAAATTGAGGCTCTTAAGGTGACTGGCTCTGGTGAGGCTAGATCTTCAAGTGTTGAGAGTGAAGGCCTAACTTTGGGGGTGACAGGTTCAGGAATGATCAATATCGACAAGGTCGCCGCAGAATCCTTGAAAGCGTATGTTACTGGTTCCGGTGATTTATTCCTCAACAAGGCATTGACTGTCAAAGGGGAAGTAGCGGTGACAGGCTCTGGCGACATGAAGATAAGTACTATTACCGGTGAGAGTTTACTTGCGGAGATACAAGGCTCCGGCGATATGTTGGTTGGCGGGCGAGTTGCCGATGTGAACGTTCGCCTCATGGGTTCAGGTGATTTTATTGGCCGCAGTCTGCGCGCCGATAATGCCAGCGGCTCAATAATGGGATCGGGTGATATTGTTTTGAAACGGCCAGGAACTGACTCCTTCTCAGTGATGGGGTCGGGAGACGTAGCGCTGGTCGACTAAGCGGCGGCTCCTGAGCCCCCTTTGCATCTAAGGCGTTCGGTCAGTAAGGCTGTGCGCCTATTTCTTTTTTGGGGGCATTCTTGAGCCTCCATCGTCCTCTCTATACCCATTTCTGGAAGTCAGCTTTATATGGAACCCAAAGTGACAGAGTGTGTGTCGCTGGACCGCGAAGATTCTATGTCTCGCGAGAGTCAATCTCGCCCACATTTAAAAGAAAAGCTACGGCGCTGGAGCCGAGAGGCCCAGGATAAATCCCACTGGGCCGCCGAGCGCTTGTTGGACCGACGCATCTGTATCGGTATCACTGGGCTCAGTAGTGCTGGCAAGTCCACGTTTCTCACCAGTCTGATATACCAACTCTGCAATCCGGAGAAGTCTCAATTACCTGGTTTTGCCCCTGCACTCAATGGCGATCTGTTGGGGGCAGAGTTGAAGCCAGCGCTGGACTCTGGTTTGGCGCCGTTTGACTATCAGACCTGCCTGTCGGCACTGATGGCTGAGCCACCTAGTTGGCCACAGAGCACTAGAGATGCTTCGGCTATGGAGTTACACATCCATTTACGCAGCCGGCGCCGTTTTCGGGGTAGTGGTAGAAAGACGTTGGTAGTGGAGTTGCGTGACTACCCCGGGGAATGGTTGATGGACTTGCCGCTATTGCGTATGGACTATGCAGAGTGGTGTCGTCATCAAGCACACCTATTTTCTACAGATGCGCGATCAATGCTGGCCCCCCGCTTGACAGCTCAGCTGGCAGCACTGTCCCCCCAGGCGAATGCCAGTGAAGTAAATTTGGACGAATTATGGGGGGAATACCGAGCTTATCTCCTGAGTTGCCGAACCAAGTTGAATCTCAGTTATTTACAGCCTGGTAGAGCGCTGCTAGACGAGGAGGCGTACGGGGTAGTTCCACTCCTGGATTTGCGTGGTTTAGATGCTGGGCAGTTAGCTGCTTTGTCTGAGAGTAGTGTTTTTAAGGTTTTGCAGGCGCGTTACGAACGCTATGTACAGACGCAGGTAAAACCCTTTGTAGACAGCCATTTTCGACATATCGATCGACAACTGGTACTGGTAGATATGATTGGCACTCTATTTGCTGGTGAACAGTCCCTGGAAGATATGCGTCTGGCATTTGCTCATATTGCCGATACATTCCGCTATGGCGAATCGGGGTTTTTAAGCAAGCTATGGCGCCCAAAGGTTAATCGACTCCTTTTTGCTGCGACTAAAGTCGATCAGGTACTTGCTGCCGACCACGATGCTTTGAGGCAGCTTCTAGGCCAGCAGTTGCAACAGACTTTCTCCGATGCCCGTCACCGGGGTTTGCCGGTATTTAGTGAGGCGATTGCCGCGGTTCGCTGCTCTAGAGAGGGGCAGAAGAATGGACGGAGAATGCTGATGGGTTATGACCTCGAAGGGCAGTATTTGGGTTTTGAGAATGCGGAAATTTTTGCCCAGGCACCCTATGAAGAGCAGGGGTGGAGCCACTATGCGGGAGCTGCACCACCACAGCTGCGGCCTCCAGTGGGAATGCAGGCAGGACATATTCCACATATACGGGTGGATGCTCTTTTGAACCTTCTGTTGGGAGATAAGGTTTGATTAACAGTGATAAAAATACTGAGTACCGTCGCGAAACACGTATCGAGTCGCTAGATGAGCCTGGACAGGAGGTCCCGCACAGAGATGCAACGCGGGTGGAACCGCTGGCGGATGAGTCAGCGGAGATTCCTAGGTCAATAACCACTGGAGAGTCTCTTCCTGATCGGATTGCTTTCTCCGAGTTGCGCCTACCCACTTTCCGGTTTAAGTGGCTAAAGCCAGCAGTGCTCTCTGTGCTTGCAGTAGTGGTGGTCGTGGTCGGATGGGAGTTTTATGGACTTTATCAATGGGCGGTCGATAAACACTGGGGATTGGGACTTTTTGTGGCTGTTTTGATGGCGGGCTTCAGTGCAATCATTGGTAGTTCCGTGTGGGAGTTTTTCCGAGCGGGGCGCCCACTGAACAAGCTTGAAAAAACTCAGGCAATGGCTGCCGAGGCCCGAGACTGCCGCAGTCACCAAGAGGCGCAAGTATTCAGGCGCAATTTGCAGGAGCATTTTGCCGGTAAGCCCCAAGGTGTACTGCTCAATCGAGTTCTAGATGAGGCAGCTGACTATTACGATAGCAGTGAGTTGTTAGAGCATTTAGAGGTTACCTTCTTAAATGCCCTTGACCAAGAAGCTCTAAGGAGAGTCGTGCGCCACTCAACGAGCACTGGTGCACTGGTTGGGCTGAGCCCTTTTGCCAGTATCGATATTCTGGTTGCCCTGAGGCAGTCACTGCGAATGATTGATGATGTGGCGCAGATTTATGGCGTGCAGCCGTCTCTTGTGGTGCGATGGCGCTTGTTCAAGAGGGTTTTGTCTTTGGTCGCCTACACTGGCGCGAGTGAGTATGCGATCAGTGAAATGTGGCCGGAACTTGTTGGCGATAGCATGCTGAGCACAGTATCTGTGCGTTTGGGGCAGGGGGTCGGAGCCAGTCTGTTTGTTGCGCGTATCGGCTTGGCGACAATGCAAAGCTGTCGGCCAATCCCTTTTACTGAAAAGCAGCGCCCTCGCCTGAGATCAGTTATGGCCCGTATTGGTGGTGGCCTTAAAGAGAGGATGCCCGAGTTGTTTTCTATGGTTGGGCTTAGCTCGCGAAAGGAAGCAAAGGTTCGGAAGGCGGGTACCGAGTAGCTACTGGGATCGTAAGCCAATCTCTTGGGCTGACTATTTGATGTAAGGGGGCGAAAATCTGCCCCCTTAGTCAGCAACTTATTGAAACTGTTTTTTCATCAACATGCGGGTGTGATGTCGATCAACCAGCTGGGCCAGGGCTTCATAGCGGCGCTGTATGAAGGGGGCGGGGTTGTTATTTCCCGATTCATCCCGATATTCAACTCCAGACCGGACGTGTTGGAGCTCCTTGGCTAACTCTCTGATGGCGGTGAAGATCTTTTGTGTGTCGTCTTTGCTGTGAAATACTGAGCTTTTTGTGGTGTCTGTCAGGTAATCATCGCACTCGCTCAGCCAGTCCAACCTCTGTTCAAGAAACTGTATTGTATTGCGAATTCCCCCGGTGTATTCGGGGTTGAAGTTATGGTTGATATACTTGTCGAGGCTACGCATGCCCGAGCCGACAAATTGTTCAACCACATCGCCACAGTATTTTTCTGACAGATAGGATGGATGAGACTTTGCGCTGCTTAAATTGCTGATGAGCAGTAGAGAGGTAAGCAATAGGGCGCGCTGCATCACTGCATTTGGGTATTTCATATTATTGCCCATAGGTTTTGCTCTTATTAATGACTGTTATTTTATCCGCCTCAGGTTTTTTTGTTGTGCAATTTCCTCTGGCGGGCTGATATCTGTGACAGCAGTCACATGAATATCCAAAGCGAAGTCAAGTGTCAACGGTTATTAAGTAAGAATTGTCAGCTTGAGATGGTTGTTCACAGAAAACTTATTGTCGGGCTGTTTAAAAATTATTCGAAGCATAGCTGAGTGGGAGTTTATTTTGGCTGAGTATGATTTTGATCTGTTTGTTATTGGTGCCGGCTCTGGTGGCGTGCGTGCAAGTAGGATGGCTGCTGCACAAGGAATGAAGGTCGCTGTGGCTGAAGACCGCTATATGGGGGGGACCTGTGTAAATGTAGGTTGTGTCCCCAAAAAATTATTTGTTTATGCGAGTGGTTATTCCGCAGGCTTTTCTGATGCTCGAGCCTATGGCTGGAATAGCGCGGGAGTTGAGTTTGACTGGCCAACACTGCGGGATAACAACGCAAAAGAAGTTGCTCGACTCAATGGGATTTATCGCAATTTGCTGGATAACTCTGGGGTGGAAACCCTAAATGGCAGAGCCAGCATCAAAGGTCCTCACAGTGTTGTTGTTAACGGCAAAGAAATTACTGCAGAGCGTATTTTGGTGGCGACAGGCGGATGGCCATTTATTCCGAATATTCCGGGACGGGAATTTGCGCTGACTTCCAATGAAGTTTTCTCAATGGAAAACTTTCCCAAGCGAGTTTTGGTTGTTGGTGGGGGTTATATTGCCGTTGAATTTGCAGGCATCTTTGCTGGTCTCGGCGCAAACGTGCACCTCTCTTATCGAAGAGATTTATTCTTGCGAGGATTCGATCGGGATATTCGCACTTTTGTTCGCGATGAGATGCAGAAGAAAAATATTGATTTAAAGTTTAACCACAACGTTGTCTCTATTGAGAAGCTTCAAGATGGCAGCTTGCTCGCTCATGCCGATGATGGTTCCAGTATTAATGTGGATATGGTGCTTTACGCTACTGGGCGCGTAGCAAATGTTGAAGGGTTGGGGCTAGAGGAGCAGGGTGTTGTCTTGCACAAGGATGGCACAATCTCTGTGGACGATAATTTTAGAACTAGTGTGCAGTCAATCTTTGCACTGGGAGATGTAACGGGTGAGCCTCAGCTTACTCCTGTTGCCTTGGCGGAGGCTATGGCCTTGGTTAAGCATTGGCGCACGGGAGAGACGGCTGAAATTGACTATAACAACATTCCTACAGCGGTTTTCTGTCAACCGAATATCGGAACTGTGGGGTTGTCTGAAGAAGAGGCACGGGACTCTGGACTCGACGTCACTATTTATAAGTCGGAATTCAGACCAATGCGTCACACTGTGAGTGGGAATACAGAGCGGACATTGATGAAGCTGGTTGTAGATGCGTCCAACGACAAGGTGATTGGCGTGCATATGGTTGGCGATGACGCAGGGGAGATTATTCAGGGGATGGCTGTAGCACTTAAGGCAGGAGCTACCAAAAGCACCTTTGATTCAACGATTGGAATTCACCCCACCGCTGCTGAGGAGTTTGTAACTATGAGAACTCCAGTTACAGGTTAGGTGCTGTTGTTACGCTGTAGATATAAGTTGCAGTTGTGAATAATGAAAAAGGCGGCATTTTGCCGCCTTTTTTGTGACTCCCAGTTTTTAGCTGGGTTCTTCTACAGCCTCTTGTAGGGCTTGGTGCCGCCGTGTTTTCTTGCGTTCACTACGCTCTTTCAGACAGCGCTCGGCGGAGGCGAATGTGTCGTTTACCGCTCGGTGTATGGATTCGTTCTCACTACTAATAGTCACGGGATTGCCACTAATCGCAAGCTCTAGTGATGCCTTGAAGTGTCTGCCTTTAGTTTTGTGTTGATGGGGAGCTTCGAGGACTACGCGACTATGTATAATGTCGCCACAATAACGTTCCAGCTTGTTTAACTTCTTGGATACGGTAGTCGCCAGGGCGGCTGACTTGTCAATGTCGCGGAACACAATGTTATCGTTAGGCGCTGATTTCATGGGCACATACCTCCGGTTAAAAGAAACCATGCAGGCCGCTGTTGCGGTTTGCTGTAAAGAAGGTAGGGCGCCCTAGTGGGAGGGTTCGAGGCTGCAGTTGAAGCGCCGAGCTGCCGGAATCGCAACGATTGTTTGCTGACAAAGCAGCTTAGGGTGTTTTACGTCCGGGTCGGGTTTCCGCTGAGTCCAGCGATCTTCTCCCTGGTATCCATAATGCTTCCGCCAAAAAAAAAATCAAGCGCTATCGCAGAAAAATTTCATATAAATTTTGGAGTGGTGTCACTGTGGTGACTCAATATTGTGGATTTGAAGGTTTATTGATCAGCTGGTTGGCTCAGGTGAACGCAAGGTCATTGCTCATAGCTTGCTCCCTGCGTAAAATTGACCATATTGCGCAGTAGCTTCACTCTGTCGTAGGTTCAGAGTCGCTGCGCTTCCAAAACACGAAACACATCAATTCGAGAAATGGGTTCACGACGATGGCGGTAAAGCGGTGTTGCTCGCTCCTTTTGGCGGGCTTAGTAGTTATGGGTGGGGCAGTGGCACAAGCGCAGACGCCCCTCACGGCGGAGAAGAACCGTCTTGCGCGATTGGAACAGTCTCTTGAAAATAGGAGTGTTGGGCTCGAGGATGTCGAAAATGAGCTGCTCTCCTATGAATATAAGCTCGAGCAGGCCCAGAAATCTCTCGATGACCTGCGCCTGGAATACGAAGCGAGTCGCCAGGAACTCAATCAGGCGACCCGGGCTCATGAGTCAACCCCCAGCTCAGATACTGAGCGTCGCCTGAAGAAGGCTAAGCATGCCTTCGCTATGGCGGAGAGAGGTGTCGATAGCCGTTCACGTCGTCTCGAGTTTATTAAAGAAAATCATCAGCAGCTTCAACAAAAACTGGCTGAAGAGAAACAGGCAATTGCTGATGCCAAAGCTAAGATTTCTGCCCAGCAGGATAAAATTAGCAAGATGGTTGAGGATATGCTGGCAAAGGCTGAAGCATCCGAGAGAAGGGCAGCTATGGCGCGAGCTGCTGCTACTAATGAGAAACCAAAGCCCCCGCAAATTAAAGCTCAGGTCGAGCCGCCAAAGCGCGAGGAGCCCGCTAAAAAAGTGGAAGCTGTTGCTAAGCGAGAGATCGATGCCGACTTGTTGGATTATGTAAAGCGGGAAACAGCACGCCTGAGTGATCTCCTGGCTGACGAAGAAGGTAACGATAGAAAAACGTTCCGGGATCTTGAGTTGCGGCCAATTGGGGGGGAAAGAGTGCCCTTTGAGTTTTTGGGGGAAAATCAATATCGCTTGGTGACTACCGTTGAGTCAGGTCGCCAAACTTATAAAATTAACACTTGGAAATTCCGCCGTACAATTCCGGCTGAGGATGACGGGGCTCGCTATGTCTTTATTTTTGATGCGCGTCGCCTGTCTCGACCAAGATTGGTTATGTACCCAGAGTATGTGCTGTCAGAATTGAATTAATTCTTCAGTGAACAAGCAAAAAAGCGAGCCTAAGGCTCGCTTTTTTGCTTTTGGGGTTCCAGAAAATAGATTTTACCGGTGGGGAGGAGTTTTACCGCGACTGTAGAATAGTTGTTAGTAGGGGGGTGTAAAGGCTTCCAGTCGGGCTTGGTTGACTTTGGTAGAGAGTAATATTGTTAATTGTTATTGGGTGTTCTAGGTCGATTGGAGAAAATCCGTGAAATTGTTTCCTGTTTCTGCACAGGGTGATATGTGGGCGATAGCGCCGGTTTTCTGTCGGTATCGATAGGCTTTCTGCGAGGCTTTTGACGGACATATGCAAGGCCGTCAATTGTTTGGTGGCTGTGATTTCTGCGGCGATTAGATGAGCATCATTGCCTGGGAAGGTATCAAGTTTAAATAGGCGAGTTTTCGTCTCAGTTGTGTTTCGAGCGATTGAGGTCAGGCCGGTTTTTAGTGGCGGTATTGTTTTTATTGGAATCTGGCCTAAAAAACAAAGGGTGATATGACGGTTCTTATAGGTTATCAAGCGGGTGCTGGCTAAGGATGAGGCGCTTTGTTTTTCCGTGATGAAGCTCGTTAAATAATTTAAAAATTCTTGTGTTGTTTTATCCAGCTGGATGCCGATAAAGATTCGACAAGTGGGCTCTAAAGGTTTTTTGTGATTTTTTGGCATAAAATTTATCTGTCACCCTTGAATTAGAAACCTCTGCCCATATCTATGTTGTACAGGTGGTAGCTTCAATGAAAAGTGCCCCTGGATAGAGTCCGGTCATTTGACGGACGTGGTTTTAAATATTGCTCTGAATTGAGGATATGATAATGCGTAATTTTGATTTCTCTCCACTTTATCGCTCTGCAATTGGTTTTGACCGTATGGCTAGTCTGCTCGATGCAATGACCACAAGCGAGCAAAAGCAGCCTTCCTACCCCCCTTACGATATAGAGCTGACTGGTGAGGATAGCTACCGAATATCCATGGCTGTCGCCGGCTTTGAGCAGTCTGAACTCGATATTCAGGTAGAGCAAAATCGTTTAGTGGTTAGCGGTACTAAGCCAGAAAGTAATAGCCAGGGAAATTATTTACACAGGGGTATCGCCGCAAGAAATTTTGAGCGGCGCTTTCAACTTGCCGATCACGTGAAAGTGACCGATGCAAAACTGGCTAATGGGTTGTTACATATAGAATTGGTACGCGAAATACCTGAAGCGATGAAACCACGAAAAATTTCGATTACAGAAGGTAATGTGCTGCAGCACAAAGAGAGTGAGACTAAGTCCACTGCTGCAGTAGCGTAAGTTGTCACTTCATTGCCCGCTGTGCCGCCAAAGCGCGGTACAGCTTTACCATCAGGATAAATTCCGCAGTTATCATCAGTGTGATAACTGCGCGCTCGTTTTTGTGCCGCCGCAATACCATCTGACACCTGAAAAAGAGAGAGCTTATTACGACCTCCATGAGAATTCGATGGAGGATGACGGTTATCATCAATTTCTCAGTCGTTGCGCGCAGCCGTTACTGAAAGAGTTGAGTGGGGCCTGCCATGGCCTGGACTTTGGTTGTGGCCCGGCGCCTTTATTGGCCAGAATTTTGGCGGAGAGTGGACACCGGGTGGACCTGTATGATCACTTTTACATGCCGGCCAGGAAGGCGCTGCATAGGAGCTACGATTTTATTGTTGCTACAGAAGTGATCGAACATCTTGTGAAGCCAGGAGAAGAGCTTGAAAGCCTTTGGCAAAGGCTTCGCACAGGGGGGGTTATGGCCCTGATGACGAAACTGGTTATTTCTGCAGAGCGCTTCGCCACGTGGCACTATATCAGAGACCCTACACATATTTGCTTCTTTAGCGTGAAGACATTTGAATGGTTAGCTCGGTCACTCGGTGCCGAGCTCCAGTTTGTCCACAGCGATGTTATTTTTCTAAGAAAATTAAGTATTGACCCTGAATAGCTTGGCTCGCACCGTGGTGCGGTATTCACTTGGAGTTGTTGCCAGGAATTTTTTAAATAGCGCTGTGAAATGCCCCATATCCTGGTAACCAACTTTTTCAGCAATTTCATTGACCGATAAATTGCTTGATTGTAAAAGCTCGCGCGCCATGTCAACCCTGACATTTTGTAAATACTGCAGTGGTGTCTGTCCTGTAGCAAGTTTGAACCGGCGATTGAACGATCGCACACTCATATCGAAAAGTTGTGCCACTTCGCTAAGGCGCACCTCGGTATTACAATGTTCTTTGAGCCAGGCCTGGGCTTGAACGATATCTTCGTCTGGGTGTAGGTGAACAGATCCTTCTGAGTAGGCTATCTCTTCAAATGGGCGGCGAATTTCGTGAGAGAAATTGCGCTCCACATGACTGGCGATGGCCGGTCCATACAGTTGACGGATCATATGAACCGTTACGTCGGCGAGGGCATTGACGCTGGCCGCACAGAAAAGTTTGTCTGCCTGGGTAATAAAATACTGACGTTTTAACTTTACCTCTGGATAGTCTGAGCTAAATTGATCAAAATAATGCCAGTGGGTGGTTGCAGGTTTTCCGTTAAGGAGGCCCGCTTCGGCCAAAAAGCAAACTCCGGTACCCACAGCACTAATTGCAGCTCCTTGTTTTTCCTGTTGGCGCAGCCATTCCAATATTTTTCCGCCTCGCTTAAGGGCGGGGCGGGGGTTGCGCCACATGGTCGGGATGTAGATTAGGTCGCTATCTGGTGCATCGCTAAGAGCGACGTCCGGTTGAAGGGTAAACCCGCAGCGGGTATTTACTGGTGCCCCATCCAAACTGGCGGTCACCAGTTTTAGGCTGCCCTTGATGCCCTCAACCCTGGCGCGACTCTCCGCACCGCGGAGCATCTCAAGTGGGAGAACGGTACCGGTTGCCAGCATCTGGTCGATAAGTAGAAAAGTTACTGTTCGCATTACACATCTATGCGCACTTGCGCTATTGGCCAAAACACTCAATTTTGCTGGCCAGTATGCCCATAACTGGACAGAATCGCCACCCCCTACACTCGCATCTCTTATTTTTATAGTGTTAAGTGCTTGGCTGGAGGTCAGGATGCAGCGCCTTCCCGTAATCACCGCATTCGGTGGATTCAACCCTGCTGGACGTAGTTCTTTCCATAGGGGGTACTCTCGCCTCGTGCTAGATAAACTGGGTAAGGAAGAGAGGGATAGCACTCTTTCCGACCTGGCCGCCCTGATGGGCTTGCGTACCGGAGACAACGCTGAAGGCATTTTGGACTCTGCCCTTGAGCAGCAGGTGTTGGATGGTACTTTGGTGCGCGAACTAGAGAGTCGCTATTACGACTACCGCAAGTGCCATTTCCATCAGTCTGCCCAGCTCGCAAACCCCCAGGGCCTGACATTCGAAATTTCCACCCGGCAGCTTCCGCAGCCTGTGCCCGCTCATTGGCACTTGGAGCATATCCAGGGCGGCAGGGTTCGGGTCACCACAGCTGAGCTGTCAGTTTTGTTGGATAGCCACCGCGAGATAAGTGTGGCTGCTGCCGGCCAGCTCCCAACCGGATTTGAACCGGGCACTAAATATAACTCTCGATTTCACCCGAGGGGACTGCAGTTGGCCCTCTTGGGCGCATCAGATGCTGTGCAGTCTTTGGGGGTTGATTGGGATACCGTTGTATCTGCGGCTGGGCCGGGAAATATTTCACTCTATGCCGCCTCGGCAATGAGTCAGCTGGACCCATTTGGCAACGGTGGTCTATTGCAGTCCCGCCTGCGAGGTGGCCGCGTAAGCTCTAAACAACTGGCGCTTGGTCTAAATAGTATGCCAGCGGATTTTGTTAACGCTTATGTGCTCGGAAATGTCGGTTCTACTGGCGCTGTTGCCGGTGCTTGCGCAACCTTCCTGTACAACCTTCGCGCTGGCGTTGAAGATATTCGCTCGGGTAGGGCGCGGGTCGCTGTAATTGGTGCGGCTGAGGCGCCCCTTGTGCCTGAAGTTGTCGATGGCTATTCAACGATGGGTGCTCTTGCCACTACCGAGAATTTACGCAAGCTTTTCCCTGGTGAAATTGATTATCGACGCACCAGTCGCCCGTTCGGTGAGAACTGTGGTTTTACCTTGGGTGAGGGTACCCAGTGGGTCATCTTAATGGATGATGCTCTGGCGCTTGAGTTGGGTGCTTCCGTATATGGTTCGGTTGCCGGTGTGTTTACCAATGCCGACGGTACAAAGAAATCGATTTCTGCGCCGGGTCCCGGGAATTACCTGACGATGGCCAGGGCAATGGCGGAGGCGCGGGCAATTGTGGGTGAGGATAGTTTGCGGCGTCGCAGCTTTGTGCAGGCCCATGGCTCCAGTACGCCGCAAAATCGGGTTACTGAGTCCGCCATTTTTGATCGTTTGGCCGGCGCATTTGGCATTGCCGAGTGGCCGATTTGTGCGGTCAAGGCCTTTTTGGGGCATACCGTCGCTTCAGCCAGTGGAGATCAGTTAGTTACAGCGTTAGGTGTATTTGATCGCGGCATTCTCCCGGGAGTGACCACCGTTGATCACATCGCCGATGATGTTCATTGTAAGCATTTGGATATTTCCCTTGAACATACCGATAGGGGCAGGGGTGCGCTTGATTTAGCGTTCTTAAACTCGAAAGGTTTTGGCGGAAATAATGCGACGGCAACAATTTTGTCCCCGCAGATCACAAAATCAATGATGGAAAAGCGTCATGGCAAATCGGCCATTGTGACGTCTCAAGCGTTGAACGAGAAGGTTGTAGAGCAGAGCGAAAAGTACAACACCAAGGCTTCTCGTGGTGAGCTTGATGTTATTTATCGATTTGGTGAGGGCATGATCAATGAAAGTGAGATCACTATCTCAGAAGAAGAAATTTGTTTACCCGGAATGCCGCCGGTGAAGCTGCCAAATGGAAATCCCTTTGAAGATATGGTGTGATTGGCTTTTACATAATGCCTCAATTTCGGTGATTTTTACCTGAAGGGAGATTGCACAAAAGGAGCTAATGGGGAGCATGGATGATCCTGAAGAGGATGTTGGCGCCCGCTTAAAAATGGTGCGCCACATTTACGGTATCTCACAGAGGGAGTTGGCGAGACGGGCTGGGGTAACCAACGCAACAATTTCTTTTATTGAATTGGGAAAGGTTAGCCCTTCCGTAAGCTCCTTAAAAAAAATATTGGGCGCCATTCCTATGCCGCTAACCGATTTTTTTTCCTTGGAAATATCGGGCGCAAAGCAAATTTTTTTTCGCGGAAATGAAGTGCCTGAGATCGGTCACGGCTCTGTGTCCTGCCGTTTGTTTGGAGGGGCAAAAGCAAACTGCGGCATGTCGCTATTGTGGAAAGTATTTCCGGCTGGGGATGACACCGGCTTTTCTCTCGAATCTGCTGAGGGGGAGATTGGTGGGGTGGTTGTCAGTGGTGACCTGGAGGTTACGGTTGGCTCCGACTTTGCCCTGCTGAGTGCCGGTGATGGGTATTATTTTGATGCTCAGCGTCCGCACCGCTTTCGAAATACAGGTCGCTGTGACTGTGTAGTTGTCAGCGCAATGATGCCGGCTTATGGGCATCCCGACCTTCAAGAGCCCAATTCCTGAAAGGTGGTTTAGAAAAGAGGGAGTTCGTGCCAAGTGGCTGATAAGGCAGCACGATCCGAGATAGACTAGCCCAGCTTTAATTTCTCTCTGTTCGCAAACTGGCGAATTTCTGTACTTTGGCACTCCTGGTGCCACTCCATTTGTAAGAAATAGTATTCAAACAATCGTTTGAATCTGGCTATACTACGGCTGACCAAATTGGGCCTAAGTGTCACCGCGCTGTGCGGGGCGGCCCTTGGTTGCACAAAAATTCCGACCCCGGGCCCAGGATCGCGGCCCAGAATAAAAGAGGTCAATCAATGTTATTTAGTGGCAAAGCGCTCACGGTACAGATGCTGGACAACGGCATCGCCGAGCTCAAATTCGACCTGCAAGGCGAATCCGTCAATAAATTTAACCGTCAGACGGTTTCTGAATTCTCCCAAGCGCTGGATGCTATCGAAGCAGCGGATGGTGTAAAAGGTGTACTGCTGACCAGCGGTAAAGGCGTCTTCATTGTTGGTGCTGATATCACTGAGTTTGGTGGTGCCTTCTCTGCAGGTGCAGAGGGCGTTGCTGATCTGATGAATCAGAACAACGAAAATATCAACCGCCTGGAAGACCTTCCGGTACCGACTGCGGTAGCAATTAATGGCTACGCGCTTGGCGGTGGTTTTGAGGTGTGTCTTGGCTGTGACTTCCGCCTGATGGGCGAAGAGGCCAAAGTTGGCCTTCCGGAAGTTAAGCTGGGTCTGATTCCGGGCTGGGGTGGCACTGTTCGCCTGCCGCGTGTAGTGGGTGTTGATGTTGCTGCTGAGTGGATTGCAGCGGGTAAGGAGCAGAAGCCTGCCGCCGCTCTGGAAGCTCACGCTGTCGATGCGGTTATCCCCACTGCCAAGCTCAAAGATGCAGCGGTCAAGCTGCTTGAGCGCGCTATTAATGGCGAGCTGGACTACAAAGCCATTCGCGAGCTGAAGAAATCTCCAATCCCCTTGAATGATACTGAAGCGCTAATGGCCTTCTTTACCACCAAGGCATTTGTGGGTCAGCAGGCGGGTAAAAACTACCCCTCTCCCGTAGCTGCGGTTGAGTCAATCGAACAGGGCTACAAGCTGAGCCGTGATGAAGCGCTGAAAATCGAGCAGGAGAAGTTCATTTTCTGCGCGCAGACCGGCACTGCGAAGTCTCTGGTAGGGCTGTTCCTGGCTGACCAGGCAATTGGTAAAGTTGCCAAAGGTTGGGAGAAGAAGGCCGATAAGCCGATTGAGCGTGCGGCAGTATTGGGTGCTGGCATTATGGGTGGCGGTATCGCTTACCAGTCTGCCTACAAAGGCACTCCGATCAAGATGAAGGATATCGACCAGAAGGGTATCGATCTTGGTCTGAATGAGGCGAACAAGCTGCTGTCCAAGTTGGTTGATCGCAAGCGCCTGACCCCCGTTAAAATGGGTGAAGTGCTCAACCGTATCGAGCCTACCTTGAGCTACGACGGCTTCAACGATATCGATGTTGTTGTGGAAGCGGTGGTTGAAAATCCCAAGGTGAAGCACGCAGTATTGAAAGAAGTGGAAACCAAAGTAAGCGAAGACACTGTCATCGCTTCTAATACCTCCACTATTTCTATTAACCAGCTGGCTGAGCCGCTCTCTCGTCCGGAGAACTTCCTCGGTATGCACTTCTTCAACCCAGTGCACAAAATGCCGCTGGTTGAGGTGATTCGCGGAGAGAAAACTTCCGACACAGCTGTAGCTCGCGTTGTTGCCTACGCAAACAAGATGGGCAAGAAGGCTATTGTTGTACGCGACTGCCCTGGATTCCTGGTTAACCGCGTTCTCTTCCCTTACTTTGCCGGTTTCTCCATGCTGGTGCGCGATGGCGCTGACTTCCAGGCCGTTGATAAGGTGATGGAGCGTTGGGGTTGGCCGATGGGCCCCGCTTACCTGATGGACGTTGTCGGTATCGATACCGGTGTTCACGCAGAAAGCGTAATGGCTGAAGGCTTCCCCGATCGCATGGGTAAAACCTTTACCGCCGCTTCCGACGTTATGTATGAAGCGGGTCGTTACGGCCAGAAGAACAACAATGGCTTCTACAGCTACGAGCAGGACAAAAAAGGTCGCCCGAAGAAAGTGGCTACTGAAGAGTCCTACGAGCTGCTTAAGCCGCACGTTGCTGAACGTCGCGAGTTTGAAAAAGACGAAATTATCGAGCGCATGATGGTGCCTATGGCAACCGAACTGGCTCGCTGCCTGGAAGAGGGTATCGTGGATTCCCCAGCTGAAGCTGATATGGCGCTGATCTACGGCATTGGCTTCCCCCCGTTCCGCGGTGGAATCTTCGCGTGGCTGGACAGCATTGGTCTGGATGAATTCGTGAAGATTGCCGATAAGTACGCCGATCTGGGTGAGCTGTACAAGCCGACCGATCGCATGCGTGAAATGGCCGCAAGTGGCAAAACCTACTACGGCGACAAGTAAGGAGAATAGCGATGAGTTTAAATCCTAGAGATGCCGTAATCGTCGACTACGCGCGTACGGCCATGGGTCGCTCGAAGAATGGCGTATATCGCCATGTTCGCGCCGATGATATGTCCGCTGAGCTGCTGAAAAAGTTCATGCAGCGCAATGATAAGCTCGATCCCGCCGAGATCGATGACCTGATCTGGGGCTGTGTTATGCAGCGCGATGAGCAGGGCTTTAACGTAGCTCGCTTTATCCTGCTGCGCGCTGGTCTGCCACACACTATCCCGGCGCAAACCGTCAACCGCCTGTGCGGCTCTTCTATGTCCTCCCTGCATACTGCAGCTGCCAACATCCAGGCTGGCGTTGGTGATGTGTACGTTGTGGGTGGTGTTGAGCACATGGGTCACCTGAACATGATGGAGCATGTTAGCCCCAACCCAATGCTGGGTCGCTATATGGCTAAAGCTGCCGGCTCCATGGGTATGACTGCTGAATACCTGGCGATGATGCACGGTATCCAACGTCAGCAGATGGATGAGTTCGGTGCACGCTCTCACCATCGCGCTGCTGAAGCTACCAAGGCTGGCAAATTCAATCGCGAAATTATCGCTATTGAAGGTCATGACGATGACGGCGTACCTTTCCTGGTTGAGACGGACCAAACCATCCGTCCGGACACCACCGTGGAAGGTCTGGCTCAGCTGAAGCCAGCATTCGATCCGAAGCACGGTCAGGTAACAGCTGGCACCTCCTCTCAGATTACCGACGGTGCCTCTGTGATGCTGGTAATGTCCGCTGAGCGCGCTCAGGCTTTGGGTATGACTCCTATTGCTCGCGTGAAAGAAATGGCGCTGGCTGGTGTTGATCCGTCCATTATGGGTTATGGCCCGGTGCCCTCTACCAAGAAGGCGCTCAAGAGAGCGGGTCTAACTGTTGGCGATATCGACAAGTTTGAGCTGAATGAGGCATTTGCCGCGCAGGCGCTGCCGGTGCTGAAAGACCTGGATCTGCTCGAGCAGATGGATGAGAAGGTCAACCTGTACGGTGGCGCTATTGCCCTGGGTCACCCCTTCGGCTGCTCTGGCGTGCGCATTACTGGCACCCTGCTGAGCGTTATGCAGAATGAGGGCGGCAACCTGGGTGTGTCTACCATGTGTATCGGTCTGGGGCAGGGTATTACCACTGTTGTAGAGCGAGTCTAAGGAAATTAGACCCCGAAAAAAGGCGCCTTTGAGGCGCCTTTTTTTATTTTATGAGAAAAGTGTTCAGTAAAGTGTTGAAGACCCCAAAATGCTGTGGCACAATCTGCACCCCTTGTCGCGATGGGCTCTAAAAAAGTAGCGAAAGCGCTTAAATATCAAAGAGTTAGCGGCAGGTTCGATTTGGGGACGTGGTGAAATTGGTAGACACGCCAGATTTAGGTTCTGGTGCCGAAAGGTGTGGGAGTTCGAGTCTCCCCGTCCCCACCAAATTAAAAGCCTTGAAGTCCGTGTGACTTGCCCTGGAGGGGTGGGTGCGGGCTTCTTGTGTATTTGGCGGCAGCACAAAAGTATTGTTTTGGTGCTGGGCCACGAGGTTGCTGACTAAGTCTCGGTGACCCGGTATTCGTTGGCGCTGCGGCGCGATTACAGAGATAGTCTCACGAGGATAAACATGCAGGTTTCCATCGAAACTACTTCCGGTCTGGAGCGTCGCTTAACGGTCAACTTGCCGGCAGAAATTGTCGACAAAGAAGTGGATAAGCGTCTCCAGCAGGCTGCTAAGACTGTTCGCATCAATGGCTTCCGCAAAGGCAAGGTGCCGATGAAGGTTGTTCGTCAGCGCTTTGGCGCCGGCGTTCGTCAGGAAGTTCTGGGTGAGGTAATGAGCCGTTCTTTCTACGAAGCGGTACAGAAGGAAGAGGTTAAACCTGCCGGCCAGCCTAGCATCGAAGCTAAGCAGACTGCTGCTGGCGAAAATCTGGAGTACGTTGCTACTTTCGAGATTTACCCTGAAGTTGAACTCGCTGATCTGGCTGAGATCGCTGTAGAGCGTCCTGTTGCAGAAGTTACTGATGCTGACGTGAAGAACATGATCGATGTTCTGCGTAAGCAACAGTCTTCCTGGAAAGATACCAAGCGCAAAGCTCAAAAGGGCGATCGTGTTGTTATCAACTTTGTTGGTCGCAAAGACGGCGAAGAGTTTGAAGGTGGCAAGGCCGAAGGTCACCAGTTGGTACTGGGTTCCGGCCAGATGATCCCTGGCTTCGAAGAAGGCATTCTGGGCATGAAGCCCGGTGAAGAGAAAGACATTGATCTGACCTTCCCGGAAGATTACCAGGCGGAAGAGCTTCGCGGTGCTGCTGTTACCTTTAATATCAAGGTGACTTCTTCCGAGAAGCCTGAACTTCCCGAGCTGAACGAAGAGTTCTTCAAAGCTTACGGTGTTCAGGAAGGTGGCGAAGAGAAGTTCCGTGAGGAAGTTCGCAACAATATGCAGCGTGAGCTGAAAAATGCCGCTCTTAACAAAGTTAAGACCCAGATCATGGATCAGCTGTTCGAAAAGCATCCAGTTGAGCTGCCGTCCGCTCTGGTTGCCAGTGAAGTAACTACCTTGCGTGGTCAAATGGTTCAGCAGTTTGGTGGTCAGATCAAGGCTGAAGATGCCGAGCGTATGTTACCTGACACTATGTTCGAAGAGCAGGCAAAGCGCCGTGTAGTTCTCGGTCTGGTAGTCGGTGAGATTGTTAAGCAGAATGAACTTTCTGTTGATGCCGATCGCGTAAAGGCGAAAGTTGAAGAGCTGGCTTCTACCTACCAGCAGCCGCAAGAAGTGGTTGACTACTACTACAGCAACCGTGAGCTGCTGTCTGGTGTTGAGTCTGTTGTACTGGAAGACCAGGTTGTTGATCACGTACTGGCTTCAGCTAAAGTATCTGAAGTTGACAGCAGCTACGACGAAGTGATTAAGCCGCAAAAACAAAGCTAATCTCTCACTTCATTCAGGTGTAAGGTGGCGTCCGCTCAAGCGTGACGCCCCTACATCTCCTTCCTTTTTACCGGCTGGCTTTCTCTCGCCTGACCGGTTAAGCTCTGAAAACCAAATTTTTCAGCATGGGCATACGATGCCTATTCGCTGGCCTGCCGAATACGCCACAAAAGGAAGCAATGGTACCTATGGCACGAATTGATTTTCCAAAAGCTTCGATAGAGCCCTCAGCATCAGGTTTAGTTCCCATGGTGGTAGAACAAACCGCCAGAGGGGAGCGCTCATTTGATATTTATTCTCGCCTGTTAAAAGAGCGTGTGATCTTCCTGGTCGGGCCTGTAGAAGACCACATGGCCAACCTGGTTGTTGCGCAGCTGCTTTTCCTCGAGGCAGAAAATCCGGATAAGGATATTCACCTCTACATTAATTCACCGGGCGGTTCGGTAACTGCCGGCATGTCTATCTATGACACCATGCAGTTCATTAAGCCTGACGTCAGCACTATGTGCATTGGGCAGGCCTGTAGTATGGGCGCCTTCTTGTTGACTGCCGGTGCTGAAGGCAAACGCTTCGTAACACCAAACTCCCGTGTGATGATTCACCAGCCCAGCGGTGGGGCCCAAGGGCAGGCGAGCGATATCCACATTCACGCCCAGGAAATTCTCAAGATTCGTCATCGTTTGAATGAGCTCATGGCGCATCACTCTGGACGTCCAGTCAGTGATATTGAGAGGGATACAGAGCGCGACAACTTTATGAGCGCCGATGAAGCCAAGGAATATGGCTTGGTCGATGATGTATTGTCTCGCCGACAGGCATTCGATAAGTAGATTTTTCTACATTAAAAGTTTGCCGGAGGCGGATTTCAGCGAAAGTTAGTTTTTTTGACAGGCTGGCTTTCGTTGGGACTTGAAAATCACGCCAAAAGGCAGCATCTTGCTGGGTAAGCTGAATTTAGGGCCCTGGCCGGCCAGTGACGACGGAGTATTTTGATGACCGACAAAAGCAGCGGAGAAGACAGCGGAAAATTGCTGTACTGCTCTTTCTGTGGCAAGAGCCAACAGGAAGTGCGGAAGTTAATCGCTGGGCCGTCAGTCTTTATCTGCGATGAATGTGTCGAGCTGTGTACCGACATTATTCGTGAAGAAGTACAAGAGACTGCGGAGGGGCCTGAAGGGCGCCTGCCGACACCCCGTGAGATTACTGAAATCCTCGATCAGTATGTGATTGGGCAGGAGAGAGCCAAGCGTGTGCTGGCTGTTGCCGTATACAATCACTACAAGCGTCTGCGCACCAAGTCTGGTGTTAAAAGTAAGGATGAAGTAGAGCTCAGTAAGTCTAATATTTTGCTGGTAGGCCCAACCGGTAGTGGTAAAACCCTTCTTGCCGAGACCCTGGCTCGCCTGCTCAATGTTCCTTTCACTATTGCCGATGCAACCACCCTGACCGAAGCTGGTTATGTGGGTGAGGATGTTGAGAATATCATCCAGAAGCTTTTGCAGAAGTGTGATTACGATGTAGAAAAAGCCCAGCAGGGTATCGTCTATATCGATGAGATCGACAAAATTTCGCGCAAGTCAGACAACCCTTCAATTACCCGTGATGTGTCCGGTGAAGGTGTGCAGCAAGCGCTACTGAAGTTGATTGAAGGCACTGTGGCGTCTGTGCCGCCGCAGGGTGGACGCAAGCATCCGCAGCAGGAATTCTTGCAGGTCGACACCTCCAATATCCTGTTTATTTGTGGCGGCGCTTTTGCGGGGCTGGATAAGGTTATCCGCGATCGCTCGGAGAAGGGTGGAATTGGTTTCAGTGCAGAGGTTAAATCGAAGGATGGCACCAGTAATTTTGGTGAGATCCTGCGTGACCTGGAGCCTGAAGACCTGGTTCGTTACGGGCTGATCCCGGAGTTTGTTGGCCGCCTACCGGTGACCGCAACTTTGGAAGAGTTGGACCGTGAGGCTCTGGTACAGATTCTCACCGAGCCACGTAATGCTTTGACCAAACAGTACGCAAAACTGTTTGAGATGGAAGATGTAGAACTGGATTTCCGCCCCGATGCGTTGGATGCAGTTGCCACCAAGGCAATGGAGCGGAAAACAGGCGCCCGTGGCCTGCGCTCTATCATGGAGTCCGTATTGTTGGAGACCATGTATGACATCCCATCCACAGATAATGTGGTGAAAGTTGTGATTGACGAGGCGGTCATTAAAGGCGAATCAGCCCCGTTGCTGGTTTATGAGAGTGAGTCCCAGCCGCAGAAGGCGGCGCCGGAAGAGTAGCTCAAATCCCACCTCAAAAAGCCCCAATATTGGGGCTTTTTTTATAGTTTTTTCTGATTACCCGGGTATCTAACTACCTGTCTGGGTATTCCTGGCTCGAATAGCACTCTTAGCTCGGCACAAATTGGTCGCGAGATTAGACTTGTATTTCGGGCCCTTCCCCCCCATTACTAGCATCTGAAGGGCGGTGGCCCAGGTTAAGCTGTCAATTCCAACAGCAGCATGATGCCGCGCCAAATACCCAGTGATAGGGCCGAGAGGAGTTCTATGGATCAGTCATCCGACACCACACTTGAATATCCGTTGTTGCCATTGCGCGATGTTGTTGTTTACCCCCATATGGTGATCCCGCTTTTTGTCGGCAGGGAAAAGTCCATAGAGGCCCTGGAAGAGGCCATGCGCAGGGATAAGCAGGTATTGCTTGTGGCGCAGCGAAAGGCATCTGAGGATGACCCAGGTGCAGACGATATCTATCGCGTGGGCACTATTGCCAGTGTCTTGCAGTTACTCAAACTCCCCGATGGCACTGTGAAGGTGCTGGTAGAAGGGGGGGAGCGCGTAAATATCCACGAAGTGATGGAGAGGGAGAACCATTTCGAGGCGACCGTTTCGCCGATGGAGACGCAGGAGTTGCCGGAAGGCGAAGCAGATGCCCTTGTGCGCTCTGTGATGTCTCAGTTTGAACAGTACGTTTCTGTAAGTAAGAAAGTCCCCAATGAGGTTATTACCTCCCTGTCGGGAATTGATGAACCTGGCCGCTTGGCAGATACCATTTCTGCACATATGTCCCTTGAGTTGGCTCAGAAGCAAGAGCTTCTAGAGACTCTCAGTGTTAAAGAGCGTTTGGAGCATTTGCTGGGCCTTATGGATGCTGAAATCGATCTGATTCAGGTGGAAAAACGCATTCGTGGGCGTGTGAAAAAGCAGATGGAGAAAAGCCAACGTGAGTACTATCTCAATGAGCAGATGAAGGCGATTCAAAAAGAGTTGGGCGAGATCACCGAAGAGCCCAATGAAATTGAAGAGCTGGAAAACAAAATTGCCGAATCCGGCATGAGTGCGGAGGCAGAGAAGAAAACCCGCGCTGAGCTGGCTAAATTGAAAATGATGTCGCCTATGTCTGCGGAAGCTTCGGTTTTACGCAGTTATATCGACTGGATGTTGAGCCTGCCCTGGAAAAAAGCCAGCCGGGTGAGACACGATTTGGTTAAAGCCGAGGAAATTCTCGAGAAAGAACACTACGGCTTGGAAGAGGTTAAAGAGCGGATTCTGGAATACCTCGCGGTACAAAAGCGAGTGAAGAAAGTGAAAGGGCCGATCTTATGTTTGGTTGGTCCTCCCGGGGTGGGTAAAACCTCCCTCGGTCAATCTATTGCCCGAGCGACAAATCGTCAGTATGTGCGTATGGCCCTGGGCGGCGTTCGCGATGAAGCCGAGATTCGCGGGCATCGACGCACTTATATTGGCTCACTGCCGGGCAAGCTGATTCAGAAAATTTCGAAAGTTGGAGTGAAAAATCCCCTGTTCCTGCTCGACGAAGTCGACAAAATGGGGATGGATCAGCGGGGCGATCCCGCCTCAGCGCTTCTTGAGGTTTTGGATCCAGAGCAGAATAAAACCTTCAATGATCACTACTTAGAAGTGGATTACGACCTTTCCGATGTGATGTTTGTCTGCACCTCTAACTCAATGAATATTCCAGGCCCGTTGCTGGATCGTATGGAAGTTATTCGAATCCCCGGTTATACCGAGGACGAAAAACTGAATATTGCTCAGCGCTATCTTGTGCCGAAGCAGCGCAAGGCCAACGGCCTTAAAGATGATGAGCTGGATCTCTCCGATGACAGTATCCGAGATATTGTCCGCTACTACACCCGTGAAGCGGGTGTGCGTGGCCTGGACCGGGAGATTGCCAAGATCTGCCGCAAGGTAGTAACGGAGCACGTTCGCAACCCTTCAGAGAAGAAGGCTGTAATACAGCCAGAGCAACTTGAAGAGCTTCTCGGTGTTCGCAAGTTTGATTTTGGTCGTGCGGAGGAAGAGGACAAAATCGGAATTGTTACCGGTCTCGCCTGGACCGAGGTGGGTGGTGAGCTTCTTAACATTGAAGCTTCAGCTGTGCCGGGTAAAGGGCGCATGATCAAAACCGGCTCCCTCGGTGATGTTATGCAGGAGTCTATTCAGGCGGCCTTGACGGTTGTGCGTTCTCGCTCCCAGGCACTGGGAATAGGTCCGGACTTCCACGAGACCCGGGATATTCATATCCACGTGCCTGAAGGTGCCACCCCCAAAGATGGCCCTTCGGCGGGTATTGCCATGTGCACCGCTTTGGTGTCTGTGTTAACGGATATTCCCGTTCGCTCAGATGTGGCGATGACTGGAGAAATTACTCTGCGTGGAGAAGTTTTAAGAATTGGTGGTCTTAAAGAAAAGTTATTGGCAGCGCATCGGGGCGGTATAAAAACTGTACTGATTCCTGCTGATAACGAGCGAGATCTGAAGGATATTCCCGATAATATTCTTCAGGACTTGGTAGTTAGGCCCGTTAAGTGGATCGATCAGGTACTTGAGCTGGCGCTCGAACACAAGCCTGAATCCCTGTCTGATGAAGAGTATTCCGCCTTACAGAAAAAGGCAGAGGAGCGCTCGCAGCGAGGAATCCAAACTCACTGACTCTTGTAATGGGGTGACTTTTGTCGCCCCTTTACAACTTGCAAGGCCAAAACTTCGCCAATCAGGCTATCTACGCTGCTTGAAAAGTGTGCATCTGCCCGGAAACCCGCATGGTTCCTTGACCCGCTTCTGGGCAGTTGGTATAAAACGGGGCTTATTGCCCGGCGCGTAAATTGCCGAAGGCTAAAAAATTTAAAGTATGGGTGTCTTTTGTAGACCACCCGAAGCATATTTAAAAAGAACAGAGGGATTAAGCGTGAATAAGTCCGAACTGATTGAAGCAATTGCCGCATCTGCAGATATTCCAAAAGCAGCAGCTGGCCGTGCTTTGGACGCAATGGTTGATAGCATCACTGATGCCCTGAAAAAAGGTGATCAAGTTGCCCTCGTTGGCTTTGGTACCTTTGCTGTGAAAGAGCGTGCAGCTCGTACTGGTCGCAATCCTCGCACTGGCGATCCCATTGAAATCGCTGCGGCAAAAATTCCTAACTTCAAGGCCGGTAAAGCCCTGAAAGACGCTGTAAACTAAGTTTTCAGCAGGCTTTGAGACTTTGTAAAAGAGTCTGAATGTCAAAGAGGCGTGTCAGTTGGGATGCGCCTTTTTTGTATCTGATAGTAGTTAAAAACAATTAATTTTCGGAGCTGAGCATGCTTCAGTCCATGCGTGACAACCTGAAAGGGACAGCCGCGATTATTGTCGCAGCCTTTTTCGGTTTTATTATGGTCATTGGGGGAATTGATTTCTTCACCGGTGCCAGTGGAGGTGCTGCCGATGCGGTAGCCGAGGTTAATGGCGAAAAAATTACAAACTTGGATTTGCAACGCGCAATTCAAAATCGCCGCAATATGATCATTAGTCAGTACGGCGAAGATGTGCCCGCTGATTTAATCAGCGATGAGCAGTTGCGTGAGCCAGTTTTACGCCAATTGGTTTCCAGTGCTGTGATGCGCCAAGCTGCTCAGGACAGCGGTATGGTGATGAGCTCTGCGGCGGTCGACAGAGCGATCGTGGGAATTCCGGCTTTTCAGGTGAACGGCAGTTTTGATCCGCAAATGTACCGCGATGCTTTGCGTCGTATGGGGTATAGCCCTGCAGGCTTCCGCCAGATTATGGAAAATGATATGGCGCTGGAGCAGTACGCAAATAGTGTGGTTGAAAGTGCTTTTACTACCCAGGCGGATGCAGAACAGATTGTTGCCGCCTCTATGGAAGAGCGTGATTTTGATTACGTGGTGATGCCAGTTGAAGGCCTGCTAGCAGAGACTCAGGTTTCGGATGCTGAAGTAGAACAGTACTACCAGGAGAATCAAGGGCAATACCAGCGTCCAGAGCAGGTGGCGGTTGAGTATATTGAGCTAACTCCTGAAGTATTTGCCGGTAACATTGATATTTCTGAAAGCGATGTTCGCGCTCAGTACGAGCAAGAGCTGAAAGGTTTCGCATCGGAACTTCGCCGTCGTGCTGCACATATTTTGCTTGAAGAAGCTGACGCAGAAAAAATTGCTGAGATTCAGAGCAAACTGGATGCCGGCGAAGATTTCGCCGAGTTGGCAAAGACTTACTCCCAAGACGTAGGCTCTGCGGAGGAAGGCGGTGAGTTGGGTTACACCACAGGTGATGTATTCCCAGAGGCTTTCGAGCAGGCCTTGGCCGCGCTGGAAGTGGGTCAGGTTTCTGCTCCAGTGACCACCGATAGTGGAACTCACTTTATCAAGTTGTTGGAAGTAGAGCAGAGTGAACCGCCGAGCTTCGAAGAGCAAAAAGTGGCGATCGAAAAGCGACTGCGTGAGTCCGTTGCTGAGCGCGAGTTTGTTGATGCCTTGTCCCGTCTTGCCGATCTGGCATACAACGCGGATAACCTGGCTGAGCCCGCTGAAGAGTTGGGTGTTCCCCTGAAGACTGCCAATCTGTTTTCGCGCGAGAGCGCATCTGGCGTCCTTTCTAACGGGCAGGTTATCGAGGCTGCTTTCTCTGTGGAAGTGAAGGAAGATGGCAATACTTCAGATGTGATCAACCTGAACAATGAGCACTCTGTCGTTTTGCGGGTCACCGACTCTAAGCCCGCGGGTACCTACCCTCTGGAAGAGGTTCGCCAGCAAATTGTTGACCGTTTGAAGCGTGATAAGGCCAGTGAGCAATTGGCTAAGCAAGCGGAAGAGCTTAAAGAGAAGCTCGCTACTGGTACTAGTTTTGCAGAACTGGCAGAAGCGCAAGGTTTAACCCTGGAGACCAGTGATAAAACTCGCCGCGGTGGTTTTGCTCAGCGCGGTGAGATTAATGCCAAGGCATTTGCATTGCCTGCCCCATCTGCTGGCAAAGATGAAGTGACCAGCTTCGCTACAAATAATGGTGATCTGGTAGTTCTCGATCTGCGCAGCGTGCGCCCGGGCGAACTGTCCAAGCAGAGCAAAGAGCAGCGTCAGGCACTGATGCAGCAATTGGCCTCTGTAAATGGTGGGGCCGAGTTAGCAGCTATCCAGCGCTACTTGTCCGATCAGGCAAAAATCGATCTGGCCTCTTCTGCCGAGTGACGGTTGTTATTGAGCCATAAAAAAACCCGGCAATTGCCGGGTTTTTTTATGGCTAACTCCCTGTAGGGTAGTGTGCGCTTTAAGTGTTGCTGGCACTATCCACAAATAAGGTTAAGCGCTGTCCGGGTTGTAAATACTTGGACTTGTTTATCTTATTCCAGCGGAGAATATCATCGATTTCGATACTGAATTTATTGGCTATCCGATATAGAGAGTCGCCGCTGCGTACCCGGTAAGAAACCTTGCGGGTAGTGCGGTTGTTCTCTGATACTGCGGGGGAGCCGTTGTAAGCCACCAGGGTGCGCCCAGGGCGCAGGGTGTCTCCCGGTGCCATGCTGTTCCAGCTGGCCAGTTGCTTTACGGTCACATCCAGCTTGCGTGAAATCCCCCAAAGGCTGTCGCCAGGGCGTACAGTGTAATTAACTTTCTGGCCCTTGCCGGAAGACTGCTTGCGTTTAACTCGCTGATCGAGTGCGTAGGCATACTGTCCCGCGGGGCCCGATGCGCTGGGGATTAACAGTGTTTTACCGGCGCGAATATTATTGCTGCGTAGTTTGTTTGTCTCGCGTATCGCTCCGACGGTGGTCTGGTAGCGGCGAGCGATAGTGGAAAGGGTGTCGCCTCGGGCAATGGTGTAGCGCTGCCAGCTTACCCTCTCTTCCTTGGGAAGTTGTGCCAGGGCGCTCTCAAACTTTTCCTGGGTCTCTATTGGAATCAGTAGTTGGTGGTTTCCGTTGGGGTCGGTTGCCCAGCGGTTATAGCCTGGGTTCAGTAGGTAGAGCTCTTCAATCTCAATTTCTGCAAGTTCCGCAGCCTGGGCCAGATCGATCTGACTGCCTACATCGACACGGGCGTAGTAGGGCTCGTTGGAGACATCATGCAGTGGAATTTTGTAATGGTCCGGGCGGGATATAACCTCCGCCAGAGCCAGCAGCTGGGGCACATAGCGTTTGGTTTCCCGCGGCAGTTTGAGATCCCAATAACTGGTGCCAAGCCCGTTGCGACGATTGCGCTCTACGGCTCTGCGAACCGTTCCCTCACCGGCATTGTAAGCAGCGAGTGCCAGCTCCCAGTCCCCATCAAAGCGATCGTGCAGGTAGTTGAAGTACTTTGCCGCAGCCTGGGTGGATTCATGGACATCGCGGCGTCCGTCATACCACCAGTTTTGCTCGAGCCCGAAAGAGCGCCCGGTGGCCGGGATAAACTGCCACATACCGGAAGCCCGGGCGTGGGAGTAGGCGAAGGGGTCGTATGCACTCTCGACAATGGGGAGCAGCGCTAATTCAAGTGGGAGATTTGCCTGTTCCAGCTGTTCTGCAACATGGAAAATATATCGACGAGAGCGCTCGGTTACCCGAGCCATATAGCCCTCGTTGCGGGCGAAGTAAGCAATATATTCCTTAACCTTGGGGTCGCTGGTGTGGTGATCCAGGGCGAATCCCTGACGAAGTCTTGCCCAGATGTCTACGGGGGGAGGGACCGCTTCAGAGGGTTCGTGCTTTTTAACAGCTCGGTCACTCGCGACAGAGGTTTCCTCTGCAGGGATATTTTCAGTTTCGGGCGCAGAGGCCTGTTCCGGTAATTGCGAGCAGGCCCCTACCGTAGCGGCTAGTAATGCTACGGCAAAATTCTTGTGAACCATGTGTGATATCCGCGAGTCTTTCTTGTAATTCATCCTGACGCATTTCAGAACAATTATTGGTAAAGCGCCAGGCATTTGGTCAATTACTTTTGATTCTAATTAGGCAAATTAGTTTCGGTCAATATTGACGGTTAAAAAGTATGCGAATTGCTAGTTTATCACCCAGCCTGAGAGGAGTTTAGGTGAAGTTGGGCGTTTAGAAGTTGTCCTTCCAGCCGCGCAGGCTCGCAAAAATATCTACGTTATCGCTTCCGTCATTTAACTCCGGTCTCGAATTGATAGCTGTCTGCCTAACTTCCGGATACTGACAGCGAAGAAATGGGTTGGTGTCTAGCTCAAGGGCGATAGTTGAAGGCAAAGTTGGCTTGTTTTCTACTCTCAAGTCTTTGCACTGAGCAACCCTTGCCTCAATGGCTTGATTGTTAGGCTCTACCGCTTGGGCAAACTTCAGGTTGGCGAGTGTGTACTCGTGTGCAGGATAAACAAAAGTTGCGGCGGGTAATTTACTGAGCTTTTGCAGAGAATGGTACATCTGCTCTGGAGTGCCTTCGAACAACCTGCCGCAGCCAGCGGAAAAAAGAGTGTCACCACAAAAAAGGTGCAATTGTTCACCGCCTGCTGCTGTGGTTTCATTCAAAACCAAAGCTAAGTGGTCTAGAGTGTGCCCCGGAACAGCGTGTACCTGGAAGGGCATGCCAAGGATCTGTAAGGAATCTCCACCGGCAATGGGGTGAGTGACACCAGGTATTTGCTCGGGGCCATAGACAGGGCACTGGTACTGGCGACAAAGCGTTTCGATGCCGCCGGTATGGTCATAGTGGTGATGAGTAATGAGAATGCCGCTGAGCCTGGTCCCTTGTAGGGCCTTTTCTACTGGCAGCGCATCACCAGGGTCGACTACCCAGTGCTGACCATCTTTTTGCAGGTGCCAGATATAGTTGTCATTAAAGGCGGGGATTGGCGTGATGGATAGCATAATCGGATCGTCTTATCGCTGAATAGCAGAACAATATCATGGAAGGCGTGAGACGGTGTGAATTGTTACCTGAGGACTGGTTTACTTAGATAAGGCCCTGGAAACATCGCCCGAGTGTAGAATTGAATAGCTGTTAGATTGATCAATGGAGATATGATGACCGGAAAGAGCAGGCCTGGTAATGATGAGGAGCAATCCCCTCTTGGCAAGGTCTGCCCAGCGCTATCCCATTGGTTTTCCAGTTCGCTGGGAGAGGAGATTCTCTCGCAACAGCTGGCATTGGCCCAACCCTTAGTGGAGGGCTTTTTCGGTTATCACTTTCTACAGGCCAGCGTGACCCAATCCGTTGATTTTGGCGCTTTCAGTCGTATCAATCATCGTTTTCGATTGGGGGCGACCTCTGAGCAGGGCGGGGCTGCGGTAGTAGAGTTCGAGCAACTGCCCCTCCCCGCCGATTCAATCGATGTAGTACTGCTGCATCACCTTTTGGACTTCTCCAGTCATCCCCACCAAGTATTGAGAGAGGCGGCCAGGGTTTTGATACCCGGTGGTCATATGCTGCTAATCGGGTTTAACCCGTTTTCCTTGCTCGGCTTGTCCCGTCTGCTATTTTCCAGGGGGGCTTACCAGCGCGGAAATCAACTGCGGGCTGCTCGAATTGCCGACTGGATGAATCTGTTGGACTTGCAGGCTGAGAGGGTAGATCGCGGCTTCTTCCGCTTGCCATTACAGCAAAAGGAATTGCTTTCCAAGACGGCTTGGATGGAGCGCCTTGGCTCCCGCTTGCACTTGCCATGGGGGGGCTTTTACATCATAGTCGCCCGCAAAGAAGTGGCACGTGTTCGCACTATTAAAATCAATTGGCGGGCCGAGAGAAAGCCCGCTTTGGTTGCCACCCCGTCGAGTCCTCGCGTTGCAGCACGCGGGAAGCATCAAAAGCGCTGATTTCGCTGAAAATCGGCCCCATATCTAATTTTGGCGTAAGTTTTGAAACAAATTACTATCTATACAGATGGCGCTTGTCGCGGTAATCCTGGCCCCGGCGGTTGGGGTGCCCTGTTGGTGTACGGTGAGCGGGAGAAAGAGTTGTTTGGTGGGGAGGCGCATACCACCAATAATCGTATGGAACTGTTAGCTGCAATCAAAGCTTTGGAGGCTCTTAAACAGCCGTGCAAAGTTGATTTACATACTGACTCACAGTACCTGCGCCAGGGAATTACCGGCTGGATTAACAACTGGAAAAAGAATGGTTGGAAAACGGCGAGTAAGAAGCCTGTCAAAAATGCAGACCTATGGCGGCAGTTGGATGAGAGCGTCTCCCAGCATGATGTAGAGTGGCACTGGGTTAAAGGTCATGCCGGCCACCCGGGCAATGAGCGGGCCGATCAGTTGGCAAATCGTGGCGTCGATGAACTGGAGTCCTGAGGGGAATATTGCATATGCGTCAAGTGGTTCTCGATACAGAGACAACAGGTCTCGATCCCAAAAGCGGCCATCGTATTATTGAAATTGGTTGCGTAGAGCTGGTTAACCGGAAGTTGACTGGCCGTCACTATCACCAGTACATCAATCCTCAGCGACAAGTGGAAGATGGGGCTATTGAGGTCCATGGAATCACTAATGAATTCCTGGCAGACAAACCCGTATTCGCTCAGATCGCCGATGAATTTATGACCTTCTGTGAAGGTGCAGAGCTGGTTATTCACAACGCGCCCTTCGATGTCGGTTTTATTGATGCTGAGCTGAGGCTGCTGGGTAATCCGCGCTGGCGCAATGTCAATGCGCATTGTGGGGTTTTGGATACCCTGACAATGGCCCGGGAAAAGCACCCCGGGCAGAAAAACAATCTGGACGCCCTTTGTAAGCGCTACTTTGTCGATAACTCCCAGCGGGATTTGCACGGCGCATTGCTGGATGCGGAGATTCTTGCCGACGTCTACCTGATGATGACCGGTGGCCAAACCGATTTGGTGTTGGCACAGGGTGATTCCTCGGAAGGGGAGGAAGGTAAGAAGGCGGAAAATGATGCGGCGGGTGAAGCCATTCGTCGCCTATCGGCAGATCGCGCGCCCCTGCTAGTAGCGCGTGCTACGCCACAGGAAGCTGAAGCGCATCAATCGATGCTAGGTTTGCTGGAGAAATCAGCGGGCAAACACTTCTGGTAGCACATCAATGAAGAGGTGTTCTCTTTAACTTTGATGTTTATTGCACTTTTCTTTTTCTGAGCGGGTGGGAATTATCAATCCCCACCCATCCAGATAGTCTCTTATACAAGTTCTCTTTAGATCGCGTAGACCACGCAAATCAAAGCAACAATACTCAGTACGATGGTGTAGGGCAGAGCCATGATCACCATGCGGCCATAAGATAGGCGTATGAGAGGTGCCAGGGCCGATGTCAGCAGGAACAAAAATGCAGCTTGTCCATTGGGAGTGGCAACGCTGGGTAGGTTGGTTCCGGTATTGATGGCAATGGCCAGCTTGTCAAAATGTTCTCGGGTAATGTCGCCTGCAGTGAGGGCAGCTTTAACTTCGTTAATATAAACCGTTGCCACAAAAACATTGTCGCTAATCATCGACAAAATACCGTTTGCCATGAATAGCAATCCTGGCTGCTGTTCGGGCTTTTGTGCGAGAACGAAGTTGGTTACAGGCTCGAATAGGTGCTGCTGGTGAATCACTGCAACAATTGCGAAAAAAACCACGAGCAGTGCAGTAAATGGCAGTGCCTCTTCAAACGCGTGACCGATTCTAGCTTCTTGAACAACGCCGTTAAACGAGGTCAGAAGTACAATAATCATCAGGCCAATGATACCGACTTCGGCAACATGAAATGCCAGGGCAAAAACCAGAACTACAGCGACAATGCCCTGAATCCACAGCTCAGCAACCTGTGCCGAGGTGCGCTTCTTTTCTTCCTCTTTGGAAAAATTAACCAGTACCTCACGTACGGCGCTAGGGAGCTGGGCTCCATAGCCAAACATTTTAATTTTCTCCAAAAAGAAACAAGTAGCTAGGCCGGCAAAGAATGTTGGGATGGTCACTGGGGCCATCTGCAGGAAAAACTGTACAAATTCCCACCCCGCTTTCTCAGCGATCAGCAGGTTTTGCGGTTCCCCAACCAAGGTGCAAACACCACCGAGAGCAGTGCCTACGGCGCCATGCATGATCAGGCTGCGAAGGTAGGCTCGAAACTGGTCCAAGTCTTCGCGGTGATACTCCACGACATGCTCATCGTTGGAGTGGTCGTGGTCATTGTGGTGGTGTGGCTGCTGGGAAGCGACCCGGTGATAGACTGAGTAAAAGCCTACGGCAACCGCAATCAGAACAGCAGTTACGGTCAAGGCATCTAAGAATGCTGACAGTACTGCAGATACAGCACAGAAAAGTAGTGACAGCAGAGATTTTGAATTCACATTAATCAAAATTTTAGTGAATACAAATAGAAGCAGGCTCTTCATGAAGTAAATGCCGGCCACCATAAACATTAGTAGCAGAATAACTTCGATATTCTCAACTACCTCGTGGTAGACGGCATCGGTGCTTGTCATACCCATCAATACGGCTTCAATTGCGAGCAGTCCGCCGGGTTGAAGTGGGTAACACTTCAGGGCCATCGCCAGGGTAAAAATGAATTCACCAATAAGGACCCAGCCTGTTACAAAAGGCCCCGATACATACAGTATTAATGGGTTGAGAAGCAAAAAGGCGGCTATGGTCAATTTGTACCAATCAGGCGCTTCGCCGAGAAAATTTTCGGCAAAGGCGCGACCAAATCCGCCGCCGGATGCCGCAATGGTGTTGTTGTAAGTGTTCATCATTTACTTCCTTGGTTAACCCATATTGGTGTGGGTCAAAATGGAATCTTTGGGAATCGGCGGTGTATGCGAAATAGATACCTGAGCTCAATTATCGCTGCGTGCTTCCCTGGGTTTATTGTGCACAGATTGATTGGTTTTTGTTCTTTAACACAAAAAAACGTACAGCTTTAAACTTGAAAGTAGCAAACGCTACTGGGTTTTCTGGAAAATTCAAGTAATTTAGGGGCTTCAGCCCCGCCGCTAGGTTATTTGTCGATTATTCGGTAGAAATTGTTTGGCGAAAGGTGGACTCTTTTATTTATTGGGGTAAATTGCCCTTAATGAGGCCAGAATCATCCTGATCTGGTTGTTTTTTGTTCGATTATAGGAAGAATGCAGCGGTGCAGCCAAAGACTGAATTGCGCAAGATCAATATCACTTCTGTCAATGTAGTGAAGGATGAGCTGGTAGCTACCATCGATAATGCCGCCTCACACTTGGATAAATTTGCCGCGGATACTTCCCAAAAGCAGGCTCTCGAACAGAGTTTGGCTGCACTCAGGCAGGTTAGTGGAGTATTGCAGATGGTGCAGCTCCAGGCAGCTGAGCTCCTCGCCCAAGAGAAAATCAAAGCGCTTACAGAGGTGTTAGAGGAGAGACAGAGCGCCTCAGAAGAACTGATGGAAGCGTTGGGCACAGGTTTTTACGTAATGGGACGCTACTTGGATTTTGTCCAAAGTCGTGCCATTGCCCGTCCAGAATTGCTGATTCCCTATATCAATAATTTGCGTGCGGCCCGGTCTCAGCCCCCTGTGCCGGAAAGTCATTTTTTCCGTTGTAACTTGGAGGGGGCTGTGCCTGGTGCAGGGGCTTCTGCGGTAATGTCGGAAGACTTGAATAGTTTTGTTCGCCGATTCCGTCATATGTACCAGGTTGGTTTGTTGGCTCTGTTGCGAGGTAAACCTCGGGGCCCAGCGTACACGATGATGTCTCGCGCCCTTGAGAGAATCGCAAGCATCACCATGGGGCGCCCAAATGGGCGTTTATGGGTGGTAGCAGGGGCGGCACTTGCAGGCATGGCCTCCCAGGAAATGCGCATCAGTCGATCCCGGGTGATGGTTTTCAGTATGTTTGATCGCTGGCTGCGAGCATTACAGAAAGAGTGTGATACAGCTTTAGATCAGCCTGCGCCACCGATTTTGCTGAAAGAGTGCCTCTATTGGCTGACTCTTTCCAAGCCCGAGGGCTTTGGTGGCAAGTTGCTGGAGGCCTTCTCCGCAGAGTCTCTTGATTACAGTGAAGAGGAATTAGAGCGGGAGCGAGCCACCCTTGGAGGCCCTGGCGCCACGGCAATTACCGCAGTTGCTAACGCCTTAGAGGAGGAGTTGTCCGGTGTGCGCCGAATGTTGGATGACGCTGAGTTAATTGGTACTACTTCCTTGGATGCAGAAGATGGCCTCGCTTCTTCTCTACAGAGAGTGGCCGGCACCTTGCAGATGCTCAATTTTAAGCGGGTTGGAGAGAGTCTGCGCAGCGCGGTTGCGGAATACCAGAGTGCTTCCGGCGCGGGCGGTTCCATAGCGGACAGCGCACTGCAGAAACTGACAGGCCAGGTGTTGATGGTCGATAGCACGGTAAGGGCTCTCAAGCAGAGCACTTCTATTGATCTGGATGAATACGGCCATGCGGATATTGCCTTTGAGCATAGCCAGTTGGCAGAAGCGGAAGTGGCTGTACTTAAAGAGGCAGAAGCCGGTTTGGCGTTGATTAAGAGAGCGCTGGCGGCCTATGCAGAGTCCGACTTTGATCATGGCCATATTCGCAATGTTTCTACTACTTTGAACTCAGTGCGCGGAGGCTTGATCGTTCTCAACTTAAGTAGAGCGGCGGCCGTAGTTGAAGGTTTGCTGAACTTTGTTGAGACTGTTATCGACCGTCATGATGCCGGTCCTGAAGTAGAGCAATCTTTGCATATTTTTGCCGATGCGATTATCAGCCTTGAGTACTATCTGGGAGAGGTAAAGCTGCATAGGCAAGCAGATATTCAATCCCTCAGTCTCGCTATCGAAAGCTTGGCTGCTCTGGGTTATCCCGTTGAGGCCGCATAATTAAGGAGGTCTCCTTGGTAGATAAGTTTGTCCCAGCGGGTAATGTGTGGGCAGTCCCGGAATTTTCCCAGCATATCCTGATTGCTGATGGGCTGATTCTCTGCCGAGGAGATTTTTTCCTCCACGACGCCCAGGTATTGGTAGCGGAGGCTGTTCAATCCAGCCACTATTTGGGAGAGCTAAGTGGGCGGGCGTGTGGTGTCCACGTTTTGTCTCGCCAGGTTGAAATTGCCGGCTATGAATGGCGAAACCTGCGCAGCCTGCTGACTTTGGTTGAGGAGCCGATGTTTGCATTGGCTGGGCGGGCGCTACAGATTTCCCATTGGGATAGCCAACATCGATTTTGCGGTCGTTGTGGTACTCCCACCATCTATCACTCTAATGATCGCGCTCGCACCTGCCCGGCTTGTGATCTTTCTGTCTACCCCAGAATCTCCCCCTGTGTAATTATGCTTGTTACCAGGGGAGATGAGTGTCTCTTAGCTCGTCACGCCTCGCGTCGAAATGCAACTTATACGGCCCTCGCTGGGTTTATAGAGCCCGGTGAGAGTGCAGAGCAAGCGTTGGTGCGTGAAGTCTATGAGGAAGTGGGGCTCAAAGTGGGTGCCCTGGAGTATGTGGGGAGCCAGTCCTGGCCTTTTCCTGGGCAGTTGATGATCGGGTATTTGGCGGAGTGGCAAGGTGGGGGATTGTGCTTGGACCCCAATGAGATAGAAGAGGCAGACTGGTTCCACTACAGCTCATTGCCAGCTATACCGCCCATACAAACCCTGTCCGGCCGCTTGATCCACACTTTTGTCGAAAAGGCTGCGGCGAAGAACCGCCCGTAAGGTTGGTTTAAAGATGTTGCGCAGTATCAGGGAGTAGAAATCATAATGTATATAGCGATTACCTTTATTATTGCCATCCTGGCGTTGTTGTTTGTGTTTTGGGGGGCGCGAGTCCTGCTATCGGGAAATTGGTTCCTGGGGTTTATACGTGGTTCCGCCGGTCTTTTTCTTTTTGCAACTGCTCTTTGGATTGTTCTGATTGCTGCAGATGTTTACAGCTATAGAAACCTGGCTGAAGAGCACAGTGTTGGCATTGTTTCGTTTCGAAAAATTGCCGAGCAGCAATTTGAAGTCAAGTTTTCTGATGCGGATGGTATAGCGCAAAAGTTTGAATTGCTTGGGGATCAGTGGCAGTTGGATGCCCGAATGCTCAAGTGGCAGGGTCCATTAGCCCGATGGGGAATTAAGCCCGCTTATCGTCTGGACAGGTTGAGTGGTCGCTATCTCACGCTACAGGATGAGCGAGCTCGCGAGCGTTCTGTCCATGAAATAGAGGGGGCGAACTATGGCGTGGATGTTTGGCAGTTTGTACGCGGTGTTGATCGCAAGTTGCCCTTTGTTGATGCGGTATATGGCAGTGCCACATTTCTACCTATGGAGGACGGTGCGGTTTACGAGGTGCGTATTAGCCACAGCGGTTTGTTGGCTCGCCCCCTTAATCAGCGAGCAACTTCCGCCCTGGAAGGTTGGCAGTAAAATACTGAAGCTAAATAAAAATTAGTTAAGACGGAAAATGGAGTCTAAGTGGAATTTTTAATTGAATACGGCCTTTTTCTAGCCAAAATTGTTACGGTTGTCGTGGCCTTAATGGTGTTGATAGGTTTTATTTTTGCAAATCGAGAGCAGCTGAAAGAGCGTGTTCAGGGTCATATCACAGTTACACATTTGAATGATCGCTATGAGCAGTTTAAAGAAACACTGCTTGAAGCTGTGATGGATAAGCACGAATTCGCCCGTCGTAAAAAGCAAATGGCGAAAGAGAAGAAAACTCAGGAAAAAGCCCTAGCTAAAAAACATAAAGCTGAGAGCAAAAAGCAGCCTGAAAAAAGTGCTGCTACTTCTTCCGACGTTGCTAAAGAGGAAGGAGAGCGTGAGTCTAAGGGTATAAAAGGGGAGTTGGTCTCCGAGCGCAAGCGTGTCTTTGTTATGCAATTTAATGGGGATATCAAAGCGAGTGCTCTTTCCCATTTGCGTGAAGAGGTGACGGCCATTCTTCAAGTGGCAGAGTCCGGAGATGAAGTTCTCCTTTGTCTTGAAAGCCCTGGGGGCATGGTGGCGAACTATGGCTTGGCCGCCAGCCAGTTAACCAGGATTCGTAGTGCAGGTATCCATTTGACTATTGCTGTCGATAAAGTGGCTGCCAGCGGGGGCTACATGATGGCCTGTGTTGCAGATCGTATCCTGGCAGCACCCTTTGCGATGTTGGGCTCTATTGGTGTTTTAGCTCAGATGCCGAATTTTAACCGCCTGCTGAAGCGCAATGATATCGATTACGAACTGTTTACTGCGGGCCAGTACAAGCGCACTGTAACCATGTTTGGTGAAAATACTGAGGAAGGTAAACAGAAGTTCCAAGAGGATTTAGATGAGATCCATATTCTGTTTCAGCACTTTGTCGGGGAGTACCGTCAAAAACTCGACGTCGACAAAGTTGCCACGGGCGAGGTTTGGTTCGGGCAAAAAGCCCTATCCTTGGGACTGGTCGATGAGCTGAAAACATCAGATGAATACTTGACCAGTTGTGCTAAGGACTGCGACTTATATCAGGTGGAATTCAAAGAGCGGAAAAATATTGCTAAGAAAATAGGGCTGGCGGCAGAAGCCGGTGTGGAATCGGCGGTCACTCGTCTCTTTTCACGGCTGGCAGCTCTGCGTCATCAGGCTCAATAGTTGTAACGTTACAGGTTGATAGTGTTGCGGGATATACCCCATGGAAATAGATAGGGATGAAAAATTTCGGGCAATTCAGGTTGCCGAAGTAGCTTCGGGAAAGTTTGACCAGTCTGTTGTTGAGCGTCAACTTTCTGAGCTTCCCGATAACCCGTTGCTGTTGGCCGTAAGTTATTCATCCTTGAATTTCAAAGATTCTTTATCTGCGTTTGGCAATCGTGGGATTACTAATACTTACCCCCATACCCCGGGTATTGATGCGGTGGGCAAAGTGCTGTTCGATCGGAGCAATACGTTTCAACCGGGTGCCGAATTATTGGTCAATGGCTACGATTTGGGCATGAATACTTCTGGTGGACTTGCAGAGCGTATTGCCGTTCCTCCGCAATGGGCCTTGCCAGTCCCCGAGGGCCTAACAGCTTGGGAGTCTATGGCACTGGGTACGGCTGGTTTTACCGCCGCGCTTTGTGTTGAAAAACTCCTGGAGTCCGGCGCATCTCCTGAGGATGGAGAGATTCTGGTAACAGGTTCAACCGGGGGCGTCGGCTCTGTTGCCGTCGCCTTGCTGGCGAAGCTAGGCTTTCGTGTCGCAGCAGTGACGGGAAAGTTGGAGTCTGCTGATTATTTGGCGAGATTGGGTGCATGGAAGGTTCTCGACCGGGATACACTGGCCCCTTTTGCCAATAAGGCGATGGCCAAGCCATTGTGGGCTTGGGCTGTAGATACTGTGGGGGGGGAAACGCTTTTTAATGTCATTAAATCCCTGCGCTACGGCGGCGGAGTGGCTGCTTGTGGTATGGCTTCAGGTGCTCAATTTCACGCCAATGTATTTCCATTTATCTTGCGCGGTATTAGTTTGTTGGGTGTGGATAGCGCTGTTTTGCCAATAGAAAAGAAGGCAGAAGTATGGAAGCGGTTGGGCAGTGAGTGGTATATCGGCGATAAGCTCGACAGTATTGCGGAGAATATTAGCCTTGATCAGGCTCCAGAGTTTCTTGCGCGCTTAAATAGAGGGCATGGAATAGGTCGTTACGTTGTAGATATGGCTCTCTAATAGATCTATCGATTTAGAATAATAAGTACACTTAAAAGATTCTATTTATCTTACCAAATATCCCCGACAACTCTGAATCTGAGTTGTATATGGGCTTTTTTCTCAATAGCCTTTAAGCGGACTCTGTTGTTTGCGGGCTTGTTGTATTGGAAGAAAACTTTGTCGACAAGTAACAGTGAAAGTAACAAACCTGGCCAGCGTAACGCTCTGGTTCTCTCTGGGGGAGGTGCGCGTGCTGCCTATCAAGCGGGCGTTTTAAGGGCGCTTGCGGAACTGGTTCCAGAAGATAATCCTCGGCCCTTTCAAATAATCTGCGGCACCTCTGCAGGAGCTATGAACGCGATGCTTCTCGCCTCTCATACAGGTACCTTTAAAGAAGCTGTCGACAGAATGTGCTCAGTTTGGTTGCAGCTTAGTGTTGAGCAGGTTTATCGCACCAGTTGGCGTAGTTTGCTTGGAAATCTGTTTTCTATCAGTCGTTCGCTCTTGAACCAAGGTGTGGGTAGACAAAAACCTTTGGCACTCCTGGATAACAGTCCGCTGCGCAGCTTGGTTGAGCGCGAGATAAACTTTGACAATATTCAAAAAAATATTTCGGCTGGGCATTTGCATGCCACAAGTGTTAATGCGCTTTCTTATAGTGAAGGGCAGTCCGTCAGCTTTTTTCAGGGAGCGGAGAATGTTAAAGGATGGCAGCGGTTTCGTCGCTTTGGAGTGCCCACTCAATTAACCTCGGACCACCTATTGGCATCAGCAGCAATTCCTGCCATTTTCCCGGCGGTCAAATTGGATGGGGTTTATTTTTGCGATGGTGCCATTCGTCTGATGGCCCCGATTAGTCCCGCACTGCATCTCGGTGCCAAGCGTGTCTTTGTGGTGGGTGTGTCGGACAACCGTTCTCCAGCCCATTGGGGGAGTCGCAACAGTCCTGCGCAGATGGAGTCCCCTTCGATGGCGCAAATAGCTGCTCAGTTATTCAATGCCGCATTTATCGATAGCTTGGAGGCAGACTTGGAGCATCTGGATCGAGTAAATATGTTACTTGACTATGTGGATCCAACAGATCATTCCGATTTGAAATTGTTGCGTTCGGTAGAGTCGGTTGTTATTGAGCCCTCGCAGAGTTTAGGGCGTCTTAGTGGCAGAAAACTTGGTCACCTTCCCTCGGCGCTACGCTGGTTATTCCGCTCAACGGGTGCGACCAATCCCGGTGGCGGTGTTTCTGCAGCCAGTTATTTATTATTTGAAAGGCCATATATCGAAGAACTTATCGATCTCGGCTATCAGGATGCCATGTGGGAAAAAGATAAATTGCGCAGTTTTCTACAGCCGGAGCCGGAAGGTAAAACTGAGCGCAAGGGGCTCTTTGGGATTCGCAGTAAATCTCAAGAAGAGGCTTCTCACGGTAATTCTGAACACTGACCTTAGTTTCTCTCCCCTCATTGGCGTGACTAGCGCCTTTCATCTTAGTGAATATTTTTTCTTCAAGTTTCTAAAGGGCGTTAAACGCCCTTGAATCCATTATTATTCCGCCAAGGCGGAGGAAGCCTTTAGCATTTAGTTTGCGCTTTCTTATGATTTTCTCGGGCTATGTGCGCCCTCACTCATCCGAACAAGTAGCTTCTATATTTAATAGTGATGTCAATACTGTCGGGTATTATTCAAGATGTTTTCTGTGTTTTTACTCGTGACTCTTTTTTCATTTAGTACAGGTAATCAGGATTTCGCCCAGATGATCGGTAGGGTTGATCGGGTTGAATATTTGGGGGGAGGCTTGGTTGTTTCTGGGTGGGCTTGTCAGAAAGGAGTATTCAAGTCAGTTTCTGTTGGTCTTTATCTAGGTAGCGATAGTAGAAGCGGGTTTCCATTAAAAATTTCCAGAGCTGATCAGGCGTCGTCAAAAGGAATTGCCAATATATGTGATACTCAGGGCGTTCCCCATGGATTCAAGTTCTATTTGAATTATGAGGAAATGAAAAAATTTGTAAGAAAGAAGATCTATGTATATGGGTTTTCATCAAATCAAGGCAGATTCAGTGCAATTTCAAATTCTGGTAGATATCGGGTCGGGATCCCCTACATGAAATATACCGATATTACCTTGTTGCGAAGAACTTTTGATTTGCAGCCACTGGCTACGTTTGATGATCAGCATTTAAATTTAATTCCAATGCCCGGTAATGGGCATGCACTGGAAGCTCAGTATATTCCTTATGAGAAGGGTTCGGAGAGAATTAGTACATCAACCCAGTTAGCCAAATCTGTTTCATCGGCAACTCTCGCTTACGATGTGAAGTTTCATCGGAACTTCGAATTTGTTAAGGGAGGTAAGCTACACGGCCTTGCTGGTGGGGGACAGGCTTCAGGATGCGTACCTATTGATCCGAAGAGTTGGAGTGTGCGGGTTAAGTTTGGTGCGGAGGGTAGGGTTGGGCTCTATACCTATCATCAGGATAGAGTCGCTCGGTGTGGAGATGGGTATCAAGGGAATGACAGCTTTAGATTTGAGCGGGATACCTGGTATCGGATTGAGTTGTTTGTGCAATTAAATAGCAGTGCAAATAATGCTGACGGATATATCGAGCTGTTTATAAATGGAAAAAAAATTGTAGAGGAACAAGGGTTGCGGCTGACTGGTAGTGATAGGGTAGCTATTGATAAATTTCAGTTCAGTACTTTTCATGGCGGTAGTTCAGCTTTGTGGTCACCCTCCAAAAAAGTCTATGCCTACTTTGACAATATTTCAGTGAAGCAAGGGAGAAAGATATATGGCCTTAAGGGGGCTGTATGCGAAAATGAGAAAGCTGGAATATACAATGGGTCGGGAGCTTGCTGTTCCAGCTCGTGTGGGGCCTGTGGCGGCCCCGGATGCGGCCAATTAAATGGTGGAAGCTCAGCCTGCTGCGCATCGGAAATTATTAATTCAGCGCCATTGTGCTCCTATCCTGGGCAGGTCGCCCCATGCACTATGTAAGGCTTGAGGGCTTCTGAGTAACTTGGACGCTTTATAAATTAAAGTTTCCATTTAAATCGCTGAATTAATTGCAAGAAATTTCCCTGTATTTCGCATTGTATTTTCAGCTGAGAACCGCTCACCGGATGTTCAAGCTTAAGTTCAGATGCATGCAAAAGCAGTCGAGAGCACTCGAGCCTATTGGCAAAGAAACGATTATGGGTTGACTTTCCATATTTCGGGCAGCCAATTAGAGGGTGGTGGATATGCTTGAAATGTCTTCTTATTTGATGGCGTCGCCCTGTTTTCAATTGGATTTCTACTAGGGAGTACCGGCTGGTCGGGTAGCGGTCAACCTCATAAGGTAATTCAATAGTCTCCAAGCGTCGGTACAGTGTAACAGCCTGCTGACGTGGCAGATCCGTTTTAGGTCGCTTCCTCTGGTGTTTGAAGTCGGCAACGGGGGGGAGGGCATAGTCAATGACACCTTCTTCTGGGCTATATCCTCTACATACAGCAATATATTTTTTTGATGATAAATCACTTTCCAACTGCTGCTGTACCTGCGCAGCAATCTCGCTGCTTTTCGCAAAAATAATAACACCGGAGGTAGGCTTATCCAGTCGATGTACTGGATAAAGAAAGTTACCACATAGGTCCCTCAAATATTGCAAAAGTACACGCTTTTCATGGCGGTCTATTTCTGATCTGTGAACAAGCCATCCCTCTGGTTTATAAGCGGCAAGTAAGTAGTCGTCTTCAAAGAGAATGGTAGGTTCTTGAGTGGTCATTTTGGGGGCGTGGCGACTGGACTGTAATTTCGGTAACACGATTTTATGGCATAGCGAGCCCTTAAGCTATGTTGAAAAGTAAAAGTTGGTTAGTAAATTCAGGGTAGAATTTTTATCGATAGACAAAAAACAGGCTTGACATGGTACCAAATGAGAATAAACTGCACCTAAATTCCATTGCTGATCTAGTTTCAAGATTGGCATTCTAATTGGCAGTATTTTTGAAGTGGATCGCACCACTAAGGAGCCGTGAAATGCGAAATGTAGATATCAAGAGTTTATTTGTTTAATCGCTTTTCACGCGCTTGAGCTTGGAAAGTGATATTGCTTTCCAAGCCAGACCTTCTAAAAGCCCTGGCAAATGCCGGGGCTTTTTTGTTTTAGCTTGGATTGCCGTTTCATTTAAGTGGATTAATCCAGGGATAAAATATGCCTGTAAAAACAGTGTTGAATCGAAATGCACCGCCTGGCACGGTACCGGTAAAAATCTATACCGATGATATTGAGCCCAAGGCAATGCAACAGTTAAAGAATATTGCCCTGCTTCCTATTGTGCACTCCCATGTTGCTGCTATGCCGGATGTACATTTGGGAAAGGGGGCAACGGTAGGATCGGTGATCCCAACGGTAAGTGCGATAATTCCTGCCGCCGTTGGGGTGGATATTGGTTGTGGAATGAATGCGGTGCGAACTTCGCTACAAGCCCATCAGCTGCCAGACAATCTGAAAGCACTGCGGGACGCCATTGAGGTGAAAGTGCCGGTTGGTCAGGGACGACATAAACTGATCAGCGCCAGGGAATCTGCCTGCAAACTTTTAGCTCCCGGTGTGGATAGATTGTTTTCAAAGCATCCAGGGCTACTGAAGAAGCTGCATCAGCCACAAAAAACCTGGGTGACCCAAATGGGTACATTAGGGGGTGGCAATCACTTTATCGAAATTTGTATTGATGAGAGTGGTGCTGTCTGGGTGATGTTGCATTCAGGGAGTCGAGGGATTGGCAATGCTATTGGCCAGCATTTTATCCAGCTGGCCCGACGGGATATGGCTGGGCATATGCACAATCTTCCTGATAAGGATCTGGCCTATTTCTCAGAAGGCTGCCAGAATTTTGACGATTATATTGAAGCGGTTAATTGGGCGCAGGAATATGCTCGCTGGAACAGGCAGGAAATGATGAAGCTTGTGCTTGGATGTCTGAAGGTAAGCTTACCAAAGTTTACTTTGACCACAGAGGCAATTAATTGCCACCATAATTATGTTGTTCGCGAGCGTCATTTTGATAGAGATGTATTCGTGACTCGCAAAGGGGCTATTAGTGCTCAGAGAGATCAGCTGGGAATTATTCCCGGCTCTATGGGGGCTAAGTCATTTATCGTGCGTGGGCTTGGCAATAAGGAATCTTTTTGTTCCTGCGCACACGGAGCTGGCCGAAAAATGAGTCGTACAGCGGCTCGCCAGCGTTTTACCAGAAAGGACTTGGAAGATCAGACCCAAGGTGTGCAATGCCGTAAAGATAAGGGCGTTCTGGATGAGATTCCTGCTGCTTATAAGGATATTGATCAGGTGATGGAGAACCAGTCCGATCTTGTGGAAGTGGTGCACACGCTACGCCAGATAATTTGTGTCAAGGGGTAAATAAGGAGGTATCAATACAAGTTTTGAGTGAGAAGATATTTGGAAGAGTGGATCTACTAAAAGTAAAAGGTGAAGTTTTATGAAAAAGAAAGAAAAAATTCGTAGTTACGTTGCGCGTAATCCGCTAATGAGAAAGGGCGGTGCCCACGTAAAGGCAAAATCTTCGGGTCGTTTCGCTAGCAAGCAGAAACTGCGTAAAGAGGTGCGGGAGTGCGACTCCCGCCCCCAGGCTTTTGCTGCTATTTTTTCGTTGATATCGCCTCTTTAGTTAGCCGTGTTCTCTGCTAGCCTATTTCCCATTAGGCCAGTCGGGTAGAGCTTCCAAATATACCCAGCGCTTCTTAAATAACTTAAATAGTGAAATTTCGTGAATCAGGTGTTCTTGGTCATTTTCTGTATACCAAGCCTTAAATTCCACAATCGACTTTTTTAGTCCCGCCTTGCTCTTAATAACTTCCAATTGTGTCCATTGGGTTTCAATATCCTCAGCTTGCAGTTCTGGGCAGGTGTCGGGATGCCAGGTTTTTTTCAGGTACCGAAAATTTCCGGTTGCAAAGGCTGTATAGCGACTGCGCATAACCGCTTCTGCATTATTGGGGTAAGCCTTTCCCGACAAATAGAGTCCGCAGCAGCTATCAAGGGGCTTGCCCGATCCACAGGGACAGTACCGATCCGTCATAAATCATCTCTCCAGCGTGAACTTAACGCTCTCGTAACACTTTTTAACCATGTTTTCTGGTGAGGGAGCGTAGCATAGCTTGACCTTTGAAATGTTGCCGCTAAGATACCGACCAACCGGTTGGTTTTGATTGATGGTGCCCAGGAGGTCATGTGTCGAGAGTCGACAAAGCTGCCATTGTTCGAGCAGCAGAAGAAGTAGTCCGGGATCGCGGGGCGCGCAAGTTGACCCTGGATGCGGTGGCTGCACAGTGCGGGCTCAGCAAGGGCGGTTTGATTCATCATTTTCGAACTAAGCAGTCACTCCTGAAGGCGATGCTGGAGGCGGCAATAGCTCGTGAAGATGACAGTGTTGCCACTTTTGTGTCCTCGGGGGACAGCTTGTTGGTGTCGCGCTTGAAGAGCATTTTTGAATTGATGGAGGACGACAAGGGGCTGCCTCGCTCACTGATCGCCGCCGTGGCCGAAGACCCCATGTTGCTGGGGCCGGTAAAAGACAAAGAGGAGCAGCAGCGTCGCGATATCTGCGATGCGTATCGTGACCCGGAAATGGCGGAACTGCTAATCCTGGCGGCCCAGGGCATGTTCCTGGGTCGCGTACTCGGTGTGGTTGAGTCTGAAGACCCGATTATTGAACGTTTACAGGGACGTCTGCTGGCGCTCTCTGCCGACCTGAACTAAAGGTCAGCCCCAGTTAATACAGTTTGTGGATGATGAATATGAATATATCGCCAAGATCGCGTTTCTCATTGGCCGTTTTGATCGCAGCAGTTGCAGTTCTGGCAGGATGCTCCGAATCGAAGACGGAGCAGGCGCAGGCAGAGCACGTCTGGCCCGTGAAAGTAGCTACCGTTGCCAGTAATAACCAGGTCAAAGATCGACAGTTTGCCGGTCGTGTTAAGGCAGTGCAGAGTGTCGATCTATCTTTCCAGGTCGGTGGGAAGCTGAACAAGCTCACAATTCGCGAAGGTGAAATTATTCCAAAGGGAACCCTGATAGCAGAGCTTGATCAGCGGGATTACCTGCGCAGGGTAAAAGAAGCCCGATTAAATGTAGAGTTGCTGGAAAAAACCCTCAATCGTCAGCGCTCTCTGGCAGGGTCAAAAGTTATTTCACAGCAGCAGCTGGATGAAACGAAAAGTAACTTTGACTTGGCTAAAGTGACCCTGGAACGTGCTGAGCAGGACCTGGCTTATACACAGCTAAGGGTTCCTTTCGATGCTTTGGCAACTCGCCAGCTGGTAGAGAATTACACCAACGTCCAGGCCGGCCAGGCAATTGTCCGTTTGCAGAATATTTCTGAAGTTCGAATTCAAATCTCCGTGCCTGAAAAGCTGTTGGCCACGGTTAATGAAGAGCAAGTCAACTCCATGACCGCCGAATTTGAATTTTTGCCGGGCAAGGAGTTCCCACTTACTTACCGTGAGCACCAGGCTGAGGCAGACAGCGTTACCCAGACTTACGTTGTCGAGTTTGGAATGCCCCGTCCCGAAAATGTACAGATCCTTCCCGGCATGACCGCTCGCGTTAGTGTGAAGTTGAATAAAGCGAGTGGTGACCTGTGGGTTCCCCTTTCGGCAGTGCAGACTGGCCCGGAAGGTAAGCCCTATGTTTGGCAAATTAATGCAGACCAATCTGTTTCCAAAGCTTCCGTGACCCTCGGGCGTACTGATGGTGAGTCGGTACAGATTAAGGATGGCATTAGCCCGGCTATGAAACTGGTTGCTACCGGCGGCCAGCACCTTTATGACGGTGCAAAAGTACGCAATTACGCACAGCACTAATTAGTGTGTTAGCTCTGGCCCTGTTAACAGTAGGGAAAATGTTGTGAAGATTTCTGACATATTTATAGAAAAGCCAGTTTATAGCTGGCTGTTGATGCTGATTTGCTTAATCGGTGGTCTTTGGGGGCTTTCAGATATTGGCCGCCTCGAAGACCCTGCGTTTACGATCAAGGAAGCCCGTGTTTACACCTTCTACCCAGGCGCCAGCGCCCAGCGTGTAGAAGAGGAGGTCACAGAAAAGCTTGAGGTGGCCATCCAACAAATGGGACAGCTGGACAAGGTCTCCTCCACCTCAAGTCCGGGGATGTCTGAAATTCGGGTGGAAATCAAAGATCAGTATGCCTCGCAGGAACTTGCCCAGGTTTGGGATGAATTGCGGCGCAAGGTTAATGATGCTCAAAGTGACCTGCCCAGCGGTGCTTTACCTTCTATTGTGAATGATGATTTTGGTGAGGTTTACGGTATTTATTATGCGATTACCGGAGAAGGGTTTTCGCTGACTGAAATGCGTGAAATTACCAAAGCGATTCGCCGGGAGTTACTGGGAGTTGAGGGAGTTGCCAAGGTTTCCCGCTCAGGCATTATCGACGAAGTGGCTTACCTGGATATTGATGAATCCCGCCTGGCCCAGTTTGGTTTTTCCCTGGATGACTTAGCGCAGGTACTGCAATCTGAAAGTTCGACCCAGAAAGTCGGCGAGATTGGAGGCCAGGATTTACGTACCCGTATACTGGTTGATAATCCTGCGAGTGACCTGGAATCCATTCGTAATATTCTCGTTGGCGTACCCGGTTCTACCGCGATGCTGGCCGTCCGTGATATCGCCGATATTTCTCTCGGTTACGATGAGAGCCCAAGCTTTATTGCCCGATTTGATGGTAAGCAGGCCATTCTGCTGGGTGTGGCCGGTGCGGAAAATACCAATATCGTGAACGTTGGCAAGGCGGTAGAGGCCAGGCTGGAGCAGATTAAACAGGCGTTGCCTCTGGGTGTAGAAATCCATCCTATTTACGAGCAGCATCAGGTAGTAGAGGAGAGTGTTGACGGTTTCCTCTTTAACCTGGTTTCTTCTGTCGTGATCGTTACTCTAGTACTTTGTGTATTTATGGGCTGGCGATCCGGTGTTGTGGTTGGCACTGTCCTCGGTTTGACAGTTTTGGGCACCGTGTTAATCATGAACCTGTTTGGCTTGAATTTGCAGCGGATCTCTCTCGGTGCTCTGATTATCGCCATGGGTATGTTGGTTGATAATGCCATTGTGGTTGCCGAAGGGATGCTGATGGGGGTTCAGAGAAAAGAAGAGCCTAAGAGTGCTGCCAGGCGCGTAGTCCGCCAGACTTTCTGGCCACTGCTGGGTGCGACCATTATCGGTATTATGGCGTTCTCCGGTATCGGTCTGTCCGATGATGCTACTGGCGAATTCCTTTTCTCCCTGTTTGCGGTAATTGGTATCTCCCTGCTACTCAGCTGGATACTGGCAATTACTATTACCCCTTACTTGGGCTATCACCTGTTTAAGCCGGGTAAGCAAGCCGACTCTGATGATCCGTACGATGGCCGCTTCTACAACATGTATTCCGGTGCTTTATCAGGAGCGTTGAAGCGCAGGGGCCTGACCATTGCAGTACTTATTGTGGTGACCCTGGCCAGCTACTTTGCTTTCGGGTTTGTGAAGCAGGGGTTCTTCCCCAATTCAAATGCTCCTCTTTTTTATGTTAACTACTTCATGCCTCAGGGCAGTGATATTAATCGTACCGACAAGGCGCTTCAGGAAGCGACTGCATTCTTCCAGGAACAGGATGAAGTTGTCTCCGTAACGGCGGTAGCTGGTCGCGGGGCTGATCGCTTTATGCTGACCTATGCTCCCGAGCCACCCAATGCGTCTTATGGCCAGTTGATTGTCCGCACTGAAAACCGGGAGCAAATCCCCCAGTTGATTGAGAGTGCCAAGGCGAAGTTGCGTGTAGCGCAGCCGGAGGCATTGATTACTTTCAAGCGCCTGGTGTTTGGTCCCGGTGGCGGATCGGATGTTGAAGTGCGTATTTCAGGTCCGGATTACCAGACACTGCGTACCTTGGCGGTCAGTGTAGAACAGCAGTTCCGTGAAAAAGGACTGGAAGATATTCGTCACAACTGGCGCAGCAGAGAGCCTACTCTGCACGCACATCTGGATGATGAGCGAGCGCGAGTTGCCGGGGTTACCAATGCTGATGTCAGCCGTATGATTCAGTTTGCCACTGCGGGTTACACCGTTGGCGACTTTGAAAGCGGTGACCGAATTATCCCTATTGTTGCCCGTATGCCAGAGGGAGATCGCAACCAAGTGGGTTCACTGGAAGACCGCTTAGTGTGGAGCCCCAATGAGCAGGGATATATTCCGGCAGGACAGTTGATTACTGATTTCGAGTTAACCGCTGATGAAGGATTGATCCAAAGACGCAACAGGGTGCCGACTATTACCATCAGTGCGGATGCGCCTGAAGGTGTTACGGCAATGGCAGCCTTTGGTCGCATACGTCCCTGGGTTGAAGAGATGGAGTTGCCACCAGGCTTCAAGGTTGAATTCGGTGGTGAGTACGAGAGTTCTACCGATGCGCAGAAGTCGTTAGGTAAAGGTTTACCTTTGGGCTTCTTGATTATGATCCTGGTGTCGATATTGCTGTTCGGTACTGTTCGGGAGCCAGTGATTATCTGGCTGGTTGTTCCTATGTGTCTCGTCGGTGTTGTTGTCGGGTTGTTGGCGACGGGATTACCATTTGGATTTATGTCTCTTCTCGGTGTCCTCAGCTTGTCTGGTATGTTGATTAAAAATGCCGTGGTGTTGGTGGATGAGATTGAGGTTCAGACTCATGCGGGCCTGCCGAGGTTGACAGCTATCCAACGGGCCAGCGTTAGCCGTTTGCGTCCGGTATTCCTTGCCGCTGTCACTACTATTTTAGGAATGTCCCCGCTTCTGTTCGACGCTTTCTTTGCGGATATGGCGGTGACAATTATGGGTGGGCTTGGATTTGCTACGGTGTTGACACTGATTGCAATCCCTGTGTTCTATGCGGTATTCCACAAGGTGAGACCCAACGAAGTAATCGGCGGGGAAACTGAAACCAAGGAGCAACGCAAAGAGGCGGCTATTAGCGAACCTGTATCCGTTTAAAACATGTTTGCCCTAATTGGGGGCTGATCTAAGAGTCCCGTGCCAAGTTACTATTCGCTTGGTACGGGATTTTTTTTGTCTTCGTTTTTTATCCATTAATTACAGAGTTGTTTTCTGAGAGGGGGATTTTCATTGAAATATATGAAGAGCTTTGTGCAGAAAATTAAATTTATTGAGCTAAATTATTCTTCGCCTGTAATCAAACCTTATTAAGTCTGTCATTTAGCACAACTACTCTATGCCGCCTTTATAACTGGAACTGCCTTCGGGTGGGGAATCAACGCATTGGAGTGGCAATGAAAAATCATAAATTTTTCAAAAGAGCAGCGTTAGCTATCGCTATACCGGCAATTTTGGCTGGTTGCAGTGACGATAATGATGATCCGGTAGTGGTAACTCCAGATCCGGAAGTGCCAGAGGAAGTCAGTCTATTTGAATCAGTTGCTGGTTCTGAGGCTGCTGCGTATATTGGTCCTTCAACAATGCAGGTACCACATGTTGTCGCCACAGCTGAAAACGTCAAGGTAATTAATCTGCTCAGCAATGGTTATCTCCCTACAGATTACTCCAGTGAAAATGTTCCCCAACAGGATATGCTTCCTATATTCGAGGAGCACCCGAGTCTTGATGCTGCGGATACGGATGGCCTTTATGTATTGTCTGGAGAACCCGATGGTTTGGGGTATCTGGATAATGACGATGGTACATTTACCCTGTTTATGAACCAGGAACACTACAACTTTGTTGGCGGTGATGGGGTGGTTCTGGAGAACTCAAATCGCAGTCTCCGATCGACAGGCACCTTCATTTCAAAGTGGGTGATCAATAAAACTACCGGGGAAATTGAGGGTGGTGAGGACCTGATTAAAGGTGTTTATGCCTGGCGGCGCACCCTGTATGACACGGATGGTGAGGTTGCTGAATCTCCAGGATATACCTACGTAACACAAATGAAACCCTATTTTGATGCGGATGGGGACCTTGTGAATACGGGAGCATTCGAACGCTTCTGCTCCGCAACTCTGCCAGCTGAAACTGCTTTCTACAATGCGGAAAGCGGCAAGGGCACCCAGGTGCGGATGTTCTTGACCGGCGAAGAGAGTGACGGTGGCGAGAGCCTCAAAACTTATTACGATGGTTTGGTTGAGAAGCGTGGTTATGAGGGCCTTCGATTTGATGCTTTTGGTAGCATCAGTGGCGAGGCGAAAGCCAAGAGTGAGATCGAGTCTGTCTACGAGTACGACAAATCGGAAATTTATATCGGTCGCGGTATCGCTGTTTTGACAACCGGAGACAATGCTGGTGATGCTTATGAATTGCCACTACTCGGTAAATCTCGCTTTGAAAATATCGTACCCAACTATAAAGCACAGGATAAAACCATACTGCTGTCTGTCGATGATGAACGGCCTCGGGGGGATGAGGATGATGCTTATCGCAATGGAGGTTTTCTCACAGTCTATGTTGGTGAAAAAACCAATGAAGGCAGTGAAGTTGATAAGGCTGGCTTGACCAATGGTGAGCTGTATGCGGTTCGGGTTCTGGATAGCGATGGCGCGCCGGTGGTTGATTTTAGTGAAAGTGACAATCGAGCGCTGTTTGACGATAACGAATTGATGTTTGAGTTGGTACAACTCTCCAGCCGGGATACCGACGGAGATGGGAAGCCAGAAGATATTCGCGATATGAGCCAGCAGGCCTTCCGCATTCATACCACTGGAATGGAAGTCTCCCAGTGGCGTTCTCCGGAAGATGGTGATTGGGACCCATTAGATCCCAATAGCTTTTATTTTGGAGCCAAGTACGGTGTATACCAGCTTGAGTTTGCGGATATCACCAATCCAATAGATGGTGGAATCATCAAGAGAGTAGTGAGTAGCAAATCCGATGGCGATATAACTGACAACTATGAAAATTTCGACAATATGGCAGCGGTTGCTGGTGTCGATAATAAGACTCGCTTGGTGTTGCAATTTGATAAATCTAATTATTACTCACCGATCTACGTTCTCGACCCTGAAACCGGAGAGATGATTCGTGTTGCCGAATTTAACCCGGAAATTATTGGCGATAGTGAAGACGAGCTCGATCTGAAGATCGAGAAACAGCTGGCAAGTGGAGAGCTGGAAGCTGAGCCTGCTGACGAAGAATACCAAGCGCTGCTGGAAGAGCATGTGAAGAGTAAGCCCTACCGTCAATACTACTCACAATCCTCCAAGGTTCGCAGTGGGCTGGATGATACCGGGATAGAGGCTGCGCTCTCTACCGATGCTGAAGCATCCGGGGTTATTTATGTGGGCGATATTCTGGGTGATGGTTGGTTCTTGAGTTCAATCCAGTTTCACTATGATTTTGAAGGTCGAGTGGATAGTTACCTGAATTCCTTTAATGTGCGTGACCAAAAAAATGGTCCCTCTACACAATTGATTCAGGAAATGATGGCCGGAGGACAGTTGCACGCAATCTATATCCCTCAAGCGGTAGGGCTGGACAAGTAGCAAAATCTATCATTGATAAATTATGCCCTGTCAAGCGTTAATCAGGCGGGGCATTTTTATTAGGAGTAAAAAAATTGATCGAAATATCCTGCTCTTCATTACTCTTGCTATAGCCCTATTTTTTCATTTGGGGTGTTTTGTATAACGTTTGAACCATTTCTTATTGATTTGAACCGCCGCATACAATTGGTACACACTTTCTTGTAACCTAGCGCTCTGGTTTGATTGGTAGTTGATGTATGAGCGTTCGGTCAGTTTCTAAGCTTTCTTCCATTGCTGTAGTTTTCTCCTTCAGTTTTTCCGCTTTTGCAGCGTCCTATGATCGGGCGGAGTGGCTGCCCAAGTGGTCTGATTCCGATCGGGATTGCCAGGATACCCGCCATGAGTTGTTAATTCGCTATTCACTATCCCCGGTAACCTATACCCGCTCCAATCACTGCAAAGTAGACACCGGTTTGTGGCTGGATCCCTACACAGGCGGCTTCTTTGTAAAAGCCTCAGATCTTGATGTGGAACATATTGTGCCGCTGAAGTGGGCGCACGATCACGGGGGAGCTGATTGGACGCGCAAGCGAAAGCAGCGGTTTGCTGAGGACATCGAGAATTTATGGCTGGTTGATGACGGTCGTAACCAAAGTAAAGGCCACAAAGGGCCGGACAAGTGGATGCCGCCCTATGGACCGGTCAAGCAAGTTTACCTCAAGCGGTTTATGGCAATCGTAGATAAGTATGATCTTCAGCTGAGTGCGGGCGAGCGCCGCAAATATCAGTCGCTAATGGCGGATGGCTGAGGACAAGTAATCTCCGGGGGGTATAACAAGGTTCCGGCATCCGTTAGAATTTTGTTGTCCTCTAGGAGTTATTTGCAATGCAGCACCACCCCAAGAAGTTAATCGAATACTTTCGGCGCTGCTATCAAGCTGACAGTTACGACCTCTCCCTCAACAATATTCTAAATCTCAAATCGAATCGGCGTCTGTTCTTGGATGAGCGGGACTATTTGGGGGCTGATGAGTTACCACGTATACCTGTCTCCGCTACTGCGGGAGCAAAACTGCTGGAACAAGTGGATGCTTACCGAAAGGAGCGGCGGCTGATTTATGGTTGCCTGTTTATTTGTGGTAACTACGCTCTCCAATCTGGACTAAGCGCAAAACGCAAGCTCTGTGCACCACTACTTTATTTTCCTGCCAAGCTACATTTTGATGAGGATTATTTTGTAGAGATCAACTCTGCAAACATTCACGTTAATTTCCCTGTTTTACGTCAACTGCTTAAACCTGATGTTGAGTCCTCCATAACAGATAGTTTCCCGGTGCTTGCTTCGCCGCTGTCCTCGACACAGCTGGCTGACGTCGGCCGCTGGCTAGCCCATTACACTATTTTGGAAAATGTGGAGGAATTGGGGCGCTGGCCTAACCTGAGTGATAAGGCAGCTGTTGAAAGTGTATCGAAGGGTATTCAGTTGTCCCTGGTCTCGGCGGGTGCGGTAATTCTTGCAGATAGATCGAGGGGTTCTCGTGGAGTGCTGCACGAATTACAACTTTTAGGCAGGGAAAAAAGATTATCTCCTCCGTTACAGGCATTGCTGGGAGAGTGCCACTGGGAAACGGCACAGAAAGCGTGTGAGCCGGGTATGCTGCCGGGTCTGTTGAGTGGGGCACAGGAGAGGGCACTGGAAAATGCGGCTCGCTTTCCTCTTAGCCTGGTTTCAGGTCCGCCCGGTACGGGAAAGAGTTTTACGATCGCCGCTATGGTTCTCGATCGAGTGCTGCATGGTGAAAGTGTTTTGGTGGTATCGAAAAACCAGCAAGCATTGGATGTGGTGCGGGATAAGTTGCGAGATGAGTACGGGCTGACTCAGGGGTATGTACATCGAGAGGAGCGGGGTTTTATCCCCAGCTTGAAAGCTCATCTGGATAGGCTGCTGAAAGAGGGGGTGGAACTTCCAGAGAGAAAGCCTGCCCAGGTGAAGAGGGAACTGAAGAGGGCTTATCGAGCCTTGAGGGGCTTGGAGAAGCGCTTCTCCAAAGAGCTGGGATTGGCGCGGGCTGTTAGTGTAGGCCGGTTTGCTCAGTGGGTAGCACGACATGCCTGGAGCTTCTTTGCAAATCGATTGAGTGTTAAAAGTCTGTGGCAATCACAAGGTGCGATTGATGATTGTCGGCGCAACTTTGAAAGCCTGGCAAGTCAGTATTTGAATACTTATCGCCGCGATACATTGCACAGACTGCTGGAAAAGAATCGAGGTACCCTGAGCCAATTCAATCAAGCCTTGCGATCTCGAACTTCAAAAGTACAGGCGGAGCGCTTTGCCCAAACTGATATGCGGGTGGTAATGCAGGCGTTCCCCATATGGCTGGTGGAGGCAGATGAACTCAATGAAGTGCTGCCGTTATCGCCCGCCATGTTCGATTTGGTAGTCTTTGATGAGGCAACCCAGTGTGATATTGCGAGTTCACTGCCGGCTCTGTTTCGAGCTGAGCGGGCAGTGATTGTCGGTGACAGTAAGCAACTGCGGCATGTTTCATTTCTTTCCCGCAACCGGCAGCAAAGTATCTGGCAGGGAGTGGTAAAAGATGCCGGGGTGCCGCCAAAACTGAGCTATAGGGATCAATCACTTTTGGATTTGGCTTCAGACGTGATTCCCACTCAACAAGCTGTTGTGATGCTGGATGAGCACTTTCGCAGCCATCCAGAGCTGATCGCATTCAGTAACCATGCTTTTTACTCCGGCCGCTTGAAAGTTATGAGGGCCAGGCCCAAACCATTACCAGAGTCGGCGCTAGAATTTTATCAACTGCCAGGGCGCCGGAGGAAAAATGGGAGAAACACCGTAGAGCGCGACTGGGTTATTGCGCAATTGAAAGCGCATTTCGAGCGCTATGCCGATGCTGCAATTCGGCCGTCGGTCGGTGTTTTGTCTCCCTATCGGGATCAGGCCGATTATTTGGAAGGGGAGTTGATTAAGGTTTTCTCCTCTCAGAAGTTACAGAGTTTTTCTGTACGCGTTGCCACGCCCTATGGTTTTCAAGGAGAGGAGCGAGATTTAATGCTTATCTCCATGGCTATTGATAATCAATCGTTGAGGGCAGCCAGCTACTTAAACCGGGCGGATGTGTTTAATGTCGCAATTACCAGGGCAAAAGAAAAGCAGTTGGTTGCATTGTCGATTGAGCCCCAAGCTCTCCCTACGGATCATCTCTTGCGTCAATATGTTGAGTTTCCACACTCCGTTGGCAGTCATTTGCAGGGTGATGAAATCGTATGTCGTTTTGCGAGTGAAGTTAGCCATTTATTAACCCAGCACGAAATTCCCCATTGGGTAGGCTTTCCTGTGGCTGGGCAGATTGTAGATGTGGTTTGTGCTGTGAGCGGGCGTTTTATCGGTATTGACCTGATTGGGTATCCCGGCGACTACGAGTCTTACTTTAGTGTAAAGGTCTACAAGGCATTGTATCGGGCGGGCATTCCGGTCTTTCCCCTGCCGTATATTAACTGGCGAAAAGACCGGCAGGGCTGCATCGAGCAGTTATTGACGATCCTTCAGCAGGAAAAAGTGCCTGTATCTGAAGCTGCTATTCCTGACGGTTAGTGCCGCTGCTTAGGGCTCAGAGATGAAAGTTACGCCGCAGCTGCTAGTCTTCAAGGAGATTTGAGCAAAATTCCAGAGTAGATCTATGAAATCCTGGTTGCTGATTCTCTCCCTCTCTGTGGTTGCAATTGCCGGAGTGCAAGTTTCTTTGGCTGATCCCCAGCAGGTTCAAGGGGTGCGAAGTCCCACTTTAAGTTTCTGTCAGGCGCGGTTCTATGAGGAAGAGGACGGACGCCTCTACTGTAACTGGGCAGTCAATTTCAGGTATGCCTGCTTTGTTTGGTGGCCAACGAATAAGATTATTCCTGCAGGGGCCAAGCTTTCAGAGCCTGAGGTTGTCGGAAAGTGTGGTAATGGTGAGCCAGTCGTCAAATTGCATCACTACTAACTCACCTGTAAAGGAGCTGTGCAGGTGAGTCGTGGATACCCCGGTTCTTCAGCGGGTAAGCTTGATTACTGACGACGGAGTCAAAGTGTGATCGCGTGTACTGGTGTCCAAGGAGGTGGCGTGTTAGCTTTTCTCCTGCTCGGCATAGAGTCCTCGATCTTGCAGCTCACGGGCCTGTTTGAGGATTTCAAGCATGGCGCTGTCCTCCACCGACATGGCATCGATGATGGCTGCCAGCAGATCTGCTGAAAACATGCACTTGCTGACTTTGCTGCGCAGGTTTTCCGGTGTCATTGAAATTCCTCTCTCGGCCAGTGCTTGGGCGAGATCCCCGTAACGCATGCCCTTTAGTGCCATTGATGCGCGCACATAGCGAGCAATTGCCTGCTTGTAAGGGGTCAGTGCTTGCTGGTTGCTCAGGCTTTGCTTGTGGTCCATGGGCTCTACTCCGTCCTATTCACTATCACCAATGTGGTAAATATTATCTTTGTGTGTATTATTTGCAACATTAGTTTGTAATAAGTTATTGACCGCAGATTTTTTGGTGCTATATTTGTGACCAATATTCCACAGCGAGGGAGTTGAGATGACCTGGAACAATGAGAACCTGCGCCAATTGGCGGAAAACCACTCCGGATGGGTGGTCGAATCTGAGGGGGATTGCCTCAGTATTTCCAACGATGAAGGCGTCGATGCGTTTGTCTATGTTGGCGAGAAGCAGATAGTTGTAGAGAGCATTCTGTTTCCCGTGAGCCAGGTAGATGATGTGGCAGCGCTCAATGAAATGGTTCTGCAAACACATCAGCTGGTGCCCCTGACAGCCATTGCGATTAAGAATATTGGTGGTGAGAACTACTACGTCGCTTTCGGTGCTCTGTCGGTGTCCAGCAAGGACGAAGTTGTTATCGAGGAGGTTGAGACCCTGTTTTCCAATGTGGGTGACTTCCTGGATTTATTTGCCGATCATTTTGAAACGGAGGGTGTAGCATGAGCCTTAAGAGAATTTGGACTGCTTTGAAAGGTGCAGTTAACGAGGGAACAGAAGCAGTAGCGGATAGCCAATCGATTCGTATTCTTGACCAAGAATTACGCGAGGCGAAGGAAGAATTGAAAGCTTGCGATGAAAACCTGACCAAAATCATGGCGAAGCGCAAACTTACTGAGAGTAAGGTCCAAGCGCTGCAAGCCGACGTTGAAACCTATAGCACTCACGCAATCAACGCGAGTGAAAAGGGCGATAACGAACTCGCTCTTGAGTGTGCAGAGCGTGTTACCGAGCTGGAAAGCCAGCTGGAAACTGAGCGCAGCATCCTGGATGGATTCCTGAGTTCAGAGAGCACCCTGAAAGGTAATATTACCCAGGCAAAAACCAATGTGCGCCGTATGGAGCAGCAGATTGACCAGATCAAAGCGACTGAGTCTGTTCAAAAAGCACAGGTAGCGGTTTCTTCCCGCCACATGGGTGCGAATAGCAAGATCAAAACAGCGCTGGACAGCCTGGATCGCATCAAAAACAAGCAGGAGCAGCGTGCTGCTGAGCTTGAAGCTGCGGAAGAGCTGGCTTCAGAGGAAACCGGTTCCAGCCTGGATGCCAAGCTGAAAGCGGCGGGCATCAAGCCCGGCGGCCAGAAAAGTGGCAGCGATAAGTTGGCTCAACTGTTAGCGGGCCGCGAAAAGGCTTAACACAGTGCTGCTTTATCGAGTGCGACGCCTTCTGGCGTCGCTTTTCATTCGGGCCAATGTAACCACCATTCTCATAGCTGTAGGCAGCTATGTTTTCATCTCCTATTGGCTGCTCAAAATTGCCGGTGAAGCTGATATTGTCGCGGGCGAGAATTTCTTTTACTGGTTGGTCGTTACCGCATCGACAGTAGGTTACGGCGATTTCTCCCCGGTAACCCCTGAGGGTAAAGTCGTAGTTGCCGCTTGGGTGATCCCAGTGGGCCTCAGCCTGTTTGCCATGGTGGTCACAAGAATTGGCTTTGCGGTTTCAGAATTTGTGCATCGCGGCAAGAAGGGCTTGCGTATGACAAACCATATTGATCACACAGTAATTATCGGCTGGAACGGTACCAGAACGCTCCGCTTGATTGAGTTGCTACTCTCCAAAACAAACGGTAGCGCAGCAGAGATTGTCCTCTGTGTTGAAGCCGATATCGAAAATCCGATGCCGGGTAAGATTGATTTTGTCCGGGTGGAATCGTTTTCCCACGGGGAAGGTATGCAGAGGGCAGGGTTGGCCGATGCCGCTCGAATTATTATCGACAACCCTCTGGATGATGTAACCCTTACAACCGCCTTATTCTGCGACAAGCTCAGCCCGAACAGCCATAAAACGGCTTATTTCCAAGATGAAAATGTGGGTGAATTGCTCCGTGCCCACTGTCCCAATATCGAATGTATTCCCTCTGTCGCTGTAGAGATGTTGGCAAAATCCTCGCTTGACCCCGGTTCTGCAAGATTGCACCGACAGTTGCTCGATAGCACTTACGGCATGACCCAATACAGCGTTGAATATCGGGGTGAAAAGCCTCTTCCTGTCGGTGAATTATTTGACCATTTCAAGCGGGATCTCTCCGCGACCTTAATTGCGGTACGTAGAAAGGGCGTGGTTAAAATTGATGTGAACCCGGGGCTTACCGATCAGGTCACCGAGGGTGACATGCTGTATTATATCTCTGCAAAGCGGCTCGATGAAAAAAGCTGTTTCGATATAAAAAGTAATGAAGAAGGTGTTGGTACATGTTTACCAAACTGATAAATAAAATAAAGGGAAAGGACGCTCCAAAGGTCAAGACTCCAGAAATTATGGGCTTGCGAATGGGGGCGAGTTTTGAGCTGGACCCTTTGGCTATTCGCCTGATACTCGATGAACTGACCATTGAATCCTGTTCACCGACCCAGATCATTAAAGCGGCCGGTGTTGTCGAACTAGATGGTACCTGGATTTATCGCTTTTACACTGATGATGATGCCTGGCTGCAAGTGATTGCTGAGGGCGGTCAGCGGGATGAGCATGTTGTCGATGTAAAGCTGTTCCATTTTTACGATACTTTGGATGTTGGTTCGGAGCAGGCTTGGAATAAATTGTTAAAGAGTGATATTGGCGCACCCAGTTACCACCTGCAGGATCGCTCTTATAGCCGTGTATGGACCGCAGCAGGGGACTACCACAATCCAGTGCATATGGCCGAGAAGACTTACGATGAAGATGGTGATTATTCAGTAACGGATCAATTCACCATGCTTTTTGAGCGCGAATTGTCTGATCAGCAAACCGAATCCCTTTTTCTCTCAGCTGAAGAGAAAGAAGAGGATGCAGGCTACTTGAGCCGCAGCTTGGTGATTAGCACCGGCATTACTCTGACCCCCTCACAAATAACAATACACGGATAATAAGGAGATATTTAATGGACCAGCCTTATGATTTACTGACTGGTATCTTGCATTTTGCGGCCTACTTTGGCCTGTCGCTGGTACTTTTGATCGCGTTTAAATTTTTATACGCACTGGTGACCCCTCACGATGAGTGGAAGTTGATCCGCGAAGATAAGAATACGGCTGCCGCCATAGGTTTTGGTGGCGCTGTTTTGGGTTTTGCAATTGCCGTAGGTGGTGCTGCCAGTAACTCTATTTCTATTGTCGATTTCGCCATCTGGGCCCTGGTTGCATTGATCGCCCAGTTAATTGCTTTTGCCATTATCCGCTTTGGATTTATGCCGCGTATTGTTGAGCGCATCGAAGATGGAGAGGTGAGTGCCGGTGTTATGTTGGCTGCAACTACAATCGCTGTTGGCGTATTGAATGCGGCTTGCATGAGCTACTAATTGGGGGTGGTAATGAAGCGTACCAAGAATATTAACCTGGCAAGGATGCGCAAGGGCGGTGGCTCCAATTTTTTACTGCGCCCACTTGCCTTAGGTGTAGCGGCTGCCCTGGTCGGTTGCTCCTCAGATGAGGAAGTTAAAGTTGTCTCTTCAGTAGATGACTGTGTGGCCAATACCCAGCTGGACGAAGCTCAATGTGAAGCAGCTTATCAGCGCGCGGTTGAGGAAGCTGAGCGCACCGGGCCCAAGTATTCTCGTCTCTCTCAGTGTGAGGCTGAGTTTGGTAGCTGCCAAGAGACCAGTAGCGGCGTCTGGATGCCTCTGATGGCGGGCTTTATGGTTGGCTCCATGCTCAATGACAGGGATCGCCACTACAACTATGGCTACTACAACCCGGTCTACCGCTATTCAGGCTCCCGTTACCGCGACAAGCTGATGACAGCTGACGGCGGTATCATTGGCGACTATGGCCGTTCATCTTATAAGGTGGATAAAAGCGCTACGGCGCCTAAGCCTAAAGTTACCAAAACTGTTTCCCGTGGAGGCTTTGGTGCAGTGGCATCGGCCAAATCCAACTGGGGAGGGGGTCGCTCCAGCAGTGGTGGTTCGCGCGGCTGGGGAGGTTGATTTGTGCTGAGGTTGCCGATTGGTGAGCGCCCGCGTTGGCAAGAGCGAGCGCAGGAGTTTGGGTTTCACTTCCATACCATGTATGGCGAACCCTACTGGGATGAAAGCGCCTACTATCAATTCTCTTTGGAGCAGATAGAAAAGCACATTGAAGATCCCACTGAAGAAATTCACCAGATGTGCCTGGATGTCGTTGCCCGTGTGCTAGAGGATGAGGAGTTGCTGAGGCGGTTCTGTATACCCGAGCAGCACTGGGACTTTGTGCGAACATCCTGGCGTAACGGCGACCCCAGTCTCTATTCTCGCCTGGACTTTGCCTATTCCGGACAGGGGCCGGCAAAGCTCTATGAGAACAATGCTGATACTCCCACTTCTCTGTATGAAACCGGCTTCTGGCAGTGGTTGTGGCTGCAGGACAATGTCGATCGCAGGTCTCTGCCGCTACAGTCTGATCAATTCAATAGCCTGCAGGAAAAGCTGGTTAACCGCTTCCATGATTTACAGTTCCTGACCCCGGGGCGGGAGTTGCATTTCGCCTGCTGTAAAGATACGGAAGAGGACCGGGGCACGGTTCAATATTTACAGGATTGTGCCTCCGAAGCGGGGATCAATAATCATTTTGTCTTTATCGAAGATATTGGTCGGGATGAAGTGGGTCAGTTTACCGATTTGAATGATCAGGTAATTACCTGGATGTTTAAGCTGTACCCATGGGAATTTATGCTCCGGGAGGAGTTTGGGACCCTGTTGGCAGGAAGCAATGTCCGTTGGTTGGAACCGCCCTGGAAGGCGATTATTTCCAATAAGGCGCTACTGCCAATGTTGTGGAAGCTTTTTCCAGAGCACCCGAATCTGCTTCCCTCTTTTTTTGAGGATGAGCTGGACAAGGCTGCGGATTTCCCGGAATTAGTTAAGAAGCCAATCTTTTCACGAGAAGGGGCGAATATTTCAGTAGTAAAAGGGGCGGATACCACTTTGCTATCCGATGGCCCCTATGGGCAAGAAGGATTTATCTATCAGGCTCTGCATCCTCTCCCCAAGTTTGGAAAGAACCATACTCTGGTGGGAAGCTGGCTCGTTGATGACCTGGCAGCGGGAATATCCATCCGGGAAGATTCAAACCTGATTACCCAGGATATGAGCCGTTATCTGCCACATATCATCCTCTAGGGCCCGCCAACGACTGCAGGCGCTGACATCAAGCCGGCGCCTGCTCAATCCTCTTCTTTAAAAGTTATAGTGCAGCCGCAGCTCAAAAAAATTCACTCCGGAATTTTCAGAACAGGTTCCTGCATTTGAGTAGTGCAGTGCGTAAGTTGTGACTCCCCAGCGGCGCTCACTCCCAAAGTCAGAGCCCAATCCAATTCGATCCTCAAACTGGAAATGACATCCCAGAGTTGTGTGATTTGTGTTTTTACTCACAATATTGGACTCAGTAATGTAACTGGCCCCCACGGAAAACTCGAAGTAGGGAAAGATAGGCTTGTCCCACTGGGGTAGGTACTCAAGCCTCCATACCGGGCTCACTGACATACCGTGAACTAAATCCTCTCCCCGTTTGGAGACGTCTGGATCGCCATCGTCCAGGCCGGATCGCCATTCAAAGTAACTGGTCTCCAGTCGCGTTTTGAGCGTCCATTTCTCAGCAAGAGACCACTGCCAGGGCAGGTCCTTGGATATGGCAAGGCGATATTGGGTGAGTTCATTGCGGCGATTGGAAAATCCCGGGCCGGCTCCAACAATTGCAGCCCACCGTTTATCCGGGTTTGTTGCCGTTTCAGCCAAAGACCAGGCTGGAAGCAAAAGAGAAGAAAATAACAGACACAGGCCGAGCCTGCGGATAATCAAGTACAACATCATCCCTGATCCTACCTTTCCTACTACGAATGGTGACTACAAGAAAATGATTGGTTAGGGAAACTCAAAATCATCCGGGTTCTTTTCCAGTGTAGACAGAGGTGAGCGAATATAGGTCTTTTATCCCAGTGGTAATTTACTCATGGGAATAATTTACTGGTCTCCAGTGGTATTTGTTGCCAGGAAAACACTTGCAGTGACAGTTTAAAAAAAGCGGTGACAGCGATAGTTCTTTGATATGTAAAGAGGTTTTTTCTCAGGATGAAATACGTGTTCGTAGGTTGGGGTAGCTGCCAATTCCCGCCCTACTAGCAACTTTTGCGGGTAGGTAATATCGAGAAATTTATGGTTTTAAGGCAGTCAGGCTTATCTATTTTGAATTGTAATAGGGGGTTGTTCGTGAGATAGGGTGTCATCTATTGATAATTAACGGGTATGGGGACTTGTATTAAGTTAAAAATCGTCTGTGAAATTTCTCATCCTGTTAAAGGTTTGCCTGTTCTCTATTTTAGGAGTCGCTGTAGTTTTTTCGTCCTATTTTTTAATTGATTATTCTTTATTGAAAAATAATACCCCTTAATATTATTTTTAAGGGAAAATGGTGCGCTGGTGATCTTCTGAAGTTTGTAAATTTATATCAATAATTGTCAGGAACCGTGCTGTTAAGTAGCGGTCCATAATTCTGTCGCCAACATTACACATCGAATATGTGTAATCAGGATAAGGACCTGGTTCAGCTGGGGAAGGAGGTTGGACGAAATTGAATAACAGGCATAGATATGATTTTACGAAAAACCAAACTAGCATCTGCAATTAAACTACCCGTATTAAATAGCGCCCTGATGGCAATAGCACTGGCCGGTATGAGTTCAAATGCACTTAGCCACGGCTATGTAGAGGCCGCTGATGGTGGTGTTGCATCCGCTCGTGGAACCTTGTGTAAATATGCTCTCGATACAGGAGAGATGAATGTTGACTGCGGTGCTGTTCAATGGGAACCGCAAAGTATTGAAGGGAATGAAGGTTTTCCTGAAAGTGGTCCTGCTGATGGGCAGATAGCCAGTGCAGGAGATAGCTCTTGGTCAGAATTAAATGAGCAATCCTCAGATCGCTGGGTTAAGAATTATATTAGCTCCGGTTGGCAAACTTTTAAATGGCGCTTTACCGCCAATCATGTAACCCGGGACTGGAAATATTACATTACCAAAGAAGGTTGGAATCCAAATGCGGTTTTGACCCGTGACCAATTTGATCTGGATCCATTCTGTGAGGTTGATGGCAACTATGAGCAGCCTGCGGTAAATACGACACACGAGTGTCAGGTGCCGGAACGTGAAGGCTACCATGTAATTCTTGCTGTGTGGGATGTAGGTGATACGGTTAATGCCTTCTATAACGTTATCGATGTCGAGTTTGACGGTGATAATGTTGTCAATACTGACTGGAGTGTTGGGGGCACTATTAACCCAACTCAAGACCTGAATGTGGGCGATAAAGTTTACACTCGTGTATTTGATAGCTCCGGTGAGAACTCCTCATACTCTACTGTTCTGGAAATTGCCTCAGATGAACAGGGTATCGCTGAAAACTGGTCTCATGATCTGGCTGAGCTGATTAACCAGGAACAGAGCAGCATCCGCGCCGGTGATTATGATGGTAGCAGCAGCTTTGAGCCTCTATATGGCATCAACAGTATCTACTTGTTAGAAGGTAGCAGTTTAGAAAATGTTGAAATTGGATATGAGCTTATTCAAGACCAGGATGATGACTCTACCGATGATGACAATAATTCCGGTGATGATAGTTCGGATAATAGTGGAGACAATGGCGATTCTGGAAATTCCGGCAATTCCAGCTGTGAAGCGTTTGTGCAGCAGTATGGCGGTGATCCAGGTTACTCGATTGGCGACGTAGTTATCTATGACAATGTTGCTTATGAATCTACACATGAGCCAAACTGGTGGTCGCCGAGTGCCGCGCCGCAATTCTGGAATGAAACTACCTGTGATGGCTCCGATAATGGTTCAGACGATAGCTCTGATAACGGTTCCGATGATAGCTCTGATAGCAATAGTGGAGACGATAGCTCTGCAGTTTCCTGCCCTGAGTTCCAGCAGCCTTACGCGGGTGATAACGGTTACCAGGTTGGAGATAGAGTGACCTTCGGCGGCCAAGTTTATGTCTCAACCTATGGACCAAATTGGTGGTCTCCATCTGCTGCTCCGCAGTTTTGGGAAGAGAGCTCCTGTCAGTAACTAGCAAATTCAATCACCTACCTTTCGGTAGGTGATTGAACTGGGTTAAATCTAAGAGCATGGTTTTCTGAAGTCGGAAAGATTTATTAACCTATCTGGTGTATTACTTCTTGTGATACACCAATCTCGCTCTCTCCTGTTAGATGAACAGGCATATTTCTCCACTCCTAATCAGCCCTCTGCTCCTGGGTTGAGATAATCAAGCGTTGTTAGTGGATGGCTCCACGAACAATGATCAATCTCCATTTCTGCACTATGTCCGTTTTATGGGGTCAAAAATGGCTCAACAGTTAGCTTGCACGCCTAATTTTTCATATCTATATCGGTGATTTCGATCGAAAAATACCGGCTAGTTATGGAGCTAGAAATAGGTATTGGCGGTTGCTTTTTTAGGCTTGGTTATTGAAGTTCTGGATTATGTCGCCTGCCATTCCAAGTAAGATCTAGTTGAGTAGATAGAGTATTTTAGGGGCAATAGTTACTGAAACTGGACGGTAAAATATTTGCCCAGTCTAAGTGCTGATCTAAAAGTCTAACTGTCTTCATAGAAAATTGTTAATCCCTTAAGATGTGTTTACATTGGGTCATAGCGAATGGGCAATGTATTTTATTATTTTACTGCCTTAATAGCGTGAGAGTGGAGGGTGCTTCTATAGGTTTTGTATGTGTGTGATCTCAAGAGTATATTTCTCATAGCACTGTCTGTGAATTGTCATCTACTGGCAATTTAATTGTTTCGGATGCTCAGGGCCTTGCGTATGACGACTTTGTTTTTGTTGTGCTGGCTATGATTTTCGCGTTTAGATGTTAATTGTAGTTACGTATTTATTAATATTTTTTAGTATTGGGTTTTTGGTTGGGAATTGGTTGTTTAAGCTTTTCTTGTGGTGGGAAATTCCGCTGGTTTGAATTTAATGGGTGTGTAAATTTATGAAAATAATTGTCAGGAACCGTGTTGATAAACCGTGGTCTATAGATTTGTAATAATTATTATATTCGAGGTTTGCCTCGCCAGGTAATACTAACCTGTTTCAAATGGGGAAATTAGACAAGGTTGAATAACAGGTAAAGAGATGAATTTACAAAAATCCAAACTAGCATCGGTAGTCAATCAATCCGTTTTTATGTGCTTGTTTAAGGCTGGAGTATTGTTTGAGGTTAGATCAAAGACTTTTAGTCGTAGTGATGAAGAGGCTGCCGATGGGTAAATTGTCGATGCGGGAAACAGCGTCTGATCGCTAATTTTAAAATTATATTCGCTCTGGTTGAAAAACCTTTATCTAGCACTTTTATGCAGGTCCATTGTCCGCAATTTGTTGAGAAATTTGTCTCCCTTAGTAGCAGGAAATGGGAGAGCGAGCCGTATTCAGCTTGGCTCAGCATCTAAAAAATAACTACCTGATAAGAGAACCATTTTGATGTTTGGCCTTCTCTTCATTATCGGCGCCATGGCTATAGGGATGTATGAAATTAATCGATATGAAGCGGTAGGGATCAACATAGGGGGCAGGTTTGTAGTTTGCAAGCAGAGACTTGCGAGAAATATTACTCGGCATGATTTCTACAGCCTGATGCGATTTACGAAAGCATACTTACGGCCACTGATAGATGTACTGATTCAGCGCGCCCTTTAATATCTAAGGACGTAATACAATGAACCATATCTTTTTAAAAACATCAGCCTGCTTTTTAGCAGCCGGCTTATTACTGGCAACGGATGTTGTACAAGCTCAGAAGACGAAGGGTAAGCAGCCCAAGGGACAAACCAGTGCTTATCTAGGAGAAACCAGCAGATCAACTCTTTCCAAAGGTGTACTTGATCGGCTTGAGCGGACATCGGGGAAGTCTGGTGAGCTTAATAGACCTAGAGATCGTGTTGTATTTTGGTTCAACACGATGCTCGACTCATCGGCTATCGATCATACTCCCGACCCTGATACCGGTGAAGTGGATTTCTACCAGGGGGGGCCTACCCGGTCCAGTCGCGCATTCGCCATCGTACAAACTGCTGTGTTTGACGCTCTGAACGCCTTTGACGGTAAATATCAACCTTATAATGATCTCGGTGTGCTCGACACCAGAGATGCATCCAAAGATGCAGCTATCGCTTACGCCGCTTACGAAACCTTGCGCGCACTCTACCCCGATCAGGCAGAGCGATTGCAGGAATTACTGCAATCCGACCTCGACCAGTCAAGAGATAGTGCCGAAAGAATTGCCAAGGGCCAAGTGATCGGCGAAGCCGCCGCTGCGGCCATGCTCGCGGTGCGAAGCAACGATAAGGCCGACCACTTGGAGCCCGCTTATGGTGAGGGCGGCGCTGTCGCGGATGGGGATGACACCTATCACTCTACATCGGTCAACACGGGTGCTACGGTACCGGGAGAATGGCAGCCTGATCCCGTGGATCCAGTTGGCCACGATTCCGTGGCTCTCGGAGCCTATTGGGGCAGTGTGACACCTTTTTCACTAAGTTCAGGTGATCAATTCCGCAGTCCGATTCCGCCTACAATTACGTCTGAGGAATATGCCGAAGCCTATGAGGAAGTGGCGGCCCTCGGCGGGTCCCCAGCCAATACTATTACCCCATCGACATCCACAGCAGAGACACGATTTATCGGGAATTACTGGGGATATGACGGTGTACCGTTATTGGGCATTCCCCCGAGACTATATAACCTTATCGCCCTGCAGGCAGCACTGGATAACAAAGTCGAGAATGAGCTGGATCTGGCCCGGTATTTTGCTTTGATCAATGTGGGGCTGGCGGATTCTGGTATCGCTGCGTGGGACAGTAAATACTATTACAATTACTGGAGACCGGTTACCGGTATTCGCATCGATGACGACAACCCATCGACCTTGCAGGATGAGCAGTGGTTGCCGGTAGGGGTGTCAGTCATCAATACCACCATTGCGATTAGGCCAACACCGCCGTTCCCCTCCTACCCATCGGGTCATGCTACCTTCGGTGCTTCCACCTTCGAGATTATGCGCAGTATGTTTGGAGACCAGCCCTTTACTTTTGTATCGGAAGAATACAATGGGGAAGGCTTCGACCCTTTCACGCCGGATACACCGAGGCCTTTGGTACCTGTCCGTTTTGAATCCTATACCGCCGCTCAACAGGAAAATGGCCTCAGCCGCATTTATAACGGAGTGCACTGGGACTTTGACAATATTGCAGGCCAAGTCATGGGCGAGCAGATCGCGCAGAATTTAATGAACAACGTCGAAGCATTTAGCCTGATTAGTAGATCAAGGACTCGCAGGTAAACTATTTTTACGCTATGAGCTAAATTCTCACTCTCCATCAGGTGCCGCTCCGTAAGGGGCGGCCATACCAAAGGTAACTCACCGTATGAATAGCAAACGATATATTGCAGTGGCAGTGTTCGGAATAATCGCTTTTGGGTTTTTAGCTACGCACACTCTCAAAGAGCCAGTCGAAAACGAGAAGGTCTGGGTAGGTAAACAGGAGTCGGCACCGAATGTTGAAAGCGTTATCCACCCCGCAAAAACACCTGCTTCAGTGGCACTGGCTAGCAACGATATCAAGGCCGCATTTGAGCGGGATACTGTTATCAAGTTGAACAGTATTGTTCGCCGTTCCCTGACTACTATTCGTAAATATGATGCTGAGATAAAAACCGTCCGGGAAGCAAGTCTTGCGGCGACTCAAGACGGAGTGAATGAACAGCAAGTGGCATCTGCCAGGGCAAGTCTCGCCAAGCTGCAGGAGTGGGATCTGGAAGCATCTATGGCTCTCAAGGATATGAACGCAGCCGTTGAAGAGCTTGAGGCAAGTGGAGAGCACTATAACGCAGCAATTTTAGCGGGCATGGTACGCTTCGTGGAGACTGTGTCCACTGAAATAGGAGACGAGAACACCAAGCTGACAAGATTGGTGGGGAAGGGGACCGTAGCGGCAAAATTGTGACATACCACTAAGAAAGCATCGGCTTCAAAACTATCGAGATTACACCGAGCAGGAAGGTAATGACATATCGATTGATTTTGGTTTGTGGGAGTCTGCAAACACTAAAATAATGGGAAATTCCGCTTGAGCTGCTTTTGTGTAGCCTTTTCCTGATTAATTTATCACTTCACTTTTTTACAACCGATTATCATAGGGGGCACTCCATCAGCTAACTAACTGGTATCTGAACTCTGTGACGTAGCTGTCAGCTAGGTCGGCTGCGGCGATTCAGATAGAACTTTTTTGTTACCTGGGGAGAGTTATTTTTCCGCTGGCAATCATCTCTTCAATCTTTTTACTGAGATGCTCGAATGTAAATGGTTTCTGGATGCAATCTAGCACCCCATCAGAAATTACTTCCTGAACTTTACTATCCACGCTGTAACCGGTGGAGAGAATAGCCTTCACTTCGGGGTTAATCCGTTTTAGAAAGGCGAACAATTCTTGCCCATCCATGCCGGGCATAATCATGTCCAGCAGGACCAAATCTACTTCATCACTATATTTTCGATAGTAAGTTATTGCCTGCTCTGCTGTCGCAAAGGTAACGACGCTATGGCCGTTCATTTCGAACAGGGCTTTGGAGTAGGTGCGGACAATTGCCTCATCGTCGACAACCATAATACGCAATTTGCGCTCGCGAGCCAGTTTCTTGGCTTGGTAAGTTCTCTTTTTGATTGGGGGCTTGGAAATTGGCAGGTATAGCTTAAAGCTGCTGCCAATTCCCTCACGGCTCTGACACTGTATAGCGCCCTTATGTAAATGAATGGTGCCGTGCACTGCGGCAAGGCCCAGTCCAGCACCACGTCCACTTTCCTTGGTAGTGAAAAATGGTTCAAAGATACGGCGTCGCACTTCGTCAGACATACCAGTGCCATTATCGGTAATCGTTATTAATAGGTACTGGCCTGGCTGGATCTCAAAATCGGCGATAGAAGCCGATTTTTCTATGGTGATGTTGGCAGTGACAAAGCTCAGTGAGCCACCAGAGGGCATAGCATCCTTGGCATTGATTCCGATATTTAGCAAAGCGCTCTTGAGTTGAGCAGGGTCACCCACAATATGTGGACGATTTGCATCTAATTGCTGATCAATCTCGATTCTTCGATCAATAGTGCGGGTTAGCATTGCACAAACATCGCGAATGATTTCGTGGGTATTGCAGCTCTTAAGTTGATAATTTCCCTTGCGGGCAAAAGTGAGTAGCTGTTTGGTCAGCTCTGCGGCATGGCGGGCAGTAGTCAGTATATGGTTGGTATACTCGTTGATTCTGGCATCGGTGGAAATTTGTCGAATAACTTCAGCATAGCCATTGATTCCATGAATCATATTGTTGAAGTCGTGGGCAATACCGCCGGCAAGCTCACCGATAGCTTGCATTTTTTGAGCTTGCCGAAGCTCTTCCTCCAGCAACCGCTGCTTAGTGATATCCGAACCAATACTGAGAATTCCCGCGGGATCTCCCTTCTCATCTGAGATAATTTTATTGGTCCAGGCGATCCATACTCGCTTCCCGCACTTTGTAATGTTTTCATTAATATTGTAACGGTGTTCCTCTGGGAACTGGCAAATACGATCTATCAATTGCCGCAGGTCACGGCCGCTCGTTTCGCTGGCGGGAACAATCGTACCAATTAAGTGCCTGCCAATAATCTCGGCTTCGGTATAGCCAAATAATTGTTGAGCGTACTCGTTAAAGGATGTGATACGGCCGTGTTGATCGCATCGCATTATGATCGAGTTTGCATGCTCCACCAGCTCCCGGTAGCGCTCCTCACTTTTACGTAAGGCCTCATAGACCTGGGTTGAGTCTCTATCCGAGGTGGTAGCTGTAGATGGTGAAAGGGGAAAAATGGGCATATTACTTTCCTTGATCACCTATTTCTCCTCCTGAGTGCGGCTGCCTGTTTTTCCGCCAGAAATTCCACCATGAAGACGTACAAAAGTATATAGCTGGGGCGGCGTATTTTGACCGTGTAGACATTCTTTGCTGACTGGCTGTTATTTTTAGTTCGTATTGTTATCAAGTGTGCTTTGGTGGTTCTGGGGGAACTCTCAGGCTCAGTTATGGCCCCTTGGATTGGGAGATGCATATCTCTAAACAGTCGTTTGTGACAATTTGGATAGTGGCGCTGTCAGCACAAACTGGTAGCATTCACCGCCATATTCAAAACGATTGGATGAATGACTATGCAGCTGCAACCCCGATTTCTCGGGCGCAGTATCGCGGCTCTGTTAAGTGCCTCGCTACTGCTGTCCGCATGCGGTGAGAAGCGTGTTGACAGTGAGCCGAGATCTCTCGACTTCGCTCGTGTGGACGCCTTCCCTTCCACTTATTCTGTAACCCAGTCCCGCCCTGTGTTGATTCAGGGAGCTACCCTGCTAACCGGTACAGGGGAGCAGCAAGAAAATGCGGACCTGTTGTTTGAAAATGGCAAGATCAAGGAGATCGGTAAGGGGTTACTGGCCCCTGAAGGTGCCTTGATCGTCGATGGCAAAGGTAAGTGGGTCACTCCTGGCATTATCGATGTGCATTCTCATCTGGGTGATTATCCAGCTCCGGGGATTGAATCTGCCCAGGATGGCAATGAGATGACCTCGCCAAACACTGCCCAGGTTTGGTCGGAGCACTCTGTCTGGACCCAAGACCCCCAGTTTCCCTTAGCTCTTGCCGGAGGTGTAACAACCCTGCAAATCCTGCCGGGTTCGGCCAACTTGTTTGGCGGCCGCAGTGTCACCCTGAAAAATGTACCCGGCCGCAGTGTTCAGGATATGAAATTCCCCGGCGCTCCCTACGGCTTGAAAATGGCCTGTGGTGAAAACCCCAAGCGGGTTTACGGTGGTAAAGGTAGCTCTCCCTCAACTCGAATGGGTAACGTCGCCGGTTATCGCGATGCTTGGATTAAGGCGAGGGCCTACAAGCAGGAGTGGGAGGATTACGTTGAGAACGGAGGGGATGAGCCCAAGCGCGACCTGCAGATGGAAACTCTGGCGGGCGTACTCAATGGAGATATTCTCGTTCACAACCATTGCTACCGCGGTGAGGAAATGGCGGTAATGATGGATGTTGCCAAGGAGTTTGATTTCAAAATTTCCACTTTCCACCACGCAGTGGAAGCTTACAAGGTTGCTGACCTGCTGGCTGAAAACAATGTTTGTGCGGCAATGTGGGCTGATTGGTGGGGCTTTAAGCATGAGGCCTACGATATGACCGAGGCCAATATCGCCATTGTGGATCAAGCCAAAGCCTGCGCAATGATTCACTCGGACTCCGGTGTTGGCGTACAGCATTTGCACGAGGAGACCGCGAAGGCAATGACTGCAGGACAGCGTGCGGGCTTCGATATTCAGCCAAAGGATGCAGTGGTTTGGATGACCTTGAACCCCGCCAAGGCTCTGGGTATTGCCGATCAAACTGGCAGCCTTGAGAGCGGCAAGATGGCGGATATCGTTGTTTGGTCCGGCAGCCCCTTCAGTGTTTACACCCATGTAGATCAAGTTTTCATCGATGGGGAATTGATGTTCGATCGTGCGGACAAGAAACGTCAGCCACGCACCGATTTCGAGTTGGGTATTCTCGATGCAGAGGGAGAGCGACTGTGAGAAAAGTAGCTGTTTATTGTGCGCTGGCCCTGGGGTTGATGTCAGCCGCTGGCCAGGCAGAGACCATCCTGATCAAGGGTGGCAAGGTACACACCTTGGCGGGACAGGGCAGCCTGGAGTCCGCAGATATTCTGGTTGTGGATGGCAAGGTCCAGCAGGTAGCCCCCTCACTGGAGGTGAATGCAGATCAGGTAATTGATGCGCGCAACAAGGTGGTGACGCCCGGTGTGATAGCGCCCATTTCTGAACTGGGGTTGGTCGAGATCAGTGCGGCCAGCGCCACCAATGATCACCAGGTGACCGGTGACAGTATCGGTAGTGCCTTCAATCCGGTACCTGCTTACAACCCTAAGTCCACCCTGATCCCATTCAACCGGGCGGGTGGAGTCACCAGTGCCGTTGTTTCACCGGGAATCAGCACTTGGGATAGCGGTGCTATCGATGCTCAGCGGATATTTGCAGGGCGCAGTTTTGCCATCAAGTTGAATGGTGAATTTGATAGCGTCGAAGCAAAGAATGTTGCGCAAAAAGCTTATTTGGGAGAGTCCGGTGGCGAGCTGGCCGGTGGTAGCCGTGCCAACGCTTATGCCAAGGTGGAGAGTGCTCTGCGTGAAGCTCAGGAGTATCGTGATAATCGTGCAGCGATCCACCGTGGAGAATGGCGAGAGCTGGATTACGATCTGGCAGATCTGCAAGCTCTGCAGCCGGTGATCGATGGTAAGGAGCCTTTGATGGTAACTGCCAACCGGGCCAGTGATATCCTCGCAGTATTAGAACTGGGTGAAACCTTTAAGGTGAAGCTCATTATAATCGGTGCAGCTGAGGGCTGGATGGTTGCCGATAAACTGGCGCAAGCACAAGTGCCTGTTGTGATCGATGCAATCAACAACATTCCAGCATCATTCTCAAGTTTGGGCGCACGCCTGGATAATGCTGCACTTCTGGCCAAGGCTGGGGTGACGGTAGCTATCAGTGGCCCAGATATGGTGGCTAGCCACAACGTTTACCTCTCGCGCCAATCGGCGGGCAACGCTGTAGCCCATGGTATGCCTTATGAGGAAGCGCTAAAGGCAATCAGTAGCAATGTTGCTGAGATTTTTAATCTTGAGGGCGGTACGTTGGAGAAGGGCGCGGTTGCGGATATTGTGATCTGGAGCGGTGATCCCCTGGAAGTTACCAGCTACGCTGAGCAGATCCTGATTGAGGGTGAGAATCAATCCCTGGTGAATCGCTCAACGCGCCTCAGAGATCGACACCTCAAGCCCGCAAAGGGCCATGAATTTGGTTACAAGCACTAGTATGCAAAGAGCGGGCTTCTAGCCCGCTTTTCTTTTTCCGCCTATTGATCTGAAAGGTCCATTGGCTTGTACAGGATTTGTGTGGCGGAATACTTGCTTTCGGGGATATATTCCCTGGCCAGATTGATAAGAACAAGGAAAAAACATGGCGAATATCACAGCACTCTACACCGGCCTCTGTGCGCTTCTGATTATTTACTTGGCATTCAGGGTAGTCGAGTTTCGTCGCACAAAGAAAGTGGGAATTGGAACCGGAGATGATCGTTTCAATGAGATTAGGGTGCGAGTTCACGCTAATGCGATTGAGTACACTCCGATAGCGTTGCTTCTGTTGCTGGCTGCAGAGTTGGGCGGTTTGCCTGCACTGTGGTTACACCTCTTCGGGGCGCTCTTTTTTATCTCACGGGTATTTCATGCCTATGGACTGACCAAGGGCAAAGGCGGGCTGCACTTTGGGCGCTTTTGGGGAACTTTAATCAGCTGGGTCGTTATCGTTGTGTTAGCGGTCATTAACATTGTTAATGCCGTAATTAATCTTTGAGGTTTATTGGTGAGGCTCAGTATGAGCCCCACGCAAAAAAGCCCGGTAGAACCGGGCAGAGTACAGGGATGAATCTATAAGCGTTTACTGATTGGCGGCGAGCGGAGTTACGCGATCATCTTCGCTCTCCTGCACCATGTTTTCGTCTTCTTCGAGTAGTACTTCAGGCTTCCCTTTACAGGCTTTAGCCAGGGCATCGCGGCGTTTGGCCAACAGCAGGCCGATCTCTTCGCCCACTTGCTCATCAATGCTGTCGATGTGGCGCTCAATCAGCGACGTGATATTAGCTGCGAGCTCCAGCATCTTATCGTGTTCTTCAGCGTCTTTTTTGTTGTCGAACATTGCTCCGTCTCTATCGCATTTCCAAACAGCTACTACGGCCATCGTGTGCCTCCCAATCGTCTATTAGACTGTCCACTTAGTTTGTATGCCGCTACCCTAACTGTATAAATATTCAGTGTCAACGATGGGGTGAAGAAAGGGCCCTATGCGGTCAAAAGACCAGCAGGTGCGATGATTGGTCCGCCATTAAGCGTGAACACTGTCATAATGTGCAAACAGCCAGACGCATTCCCCCCCGGGGCGACTGGTTGTCTTCACATCATTTAACAGGCCCGCTTGCGGGCCTGTTTTTTATTGGGATGTGGTGAAACTGAGATAGTGAAGGTTTCTGCAGGCCTGTGGCTTTAAATGCTAAGGATCAGCCGGGCTGCCAGTCCTATCAGTAAGATCCCGAAAACCTGTTGGATACGATGGCCAATATGCTTGCTGACCAGCTGGCGTTTACGGCTGGCGTGAACCGCCAGGGCAACGATGCAGTACCAAACTGCATCCACTCCTGAAACCAGGGCCGCCATGCCCAGCTTGGTGCTCAGGGCTTGCTGTTCTGACACAAACTGGCTGAATAGGGCGGTGAAAAATACGGCGATCTTGGGGTTGAAGAAGGCAACACCAAAACCTTGAGCGATAGAGCGCTTCAGGCTCTGGTGTGGAGGTTGTACAGTTGCAGTACTGGTACCCGGTGCGGGCGCGCTGAGGGCTTTCCAGCCCAGGTAGACCAGCATTGCTGCACCGGCCCACTGCAGAATGTTAAATAGAAGAGGAGAGCTAGTAATCAGCACCGCCAGGCCAAATGCGGTAAGAATTGCGTATATAGCGACCCCGGCTCCGTGAGCAATAGCACTGGCCAGGCCTTGCTGTAGGCCTGAGGAGGCGCTGCGTAAGACGATAAGAAGACTCGGTCCCGGAGACATAGCGCCGAGGGCACAGATCCCCGCGAGAGATAACCAACTGAGTAAATCCATTATTTAAAGCCGCCCCCTTGAGCCAGCCATTCTTTTTCTGCTTGAGTGGAAGTGCGACCCAAAGCCGCATTGCGGTGAGGGAAGCGCCCAAATCGCTCAATGACCTCTTGATGGGCAAGGGCGTATCGATAATGAGTGTCGAGATAGGGCGAGGCAATTTTGTCTTCTGCGAAGGTTTGCTGCAACTGTCGAAAGTAGTCTACCGAGTGTTGCTGGGTCACGAGGTCTTCGCTGTGCTCTAGCGGCATGCCCAGGAATACCTGCTGGTAGAGCCCAAGATTCGGGGCCTCTCCGCGCTGAATCAGTGATATCGCTATTGCCAGTGCCAGGGAGTCTGTAGCGAATGCCTGGCGGGTGCCCCGGTAGATGTTTCTGGATATCTGGTCACAAATCAGTAGCAAGGCGAGTTCGCCTTCCAAAGTTTGCCGCCAACGGTCCAGCTCTCCACGCTGCGCTGACTCGGTAATAGTTCCAAATCTTGTCTTGATGTCAGCGTCCACTTCCGGAGTAGCGGCAAACCATAAACTCTGCTTCTCTGCAGCAATAGAGTTGCCACGAATATCGGTGCTGCCAAACCAAAAAACCAGGACATCATCAGGGGTTGTCATATCGAAGTTCTCATTCCGTGTTGTGTTCCGAGTTTATCCGATCGTTCCAGCCCAGTGATGACCATTAGAAGGTGGTTCCAAGTGTTGGTGTAAAAAAAATTATACAGCTGCATCCAATTGGGCTCCCCGAATCGTCATAGTGGCGTACAAGGGAAAATCGGGAGATCACAATGTTTACTGCGAGATCAACTAAAAAGGTACAATTTTGCGTCGCGCTATCTCTAATAGTTGCGGCTCTGCAAGTGGGTCAGGTTAATGCCTCCGAGCTGACGCTTTCCCAGGATGGGATTCACCGAGAGCTCACCCAGAAAATTGATCAGCAAATACTTAAAAAGCTTGGTGAGTGCACTGATAAGAGTGAGGAAGTTAACCGGCTACCTCCAGTGCGTATTGCTGAGGAAAAAGAGCCCCGAGGAGGAATGGCTTACCCCTACTCCAAGGCTCGAATGATGGTGATGTAGGTCACCCCCCCCAACGACGGTTTACACCACTGATAACGAAAATGATTAGAGAGTAAGTAATGAGAGCGAGAAATAAACAATCATTCCAGGCAGTCATCTGCTGTTGGGTGGCCATTGCGGCATCCAGCATAAGCATGGGCAGCTGGGCCCAGGAGGAGGACTCATTTGTCCCAGAGCCCCCGCCGCCGCCAGGTGTGGAAGCCTCCGAATCTGAAACCCGCGTCCGTATATTGCGTGAAGATGGTGTTCTCACGATCAAATCCGAAGGCGAGAATGGTGAGAAAAGTGAAGTTCGGGTTGACTTGGGGCAGGACTTTGGCGGTCCCCTAAGCCAGGAAATTATTGAACGTCTGAAAAGCAAGGGAATTCTGGATGTAGACGGAAAGGTTACCGAAGATACCCTGAATAGCGTACCGGACAATGTCAGAATCAGGTTATCGGAAAGTCGTGACTACCGGGGTAGGCACTGGGATCACCATGACTCACACCACTCTGGAAGTGACGACTCATCTGTAATCCCAATAGTAGCGCTGCTCTGTGTATTTGGCATGCCAGTGTTTATTGTTTGGTTGGTAACGCGCAGCAGCTATCGCAAGAAACAACTGGTTATGAGTAATATCAACCAGATGGTTGCTGATGGTCGGGATGTGCCCCCGGAGCTAATTGATCTTTTGGATGAGAGAGAGCCAAATAGCTCCAGTGATCGCGGTATCACTCTGATCGCAATAGGCGCTGCAGTATTCATCTCACTCTCAGCCCTTGCGGGTATTGGAGTAGGCAGTCTCGGCTTGATCCCTCTGTTTATCGGTGTGGCTCGCTATGTGAACTGGAAGCTTGATAACAAGCAGGTGTAGGAAAGGCGAGTATGGACCTCAATGACGAGGAATTAATCAGGCGGGCCGTCAAAGACGGGGACCAGCGGGCATACGCCCAGCTGGTTCGTCGCTATCAATCTCAGCTGCGATACTCGCTCCGACAGCTGTGTGATGGTGACCAGGGTCTGGCAGACGATATGGCGCAGGAGGCCTTTATTAAGGCCTATAAGGCGTTGCCGGCGTTCAGGGGGGATGCCCGCTTCAGCACCTGGCTGTACCGTATCGCCTATAATCTCGTCATGAGCCACAAGCGTAAGAATATGCCCGATGTGGATCAAGAGGCAGTGGATAGGGCTCAGGCCGATGAGACTATTGAAGAATCCCGGCAGTTAGGGATGGCTAGGGACCTCACTGCCGCGATGGATACCCTGAGTGGCCCGCAACGGCAAGCAATCCATCTGTGTATGCACAGGGGCTTTTCTCACGAGGAGGCGGCAAGTATTATGAAATTGCCGCTTGGTACGGTAAAATCCCATGTCAACCGTGCTCGGGCCAAGCTGCGTAACTTGCTACAGCCCTGGCGTGAGGAGGTGGTAAATGGTTAACTTTGAACAGCGCAACACGAAAGGTAACGCCTTGAGTGAAATGGCATTAGAGGGCAACGACCGGGAGTTTGACGCCTGGCTAAGTGAACAGCTCCAGTTCAATGAGCCCCATTTGGATAACGATGGTTTTTGTGACCGCGTGATGGCCGCGCTCCCTGCGCAGCCTAAACGCTCAAAGCGTCGTTCCAGTTACTCTCAGTACATCGCGGTAGCAGCTGCCTTAGGGATCATTGCCTGGCAGTTCCCTTTCAGTGAGGTAGTTGCCGAGATGGCCAAGCAATCCATTAGCTTGTATAGCTTGGTAGGTGTTGGACTTTTATCTTCTTTAGCGGTAATGACCGGTGGCATTTTCGCCGCACGCCGCTAACGAGAGCCTACCTTTATAGAAGCCCGCGCCTAAATCATGATAGGGCGGGCAGCTTCCTTTTTTACTTTGCAAGCTTTCCGATAAGTTTTAGTGGGCTCGCTTCACATTGAGAGTGTGTCTGGCCTTCGAGTAGATTTTTGTCAGCCTTTGCAGCGAGCGTGCTCTTCAGCCTGGTTGCACATCTCTTTCAATATGGTTTCCCCCGCCTCTTCATAGCCATTGTTCAGCAGGTAGTCTGCTGTCTCAACTGTGGCATCGATCCCGGTGGAAATTTCTTTGATGGTGTATGCGATATGGAGTTTCAATTCGCTAGCAGCATTTTCAGAATCGGAAATGGCATGGTGGGCCATCAAGCGCTGTAGGGTATTGGTGGGAATAACCACTTTGAAGCCAAATTTATCTGATAAATTATGGTAGTGATTTGTCAGCCCATCAAACCCACTTACTTTAAGTTCGTAAGTAGGTTCCCACCCTACAAAGGTGTGTTGTAGGGCAAATTGCATAGAGTGATGTTTGGTCGTTCTGTGGGATTGCTCTGGGAATTTCTGGAAGGTAAAGGTTGCACCCGGTACATTTGCGAGAGTTTGGCTCAACTCGTCAAATGGGACTTGCATATGATTCCCCTCGTTAGCGATGGTCACGGTCAGCGGGGAAAGCTCTTTGAGTTGTTTAGGTGCTAAATTGGAAACTCGCCCGGTTATATATTTATCCTCTAATGACGGGCTAAAAGCAAAGTACTGTGAAAATGGTGCTTTGTCGTTTAGCCAGTAGTCCAGTACGAAGCGGCCAGAGTTGGAGTGCCCAGACAAAATACTAAAATCTGCGGTTCGATAGTTTTTATTGACATAGGGCACAACTTCGTTTGCTAGGAACTGAGAAAATGCTGTCGATTTACCTTGATCCGGGCGCAACTCCTTGCCCATTCCCTCTACACCAATCACGATAAAATTGGGCACTTGGCCTTCAAGTAAATCGACAGTAGACAAAGTAGAAAGCATGTCCCACTGAGCATGTAATACGTAGAGCACAGGATATTCTTTGTCATTATCCTTATATTGTTCGGGAAGTTTCACCAAGATGGTTCGGTTTTCACCAAGGAAATCTGATTTGATTTCCGTCTTTTGTGCGAGAATAAAATCTGAAGCATTTGCTATCAGCGAACAAACACTTATCAAGGCTAAAAATAGAACTCTCATTTTCCACTCTCCATGTAGGTATTATTTTAGGGTGTAACACTAAAGTTCGGGTTAAATTAACCAGCTAAAACTGGCTGAAGAAAGCTGCTTTTGCCTACTTGTCAGGTATTTTCAGTAGAGGGTACTCGTGTCGACGTGCGCCGATGTTTGTGCCGGAAGAAGTTAACAATTTATTGTTATATGACTTAAATCTATTTATTGACCCTTTAGATGTCAAGTGCCTTGACTGGGAGATATGCCTTGTTGAGCGGGGGTAAGTCGATGAAGTAGGGACTGCAGACTTAAAACTTAGGGCAGGCTGAAGTCAGTCTGCCCTAAGTTTAACAAAATAGTGAATGCTACTTAGTTTCTATATTCTCCAGAAATTGATCGACCACTGCATTGAATTCATCGGGCCTCTCCCAAAACATCATATGCTTTCCCATATAAGCGGTAGTGGCGGAAGGGGTATTAGCTTTGATCCATTTGTCAGCCACTTCCTTAACTTCATTTCGTACCACATATAGCATGGGAATCTTCCCTTCAAGGCCGATAAGGTCTTTGCTGTAGTCGAGATAAAAACCAGTAGCGTTGGTAATTGCGGCGACGCTGCTAGAGGTTTGATTGGCGATATTAGATATCCAGGCAATATTTTCTGCAGTGGGATTTTCAAGCATCCATTTGACGAACTCTGCAATCACATTTTCGCGATCCTCAATAATCCCCTCAGTGAATGAGCGCGAGTATCCGTCTGAATCATCATTTAGATACCAGACCCACTCGTCCCGGCTGGCCCCAGAAATCTCCGGGCCAGTGTCGATCATAATCATGGCTTTTATCTTGTCAGTGCCGAACTGGTTGAGATAGGCCAGTTGCTCGGTCACTCCATAGGACCAACCCGCGAGAATCACGCTATCAAGCCCCAGCTTGTCAATCAGTACAGCTAAGTCTCGAGCGTGTTGCTGATAAGTATGGCCCTCAACAGGCTTGGATGACATGCCCTGGCCGCGGGGATCATAAGCTAGTGCGCGATACTTGGTGGAGTCCTTGAAATGGGCAAGTTGATGCTCGAAAACCTTTGTAGACATCATCCAGCCGGGAATAAAGATGATTGTCGTATCGCCATTACCCGCTTGTTCGTAGTGGATAGTGAGAGAGTTGTCGATCTTGATTCTCTCTGCTGCCACATAAGTAGAAAAAATAGACAGGATGCTAAATAAAATTACCAGATGAAGAGTCTTCATGATGTAAATTAACTCAATATAATTTCTATAACGTAATCAGAGGAAGTTCGTAGGCGAAGGGGCTTCGGCTACCAATATTCGCTTATGCCCACATTGTACCGTGGAATTACTCCTATTAGTTGTTGCTGCAATATTACCCGCAATATAAATTGCACAAACGTCCGTTTTATAGGGTTGATTACTTAAAGCCAAAGCAGGTGGGAGCTTACGGTAGTTGGTTATGATTTTTCCCATTTGGGTTGGTATAAAAATCTATTTTGGGTGTGATTGCCCGGTATTTATCCAGAATTATCATAGTGAAAAATAAAGGAATAAGTGACAGTGCTGAGAAGTGTAGTGCAATGAATTTGGTCTCCTCTTGTATGGGAGTGGAGGAAAATATAATTACTTCGATAATAAGTAAGAAAATAAATAAAAAACACTTATTGAAATCTGATATTGAGTCAAATATTTTGGGACCCAATATCCAATGCTTCCAGGATTTGTGCGCAATAGCATCTAGTAAGTAATAGAGACCGCAGGTAAAGCTAACCAATGTTGTAAGCAGTAGTTCAAATACCCAGGCGGGAGGCTTGCCTGGAGCGGGAGGCCAAGCATTCGTAACTCCAAATTCCGTAAAAGAGAGAATGGCAAGGAGACCGGTCGCCAGCAGTACAACTGGAAATCGAAAGACTAAAATTACCATACAGATTGCAGCAACGGTCTCGAATACTCTCTGGGTTGGCATAAAGATCTCGGCGTGATCCGCTACCCAGGCCAAGGCTCCCCGATACCAATACGGTGTATTCCCGTATTCGACATAGGAGTTAATGAGACCTCGGTACCCTTCTACAGTAAACCAATTTAACAGCCCATCCTCAAAAATCTGAAAGACTAACATTACCCCGATGGTGAAGGTAAAAAGATCAATCCAGCGCCCTAATATCGGAGTTGAATCCTGTTTGGGGGGAGTATTTCGATACTTGTCTAAATACTTTGAAGCTATTGATAAAATGGCAATGGTAATGCTGGATAGGGCGCTTACAGTGAATACGTAATCGCCACCATTGCGTGACATAACAAAGACTCCAAATAAGAGAGCAGATGCTACAACAATCGCACAACCCCAGGTTAATAGGCTTACTCTCGGTGCTATCACCGCGCCTAAAAACCGAGAACGAAAATTGTATTGAGAGTCTTTATGGAGCTTGTAAATGCTAACTGCCAAGATTAAGGCAAATAACGCAGGTGACAAAAACTCGAAGTACCAGCTGTTTTCTCCCATGTAAGTCAACCCCCACAGCAAGATAAAGCCGAAAAACATGAGTGTTGCGCCCAAAACAATAAAAACACGCAATATCAAGAGGGTCCCAGCAAGCAATAGTACCAGGTGGAGTGTATAGGTCACAAAAGCTGAGTAGGGGATAAGGTGGCTGGCCAGTGATTTGACAAGTGCAGGTGTACCCTTAGTCTGTACAAGCTGATGTAATAAACTTGCGAAGACATCCGGTGCCATTTGCCCATTAAAAAAGCGCATGATAACCAACTGAATACAGGCTGCGCCTAAGAGGAGGCTGATAATGGCTAGCCAAGTAGTTTGAGATGTGGCGCTTCTTGCTTGCTCAGTACTTAAGTGTAGGCTGGATATAAGCATGTATCTTATCCGAGGCCCTTTAAGATTGATTGCCTTATTAGTGATTATGGCAAATTAGGTAAATAACTTACAAATCTTCGCCGTGTTGATGCTGTTGTAACTACAAGGCTGGCTACAGCCAACCTTGTAATCGATGAGTTGATAAGAAAGTTCCAAAGCGACATTTGGTGACAGCTTTAATTACGGGTTTCTCCACTCTGCTGCCAGGTCAATTGCTTGCTGCAAGATTGGCCATTCCAACAGACTTTGCTGGTATCTGGTAGCTTTCTCGCTTAATGAGATATTATAAACATATAGTCTATAAGCGAGTATTGCGTAAAATGCGTCTACAGCCCCAGCAGAGCCGAACATGAAGGGCAGTTTTGCTTTCGAGAAAATATCTTCAATCCTTTTTAACTCAGCCTGAATTCCAGGGTTCATATCCGGAGAGGAGTTGCTTTTATCTAAAGTGAAAGGGCAGTTGCTTCTTAAGGCGATGAAACCGGAGTGAAGTTCAGCACATAGGCTTCTTGATTGTGCTCGCTCAATATTTGATGAAGGGTACAAGATGCCTTTGGAGAGTTCATTAAAATACTCAGCGATTGCCAGTGAATCATGAATGTAAGTACCTTCAAGCAACAATACAGGTACAAGTCCAGCTTGGGAATATTTAAGTACTTCGTTTTTGTAGTTAGGGCTGGAGAGGTCTATGGCTTTGATCTCAATGTCAAGGCCTGCGATTTGGGCGCATATCCAGACTCTTAAGGACCAGGTGGAATCAGTGCCTGTGATTAATTTCAAAACATGTACTCCTTTTTGGTGTTGCTGGAGAAAGTGGCAGGGTATTCAAGAGTATCCGAGAAGCTATATGTTGCCTCCCTTCGCGATATTTAGAATAGAGTATACAGAATCTAGCGTTTAAATATTATACTGAGACTTTCATACTGACTGAAAACTTAAGGGTGAATTTAGAATTAGTATTAATTAGTCAGATAGCTTCTTCAGTAGTTCAATAATGTTAGGTTTTTCATCTGTTTTCCTCATAAAATACCGGGGGTATACCTTGTTTAAGTCTGGACCTCTCAGCAGAAAAATAAATTCTTCGCCTAATGATGACCCTTGGATATTACCGAGTTGATAGTGCCACATTTCCCAAAGTTCTACGTAAAATTCCGGGGGGACATGATCAAGGTTGCTTTTAATTACACCATTTGGCATCAATTTAACATGGAGCCTAATCTTATTCCCTGATAAAGGACTGGTTCTCCCATCTGGATTAAAGGTAACTTCTCCGCTTGAGGTAATCATATCTACCTTTTGAACCAGAACATGTAGAACGTGATCGGTGCTTTCTAGAAGCTGTTCCAGTGTTGCAGGCTCTATAGATGTTCCATTTGCATAGCTAGAAAATAGTAGAAAGAAAATCAGCTTTTTCATGAGTATTATCTATTTTTGTAGGTTATACCAGGCGCAACAATGATTGCCTAGGGTGGAGCTTTTTAATAGCTGTTTTCGTCAGTAATGTTAGTATTTTTGTCTGGTTTCGATGGTTTTCTATTCTAGTCAGAATATAGAGAGTCAATTCACAGGCCGCTACTTACTTGTGCCTTATTACTCAGCGGTAGTTCAATAATGGCCAATCACATCATTGTTTACAAGGAGGTATCTCTATATTTTGGTGTTAAATCCTTTTTGGATTGGGTTTCGGTAGTTGCTATCTAGGGCTTTAGTAAGTGTTTGTTCGGGGGATGCCTGTGTCGAATCGTTGGTATGTGCGATAAAGGTTGTCGGTAAAAGAGTAAGTGTCAGAAGAGCGCTTGATAGAGTTTTATTATACCTTATATGCATCTTCATAAGCCCGAATAAATTGTTTAAAGTAAATACTGGATCTGTGTTTATCTACATGTTTTGTACCGATTGGTGTGCTCTGGAGTCTCAATACAGTCAAGGATTTTGGAGTGTTTCTATCAAATGGTTATTTTGAATATCACTTGTTTCACTGATTATTCTTTTCAAGAAGGTGCTAGAGGAGTGTGTATTGTGAAGTCTCTCTTCTCGAGTAATTGTAGGGTGTGGGTTGGGTTTTTATGTTAGATGGATTTCACTACTATTAATTCTAGAGGTTATGTTTGATTAGGCGTTCTGAAATATAGCCATTTAGCTGCTCCCAATATTGGAGGCTATATTTGTTATCTATTAGAAACGGTGTCATTGTGAGAGAAGCCCGTCAGCAATTCGTGTAGGTGGTGATTGCTGGCGGAAAATGAAAATTTGGATTATGGCTGAGTTTATCATCTGGGATCAGATGCATGTTAAATATTACAAAAGCAAGAGCTTTTGGGATTTCTAGATAGCAAGATTTCGAGCTCGAAAAATTCTGTCGCGAGGAACAAACTGAATGTGTAGGTCTCGAGAAACATTCGGTGCACTGATATGGGAATAATCTCCGGTAGCTGTAAATTTATACATTTGTAAGTTCCGTCCGGCAATATACCTTCCCAATCCCCAGTAACCCTGATAGTTAATGGCTTGATCATCGGGGATTTGGTTTGAAAGAGTGCTTATAGTACGAGCAACACGTCGGCCTCCAATCATGTTTCTCCCCATTCTTAACCCTGTGACATGCGCAGAACCTATAGGGATTATTCCTCCTGGGCGTCCGCCTATGTTAAAGTGGTGAATAATTCTTCTTGCTATTCCCTTTTGACGTTTTTCTGAAGATTTCCACTCTCCATTTCCTCTCCATGAATCCACACAGGCTATATCCCAACTTTTCCGAGAAGCTATATTGATTAATAGCGCTGATGTTTCAGTGTCAGTTACGCCACCCGCGAAATAGTCTTTTATCCTATTGGGGTAAGCGGAGAGAGTTCCTGCAGCTTTTATTTCATGCGGTGCTTCGACGAACAATGAGTGAGGCTGATCGCTATTATCAGCTATAGCTTCAGCTGCAAAGGAGAAACCGTGAGGTACATCATTGTGCGGCTCTTGGACAATCACTAGCCCTCCGGCTTGCAATGTGGCGCGAACACGAGCCTTTGCGTCTTGCAGGGTTATATTGTTTACTGGCATTTTATATCTCCATCTTGCTATAGAACGACTGGTTTAGCGTCGAATGTGCTCGGTGTATTTCTCGTCGAGTAGTACCTTTTTATTTGGCTTGGACACAACTGCAAAAGCAGGAGTTATCATGTTTCGGTTTTCGTAATGCATGTATTGCTAATCAAGTTACTCTTCATGAAAGTTAGGTTCAAGAAATAAATGCAACACCTTTCCAAATTTTGTCTTAGTTTGTGAGTTATTTCTTTCGGGGGTGTTTATTGCCCTGGGGTTTGTGTCCTTTGTGAGGTAGGTTCCCTTTTAATGTCCTGTAGTGTAGTTTTTATTAATATTGGCAATCTTGGAGATGGTCGTATCGAGTATGATTTCTAGGATAGATTTTTTGGTCTTTTAAGTCGGTTCTTCTGTGATAGATATTTTGGGCTAATTGTGTTTTTTCTGGTTTTCTATTGGTTATTTTCTATAGGGATAGCTTTTGTAAAAAAAGTAATCTACAGTAGAAAATCTTCTACATGTGTAAAGAATGAAGGGGTAGTGTGATCACATTATCTAATACTGCATCCCCTTACGGCACTCCGAGCTAAAAAGTTTAATTTTTTTTGTGACTTATTTGTAACCACATTTTTGGTCAAAAGTCTTGAGGTTCTTGGAATGGTTTTGTTGGATCCATAAATTGAGGAGGTGCTAATTCTCGGTGGGGTAGAAGAGAATAGATTTTAATCTGGGTTGATCTAGTGATGTAGAGAGCTACAAGATGAAATAGAGTTGCCAGTTTGGCCGATAAGTAACAAAAATAAGCTGCCCGGAGGCAGCACATTAATATAGCTAGTTGCTAAGTCCTAATTCCCGCTCAATCTGAGCCTTTCTCCAAACTGAGTAACTGGCTGGTATCTTTGCCTCTTTGGTGCCATCGGCAAGGATGGCGCGGCCGAGGTTTGGCCAGCATAGTACGGCCAATACCCTGGGCGCGATTACTTGGAAGACTTTGGGTGGCCCCATTAGGGATTTGAGTCTCTGTATTAATGGTAGCCAGGATGCTGGGACTACCTGTTCTGCGATCATCCATGAGGCCTGAGGATCACTACCCAGTTGCTTTGCCAGGGATTCGTAGCGCAATGTAGCGGCTCTTAGTGAGGCTTGGGGTGGTGCGAGTATGACGGCACGGGCCCTTCTCTCTGCACAGAGTAGGCAAATCTCTTTGGGGAGACCGCTACTTTCTGCAAGCTCTTGGTTGAGTGCCCATCCACCGGCTTTGATATCGCATTGGCAGATAGAGCAGTTATATTTCGGGTTTTCAGGGGTGAATACAGAACTAACTTTTTGGGGGCGTTCGCCATTTTTCCAGATGAGAGAGTGTCTTTTAAAAATATTGCTGGCAAAGTATCGGGTATAGGTCAGCCAGTCGATATTGGTCACATTGCCGAAACGGTCTTTGTGTACAACATCGGGAATATTGTGGCTGTAAAGGTGACGTAAGCAGTGAGGGCATGGCTTTAGTTGATCCTGGGGAAATGCCTTTCGCGCTTCGCTATAGTCACTGCTTATCCAAACCGGACCCTTATAGTTATTCACTATTGGGCACTTGGGGTAAATATGAACTTGGCCAAAAGAGTCCGGGTTTTGTTCCAGGCCAAATAAAAAAACCGGTATACCCCGGTAGCGCCAAGCCACAGGTACGCTGTCCAGATCACTTGAATCGAGTTGCATTCCAGTACGGATGGCTTTGGCTAAGCTGTTTCGATCAGGCATTTCAGACAAGCGCTGTGCTAACGGACGTTTGCCGGCTGAGAATGAATCACCATCGTTAATGACATAAGGTACTGATAGTGCTCGTGTGGCGTTTGGGAATGCTGTGATAGCCTGACGGTTTTGAATGGGTTGAAATTTTGTGAGGTTCACAGAGCTTCCTCAAGGATTTGCAGGATATGGCTCTCAGAGTCTCTAACTACCCTGAATGCTACCCGGCGAGAACGATCTGGATCTTCTACCCCATTTTTATCCAAGACTGGGCGAGCTGAGGAGTAACCGACAGCTGCTACCTTGGCCCGTACCAGGACGGCTTGCTGCGAAGGCAGTAATGAATGGGCATATTGCATTACGGCTCGGGAGCGCTGTTGGGAAAGTCGTAGGTTGTGGAAATAACCAGCTTCCGGTGCGGATTGATCTCCCCATTCAGAACTTGTGTGCCCTTCGATTTGGATTGCGGCAATGGAATCCATATAGGGCGTGAGCGCTTCGATGTAGCGAGGTACAAAGGAGGACATAATCTCGCGGGCATTGTCGCTCAGGGTAAAATCACCGGTTTTAAATAAGGCATCACTGTTATTAAAGGAGATGGCCAGGGTTTGCTTATCCAGAGACGCTCCCCAACGAGTTAAGTCGTGGGCAAATTCCTGTTGCAGAGTTTGATAGATGGCCAACTGGGTGTCCCGGTAAGACTCTGCGAGTTCGCGGATCTTGGCGCGTTCGTCGATAAGGGAGCGCATTACAAAGACGGCAATACAGAGAAATACCATCATCAGGCCAGCCATCATGTCCGATAGGCTAATCCATTGACTATCGCTGGACTCACTACTGGCTTGCGTGCTTTCAAACATGCGCCTCTCCAGTGACTCTCTGAGCTTGCGCATCGACTCTCTTCATTTGCTGGATGAGCTGACGGAAGTCTCTGGAGAATTCACCGCTTAACGTGCCGAGGGCATCGCCCATCGCTGCCATAACACTCTCTACCTCATCGCGCAGACGTTCATCCAGAAGTTCATATTGACGCTTGATACTGACATCGGCATTACTAAGATCGCGAGTAATCACTTGTGACAATTCGGTAATCATCTGGTTGTGAGTTTTGGCGATCAGCTGAGCTAGCTCGGCCATGGATTCCCGGTGACTGGTAGCCTGCTCGTGAATTGCTTTAGAGAAGTGGTTGGGGTCCATACTGGTAACCACATCGGCCAGGGCTACGACCTTACTGGTTCTTTGGTCGAATACTTCCGCCTGGGTCCTACTCAGGGAGATCAGGTTGGAAACCTGGGCCCCCAGTTGCTGTTGAGCTTGGTCAATTCCTCGGGTGAGCGCTTCAAACTTGGGTGCAATATCGGGGATCGATTGCTGTAGAACTTCAATAGAAGCTTGTTGCTCATTCAGCATGATTGATATCTGCTCTGCGTGATTGCGCTGCTGCTCTACCAGGGTCGGAATCACGTTGAAAATTTCTGGCAGCTCAGTAATACGCTGGTGTAACAGCAGAAGGTTTTCCTGAGCACCATTAATTTCATTGAGAAGAGTTGCAGTTTGGTCGCGGTAAATAGTTGCGAGTTCTGCGTGCTGCTGATGCTGATCTATTAGGGCTTGCAGGGCAGGGGATACGGCCTCCAATTGCTGGGTAAACTGCTGTAGGTTCTCACCCATCTGGGCATTCAGGCCGCTATTAAACTTTTCTACAACCGCAGTGAGTGACTGTAGGACTTCATCACTAATCTGTCGCTGGAATTTTGCCAGATCTTCGCGCTGACCATTAATAGCCTGCAATATGTCATCTGCTGTCGCTTTAGGGGCTTGTTCTTTAGTGAATATTTGAAAAATAGTTCGCAATATCAGGGACAGGAAGAGTCCCAAGATACTGGTCATAAAGGCGGTTTCCAGACCTTGCATCAGTTCTGAAATTGAGGTGTCAATATCGTTTAGATCAAATCCATAGATACCGATAATGATACCGATAAAAGTACCTAAAATACCGAGGGCAGTCAGTAGTGACGGCGTTTCCTTTACAAAGCGGGGAAACTTGCCTAAAGGGTAGAGGATTATGGCTATAGCACCAATGGCAAGCATGACCATAAGAAAGGTGTCGGTAACCTGTTCCGCAGACAACTTGGTTAACCAGTGATAGAAAAACTGGGTCATTATTTATCCTTTACAACTTTTTGCATTGTTATTTCGTGATAAAAAGGTCCGTTGGGTATTCGCCCGGTTCCCTGGCTGAGTACTTTCATCTCTGGTAGAGATTTCACAACATCGGTGATAGTGCGGAGCTGGGGCTGCTTACTACCCGAAGTGTGAATATAGGTTCCAACCTGGCCCGACTTTTGAATTTCAAATACACCACAGTTGACGGGAAGCTTGTTTTGCTTGAATAGCAAAAAGTGCATCACGCCACCATCACTGAGATATTGATGCAGGGCTTTAGTGATCAATTGTATTTGCTCGGTGGAAAAGAAATTGAGAAGGTCCCAGAGGAGGATGCAATTGAGATCCTTTGGTAGGGTTGCCTGTCGCAACGCGGCCTGAACGGCTTCTTCAAATGGCACTTTTCTGCTGGTTTGCCAAGCGAGCGATGAGTAAAAATCAGAAATAAACAGTTCGCCCACCTCCCTTTGGAGGTGTTCCATATTTCTCCCAGCCTTTTGCCCAATATCCAGAACTTTGCTGACCGGTGAGCGCTTGACGTGAGTCAGGGCTGTGTCCAGAGCGGTTAGCGAAATATTAGTAAGGCGGTTTTTTTGGAAAGCGGATACCGCTGCTGATGATCCACTGGCCATCACTGAAGTTGGCGATTTTACATTGCCATACTCAAACATTAATTCGATAAGGTCTTTACGCATCCCCTCTCTTTGTAGCAGGGAGGAGCGCAGGGAGAAGTTGCCCATAGTCTTCATTAAATTCAGGGATGAGTACCTATAAGTGGGCAGTGGTTCTTCCAGGTGGAGTGGTTCTGTATTGAAGGTAAAGCCAGAAAGTCGCTTAAAATCCGCGGGCCCCTTGGGCATAGTGCCGGTGTACAGCATTGTATGGAAAATGGTACGCGGCTTTAAGTGGGGTCGGATTTCCTCAATGAGCTTGGTAATAAGCTCAGGCTCCATAAAGTTGAATAGATCCCAGCAGAGCACCACATCAAGCTTGATTCGTTGGGGCTTTTTGGTGAGATATTCAGAAAGCTTAACGGCCCTGACTTCTTTATCGAGGGCAGAAGTATCCAGTAGCAGACTGCGTAAATCTTCGATAAATGTCTGGCAGGAGCGCTCCAATAAAGGCTGTGTGGTGCCAAACGAAAGGCATCCCAAATCTAAAACTTTACTACCTGGTTGAATGACTTCATCCACCAAAGCAGCAATACCAAATGAATGATGCTGCAACATATTTCCCACACCAAAACTAAAGCCCCGGCATTAGCCGGGGCCCATATTGAGGATTAACTAAGAAGGTTTCCTAGCTTTCCTCAGCTTCTTCTTCGGTCTCTTTAGTGCCGAAGAGGTAGTCGCTGGTGTCGGACAAGCGAGAGGAATCGCTCGTGCTCGTGGTGCTGGAGGAGTAGGTAGAGCTGCCGCGAGTACGGGCTGCGGGCTTCTCTTCTGCTGCGGGCAGGTCTGGGTGTACCAGGCGATCAGAGAACTCCTTGTGGCGCTCTTTCATTTCGGAATCAGTATCAACCATGTCCATGGAGCCACGGAATTTACCGCCGTCGTCCAGCTTGATTCTCGGTGCAATCAGATTTCCATTAACTTGTGCGGTGTTGCGGATTTCGATCAACTCATCGGCAAGGGCATCGCCATCCAAGGTGCCCTCTACAACAATATTTTTTGCGTGGATATTGGCAGTAACTGCACCGCCAGTGCCAACAGAAAGATTGTGACCAACCATGATCACGGTACCATCAACAGTACCTTCCACGTGCAGATCTTCGGTGCCTATCAGCTCGCCACGAAAGTTAATACCTTCACCCAGCACTGACTTGGAGCCTGAGCCCGAAAGAGGTGATTGCTGCTCAACAGCGCTCATGCCCGCTAAAAATGGTGTGGAGTCATTGCTTTTGTCAGTGCTCATAGAAATAAGTCTCTCTGTTTAGAAAAGTCAGCTGTTGCGTCGATTGCACCGATAACCGTGGTTACAGGGTTGTCGATACGTTGGGTTTTTGTTAAAACGGAAAATCAAAATTTTCAAAAGTGATAAGGCACTTTTAATGGCGGGTACAGATTATTTTGATACTGAGTAAAACCTATCAAAACAAACGGCCCTACATTAATGTCAAATTTTTTTCTTTGCTGTGAGTGTTTTGCTAAAAAAGAAAATTAGACTATCAGTGCTTTTGGTCACCTAAAATATCCCTGTCTCTGCCTTTTCCCTATTGTGCACATACCTTAAGAACGACTTCCTTTGTCCTTTTACAGTTTTCGTCTCTCTCGTAGAGTTGCAATGCCCGTTTTCTCGTGCTTGCATCAAGGTGAAGAAGAGGCTCTTCTGACCTTAAGCTACGATCGATTTTTGCGATTGCTGTTGATATCGCTATATTCTCGCTATTTACTTCAGGCTCGACCTGTAAGTAAATATTTACTTCCTTTTGTGGAGGGCATACTTCTAATTGTCTGCTGATGGGTATCGAGCCTATTGGCACAAAACAATATATGATTGGAATACTACCTACAGCGAGCTTACCAGCGTTTTCGGTCTGGCAATCAATCAAGCTGACCTCGACTTGAATGCGCTGAATTTAGCACGGATTGCATGCTAAAAGTGTGACTTGTAGCACCTTTTGGTCGTGATGATCGTCGTTTCTTGTTTTTTAATCCGCTAATGATTTACGGCTTAAAATATTGTTGCGATAGGCAATGTATTCCTATGTAAAGAATTGTTTATGTTGGCATTTGGATTAATGTCTGAGCCTTGCATTCTTGCGCTTTCAAAATTCTATCCTAAATGTAAGTGTGCACTTATTTGCAATGACTATTGGGTGTCCTCAGGAAGGCTGTTTTCACAGGGTGGAGCTGCAGGCAGTTTTTGCTAGGATATATATCACTCACCGCATACCTCTCAGTCCCACCCACAAAAAGGTAGGCCCAAGAGGTATTTTTGGTGGCGTTGGCAGGGGTGCCAGCCTTGCTGGGCTGGCTAAATTTCAGGGGTAATTTGGATTTTAAACGGAGTTCCGTTTGAAGTTTTAAACTCTACCTCTGCAGCTTGGTTGAACCCTGTCACCAGAATGGGACTTGCTATCTGCTTATAACCACTAGAAGCCCCAAATTCATATATTTTTGTCTGCAATCGAATTTGGTTTTCAGAAACTTGTTCGGCAGACACCTCGAACCTAAGTGTGTTTTCGATTTGGATTTCGCTTTCATCTCCTTCGTTATTGAGGAGGCGGACGGAGGCCAGGTTCTCGTTTCTGGTGCTAGCATCTACCTTAAGCATTATTGGAGAAGCTGACGATAAGGAGGTATACAAGAGTAAAGTCGTACCCAGGGCCAATATTGCGGTGAGATATTTTCTGCCCTGCTTGGCCATCGATATTTTTGGGTTTTCCTGAAGGATTATATCTATGGGCTTCAGTGAATATGCTGAAGATATTGCTTTTATTGAATCTTGAGAGGCATTTCCACTTTTTTCTATCCGTTGAATGGTTCTAAGGCTTAATGATGCAACATCGGCTAGTTGTTGTTGACTCCAAGCTCTAGTTGTTCTCAGTTTAATAATTTTCTTTGAGTTAACTTTCACTTCCATACTTCTGCCCTCTGAAAATAGAGCTCCATTTTCAAGGGGGCAGTCCTTATTGGTTACGATGTTCTTGCGACACCTACCTGACAGCTATACGACTTTGTCCAAATAATAGACTGTCTGTGCAACTTGCGGTCAATGGTGGGCGTGTTTGAAGGTTAGGTGATTCACTGATGTACTACAAGGGGTGCACAACCTTTAACTATTGCCCTGAATCCATATTCTGGGTCGGGAAGGCATCTATAGGCTCTAAGTTCTCACTTTGAGATAAGTAAAAGGCTAGGGAGTTGAGTCAGGTTGTAACTGGAGGTTCGGATAGTGGCTCTTCTGTTTTTTTGGGGGAAGGTTACCACTAAGCAGAGTCGAAGAGCTTTCAATGAGAACATGTAGCAAGATGACTTATGGAGTTCCTGAACAATTCCGTAATATCTCTGTGAGCCAGAAGCATCACGGATTTATTTAGAGGCTCCTTATATAAATTTAACGCTCCAAGCCATTAAATCTTAATACTGCCGTGAAGATAATCCACAGCGCCTCCCTTGAGAGAGACTCTGTTACTATGCAGTTCGCAGTGAATTAGTCCAGTCCGCTTGGAGAGTTGCTTAGCTAAAAGTACATCCTTTTTAAATTGTTGGCTCCAATATGGTGCCAGTTGACAGTGCGCTGACCCTGTCACAGGATCTTCGTTTACCCTTAATTTTGGATAGAAGCATCGGCTAACGAAATCAATATCGTTACTTGCTCCAGGAGCGGTAATGACAACTCCTCGTTTATCCAGCTGGGAAAGTTTTATAAAATTTGGATTTACAGATTTTAGATCGGTTTCGCTACCCAAGACAGCTATATAATCATATGCACACAGAACTTCTCGCGGAGTGACACCGAGGCCATCAATAAGAGCATCTGGTACTTCTGTGGATATCGGAATGCTAGCCGGAAAGTCCATGCTATAGACAGCTCCCGATCTCTGGACTAACAGTGGGCCGCTTTTTGTATCAAACTGGATGGTTTGGTCTGAGTATCTTAAATGAGTAAATAGAACGTGGGCAGCTGCGAGTGTGGCGTGGCCACATAAATCTACTTCTGCCTCAGGAGTAAACCACCTCAGAGAAAAGGAATCTTCATTTTTAACAAAGAATGCGGTTTCAGAGAGGTTGTTTTCCTCAGCTATCTTTTGCAGCGTCTCATCCGCAAGCCAGTTATCAAGAGGGCACACAGCAGCAGGATTACCTTCAAATACCTCGGAGGCAAAGGCATCTACTTGATAAATTGCTAGTTCCATTAGTTTTTTCCTTGAGTAATAGATGCTATTTTCGGTCAGTATAAAATTATTGTGATAGTTGGTGTGTTTATGCCAGATTGCTTTGTGGTACCAATTTTCTAAGGCTAAGGGAAGCTAGGATACTTATACCTGGGTGTCCTTTAGGGCGGGTCTTCAAAGTCCACAGAGATATAGCTAATTATTTACAGGCTCTCTAACTGCGCAAAGCGACGTTCGTAATAAAGCAGGCCGTTGGATATACGCATAATCTCAAGAAGGTCTCCAGAAGAAAATCCAACAACAATTTTAATCGGTGCTTCTTCACTGTATTGGAGAAGTTGTTCGTTTTTGCAGAGTTCTCGTGCTAGGAGGGATGTATAGCATAAGCTGAAACCAATGTATCCGTCTCTATTTAGGTGTTTCGGCTTGTTAGCTCCTTTACACAAGGCTGCAATATTTCTCAAATATCTCGAGCCCAAATCAGAATTCGAATATATCCAATCCCGTCTGCTTTTAAATAGTTGAGGAAGTAGTGTTAAGCTGATATCCGGGAATTCCCGGCCGATACTATCTCTGAATTCACGCAGCTCGAAATATAGGACTGAAGGAGGAAGCGAGTCCCCAGCAGCTACCAGTTCTGTATCGAACCATGTTTGGGCTAGGTCAAGTTCATCAGTTCCTAGCATAGTGGGCAGCTTTAGCCATGCCAAATTGGGGGTTCGGCCATCAGCCCAAAAAGAAAGGTTTTCAAGGCCGTCTTGGATGGATTCGTTTTTTTCCAGCGTATCGAAAATCACTTCATAGTATTCAGCTATAGACAAACCCCGAACTCCTGTCATATCCCATTTTTGCTTAGTATATCGATCAAGCAAGCCAGTGGGGACGTTTTTGGCTTTTCCTTCTGATTCAGCAGTATATGCGCTGGGGCGCAATCTAAAACAACCATCCCGTTCGAAATGAAATTCCAACAAAAGCAAAGAGAACGGACAGTACTGTAACTGGGATAATATGGTATGCCAGTGCAGAGAGATTTTTTTCAGAAAGATTTGGAATGATTCGCAGCCTTGCGTCAATTGCCAGTAAGAAAGTGCATGCCAAAAGAATCAGTTTGAAGGATATCAGGCGAGAAATTGGATTGGAGAAGTTGAACCACTGAGATAAGTCAGGCAGTAAGGTATATGAGAGATATAGCCCGGAGAGTATTTGGATGAGCAGGGCGGGGATGCCAATCTTTTCGTAGCTGCTTTCAAACCGGGAAAGAAAAGCTACATCCTTATCCCGTAAAACTTTGGGTAGTATTGTGCAGGCAAGTATCAGATGCCCACCGGTCCAAATTGTTGCACCTAGAAGGTGAAAAAAAAGTACTACGTTGTACATCCTGTCCCCCAGACAAATCCTTGTTGGGGGACTATAGCGCTAAAATCTACGGGTGTCTGCTGCCAAATAGGGGTAGAAAGTAGCGTTGTCTACTCCCTGGGTTCCGGCCGGGACCAAATCCAGTAGGCGCCGCAGCTGATGCCGCCAATGGTAAAGCAAAGAAGGTAAATATTACTGATATGAAGGATGGCAAAAGCTAGGGATATAGCCATTGTCAGGCTGGCCAGTAACTTGGTTCTGCGGCTTACATAACCACTGCGCCAAGTCCGCAATAGATGCCCAAAGAGATGGTGTTCTTCGATCCATTGGTGCAGGCGCTGGGAGCTGCGTGATGCGGCCCAGGCACCGAGGACAATAAATACAGCCGACGGCAGGCCGGGAAGAATGGCTCCGATAATGCCAAGGGCGATAAAAAAGCAAGCAGCGGCGCCCCACAGCCAGCGCATCCAGCCCTTTGCCAGCGGCGGGGTGTAGGACATTACGCTGTCTTCAGTGGATTCTTTCATTCGGTACCTCTACCTTCTAGCTTATTGCAGTAGTTGTGCATCAAAAGTAACAATATTTGTCCGCTTGGTCTGCTTGCTCATAAGCAGTTTGCCCAGCACCTAGTAAATAGAGTCAGCAGGCCGATAGGTCGCTAGTGCAGGGTAACGGATTATGTGGATGATTTCCTCTGTCCAGGGAGGTGACTTTCTGGTTTATGTGAAACCAGGCCTCCCAGTTCTGAGAAAGCAATTTATTTTGGTTAACGAATAAAAAATTCGACCGGAACGGCCATTGTCAGAGGATCACCGGGTACCTCTTCTGGTGGTCTAGGCAGTGGTTCTGCCCTGCGCACCAAGGCCACGACTTCTCGGTCGAGAGACGATATGCCACTGGCTCGGTGCAGCTCAACCTTTAGTACTTTGCCTTTTCTGTCCATCGTGAATTGTACCCAGGGAATACCTTGTTGACGCCGTATTTGGGCGCTACGGGGGTAGCGTTTTCTTCGCTCAAGGTGAGCCTGTAATTGGTTCTGCCAGGTTAATCTGGCTTGTGATTCCCTCTGGTTTAAGGCGCCCACTTCCGGTGCCGCAGCTTGCTCTGCTTCTGCTACATCTGCCGCGAGAGGGGCTGATGTTTCTTCAACAACAGTTTCTCCAGTAGCCTCTCCACTGGAGTCTTGTTGCTGTGCGATTTCTTTCTCTTCCACTGGCTCAGGGGTCTCTTCCTTTTCCTCCGTGGGGGGCTCCTCTTCGGGCTTCTCAATGGCAATTTCCGAGGGGGCTTCTGGCAAAATAACAGGCTCTGACTGCGCAGAGGTTTTTTGTGGCTCGTTGCTCTGCTGGTTTGCGGGAGAGGATTCCTGTTGTTGAGGACCTACCGGTAGCGACGTGGGTGGTGCCACTGGAGCGGCTACCATACTGACTTCAAATACCTGTGGTGCTGCAGCGGGCGGCAGCGCCAGTTCGGATTTGGGCTGCCATAAAAAATAGACGGCAATAAGTCCGTGAAGGGCTAGGGCGCAGCAAAAGGCGCAGAGCGATAGAAAAAATCGCGGACGCCTTGCAGATTTTACCTTCGGGCCAGCCAAGAGGCTCATTGGTTTACGGTCGCCGGTTTATCCAGGCCTACCAGAGCGATTTTCTGGTATCCGGCACTGGCAAGGCGGTTCATCAGGTCCATCAAATCCCCATATTCCACTTTGCTGTCGGCACGCAGCAGGATTTGCTGTTCTGTGCCAATTTCATTTGCCTGGAGTTCAGCAGCCAAGTTCTCCCGCACAATAACTTTGTCCTCACCGAGAGTCAGGGTGAGGTCCTTTTGCAGGGTGAGATATTTCGGATCTTCTGCCTGGGGTTGTTGTGGAGCTGTCGCCGAGGGTAGATTGACGGGCACGCTTACAGTGGCCAACGGAGCCGCAACCATAAAAATAATTAGCAATACCAGCATCACATCGATAAAAGGTGTGACATTGATATCGTGCTGTTCTGGCAGTTCTTCGCTATTGCTGCTGTTGAGATTGAATGCCATTAGTTGACGCCCTGAACCTGCGGTACTGCGCGCTTTTTATTCGCGCTAACCAGTTCGGCGAGCGGGCGCGCATTTGGATGGTGGCGATCCAGGTCCCGACTAATCAGTACCATTAAGGCGGTGACGTTATCGGCCAATACCGCGCGATAATTGCCGATAGCCCGGGAAAAGTAGTTGTAGATCACTACCGCCGGAATCGCAGCAACCAGGCCGATCGCAGTTGCCAGCAGGGCTTCCGCAATACCTGGAGCCACTACGGCCAGGTTTGTGGTTTGGGTTTTTGCGATACCGATGAAGCTGTTCATGATGCCCCAAACAGTTCCAAATAGACCGACAAAGGGGGCGACGGAACCGATGGTTGCCAGAATTCCGGTGCCACGGTTCATGTCGGTAGCGAGAGAAGCCTGGACTCTTTCCAGGCGAGCCAGAACACGTTCTTTTAAGCCGTCATCTGACACTGGGCCACCTGAAGATAAGTTGAGTTCGTGGCGACTCGCTTCTACCAATAACAGGGCACCGCCGGTTTGGCCTGAAAGCTTTGATTCGGCATTTGCGAATGTCTTGCTTTGGATCAGGGTTGCCAATAATTGTTTGGCCTTGCGACGTGTTATTACCAGCTGCACGGTTTTAAAAAGCCAAATCGCCCAGGTTAAAACAGAGGCCAAGAGTAGGCCGATCATTACGCTTTTAACGACGATATCCGCGGCGTGATACATTCCCATGGGAGATAAATCGTGTGCGCTGAAAGCGGTATCTCCAATGTTGGAGGTTGCAGTCGAGGTAGAGTTGTCTTGATTTTCTTGCAACCCCACGGAGGTTTCCACATCTCCCTCGAGAACTATTTCTGTATTGCTTTGTTCGCTTGAGTTGGAATTATTTTCCTGCGCTAAAGCCGGCAATGGGCCCAATGTGCTGCCTAGCAGGCACAATAAAATTACAGTCCAGATTTTCATTACCGACTCCTGGCTTCAGGTGAAAAATAAATTAGGGTGTAGCGGGCGCTAATAATTGTTCGACATTTTGTCGTGCAAAAGCAAAGGCTTGTTTGGCCCCATTGAGGGCTATTTCTTTTTGCTCTTGGTTGAGTGCAAGAGCATCTAACGCAGTTTTGAATTGGCGCCAGTGTAACCCGCGACCGTCTTCATGTCCTGCCAAGTGGCGTGCGCCGAACTCTTCTGATAAATCCAGATGTTTGCGCGCGTACTTGAGAAGGAATGCCGCTCCTAAGTTGGAGCCTTCAACTACGTAGAGCCAGCCCAGTGCAGAGTGGAAATCAGTAATTGTGACTTCTGCTGCGGCTTGTTGATCAGCTTTTAAATCGCTCTCGGGCATTTCGAAATCAGCACAGTCCTGGAGGACTGCTTCAGAGCGGTCTCTCTCTTTCAGGCCGGGCAAAAAATTATTTAATTCGTCACTTTGAAACCAATCAGACACCGCTTGATGCAGTCGCGACTGCGTGCGAACAAACAGTGCATATCGCTCGCGATTGGAAAATGGTGACAGGGACATAATGCGTTTATCTAGACTCTCGTGGGTCGTATTAGTGCCTTCTTTCAGCCAAGCGGAAAAGGTGGGCTCTGTCGGTTCAACGGATTGGCATTCTGCTGGATTGCTCACGGGATTTTTCCAAAACAAATTAAACAATAACCGCCCGGTTATTCCGGTGGCTTTGTAATGGGTGACGGACCAAATTCAAATTAACCCATCCCGTTGATCAATATTTTTTGAAAAATTCACCGGGTTATTCCAAATTGATATAACATTCTCAGCTCAGCTACTTTAAATGAGAATAGATATCATTTACAGTCCCCGCCCTCAAAAGATTACAGCGCAAGGTCTGAGTTTTGGCCCCGGAAACCCCTTCAACCCCAGGATTTGATGAGCTTTACCAAGAGCACCACGAGTGGCTTGTCCGTTGGATAGCGCGCCGAACTTCCGGTGTTGATAATGCCCAGGATTTAGCTCAGGACACTTTTATTCGTCTGCTGGATAGGCCGAGCCTGCCTGCGGGAATTCGAAGTCCGAGGGCCTGGTTAACCAAAGTGGCCGGGAACCTGCTGATCGACCAAGCCCGTCGCCAAGTGCTGGAGAAAAATTATTTAGCGCTGCTGGAAAATTTGCCGGAACCGGAATGTCCCTCCCCAGAAGATAAGTGGGAGCTATTGGGGCTTTTGGAGCAAATTGATCAATTGCTCAGTGGTCTGCGCCCGATAGAGAAAACGGTATTTCTAATGGCGAGACTAGACGGCTTAACATACCGCCAGGTGGCTGAGCAGCAGGGGCTGAGCCTTTCCTCAGTAGAGAAATATATCGCAAAAGCCATGCTCAAGTGCTATGCCGCCGCGTACGATAACGAATAATTTTCTATGGACTTGGAACTTGCTTGCCGATGTCAAACGCCCCAGAAAAAAATAGAGAAAAAATTCCTGAAGCAGTACTGTTGCAAGCCGTTAGCTGGCGCGTTCGCCTGGGTTCCGGCGAGGCGCTTGACTCAGAGCGCGATGCTTGCAGTCAATGGCGTTCGGCGGACCCTCTGCATGAACTGGCGTGGCAGCGTTTTGAGCGGATGGAGTCGCCTCTAGATACGGTGGCTCGCCGAGCGCCGCGTTTGGCCCATTCCACCCTAAATCAAACCGATGCAGAAATTCGCCGTTTAAATCGCAGGGCTGCTCTTAAAAGCATGGGTGGTGGTGTCCTTGGGGCTTTTGCCGTTGGCCTGGTGGGATATGACACCGGTTTGCTGAAGTATATGTCCGCTGACTATTCCTCTGGTTCTAAGCCGGCCCAATATACTCTGGATGATAAGAGCCAAGTCTGGCTAAACACCGGTAGTGCCATTGAGTGGGAGTCGGGCACAGCAATCCGTTCCCTTGTGCTGACTAAAGGTGAAATGCACTTGACCAGTGCCGCTGACCCGAGGCCAATGCAGGTATCGGTGCCTCAGGGGCAGCTGATTTCCCGTGACTCGCGCTTTTTTGTGCGCAAGGGCGATGACCACACGATTTTGCAGGTTGTGGAAGGTGGGGTGCAGGTTCAACCGAGTGCGGATATAGAGCCCTTTGCAGTTAAGGCGGGTGAGGCTTATCGTCTTACTGGAGCCGCTTCACTCGCTCTGGACAGCAAGATGTTTGATTACAGCGGATGGATTGACGGGGTGCTTTCAGCTCGGAGCATGCCATTAGGGGCACTGCTTGAAGAGTTGTCTCGCTATCGTGTTGGTTTTTTACGCTGTGATCCGGCATTAAGAGATCACCAGGTTTCCGGGGTTTTCCAGCTTCACGATATCGACACCATCCTAAAAATATTGGCGCGTTCGGCGGGAGCTGAACTGAGCTATACCACGCGCTGGTGGGCAACGATTCAATTGCCGAGCTGATAGTAAGTCGCATCGCTCCCTGCCTTCCCCTGTTCGTCCGGGCTGACGGTTTTTTCGGAACGGGTAACCTTTAATTCCTGCTCTTATTGCCAGATGACCACAAAAAAGTTATCCGAAGGTGTCATTTTTTATTTTTGATGACGCTTTTGATTGCTAGTTTTCCCTCCGAAGCAAAAAAAACAAAATAATTCTCATTTAGATTACGGGTTTTTGATTTTCGTTCGGCTTCCTAGTTATACACCTGAGAATAGGAAGCCGCTTAAATGCAGTCCCGCGCCCCAAAACACATTTTGCCCACCTTGTTGGCACTGTTGTTGGCCGTAGTTCCCGTATCGAGTTTTGCGCAAGCTCAGCAGGACAATACAGCGTTGATCGAATTCAGTTTGCCTGCGGGCAATCTGGGAGATGTGCTCAACCTCTACTCGCGTCAGGCTGGGGTAACGCTCTCTTTCGACGAAAACCTGGTGGAAACTATTTCTGTTCCAGCACTATTTGGCAGCTATCGTGCAGAAGAAGCTCTGTTGAGCTTGTTGCGCGGTACCAATCTGCAAGCGGTTCCCGTTGGTAGTGGTGCTTGGCTGATCCAATCCGCTGGCGAGCAGGATCTGATGGTGCTGGACAGCATTCAGGTTGAGACTCGTGATGGCGGTGAAAAAGAACAGGTATTTCGCGAGTCCGGTTCAGTAAATATTCTCACCCAGGAAAATATTGAGCGCTTTCGCGGTACCAGTGTTGGCGATATTTTTCAGGGCACCCCCGGTGTACTTATCAGTGAAAACCGCAATTCCGGTGGTCTCGATGTCAATATTCGCGGTATGCAAGGGCAGGGCAGGGTTCCTGTCTTAATCGATGGCAGTCGGCAGGAAACAACGATTTATCGCGGTTATGCCGGGGTTTCCAGTCGCAGTTATATTGACCCAGATCTGATTGGGTCCTTGCGTATTGATAAGGGGCCGGTAATGGGCGCCGAGGGCACCGGTGCTACCGGTGGCGTTGTCAGCGTAAATACCCTGCGAGCGGAAGATGTCGTAAAACCCGGCGAATTGTCGGGTTTCCGTGTTCGTGTCAGTGGTATCGGAAACAATAGTGAGGCTCCAGAGCCGGGCACCTATGCTGGTTACTACGTGTCGCGCCCTGTTTATCGCTCCGATTGCCGCTTTGCCAGTTATTGCACTGATGAGTACCTGATGCCGGATAGCTTTGCGCCGGACCATGGGATGGATAGGCCCAGCCTGTTGGATTTTGAGGGTTACGCGGCGAGCTTTGCTGGAGCCCAGCGTTTTGAGTGGGGTGATCTGGTAGTGGCTCACGCTCAGCGTGAGCAAGGAAATTACTATGCGGGCACCGATGGCCCCGCGCCGGAAGTGGTTATCGGAGAACCCCAGGAGCTGGCCTGGTATACCGAAACCCCAGTTGAGCTAGTGAGTGAGCTGGATGAAGGTATCCCTTACCGCGCCGGAGAGCGAATTCCGAACACTAATTTTTCCAGCGATTCCTGGTTGTTAAAAAGTAACTTCTACCTGCCGAAAGATCAAAGTCTTGAGCTGGGCTATATCCGCTATAAGAGCACATATGGAGAGATGATGCCCTCTCAGGTTCTTTCAACTTTTGGCCAGGCACGCCAGTGGCTCGACAGTGAGGTGCTCAACCAAACCTACACTGCACGCTACCGTTGGCAGCCGGTGGAATATGACTGGGCCGATTTACGCATTAATTTCTGGCATACCGATGCGGTCACTGACCTGAACACGCCGTCGATATACTCTATCGACCTGGAAGACAATACTGCGCGAACCGACGATTATCAGCGCTTTGGTCTTGATATCACCAATAGTATGCGCTTCTACCCCATGGGTGAATTGCGCTGGGATTATGGTGTCTCTGCACAGTGGGAAGATTTGGATAGCGATACCCTGACTACTGAAGGGTTTTATGCCGGTTCCCGTAGCGGTAGTCGTGATGAGTACAGCGTTTTTACCAGCATTGAGTGGCAACCGTGGCCGGAGTGGACTCTAGAATCGGGGGTTCGTTATACCCATTTCTCTTCGAAAGACAATAACCCCCTTCCGTTGAGTATCGATTCTGATTCTTGTGTAGACGATGGTGAAGGGGGCTGTGAGGATGTCTATTACAATAATAGCCACTCTGGTACCGCACCAATGGTGGTTTTGACCTGGGAGCCGATCAAGGGTTTGCAATTCTATGCTCGCCATGCACAAGCCTTGCGTATGCCGAGTCTGTTTGAAGGTACTAGCGGTTTTTCAGTGAGTCCCGCACTGGATATTTCCCTAAAGCCTGAACATGCCAAAAATAATGAAGTTGGAATTAATTATCTCAATGGCCAGCTATTTGAGGCTAATCATCAGATTCAAGCGAAACTTGCCTATTTCGAAAACCAAGTTGACAACTATATAACTCGCACCAGGCGCAATTCATGGGAGGAAGAGCAGGGTGGAGGTATCTTCGACTTATTCCGTATGCGTAACATCGAGAGCCTTGACCTTAAAGGTGTTGAGTTGAATCTTGGGTACGATGCCCACTGGTGGCTAGTTGAGCTGAGTGGGACCAAATACAGCCACATTGAAGCCTGCAATATTGGTAGCGGCGTGCGTTATTACTGCGCGGATTGGGGTGTTCCAGACAGTTATTTCAATAATATGGTCCCGCCAAACTGGCATGCCAGTGCACATTTTGGTTTGCGGTTATTCCAGAAGAAATTGGAGTTGGGTCTGCGCGGTACTTTTGTGGGTGAGAGAAATGCTGTTTCCCAATACGGCGTAGACGCTGGATTTACTGTGCCGGTGGAATGGCCCAGCTACCAGCTGTTGGATGTTTATACCAGCTACCAATTTAACGATAGTTTTTCGGCAGATTTCACCGTCGACAACGTAACTGATAAATATTACGTCGATGCCTTAAGTCTCGGCTTGGTGCCTTCTCCGGGACGTACGGCAAGGCTCAGTCTCACTTATCAATATTAAACATTTGGAGTTCCACAGATGAAAAGAGCAATGGCCCTGTTGGGCACACTGTGTCTGTCTCTCGTACTCGTTGCCTGTGGTGGTGGCGGTTCCAATAACAAAGTGGAAAAGCCCACTGCCAGTTTCAGCTTGCTGTCTCCTGCTGATACCACTTTCTCGCTGGCAGATGGTGATGTTACGGTTCAATTGAATGGCACAGATAGCAGTAGTCCGCGAGATGCAAGCCTGACTTATCGTTGGGAGCTGATTGAATGGCCTGAGCTTAGCTTGGCAGAGCTGACCAGCACTGAAGATGCCTACACTGAATTTACTGCTGATCTCCCGGGCGACTATGTGGTGAGCCTGATTGTAGATGACGGTACTGAAACCAGTGAAGCAGCTCGTATGACCCTGACTGCAACCAGCCCGAATCCAGTGGCAATCACTGAACCGGTGCACAGTATTATTCTCGGAACAGATACTCTGGGCCTTGATGGCAGCTTGAGTACTCCGCCAACGGGTGAGACTGGAAATCTGGAATATTTATGGACCCTGGTTGAAAAGCCTCTCGACAGTGCTGCGTACCTGACTAACAGTGACTCTAGTCAGGCTACACTGCACCTGGATATCGAAGGTGACTACAAGCTTGAATTAGTTGTTACTTACAACGGAGTTGACAGTGAGCCTGCGGAAGTGCTGGTAACCGTTTCCGCCGGTGATGCACCTCCTGTTGCAGTAACAGAAGACCAGACGATTACTCTCGGCGAAGAAGTTGTTCTGGATGCAAGCGAAAGTTATGACCCGGAAGGTAACTCTCTGCAATACCGCTGGAAGTGGGCTTATAGTCCAGTGGAAACTGATGGTGTTCCGGTTCCCGATTTGGAAGGCGAGACAACCTCTACCGTTAAATTCACTCCTATTGCAGCAGATACTTACAATTTAATTTTGTTTGTTTTTGATGGCGCCAGAAAGAGTGAAGAGCGCGAAGTAACCATTATAGTTGAGGCTGACCCTGAAGCTGAGGCGAATGAAGCTCCAATTGGTGAGATCGAGGCTACTGGTTACTACCCGTCCTACAGTATTGGTGAGCAAGAGCTGGGGCTTCGCGCTGAATTTAATTTTGTTGGCTATGACCCCGAGGGTGATGCTCTACAAATTATTGAAGCGGAGCTGATTGAAAAGCCTGAAGGTAGTGTTGCCGAGTTGGTAGATATTGGTTCTTGGAAACCGCTGGGTAAGAAAATCCAAGAGCTGGATGTGGTTGGTACCTATCGCGTAAGCATGACCGTATCTGATGGAACCAATCAGATAGACCTGGAAGCAACCATGGAAGCCAAGATTGGCAAGGTAAATGGTTATCCTTCTACCCGTAGTGTCGAAGCTCAGTCCAAATCTGTACTCGTTGGTGATGCATTGGTATTCGATGCCTCCAGCAGCGACCCTAATAATGATGAAATGACCTTCCACTGGGAACTGGTTGACAGGCCAGATGGCAGTAATGCCGTAATTGAGGCAATCACCGAACCTGAGAGTGGTGAGCTTCGCCGTGCTCAGGTAATTACTGATGTGCCGGGTTCCTACACTGCACGTTTGATCGTGAGTGATGATCGTGGTCTATATGCCAAGACCTACTCTGAAGATGATGGTCTCGCCAAAGTCTCCAACACTGCACCAGAAATCCGCTCTGTAGTTTGGGCGCGCAACTGGGGTAGATTGTCCACTGATGAAGATTATTTCCAAATCCTGCCCTGTATGTCCCTGTTGCATCGCCCTGTGGTAGTTGATGCAGATGGCGATGAAGTATTCACTTATGAAGAGTTGATCAGCACGCCGGAAGGTGGTGAATTTACCAGCTATCCAGATAGTGAAGATTGTGAAAATACCAGTGGTACCGTGTTTTCCAAAGCGGGCACCTACGTATTTCGCTACTACGCTACAGATTTGATTGACGATGCGCCGGAATACGATTTTGTTGTAGAAGTTGAGCCCATGAGCGAAGCTAAGGGTGTGCGTCTGCGCAACATCAATTCCTGGGATGAGAGCCTCTGGCTGCCCATGCCGTACGAAAATATTCCAAGCTACGGTACCCCGTCAGATTTACGGTGGGATACATCCCCTACCGAAGATGAATACCTACAATGGTCTCTGACAGCAGTTGATGCCGATTACACTATTGAGAATGTTCAGGTGAAGCATATCAATGGCGGTTTGACTAGCCTTACACCATGGTTCGAGGGTGTTGCAGAGGGACAGGTTATTAGCGAGGGAGAGTCTCTGGACTTCAAGACATGGGTACCCTCTGTTCCCTGTATGCGCACAGATGAAAAAATAGAAGGCTTCCACTTCTCATTTAATATTAAAGAAATCCCGGAGTTGACCTTCACCTATGAAACCTGGGTAGCTATAGATGATGGAATCTTTAGCGAGGGCTGGAGGCAGTGTGAAGCAGGGGAGCTGGATTAATCTTCCAGAGCTTATTTCTGCAATAACACATATTACTGCAGTGGTTCTATAGCATTGTGACCTCTATGAGAAAGGGCGCCTTTACAGGCGCCCTTTTTTAATTTGAGTTTAAAAGCTGCTCTGCTCCCAATCTTCGACAGCTTCTAAAACAAACTGCTGGCTCTTATCATTCTTATCACACTTGTAAACCTGAAGGCGCTCACCCTCTTCGGTTGAACTACCCGGTGCGTCTATACAATAGGTCCAGTTCTTATCGCGATTCTGGATGATTCCACTTTCCTGGATTTGCCATTTTTCCGAATTGCCGCCGTCACAATCCCACAGGTGCATTTTATCGCCGTTATCAGCAGAGCCAGTGTTGAAGTCAACACAGTATTTATTATTACCCTTGGGACGGAGTTGGCCTTCAGCAGTGTAAACAAACTGCTGTTCATTGCCGGAGCCACAGTTGTTCATATTTAGGTTTGAGCCATTGCTATAGCCCTGGGAGACGGTCATGCACAAGTCAGCATTTGAGGCAGAACGGATTCTCAAATAGCCGGGAAGACTTCTCCTTACTCCGACAAAAGGAATTGCCGTGCCAGTATAATTGGGGGTGGTTGCGACTGTATCAGGATCCATCCCGATTGCAGTGGCACCATGTGCGATTGCTGTAAATATGTAGCCGTAGTCGGTATTGCTAAAATCGCCAGAACTATCCCATAGGTGCATCAGCTGTTTGGTTTCAGCGGCTGCGTTGGCTGTTATCTGGTAATGATCGCCAGCCTGGACATTGCCGCAAAATATTCTTTGCGAACTACTGCTGTCTATTGAATCAATGGAGCCGGTAAATTCTTCTGGATCTCCGGTATCTATATCAGGACATAAAAATGCGCTCATCTCGTAGGAGTCTAATGCGGATTCCATTCGATTATTGACGTTGCCTGACTGTCCTCCGGTAAAAATAACGATTACTTTTTTGCCGTTATTTAATAAGTTGCCAACGCTAGGCCATCCCGTACTTGTAAGCGTGGTACGGTAATTTTCTGAGGAAGAAATTTGTTGTAAATATGCAAGCATATCCTGGTAGCTGTACTGGAGGTCGCCCAGCTCTTGTTGGATATACTGGTCAAGCAAATAAATTTCATCTGCATACCAGGCGTTAAACCAATCTAAATTGGTTTTCATATCGATATACAGCATTATTGGCGCTTCAATAGTGTTAACGGAAAGCCAGGATTTGATATCGTCCAGACAGTGTTCCAGATGATCATCGTCTCCATTGCTATTGCACATGTGATTACCGATGTCGTTTTGTCCATGGGCAACATAGGGCCCATGGCTGCTACCTTGCCAGGCACCGTGATCTACGACATCGATTTCCAGTGATCGAAAGCCTTTGTCGAGCCAGTCAGTCAGTGTTTCACCGTTTTCTAGCCGCTCATAGCTGTTATGGGGCTGTAAGTAATAAAGCTCATCAATACGATGCTCACTGGTGGCCGCTTCTGCTTGGTAATCGGGCCAGTGAAAAGTCTCAGCTTTACTGATGCTGGGTATAGATATCCAAAGTGATAGACATAGAGCGCCTGTAGAGACTTTGAGGAAGGACATTGGGGTTCCTGTTATCATTTTAATAATATATTTATTATTTGTTATATAAGAAGTGTGTTAATACTTTGTTACCAGAGCTCGATAATTTAAGCCTGTTAATTAACTGTTTTTTTGTCAAACGGCTTGGAGTATATAGATTTTTGTTTAGATTACAGGTAATTGTTCGTGTTCGTAAGTAGGGAAGTGTTTGGAGTTTTTGCGTTGACAGTGAGGGGCTAGGAGAAGAGTACTTTGGGAAAGTACTCTAACATCTAAAGCATATGCTTGTATTTGGCGATGCCCCATCGCACACGATTTATTGCTATTTACGCCCCATTCTCTTATCTATCTGCTTTCTCTCCCAATCTTCACCAAAGAAATTAAATAAATTGAAGGTGCTAATTGCATGGGAGGCGAGCCCTATACCCCAGCCAAATGCCGCCCAGAGTGACCATAAGTATCCGGGGGCGAGTATTAAGTTGGCAATTACTAGTCCCGAGATAACTAATAAATAGGTGATTAGGTGTTGGTAAAAGCTCTTCAGCTTCTTGACATGCTTAATGACTTCTTTTTCTTTGAGGGAGATCTGGTCTTGGGAGTTCATACTGATGACCTCGGCTGATTAGCTACAGCAGTGGGGAATATTATTATTCGAGTTGTTTTCAAGTTTGGATAGAGATATTAACCACAGGCAATGAAATGTGGCAAGTAGTGAAATTTTCGAGTGTATGTAGGATGCCCGATGAGACCAGGCATCCATAAAAGGGTACTACACAATACAGTCTGGTTGTTCTGAAGGGTGGGCTTTAATAAAGGCCGGCAGTTCATTGCAAGCGTCTGTGATTTTCTGGATTTTGGGGTACTGGGTCATATCCAGGCCAAAGCGTTCTGCACTGTATACTTGCGGGAGTAAGCAACACTCGAACAACCCTGGATTGTCTCCAGCGGCGAAAGGCGCGGGTCTTAATTGCTTCTCCAGTGCGGAGAAGCCCAGGTGTATCCAGTGCTGAATCCATTGAATTTTTTGCTCATCACTGACTTTGAGTTCAGCCTGGAGGTACTGCAGAACCCTGAGGTTCTGTATAGGTTGAATATCGCTGGCAATACTTTGCGCGAGCGCGCGGATATGTGCGCGGGCTTCAGGAGCTTTTGGAAGTAGCGCTGGTTCTGGATGGGTTTCATCCAGCCATTCCAAAATGGCGAGGGATTGGGTGAGACTGGTTTCGCCATCATTCAGGGTTGGCAGTAGCCCGTGTGGATTCAGCGTGCGGTAGTCGTCTCCGTGCTGATCTCCCTTGAGCAGGTTTACCGGGTGATATTCGTATTCCAGGCCTTTCAAGTTGAGCCCGATACGCACTCGGTAGCTGGCGGATGAGCGAAAGTATCCGTAAAGGTCCATTCTCTTTCCTTTTCTTTGTTTTGGCGTTTGGCTGTTTGAATGTCAGCCTTCTTGGTGTTGTCTGGATGCGCTGTATTCACTTTGGCTTCCAGGAGTTTACATAATCTGTTAGCTCCACGGCATGGGCATCCGGGAGAATATCCCAGGGGGTGCGGCTGTCGATCATTACAGCAACTTCATCGGTTTCCTTGCGCGCATGCCGGGCCCCGGTAGCAAATGCCTTGGGGTGGGGGCCGTGGGTAAATCCCATGGGGTGGAGGGTAAGCATCCCCGGATGAATATTGTCGCGGCTAAAGAAGTCACCACGGTGATAGAAGATGAGTTCATCAAAGTCATCATTGTTGTGAAAGAAGGGGACTTTGAGTGCGCCCGGGTCACTCTCAATCGGGCGAGGTACAAAAGTCGCTACAACAAAACCTTGTGCGACAAAGGTGGTATGAGCCGAAGGGGGTAGGTGGTAGCGGTGGCTCATCAGTGGGCGTATATCGCGCCAGTTGATGCAAACGGCCAGGTTGTCCCCAGTCCAACCACAGGCGTCCAGTGGGTTGAAGGGGTAGGTAATGGTCGACAGCTGTTGCCGGGCCTTAACCACAACCCGCCACTCATCATCGCCCTGTTGATCGAGAAAGGCTTTATCTATACGAGGCACATCCAGCATCGCTTGGTCAAAAATCGCATTGGGGCCAAGGATCCCTTTTTCGGGGAGCTGAAAATGGCTGCCTATCGCCTCCACCATCAATAGTTCCAGTGGCTCATCCTCTGTCGGCGTCAGGCGCCATAAGGTGCCGCGGGGCAGCAGGATATAGTCCCCATCGCGAATAGAGAGATGGCCGAAATCACAGAACAAGTCGCCGCTCCCATTGTGTATAAACAGGAGTTGGTCGCCGTCAGCGTTGCGCACCAGATGATCCATAGGCTCCCGGCAGGTCCAGAGGGCGACCTGGCTATCCTGGTTTCGCAGGATCGGCTTTTGATCCCAGGGGCTTGTTCCATTGTGCTTCATTTGCGTGGCATCAAAAGCGTGGGGACGCAGTGGACCTTCGAACTGGCTCCAGCCGGTGGGGGGATGACGATGGTAGAAGTGGGTGCAGGGCCCAAAAAAACCCTCTTTGCCCATTTCCCTTTCAAAGCTGTTGGGTGGGAAATCTGCATGGGCTTGGCGGCTTGTATTTCCTTCCGTTCGCGGAAAGCTGATCCACTGTTTCATGGCGTGGCCTCGCTTCTGTGCGGATGGTTCGAAGGTGTGGCGAAAAATTGAGCATCTCAGCGCCACTTACACGCAAATTTCTTGCGCCATAGACCCAATTAGTTCGCAAATATGGCGCAAAAAAACCTATACTGTCCGGCCATTTTTTCGTATGGCCCGGTAACTTTTCCAGAAAGTATTTGTGCCGATAGTGGTTACATTTGAAACCAATGTTAGTTAAATTGAGTATCAGGTACAACCGGGACACCCGAGCAGGCAGGTTTGAGGGCAGCTATGACAATCGAACAAAACACGCGACCCACCGTTGTTGAGAACGACGAGCTGCGCCTCGAAAAGTTCTTACCCTACCGCCTCTCGGTACTTTCCAACCGAGTGAGTAATGCTATTGCGCAAGCTTATGGTGCGCGCTTCCACCTCACCATTCCCGCTTGGCGGGTGATGGCAATTCTGGGTCGTTTTCCCGATTTATCTGCCGCCGAGCTGGTTGAGCAGACGGCGATGGACAAGGTCGCAATCAGTCGAGCCGTCTCTTCCCTGTTAAAGAATGACTACATTACACGCAGTGAAGATCCCGGTGACCGGCGCCGGCAAGTGCTGAACCTGTCGGAGCTGGGGCGTGATATTTATGCTCGCATAGTGCCGCTGGCCCATCAGTACGAGAATGACTTGATGGCATCCCTCTCCACTGAGGAGCGGGAACAACTGGATAGCATTATTGATAAGTTAATGGTGCGCGCGAAGGAATGGTCTGAGCGCGGCCTCGTTGATGAATAAATGAGATAACTAAGAGGAGTTTTCAGATGTTTGAGCATTTAAACAGCCTTCCGCCAGATCCGATTTTGGGCCTTTTGGCCAGCTACCGCGCGGATGAAAACCCCAGCAAAATTGATCTCGGTGTGGGCGTCTACAAAGATGAGGCAGGCCATACTGCTGTCTTGCAAGCCGTCAAGGAAGCCGAAACCCGCTTATTACAGGGTGAGGAAACCAAGGCCTATATCGGCCCGGCCGGAACTCCGGGTTTCAACACCGCCATGCAGGAGCTGGTGCTGGGTGCCGGGCACCCCGCGTTGGTGGGCGGTCGCGTTCGCTCAGCTCAAACTCCCGGTGGGTGTGGTGCTTTAAGAGTTTTGGCGGAATTGATTAATCGCGCCAAAGCTGGGGCAACTGTGTGGGTGAGTGACCCCACTTGGGCTAACCATGTGCCGCTTCTGGGTAATGCGGGTTTGCAAATCAAGAGCTACCCCTACTACGACCGCGCTACCAGCAGTTTGCAGTTCGACAAAATGGTCGAGACTCTGAAGGATGTGGGTGAGGGCGATGTTGTTCTTTTCCATGCCTGCTGTCATAACCCCTGTGGTGCGGATCTGTCCCGTGAGCAGTGGAAAGTGTTGGCGGAAATGGCGCAAAAGCAGGGCTTCACGCCGTTTATCGATATGGCCTATCAGGGCTTTGGCGAGAGCCTGGAAGATGATGCCTACGGCCTGCGCTTAATGGCTGAATCCGTTCCAGAAATGCTGGTCGCGGCTTCCTGCTCGAAAAATTTTGGCCTCTATCGCGAACGTGTCGGCCTGGCTATGGTGATTTATGCGAATGGTGAAGCCGCCGATAAAGGCCATAGCCAGTTGCTGAGCGCTATTCGTGGCAACTATTCCATGCCACCTTCCCACGGTGCTGCCATTGTAGAATCTATTCTTACTGATGCGGGACTGAAAGCGAACTGGGAAGCTGAGCTGACCGAAATGCGCGAGCGTATTAACGGTTTGCGTGCTGGATTGGTAGAAGGGCTCGCCGCAGCGGGTGCTGCCGGTGAGTTTGGCTTTATCCGCCAGCAGAAAGGGATGTTCTCATTCCTGGGTATCAATCCCGAACAGGTACAACAGCTGCAAAAGGACTATTCCATTTATATGGTGGACTCGAGTCGCATCAGTATTGCCGGCCTGAGTTCCAATAATATGGAATACTTCTGTAAGGCTGTTGCCAGCGTGCTGTAAATTCGGCACATTTGGGGGTGAGCAATATGCTCACCCTTAAGATTTATCCTTTAGAAGTAAGAGTGAAAGATGGAAGTTGAGCTAGGAGTCCCAGTGCCCGAATCCCCCACCCAAATTTGGACCCCCCAGAGCTGGCGAAACTTCACCGCACATCAACAGCCCGAATACACCTCTGCAGAAGATGTTACCGAGGTAGCTAAACAGCTCTCTGGTCATCCGCCCCTGGTCTTTGCGGCAGAGGCTCGCGAACTTCGCCGTCAGCTGGCTCAGGTTGCCGAGGGGAAAGCCTTCCTTTTACAGGGCGGTGATTGTGCTGAATCTTTTGCCGATTTTAATGCAAACCGCATTCGCGATACTTTCAAGGTATTGTTGCAGATGGCTGTCGTGCTCACCTTTGCCGGTAACCTGCCGGTGGTGAAAGTTGCGAGAATGGCCGGCCAATATGCCAAACCCCGTTCAGCAAATACCGAGACGGTGAACGGAGTAGAACTGCCCAGCTACCGTGGCGATATTATCAACGGCATTGATTTTACTGCCGAAGCGCGCATACCTGATCCACAGCGAATGGTAACCGCCTATAACCAGTCCGCTGCGACACTGAACCTGCTGCGGGCCTTTGCCCAAGGTGGTTTGGCAGATTTGCACCAGGTACACAAATGGAATCTCAGTTTCCTGAAAAATAATCCGCAGCGGGAGAAGTACGCCCAGTTGGCAGAGCGTCTTCAGGAAGCTTTAGAATTTATGGCGGTATGTGGTGTTACCTCTGAAAACACCCCCGCAATTCGTGAGACGGTACTCTATACCTCTCATGAAGCACTTCTACTCGAATATGAGCAAGCGCTGACTCGCACTGATAGCCTCACTGGTAAGTGGTATGACTGCTCTGCACATATGTTGTGGATTGGTGAGCGCACACGACAGCTGGATGGTGCTCATGTGGAGTTTCTTTCTGGCGTTTGCAATCCGATTGGGGTGAAAGTTGGCCCCAATATGCAGCCGGATGAGTTGTTGCGATTGATCGATAAACTTAACCCTGAGAATGATGCGGGTCGCCTCACCTTGATCACCCGGATGGGTGCCGATACCCTGGGTGAAAAGCTACCGGCTTTAGTGCGCGCTGTGCAGGCGGAAGGGCGCTCAGTGGTATGGAGTACGGACCCGATGCATGGCAATACCGTTAAAGCGGGTAACGGCTATAAAACGCGAGATTTTGATAAGATCCTGCGGGAAATTCGTGAGTTCTTTTCAGTGCATTGGGCTGAGGGAAGCCATCCCGGCGGTATCCACCTGGAGATGACCGGTGAGCATGTTACCGAATGTACCGGTGGTGCCTGGAAAATTTCTGAGTCAGATTTAGCTAGCTGTTACCGCACCCAATGCGATCCGCGTTTGAATGCCGATCAGGTATTGGAGTTGGCATTTTGTGTTTCTGAATGGTTGCGAGCAGGTCGAATTTCTTGATTTTCAGTTCGCCATAGTTCAGAGATCTTGAATCTAAAACCCCTTATCTTGACCCTTTGGTTTAGGTAAGGGGTTTTTTATTTTCCCAGCGCAAAATTACCGCTAATTTACCTTCCCTGGTTGCCTTCTTCATTGTAAAGAGATGCCCGGTTTGCATTTCAAAGGTTAATGCTGATAATTCCATGGGTTAACTGATAATGACAATCTTTGGGGATGGATATGAAGAAGATCAATTCATTTATGCTGTTAAAAGTGGATAGTATTGTAAGGCAGCTATTCTTGCCATTTTCTGCGCTGATGATAGGTTGCGCCTTAATTATTCTTCTTGGTGGCTATTTTGAAATACCTTATTGGGGGGTGCTATTAAGTGTAGCTGGTTTTTGTTTCGCAACTAAACCTCTAGAAAAAACAATTCGTCCTTTATCTTTCCAATTAAATCGATTGCCACAACGGGGTGCTATTGAAGCCACAGTCAGATATAAGGCCGCGAATATTAAGGGGGCTTTAGTCTCTGCAAGCATAGAGGGTGATAATTTGCTTGTGGTAACTGAGGGGCATAAGAAATCAGGCGAAATCAAGCTGCCAATTGATGAGATTGGAGGTAAGTTATCTTCTTTTCTTGTTGAGGCTGTGAGTGATTTGGAGGGAATAACTTCTCGAAACTACAGTGCTCAGATTAAAGAGGCGGGCATGGATGTCCATAAGAAAGTTAATCTTGAAAATATAAGCCTTCTCCGGATAGGCAATATGCGTCACTTTTTGACAGTCAAGCTAATCTTGATTCTTGTGGGTATTTCCTTGAATGTGTGGATGTTGAGTTTTGTTTGATACTGCGGTATTTGGGTGAGTTAGATGGGGTACAGGCTTTACCTAAAAAATTCAATTATGGATTTTCTGATTTATGGAAAGGTGGTGTAATAGTGCGTATTCTGGAATTTTTGCTAGGTTTAAGTCTTGTATGCCTTGGAGTTTACAGGGCAATCAATATAGAGATCGATATTTACGCGATAATGCTAGTCGTGCTTGGTGTAGGTTTAATGGCACGATGGTCCGGTTCCTCCAGTAGGGGGGAGGATGATGGTTGGTATGATAGTGATTCAGATAGTAGTTCGAACGGCAGCTCCTACAGTAGCGATGATTAGGTTATCTCGTCTGGCAAACTATTGTTAAAGATTACTATATTGGCCCGTTGTGCGTGCGGTAACTTGCATTTGTCAGGATGATCTATTGCGCTGTTGATACTCGCCGATTCTATGTGCAGGAGCCTTGGTTTGTAGGAGGAGAGGCAGCTCCCTTTCTGATTAATCCCCTGGTATTTCATTCCCCTCTCTATAACTGGCATGACTATATTTTCAATATAGTTATGTCATGTTCACATGCAGAAAGAGCACAACTCAAGATTGTCGAAGAGTGTGGTGTTCAAATTATAATCGAGATTGCTAGAGAAAGCTTAGAAATAGGGTGTAATCGATTTTGGTCTTTAAATCTGTATCATGTACCATTTTGCACTGGCTTGGAGCTTAAGTGAGTTGTCTGCAGTGCTAGCTAACCAGTTTGAAACTGGTTTTATAGGGATAGAGCAAAATGACAGATATGGTAGAGGGATATTACTCAGTCAGTCGCAGGAAGTTTTTGGCTGCAAAAATATTGGGGGTATTGTCAGCATTAGTAGCAGTGCTATGGGCGCTTACCCAGTATCTATTTCCTGAGCCCATGATTTACCTATACGGCATATGGCGCCCTGAATATTTTGTAGCCTTTATAGCTATTGTGATTGTGTGCACTTCGCTATCTCTGTGTATTTGGAGCTATTTAAAAAATCGCTACCTATTTGGTGTGGTTGTAGTTTTGGCTTATTCGATCTCTTGTTTTTCATTTTTTATTCTGGGGAAGGAGTATCACAGTCCAGATTTTGCTGCAGGTCTTCCAAAAACGACTTCTGAAGGTGGTGTTGTTTACCTGCAAGGGGCCGAGATCCATCACAATCATTGTGTAAGGCAGGGCGGTACAGTGCAGTGCCGTATGACAGTGACTAATCGGAGAAGTCATCAAAAAGTAAGGCTTTCCTCCTGGCGCCTGATTATGAAAGATGGCGCTGTCTTCAAGGAGCATGAGGCATTTAGGGGTGGGCAGGAGGTGAGGGGGATGGTACATCTGGAGCTTCCCCGCGGTTCTGAGGCTGAGCTGGAAATCGTATTTTTTGAAGTCCCTGAGAACTATACTGAAATCTTGAATCTCGGTTTTAAGGCTGGGAGTAAAGAGTTTGGATTTAAAAACATAAATGTCAGATAGTTTTTTCTAAAGATAGAAAGGTAATGGAATCGGTAGGCTGTGAAGCCACAGAAATTTTCCTCTAGGTGTTGTTTGCAGTGTTATCAAGTGTGGATTTGAAACGATATATTCGTGAGCTCTGGTTGTTTGGCTTGAGGCAGGCTTATGCCTGTATTTTTGGTGGCTTCTTGCTGGGAATTATGATTGTCACCAACTATTGGTATCCACTGGAATCGATTCACCGGTATGACTTTATCTTTTTGGCTGCTATAGCCTTTCAGATCTTTCTTCTAGCTACAAAACTGGAAACATTCAGGGAGTCAATTGTTATTGTCGTATTTCATGTCGTTGCGACCGTCATGGAGATATTTAAGACATCTGATGCTATTGGCTCATGGAGTTACCCGGAAGAGTACTTCTTTGGGATTGGTAATGTGCCACTGTTTACAGGGTTCATGTATAGCGCAGTGGGCAGTTACATTGCTCGAGTGTGGCGAATTTTTGAATTTGAATATTCTCACTATCCATCGAAATTGCTGACAGTTATTCTGGTTGTGTTTATCTATGCCAACTTCTTTACACATCACTATATCTGGGACTTCCGCTGGGCATTACTAGCGGGAACAGTGTTAATGTTTTATCGAACCAATATTTACTTTAAGGTCGTTGAAAAGCATCGCTCTATGCCGCTTCTTTTGGGGTGGTTGCTGGTAGCACTGTTTATTTGGTTTGCTGAAAACATTGCTACTTTTGCAAATATATGGATTTACCCTAATCAATCCCATGAATGGCAAATGGTATCTCTGGCGAAGCTCAGCTCATGGTACTTGTTAATGTTGCTCAGTTTTGTGTTGGTCTCATTGATAAGTAATATAAAGATCCGACCTGTGGCGGTAGCCAATGTGAATGAGGAGGGTGGGTCGCCCGCTTAAGGCGACCTATCTGCATATTCGAAGAGATCAGGACATGGTGGGATAATTGGTATAACCGTTTGCACCGCCTGTGTAGAAAGTGCCCGGGTCTGCTTCATTCAAGCTGGCCCCCGCCTTAAACCGTTCAAGTAGATCCGGGTTGGCCAGGAATGGAACACCAAAGGCCACTGCATCCACCTGTTGCAGACCAATAGCCTCATTGGCCTCATCTCGCCCATAACCCATATTACCAATTAAGTTGCCCTTGTATTGCTCCCTGGCTGGGGTTAATACATCTCCAAGTTGCTCACCCAGGAAATCCGCTCGCATCAGATGCCAGTATGCCAGGTTGTACTCATTAAGCTTATCGGCGAGCCAGCGGGTATGTCCGATAGGGTCGCTGTCTCGCATGCTATTAAATCCGTTCAGGGGGGATGTTCTCAATCCGACCTTGCCTGAGCCCCAAACCCCGATGACGGCCTCCAGAACTTCGAAGAGTAGGCGTGCACGATTCTCCAACGCCCCACCGTATTCATCTGTTCTTAAGTTTGAGCCATCCCGCAAAAAATTATCCAGTAGATAGCCGTTCGCACCGTGAACTTCTACCCCGTCGAAACCAGCATCTCTAGCATTGATAGCTCCCTGCTTAAAAGCTGCAACAATTCCTGGGACTTCTTCTATCTCAAGAGATCGTGGGGTGGTGTATGGCTTTTTTCCATCCGGTGTATGGACGGTATCATCAATGGCGACTGGGCTTGCGGCTACAGGCGTTGCACCATTATTGAGGTCTGGGTGACTGGCTCGTCCGCCATGCCAAAGTTGCAGAAATATTTTGCCGCCTCTCTCGTGCACGGCATCAGTGACTCGTCTCCAGCCTTCAATCTGCTCCTGGGAGTATATGCCTGGTTCAGAGATAAAGGCCGAGGTTCCCTCGGCTACCATGGTTGCCTCGGCAATAATCAGGCCGGCGCCTGCTCTCTGTGCATAGTACTCAGCCATTAAAGGGGTAGGTACATGGTTTTCAGCTCTTGAGCGGGTCAGGGGGGCCATCACGGCACGGTTAGTCAGTTTTACATCACCTAATTGAATGCTTGAAAACAAGTCTTGTGTCGCAGTCATCTTGCTCACCTTAAATGTTGTCGCTAAATGCAGTTGTCTATCGATGGCGCACAGACTATTCTCTTGGGTAATTTGAAACAATAAGGCGTTTGGAAATTGATTGTTCGCGATTTGGAAACTATAGACTTCCGAACTTTATCTATCTTTGTGACTACTTGTAGACTGATGAGTCTGACTCACTGCGCCGAAGAGCTGGGATTACCCAAATCTACGGTGAGCAAGGCCATATCGAAGTTGGAAGAGCAGTTACAGGCCAAGCTGTTGGAGCGATCTACCAGGAAAATTGAGATTACTGATGCAGGTAAAGTTACTCTGCGTCGCGCTTCTCTATTGGTAGAGGAGTTCAAGTCTTTACGTGAAGATGTGCGGGAAATAGAGCAGCAGGTTCAGGGCCTTTTGCGTATTTCAGCACCTCCAGCCATGGGAAGTTATTTGGCCCAGTATATCCTTCCCCCATTTTTGCAGCAGTGGCCTAAAGCCCAGGTATCTCTGGAGCTCTCCAACGCTTTTGATGACCTTTTTATTCAGGGGATAGACCTGGCAATTCGTGTTGGGCAAATTGCAGATGACCGCTTGGTAGCAAAAGAGGTTGGGTATACGACCCAGGTATTGGTTGCAAGCCCACACTATTTAAGGGAGCACGGGATACCTGAATCACCAAAAGACCTTCGTCAGCACAATTGTATTACTGCTGGCGTGGCCCAGGAGTCTGCCATTTGGAGTTTGGTATCCGAAAGTTCAACAGAATCAGTCGAGGTGCGCAGTAATTTTCATTGCGATAACCCGGAAATGGCTAAAAGAGCTGCCGCGGGAGGAGTGGGTATCGCTCAAATTCCTGTTAATAGCATGATCTGTGAGTTGGAGAGGCAGGAGTTGATTCGTATCTTTCCAGACTGGCATGCGATCTACATGCCTATCTACTTGGTCTATCGGACTGGAGTCAACAAGCCAAAGCGAGTCTCGGCTTTATTAGACTATTTATTGAGCATCAAGGAGCGTTTTGAGTTCGGCCCAGACCACCAGTTATGCCAATATGAGGAATGCCCACTTGGAGCTGGGAAAAAATAAGGGTTGAATTGCGCTGCTATAAAAGTTGCATCATCTCCGGTGCAGAAAGTCTTCTAGCTTCCTGGGTTGATTAAATGTAAATACTATTTAGATGTTTGCTTTCGTTTGGTCTTCGAGACAGCGGCTCAGATTTTTACTGAGGAAAAATAAAGCATGATCTCTCACATCACTTTTGGTACTAACGATCTATATCGGGCAAGCCAGTTTTACTCGCAGGTTTTCGAGATTTTATCTGCTGAGGAGGTCTATCGTTCTGACTCAGTAATATTTTGGCAGTTTAAGGGCTCTCTGACAAAGCTGGCAATTACTGTGCCGTACGATAGGCAGGCCGCAAGCTTTGGTAATGGCACTATGCTGGCCCTGGATGTTGGAAGTATGAAAAACGTTGATAAAATTTACTCCCTAGCCCTTAAGCTTGGGGGAGTGTCAGAAGGTAATCCGGGTTATAGAAATTCAGGCTCTTTTTACGGTGCATATTTTAGGGATTTGGACGGGAATAAAATTGCCATATTTACACGTAAGGTTTCAGGGTAGATTGAAATGAGAAAGTTGGTGAGTTCTGGCTCATATCTCGAAGAGCCCATTGGTTTTTCCAGGGCCTGCAGAATAGGAAATCAAATTGCCGTTTCTGGCACGGCGCCTATATTGGATGGAAAATCGGCCTATATTGGTGATGTTCGTGGTCAGACAAAGCTTTGTCTGGATATTGCCGTTACTGCGCTGAAGGAGGCTGGTGGAAACCTGACTGACGTGATAAGAACGCGTATAATGTTGGTTGATATTAGATGCTGGGAAGAAGCTGCGAGAGCACATGGAGAGTTTTTTTCGGATATTCGGCCTGCCTGCACATTTGTGGAGGTCAAAGGATTTATTGATCCCGACTGGCTGGTGGAGGTCGAGATGGATGCGGTTGTCTTATAGATTTCTTGATCTGACTGGCAGCACTACTTATTCGGTAATTTCAGTTTCGATGATGCCCCGATAGGGTTATTACTCTTAAATAGTTAAAGCAATAACCCTTTCGGATTTGTCAGTAATTCAATCAAGACAGTTTGGATAGGCACTTGAGAAGGTATTTCCTGACCAGAGGTTATTGCTGATACTGCAATCTTCAGCCTCGAATAAGTCGAAAAGATCGAATATTCCATTTCCTGTTACAGTGTTAAAAACAATGCTATTGCCTGTAACATCCACGCCTGCGATGTAAATACCATAAGCACCATTGCTGCTACTAGTATTTTGGGTGATGCTGTTATTGGAAGCTAAGCTTTGCAATATAATTCCAGAGGATCCATTTCCTATTACAGTATTATTTGAAACGGTGCATGAACTTCCTCCAATAACAATACCTGAATTATCGTTGCTTAGGATTGTGTTTGATATAAAAATAGAAAAGTTTCCATCTAGCTCGATTCCATCACTATCTGAGCCGGTAATTGTATTATCTATTATTGTATTGGCAATGCCATCTACTTCCATTCCCTCGTCGCCCGAAAGCTCAATAACATTTTGAGAGATAAAATTGTAATTACCGTTAATGTCAATGCCATCATCTGAATCACTTCCATCGCCTAATGTGAAGTTCCCAATAACAGTATTGCTGTTGCTGCTTACTACAATGGCATCGTCGAGCGGAAGTAAAATATTAATGCCGTATACAGTATGAAGCCCACCTTCTGATAGCACAATTGCGTCGTTGCAGCCATTAATTGTGCCAGTGGATAGTTCACCAGATGAGCCTGTAAGGACTATACCGTTTGACTGATCCAGTCCGGAGCAGGTAAGTGAGAACCCTGCCATGTAAAGGCTTCCACTAGGTCCCTGAATCGTTAAAGCGGCAGCATTCGGATCGCTGATTGAGCAGGTGAGATCCTCCGTTAGTGTGGTTGGCTCTGTAATAGTGTCGCCGCACTCTACAGCGTTGGCACCTAAGGATAGGAACCCCGCTAATGATAAGAGGATTGCCGGTAGAATTTTGGGGTGATGATATGAGTACAACATAGCTAACTCCTTTTAATAGCTAGAAAAAGTATAGGTATTTAGTTGTTGGAGTATTTGAGAGACGCAATATTTAATGCCGATATCTTTTTATTTTTAGAAAGGTTATTTTTCTTTGTTCCTACCAATAATATTGTAATGAGATAGCTTACGGTATGCGGTTAGTAGGTTTGGTTGATTTTTGAGACCTTCAGATGGGGTTATATAGCTAATAATAACTAGGGGGTGTGTCGGTAATTATTTTGCATTAAGAGTTATTGCTTTCGTATTGAAAGCAATAGTGGAGCAAAAGGCAGGGTGCACACATGCTATGAATATACTGCTTCAAGCTCGTAGTCGGTATCCACTCTCCATGCAGGTTTGTGTTTGGTGTTTTCTTTTTTAGATTTTGTTTGGTAGCTGGTTTATCTGGAACTAGCGGTTAGCGACATCTGGCTAAGTATGCTCAAGTTTCCCGAGGATAACTGACCAACATTGTAGTAATAACTAGTGATAAGAGTGAGATAACTTAACTTTGGGGAGTATGGATTTGTTATGTAGAAACTTCCCTCTTTTATAAACTGTCAGGTGTTTCTTTAAATCAAATTATAGAATTCTTTAGTTGATTCTTTTCATGAAGTTTTATTGGTGCATATAGTGCAGTTAATTCTAAGTGGGAGAGGGTTTTCCTGAGTTATTCAGGCTGACTGCAAGGGGTAAGTGTTCACGCGTACTCGTTCTTTAGCACCAGCACCAGGCTTTGAACCTGCGAGTCATCATAAACGATTCACACTTATAGATTTTTGCGTTTAGATTCCTTTGGTTCTTGGTGAGAGGATATACGTCTGATATGAGTGGGTTTGGATACAGAAATGGATTTGACTTTCATTGAGTCGCTTTTTCTTATATCTAGCGGTAAATAGGCTGTTGGCCTTGTGAGTAGGTAAGGGAGATATGACCTTGCGGTAAAGCCTGGTCACCCCTCTCTTTTGCAGCGTCTCAATTAAATCACTTTGGTCTAATGGATGCGCCATTAGCAAGGTTGGACTGATTGGTCAGCTAAAAATGAAATCGTCGTGCATTTCTTTCACTCTGTCGCAGCTATGGCTGAGAATGGCGGTAGTATTGGCGGGCATAGGCCAACTGGGGTTAAACTCCCGCTCTTAAAACTATTACAAAGCTCTATCCTAGAGGAGATACCGATGCGTCAAACAATGATCGCACTATCCGTGGCCGCAGCTCTTGCGGTAGTGGGCGGTTGTGGTGAAAAGACACAACAGGCTGAGGTGGTCAAAGATACCGTGAATGCCGAGAAGTCCATGGCTGTTAGTCCTGAGCACGCCAGCAACATGCTATTGGCGGAGTGGACAGGTCCTTTTGGTGGTGTTCCTGCGTTTGACAAGATGAATCTTGAAGATCTCAAGCCCGCAATTGAGAAGGGTATTGAGATGAATCTGGCAGAGCTGGACGCCATAGCCGCCGATCCTGCCAAGCCTACTTTCGCCAATACTTTTGTTCCGATGGAGCGCAGTGGGGCAGAGTTGGGCCGTGCATCTTCTTATTATGGAATCTGGGCCGGTAATATGTCCTCCCCGGAATTCCGTGAGGTCCAGCGCGAACTGGCACCTCTATGGGCTGACTACGAGTCCAAGATTTATCAGAACAAGGGCCTCTTTAAGCGCATCAAGTCTATCTATGATCAGCGTGAATCAATGGATTTGGACGCTGAGCAGAAGCGCGTAGTCGAGTTGGTATATACCCAGTTCGCAACCAATGGCGCCACCCTTGAAGGGGAAAAGAAAGAGCGCTATGCAGAAATCAATAAGCGCTTGGCGGAACTCTATACAAAGTTCTCCAATAATGTACTGGCTGATGAGGAAGGTTACGACATCTTCCTGACTAAAGATCAGCTGGGCGGCCTGCCGGATTCCTTTGTCGCTGCTGCGGCGGCCCTGGCGGAAGAGAAGGGCGAAAAAGGTAAGTACGCGATTACCAATACCCGCTCCTCCATGGATCCCTTCCTGACTTACTCTGACAATCGCGAGTTGCGTAAGCAGATTTGGACCAATTACTACAGCCGTGGTGACAATGGTGATGAGCATGATAACAACGCTATCATCGCTGAAATCCTGAAGCTGCGCGACGAACGTGTTGGCCTGCAAGGGTTCGACAACTACGCTCAGTGGCGCCTGCGTGATCGTATGGCCAAATCGCCTGAGCGCGCCATGGAGTTGATGGAAGCGGTATGGCCGGCGGCAGTTGGTCGCGTGAAGGAAGAAGTGGCTGATATGCAGGCTGTGGCTGATGCCGAGAAAGCCAATATCACTATTGAGCCCTGGGACTACCGCTACTACGCAGAAAAAGTTCGCAAGGCCAAGTACGACCTGAACTCCGATGAAGTTAAACAGTACTTGCAGCTGGATAACCTGCGTGAAGCCATGTTCTATGTGGCTGGAGAGCTGTTCAATTTTGAGTTCACTCCAGTGAAGAAAGGCTCAGTACCGGTATTCCATGAAGATGTTAAGGTCTGGGAAGTTACCGATAAGACGAGTGGCGATCATATCGGCCTCTGGTACCTGGACCCATTTGCTCGTGCAGGTAAGCGTTCTGGAGCCTGGGCAACCATGTACCGCGATCACTCCACTTTCGATGGTAAGAAGAACGTTCTCTCTTCCAACAACTCTAACTTTATCAAGGGCGCTCCCGGTGAGCCTGTACTGGTAAGTTGGGATGATGCAGAGACTTTCTTCCACGAGTTTGGCCATGCGCTGCACTTCCTCGCGTCCAACGTTACTTATCCGACCTTAAATGGCGGTGTGCGTGACTACACCGAGTTCCAGTCTCAGCTGCTGGAGCGCTGGTTGTCTACCGATGCGGTTATCGACAATTATCTGGTGCACTACAAAACTGGTGAGCCGATTCCTGCGGATCTGGTGAAGAAGATCAAGAAGGCGGCTAAGTTCAATTCAGGTTTTGCCACTACTGAGTACCTGGCATCTGCACTGGTGGATATGAAATTCCACACTGCTGATCCTGAAGGTATCGATCCAGACAAGTTTGAACGTGAAACTTTGAAGAAGCTGGGTATGCCGGATGAACTGGTGATGCGCCACCGTTCTCCTCATTTTGGTCATATCTTCTCCGGTGAAGGCTATGCGGCCAGCTACTACGGATACATGTGGGCCGATGTGCTGACCTCCGATGCCTCTGAGGCTTTCGCCGAGTCCAAAGGCGGCTTCTACGATAAGGAAGTAGCTGCGAGACTGGTGAAATACTTGTTCGCTCCTCGCAATGCGTTGGACCCGGCAGACGCATACCGCTCTTTCCGTGGTCGCGATGCCAATATCGAAGCATTAATGCGCGATCGTGGCTTCCCGATCCCTGAAAAGAAAGCGAGCACGGTAGCTGTTAAGGACTAATTTGCAATAGTCCCCGTGACAAAAAAGCCGCATCCTTCGATGCGGCTTTTTTTATTGATTTAACTTGGTCTGTGAGTATTTCAGCTGGTTTCTGATCTCACCCTCTGTGAAGTTCTTTTACTTGTTTAGCCGCAGGCGCTAATTAACTTAGCTGGAAACATAAACACCTTGAATATAATCCCGGTGTATAACTTAATAAATGGCTTTCAGAATTGGAGGGTTTCTTGATAAGAGTTAGTGTATAGCTGGTACTAAAATAGGGTTTGGGATACTGGGGGGATCTGATGATAAAAGTTGGCTGTGGGGGTGAAAATAAGCCATTATTTAGCTAACCCGAAACCTTAATACGGTTTTCAATTTTTCCGGTGCAACTTTTCTTGTGTCTGAAAGATAAATTTCCTTGTGTACCTTGGATAGGCGATTTAAGCCCTGATCTTTAGCAAAGGCTTCCATTTTCTCAAAGCTGATAGGCTCATCCTCAAATCTCCCTATGTGGAGCATTTGTACACACTTCCCCTCTAAAATAGTCTCAAAGTTAACTTGATTCAGTAGTGGATTTGGTTTTTTGTTCTTAACGTAGTTAAGTATTTCCTTGAAAAAGGGTAGCTCGACAAAATCAGGCTGACGTATCATCAGCTTATAGATTAAATCTTCTTTTTTGATCTCCCCAGAATAACTCTCTTTGGCTTTTTCATTGATGTCCCAGACTCCTTCTAATGGATAGACTGTAAAATCAAAGTACCCCCTCGGCTTCTCATCCGTTTTTTTGGGAAGCATCTTAATAGTATAAGCCAGGGAATATAGAGCGCCGATACAGTTTGTGAATGTCTCCTCGGCAGGGCTGCCCTCTCCATGAATAGTAATGTAATTGAGTTTAGGGATGTCGATAACTTCAGGTAGAGTTTTAGGGAGATAGAGAGATTTTTCTTTTTTTCGCCATTCATGTTTTACTGGCATAGTATTCCCTTGGTTCTTTCTAGGTCGCTTTAAGTTTACTGTTTATAAATACAGTATTCAAGGTGGGTGGTTTAATGTTGATGTTTGGCAGGTCAAGTTAGATTAGGCGAAAGGAAATTTTCACTTATAACTGAATGGCTTTATGACGACTTTGATCCCGGCGCGTTGGGTGATGATTGAGCGATGATTAATAGGTACAAGCCTGCCATTTTGGGTAGGCACTATGCCGCAGCCAGTTTTATTGTCGTCTAATTGTAAGATCTAGTGAGAGTCGTAACATATCTTTGTGTTGGACCCCGTCTTCAACAATGGGTTGATCATAGTTGTGTAAAAAATAATCTTTAATAACAGAGTCAACCCTGAAACCATGGCGTTGATAAAAGGTTAACTGGTAACCAAATGTGCCAGTGCCCAGCTCTATTCGGTGAATCCCTTTGGTGGTGAGCTCTGAAAGAGAGAACTTTAACAGTTTTGATCCAATCCCTTGCTGCCGCATCTCAGGAGAAACTGAGATATTGAAAATCTCAGCGATTGCGGTATCAATTTCTTTTACTACGCATATACCTTCCACAGCGCCGGCATCAATTGCGGCGAAACACCAGGATTCAGGTAAATAGCTGTCTATTTTCTTCTTAGAGGGATCTGCTTCGAGTAGAAGATACAAAGGTGCATCGCTTACGGGTATTTGGATGTATTTCATAGCGCGGTCTATTTGGTTTCTATTTGAGGCGTTAACCTATATGCGCTTTATCAATAAATTATTCTCGTATCCACAAAAAGTAGTATAGCAATACCGTAATACAAGGCTCTTGGTGAATTATGGGGCAGTCGTTGTTTCTGTGAATACCGGCTTTCGCCGGTATTCGTGGTTTGAAGTGCGGGAAAAATGAAGGCCAGTGACTGGCTACAGGGGTTTACGGTAAACCTGTTCTCCTTCAACCCAGGTCTCCAGAACTTGTACCTTCCAGATCTCCTGGGGAGCTATCGTAAAAATATCCTTATCCAGCAAAATAAAATCGGCGAACTTCCCGGCTTCAAGATTGCCGATCACTTTCTCCTGATGGCTGGCATAGGCTGCATCCAGGGTAAAGGCGCGCAGGGCTTGCTCCATAGTCATAGCTTCTTCTGTACGCCAGCCTTTACTGGGGGCTCCCTGGCGGTCGCGGCGGGTAACTGCGGCGTGTAGACCGAAAAGCGGGTTTGCGGGTTCTACAGGGAAGTCGGAGCCTGCGGCGATGGGAGTGCCTTGTTCCAGCAGGGTCTGCCAAGCGTAGGCGCCGATCAGTCGCTTATTCCCCAGGCGGTCTCCGGCCATATTCTTATCGCTGGTAGCGTGAGTGGGCTGCATAGAGGCAATCAGGTTGAGCCGGGCGAAGCGCGGAATATCTTCCACCTCAATAACCTGGGCGTGCTCCACGCGATGGCGATAGCTAGCCTGGCTCTCTGCCTTGTTTAGGGTTTCCAAATGGTTCAATACGATATGGTTAGCCCTGTCGCCGATTGCATGTACGTTAACCTGGAAGTTATTGTCGGTAGCCAGCTTGAGCAAAGCCAACATTTTGTCTTCCGGGTAGAGCAGCAGCCCCTTTTCCTGAGGACGGTCGTGGTAGGGCTCCAGCAGGGCAGCGCCTCGGCTTCCCAAGGCGCCATCGGCGGAAAGTTTAATGCTGCGCATATACAGCCGGTCCGAAGGCTCTCCAATATGCCCCGCCTGAAGTAACTGGGCATAGTTGTGGCTATCTACTGAAAGCATGGGGTAAATACGCAACGGGATGGCTTTCTTATTTGCCAGGTCTCGGTAGGCGTTCAGGGTCTGTTCGCTTATACCCGCATCATGCACACTGGTTAATCCCAGGGAAAGAGCGGTGGTAAATGCATTTTGTAGACTCTTTTTCTCCTGGGCTAAAGTAGGTGCGGGTATCGCCTTGTACATCAGGTTCATGGCGTTATCGATCAGGATGCCTGTCGGGTTGCCGTTTTCATCCCGTAGAATCTCACCGCCATCTGGTGATTGGGTTTCCTTGTTGATCCCCGCTAACTCCAGGGCCCTGGAATTGGCCCAACCTGCGTGGCCATCGACCCGGCGCAACCAAATTGGCTGCTTGATTTCCAATTTATCTAGTTGTTTACGGGTTGGGAAAGCTTTGTTGGGCCAGGTAACCTGGTTCCAGCCACGGCCCGATAGCCATTCGTCGGGCCCCAGATCCCGGGCGTACTTCTTGATGGCTGAGAGTGCTTCTGCAAGGGAGTGATCGCGTAAGTCCAATTCCCCGGTGAGTTGGCCCAGGCCCAGCATATGGCCGTGGGCATCAATTAGGCCTGGAAGTAGGGTTTTACCCTGCGCATCAATTCTATCGGCTGTAGGAAATTGCTTTTCCAGCTGTTGATAGCTTCCAGTTGCCAGTACCTTGCCTTGATCAAAGGCTAAAGCATCGAACGTGAGTAGTTGATCATCAGTAGTTTGGTAGCCGGAAACATTGTGAATCAGAGTGGTGGACTGAACACACAGTGAGGTGGCCATAAGTAGAGTGGCGGTAAGGGGGCGGAAAAAACGCATAGATAGCTTGCCTTATAGGGCGACTTTTGAACCTCGCCCCAACTAGTCGAATATCTTGAGATTCGAGTTATTGTTTTGCTGGATCTATGCGCAGTAAACGGCCTTTGGGGCCATCGGTCAATATGTAAAGACTGCCATCCTGGCCAACTTCTGCGTCGCGTACGCGCTCCCCAACAGGTATCCTTAGCTCGCCAATAGCGGCATCATCTTTTATCTGAATGACCCGTAAATCTTCGCTAACTAACCCGGCGGAAATCAGTCTTCCTCTCCATTCGGGGAAGGCATTGCCGGTATAGAATGCCAGTCCTCCAGGGGCGTGGGTATCGAGCCAGGCCAGTGCGGGCGAGGTAAATTCTGGATCCTCGATTTTGAAGGCTATATTGGAGCCATCTCGATAGTCCCGACCAAAAGTGACCCTTGGCCAGCCATAGTTACTGCCAGCTTTGAGGCGGTTCAATTCGTCGCCTCCAGCGGGGCCGTGTTCGGAGGACCAGATCTCCCCACTTTGTTGATCGATCACCAATCCTTGGGGGTTGCGGTGGCCAAAGCTCCAGATTTGCGGCAGGGCATCTGCTTGGTTTTTGAAAGGGTTGTCGTCGGGAATGGAACCGTCCCCATTAATACGAATAATAGAGCCGAAGTGGGTTTGCAGGTTTTGGGCCTGTTCCCTGGCAAAAATATCGAGAAATTCTTGTGGGGGATTACCGCCATCGCCAATGGTAGCCAGCAACGTTTTATCAGGTAGGAAGGCGAGCCGGGAACCGAAGTGTGCGCCGTTATTTTTACCCTGCGCGGACTTGAATATCTCTTCAAAGTTTTCCAACTTGCCGTCATTCCATTTAGCCCGACCAATGGCAAGTCGGTTGTTGTCCATATTGCCAATGGCATAACTGAAGTAGAGCATCTGGTCTTGAGGGAAGGTGGGGCTCACAGCGATATCAAGCAAGCCCCCTTGGCCAAGAAACAATATTTCTGCTGGAAACTCGATAGGGTTCGCTAATAATTTTCCATCTTTTACAATTCTGAGTTGTCCGCTGCGCTGGGTGATAAGAAAACTTCCATCAGGCAGGCTGGTTATACCCCAAGGGTATTCAAGTGGGCCGGCGATTGAAGTAAGGGTAACCTCTTCGGCGAGCGGGATAGTGCCCCGGGAAATCAAAGGATTACCCTGGCTATTGGCAGCAGTGCTAAAAAAGATGCAGATTGTGACAACTACACTAAGGAGGTATTTCACCACATGGCCTCTATCGATTTGTCTCGGGATTGAGCATAGATAGAGTAGTCACTGGGGAATGTCCAGGCAGTGCGCCAGGGTAATTGTCAGGGCGTTAAATCACTCTGTAGGGAGGTGAATAGATGTCCCGCTGGTTGATTATCGCAGGAATAATTTTAGTGTTGGTTGGGGTGCTATTGCACTTTTCCCCTGGGTTATTCAGCTGGTTTGGGCGCTTGCCGGGAGATATTCGCGTGGAGTCGGGGCGCACCCGTTTTTACTTTCCAATTGTGTCGATGATTATCGTTAGTTTGGTATTGAGTTTACTGGTGAATTTATTTCGACGTTAATAAAAAACCGCCAGGGCAACTATCTCCTGGCGGTGAGAGGGAGTTTAAGGAGTGTAGCGGAAGCGCATCAGCTTGTAGGGCGGCTTGGCATTACCAAGGCCAGAACTGAAAGCAGGGTGCTGGTGAAGTTGGTCCTGGGTGATATATACCCAGCCATTGCTAATGGCGAGGCTGTCAGGCCAGGAGAGTTGTTTTTCCTGTAGCAGAATTTGGTAATTGCCCTGGGTGGTCAGTCCAATGGCGTTATTCTGCAGGTCGGTAACCAGCACGCCACCTCCAGGTGCCATAGCAATGCCATCGCTGGGGTTTTTGGGGCCAAACTCTTCAATTTGTGTGGTTAGTTTGCTCTCGGAAATATCGGCGTCCGCCAACTGCGCCGCAGGAAGACGGAAGATTTTATCGCCGCTGAGGCTGCCAAAGTAGAGCCATTCAGACTTGTCGTCCAGGGCAATGGGATTGAGACCAAAGTGCAGGCTTTTATTCGTATCACCTTCAGTTTTAGCCGCTAGCAAAACTCCGCCGATAATGAGATCCTGCTTTGGCGGCATAAATTCATTAGCGCTTTCCAGTACGCGCCGAGAGCGTCCGGTTTTCAGGTCGACGACAATAATTGCCGGTTTAGTCGCGCCGTTAAAATTACCGAAGGACATATCGGCGATGTAGATTTTTTGGCGCTTTTCATCCAGGGCAAAATCCTGCGGAAATGAATTTTCCACTAATGCGGACTTGGAGATTTCAATCTGTTGGTGCAGTTTATTATTGACGCTGTCCCAGGCGACAAGTTGGACGGGTGTATTTTCACCGCCCATATCCAAAATCCAGACGATGCCTTTGCTGTCAGAGTGAATGCCAATTACTGATCCAAAACCCACTTCACCCTGTTCAGGCCCATCCGCCCAATCTCGATTGGGAAACGGTTGCTTGGAGCCGTTTGCCATTACCTCGAGTACTTTTAGTTTTGGCGCATCCAGTGGGTGCATGCTGACCAGCACCCGGCCATTGAGGGTGACAGTGACACCGGCAGCGCGGGACTCGCTGAACTCAGTGACTGTTTGCAGGGACTCCGCTTCAGCTGCGTGAGTGACGCTGGTGGCTAAGCTGCCAACGCCTACAAGAGCCAGTGCGGCAAATAGTATTTTCGGGGACTTCATTACGACTTCCTTAAATTTAACGGTGTTTTAGTTTTTGGCTTGTTTGCGCAGCGCATCTTCCAAGGCGCTGAGCTTTTTGTTGCCAATATAAAGCTGGGACAGCGCAGCCAGGGCGGCGCTACCAATTTTCTGTTTGGCATCTTTGCGCACGATGAGCGTTGCTTCATCTTGAGTGCCTAGAAGCCCTTTGGGCTCTTTTAGTGCGCGGATGGTGTAGCGGTTGTGGAGAAATTGCGGGTGCCATAAGGGGATCACTACCCAGCGCTCCTGCGCTACGGCGTCTTCAAAACGGTTGAAGCAGTCCGCTTCTGTTCCCGGTCGGAATTCGTAACCTGCCTTATCGAGGGCATAGGCCTGGATCATTTCAGCGGAAAAGCGGCTAATACCCGCACCGGGATTGATTCCCTGGATCAGGCGATCCATACGGGTGAGGGCGGGTTCGCTGAGTAGGTCATCAACGCTGGCAATTGCATTTTCGGGCACATAATCCGGCACACCCCAGATACAGTAGGGCTCATACAGCACGGTCACTTTTTCGACCTGGTCCAGTATGGGGTTCAGATAGACCTCGTGGCTGGAAGGCAGCCAGGCCGAAGCTAAAAGGTCGATTTCCCCATTTTTTAGCAGCTGGAAGGCCGCTTCATGGGGGGCGGACTTGTAGCTGGTTTGGTGGCCGTGAGCCTCAAGAACCTTGGCGACTTCCCGGGCGCTGGCCTCGTGGAACGAGAGCTCAATGTGTCCGATGCGAATACTGTTATCCATACCGAAACTCCCTAGTGTAAGTTTGTGACTGTGCAGTATTTACTGCGATAGGGGTATTGTGGTTGCTTTGATTTACCGGATAAACTGCTATTAATAGAAATCAATATTCGGTATTTCCGATCAATGCTGATAGATAATCTCAAGTTGTTCCTGCAAATTGTTGATAAAGGTAGTCTGGTCGCTGCAGCGCGGGACTCGGGCCTATCTTCCAGCAGGGTTTCCGAGCGCCTTGCGGCATTGGAGTCGCACTTCGGTGTGGTGTTACTGAATCGAACAACCCGGGCAATTAGCCTGACAGAGGAAGGGCGCACCTTGATTGAGGGTGCTAAACAGATTCTGGGTGAAGTGGATGACCTTGAAAGCCGTATTCGATCAGGAGCGCAGACCCTGTCAGGTGGCATTCGCGTAAGTGCCCCCTGCGACTTGGGGCGGGCGATTGTGGCCCCGGAAATTGACCGCTTCTTACTGGATCACCCGGCTATTTCTATTGAATTGCTGTTATCGGATGGCTATGTGGATATTGTCGGACAGGGTATTGATATCGCCTTGCGCTTTGGTGCAATCACCGACAGTTCACTTCGGGTCAGGACCCTGAGCCAAAAGCAGCGCATCCTCTGCGCTTCTCCCAGCTATTTACAAGAGCGCGGCACTCCACAAAGGCCCGAGGACCTGAAGGGTCACAACTGTCTGGTAATGCGTTTCGGTGAAAACCTGGATAGCCACTGGCGCTTTCTCGACGGCCGCGATGGATCGGGGAGTGAGCAAACTGTGGTGGTACGCGGCGACCGGGTGACCAATGACGGGGAACTGGCTCGCCAGTGGTGCCTGAAGGGAAGTGGCATTATTTTAAAATCGGAACTGGATGTAGGGTCGGATATTCAGGCGGGCAGGCTGGTTCACCTGTTAGAAGAGTACACTCCACCGCCGGTACCGCTTCAAATGTTGTTCCCTCCAAGCCGGGCCCAGCCGCGCCGGGTGGCGGTATTTGCAGACCGATTAGCCATGAAATTTATATCCACTTCTGCGATCATTTAATCGCCTCTCTCAAATTGATTGTTATCTTTATTTATTTTGAATTCGTGCCGTAAATCTATGGCTTTTTTTTATTCTTCTATAATTAGGCTTGTGACTTTCTAGTTCATTTATATCAGTGCCAGTATTAAGTTTTTTAGTAGTGGAGGCAGTTGATGATACTAGACATCATATATGCGGTAATTATTCTGTATGTGTTGATTTGCCTGGTGCTGTATTTTAAAGACAAGTCCTACTTCTACAAAAATGCGGCCATTATAAAAGCCCCACCCGGAGCCTTGTTTGATTATGTGGTAGACCTACGAAATTGGGAAAGCAAATATCCGAACACTTTATTTGCGGAATACAATCTGGGGGGCGATAAGTCCACTGTAGGTAGCGTGGCGATCGAAAAATATTGGGGGATTACTGGCTACCACGTAATGAAGCATCAATTAATAAATTATGAGCGGCCCAATAAAATTTCCTGGGAGGGGAAGACGATTTACGGTGGTGCGCTGGTTCTATTATTTTTACCAATTACTAAACACATCACGGGCCATTTCAGTTACACCATTACCGAAATGAAGGGTGGGGCAAGTCACTGGGAGAGACAGTGTTATTTTAAAATGCACTCTGCGAACCCAATTTATCAGCTAGTGTACTTGCTTTATATGCCGTTATTCAGGCTTGAGCTGTTAAAAGCATTGCGGCTATACCAGGCGGAAGTGAAAGAAATGATGGAGAAGATTTACAAGGATTAATTGTATTTTTTTGACGCTGCAAAATAAAAAAAGGCCGCATGGGAGTACGGCCATCAAGGGACTTATTTGCGAGATAGGAGAGTGTAAAACTCGTTAATTAAAAATCGTATCTGATTGACGCAGAGAAAGTACGCCCCGGCGCCGCATTGACAGAAAGATCGCTACCTTCATCCCAGCCTGCGACACTCAGGTAGGGAACGTAGTATTTATCCATCAGGTTGTTAACCGCCAAGTTCACAGACATGGAGTCCATTACCTGATAACCCAGGGTCCAGTCTACAGTGCCATAACCGGCAGTTTCAGTAGCGCCGTCGTTCACTTTTTCCATGCGGTCTGCCCAGCGCACCAGTACCTGGCTGGAGAGTTTGGCTCCGCTGTAGCTTGCACCGACCACGCCAGAAAGTGGGCTGATGCTGGTTAGGTGTTCACCGGTGGTGTCGTTTTCGCCGCGCTGGTAGCTGGCATTGGCAAACAACTCGATTGTTGGAGACAGGTACCAGCTGGCGCTCGCCTCTATACCTTTGATGGTGACGGAATCAATATTTTGATATTGATATTGCTCAAACACATAATCGACGTTGCCATCACCATCAAATACGAACTCACTGTCGATGAGCGTAGCCTCGAGAAAATCATCGTACTCCGTGTAAAACGCGGCGGCACTAAAGGCTACCGGACCTAGGTGCCCACGCAACCCGAGTTCAAAGGTGTCGCTAGTTTCTGGCGATAAATCGTCAGAGGGCACAACTTCGTAGGCATAGCCAGAGAAAAATAAGGAGTGCTCGATATAAGCCAAGTCATAGGCCGGTACTTTAAAGCCCTGACCATACTGGGCAAAGGCTGATAAATTCGGATTAATTTTATAAAGGGCACCCAGATTAAAGGAGACATTGCTTTCTTCTATAGCGGCGAAAGGGGTGTTGTCGGCTTTCAGTGCCCCATTTGGGTCCATTTCGTACCAGTCGTAACGCAGTCCGGGGGTGACAGTGAGCCGGCCATTGGCGAATGCTATTTCGTCATTAATAAACATTCCTGCGCGCGCCACTTCGTTTTCAGGGAATTTTTCAGAAGTGGCATTCAGGGTTGGGGTGGAGTTACCTTCCACTTCTCGGTACTGGTGAACAGTACGCTCGGTCTCAGTTTGCTCTAAATCTATGCCATAGCCCAGGGTGTGGGTTTCATTCAGGGCTTTGCTGGCATTGGACAGTAGGCCTATGGTGTCTTGGCGATAGAGGCCGGTTTCCCACATATGGCGGAGTTCAAAAACACCGAACATAGGTGAGTTAATATCCAGCCGGCCGTACTGTTCGTCTTCCTGCTCAGACTTGTTGTTATATAGTCTGATATTGAGCTGGTCGTAAGCTAATGTTGCTATCTCGCTGTAGTAATGCAATTGATAAGCGAGAGTTTCTTTATCGGAAACAGTTTGCTCTTCGACGATGTTATAGCCGAAGCTGTCCAGGTCGCGGAAGTAGGTCAGTAAGCCATCGGCACTGTCACCGACAGTTTCCTGGTTCCAGTGGTCGATGCTGAAGCTGATAAAGTCTTCGCCACCCAGGTTGTATTTACCTTTGTACAGGATGCTCTTCGATTCAATCTCGAAGGGGTCCTGGGTTTTGTCGTAGTTCTGTTGTTCTTCACCATCGCGGAAGGTGGTGTGCAGCAGTTGCTCAAAATTGCCGGTGCGCAGGGCAAGGGTAGGAGAAACATTTTTCTGGCTGGTGATGCCGTTGTAGCCGGTCTTGATAGAGCCGCCAAACTGCTCGCCATCTTCCAAGTAGTCGGAAGCATCTTTGGTGGTGAATACTACGATACCGGCAAGGGCGTCTGAACCGTACAGGGAGGAGGCTGCGCCTTTGGCAACTTCAACCTGCTTTAGGGTGTCCACTTCAATAAAGCCGCGACCAATAATGTCGTTTTGGCCATTGGCGCCATAACCCTCGTTCACCCGCATACCGTCTTTGATAATCAGTACACGGTCACCGCCCATGCCGCGCACCAGAATATTCTGCGCGCCGCCAGCCTCACCGGTTACTTCAACACCGGGCTCGTATTGGAACAACTGGTTCATGTCATTGAGCTGAAGCTGCTCAATTTCTTCATTGGTCACCACGGAAACGCTGCCCGCAACGTCTTTCAGGGGTTTTTCTGCGCGCCCGCTGACGACGATCAGCTCGAGTTCATTGCTGGACGGAGAGGTCGGGGTCTCTGCGTACAGGTTTGAGGCGGAGGCTAAGCCCAAAATGGCTGCTGCTAGTGGGCGACGTTTCATGGTGAATTCCTTGATGTCGTTGATTCGGTCTGCTCGTTAAGGGTCTCTGGTTGCCCTTTCGCTTGGTCTTGTCGACCAGTTCGGAGCGAGATTATATGGATACTTATTAAAATGTAAAGGTAAATGCGAATCAATATCAATTAGATTAAATTTGACCTTAAAAGTTTCTTTGGGTACTTTCCGCTCAAATTTGTGAACGGCATCAATAGTGGGGCTTGGGAGGCTTGCAGTGAATATTCAATCAATTGAGACCTTAATGGCGGATGTGGCCGACCTGTTTATGGCCCCAGTATTACTGGCGATCCTGGTACTTTTTATCTACTCGCTTTATGCCGCCGGGCGCTTTATTTCACTGTGGATGCTTCGCCGCAAAAATGCCGGAGCCTATCGGTTGGCATTGAAGCAAGGTCGGGTTGAGCGCCTGCCGGGCTACCAGGTGCACAATTTTTATGTGAATAACCCTTTGGCATGTGACGACGAATTGGAAGTTTTTGCGTTAAGAAAACTGGAACTGTTGCGCATGGCTACCCGGATCGCGCCCATGTTGGGTTTGATTGCCACCATGATTCCCATGGGGCCGGCACTTCGCGCCCTGGCCGATGGCAATATCCAGGGAATCAGTGAAAACCTGATTATTGCTTTCGCCGCTGTGATCTGGGGCTTGGTAATCTCCACGATTACCTTCTGGCCTGCCTCAGTGAAAAAGCGCTGGTTTGCCTCTGAGCTGATCAATATCCGCAAGCTGAAGGAGGCCGACTGATGCGCTTCCTCGACGAAGATGAAGAACTGAATCCTATTCTGAGCGCGGTGAACCTGATCGATGTGTTTCTGGTCATTATCGCCGCGCTGCTGATTGCCATTGCGCAAAATCCCTTGAACGTTTTTTCCAATGAAAAGGTCACGGTGATTAAAAATGCCGGCGAACCCAATATGGAAGTGATCGTCAAGGACGGTAAGGAAATCAAACAATACAAATCCACCGGGGAAATTGGCTCAGGGGAGGGCACCCGTGCGGGAGTGGCTTACCAGATGGCCGATGGCAGCCTGGTTTATGTACCGGAAGGGGAAGGTAAAGATGCTCCCACCGGTGAAAAAGCTTCGGGGGGGAATTAGTGGTGCGTAATAAACTATGGGCACAGTTTGTGTGCCTATTGATGAGCTTGGCTTTTGCAACCTTTGCCCAGGCCAGTGATAAACCCAAAGTACTCTTGATGATGTCGAGCCACACGGCCAAGGCAAAAGGTACATTGCTGGCTGATCTCTCTGCAGACCAACCCTTTGAGCTGGAGATCTTTAACAGCAAAGGTAAGAGTGATGAGGAAATCGACCTGGCTTGGTCTTCCGCTGAACTGATAATGCTGGATGGCATCAACCCGGCGCTTTCTGCTTTTATGTTTGGCAAGTTCCAGCCAATGCTGGCCAAGCATCCGCAAGTTCCGGTGATTTCCCTGGGGGATGCAGATAATAAGTCCATGAACCAGGGGTTGGCAGAGTCCGAGCATCGGGCGATAGCCGCTTATTTTAATAATGCGGGCCGCAAAAACTACCGGTATATGATGCAGTTTTTGTCGGCAGAGGTATTTGACCTTTCCAGTGGCTCAGTACCGGAACCGATAATTGTACCCAAGGTGGGTTTTTATCATCCCCGCCTGGAGCAGCTTGTCACCGATAAAGAGGAATTTTTCTTTGACTGGTTAAAGCCCGCTGAGCAGCAGCCAGTGATTGCTGTGGCTATCCATCGCTCCGTGGTGGATTACGAGCAGCAGCAGGTTGTCGACACCCTGTTGGATGGTCTTGAGGCTAAAGGTGCCAAGGCTTTCGCCTTCTTCTTTGAAGGCGAAGACTTGCCGCTTTCCTATCCAGACTTATTGCAAACCGACAGCGGCAATACCCGTGTCGACTTGATGATTAATTACCGCTCCCTGCACTATGTCAGCAAGCGCCGCGCTGAATTTGAGAAGTTGGGAGTGCCGGTTATTCACGCGCTCAATTACACCGAGGGCAGCGAAGAAGAATATTTTGCTGATAATAGCGGTGTATCTCCATCCCTGACTCCATTCTTCCTGGTAATGCCTGAAGATACTGGCAGCATCGATCCGGTGATTATCGCTGCTAATAAAGACGGCAATAAAGTAGTGATGGATGTACAGATGCAGGCCTTGATAGAGCGCGCCTGGAATCACGCCTCCCTCGCTTATCAAAGCAACACCAATAAAAAGGTGGCAACGTTTATTTGGAACTACCCGCCCGGGGAAAAAAATATCGGTGCGGCTTTCCTGGATGTACCCAGCTCGATTGAGTCGATTGCCCAGGCAATGCGCGAAAGAGGCTATGAGGTACATATCAGGGATTCAAAAACCCTTATCGATTGGGCCGGGCAGTTGTTGCGCCCTTATTATCGTCGCGAAGACAGCGTAGCCTTGATCGATAAAGGGCTGGCTGATTGGATGCCGCTGTCCACCTATCAAGCCTGGTTTGACCAACTGCCTGCAACTGTACGGGATCCTATTGTAGAGCGTTGGGGCAAGCCGGAAGACAATGCCATGTTGGCCGAACATAACGGCGAGCCTGCATTTGTTATTCCCCGGATGACCCTTGGCAATTTGATTGTGTTGCCGCAAGGCGTTCGCGCGGACAATGCCAAGGATCACTCTTCCCTATACCACGATATGAAAACCCCGGTGAACCACGCCTACCTGGCGGTTTACCTCTATGCGCGGGAAACCTTTGGTGCCGATGCCTACATTCACCTGGGAACCCATGGCTCCCAGGAGTGGCTCAGTGGCAAAGAGCGGGGCCTGTCGGTTTACGATGCACCCAGTTTGGCCCTGGGAAATATCCCGGTGTTCTACCCCTACATTATCGATAACGTGGGAGAGGCCATGCAGGCCAAGCGCCGTGGCCGTGCCACCATGATCAGCCACTTGACCCCAGGCTTCGCGAAAGCGGGCTTGTATGCGGAAGTGGCTGAGTTGTCCGAGTTAATTGGCAATTACCTGGTATTGTCTGAGGGGCAGACCCGGGCCAATACCCAAGAGCGTATTATCAGTCTGGCCGAAGAGCTCAATATGCTCAAGGATCTGGAAATCAGTGCTGAAGCCTTAAGTGCGGATTTTGATGGCCAACTGAGCCGCTTGCAGGATCATTTGGGTCAATTGGCAGAGATGAGCCAGCCGCTGGGCATCCATCGTTTTGGTCAGCTGCCCAAAACCGAACACCTCACCAGCACCATGCTGCAAATGTTGGGTGAAGGGTTTATCACCGCAGCGGATGAATATGAGGCGGAGCACGGGTTGCGTTTGCCGGAAGAGCAAACCCGGGACGAGCGCAATGTTGTGGCTTTGGAAGCGCAGGCAGGGTTCCAGTTACTGGATACCTTCCTGGAGGGCGGTGAGCTGGAGCAGGTTCCTGAGCCCTTGCAGGCCCAGTTGGATCAGGCCCGGGAATACTCCGATAACTTTGCCAAAATTGCCGAGCTGGAAAACCTGATGTCGGCACTCGATGGTAACTACATTCCTGTAAGCCATGGGGGTGACCCGATTCGCAACCCGCAGGCGGTGCCCACCGGCCGCAACCTGATTGGCTTTAACCCGGCTAAGGTCCCATCGAAGGAAGCCTATGAAGCTGGTGTACAGCTGATGGACCAGACCATTGCTGACTACCATGCAAAGCATGGCCGCTTCCCGGACAAGTTGGCTTTCTCCCTGTGGTCCCTTGAAACCATGCGCCACCAGGGAGCCCTGGAAGCCCAGATCCTGCACGCCCTGGGCCTAAAACCCAAGTGGAACCAGCAGGGCAATGTTACCGGTACAGAAGTTATTCCCTACTCGGAATTAAAGCGCCCGCGTATTGATGTCGTAATCTCTGCGACAGGCCTTTATAGGGATGCTTTCCCCAACGTGATGCTGTGGTTGGCAGAAGCCATCGATAAAGTGGCGCAGATGAAAGAAGACAATAACTTTGTTTACCGCCACAGCCAGGCATTGCAACAGCAGCTGCTGGAAGACGGCAACAGTGAAGAGGATTCACGCTATTTGTCATCGGTGCGTATCTTCTCCAATGAAAGCGGCAACTATGGAACGGGTCTTGCCGCCGCCAGCCTGGCCTCTGACAGTTGGGAGGGGGATGACAAGCTCGCTGACCTCTATATGCGCCGTATGGGCTTTGCCTATGGCAAAGATGAATCCCGCTGGAGCGAGGATCAGCGCAGTGTTGAGCTGTACGGCAAGGTGCTGTCTGGCACTGATGGGGTGATTTTTTCCCGCTCCACCAACCTCTACGCCATGATGACCAATGATGATCCCTTCCAATACTTTGGCGGTATCGGTCTGGCAGTTCGCAATCTGGATGGCGCAACGCCGGAAATGTATGTTTCCAATTTGCGTCGCAAAGATAACGTAAAAGCGCAAACCCTTGCGGAGTTCGTTAACCAGGAAATGCGCAGCCGTTACTTCCACCCCCGCTGGATTGAGGCGATGCAGGATTCCGGCTACGCCGGCGCTACCGCTATCCTGGATCGCGTCAACAATATGTGGGGCTGGGAAGTAATGACTCCGGAAACCATTCGCGACGACCAATGGCAGGAAATGTTTGAAGTCTACGTGGATGACAAATATGAAATGGACATGCGCGAATTCTTCGAAGAGCACAATGCCGAGGCCCTGGCCCAGATGTTGGAGCGAATGCTGGAAGCGGTGCGCAAGGGATATTGGGATGCGAAGCCTGAAACCCTGGAGAAAATGGTAGAGACCTACACCGAGCTGGCAAATCAGTTTGATGTGGCTACCGACAATGACAAGTTCAAGGAATTCGTCAATCAGCAGGCACTAGGGTTCGGCCTCGCGGCCCTGGCCAATGCCCAGGTATTGGATAACCCTCAGGTTAGCAGCGCCAATGCTGCGCAACAGGTCAGTGGCCAGAAGCTGGAGCAGGTTGCTGAGCCGACGCCCAGTGATAAGCCGGAAAAGCTGATATGGCTACTGTTGATGGCTATTGTGTTGGCAGGCTTTGTCAGCGGTTTCTTTGATCATAAGTGGGTGCGAACCAAGCCCGCTTAATGCCCTTCTTTAACGGCACCCGATCTGCTTAAGGCCGGGTGCCGTTAACCCCCCTCTGTTTTACCCCTTTCGTGTAAATATTCTTAAAGCTGCCTCGGCTACAGGGTTAAGAATTGTTGACCCCGGCAACTATTACTCTCTTACTGTGTTAGCTTTCTATATAGAAGGTAAAAAGTGCATTTTGATTACTTTGTAAATCATTAAGCTTGCAGCTTGTCAGATTAATAGGGCTACAGCTTGGTGAGCTTACGACTATAGCTGTCTCTCGAAAGGAGGTTGGAACGATGGGAAAACGATATCAGGCGGCCTTCCTGGGCCTTATATCGATTACGGCAAATGCCTGGTCTCTGGAAAACCCTTACTCGAGCAATGGGGCGGTGGCTGAGGGTTCTGCCAAAGTAGAAACGGAGAACCTGTTTTCCTGTGCTTCCGGTCGCTCCCGGTTGTCGCCAATGGGGGTGAAGCAGGTAGAGGGCAAAGCCTTTACCGTTCCGGCTGAAGTGAATTACAGCAAGCGGTACTTTGCTGCAGATCTCTATAACCAGTGCTCTGGGGTCACTCCATCCTCATTGGAGGATATGGACCTTACAAAGGTACCGGTGGTCGATATCGACAAAGAAGGCGAGGTGGTTACCGGTTATATCTTTGCCGACAATTATTTTGAGCTATATATCAATGGCAAGTTAGTTGCTGTTGATCCGGTTCCATTTACGCCATTTAACTCCAGTGTGGTTAAGTTCAGGGTAAAGAGACCCTACGATATCGCTGTAAAAGCGGTTGACTGGGAGGAGAACTTAGGGGAGGGCACAGAGAGTAATAGAGGTGTCCGCACTCACGCCGGTGACGGTGGCTTTATTGCCAGCTTTTCTGACGGTACCAAAACGAATTCAAAGTGGCATGCACAAACTTTTTATACTGCACCTATTTATGATTTGGGGTGCATGAAAGAGCGGGGAGAAGAGCGAACCTCCTCGGACTGTGCTGAGAGGCCCCCAAAACCAGGTGCACAAGTCTATTCTCTGCACTGGGATATTCCGAAAAATTGGAAAGTCGACGATCGCTATCTTTCTTGGCCTTATGCGACAGAGTACACGGAGCAGCAGATAGGTGTGGACAATAAAGCGGCGTATATGAATTTTCGGAAACAGTTTTATGGCAGTGGTGCTAAATTTATCTGGTCAAAAAATATAGTCCTGGATAATTTGGTGTTGTTGCGCTATCGAGTTGAGTAACGGTGTCACCATTGGCCAATTAACTGCTGTGCGCTGAAGTTACTCCGTACAGCTTTATCTCTACCCAATCAAGAATAAACAGATTGTCTGAATTGCCTGCCTAGTTACGATTTTCCAGTTTGTCCTTATATTCACTTTTTTCTACCAGAAAATTCCATTCCAAAATTGAAGAGAAATTTTGAGCTCTCACTTTTTTCTTCTATTGTCTTTCACACGCTGAAATTGTTGATTCTGCTTAAAAATCTATCAAATTTGTTTCTTGTGAAACTTATTTTTTTGGTTTTTTGCAGGTGACTCCTGATCGTATTTGGGGGGGGATCTCACCACAGGTATTTGGCTTGAACTAATTTGGTGCAAAAAGGGTTTTCGTGAAGCATGTCTGCTTTAATTCCGACGTTCCCCACAGTTTTGAAAAATAATTTAGATTCTGTTCAGTTTTTATGAAAATTATGTGAAAAATTTCCCAAAAAAAAGCTGCGTGATAATTAGGATCGATCGTCTCAACTAAATATCGAATGTTAAGAATCGTAAAGATGCCAACATGAGGTAAGGCTGGTTAAGCTGTCGATAGGACGTGCTTTGCCGTTGCACGTAGCATTATTTTGAGAGAAAAGCTTGTGAGAAAAATAATTCCTCTCGTCGCCATTGCAGTGGCAGCAGGGTATTTCGTTTGGTCCAAAAGCCAATCTGAAGGTCAAAAACCAGTCGCTGAGCTGGAAAAGCCCAAGCCAGCTATCAGTAAATCTACTCAAAAAGCAGAGCCGCTTAAACCTGAGGAGGTTCAGGTGGGTGAAGAAGAACTCCTCGAAAGTGATGAAGAAAAAGCACTTTGGGTTGAGTCAGAGCTGGCCAGGGAAGCTCTTTATGAAAATGGTCGCCTACCAGTAGATCTCAATGGTGAAACCTATCTCGAGCTGGATATTGATATGCTCCGGAATCTCACTGTTGGTGATTACGTCGACATTGACTTGCCAGGTATTGAAGGTGATTACGATGCTCAGGTTGGCAGTATTGAAGAGCATGCCAGTGGCAACAAAAGCGTACAATTAAATCTCCCGGGGATGACTCGCCTGCATGGCGCAACTTTTACTCTCGGAGCAAACTCTGTTTATGCACAGCTAAACTTACCTTCCGGGTCATACACAATGGAAGGTCAGGGTAGTTATGCGTGGATAGCGCCTAATGGTGCATTAATTAAAAACCACGTAGAGAAACACGATAAGGATATGTCCTCGGAAGCACCTCGTGAAAAGACCTGGTCGGATGACGATTTACCGCTAAACGACTTCAAATAAGAAGAAATTGATTCAAAGTAATTATGCTTTGAATTAATAATCAGGCAAAGGAAGGCCCAAGTAAATCCTGCAGATACCGGGGGCTCGTCTCCTCAGGCGGTTAAAGGACTAGGGATAGTTTTTTAATCGAGTCAGGGTATTAAAAGCGTACTGTTACTCCTTTGGGCAGCAATTTTAATTAATTGCTGGGGGAGGAGTGTGCACTACTTATTATAATAAAAGGAGTCTTATAATGAACCTGAAGAAAAGCCTGGCCGCTGCTATTGCAGCACTGACTGTTTCTGGCGCTGCGAGTGCCGATACCGTCGATATCGCTATTATGTACACTACACCTGCTGCGGAGTATACCGGTGATATCTCAGCCAAGATCGATAGCTATATCAGCTATGCGAACAATTCCTTTTCAAGGAATGGTATTGATATCCAGTTGAACCTGGTAGACACCTGGGAAGCTACCAGCTCCGATCTCCGTGTTAACGAAGAAACCCTGGACCTGATTACCTTCCACGACACTGTGAATAACTGGCGTTCCTCTGAAAAGGCGGATATGGTGGTTTTCCTGGGTAAAGCTGAAGAAACTGTAATCGACGGCAACACCTACATCACCTGTGGTATTGCCTGGGTTGGACAGGGTAGCAATGGCACCATGTACTCCAGCGCAAAAGAGCGCGCTTACAGCGTAACTGGCGTTGACTGTGGTTATAACACCTTCGTTCACGAGCTGGGCCACAATATGGGTCTGCTTCACTCAACCAAGCAGGGTGATACCTCTGGTGGCGTTTACTCTTACGGTATGGGTCACGGTGTAGATAACAAGTTCTCTACCATCATGGCTTACCCTTGGAAATACGGCGAAAACGTTACCCAGTACGATTGGTTTTCTGATCCTGACTGGTACGAGTGTGGTGGCTTGGCCTGTGGTGAGCGCTCAAACGGCGTAGACATTTCTAACGCTTACCGTGCTCTCGGTCCTATCACTGATGATATCTCTGGTTACTACTAATCGGCGCTAACCTGCTGAATGTAATATAGAGATTACTGGCTTATAGCCAAGGGAAATCGGGAGGTGCTCTCCCGATTTCTCATCTGGAAGGAACGGTTAATTATTTAACCAAAAAATCGAATACTAAGTGGGTAGCGCCAAAATTGGCCTTCATTGGCCCGGATTGCACCAATCACAATAAATATTACATTGATTATTGCCAATGCAATCAGTCCAAAAATACCGATAATAAAAAATATCAGTATGGCGGAAATAATAGAATAGATAAGTAAGCTTAACATCCAGTTGAATATCATCTTGCCGTGTTTGTCAATTTCTTGAGAGCGGTCCCTTGTTGTCGCCCACATAATAATGGGTAAAACAAAACCAGCACCAGGAATCACGACCCAAGCCAATTGACTTAGATGAAGCAACATTAGGAAGGTATTTAGTTCCATATCCCAAGGGCGATAATCTTCCATTTGGCGACTTTCCTTTTGATTCAATGTCCTATGCAAGCTGACTTACCTAGCTGGCTCGTCCGGTTGACAGATAGAAACCCCAGTCATCTCTCCCTTGCGCAATAGCAGCTTGAACAGCTTTATCTGTATCATAACTTACCTTAAAAAATTCTGCGTTCCAGGCTCCATTTTTGCTTCTCTCTATCAGGGCGTAACTCGCATGGGGGCTAAAGGTTTCCATTATATGGGGTTGCGGTTCACTGTCAGTGTAAGCCGGTAGCCCAACGCTGCCTGGATTTACGACCAGCTGGCCACTACCGACAGAGACACAGCGTGGTTGATGTGTATGCCCACATAGAATGACTTTTGAGGAAATCTTTCCAAGGAGGTTGAGGATTTCATGGTTGGAGCGTATCTGGGGGCGGCCGCTGCTGGTATCTTCCAGCAGATATATGAGGTCACTACTGGGTGTTCCATGGCAAAGAAAGACTTCATCGGTGATTTGTAAGCTGGGTGGTAACTGCTTCATCCATAATAGTGGTTTAACACCAAGGTCTTTCAGAATAAATTGCAGGGTTGGGTTGCTTTCTATTTCGGTAGATGTGGCTTCATATATTTGCCGGTCCTGATTACCGCGAATTGTCGTGTAACCTTGCTCCATTAAGCGTTCATAGGTGAGTCGTGGCGCAATAGGGCCATATAAAATATCACCCAGGTTCACCGTTAGATCGGCGCCTCTCTTTTTTAGATCAGCAACAATGGCATCGAGGGCATAAACATTGCTATGGATGTCAGACAGGACCGCTATTCGCATTGAGCTCTCCGCTGGACTGCTGAAAGTACTTTGACTGCCGCTATATTTTCACAGAAAGCTTCCTGTCGTCCATAAAACTATAAAAAATCAGCGGTCAAAAGCCAGGCGAGAGGCCAAGCCGAGGAAAATAACTCCAAGAAAACCATCCAGGTGCCGCTGAATATTGGCCTGTGTAGCAAGAGATTTTCCCAGCTTGCTAAACGATAGGGATACCAGGGTGTTAAAAGCCAACGCTGTAATGCTTAAGAGTATGCCCAATACAAGGATTTGGGGCGTGATTGCCTGGGATGACACGGTAAATTGAGGCAGGAAAAGGCTAAAGAAAAGTAGGGCTTTGGGGTTCATTAGGTTGTTGAGCAAGCCTCGGGCCATCAGCTGTGCTGCCGACAGTGCCACGGTATCTGGTTGGTTATTTTGTGCCACTTTATTTGAACGCCAATTGCGAAGGAGTGACAATCCAAGCCAAGCTAAATATACGGCTCCCACCAGTTTTACTACCAGTGCCACCAGAGGCATCGTCTGCATAATATGTCCGAGTCCGAGAGCAACTAGCGCCGTTTGCACTATCCCAGCAGTAAAAATGCCCAATGAGATCATTACTCCTGCAGCGAATCCACGAGCGGAAGAGTAAGCAGATATTAACAGTAGGTCTGGACCAGGGGAGGCCGCTAGAACAATCGCTGCGAGCAAGAAGGCGGGTAAAATACTGAGGTCGATCATATGAGGGGTGCCTTGAAATTGCGATTTTATCACAGCAGGTGTGTTTACTTCTATGATGGCCGTGCCTTGCTTTTTCCCGGGCTTCTACAATAGAAGTGAGTTCTACGGCAGGGTGCAATGCTACCAGTGAGCCATATAGACCGTGTGTTAGTGGTTGGTGCGGGTCCAACGGGGTTGGCGGCAGCTTGTGCTTTGTCTTTCTATGGAATCAAATGCCGAATAGTTGAACGCCGTACCAAGCCCAGTGAACTCTCTCGGGCAGTCGGTATTTTTCCCTGCACCATCAGGCGCCTTCTTAAGGTTGGTGTTTCAGATAACTTGGTATCTGAGGCGATGCGACTCTGCAAAGTTCAATATCTTCAAGCGGGTAGGCCGCTGTTATTTTTGGACAACCGGGGCGATGCATATAAAGAGTATGTGGGCTTTGGGTTACCGCAAAATCGCACCGAGGAAATTTTGCGAGATGCTTTACTTGAGCAAGGCGTTTCAGTTGAATATGGCGTGGCTGCTACTGAAGTGGATTCTAGTGATCACCGGGTGGTAGTTACCCTGTCTGACGGCAGTGTCGAATGCTTTGACTGGTTAATTGCTGCTGACGGAGTTCATTCAACAATTCGTGAGAAACTGAGTATTCCATTTTCTGGTACAGATTTGCCGGAACCTTGGGGAGTCGCTGATGTAGATATAGAAGGAGAGTGTGATCCCGATTTAGTTAGCGTGGATATTCAGCGGCCCGGCAATCAATTTACAATTACTTTACCTATGGGTAAACAGCGTTTAAGAGTAGTTGCTACCCAGCCAGATGCGTTGGGAGCACTAGATGTGCCGCTAAAAATTAAGAATATCCATCGCTCCGGTAGTTTTCAAATTTCAATTCGGCAGGCGAAGAGTTATCGCTCCCAGCGCGTACTTTTAGTCGGAGACGCCGCTCACTGCCATTCTCCAGTAGGTGGTAAAGGTATGAATCTGGGTATTGCCGATGCGATAGCTGCGGTTGATGCCATTATAAACGGTACAGTAGATAGTTATTCCGATGAAAGGCGTAAAATAGGCGCGGCGACGATTCGAAAGACAGAAATTGTTAGGCGGATTATAAGCTCAAATTCCTTGCTAAATAAAATATTGGTGCGGATGTTGGCAAAGCTCGCCGTATCTTTTCCGGTGGTACGACAAGCATATACCCAAAACCTGACAAAGCTTTAAATGAACGTTTATTCTTTAAGGATTTCGTTGTAACCGTAGGTATCATTGCCGAAAACCTGAAAAGTGTCGATTTTAGGGGTATCATATTCGACAAGTCCCTCATAGGTTGAATATAAATCTTTTCCGTAGGGGGCTACCTTTATGTGGTTGGCAGTGCATCTTCCTACAAAGGAGAACCTTCTACTATTATCGCTGGTATTGGAATGGGAAGCATGTAAGTTCAATGAAGAAAAGATCAAACACTCCCCAGCTTTCATCTCTAAATCTATCACCATAAATTGATTAAGGAAATCATCTCCAATTAATTTTATGGAGCTAAATAAAATAAGAGTACTTTTATTAATTGGCTCCAAAGTTTTGGCTGATGGACCTAAATACTCGTCCACTATTTCACGGCCTGTAGGTAAGTATTCCCTATTTGGATATACCCAGCCATTCATATCAAGGAGGTTAGCAACTGCTTTATCAATGATATAAGGTCAGAGTGTAAAAACCCGAACATGGCCCCAATCCAGCATGGCGCTGCCGGCCGATATGCCTTTCTCTAAAACCAAGGGCTTCAGTTTTCTCGACAAGAGCTGTACAGCGGCAGCAATTCCAATAGGCCCTGCGCCAATGATAATCGCGTCGTGTATCTTGTTCATAAGTCTCTACCTCCAAAATACCTGGAATTAAAACAGAAGGGTGTACAGGTAACCCGCTGTGATAGCCATACCTAAAACAACCACTAAAAATGCTGCGATCATCTGGGTTTTAAAGATGGACCTTAATAGGATAACTTCTGTCAGGCTGGCGCCAGCACTGCCGATAATTAGTGCCATTACCGATCCGAGAGCCATGCCCTTTTGCACCAAACCAGCACTCAGAGGGATAACAGCAGAGGCACGTATATAGAGTGGAATACCGATTACAGCTGCAATTGGAATCGCGTACCACTTGTTTTCTCCTGCGTAGGTTACGATCAAATCAGTAGGAACAAATCCGTAAATGAATGATCCCAGAGAAATACCGAGCAGTAAATAGGGGAGTGTTTTTTTAAAATCTATCCAGGTGGAATTCCAAATAATGACCCAGCGATTTAGTTTCTGGGTTTCTACTCCCCCCTCAGAATCACAGCTATTTGCCGGAGTATTGATACAGCAGGATGTAGTTTCTCCAGTTTTTGCAGCTGATGATAGAGAAGATATTGTTGCTGTATTGGTTGCGCCAGTTGTAGCCAAGACTCCATTATTAAATGCCAAATTATTGGCTATCCCTTTGTTCTCACTGGGTGAAGGGGGATTTTTACTATTTGTGTCTCGGTAGACACCATCGCGGACAAAACGCTCGAATCCAAATTTTTCCAGTGCAAATCCCGCAGAAATTGACACAGTCATCGCTAGAGTGAAATAAAAAATCGCTACGTTGAGACCAAATGTAAAGATCAACAAGCCAATAACAATCGGATTAAGTAGAGGGCTGGAGAATAGGAACACCATCATTGGTCCGAAACCAGCGCGGGCGCGAAGTAGTCCCTTCAAAAATGGAATAGTAGAGCATGAACAGAAAGGTGTAATGGAGCCAAGTAATGCGGCTATTACGTAGCCTCGGCCATTGCGTGAGCTTAGGGTCGCTTGGATTTTTTCCGGTGTAATGTACTGCTGCAATACACCAACGAGGTAGCTGATAGCTAAAAATAATACTGTCAGCTCAACTGCAAGAAAAGCAAACATAGAGAGAGCTTCTTCTAGCATGGATACGAACTCTGGGGGCATTGTTTTAGCTCCTTAATTAAATTTGTTATTACTAGAAATATAGAAATAATGAATTTTGTCAGTGTGTTTTCATTAGCTTTGAAGTGTGATTTATGGTGCCAAGAGATCCTTTTTACGGATTGCTTGTGATGTTGTCAGGCGACATTGGATATCAGTGAATCTAAAACGCCCTTGCCGCTATGCACGCCACCCTCCATTTCCTGAGAGGATTTACTTCGAACTAAGTAGCCGGCAAAACCTTGTTCTGAAGTAGCTGGTTGACCATTGAAATGAACCGTAAACATACCTATTTCACTGATTAAATCGCCTACTAAATATAATTCAGAGTCTTTGACTACCAGGGCGGGATTGCTTCTAGGGGGCGGGCTCAAGCGTGGCATTAGTGCCCAGGCAGGGTATTCGTCTACTGAGAGCTGTTTGAGTTTCAGCTTGATATCCTGACCAAAGACACAGTGCCCGCCGCCTTCTCCCTGATTTTTGAGCACCCACTTAGAGGCGTTCTGCTGACTGAACCATTCTATCGTCTCTGATGAAATTGGTTGCATCTCGCCAAGTAATGACTTGATTAAAACCGCTTCATCCTGGGATACATTGAATCCGGTTAGCATTTCTACTGACATGGACGAAAGGATCATTTGTACACGCTTGCTGGTAGCCAGTTGTTGGCTTACGGTTGCATTAATTGCGATCCGATGGCTCTCAAGCAAAATTCGCGATTGCATCAGTGTTTCACAGCAGCGCTCGCTATCCAGGTCTTTGGCGACATAATCACAGTAGTTGTAGCCGGCTCGTAAATACACGCAATCTACAGGGCCGATTCCTTGCAGCAGGAGCCTATTGTTGGGGCCTGTTACCAGGCCCGCTTTGAGTTCGCGAAAGGTCTGTCGTACCGTACGTATGCCTTTTTCAGCTAAGGCATATTCAAGAAGGTGTTGGTCGAAAACATTGTCTTCATATTCCTGTATCACCATTAGAAATGTTGGGTTGCCACCATCTCCAAATTCGCTTTTGATGGCTCTTGTCGCATCGGCAAGGCCTTGGGAGAGTCGCTCAATTGCTGGGTTCTCTATAGGTTGGCCGTTCGAAGTATTGGACCAATCGGAATAGGTCTCAGGACTTTGCGAGCGTATGAATTGGTGCAACTCATAAATACGCTGCCCGAAGGGCCCCATTCCTGCTGCGATTCCATTGAACTCAATGAGCTTTGGTCCTTGGCTCACATCGTCCATAAAGTCACTTCTCATAATCAGGAGGGGGAGGCGGGGCGCATTTTTTATTTGACCATGCATGGCGAGTAAGGCACCGAAAAACGGGTCTCCATGTGCAACAGGCCTGATAGCTTCGTGAAGAAATTGGTGATCTTCTGAGACTTGATGGATCAGCTTTCCCAATAGGGGTACTGCTTTCTTTAACGTCTCAAACCGTTCCAGGGCGATAGTACTTGGGGTAAGGCTGAAAGGCACATGGCTCGCTGAGCCACGACTAGATTTGAAAGCCAAGCCATGGGCAAGCCCCCACTCTACCGCTTCATTGGCTGCCTGAATGGCGTTTGGATGGCTCTTTTTCATGGTTTCCTCTGGCCTTTGTATGCTGGGGTACACAACTCAAATGATATGATATTTCTAGAATAATAGAAATATAGATGTTAAGTAAAGATGTATGTTCGAGTTATTTCCGAGGTATCTAAGAAAGGTATCAAGGGAAGGGAGCCAACTAAAGCTGGCTATTGCTGTGAATGGTCATTCTAGCGGTACTTAATGCAGAATTTAGGGCCTACATGTACCTATCGGGGTGAAGAGAGGAAAGTTTGGACGTCATCGATAGAGGTCGCCCAAAGCAGGAGCGACATTGTTCAGTGCTGATCCGGTACCGCACACTTGATATCAGGACACTTTATCGGTGTATTGAAATCATCGTGACAGCATTCATCTTGTAAAAACTGAATAACCTCAGTTAAGTGCTGATATTCGGCTACGCAGAACAGGGTTCGGCTCTCACGCCGCTGGAAGATCAATCCCGCCGAAATCAGACTGGAAATATGGTGGGAAAGGGTTGATCCGGGGATATCCAACTGCTCCTGGATGTTGCCTACAGGAATACCCGGTAGGCCAGCTTTGACTACTTTTTTGTAGATCAACAAGCGGGTTGGGTGTCCCAGCTCTTTAAGCGATTTGGCTACTTCTTCGATTTCCATCATGATTTGGTCATAAGTTCTATATTCGTCGAAATATATACAGTTTAGTGCTAAAGATAAAGTGTCGTGTGGGGGGCTGCTCAAGCTAGTGCTGCCACTAGTTTCTTAGGATATTGAGAGGAAGCTACATCACTTATATTTCTTTAAACTATATTGCCAAACTTACCGAAATAACGCTTTTACTGCTAATTGCCCCATAGTAGAAGGGGTAACACCGATTCTGAAGTAGACTCATTATCATCCAGAATTTCATTGTAGCCGTAAGAATCTTTGCCAAACACCTGAAAATTACCTACTTTGGGCAATGTGAATTCCAGCAAGCCCTCCATGGTTGAAATGTTGTCTTTGCCATAAGGAACAACTTTTATGTGATTAGCTGTATACCTCCTGGCAAGCGAAAATCGAGATTTATCTTTTGATGTGTTTGAATAGGATGTGTGCATATTTAGGGTTGAGAAAATAAGGCATTCGCCGGCTTTCACTTCCAGGTCTTTTACCTCCAGATCAGCAAAGAGATCTTCTTCAATAATTCCCCTTGCGTTGAACAAAAGGATGGCCCCTTTTTGAAAGATCTCGCCAAAAAGGAATTGCTTGGCAACTTCTTTTCGTCTTCAGCGCTAGAAAACAGGTTGGCTAATGTACTTTTCTTTCTCTTCGGTGGGGCTTTCATTTAGGTTGCCCAGAGATTTTTATTTCAGGAGTTTTTAATGCAAAAGTCATTAGTGTTAATGAATTGATCTGAGTCTCAAATTCGAAGCAGTTGGATTAACGGCATAGGCATAGGCATAGAGAGCAGCTAAAACGCGATCTGAACATGAAAGGGCGCCGTCAGTAGAAATAAAATCTCAGCTTATGTGATCTGCGCCCAGGTAACTTTGGATTGCTATAAATCTTGGCCTCGCCAAGTTTTGGCTAGCAGGCTTACTGATGTTGAGCCAATTCGACCGGCCCATGGTCATCACAGTGATCACCATGAACATGGTGAAGTCGCCCGTTAACCAGGTAGTCAACATGATCTCCGTGGGGAACCTGCTCATGGCCACAGTTTTTGCCGTGGACATGGGAGCTATCGTAGCCCCCTGTAACAGGGTGGCAACCCTCCGGGTTTTGGGTGCTTACTTCCAAGACGTGCTCGTCGTAGTGGTCTTTGTGGGGATGGTGTAGGTGGCCGTCATGGAGGTAACAGATGTGGTCCCTGTGGCGAATGGCTGTGTGGCCACAGTGGCTATTATGTGTATGTGAATGATGCTCCGCCTGTTGGCACTTGCCTTTTTCCACGATAACTCTCCCGGCCGCTTGGCACTTACATGGAACCACTCGTCGCCGAATGCTTCTAGAATCAATAATTTGGCGCCACATTTGGACAGCCCTACATACTAAATCTAAGAACATCCGGGTGTAGTTTCCAAATATGATCTTCTATCAATGGCAGAAAATCCGCTCCTACCCCTCAAATCTTGATCTGCGATGGCCTTACGGATGACTAGTCACTCAAATCTATCCATCAATTCAATTTGCAATCGATTGCATTTGCACATTATAGTTAAAGCACGGTGCATCAAGTAGCGTTTAGCAACTCTTTATGCAATCGATTGCATAAAGCTTTATAAAAATAGCACCGAAGTATCAGAACAGATAAGAATGACGACGAGAGGGAAGAGTTGATGAGCAAGAAACCATTGGCGCAGGCCGTATCCATGGCCGCGCTCTCCGTTGGTCTTTGCGGCTATGCCGCAGCCCAAGAAATTAGCCCTGAAAACGATATGGTGATGGAGGAAGTCATCACAACAGGCACCCCTGGCGGTGCAGGCATGCGTAAGCTGGATGCCAGCTTTTCTATCACAACTTTAAGTGATGATGAGATTAGCAAAGCCTCTCCTTCAAGTACTGCAGATCTGTTGAAGTCCGTTCCAGGCCTGTGGGTTGAGAGCTCTGGCGGTGTTTCTGGGGCAAATATCGATGTTCGCGGTTTCCCCGGCGGTAGTGATGCACCCTTTGTCACGGTATCCATGAATGGATTGCCTCTGTATCCAGCGCCAACACTCTCATTTTTAGAAAACTCTTCTCTATTTCGTGTCGATGAAACTATTCAGCGAGTGGAAGCTCTGCGCGGTGGACCCAATCCGGTTTTCTCCAATGGCCAGCCAGGTCTGACTACCAACTTTATTTTAAAAGAAGGTACTGAAGAGACTGAGGGGCGATTTAAGTACACTTTATCTGACTATGATCTGCAGCGGACTGATGCCGTGATGACCGGTAAGGTTTCGGATGATGTGTACTACATGGTTGGAGGCTACGTATCTTCCTCCCCTGGCATTCGTGATGCGGGTTTTGATGCGGAAGAAGGGCATCAATTTACCCTGCATATCACCAAAGAGATGGATAACGGAAAAGCGGGTTTTTACATCCGGGATACAAAAGATACTGGTACCTGGTATTTGCCCAATGCTGCATTTCTGGAAACAGATTACACCCAGGTAGGCCCCAGTAATCGCAAGGTTTCTGTACCTATTACTCAGGCTGACGGTAATGGCGGCTCAGAAACTACCTGGGAAACTTTCGATATGGGCGAAGGGCGCGGCTGGAATGGCAATGTAGCCGGTGCTTACCTGGAGCTTGACTTGGGGGATGGCTGGAGTCTCACCGAGCGCTTTGGAGTTACTGCGGGTAATGCTGACACTTTGGGTTTCGTTCCTAATGGCTCGCCTGTATCGCTGAACGCCCTAACGGATCAAACTGTAGTTACCGCTTCTGGAAACGAACTCAGTAGTGACACCGTGGTACAGCAGTTTGGCGCCTGGGTAGTACGCAAAGATATCGAGGCTACGACAAATGACATTAGCCTGGCAAAAGAGTGGGATAGCTTTAAGGTAACTGCCGGTTATTACACCTCAAGCTGGGAAGTTGATGAATGGTGGTCCCTGGGTAACCAGAAATACTACGTACTGGGTCAAGATGGGCAGCTGATCACAGGAACTGCAGATGGCTCTGAGCTTACTGGTGATCTTGCCTGTAACACATCTGTAGATATTTCTACTTGTGATGGGAAATATGATGTGGATGCTGTGGGTGATGCCCGAGAAAACGCGCTTTATCTCGCCGGAGAGTTCTACTTAGGGGACTTTACCTTCGATCTGGGCGTGCGTTCCGCAAACCGAAAAACCAATTACTCCGTGGACCATGGTGAGCGAGACGGCAAATTCACCACCTATAAAGCAGATGAAGATGGTACTGCTTACACTGCCGCAGTGGACTGGGCCTTTGCCGAAAATATGGGCACCTTCTTCCGTATAAATTCCGGCTTTAAATTCGCAGACTTTGACATTTATCGCGAGTTCGGTGACAGCTTCCTTGCTGGGTCTGACCTTGTAATCGACATTGACCAATACGAACTGGGTTATAAATTGCAGGAGCAAGATTATTCCCTCTTTGCGACTCTGTTCTACAACGAAACCCAGGGCATGCCTGATTGTATCATTGGCAGCAGTACCTGTACTCGTTTAGAGACTGAGGCGCTTGGTCTCGAATTGGACGGTAAAGTTCACTGGGGAGATTTCACCTTTGGGTTAAATACTACCCTGCAAAAGCCAGAAATCACGAGTGGTGAATATGAAGGCAACCAGGTTATGCGTCAGCCTGAATACCAGGTGCGCCTGAGCCAGAATTATGATTTCACACTGAATAACATTGATATGGCTGTGTATACCGATATCAGTCGGGTAGGTGATCGCTTTAATGGAAGCAACAATGAAGTAACTTTGCCAGCCTATACAAAAGTTGACCTGGGTGCGGTGGCTTATATCAATGATATTACTGTCCAGTTGGCTGTGGACAACTTAACTGATGAAGATGGTATCACCGAAGGTGATCCCCGCGATCCGCTAGCGTCTAATGTCCGCTACATCTTACCGCGCAATATCAAGCTTAGCTTCGCGTACGATTTTTAACCTCATGCCTCTCCCATAGGCTTCCAAGCTTTGCCGCACACTTCTCCAGCGTGCGGCTTTTTTATTGCCTGAAAAATTTAACTACAATCCATTTTCAAATCCATACAAATAATGAAGCTTCGATCTTTGTGGTCTAACCCAAATCCTTCCGGAGGCTCCCCAATAAAGTATGTGGTTAAACTGCTTTCATGAAGCGAAATTAGAGTCGAGGTGGAGATCCCTAAGGTCATTGCAGGTGTGAAACCTTAACGTTCGTATACAAATTTAAATTGGCAGTGGGAGATAGTTCTACTAGGTTATGAGCAGTTACTCCAATTCCTATTGCTAGCTGTATGTTGACGTTCGGACTAAAAAGTGGCATTAAAGTGGCGTAAGGGTTTGTTAGCTGTACTCTTTTCCCCTACTTTTTACTAGTTTAGTAATGTTTCATATGTATTGGTGATTTTGGGTTGGTACATTTTTGGTAATATGAAAAAATTTATTGGCTTTCTTGTTATTGTTTTGGCAATACCTCTGCTCGTCTATTTTTCTACCTATAAGGGGGAGAGAAGTTTTACCAATCATCATGGCCTTCCAAATGTTAATCTGGTTGTCGATAATGCATATTCTCTTTGGTTTACGCCTTATGATCCACTGATGGGGATGTATAATAATATAGGAGGGAAACTTGGATTTATTGTCTGTAGTGATGTACCTAATATCGCTTACGGAATGGCTGGATATTCATTTCAGGTCTTATTGAGAGATAGTTTTGTAAAAAATCCAAATTTTTATGATGCTCGAAATGGTAATAATCCAGAGAATCCATTTTTCCATCGCCGAGCAAGAAATCTATATTCCTATTTCCAGTCAATTCAATCTTTGAAACCAGCATCTTATAAGCCGCAGTTGGGGGATTTGGTTTTTTATAGAAAGACTGAAAAAGGATATATTGCCCATGTTGCTTTAGTTACTTATGTTGATAATAGGGGGTTTAAAATCATGGAGTCAGCACCCAAAACCCTGTTCGCCAGGGAAGTAGAAATGGATTCTCCAGTGAAAAGGGGCTGGATCTTGGCGGGCTTTGGTAAAGTGTATTGAGGTGTTGTCCATGATTCGTAGTCATGAGAGATATTGTTCTTACAGTGATATATGCATCCCAGTGATTTTTGTAGCCTAATTTCTCCTAGGCTCAATTCCTGTTCACTGATAATTGAGATATATTGCTGGTAGACAGCTTACATCCAGATGGGTATTTCAATACATCTAACATGTTTTTAATGGTAAGAAGTTTGATTAATCGGCTTTGACAGGGTCGGTTGTACTTAGCCCAATGGTTTCAGACTTGCCAAATTGGCATTATGAGGTAATTTAAGTGATCTGGCGCCTAATAAGGTTTCTAAATGTAAAAATTAGAGATCATGCCATGTTTTAGGAGCATATTTATCCTTATTATCTAGTAGGATAATAGGTATTTTTCTACAGTTACCTTTTCAGATTTGAAGCACCGATAAAAGCGCCACAATGGATGATCTCTGGATTCCCACTGATCTAGCTTTTCAGAAGCAAGGCGCTAACTTAACTTTCAACTAAAAGAGGGTTGCCGATGTCTATTGAACGATTGAGAACTCCTGAGGAGCGCTTTTCTTTACTACCGGGTTTTCCGTATACTCCTAACTATATTGATAGCCTGGAAGGCTATGATTCTATGCGTATGGCATATATCGATGAGGGGGAGCAGGATTCGGATACCACCTTTCTTTGTCTCCATGGGGAGCCCAGTTGGGGTTACTTATATCGAAAAATGATCCCAGTTTTTGTTGAGGCAGGACACCGGGTAATTGCTCCAGATTTGTTTGGGTTTGGTCGCTCAGATAAACCCGTCAATGAAGATGTGTACACTTTTAACTTCCATCGTAACAGCCTGATGCGTTTGATTGAGCATTTGGATCTTAAGAATATTACGCTGGTTTGTCAGGATTGGGGTGGACTTCTGGGACTGACACTTCCAATGGATATGCCGGATAGATTTACCCGATTACTGGTAATGAATACGGCTATCGCAGCAGGGGATGGTGCATCTGAGGGGTTCTACCACTGGCGGAACTTCTCTGTCAATGTGCCTGAAATCCCTGTGGGAGGGCTCATTGCCAATGATGCTCAATCTGAGGTCAATTTATTCGATATAGTAGCCTATGATGCGCCTTTTCCAGACAACCGCTATAAGGCTGGCGTTCGTCGATTCCCGTCAATTGTACCGGTTGATCCTGATATGGAGGGAGCAGAGCTAGGGGTAAGGGCTCGAGAATTCTGGTCTAGGAGCTGGGGTGGTGAGAGCTTTATGGCGATTGGAATGAGGGACTTTGTACTTGGTGAGAAAGTGATGGAGTTGCTGAGGGGAACCATCAAAAACTGCCCCGAGCCTCTCAAAATAGCGGAGGCGGGCCACTTTGTGCAGGAATACGGTAAAGAAATTGCTGAAAAGGCTCTCAACCACTTCAAGCTTTCCTCTACAGTAGCTGAAAATTAAGTGTGTACTAGTGCCGGGATAAGTTATATTCCGGCATTCTATTCTCAGGTAGTCCAAGGCATTCAGACTGCTCTTACATTTCATAACTAATTTATAATCGGTGGCTCTGTTTATAGAATCTGTAGTCTTTATTAGAGAGTTTAAAGTGAAGTTTAAAGACAGTCGTGGAATTATTCTGACTATTTTGGCAATGCTCTGTTTGGCTGGTATGGATGCAACAGGTAAGCTACTCGTTCAGAACTATTCTATCGTTCAAATAATGGCGATTCGTTTCGCGATATTTTTCTTCATAGTTATAAGCTTGGCGAGACTCAAAGGGAACTTAGACATAGTACAAAGTAAAATATTTGGCACTCAATTAGCGCGCTCTATTGTTCTCGCTCTTGAGGTTTCAGTATTTATTTTTGCTTTTAGTATGATGTCTTTGGCTGATGTGCATGCTATAGCTGCGACAGCCCCATTATTTGCAATATTAATGGCTGGATGGTTTTTAGGGGAGAGGATAGACACAAGGAGCTGGGTCAGTGTTACGGCTGGATTTATAGGTGCCCTTATTATCATTAGACCTGGAATGGGAATTATGGGTTGGCAAACCTTGATCCCCATCTTGGGAGCTATCCTATGGGCCGCATATCAAGTGCTTTCACGCCGTGTTTCACACTTTGATAGCGCCGATACAACCGTTTTCTATACCGCGACTACGGGTCTTATTATTTTTGGAAGCTTGGCACCATTTTACTGGGTGGAGCCAACAGTATCAGGGTGGCAATTGTTGGTTTTGAATGGGCTCTTAGGTGCAATGGGCCACTATTTGCTGATTAAGGCACTGGCGCTCAGCCCAGCTTCGATTTTGCAGCCTTTTAGTTATGCTTTACTATTTTGGGCTATTGTTATTGGCTTTGTAATTTTCGGAGATCTGCCTGATGGAATTACATTATTTGGTGCCTTCGTAATATTGGCTGCGGGATTTTATGCTTCAGACTTAGGCCGCACACTGATTGGTGTTTCGCAGATTAAGGCCAAAAAGGGGAAAGATGATGCTGAATCAGAATCTAAGTTAATGAGTTAAAAAAACCAATTTGATAAAAGGGCTCTCTAATGATGGTTGTAGAGTGCCCCCTGATTTAATAGTGGCGAGATTAGGTAGCGTCACTTTCAATTCAATTAGTGATTAGGTATCTGATACTTGAAGGTTTGAAAAACTCAAGCGTCACGATGCTCAAGGAAGCCGCCATCTACCCAATTGATTATCAAGTCAACATACTGTTGCCCAGCATCTTCCGATGAGAAGTGAGATGCGTTGTCAAATATAACTAGCTTGCTATTGGGGATATGCTTGGATAAGGCAGTCGCATTATCTACTAAAACAAATGGATCTCTCTTGCCCCAAGTGATCAATGTCGGAACTTTAATACCATTTAGTTTTCTCTCAATCCATGGAAGCTCTTTCGAATAACTTCCAAAGAAACTGATGGCGCACTTGTGACTGTCACTATCAAAGGCTATGTCATAGTACTCCTGGATAGCTCGTTTGCTGGGCTTGTAGTTGTGATAACCATCTTTGACGGCAGTCAGGAAATTGGTTTTCATTACTGACTTCTTGTTTAAGCCTTTTGCTATCCAGCGAACCATTCGGGATCTGATAACGGCCATAAGAATAGGAGAGAGTTTTGGAGGGGAGGTGCCTGGGCCGTCAAAGATATTGAGACTCAAGAATCGTTGAGGGTGGTTAATAACGGCTGCTAAAGCAATAGGCACACCCACATCCGGCCCTACCAGGTGGGCCTGCTTGATGCCAAAATGGTTCATTATTTGAACAAGGACTTCGCTCAGGTTGCTTGGAGACATATCTCCTTCCTCTGCGTTTGATAAGCCAAATCCTGGGATATCAAAGGCTAGCACATCAAACTTTTCACTAAATGCTTCAATAGATGACTCCCACATACGAATACTTTGGGGTAGGCCATTCAGCAGTAAGAGGCTGGGAGCCTGAGGTTTTTCCTTGCGTAGAAAGCGAATGTTAAATTTCCCTACAGAGACAAACTGCGGTGTAAATATATCGTCAACGGTTGGGGGTCTATTGGAGGCGTATTGGGTGAGGGCCTTGTTTAAGAGAGCTTGGGTCATAACAGGGTATATATCTATATGGGTCTATGGGTGATTTCGGTAAAGTTACTTATTTATACTAGGTTACTCACTTGAGTGTTGGTTGCCAATAAGGCACTATTAAGTGGTCAAGTTACTTTTTGATAACCTATGGAGTGGAAGGGTGGGGACGCAGAATAAAAATAGTGAGAGGCGCGTGTTTGTGAATGATGATGAATGTCCCATTCGCAATGTGGTAGCTCAGATTGGTGACAAGTGGTCCATCCTGATATTGTTTGCCCTTGTTGATGGTCCAGATCGCTTCAACTCCCTGAAGTCGCGCATTGAAGGGATTTCACAGCGAATGTTGACGCAAACCCTGCGCGACTTAGAGCGCGATGGTTTTGTACTCCGTACTGTCTTTGCGCAAGTTCCAGTTAAAGTAGAGTATGAATTAACTGACCTGGGAAGAGGGTTATCTGCAGCTGTGTGGAAGTTAGTCTCTTGGGCAGATGAACATCATCTTGAGATTCGTAAAGCGCGCCTAAGATATGATGAGGATAATCAATCGTAGATTAAGGATTCTACCTTCTATTGTCCCCATTTAGGGCTTTTCTCAAAGATTCAGCGCCTGCTTTATAGTAAATCATGATTTGTACTTGTAATTTAGTTCAATAGAGCCTTTTGTAGCTGGAGCATTGCTGTAAATATATAGTTAAAATGATTGGCGATCTTAGTTTTCTTTAACTCAAGGCATAACGGAATAGGACTTACAAGTAGATTTAAATTTCTTACCCTTGATAATTAAATAGAATCGATAAATATAAGTAATTAGAAGGTGAGCCATGGATTTTTTTGAAATTAATCGACACTCCTGGGATAGCCGCACCCGTATTCATGTGAAGTCTGAATTTTATAATGTTGATGGATTTCTAAGCGGAAAATCTACTTTAAATGAAGTTGAGCTTTCAGATATAGGTAATGTGTCTGGAAAAAGTTTACTTCACTTACAGTGTCACTTTGGCTTGGATACCTTATCTTGGGCTCGATTGGGAGCGAAGGTGACGGGAGTTGATATTTCTTCTGTAGCCATTACTGAAGCACAGGCTCTTTCTGACCGCTCAGGTTTACATGGAGAGTTTATCTGCAATGATATCTACAGTTTTGGAGAGTTAAATAATAAAGAATTTGATATCGTCTTTACTTCCTACGGTGCACTCTGTTGGTTGCCGGATATCGAGCGGTGGGCATCAGTTGTTGCTCAATGCTTAAAGCCGGGGGGGACTTTCTACATCGCAGAATTTCATCCATTTTATGATATTTTCTCTGGTTACACATATTTTCATCGAGCCGATCCAGATATTGAAGAGCAGGGTACCTATACAGAGAATGATCGGGGTGACAAGTCTACCCTAGCCACCTGGTCACATCCGATTAGCGATGTTGTGAGTGCATTGTTAAAGTATGGTATTCAAATCGCCCAACTAAAAGAATACCCGTATAGTCCTTACAACTGTTTTGATGGCATGGAGGAGCGTGAGAAGGGGAAATACTACCTGTCTTTTAAAGGGCATGAGATTCCGCTGATTTATACTATTAAAGGTGTCAAAGCTGCTTGAGACAAAGTCCAATAATACTAATGAGGCTGGCGGTAGATTCGTGCAGAGTCCTTTATGGGGAAGGATAAAGGCGGATAATTCGTGTTAATCCCTTAATTGCGCATACATAGGTTCGCTGGCTCCATATCTAACACTGCTTTCTAGCATTTTAGGTAAGTGGCACGGATAGCCACTATTTCTCATTAATAGATATGTATACGCCACACTTAGTGGCCATTTCTTTAAGAGAAATTTCTTATAGCCCTTTCAGCAAGCTGGATCACACTCTGTTCAGGAGACGGTCATTATTAACTGATTTTGTAGAGGGTAGTAAGATGGCTATAGGGCAATTACAAGGTGTGAAGTGTACTTTATCTATATTTTCAGGTGTTTCTTGCTTGCTAATATCCGGGCTTGCATCGGCGGTTGATTGTGGCGATACCATTTACACTCGAGAAGTTTTGGATGATGATTTGGTATGTACAGATAATATCGCGATAACCATTGTTGGCCCAACTGGTGGCCTGGATATGAATGGTCATACCATTACTTGTGACAATAATTCTGCAATAGGCATAGATGTTGTCGGTCTTGTGGGGTATTTGGAGGGCGCAGGTACTATATCATTCTGCCAGACAGGGGTTAGATTGGCTGGTGACGGATTTCATAATGTAACCAATATTTCTGCAAACAATAATGACTTTGTAGGGTTGGCGGTATCGAGTGACTTCAATCTAATTACTAATTCAAGTGCTAATGGCAATGGTAATACTGGTGTATTAGTTACTGGGCTAAGAAATACCTTAATTTCGAATAATATCGAAAGTAATTTGTTAGATGGGATTCAGTTGGATGGTGATGCCCCAAATTTAACCCAGAATTATATTTATGACAATAATCGATATGGAATTTATATTGCTGATTCCAGTTTCGGTAACTATAGCCAGAATACCTCTGAGATGAATGGTTCGGTAGGTATCTATATGGAAGCGGATAATCAGTTTTTTAATTATATTCTCAACAATACATCTGAGAGTAACACGGATTTTGACTTGGAAGAACTAAATGCAAATGCGTGTAGTAATACCAATGTTTGGCTTGGAAATACTTTTACTACTGCTAACCCCAGCTGCTTAAATTAGAGCTGTCTGCAAGGCTCATCCTAAAGTAATCTGGGTGAGCCTGTGTTCAATTCGTATCCGCTCAATCATTTTGCTTATTGTTCTATAAGGATTAAATTTCACTGATGCATTATGTGGTAATGTAATATCAGACATATTTCTAACTCTGATTACAAGGTGCTGATTAATCCATGAAGCCTGATAACTTAATTAATCACCCTGAAGGCGGGAAGTTTCTTCAGGTGTTTAAGTCGAACTCAATAGTAACAAGAGAGGATGGGCAGAAGCGAAGCGCATTGACGCATATTTACTTCTCCCTACAGAAAGGTGAAGTGTCGAAATTTCACCGGGTCGAATCTGATGAGATTTGGAACTTATATAAGGGGGGCGGCTTATATCTCTATATTTGGACTGAGGAGGATAGCTGTTTGCAAAAGGTTGAAATTTCTGCAGAAAATAATACATTTTGCCATGTTGTTCCTGCTGGCGCTTGGCAGGCTGCAGAGCCAATTTCAGGCCCCGTGCTTGTGGGCTGTTCGGTGGGGCCTGGGTTCGAATTTTGTGACTTTAAATTGATAGATGTTGATGATCCAATAACGGATTTTATCCGAAAGATAGATTCCTCCCTGGCAAGATTTATTTAGCAATAGCCTTTTGCTGAACCGCTTTTAGATTGCCTAACAGTATTGAGCCCTCTCCTATAGTTGTGGAAGGTATAAATTTATCTTTCCCCTATTTGAAATCCTGCTTGGAAATATAAGTGGAGTTTTTAATGAGGGTTATACTGATTGGCGGAGCTGAATGTTGTTGTGATGTCAAGCTGTTCAATTGTTATTAATGATGCTGATACTTGGTTATTTAAACGTAATGCCTTTTTGCTTGATAGTTTTTACGTTAAGAATAATTTCTCATGGCTGATTGTTAAAATTGAGCCAATATGGGGTAAGTCTATTTTGTAGGTGGACGTTTATAATACTGTTGAAGGGGATTGTATGAAAACTAGTAATACCAAACAGCCTTTAGGCTTGATTGGTTTGTTATTGGCAGGATCCATTTTGGCAACATCTTATGGTGTAAATGCAGATGTCTCCTGCGGGGATACTATAACTACAGCGGAGATTCTGACTGAGGACTTATTTTGTGAAAGCGGATTGATAATCCAGGGTCCCTCTGGAAGCCTTAACTTGAATGGATATTCATATGAGTGTAATGAGGCGGCAATTATCCTGAATGGTAAGGGGGGCGTATTATCTGATAATGCTTCTTTGGGTGGTAATCTGAATTCGTGTATCGTCGTGGCAGAGGGGGATGGAGGGCATACTATCACAGGGATAACGATGACTGTTAATGGGAGTGAGGGGGTTGTTTTTGTGTCTGATAATAATACGCTCTCTAATTCAACAATTAATGTTGTTTCAGGTCCTTATGCAGTGATAATTGCGGGGGCGAATGGAAGTATTGTAAGTAATCTCATACAGGCTGAGAATAATATTGTTACTGGAGATGGCATTTTGTTGGGGGATGATGCCGATAATACAGTTTTATTTTTTAATACGGTAACTAATTTCGCCTTTAATGGTATGCAAATCTGCAGTGATAATAATTTGATTGCCCAAAATATTGTTGAGGGTAATGGCAGTATAGTTAATACTTTTGGCATTGAATTGCCTTATCTGGAATCGCCTTGCTCTAACTCTAACTTAGAAGGGCAAAGTGGCAATGTAATTGTTGGTAATGTGGCGACAAATAATAATACTGCTGATCTGGCAGATTTCAATCCAGAACCTTGTCTTAATACTTGGGTTGGAAATACGGCTGATGTTGTTGAGGGCGCATGTATTGACCCATAAGGTGAATTCTAAATTACTTGGCTTTTTAAGTGGGAGTTATAACTCTCGAAGGTTGTAAGTAATTCATCTTGCAGCCTGTTATGTTGAAGTGTAATTTCTTCAAATGTAACCCTTATATTGTTTTTTGGTTTTTTATTGCTCTTACACCTGGTATGAGAATGCTTTTATAGGCTGTGATGTAGTCCTTACCCTTACTGTTAATGTTAAAAGTGACAGCCATTCTAATGAGAGTAATTTCTCATGGACCTTTCTCTAATCCAGACCAGTATAGATTTTGTCGAATTCTGTTCGGGAAGTTATAAGCTGGCTTTTTAAGGATATTCTATGAAATTTCATTTTGTTAGAAGGTGTTTTTATTTGTTGTATTGTTTGGCGGTTAGCACTTTGGTGGCGATGCCGACTGGCGCAAAGGCTGATGTCTCCTGTGGTGATGTCATTACTACAGCCGAAGTTCTCACTGAGGATTTGTCTTGTTCATCAGCGTTTGACCTTGCACTGACGGTCGTCGGACCTGGTGGTTATCTTGATTTAAATGGATTTACTATTGAGTGTGATTTTGATGTTGATGGGATATTTCTAGATGGCACTGGAGCTGTTGTCACTGGGGGAGCTTTATCAGATGGCAAGGTGCAAGGTTGTGGGTTCGGTGTAGAGGCAATAGGAAGCGGGGCGCATACGGTGACAGGTATAGCCTTTGAGGGCAATGCCGTTTCAGTGGCTTTTGTGTCAGACAATAATACATTGTCTAACTCGGTAATCTCTGAAACTACGGAAATTGGAGTAGCTATAAACGGCAGTAATTCTACACTTATTGCAAATGAAGTATCTACATCTACCAGTGCTAGTGGAGCCTGGGGGGTAATTCTTCAAGTGGGTGCGGACAGCTCTTATATTTTGTCGAATATGGTATCTGGTTTTGATCAGTATGGAGTGATTGTTTGTAGTGATAGGAATGTTATCTCGCAAAATGTTGTAGAAGGCAATGGAGTGGAAATTACTAATACTGCAACTGGTGTTTATTTACCAGGAGATACTTTTGTTTGCGATGACGGTCAAGAAGGTAATACCATCGTTAGTAATGAAGCGACTAACAATAATAATGCGGACCTTGGCGATAACAACTTCCCATGTGTGAACTCTTGGGTTGGGAATACGGCTGATGTTGTCGAGGGCGCTTGCTTTGAAAATTAGAGGTTGAATGTCTCTAATCGGTATGGCTGCTACTTTTTACATCTCCATAGTAATATGTAAGTTGTAGAGAAGTAGCAGCCTTTAGCTATTAATAATGGAATAGCAATTTGGTAGAAAGACTCTATCGGGGCTAAATGCTTGCTCTATAAATAGGCTTTCACTCTTGTGCTTATCTCACTTTATTCGTTAACAGCTAAGTCTTTATTTTGGCGCATACCCGATTCTGCTAGTACTGATAGAAAGAAATCATTTGGCACAAATTGTTCCAAACTGTCCAGCGTATAGTCAGCGTCTTTTAACGAATCTGGATTACCTATGCCTACAGCTGTCATGCCATCAGCGGACTTAATTGCACTGACTCCAGCGGGCGCATCCTCAAAAGCAATGCAAAACTCTGGATCAATTCCGAGACCTTTGGCGGCGGCTAGGAATATATCTGGTGCAGGTTTAGGTGCAGATTTTTCCGGGTCTGCAATAACAGAAAAGCAACGGGATATTCCCAGGGCTTCCAATACCGCCGGTGCGTTTTTACTCGCTGAGGCGAGGCCGACCGGAATATGCTGAGAATTTAACCATGCGAGCAGTTCACCGGCGCCCGGTAACAGGTCTGCGGGAGAGAGGCTGCGGATTAATTCCTGGTAGCGGCTGTTTTTCCTTGCAGCCAGTGCGATTTTTGCTTCTTCAGTGTAATTGCTGCTTTTTTCCCCGAGAATCACCTCAAGGGAAGCCATTCTTTCCAGGCCCTTTAAGCGCTCTTCAGTATCCGCTGTCCAGGGAAGGTTGAGCCCTTCAGCCAGCTGTTGCCATGCGATCAGGTGGAGACGTGCGGTGTCTGCAATAACGCCGTCGAGATCAAAAATTGCTGCACGATAGATCATCAGGATACCTCCTCCATCGGTGCTATTTGAATGGTTTCTGTTTGCCCTGGTGTCTCCAGGAATAGAATTTGCTTGCCGTGATGAAGACTGAGTGCTTCACCTTTCACCAAGGTGTACCTGGCGCTGTAAGAATCGACATCGACTGCGATCGTGCGGCCACGGAATTGCAACCGGAAACGATAGCCGTCCATTCCATTGGGCAGATATGGATTGAAGCTGAGTTCATTGCCGTGCAGGCGCATTCCTGCAAATCCCTGGACCATACACATCCAGGTACCCCCCATGCAGGCAGTGTGTATGCCGTGCTGGGTATTGTTGTGGTGGTTATCCAGATCCATTCGCGCAACTTGCTGGAAATAGTTCAGCGCTTTATCCGGATACCCAACTTCACTGGCAATAATGCTGTGAATACAAGCGGATAAAGTGGAATCGTGCGTGGTGAGCGGTTCATAGAAGTCGAAATCCCGACGCTTCTGCTCAATTGAAAATTCTGAACTCTCCAGTAACAGGCCAAGAACGACATCCGCCTGCTTACAAACTTGGTGTCGATAGATCACCAGGGGATGATAGTGAAGTAACAGCGGGAATTGATCGGCAGGCGTTTCGGCAATATTCCAGCGGGGTTTGTTTAGAAAACTATCGTCTTGAGAATGTATACCCTGCTTTTCATCGTAGGGCAGATACATGCTTTCTGCGGCCTTGGCCCAGTTATCAATTTCCTGTTTGCCGAGTTGAATACGCTGGGTTAACTCATCGCACGCTGCAGGATCGAATGATTTTAACCACTGTAATACTTCAACAGCATATTCAAGATGGGCCTTGGCCATCAGGTTTGTGTAGAAATTATTGTCAACCAGGGCGGTGTATTCGTCTGGTCCGGTAACTTCATTGATACAGAATTGGTTGTCGCGAAGTGCGTTGAAGTGGCCAATCTCCAACCACATACGCGCGCCTTCTATCACGACTTCTGCGCCCTTGTTGCGCAGAAAATCGACATCACCGGTAACCCGGCAGTAATGTCGTACGGCGTAGGCAATATCCGCATTGATATGGTATTGCGCAGTGCCTGCCGGGTAATAGGCTGAGCACTCCTCACCGCCGATGGTGCGCCAGGGAAACAGTGCTCCCTTTTGAATCGACATCTCCCTCGCTCTTTTTCGTGCGGCATCGAGGATTGAGTAGCGGTATTCCAGTAGGCCGCGCGCTAATTCGGGTTGGGTGTAGAGGAAAAACGGTAGTACATAGATTTCTGTATCCCAGAAATAGTGGCCGTCATAGCCGTCACCGGAAAGTCCTTTGGCTGCAATATTGGTATTGCCATCCCGACCTAGGGATTGGAACAAGTGGTACTGGTTGAAGCGTATTCCCTGCTGCAGGGCGTCATTTCCACTGACCTGAATATCGGACTCAAGCCAGAAATTGTCCATTTGTATACGCTGGGTTTCGATATGGTCCGCAAAACTTTTAGCCGCACAGCGCTCCAGGTAATGATGCAATTCGCCTGCTGATATCGGCTCAGCATTTTGCTGTGCAAAGTAAGCGACGTACTTGGTTAGGCGAATAGGGGTGTTGCGGCGGGCAGCAAAGCGATAGTCAATCGAGACGCAGTCTTCACTGCGGAGATTATTGGACGTGTAATCGCTGTCACTCTCACAAAGGTGCAGGGCTGCGCATCGTATAGAGAAGCCACTGCTCTTAACGGATAGAGGCAGGGCCAAATAACCATCTTCAGCTGTATTTTCCAGCCATTCGATATCTCCCCGATCAATAGGGGAGGCTAGGCGTGGGTCCTCACTGCGTTCTGCTTGGGCAAGGTCACCATCAAGGCAGGATTGCAGGTGTACCTCTCCGTCAAAATTGATGGGTGTGAGTTCCAGTTGCAGAGCTAACAGGTTTTTCTCACTGAGGGAAACCAGGCGCTGCACTTTGAGTTCAATGGTTTTTCCTTTTGGGGAGCGCCAAGTGAGTTTTCTCTCGCTGATCCCCGCGGCCATGTCCAGGCGACGCTCGTAGTTGAGCAGCTCGCCTTGGGCGAGATTAAAGCGTTCTCCATCCAAGCTGATATAAATGGTCTTACCGTCGGGAACCGTCAACATCCTCTGGTTGTTGCGCGCGTAGCCATAAGCAGACTCACCATAGGTGATAGGTTCGCTGGCGTAGACTCCATTTAGGTAGCAACCATCTGTAAAGGGTTCTGGATCGAAACCCTCCTCAAAGGTACCGCGCAAGCCGATATAGCCATTACCGAGGGAGAATAGGGTGGCATTGAGGCTGTAATCTTCGGGCTGGAAGGTGTCCTCCACCAAGTCCCAGGGGTGGATCTTGTGTTTGATTTGTTGTTTTTGCTTCATACCACTTTCACTGGATTGGAGATTGGGTCCTAGGGCCGGGCCTACTGGGCCTTCGGCAACTGGCATTCAGTCTATCCGTAGTTGATGTCTTTTTGCAATCGATTGCAAGTCTAAGATTAAGCCTGGCTGTTACTGGAAGATAGACCTGATTTTTATCTCCGAAAAGTCTGTAAGATACTGAAAAATATGGATTATTTTTTGACCCAGGGTCAATCGCCAGTTGTTTTGTGACTGATCGGCATAAGGCATTCCCAAATTTTCATTGGTTTTTATGCAAACGATTGCAAATTTTTGTCTGACTGATACATACTGGGTATCTACAGGCATTGGGGCGGAGTCGCCTTTCTCCACAAAGTCTGGGTAAAAAATGTACAATAACAGGTTGGTACGGCTGACTGCCTAAACCATAGAGCCAGATAGAATCCACTATGAAGAATCAGCGCATACTCTTATCTCTATTCGCTATCTACTTTGTCTTTGCCATTTTGTTGAACAGCGTAGGCACGGTGATCCTGCAGGTAATCAATACCTATGGGGTAAGTAAATCTGCTGCGAGTGTGCTCGAGGGGTTCAAGGATATCCCCATCGGTATAGTGTCTTTCCTGATTGCCTCCCAGCTTCCCCGACTGGGGTTTAAGCGGGCGATGCTGGCGGGGTTGGCAATTGTCACCCTGGCTTGTACAGCTATGCCCCTGTTACCCGGGTTTTGGACGGCGAAGTTACTGTTCTTGTCCGTGGGTGTTGCGTTCGCATTGGTAAAGGTTGCCGCATACTCCACCGTGGGATTGTTAGCGCAGGGCCGCAGCGCACATGCGAGCCTTCTAAACACCCTGGAGGGGGTGTTTATGGTGGGGGTTCTCAGTGGCTACTGGCTATTTAGCGCTTTTATTGATTCATCGAACCAAGGGTCGACTGCCTGGCTCAATGTGTATTGGGTGCTGGCGGTGGTCTGTGTGATTGCATTTGTATTGCTCTGGTGCACAGAGCTGGATGAATCCGGGGCGCGAATCGAAGAGGCTAGCCCGAAACAGGACTTTATCGCGATGATAAAGTTGATGGCCAAACCTCTGGTATACATCTACGTGATCTCCGTATTTTTCTATGTATTGATTGAGCAGGGGATAGGAAGTTGGTTGCCGACCTTTAATAATGAAATTCTTAAGCTGCCCGCTGCGATGAGTGTTCAGGCTGCAAGTATCTTTGCCGCAGGGCTGGCGTTGGGGCGACTTGGTGCCGGTGTGATGATGCGCAAAGTACACTGGTACCCGATGCTTAATGTGTGCTTAGTTGCGATGGGATTACTGGTGGTCGTTAGCCTGCCCCTGGCGAGTAATATTGTGGCGAATCCCGATGTAAACTGGCTTAGTGCCCCAGTGGCGGCTTTTGTTTTACCGCTGATTGGCTTGTTTATGGCACCTGTGTATCCCGCTATCAATTCTGTGATGCTCAGTTCATTGCCCACCCACCAGCACTCTGCAATGACAGGTTTACTGGTAATTTTTTCTGCGCTGGGCGGTACAACTGGCTCACTGATTACCGGGTCGGTTTTCGAGGCCTTTGATGGCCAGGTGGCTTTCTACTTATCCTTGGTACCCATCACAGTGATTCTGATTACCCTGTTCTTTTTCCGTCGCGCTGTAGAGCGGGGGGATGAGACGCTTGAGGCCTCAGCCCCCCTGGCTGGGTAGGGGGGTGGTTTTACAAACTTGGGCGACGGGCCTAAGATGGCATTTTTCCCGCGAACAAGGTGAAGTACGCCATGCCCAAGGGGTCCTCCTCTCCCGTTTCCATGTCCGATATTGCTCGGTTGGCGGGAGTTTCTGAATCTACTGTTTCGAGAGCGCTGAACGATAATCCATTGATTAACGAAAAGACTCGCGAGCGTATTCAAAAAATCGCGAGCTCCATGAATTACAAAATCAATGAGAGCGCGCGAAACTTACGCCTGCAACGCAGCCATACAATTTCGGTTGTGATTAATACGGGGCGCAGTGGCGGCCAGACATTTTCTGATCCATTTATGATCGATATGATTGGTTCAATTGCCGATCGCCTCGCGGTGCATAAATACGATTTACTGTTTTCCAGCAGTATCGCCAGCCGCTCGGACTGGCATTCTTATCTGATGAGTTCCAGGCGGGCTGATGGCGTTATTGTGATTGGCCAGGGGGTAGACGATACCCCACTTCGTGATCTGCAGCAGCAGGGGGACCCTCTTGTTGTCTGGGGAGGGACCTCAAGGCAGGGGGCCGAATATTGTATCGTCAGTAGTGACAATCAAATGGGTGGGCGTCAGGCCACCGAGCACTTAATGAACTTGGGGCGGCGGCGAATTCTCTTTCTCGGTGACACAGCTCACCCGGAGGTCAATGGGCGCTTTGAAGGTTACTGTGCCGCGCTCAATGAGGCTGATCTGTCTGGCACGACCAGGCAGTTGGCTGCAGGCTTCTCCAGTGAAAGTGGTTATCAATCCATTATCGACCTGGTTGCGCAGGAAGGGCTTAGTTTTGATGGCATTTTCGCCGCCAGTGACAGTATCGCTATGGGAGCGATAAAAGCGCTACAGGCCCGTGGCTATAAGGTGCCGGAAGATGTTGGCATAGTGGGTTTTGACGATATCCCAATCGCGCCGTTTTTTACCCCTCCTCTGACAACCGTGCGCCAGAACATCCACCGAGGTGGCGAATTGATGGTGGAGAAAATGATGGAACTTCTCTCTGGAAAACCGGCGATGCCAGATGTACTACCTACCGAGTTGGTAGTGCGGGGTTCTTGTGGTGCCAATCCGGATTACCAGCCTGTAGAGGAGTTCTTTCAAGACACTTCAGGTGAGCGTTAGTCGCAGGCCCTCACCATTTTGTTTGCCAGCAGGGGCCATAGTTAGTGTCCCTGCCGTTTCTCGAGTTTGAGCCACACTTGTAAAACCGAACTCTGTGGCTGGACTCGAAACATGGCAGATGAGAAAACTAAACTGACCAGAATTCAGGTACTGGGACTGTTTGCCCTAAGCTTGGCAATTTTTCTGATCGGGAATGACCTCACTGCGTTTTCCGTAGCAATTCCAGCCATCGAAAAAGACTTCAACTCCAATATCACCACCACCCAATGGATTATCAACGGCTATACATTGGCTTTTGGGATACTGCTGATCTCGGGCGGGCGTTTGGCGGATATGTTTGGCCGGCGCAAAATCTTTTTCATCGGCATGGCCGCCTTTGCATTTTTCTCCCTCCTCGGTGGCATAGCTACCAATATTCCAATGCTGCTGGCGGCGCGGGGATTGATGGGGACCGGTAGTGCCCTTATGTGGCCGGCAATCCTGGGGCTGATCTACGGGATGTTGCCGGAGGACCGCTCGGGCTTTGCCGGGGGCTTGGTGATGGGCATGTGTGCCGCTGCGAATGCAATTGGTCCGGTATTGGGGGGCATTCTTACAGACTTATTGAGCTGGCGCTGGATTTTCTTTATCAACTTGCCGGTGGCTGCATTGGCATTTTGGGTCTGCTGGAAGGTTATCCCGGATGACACACCGGAAAATGTCACTGAGCGTATTGATTACGGTGGTGTAATCACCCTGACCACATCGCTGTTTTGCCTTCTGTTGGCGCTGGATTTAGTCGTGGATATCGGCTTTAAGAGCCCGGTGATTATTGCCTTGGCACTAGCCACCTTGCTGTTTATGGGGGCGTTTATCCTGGTTGAGCGCCATGTGGGCAGAGATGCGTTAATTCCCGTAGATGTAGCAACGAATCACGGTTTCTTTGCCGCAGGTATAGCTACCTTGTTGCTGTCTGTGGTGTTCTTTGCTGCCCTTGTATACGTTCCCCAATACTTGAGTAAGGTCCATAATCACTCGGCGATGTATTCGGGAATGGGGCTACTTCCTATGATGGTCTCATTTGGTTTGGTGTCTTTTATTGCCGGTGGGCTCTACGAAACGCTCGGTGCAAAAACGATTGTCTCAGCGGGCACCATTGCCATGTGTATCGGTATGTTTATGCTTTCTCATTTGCATAAAGAAACAACTTTTTTGCAAATGGTACCGGGACTGGTGGTTCTCGGGGCGGGTATTGGTCTGTTTTATTCTGCTATCACTACTGCCGCAATTACGGTTGTAGCGCCGGAGCGAGCGAGCTTGGCGGGAGCAATTCTCTATATGTTTCAGATTGGTGGGGGAGCAATAGGCTTGGGTATGAATACCACAATTGTGGCAATGGCTCCCGATATTTCTACGGGGATCGATCGCGCTTTCACGGTTAATGCCTATCTGGCGATGGTGGGACTGGTGGTGTGCCTTTTATTTGTTTCAGGGAAGCCAGCGGATAAGGCTCCCCTGTCTGAGAAATGATTTATTGCTCGCTTAAATTTCTATTGCCTAATTCTGCAAAATTCACGTTCGTGATGATGCCATCAGTATTGTAACTGAGAATCAATACTTTTTGATAAGAGGCCGGTTGGAAAATAGCCTTATTGGTTTGGCTATACATATACACTTTGGCTTTCTCGGATTTATTGCTAATCAGTGGGTACTGATATTCGCCGGAGGGTTTGCCCAATAAATCCAGAGCTTCGAGAATACTGGTTTGGCCTTCGCTGATAAGTGGTACTTTTGACTCATCAAAATCGGTGGAATCTTCAGCGAGAGAGCTGACAAAATCCTGCCCAACTAATTTATCGTTATAAAAGTAGAAACCCTGGTTACGGGTGCCGCTAATATTTTCGCTAACCGCCTTTTTGCCAGTAGTGGGATACGCATAAGCGAGCGTTAAAATTTGTTGATTGTTTTTTACAAATACGCCTTTTTCATAAGGCTTACCGAGCTTCTTTTTAATGGATTGCTCAGTATCTACGCCTAACGCTACCTCTTTTTCTCCCAGGGGTTTTGTGCCAATGCCGGTACATCCGGATAGCACAAATAGGGAAAAAATAACTGTTACCAGTCCTTTCACTACAACCTCCTGCACTGTATCTTCCAGATTCCCTGTGGTCTGAAATATTCGGCGCATCCTACAATTCGCATGTTTTAATTGCCAGTGATTTATAAAGATGATCGATGACCCGAGATTACACTGCTATAGCATGAATTGAGTGGGTATAGAGAAGTGCACGAATTTAGGCGTGTCGTGCGCTTTTAGAAAATACAGCGTAGTGAATGACAGCAGAAGAAGAACTCAGTTCCTGGTACTGCCCCCTCATTCCATTATTTTTTTAAATAAAATTGATAGGCATTTTTTACTAGGACATTTTCTGCTTGTGCTTCATCGAGGGTGTCGCGAGTTAACAAAATGTCTTCAGGTTTGAAGGGGCGCGGTGCCCTGGTAGAGGGAAGATCGGAGCCAAACATCAGGCAATGTGGGTTGGCCTGGTAGAGGTCGACAATTGCCGCTGCGGGGTCGAAATCCAGGCGGCCAAAGCCGCTCGCTTTTACCTTTACCCCTTTTTCTGCCAGTTTGAGCAAGATGGGAAAACCCTGCTTAGTGATTCCCATGTGATCAATGGAGGCGGCTGGTAACGCGATCAATTTACTATAGAGAGGGGTTAATGCAGAGGCTTCAACATATAGTTCGACATGCCAGCCTGCCAAGTCAAAAACTCGCTGGGCAAGGGTATCGATAAAACCGATCTGTTCCGAGTCACCCCGTACCAAATTAAAGCGTAGGGCTCTGACTCCATGTTTGTGGAGTGACAAAATGGTGTTGTCGGGAGTGTCGGCGGATAGCTGTGTGACCCCAACATAGCTTTTGCCCAGCTTTTCCAGGGCATCAATAAGGTAGGTTTGATCCAGCTTCTGGAATGAGCCGGAAACTACAGCGCCCCCCACTAGCTGGTAGTTTTGTAACTTGAGTTGATAGTCGTCCACGGTAAATGTTGGCGGTAAATAGCCGTGATTTGGGAATAGGGGGAACTTGGGATTTATGATGTGGAAGTGACTATCAAATAGTCTCTGTTTTTGCTGTTCCATAGTCGGGTGCATCGTGCTCGCTTAGATTTCCTGGATGACTCTTACTCGATCTGCAAGAGCGCGCTGTGAGACGGGAATGTCCGGGGCGAATAGCTCCCAAGAGTGAATCACGCCAGGTCGAACGTGGAGCTCCGTGCTAACAGCGGCATCGGTGAGTAATTGGGCGTATTGCATATCCTCATCGCGAAAAATATCTAGCTCGCCAACATCGATAAATGCTGGCGGTAGACCCTTGGCATCTTGCAGGCGGGCAGGGGCTGCATGAGGACTGACCGCAGGGCTGCCCACCTGATTGCCCAGGTAAGCGGTCCAGCCGGTGAGATTATCTTCATAGGTCCAGATAATAAATGGCAATAACTGGGGATCGGGAGTAACCGTTCTGTCGTCCAGCATTGGGTATAACAATATCTGCCGTGCCAGGGACGGGCCTTTTTTGTCACGGGCGACAATTGTCAGGGCTGCAGCCAGCCCCCCTCCGGCACTATCTCCCATGATGCCAATTCGCGAGGGATCAATGGAGAGTTCCTGTGAGTGCTGTACCAGCCAAATGAATGCCCGATAGCAATCATCAATCGGTATAGGGTAGGGGAACTCCGGAGACTTTCGGTAATTAACTGATAAAAATGGGACGCCGCTGGCAGCTACGTATTTGGCGATGACCAAGTCGTACCGTGAGATATCGTGGCAGATGAGCCCACCGCCATGAATGTAGAGAATGGCGGAGCCTGGCTTGCTATTCTCCTTTTGGTACCAGCGTAACTGGATCTCCTCTTGGTCTGAACTCTTTAGAGTAAAGTCCCGAAAGGAAACATCTGATGGAAAATTGCGACCCTGAAATAGTGCTTGAGTGACCACGGCTCCATTCTTACGGCGAGTATCCACATCCCCAATAGGCGCTTCTGCCAAGGTATCCAGCAAGTCGCCAAACTTGCCAAGGGCGCTTGAAAAGTCCGGGTCCAGGGAAAAACTCATTGACGAGATCCTTATCGGAGTTCCTATCATCTAGTGGTCCATAGCTAGGGAGCCTTTGAGTAACTCCGTAATACCTCTGCGGGTCTTGAAGGCTGCAGATGTTAGGCGCAGCTCGCCGCGAATGGCCGTAGCCCTTTGCAAGAGCTGCAACGCAGCAGATGCGGCCTTCAAGGCCCGCCCTTCGGGGCTTGCAGAGCGATTCACACTCCGCGTTGCGACTTCTTGAAAGGCCTAGACATTCCTGCGAAGCCGCGCCTTGATTGTGAACCGCTCTGCATGCCAGAGGCATCACGGAGTTACTCAAAGGCTCCCTAGATATGGACCTTTGCTAAATGTGGACCTTCGGCAGCGAAATGCCAGTACTTTTAGCTGGGTTCTGCGACACCGCTTTCAGCCACCAAGGTCTGAATAGATGTTGTCGAAGCTGACTGCACCTCTGATTTGTTCTCGCTGTACCGCTCGGTCAGATAGTTACCCTGGCCACGCAACAAAATGGTGGTTTTTACCAGCTCTTCCAGAACGTCAATCACCCGGTCCCGGAATGGGGAATCTTTGAGGTGCCCTTGTTCATCGAATTCCTGCCAGGCCTTGGCAATAGAGGATTGGTTGGGAATCGTAAACATGCGCATCCAGCGGCCGAGGACCCTCAAATTGTTGACGGTATTGAATGACTGTGAGCCACCGGAAATCTGCATGACCGCCAGGGTTTTTCCCTGGGTTGCCCGGCTCGCAGATTGGTCCAGTGGTAGCCAGTCGATCTGATTCTTGAAAACGGCAGAGACATTTCCGTGTATTTCCGGGCTAATCCACACTTGACCCTGGCTCCAGGCAGACCACTCGCGTAGTTGCTGCACCTTGGGGTGATCCTGGCTGGTGCCGTCGTAAAGAGGGAGGTCGACAGGGTCAAACAAGCGAACCTCGGCACCAAAATGCTGCAATATTTCAACAACCTGGTTGGCCAATAGACGCGAAAAGGAGTTGGGTCTCAGGGATCCGTACAACACCAGAATCCTGGTAGGGTCACCATTGGGAGGGGAGTCCACCAGGCGATTAAGAATATTGCTGGGGGTGTGGTTCGGTAGCATCATGAGTTACCTCCAAATTTCTATATTTCTATAATAATCGAAATATAGGGCAAAGCAAAGGTACATCAGCCTGAGTCGGGCCTTTCTGAATCCGCTTGGAACCGGCTAGTCAAATAACGGGTGCACAGGGACTCAAAATACTGGGCCAGCATCGAGACTTAGGCTTCCTTTAGTTTCTCCAACACTGGAGGAGATAGCGCAAACGGAAAGAGAGTCCAGCAGAGGTTGCTCCCAATTGTTAGGGGGAGTGGGTACGTTTAAATGCCTCCCTGATGGACTACCTCAATATTGAATCCCTCTGACTGGCAAGGTTCTTCAAAGTACTTATTAACTTGTTTGAAGGTCTCAGGGGTATCAAAGGCGGCTCGTTCTGGATGTGATTTTTGCCTTTGGGCAATTTGCTGTAAACATAATTTATCATCGGCTTTAAGATAGATTAATTGATGGGGAAAGAGGTTATCCAGAAATATCTCTTTGAACCAAGATCTTTGTTTTCTTGTATTGCCGGGAAAATCCAGTACTACCGAGATGCCACTCCTTAAGATATTCTGAGTATGTGACTTGATCATTGGTTTTAATCTTGCAGAATACTCTATGTAAGTGGAGAGTGAGCAGATCTCATGGGGATATAAATTAGACAGCCACTCATCTTCGGAAATAAGAATAGCTCCTGTAGTTTGTGCTATCTCCGCAGCTTTTGTACTTTTTCCTGCGCCCATCTTTCCACAAAATAAAAAGAGCATTCCGTTTTCTTTCACAGTTCTTCCCATTAATCCGATTAGAGAAAATTTCGGCTATGGGAAAATCATGCCTGAAACTTTGCGCTTGGTAAATAGTGGCAAAGGGAGCTCTTGAGGTGGCGATTTAGCCAAGTGTCAGGGAAATGCCAGACTTGCGGTGGCCGAATATGTTTGAGACCATCTAGATGGCCAGTATTTACGTCGTGGGAATCTTTACTGCCTTGGATGCTTATATTCAGCCCAAAGGTGAGCCTGATATAGGTATTTCGTCTCTATGCAACAAGATACCGATTAACTGCGGCATTTGACAAACACCATTGAGTTTAACCAGCTTTGATCGGCATCAAAATCTTTTATCAGGGGGGCTTCAGTAACGCCTGTAAATTTTCTTAACCCATGGGAAATCATATAGCTTGGTATATAGGATGGCGGCTTTGAGGCTGTCAAATAATTACAAACTTCCAGCTTCCTTGCGCCGCCCTGATCAAGAGAGTTAATGCTGGCGAATAGTTTTTTTCGATCTCCCTCTGGCATCGAATTAAATTTTTTATTGAAAATCACTCTTAATACATTGTGCCCGGTTTTGTCGCTAACCCTCTGTGTGTCGAAATAAGCAAAGGCACTGGCAACCATTAACAACTCAGCTGCCTCATCAAATTTGGATTGTTCGGTACATGTTTTGGCGGCAGCAGTAATATCTGTCGGTGTATGGGTAGATAGTACTGATGTGGCACTGATACATCCGAGAGGCGAAGTGGCTTGACTATCCTTACTGACATAGTTGTTGGCTTGCGCGCCTAAAACAAATGCGGCGAGCAGAAGAGCAAGAATTGGAGGCAGGATTTTGCTCATGATTCGAATTTCCTTTCCTTAGTGCCTCCTTAATCATAGACGCCGAAGTGCCAGTATTATCTCAACCACCTGAGAAATTTATTCGCCAGTTGGAGTGGGTTTTAGTGAGATTTGTTTAAAAATCTGAATTGGAGATGTCTAGGGCTAATCTCCTGCCAATGGGGGAAGAAGTGTGCTTTCATGCCGTTGAAGTACAGGAGACTTCAGTTAAAGCGTGCCGCTTGCAATTCTCTGGTGCTAAGCGGCACCTAGTAGCCATCAGCTCTTACAGAGTCGGATTTGTCGCAATTGCTATTAAGTTAGTTGAGAAATTACTCTGTGTTAGGTTGTGGTTCTTGAGAAGCTTGGAATAGTGATTTTATCAGATTCTTAGTGATTTCTTTTTGGTGTTCCGCTCTCAGGTTCTTCATGTACGCAGATTCGTCGGGAACAACTATTTCAGGCAGTATTTCTTTCACTGCTGAGTCGCCATTCCATTCTACGGTCGCTCTGCTGTCGAAGCTGGTTCTGAACTTTATATATTTATCCTTATCGATAAAAACATAGCTATTTGAGAAGTATTCAGCATCGTTTCTGTTGGTAAGTGTGAAGGATGACTTTTTTCCAGAATATAGCTTTTCACCGATTTTAAAACTGAAATTTTCAATAGTCTCTGGTGATCTTGACTTGTAATGCCCTTGCTCTATAGCAAAGTCAACTTCATCTATGATATCGCCCATTTCAATGGAGATGATTTCATCTGTATTTTCCCATGTGATGCTATCGATAGGGTATACATAGACATTGATAATATCGGTAGGATACTGCTTATTATCGTACTTTAGGGCAATTCCCAGCATGGGTTCATCGAAGGTGCTGCTTTCGGTGAGTACAAAGTTATCTGTTTCTTCTGGGGTGATCAGGTCTTGCTGATAATTGCTTGCATTTTGCGGTCGCATAGATCCACATGAGGCGATAAGAATACTACTCAGTATGATAAGTGCCTTGCTTTTCATTCTCTCTCCTTGATAAGGCTGCTTTCCTGGGGCGGAAATTATAAGTTTCTATTTGTTCTATGAATGTAATATTTCAATAAGCCTACCACTCCTTGGGTGCTCAATTCATTGTTTGGTAAGTATAAATATCTAAGTTGTATTCTTCTTATATCCTGAATCCGGCTTAGCTTTAAATCAACTCTACGCCTTAAGGAGAAGATTTCTTGTCGTCTATTTTTTTATCGATGTTAGCTGAAGAGTGTGATGCCGACTCTTTTAAGGTTTGTCCCAATTATATTTTGAAACTATCAATAATCTGAAAAGATGAATTAGATGCCCAAACTCTGCTCCTAAACCAGAAGATTTAACGTGCGTGATATTACTTCCAAGGTTGTGATTGAACCCTAAATACTGGAGGGACATTTGGTCTGTCATTTATGTTGGCCCTGTTACAAATGGCAGAAGTTTACATAACTACCTTAAGCTCGTAACTGATTGGTCATGCTCTGTAGCTACTATTTTGCGCCCCCCGCTAGCGGATAGTTTTATGAATGTTTAATTCGGAGATGGATGTTTGTCAGTACTGAAAAGTGCGCAAATTATGAAAATGTAAAGTAGGGTAAATGACTAAAATTGACCAGTCAGTACTGTTGTAATTTAGCGGTTCACGACAGGTGTGTACGCTTGTTCCAATTGGTCAATTCAACTGAGGGGAAATACTTACTGGGATTTTTATTTTAGCGGTAACTATCAGGATACTTATCAGGAAAAGAATAATGCATAAAACAATTGGTTTGGTATCAAGTTTGCTTTTGAGTTTTTCGATGTCTGTTGTCGGCGAAATTGATGCTAGCGATGATAAAGTGAAGCGCCTGGATTTACAGGGGCAGATTGATACAAAGGCTCCCTTATCAAAGACCTTGTGGGCGGGAGCGCATAATGCCTATGCATCCTATCAGTGGGATCAGGGTGTATATACCGATGTAAACCAGTGGTACGCGCCGGAGAAATTATTCAGTCGGGGAATACGTCTGGTCGAATATGATACTTACCCTGCTTCCAGTTTCAGCTCAACACCGCACCTGTGTCATATGGGCCTGGAAGAGGCCACTATGTGTATTTATATGTTTGGTACAGCTGCAACGCTGGGGGATGGGCTGGATGAGATTAAGGATTTTCTTGAAGATAATAACGATGAAGTCATATTCCTAAAGTTTGAGGCTTACGATTCTGATTACCACCAGAACTTCCGCAATAAGATTGGTGAGAAAATTGAAAGCAGGTTGGGGGATCTGGTATTTAAGCCTACCGACTGGGGCTATACAGAAGATGATTGCGCCTCCCTACCGGCGCAAACACTGACTAAACAGGATGTGTTGGATGCGGGACGCAACGTTATCCTATTTATTCAGGTGCCCAGAGAGTATCCGCACACTGGTGATAACAATCTGTGTGATTACCATGACGAGTCAAACACATCGAAATTCAGACGCAATGTCTGGATCGGTGTGGATGAGATGGATGCATCTGGAAACCTCACTTCCAATGAGCCACTTGCACAAAATTCCAGCCAGTTAACAGCAGATATCGACGGTAATGCCAGCGCAACCAGCCACTACAACAATGGGAATTTAAGTGTCGCCTTGGATGCAACAACCGAATATAGCAAGGATGACATCAAGTATTCCGGCAGTGAGATCCTGGAGAAAGCAGTATCTGGGTATAACATGCTTGAGTTGGCGCTGGTGGAGGCCAATGCGACCACTATAGGTGCTTCTAAAGCTCCCCAGATTGAAGATTTTACGTGGTCTTGGCGGAATGACTCTCCCAGTGGCAGCAATAGTTGCGCCTGGTTAAGTAATGACGGAGAAATTCGCGACTATAGCTGTAGTACGGAGCGAGTGTTTGCCTGTGTGGACGACGAGCGAAACTGGCACATTAGCAGTACATCGGGAACCTGGAGTGAAGGTTACTCCGTCTGTGAAGCCGATGGCTATCGCTATGGAATGCCTTATAACGCTTTGGAAAATGCCGCTCTCTATGCCAAGAGGAATTCGGAAGGTGTAACTACCTCGGTGTGGGTGAATTACTACGAACCATTTGATGGGTTCTGGATCGCCAACCAAGACAGCTACTCGGATTTTGGTTATATCAAAAAAGATGTTGTGGGTGGTACCGGAGGTGATGCGTTTGATTCAATCGACCTGGTAAAACGTAAGCTACTCGGCAGCGGTACTATGAATCTGAAATCTGTCCAGATTCGTTCCGGTGGTCGAATTGACGGTTTTAAAGCTTGCTATGAATTTAAGCAATCCCTAAGCCATGCCATAGCCAGTGATCATGAATACTGTATTGAATACGGTGATGGAGACGGTGGCTCGATGGGGAGTGTGCTGAGTTTTAACTCCGCCAGCAGCGAGTATCTGGATGACGTTAAGATTTGTGTCGACGATGAAAAACATGAAACGGGCAGTGTTTACTACCTTAAATTGACGTCGAGCAATGGCTCATCTATTTCCGGGGGGACTCAGCAGGGGACTTGTACAACTTATTCTTCCACTTCATCCCAGCAAATTTTTGCTTTCCACGGGCGCCACGGTGATGAAATCAATGCTTTGGGCGTGCACAAGTTGTCCAACAGCTTGGTAAATCCAGGGTACTACGCAACCGAGTGGCTGGACCTGGATGATCCCTCCTCAGGTGGCATTGATTATGAGAGCTTTAACGAACACAAGTCAGCGGGAAATATAAGCAATAGCTGTGCTGTCAGTGATGTTGCTGGTATTGAGGCAAGGGTTGTTGATACGAAGTTGGATTATTCCTTAACCGGCGAAAGCATGCATATAGGCGATATCGGCACTAATTACCGCTTCTTTTGTGCAACAGAGGATTGTAGTGACTACGAAGTAAAGTATTTCTTCTCTAACGCAGCCTGCCTACCTTAACGACTCACAATATCCCGGCGGTGAATATGCTACCGGGATTCCTCTTACTACTCGCTCACTAAAGGAAGCTCTCTCGGCTGAATACGGGGATTTCGCCTATAGTCGAACTCAAGCAATGTGCGGTATCAATCGGCAGAGCGAAGCCCATGAAATATGACGAGATACATGAGGATCATGCTGATCCCCTGATCAACCAATTACATCGAGCAATAAAATATGCCGTTAAATTTCTCGCCATTCTTATGGTGTTGGTCATATTCTGGACCATTGCGGATGTCGTCTATGTACTTTATGAAAGGCTAATGGAGACGCCATTCCTATTGCTGGATATGGAAGATATCCTCGAGACTTTTGGGGCCTTTCTCGCAGTTCTTATTGCCATTGAAATTTTCACTAATATCCGACTCTACCTGGGTACAAATGTGATACCGGTGCAATTGGTATTGGCTACAGCCTTAATGGCTGTAGCTCGGAAGGTTATTGTGCTCGACTTAAAATTTGTTAACGCGGAGCAAATAGTCGGTATTGCCCTGGTGACTATCGCCCTGGGAGTTTCCTACTGGCTGGTGAGGGAAAAAAGTAATAAACCTGGTTAGTACTTGTGAGTTTTTGTCCTTGATAATGCTCACTTTATGATTTTATTTTTTGTATTTATACAGTTGGCTAAAATAGAATCATATCGTTAACTGCATTAATAGCTACTTACAATAGTTAGCCCGAACTAAGAGAGCCGGGCATTTGGCTGAGTGCCAAATCCACGATAAACCTTATTAATGAATAGGTCTTTCTGCTTCAACCGAACGAGGTGGTTGCAGGTTGTTACTGCGAAAGGTAACTGTACTAATCCTTGCTTCTGGCCAATGGGAACTAGTGCCATTAGTGGGTTTCGTTTATAGCTTTTGGTACTTTTTCCTTTTCTATTTCTGGCGATGGCCTTTGCCAGGTATTCACCTTGCTGAGAGGCGAGGTAGCCCAGTTTGGCCTCACCAATATCTGCAATGTCTCCGAGTGCATACAAGCTTGGTTCGTCAATAACTTGAAGTCTGTTATCGACTTTCACAAATCCCTGCTCATTAAGGATATGCGCTAAGTGCGGTTTAAGGTAATCATTGTTGGGTAGCACACCAGTCGCTTCAAAAACCAGGTCTGCATCGCTGGCTTGGCCGCTGTTGAGATCGATATAGCAGCCATTCTGATATTGGTAGCGGCTGTTAAACTGAATTTCTACACCTAAATTCTCTAATTGTTTCTGGGCTTTGATCTGTGCTTTAGGCTTGAAGTTGTCCAATAAGACCTCTTTATTGTGTGCCAGAATTACTTGAGTTCTCGGCATAGCGTGTGCGATCTCTCCCGCCAATTCGACACCAACGACTCCTCCTCCTATCACGATGACCTTCCTTGCTTGTTTCAGTCGCCGGTGCTCGTCCAACAGTTCTTGGTTCCGAGATTGAATATCCATTGCTGAAAGGGATTTGGCTAACGGCATGCTCGGATATCGGGTGCCGGAGGCGAGTATGGCACTGTTGAAATGTAACTCTGTTCCATCTGCCAAACGCGCTGATTTCGCAGACATTTCAATTACATCTCCCTGAATGAAGTGGCCATAGAAAAAGTCTCTATAGTACTTGCGCGCTTGATTCCCGGTGCTGGATGGATCGGTTACATTGCGCAAGGTGGCAAAAGTGACTTCGAAATAATTTTTTTTGTCTACCAGAATGGTATGGAGCCCATGTCTTTCCAGTGCTTGCGCGACAGACACACCGGCGAAACCACCGCCTACTATCAATACTTCCGCTTTAATTACCATATTTTTCAACCATTAGAGGGTGTACAGGTCATTTGAATCCATTTTATGGTGTAGCGAATATGCTGTGAATGTGTGATTATGAGACTCTGATGTGCATATTTGCACATGCTGAGCATGGGGGGCTTGAGGTAAATAATGGATAAATGGACTGAGTTAAGGACCGCTTATAAGCTGGCCAAGCTAGGCACTCTGAGTGCAACAGCCCAGGAGATTGGTATTCATAGATCCACCGTGATGCGCCATATTAATGTACTGGAGGAGAGCCTTGGGGTTGTACTATTTCAGCGCAATGACAAAGGCTATATTCCAACGGAGGCGGGGCTGGAGGTTATGCGACTGGGAGCGGTCACGGACAGCCATTTTTCTCAGTTGTCCTCGCGGTTACAAAGCAAAGAGCAGAATTTGCAAGGCAACCTCACCATCACCTCTGTCGGCGAAATGGTAGACTTGTTGATGCCGCTCATTAGGCAGTACCAGGCCCAGCACCCAGGTATGCTTGTCAATTTAATCGGGGACCTGCGCAATTTTAACCTAGAGTACGGTGAAGCTGATATTGCAATTCGTGTCGGTGTGAAACCAACGACACCTGATAATATCGTGCTGCCATTTTTCACAACAGAATTCGTTTTCTATGCACACAAATCCTATATTGAAGAGTATGGGCTTCCCGACAAAAGTAATCACCTAGAGCACAGGTTTCTGGCTCTAGGTGATCGCCCGTTACACTTTGGCTGGAATGAATGGATTTATAATCATATTCCCGATCAAAAGATTGTGCTGACTGCTTCCAGTCAGCAAATTCTTAACCAGGCAGTGCTTTCAGGCTGCGGTATTGGCGCCATGCCGAGAATCCTGGCTAAAAAATTTGAAGACATTATTGAGATTCCTACGCCTGAAAGCTGGCAAGTCTCAACTTGGATACTTGTTCATCGCGATATGTTTAACATGCCAAAAATCCGTGAGTTTCTTAGCATCTTAAAGCTCTGGCGAAAATGAACAATACCAAGTGCCAGCCCAGAGAAAATCATAATAGCGGCCATTAACTTTTCTGAACCAATCGATTCGCCAGTTAATAACCAACTGAAAAAGAGTCCAAAAACGGGGCAGAGTAAACCTAAAGGCGCAACAGTAGACAGCGGGTACTTAACGATTAACCGGTTCCAGAACCAGTATCCCAGCAGAGTGGTTGGGTAGGCCTGAAACAATATGGAGAAAATTAACTTTCCACTAAGGTTGTTTTGAATTTCATAAAATATATCCGCACCATTTTTAATATAGGTAGCAGCGAACAGTGGTAACGGTGCAAAAAATAGCCCCCAGACAATAAAGCTAAATACTTGCTGTGTGCCACTGGCCTTTACAATGAGCCCACTGATGCTCCAGCTGGTAGCCGCTATTAGGATAAGTGCAATACTGATAAGGGGCACAGTGCCATCTTCAACCATCAAACTTAGCAACAGCCCTCCCAAGGCAAGTAGAGCCCCAAGAGCTTTCTGCGGGATAATCTTCTCTTTTAGGAATACCCAGCCAAATAGTAAGCTAATCGCAACATTTACTTGCAAAAGAAGTGAGGCCATTCCCGCAGAGAGTCCACTAGAGATTGCCCAGGTGGCCATCCCCCAAACCCCACAGCCAAAAGTCAGGCTGTAGGCCAGAACGTACTTCCAGCTGACAGTCGGCCTGGAAACGAAAAGCACTGCCGGAAAGGCTGCCAAAGAAAAGCGTAAAGCCACCAGAAGGAGTGGGTCCAGATCTTCCGTTCCCATCTGAATAACAATGAAGTTGAATCCCCACATTGCCATTAGTAGCACACCAAGTAATAAATCCGAGTACCGCATCAGCCCCTCCAATTTGTCTCGGGGCTAACTATCCAGGAAATGAAAAAAGGTATACAGATGCAATTTTTGTATAAAATAGGTATACAGTTTGGGCGGAGACGGAATCGGAGAGGGGATAGGTGCGGTATAAAGAGCTTGCCGAACGCTGTATAGAGGATATTCAGTCAGGGAGAATACCAAGTGGTCATAAACTACCGTCCCTCAGGCGGTTCGCTGCACAAAACGAAGTCAGCCTGACAACAGCCCAAAGCACCTACTACTTGCTGGAGGAACTCGGCTGGGCGAAGGTTCGACCGCAATCTGGATTCTTTGCCTCAGTTCCTCCCAGCAGTAACCCGCCTCCCATAATGCCCGCATTCACCTGCCGAACAACAGATCCAGTAAATCACGATTGCTATTTCCGTGGGTTGGGAACAGGGCCATTGGGTGTTGCGTCTTTATCTCCAGAGCTATTGCCGTTAGATTCCCTGGAGCGCAGTATGCGGCGGGCAACCCGAGAGGCTGGCGCCAGTATGCATGGCTATCCGGTTTCCTCAGGGGAGCCGCTTTTGTGCAGTGCGCTTAGCGCACACTTTGCCAGTTATGATTTGCATTTCTCTGCCAATGAATTAGTAGTGACGAATGGTTGTATGGATGCCGTCCGCACAGCGATTGCCATTACGACTAAGCCCGGTGATGCGGTTGCGATCAGTTCTCCTTGTTACAACGGTCTTCTTAATCTGTTGGCGTTGATGGGGCGAAAAGTTGTTGAGATACCGACTGTTGAAAACGGCTTAGACCTCGCACAGCTAGAGCGCTATATGCAGCAGGGACTGGTCCAAGCGGGTCTTTTTAGCAGCAGTCATATGAATCCTACGGGTGTGTCCCTGAGCTCGGAGCAGAAAGAGAACCTGGCCGCACTGGCTGGTAAATATCGGATTCCAATTGTCGAGGATGATGTGTATTTGGAGCTCGGATTTCAAAGAAGACTGCCCATGCCCGTGCGCTACTGGGACCGGAGCGGGTATGTGCTTTGGTGTGGCTCTATCTCCAAGACATTGAGCGCAGGCTATCGACTGGGGTGGTGCTTACCAGGAAGGTATCGAAAACAATATGAACGCTATCGATTTACCGAAAGTTTCGGTGTGAACTTGCCCGTCCAATTAGCGGTAGCTAATTTCATCGGTACCAACCAATACTCCCGTCATGTACAAGGGCTCAGGCAAAAACTTTCCTTGCAGGTCGCATCCTATCGCAACTACTTAAGTTCATCCTTGCCCGATGAATCGCGCATCAGTGATCCCCATGGAGGAATGGTGATTTGGTTGCAGATCCCAGGGTTGGATAGTCGGAGTCTTTGCCGTATGGCTTCCGAAGAAAATATAGTCTTGCTGGGCGGTGCAGATTTCAGCACGCTTGATCTCTACGGTGATTGTGTGCGGGTGAATTGTGGTTGGCCGCTTGAAAGTAAAGATGGAGGGAAGACTGAGGCCGGATTTCAGCTGGAACGTTTTATCGAGTTAACTCACTCATACCGATAATTAATATTATTCAGATATTCACAACCTTGGAAGAAGGTACCTGAACTTTCATATCGTTACACTGCTTTTGATAGTTTTTTTTCCTCTGCTAGAATCCGCGTCCCTTTTAGGATGATTGTTCACGGAGGACATCTAATGAAAACTCTTGCCACTTTTACAGCAGCGATTGCTATTGCCGGTGCGGTTCCCGCTCAAGCAGAACAGACTTTTGAACTGCCTAAGTTTAGTCAGTGTTCTGTAGCAGCTTCTGCAAGTAATACTAATGATCGCGATGTTTATCGCATCTTTTCAGACTTCTATTATGAAATAGAAGACTCTCGAGAGTATGCAGTTAAGGCTGTGCAATACTGGGCTGAAAGCTTTGCAGAAGACTGTGCCGGGGAGACAACTCAAGTCAGCCTGGATATGGTTCAGTGTGATAATTTTATTGGCGGTGCACCGGTTTGCAGAATAGAAAGTGATGAAGGTGATTACGTCATTGTGAAAGACTATGTTGATTCAACCAACGTAGTACTCTCTCAGCATGATCAACAGAATTGGCCAGAAATACATTCTTCGAATGATCAGGAAATTCTGTGGATGGCCAGACCTGAACTCTGCTATAGCGAGCTTCTGGAAGGGGGTATTGATTCCCAGGCATATTACCTGGATGCCTATAACTATCGCTACTTTGGTGATTACCGCTATGTATTGGCAAGGACCAGCCGCGATTTAGTGCAAACTCTTGACAGCCAACACAGTCAGTGTGAATACGATACTTCGGGAATTGAAGCCTACAAAATGCAGTGTTCTGAGACTTCCCAGGGGACGAAGGTGTGCGCAACTGCACATACTGGCGCCGGCTATTTCGTATTCGTGAGTGACGATCATCACGGCATGCACGTTATTTTCAACCGCTGGGACTGATTACTCTATTAGTCCACTTATACAGCGCCTCCCTGTAAAGGGAGGCACCTGATTGCGAACCCTAATTAGCTTGCTCTATACAGTGCGCAGAGCTTATTGCCAGCAGGGTCTCGTAAGTAGGCGAGGTAGATTGGGCCTACGGCGCTATCCCGTACGCCTGGAGGCTCTTCGCAGCTGGTACCACCGTTGGCAATACCTGCAGCATGCCAGGCATCAACCTCTTCAGAACTGTTTACTGTAAAGCCAATAGTGCTGCCGTTGCCATGGCTTGCGGGCTCCCCATTGATGGGTTTGGTGATGGCAAAAATACCGTTGTCATTAAAATAGAAGCAGCGGCCACGATCATCAATAGTGCCGGGTTTGTAACCCAATATTCCAAAAGTGGAATCGTAAAATACCTTTGATTCCTCGATATCGTTGGCCCCGACCATAATATGACTAAACATTGATGTCACCTTAAATTAATTTTAGGGTAGTTGTGCGTGAAAGATTGTATACCAATACTATTAAACATCAATGAATAATCATTCACTCATTGCCTAATAGAATTGTTCGTATATCCGTTACCTCCAGGCTGTACCTCTCAGGGTGTGTGGACTGGTGCAGCTTTCTATCTATTGCGGTTTATATATGAGATGCCTCAAAGATATATTAAACATCGTGCGATTCAATGATCATTAATATTTATTTTAAATTCTGTTGTTGATAATAATAATGTGGTGGCTAATTCGGGTGATATCGGATTTCTTATCGATATTTTTTTGCTTGACTGACTGGTATTTGTTTTTTGTTCTGTTTGATAGGTTTTATTTTCTGGTTTGGTTTATTTTTATTGTGGTATATAGGTTGATAGCGTGAATTTTAAGGGGTTAAAATTCTGGAGATTTGATTTGATAAAAAATAATAAATGGTTTTCGCTTAAAGGTTTACTTTGGGTGTAAATTGCGCCAATTATTTCATTAAAAAATTTAATTTTATGGTCAGGTTAAGCTGTCGGCCGTATTTTTTAGGGATAAAAAATGAAGCGTCGAGATCTATTGAAGGCTGCAGGTGTAATGTCTGCATCACCGCTTATGGGAGTGGCATCAGCTAAGGCTGGAACAAGTAATGCTTTGGATGGCTCTAGTTTCCCAGAGTCAATAATGGTTGGTGATCTATCAGATTCCTCCGGAGTGCTCAGTGTAATACAGGGAATCTTACCTGATGATGTTATTGGCCATCTTCTTATGGCTGAGGGTATTCCACTGGCGTCCAACCATCTTACACCTAATGGAAAGGGAGCTTTGACCCGGCTCGACTTTACTGGGCGGAGCAATAACAGTGAAATTCCCTATACCCGAAAAATGATACGTACCGCGTCTGCGATAATGCAGGAGCAGGATTTAACCGGTTTTGATAAATTCAATTTGTTAGGTGGGACAATATACTCAAGCCCGAATCTGGGATTTATGAACTACTGCAATACGGCCCCCAACTATATGGGAGATAACCGTTTTGCAATGAGTTATGAAGGGGGTATGCCCTATGAGTTTGATGCTACAACTCTAGAGATGGTAACCCCTATTGGAGAAGTGGATGAATGGAAATCGAGCTTACCTCCGCTGCTTGAAAATCTAACCCCAGAAAAGTGGCTATTTCCCCAGGTTCGGACCACCGGTCACCCTTTCTTTGATCTGGAAACAGGTAACTGTATCACCATCAACTATGGTGGAAATATTGGTGATTCTGGTAGCTCAGGATTTATTCGATTAATTCGCTGGGATCGAGAGGGTGCATTTGAAAGTTGGAGCATTCAGGATCGTCAGGGTAACAACGCCTATATTGCTGCAAGCTCACACTCTCTTGGAGTAACGCGAAATCATATCATTGTCTTTGAAACTGCAGCGAGAGTTGAATCTACCCGAATTATTGGAACACGAATTGTTCTACCTCAAGAACACCGGACCCGGTGTTGGGTTATTCGGAAGGCCGATATGGTGCCGGGTGCTGATGCTATTATCGCAGATTACCTGGAGCTCGGCTTTGATACGTCGGACATTGTCTGCAACTACGATGACAATGCGGGTGAGATTACCCTGTATGGCCAATATATGGGGGCAATGGATAAATCTGAGCAGTTATTTCGCTTTGAAATCCTGCAGAAGGGAGGTTTGGTACCCAAGTGGTTGTCCGGATACCCTGCAGCACCGCTGGATGTTGGAGGTTTGGTACGTGCCCGGATTCGAGTTAACTCAAATTCAGCTATTGAGATAAAAGAAGATTACCGGGTTATTCGGGATGATGCGCTTTCCTGGGATATGAATGATCCGGCTTACCGTGGGCACTTCCAGTTCCCTGAAACCTTTGAGCACCTTTATTGGGCTGCTGTGGGTTACAGGCCTGACCATATATCTATGCGGGTTTCCTGGGCATATCGCGATTATCCTGAGCGCCACTACGGCTATTGGAATATGCCTGAAGAAAGTCGCCCTTCCGCCTTGATTCATATGGACTGCGTCAATATGAAGATTGCGGATGCCTTTCAGTTCCCAGTAGATTGCGTAATGCGTACCCCGCAATTTATGGCCCGCCCGGGCTCCACGGCCCAGAACGACGGTTATGTGATTGCAGCAGTTGTACGCAAATATCCAACGACATCCGATTCCAATGGTAAAGAGTTTTGGATTTTTGATGCGGCACGTCTCAGCGGTGGGCCAATTTGTATCCTAGCTAACCGATCACTGGAATTTGCAACCACGAATCATGCACTGTGGGTGCCATCCATTGGTCGTCGCCCTTTATCAGCCTACCGGTCAAATTATGCTGATTTTCTTCGCAGTAAGGCGCCTGATCACAGCAGTAATGTTCGGGACATTATCGATGGGGAGCTGCTTCCCCGTTTTGGTTGATTTATCCACCAGTCTACGTTAATGCAATAAAGGGAGTTTAGGTATGTGTGCAGAAATAATAACCAAATCCAAACATTTATTGAGGTGGTGTAAAAAAGCTCTTTGTATAGTGGGCGTTTTCATGGCTGCTACAAGTGTTGCAGAGCAGCTACCGCCACCAATTGAAGTGCCTGAGGTATTAAAAAACTACCAGGATACTCAGGATTGTTTCCCTGGTGTTATCCATGATCCGACCAGTATTGATGAAGTTCAGCAGATAGTACGTGATGCAGCGGATCAAGGCCGTAAAGTGATGACCGGGAGTCGCCGATTCAATAGTCAGATTGATGCGGCCTGTGCAGGAAATGGAGAGGTGCAAATCACTCTGGAAAATATGGATCAGGTCGTTAGCCTGGACAAAGATAACCTGTTGGTTACTGTCCAGGCTGGTATGAGATTCCGGGATTTTACCGCTTATCTTCGAGAGCATGAACTAAGTGTGCCGATGGTGACAGAGCTGGCCATATTCACGATAGGCGGTATGCTGGGAAGCGGTACTCACGGTTCAACTTTTACACAAAAAAGCAGCATGATCTCTGATTATGTCACCGAATTGAAGTTGGTTGATGGCAATGGGGACTTACGAGTAATCAATGGTGAGATGCTCAATGCCGCCAGGGTAAACCTAGGTGTTTTAGGCGTAGTTGTTGAAGTGACCATAGAGGTTGAACCTGGCTATAAAGTACAAGCAAAAGTAAAAGGGTATCACAGCGATGATGAGCTGGAGGATGTTGTTCTTGATTTGGCTCGAGATAATCATTCAGCTAATGTTGCCTGGTTCCCGGGATTAGGGCGCTATACCGTAACAACTTACAACAAGGTACCTTTGTCGACTAAGGGTAATGCCTACAATGCCCAGGCAGATGTATCAGACTTCTCCGAATATTTATTTGGGCTGATATTTGATAGCCTTCATGAAGCCGATAGTGCCGCATTGCAGTGTTTTGCAGCTTCTCTTCGCCATACTGCTCGCTCCAGTTCCTATTTCAGGGATGTTGATTCAGGCTTGAAAAAGTTTATTAAGCCCACTGGACATGCGGACCTGATGCAACATTTCGTATGTAAAGAGCCAGATAAATGTGTCTGGGATAACCTTCCAATTGCACTTCAGGAAGTCGCGATTCCATTTGAAGAATTGCCCAACTGGATTGCGGATGTCCGCCAGATTATTGCAAATAGTGAAAAAACCTGTTTTCCGCTGAATGGTATTTATTTCCGTTTTGGCAAGGCTTCCGATAGCTATTTAGGGATGACAGCAGGCCGCGATACAGCGTTTGTAGGGATTGAATATACCCTTCGTCAACGAGGTGAAGCTGTGCCAAAGAACTACTTTGTCAATTTGGAAATTGAGCAGATGTCTCTCCGGAAGTATGGAGCCAGACCACATTGGGGTAAGAATTCAGTCGCTATTTTTGAGGACATGGCTGAGCGTTTCCCCAAGTGGTCCCAGTTTATGGATGTTAAAGAAGAGTTGGACCCAAACAATATATTTTCCAACCCCTTTTGGAATCGGGTAAGTGGGGCTGATCCTTTGGAAAACTATTTAACTCCTGGCTGCAATCCCGATGGTCAGTGCTATTGTCAAACAGATGAACACTGTGAAGAGGGTTCCAGCTGCCAAGCGGGAGTTTGGTATTCAGACGCAAGGATTTGTAAAGCTGACTAGAGCACTTTGAGGGGTGATATTTCCACCCCCTGCGTTTAATTGGTAGTGAATAGCAATAAGAGGCTTTTAACTGCTGAGCGGGAAAGAATACTCGAGAGACTAATTCTACAATTGGTTTTCATGCCTTATAGGTATTCTTTCCCTGCTCTTTATTATTAAGTTACAGGTTGCTGGTCACAGCAATTGGTAATGCGCGCTCTCACAAGTTGGCAGAAGCGTGCAGGATCTTCCAGAGGTAGCATATGATTTGCTGAGCTTACCTCTTGTGGATGGATGTCTGGAATTAATGTACTCGCCGCAAGCGATACAATTCTAAATAGCTGGCGAGTATTGCTGCCGTAGACCACGGAAACTGGAATAGATATGCCTGAAAGACTAGTTGGGTTCAGTGCGGGTTGTTCAGTTTGATTAAGCTGCAGAGGTAGGGTGTAGGCATTATCCAGCTGCTGTACACGATATTTAAGGGGTTGCTGAGAGAAGTAGCCTGCTTGATTCCCAGAGCCGTCGATTAGTAGCTTAACGGCAGTATCCAGCTCACCTTCAGCTGTTGTTTTAAAAATTTCTGCAAACATAGATTCAGCATCTCGGCGATACTCTTCCATGTTATTGCTTTCAATGTATCCCGGATATCCAGGCTCATAAAGGTACAGACTTTTGATTAATTTAGGTGCCTTTATGGCAGCATTTAAGCTCACATCGGCACCATAGGACCATCCTACTAGGTGGGCAGGGCCTATATCTAGGGCCTCAATCAGCCCTACTAGGTCTTCTGCATGGGTATCAATTCCAAAGGGGCCTTCTGAAGGGTTACCCGGGTTACCGAAATGCCTTTGGGTGAATGAAATCGCTTTAAATTCATTTGATAGAATTTTGCAGTGTTCTTGCCACATACGAGCATCGGCCAGTGCACCATGTACAAAAACAATGGGTTCTCCCTGCCCCTCCTGGAAATAAGAGATAGAGTGGTTGTTTACAGTGATAGAGTCTTTTGGATTTCCGTCCATGGAGCTAGCTTCCTGGGAGCCACTTTTTAGCGCTTATCATAGTCTATAGGAGCTTTATGCTTAACATTTTCTAGTTCAGTTGTTAGGAGAGAGAGACAGCTGCCCTAATGGCTCTCTTATGAGAGTAAACCGATAGGTCTCCTAAGGGTAATCAACGAGTTTTTCGGGTATAGTTGATTTGTTTTGACGTAGCAGGTGGATGTATATGGAATCGTTGATAAAGGACCGTCTGAAATCACTGGAAGTAGAGCGAGATATTGAAATTATCTATGCCTGTGAGTCAGGAAGCCGCGCATGGGGATTTGAATCCCCTGATAGTGACTGGGATGTAAGGTTTATCTACAAGCGTAATATTCAGCAATATCTCACTATAGGTACTCCCAGAGATGTTGTTGAGGTTCCATTTGATAAGAAACTTGGCGATGAACTGGACTTGGTCGGCTGGGATATTAAGAAGACTTTAACTTTAATGAGGGCAAGTAACCCCACTTTAATCGAGTGGCTATTTTCGCCAAAGGTCTATTTCAGAAATGAAGATATTTTGGGGGCACTGCAGGATTTGGCTCTAAAATGCTGGCAGCCGCGAGCATTAGCTCATCACTATGTCAGTATGGGGTTTAATAATTACTCCAGGTTTGTTCGAGAGGATGATCGAGGCTTTAAAGAGATTAAGGTCAAGAAGTTACTTTATGTGCTGCGCTCACTGCTTAATGCGCTGTATATAAAAGAGTTTAAAAAAATTCCTCCTGTGGACTTTAGTCATATGTACACCGAGTTGTTGCCTTCCACAGGAAATGAGTGGCTTCTGGATATTCTTTCCAGTTTGATTTTGAAAAAGAAGGAGCTTGAAGAGGGCGATTTGATAGCCGTTGATGGCAAACTGGATGGCTGGATACAAGCAAATCTGGATAGATCTGGTGCCAACTCTATAGAGGAAAGGCCAAAGTTGGATCTTCCAGAATTTGACCGGCTTTTTCGTAAAGTGCTGGGCGTATAGCCTTTTAAATCGGGCGGATTGGAATTTTGTGTATAGGCGGTGCGCATAGGGTTTGGCGAGTAGCGGGAAGAGCAGTTGTGGGGATTAGCCCGAATTAACAGGTAACTATATAGCCACCTGTTACCTTGTGATAACGTTATATCTCACCTAATTTCGAAAGGGATTCCCGATGAATATATGTATGAAAGTGCTACTACTGGCTGCCTTATTCACTCTGGGTGGCTGTGCCTCATATACTACTCCTGGAGGCTCGGTGCATCTGAGTGAGCTGGCGGATGCCGATATCAATGAATTGATGTCTAAAGAGCCAGCAACGCCATTCCCTGCAAATATCTCGATTGCCCGAGTTCAGGCATCAGGGTACCAATCTTACCGGCTCAATAGCTTTGGCACAGGTCGCTATAGTGTTGTTACGACTCGGGAGGTGGAGACTGAGGGGGATTTTCTTCGTTTATCGCAGCTACCGGCAGTATCCAATGTAGCGCCGCTTAATAAAATCCTTCTGCCGACTAATCTAGACTCAGTACGGTCACTTCGGGAGGCTTCGGCGCGGCTAAAAGCTGATATTTTGCTGGTGTATACTTTTGATACTTCTTTTCATGCCGGTGAGCAGAAATTTGCACCACTCAATGTTATCTCCCTGGGTTTTTTAAAGAACAAGGAGGTAAAGGTAACAACCACAGTCTCGGCAGCATTTTTTGATGTCCGCACCGAGTATCTGTTCGGTATTTCTGAAGCCACAGCAACAGACAGTACGAGTGCTAGTGTTTGGAGTACCTCGGATGCGGTTGATGATTTACGGGTTGCGACAGAGAAAGCCGCGTTTCAGGACTTACTGCCAGAAATTGAGAAGGCCTGGGCGGGTATTCTGGCTCAGTACGCGAATTTTACCTTGGAGTGAATGGCTTGCTTCACTACTGAGAGAGGTTAAACCGGGTGTTAGAGAGCCCAATGGGCTCTCGTAATAATCTTACTCGTCTGGTTTAAACTCAAGAATATCGCCAGGCTGACACTCAAGTGCTTCACAGGTTGCCGCCAAAGTATCAAACCTTACTCCTTTCACTTTGCCGCGCTTCAATAGGGATAAGTTGGCTTCGGTGATTCCAATCTGAGCCGCCAGTGATTTCGAGCTGACTTTACGTTTAACCAGCATAACGTCCAAATTGACAATAATTGCCATGCTGAATAAACTCTTTGTTTTCTTGGTCAATTTGTTTTGCGGCGCGAAAGATATAAAGAATGCTCACCAAAACAAATAGAGTAAATATCCTGCCTATATCAAACTCAATGAGCAAAGTAAGCTCATTGCCGTGCAAGTGGGATAGGTAGCTAATCCATTTATGTAACCTGTGTACCTAGTCGGGCATCGTGGAGTGCGGGCCTACCCCAATTACGAGACAATATTGAGCAAGGGATAAGAATGAATAAAGTAGCCGCACTAATAATACTGTCTATGTTAGGCTCATTCTCTATTGCTGAAGAAAGAATTATTGCTGTTGAAGGCTCGGGAGTGGTCGAGGCTGTGCCTGATCTTATTCGTATTGGGTACAACGTATTCAGTCTGAGTAAGAACGATCCATCTGAAGCCAAGGCAAAGGTTGATGAGATTTCATCGTTGTCAGTGCAATCACTGTTAAAACTTGGTATTGCCGAAAAAGACATAACATCCTCTTCACTGAATATCGAAACAGCTGAAGATTATAATGATAATGGAAATGCCTTTATCATAGGTCATTTGGTGCGTAGGAATATTGATATCGTCATCCGAGATGTCAGCCTTTACGGTGAGGTAATCCAAGCCCTGGTAGATAGTCATGTATCAGAAATAGATAGCATAAAACCAGATGTATCTAACTATGAAGAGTTAAAGCGAGAGGCTTTGGCTAATGCGGCTCAATCAGCAAAATCTAACGCTGAGTTCTTGGCCAAGCAGTTTGGGGCTGAATTAGATAAGGTGCACCAAATAGGCAAGCAGAATATACGTCGCCAGTACAGCCTCGAAGAAGTCGTAGTAACTGGCAGCAAAAGACGTGCCTCAAATATAAAAAGCACACAGTACGAGTTCAAGCCAGGCAATGTAAAAGTATCATCGGAGATTTACGTCGAGTTTCAGCTCAAGTAAAGCTCTCGAGAAGGACTGCCGTACTGGTAGTCCTTGTGGTGCCCTATCGAGAGGGGGCATAAAGCTAAGATAACGCTCCTTAAACTGTTATCTTTTCTCAATAGCTTGAGATGGTAGCTTTATGACCGTGACGTAATCAACAAAAGGCAGTTGCAGTTGATTCGATTAGCAGAAAGTTAATTTTGGCTTTCCAGCAACTGATCCAGCGGCAACTCAGTGCGGTAACGCACCTGCTTTAAAGAGAAGCTGCTTTTAATATGATCGATGCCTGGGAGTTCAGTGAGTTTTTTATCCAGGAATTCCTGATAAGCCTGCAAATTGGGTACAACAACTCGCAGCAGGTAGTCGAAATCACCGGTCATCAGGTAGCACTCCATCACTTCCGGCCATTGGCCGATAACCGATTCGAAGTCCTGCAACTCTTTTTTCACTTGGTGGTTAAGAGTAACCTGGATAAATACACTTACCGGTAACCCAACCTTTTCCGGTTCAAGCAGGGTAACTGCGCGTTTTATAAACCCTTGCTCGTTTAGATTTTTAACCCGCCGTGAACAGGGGGAGGGTGAGAGGCAGACTTTTTCTGCAAGCTCAATATTTGGAATGGTGGCATCCTGTTGAAGGATTTCCAGAATTTTCTTGTCGATGGCATCCAGTAAATAGGCCATGGTTATATTCCGTATCTCATCTCTCTGAACGTACGCCGGTATCGCCGGCTGCTAATCATCAACCTGCCAGTGAATCTTTGCTTCCCAGCGTTCTCCGGTAAATTGTGTGCATTGCGTACATGGTTTTTTTTGGTTTGTTATGGCAGTAGCTTCCTATACTGCGCATCTTTTGTGAGACCTTCTCGTTTTTTATTAATTTCCCGCTTATGGGTACGTTGCCCAACCGGTTGATACTGGTTAGCTGTAAACGGACGGAAACTGATATCCCCTGATCAGTTCCAGGCTATGCCTCTCAAAAAGCAGAACCTTTGGCGCTTATTTAGTCACACAGAGTGTGAAGGCCAGAGGCGAGCACCATAAGAGGGCATGTCCTTTCCGTTGTATCCCCCAAAATACTTCATTTTGAGTGATTTGTTGCCAGTAGCTGGTCATCTTTAGCGAGTTATGGCGGCATTATGCCTGAGTTGGGCCAATTTTGGTATGACCTGCTCTGCCGGGCAGTGTTAATTTTAGCGCTATTAAACAGCTCTGGTCTGTTCTGCTGTAACTCGGGAGATGCCGCGAATATTTTTGCGACATGTTACTGGCGTCGAGAACCGGAGTGATGAAAGCAATAAAGATAAAATAGGTGGTACCCATGGCAATGGTCGAAGGCGATCAGGAATTGGGCTTTGATAGCGAGTATTCGCTGAAAGCGGCTTTTACCCGTGAATCTGGCCGTGTATTCCTGACCGGAATTGACGCCCTGGTTCGTTTGCCCTTAATGCAAAAGCGCATGGACGAGCTGGCGGGCCTCAATACAGCTGGCTTTGTTTCCGGTTATCGCGGTTCCCCATTGGGCGGTTACGACCAGGCCCTGTGGCGGCACAAGAAGCTATTGGCCGAGCGGGAAATCCATTTTGAGCCGGGCATTAATGAAGACCTGGGGGCGACCAATATTTGGGGCACCCAGTTGCTGGATCACTATCGCCAGCAGGCAACGAAAGACGGCGTCTTTTCTATTTGGTATGGCAAGGGCCACGGTGTAGATCGCACCGCAGATGTTTTCCGCCAAGCCAATATTCAGGGCACCTCAAAACTAGGTGGTGTTTTGGCGTTGTGTGGGGATGACCACACTGCAGAATCCTCCATGTTTTCCCACAATACCGACCAGATTTTTGAGTCGGTAATGATGCCGCTGATATTTCCGTCCTCCATTGATGAGTACCTGACCCTGGGCCTCGCGGGCATTGCCTTATCCCGTTTTTCGGGCTTGTGGGTGGGTTTTAAGGCAATTACTGAAACTGTAGAGGCCGGTGCTTCCTTGATTGTGCCGGAGTTGCCCCAGTTTACAATTCCAGCTGACTTCCCAATCCCGCCACACGGCCTGAACTACGATCCCCACCTGAATTGGCCTGCCGAGCGCCTTGAATATGAGCGCCGTATGCTGGAGGAGCGTTTGCCTGCAGCCAAGGCATTCGCCTATGCCAACCGCCTGGATAAAACCACCCACAGTGCGGAGCGAAAACGCTTCGGCATTGTAACGGTGGGTAAGGCCCACGGTGATTTGCTTGAGGCCTTGAAACTGCTCAACTTATCAGAGTCAGATCTGAACTCAGCCGGCATCTCCATCTATAAAGTGGCGATGTCCTGGCCGCTGGAGCCTAGGGGCATCAGCGAGTTCGCCAAGGGCATGGAGCGCTTGCTAGTAGTCGAGGAGAAGCGTCCCCTGGTGGAGGATCAGCTGAAAAACCTGCTCTACGGCTGGGAAGATAGTTATCGTCCGAAGGTAGTCGGTAAGAAAGACTTGGATGGCAAGGATCTGTTGCCGGCAGTGTGGGGCTTTGGCCCGGATCAGGTGGCCAAGGCCATTGCCCGCTGGCTGGTGGATACTGAACTGGCGGCACAGCTGATTCCCCTGGCAGAAAAACTGGGGGGCAATGTCGCTGCAAAGGCTCAGGGCTTGTTGGCTCGTGAACCCATTTTCTGTGCAGGTTGTCCTCATAACACTTCCACCAAATTGCCGGAAGGCAGTTTGGGGAGTGCCGGTATTGGCTGTCATATTATGGCTTTGGGTAAAGGTCTGCGCACCGATACCTATTCCCATATGGGAGGCGAGGGCGCCCAATGGGTAGGACTGCACCGTTTCTCCAGCGCCGAGCATATTTTCCAGAATATGGGCGATGGAACCTACAACCACTCCGGGCTATTGGCCATTCGCCAGGCCGTGGCGAGCCAGGTGAATATCACCTACAAAATTCTTCTGAACGATGCGGTGGCCATGACCGGTGGCCAACCCGCCGATGGCGAAGTTAATGCTCCCTCCCTGGCTGCACAGTTGCTGGCCGAGGGGGTTGGTACGGTTATTCTTTTGACCGAGAACCCCGACCACTGGCGTGAACACCGCAGCCAACTGCCCACTGCCGTAGAAGTTCTTCCCCGCACTGAGCTGGACGCCGTGCAGCGTCGCCTGCGGGAAACTGCCGGAGTGACGGCGATTATTTATGAGCAGGTCTGTGCGGCCGAGAAACGCCGCCGCCGCAAGAAAAAACAGATGGTCGACCCATCCCAGCGACTGTTGATCAACCACCGGGTCTGCGAAGGCTGTGGCGATTGCAGTGTGCAGTCCAGCTGTATTGCCGTGGAGCCGCTGGAAACCCCGTTGGGACGCAAGCGTCAGATCAATCAGTCCAGCTGCAACAAGGATATGCGCTGTGCCGATGGTTTCTGCCCGAGCTTTGTCACTGTGGAAGGGGGAGAACTGAAAAAGCCCCCGGTGCAATCCCTGGCGGATGCCCTGGACGTGGCTATTGCCGGATTACCTTCTGCGCCGGTCGCGCCTCTGGCCCAGCCCCTCAGTATTTTGGTGGCCGGCATTGGTGGCAGTGGTGTGCTTACCGTGGCGGCACTGTTGGGCATGGCGGCGCACCTGGAAGAGAAGGGCAGTACAACTTTGTACTTTACTGGTCTCTCACAAAAAAATGGTGCCGTTGTGGCTCATGTAAAAGTGGGAGAAAACCCCGAGGCGATTACCACCGCTCGTATTCGCGATGGCGCGGCGCAGTTGTTATTGGGCTGCGATATGGTCACCGCCGCTGGCCAGCGGACCAAATTTGCCACCGGCGAAATGCGTGCCCTGGTAAATACTGCTGAAGTACCGGTGGCTGCCTTTGTTCGCGACAACGAGCTGGCATTCCCCGCCGATGCGACCCAACAGAGTATTGAGTCCCTGTGTGCGGAGTATTTTGCCTTTGATGCGAATAAATATGCCCAGGCACTGTTTGGCGATACCGTAGCCAGTAACTTGATGATTATGGGTTTTGCCTGCCAGAAAGGACTGCTGCCAATCGGTGAAGCGGCCTTGGAACGGGCCATTGAGCTAAATGGTGTGGCAGTAGAGAACAACCTGCGCGCTTTCCGCGCGGGCCGTTTGCTGGCGGAAAACCCTAAAGCGATCGAGCAATTGGCAGTGCCGGCCAAGCCGGTGAAATTGGTGGAGCCTGAGGAGTCAGTGGAGCAGTTGCTGGAGCGATTGGCGGCAGAGCTTCGCGACTATCAAAGCCCGGCCTATGCAGCAGAATTCCTTCGCCATATAGAGGCGCTGCGCAAAGCAGAATCCTCACTGCCAGCTGCTCGGGGCGATCTTACCCGTATGGGTGCGCGCAGCCTTTATAAAGCGATGGCTTATAAAGATGAGTACGAAGTGGCGCGCCTCTACACCGGTGAAGATTTCAAGCGACAGTTACGTGAGACATTCAGTGGCGACTACACCCTGAAATTCCATATGGCGCCGCCGCTTCTTGCTCGCCCCGATAGCAGTGGTCGCGTGCGCAAAATGCAGTTTGGCCCTTGGATGGGCAAGCTGATGCCGCTGTTGGCTAAGGGTAAAGTTCTTCGCGGTACTGCACTGGATGTCTTCGGTTACACCCAGGAGCGCCGTGCTGAACGGCGCTGGGCCCAACAGGTGGCCAAAGCAGTTGATAGCGTGGCCGCGCATCTGTCCGGCGAAAACCTGTCAGAGGCACAAGAGCTGCTCGAAATCCCCCTTCAAGTGCGTGGCTATGGCCATGTGCGCGAGGAAAAATTCGCGGCGGTCAGCGATCGTTGGGATGAGCTTTCTGCAGTATTTGTGGACGGGGAGCAAGAGCCGACTTCTCTGGCGGCGTCCTAGACGCCGCAGCTCTTTTAATCGGTGTCAGCCCGGACGAAACGGGATAAGGCGGTTTAGCAACCAGCCGCTGACACCGGTAATCGCCACCGGTGCCTGTACTGCAGAGAAGCACAGGCACTCTTGATCTTCTGTGACCGTCGGGCGGTGCACGTCGCCGGGTTCCCGCAACAGAAAGTCCCCTGGACTATAAACACCATCGCTATCAGAGAAGCTGCCGTACAGAACCAGGGTGAGTTCGTAGCCCCGGTGATCGTGCTCTGCAACTTTGCCGCCACAACTCAGGCGATGAAAGCTCACTTCATATTGATCCTGCCCGGTTTTTAGTCGACACATTTTTAGGGCGGGCGCGATAGTTTTCCATTTGATCGGGGGATTTTTTTCCAGCAGCTTGTGCACGACTGGCGGCGCATCCGCCAGCATGGGCTCTGTGGATTTGGATCTCTCGGGAGCCACTTGTTGCGCCGGTTTAGCTGCCTGATCAATACGTCCCATCAGGCGTTGGAAAGCCTCATCGTTTACGGCCTGTGGTGCACAGGACTCCAGAATGGAGCCACCCAGGGTGTTCATGGTTCGATATTGAGCTCGACACTCGGCACACATTTGTATATGGGCGGAAACGACCAGGCTGGCGCCTTTGGGCAGGCTGCCGGAAGCGTATTCAAGGAGTAAATTTTTATCGGGGTGGTGGCGAATCATACTAAACCTACTTGGCCAACCTCGCTTGTAACTTCTTTAGGGCCAGTCGCACGCGGGACTTTACCGTGCCCAATGGTAATTCCAGCTCCTTGGATATCTCACTGTGGGATTTTCCCTCCATATACGCCTTTTCCAAGACGTGGCTCTGTTCTGCTGGCAGGCTGTGTAGGCCTTCCGCAACTTCCTTTTCGTTGCGTCTTCTCTGTAGAAATATCAACGGTTGGTGTTCGGGGGTTTCATCCCAAACATCCATGGCTTCAATAATCTCGGCGTTTTGATGACGCCCGTTGCGGCGCAACATGTCGATACGAGTGTTGCGCATAATGGTGAATATCCAGGTGCTGGCAGAAGCCTTACTGGCATCGAAGCTGGGGGCCTTGCGCCAGACTTTAAACAGGGTTTCCTGAACTAGCTCATCGGCGGCTTCAGCGCTAATTGCCTGAGTGGTGCGGCTGTGATGGAAACCCTTAATTAGTGGGGCAAAGTGGTGAAAGAGCTGCTCAAAGGACAGGCGATCACGCTCCGCACCGACTCGCGTCAGCAGGGCACTCCAGTCCTGGTCCTCTCTTTGTGGCAGTTTCACCGGGCCTATTTCACTTTTTGCTTGGGGGCTATGCGCCATGTTAACGGTCTTTCTGTCGTTGTCGATACTCACGCAATCAAGCATGTCTGGAAATTAGAGTTGGGAGCTGTTGTGGTACATCCGTGTACCACATTCTGCAACAGACTCTCAGGGGGAGACTTCCAAGTTGTCTGATAACTACTTACGCAGAGAGGGCATAACTGGATCACTCTGTCCTACCTTTTATTGAGCGGTGATCCACCCGATGGGGTGTGGCGTATTTATCTGCAGCTAGAACAGTAAGGAATCCGATGATGAGCGCGTTGATTGAGGAGCTAGAGGAGTACTACAAAGACTTCCTGATGCAGGAAACTGGCAGCCTTGGATCACTATATAGCGACGATGTCATTTTTTGTGACCCGTTGCATCGGATAGAGGGACTGCCTGCTTTAAAGAGTTACTTTTCGGGAATGAGCAGGGGGCTTACCCAGTGCCGCTTCCAATTTGATGATCTGCCGGTGGTGGGCGAGGGCAGCGCCTGCCTTTCGTGGACTATGCACTACCGACACCAATCACTCAAAGGTGGACGCCCATTACAACTTCGTGGCTGTAGCCTGTTGCGTTACACCGATAAGATTCACTACCACGAGGACTTTTACGATATGGGTGCCATGGTCTACGAGCAGGTGCCGGTATTGGGCTCCTGCATAGGTTTTATCAAGTCGCGAATGGAGCGCAACTAAGTGTCCCAGGGGATTCGCGATAAAACCATCTGGATCACAGGTGCTAGCTCGGGTATTGGGCGCGCGCTCACATTGCGCCTGGTGGAACAGAATAATTTTGTGATTGCCAGCAGTCGCAGGCTGGATGCGCTGACAGAGTTACAGAACATAGCCCCCAGTCGCCTTAGGGTTTTGGACTGTGATCTTAGTGATGATGCGGTGATGCCGGGTGTTGCTCGGCGATTAGCGGACTTCACAGATCACCTGGATATGGTGATTGCTTGCGCTGGTACCTGTGAATATGACGACGACCTTCAATTGGATGTCACCATGTACCGGCGGGTTTTTGATGGCAACTTCTTTGCCTTGGTGAATACCTTGAAGTCCGCGCAGCCACTGTTAACCGCAAGCCGGTCTCCGGTATTTGCTGCACTCGGCAGCCTCTCGTCAGTGGTAGCTTTTCCCCGCGCCGAAGCCTATGGCAGTTCCAAAGCGGCGGTAGCCTATTTTCTGGAGTCGGTGCGCGCCGATACCAGCCTTACTCCACTTCGAGTGGTCCACATTCGCCCGGGGTTTGTTGACACCCGCCTTACCCAGCGCAATGACTTTGACATGCCTTTTTTAATGACTCCAGAGCAGGCCGCCGAGCGCATTGAACAGGGGCTCTGTGGTGTTGGGCATACAGTCGATTTTCCCAAACGGCTCAGTTGGCCTCTGCGGTTTCTGGGTTTTTTTAGCTCAATCTGGTTCCGTTTTTGCGTACCTAAAATGACAAGAATCCGCACACTAAGGAAGAATTGATGCGAATCGCTATTGTTGGCAGCGGCATTGCCGGTCTTACTGCCGCTTATCTGTTGAACCGAAAGTACGATGTCACCCTGTTTGAAGCACAGGCGCGCCTGGGAGGGCATACCGCTACGGTTGATATTGACGAGAGGGGACGCCGGTTAGCAGTGGATACTGGCTTTATTGTTTACAATGACTGGACCTATCCGAATTTTATTCGTTTGCTTAAGGAGCTGGGAGTTCAATCCCAACCCACCTCCATGGGCTTTAGTGTGCGTTGCGATCAGGAGGGGTTTGAATATGCGGGTAACAATCTCAACAGCCTGTTTGCACAGCGCTCGAACATCGTAAGCGCCGGGCACTGGCGTATGCTCTGGGACATTGTGCGCTTTAACCGCAATGCCCTCCGCGACTGGCAGGAGGGGAGGCTGAGCGAGACATTGACCCTGGGTGAGTATCTACCTGCGAACGGTTACTCCGCAGAGTTCGCCAATCGCTATTTGGTACCAATGGGCTCTGCTATCTGGTCTGCCAGTGTGGCGCAAATGCTCGAGTTTTCTGTCAGTTTCTTTGTCCGCTTCTTTGTCAATCACGGCCTGCTCAACCTGGTGCGTCGCCCGCAGTGGCGAGTGATCAAGGGCGGGTCGCGTGAATATATTGATCCGTTAATGCAATCTTTCGCAGATAAAATTCGCTTATCTACGCCCATTGAGGCGGTGCAGCGCTGCAGGGAAGGTGTGAATGTTCGCACTGCTGCAGGGGAAAATTTGGAGTTTGATGCCGTTGTTTTCGCTTGCCACTCCGATCAGGCCCTTCAATGTTTGACCGACCCCAGCGGCAGTGAGCAAAAAATCCTGGGGGCTATACCCTATGCAAAAAATGCCGTGGTCCTGCATACAGACAGCACCTTGCTACCCCGTCACCGTCGCAGTTGGTCGAGTTGGAATTACCAATTGCGCAGTGAACAGGATGCACTGCCTGTTTTGACATACAACATGAATATACTTCAGGGCTTGAATACCGAGAAAACCTATTGTGTCACCCTGAATGCCGAAGAGCTTATCGATCCCACGTCTGTGCTCGGTCGTTTTGAATACTCCCATCCCCAGTTCTCTGTGGCCGGAGCACGAGCGCAACAGCAGTGGGATAGTATTAATGGTGTTAACCGCACCTGGTTCTGCGGTGCATATTGGGCAAATGGATTTCATGAAGACGGTGTAACGAGTGCGTTGCGAGTGGCTCGGGGGTTGGGTGTTGACTGGTAAGGAGACCGGTATCATGGAAAGTGCGATTTATACCGGGTGGTTGGAGCACCGGCGCTTTGCGCCCAGAGCTCACCAGTTTCGCTACCAGGTTTTTATGATGTACGTCGATCTGGCAGAGGTGGAAGCCATTTGCCAGCTCTCACCTCTTTGGTCCTCCCAGCAGCGGGCACCTGCGAGATTTTGTCGCAGTGATTTTTTTGGCGATGAATCCCTCAGCCTTGATAAGGCGGTTCGACAGCGGGTGGAGGAGGAAGTGGGAGAGCAGCCTGTGGGACCAATTCGCTTGCTGGCCAATTGGCGCTACTTTGGCTACAACATGAATCCACTCAGTGTTTACTATTGTTTCGATGCTGATGGCCAGAATGTGGATTGGCTGCTCCTGGATGTACACAACACACCCTGGAAAGAGCGTCACAGCTATGTTTTGGATTGCCGTAATAATACCAAGTTGCAAAAAGCGACCTTCGCAAAAACGTTTCATGTCTCGCCTTTTATGCCCATGGCCCAAGGGTATCGATGGAGGGGGACAAAACCTGGAGAAAAGCTGACAGCTTACCTGCAAAATTTTGATGAGAGTGCCGAGGATACAGAAGATGGCACTCGCCCAATGTTTGATGCAACCCTGAGTTTACGGCGTTGCGAAATTAGCGGCCGATCGCTTAATTCAATATTGATCCAGTACCCCTTGATGACCGTAAAAGTTATAGCCGCCATTTATTGGCAGGCACTGAAATTATGGGTCAAGCGTATCCCGGTATTTTCGCACCCTCGCGACGACGCCGAGGTTCAGGCAGGAGATAAACAACTATGAGAGCAGTTCAGGAAGTTGATCAGGCTTCGTCGTCAAAATCAGAAGTATCGGCACAGTCCTGGCTCGTTCGCCTGGCCCGCAAGCTGGTGTTGGAAAAACTCAAGGGTATTGATCGTGGCCACTTGCTAATTGAAGAGGGGGAGCAGTGTTACCACTTTGGCCAGAGGCCAGAAGAAGCAGAGATCTCGGCACATATTTGCGTACACGATCCATCCAGCTATATACAGGTGCTTTTAAACGGAACCATTGGTTCTGGAGAAGCCTTTATGCAGGGCGCCTGGACCTCAACCAATACCGTGGACCTGATTCGCCTGATGGTGGACAACATGGAATTGGTGGAAGGTATCGATAGCCATTGGAGCTATTTACCTCGATTAGGCCTGCGCTGGTTACATCAATTAAATGCGAATAACCGCAATGGCTCACGTAAGAATATTTCTGCACACTATGACCTGGGCAATGAATTTTTCCGGTTGTTTTTGGACAGGACCATGCTGTATTCATCTGCGGTCTACCCGTCTGAAAACGCAACCCTATTTGAAGCCTCTAATCACAAACTGGAACTGATCTGCCGAAAGCTAAAGTTAAAACCCTCCGATCACCTCCTTGAGATTGGTACTGGGTGGGGGGGAATGGCCGTTCATGCTGCCAAGTACTATGGCTGTAAAGTAACAACCACTACTATTTCCCAAGAGCAATATGACTATGCCCGTCAATGGGTGAAGCATGAGGGTTTAGAGGGGCAGATAACCCTTTTATTACAGGACTATCGGGACCTGAAAGGTCAGTACGATAAAATTGTATCGATTGAAATGGTGGAGGCAGTAGGGCACGAATTTCACAAGACTTTCTTCGCTGGTTGTAGCGAATTACTCAAAGACGATGGCTTGATGGTGATGCAGGCAATCACCATTCGCGACCAGCGCTACCACGAGTATCGTAAAGAGGTCGACTTCATTCAGCGATATATCTTCCCTGGTGGCTGCCTGCCGTCTAATCAGGTTATCGCGGACCATATTGCCAATTCAACCGATATGCAGATTGTTGGGCTCGAAGACATCACCGCCCATTACGCCCGCACATTAAGTGACTGGCGCAAAGCATTTCTTGAGCGAATTTCCAAAGTGCGCGAGTTAGGTTTTGATGAGCGCTTTATCCGTATGTGGGAATTCTATTTATGCTATTGCGAAGGGGGATTTTTGCAACGAGTGATTGGTACCGCCCAATTTGTGTTCGCTAAACCTCGGTTTCTGGGCAGGTTCTAAACTTCTCAAGTTAATCTTGTGAAGTGTTTGTCTTTCAGAATGGCTCAGGATCAATGCGTGATTTCAGGGAGTTGTTTAAACCTTTTAAGAGTTTGCAACCCAAGGATATTACGGAATCAACCAGAGGCTCTCCTGCATGTGGCGTTTTGTCGCTAATGCCTTACTTTTCGATATCGCCTGGCCACTGTGTGTCATAGTGGCCAAGGTATGGTTGGTGGTTCCCTTTACTCTGTTGAATCTATTTGTACATCTGCGCTATATCGCCAATTTGCCCAGGGAGCCTCTTTGGTTGGCAGGGGTGTTTATCTTTGGTGTGTCTATAGACTCTATCTTGTTTCATTTGGGGGTGATGCGAAATGACAGTGGCTCCTCCTGGCCTCCCTTATGGCTGATCTGCCTGTGGTTGAACTTTGCCATGACCTTACGATACAGTTTGGTCTTCTTACAGAAAAATTTATGGTTGGCGGTAATCCTGGGTGGTTTTTTTGGACCATTTAGTTACTTTACCGGTGCATTCCTAAATGGCACTGTGGAATTCCACAGGCCCCTGTGGCAATCCCTGGGAACACTAAGTGTAATTTGGGCCTGCATCCTGCCGTTGTTTGCCTATTTGGCAAGAAGGATTTGTCAAAAAGAGGTGAGCAATGCTTGAATTTATTGCGATGTCGGCTATTGCCGGAACTAACTGTCACTATGAAGGGCCTTTCCTCGTAAAAGGTTTGGCCTATGATCCGGATAATCAACAGTTGCAGTACTGCGAATATTATACTTCGCAAGATAATGGCGAAATAACTGTTTTCTACTATGCCCCCCAGGGTGATTTGATAGCAGAGAAAACCCTTCGAGAGCGAAATGGCCCTGCAGCTGGTCGCAGTGCCTTACTTAGGGAGCCTCTGAATAACTCCGTGATACCTCTGGCATGCAGAGCGGTTCACAATCAAGGCGCGGCTTCGTAGGAATGTCTAGACCTTTCAAGAAGTCGCAACGCGGAGTGTGAATCGCTCTGCAAGCCCCGAAGGGCGGGCCTTGAAGGCCACAGCTGCTGCGTTGCAGCTCTTGCAAAGGGCTACGGCCATTCGCGGCGAGCTGCGCCTAACATCTGCAGCCTTCAAGGCCCGCAGAGGCATTACGGAGTTATTCAGAGGCTCCCTAGTGCCACTCAAATAGATCGGAGGCATGGCGAAGTCCGTGAAGTCCTTTGGGGTAACGGCCAGTGGATGATGCGCTACAGAGCCAACGAGGACGAAGCCTGGAAAGTAAGTTTGCGAGAGGCACGAAGTGTTGATGTAGTTGATGCAGGCTTTGATACTTATGTGCGTGACCACTGGGACTTATTGTCTTCAGGAAAAATTCTTAAATTCAATTTTGCTTCGCCACTGCATGGTCGATCGATAAAGCTGCGCGCTAGGGCAGTATCCTGTAATCAAGCGGCAGGTGAAAATACTTGTATACGAGTAGATGTTTCCCAGCCTCTTATCCGCCTTTTTGTAGAGGACCTAAATCTCACTTACGATACAGAGAGTCGGCGATTAAAGAGTTTTAAGGGCATAGTAAATATCCTCGATCAACAAGCGAAATCTCAAGAATTAGAAGTGTTTTACCAATATTCAATTCTGCCTGTAGGAACCCAGCCTGCAGATCCATAGATAAAAGGCGCCCCCACTAATAGCTACAACACTATTTACGCCTGTTGGATTTGTTGCCCAGCGGGTCATTCATTTTTAGGCGCCGGACTGGCGCCAAGTTCTACCAGCAGCTAAACCTAAAGAAGAAAAGCGTGACAAGCTCACTATCCTGTGGCGAAAGCGATATGGGGTGTTTGATGAAGACTGCTATTTCTGCAACTGCTGGAATTATGATGTCGCTGCTTTACGGCTGTGCGAATCAGCCAGAGCAGGTTCCCGGTGCCGGTGGAATCGTTATCGATACCTGGGGCGTTAATATGAATCAGTATCAAGCGGACCTTGCAGAGTGCAAGGGAATCGCTTACTCCACGTACAGTGACCAAGGGCGCAGAACTGCTGCCGGTGCTGCGGGTGGAGCTGTAGTAGGTGGTGCGCTCGGTGCAATAGTCGGTGACAGTGGGCGTGCTGCGGTAGCCGGAGCCGGTGCCGGCGCGCTTGTTGGGGGCTTGTCAGGGGCGGGTAGTGCGAGCTCTGAGGCAACCTACATCATCAAGAATTGCCTGGTTGGTCGCGGATATCGAGTGTTGAATTGATCTTCTGCGAAAAACTGCGGTCCAATTTTTATCAGTCCTCTGCTATTCAGCAACCTCACAGGACTTGGCACTGGCCGGGGGAAGTACCCCCGGCCTTTTTTTGTTTTACAGCTTTAATTTCAATCTTTTTCTTTCTCCCGGTTAACACTTTTAATTTCTGTGCTAGATAGTAGGGCCACTAGTTTCTAGAAAATAAAATTGTAAGGATGCAATAAAGTCTACAGCTGAATGGCGTCTAAACTTTTAAGGTCATTTGTGATTTCCTTTTCTTCAAGGAGCCCGCCATGTCTACTGCATCAACTATTAATGCCTATGCAGTCTTAGAGGCCGGCGGTCCATTTAAAACCTACCAAATTGCAGCAGGAGAGCTGGGTGCAACAGAGGTTGAACTGGAAATTATGTACTGTGGCATCTGTCATAGTGACTTGAGCATGATTGAAAATGAATGGGGTATTGGACAGTACCCTATGGTTGCCGGTCACGAAGTTATCGGCCGTGTCACCGCGATGGGGGAGCAAGTAGCTCATCTTAAAAAGGGCACGGTGGTTGGGTTGGGGTGGAATTCAGGCTACTGTGAAACATGCCATACTTGCCGAATTGGTGACCTCAACTTATGTAGAGAGGCAAAGTTCACCATACTCACCAATGGAGGCTTTGCCGATAAAGCCAGGGCGGACATGAGTAGCCTGGTTGTTATCCCTGATGGTGTGGATTATGCATCAGCCGGCCCCCTTTTATGTGCGGGTATTACCGTATTCAATCCATTGGTCCAATTTGATATCAAACCCACTGACAAAGTGGCTGTGATTGGTATTGGTGGCTTGGGCCATCTTGCCTTGAAGTTTTTCAATGCCTGGGGCTGTGAAGTTACCGCGTTTACATCCAGTGAGGAAAAACGTAAAGAAGCCTTAGCTCTGGGTGCTCATAAAACACTGAACTCCCGTGATCCCGCAGAGATTCAAGCGGCGGCAATGAGCTTTGATTTTATTCTGTCGACTGTGAATGTCAGTCTTGATTGGGATCTATATATCCAGGCTCTGAAACCAAAAGGGCGCTTACACTTTGTTGGAGCTGTAACTAATCCAATACAATTTACTCTATTTCCCTTGTTATTCGGACAGCGTTCAATTTCAGCATCTCCTGTCGGCAGTCCTGGTACGATCGAAACTATGCTTGATTTTGTGGCGCATCATAAGATTAAACCTGAGATAGAGATTTTCCCAATGAGCCAGATAGAAGCGGCATTTGAGCATTTGAAATCTGGTAAGGCTAAGTATCGGATTGTTTTGTCGCAGGAAGGGTAGGGGGCTATTGTGTTCATACCATGATGTCAAAGAAAAGAGCGTCCAAAGTCCTATTGTTTTAAATCCTAAGCAAGTATCCACAAGTCTAGATAGAAATAGATACAAGTAACAATAATAATCCAAATGCTAGGGTGCAGCGTCCAAAAAGACATAGCGGTAACAAGTGCGAGTTAAAAAGGTGTCTTCCAGCCTCAAGTATTCTTTTTTTCTAATTAGCTTGTCAAAAGTGTGTGTTTTTTGATCTGGTTGATATCAAAGGATTCAGACATGAGAAGTTAGCTGTACATTTTCTCATGTTTTACTTTTAGGTGTCTTTTCTGATGCTCTATATTAAAAAGTTATCGCAGAAAAAAATAAGATCGTGAGGGGTACTAGTAAAGCAGCTTCGTGCACTATTTACTCTGTTTGGTCTTATAGATGTTAAATCTTGACTAGCAGCTATTATCTTAAAGCGATTTTAGGCAAGTTTGTGTACCTTTAGATTTCTGCTGAGCGATACTAGAAGCTATTAGCTGCAGGTAACCTTAGCCTCCCATAATGAAGGATTAACTCCAATATATGTACATTTACTGTCCAGCAGTTGTGACTAGACTGTTTAATCATCAACAAAAGATGACAAGTGTCATATAAATTTGATGACAGAAATGACTTACCCAATTTCCGCTATTACCTGATATTACATATAAATATTATTTCTGCACCGGTGTTACGGTGTTTATGGAGGCTTACATTGATCAAGAAAGTTTCTTTAATCGTTGGCGCGATAGTATTCCTTCTGGTGGTAGTCTGTACTATTTGGGTCCTTACAACGCCCCCGCTACCCAAGGATATCCAGAAACAGCTAAATCTGAGTCTTGAGAAACCACTACCTGAACTGATCTCAGGTCAGAGCGGATATGTTCGCTCAGGGAGCCTTAAAATTTGGTATCAGCTAAAAAACCCAGAGGGGATACCTGTTCGTGGCACAGTGTTACTGATAAACGGTATGGGCTCTTCTTCTTTGTATTGGCCATCTGAAGTCTATGAGCCACTCTTAGCTGCTGGCTATCAAGTACTACTCACCGATCATCGTGGCTGCGGTGCCTCGAGTTGGGTTACCAACTGGACTAAGGAGACTGCTTACGACCTTTCCGACATGATGCGCGATAACCTTGCGGTTATGGACTCCCTGGGGATTAAGCAAGTTCATGTTATGGGCGCCTCAATGGGAGGGATGATTGCGCAAGAAATGGCCCTGCAATACCCCAATCGCTTGAAAAGCCTTACTTCAATCATGTCCTCAGGTTTTCTCGAAGACCCCGAGTTACCCCAGGGAAAAACCTTCAGATACAATATGCTTCGGCTATTTCTTCGCTATGGACTCAGTGGCTCCGATGAGGGTATGGCTAAGTTGATGGTAAGTACTTATCACAGTCTTCAGGGGCAGGGAGGCTTTGATGTTGAGCATATTGCACACACTACTCTCTACGAACTACGTCATAGGCAAGGATTTGATCATAATCTGCCAGTTCAGCAATTTACAGCAATCTCTCTTTCTGGCTCGAGATTAGAGCGATTGGAGGGCTTAGAGGTCCCCACTATGGTTATCCATGGTGATAGAGATCCCCTGTTAAGTATTGCTCAAGCCAAAAAGTATGCAGCTCGCATTCCTGGTGCTAAAACGTTGTGGGTAGAAGGTATGGGCCATGCTATGGCACCTGTATATGTGAAAGAATGGATGGAGCATGAAGTACAATTTTTGGAAGCTAATAACTAATGCCGGCATATCACTATTTACAAAGGTTCTATACTTTCCCCGAGAATCTGAGAGGTGCTCTGAACTTAGTACCTTATTTTCAGATCCTTATATACTTGCCCTTTATTTTTCATACTTTTAGTGAAGTTGCTTTTGGGGTGGTAGTGATTTGCCACTTGTTTCTCTTCCCTTTGTTCTTCCTCGTATTTTGGTGTAAAGGAACCAAAGTTACTGGTATTGTCCTGGTGCTAAACCTTTTAGGTGTTATCACTTCTTTCTATTCACTTGCCGGTATCGGTTTCTTTGCCTTTGCGGCTGCAGCTTGCTCGGCGTACAGGCAACTCTATGCATCCATTATTTTACTGTTTGTTGTTACTTTTTCTTATTTGAGTACTGCCTATTTAACTGGACAATCACTATATGCTGTTTTGACGGGACTATTTTTTACAACTATCAACGGCCTGAACTTTCTATTTCAACTGAGAAAGTACTTATCTAACCTGGTTATTAAACAAAGCCAAAAGGAAATTTCCTCTATGGCGAAGACATCCGAGCGTGAACGTATTGCACAAGACTTGCACGATTCCCTCGGTCAGAGTCTCACGAGTATCACTTTAAAGGCGGAGCTTGCCGAACGGCTTCTCGAAGTTGATCCAGCAGCGGCACTGCAGCATATCCTTGATATTAAAAAAATATCCAGAACAGCGATTACCGAGGTTCGAGAAACGGTATCGAATTATAAAATCAGTACACTGGCCAATGAGCTGGCGAGTTCAAAGTTTGCGCTGGAATCAGTGAATATTACCTGTATACATCATATCGAGGCCACAGAAATACCCCTTCAGGTTGACAATACATTGGCAATGACTATTCGCGAAGCCACCACGAATATTCTACGTCACAGCCAAGCGAGTATGTGTGAAGTTTCGCTGTGGCTTGATAAGCAACTACTTTCTCTACATGTTTGTGATAATGGAAAGGCTATGGGAAAGGTATCTATGGGGCATGGCCTCAGTGGTATGAGCGATCGCTGGAGCCAGCTTGGAGGCAGTTTGAAAATAGAATTCCAGGGTGGTTGTCATATCTACGCCACAATTCCCCTCAAATAAGTAGTTGTATTAAATGATGATTAAAGTGCTTTTAGTTGAAGATCAAGCGATGGTGCGTGGTGCATTGAGAGCACTACTTGACTTGGAGAAAGATATTCGGGTCGTCGCAACTGCGAGTAATGGGCGAGAGGCCCTTGAGATTTGCGATAATTGCAGCCCGGATTTGGTAGTTAGTGATATAGAAATGCCTGGGTTGACAGGTCTTGAACTCGCAGAGCAATTACAGCGCTTTATAAATCCTCCCAAGATTGTAATGCTGACAACTTTCTCAAGGAGTGGCTATATTCGTCGAGCACTCAATGCAGGGGTAAGCGGCTACCTTCTTAAAGATGCTCCGCCGAGCCAGCTCGCAAGCTGTATTCGTCAAGTTTCAGCAGGTAAAACTGTCGTTGCTCCTGAATTAGTGCAGCAAGCACTTAATTGTGGGGACAATCCGCTCTCCACTAAAGAGCAGAAGATTCTTCAGCTCGCTTATACTGGGAAAACCACTGAGGATATTGCGCGAGAAGTTTCACTCTCCCCAGGTACCATTCGAAATTATATCCATAGCAGCTGCCAAAAATTGAATGTCAGTAATAGAGTTGAAGCGGCACGCTTGGCTCAAAACTATGGTTGGATAGAGCCTGCTGAATAAATAAAAGTCGATTGTTTCGCTAGTATAAAATGGGGGTTGGTAAGGACTTGGGTTGGTTTTTTGTGTTTTGTTTTGTTTTTTCTAGGCCGTATATTTGTTTAAACTACTCATATAAGCAGAGTTAGCTTTTAAACTATAAATTGATAAATGGCCGTACATATTCCCTGAGGGTTATACAGCCATTTGTCAAGCGATGTTTTATCGAGATTTAAAGATCAGAATTCGATGATTGCCAGAATCAGTAACAAATAAGTTATCTTTATAGCCAAAAATTCCTGTTGGTTCCTTTAAAGTTGAAGCTGTAGGTGATTCAGGTTCATCGGGATAGCTAATACCGTTTTGATTGGCATCATTTGGCTTGAAGCTTACAAAGTCAGCTTGCCCTAGCACTGTGTCTGCTGGAGCGAAATTGCTGGTTGGCCAATTATTCCAGACTAAAACTCTATTGTTCTTCGCGTCGGCAACAAAGAGTTGAATACCATTTGACCAGATGCCAGTTTCTGGGCGGTTTAGAGTCTTACTATTTACTGGCCATTCAGTACCATCCACATCGGGTAGTTCAATATTCCTTTCGCTAAATGAGGGTTGTCCGAGAACAATATCAGCAGGCGCAAAACTGCTGGTAGGGAAAGTATTCCAAAGAAGAATTCGGTTATTTCCACTGTCAATAATGGCCAACTTTTCTCCGTCACTCCAAACATCTGTTGGATCGTATAGGGTGCTTGCTGATAGTTGATATGATATACCACTTTGGTCTACATCGTTTGGATCACAGTTTTCTAACCCTGACTGACCAACAAGGAGATCCGGGGAGGCATAACTATTTTCAGGAATTTGGCTCCATATTAACACCCTGGAATTGGCTGCATCAGTAACCATTATTTTACTATCAGCAACGGTGGCTCCCCAGTTTATCCAAAGTGCCAAGCTTTTACAGGGGGAGATGTCATAATCTCCAATATTTAAAGTCAGTGTAGGCGCTGCTCCTGCTCCGGATACCACACTATCGTAAATAGAAATATGCCTTTCCCGGTATTGAGAAATTAGCAGGTGTTCTCCATCAAAACTAATGTCTGAGGGACCGAATAATTCCTGTTCCGGGTTTGATAAGGCCAGAGTGTCCAGTCCGTCCTTGCCTATTACTGCATTTGCAGGTGAGCCATTTGTAATAGGAATTGAATTAAAAACTAAGACGCGATTGGACGAAGTATCTGATATAAATAGTTTCCCCTCATCATCGATGCTGACATCACCAGATGGCTGAAAGGCAAAATTTTTAGCATTTATTCCCAAATCTGTGCTGGAGAAGTTATCTTGCCCTATAACGACCTGTGCGGGATCAAAGTTCTCAAAGTAAAGGGGAACAGTAAAGCTATTCTCATAAGTGATCAATGGAATCCCTACAAGATCGTCTATATCAATCTGAATGCTACGATCTTGAGCTGATTTCCAGCCATCTACAGGACTAATCGTTAAGGTATCATTGGGTATATTTGTTTTTGACCAATTGATTGTATAGTCATCTTCTACGAGAGTACCAGATAGGGCAAGGCTCTCGATATCCATGGTCTCAGAGAAGAGGACATTGATCGTGTCATCTTTCTCCAGGCGAGTGATATCTGGCTCGAAGCTAGTAATGGAAGGGGAGAGCGTATCAATATAGTAGGTGGCAGTTAGCGCTTCGATATCATAGCCGGAATCATCTGTGGCGTTAACTGTTAGGGAGTAGTTCGAAGAGTTGGTCCAGTCTCCCTTGGGATGCAATATAAGCGTATCTTCATCGAGTTGAGAAAGTTCACCGGCCTCTCCCATGCTCCCAGATATGACAATGTTGTCGATCAGAATAGCTTCGCTAAAATCTAAATAGATTTCCTTATCTTTGCCAATAGTACTGCCGCTTAAAGGTGTAAAGCTAACTGTGAAGCGGGAGCTGCCAGCATCGGGGTCGTCCGTTGGAGGTGTAGTGGTATCTCCATCTCCATCTCCATCTCCATCTCCAGATCCACTCCCGGAACCATTTCCTGTCCCATTTCCGGAGCCACTCCCACCTCCACTAACCGGTCCGCTTCCAGAATTACTGTTCGCTGACTTGTCACTTCCAGAACCACCTCCGCATCCAGAGAGCAGAGCAGTAACTGCAAGGCATATAATTAATTTTTGAGAATTCACTTTCATACATACTTCCCCATTAACAACAAAGGTTAACCTTCTAGCATTTAAAGTAATGTTTTCGCTAGAAAAGTGATTCTAAATTTTCTATGTGAATATTGCCTGAATAAGAAGGTTAAGACTTTTCTAAAAAATACACAGAGATACTTAAAATATTCTACCGAGAGTTCTGATTTGTGTGTAAGAAATAATAGGAATGGGTAGTCATTACCATTTTCCATCTTACCTAGAAATAAGTAGAATAGTGGTTTGGCAGAAAGTAAGGTTTATTTGGCTCTAACAGGGGTTGCTGTAAAATATATATGTAACTTTGTATTCAATGGGGAGTACTTTCGATCTTTATTTAGTTGAGCTGTAGAGGGTTTGGTAGGCAGCTCGAAGTGCAAGAGATAGCAGGTATTACCATTTGAAAGTGATAATTTTTGATCATACCCATCAACAGCGGATACCATGGATTAGCTCTACTTTAAGTGAGTGGAAAAAGGTACCCGCAAAGGCGTTATTGTAGCAATTACCCTTGGGGCTCATACTGTACTGCAGATCATACACTGTAATTAAAGGTTGATAATTCCTAGAGCAATACTGACTTCTCCTGTCAGTATGCAGGAGAATATTCGTAGGCTTCTTACATCTCCATATAGTCATTTGAAAAGCGTCATAAGTTAGCCACCCGTTTTCGACGTTACCCAACCAATAACTAGCCAACTATATAGGTCGATCACTACCGCTAGATATAACCAATCCTTTCCTGATTCGGTGCATCAGAAAACCAGCATGCCAACAGATTGAAGAGTGGTGCTAGAGGCGCTGGCGGTGAAGCAGATGCTCTCCCAGTCTGTTAGTTTTCTAAGGTGTAATGAAAGTATCAAGAATTCAGATTTGGATTAAAAATTGTGGTTTTAGGTGAAAGCTGGAAGTAATGATGGTGGTGACGGAGTGGAGTTAGCAGGGCGCTGGAGAAAGGTTGTGCCGACAGTCCTTATGCTGTGTACCCAGCGCTTATCGCGCTCTCTTTAAGCATGTCGCACAGCCTCTTCAACGCTTACGTTATCTTTATAGTGGCTTTCAAAATTTCGATTGAGATTGATCAGTATTTTGATGGAATTTCCAGCTGCTGGAGAATAGGAGAGTATTCTCAGTAAAGGCGCCGCGCTTTCTGGGATCTAAATGTCGACTACTCCAGTCCACAATCTCCAAATATTGATCCAGTTGAAAGGTAACTCTTTTCGGGTGAGCTTTTATAATGAAAGGCCTCAGGATTATTGAGGCCTTTCAGATAAGCGCTAGCAGATAATTTTCTACTAGCTACTTGTTTTGGTTGGTGACCTTTAACTTAACGCCAAACACCCCATTGGCCGGTTGTACCCGGCTCCTCGCCCCTTGTCCACCATCCGGCAGTCCATGTTTCACCATTGTGGCTAACGATATCACCTGCGGTGTAGATTTCGTTGCTATCCCAAGCTTGAATACTGGGATCTGTGGGATCTGTGGGATCTGTGGGATCTGTGGGATCTGTGGGATCTGTGGGATCTGTGGTAGTTGATGGTTCAACAGTAAATGAGTAGATCTCGTCATCAACAGCAGAGTCACCGCTTACGGTTAACTTGAAACTTAATTCATGCTGTTCATTTGTTAAGCTTGACGTGTCGATTACCAGTGCACCACTGGGCCCGGTTGCGGTTTCAACAGGGCTTCCACTTACCTGTGACCATTCCGTATTATTGATATTTCCGGCGCTTTCTCCCGATGAAAGTACCACTAAATCCCCGTGTTCTACTCTAGCTATATCAAGCGGTTTTAAAACCTTAGGTGTGATAGCAGCTATTAATTCACTACCGTTGCTTGTAATAGTGAATTGACCGGAGGCACGTGAGTCTTTGGAGTTGAAGTAGTTACCATGTAAATCACCCTGGAAGTACATGTAATGATTCATTTCTTCATGCCAGCGACCAATAAAAACATTTCCATTGTGGTTTGATTGGTACCAGCCGGTGACTTGAGAAGCTAAAAGCCTGTCCCAGTCATTCTTATTATCCTCGGTAATTGCCAGCGAAAATGATGAGTGTTCCTCACCATTTTTATTGAATACCGTATAATTGACGGTGTCCCCCACATTAACCGAATCTATACTAATGTCTTCTGGAATAAAGGTGTTGCCTTGAATCAGGTGCGGCTGTGTGGTGCCGGGATCAGGTTCGCTGGGCGGTTCAACATCGGTATTTACAATAGTGATATCACTACAGTTGTAGAAGCCTTCACCAACTGGGTCTACTCGCTGCCAACGTACAAATAAAATTGCATTACCTACCCTGTCTTCTGGAATGGTGACATTCATGCGATATTGACCATTGACGACAGGTACGTCCCCTTCCTCCTGGATAAGCTCAAGGTCATCCCATGCCAGTGGTTGTGACAGGTCTGCATCCGCTTTCGTAAGGTAAAACTCCCAAAAAGATGGATTGTGTGGCGCTGTTGCCTGGAATACGTATTCGAATGTTCCAGCATTAACTTCTACACGGGTCCAGGCATCAGTTGCTGCTCCCATCCCTTTTTTCTGCGAATCATTTGCATAGCAAAGAGTTCCATCAGGAATGGCACTTTTTACAGCGGCAGAATTATTGTAGTCAGGGATGTTAATAGAGAATTCGTTGTGCTGTTGAAAAGGGTAAGATCCAGAAATGGATTTTGCCAGGGCACAGCCTGGATTGGATGGTGTTCCAGACCAGATATTGCCTTGATCATAGCAAATTTTTTGCCTGGCTTTTGGAAATTCAGACCAGCCGTGAGCGTGTACTTGTAAGCTGAAAGGTATCAGCAACATTGTCGCAAGCGCGCTTTTTTTTCTTAAAAGCATAAGGTTACTCCTGGTTTACATTATTCTCGTCGATTTATTTAGAGCGACTGGAATATTAAGTTCAATTTCCTGGTGAATACTGTGAAATAAGTTGGTGTTTGAGAATGCCGGCCATTCTTTCCTTGTCACCAGGATCAAAAAATTCAGTTAGTAAATAATTACCCGTTAAAAATTGCTAATAAGACAGACCTTTCACGTGGACATGGGTTCCATGCCATACATGAATTAACATGTTTTAATAAAATTTACGTTTCCATTAATCAATAATTGCTTGAGTAGTGGGTCAAAAAATGAAGTCATTTTTGGTGTTTTGTGACAATGTGATGACTGTCAAAGAAAATAAAGCATGAAGGGCGGTATAAAAGCTTGAAGTTTATGTGCTAAATACAGAGGGCTCCACGGATTAATGAAAAGGAAAAATACACACTAGCCTCATTAGCTTGCCTAAATTGTATTGGAGCAGGAAGGTTTTCTGGGGGACTGAAAAATCGCATTGTTTGAAGAGGTTTGTCTCATAGCAGCATAGACTATTGCAAAGTAAATTTATTGCACTTTCGATGGTCTAGTCTCTATCTATTCTTTAAGTGAATGTTAAATTATTTGGGTGGAGCTGATAGGGGTTAGACGAGAATAGGGGGAGTGACAATGACAAACCAATAATTGAGAAGCTTCGGCCTTCAAATATGTAGCGGGCAAAAATTGAACTGTAATTATTTTTTCAATCTATTTGCTTGTTGTATCAGATAAATCGGTCAATAAGTTAATGCTGTAGGCATCAATAGATTCAGGCGCTGGAGCTGATTTATATATCCTTGTACTTATTTTTATAGATATTAGGTCTCAGGTGGAGCTTATCAGCTTTAAGCGATTATCAATTAGCTTGTATACCTTTAAGTTGTTATTGAATGCCCCGAGAAATCATGAGCCACAGGCAATCCAATATTCAGCATCATGTTCTTTTAGATTAAAAATATCTTGGACATCCAATGTCCTCCAGAACAGCTTTCCTTTTAGGAGATAGTGGTTTTTGAGTTCTACAATTTCTATATTTTTGCTTCTTGCCCAAGATCTTATCTCTCTCCTAAAATATCTGGATTTTGGCGGAAGTACCACATACGGAAGTCCTCCAAGTATTAAGAATAAAAGTAAAGGTAGACTCCCTCCCAATTCAGGGCCGAACGTATGGACTAGGCTATCCAGGCCAACTGCTACTATTAGAATCAATCTCATTTAACAATCCTAGCGGTTTCAAGCCCTATGGAGAGAGCGGCAGAAAGTGAAATATTCACTGTAGGCACATTTTTGTATCTTTCTTTAATTGCCAGATCTAAAAAGCACCTAAGTAAAAACTATTCATCTGCATCATCGAATAAATGCTCTCACCATTTTGGTTTGGTTACTTCAGTCATTTTCTGACTGCTATTAATCCTTAAAGCCGTTTTGATAAAAGAGTTTTTCACTCTTTAAATCGCAGTCCATCGGCTAAAAGTGCAACCATACGTCCTACTTGCTCAGATGAGTCTACAGATGAGGACATCCCCAATCTCGCAATTCCTCCAAGTAGTTCATCTGCAGTTATATCTGAACGAACATCTCCCGATTCTATTGCTGCACCTAACACCATAGCGAGGGCAGGCCTTAAGTGCTGGTCAAAATAGCTTGGAAGGGTTTCAAAGGCTGGATCGCCTGAGTGCAATACTTCGGATAGTCCTCGCTTAGTGGCAAAAAAGGTCGCAAATATTTGCATACAGCTGGCCAGGGCTTCAAAGGGGGGGAGGTGTTTAGCTTGTTCTATCACTTCCTCAGAGCAGCTATCGATCTCCCTGCGGAAAACTGCCGCGATCAGGTCTGCCCGCTTCGGGTAGTGCCGATAAAGAGTGCCTACACCGACACCGGCCTTACCTGCAATCTCCCGCACTGGGGCATCTACGCCGGAGGTGGCGAATACTTCCTTGGCTGCCTGGAGCAGGGCGTCATGGTTGCGCTTGCCGTCGGCTCGCTTACGTTGGCTCGAATTAGTGTCATCAGGTTTTGGCATATCTACCCCTTGCTAAACGGAACATTGTTCCGTATATTTAATCGGAACGTTGTTCCGATTTTGCCATAGCCATGTGCTGTAGCCAATGGCTCATGAGCTGTATCTACGTGGAGACTGACGATGCACGGTAGACCAATTGCATTGATAACTGGTGCTAATAGGGGAATAGGATTACAAGTCGCGAGGGACCTGAGTGCTAGAGGCGTTTCTGTCTTAGTTGGGGCTCGTGATTTGAAGCTGGGGCAAAAAGCCGCTGATTCCATAGGCGAAAGCGCTTGGCCTATTCAGCTAGATGTTACTGATGAGAGCAGTATCCGAGTTGCAGCTAACACTATAAGAAAAGACTTTGGCCGTCTCGATATATTGGTTAATAACGCGGCGATTAGCCATGCAGGGGAGTCTGGAGTAACTCTGGCGGAAATCGGCAAAAAGACTCAGGTTAGCGCTGTAACTTTGGCTGAATTACGTGAGATATTTGAAACTAATGTTTTCGGGGTTGTAGCGGTTACACAGGCAATGCTACCTCTTCTAAAACTCTCTCCTTCTGCCAAAGTGGTTAATGTTTCTAGCGGTGCTGGCTCGTTGATGAGCCATTCAAATCCTAACAATCCGACACGAAAAATGTTTGGTGCCTACTCCATGTCAAAAACTGCGCTAAATGCTGTGACTATGGCTTTCTCAATTGATCTTGAAAAGTCAAACATAAAGGTAAATGCCGTATGTCCTGGATTTACTTGCACTGGCTTAAATAATTACAAAGGTGAGCAGACTGTAGCGGAGGGCGCGAGGGAAATTGTGCGTGTCGCACTTCTGGGCCGAGAAGGGGATTCTGGTGCTTTTACTTGCTTTAATGGTTCTATGCCATGGTAATTCGGTGCTGATTGTAAATACCAGTGGCCACTTTACTGAGTTCTATAAACCTCATCGATCAAGTGGGAAATTAAAGTTGAAGGAGAACAATTTATGACAACATCAGATCACACATCAGTAAAAAAGCAAGGCCCTTTTGTTATACACCATGCTGTATTACTGCCTGACTCTGTCAGGGGACAAGAGCTAAAGGTTCGTGTAATCGCACCGGTGAATGGTGAAAACTTACCAATCGTTATCTTCGCCCATGGATACAAATCACCACCTTATGGATACGCTCCAATAACTGAATTTCTCGCCTCTTTGGGTTTTGTAGTTCTGCAACCAGTTTTCCTGGATTCTGAGGTGCCAGATGATGACCCTAGAGTGCCTGAAATCTGGCAGTATCGAGTATCTGACATGAAGAGAGTTCTGGATGAGTTGGACAGTATCGAGAAAGCTGTTTCCATGTTGCGCGGCCGTCTAGATAAAGAAAAGGTAGTTGCTATTGGGCATTCCTATGGAGCACAAACTGTAGGTATGTTACTGGGGGCTCGGGTATTAAATGAAGACAATATCCCAGGCCCTGATTTATCAGATAAGCGGGTGAGAGCGGGTGTTTTACTTTGTGCAACTGGAACGGGCGGAGAGAACCTATCCCCTTTTGCGGCCAAATTCTTCCCATTTATGAATCCAAGTTTTACGGAAATGACTGCACCATGCTTAGTTGTTGCAGCGGATCAGGATGATTCTCCATTAAGTACCCGTGGACCTGATTGGTTTACAGATGCTTTTACTTTGGGAACTGGTGCTGAGTGCTTGCTGACCCTTGTGGGGGCAAAGCATTTACTGGGTGGAATTAATGGGTATGGCGTTATAAATGAAGAAGAAAATAACCCTGCTCATGTATCAATTGTGCAGGCCGCAATTTCTGCTTACTTAAGTAAGCAGTTCTATGAGAAAAACTACGATTGGGAGGCGTTTCTAAGCACGCTAAAAAGCCAAGATCCATCTATTGGTTTTGTTGAAGAAAAGTTAGCCAACACTTTTATGGCTTTATAGTCTGGAAATTTGTTAATTCGTTTCATTCAATTAATTAATTTTTCTGGGCAGAAAGTGAAGCACCACTTTGCATTTAATCACTTCTACTTTTAGTGAATAATCTGCTAGTGTGATGAGTATACTTATCCAGGCTTTAATTGCATTGTAGTGAATACTATATCGAGTCTCTATATCGATAGAATATCTGCTTCACACCCAGGAAAAGATATAACGATTGTAAGGCGTATTATTTAGAAAACCAGGACTATAAATGGCAGGAATATTGACTGTGTGTAATTTATACAATTTTACGGGGTTTGATTCTTTATTCTATTCTGTGTCAATATTTCTGACATGTATCGTTGTGGCTTTGTTGGGTGCTCTACATTGGTAATACAGTTTGGAATTTTAAGGAAAGGGTTATGTTGTGAACAATGCTATTTATTGTAGCTCTATATTACCCAGGACTTAATCTATGAGAGTTACGATACTGGTTGTGTTGTTGCTAGTAAGTGTTGCTTATCTGAGCAGGCCGGAGAAAGCGAGCGAGTTACTTGCTGAGTACTGTGAAGATTCTCATCCAGATAAATCATTAGCCTATTGCAGACAGCAAATAACAACGCCTCAAGTTAGATGTGATGTACTGAAGGGCACTTTAGAAAAAGATGGTACTTGTGTTAGGTGGGGACCGCCAAAAGGAAGTAGGCGCGGACTTGACAATGATATCAACTTGTAAACTTTCGCTGACTTAGTGAGCCTAAAATAATCCTTAGATCTTCTTGCCAAAGCTCTAAATTAGGGTAAATGGCTAAGTGAGCTGATATTCAAAGTCTTGGCTGGCTATGTCTTTAATCTATAAGTACCTCAGGATAAGCAGGATTCCTATCTCAACAAAAATCGTAGTACTCAGCTCTCTAATTTATGAGGCTATTCCAGGAGCATTTTCACACTCGAAGTCAAAGTTCTCCTTCAGTGAAGATATGGAACTTTAGATTAAATATACAATAGGTGTTTGATCCAATGGTTAGTTCGAGCAAATTTTATCGATCGATTAGTATTTTATATAGGATAATATACGCTATTCTATTTGGGTGGCGGTTAAATTTTAAACAGTTACCACCTAGACAAGAATTACTACTTGGTGTATGTGAGAAATGACGTTGTTAGCGTTTAAAACTTGTGCTTTCTGGTATTTGAAAGGGTGGACGTAGCATATCTCTATAGCTTCCTTGAAGTTTTATGAATTACTCTCTTTCATCAAATGATGGGAGCCGAAGGGAATGGGCAATAACACACGGTACTTAGGGGGGATTCAGGAGAGTGATACCGGTATAGAAATGACATTTAGGGAAGTGTTGTGGCTTATGATTAAGTACGAGCGTGCTGTTTTTCGTCGTGATTGATTTAATAAAAAAGTAGGTAATTTAAACATGAAACTACCCTCTCCATGTTGCAAATAAAATTATATGACTAAAAAGGGATTTAGTAGCGGTCTTAACTGTATAGATAGTAAAAGTTGGGCTAGAGGCTGATGTTAGCTTTATTTGTCCTCTTTTAATTGTTCAGTTTAAGTAGTAAATAAGCCCCAATTCCCCTGTTGTAGTTGTGTACTTTTTAAAGAATATTTGTAAAAATCGATAGTACTTAATAAGTTGATGGCTGGCAGCCATCTTACAATGGTTGCTATTCAACACGATGTCCGTGTATAACAAATTGCTAAATTTTGGTACAGATATGTTTAAGAAGGATTTTTTCATTGGTTTCTTAGTCTCTATCCTTGGAGTGGGCTATTCAGCTTCAACTCTCGCTGATATGTCAGGTGAAAAAGAGATTATAAGGATGGGCTGCCACCTTAATGATTCAACTTGTTATGTAACAATTGATGAGGTGGTAGGGCCGGAAGAATGTTCAAAGAATTCTGTTCGTTGGAGTAGTGATGCAGTAAATGGGCAAGAGACTTTAGCTCAGTTGATGGCTGCTTTTCATGCAAAAAAGAAGGTTAATTTTTACTTGGCTGATACGTGCCACTCAGGAGGGTACCCAACATTTGGTTACTTTTATGTTTCCGGCAATTAATCCCATTTGACACTTCACCCCCTGGATATTTTCACTTGACCCTTTCAGGGGGCTGATCAATTCACCCTGTCAGTGTAAATAGCTAATTCAGGTAATGCGGGGTTGAGGTAATCACTAGTCTGTACAGGCAGATTCAATAGTAACCTGTTTCTAACATTGTGAGCCTTTCTAGAGTATGCTGTTTTTTGTGTCGGCATAAAGAGCCATTTTATTCATTTCATATCTTTTTTCCATTTGTCTTAACATCTTACTCGACGGTTTCTTTGGCTTTGGGTGTTTGCTCCGTCTTCGTGCTGAGGCTGGACTTGACTACTGAAGTAGCCATCAAAAACTGCTACTTGATCTGGTATTGGTTTTCTTAAGTAGGAAAAATTATGCGTGATTGTATAGGCTTCGTAGAAGGATCTGTTGGGAAGGCTTATTAGTGGGGGCTCGTGTTTTGATGTAGAAGAGGTGCTCCTCTTGCTTTCAGTTAATAAGCATGATCGTACTAATATTTAGTTGTGGTTTCTTTGGGGGGAAGTTCGGAGGTGATAAGTACTAGTTTTTGATGTCAATAATTAGGGGGCGATAGATGTGTCTATCAAGCTTGGCTGGTCGCTCCAATCACGGGGTTTTTCAAGTCTATAATTCATCTTTCTTGCTTAACCAGGTTGAAACGTAAAGCTACTTTCACATTTGAAGTCAAAGCTCCTCTCCAAAATCGGTTGTAGTTTCTTATCCGGAATATACCCCCTTAGCCAGCTGAGCGGCTCTCCGCTGGAGGCTATAAGGAAGCTAAATGGAGTGCCGGGAGTTTCGCCCAGTACTTGTTGAAGCTGTGTGCTTGCTTGAAGCATGGGGAATTCCGGGCGTAGCTTTCGATATTCAGCCAGTAGGGCTTTTCGGGAGCCATTGATACCCAGAGCGATGGGCTGAAACTGTTGGGAGCACTCGCTAGCAAGCCGGTTGAGTGTTCGAACCTGGCGAAAGCACCAGGGGCAGTTCGGTTCAACCAGTACTATCAAGCTGGGTTTCCCTTTGAATTGCTGCAGGTTGATACGCTCGGGGCCGGCGAGGCTGCGCAGTTCAAAATCGTAAAGGGAAATGGCAGCTTCTGTCGCGCCAGCAGGCGCGAACAGAAGTGTGATTAGTGCGAGCCAGGTTCGCATTACAGGCTCCAGTCGAAGCCCAGGTAATACTCACGCCCTCGTAGCGGGCCGTAGATATAGGCTACGTCGTAGGCACCACTGGCATCCCAGAATAGAGGGCTCTCACCTTCCTCAACCTGGGTGTAATCTGTCAGGTTGTTTCCGCCCAGATACAGGCTCAGGTTTTCAGTGACGTCAAAGGTTAATTTAAGATCTACTGTCCAATAGGCGTCTGCGCTTGTGCTTTTTAACGTGGAGTCGCCCAACTGGTTGAAACCTTCGTAGCCAAATTCATCCAGGTCCCGGGAGCCTACCCAAGTAGCGCTGGCATATAGCATCCAGTAGTCGGCTTTGTAATCCAGATTAAATAGTGCACGCTGCTCTACTGGAGCAATGGCAAAAGATTCCCGGAAAACATCGTCGTAATCATAGGTCTCCAGTGTGCCACCGATAGTCAAATTTTCGGTGAGCGCATAGCCGAGAGTGATATCGGCAGCACCTACGGAGGCGCTTTCCTGCATCTGGGTAAGCAGTGGTACTCCATCCTCGGTTTCGCTCAGTGCTGCGAGGTTATCTACTTCGGTAAATGCCAGTGACAGGGTGCTGTTGAGGCGTTCTCCCTCGAAGCTCAATGCATAAGTTGCGGATAGAGATTTTTCAAGGTTTTCAATCTCGATGGCAAAGCCATCACCGGCATCAAGAATGCCGTGATCTGTTTCGAAAAAAGATAGGGGGGCTCGGTAACCTCGTCCCAGCGCTACCCGGGAGGTCCACTGGTCGTCGTGCAGATAGCGGAGGTCTATACGCGGGGCGACCACCGTTTCATCGATCTCTGTACCGGGTTTTTGCTCGGCGACAAAGTCGGCTTTGGCATTGTCTACGCGTATGGCCAGTGCCACTTCGAGGTCCGGTGAAACGGTCCAGGTGTCCTGTATGTAGAGGCCGGTAGTTTGGTAGTCGAAACTATCTTCGATGTAATTATCGCTTTCCTCTCCTGCGACAGAGTCGGAGCGCATGGATTCATCGCGAAGATCGACACCAAATGTGAGCATGTGCTGATCGTTAAGGATCAAATTGTTGCGCAGGTCGAAGTAGTTGAGTGTGTCTGTAGCGGTGTAATCGAAGCCTTCGTAGAAGGAGTCCTGCTTGTGCTCAGACCAGGCGACAGTAAACAGCGTGTTATAGGATTCGCTGAATTCGTGGAGCCAGCTTGAGGAAATTTCACTGCGAGTAGTGGAAATCCATTCGGTGGTTTCCCAGGGTTTGCCAATGTATTGCTGCCGCACATCGTCGTCGACAAACAAGTGGTCAGATTCCACACCATCGTAGCCTTGTAGGACTGAACCAATGCTGTATCCCTGAGGGCCGCCAAAAATACTGGAGTCAGTATAGGCTGTGCGCAGTACCACGTTGTCCCGCTCACCCAGGTCATGGGAGAGGCGAACTACATAGCTGGCGTTCTCTTGCAGCGGTGCTTCGCTCACTCCGTTGTCATCATTGTCCATCTGGTGGTGTTTATCGTCCTGAATGACCAGCGATGTACGGGTGCGTTCATCATCGCTTACATAGCCGCCCATCATGCCTAGAAAATAGCTGTCGTTGTCCTCCATAGAGGCATTGATGTTGAGGCCGGTTTCCTCGACTTCTTTGGAGATGACATTGATGGTTCCGCCGATTGCTTCGGGTGCGAGCAGCGATGCTCCCGCACCTCGGGCCACTTCGATACGAGAGACACCTGTTGTGGCCAGTGCATCCACTGCGTAATAGCCAGCCATCATGGTGTGAAGAGGAACGCCGTCGGTGAGGATGGTAGAGTGCTCACCGCGCATACCGTTCAGCATTATTCGTTTGACCCCGCACATGGAGCACTCATTGGAAACCCGAACACCGGGGGACTTTTCAATGGCGTCAGTGAGGTTAACCGCCTGCAGGGATTTGATCAGACTTTCATCAACAACCTCAGTTTTCTGGATTGCATCCAGCAAGGCTCCGCGCTCATAAAGGCGCTGGCGTACACCGACTACTACGGTTTCCTCCATTACGGTGGGCTGATCTGAAGGAGTTTCATTGGCGAGGGAGGCGGGTACTGCGGCTGCGAGTGCGGTAGCTAGCAGGGTTTTGCGAAACATGAGAGGACTTCCAGCAAGTAAACTGCCGGACATGATAATGATTCGCATTTGCGTGGCAAGTGAGCAAAGGTGGTAGTTTTCGTGGCTTTGGATTTAGCGGGCCAGGATGTAAGGGCGCTAACTTAGGGGGGGGCACTCAAGGAGCCTATGGATTTCTTTTGGGTTGGCTTAGTGAGTTGCTCTTTGTGAAAGAGTTGGAAAGCCTTGGCCGATAGAGCGAGGTTGAGGCCCGATGTGGGCCCTCATTTAAGGGGAAGTTGATTCTCAGCGTTTTCTGTTGCTGAGTTTCTGCTCCCTTTGAATACGTCTATAAATTTCTTCGCGGTGAACTGCTAGGGATTTGGGGGCATGGATCCCGATCTTTACCTGGTTGCCCTTAACCTCCAGTACTTTGAGTGAGATGTCTGTTCCAATTCTTAGGTTTTCACCAGTCCGACGCTTCAAGATCAACATATTTTTTCCTACTGAATTTCAAGCTATTTTTTTGGCTCCGAAACCGGAAGGCTTAGAAAGTCGTGATTGCAGGAAGGGCAGGGGGGGGAGCGCGAGAACGGTAAGCATGAAAGAAGAAAAGGCGGGCACTACGCTCCCAGAGCTTGGGCAATCGCTTCAAGCTTCTGATTGCGCTCAGCTTTATTGAAGACGAGCGGGTTTCTAGCGTACTATGCATATAGCCACTTTGATAGTGTGATTATCAACTTGGTTAGCTGGCCCCTGGTGTTGGCGCACCTTGGGTCAGCGCCTTTTACTTACTTTTACGTCACGCTACTGTTCTCCTTTGAGAAATGAGTCTTGGATTTGTTTGAATCAACAATCCTTAAAAAACTGCTGGGTAAGACTCTAATTCCGATAAATATTCATCAATTTTACGCAGCTTTGACACTAAAACAAACTTAATAAAATCCAATAAGATCATTTTAGTGCCTATATTTTTTGTGTTTGTTTGAGAAGTCTACAGCGGGTTGTTGTATTTCTGGGGAGAAGGATAACACTGCTAGTCATTCTCTATATTGGTTTTTAAAAGTAATACCATCAGTTCAATTGAGTCCCATTTGCTGACCAAAATTTTCTTCGGACTTTGTGATTTTTAGATGTGTCACAGGGGCTTAATGTTGGTATTGGCCGTGCAGATTTACATTTCCAATTTTTCTTTTAATGAAACACTTAAGGGATACTCAGCCTCTGAGGGAAGAAGGTTTTCCGCTTGCTCTAATTCTCTAGCTTTGACTAGTTGGTGAATTCTGGAGGCGCTATCAGTTACATCAGTAATTTTCTGAATCCATTCGTTAACGTAAAGCATTACAGCTTTATTCGAAAGCCCAATCTGAATAGCTCTGTGAGGAAGGGGTTCCAGATCTAAATTCCGTTCAGGGTCCCACTGAATACGGACAGGTGTAGTTCTCTTAGCTTCCAACCATGCTTCTTTCGTTGGGTATTGATCGGTTTGGAGGCTAAGTAGGCTATTCTGTAAGGCCCATTCAAATCCTTCTCTAGTGATATCTATCGCCAGAATGCGGTTTTGTCCGCTGTCTTTTTCTCCCCAACCCGAACGGTACATCATCCATAGGAAAGAGGGTTTAATCCAGGTCATACGTTCCATTTTGAATGGTGGGGATACAAAGGTTCCGTTTTGTAGGGCGGAATTTGCAATGGCTGTGTTGTATGCTTGGTAGACGCGAATGGTGTGATTATTAAAGCTAGCGCGGATCTGGCGCGTTGGGATAGTCATTTCTTAACCTCTAAATACATACTGTAATGTTACAAGTGGTTAAGTTATTAGTAAAATTCTATGCAAATTTACTCCTCAAGAGGAGTAGTAGAGTCCGTTGATTTAGCGAAGCTCTACTACCAAATTATTAGTTAATTATTCATGCTTCAATAATCAGCACTAATCCAAACATTTTCAAAGTCGATATAACCATAGATGGTAATATACCAAGTGCCCGATTGAGGAGCGTTCAAATCTATGGATTCATAGTTGCTCCAGTTTTCAGAAGCGTAGTCGGCATTTGACTCAGTGGCGGGTTCACCGTGCTTGATGTAGAGATCTGCATCACCAACGGAGTTGAATAGAGCAGCCCCCGTAGCTACAGAAAGCTGGGTCGCTCCTTCAGGAACTTCAATCTTAAACTCTAATTGATCTCCTGCATGGCCATTCAGGTCAGAGATAACCTCGCCAGGGATTAAAAATTCATCAGAAGATGATTCAGTAAAAGAGCCGACCAGGGATACTTGATCGAAGTCTGAGTAGCCGTGGAGCATGACATGCCAGATCCCGGGAGTTGGGTTTGCTATAGCAACGGACTCCTCATTACCACCTAAATAGGGCCGATAATCATAGACCGATTCAGTAGGTCTGCTAGCAAAACGAATATAGAGATCCGCATCGCCACTACCACCGGTTATCTCAAATGAAAGGTCGCTGGTATTTTCCGGTACGGTGATGGTGTAGAACAACGACTCTCCTGCACTGGCATTAAGACCGCTGGCAGGTTTCTGATTAACCAGAATATTGTCGGACTGATCAGCCAGGGTTACCGTTGCCGTTAAATCTACACCCTCGAAGGAGCGTTCGATAGGAGACAGTAATATGTACCAGCGGCCGGTTTCCGGCGAAGTGATCTCAATATCTTCAATATTGCCGCTATTTTCAGAACTGAAGTCAAAATCGGCTGGGGTAGGTTGGCGATTATAGGCCACGTACATATTCATTTCACCGCCCAGTTCATCGCCTGAATTGTCAGTAATAACTGTCAGGGTTTGAGCATTTTCGGGCACGTCGATATGGAATACTTTTTCGCCTTTACTACTTAAGTTCTCTCGCGTTTTTGATGGAATAAGAGTTAGCTCTGCCTCCTCATCACAAACTAATGAATTACCACCTTTAGCGGGGCTGAAGCTAATGCTCCCTTCATTAAGATAAGAATCAATTAACTCAAGTGCCTCGCAGGAGTAGACATCGAGGAGGTTGTCCGTAACATCAATATCGTTTAAGAAATGTCGGTCCATTACCCATTCGAATTGCGCAGTATCCAAGTAGTTGCCGGCAATATTTAACGTTTCTAGACGTTTAGGTAATTCGGGTAACTCTGTGAGGTTTTCATTAACAGCGGTTAAGTGCTTTAAGTATCGGAATACGTGAATACCTTGCAGTGACTGGATTTCCCCGTTGCCTGGGGTGCGAATTTCTTCAATGTTTGCCGCTTCCAGGCTGTCAATCTCACCATCGTTGTTTGTGTCGAAATAGGACGTCAAATATGACTTGAATGCAGGGTCAGGAATATTAATATTGACCGCGCCATAGTGGGATGCTGCAGCAACCTGGTCACCGCCGCCCAAGTCGATACGCTGGGCCATAATACGGCTGAAGTGCTCATAACCCGATTTAGGGATAATAGTTTCTTGCCCATTAACCGAAAATGCACGTGATGGATAGTGCATTACAGACAGGAAGTCATAGTTACTGTAGTTGTGGGTTTGCCGTATATCAAAATTGTGGACATACTCGGGTTTAATATTATCTTCAATGATTTCGACATATTCATCACGATCAGATCGCTGATGTTCATGCCTCATACCAATAACATGGCCCAATTCATGGACAATAATATACTTGGTATCCCAGTTGTTCATGCTGAAGAATTGCCCGCCGCCAGTCTTTCCAACCATGGAGCGGTTTTCAGTTCCGTTTCTTACGTGAACGTAGTCAGATTGATCAGTGCGTCTTAAAAATTGTAAGTCTGCAATTTCTTCCCAGACTTTGGTGGCGTCGATAAAACGCTGTTGATTTTCTTCAGTGACACTATCGTAAAAGTCGTAATATATGATTCCATCAGGCCACTTATTCGCTGATATTTCAACAGCGGACATAATGCTAACTTGACCGGAATCCTCCTGAACTGGCTCCAGCATATCTCCGGTCAGCTGGTATAGATTGCCATCAATAATGACTTGGCTCGATTTGGGTTGCTCTTCCAATTGAGCAAACTCATTGCCGGTGTAACTTGGTATCGTTATATCTACAGCCTGGCTGTATGCCATTGCAGACTGAAAAGTTATAGTTAGGGTTGCTGAAATTCCCAGTGCGGTACTGGTAAATAGTTTCATTTTCATGTTCCTGCTTTGAAAATGTTTTTAAAGTTTTGCCAAACTTTTATCCATAAATAGTCGAGTAGGAGGCATGTCTGATTAACTCTGGCAACAAGTTAAATCAGGATGAATATGCCGCCGCGCGGGAGAATACCGATGTTTGGATTTGAGGTCGATAGGTGGCTTTAAGTTGATTCAGAATGCGAGATTTGATTCGTGGCATTTCTGGAAGGGCGAACTCACGAACGAGATAAAATGTAGAGGATGACTATCAATTTTCGAATGTATATCTTGGTGTTATTAGCAATACTTGTATTCTGAATATTAGAGATCACCCAGGTGCTTTGTTAGCTGGGTAATTAGTGCCAGATTCAAATCCACTTGCTCTAAACTACGAATATCTTCGAGACAATTTCATATGAATGAGTGGGGTCGTATCCAGTTTGGGGATATGGGGCCACGTCAACCAGTCGTACAAACCCCTCAAATTGAACAACAAATAGCCTGGAAGGCAGTAGAGTGCCCTGTTAGCCTCTCTTGCAAGCTAGATAGGAAGGAGCGGGCCTATGCAGGAGTCGGATGTTGCCAATCGGCTAATCGATGCGGCGCGAGAGTGCTTTTTGAACGATGAGTACCAACGGGTCACAACTCGCCAGATTGCTGCTAAGGCTGGAGTGGCGGTATCGATGATTCGATATTACTTCGGTAGCAAGGATGGCCTCTATGAAGATATGATCCGCCAAACCCTTCTGCCATTGATCGAGGCCGTAGAGCAACTCAGCCTTGATGGCGATTGGGATTTTGGAGATTTCTTTGCCCTTTACTACTCCACCATGCAAGAGAATCCCAAGTTTCCGGCTCTGATCCTGAAAGTCATGGCCCTTAATCAAGGGCCGGGGAAAAATGTGATCCGTCAGCTCCTGGAGCGGGGGCGTCAAAGGGGGTCTCGGCGGTTAGCTGAAATTAAGGGTGAAGAAGCTGAACCTGAAGACCCCAAGTATGATTTACTCAGGATTTCATTTGTCAGTTTGGCTATGTTGCCGATGTTGGCCAAACCCGTCCTGGAAGAGCAAATGGGGCACGTTATGGACCCCGATTTCTTAAAACAGCTTGCAGAGTTTAATGGCCGACTTCTGAAGTCAGGTTTGCAAAGCTTATAGCGATATGGCCTCAGCAAGTTGAGGCCGGTCCCTTATATCTATTTTTAATCAGATGTTATTTCTGAGGAGTTCTTATGCCCCAGTCAATGCAAAGAAATAGGGCCGTAAATTGGGTCTTTCAACGCGCTTCTAATATGATCAATAGTATTTGTAATATTCCTAATGCTCTGATGCCGCCGCCATTTCGAGTAATGCAAATTGGATCGCTATTTTGGCAGTCTAGATGTCTGTATACGGCTGTCCGATTAAATATCGCTGATCATATTAACGGTGAAGTTGTTCCAGTAGAAAAACTGGCAAATGATTGTAATGCAGATAAAGAGCATCTATATCGATTGATGAGGATGTTGTGTGCAATGGGGATTTTTAAGGAGGTAAAAGCAAGGCACTTTTCACACAATCGAAACTCTGAAGTGTTGCGCAGTGATGCCAGTAACAGCGTAAGAAGCATGGTGCTTATGCATAACTCCCCTGAATTCAGCAAGCCTTGGTTTAATGGATTTGAAGACCATATTAAAGATGGGAGTGTGCCTTTTGAAGGTGTTTATGATCAGGAAATGTTTGATTATATGAATGATCATCAATCTGTGAGCACGCTGTTTTCGGACGCTATGGATACCGTTGATAATCTTACCGGGCTACAGTATTTACAAGATTTTGATTGGAGCAGGTTTGATAGGATTATTGACTTAGGTGGGGCAAAAGGCAGCAAAAGTGCGAGTGTCCTCTCTTCATATAAACACATAACGGCGATGGTGGTCGACAGGAATAATGTTGAGGGGACGGCAAGAGAGTACTGGAAAAACTCATTGAGTGATTCAGTTGAAGAGCGATTGGACTTCTTCCCTGCAGATATTATTAACGATAGGCTGCCGGTAGCTAATAGTGATAAGGATATCTACTTGTGTACGGCCGTTTTTCATTTACTGAATGACAGCAAGGCAAAGCGACTCCTCAATAATATTTACTCTGCCATGCAAGGGCAAAATGCTACGCTCGCCATTGTTGACGCAGTATTACCTGAGAAGGGCGCAGACCTTAATTTGGCTGCCATGGACATGCAGATGTTGATGGGAACTCGTGGGCGGGAGCGAACTTTGAGCGAATGGAACCAACTGTTTGGTGATAGTCCTTTCTACTTGGTGGAGACGGTCTCCGTACGTACCTTTGCAAAACTGATGGTGTTGAAAAAGAGAAAGGGTTAGGTGCTAAGCAGTAAGTGGGTGTCAACAAGCGCAATGTTATCAATTGTGAAAATGAAAAAACATTGCGCTTATTGTATTGGTGGCACGAATAGTCCGCTTATCAATTATAGATACGCCAGCAAACCAATATCCGTAGTAGCTTAAAGTGCAGTATCACCTGTATTGGTTTTATATACGCCTATATTTACCTATAGCCTCTTTCTGCTAGTCGACTAAGGTTTCGGCCTTTGGTGTCTCAGTGGATATTACAGAATTACTTAGGGGGCTCTGAGCCAATATATTTGAAATTACTGGATCTTAGCTATGTATCTAGTGTCCCGTCTAATAGGCAGCTTGCTAGTTTTATCGGTTATTTATGTGGGGTATGTTTGGGCTGATCTTGAGGATCGAGAGCTTGTTGCTGGGGTTACTTATGATATTCCAGGGTTGGCGTATAGAGAACCCTCTTCTGGCGCTATAGAAGGCTTTGAGCCTGACCTGGTCAGGGCAATTGGGGAGAAGTTATTTGGCGGCCCTGGCTATATAAGGCTAACCCGTGTGCTGGATGAGGATCGTATAAAGGCACTTGAAGACGGAAGAGTGGATATGGTGGTATCCCAGTTTACCATCACTCCAGAGCGCGAGGAAAAAGTGGACTTTTCGATTCCTTATTACGTCACTGGGGAGGGTTTACTGGTCCATAAAGATAGCGATATTGAAAGCTTTATCGATCTGGAAGGTAAGATAATTGCTGTTACTAAAGGCTCACTTTCCCTGAAAAGAATGCGTGCTGTCCTGCCGTCATTGGAGGGGGCCAGATTGGTTGTAGCGCCCACAAGCTCAGCAACTTTAGAGGCTGTTCAAAGCGGAAATGCTGATGCTGCCTCCAATGACATTATTAACCTGGTACTTTTGCGTAAGGCATCAGCCTATCCGACTTTATATCGTCTGGTGAATATTAGTGGAGACTTCCCGCCAAAACCCTTTGGTATCGGTGTTAAGAAAGGGAATAAGGAACTGCTCGAGCGACTAAATGCTGCTCTAGAAAGCCTAAAGGAGAGTGGGGAGATCAATAGAATGCTGGATAAGGCCGTTTCCAGTGTGGGGCCAGAGAATGATCCTGATGATACCTTCAGCGGTTCACAGTAGAGTAGTCGCCGAAGTATCCGTACAGATAAAGTCTAATTAGGGGCGATATGGCTACTAAATCCCCCAGTGTCTTCTTTTCTTTGCTTTTCAGCTCAGTCCTTTTCTTGGCTATTACTTACAGCAATTATTTACTGGGGAATTCCCCGATGCAGGCTACCCATTCGATCTTGGTGGAAACGGATGCACATGAGGGGCTTGTTTATGTACCCTCCCAGAAACGTCTCTACTTCACCAGTGTTCCAGATTTAGAGATTGAGAATCCACAGATAGCGATCCGTTACTACGACTTTATTACTGGCGAAGTTGTAACCTGGAAGCACCGAAGCAATATGGCAAATAGCATGTGGCTTAGCAATGACGGTGAACATTTATTGGTTGCAGAGCAGGGGAAAGGAGCAACCCCGGGCGCTATCAGCCGCATAAGCCTTTCAGACGGTCAACGAGAAGTGCTTGTAGATGCCTATAAAGGCAAGCCATTTAATTCACCCAATAAAGTTGTACAGTCACCCTCTGGCTGGATCTACTTCACCGATCCAGATTATGGCTACAACCAAGGCTTCAAGCCTGAGCCAATGTTAACGCCAGCTGTCTACGCTTTTGATCCTTCAACAAAAAAGTTAATTCGCTTGTCAGCGGAGTACATGATGCCTCATGGGTTGGCAATCTCTCCAACAGGCAACCAAATTTATATTGGTGATACTGCAGCTATCGATGGAAAGAACCCTTACAATCCCAAAAAAACAAAAGACATTTATGTAAGCGCTTTACTATCTCCGGAAAAATTGGAAGAGAAGCAGTGGGTGTTATCGGTACCAGTAGGGATTCCTGATGGTTTTATTGTTACTGGCCCCAAAAATGATCTGTGGGTGGCGGCAGGTGACGGACTGCGACACTATCGAGAGAACGGCTCCCTGATTAATCTTTACCCTGTTACCGGCGGTGTGTATAGCGTAGCAACTGACGGTAAAGCAATTTACTCATCAAGTAATACCGCTATATGGAAGACAGTGCCCCGAGGGGAAGAGGGGGGATAGTTCCTCTTACTTTTGGAGTGTTATTACCTGTTCGATCTGTCTAGCTACGGCAAGTAGTGCCAAATCCGCTCCGGGTAACCCATCCATTTCCAAGCCCACCGGTAATCCATTGGTACCAGGCCCGATGGGGATGCTGATGCTTGGGGCACCGGTAACTGGTGCGGAGACATTGTTGTATATCAGTGTGTCCAGGGTGGGGAGTGTCTGTCCATTTAGCTCCAGTTGGTATGAGGATGTTTCCAAGGGTTGCGCTTCGATAGGCGCAGTTGGAAATACGATCGCGTCCAGTTGATGCTGTTGGATGATCTTCGAATAGCTCTCGTGCACAGCAGGCAATTTCTTTAAGGCCGCTTGATAAGCTGAGACTGGCGGTGCCTTAGGGCCGAGCACTGATTCCTGATAGACCTCTTTCACATCCTCACTTTTGATCATTGCTACCAAACCCTCTAGTTGAGTTTGTGGTTGATAATTCGCCAGAAAATGACCCATGGCTGTCCGCATCTGATGAAGCCCGACGGGAAATCCGATTTCGAGGGCGGCGCTGACTATTGGCGAAAGGTCTACTTCTACCAGGTCTACTCCAGCATCAATAAGGGTACTGATTAGAGCCCTGAAAGACTGGTTTACTCCAGGTGAGAGGTTGTCAAATAGAGGGTGGGCAAGCCCCAAGCGCAACTGATTGATCGGCTTGCATTGGGGTACGGAGACTCCTGTCATCACTTCAAACATATAGATGGTATCTTGGACACTAACAGCCATAGGGCCGATTGTGTCAAATGCTGGCACAGAGGGTACGACTCCTTGGCTGCTAAGGCTGCCAGTTGAAGGGCGAAAGCCAACAATACCAGTTAACGCCGCCGGTAATCTGACGGATCCGGCGGTATCGGTGCCGAGGCCAGCGGGCACAATCCCCACAGCTACGGCAACAGCGGTGCCCCCCGATGAACCACCGGGGAAGCAAGCGATGTCCCACGGATTCCTTACGGCACCAAATGCAGCGTTATTGGAGGTTACGCCAAAGGCGAGTTCATGTAGATTGGTCTTCCCAACCACTATGGCCCCACATCCCTCTAGCCGCTCAACCACTGGGGCAGAGGACTTCGGCAGAAAGTTCATGCCAAGGGTCCCAGCAGTGGTATGCATACCCTTTACATTGATGTTGTCTTTAACAACGATGGGGATACCGGCAAGAGGTCTACGGTGGCTACCGGAGGCCAACTCCCTGTCAATGCATTTGGCTTTTTGAAGGGCGCCATGCCGATCGAGGCAGATAAAAGCATTGAGTTCGGAATGAGCAACTGCATTGTCACAAGCTTCTTCAATCAGTGATACTGCGCTAATCTTTCTTGCGAGCACCATCTCCACAAGCTCATGAAGGGAAGTCGTCATAGTTTGCTTACTAGCTTCTGATTGTACTTGGGATCTTAGATCATAGAGAGGAAGAAAGTAGGACGATAAGAATGATATTGGCTAATTTGATAGCACTAGCCTTGGTCTCACCGAGGTGTATCTGATGGTGAAGAGTGAGCAGCGCGTTTCTGGCCGTTGAAAATATGAGGATTATGGATTTTGAAAGTTGATGTATTACTGTTTGATCTCGGCGGCGTACTAATAGAGCTAAAAGGTCGCCCATTACCAATTGGTAAAGCGCCTGTGACAGATGTCATTATTTCCGGTCCGGTAAGGCAATTTGAGAGAGGGGAAATCACCACAGAAGAATTTGCAAACGCTTTAAAGTCCCAATTGAAAATAGAGGAATCGATAGAGACTATAATCGATCATTTCACAAACTGGCCTACGGGATTCTATCCAGGAGCAATTGAATTACTCAGTTCTCTAGAGAAAAACTACAGAGTGGCCGCATTGACAAATACCAATGAACTTCACTGGCCACGCATCACTCATGAATTTAACGCACATAACTATTTGGGCAGAATATTCGCTTCCCACCTTATAGGTATGGCAAAGCCCGATGAAGCATTTTTCAAGCACGCGCTTGAGCAGCTGGAAGTCGAAGCCAGTAGTGTTGTGTATATGGATGATATCCCTAGAAATGTAGAGGTGGCGAATAAGGTGGGTATGACTGCGTTTCATACCAAGGGTTTTAATTCGGTGTTGGAAGTGATAGAACGTTTAAATATTCAAAAATAGATTTTTGGCAGTAAGAAAGGTTGGAGGTCTAATAGACTATTGTGTAGAGGTAGTTTCTTGGCCTTAAAAATCTACTTAAGCTATCCAGACATGCCTGCCCTCAAGTTGCTCCCTCTTTCTAAATATTAATTTTTAGGAGCTTGTTCACGGTTCACGGCTAAGTTCATTCGAATGTTGGTTAGACTATAATTTGCGCCAGTTAGTAAGTGCCAGCACGGTGAAATATGATCATGATGAGTGTTATTTCTGGGTTCGGTTGAAAAACGGTGAAAAACTCTTATAAATTATGGGGTTACGTGAGTAGGGTAAAATTGAGATAGTAGTCATAGTGATCGTTTTTGCAGTTTGTTTAATCGTACCATTTTAGTGTAACTAGCTGACTTCTAAAGAGAAACTGTAATGGTGGCGGTAGATTGATTATGAGATAGTAATCAATATAATAGTGGTCAGAATGATTACTATATAAATGTTAAAGTGCAACTATGATCAGGAGAGCAGCGAGTAGAGCGTTTATTATTTGTGGGGCCTTGCTCATTCTAGCAATGGTCATAGCCACAATTTACGCAGTACTATCTGACACAATTACTGGTCGGGATATATGGGCAGCGCCTCTTCTTGGCTTCTTCACAGGGATTTATTACTTTATCTTTGTTTACCCCTGCGTCTTCGCTGGTTTGCTCTTATATAGTTTCATTAAAAAATAGGTAAGGCAGTGAATTCAAGCAATAGCACTTTAACAAATGCAGGCAACAGCGCCCCTTCGGGGCTGGACCTTCATTCCGCAGCTCCGCTGCTACATTACGGCCGTTGCTGCAGGCGTTATGTATCCATATGATTCTTCCAGAACATTATAAATTCGTTAGCGCATTCAGTTCTTTAGCAACGGGATTCTTGAGCTCGCGCTATGGATCTGAAGAAGCCTTCGAAAAGATAAAGGAAATGGCTCCAGGCTATTCGGACTCAGAGTATCGCGATGCGGTAACCGCTGCGATACAGCTGACCCGTTTAGCTAAGGAGACATACGATAAGTTTGTACCTGGAGACTATTCTACGATTGATTATGATAATTATCTAAAGGCAGCCGATTTGCTGATAACAAACTACGACCACCATGTAAAACGAGGTGTTCTAAATATCATGATACAAAATTCACTTCGCTAAGTGAGAAAACATAACAAGGCCAAGCAGCGACGCCAGCGCGAAAAGCGCACTGGCTGGACCTCGCAAAAAACGCTCGGCCGCTGTTGGCAACGTTATGTGTAAAACCAAATCAGGATTAAAGAATGAATATTCTTAGTTTTATTTACGATTTGGTCTTACGCCTACCACTATGGGCTATTTTCTCGTTGCCGTTATTTGGTTTAATGTGGTTCATAGCGAAGAAGCTAAAAAGTAAGGATTGGCCACAAGGCTTAAAAACATTATCTTTTGGTTTTGTAGCTGCGGTTTTTCTAGCCCCAATGCCCATGAGTATGTTTCTTGTACTTCTTCCAAATGGGTATCTTATGTTCTCTGGAATAAGCTATTACAAAATTGTTTGGCCTTGGCTTGCTGTATCAATACCAACTACATTTATTATTGCATCTTTAATATTTAGCAAATATGCGAAGAACACATAACAATACGCTGTTGTCGCCGCTGAAAAGCGCGGCTGGGACGTCGTCGCTGTCGCTCCTCCGCCCCAAAGCTTTGCGTTATGAGTACAAATGGCTAGATATCTCGTATTACTAATTCTTCTTTGCAGCGCATCTGTGAATGCAATTGACATTGAGCTGGTCGTCGATGACTGTGGTCCATTGGCAAGAGGTGAGTTAGGCGTTGTTTTTAGTCCAAAACCGCGAAAACAAGGCTGGTATTACTTCGCAAAAGGGGATGCGACGGATGTCTGTCCAAAGTTAATGGATGCGGTTCGCATAGTTGGTTATGAGGAAGATTACTGTAAAAACCATAACCCAATTCATCCGAAAGAATGTGAGTATTTGAAGGTATTTATTATCAAAGAGTACATCAATGAGTAGCACTCATAACAAGCCGCAGCAATCGCTCCCCTTGGTCGCTGGGACAGCCAAAACGCTACGCTTTTTTGTCTGCCCCTGTGCGGGGCGTTATGTGAGTCGAGTCATCCGAGAATGAGAAATGGATATAAATCGCGATACATACCTGACGTATCTACGCAAGGCTGATTCTGGTAATTTGTTACCGACCAATCGATTAGCGGGCTTAGAACTTAGGCTTGTCCAGGAGTTGATTAAGGAGGGATTGCTATCAGACTCTAAAGAACGCTACTTGGCAGGCGCTGAAACGAATAAAACAGTTATCACTCCCAAAGGGGCGGTTACCCTTTCCGATTGGGAACGTGACAAAAAGCAGAATACTTGGTGGTACAAAGCTGGCTCAGCACTAACCCGTTTTTTGTGGGTTATGGTCGGTGTTGTCGCTACAGTGTCTGCCAAGCTATTAATCACATAACAAGGCCCAGCAACGGGACGTGCTGAAAAACGCACGCCCTTGTGGGCAACGTTAGCTTTACGAGTAGCCAATGAAGCATTGCATCATAGAAAGGGATAGGGGAAGGATATCGGCTGATGAATGGCGTGAAGTTGCGAGTGGAGAGCCGAACTTTATAGTCACCGATAAACTGATTCAGCAAAGCCCATTTACAAAAGAGTTACTAGAAATTGAGATTCCGGGATCTGGTTACTGGGTTCCAAGCTCTATGAACTTAGAGCGATTTCCTTACGACGGGAAAGTTTGCTTTCATTTTACTGAGCATGGGGTTCGTTTTATTCAGTATGAAAATCCCTTTGACTCTGTGCTCACTGGTATTGCTAGGAAGCTAGATGCGCGAGTTAAGCTCAAGAGCGTAGATCAAAGCTAACAATCACAGGCAGCGAGGCTCCGGCCCTTCGGGCCTCTGCGGGACGTCTTACCTTATGCACGTTTTGCGCGGTCGCTTCGCTCCCATTTTCGCGCAAAGCACACATAAGGTAAGCCGCCCCTGCTGTGGGCGTTAGCTGTAAATATATGGAAATAAATTATGTCCGAAAATAATGAAGCATCATTTAGTCTTAAAGTAACTGTAAATGACATTTTACTAGTGGTTCTTATTGGTGTTACTTACATGACATACTCCGTAGCTAAATCATCTCTTGATATAGAAAAAGAGAAATATTCCCCATACATAGTTAAAACCGAGTACTTTCCTGTACGGGAAATTTCTGAAACCGTAGAAACGGCATACTTGCTAGAGAATCAAGGAGAGAAAAGAGGTTCATATTCTTTCTACGCTACATCAAATGAGTTCTGGCTTGAAAGGGAGAAGGACGGAAGAGGAAAGCAGAAAGAACTCAAGTTAAAATATGGGATAGGGAAAGGTGAGCCCGCTCGTTTAAAGTTTAAAATACATATGCCATCGAACACCCAGCTTCCAAGCTTTGCATCTTACCGGCTTACATTAACTACCCCAACTCAAGGAGTATTGCTTGATAGAAATTATTGCTATCAACTTGTTGACGGGGAAAAATATACCAATGTGGGCTGCCCCACAGCTAACAAGTAAAGGCAGTGGACGCATAAATGAGCCACTGCTTTAAGCGTTATGTTTAAGGTGTAGAATGTCGTGAATAAAGAGAATTTGATTACAGAATTCGAAGAGTTGGAGAGGAAGCATAGAGTATCTAGAGTTGTAAGCTTGTTCATCGCTATTGCTTTTGTCTTTTCAGGTATTCTTGGTCCAATATTTTTACAAGCGGGATTGTTCCCGGAGATATCTGCAAACTTAATATTTGCTGCTTTGGGTGGTTCGTTGGTTGGCTACACTGCACTGTGTTGGTCTGGTAGCAATGAATTAAAAGCACTTCGAGTAGCTATACAGTTACTCGAAGAGAAAGAGGGTAAAACATAACAAGTTTAGTCAAGGCGACGCCAAACTGCGGCGCGCCTGCTAAAGGCGTTATGTGTCCCACATCGGTTCTAACATGTCAACCTAGAGACAGAATATGACTTCAGGTATCGATGAGTTAATTAATTATCTCAAAGAAAGGGCTGACTTCTACATAAAGTACTATCAGCCAACATATGATTTTTGTGATGAAGTTGTTTTTGGCCTAAGTAAGTTCTCTACAGATGACTACAAGCTTCAAGATATTTTTCCTAGAGAAGTCATTGAAGAGCATATTCTTGAGCATTGTTTGTTACCTCTTCAGGCTGATGTAATCGGGGGAGGATTAACAAGTTATATGCCTACCAACCCAGGCGGGGCAAAAGAAATCGATTATTCTTCAACGATTTCTATCTACAAAAAGGTCGTAAATGAATGGCGCAAGAAGGATTGGGTTGAAATTGAATATGATGCCGAAAAGCTAAACTTTCCGATTGCTATAAATTTAGTCTCGATCAGAGATTGAGACATGGAACGAAAGGTTAAAATTAAAGCACATAACAAGCCAAGGCTGTCGGACGCTTCGCGCCGCAGCTTGGGGCGTTATAAACCTAAAGGGAATTACCTGAGTGAACATTAATATTTCATTGATCGGTCAGTTTATTACTATCTTTGCAATTTTTATCGGCATTATCAGTTACTACCTTGGGCGCAGGAAGACGGAAACTCCAATACTTACAGCGCTTCTCGGCGTTGCATTCTCAATTGTTCCCGTGTTCGGGCTTGTGTATGTGGTGGTCTTGATGTTCAAACGAGACATTAGTAATAGTAGCCAAGCAAGTGCGTAATTCGGTTTATAACCAAGCCAGGCAAGATCGCCCAGCCGAGGGCTGGGCTGGACAGCCTATGCTTCGCTTCGGCTGCCCTTGCTGGCAACGTTAAAGTGCAACTATGATCAGGAGAGCAGCGAGTAGAGCGTTTATTATTTGTGGGGCCTTGCTCATTCTAGCAATGGTCATAGCCACAATTTACGCAGTACTATCTGACACAATTACTGGTCGGGATATATGGGCAGCGCCTCTTCTTGGCTTCTTCACAGGGATTTATTACTTTATCTTTGTTTACCCCTGCGTCTTCGCTGGTTTGCTCTTATATAGTTTCATTAAAAAATAGGTAAGGCAGTGAATTCAAGCAATAGCACTTTAACAAATGCAGGCAACAGCGCCCCTTCGGGGCTGGACCTTCATTCCGCAGCTCCGCTGCTACATTACGGCCGTTGCTGCAGGCGTTATGCATCATGGAGAGATCAGTGAAACATACTTGCCCTTGTTGCGGCTACAAGTCTTTGGATGAACCTGCTAGAGGCACATACGATATTTGTGAGGTCTGTGGCTGGGAAGATGATGCATTGCAAAACGAAGATCCGGATTACGAAGGTGGCGCCAACGGTATCTGTCTTCGAGAAGCGCAGCACGAGTTCGCAAAAGAGGCCTCCGATACGGCGGGTTACATCAAAGATTCAGACTGGGAATTATTGGAAGCGCCATCAAAAGAATCAGGCTTAAAGAACAGCAAAACAAACTTTATTGCTAATGGAAAGGGAGAGGTCAAAAATGAATAACAAAACTAGGCAAGTTCACGCTGCGCGCTGGACCTCGTCGCTAAAGCTCCTCGGCCCTTGCTAGTAGGCGTTAACTGTTGTAAGAGACAAAAGTGATATCTGATAAATTCGATAGAAATGAAAATCCAGACTGGGAGCCTGATGCCCTTGTGCAGGTATGCTTTTCCGGTAAAGATATCATCGTAAAGAATGGATACAGACCTCACTACAAGGTTAAAGCAGACTACCTCACGACTACAATTCATTGGTTTATTGATGCAGGGATTGCGGAACCTAATAGGCGCACTCAAGCGTTTGTTAAATTCATCACGCCAGAGGCATACCCAAAATGCCTAGAGACTGGTGCCAATCTAGAGGTTCGAGAAGGTTCAAGAGTAGTTGGCCATGCTGAAATACAGGAAATATATAATGAGCGATTACGCAAAGGCAGCTAACAATCACAGGCACGTTGCTACGGTCCTTCGCGGGACGGCCTACGCTACGCTCCGGCCGCCAGTGCTGTGGTCGTTATGCACAAAAGGAGCTTTGTAGTTGATATCTCTATCCAATCAAATAGACGGTATTTTGCTGGAGCCGATGAAGATTCCAGATGCTTTTGAGAGGCTCTTCAGCTGGATTGAAAAAAACGGCTTCTACGAAGATACGGAAGAAGGGAGAGTTGGCTACCTATATCCGATCAGCAAGCTTAGATCTGAATGGGGTAGCAATGAAAGGCCTGGTGGAACACTGATTGAATTCTATGCAGAGAAAGACTGTGATTTATTCTACTTCATAAATGAAAAAACAAAGGGTCGACTTCGGATCTTCGCCAGAACCGGTGGTGATGGGTCAATGGCTGCGTTTTGGATTGATGATGAAGGGCAACAAAAAATTGTACATATAGGATCTGGCTCTGGGTCCATGCTCGCTTGTGTCTTATGTGATGATCCTTTGGACTTTTTAAGGCTTATCGCCATAGGATACGATGAGATCTGCTGGAATGATGAGTTCGATCTTACACCCAGCGAAAGCTTCAAAAATAGCAACTTTACGGTTCAGCCAAATTTAAAATATCAAGATTGGCTAATTCATGAGTTTCAAACTGCTATTCCAAGTAAAGCCAGTGAAATAGTCAAGGAGCCTGCGGAATTTGGAGATGAAGATTCAAAGGATCCATTTTGTAAGTGGTTAATAGAAAATGATGCATAACAAAGCCAGCCAGAGGGACCAAAAAACCGCCGCTTCGCTCTGGTTTTTCTGCCTCTGCCGGCGGCGTTATGCAAAAGACTTACCCACGTTTAGTAGACACTCTGTATAGTTAGGTTTAGGCCTAACACGGAGGTGTATCATGGGTAAGAAAAGAACTCAGGCGTATACGGAGGAGTTCCGTAGAGAAGCAGTTAAGAGAGCGGAAAAGCCTGGAGTAACAACGGCTTCTGTGGCGCGAGAGCTAGGCGTCAGCGCACAGCAGATCTACAACTGGCGTCGTCAATTTAATCGACTGTCTGATAAGCAGTTCAATAGTTTAGACGGTGTCGACTATTCCAAACAGGAAAGCGCTGAAGTTCGCAAGCTCAAGAAGGAGCTGCATGAAGCTCGTCAGGAGGTTGAGTTTCTAAAAAAGGCAGCTGCGTACTTTGCGAACCACCAAGAGTAAAGTACGCATTGATACAAGAGCATGTAGGGTCATTCCCGGTTAGCTTGATGTGTCGGTGCTTAGATGTCTCAAGATCGGGCTATTATCGATGGCGGGGGCGATTGCCATCTGCTCGCACGATTAGAAAGATACGAACAATCGAGAAAATCCGAGAGACGTTTTCTGAGTTTAAAGGTCGTTATGGAGCGCCTAGAATCGCTTGCGAGCTTCCAGAATTAGGCGAGTCATGCTCGCGGAACTACGTCGCTAAGCTTATGCAACAGGAGCATATTAAAGCGAGAAACGGTAAAGGCTTTCGATATAGTCAGCCAGTAGAGAGGAATATCAATGTCGCCGCCAACCTACTTAAGCGTTGCTTCGATGTGGATCGATCAAATTGCCGCTGGACCAGTGACATTACGTATATCTGGGTTCTGGAGCGGTGGTTGTACCTCGCGGTAGTTATGGATCTGTACTCTCGACGTATTGTAGGTTGGGCATTTGACTCCCAGATGACCGATGAGTTGACACATCGAGCGTTGAAAATGGCCCTAGAGCGACGACAAATAAAGCCTGGACTAATAGTTCACTCTGACAGGGGTGTGCAATATCGATCGCAGAAATACCAGGATCTCTTGTCTGAAAGTAAGTGCAAGCCGAGTATGAGTCGCCAGGCTAACTGTTGGGATAATGCGGCAATGGAATCATTCTTTAGCAGGCTAAAAGTCGAGATGGTCTATGCCAGAGCATTCGAAAGCGAAGAGCAAGCAAAATCTGCGGTGTTTGAATACATTGAGATTTTCTACAATAGGGTTCGTAGGCACTCTGCATTGGGCTATGTAAGTCCAGCAGAGTATGAGCGAAAATGCGCATAGTTAGAGTGTCTACTTTTTGTGGGCAAGACCAACATAAAATGAAATATTTGTACCTAGCTGTAACTGTATTGCTACTTTCTGGCTGCTCTAGCGTCATAGATCGGTCTGTTGATGCTGACTACAAGCATTTGCTAGGTGAGAAAACTCTGACGGCCGATGCACTACTTTGTAAAAATGAGCCAAGAAAAATCAAGGGGGAGTCATCCTTCAGGAATGAAATTGTGTGGCAGAAAATAGGTCCCGAATGTGTCAATGGACAAACACTGTACAGGCTACCTAAAGGCTCCAAGGTAGTTGTACGTTCAATTGAAGAGCGCAAATATAGGAACTTGTTCCACTTTGAGCATTGGTATCTTTTAGGCGAAGTAAATATCGGCGGAAAAGCTTTTAGTTTTTATCACTACTATGGCTTTGGGGACTTCCCGCAACAACCGGAGTGGCAGTAATGCATAACAAGCAGCGGCAATTCGCAGCCTTCGGTTGTCGGACTACGCACTGCGTGCTTCGCCGTTGCGCTGGGCGCTAAGAGTAATCGATGCTTAAGTAACGAGAGTACACAAAAGAAGAGAAGGAAAAGTTCTTTAAGCGTTACTGGCTTGGAGTGTGGTTCTATTTCATAACATTCACTTTGGGCTCTACCATATATTTAAATGTTAGGCAGGAAGGTAATCCGTACTTGCCTCACACCAAACTAGCAGCATTGTGCTTTGTTATTTTAACTATGTATTACCTTACATTTTACGCAAGCAGAGTGGTTAAATGTCTTCACTGCAAGCATCAGTACTTTGGTGGTAATGTATTCAATACTCTAAGGCCACATAAGTGTCTGCACTGTGGTAAGTAAAGCTCTTAACAAGGGGGTAAATATCGTTCGCTATCACTCACTGGGATGCCGCATAAATCACGGCGTCCATTAATCCAGCGATGAGTGCGAATATAGAATTCAGTATGGATAAGAAAGCGAAGAAAATATTATTTTCCACCTATTGGAAGAATGGTTGGATTGACTCAAAGGATAGAGTTTTATCTGATGAGGACTTTGAGTACGCGAAATCAAAAGGCTTGATGTTTGATCCGCTTTCTATTTCTCACGATGAGTGCATAGATGCCATTACTAACTTGGTTGGTGAAATATCTCGAGAGAAAATTGCTAAAGGTTTTGTAAGTAGCCTGAGTTCGCACCGTTTGGACTGGAGGTCTTCTTTATCCTCATATTCAATCGCCAAAAACATACCAAAGCATAAATATATGCCAGTAATCTCCGGCACTTCGTATACTGATGGTAAACCCACTTCACGCTCCTTTGCTTGTGGAGTCTGTAAGGACAGTCAATACGGGGTAGTGGGTCGAAAGAACTATGAAGGCGCGGATTTAAATGTATTAAATTTTGAGCGGATCAAATGGGGTGGTGTCCGTCAAGGTGATATTCTGTATACATACTTTGACTTAAGCCAATTTAAAATTACGGAAATCCCTGAACCTACTTCTGATGATATCCAATGCTTTAAGGAAATATTAGAAACCATCGAAAGTTCAGATTCCACAGATTATCCGAGCTCTCTTGAGAAAAGGTTGGCTCCGGTCTTGAAATCTAGTAAATCTGAACGCCAGGTATTAATAGAAATTCTAGCCAGTATTGGTGTGTTAAAGCCTGGTAGTTACGATCGCCCCATAAAAGGTAGAAATGATTGGGTATTTGTTGAGTATTGGCGAGGTGAGGATAAATATTGCCATGAGGCTGTAAGTGAATATTTTGACAAGTACTTGTAGGAAAATGCGAAGACAATCACCTAACAAGCGTATGTTGTCGGACTGGTTTTCTGCTGTGCTTCAAACCAGCCGTAAATGAAGGCATTATCAGTCTAAAGAAAATGAGCATTATTCACGTAATAGTAATTTCTTTATTGGCTTCGTCTTGCTCAGTCTCTGAAAACTCTGAAGCCGAATTCGGCTGGATTTTAGTCGCTGATCCAAAAGAAGATGCAATCCTTTCTGCCAGCAATGGGGATTTACGACTAATTGGTCTTTCAGGCATGATTCTCAGCGAAGTGTCATTAATGGATAAAAGCTGTGAGTACGGAAGTAATGTCAGATATTTGAAAATAGATGATGTAATAGATAGCTATGCTGAGAGAAAGTATCAGGCTATAGCACCAGTATATGCGGAGATGTATAACCATCACCTTATTAAATATCTAAGACAAGAAGGTATTGAGGTGTGCAACTCATAACAAGTTGCTCAAATACAATACGGTCGCAAAAAAGCGCGGCCTTCGTGGGGCTGCCTACACTGCGTTTCGGCTGTCCCTTAGCAAAGCGTTAAAGGTACGTCAATGATTAGAGCAGTTCTCATAATAGCCTCCCTTAGCATAATATCGGGTTGTGTTGGTTTGGCTGTTGGCACTTATGGGAAAAAAGAATGGGCTAGAACAGAGTTCAGTCTAGGGAATGAGAGAAATCAATTCTCATTCGAAAAGAGAGGTTCACCTTACTCTGAGATTGAAATTATCGAACGTTGGGGAAATCCTGATTCTGTAAATAAATTTGAGTATTGCAAAGTACTTATTTATAAAGACGGAACGTCGTGGGCTGGTGCTGGAGCATTTGTTGGCGTAGTACCAGTTCCGCTCGCCGTACCAACTGGAACGTATAAGAATCGCTTCTATCTTCGTAACAATGCAGCTATTGGCTTAATTCAAGAGTACGGAGAAATAGATCGTGCTGTTGGATATACGTGTGGTAGCAATGAGTGCGTGGCTAGCTCTGGTGAAAAGGTTAATGAGCCTGAGGTTGATCCCAAGGTGGCGGTAACACAATGGTGTGGTAAGTCCCTTTAACAAACGCAGGCAGTTTGCTACGGTCCCTGGCGGGGCCTTAGCAGGACGCCCAATGCTGCGGGCGTTACGTTAATAAATGGAGTAACAATGAATAAATTTGTATTGGTTTATTTACCTTTTGTTTTAGCCGGTTGTGCTACAACCTATCAAGGACCTCAATCTGGTGAGATCGCAAAGATTAATTTTAAACTAGAAGAGGGTCTTAAAGATGGTCCTACTGTTTCAATGTTTGAGGGGCTAGAGTGTAATCCAAGCGAGTACGGAGAATATATCGGTGATCTTTGGGATGGAAACTGGACCGAACCATCAACACTTGAATTCACTGTGAATGTGCCTGCAAACAAACTCCTGTCTTTTGAGTTCTTTGATCGTACTGTATTTACTGGTGAAATGGTTATGGAGGGGCAGTTCTGTCGACATACATTTGCCTTTATCCCTGAGCCTGGTGCTCACTACACATTTACTTATGGGAATTGTGAATACAAGGGTGTGGTTACAGAAACCAGAGAAGAAATCACAACACAAAAGCCTTCTGGGAAATGTCACAGTGGTAGGTATTTCGGTGCCTACTAAATCACGTAACAATACAAGGTGTGGGATACTTTGTTCCCGTACTCATGGCGTTAGCTAGAGGTGTATCATGGAATTATCCCCTGAAGATATTAAGAAGCATCGTGCGCTAGTAAAAATGCAGCGAGGATATGAAATATCTATATTCATAGCATTGGCAATACTGTGTACTTATTTTTTAGGTATATTGGACTCAAATATGGCATTAGTTCTGATAGGTATTGAGCTTCTTAGTTTATCCATTGCCTATGCGGTTAATCCGGTAAGTAAACCGTATGGAAACCTACTAAGCACCGTAATCAATGGAGACATAAACAACATCATCAACCAACATAAGTCAAAATCGTAAATGGATATAACAAGGCCAAGCACAACGCCCACTGCGTGGGCTGGAATCAGCACTACGTACTTCGCCTTTATTGGCGGCGTTATGTGCCTAGGATCTTTCAATGCAGATTAAATCCGTACATCCAGTAGTAAAAGCTCTCCTGATGTACTTTTTAAGTTTTACGGCAATTGCCTTGTTCTTTGCCCTATTTGGTGATTGAATCAAGGAAAAAACCAACTACACGCTTATCTTGAAAGGGCACATTATAGGCCCCCTCGTTTGGCCGGTAGCTTACTTGGGTCTGGTGTATGGTAAATCGAGAAGTTCAGACAATAGTTAGTGATTACAACTCTATATCTCAGCAAGGTCACAAGCTGATGGAGAGGCCGCCACATAACAATCGCAGGTACAGCGGCGGCTTTTCCATTTCGGCTTCGCCTTCATTTCAAAGCCGCGCATGCTGCGGGCATTAGCTTAATGTGGTATCTATAGTATGAATCAAGAATCCGCCGTAGATTTTAGAGTTGCGAAGTCTGATTTTGAGCTTTTGGATTTGATCAGGCTGCGATATCAGATGTTTGCCAATGATATTAGGTCTTTATGTGAAATATTAACTGGCTACAGTTTAGCGAAAGAGAATTACGAACAGAACATTCGCGAGTTCTCTCAATACTTAACTGATTTAAAAAATGTTAATCCGTATGCCGAATCTTGGGATATGGTCATTTCTAAAGAAGCAGAAATGACTGAGTATGAGATTCCGGTTTTCTATAAATATTTGGATGAATATAGGAAGATTAACCACGAAGTTCTTGGCGATGTAGAACTTAGTTGGGAGCAAAGAAAATTTGATTTTCGTCGACAAGTTGAAAAGGTAAATATCGACTTTCCAACTTTACCTCTAAGTGCGCCCCATAGGCTGGAAGCGGTTAAAATCCCTGGTGTTAAGATGCACGCGTTTTATTATGATGAAAATGGTAACAAGTACTATGAGCAATGCTTTAAAGACTTTGTCTATCTAAAACGGTGGGCAAAAGAGTGTTTTAATATTAATGAGCAGCAATGGTAAAAGCTAACAAGCGCAAGCACGCAGATCAAATTTCCGCTACACTTCAATTTTCCCAGTGTTGCGGGCGTTATGCATTAACATAGTAAGAGAGATATATGAGAGTTTGTCTATTTTTGATGGCCCTTTTCTTTTCATTTTTCAGTAACGCCGATCCATTGGAAAGGTATGATCCGCAATCTGTAGCGAAGGCTGTTACGCTTGCAAGTAGGCTTAGCAATAGTGAGTGGAATTATACCTGGAGAGGGCGTAACTATAAGTTTGTCCTTGAAGAGGATGGATCGATTTCTAAGCTAAAAAGCTGGAAAGACGTTCGTTGGGTAGTAGTTGGTGCTAATGAAATCGTCTTGGAAGGGCATACCGATAGAATGCACTTGTTCTTCGATAAAAATATTAAAAATTTCACAACATTCGACTGGGATGGAACTAAGGCAACAGGAACCGTGGCTCATTAAATATAATGCATAACCGACACATCGAAAATCGCTTCACTGCGTTCCGCTTGACTTCCTTACGCTGTGCTTCAGTCGGCCTTTTATGTGGGCGTTATGACTAAGGAGATATCTTGAGATCATTTATCGTAGCTTTCTTTGTGGTTCTTTTATCTGGATGCACTGCGACAGGACCTGTATTTGAGAAAGTTGCTGAGCCAAATGGCAGCAAAGCTATTGCTTACTTTTTTCGGCAAGCAGCTTTCTATGGTTCAGGAACTTGTCCAGACCTAGTTATAAACGACAAAGAAGTTGGCTGTCTTAAGAATGGAGGTTTTTTTGAGGTGGAGCTTGATCCAGGTGAGCACACAGTCCTATTTGATAAGGGCACATGGGAGCCAAATAAAGATCTACGAGCAAAAATCACTGTACAGGCAGGAGAGGTATATTTCTTCGAGTACGGTCAGGTAATGACAGGAATGTTTGCAACACCTATATTGGTCAGCATTTCAGGCCGAGAGGATTTTTATCAAAAAACAAAAGAGTATTCGGTGCCTATACTACTGGGCCTGAAAAAGTCATAACAAATCAATCAAAGGCGCCCCTGCGGGGCTGTACTTCTACTCCGCGCTTTCAGTGCTACGTTCTGGCCCTTTATTGAGGCGTTATGTGTAAATAGATATGGAAGATCATGTATATAGTCCGACAACTTTTTGGCAGATATTTGGTGGCATTAACGACTTTACCGCTTGGTTTATGCCCTTCTTTTTATTTGCTGCATCATTAGTGTGGTTCTATAGAGAGCGCTCCATTTTATCTGGGCTTTCACTTTTCGCAGGAATATTAGTTGCCGCCTCAAGGGTTGTGCACATATTAATACTTGGCGTACATTCAATTGCCCTTGGGTACTCCGAACCAACTATTGAGCAAAGCCCAATCATCTGGTTTTTATACGTACAAGCCTTAAATATTGGCAGTTTTATTTTCGTTGTATGCGTTGGTTATCATTTCGCATTCAGCCAAACAAATAACAAACAAAGGCAGCAACACCCTTAGAGCACGACGCGCTAACGCGCGCCACTGTTTTGTGTGTTAATGTAAGTTATGCCAAAGCTAATTAGAACAACTACAGGCCAAGTACTTTCAGGTAGGGAATTCTGGGAGCTTGACAACGGATTCGATGTTATTGCTTCAGAATCGGATAAATCCTGCGTGCTGTTTGTCAGTGGTAAGGAGAACGGCAAGAATGTAGAGCTTGTATCAAAGTATCTTGAGGCAAGAGGTATTAAGCACCTGTTAAGTGCCACTATTGATTCTCAGTGCATTGAAGTCCCTAAAGACCAGAAGCTAGAGACAATGAAAGCTATAGAGCAATGGTAGTGGTAAAACATTTAACAAGTGACTATGGTTGTTCGTCAAGTTATTAAGCCATACTTTCATCCCAGTAGGCGTTATATTTTAAGGCAGTTAACATGAAATATATAATTACCCTCATCTTGGTTATATCAACTCAAGCAATAGCAAATTCAGCTTATATCAATGAAATCCCTGACTTCACTCAAACGGATATCACTCAAAAACAGTATGGCTATGGTAAACAGCTATGTGGCCCAGTAGCAGCATCAAACTCTCTTTTCTGGCTTAACGACCAGAGACTGGATCAAATAACATTGATTAAGAGACTTGTATCAAAAAATTACATGAATACCAGTTTAAATAATGGAACTGGTACAAGTGGCATGCTACGAGGTATTGATAAAATTTCTGCTGAATTATTTGGGAGAGTTAAATTACTTGAATATCAAGGCTGGAGAAAGCATCCAGCCCAATATTCAAATGGCGTTAAAGTACCATCAGTTCAATGGCTTAAAGAAGGTGTTAACAGTAATTCGACTGTGCTGATCAATGTTGGGTGGTACAAACTAGATGGTATTGATACATATAAAAGAGTGGGTGGTCATTGGGTCACTCTTGTGGGTTATACCTCAGGCTCTTTAATTATCCACGACCCTGCACCTCGAGCTGGTTTATCGTTCGCTAATGAGTATGTTAAGGTTTCAACTATCCAAAGTGGCACTCTAACTGGTAACAAAAAAGGCCTACCAAGATCAGCTGTAGGCTATATTCAACTTGGCCAAGGTATGCATATTAAAAGTAGCGCAGACCTTGCATTAATTGATGGTGCAATAAAGTTAAAAATCTAAACATAACAAGCGCGTGAATTTCGTTCCAGCCCTACGGGCTTTCACCGGACTGGGCACGCTCCGCGCGCCCAGCCGACTTAAGCGTTGCTTTGATGTGGATCGACCAAATTGCCGCTGGACCAGTGACATTACGTATGTCTGGGTTCTGGAGAGGTGGCTATACCTCGCGGTAGTTATGGATCTGTACTCTCGACGTATTGTAGTTTAGGCATTTGACTCGCAGATGACCGATGAATTGACACGTCGAGCATTGAAAATGGCTTTAGAGCGACGACCAATAAAGCCTGGACTAATAGTTCACTCTGACAGGGGTGTGCAATATCGATCGCAGAAATACCAGGATCTCTTGTCTGAAAGCAAGTGCAAGCCGAGTATGAGTCGCCAGGCTAACTGTTGGGATAATGCGGCAATGGAATCATTCTTTAGCAGGCTAAAAGTCGAGCTGGTCTATGCCGGAACATTCGAAAGCGAAGAGCAAGCAAAATCTGAGGTGTTTGAATACATTGAGATTTTCTAAAATAGAGTTCGCAGGCACTCTGCATTGGGCTATGTAAGTCCAGCAGAGTATGAGCGAAACTACGCATAGTTAGAGTGTCTACTTTTTTTGTGGGTAAGACCAAGGTTGGTATTGGAGGGCTGTGCCATACGGCTACGTCAGCGGCTTATAACAATCGTAGGCAGTATACTCCGGTCCTTGGGGCCTCTGTGAGACGCCCGACGCTGTGTACATATTGTGCTAGTCGCTGCGCTCCCTTTGTAGCACAATATGTACACAGCATAGGTCGCCCTTGCTAAGGGTGTTATATCCTTTAGGAAGTCTCGATGTTTGAAGTATCAATGAATACGGATAGTTCTATTATCCGACCACTACTTACTAGAGTTGTCTCAATATTTGATGACGATTTTGGAGATAGTCACGTTCAGCAACTAATAGATATTTACGATGCCGTCCCTCACAATAGAAAGGATATGGTATCTCTTGTCATAAGCTTTAAAGGAGAGCAACAAGAGCTCATTTTTCTAGTAGAAAATGATAGTGGTTCACGTGACTTGCATTTTTTTTCAGAGAGAGAGGCTTTGGTCACTAGAATACAATCTACTTACCAAGGGTTCTGTAGTGAAATCGGTATTTAGTGATATCAAGTGCCGACACAATCGTGCAGTTCGTGTGCTGGACTCGTAACAAGTTACTCGTCTGTGCGGCAGACATTTTGTGCTGATCCTATAGGAATCTCATGGAAGATATTTTAAGTCTAATGTTCATGATTCTTTTCATTGAAGTAATCTTTTGGGGTTTAGCATACTTCACCGGATCACTATTAATACCGATAGTGTCTCTTGGTCGGTGGCGTCCAGAAGTACTTGTCCGAGATGGCGATACAGGAAAGAGGCAGGTAATCCAATCAGGCTTTACACTTATTGAGAGGTCGGGTAAAACATATCTTGGAGCATTTGGAGTTAGTATCATTGGTATGTGCTTTTGGATTGTAGTGGTAATTTCATTATGTGTAATTTAGTACTGGCATATAACAATACACTGTTGTCACTGCTGAAATGCGCGGCTGGGACGTCTTCGCTGGCACTCCTCCGCCCCAAAGTTTTGAGTTATGATCCTTGAGAAAATAGTGTGCTGCAAGAATACAAAGGAAGGAGTTACGAAATTTTGTTCGGTAGTGACGTTCAGCGTGACTGTGTGTATCTGGAACTGTCGGATCGTACAAAAGAACCATTTGAAGTTTTAGCTGAAGTCATTCACTACGATGAAATAGGCAAAGTTGTATTTAGCTGCTACAAGGAAGAAATCCCGTTTTCCTTAATACAGTGGCTCTTAGATGAGGTGGCCAAAGAAGGTTGGCCGTTAACTGTGTAATAAAAACCATAACTAGGCCAGGCAGAATCGCCCCTTCGGGACTGGATCTCCGCACTGCGTGCTCCGCCTGTGCTGGTGGCATTATAAGGTGAACATCAAGTGTCGACATCTACATCAAGGAATATATGAAATATCAATGTTGTGTGTGTAGCTCTAGATTTGAAGGCAGCCAAATCAAGGATGACTTCAAAAATGGAGTAAAAGAGGGCTTTTTATGCCCAGAGTGTGGTGCCAATATCAAAGATAATTTGAGTGGCCAGACGGCATTTGACCAAAAAGCCAAAGGCACATATTCATTTTACGCGTTCTTCTTAATAATTTTCTTCCTAGACAGTAAAATCGAACAATATATAAGCACTCCATTAGGTGCAAACAATTGGTTGGTTCTTGTTATTCTTTTTGGGGTGGCACTCTCTGTTTATGGGTTCATAAACCGTGGACTACTCAAAGAATCTAACGTATTAACCACACAGAGGGTGGGGTCATAACAAGTGACTATGGTTGCTCATCAAGTTATTAAGCCATACTTTCATCCCTGTAGGTGTTATTTTTCACTATCGTATTCTGGATCGAAATCTGCTTTCTCATGCAAGCAATTAGAGCAACCTTTTAGATTTTCCAGCGTTGACTAATCGCTTTTACATCGGCTTTATTTTGGGATGATGCTGTATGGCCGACATGTTGGAAACAAACAGAACCGTGCTTACACGATGCCTTCCGCCCCGAATATATCTCTTTCTCTGGAAGCGGCCACTGTCACGGTTCATTGGGGCGATACCGACAAGTGCAGCGATTTCTTTACGGTTCAATTTTCCTAGCTCGGGAAGTTCACTCTTCAACGTATAAGCCAATACATTTCCGCCCCCTTTAGCACTCAACAATAGGTCGCGCCTTTGCCGCCACTGAGACACACTGTTAATCAGTTTATCCAGTGGCTTGTCGATACCTTGTAGCTCTTTCTTGATGGTGTTTAGAATGGTCTGTATAGGTTTGTGTACTGATTTCGGCATTCTCTGAAGCCGTTTCTTTTGCATTGTACTCATTTCTAAATACTGACTTCTTACCGTCAATAAGTCACTGATCTCCCTGGGTTTTTCTGGCTTTAGCGTCGATAGTCTTGGCTTCATGGCCTCACCAAAATGTGCAATATCCATTGCATCTAGCTTGTCAGTTTTGGCGAGGCGCCCTGCGAATTTAGCAAAGCTTCTTATCTGTGAAGGGTTGCAAACAACAACAGATTACCCTGCTTTGTCGTTGGCGCAAACAAACTCTAATTCGAGTCTTCCTGTAGACTCTATTAATACTCTTTGGGGTTTAAGAGGTTGTAGTTGTTTAATGGCCTCCTTGATGCCATTTTTATCATTGGCAACACTAATGAATTGCCCAGTAGACCTCACATAATTATCGAGCTGTTTAAGGATCTTAGGGCTAACTTATCTTGGTACCTTGATAGGTGCTATAACTGGAAGAGAAGGCACAGTTCAGTTGGATTCAAAAGCCCAGATGAACATGACAAAATGGCCGCATAAGTTGAATATAAGGTAGCGTCTAATTTATGGGGGAGGCTTCCTACGGACTACATGCTCTTGTCGTTACGCTGGGGGTTATCGAGCAACATAAAGCTTCCTTACTTGTGCTTTGACAACTTAGCAACTTGTTTTCACTGATTTCACATTCATTTCACCTTTACTTCTTTAAAGTTCTGCTCAACCAGTTATTTCAGGAAGCTATCCATGTCGAGCAGCATTAACTTAAAGCAAATTGATCATCATTTTACCGCCGGGAAACAGCGGATTAGCCTGTTTAGGAATTTGAATGTTGAGCTGTTCAGCGGCCATTCTTACGCAGTTGTTGGACCCTCTGGAGTAGGTAAATCAAGTTTATTGCTGTTAATGGCAGGTCTTGAACGTCCGGTTTCTGGCGAGGTGCAATTTCAGAATAATGGAGAGCAGCAACTATTAAAGAACCTGCGTCAAAGTTCAGGTTTTATTTTTCAGCAGTTTCACTTGTTGCCCGAACTTGATGCTTTAAACAACGTCGCCCTGCCTTTAAAACTAAAAGGTGACAAACATGCATTATCCATAGCTGAATTATGGCTCGACAAGGTGGGGTTATCTGATCGAATGTACCATAAACCACAGCAACTCAGTGGCGGTGAGCAACAACGGGTGGCCATTGCCCGTGCTTTTGTCATGAAGCCAGAATTTATTTTTGCCGATGAACCTACGGGCAACCTAGATGAGAAAACTGCGCAACATATCGCGCAATTGATGTTTGATTGTTGTCGGCAAAGCGGGGTGGGGCTGGTGCTGGTCACGCACTCGATGGAATTAGCAGAGCAGGCCGATACTTTACTGCAATTGAGCCAAGGCAAATTAGCGGTCAAGCCGCGCAACAAAGCTGCGGCTATGGCGGGCCCACTATGTTGATTTTATTTGTGTGGCAATTGTTCCGCCAGCAATATCACCAAGCGGATGTACGCTTAATTCGCTGGACTCAAGCAACTTTGATGTTTTTCATTTTAACGCTCAGCTTAACCAGCAGTTCCATTCAAACTTATTTAGCCAATAATTTACAACAAATGCTCGGTAGCGATTTGGTGATTTCTCAGAATCAAGCGCTAACCGATGCACAACTAAGCAAGTTGCACCAGTATGCGCAGCAGTTGAGCGTTAGCCAGCTGGTGAATGTAACTTTGACTAATGATCACTATTGGCAAACGGTTCAATTAAAAGCAGTGGATGATCTTTATCCAGTACAAGGCACAGTGCAAGTGGCATTTGAGACGGATGGACAGGGGCTATCCCTGAGCCATGGGCCTAAATCTGGTGAAATCTGGGTCGATAGCCGATTGTTTTCTTCGCTGCAGCTCACCCTTGGTCAATCCTTAGACATCGGACTTGGACAATTGAAGCTCACAGGTTTGGTACGACATGAACCCGACCGTCTGCTCGAAGGCCATTCCGTGGCGATGCGTGCATTGGTACACCTGGATGATCTTTCAATGATACAAGCTGACAATGCCCGCTTTCGCTATTTGCTTACGGGGGATGAAAGCGAGCTGAACACCCTCAAGCAGTGGGCCACTACTGAGCTAGTGACCGCACAGCTTTACGACAAACACAGTGGCCATCCGCTGTCTTTATTTTGGCAACGTGTTGAGAATTTTGTGGGTTTGGCATCGGTACTGTTGTTTTTGATGGCAGCCATTGCTATCGACCAAGCTGGTCGACGTCAGTTGATATCCCAACAGCGCTTTGCGGCGGTATGTCTGGCCATGGGAAGCAATAAACTCCAGGTGTTCGCTTTATCATTTGGTCAATGGCTACTAACAGTCATAGCAGGTCTACTTCCGGCAACCATCTTGGCATGGGGGGCGGGATACCTAATTTTGGAGCAAATGCAGATACAGTTTACGGACCTAACAGTCACCTGGATATGGGCGGATTTATTCAGCAGTTACGCGCTGTTGTTGGCTCTATTGGCGATTTTCCAAATCCCCAATTGGCTAGTGATGGTCAAAGTAACCCCGGCGCAATTGATTCGCCAAATGGCGAGTCTGAATCACTTATTGCCTCGCTATGGATTTGCGTTATTCGGTGTGGCTGTGGTGGCCTTCGTTTACTCCGACAACGGTCTGCTCACGGCCATGACTCTATCCGCTATGGCGGCCACCTTGATATTGATGATGGTATTGACTTGGTTGGTATTGAGGTTGGGCTATACGGTGACGAGCCGTGCAACGGGCATGATGGCTTTTGGTTTTTATATGATGAAACAGCGCTTGCTCAGCAAATCCATTCAAATTCTGGGTGTTGGAATGTGTGCCACTTTGTTGCTATTCACCTTAAGTTTGATGAAAGACATTGGCCAAACCATGGAAAGCTATACCCGCGAGCACGATGGTAACCTGATGATCACCCAAGCCAATGAACAACAGGTGCAAGACATTCGCCAATGGAGTGCGCAAACTGGCAGTGACATTCGCCAATTAAAGCCATTTTGGTACGGGCAATTAAGCCATGTCAATGGCCAGACCTTGGTGGAATTCGCCACCGGCCCCAGCGAAAGTTTGGCTAGCTTACAAAAGCCTATACGCTTGCATTTCAGTATTAAGCAAGCAAACAACAACCAAACCGTGATTGGCCGACGCTGGAAAGAAGGGGATGCTGACTGGCAACAAGTATCGGTGGAGCAAGAAGTTATGACCGATATGGGGTTGAAGCTCGGCGACCAATTGCGGTTTGAAGTTGCGGGGCAATCTTTGAACTTTGAAATTAAAGCCAGTCATAAATATGTACCAGGCAAAGGTTCCATTACCTTTTGGTTTAATGTGCCACAAAGCACCATGCACCAGCTTCAAATGCCGCCTCTTTATATGGGGAGTCTAGAGCTTGCGGGCACTGCTTGGGGACAATTGGCAGAGCTTTGGCAGCGTCATCCATCATTGCGGTTAATCTCGGTGCGCGAATTGACGCAACGCTTTGATGATACTTTATCGATGGTCATTATGCTGGTATCTGGATTTAGTTTGATGATTATTTTGCTGGCAGTGCTGGTGATCAGTGCATCGGTTAAAGGCTATGAAGCTGATGAGCGTAAAAAGAACGCTTTACTGATCAGCTTTGGTCAATCACGCCTTACGTGCTGTAGGCTAAGCCTGTTTGAGTGGTTGTTGACTTCTTTAATTGCTAGCGTGGGGGCCATTTTAGGTACTTACCTTACGGCCCAGTTGATCTATCAGTCTCAATTTGGCATCAATTACAAGCCTGATTGGTTATGGATCATCGCTACTTTACTCGTCAGTGCATTGGTGGTGTGCATCGCTGGTATGATAGCCAATCGCAGCAGTTTAAAGTTTTCCGTTGGGACCTTGTTAAGGAATATAGGGTGAATAAAATTTTAATTTTGTTGTTGGAAGTTCCAAAGAATTGGGCAAATAACGTCATCGAATAGTTTGAGCCCAAAGACCTGTTGGAAAATTTCGCTAACCGTCTGAGAAGGAGACATGATCCTCAGTCATCCGGGTGGGCAGTATGGTCTAATAAATAATAGTGGCGGAGATATAGAGTGGCTTATTATCCAGGTCAGCAGCAAGTAGCAATTCATAACAAGTGATTACGATTGCTCGTCAAACCTTTAAGCCATACCCTAATCCCAGTCGGTGTTATTTTTACCAAGGTATTTAGGATTGTAAGCTGCTTTCTCATGCAAGTAATTTGGGCGATCTTTTTAGGCTTGTCAGCGTCGACTAGTCGCTTATACATCGGCATAAAATTGAGATGAAATTGTAAGCAGACATAGTGGAAAGAAGTAGCAACGAGCGTACACGATGTCTTCCACTCCGATTTTATCGTTTGCGCTGGAAGCTGCCGCTATCACATTTCATCAGGGCGATATCTACAAGTTCAGCAATTTCTTTTCGATTCAATTTTCCTGGCTTTATAACAGGTAATCTAGGCTTCATATCCTCATCAAAATGTGCGGTGTCAATAGCGTCTAGTTTGTCAGTCTTGGCGAGTCGTCCGACGGACTAGGTTGCGAAGGGGTGCAAGAGACAATAGGCAATCTCGCAATGTCAGAGACACATTCGAATTATATCCCAAGTCTCCCAGTAGACTCTGTTAATACTCTTCAAGGCTTAATAGATTGTAGGTGCTTAATGCCACTTTTATCATTGATAGCACTAAAGTACTGGCCAGTAGGCCTCACATAAATATCGAGTTCTCTACTGCTTGTATTAATGTCGACATTGATCTCTTGAGGTTCTATAAGATAAGCTATCTCCGACTTGCTATTCGGGTTCGATGCCCACATGACTATTCGAGTTATGCTTAGTGGGTGCTTATCACATTCATACTTGTTATCGCTCTTTTATGAACTGGCTAGGCAGCGAACTGTGATAAACAAGGCTTTCGGTGGCCGCTGAAGGTTTGACTCAATTTATCCGTTATTGAAAAGGACTTTCAACATAAGAATCAGGGAAGAACAACCATACAAGATAAATTTCATGGGGAAGTGTAAATCTGTCACTTTGCTTGCAAAAATACACGAGTAAACCGTTAGCTTTGCACTACTCGTATTTAGGGCATTAGCCTATCGACAGTCGTTTCGAAGTAAATGTTGGAATGAAGGATATGAAAAATATAAAGCCATACTTTTTCTCGCTCATACTTACTGCATCTTTTGCGGCCAATGCCATAGTCATTCGTCATGATATTGAAGATAATAAATATCAAATTCCAGCATCCACCTTTCCAGCGCTTGCTGACTTTCCAAGTGAAGGGCACGGTGTATTAATTTACCCTCAATGGGTTGTTACAGCTGCACATGTAGCTTGTATGCAGCATTGTATTGAGAAGATAATGATTAACGGTCTATCACGTACGGTGGAGACAGTAATTGTACATCCAGGATACAAAGAGCCTCCTTCAACTCTTGTTGAAGATGCATTAGCCTCGGGTGATGGATCAAATTTGAGGGAGTTTTTGGCATTGTCCGATGATATTGCGCTTATTAAGCTTAAAGAACCAATTGCCGATGTTGAACCTATCTCTCTTTTTCTTGGTAGTGATGAGAAAGGCAAGACTGCCCAAATAATTGGTAAAGGGGCGACGGGCAATGGCTATGATGGAGTGGAGCCTCAAAGTCCCCATCGAACCACTTTACGCCGAGCTTATAATGTCATTTCTAATGTAGATGCACGTTGGATTTCCTACAAATTCGATTCGCCAAAATCTGCTATTCCACTCGAGGGTGTGTCGGGTAGTGGCGATAGTGGAAGCCCCGTCCTGATTAAGGGAAATGAGAAATGGTATCTTGCTGGCCTTGCTTCGTGGATGTCTAGTGAAAAAGATCTTCGTACATATCATGGCCCATTTTACGGTGATCGTGGAAATAGCGTTCGGATTTCTCATTACATAGAATGGATCGAAAGCACCATATCTGCCGAGGAATAAAAACAGAGATCCGCGCTGACGGGAGGCTAGCGAAGCGTTGCTAGGCATGAGAGATAAGACTTACCTACGTTTAGTAGGCACCCTGTATAATTGAGATTAGGCGAGTCGTGCTCACGGAGCTACGTCGTTAAGCTTATGCAACAGGAGCATATTGAAGCGAGAAATGGCAAGGCATTCGATATAGTCAGCCCGTAGATGGGGGCATCAATGTCGCCGTCAACCTACTTAAGCGTTGCTTCGATGTGGATCGACCAAATTGCCGCTGGACCAGTGACATTACGTATATGTGGGTTATGGAACAGTGGCTGAGCCTCACAGCAGTGATGGATTTGTACTCTAGACGTATTTGAGGTTGGGCATTCGACTCTCAGGTGACGGATGATTTAATACGTCGAGCATTGAGAATGGCTCTAGAGCGACGACAAATAAAGCCTGGACTAATAGTTCACTCTGATAGGGGGGCAATATCGATCGCAGAAATACCAGGATCTCTTGTCCGAAAGCAAGTGCAAGCCTAGTATGAGTCGCCAAGCTAACTGTTGGGATAATGCGGCAATGGAATCATTCTTTAGTAGGCTAAAAGTCGAGTTGGTCTATGTCGGAACACTCGAAAACGAAGAGTAACCAAAATCTGAGGTTTTTGAATACATTGAGGTTTCCTACTATGGGGTTTGTAGGCACTCTGCATTAGGCTATAAGGGTCCAGTAGAGTATGGGAGCAAATGCACATAGTTAGTGCGTCTACTTTTTGCGGGAAAGTCCAAAGCCAATGGAAGGTTCGGGTTAAATGAAAGAAAGAAGATATTCAGAATTAGACTGGTTAAGAGTTTTTCTAATCTTGGCCGTATTCTTACATCATGTGTTCATGCCGTTTAATGGGGATGGTTGGCATGTGATGAATGGAAAATCAAGTAAGTTACTTGATGATATCATGGTGTATTTTGAGCAGCTAAGATTGCATACTCTCTTTTTTATCGCTGGAGTGGGTAGCCTGCTTTTGCTAAAAAAGATTAATACGAGAACATTTATCGTCAATAAGTTCCATCGGCTCTTTGTCCCACTAATTGTTGGCATGGTACTCATTGTGCCACCTCAAAATTACTTCGAAAACATAAATGACTACAAAAGTATAATTGATGCGTATCAGCATCTATCTCTGACATTTGAATCTAATCATCTTTGGTTTATCGAGTTCCTTATTGTGTTTATGCTACTAGCCGTGCCTTTTAAGTCAGGGCTCGACAGCCAAGTGGGTAAAGCCTTTATTATCAGACTTGAGCGGCTAGCGTTATTTAAGCATGGATTGTTTTCACTTGTCCTTGTAGTTCTATTGTTGAGGTGCGGCCTTAAACTTATAATGCCTGCTCAAGATAACAGTATTGATAACTTATCTGTATCGTTGTTTTTCTTGCTGTTCTTCATGGCTGGTATGTGTTTCATGAGTAGTCCTAAAATATGGCAGTCTGTGACTAACAACCGGTCAATCAATTTAAAATGGTTCATATTCAGCACTGTTCTATTTTATGGTTACTACTTCAAACCTGATATTAGCGAATATGTACCACTAGCGGTACGTTGGCAGCTTTGGTGGTTAGTTTGTACACTTGTTTCTTGGTCTGGGCTGTTGGTATTAGTGGGGTATGCAAGTGCGTTCTTCAAGCAAACACCCAAATGGCTACATACCGCAAATGAATTGATTTATCCATTCTATATATTGCACCAAACAGTTATCGTTGCGCTTGCCTTCTATATAGTGCAATGGGATGCAAGTATTGCGGTAAAGTCAATGAGCCTATTACTTGGTGCGTCCCTTGTATGTATTTTGCTATGTTATTATGTCGTAAAGCCTATAGGTATTTTTCGTTATCTGTTTGGTTTAAAGTCAAAGCGTGTAGTTTATAAGAGTCTAAGTCAGCAGGGCGTTTCAAGCGATGCCTCAGTTTGAGGTGGTTTTTTTTTAGATGACTTGTAGTTGCAAGCACCACTGAACACACATCTCAGAGAGTTTTTCTGGAAGCTAGCATAGCCGTTTCGTTCGAGCGCCTACATTTTGAGCTAATAAGCTCCACAAGTTATCAGCGCTATTTGCCAGGGACTGTCAGGTAGTTAACTGAGAAGCAAAGTATGGTATTTTCCCTGTAAATCTATCTGACAGCGGTTAGCCAAAGGCGGTTGGCAGAGTATGTAGGTCGTTCAAATGTCGTCATCTGTAACCAGGCCAGGCAAGATCTCCCGGCCGGAGACTAGGTTGGATAGCCTACGTTCCTCTTTGACTGCCCTTTATTGCAACGTTATATGCATAGGTAGCAAAATTGAAAAAGCGTTCTTAATCCCATTCATATTGAGCATTTCTTATTGCATTTCCTGATGTATATTCAGAGCTGCTAATTTGCACTGGGATAATGGCTACAATATCCCTGGCTTTCTGATACTAATACTTTCATACCCTTGGACCTTAATTACCATTTATCAGTCACCAATATTATTTATGGATAATTTTGTTGACTTTTACCCAAGAGCATTAATTTTAGATATCATTGCTAGCTTGGGTTTTAGTTCAATTTTTTACCAGTAGTTTACCTAGGTAGATTATGTGTTGGTAAAGGATATAATATGCTGGCGCATTTGAAAGCGAAGAGTAAGTAAAATCTGAAGTGCTTGAATATATTTAAATTTATACAATAAGATTGATGGGCAATTCTGCATTGGGCAATGTAAGTCCATCAGGGCATGAGCGTAAATATACATAGTTAGAATGTCTACTTTTTGTGGGCATGACCAATGTCTTTCTAGTTAGGAGTAGATTTTGGAAATTAGGAAGCTTAATACATTGCGGGGATTAGCAGCTCTAATTGTTTTTGTTACCCATTTTAGCGACATTACGAATTGGCTTGATGGCGTATTGGGTGGCGGTTCTGGAGCATACGGTGTAATGCTATTTTTCTTGCTCAGTGGCTTTTTGATGTCATATCTCTATTTGGAGAAAGACTTCACAAAAGCCAACGTCACATATTATTTTTTAGCGAGAATGGGAAGAGTTTTACCTTTATACTTGGTTGTGGTAGTTGGATCTTATTTACTATCGATTTCAGGTGACAATACTCTTTACAGTATACCTGATCTTAATGCGCTATTAGGTCATTTGCTGTTTTTGTATGGAGAGAGCATTCTATGGTCAATTCCACCAGAAATACAGTTTTATTTCATTTTTATAATTTTCTGGGCATGTGCTAGGAACCGGTCTGGTTATATTTATCTATCTATTTTCACTTTAATGATTTTACTATTTTTCTCCAATTTCCCGAGAATATATGGTGAAGTTTATGGTATTCCATATAATGAGTTTAATGTGCTTAGGAGTTTGCCGTTTTTCTTTGTCGGTGTTATATTCGGGATGAACTATAAATCTCTCAAAGTTCCGCGGTATCTTAGAAGGCACTGGTTTATATTAGCGCTTTGTTTAATTCCTCTGATGTATCCTGATTTAACAATGATTACCTCTGATGCAAAACAGAAAATGTGGCTAAGTTACGAAGTGTTACTGGTAATGAGTTGTGTTTTCTTTTGTGTAGTGTTTTTAGTTCCGAATAATAACATTCTACTAGCTAATAGGTTTGGCGATTTTTTCGGGAAGATTTCATATTCTTTGTACTTGCTGCATATGCCAATTATTGTGCAAGTAAATAAATTAAATTTATCTGTTGAGCAAAAGTTGACACTATCTTTCTCTTTAAGTGTGCTGGCTGCATACATTTCTTTTCATTTTTTTGAGAAGCCTATTGCTAAGAAAATACGAAGCATGTCATCTAACAAGTCAAACCAAAGGGCGAAACAAGGCTGCGCCTCTGCTAAAGGAGTTTGAAACCTCTCCTTATCGAGTAGATGCTTGCCTTTTGAATAGGATAGAAGAGTGCGCATAAAATAGTAAGTGAGAAACGTGTGATTGGATACGTATCAGAGCTCAAAGTTGGAGTTGTAGCTCCAACAGAAGATCTTCAAGTCGACATGATTACTATTGCCAAATTAATGAGAGCGTATCCTGTGGTGATATTTACGAGGCGACAAATAACTTAAGTTATCGATACTGCCCAAATTCTAAGCATGGATAGGCAAATAAGGTTTGGCTTTCAGTTGGTAAATATTTAATCAGATGACTTACTGAATGTTAGTTAACAGTTCTTGCAAAAGCTCTCAGTACAGTTAGCTGGATTTATTTATAGTTTGTCTTGTAAATAGAATCATAGAAATATAGATGGAAACTGACAAGGGCGCTCAGTGCTTTATCTCTGCCGCCCTTGCCACTAGCGATAACTCATGCAATTAAGTTGTACTCTAATTCTTAACTGCATACCACAATGAACTCGATGTATTATTGGAGTTGTTAATTATGTTAGTCCTCAGGGGGTGGCGGTGGTGGTGGAGGGGGCGGCGGTGGTTCGCTAGGGCTGTGCGGTGCGAGGGCAATTAGTAGAGTAACAACGCAGATTGCCTTCATTGTGAGGCCACCAAGCAAACAAAAAATCAAAGCAAGAGAGTCGTCGTGAAGGTAGGTTAAGACGGGAAACAGCTGTGGTCTTTCCGGTGGTCGACCTTCCTGAATAGCCTCAACTAGGCGCTTTCCTTCTTCACTAATTTCTATTCTACTTACAAGTGCTTGTCGAAGAGTTAAGAGCCATTTCTCTGTTGTGCCATACTTTTTTAACCCCTCTTTAAGAGCTGTCGCCAATGATTCATCGACCTCTGTATTGGCGCGTATCTTTATTAAAAGAGAATCCGCATCAAGCCTTAGAATTTCTGAAAGACTCTCCTTGAGTTGATCAAGAGATTCAAGTGCAATCTGAGACGCTTCAATCATGCATTCAAGTGATTGAAGCATATACAACGACCAGACCTCTAATGTTCCGGAGGAAGTTAGTAACTCATCGTAGTATTTTGAATCTACCGCGAGACTATCTTCAATCCGTGTTGCTGCAAGGATTTTAGCGCGAAATGATCGATAAGACTTAAAATCCCTGGTTGTCGTATCTGTTGCAGCAATCGTTGTTGCTGACGTAAGTTCCATTATGTCTTCCATTGTCCATTTCCATTGTCCAATATGATTTAATAATGCGGTGTGGACAGTAATTATTTAATGTGGGCCAATCAAGCTGTTGTAAGGTTTTGTAATTTCCGTTATTGGTGGATAGAGTAACTATCATGTGTTTTTTATTTGTTGTGTCGCAACAATAAACAGTGAAGGGTTTAATATATATGTGTTGTTTATTTCTGTTGTGAGCAAGTTGAGACTTTTTAATTTGGATTTAATATATGGTTAGCTTAAGTTGTGGTTCTGCAGTTGTAGGTTTTGTTAATTGTTTATGGTGGATTTACCTTTGAGGTCTGAGTAAGGTGCTGCAGAAGATAATCTTATTGTCCCAAGCTTGTCTTAATCGCTTTAGAGACTGTTTTTAAAAAAATTGCAAATTTATCCGCCTGAGAATTTTCCTGTAAACTTTTGGTGCTGTGCTTTAATGATGGTTTTGTAAGCCTTTGTATTCTGCGTATCATGAATTTTACTGGCCTTCACTAGAGTAGCTTGGTTGAGTAGTTGTTGAATCCTGGTGGAACTTAGAAGTCGGCGAGTCTGTGGTTAGTTTGATGGGTAAGTTTACATGCTTTTTGGATGGGGTGTATTTTATCAATCGGTGGTATTGCTTTCTGGGGTGGGAAGTATTCTGTTTTATAAAAATACAGAGCCTAAAAGGCCCTGTATTGTTTCGGCTAGTATGAGTCAGATTGCTTGAGTTCCTGGATTATTATTTATCCACCAAGAATTTTCCATGGATCGCTTGTATTTTTTTGAGTTTGGTCAAGCAAAACAGATACCTGCAGTTAAGAGATATATTAATAGTTGTCATTAGTTAGAGCTTTACGGGCTGATCGCTTCATTTTTTAAGGAGTTACAAGGCTAAAATTACGATCAAATTTATCAAATAGGCGCCCAAATTTTATTAGGGCCAAAGGATTTCCGCTTACCTTGAGTCGACCGTCTTTGATTAGAGTAGGGGCGCCTACTAACCCGCTAAACATCATACGTAAGTCGGTACTGTTCAGAGCGAGGCTGGCAGAGGGCTCGCTACTGTGTCGGCCGGGGTAGCCGTGCAGTACCCCATTTTGTACTACGACTAAGTACTTTTCTCCAGTGTCAGTCATATCGATATTTAAGCGGATATCTGCATCTGCCGCTTTCTCACCGTTAAGGCGCACCGCCATCGCGTCGAAAAGTAGCTGAAGAGGGACTCGCGCTACTATTTCTTCATCGGGCAGTATTTCTTCACGGTATTCGATACCATGGCGTAGCTCCTTGGCGCCGGAGAGATAAAAGTTGCGCCAGATACCAGATTCTGCCTGATAGCCGAGTTGCTCTAGGCTGTCAGCTAATAGATAACGGGCTTGCTCGTTCTCAGGTTCAGCGAAAACCAAATGCTTTAGTACCATGGCTACCCAGCGATAGTTGCCCTGGGCAAAATCCTGTCGGGCCCGAGCCATAATGGCTTCTCCCCCCCCCATGTAGTCGATGTAGTGCTCTGCAGCTTCTTCCTGAGGAATAGGGTGGAGGTTTGCTGGGTTGCCATCGAAATAACCCAGATAGCGATTGTAAACTGCCTTGGCTCCAACATTGACAGTGCCGTAGTACCCTCGATTGGCCCAAGCCTGAGAGAGGTTTTCGGGCAGCTCAAGGCGCTCTGCAACTTCGACCATATCGTAACCGTGGTTAGCTAGACGCAGAGTTTGGTCGTGGATGTACTTATAAAGATCCCTCTGCTTAGCCAGGTAATCCATTGCTTCATCTTTGCCCCAGGTGGGCCAGTGGTGGCTGCTGAAAACCACCTCGGTCTTATCGCCAAATTTCTCCATGGCGTACTCAATATAGCGACTCCAGGCCTTGGCATCGCGGGTTTTCGCACCACGCAGAGTGTAAATATTATGCAGTGTATGGTTGGCGATCTCACTCATACAGAGTGCGTTAAATTGAGGGAAGAAAAACACAATCTCTGCGGGTGCTTCGGCCCCGGGCGTGTTAATGAAGACGATGTCCACTCCGTCAACTGTCATCTCTGCACCGGTTTCAGTAATCTCTATTGTTGGCGTAGCTATTCCGTGCTCACCATCTGATACTCGGTTGCCTAAGCCGGAAGAGACAAAACCCTCCGGGCTGGAGGGCAGCAAATTTCCAAATTGGTATAACGCACGACGTTGCATCACGTTTCCAGTGCGCACATTCTCGCTAATCGCCTCCTCAGCAAAACCCTCTGGTGCAATAATGTCGATAGAACCGCTCGCGAGCTGTTCTTTAGTCAGAACTCCAGTTATACCGGCGAAATGGTCTGCGTGGCTATGGGTAAAAATAACGGCACTTACCGGTTGCTCTCCTAGTGCCTTGTTGGCCAGCGCAAGAGCTGCGGCTGCAGTCTCCGCAGAAGTGAGAGGGTCGATAACAATCCAGCCGCTTTCTCCTTGCACCAGAGTCATATTGGCCAGATCCAGCGAGCGCACCTGATAGATACCATCTACCACTTTGAACAGGCCGTTATTCAGGACGTTGAGCTGGGCCTGACGCCAAAGGCTGGGGTTGACGGTATCAGGAGGGGTACCTTGTAAAAATTGCATCTGGGATAGGTCATAGACTTCCCGACCTTCGGTATTTTTTACTTGGGCGCCGGGAATAGATTCAATAAAGCCTCGTTTAGCCAGCAGAAAATCAGTTTCATCGCCGAAGGGGAGTTGTTTTGCCAGGGATCTATTGTGGGAAATAGTTGCCTTGGAGGCGGGTTTGATCTCGGTATTTAAATTTTCTGTGTGAGTTTTCGGTTCACTACCACAGGCAATCAAAAAGAAGGACAGCAACCACATCAGTATCAGCGAGCGCATTGAGACTCCCCAAAATCGGTGTACATGAAACTTCATTTTTATACTGGGACAGGGTTTTTATTGCCCAGAGTGGCCTTAGCTTCTCCCACCTGCGGTGGCGCGTCAAGACAAGAACTGTCCCTTTGGCGGCGTAAAAGTCTTTCTGCAAGGGAAACAGTTTCATGTTACCCACTGGTTAACCAGTTTTGTCATTGGGCTTTGTATTTTCTACCAATACAGTCACGATTGTCGGCATTGTGATGTGTGAAGAGTTTGTGGTTCCTGAATCGAAGACGCTGGATTGTCGTAGCTGATAGTTTAATCTGGTCTGTTTTTATATGCCATTAGGGATTTTATATTTAACAGGTTTAGGAAGGTTTCTATGGTAGTAAATGGTCGTAAAGGTAAATTTATTTTAGCTTTTTTTGTTGGTACTAGTGCCAAGCTGGTCATTCAAAATAGGGTGTCTTATTTATCTAATTCTATTTTAAAAATAAGACACCATCTAGCTGGAGTTTGAACAGGTCGCCGATCAAAAATTCTTTAACTTCTATTAATCTTAACTCGAGAGGTAATTAAGCGGCAGGTGATATATTTACACTCTTTCTAGAGAGCGTTGCGCTTAAGAATGCGCAAAATGCTAGAGCTACGATATGAGGTAGGTAAAGTGTGTATTCACTGGTGTGGAAGAAATACAGAGTGGCTTCGCAGGCGATAATGGCAATTGCTGCAGTTGCCCATGGATGCAGTTTTATCAGCCTAGATGCTAAAAAAATGAGTGTGAAAACAATTAGTCCATATCCTAGTAAATGGACAACAAAAATTTCCCAAAGGACAGCCCCTTCGTCTGAAAGGAATGCTTTGAAAGCTTCGGGTATAGCGATGGCTGCAGAATATTCTGTAATTAATGGGCCTAAGTATCCGGCGACTAAGCCTATTGTTATTCCAGCTATTATGTTTTTCATTGAATCCATTCTATTTTTATAGGGTTGGCCAACTATACCTTATGTGGGGCTGTTAAAGAAAATACATGGCTAGTTACTGCAAAAGGCTGCGGTTGAAATTGAAGTAATTGCTTTGATTCGCCCGATTAATATACAGGGGCTGAAAAATTTACGGGGAAGAGAAGTTTGGAGTTGGTACTTTGTGGGTGGTTAGCGAAATGATTCTCCACAAAAAAGCGGGCTAAAAGCCCGCTCTCTCATTGTTTTATGGGAGCTTATTGCCCCAATGTAAACAGTGCAGTGTTACCGCCAGTGGCAACAGTGTTAATAGTTTTGGTTTTCTCGCTGGCGAAACGGAATAGGTAGTGCGGGCCACCGGCTTTGGGGCCGGTGCCGGATAGGCCGTGGCCGCCGAAGGGGTTAACACCTACTACTGCACCAACCATATCGCGGTTTACATAGCAGTTGCCGACGTTGATACGCTTAAATACCGCGTGGGCGCGGCCTTCGATGCGGGAGTGCAGTCCGAAGGTAAGGCCGTAGCCGGTGGCATTAATGCGGCGGATTACGTCTTCCAGCTCGTCTGCCTTGAAGCGAACTACATGTAGGAAAGGTCCGAAAGTCTCGCGCTTGAGCACGGAGAAATCTTCAATCTCTACTACCTGCGGGCCGAAGAAGGTGCCTTTGCTGGGCTTCTTCGCTTCCTCAAATGCAAATAGCGGCTTGGCTTCTTTCGCCATGCGCTCGCGGTGGGATTCCAGCATGCCGAGGGCTTTTTCGTCGATAACCGGACCGATATCGGTATCCAGTTTACCGGGATCGCCGAGGGTCAGTTCTTCACACGCGCCTTTCAGCATATTCAGCAGGTTATCGGCGATGACATCCTGTACACACAGGATACGCAGAGCGGAACAGCGCTGACCGGCACTGAGGAAGGCAGACTGAATTACATCGTCTACCACCTGCTCGGGCAGGGCAGTGGAGTCTACGACCATGACATTCTGGCCGCCGGTTTCGGCGATCAGCGGTACAATCGGACCTTCTTTCGCTGCCAGCTGTTGGTTGATCAGGCGCGCGGTTTCGGTGGAGCCGGTGAAGGCTACACCGCCCAGGCGGGGATCTTCGATCAGCAGTTTGCCCACTGCGGCGCCGGTACCTGTGATCAAGTGCAGTACTTTTGGCGGCACGCCGGCATCGAGCATCAAGCGCACGGCGTGTGCAGCGATGATGGGGGTTTGCTCTGCGGGTTTGGCCAGTACGGCATTACCGGCGGCAAGTGCGGCAACTACCTGGCCGGTAAAGATTGCCAGGGGGAAGTTCCAAGGGCTGATGCACACGAAGGTGCCACGGCCACTCAAATACAGCTGATTTTGTTCACCGGTAGGGCCGGGCAGTTCGGTAGGCTCACTGAAATGCTGGCGTGCGCCGTTGGCGTAGTAGCGGCAGAAGTCGATAGCTTCGCGCACTTCACTAATGCCATCATTTAGGGTGCGGCCCGCTTCAATGCAAATAATTGCAGCCAGTTCATTGGCTTTATCTTCGTAGAGATCGGCAATTCTATCGAGAATATCCGCGCGGTGTTTTCCACCCTGGCGATCCCAGTCGATCTGCGCCTCAGTGGCGGAGGCATAGGCCTGCTCAATCAGGTGTTTATCAGTATTCGCGGTGTGTCCAATTTTTTCGCCGGTTGCCGGGTTGAAAACCGGTTCTTCCGCTTCGCCCATGGTGCCGTTGACGATAGGGCCACCGAGGAAATGCTTTTCGCGTTGCTGCTCAAGCTCTTTCAGCAGGGGATCAACGGAGAGTGGATCAGTCAGTTCGATGCCGTGTGAGTTTTTCCGTGGCAGGGCTTCTGCGCCCATATAAATATTCTCCGGGACAGGAATTTGCGGGTGACGGTAGGGATTGCAGGCTTCGCTTTGTTCCAGGGTGTCCTGGACCAGGGCTTCAACCGGCGTTGCCTCGTCCATAAAGCGGTTAACAAAGGAGCTATTAGCTCCGTTTTCCAGCAGGCGGCGAACCAGGTAGGGCAGTAAGTCACGATGTGCCCCTACGGGTGCGTAGACGCGTACGGGTACACGCTTGCCGTGTACCGCTTCAATTTGTGCGTACAGCAAGTGGCCCATGCCGTGCAGGCGCTGGAATTCAAAGTCGGTGCGGCCATTGGCTAGCTCAAGAATCAGCCCGACGGTGTAGGCGTTGTGGGTGGCAAATTGCGGATAGATTGCATCGCCAGCTTCCAACAGTTTTTTCGCGCAGACTTGGTATGACAGATCGGTGTGGCATTTGCGCGTGTACACCGGGTAGTCCGGCAGACCCATCTGCTGGGAGTGTTTGATTTCACTATCCCAGTAAGCGCCTTTAACCAAGCGTACCATTAGCTTGCGGCCGGTATCGCGGCCCAGGGCAATCAGCCAGTCGGCGACATGGGGGGCGCGCTTTTGGTAGGCCTGGAGCACAAAGCCCAGTCCTTGCCAGTCTTTTATTTCGGGGTCGCGGGCGAGCGCCTCGAAGATATCCAGTGAGATATCCAGGCGGTCTGCCTCTTCTGCATCGATATTAAGGCCCATATCGTATTGGGCTGCGGCGACACAAAGACGCTTCACCTGGGGCAGCAATTCGTCCATTACGCGATCCCGCTGCAGCACACTGTAGCGGGGGTGCAGGGCGGAAAGCTTGATGGAAATACCGTTGGCCTCAACCACATCCCGCTGGGTGTTGTCTTTGCCGATCTCTTCGATAGCCATCATATAGGCATCGAAGTAGCGGTGGGCGTCGGCCATGGTGCGGGCGCCTTCGCCCAGCATGTCGAAGGAAAAGCGGGTGCCTGGGAGGTTTTCTTTGGGGCCGCGTTTCAGGGCTTCCTTGATGGTGCGGCCGAGTACGTACTGGCCACCCATAATTTTCATGGCCTGCATCATGGAGGTGCGCACCATGGGCTCGCCGATACGGCTAACCAGGCGTTTCATCCAGTGGGAGGGACGCTCGGTGATATCTGGGTCCAGCTCCACCACGCTGCCGGTGAGCATCAGACCCCAGGTTGAGGCGTTCACAAACAGGGAGTCGGACTGGCCACGATGGCTGGACCAGTTGCCGGAATGCACTTTCTCGGCGATTAGTTTGTCGGCAGTATCGGCGTCTGGTACCCGGAGCAGGGACTCTGCCAGACACATCAATGCAACCCCTTCCTTATTGGAAAGGCCGAATTGCTGAAGGAAAGCGTCCAGCGTTCCGCGCTTGCTGCGCTGCTGTCGCGAATGATGAACCAGTGCGCGCGAGGTGTTCAGAATTTTCTTGCGCATCTCGTCGCTGGGGCGTGGCGCAGCCAGCAGCTCGCTCACGCAGAGGTTTTCGTCGGCGTGCAAATACTCGCGTGCCCGGTCCCGGGCATTCTGGAGGTCTCCGGCGAAGTTTGTCGACATATCGTCTCCCAAGCTCTATATCTAGGGTCAGAATAAAAAACCGGATTATGTGCGAAAATCGTTAGAATTAATCGCCATAATGTTGCGAGTTGTGGTTAAATATCACGCCTAATTGCGTGATTACCAGTAGGGTATTTTGTAATGTCTCGACAGTTGGAAGATCTTGATCGTATTGATCGCCAAATACTGCGAATTCTGCAACGTCACGGCCGCTTGCCGAATGTGGAATTGGCGCGCCGGGTTAACCTTAGTCCCACCCCTTGCCTGGAGCGAGTCAAGCGGCTCGAAAGGGAAGGATTTATTCGCGACTATGTAGCGCTACTCGACCCGCTCAAAGTTCATGCGGGCCTGGTGGTCTATATCCAGGTGACCCTGAACAATACAGCGACTGAGGCATTGGAAGCCTTTAATGAGCATGTGGCTGGACTGGAGGAGGTCCAGGAGTGCCATATGGTTGCCGGTGGTTTTGACTACCTGGTGAAAATTCGTATTAAGGATATGCTGGGTTATCGCCGCTTCCTCGGTGAAAAGCTGGCATCCGTACCGGGAGTACGGGAAACCCACACCTATGTGGTGATGGAGGAAGTGAAGACTGATACCGCTGTAGCGGTACCGGACCCAGAACCCAGTGTGAAAGGTTCGCGGCGCTAATTGAGCGCAGTCAAATATCCTGTGCGGAGTGAGAGAACTGTAGCGATTTTGCTGGTTGGCTTTTTTATGAACCTGGGTGGGAATCTGAATTCTCTCCTCAGGCCTCAATCATAGGGATTGATTGCTGATTTCATGGATGAGCAGGTGGAATTGGCAACCATTGTCGGCGCGGTTTTTATTATGCTCGGCATAGCGATGCGGTACCAAGGTGGGTGCCGTGTGATTTGTCCGTAATAACTATAAGTAGGTACTGTATGGATTTTTCACTGAGCGAAGAACAGCAGATGATTCAGGATGCGGCAAAGCAATTTGCTGACAGTGAACTGAAACCCATTGCTGCCGAACTCGACAAGACCGGTAATCGAGAGCTCTTGTTGGAAAAGCTCAAGCAATTGGCAGAGCTGGGCTTTATGGGAATCAATATTGATCCCAATTACGGCGGTACTGGTGCTGGCACTGTCGCATTCTCCCTGGCGATCGCCGAGCTGGCGCGGGGCTGTGCCTCTGTTGCAACGACCACGTCCGTAACCAATATGGTGGCAGAGGTTATTCAGGCGGTAGGTTCGGAAGAGCAGCGCCAAAAATACCTCCCCAAAATCTGTAGTGGAGAATACCCTGCGGGTTCTTTCTGTCTCACCGAGCCCGGTTCCGGTTCGGATGCGGCCTCTATGCGCACCCGCGCGGAAAAGCAGGGTGATGAATACGTTCTCAATGGCAGTAAGCTCTTTATTAGTAGTGCCGAATTTGCCGGTATTTTTGTTGTTTGGGCGGTGACAGATTCTTCCGCGCCTAAAGGTAAAGGTATTTCCTGTTTCCTGGTTGAAGCCGGCACACCTGGCCTGGTGATTGGCAAGGCCGAAGAAAAAATGGGACAGAAAGCCTCTGTTACCAATGAGGTTTCTTTCGACAATTGCCGTATTCCTGCCTCCCATCTTTTGGGTGAAGAGAATCGCGGCTTTCGCATTGCTGCAGGTGAACTCGCGGGAGGTCGAATCGGTATTGGCTCCCTGGCGCTGGGTATCGGCTTTGAAGCTCTGGATTGTGCTCGGGCTTATCTGCATGAGCGGGAGCAGTTTGGTAAAAAACTGGCGGAATTCCAGGGACTGCAATGGCAGCTTGCCGATAAATATACTGAGATGGAAGGTGCGCGACTCCTATTGCTGCAAGCCGCTTGGCAGAAAGATGCCGGAATGCCGTTTGGTCCTGCCGCTTCAATGGGCAAACTGTTCGCCAGTGAGAAGGCTAACGAGGCATGTTATTTAGCTCTGCAAATGCACGGTGGTGTGGGCTATACCCGTGAATATCCACTCGAACGTATGAGTCGGGATGTGAGAATCACTACAATCTACGAAGGTACCAGTGAGATCCAGCGCCTGATTATTGCCAGGCATTTGCTGGATGTCAGATAATATTTAATGACAAAAAAGCCGGCGCTCTTCGCCGGCTTTTTTGTTCCTTTCCCCCTAAATTTGTCAGATATTCTCCTGATACCGGCATAAATACCCGCCCGCTTAATAGTTTCCTACCTATCCTCTACAAGGGGCTCTGCCGCATCACTTTGCGAATCATGGAAAGGAAACAACTGATGAACGTTAACAAGCTGCCGCTGTTTTCGCTATTTCTAGTATTCCTTGCCTGTTCGCTAACGACCGTAAGTGTCATGGCGCAAGAACCCAATCCCGCCAGTGTCGTCACAATGAAATCAAACCAGGCTGTACTGAAAGAGCTCCCCTTTGCAAATCGGAAGGACTTTGAGGATGTAAAGCGGGGGTTTATTGCTCCTCTACCAAATAATGGTGTTATTAAAAACAGCAAAGGCGATACGGTATGGAACTTGGAGCAATTTCAATTTGCTCGCGATAAAGAGGCTCCTGACAGTGCCAACCCCAGTCTGTGGCGGCAACTGCAATTAATTTCGGAGGGCGGTCTCTATGAGGTGATACCGCGAATCTACCAGGTTCGCAGTGCGGACCTCTCCAATATAACTTTTATTGAGGGCGATACCGGGGTCATTGTTATGGACCCGCTGATTTCTGCCGAGACGGCTGAAGCAGCGTTAAACCTCTATCGGCAGCATCGCGGAAACAAGCCTGTCGTTGCTGTGATCTACACCCACAGTCACGTTGACCACTATGGGGGGGTTCGCGGTGTTATCGATGAAGAAGATGTAAAATCAGGCAAGGTTAAGGTAATAGCCCCGCAAGATTTCCTGATTGAAGCTGTTAGTGAAAATGTCTTTGCAGGAAATCATATGGCGCGTCGTGCCAGTTTTATGTACGGGAACCTGATCCCTAAAGATCCCAAAGGTACCTTAGGGGCTGGCCTCGGTCTTGAAACCTCCACTGGCACCATCACACTGATAGAACCGACAGACTCCATTGTTGAGACCGGGCAAACTTTGGAGCTGGATGGGCTTATCTTTGAATTTTTGTTGGCTCCGGGCTCTGAAGCGCCGGCAGAAATGCACTTCTATATTCCTCAACTGAAAGCCGTAACCGCTGCTGAGAACTCAACCCACACGCTGCATAATCTCTACACTCTGCGGGGAGCAAAGGTCCGAAATGCTCGTGACTGGTCTCGCTACCTCAATGAAACCGTGCAGCGCTGGGGTGGAAAAGCCGAAGTCCTGTTTGCACCCCATCACTGGCCAACCTGGGGACCAGAGAATGTGGTGAATCACCTGAAAAAGCAGCGAGACCTATACAAGTACCTCAACGATCAAACCCTGCGATTAGCCAATCACGGGTACAACATGGTTCAAACGGCTGAGCTGATGGAGTTGCCTCCAGAGCTCTCACAATATTGGGCCAATCGCGGCTATTACGGCAGTGTAAATCACGATACCCGTGCGGTATGGAATTATTATTTAGGGTTTTTTGATGGCAATCCCGCTCGCTTGTATCCAATGCCACCGACGGCAGCGGGAATAAAGTACGTCGAGTATATGGGCGGGGCCGCCAATATTATCAAGCAAGCAAAGAAAGACTATGAGGCTGGAGAGTACCGCTGGGTTGCGGAGGTGCTAGATAGATTGGTTTCCGCAGAGCCTAATAATCGTGCAGCAAGAGACCTATTGGCAGATGCATTAGAGCAATTGGGCTATCAGCAGGAAAATGGTACCTGGCGCAACTTTTTTTTAAGCGGTGCCAGGGAATTGCGGGATGGCATCCAGCGATACCCGGTTCCTCTGACTGCGAGCCCAGACACTATTCGCAGTATGCCGGCTGGTTTAATTTTTGATTACCTGGGAATTCGGCTCAACGGCCCCAAGGCAACTGGCAAGAATCTCTCCATCAATATCAGCATGCCGGACGTAAACGAAAGGTATGCGCTTGTGCTTGAGAATGCGGTACTGAACTACGGGCCTCCTGTTAAGAATCCCGGCAGTAGCGTGCAAATAAACCGCTCAGATCTCAATGACATCATCTTGGGGAGTGCATCTATCCAGGAGAAGATGGAGGATGGGAAAATCAAAATTGAGGGCGATGCGGGAGAGTTGAAGACATTACTTTCCTTAATGGATCGGTTTGATTTTTGGTGGAACTTGGTAACGCCTGAGCCGATGGACAAGATGTCGACATCAGACTTCTAAGCTTTAGCCTCAGGGCTATTTAGCTTAAATGCAAAGGTAAAGTGCCCCCCTGTGTTGGCGGTATTTTCAACTGTATTTTTGAGTCCGCTTAGATGGTTCTAGTGCATGTTTCAACTTCTTTGATTTATAGCTCTGCGAGTGGTTGCCAAATAAGTAGTTTCTAATGAAACTTGATGTGTTTTTAGCTATTACTTCCTAAGTCCGTCTATATCTAATAGAAAAAATATACAGTGCTGTTTCTCTCATTTTTAAGCTTCCTTATTGTGTTCATATTTTTTTAAGTTACGCACAGAATTAAATTTCGCTTCCGCTAAAATTCCGCCCACTTTTGCATTTTATGACTGTCTGGAACTTATATTTTGGACAGTACCTAACACCAAAATAAAAAACACGGCACTTAAGGCGATTATGGAAAAGTTATTCGGGCAGAAATTATTGGTACTTGCACTAACTGCGGCACTTGCAGCTTGTAGTGGAGGGGGAGGTTCGTCGGATTCTGACACCGATTCACCACCTGTGAGCGACGGTGGGGATGGTAGTACTGCGGGTAATCAAGGTGGAGGAAGTGGTTCAGGTGGTAGTGGGGATGACTCCTCGCTGCCTGATAATGACCCATCGACTGTGACCGATGGAGATGTGTCAACAGTTGAACTCGGGTTTGCGACAATTACCGCTACAGATATCACTCTGCCTAATGCAATGGTAAATGCTCAGGAGGTTTATCAGCTGGCTCACTATATTGGCCGTACGGACAGTGAGCAGGATGAGGAAAATATTGATATTCCTATCCGTAGCTATACGGCTTCCTGTGCAACGGATACTGACCAGCCAAAAATGTATGTATCCACAACTTTGTCAGAGGGGAATAGTGCCTCTGATACAACCTATGGGTCCGTTTACGAGCTTCAATATAACCCTGATACCATGAGCTTCGAGCAGACAGGTAACGCCACTATTCTGAATCAATGCTATGAGTCACATGGTATTACGGCCAGTTCGGATTGCTCCAGGGTAGCTGTTTTATGTAATACCGAATATAAAGCAAGTGAGCGATATGATATCGAGAAAGATCTGGTAGAAGAGTACGGTACAACCTGGATGAAGATTGAAGACAATCTTGACAGTGTTGAAGGCACCGATAATGAGAAGAAGTATAATGACCAGATCTGGCTAATGGAGTGGGATAACAAGCCTATAACTGAAACTCCAGATGCCTATGTTGTCAATAAAATGCATGGCGGTACTCATTTAGGAGCTCAAGAGCTATTGTACGTAGAGGATGATAGCCAGGGGCGCACAAGCTATGCGTTTTCCGTAACTGCTCGTGTTCTCGTTAGCGGTTCGCATTATTCGGCAGGGCTGACGGTAATTAACCGGGATGACTGGTCAATGTCCTTCTCTGGCGATGATCACCGGGGTTGGTACTGGGCGTGTGGCCATGGCCACGTTCTGAATATTCGAGCTTTTTATAATCCGGGGAATGAGATGTACGGTGCTCTGTGTACCAGTGATGGAAATAAATATTATCCGTCACCGGGCCTGAATGCGATCGCCATTAAAATGGAGGACAGTGGTTCTTCTGTTTATGAAGGCACCTATAATCATTTAGTGCCCTCGACAAGTGCGATGATATCCAACGGTGGTGGCCATACGGTTGTCCCGGTTGATGCCGATACAAATCTCTCAGTTATTGTCTCTCCAAAGTACATTGAAGATTCGAACATGGATATGTTCTTACAGGATGAGCTGGGCATCGATATTAGTGGCGATGAACCCTTCGATAAGCAATGTGCTGATAACGGCATTCGCAATTGCTTCTTCTCATATATCGATAGTGGTGAGTATCCCGTAATTTCGAGGCAGGGTCTCTATTCTGGAGATGCCCTGGATACTACTTCCCTGACACGTGTAGGTATTGCAAAAGTTGATGGGGAAGGCAGTATTGAAGGTAATGGTATTGAATGGCTGGCAACGGATTCTGACTGCCAAATTAGTGATCCCCAGTTGGTTGATCTGAAAAATGGCCGTTACTTATTTGGTTACGCGCAGTTCCAGTGTATTTCCGATAACCTTCCGTACAATCGCAGTTACAATAAGAGTGGTGATGCCATGCGTATGCTGGTGCCAAAAGCCTATTATGTAATGGAGATTGATGCAGACTTAAATGTACTTGAGGGGCCGGTAAAACTGACTGACTACGGTTGGGGTGGTTTGGATGAGCCTATGTACTTGGGTAATGGTAAAGTTGCCTGGAGCTATATTAAGAATCCTACTCTGGATAATTATATAGGTGGCCAACAAAATGTTTGGCAGGCAATTGTTTATCATTCTGACAGTGTAAATTAATCGTGCTGATTTGGGGTAAGCTTAGGCTTGCCCCAAATTATACTTATACAATTGTAGTAATTCAGGTTTGATCTTATAGTTGCAGATTTTTCAGGAGGTGCTCTTTCGAGTCAAATTTGGTTTATGAGTGTTTCCCTCCAGATATTTTTCCATCTTCAAAAGTTGCTATCGAGCGGTTCGATCGCAACACTTCTTACCCCGATGGCTTCTCTCATTAGAAAATGTCTCTCTATACTCTCGGCATCTTGCAAGTTTTGGATATATTGCCGAGTTCTTCTGTCAGATTTAGTAATCGGATCATGTGTTTGATGATGCGATCATTAGTATGGAGTATGGAGTATGGAGTATGGAGTATGGAGTATGGAGTATGGAGTATGGAGTATGGAGTATACTCTTGGTTTTACTTGTAGGTTTAGGCACCTTCATCAAAACCGGTAAACCCTTCTTTTTCAAGTGAATGTGTCAGATTTGGTCTGAACTAATTCATTTTAGTGTTAGTTGTTCCTCTGTGTTTTTCTCTTGCTCTTAGAAGAAATAAAATCCTGAATGCTTGTAGTGGCCGATACGGCTATTTTAATTAATTTAATTTTGGTTTGAAGATTTATTTGGATATCTCATAGGAAAAATACTCACTTTGGAAAATGTTCTTCGCTGTTGAGATATATAATGCAGTAGAAAGTGTGTAAGCATTGGCAATATCCATCTAAATATTATTTTTTAAATAAAAACTTATCTTACCTAATCGTAGATGTCTGAATTTGTCGACTTTATGTCATTTGTGACCAACTCCGCTAACTTAAACTTCTAGCTGTACCCCCTAGAAATACCTCGTCTATATGTTTGAGCTTTGCATGAGATGTCCGATAAGCATTTAAGTATGTATCTCACCAAAATAAAAAGGAAATAGCCATGCGTTCTTTAATCTGGGCTGGCCTATGCTCGCTGCTTTTTAGCAATATGGTCTGGGCCCACTCCACATCAAAAGATGCCTTTCATATTGGAATATTATTGTACGATGGTGCACAAACTATTGATTATGCCGGTCCCTATGAAGTTTTTGGGCAAGCTAATTATCGTTTGACAACGGTTTCGGAAGATGGTGGAACCATTACTTCAGCCATGGGGCTTAAAGTGGCTCCAGATACCAGCTTCGATCAGGACAATCAATTTGATGCATTAATTATCCCTGGGGGCAGTATTAATGAAGCAATGGAGAGCCCGGAAGTATTACAGTGGATTAAAGAGCAGTCCAAACAGGCTCAGTATGTTCTATCGGTATGTAACGGTGCTTTTATTTTGGCGAGTACCGGACTCCTGGATGGTAAGAAAGCAACCACCATTCGCGGAGCATTTGATTCTTTCGAGAAGAACTTCTCAGATGTTGAATTGGTAAAGAATAAAAAGTTTGTTGATAACGGCAAGTTTATTACAACAGCTGGCCTTTCATCTGGTATAGACGGCGCTTTATATCTGGTAAGCAAGGTTGATACGATTGAAAAAGCCAAAAGTGTCGCAGCGAAGATTGAGTATCTGTGGATGCCAGAGGGCGGCTATATCCGGGGGATGATGGCGGATAAAATCATGCCAAACCTTGGTGACTTGCCTGAGTCAATTAAGTTTGTTTCTAAGGAGTATAGCTATGGTAGCCTGGAAGAATGGTACACCGCGTTTCAGATTTCTGGTGATGTGGAAGCTGTAAAAGCCTGGATAAGTGAGCAAATGAAAGAAAATCCCGAGTGGAGGAAGGGGCCGTCTATTGACAATAAATGGGTGTATCAGTTTTCTGATGATCGTACTGTATTACAAGTTGACTTTGTTGCTCCCTCTGATATCAATCCTTGGGTGCTTAAGTTCAGCATATTAGATCAAGCATCATAATTTGGTAGTTTTCGTTAAAGGTGGAGACGATAAAACCTAGAATATAGGAAAAGTATTTGCTTTCTGGTCTTCAGATTGAACATACCGTTTGCACCGCCACATCGTCATTTTTGAATTACATTGGGAAGGTTCTTCATTCCGGCGATAGCATATTTGATAGGGCTTGGAAATTGACCAGCCTCTTTTAATATTATTAAAAGTTTGGAAATTTGTGAACGACGGGTTTTTTCCGCCGGTAACTTGAATTTGACAAATTCTGTCCCAGTTTTCTAGTTGTATACTTACAGAAGACGCCATTGAAGCTATTGATAGCGAGGACAAAATCAAAAAAATACTCACAGCTCTCACAGTAAGCCATCCCGTCTGGTGACCCAATATTCGGATTTGCTACCCCATGATTATATGGTTACGTGAGGCCCGTAACGAATTCCGAGAAGGCATCGGTGGCGGATCAATTAGAAGTGTTTGTTACTTTTTTGTGAGGCGCGACTGTTAGGTCAAATAATGTTGATAGCGGTTGTTCACTATGGGGTTTAGTCTGGGCTTGGAGCTAGGGATTTTGTGCGGCCTCGATATCCGTATACCTGATGAAAAGTAAAATAGAAGCGAGCTGAGGCTCGCATTCTTAATGCTGCCTGAAATTTAAATACTGCTTACTTCGATAGAGGGTGTGTTGTTTTTATCTTTTGCCTTTAGAGTTTTCTGGGTGTCAGATTGGTGGGGCAAAAAAGTTAAAAATTCATCCTCAATCGCTGAATCAAGGAGTATCTTACAGTCCTCTTCATAGTTATTTAACAGGCGCCATGGATAGCGCTTACCTTGCCTGGGAAGTTCTCCATTTGCCCGTTTTACATAGCCAGAGTCCAGGCTGCTCATCACCGAACCTTGCTCAGAACAGCCTTCGCTATCTATCGCTGTACACACCTGAAAGTTATGTGCGTCCATGTATTTTAATAGGCGGCAAATATAGCGAGCAGTAATGTCGGCTTTAAGAGTCCAGGGAGCGTTGGTATAGCCGAATACCCATGAGATGTTAGGAACCCCTTCCATTAATACTGCTTTGTAAGTCAGCTTTTGATTGACTGCTACCGATGCACCATCAATACAGAGCTTGATACCTCCTAGCACTTGTAACTTTAATCCGGTCGCACTGATAACAATGTCTGCGTCTAATTGTTGTCCTGACTTAAGCAGGATACCTTTATCTGAGAAGGTTTCTATTTCACCGGTGGCAACAGAGGCTTTTCCTGAGCAGATTGAGGAGAACAGATCGCCATCGGGTACAACGCAGAGACGTTGATCCCAGGGGTTGTAACTGGGGTCGAAGTGACTGAGATCGTAATTAGCTGGAAGGCTTTTTCTTACATCTTTTAATAGTAACTTTCTAATAAAGTTAGGCCAGCGCTTAGCAGCTTTAAAAATCCAGCGCTGCAATTTGATATTACGCCAGCGTCCTAGCTTGTGAACCCAGGGTGCTGGCAGAAATTTTGATAGTACACGAGAGATTTTATCGATAGATGGAACTGAAATGATATAGCTTGGGGAGCGTTGTAACATGGTGACATGTTGGGCGGTGGTTGCGAGCGAGGGGACCAGGGTAACAGCGGTAGCGCCGCTGCCGATCACGATAATACGCTTGCTGCGGTAGTCCAGATTTTCTGGCCACTGTTGAGGATGAATCAGTTTTCCTTGATAGTTTTCTATACCTGGATATTGCGGCAAGTAGCCCTCTTTATGGTCGTAATACCCAGTACAGGCAATCAGAAAACTACAGGTATATCTCACTGGGCTGCCAGATTCGGTGTTGTGACCTTCCAGAGTCCAAGCTCGGTCTGTACTGGACCAGTTTGCCGTAGTTAAATTTATTCCAAAGTGAATTCTCTTTTTAACGTCGTATTGCTCTGCGGTGGTTTCAATATATTTTTGGATAGATGGGCCATCCGCGAGTATTTTCTCGCCGGACCAGGGCTGGAAGTCATAGCCGAAGCTGTACATATCGGAATCAGATCGAATGCCCGGGTATTTAAAGAGGTCCCAGGTACCGCCGACTTGTGCCCGCCGCTCGATAATGGCGAAGCTGCGCCTGGGGCATTCGCGACTCAAATGACAAGCCATTCCTACCCCTGAGAGTCCCGCGCCGATAATTAATACATCGAAATGAGTCGATTTCACAATCCCTATCCCTGCAAATTTCTATGCCTTATAGACTGGGTAGATGTGCCCATGATTTATTGTTAGATTGCGACAAATAATTGTCTTTCCGCGCCACAAAGATGGGGAGCAAGTTATGGGTAGCCTTGTACGAGTCAGTATTCTTTCCGGTTTCAGTGAATTCGTGGAGCAGCTTGGGAGCAGGGGGGAAGCCTTCTTGGCCGAGTTCGGTATGCCTTGTGATATCAGCCCGGCGGATTCCCGCTTGGTATCATTTGTTGAGGTCGCGCGCCTGCTGGAAACTGCAGCACGTCGGTTAGATCGCCCCGATTTGGGGCTGTGCCTCGCATCGCGACAAGGGGTGGACCGCTTGGGTGGGATAGGTGTAGTCGCATGCAATGCGGCCACTCCACGGCAAGCCTTGCTATCCGTTAGGCGCTTTCTTTCTCTTCATAGTTCATCCCTCAGTATGCAACTGGAGCCATTAAGTGAGGGAGATGTACTACGTATTGTTTTTGATTGGCAGGACCCAGCTCTCAGTAGCTATCGCCAGATCCGTGAGCAGGTGCTGGGAAATACGCTGACGATGATACGGATGTTGGTAGAGACTGAGTGTTGCCCGCAAAACGTACTGCTGCCTCATGGTCCTCAAATGGCAGAGGGTGACTACTGCAATTACTTTGGGTGTGAGGTTCTGTTTAGCTCGGGCTATTGCGCGATGGACTTCCCAGCTGCATTTCTGGATATACCACTGAAGTCTGCCGATCCAGTGGTTGAGCGATTGGCCATTCACCATTTGGAGCAGCAGAGTGCGACGCTGCCCGTTCCTCTAACTGTAGAAATTCGACAATTACTCAGTGAAATATTGCCCAGCGGCAGATCTCAGCTCGGCACTGTGGCAGGGGCGCTGAAGCTCCACCCTAGAACTTTACAGCGCCGCCTGGCTGCGGAAGGGCTTAGGTTCGAAGAGCTATTGGATAACGTGCGGCGGGATCTGGCGACTCGATACTTATCCGATCCGAATCTGGCCTTGGGGCAGATTACGGGTTTGTTGGGGTACTCCGAGCAAAGTACATTTCAGCGAGCTTGTCGACGTTGGTTTGCGGAGACTCCCCGGAATCACCGCTTACGCCTTGCTGGCAGCGCAATTGTGGGGCGGCCAGAATCTCCGTAAAAGCCTGGAGGAGTCGGTTCTTTCAATATTCAGTAGGCTCCACCTCTCCAGGGCGCCAGGTTTTCTCCAGCCATGGCCCCAAGGGGCCATACAGTCTCAGGATTACGAAGAAACCTTTGTTGGGTAAGGTCTCCAGCCAGTTTTTCTCAAACCCTTTTGGCGCCTTGGGTCCAAAATAAACGTCATAAGAACCATCGGAATTTTGTCTTATCCCTTTCGACTGGCTGCTTACTGCGGGAAAGGGTTGGCTGGTTTTTAACATTGAGCGCGTTTGGCTGTCGTAGATATTTACTGCCCAAAAGGCATTGACCGGTACATCGGGGGGCAGGTGCAATTTGTATTTTCTAGAGCCATCAAAGGGCTCTTTGTTTTCATCAACAAAGGCAATGGCGTAATCAGAACCTTTGCCAGGTTCAATAGCAGTCATTGCTGGGCTGACACCGGTATAGGGGTAGAAGTAGCTGACTCGAGCGTCACTATTGATGGTTTTGCCATCGGGGCCATTGAAGAAGATGTTCTTGCCGGGAAACGCCATTACCCAGGCGCTATCCGTGCCTGGGTAGATTTTGATATCGGAGAGGGATTTGTCTGTCCGTGGATACCAAACAATTGAGCGAGCTATACCATTACCAATTGCAACTGCGTCCGTAAGAATTTTGGTCATTCTTTTATCTGGACTGAAGGCTTTTCCTTTTTCAATGCCTATTGAGGCAAAGAGGCCGCGCGTTTCTGGGTTAAGCATCCCAACCCACTCGTATTGAACGACTTCATTGAGGTGCTTATAGAATTGATAGTCATTGGGGTGGATGGTGTTGAAGGCCTTTCCAGACGCACTGATAAAGACCATCCTTGGCGGGTTACCTTTTTGAGCCAAGGGGTAGATTCTCAAGTTGTCTTTGATGTTTTGCACGGCCTCCGGCAAAGGCTGGTTACTTGGTGAGCGCATAAACACCCACAGTTGGAAGGAGCGAGGGTAGATGGGAATGTAGCCGAAGGGAATATTGCCTTTATAGTCTGGTGGCAGTAACAGAAACTTTCCCCCGCGCCCCTTATCCGGGCCAGAGGAGCCGATATCTTCAACAAAGCGGAACCAGGCATCATTAAACGCGCCCATAACGTCGGGCGGCGAGTGAAACACAGTTGGTCCGTCTCGTTTTAGATCTAAAAAAGCCAGCGTATAGATAGTCGAAGTATTGCCTGTGAGAAAAAGAGACTCAGAGTTCATTAATCGATCGAAAATTAAGACTTCATTGGCAGACTTAGCGCCAAGCTCTCTTCCCCCTTTCATCAGAGCATGTACTGATGCTCCCTGAATTCCTTTGAGGAAACTATCCACCGCACGCATATGATCCAAATAGTCGTAGAGCTTTTCTGCGGTCTGGGGGTAGGGAGCGCCATCGCGGAATTCGAGAGTGCCAATACTACTGTCCACCTTATCTGGAGTACTGATTGATTTCAGAGTCTCTGGATGTAAATCGGCGCAAAGCGGCAGAGAGCTGGTTAACAGAAGAAAAATTCCGACAGACCCAAATGCGTACTGAAGTAATCGAATCAAAATAGCTACCTCTATATGCAAGGCGTGCGTGATACGTAAGTGTGTGGTATTGCTTCCTCTATTGGGGTTATTTCGTGCCAATTTTTTGTGTTAACTGCCGGATTATAAAGATGGCTATCCCCAGGCGTAACTTGGGTATCTTTAGCGATAAGTTTGGCTTAATTTTGATCTGGTGAGGCCGCTGATTTAAAAGGTCAATTTTATTGTAATTATTGGTCTGTCGTATTTAGGCTGACGCCCATGTTTTATCTGACAGACCTGGATTTAAAGGTTTACTTGAAGTCAGTAATTTCACGCCGCTACTGATCTGACTCTCCTGTAGTCGAAATTATTGCATTAACTTGCATTCAAATATTTATCTGGCTTTCAGTGCCAGTAGCCGATCATTTGTAAAAGAAATCTTTCAAGGTTTCATGGTTCTCAAAAACCGTCCTTCAGAAAATAAGTTTGAGTAATTTTTAATATTTGCCCATCCTATTTTGTGACCAGTCGGTTCAAATTTTTTGGGCTTTATAGGGTTTCACTACCAAAAAAATTATTTTCTTTTTTTTGATCGTTTAATGGAATTAAATCCTGAGTAAATTGGTTTTTCGTTGCCTATTTTTTTACTTGGTAGTGGTGCGAGATCGGAAAAAGGGTTTATTAACTTCTTGATTTATTTGTCTTTTGGAATGTTTGTAATGTTTAGTCAGATCGAATAATTTCTAACAGGATGAAACTTTTCATGGATTGATAAAGAGGTTGTCATAAGCTTTACAGAAAATGCTTGTCATTATTGGGTCATCCGATTTATAAAATGATCGTCCCATGTAGCCGGTTTGAATAGTTTTTTTTAGGCTTATTCGGACTAGATCAAAAATCTTAGAATAATAAATGGACTAAAAATGTTTTCTCTTGCCAGCCTGTTCGAGAAAGTTGTGGAAAAATGTTGGCAAGGTCGTCTGGAAAATCTGGATGGCGAGGTTTTGACCGCGGCTCACTGTGAGGATGCGTGGCTCTCACTTACAAATGAAGAAGTTTGTTTCAGTGCTGGCGACCGCATTTTAGTGTGTACTCAGTCTGAAATAGAGGCGGTCGCCATTATGTTGGCGGCGTGGAAGATGGGGTTGGTGGTTGTACCTGCAAAGGGGGATCTGAGCCATTCTTCAATTAAAATGATCACTTCAGACTGTAATGCCAAGGCGATATGGCGTGCTGGAAAAATTGAGGCCTTGCCCGATTATCAGCAGGAATGCTCAGAGTTTGAAGTATCTTCTACTCCAGTGGTCACAGGCGTAGATCTGGCTCTGGTGATCTATACCTCAGGAAGTACTGGTAAGCCAAAAGGCATTATGCTTACCCATCAAAATGTTCTGACCTCCTTGGCCTCAATATCCCAATATTTGGGCCTGACAGCACAGGACAGAATTTTGTGCTTATCCCCTTTATCATTTGACTACGGTCTTTATCAGGTACTATTTGCGCTATATAGCAACTGTACAACCATCCTCTACGACAAACCATTTAATCCCATACAAGCCCTTAAAACGATTTCAGAGCGGGATATATCTGTTCTTCCGATCGTGCCAGCAATGGGGGCTGCCCTGGTGAAACTGGTGGGTTTGGTTAAACCTGATCTCAGCAATCTGCGCAGTATCACCAATACTGGGGGCCATTTATCTGAGTACATGATTCGCGCCTGGAAGGAGTACTGCCCAAATCTAAATGTTTTCTCTATGTATGGTTTGACTGAGTGCAAGCGAGCCTTGTACTTGGAGCCAGAGCTTTGGGAAGAAAAGATGGGTTCAGTTGGCAAGCCGATCCCTGGCCTGGATGCACGTGTATTTATACCTCACTCAGAGGTCAGTAAATTTAGAGAAGCAAAAGCTGATGAGGTAGGTGAGCTTTATGTTCGTGGGACGGCAGTGATGCAAGGCTACTATAACCCCGCCGCTCAAGGTGGTGCAGAAATCTTTTCGGGCAGATATCGGGACGACAACTGGTTGGCGACGGGAGACCTTTTTACCCGTGATCAGGATGGCTTCTTCTATTTTAAAGGACGCTCAAAAGACTTAATAAAACAAGGTGGATTTTGTCTGTTTCCAAAAGACTTGGAAAATCATATTGATATGTGCCCATTGGTGCATATCAATGCAGTCATCGGCACTAAAGATAAGCTCGAGAATGAAGTGGCTACTTGTGTTGTGGAGCTTCATGAGAATACCGCTGACAATCAGAAGCAGTTTCGCACTTGGCTGAGAGCGAACATAGATACTGACTACATGCCGAGAGATATCAGGTTTGTTGATGGAATTCAATTAACCGCTAATAGCAAGGTCGATAGGAAGTGCTTAGAACAGGATTTACAAGTCCATGCCTAATGATCTGAGTATATTTAGGCGGGATCCCGCCTAAAACATAAAACGCTAACTTAATAAAAATATAAACGATACGTTTAACCCTTGGGGGAGTTATGGGTGCACTGTCAGATGCGCTGGTTCAACAGTTGGGCCAAAACAAGAAACAGCTATCTACACCTTGTTATATCTATTCCGTTAAAACTGCTCACGATAACTACAAGCAGCTGAAGGAAGCGCTGGGCACGGGATTGATATACTCTCTGAAAGCCAATAGTTGTCTTGATTTAATACTTCGTTGTGGGCACATCTTTGAAGACGGTATTGAGATTGCATCTATAGGCGAACTAAATCTACTTCCCAAAGGGAATAGTCCCCGATTTGTCAATAACCCATCGGCAGATAAGGCCTTTATACGCGCTGCCATTGCGAGTAAGTGCCATTTAATTATCGACAACCTCAATCAATTAACTTTGGTTGAGGAGTTGAAGGCAAGGCGGCCAGTAAACCCCGTCGTTTTAAGGCTTAATCCCTCAATCTTGAGCCACTTTGATAGAAGTCAAAAGGGATTAAGAAAAGATCATTTTGGTTTCGACTGGAATGGCTGTCTTGAGGCTTTGGATTTTTGTAAGAAACATGGGATTCCAGTTTTAGGTTTTCATTTGTTTAGGGGCTCATACTCCTTTAATAAAGGTGCTTTCGACACTGCCAAAGTGGCCTTGCAAGTTGTTTATGAGTTTGAGGGAATACTGGGATACCCTCTGTCATTAGCCAATCTAGGTGGTGGGTTTGACCCCAATTGGCGAGAGCAGGAGTTTGATTTTGAGCAATATAGAAATTTGATTGCTGAATTTCCAGATCATATCAAGGTAGTTCACGAGAGTGGTCGAGCAATTATGGGCTCAGCCGGTTATTTCGTCACGGAAGTTCGCTATAAAAAGTCCATTAACGGTGACAAGTACGCCGTATGTGATGGGGGAATGACCCAAAATTTTCTGTTGGCGAAAACGGAAAGTACCTTTAAACGATTCCAGCAACCTCATGTTTTGCGTAATGGGACTCCTCTAAAAGGAAATGATGAGGGGCAGAAAGTCCTTTTAGTAGGCACTTCTTGCAATAAGGAAGATGTGATTGGGGAAGTCAACAATATTGACCTTCAAGAAGGGGACTTAGTCATATTTGATGGATGTGGTGCCTATAACGCAAGTTATACCGTAGCACCTTTCCTCAAGTTGCCGGCTCCGAACTCTTATCTGGTGGAGTAGATCATGGAAATGCAATCGGTTGTAGGTGGTTTTGTTCTCAATCAATTATCCAGTATTTCACCAGTGCCCAGCACATTGAAATCGCTGTTAGAAAATTCTTGTGCTCGGCTATTCGATGCATCAATGATTATCGAAGATCCTTTGACAGAGCTTGCACCACTTAGGGACGCTTCGGTTCAGCAGCCATTAGAGCAGTTTGAGCAGACCTTTGTTATTGATCAAATTATTGACGCTGTCCGGGATGAAGGACTGGATAATCACTTTCACAATATGATCGGGCTATTTGGCTCGATTATGTTGAGCCTGACTGCTACAGATGATCAGCTTGCCCAGGTCAATAAATGGGTGGAGCAGGGGATTTTCGGCCACTTCCTTATGACAGACCCCGGCGGCCCGAGCCTTATGGGTTGGAAGACAGAGCTGGTTGAAACTGATAGCGACATGCTACTGAATGTCGACAAGATCCACGGCATTGAGGCACATAAGCTTGGCTTTGCCATGGTAGTTACCAAGCAACCGGGAAGGCCTTTTCCCCTGACAGTGATGTTGCCGCCAGAACTCTGTAACCAACTACGGCAGAGTACTGTAGGAGAGCCGTTTTTAAATGGCACCTTACAGCTGGGAAATTGTAAGGGTAAAGTAACAATTACCAAAGATATGTTGTTGAGCAAAGGTGGGTTGGGTAGCGTCAATCGATTTTTAACACTGGTTCGCCCGCGCTTTGTTAAATCATTAATGCACTTTGTACTTTGGCTACATGACTGTAAAGAAGCTCATTTAACCAGCGAAGATCAGGCTCATATAGAGTATCTAATTTATTTGTGTAATGAGCAGGTAGCTGCAACCACTTTCTCTATGCACAGTGTAAACCGTGTACTGGCAACGAAATTTACCAGCAATGAGCTTTTGCTGAACCTGGTCTTGTCAGGAAAGATCAAATCCGTGAATCGACAGCGCGATCTGTTGGCTTTCACAAAAATGGAAGGCAGTTCATATCGGTGCTTCTTTGAGATATATAGCAAATTTAAGGGGTTGCGGGTATGAGCCTGTATTTACGATCTGCAGCTTTTATCCCTATAGAAGGTATCACTGTCTCATCCAGTAGTGATGTATCAACTGCCTTTGGTGATATTGCCAGGATTATCCGAAGACAGACAGATAGTGTATTAGATGCTGCTTCAGAGGTAAAAGATTCGCAAATAGATCGTCATTTTTTATGCTCTACCATGATTGAACTTCCTTTGAGTTCATCGGCGATTAGTGAGCAGGACTTCAATTACGGTGATAATGCAAGAGCGCCAATTACCAGTTTTGTTAATACCTATGAATGTGCATCTTGGGGTTATAGCCTTCGACATTACCTGAAACAAAATCCGGAATCGCGCTACTTAGTGGTAAGTATTCTTGACGCCAATGTTTTAGATCTAACGTTTTGGCGAGAAAATGAAAATTGGGGTGATAGTGGTTTTGGTCTCTGTACACTGTTGTTTGAAGTGCGGAATCTTGACAGTATAAACCTTAATGCATCCTGCACGATTACTTATAATACAACTCCGGAATTTGCCACTGTCATCCGAAAAATGGCTGCTGGACGAGATGAGCTGACTTTATCTTTGCCGTTCTTTCCAGAGAATATTCGCCAGATTTTCTCCAAATTGTTGTCGACCAATCAAAAGTTACCAGACTTGCATGATCGATGGGGGCATTGTTTTGGTAGTGATCCCTGGCTGAATATTATTTGCCAAGGCGCTGAAAAGGGCTTCGACAAGCAAGAAAATTTTCTAGCCTGTTCGATTGCATTGAATGGTTATTATTGCACTGTAGAAGTTACCGTTGATGAACAAAGTCACTTCTATCTAATGGAGGCCGCGTGATGAAGACTGTTGAGCTATCAACGTGTCTCGAACGTAACCCCTATCCGGACACATTGAAATCCTGCTTAGCACAAATGCTGCCGTTGAGTACTGAGCAGGACTATCTTGCATTATCCAGTCTACCAGTTAATTCCAGCCCGGTGCTACTGAATCATTCGGAGCACTATCAATTACTGCTGGATATTCTTCGATACTTTGAAGATTCTGAACTGGATATAGACTTAATCTTGATAAAAATGCAGATGCCCGCTGGTGGGCGTATGCCAAGTGCTCTATTACAAGACACCGTTTTAATGCTTCATGACCTGGCTGGTGAAGAAGCAATATTGGTTAGAGAAGGAAAACGATATATAGCTATTGAAGATAGCTTGGTTCGCCACCCATTTGAAGCGGGAACAAACCAGCTGAAAATCAGGTTGGCAGTGGATGTTGATTGCCATGATCTCTTAATGGAGGGGCTTTCTAAATTACTTATCGAGTGCGGTTTCGGTGATATAACAATAAATACCATGGACGGGACAGCATAAAGATGTTTATTAAAAACCTATGGGTAGACAGTGGCGGGCAGGTTGATCGATTACTTGATGCCTTGAGAGGACACCTGGATCAATATGATTTGTTACCAGAGCTTATCTATGTGGTTTCTGCGGGAGAGGCTAATGTTCTACAGGATAGTCGGGTTGTAGAGTTTATAGCAGACCTTGAAGATGGTGGGCATAATATCCGATTTGTGGGTAGCGCCTGCACCAGCTTCCATGCTGCAGTATTGAGTTTTTCAAAGTGTAGTGAAGCCGAAGCTTTGATCTTAAATCTCGAACTGGGCAAAGAGCGGCAACAAGAGTGCCTGGATTCATTGGGAATTGGAGTTGGACCTGATCAAGATGGCTTAGATGTTCTTGTAGGTGTGGCGGCTACCTGGATCTGTCGAGAGTATTGTGAAACACATCTCTGTCAAATATCCAGCTGCGATATTCTCTCTCAAGCGCCATCTTTATCTGGCGCACCAGATTTAGTAAAGAGTATTAAGCAGGTAATCTCAACCAGCTCTAGTGATGATACTCGAGTAGTATCCTTTGATATCCGCTCGAAATGGGCCAAGGGGCTCCTGAAAGGGTTTTCGCACAGCGACAAGGCCTCATGGTTACCCAGTATTGAAGAGGACGGCTGGCACTATTTGAGTATTAAACCTCTCTCTGAATTGATCAGTTATTACATTGAGGAAAAGGTGACTGATCTATGGCTGTTAACTCTAGGGGGTGGCGGCAGGGTAGGTTGCTTGAAAATAGACATTCCTTCGCCCAATTTTCAGGGCTTTCTTTCAAGACTGGTAAATGTTGAGAAATTGGTGTTGGAAGACGCCTATATAGATTTTAGTTCCGCCCAGCATCTGGGTGACACTCTAGGCCAGGATTACCTTTCGCATATTCGTGAGGCATTAAGGTATCCCAAGAGGATTTACCGTGGAAGACACAACCAGATATTTGACTGGGTATTAGGTGCAGGTAGTTGGCGTACGCTGTTGGAATATCAAGGAGCAAGACATGGATAATAATATTTATAAAACTGATATAAGAGAATTTCAATTCCTTATTGAAGAACAGTTCCATGAAGCTAAAACTCTGTTCAGCAACCAGATGTTTAAAGGGTGCTCACCAGAGATTCTCCATGAAATTTTAGTTCGGGCTAAAAAATTCTCTTATGAGGTTCTCGGGCCGGGATACCAGGATTCAGATCGAGAGGGATGCCAGTTAGAGAATGGGAGAGTGAAGCTCCCGAGCGCATTCCCTGAGATGTGGCAGAGGTTTAAGGATGACTGGGGGAATATCTCCTCATTTGAGGGCGAACAAAATACAACTATTCCGCCCTTTGTAATGCAAATGCTCCTGGAAATGTTTATGGGGGCAAATCCAAGTTTTATGACTTATGGTGGTTTTTGCTTGCCGTCCTCCACCTTGGTGGAAAAATATGGAACCGATCTGCAAAAAGACCTGTTCAGGGACAAATTAGCCACCTCAGAGTGGACATCTTGTCTCTGTCTCACTGAACCCCAGGCGGGAAGTGATGTATCACTTGTAGAGACTCGCGCTGCGAAACAGGAAGATGGCACTTATTTGTTAACGGGCGAAAAATACCTGATCAGTGCCGGTATGCACGACCTGACAGAAAACACCGTTTATTTCGTTATGGGTCGTGGCGAAAAAAGCGGCTCGGGCACCTACGGATTGTCCTGCTTTATTGTGCCTAAGTACTGGGTTGAAGAGGATGGGAGTCTCGGCGAGTTTAATAATATCGAATGCATTTCTCTAGCCGAGAAAATGGGCTTTAAAGGGTGTGCAAACACTCACCTTCGGTTTGGAGACAATGGCCCCTGTAGAGCTTACCTACTGGGGAATCGTGAGAATGTAGGCTTGTTGCAGTTTCTTACCTTGATGAATCAGGCACGAATCAGCACAGGTGTTTATGCCTTGGGTATGGCTTCCTCAGCCTACTACAATGCACTTTCCTATTCGACAAAGCGCTTACAGGGCAAGAGATTTCACGAGAGCTTTAGCTCTACCGCAAGCCGGGTCAATATCGTTGAGCATACCGATGTCCAGCGTATGTTGTTGGAAATGAAATCCAAGGTAGAGGGCTGTAGAGCACTGATTGCTAAACTGACATTGTCAGAGAGCTTAGTCAAAATCTACCAGGGGCAGGAAGACAAAAAGGATCGCATTGCTCACTATCAGGGTTTAATGAACCTGCTAACTCCAGTTGTTAAAGCCTATATCAGCGACCAGGCTTGGCGTATCTGTGAATTGGCGATTCAAACCTGTGGTGGTCAGGGTTATCTCAAGGATCTGGGTATAGAGCAATATGCCCGGGATATTAAAGTGCTGGCAATCTGGGAGGGAACGAATTATATCCAGAGCCAGGACTTGATCCGGGATAAGTTAGGATTGGGTAATTCCAGTAAGCTATTCCAATTCTACCAGGCAGAAATTGACAATTTCCTCAATCGGGCCACGGACTACCCTCAGTTTGAGATTGAATTTGAGCGCTTAAAGACCTCGTTTGGACATTTCGAGGCGGCACTGAAAGCTGTGCAGGTATGGGTGAAGACAAAAGAAATGTTCAAAATCCCTGCCTATAGCACACGTATTCTACATATGCTTGGTGATATAACCTTGGCCTGGCTTTTATTGGAGGCTGCATGCGCGTCATCAGATAAGTTGAGTCAGGACCTGAACGATACTGATGAGGAGTTCTATCGCTCGAAAATAGTCAGTGCTAAATTCTTTATTCGCAATGAGTTACCCCGCACCAAGCTGGTGCTGGATATCCTTCAGGATCAGGACTCTTTTTGTGAAATGGACGCTTCCTCCTGGAATTCATTATTGTCAAATGTGGAGGCTGTCTCATGAACAAGCTTGATCAGCTGGAATCCAATTACGATGTAGTGATTATCGGTGGTGGATGGGCTGGCTTAACCCTGGCCCGTCAGCTTAAACTCAATAAGGATGCTTTAACCATATTGGTTGTTGAGGCAAATACTGAGTTTAAGGCCAAAGTTGGTGAAGCGACAGTGGAGATGACCGGCCATTACTTTATGAAGCAGTTGGGTTTGGTGAATTATCTCTATAGGAATCACTTGCCTAAAAATGGTCTGCGTTTTTTCTACGATAATCCTGAGCATACACTGTCATTAACAGAGATGAGTGAGCACGGAACCACCAGTATTCCGCCTCATCCAGCTTTTCAAATTGACCGGGCCAGATTGGAATCCGACCTTGTCGATATGAATAGGGCGAATGGCATAGAGGTTATTCAGGGCGTAAAAGCAAAAAATCTCAACATACAACCAGGTGATGAACTCCATTCTATAGAGCTTATGGAAGATGGCGCTAGCGGAGTGGTTAACGCCCGCTGGTTAGTAGATTGCAGTGGTCGAAATCGGGTTGCTAAGAAGCATAAGAAGCTTACCCGTGTTGAGAATGTCCCTAAACACTTCTCTGCCTGGGGTAGGTTTAAGAACATACAGGATATCGACTCCATGGGAGATATGAATTGGAGAAAGAAGGCCTTTGGACGCTTTCTTTCAACGAATCATTTTTCTGGAGATGGTTACTGGGTTTGGTTTATACCCTTAAGTGGTGGCTATACCAGTGTAGGTATCGTTGGCGAGAATAGTAAATTCGACAAGCCGCCCACAAAGAAGCAAGATTTCCTAGATTTTTTGTTGGCTTATAGAGCTATTTCGGAGCTTCTGGAAGGCGCCGAGCTTATTGATTTCGAGGCTTGGGGACAGCTTGCCTATAGAGCGGATGAGTTTATCTTCGAGGACCGCTGGGCTACCTCCGGATTTTCCTCGATGTTCCTTGATCCTCTGTTTAGTGGTGGGGGCGATATGATAGCCCTGTTTAATGACCATATTTGTAAGTACATTGTTGCCGATATCTCAGACAATAATCGTGATGAAGCTCAGCAGCGGCTTGCAAAAGAATTGCCGATCGCGAATCAAGTGGTCACAGAATTTTACCAGGGCCTCTATGCTCATGTAGCAAATGTATACCCGGTTATTGACTCTGCTGAACTGTGTTCTCCTTTGCTTGCCTACAATACCGCTGCTTATTTCCTGGAGAGTGCCTGGGATTATATGTCAGGTAATTATCTGGATCAGGAGTACTGGCTACGCAAAAGTTACCTGCGCCGTGGATATATGGCCCTTGAGTTAATCCTGCAACGCCTTTTAGTTGAAACGGCAAAAGAGCTTAAAGCTCAGAATCGATATTTTCGCAGAAATAGTGAAGGTTTCTTTGAGTCCGGTGCCGATCACTATAAGTACTTTGTATATTTAATGGGAACCCAAGGCCGGGATGGTTGGCGAATCGATCTGCGGGTCAAACTTTGGGTTGAAGTTTTCCTGAGTGTTGTTCAGGCGCGACTCGACCTCCCTAAACTGGCAAACCGGATGGTTGTTCAGCAGGCTATTACCCTGCCTGATCTTTTACAAAAGCCAAATATGAATGGGGCTGACCTCAATTGGCTGCTTGAGAAGTTATCTATCAAGCTTACAGATCTAGTCAATGAGGATATGGCAGATCCAGTGAGTGTTGTTGTATCGGAAGAGTCCTTCCACACAGATACGATTGAAATTATGGATCTTGCGGGTAGCTACTCCAATAAAGAACTTGCTGAGGTTAACAAGAAAGCAAAATCTATCTGGGTGCAGACTCAGGAGTATATTGCGATCCCCAGTATGGTTCCTGTATTTCTTGCTTTTGCACGCAGTCAGCCGGATAGCATAATGGATTCGGTTATTGACCAGCGTGAAGCTATGCGCACAGCTGAATTAGACTCTGCTCATGCGGATTCGGAGGTTGTGTGATTCAGGAGTTCTTTCAGGCGCGGGATGGAAAAAAACTCTCCTTTCGCTGGTTGCCGTGCGATGAATCTGACTTGGTGCTTGTCTGCATGCACGGGAGCACGTTTAGTAGCCAGTGGTATTTAATGTTTGGACGGATGGTACACCGAAACGGTATTAGTGTGTGTCTGCCAGACTGGCGAGGCCATGGTAAGAGTGAAGGTGTTCCGGGGGATCTCGATTATTCCGATCAACTGCAAGACGATCTTGCCGATCTATTAAAACACCTCAAAAAAAGAGGGGCTAAGGCCTTTGTTCTTGGAGGGCACAGCGCGGGATCATTGGTTGCACTTAAATATCTGCACCTATATGGCAGTAAAGATATTGCAGGTTTTTTTGCGATAGCACCGCCTCTGACTCAGTCAGAGGAAACAAGAAAGTACGATATTCCCGCATCTGGCTTTGAGTATTACATTCGTTACGGAAGGAAACGTCACTATACGCGGCCTAGGGCATCGGCTGGTGATCAGAATCTGCCAAAAATAAAAATGCTGAAATATTGGCTGGCACTTTTGTTCCCCCCATTGAGGAAGTTATCAGTGCTGAGCTTTCCCCCGGTGGGATCAGCAGCGGGGAATCAGGGACGAGTTCTGGACTGCACGTTTAACTTACTCAGTGCCTATAACGTAAAGAGATACGCGGATCTCTTTGCGAGTTTAAATGTACCCTGCCACTTTTTTGTCGGTGAGAAGGACGAAGTACTTGATACCCATGTGCTCCACACTGTATTGAGCTGGTATCTCTCTCCCAGTATTAAGGCTGGACTCACTGAGTTGCCCAGAGCTACTCATATGTCAGCTATTTCTGCTTCGGCAAAACCTATTTCCAACTGGTTGACAACTTTGATGCGGCAACCTGAGGGGGCTGTTGCATGAGACCTAGCAAAGGCAAAACTCCCCTGATGAGAGAAAAAATGTTGCCCGTCGGTGGAGAGGTTTCACTGAGTTCATTTTTAAATGATGCCGATTGGGGGGCAGGGTATGGCGAAAATTGGACATCTTTAGGAACTATAAAGAGAAGTGATAAAAACACTTTTCACTTGCAAGTTGGCAATGCATTTCGATTTCCCCTTTATTATTACCTGAAGGACGATCGTCTATTTGTTGGTCAGGATTTATCACTATTTCCTGCTGTTGGTGCCGATACGGTAGATTGCCACTACTTAATTGAAATTGAGTATTTTGGTTTCTCCATAGAAAGAAAGAGCCTTTTGCAGAATGTTAAAATGCTCTTTCCAGAAGATGATGTTGTTATATCAGCCAGAGAACTGATTTGGCTCTCAGCTGAACATCATCAATCTGGGTCATTTGATGCCGCTCTGGTAACTCCTGAAGAAGCTACCGATAAACTCTACAACAGTTTACCTGAGGTAACCTCTAAGCTTTTCTCGCCTGTTGATACCACTTTTTATGCTCATATTGCCAATCGTTTGGCGGAGTCAAGCGGCACCAAATTAAAAGTGGGTAGACAAAGCCTGCCTTTAACGGTTGGCTATCAGGAGAAGCGGGCAAAGATCTTTAATAAGGCTCATAAAAATAGAGTCGTAGAAGGGATCGATCTACAAAGTTACACCGATATGGTGCAGGAAGAGTTGGATCGAGCTTGGCAGGACTCCGAATCAAGTCTCGATAGGGAAGATTATATCTTCCAAACTTTCTATCTGCCTTTTGCCCAGTTTTTACTCAATATACTGGCAATGAATACCAGCAAGATGGTGGAGATTGTTGAAGGTTCGGGAGATGAGGGGGTAATTCCCCCGGCACTTTCAATAAGTGATAAACCTATCTGTAATATTTACGAATCTTTTCAGCGGGTGTTTTTTTATGGACACCATTGGCTTGCAAAAGTCTGGTTCTATATACCGCCCATGATCAGTTCTGCTGCCATAAAACAGCAGCAAAAATACTCAGAACGGGAGCAGCATGTTTGTGTTTTTACTTTAACATTGGACTACTTGCTGCGATTTAATAACTTAAAAATAGGAAATGTTACTGGAGAGTAATTATGTCTACAGCAGTTGTAGAGAACAAGGTACAAGAGCTTTGTGAGCAAATAGCTCTTATGCTGAATGTTGATGCTGTCGATGCAGATACACCCATTGCAGAACTCGGGGTGGATTCCCTGAATATTGTCGAGGTGATTCTAATTTGCGAGCAGTTATACCCGGGGGTGATGAGCCCTGAAAATCTTGTTTTCGACGAACACACCACCCTAAGGGAAATGGATGGTCAACTACTTGAAAACTCGGAAGAAGTCTAGCGTACTTCGGGAGCAGTCAATGTTTAAAAAAGTACTTACCATTCTTATCAGTAGTTTTTTTATTGGAAATGTTGTTGCCTGGTTTTCAGGTGCTGCTCCCATCGAGTTTGGCAAGATTGCCTATTCAGAAGGCGAGATGGAGCAGGTGGAGTTTCTCCAGCAGGAGATTGGTGAAAATAGTACAGACCCCGACTTGATGTTGGAGCTTGGGCAGTTATTTAGTCACCATAACGAGCTTGAAAAGGCTGCACACTTGCTGGAAGCCGCGTATCAACAGCGTCCAGACGACATGCTGATACGTGCAGCGTATTACTCCAATGAGGGCAAGCGCGCAGGTGCAATGTTTGATCCTGCAATGGGTCTTTACAAGCTCTATCGTCTGCGGCATGCGATGGATGAGGTGGATCAAGCGGGTCTCAGTGCCGATTCAGACTTTAATGTACGCCTGATACGGCTGATTACTTTTTCTTATGTAGGAGAGGTAAGCGGCCACTTTGAGCGGGTGTTCGAAGATGAAGCCTGGTTTAAGAATCTGATGGACTCAGAGCCCGATCTATTGCCGGCTGCTATGCAGCAGGTGGTGTATTTGTCTTTGGCTAATGCCTACTGGGTGAAAGCTGGGGAGGGCACTGAAGATTTGGCAGTGGCCATGGATTACTACCAAAAAGCAATAGCAATGGCTCCTTGTCCTGCCACGATGCAAACCTCTTGTGAGCAACTGGGGCAAATGGCAGTCACCCTGGGTAAAAGTTAATGTTGGTTGAGCTTAAGCATGTTTCAAAGCGCTATCGATTGGGCGATCTCTGGGTCGACGCCTTGCGGGATATAGATCTTGCTATCGATCGAGGTGAGTTTCTGGCTGTGAAAGGACCCAGCGGTAGTGGTAAGAGCACATTATTGAATCTTCTATCCGCATTGGATCAGTGTGATTCCGGATCAGTTCATATTGATGGCGTTAATCTCGGGAGTTTGGGAGAGCATCAGCGCTCCCTGTTCCGAGGTCGTCATATTGGGATTGTTTTCCAGTCTTTTAACCTGATTCCCGTGCTTACAGCACTTGAGAATGTGATGTACCCGCTGACACTGCGGGGGGCTAACAATGCCAGGCAACTAGCGTTAGACGCTCTGGAAGCAGTGGGGCTTGCCAAGTTGGTTAATCAGCGTCCTACCCAGCTTTCGGGAGGGCAGATGCAGCGAGTGGCGATTGCCAGGGCAATTGTCAGTAAGCCAGATCTGGTGCTTGCGGACGAACCTACAGCCAATCTGGATTCGCGCACGTCGGAGAGCATTATGAGCCTTATGAAGCAGCTCAACCGGGAGCAGGGTGTCACTTTTATCGTAGCCACCCATGATGATTATGTAACCAGCTTGGCATCCCGTGTTATCACGGTGCGAGATGGTCATTTGGTAGAGGATACAGCTACGCCTCAAGGTATTGTTCAGGAGGCTTTTACATGACAGCAATCATGAAAATGTTGCTGGCTAGGGGCCCGCTAACTAGAGCGGCTTTGGCGATTTCAGTTGCATTCTTGTTTTCTGCACCGGCTTTGGCGGAAGACTTCGTCTTTCCAACTCCGATTCCATTCACCAATAGCGAAAGGGAAGCGCTGTTTGCTGCTGTTAATGGAGAAACGACCAGTGAGCAGAGAAAGCAGGCCTACTTGGCTCAGCTTGCGCGTCTTACATCGATGGAAGATGCGGAGTTGCAGGATGTTGAGGATTTAGAGACTCTGATGCAGTCACTGGTGGAGAGTCTCCCGGATGACCCCGAACTCAATGCTGCATTGGGATCGACAACTTCCTTTAAATCCAGCTTCTATCTTGATCGATTGGCAAAACTATCGCTGTTCTCCAGACGAGGCAATCGCATGATGGATCGGGCTGTTAAACAATCTCCATTCAATCTGGGCGCCCGCCTTCAGCGGGGAATCAGCTGTGCCAATATGCCGGCCTTTCTAAAAAGAGCGCGCTACGCTGTTGAAGACCTGGAGCTGGTTAGGGAACAGGTGGGCAATCGGTTCGGTAAAGAATTTCTCGGCTTTGTAGAGTTCTACCTTGCCCAGGCTTACGAGCGCAACAAACAGCCCGATGATGCCCGGGTTCTTTGGGGAAAGGTGGCCGAGTCGGATACCGACTGGTCCACTAAAGCCAAGCTGGCGCTTCGGAGTATTTAGTCATGGGCTTGGGTTGGAAAGTTGCACTGCTGAATATTATGCGTAACGGGCGCCGCAGCCTGATTACCTTGGCTGCGATCGTTTTCGGTTGTACCAGCCTGATTATTTTTGGCGGTTTTGTACAGTCGATGTATGAGGGGATGCGGGAGAGTATGATCCGCTCGCAGCTTGGTCATATACAAATCTATGCCAAAGGTTACAACCAGTTTGGCAAAGCGGAACCGGAAAAATACCTGATTGCTGATGGGGACCTTCAAAAGATTTCCGAGCTGGTAGAAAATGAAACCGATACGTTGGTGGTAGCGCCTCGCCTTAATTTCAATGGCCTGCTTAGTGATGGCAAGCAATCGATAGCCATCACTGGAATTGGTATCGACGCGGAGAAAGAAGTGATGCTTTCCTCTGCAATTCAGATTGTTCAAGGGGACGATCTATTTCCAGAGGATATTTCTGCTGCTCACCTAGGAGAAGGCTTGTTCAATGCCCTGGATGTTCAGATTGGGGACTACTTGACCCTGTTGGCAAGCACCCAGGATGGAGCAATCAATGCTGTCGATGTACAGGTGATGGGGGTAATCACAACCGGTGTTAAGGAGCTGGATGATCGCTTGCTCAGGGTGAATTTGCCTCTGGCCCAGGAACTGCTCTATACGTCAGATATTACACGGCTAGTGGTTTTATTGGAGGAGACTGAACTTACATCTACCTCAATTGCGACTCTGGCCAGTGTCTTTGAGCAGAACAATCTGAACCTAGAAATAAAAAGCTGGGAAGAACTGGCGGGTTATTATCATCAGGTTGTTGGCCTGTTTAACGGGGTTTTTGGTTTTATTACCGTCATTGTGTTGGTAATCGTCGCGTTGAGTATTTCCAATACCATGTTGATGGCAGTAATGGAGCGCACCCGCGAGCTGGGTACTATCCGAGCTATGGGCGGCACTCCTCGCCAGGTTGTAAACCTGATTTTACTGGAGTCGGTATTTCTCGGTTTAATCGGAAGTTTGCTCGGGCTACTGATTGGTACACTGGCAGCCAAGGGAATTACCTATGCTGAATGGATGATGCCCCGGCCACCGGGCAGTACCCAGGACTATCCTATCCGTGTGTTTGTCGTGCCGGATATCTTATTGAAAACCTTCCTGTTGGGTTTTTGTATTTCACTTGTTTCGAGCCTTTATCCAGCGATAAAAGCATCGCGGCTGCCGGTAGTAAAAGCACTTAGGTTTACTTGATTTGGGTCTTCTATGTATAAGTCGAATTCTTTTTATGGGTGGGTGTTGGCGATAGCCTGCTTGTTGTTTAGCTACTCAAGTTATGCATCGGTTTCGGCTGAGTCACTGGTTAATAAGCTGGATGACTTTCGCGGGTTCAGGGATCAGGGCTTTAGCTTTGATATTACCAATGTCAGCTATAAAAAGGACAAGGAGCCCCGCACCAATAAGCTCAGTGTCAAAGTATTTAATGAGCAATCACTGATCCAGTTTTTGGCACCCGCCCGGGAAAAGGGGAGGGCAATGCTAAAAGAGAGCGCCAATATGTGGCTCTATATTCCCGGCACGCGCAGGGTTATCCGGATTGCACCCTCACAGCGATTAATTGGTGAGACCAGTAACGGTGATGTAGTGGGGGCAAATTTCTCCCGGGATTACACCGCAGAGCTGCAAGGGCAAGAAACTGTTGATGGGGAAGATTACTGGGTGCTGTATTTATCGGCAAAATCCTCTGGTGTTGCCTATGACAAAGTAAAAATATGGATGGCACAGGCTGAGGGAAACCTGCCTTTAAAGGGGGAGTTTTATACCCGCTCCGGGCGCCTCCTTAAAACAGCGCACTATAAAGAGTTCAAGCAGTTTGAAGGCGAGCTGAAACTGCATAAATTACTCTTGGTGGATGCACTCATTGACGAGAGTTATACCTGGATGAAGTTCGATGACTATCGTCTTGAGAGCCTGGACCCGGCAATTTTCCAAAAGGGCTCCCTTGGCAGGCTGAATTGAGGTGAGTCGGTAATGGTTATCAGAATCAGGACAATTCTCCCATTTATATTCCTTCCTCTCGCTTTTGCTGAAAAAGTTGCCAGTGCCGAAGACTATCAAGACCCTTTCGAGACCAACTCGGAACTTTTCGATGAAGTGAGCACTGAGGAAGGGGTTTCTCGAGTTGTTTGGGATATTGATGCTTCGCTACTGGGGTATCACCAGCAGAATGAAGTTCGGGATGACCTCTATTTCGATCCGGGTCTGTTTGTCTTTGATGAACAAGAGTCTTTGCTTGCTCTGGATCTCAGTGGCCAGTTCTCCCTGGGAGCACACTTCTCAGTTTACTCGCGGTTTGCGGCGATAGAGCACTATCGGTCTAATGAGGCTGGAACATCTGAAAAAGAGACAGAATCCCATCTGCTAGAGGGGTATTTCTCTTCTTACACTGACAACCGAAGGATTGGTATTAACGTCGGTCGGATAAAACCTCAGTGGAGCAACGGTTACAACTGGTCTCCAGCAAATATTTTAAAAGCCACATTTGATCGCCCCAATCTGGATGCCGATGAGCTTACCCAGCAACTGGGCTGGGATATGGCCCATCTCGATTTCCGCTATGGTCGCTGGAACACCGGCATTTATATGGCTCAGGTTGAGGATGAACTGGATGGTCACTTTGACACTAGCGTAAATGACCATGAGTTTCAGTACGCTCTCGTGGTGAATCGTGAAGGTGACTTGGATACCCGCTTGGTATTACATCAGATAGAGGGGGAGGCAACCAATGTCGCTCTCGGGTTGAGTACTTTGGCTGGAGACAGTGCCACACTCAGGTTGGAGGGGGCTTGGGAACATCAGCGGGAGTTACCGCAGCCGGGCGAACTCTCCTATTTTCCAGCAGAGGACGATGGTTATTTGAAGCTGGTGCTTGGTACTCAGCTCAGCTTCAACCAGGGATGGGATGTTACTGCGGAGTATCTGTATAACCAGCATGGATTCGATGATGACGAGTGGGGTTTGGTTCAAACGCAGGTAGATAGTGCAAAGAACGGATTGAACAGCGCGCGGGTTTATGAGGCGATTTCATTTCTGTCCGAAAGTTTTAACCTTTTATCTACCGGACAACTACGGCAAGAGTATTTGTTCTTGATGTGGGGTAACACCCGGCTGGATAAGAAGTTTCAATATCGTCAGAGTGTGCAATACAACCTGGATGACAAGAGCCAGTACCACAACCTGGAATTGATTCAGAACTGGACTGAGCATTTTAGTACTCGACTGCAAGCCCAGTTTTTCAGGGGCTGTGAGTCCTGTGAATTTGGTCTGCTGCCTACTGAAAGGCTTCTTAGGTTAAGTCTCTATTATGATTTTTAGCGTTTGCTGGCTAAAAGTGCTTCATATTTTTGTGCGATTTCCCGCTTGCCGGATTCCCTGCTAATAGAAATTAATGCCCGCAAAATATCCAGGTCCTGCGGAAACTGGTGATAGCCGTCTTCTAGAATATCCAGGGCGAGTTCGCTGTTGCCTTCTGAGTGAATGGCTATGGCGTATACGTAAAGATAGCGGCTCTGGGTTTGCTCATGCTCAGCCGCCGCCTTTAGAAAACCCATTGCCTCCTGGTGGCGGTTCTGACGAACCAGGGAAAGGCCTAAGGCATGCTGGATTACGGCGATATCCTCACTCTTCGATAGTGCCCCTCTAAGTAATAATTCCGCATCGGTTTCACGTCCACTTGCCCGGTAAAGGTCGGCCAAGTTGATATAGGCGGGTGTGTAGTAGGAGGCCTTGGTTATTGCCCGGCGATAGAAGGCTTCCGCTTGTTGCGTATTTCCTCTCCGGAAATGGAGGTTGCCTAGGTTTACCAGGGATTCCGGCCGGTCGCTGTTGAATAATTCTGAGGTGGTATAGGTTTTAAGGGCCTTTGAGTATTGCTGCTGTACTTGCGCGGGCATAGTCCCGATCTGAGCATCGGTAACGCCATTGGCAGCCAGCGACCTTGTTACGGCCATTTTACTGAAAAGCAGCGGTACACCGATCATCAGTCGCAATTGCTCCGGTAGTTCATCCAGAGACTGCGCAAGGGCCAGGTTTAATAATGGTTCTTCGCTCTGGGCAATTTGTTGGAGTAACTGAGCGGAATTTATCGTCAGGTAGCGCGGTAACAAACGGATTGCGCTGGCCCGAACAATCTCCGGTTGACTGCTGTCCTGAATAAGGTCCATTAACATCTTATCGGCCTCGCTATCCCCGCGCATAGCTGCGTGCAATGTCTGCCCGTAGTGAGGGGGAGGTGAGCCGTATTTGTCTTCCAATATCTTCGCTGCCCACTGGCTCGATTTATCTTGATGGCAGCTGTTGCAAGTATTGGGGGTGTCCAGCGCCTCGGAAAGGTCAGGTCGGGGAACGCGGAAACTGTGATCCCGGCGCCCATCCACCTGCATAAAATTTTTCGTCGGCATATGGCAGTTTGTGCAGCGGGCACCGGGGCTTTGAGTTGGGTGCAGATGGTGATCAGTACGGGCGAATCGCTCCGGCATATGGCACTGGGCACAAACTGCATCACCAGCTGCTCTCAGTTGTAGACTGTGGGGGTTATGACAGTGGCTACAGGTAACACCTGCGGCGTACATTTTGCTTTGCAGAAAAGATCCGTACACGAATACCTCGCCATCGGCCTGGCCATCTGCGTGGTAGAGAGGCTCTTGCAGAAGTGTGAGGTTGAAATGATCCAGTAATTCGCTGTTAGCCTGCGCTCCCGGTAAATGGGTACTCCGCCGAGAATGGCACTGGGCGCAAGTTGTTATTTCACGCTGGATGGCTGCCGATGGCGCAAGCTTGGCAATCCCCGTTTGCAGATCCATTTCCCGGATCTGTTGGGTTGGATCAATAAAATGGGGATCTAGCCCTTTATTCGGCAATACCTCATTTTGTATTTTTGCCCACTGAATGTGCCTTGATCCCGGGCCGTGACAGGATTCGCAACCGACACTGATCTCTGACCAGGATGTCTGGTAGCTATCGGTTTGTAGGCTATAGGCCTTTTGCAGATTGGTGGAATGGCAGTCGGAACACATAAAGTTCCAATTCTGGTTTATGCCGGTCCAGTGCAGGGGATGTTGATGGTCTATCGCTTGATCGGGATAGAGATGAAACCAGCGCTGGCCACCTGCAGATTTGTCCTGGCTGTCCCAAGCAATACTCAGTGCCTGAAGACGTCCGCCTCCCAAATCAATCAAGTACTGCTGTAAAGGGTGGACACCAAATGTATAGGCAAGGGGATAGTCCTGGATGGCTCCACTGGGTCCATCTGTGCGTACGTAATAGCGCCCTTCCTTTTGATAGAAGTGAGATTTCTGCCCCAGATGCTCGAATGCCACCCCGGAGAAATCACCTAGAACGCTGTCACTATTGGCGACTTGCATTGCCAGCTGGTGGTGGGAATCTTGCCAGGCACTGGCCTCATCTTTGTGGCATACGGCGCATTGCGCGGAGCCCACGAAAGTGGCTTCTGAGCTGATTGCTTCGTCCTGGCGTTTGAGAGGTTGGGTATCAACCGGCTCTTCGTTACCACAGGCCACCAGTACGAGACAGATAAGGCTGATTTGGAGGAGGCTAGTGCCAGCTATATTTATCACGGTTTTTTTATTGTGATGAGTTCTTATCTTAGGGAGTTATTCAGAGGCTCCCTAGGCCAAAAGATTAGTTCATGTGCCGTAAATGTCATTTTGTGAGAGGGCCAGAATGCTGGATTGGATATTTAGGGTTGCCCTGAGCCGAGGGTGTCTGCTGCTGGTTTTGGCAATCAGCTTACCGGCACTCAGTTCTCCCTTGCCATCCTGGCAAGATGGCGTTAAAGCCCAAATTATGGCCTTTGTTGACAAGGTTACCCGTAAGGACAGCGCCGACTTTATAACTGTCGGTGAACGTATAGCGGTATTTGATAATGATGGCACCCTCTGGTCCGAGAAGCCCGTGTACTTCCAGCTTCTCTATGCCGCTGATGAGGTTAAAAGACTAGCGCCCCAACACCCAGAGTGGAAAACCCAAGAGCCCTTCGCTTCGATTCTAAAGGGCAATTTATCAAACCTGTTGGGGCAAGGCAGGGAAGGTTTGGAAGTAATGCTTACTGCGACTCATGCGGGATTGAGTACGGATGCCTTCCAGCGCTCTGTTGCCCAATGGCTCAAGAGTGCTAAGAACCCGGAAACTGGCAAACACTACAGTGCGATGGTGTTCCAGCCCATGCTGGAGTTGCTGGAATACTTAAGAGCAAATGGTTTTAAAACCTACATTGTTTCGGGGGGCGGCACTGATTTTATCCGAGTGTTTTCCCAGGAGTTATATGGAATCCCCCCAGAGCAGGTTATCGGCAGTCGCCTAAAGTCCCGCTATGAAAATGGGGGTGGGCATCCCTATATTGTGAAATTAGATAAATTGGCCTTCCTCACCGATAAACAGGGGAAGCCTATCGCAATCAATGACGTGATTGGCCGGAGGCCAGTTTTTGCCGCAGGCAATTCCGATGGTGATTTACAAATGCTGGAATGGACCACCGCCGCTAAGGGGCCGCGTTTTGCCATGCTGATTCATCATACCGATGCCAAAAGAGAATGGGCATACGATAAGAACTCCTCAGTGGGACGCCTGGACAAAGCGCTACAAGCCGCTAAGGCAAATGGCTGGTTGGTGGTAGATATGGCTAAGGACTGGCGGACGGTGTTTCCGCCAGAAGCGAAGGATCAATCAAGCCAGGGGCCGGTGATTCCTCAAGTTCCCGCCTACCGGGACTAGTCTTAAAGCGGTGTATTGAGCCTGCCAATATCGAGGTGTGTAATGCTCCTGATCTCCCAATCCCGTCTCCGACAGTTCCTTTTGGTTGTACTGGCTGCTGTATTCCTTTCCCCTGGTAGCCTCTTCGCGCAGACCAAACCCAATATTTTGGTGATCTGGGGAGATGATATTGGCATCTGGAATATCAGCTTCAACAGTCGTGGCATGATGGGCTACACCACGCCCAACATTGATCGGCTAGCGGTAGAAGGGCTCTCTTTTACCGATTACTACGGCCAGCAGTCGTGTACAGCAGGCCGCGCGGCTTTTTTAGCGGGTAATGTCCCAGTGCGGACCGGCATGACTAAAGTGGGGCTTCCAGGTGCCAAAGAGGGTTGGCAGAAGAGTGATGCCACTATCGCCACAGTAATGAAAAGCCTGGGTTATGCCACCGGCCAGTTTGGTAAAAACCACCAAGGGGATAGGGACGAACACCTGCCCATCAACCATGGCTTTGATGAATTCTTTGGCAATCTCTATCACTTGAATGCCGAGGAAGAGCCGGAGAACCGGGACTATCCCAAAGACCCAGAATTCCGTAAGAAGTTTGGCCCCAGAGGAGTGATTAAAGCCAAGGCCGGCGGACCAATCGAAGATACCGGCCCCCTCACCAAGAAACGGATGGAAACCATCGATGATGAAACCCTAGCGGCAGCTATCGACTTTATCGAACGTGCACACGCGGCTAAGACCCCATTCTTTGTCTGGTGGAATGCCACCCGGATGCACTTTCGCACCCATGTGAGAAAGGAGCACACAAACCTTGCGGGCCCCAACAGCAATGAGTATATGGATGGCATGGTTGAGCATGACATCCTGGTAGGAAAGCTGCTAAGTGTGCTTGACCGCCTGGATATCACCGACAATACCATCGTGTTTTATTCCACAGACAACGGCCCCCACTTCAATACCTGGCCAGATGCTGCAACTACGCCATTTCGCAGTGAGAAAAATTCCAATTGGGAAGGAGCTTATAGGGTGCCAGCTTTCGTGCGCTGGCCGGGCAAATTTCCAGCGGGCACTACGCTGACAGGTATTGTCTCCCATGAAGACTGGCTGCCGACTCTCGCTGCGGCCGGGGGGAATCCGAATATCAAGGAACAGCTCAAGGAAGGGGTCGAGCTGAATGGGCGCGAGTACAGAAATTATGTTGATGGCTACAACATGATGGATTACTTCACCGGTAAAGCAAAACTTTCTCCAAGAAAAGAATTTATCTACGTAAATGATGACGGCCAAATTGTAGCTATGCGCTACGAACCCTGGAAAGCTATTTTCCTGGAAAATCGCGGGCGGGGTTTTGAAGTCTGGCGAGAGCCCTTTACTGAATTACGAGTGCCACTGCTGTTCAATTTGAGGCAAGATCCTTTCGAAAAAGCCCAACACAACTCGAACACCTATAACGACTGGTTTATAGACAGAGCTTTTGTCTTGGTTCCCATGCAGCAACTCGCATCAAAATTTTTGCAAACGATGAAAGAGTATCCACCCAGCCAGGTACCCGGATCTTTTAATTTGGATAAGGTACAGAAGCAGCTGGAAGCTGGGGCGAGTGGTAGTAATTAAAAAATATAGATATCAAAACAAGTATTAATAAAGGTAGGGCCCATGGATAAAATTCATATAGCACTGTCGACTAATCAGATAGAAGAGTCAGTTGCCGACTATAGTAGAAGGTTAAATACTGCTCCCTGCGTGCATGTGCCCAATGAATATGCTTTATGGCGAACTGCCACTGTTAACCTATCGATTCGCCATGATCCAAATTGTGAAAGCGGAACGCTTAGGCATCTAGGATGGGAATCAGATGGTGCCGATAAATTTACCGCAGAAACTGACATTAATGGCATTACCTGGGAACACTTTAATGCAGAGCTTCAGGCAGATGAAATCAACAAGGCTTGGCCTAAAGCCAGCTACCACCCAAAGGCATAGCTGCCGGGGGCCGAAATTAGTCAAGAGGGCTGGTAACACCGCGCTCATGTACGCCTATAACATGGGTGTAAATCATGGTTGTACTGATATCGTTGTGGCCGAGTAGCTCCTGAATATTGCGTATATCAGTACCAGCCCGCAGAAGGTTGGTGGCAAACGAATGGCGAAATGTATGGCAGCTCGCCTTCTTACGAATATTGAGGGCCGAAACGGCCTTGGCAACGGCCCGCCTAACTTGCTGCTCACCAATATGATGCCGTCGCATCATATCGCTGCGAGGGTCTTGCGATAGAAATCGAGCGGGGAATACATACTGCCAAGCAGCACTCGTCGCTGCTTGTGGGTACTTTTTCGCCAGAGCGAAAGGCAAATAGACATACCCATAGCCCTCAGCCAAATCCTGCTCGTGTAGAGAAAGCGCATGTGCTATCTGCACCTTGAGGGGCCTAACCAGAGACCGAGGCAGTAGTGTTCTTCGCCACTTCTCACCCTTGGACTCCCGTACTATCAAGCATTGATCACTAAAATCAATGTCCTGTACCCTAAGCCGCACAGCTTCCATAACTCTAAGGCCCGAACCATACATTAATGAAGCAGCAAGCTTATTTGGACCGCTAAGGTGCTCTAATACGGAGGTTGCTTCTTCATGGCTAAAAGTAACAGGCAATCGCTTAGGCCGATGGCTTTTTTCGAACTGTAGTTGCCCTAATTCAATATCCAGAAACTGCTTATAGAGAAAGATAATTGCATTCAAAGCAGTTTTTTGAGTATTGGCTGACACATTACGATTAGCAGCAAGGTGACTTAACCACTTATCTATTTCAGCTTTTCCGAGCTCCTGCGGATGTTTCATCCCATGAAAGCGTATAAAGTCCTTCACCCAAAAGCAGTATGTCTTTTCTGTTTTGTATGCCAAATAGCGAGACCGTATAAAAGCCCTAAAACGGTCCATAAAGCGGGATGGTCGCTGGGGTAGCGGAATAGGGATGTCGTCCATTTTTACAGTCCGGATACTGTATGGATTAACAGTTTAATGAACATTTGACTGGGAGTCATCAGGATTTTCGATCAGTTTGACCGTTATTTTTGGCCTAGGTCCGGAATGTTTGAAAACCTATTTTATTTCAATGGGTTAGGGAGCTCGTATAAAATGGGGATAGTAGTCAAAGTGATCGTTTTTCCATTTGGTACAATGGTTCTGAATCATGAATAATATATTGATTTTACTTGGGTTTTGTGTATTTTTTCGTTAGATTGATTCCAGGATAGTAATCAGGATAATAGTGATCAGAATGATTACTATATAAATGTTAAGTGAAAAATGAATATCTGGGAACTATACAAAGAAGACGAAAAGTTGGCCGACTTAACACAAACAGACCTTGATCAGCCTTGGTTCATAGGTGTGTTGGTTCCAACTCCGGCTTTTGATGAATACCGTAATCTCTTTGAAAGAGCTCAGCGATTTATAGAAACCGAAGAATTCGATTCTGAAGAATCAGAAGATACCTTTGTCGAAATTGATAATTTAAAACTGCGATTGGTGCGTATGTCGGATAAACGTGTATTTAAAGACGTAATGCTATGTGTATCTGGTGATGAGGTATGGTGGCGTATTTAGTAACTATATGTGAGTCACTTAACAAACGCAGGCACAATTGCACACTTCGTGTGCTGGACCTCCGGTGCTTCGCACCTCCGGCCTGTGCTGCGGGCGTTAAGCCCTCAGAGAAAAAGTATGGATGCCAAAGAGTTTGTAAAACGCTGGAAGATCGAGAAAGAAGATCTCCTGAAACTTTATACCTCCGGCAGTGAAGAAACTGAGGTGGCTTCCATAATCAAGAATATGGAGCTAAATCCAAACCAGCAGAAGCTGATGGTATCAGTCCTAGATGGTGTTCTTACTGATACCTTCTATTCCTTGCTATTGGGGCTTGATGGCTCTGGAAGCATAGGCGGTACTCAACATAGATTTAAGGTATATGACGAGTCTGGAAATTTAGTATCAGATTGTGGTGATCTTGAATCTGAAGCGTGGGAACAGTTTCATGGTGAATAGCGAGCTTCGTGCCAGGCTTAACAAGGCGCTCAACTACACTCCGGCCGCAAGCGGCCGGAGTCGGACAGCCAAAAGCGTGCTTCGCACTCGCTGCCGGTTAGCTTAGCGTTAAATGTATAAGGACGTATGGTCATGGCAAAAATATCACCGTATGAAGAAGTGCTTGTTGAAAGCTATATCCCTTCCAATACATCTGGAAAACACGGAAAAGTTCACATTCGGCCTGTGGCAGGCGGTAAGTACAGCCCGTCACTTCAAGTGGAATGTGCAAAAAAGTTGAGTCGTGATTACCCTGTAGGCACTAAGTTTTTACTTCAGGCGAAACTAACTGATAGAGAAGGCGGTGGAGAGTATCTGTATAGCTCCTATCGTTGGAAGTATGAGGTAGTGAGTGACTAATACATTTAACAAGTACAAGCAGGTTGCTGCGGGCCTGTGGCCCTTCGCGGGACAGCCTGCGCTACGCTCCGGCCGCCCCTGTTGTAGTCGTTAAATACAGGGAATTAAATGAAGAAAGGAAACAAGACTACAGGAATACAATTGCTGATCTTATTGGGCTTGTTTGTTGCTTCTATCGTTTGGTGGAGGCTTTGGTTTTACCAAGGCTTTGTTGGTCCCATTCCTTTCTTACATTGGTTTATCCACGTGGATGGTGAGGCCTCGTATGACTTAACCTATTGTGAAATGTTTATTCAACTCATACTGGTTTGGTTATCATCTAATGTGTTTTACTATGTTAAAAAACGTTATGGTAAAAGCATTTAACCAGCTCAGGCACGCGACCCACTTTTCGTTCCGCCTTTCGGCTCCACAAAAAGCGCTCGCATGCTAAAGACGTTAGGGCACCTCATGATTGAGTCTGCAGAAGAATTTAAAAGGCTTAGAGAAAGCGAAGTAATAGATGAATATACTCGCGCCGCTCATGACCAGGCTCCCACGAAAATATGGGAGGATGTTCTCGAGAAATATCCAAAACTGGCATTCTGGGTAGCGCAGAACAAAACTGTACCAGTCGAAATACTAGAAAATCTGGCAGCACACAATGACCCAAAAGTCCGAGGCATGGTTGCTCGTAAAAGGAAAATCCCAGAATCGCTCATGCTGCAACTAGCAAAAGATGAAGATGAATCCGTAAGGAATGCGCTGGCGAACAACGGTAAAATTACTGAAGCGGTATTGAGGGTTCTAATAAATGATTCCTGGCAAGTTGTCAGGGAAAGGGCTTCGGAGAAACTTCGAGCCCTAACAAGCAAAGGCAGCGGACGCTAAGAGCGCCGCTGCTTTGAGCGTTATAGAGCAGCAGGGTTCGAGTAATGGAAGTACCTATATCCCAAGAATTCGTAAAAATCTGTAAGCAAATTAAAGCCAAATCGTATTCAATCTCCCAGTGGTCTGAAATCGAATCCGATGATATGTTTCACTCAGATTCTTTTCGTGGTGGCTTTGATGCAGATGAACAGGAGTTCTGCTTTAGCTTTTATGACCAAGCTGGAGATGAGTATTGGTTTCAAGTAAGTCTTTCTTCAATCATAGAAATAGCTAGTGGTATACAGCTTAAAATTGTAGGTAGGGCTGCAGACTGAAGGCCTATAACAAGGTGCTCAAACACCGTTCCGGCCGAAAGCGGCCTCCACTGGACGCGCAAAAAGCGCGCGCCGTTTAGCACGGCGTTATACGGATACTACCTATGGATAGAGAACTAGCTGAAAAAACAAGCTTGCTTGCACTTAAAATAGGGGCTGCAATGGATAATAATCTTGCTCTTATTAAGGATGGATGCTCTGAACAAGAGTTTAAAAACTACCAGCAAGCCACAGGAAAAGTGATGGGTGAACTACTTACTAGCTTCATGAACCCCATCTACGAGCAACACCCAAGCTTGAAGCCCAAGGAAATGGGTGGAGAATATGAAGTTGATCCCAAAATCTACAAATAGCCAGGGTATAACAAGTTTATTAAACATCGTTGCAGCCAGAAAACGGCTGCAACTGGACGCGCTGAAAAACGCACGCCGTTTATAAAGGCGTTATTGTGGCGGTCGGTTTTATTGATTTTTCGTGGTAACTGAAGGTTTCGTGCCACTAAATAGCATCTGGTATTGAGCAATTTTACTGATTGCTATTCAGGCAGTTTCGCTCCAAGAGTGTTCGCTCGGGTGTTGTAAAAAGAGGCAGTCCGCTGCAATTTCGCGGATTGCCAGTAAGATAGGAATTGGTTAGGGAAAGTGCGGTATTCTTCCCTCGTAAATATTGGGCAGCGGCCAGCCAAACTATGGCTGGCAAAGTGCTAGTAGTCGGTCCCGAGCGCGCCAGCCATAACCAGGCTAGGCAAGCTCGCCCAACCCCTTCGGGGCTGGGCTGGACAGCCTACGCGTTGCTTCGGCTGCCCTTGCTAGCGGCGTTATTGTGGCGGTCATTTTTTAGATGGTTTGTAGTTGCTGCAAGTAACAATCTCTACCTGAACACGCTTCGCCAGAGAGTTCTCCTTCAAACTGGTACCGCAGTTTCGTTCAAGTGCCTTCGTTTAAAGCCAACAAGTTCTGCAAGCCAGCTGCACCATTGTGGAGTGCCAATCAGCTAGTTAACTGGTGGGGAAAGTATGGTATTTTTCCCTGTAAATTTATCGGGCAGTGGCCAGCCAAAGTTGGCTGGCAGAGAGCAAGTAGGTCGTTCAGAGCGCGCCAGCTATAACCAGGCCAGGCAAGATCGCCCAGCCGGTGGCTGGGCTGGACAGCCTACGCTTTGCTTCGGCTGCCCTTGCTGGCAACGTTAAATGTTTCAATAACCATAGGAGTAAATAACATGGAATTAAAAGAAGTAATTTTTCGAGATGGAATTCATCCTTCGGTTGAAGCTTTAGATTTTCAAAGGCTTAAATGGAAGTTATGTGAGTCGTCAGAAGCAAAAATGGATAAAGGTGAATGCGATCTGGCAGAAAGGGAATATAAACGATATTTAACACTAAAAAAACTATATCCTGCATCTGAGTTGGTGCCAAATAAATTGTTGGATGAGTTTTGGCACGCTCACATTTTGGATACAGTCGCCTACCATAAAGACTGTGAGAAAGTATTTGGTCATTATCTACATCATTTTCCGTACTTTGGTATATATGGTGAAGAGGATTATCGTAACCTTGTAACTGCTTTCAAAAAAACTAAAGAGCTATATGAGCAGCATTTTGGTCCTTATCCAGAAAATCTCGATAATGCTGCAAGGTGTGAAGATCATGCATGCCACGCTCCATCATCTTGTGCGTGTCGTGTTCCAGGAGCGTGCAAGTAAACATTTAACAAGCCGTTGAAGTCGGACAGTCACAAGTTGTGCTCAAAAGCATAGCACAACTTGCGTCTGCCGCTTAACGGAGCGTTAGAGCAATAAATGGACACTGAAGAAATTTCTTACCTGGTCATATATCTGGCAGTTCTAGCTGTGTATTTCTTTGTGTCTTTCATCACTGTAAGGTGGGGCTGGAGAAAGTTTGAGTACTTCAAAAGCGCAGTCAAAATTCCACTAAGAACCTGTCTAATTACCTTTTTCTTTGCACCGACAGTATTTGCGTGTGGAGCAGCAGCTTTTGTACCTTTCCCAATATTATTGATAAGTGAATTCGTCAGCGAGCCTTCTGCATGCTCTAGCCAACTTAGGTTTGCATTTCCTGTACTAGCTATTTTTTGGGCGGTATGTTTAGCTGTATACCTTTCAAAGTTAGCTATTTGTAGGCTTAGGTCATGAGTGCAATGTTCAGTCTAACAATCACAGGCAGTTTGCGCCGGCCCCTTATGGGGCCTCTGCGGGACAGCCTACGCTACGCTTCGGCCGCCCCTGCTGTGGTCGTTATGCCACTAATAAGAATTAAGTAGGAGTAGTTTATGAAATTAAGAATTGCAATTTTGGGTGTCTTGATACTGAACTCAAGTGCGGTAAGCTCAAATGAACCGGATACAGCAATGGGAGCAGCTGGACTTGCTTCCCAGCTGTCGAGCCATTTGAATAAAATGGTTGAAAGGTGCATAGAGTTTATTCCAGAGGGTGAAACGAAAATTCTTACTGCGCAATCCGGTTGGAGAGATAGGAATATAGACGTTATATCCGTTGCTGAGGGATTGATGGCTAAGGCTCGTATGGAATTGCCGGAAGTCTTCGCAAAGTTGGATGTTGCCGAGGATAAAAGCATAGCCGCAATGTTTTTGCCGATGACAGTCGAAATTAAAAGACAGTATTGCGGAAAATATTTTACAGATATCACTAACGGCTCGAGAGACATAAGGAATATAAATCCTAAAGCATACGAGTTACTAAAAAATTATAAATCCTGAATAGGCATAACAAGTCAAAGCACGCGGACTTGGTAAAGCTGTCCCCTTTTTTGTTTACGCAAAAAAAGCCGCCAACTTCACCAAGCCGGTGTTTGAGGCGTTATGACCATTAAGTAATGAAGATATTACCAGGTATTGGAATAGGCGAAATTAGATATGGCATGGAAGAGAAAGAAGTAATTTCTTTCTTAGGTAAGCCAGATAGAGTTGATGAATCCGAATATATTGAAGGTACAGGTGATTGGCATAGAGAGCTTTGGTATTCGCCAAGAAACTTAACCTTTACCTTTAATAATGATGATGATTTTCGCTTGGGTACAGTAACAGTTATGGGGGCAGGTTACTCATTATTTGAAAAGCAACTCTTCGGGCTAGAAATCGAAAAGGTTTCAAGATTAATTGCTAAGCACACTGGGGAAATTGCAAAGCTTGAAGATTGGTCGTCCGAAGGGCTTCCGGATCACAAATGCTTAATTCACGATGGTCTGGGAATAATGTTTTGGTTTGATTACAATTGTCTTTCACAAATGCAGTGTAGCTATCTATTTGAATCGGACAATGAAACAGTAATATGGCCAGCAAAGTCATAACAAGTTTAGTCAGCATCGCCCATGGGAAACACCCATGGGCTGGACTCGCTACGCTCACCGCTGCTAAAAGCGTTATGAGTACAAATGGCTAGATATCTCGTATTGCTAATTCTTCTTTGCAGCGTATCTGTGAATGTAATTGACATTGAGCTGGTCGTCGATGACTGTGGTCCATTGGCAAGAGGTGAGTTAGGCGTTGTTTTTAGTCCAAAACCGCGAAAACAAGGCTGGTATTACTTCGCAAAAGGGGATGCGACGGATGTCTATCCAAAGTTAATGGATGCGGTTCGCATAGTTGGTTATGAGGAAGATTACTGTAAAAACCATAACCCAATTCATCCGAAAGAATGTGAGTATTTGAAGGTATTTATTATCAAAGAGTACATCAATGAGTAGTACTCATAACAAGCCGCAGCAATCGCTCCCCTTGGTCGCTGGGACAGCCAAAACGCTACGCTTTTTTGTCTGCCCCTGTGCGGGGCGTTAGGCATGCGAACCGATATGACGAAGTTTACAGCTAACACAGTAGAAGCTTTTAAGAATAAGTTTACGGAAGACTTCACTGTATTTAATATTTTTTTTGAAGAGTCTGATCCCGAAAAGGGAGGAGAAAGCTGGAACTTTCAGAGAGCTCTTGGTGCTGACGGGAAACTATCTTCTCTCGGGGAGGACGATGATGGTGTTTGCACGGTAAAGGAGCCACAGCAGGTCACTCTATACAATGGTATAGAAGCCCTAGAAATATCTAAGGATCATCTGACGTGCATATTTAAGGAAAGCTCAATAGTCGAAACTGGGACTAAATCATTAGAAATTAGCTATGTTATAAACGATAGTCAATGGCAAGAGATCAAGCATATGGCCTCTCTAGTATTTACCGGTAAGGACTACTTTAAAATCGCCTAACAAGCGGCGGCAGCCTCGGCCAGTAAGCTGGCCTGGACTCACAAAGCTACGCTTTGCTCGCCGCTGCGCCGGGCGTTAAGAGCCATAATCGAAAGATCGAGTTATGAGTGAGTTTATTAAAATAATGAATGTATTTCATGCTAAGAAATTTGCATGGCTTCCATTTACATTTCTCTGCCCAAGGCAAGGGAGTAGATTTGGTGTTGCGCGCTTTATTGGTACTGTCATTCTGAACACCTCGTTCTTTGCTTCACTTTTGGTATTTTTGTTGTATTCCAAATTTGGTAGTAGTGCTATAGATCACGTGGGGTTTACAATTATGTGGATATACGCTCTATTTGGTAGCTACTACTTATTTGTGTGCTTTTGTTGGAATCAGGAATATGGTGCCAATAACTCTTAACAATCACAGGCACGCTGCTTTGGCCCTTCGGGCCTCCGCGGGACAGCCTACGCTGCGCTTCGGCCGCCCGTGCTGTGGGCGTTATGTGCAAGGATAGTCATGAGCAATCCTCCTAAAGAAATTGATGGAGCAAGAGTGATTGAGTGGGCTTGGTCAGATTCTAAGCCATTTGGATTTGTGCTCTTTGAAAATGGAGAGGTTGCTGCGGAAATATTTGGTTTGGCAATTTGCAAATATTCCAATAGCGAAAAATTCTACCGGTTTAGCTGTGACTCTGATTGGGAAATTGAGCAAGATGCTGAATACTCATCTATTCAAGAGGCTAAAGCTAATTTACCCTCTCAATATCAAAATGTAGCCGCAATTTGGCAAAAATATGGCTAGGCACATAACAAGGCAATTAACTACGCTCCAGCCACTGCGTGGCTTCCGGCGGACCTCCGCTTCGCTCCGGCCGGTTATTGCGGGCGTTAGCCGTAAGAAGTAGCTCATGGATAAATACGAGATTAAAGAATTAATAGGCGATTACTTAGAAGGAATTATATCCCTGGATAGTCTAGACGGGTTGATTCAAGCGGTATTACTTGGTCCCGTTGAAACTAGTCAAGGGCTACAACGCTATTACGTTGATATAGATACTTTACTGCTTGATAATATCGATACTTCAGAGGCAATTTGGAGTCTTGGGGAGGATGAAACCTATAAGGGCAAAGAATCAGAAATTGTCTTTTTCGAAGAGTTAAACTACCTTCGGGGAGTAAGAAAAAGAATATTGTCTCAAGAGGATGGTATTGCTAAATGGCAGCGTATCTAATTAAAAGTATTAAATAGAATCGGCGAATTACATGGCTAACAAGTCACTCCAGCTGACGTTTTTTCCGGCGCTCCTTTTTATGCTTATAGCACAAACGGACTTCTCCAAAAACGCAGCTGAGTGAAGCGTTAGGTGGCAATAGGTCATGAGGCGAATAAGTTTTTTATTCTTACTAGGTCTGGCCCTAGCATTGCTATTCGCAGCAATAAGTTTTGTCACGGATGGAGCTGGAGGGATTTGGCACAATGTCAGAGATATTTTTATTGGTCCACCGTTATGGTTGCTACAAAGTGGCTTTCCAGCGTTATCGCCAAAACTAGCGATTAGTCCTGGTAGCCCTTACAGTGGTGTATCGTTTTTTCTGGTATTCTTCGTAGTATTCTGGTGGTTGGTGTGCGTGACAGGCCTATATGCACTCCGGCAACAACCACCTAACAAGCGGTTGTAATCGCCGCGAAAGGCGCGGCTGGGACGGCCTACGCTGTGCTCCGGCCGCCCCTAAACCGAGCGTTATTGTGGCGGTCGGATTTATTGATTTTTCGTGGTAGCTGAAGGTTTAGTGCCACCAAATAGCAGCCAGTATTGAGCAATTTTTGCTGGTTGCAATTCAAGCAGTTTCGTTCCTAGAGTGTTTGCTCAGGTGCGGTAGAAACCGGCAGCCAGCTGCAATTTCGCGGAGTGTCAATTAGATAGGAATTGGTTGGGGAAAGTGCGGTATTCTTTCCTCTTAAATATTGGGCAGCGGCCAGCCAAACTATGGCCAGCAAAGAGCAAGTAGGTCGTTCAGTGCGTGCCAGCCATAACCAGGCTAGTCAAGCTCGCCCAACCCCTTCGGGGCTGGACTGGACAGCCTACGCTCCGCTTCGGCTGCCCTTGCTAGCGGCGTTATTGTGGCGGTCGGCTTTGTTGATTTTTCGTAGTAACTGAAGCTTTAGTACCACTAAATAACAGCCAATATCGAGCAATTTTTACTGGTTGCTATTTAAGCAGTTTCGCTCCTAGAGTGTTCGCTTAGGTACTGTAAAAGGGGTAGTCCGCTGTAACTTCGTGGATTGTCAGTAAGATAGGAATTGGTTGGGGAAAGTGCGGCATTCTTTCCCCGTTAATATTGGGTAGTGGCCAGCCAAACTATGGTTGGCAAAGTGCTAGTAGTCGGTCTCGAGTGCGCCAGCCATAACCAGGCTAGGCAAGCTCGCCCACCCCTTCGGGACTGGGCTGGACAGCCTACGCGTTGCTTCGGCTGCCCTTGCTAGCGGCGTTAAGTTACGGATATGAAAAAGCAATTAATTACATTTCTGGTAATGCTCTGTTGTTCGTTGTCCGCAAGTGGAGTAGAGAAATTGGATTGGCCATTTGATCAAGCAAAGAATGTTGCCGCGATAACGACCAAGCAGGTCGTTAAGGATTCACTTCCAGTATTAATGGTAGTGCACTACGCGGATGATGATTCATGGGCGTTCACTTGCGGTACCACTAATAAATCAGAAGACCTAATGATTGTGGGTATGGGCGAGATCATATCGCTTGATCCTACTTTGTATTCAATCGCAGATTTACCTCCTGGCTGGAGCGCCACAAGAACGTCAATGAAGTCTCAGTGGGTTCGTACTAGAGAGGAGTGAACTTAACAAGCGCAAGCAGTTTGCTGCGGCCCTTCGAGCCTCCGCGGGACGCCCAACGCTATGCACATTTTGTGCAGGTCGCTGTGCTCCCAGTTTCGCACAAAACGTGCATAGCATTGGTCGCCCCTGTTGCGGGCGTTAAATGGTGATCACTAGCGTGTCAGTATCAAAAAAAATATTAGCGTCCATGCTCATACTAACCATTGTAAATATTTGGCTGTTTTCTAAGTACAGTCAGATTTTCTACATTGTTTTTGGGCCAAGCAAATATCAAGTCGGAGCCTTCACGATCTTTGCTAGAGAAGATCATGCCGATACCTTCCTGAAATGGAAAAGTGACAATGGTGTGGAGTTCGACGTTAATTTTGATAATTCCGTAACAATTGGTTTTGCTCCTCTCAATGCGAAAATTGATGCTTCGTTGATAGTTGTTGACAATGTCACATATGCATATTCAGAGTGGCAATGGAGGCAGGGCCTGAGGGAATTTAGGTATCTTTCAGTATCTTCAAGGGGTAAGGATGAGGTTTCTTGCCAAGAACTAGATCTTAAAAAGATGGTATGTGTATCTATCTATGATTTAGGTATGCCGTTCACGCTATTACATTATTATGGGGCGGTAGATATAGATAGCTTTAACCCAATCGGTGAGCACACAAAAATAAAATCTGAAATTTCGGGTTTTAAGTACCCATATAAACTTTTGTTTCAATATGCAGAGCAATAGCACATTTAACAAAGCAAGGCAGCGGACGCGAAAGACGCGCCCTCTGCTCGCAACGTTAAGTTCACCTAGATACGGAAATCCGACGTTGAAAAATCTATCTCTATTTTTAGTGCTTCTTTTAAGCCCCTTTGTCTATGGAAAGGAAATGAATATTGTCGAGAAGTATCAGTACTATTCCGAAAACAATGAATGGGAAAAGGCTCTACCAGTAATTCGAGAGATCATTGATCGATCACCTAAAATCCCAACAAGCTGGTTCAACTACGGCATCACCCTTGAAAATCTTGGGAAGCATTCAGAAGCAGTCCAGGCCTTCTTTAATGCCTATCAACTTCAACCTGATGATTATCGTGCACAATACAGAATATTTCGAAATTTGGCGTTAGCTAAAGACACAGATAGATTTGTAAAATTTGTCAGTATCGCAGCCAAGAAAACCCCTGGAATAATAGATATGATTGCTGGCATTGATGATTTCAAAGAAATGCGAGCTACAGATCAATATAAAGAGTTCTTGCGAAGCAATGAACATTGAGAACTTAACAAGCCTGCGCAGCACCGCCCACTGCGTGGTCTGGACAGCCGCAAGTGGCTGCCGCTGGCAGGGGCGTTATGGTAAAGACTTACCCACGTTTAGTAGACACCCTGTATAGTTAGGTTTAGGCCTAACACGGAGGTGTATCATGGGTAAGAAAAGAACTCAGGCGTATACGGAGGAGTTCCGTAGTGAAGCAGTTAAGAGAGCGGAAAAGCCTGGAGTAACAACGGCTTCTGTGGCGCGAGAGCTAGGCGTCAGCGCACAGCAGATCTACAACTGGCGTCGTCAATTTAATCGACTGTCTGATAAGCAGTTCAATAGTTTAGGCGGTGTCGACTATTCCAAACAGGAAAGCGCTGAAGTTCGCAAGCTCAAGAAGGAGCTCCATGAAGCTCGTCAGGAGGTTGAGTTTCTAAAAAAGGCAGCTGCGTACTTTGCGAACCACCAAGAGTAAAGTACGCATTGATACAAGAGCATGTAGGGTCATTCCCGGTTAGCTTGATGTGTCGGTGTTTAGAAGTCTCAAGATCGGATTATTATCGATGGCGGGGGCGATTGCCATCTGCTCGCACGATTAGAAAGATACGAACAATCGAGAAAATCCGAGAGACGTTTGTTGAGTTTAAAGGTCGTTATGGCGCGCCTAGAATTGCTTGCGAGCTTCAAGAGTTAGGTGAGCCATGCTCGCGGAACTACGTCGCTAAGCTTATGCAACAGGAGCATATTAAAGCGAGAAACGGCAAAGGCTTTCGATATAGTCAGCCCGTAGAGGGGAGCATTAACGTCTCCGCCAACTTACTTAAGCGTTGCTTTGATGTGGATCGACCCAATTGCCGCTGGACCAGTGACATTACGTATATCTGGGTTCTGGAGAGGTGGCTATACCTCGCGGTAGTTATGGATCTGTACTCTCGACGTATTGTAGGTTGGGCATTTGACTCGCAGATGACCGATGAATTGACACGTCGAGCATTGAAAATGGCCCTAGAGCGACGACCAATAAAACCTGGACTGCTAGTTCACTCTGACAGAGGTGTGCAATATCGATCGCAGAAATACCAGGATCTCTTGTCCGAAAGCAAGTGCAAGCCGAGTATGAGTCGCCAGGCTAACTGTTGGGATAATGCGGCAATGGAATCATTCTTTAGCAGGCTAAAAGTCGAGCTGGTCTATGCCGGAACATTCGAAAGCGAAGAGCAAACAAAATCTGAGGTGTTTGAATACATTGAGATTTTCTACAATAGGGTTCGTAGGCACTCTGCATTGGGCTATGTAAGTCCAGCAGAGTATGAACGAAAATACGCATAGTTAGAGTGTCTACTTTTTGTGGGCAAGACCAGTTTCTTACTAAGCTATGACTTACTTAAAATGGACTTTATATTTTCTAGGGCTGCTAACATTAGCTATAGCAACGCCCTTGGTTACTTCAATGTTGCTGAGCTATTTCATCTGCTGGCAAGAGCCTATTACAGGGCCATTAACAGCTATTACTGTTGTCGGCTATAGCTTCGCGGCAGCCCCAAGCCATAAAGCCTGGGGAGCAATTTTTGGTTTTTCGTTAGGCTGTGCTCTAGCATATGTCACGCCGGACATTGCCATTTACCCTGAGTGCCATGCCAAAGCCTATCAAAAAACATACATTCCGTTAACACTTACCTTTGTAGCTGGGTTGTTATCTTTAGGGGGGCTGTTATTTTGGCCACGACAAAAAACTTAACAAGTGGCGACACAATCGCAGCCTGCGGCTGCTGGACTAGCCACTGCGCCAGACGTTATATTTCAGAGAAATAATGATAGATAGCAAGGAAAATCCAGCTGAATGGAGTCAACTAATGAGTGAGCTAGAAGATGCACATGAGCATCTAGGTGATCTTATTAAAGAAATGGGATCTAAAAGGAGCGTCGATATCGAAAGCTATTCTATCGATATAGCCCATATATATGCACACTTAAATCGAGCGTGGAATTCCCGTGATTTCAAGGGTGAAATAAGTGAATCTCAATGGGAGGAGTTTCGTTCTTTCCCCTCTAATTTGGAGCCAGTCGCGTAATGAAATATAACCAGCGGCGGCACAATCGGCCTTCAGTCTGGACTCAGTACTGCGTACTTAGCCTGTGCGCCGGATGTTATGTGTCTTAAGCATGGATAAAGAACAGAAGAGGAAACTAAAGGCTCAGTACAAGCAAAATGAGCAGGATCGAATTCTTACATCTATCCCAATCGAGATAGATGAACTAAAGGATCTACTAACTTATTTGAATCGTGAATCCGCTCCGGCATGTGATCACAGCCTTAGAGAAACAGTTGAGTTCCTAAAGTCTAAGAAAATTAACCTAGAGACAGTTATCCCTTGGCTTGGCGAGCACGGCGGCTTCTGCGACGGTGAGGTCATTTACAATGTTTACGATGATGTTGGCGATATTGTTGGGTTGCACCTTGACAAAAGCTCATAACAAGCCGCGGCAATCGCTCCCGTTGGTGGCTGGGACAGTCAAGTCTCTGCATCTTTTTGGGCATGGCTGCGTCATTATGCGCCCAAAAGGCACTCCAACTAGTCTGCCCCTGCTCGGGGCGTTAGGCCTCATAGGGTTCACGTGAAATATTTATATTTACTATCACTATGTCTTTTGAGCTCTTGTGTGGTTTTGCCAGATGAATATTTTCACCCTCAAGCCGAAGGTGCAAAGGTTGAAAAAGAATCATGCCACGGGAATGTTGGTGCAGATAATAGGCTTGTTTATGAGCTGGACGACACCAAAATTAGCTTAATATTAAGAAGGTATAAATCATCAACGAGCCTATCCGTCTCTTTAGAAGTATTTGAAGAATCAAGTGTAATTTGGCCAAGTCAAATTGTAGATATCTATGCTGACAATAGAAAAATTCAATTTGAAGCCGAGAGTTTTACTAGATGGCGGTATGTGAACAGGTATGAATCTAGTGATATTGAAGCAAAGGTCTATCCAGTAAATACTGTTATGAACAGGACCGACCATGCCAATTCCAAGAGGCTGACCTTTCGTGAATACTATGACTTATACTCAACGTCCTTTGAGATATCCGACCGACAAATTACCCAGCTAAGAATTGATGAGATAAGAGTAATTGTAAAGGGAGCTGAGCATTTTCTTACTGATATAATATTTACAAAGAAAAGCGGTGTATTTTTGCATCCGCTAAATTGTTAAAAGCCTAATAAATGGCCCCAGTTCGTTCCGGGGCTTCGCCCCTCCACCCGAAACTTTCCCCCATTGAGTAGACGCCTACCTTTTAAATAGGGTAGGAAAAAATGTCGAAAATATTGAGTGAAGAGAGTGTTGTTGGATATTTAACAGAGTTCAAAGTTAGAGCGCTAGTCCTCACTAGCCAACTGAAAGTAGATACGAATACTATCGTCAACATTATTGGTTTGCATCCAGTAATGATTTATAGAGGGCGACAGGAAGCTAGAGAAGGCAAGCTGGTCGAAAAGCCTAGTCGTAGAATAAGTATGACAAAGACAACGAAAACTCAGTCTTAAACTGGTGATAAAGAGATAAAACGTTTAAAAAGGCAGGTTAAGAAACTGCAAAAGGAGAATGATTTCCTAAAAAAGTGGGAAATTTATCTAAAAGATCCAAAGCCGAAAGATTTTCATTCATCGCTCTTAATCGACCTGACTTTGGTGTCAGGTACTTATGTAGATACTTGAATGTTTCACCCCAAGGGTTTTATAAGTGGCTCAACCGGAATGAGAGCACTCGAGACATAGAAAATAGATGACTTCTAGGGTGTATCGAAGCTATCTATGCGCAGCATGATGGTAATAATGAAAGTCTAAAAATTAGCGCAGAGCTGAAAGCTAACGGTGAACGAGTAAATCACAACTGCGTTGAACACCTTATTAAAAAGGCTCGAATCGTGAGGAAAATTGGAAGAATTTATCGTCAACGCTCTTAGCCTGGAGATCCTTGTCTTAAGGTTGAGAACTTACAAAGAGAGCATGGTATTCCTAGTAAACCAGACTCTCAATTGACTGGTGATGTAACTTATCTAAAGATCAATGGGATATGGCAATATTTATCTGTGATTATTGATCTTTACCCCCGAAAAGTGTTGGGTTGACATCTGTCGGATACTCGAACTGTTGAACTAACACAGTCAGGGCTAAATAAAGCTATCCGCCGCAGAAATATAGAACCAGATCTAATATTTTAAAGCGACCGAGGGTCTGAGTACGGTGTTTAAGCATACCAAAACCGACTCAAAGAACTAGGTATTGGCCCGAGTATAAATTGTCTAGGATTTAATTTTGAGTCCATTGAGGAGCTAAGAGCTAACTTAGCTTGGTATCTTGATAGGCACTCTAACTTTAAAAGAAGGCATGGTTCACTTGGGTTCAAAAGCCCAGATGAATATGAAAGAATGGCCACGTAAGATGAATATTAGATAGCGTCTACTTTAAGGGGGGGAGGCTTCCTGCGTTCCGGCCCATTATTGAGGTGTTATGAGTCTTAAAGAGCCCACTATATGGACATAGATATGCCTGAAGGGTGGGAGTTGCTTGATGCTGCTGCCAATAAATCACATGTGAAATTTCGAAAGCTGTACCCGGATGGCATGGATGCGGTGATAGCGATAAGGCAGTCAGAAGGTATCGAAGTTTGGTAGAGCCCTGAGCATAAGTGTTCAGGGCCAAACGAAAACAAAGAATCAGAGCGTCGTAATTTAAGCCCAGCAATTGAATCTGCTTTAAATGAAATGTCAGATTGGGACAGCTACCTTGAATAACACTCATAACAAGCCCAGGTTAACGGACTTACTTTCTGGTGCGCTCCAAATCAGCCGCAACTGCGGACGTTAAATTTCATAAAAAATAGCTCTCCTAGTTGCTTTAACAATTTATCTCCTGGGATATGTTGAGATCAGGTGTAATGACACTTTCGTACATGCGACTGGTTACAAATCAGAGGTAGGGACTGGTGAGAAGATTTATCAGCATAGTGTGCGCAGAGGAGACTTTGTTGGTTCACTTCAGCCATTTGCTGCTGGGATTGGACAAGTTGCGGTATTGGTATATGCCCCCTGCAGTACATCGAACTTCTTTATTGGCATGTTTCAGAACCAGTTGGTTCGGAATGGCCTTATGAGTGCTGAAAAATTTAACAGGCATAGCACTAAGGTACGAAGTTATCACTCATAAAATTACTCTTGTTAATTATTTTTACGCCCTTTGGTGGGTAGCTTGCTGTTCCGATCGATCCAGTATATTTGTTCAAAAAATATCAGATAAGTTAGTTCCTCCAAATTTCTAGTGCATATAAATGTAGTAGAATAAAATCAAGTAACAGGTGCTGTTATATGTAACTATAACGGCAGCCCCACGTTATCCATTTTTGGGTTAAGAGTGCTGTAAGTATTTGGATGCTCATAAAATAAGATCAATATATCTGATGTAAGTAGAAAGTATAATTTAGGTAATTGAATAGAAATGAGTTGGATTTACAGTATTAAGTACTGCTGTGTTAGTGCTTTTATTGTTGTCTGTGTTTGGCTAGCTAGTATTTGTTGAAAGTATATGGTTAGCTAGCGACCCTTTTAACCCGAAAAATATTTGCTAAAATATACCTTTTTTGACTTTGTAGTTTGCTGAGAGAAAAATTTGTAGCCGGCACTTGAAAAGAACTTTCCAATAATTTGAACCTCAAAAATTACTGTTTCCGTGAACTGGCATCTTTACAAGTAATTACTTTGTAAGTAGTTTCAAAAGCCTGCCTTAATTGTTGGTTTAAATTTTAGGGCCTTATAATACAGGTGGTATTGACATTAGAAGAATATCGAGAATTATGGTCATTTACTATTGAAATGGGGGAGGGTATAGAGAACAGTCTATTTTAAAGTGTTTTTAGGTGTTTATCATTAGAAAGTGATCAGTAGATAGGATGATACATTGGTCACATGGATATAGCAAAAAGGAAAATCCAATGCTAAAAGATGTAACTTATAAAAAAGCTTTAAAAAGTATTATAGGATTAGTATTTGTGTCTGCAAGTTGGCAAGCACAGGCTATCAGTTGTCCTCAGTTAGAGGACGTCTCATTGCCTCCAAAATGTAGCTCTGAAGAGCTAGGAACTTGTAATGTTGCGGTACAAAATATAATCCCAGCTGCAGCCTGCGCAATCTTCGAAGTGTCACCAGCTGCAAATGATGCGACGTTGGTACTCCGTTTTACAACGCTTATCACTAACTCCTGGTTTGATGCTACAGCACCTTATCATCCGACAGCAAAGGGCGTTTACTCAGATATTAGCCGAATGACAGCACCGACAGACAATACTGAGTTAAATATTGCATTGACTTATGCTTCCCACAAAGTGCTAAGTGGTTTGTTTCCCCATTTGGTATCTGAATGGGATGAAATGCTAATTGAGCTAGGGCTAGATCCAGAAAATGTTTCAGAAGATACGACGACACCAATTGGTATAGGAAATTATGCTGGTAGAAAAGTTCTGGAAGGGCGTGTTAATGATGGGATGAATCAGTTAGGTAATGAAGGTAACCAGCTTTATCATCGCTTGCCTTATGCCGATTATACTGACTTTAAACCCGCTAATTCTGCCTACAAGCTGCGTTTTCCATCAAAATGGCAGCCGGCAGTTTTAATGGAGCGACCAGGTGTATTTCGGGTTCAGCAGTTCGTAACTCCTCAAATAGCATTGACTACGCCCTATAGCTACGAGTCTCCTGATGATTTCACTTCACCAGTACCAATTAAATCCAAAATTTGGAACTACCCCAGTTACGTAGCGCAAGTAAATGATGTATTGGCTACATCAGCGAATTTAACTGATGAGCAGAAGATGAAAGCTGAGCTATTTGATATGAAGATATTCAGCTTAGGCTTCGCTGCCGTTTTTGCATCTGAATCTCAAGGTTTATCCCTGATGGATTTCATACACTATGACTTCCTGACTAATATGGCAGCTTTTGATACTGCAATTGCTATTTGGAAGGAAAAGCGTCGCCATAACTCAGTAAGACCTTTTTCTGCTGTTCGGTATATCTATAAGGATGAACCTGTAACGGCTTGGGGGGGCGTTGGAAAGGGAACTGTGAATGATTTGCCCGCCAGTCAGTGGACTAGCTATCTGCCTGTAGCTGATCATCCCGAATATCCCTCCGCATCAGCTAGCTTTTGTGCTGCGCATGCCGAGACAAGCCGCTTGTTTTTACCTCAAGGCGATACTTTGGGATATTCTGTAACTGCGCTGTCTGGCAGCTCTCAGATTGAACCTGGTGTAACACCACAAACTGACTTGAATCTATATTTCCCTACCTGGACTTCATTTGAAGAGGACTGTGGTAACAGTCGTGTATGGGGAGGTGTACACTTTGAGCCTTCAGTACCTGCAGGGCAGGCGATAGGCCATCAAGTGGCACATCGTGCTTTTCAGTTTTACCTCTCAAAATTAGAAGGTAACTAAGAGAGATGACGTGGGGCAGAAGAATCACTAATTGATAAGCTCGGATCCAATTAGTATCTTCTGCCTCATTTATAAGTTAGATGTTTCTATTCTGGGACCTCTGTTCATCAATGTTTAAAATGTGAGCTAAGTTGTCATTAGATATTCTTTTATCTCGTTACTTGGGAAATCTAGAGTGGCTTCCGGTCACAAGAAATGTGAACCTAAGAACCCGATAATAAGTTCACTCAAAGTGACTGAAAGGGCCATATAGATAATGCAGCCTATTGTGCCATAAGTTAAGAAGTGAAATACTTGACAACCATTTTTGACAGAGGAGCCTGAATTTCAGTAGGGAACAATATCCCTTTGATGTATTTCTGCAGTTTTTAGATGTTTTACAGGGCTTAACTTTAATTAAAATATAATTCGGTCCTGTTTCTCTTATGCTAATTACTTTACTTATAATAATTGGATTGTTATTGCCTGCGGTATGGCAGGTATTGTTAGGATAATTGTGATGAAGCGAATCCCTGAACCCTTCCGTATAAAAATGGTTGAGCCGATCAAGATAACAACCTATAAAGATAGGGAGGTCGCACTCAATAAGGCTGGATTAAATCCGTTTTTACTGCGCAGTGATGATGTCTATATCGATCTGCTGACAGATTCAGGCACTGGTGCAATGAGTGATAATCAATGGGCGGGTTTGATGCTTGGTGATGAGTCCTATGCCGGTAGCCGAAACTACTACAATTTGTGCAATGCAGTAGAGCATTTTTTTGGGTATGAATTGGTTGTTCCTACACATCAGGGGCGTGGAGCAGAACAAATTTTGTTTCCTGCACTGATTGAGCGTATGCGTCAAGTGCGCGGAGGGACGGAGCCTGTATTTATTTCAAATTATCATTTTGATACTACTGCAGGGCATATAGAGTTAAATGGAGGAAAAGCAATTAATGTAGTGGATAAACGCGCTTTTGATACCACGACAGCATACGACTGGAAAGGTAACTTTGATTTACAACGCCTAATTTCCACTATTGAGGAGCACGGAAGCCACAATATCTGTGCGATTATAACTACTGTGACCTGTAACAGCTCTGGTGGTCAGCCTGTGTCCATGAAAAATATGCAGGCAGTTTATGAAATTGCTACTAAGTATGATATCCCTGTGGTAATTGATTCAGCTCGATATTGCGAGAATGCTTACTTTATAAAGCAAAGGGAAGAGGGGTATCAAGAAAAATCGATTTTAGAAATTATTCGCGAGATGTATCAATATGGGGACATGTTAACAATGTCCGCAAAAAAAGACCCTATGGTAAATATTGGTGGTCTCTGTTGTATTCGAAATAATGAAGAGCTGTTTCAAGCCGTACAAACCCGCTGCGTCCCTATGGAGGGTTTTGTGACCTACGGAGGGATGGCTGGTCGAGATATGGAAGCGCTGGCCCGGGGGCTCTATGAGGCTGCCGATGAAAGCTATCTGAACTACCGAATTGGCCAAGTGGCCTATCTGGGAGAGCGATTGAGATCTGCTGGAGTACCCATTCAATATCCCACAGGTGGGCATGCGGTTTTTGTAGATGCATCGAAGATTCTTCCCCATATTCCATCAGAGCAGTTTCCGGCACAGGTGTTAACCAATGCGCTGTATCTAGAAGCGGGAATCAGGGCTGTGGAAATTGGCTCTTTATTACTTGGGAGGGACCCGGATACCGGTGAACAAAAGAAAGCAGATCTAGAATTGATGCGGCTTACTATTCCGCGTCGTGTCTATACAAATGATCATATGGACTATGTTGCAGATGCTATTATAGAGCTGAGTTCACGAGCTAGGGAATTGCGGGGTTTAACTTTTGAATATGAACCTCAGGTTCTTAGGCATTTCACCGCTAGATTTAGATTGATTTAAGTTATTAGATCATCAATGTGGCCTAATAATTTAGCTAAAGAAGGTAGCTTACCATGGTTATATTTTTCATAGATACCTTTGTGGTATTGGATAGCCTGGGAAGTGCCTGTTTTTCGACGATATAATAGACAACTCACTAGAGGGTAATTTTTATTTTTAGAGATAGACTAAAAAACTTAATTGAAGACTTTACATACTACTTGTAACTTTTTTGTAAAAAAAGTGGACACTTAAAGAAGAAAGTGTCCACCAACAATCATTAGAAGTTTTCCTGCCGCCTCACTTGATGCCAGCTATCGCCAAAATCAGTAGACTCGTAGAAGTCTCCGCTAGCACCATCACAGGATACCAATAGACGGTCAGCAACTTGCGGAACTAACGAGGTGCAATAGTTTGTGGGTGGTTCGCTATCTGTCATCCCCCAGCTCTTTCCTCCATCAGAGGTTTTCAGAAGTTTGATTTCAACTTCTTGATTTCTATGAGAAGCCCGATTTCCGGTAAAGCTGGCAATAGCAATGGCATCATTAGGACTTGAAAACCTGGGTGCAGACCGCAATGTAAATTCTCTTACACGGCAGTAACTTTTTGAGGATTTGTTCTCGGGACAGTTTTCTAAATAGGTGACAATTTCGTTTTGAATGCCATTTTCATTAATCCTATAGTAGGTTGGTTTTCCGGTTAAAGACCAAATTCCAGCTTCTTCGATTCCCAGTTTAACTGCACCTACATCAACGATATTGCTTATATTGAATTCATCAATTGATTTCTCAATTATCCAGTTTTCAGGGTTGTATATAAAGCTCTCGCTACTAGTAGGTGTAAATACAACGCTTCCATAGATAGATTGCTTGCGGATCGTTATGTAATGCAGCCCATTTAATTTAAAAATGGTGGTGCTGTATATATATTGCGTATTCTTAGACTTGGCCTGTCGGTTAGCTGCTCTAGGCTCATCGATGTACTCCCATCCTTTGCCAGAGCTAGAGGAGTATCGATTCAATAGCTCCCACTGCACACCTGTATTAACTATAGTTCCTTTTAAAATGTTTACTTCAAAATCACGAGAAACCACCAGTTCGATCTCACCCGTATCTAAGAGGGTGAGATGCTCAATGCGAGAGTCATGCTCTAAAGATATATCGAGCCAATTCCCATTTTCAGGACGCCAAAATAGAGCGCCTTCACTACCGCCAACAACTAGGTCTCCATGGCGGTTTTGGGAAAATGCATTGAGTTCATGGTTTGTATCAACAGCCTCTAGCTCCCACTCTCCTGCGGCTGTGCGCTTTAGGAATACGCCAATTTTCCCGAGAAAGTAAATGGAATTATCTGAAGAAATATGTTGTATTTTGTAAGTTAAAGGATTTTGTGCAACGGATATATAGACTGACTCACGTTCCTCATCTTTCTCATCAATGTGCCAGCTATTAATTAATGTTGAATCATAATCTAGAAACTGAAAATGCTTGGTAAGCACTTCGCCTTTTACCAGGTCTGGTGCTCTCACTAGTAGGTCAAGATATTTATCTCCTTGAGGATTGGGGTAGTAGATTAGGGTTCCAAGATCTGTTATCTCCCCTTGGATAACAGAGAATGTTCCAAGCTTCTCATCGGCACCTACAAAGCGGCTGTACCATCCATTGCCATTAGAGTGAAAGGCACGGATACTGCTGAGCGAGTAATTTCCTGCTTTTACTGCTGAGGCAAAAACAGTCGTGCCATCTAGTTTAGGCCTTGCAGCTAATAAACGTTTTGGCTTGATTGATTCAGCCTCATTTAGGTTTTCAGGGTTGATAGTGAGTTGATTGAAAGGTAGGGGGCTGCCAGAGGCATTGATGATCCGGGCTACGACAATCCCTTCTTGTTCGCCAATCTGAGTATCTTTTTGTAGCGCTGGTAACATAGTTACTTGACCTGCGCAACCTTGTAAAATTGCCGTGCAGCTCAATAAAAAAATTGTGTAAATTCTCATGTATCTAAAAGATGTCATCCCGAGCATAAAACTCTCCATAATGTAGCCATAGCATAGTGATTGTATTGCGACTGGCTCTAAGATAATATTTGTAAGTGTATCATTTCTTTTTAAAATCAAAAATATGGAATTGCTATTTTGATGCTAAATGCGATGTGCAATAAAACGGCGAGAAGTGGATTTAATCTGTTTTCCATGTCCCTTATGAGTGTAGTTTGTGCAACATATTTTTTTGTTGGCGTAGCAAATGCTAAAACATTGTCGTTAGTTCCTTATGAGAACCCTCCAGAGTTAAGAAGTAGACAAGGTTACGTCTTAGTAAAGTTGAATGTCGGGGGCACAGCGCCCTCTATTGAGTTTGGTAAATTATATACCAGTGGAAATAAATACCTAGGTGAGAGGCAAAAGGCTAGAGTTCGAAAAGGTAGTCAATATAATGTTAGCCTTAAAGGTAAACCAGAAGGGTTTTATTTGATGGTCGTTCCTCCTGGTCTTTATCAAATTACGCAGATAAAAGCACCATACTATAACCTTCCTTATAAGTTCGATACGGCGAATAGACGTACATGGCGCTTTCGTGTTGAAGAAGGAAGGACTAGCTATATTGGCAATCTGTTTATAGGTAAACAGAGAAAGTCAAACACAATAGAGGTTTATTTAAAAAATCGTATCGCATCAGAAATAAATGAAATACAAGAGTCTATGGGTTCTTTGTTCGAATTGTATCCCCTGGTATCTGGCGCGGGAGTGCAAGATGAATTCTTGCAAAGTTGGTTAAGTCCTTTGGAGATAAGCCAGTGATTGTTTTTTTTCGAGGGACTTTATTGGTTTTGTTGTGCATTCTGGTGAAAATTGGTCCAGTAGTAGCAATACCAGCAGAAAGCTACTTTAAATCGATTGATACTATAACAGCACAAGTCAGTCCGGATGGAAGATTGGTTGCGTCCATTAAGCAGAGTGATACTAGTCAAAAGTTAGATATTTGGAGTCGTGAAGATGGGTCTAGTTATACCCTGATTGATCTCGAAACATTGACACCCAGGGATGCATCAATTCAATTTATCCGTTGGGTTGGCCCAAAGTATCTTGTTGCCCAGTTTAAGGAAGTCAAGAAGGGTGTTAAAAATTTACTAGATACCAAGCCAGCATATCGACTGCTAGTGCTTGATGTCTCAGGCTCCGAAGGCCAGCCTCCAGAAATATTTGAGGTAAAAACGCCGGGTTGGTTGGTCCATGCGTTGCCAAACAGGCCGGGCCATTTTCTGTATGCAAAAAGTGGGATTTACTCCAAGGTATACAGTATTGACGTATCTAAGCTTAACCGATTTAAACAGAAAGCAAGTAAACTTTTACGAAAAGATGGAGGCCAGTTTACAGTTCAGAATGAAGTGGCTTCAGTTGAAGGATATGCGATACGCTGGTTTTTTGATCCATCAGGCCAGCCAAAGTCAGTTTTGTTTTTCAATGACAGTAAGCTTCATCTGAGTAAAGTTGTTGATGGACACTCTACCGGCCCAATAAAGAGTTGGTCTGAAGAAGAGTTGGAAAAGGAGCCCGCCCCCGGAGCAGAGCATGGAATCCTTATACCGGTATCTATAAGTTCGGAGTCTGGAACTTACTTTTGTTTAGATACTAATTCGGAGAAAGATCGGATAGTTTACCGCTGCAATTTCACTAGTGGAGAACAGAGCATAGCTTATCGATCTGATAGCTACGATATTATCGATCTGGTAATAGAGCAATCGACAGGGGAGTTAATTGGTGTAAAGGTCATTCATAATGGACGGGTAGAATATCAATATATTGATGAAGATAGACAAGAAAAAAATGGCATGGCGACTCTACTAAAAACAACAGTAGGAAGAAGCCTAGATAGTACTATAGAGCTTTACTATAGTGAGAGCCACGGCCAACCAGGACGTTATTTCCTTAGCAGGAAAAACCAGAAAATTGACCAGCTAGTGGCCTCAAAATTTCCACATTTAAATGATCAGCTTGAGAGTCGCCAATACCACGAGCAGGTTAAAGTGGAGGGATTGGATATTCCCTATATATTGACTATGCCAAAAGATAACGGGCCATTCCCTCTTATAGTTATGCCACATGGTGGTCCTCTTGGCGTTTTTGACCATCAGTATTTTGACTACTATACACAGTTCTTTGTGGCGAATAATTATGCCGTTTTAAGGGTGAATTATCGAGGGTCGAGTGGTTATTCAACTGAACTGGAGGAAGCGGGTGTTCAGCAGTGGGGTAACTTAATGCTTGAAGATATATTTCAAGCAACAAAAGTGGTAAGTGACCGAAGGGATATTTTGTCTTCGGAAATTTGTTCTGTTGGAATGAGTTATGGTGGATATGCTGCACTAATGATGGCTATCAAACACCAGCAATTGTTCCGCTGTGCAGTCAGTGTGGCCGGTGTCACAGATGTTAACCTCTACCTAAATTCACCCTATGCAACTGAGGCTCAAAGTAAGTGGATGCAGGAGAATGTTGGAGATACTGTTAAAGACTATGGCAAACTGAAGGACATTTCACCGGTATATCTGGCACAAAACCTTCAAAGGCCTGTATTTATTATTCATGGTGAGAAGGATGAAACTGTTGATGTTGAACATATGTACCGCATGATTATGATGTTAAGTAAGTTTGATAAGGACTATGAGTGGAAACTATATCCAGATATGGCTCATGGCCCTACTGATAGTGAGCACCATAGAGCTATTTTTGGGTCGATCATCAGCTTCCTTAAAAAGAACATGTAGGTTTTGGGATTATGGCGGCTCGGACTAATTTCATAGCTGCATTTTTGGAATTACTTGGAGCCATCTTTTACCCAGTTGGAGAGTTAGCTGAGACTTTAATGCTCTCCTTTAAGATGGATAGAAAACTGCGAGATACTGGGATAAGTGTATCTGTTCCGGAAAGTCGGACAAAATGGCGTCGTGACTGTAACTTTAATTCAAGGATTCTATGGCTGTTAATGATGTAGCTTCGATGTAATCGGTAAAAAGTTTCCTTAGGTAGCTGCTCACTGAAACTGTCAAGTGTCATATCTGAAATAATGGTATTTGTATTGTGAGATTTAACTCCTGTCTCGGTAAGGTGGATGCGACGATAACGACCGATACTGTCGATATAGTTAATTTGGTCGTATTCAAATATCTTCATTTGATTATAATCACTCAAAACCAATCGGTTTCCGCTTGTCGAAGACGTCTGTTGCCCTATGGCATACATCTCTTGCCGTAATATCTTGCGGATGCTTTTCTTTATTAATTCTGGGTGAGCAGGCTTTGTCAAATAGTCAATTGCATTTGTGTCAAACGCACGCAGGGCATAGTGCTGATAGGCTGTTAGGAAGACAAGTTGATAGTTTATATGTTGAGTTGCATTAGCCACATCAAAGCCATTCACCTCTGGCATTTCAATGTCAAGGAATACGATATCAGGGCTTTTGGTTATGATCTGCTTTATCGCTGACTTTCCATCAGTTACTTGCGCCACAACTTTCAATTCATCGAAGGTGTTGATTACTTCTATTAGATTGGATCTTGCTGCAGGTTCATCATCGACAATAATTACTTTTTTAGTATTCATTTTCGCCATTTTCAACCTACGGGGTTATGGATGAATTTACTTGTGGGAAGCGAATTTTCAAACTTGCTCCTTCACCGCTTGAATTTAACTTAAGGGCGTGGTTGTCACTGAAGTTGACTCTTAATGTTTGAGTAAGAATACGCAATCCTTCACCATAAGTGATATTCTTGTCATCAAAGCATGCCCCTGTATCCTGAACTTCCACTTCTATGTAGCTATTATTTAGTTCCACATTTACACTCACATGACCACTTTTGGCGTAGGGTGCAATACCGTACTTTATGGCATTTTCCACAGCTGGCATTAATAGTAATGAAGGTATATTCATTCCATTCAAATTTTGTGGGCAGTCAATATCAAAGGTAAATCGATCCTCAAAGCGCTTTTGTTGCAGCAGGAGGTATAACTCGATTAATCTTAGTTCTTCCTCAATAGTTATCCATTGGGTTTTGGTTAAGTTGATTGTGTCGCGCAATAAATCGGAAAGGCTGTAAATGAGCTCTTTAGCTTTTGATGGGTGCTGAATGACTTCTGATGCAATCAAATTTAGAGTGTTAAATAGAAAGTGAGGATTTGATTGCATTTTAAGTATTTGTAGCTCTGCCTGTTGTGCATGAAGCTGCGAGCGATAGTAGAAACTTTGCTGTTGAAATATATATATGGCAAAAATATAAACTGTGGATTCAAGTAGCATTATCGCCAATGGTAATATTTTAATATCAGGTACTTTGAAAGTTAATGGGGGTTCTACGATCGGTGCAATGCTTATAAATAGAAAAATGACTACAATTGGTCTAAGTAAGTAGGTGTGTTTTTCTTTTAATAATCGTAGAGGGCTGTTGGGAAGATTTTCAATAAAAATGAAAAGAAGGTGACATAAAATAAATGTTCCCCATATTTTAGCTGTAGCCAACAGGAAGAGGTGGGGGGTTAGTGACTCAAGTGAATAAAGTGTAGCAGAGACGATAAAGATATTCACCCATGGCCATATTAGAAGAAATATCCATGCTTGTATCTTATTTATTTTGCGAAATTCAAACAAGGTTCCTTGCCTATATTGCATTCAATATCGATTTTATATATCAAAATATCAACAGTGAATGATATAGGTAATCTCATATGAAAGAAACTTGCCATTTGCTCCATTGAGCTTGAAATATGCACCGTTCATACAAAACATTCTCGATTGCAAGCAAATTTTTAAGTATCTAAGCATAAGTTTATGTATCTCTGGTTTTTAAATTGGCGGAAGTTAGTCATGTGGTTTTTTATAGAGTTTTCCCTGTTTAATTAATGGTAAAACTTCCAACAGTTCTGGTCGTGCGGAGATTTTCACCATCCGCACAATTCTGTCATAAGTAGATGATCTGATGGTGGTATGAATATCCTCTCCAGTTAAAGGAATTTTTATTTAATGTAAAAGGAGGATTTATATTATGAATTATTCTTTTGTCTCTATATCTATAACTCCCCAATATATCTCTCTATTCCGGTGCCTGTTCGGTATCTGCTTTTGGGGTTCCCTATTGGTTGCTTGTGACTCGGATGACTCTGAAGATGTCTCAGGGACAGAGATTCCCTTAGTTACAGGCCCAAATAGCGATGCTTGTAAATTGTCTGAAAGTGAAATATATGCAACCGCTACGGGTTTGGAATATATTGTTACTCCGGATGCCTGTTTTGACTCCCTTTCAGGATATGAGTTTGAGCCAAGTTACGTAGAAATTGACGGCTTAAATATGCATTACGTGGATGTTGGGCCTGATAATGGCGAAGTTATACTGTTACTACATGGCCAACCCAGCTGGTCCTATTTATACCGAAAAATGATCCCGATCCTTGCTGATGCCGGTTACCGAGTGATTGCACCAGATAATATTGGAATGGGAAGGTCAGACAAGCCGATCGACGTCACAGTTCATCAATATGAACAACATGTTGCTTGGACTAAGGCGTTTATTGATAAGTTAAATTTAACTGATATTAATCTATTTGTACAAGATTGGGGAAGTGTTATTGGTCTTCGTATTGCAGGTGATATGCCACAAGTTATCGGAAGGCTAGTTGTCGCGAATGGTGACCTTCCGGTGATTCCATTGGGGGGAAATCCTTATATATACCCGACTTTTGAGATTGATGAATCACTGGGTGATGCAGAAACATTCTTTACTTCAAAATCGACTGACAGGGTGGAGGGATTCCAACAGTGGATTAACTATGCCGCTAGTGTGCCGGAATTAATTGCTGGAGATGTGGTGCAAACATTGACTATTAACCTGCTAAGTGATGAGGAAGTAATTGCGTATAACGCCCCCTACCCAAATATTGAGTATAAAGCGGCAATACGAGCATTTCCTGCGATGATGGTAGGTATTGAAATGCAGAATTTTTCTGCCTGGAGAACACTTGGAGCATTTCACAACCCTTTTATGTTTAATGCCGGTGAGTATGATATAAACTTGGGGAGTATTGAAACGCAACAGAAGTGGGTGGAGCATGTACCAGGTTCGGATGATGGTGATCATAGGCGTTTTGCTGCAGGCCACTTTATTCAAGACGATGTAGGCGAGGAATTGGCCATACATTTTTTAGATTTCTTGCGAAATACTACGGTTGAGGAACCATTACAAGCTGGCGGTCCACTCTTTAATTTTCGCTATTGTGAGATATTACTTTCTTATCTAGACGGGGCTGAGGAGTCAACAGAGATTTGGGGTACCCCGGGTGTTAATTTTTGTCCCCAAGATCAGTGGGATGCTATCAACTTCAGCGATATAGAAATTGAGTATGGTGCGCTTTTTGCAATCCCTAATGGGCCGCGTTTTTTTGTGGTGGATGAAATTTTAGGTGGCGATATTGTCTCACCCAGTCCGGATGATGAGCACCGTTTTTTCGGTGACTTAGAAATGCGCTTATTGACTACCATGAATTATAGTTCTGATCTCGGAGAGAGTGTTTCCTATATTCCTGGACAAGTACTAAGGAATAATACTTGGTTGTTTTATGAAGGCCGTCGTGTTTATGAGCTAACTGATATCAATGGGCAGGTGTATATTATGCAATCATTTAGTCGTATTGAGGTCTCTGATCTTCAGTTTGACGATTTAAAAGACCTGGGAAGTCGCCTCAATCTGCCAGAAGGCTGGACATTTAGAAGTCGCATTCTAAGTGAGCCATTAGAAGTCTCCGCCATCGATGGTATTGCTGAGGTGGTACAAGACGACTTAGGTAATAGCTACCAGTTAGTGCCGTAATATAAATGAAGTAACATTCATCGGTGTTATAAGGAATTACTGTTCTTTAAGAAGCCCATTTTTATTAAAGTGGGCTTCTTATGCATCGCCATACCCTTCAAGTGCATAGGTTAAAGGAGGCTTAGGTGGTCTCTATGTCAAGTTGCTAGTGTTTGTTACTTTTGACTCTGTCAATTATATGGACTCTACGCTTGATTACTGGGATCTATCTATAAATATCCTCGCTTCGCCGATATTCCGCATTTGAGGTGTTGAAACTCATTTTGTTACAGTGCCTACTATAAAACAGGAAATTGAACTTTTCTTTATAGAAACCTTTTTAATGAGTTTTATGTTGCGGTCTTATAAGAATGATTAATGTAAAAAGAGCGGGTTTAGGTGTATTGATAGTTTCATCGATCCTAATGGGATGCTCAGCTACCGATAACCAAACTGATGTGGCCGGTAGGGAAGCTCTTGACAACTCGGCGCTACTCCATGATCTAGCGGATCAATATGCTGAAGCTTATTTAGATAACTTTCAGCCGTACGCTTACTTCTCAGATATGGAGCTGGACAGGCACAACCTTTTTTTAAGTAACTCCCCCAGTAACGCTGCCTCTCTAGCGGCATCTGAGGACAGAATACTCAATAAATTGGCGGAGATAGATCTTAATGGTCTAAAAAGTGATCAAGAGAAGGTATTCTACTTCAAACTGAAAGAGCGATTAGAGTCCAATGTTGGCCTAAGGGTGTGTAAGACTGAACTCTGGTCTGTTGATCATATGTTTGGCCCCCATATCATTCTTGGCTTTTTGACTGAAGTACAGCCGGTTGAAACAGACCAAGAAAAGGCAGATGCGATTGAACGTTGGCTTGACGCGGCTCGTTACTATGAGCAAGAAATAGCCAATCTCCGTCGGGGGTTAGAGCAAGGTTACTCCGCACCTCAGAGTGTGGTTAAGCGAGTCATTCAGCAAGTTGGTGGCTTGACCCAAGTAGCTATTGATGAACACCCCTTCTTGGGTTTAGCGAAGAAAGCTGGGGACCCTGAGTTTGAAGCTGCATTCAAGCAAGTGCTTTCAGATCACGTTATCCCTTCAATGGAAAATTACAAGAATTTTCTAGAATCTGCCTATTTACCTGAAGCCAGAGCCGAGCTTGGTATCCATGCGATTCCTAATGGCCGTGAATGTTATATGGCTCAGTATCGTTCTTATACGACTTTGCAAAGAACACCAGAAGAAGTTTTTGAGTTGGGTTTAAGTGCTGTTAACTCAAACAAGAGTGAAGTGGTTCGTTTAGGTAAGGAACTTTACCAGGTCAATTCCTATTCTGAGTCGGTGGCAAAGGCCAGTGAGGATAAAACTCAGAAATTTAATAGCGCTGATGAAATGCATCAGTTTTATGAGCGCCTAGTAGATAAGTCTAGAGATTTAACCGTTGACTTCTTCCATGAAATGCCTTTGATCGAAATGGAAGTAAAAGCTATCCCTGAGCATGAACAAGGCTCAGGTCGCAGTGCGCACTATATTCCGGGTACCAAGGAGCGCAAGGCGAGATTCGGATATGACCCGACAACTTACAAAGATGAGTCGTACGCTTCGGCAGAGAAGGTTACTATCCACGAAGGGTACCCGGGCCATCATATGCAAATTGCTTTCGTACAAGAGCAAGAAAAATTTCACAAAATAGAAGATGCTTTGTCTAACTCTGCTTTTGCTGAAGGTTGGGGTAGGTACTCTGAACATCTAGCGGAAGAAGCGGGAATGTATCAGTATGGGTCAACCAAGATCCTAAGGAGAGCATGGCCTGCGCGAGGTATGGTAGCGGACACCGCAATGCATGTACTCGGTTGGAGTGATGAACAAGTTGCGGAGTTTTTGCAGGATTCTGGAGCTTCATTTGCTAAAGGCCCGAGAACTCTGATGGACCGAATGGCGGTTATGCCTGCGCAGCTTACCTCATATGATTCTGGTGCCCTCGAGATTTTCGCCTTGCGAGAACTGATGCAAAATGAACTTGGTGAAGACTTCGATATTAAGGATTTCCATGAAATCATTCTGAGAAATGGCAATGTTCCTATGGCCGTACTAAACGAGCAGGTAAGGGATTTTATTCAGGACAAGAAGCGAGGGTAGCTGCGTTTAAGTCTGATCTCGGGCTCGTGTTATTGCGAGCCTGAGCTACATAGCTGAGTTCCCGAATTTAGCTATTCTCTGTCGAGATTTTGAAAATAAGGTCTTCAAACGATGGCATAGTTTCCATGTCTGAATATCTATTGAGTAGTCACTACGACGACACCACTCGTAAGAGCTATTCTTATTTACCTGCATTACTCGACAAAGCACCCTAACAGGGAAGCTGCTCTGTTGCTCTTCAATGAAGCTGTACTTTATTTCATTTCTCTCGCAAAGAAGGCACTGGCCTTTTTTAGGATCTCCTTCTCCATCCGTAACTGCTTAATTTCGCGTCGTAGCCGATTCAATTCTGCACGCTCGCCGGCATCAAGACTTTTTCCGCTCTGAGCTCTCTTATCCAGCGCCACAAGTTGTTGGCAGTGGCTTCAACGGCCTCTGCGGCCTTAGAAGTCGAAAATCCTTATTCAGAGACTAGGGTTACGGCGTCTCTCTTGAACTCCGGCTTGAGCTGTTTGTTGCCATACTTCACCTCGCTTGGTAGTTTTACCATCTTAACGAAGTGTCCATAAGTAATAGATCACTACAAATTATTTACCGTAGTTCTGAGTTTTATCTACTAATGCCTTCGTTTCGCCGATACTTTGTAATTGATATATTGAAACTCAATCCATTCCAGTGCTTATTGTAGAGTAGAGAATTGAGTTCTTCTTCATTGAAACTACTTTAGTTAGTTTTATATTGTGGGATGATCAGAATGATTAATATAAAAAAAGTGGGTTTGGGTATATTGGCTGTCTCATCGGTCCTGATGGGATGCTCTGTTACGGATAACAAAACCAGCATGACGGGTAAAGAGGCCGTGGACGATTCCGAGGTGCTGCATCATTTAGCGGATCAATATGCTGAAATTTATTTAGAGAACTCCCAGCCATACGCTTACTTCTTTGATATCGAGCTGGACAGACATAACCTTTTCTTAAGTAACTCCCCGAATAGCTCTACCGCTCAAGCTTCGTCTGAAGACAAAATACTTAGTAAGCTCGAAGAAATAGACCTAAGCGAACTAAAAAGTGATCACGAGAAGGTATTCTACTTCAAATTAAAAGAAAGGCTTGAATCGAATGTGGGTTTAAGGATTTGTAAAACTGAACTTTGGTCTATTGATCATATGTTTGGCGCCCATAACATACTTGGATTTTTGGTCGAGGTTCAGCCTGTCGAATCTACCCAAGACAAGGCCGATGCGATTGAGCGCTGGCTTGATGCGGCTCGTTACTATGAACAGGAAATAGATAATCTGAGCCGTGGGCTAGAACAAGGTTATTCTGCACCTCAGAGTGTGGTTAAGCGAGTACTTCAGCAAGTTGACGGCTTGATCCAAGTACCTATTGAAGAGCACCCGTTCTTGGGGTTAGCGAAGAAAGCTGAGGACCCTGAGTTCGAGGCTGCATTTAAGCAGGTGCTCTCAGATCACATTATCCCTTCTATGACCAATTACAGGAACTTTCTAGAGTCTACCTATTTGCCAGAAGCCAGAGCTGAGCTAGGCATTCATGCGATTCCAAATGGTCGTGAATGTTATATGGCTCAGTATCGTTCTTATACAACGTTACAAAGGACACCAGAAGAGGTTTTTGAGCTGGGTTTAAGCGCTGTAAATGCTAATAAGAGCGAAGTGATTCACTTAGGTGAGGAATTATACCAAGTAAGTTCATTTGCCGAGGCAGTGGCAAATGCCAGCGAGGATAAAACTCAGAAATTTAACAGCGCTACTGAAATGCATCAATTTTATGAGCGCTTGGTAGATAAGTCTAGAGACTTAACTGTAGACTTTTTCCATGAAATGCCTTTGATTGAAATGGAAGTAAAGGGTATTCCTGAGCATGAGCAGGGCTCAGGCCGTGGTGCACACTATATTCCAGGCAGTAAAGAGCGAAAGGCAAGGTTTGAATACGACCCTACAACCTACAAGGATGAGTCATACGCTTCAGCTGAGAAAATCACGATTCATGAGGGATATCCGGGCCATCATATGCAGATTGCTCTGGTACAGGGGCAAGAGAAGTTCCACAAAATAGAAGATGCCTTATCTAACGCTGCTTTTTCCGAAGGTTGGGGTAGATACTCTGAACATCTAGCCGAAGAAGCGGGAATGTATCAGTACGGAGCTACCAAGATTTTACGACGTGCATGGCCTGCGCGAGGTATGGTAGCGGACACCGCAATGCATGTACTCGGTTGGAGTGATGAGAAAGTAGCACAGTTTTTACAAGATTCTGGTGCTTCATATGCTAAAGACCCCAGAACGTTAATGGATCGAATGGCAGTTATTCCTGCCCAACTTGCCTCCTATGATTCTGGTGCCCTTGAGATTTTCGCCTTACGCGAACTGATGCAAAATGAACTGGGCGAGGACTTCGATATTAAGGACTTCCATGAGATTATTCTAAGAAATGGCAACGTCCCGATGGCCGTACTAAACGAGCAGGTAAGAGAGTTTATTAAGAATAGGAAACAGGGGTAATTACGTTTATTTTGATCTTGGGCTCGTATTATTACGAGCCTGTAATTTATGGCTGGTTTTCAATTCATTTCTAAGTAAGTGATAACATCTCTAAAAGGGGGAATGGAACATGCTATGTTAAATTTTTCTACTATAGTGGTTTCTTCCTTCCCAGTTACGATTTTAATCAGCCAATTAAAGTTATCTGATCTGATTAAGTACCAATTTGAGAGGCACCATGAAAAATGGCTTAGGGATGGAAGTCCGATGGCTTTGTTTTTCAAACCGAGGGGTTCTTCCTTTTATGCCTTTCATGCTGTATGTAACAGGTTGGCTCGAGGGGAGAGGCCGGATTGGATCTTTGGTGATCCTTATGCAGAAATACTCTTTGGGAAAGTGAATTTTTGGGATGAATTTTCTAAATATCACACAATTCTCTTCGCTATCTCTATATTTTTATTCCTCTGGTAGTTATTAAGGTGGTTATAAAGTGGGTAGTTAATTGTTCTCTCAAGAAGTTGCTGCTGCCTGAGTCAAAGTAACTACCCCAAATAAAGCTTCGTAATTATTAATATGAATGTTTTTAGGGGGCCTTACACTTACTAAATCCCCATTTGCCTGGACGCTAGATCCCGCATAATTTCTTCAGATCCGCCACCAATCGCATTCACTCGCACTTCACGATATATACGCTCAACACGGCTGCCGCGCATATAGCCTGCGCCGCCCAACACCTGCATAGCCTCCCGAGCGCAGAACTCAAGGGTTTCTGTGGCTTGGACTTTGAGTAGTGCGATATCCGCTACTTTGAGCTGATGTTGTTGCTCTGCCCAGGCACAGAGGTCCAGATAGGCTTGGGTGGCATTGATGCGTTGAAGCATCTGGGCAAATTTGTGTCGAATCACCTGGTGATTGGCGAGACGCTTTCCGAAAGTCTGGCGCTCCTGGGCCCACTCAATGGCGTCCTGCAAGCAGACCCGGCTGAATTCTACACAGGAAGCGGCAATGCCCAGGCGTTCGCGATTGAAGTTGTGCACTATGGGCAAGAAACCTTGGTTCTCACCGCCAATTAGATTACTCGCGGGGATGCGCACCTGATCAAAAAAGATACTGGCCGTATCAGAACACCACCAGCCCTGCTTTTTATCGAGAAGTTGCCGGCTAACGCCTTCGGCATCCGCAGGGATTAAGAGCAGGGAGATACCGCCGAAGCCTTCCTCGCCAGTGCGCACCGCAGTAGTAAACCAGTTAGCGCGCATACCGCCGGTGATATAGGTCTTTTCGCCGGTAACGATATAGTCATCCCCATCACGCTCTGCGCGGCACTGGAGATTGGCTACATCGGAGCCTGCGCCTGGTTCGGTAACAGCCAGGGAAATATGCTTTTCGCCACGTAATACCGAGGGAATAACCTGATCTTTTAGGGCCTCACTGCCATAGTGCAGTAATGGGGGCAGGGCAATGCCGTGAACCATTAGGCTGGCGTAGAGGCCACCAGCGCCGGGGCGGGCTAACTCCTCTGCGGCAACAATCATATGGAAGACATCGGTTTCGATGCCGCCGTAGTTTTCCGGATAACTCATCTGCAGAAGGCCAACTTCTGCGGCTTTTTTCCAAAGCTCGGCGGGTAGCTGGCCGTCTTCGTCCCATTCAGTAATGTAGGGAGTAATCTCACGGTCGACAAAGCGGCGCAACTGGGTGCGCCATTCCTGATGGCCTTCGTCATAGAAGGGGCTTGCCATACGGGAGGCATCAATATCGTACATGCTGATCTCCTTTAGGAAGTAGCATCGCTGGGGATTTTGGCGGTTTCCGTGGGAGCGGCTTCGATCTGAACTAACAGCTGGCCACCGCGTACCTGGTCTCCTTCACAGGCGCCCAGTTTAATTACGGTACCGTCGCGGTCTGCGCGCAGGGCGTGCTCCATTTTCATGGCTTCCATTAAGGCGATAGTGTCTCCCCGATGAACTCTTTGATTGGGCTCAACCAATACCTGCACCAGGCAACCGTCCATAGGGGCCGTGATGCGGCCACTGCCTTCGTTAAGGCTCGATTTGGCGGGGGCGTGGGTGATATCGACAAAATGAAATTGCCTGCCGTCTAACAGGAGATGCAGATTGCTTTGGTTGGCTAGAAACAGTCTCTTTTGGCTAACGCCATCCAGCAGAAGTTCAGCGCTATAAACTCCAGTTTCTTTTTGTGATTTCTCAAAATGGACCCACTGAATCAGGAACTGCTGGTCGCCTACTGAGATTTGATAAGAATTATCTACTAACGCCAGCAGCTCACAGTTTAGGGTTTGTCCTGCAATTTCCAGTCGGTAGTTGATCGGCACGCTGCTGTCGCCACTGCGCCAGTCACTGCGGCCGCTACGCCGATCCTGAGGGTTGGCTTGGTGCAAGTGATTAAGTAATGCGGCTTGGGCTGCAATTACTGCTGGAATTGGTTCTGCGGATGTCAGCGTGCTGTTTTGGTCGAGAAAACTGGTATCGGCATCGCCAGCGATAAACTGTGATTCGGCCAGGATCTTCTGCAGGAAATGGATATTGTTTTTGGGGCCGATAAATTCCAGCCGGGTTAGGGCCTGAGTTAGCTTGCGCCGAGCTTCTTCTCGATCCTGCCCCCAAGCAATTAATTTGCCGAGCATGGGGTCGTAAAATGGCGTAATTTCGCAACCATTTTTCAAAGCGTGGTCGATACGGATTCCTTGCCCCTTTGGCGCTACCCAGTGGAGTACTTTTCCGGCCTGGGGCAGGAATTGTTGTTCCGGGTCTTCGGCATACAGGCGGACTTCAATGGCGTGCCCCTGCTGGGAGACTTGCTGCTGGGAAACGCATAGGGCTTCGCCGCGTGCTACTGCCAGTTGCCAAGCTACCAGGTCAAAACCGGTTACCATTTCTGTTACCGGGTGCTCTACTTGCAACCGGGTGTTCATTTCCAGGAAATAGAATTCGCCGTTGGGGCAGAGTAGAAACTCTACGGTGCCCGCGCCTAGATAACCGCAGGCTCGCGCGGCGTCGACAGCGGCTTGCCCCATTCTTTCCCGCAGTTGGGTGTCGACCGCTGGGGAAGGGCATTCTTCGACCACTTTTTGATGGCGTCGTTGTACGGAGCAATCCCGCTCCCCCAGGTGAATACAGTTGCCATGACGATCCGCAAACACCTGGATTTCGATATGGCGAGCGTTGACCAGTGCCTTTTCCAGAATTAACTCGTCGCTGCCGAATGCACTCATGGATTCACTTCGGGCAGCGCGCAACTGGGAGGCCAGCTCGTTGTTTTCGTGAGCCAGGCGCATGCCGCGCCCACCACCGCCTGCGGCGGCTTTGATCATTAACGGGAATCCAATGCGCCTCGCCTCGGCGATCAGGGTGTCGTCGTCCTGGGCACCCTGGAAGCCGGGAATACAGGGTACGCCGGCAGCGGCAACAAACTCCTTGGCTTTGCGTTTGTTGCCCATCAGTTCTATGACTTCGGCACTCGGGCCAACAAAACTCAGTCCATTCTCTTCGCAAGCGCTGGCAAATTCCGCATTCTCAGCGAGAAAGCCGTAGCCAGGGTGGACGGCAGTGACTCCGGATTTTTTAGCTGCGGCGAGAATTTTTTGGATATCCAAATAGGACTCCGCCGAAGTCTGCCCGCCAATGGCTACGGCGATATCGGCAGTCTGTGCGTGAAGTGCATCACAGTCCGCATCGCTGTAGACGGCGACTGTGCGATAGCCTTCCGCTCGAGCAGTTCGTATAATTCGCAGTGCGATCTCGCCTCGATTGGCGATTAACAGGGTCTCTGTTGTCGACATCAGTGCTGCCACTCCGGTGATCGTTTTTCCAGAAATGCACGGGCGCCTTCGCGCCCTTCATGGCCTTGAATTGCACGGGAAAACTGCTGCGCAGCGCCGTCGAGCAGTTGGCCGAGGGCAGTCTCATCGCTTACCCGAGCAGCATCCAGCAAGATCTGCTTGGTCGTTGCTAGGGCGCCGGGAGCGCAGGCATTGATCGCGCCCAAGTGTTCCTGCAGCGCGCCTTCGAGGGCTTCGGAATTATCGAGCAACTGGTGGATTAACCCAATTTCCAAGGCCTGCTGTGCATTGACTTTTGCTCCGCTCAGGGCCAGGCGCCGGGCCTGGGAGAGGCCGACTCGCGCCACGACAAAGGGAGCAATTTGTGCAGGCGGTAAACCCAGGCGGGTTTCCGGAAGGGCGAAGCGGCAACTGCGATCGGCAATGGCAATATCGGCACTGCAAGCGAGCCCGAAACCACCGCCCATTACGGCACCTTCCAGTACGGCAATGACTATTAAAGGGGTGCGATTAAATCGCTCCATCAATTCACCGAAACGACGGTTTAGGTGAAAAAACACATCACTATTTCCATCGCTCGCGCCCTGCTGAGCATTGAGCATATCGGCAATATCGCCACCGGCGCAGAAGTTGTGTTCTGCACCCCGCAGTACCAACGCTCGCACCTGCGGATCTTCTTCCGCTTCTGAGAGTTTTTGCAGAAGCTCATCTACCATTTGCAAACTGATGGCGTTGCGCTGTTGCGGGCGATTTAGAGTGAGATGGCGGGCGATGCCGATGGTTTCATCAATAATTGTCTCCATGGCCTGACCTCACGCGGTGGGTTTGCGTTTGCTGGGCAGTATGCCCATCAGCTTACAGATAATGCCGAGCATTACTTCATCTGCACCGCCGCCGATAGCGGTGAGACGGCTATCCCGGTAAGCGCGGTTGATTACAGTCTCCTCGATATAGCCCATGCCACCCCAGAACTGCAGGCACTGATCGGGAATAGAGCGGGACAGGCGACCAGCCTTGAGCTTGGCCATTGAAGCAAGGGTAGTGACATCTTCACCTGCCACATAAGCTTCCACCGCGCGCCAGGTTAGAGAGCGCAGGCATTCCACTTCGGTCTGCATTTCTGCGAGGGCAAAGTGGATAGTTTGATTGTCGATCAATGGTGCTTTAAAGGCATGGCGTTCGCGCACATAGTCGATGGTGCTGGTTACACAGTGCTCCAGGCCTTTTAAGTTCAGCGCGGCGCCTGCGAGGCGTTCTTCCTGGAACTGAAGCATCTGCAACAGGAATCCGGCACCTTCATCGCCGATACGGAAATGTTTGGGCACCCGTACATTGTCAAAAAAGATGGGAGCGGTTTCCGATGAGCGCATGCCTAATTTGTCGAGTTTTTCGCCGATGCGTACACCAGGCGTTTTCGCCGGAATAATGACCAGGGATTTGTTGCTGTGAGCTTTGCCCTCACTGGTATTGACCAGGGTGCAGAAAAAATCGGCGCAAGGGGCGTTGGTGATCCACATCTTGCTGCCGTTAATCACATAGTCGTCGCCATCGCTCTTGGCGGTGGTCTTAATCGAAGCAACATCGGAACCGGCGCCGGGTTCGGAAACGGCAATTGCACCGATCATCTCGCCACTCACAGCGGGAATCAGGAACTGTTCTTTCAAATCCTGGCTGCCAAAATTAGCCAGGGCCGGGGTGCACATGGAGGTTTGTACTGAAATTGACAGGGGTACACCACCACAGTGAGCGCTGCCCAGCTCTTCCAGGAAAACGGTTTCGTAACTGAAGTCGAGACCCAGACCACCGAAGTCCGTGGACTTGCTGATGCCCAGCAGGCCCAGGCTGGCCAGTTGTTGGAAAATTTCGTGGATAGGAAAGCGGCCGGCCTTTTCCCATTCCGCCACATTGGGATTGATTTCCTGCTGTACAAAGTTTTGTACAGTGCGCTGCAGTTCCCGGTGTTGATCGCTAAATATCATTATTGTTTTCCCTGCCTTGAAGTGTGAACCCGGTGATTGTGTTAATGGGCAACCGCACTTCCTTGTTGCCCCGGTTTTTCATTAGAGCCTAGCTACGCCAAAGGTATTTTTATTGAGTTTTCTCTGTTCGGCCTCATTGCAAATTTCTAGCAACATGCCTAAAAGTTTGCGTGTATCGCGGGGATCGATAATGCCGTCATCCCAGAGGCGTGCACTGCAGGCGAGAGCATCGGAATTGCCATGCATAAATGCGCTGGTGTCATTTTCCAATTTGTCCAATACAGTCTCATCCACATTGCCACTGCGTTGCATTTTTTGCTCTGTGACGATACGCATTACCTTGCCGGCCTGGGCTGCGCCCATAACTGCGGTGCGGGAATTGGGCCAGGCAAAAATAAAGCGGGGATCGAATCCGCGACCGCACATGGCGTAGTTGCCGGCCCCATAGGAACCGCCCACGACAATACTGAGTTTTGGTACGCTGGCATTGGCCACGGCCTGAATCATTTTGGCCCCGTGCTTGATGATGCCGTTGCGCTCCACCTCGGTACCCACCATAAAGCCGGTGGTGTTATGTAAAAACAGCAGTGGCGTGCCACTCTGTTCGCACAACTGAATAAACTGCGCGGTCTTGTTGGCGCCCTTGGGGGTGATGGGGCCATTATTCCCAATAATTCCCACAGGGAAGCCTTCGATACGAATATGGCCACATACGGTTTGTCGATCGAATTCCGGCTTGAAATCCAGCATGGCAGAGCCGTCGGCGATACGAGCGAGAATTTCGCGCACGTCGTAGGGCTTTTTACTGTCTGCTGGAATCAGGCCGAGTAGGTCGTCGATAGGGTGTAATGGGTCTCGGTAGTCTTTTTGTACTGAGCTTTTAATGGGTGAGGGTAGGGCGGCAATAATTTCCCTCGCTATGCGGATACCATCGGCGTCGTTCTCAGCTAAGTAATCGCCACTGCCGGATTCGGTACAGTGCATTTCCGCTCCGCCGAGGCTTTCCGCATCGGCAATTTCACCGGTGGCTGCTTTCAGTAGCGGCGGCCCAGCCAGATACATACCGGTTTGCCCGCGTACCATGACCACATAATCTGACAGGCCTGGCTGGTAAGCACCGCCGGCAGTAGCGCCGCCATGTACCACAGTTACTTGCGGAATACCGGCAGCGGACATTCGAGCCTGGTTAGCAAATCCGCGTCCACCGGGAGCGAAAGTGTCGCTGGCATACATCAGGTTGGCACCACCACTTTGTGCCAGGGCGACAATCGGCAAATGATTCTCCAGAGCGATCCTCTGCATTCGCAGGGCTTTATCCATCCCGGCTGGTGAGATGGTGCCACCTTTTACGGCATAGTTATCCACCCGTACCATGCAACGTTGTCCGCTGACCTGGCCAATGCCACAAATGGCTCCGCCACCCGCACCGGTACCATCCTGGTCGTCAAAAAGTTTATAGCCGGCAAGGGAGCACAGCTCAACAAAAGGTGCGCCGGGGTCGAGCAATAAATTAAGGCGCTCCCTTGGCAGCAGCCAGCCCCTGTCACGATAGCGCGCAGCCTTACTTTTCTCTGCCTGTACCGGACGTTGCTCAGCTTCACGAAAATGGTTGATCTGTTCCAGCATGGCAGCTTGGTTGTCATTGAACTCTGCCGAGCGGTTGTTGAGCTGGGAATCAATCGGCTGCATTAGAGCTTGCCCTCCGCTTCCAATTCTTCCACTACCTGCGGCCGGCGTTTGCGATGGAATCCGTTGAAGCGTTTAGTGTTACGGGCCGCCTGTGGCTGCCAAAGGGGAGAGTGATGTTTGAGACTCGAGCCACCATCGATACGCAGTGTTTGTCCGGTGATATAGCTGGCGGCATCGGAAAGCAGGAAGCACACGGCCCCACTAATTTCCGCTTCCTCTCCCAATCGATAGAGGGGAATACTGTCTCGGAAGCCCGGTAATAGCTCGCGCAGGAATTTGGGGTCGTAAGTATCAAAACCGCTGGATAGAATATAACCTGGCGCCACGGCGTTGACTCGAACCCCAAATGGCGCCCACTCTAATGCGGAGGTTTCGGTAATATTTTCCATGCCTGCTCGAGCGGCACCGGAATGCCCCATCATTGGCATACCGCCTGCGTTATCTGCGGTGATATTTACGATATTGCCGCCGTGCTGTTTCATAGATTGAACAAAAACTTCTCGGGACATTAAAAAGCCACCGAGCAGGTTGCTGCGTACAACAGCATCGAACCCTTTTGTGTTGATCTGCTCAAGGGGGGAGGGGAACTGGCCACCGGCATTGTTCACTAATCCGTGAATTTGGCCCCGGGCCTGGACTATTTGCCCCACTGTCTCCTGCACTCCTTCTTCATCGCGAATGTCCAGGCTGAATAAGCTGCACTCGCCAGCATCGTTGTGGATCTCGCCGGCAACCCTTTCCAGCTTGTCCAGTTTGCGCCCGATCAATACTACATGGGCGCCGAGGCTGGCCAGTTCGTGGGCAATGCAGCGTCCAATACCGCTGCCGCCACCGGTGACGATATAGGTTTGCTCGCTAAAGCTGCCGGAGCGCAGCTGGCTTTGATAGCGCATGAAAGTTTCCTTTTTTACGGCCTTACGGCTAATTCAGTTTTTATTGTTCTTGTCGGCGCTTGCGCCTGCGTGTGGGAAAACGCAGAATGGCTTAACGCTACCAAGCAAGCGCTTGGTATTCAATACTTGGCGCCTATTTGATTAAAAATTCTCAGGGCCGTTAAGATGTTTGACTCAAATTGACCAATATGGGGAGTGGTTCGTGATTGAAAGTGGGCAGGATTTTGTGAGAGTTCCCGAAGAGTTATCGCCGCAGCAGCTGGTAGGTGCTTTGGTGGCAGAGGGAGTGCTAACTGATCCTGAATCTGCCCGTGGACGCTTGCTGAATGCTGCAGCGCGGTTGTTTGAGCAAAAAGGGTTCGCCCGGACAACAGTGCGGGATCTCGCTGCGGAAGTGGGTATTTTGTCTGGCAGTATTTTTCATCATTTCTCTAGTAAGGAGCAGATTCTCTGCGAAGTAATGCGGGAGGTGACGATATTTGCCGGTGCGCGAATGCGAACCGCGGCGGAACAGAGTCGAACACCGCAAGAGAGGCTTCAGGCCTGTATTCAGTGTGAATTAGAGGCTATTCATGGGTTGGCAGTACCGGGTTTTTCTATCCTGGTGGTGGAATGGAGAAGCCTATCCGAAGAGAGTCAGCAGGAGGTTTTACGCCTAAGGGAGGAGTATGAGCAGATATGGCTGGACGCTATTAAGGCCGCCGAGTGTCCCGGTGGTGATCCCGCTCTGGTAAGGCGTTTGCTGGTCGGTGCCTTGAGTCACACATACAGTTGGTATAAGCCGAGAGATAAGGGGTTGTCTATTCCAGATCTGGCGGCGCGTGTTCTAGCGATATTCACTCCCTGATTTCTTCCTAAATTGGCAAAGCGTGCCAGAAAAACTGTGAACTTTGCCTTCTTTCCTGCCATTTTTGTTTTTGAACTGGCTTGGTGAGAACTGGTGCGCAACTGATTTTCTCTGAATCTTTTACTCTCCGCGCAAGATGTAATAAATGTGACAATTTGCGTCACTTGGTGACAGGAGAGGGAGATGGCGGGCCAGGATTTGTACCAGGTGGTTTCCACGGGAAGGACACTTCACGCCAAAGAACCGGGTCCGGTTATCCGGGATGTGGCGAAGTTGTTCTCTATCTCGGAGCCCCAGGCGCGCAGGCTGCTACTAAAAGGCTGGGTAATTAAAGATCGGTTGGTTTCTGACCAGGCGCTGGAGTTTCGCACCAGTCTGCAGAAAATTGGCCTGCGAGTGGAGGTTTGTCCGGCGGGACGATTTGATAACCGCGAGCTGATTGCAAAGATAAAAGTCGCCCAGCGGCGCAAGGCCCAGGTCAATGCTGCATCGGTGGATGCGCCGGATAAGTCGTGCGCTGGTACTGACCCTTTTGTTCCTGTTAGCCAGAAAACTCTCGAAGCAGACGAGCCCCAGAAAGTCGTTTCATCCACTCCTGCCGCAGGCAATCCAGTAATAAAGCCGGAAGGCTCCCGGGATTCGGTTGAGTGGTATTTATCTGATGCAGGCCGATTACAGGCTGACAGTGTCACCAGTCAGGGAAAGGCAGTTTGGGGAGTGGTCAAAGCAGTAATCGTGCCTTCAATATTCTGGTTGGTACTGTTCGCTTGTGTTTTCTCCAGTGGATATGCTCTATGGCAAATCCCTATGGCTGTTTGGCAGGGAGAACTTACTTGGGTGGGGGTGTCGCTGAGTATTTTAACCGTACTTCTCGCCCTGCTTGTTGGTCTGCTGTTTGTCTGGCCATTTTTCTGCTTATCCTCCCGTTTGCGAGATTCATCGGAGCCCCGTCAGCTGTTGCCCTCTGAAGGTAAGGAGGCCTTGAAGTTAATTAATTCATTGGTCGATAAGTTAGGGCTGCCAAAGATCAGCCAGGTCTTTGTAAGTGCAGACTCCCATATTCTGTCCCAACCGGGATTTCTCCAGGTTTTTAGGCAGAATTTACCACTTACGGTAGGGCTTGCCAGCGTCGCCTCATTGGACGGAAAGGAGGTCCTGGCACTCGTGGGTAGGGGGCTCGCCTTCTATCGCGGCCGTTTGCTCGGCGCACTTGGTTGGTTAACTTACGGCACTGTACAGCGATTGGAACTGATGCAGTGGGCTTTTGAAAATGAGCGCAGTGTTGTTAGCCCGGAGAATGCCCCCGGACCACTGGCCGCGCCATTTCACCGTATGCTAGTGACTGGTGGATATATTTTGCTCCCTATCTTGCAGCGCCTGGAGGCACTGCATTGCCGCTTAACCGCAGGCAGCGCCGTAATGCTACAGGAGAGGGCTGACGGTGTTGCGGCGCAGATAATAGGTAGTGATGCGTTGGCAGACTTCGCCAGGAAGTGGCACCGGTTAGTGCACGCAGATCTTTTAGTGGCAGAAATTAATCGCGAAGCCCAGGCGCTGGGACGCAGTTGTGCAAATATTCCCGATGCCGTCCGCTGGATGCAGGAGAACCTGGATGTTGATACCTGCGATGTGGTTGAGGCTGCTATGACACAGGCCAGGGACCCCTGGGATATTCAGCAGGCGATCGACAGTGAATGTGTAACGGTGTTGATTGAGCGGGAATTTGTGGGGCAGGTTAGATCTGCGATACCCCTGCAATCCATGTTTGTGGACTTTGCCGGGCTGGCAACCGCTGTGACGTCTGAAGTTGTTGGCAAAGACTGTGAGATGGTCGAAAACCGACTTTTACTGAGTTCAAGTAAGGAGTCAGAGGAGTCTGCTGAGGTACTGGACGAGTATTTCAATCGCCTGGCGCCCTTGACCCTGATGCCTCTGCGCAGGCCATCCTCTGCGGAAATGCAGGCGCTGGATCTGCAGGGCACTATCGATTGGCTGCGCAGTAAACTGGTGGAGTTGCGTGATTTGCGTGGACGCCGGGAGGACTTGCAGATCAGGGTTTTTACAATGCAGCTGGGAGCGGCGCTGATACGCGGCAAAATCCCTTTTACCGCTGAAGACTTTTGCTTGAAGGGGGCCAGCCTTGCAGGAGCTCAAGAGCAGATCGCTGTTAAGCGCGCTGAACTGGAGGAGTCACACAAGCAATTACAGCAGATTTATGGTGTTTTCTATCAGCGCCTGTGTCTATCCCTGGTAACTATGCCCACGGATCAGCGCCAGACAGCCAGGAACCAGCTGCGCCATTTGGCCGCCTACGATAGCTTGGCACCACATCTGGATCGGCTCGCCGGTTATAGCCACTCGCTGGCAATATTTGCCCAGCACCTATCACCAGAGTTGAATGAAAGGGAACTGCTGCAAAAATATACGGCGCTGTCTTTGCGGGAGATAGATGCCATAGTAGCGGCAGTGGAGAGTTCGGCTCTATTAAAAGAGCAAGGCGTGGCGGCGGCAATAAATTTGAAAGCTCAGGGGGAGCCTTTCAGGCAGCTGCCACAAGGGCGACAGGAAGTGCTGGATTCTCTGCAGGTTATGGAATCGCGTTGCAAACACATTCGCGCTGCGATTCTGGAGCACTATCATATCCAGCTAGCCGCCTTGCTGAGTCAGTGTTTGGAGCGGGAAAAGCAGTTGCAGTTAAAGCCACTGCGACTGCTTAAGGCCGGCTAACCGCCGGCCAGTTTTACCGTGTGGTTGCGAGATTCCAGGAATGTTTTGATCTCAGTACGCTTGTCACCCTGAATCTCAATCACCCCATCTTTGAGGGCGCCACCGCAGCCACAGCGCTTCTTGAGCTCTGCCAGGAGCAGCTTGAGTTCGCTGTCAGTGCCTGGTAGCCCGCGTACGCAAGTCACCCCTTTTCCTTTGCGGCCCTTGGTTTCCCTTTGGATTCGAACTATGCCATCTCCATCACGGCGCTTCTCTGTCCTGGATTCCTCTTTAATTCGACCGAGGTCAGTTGAATAGACGAGACGATTCTCCTTAGCCATAGCTGGGAATACTCCGTTGGTATTTGCTGAAAATGCCGGGAATTGTGCCCGAGGTGCGCAGGATATCAAAGCCGCTGTAAACGATGTTGAAAATGGGGCGACCCCTGGGGCTTGAGAGGTTAGAATTTTGCCGCAATATGAAACAGCAGCGTAGTTGAGGTGATAGATGGCGTTGACGGGACGTCGCAAACTGCTCAATGAGGTAATTTTCGGAACCGAGACCCGGGCAGGGCGGAATTTTGATGTTTTTTTGATCTGGGCGATCCTGATCAGCGTGGGTTTGGTGCTCCTGACCTCCATAGGTACGGTGCGCGACCGCTATGAGCACTTACTCATCGGCCTGGAATGGGTATTTACTGGTCTCTTCACCATTGAATATATCGCCCGGATATATTGCACGGTGAATCGCCGCAAATATATTTTCAGTTTCTATGGGATTGTGGACCTGCTCGCAATTCTTCCCAGTTACTTGGCGCTTCTCTATACCGGCGCCACTTATCTTTTGGTGATTCGCCTGTTGCGGGTGCTGCGGATCTTCCGAATCCTGAAGTTGGTTCGCTACTTACGTGATGCCAACGTCTTGTTGCGAGCCCTCGGGCTGGCCCGGCGCAAAATCCTGGTCTTTTACTCCAGTGTTTTGGTTATGTGCATTATTTTTGGTTCCCTGATGTTTGTGGTGGAGGGGCCAGGCCACGGATTTACCAGTATTCCCACGAGTGTTTATTGGGCCATTGTGACCATCACAACCGTTGGTTATGGCGATATCTCTCCGCAAACGCCATTGGGGCAGGGCATTGCTGCAATGACCATGCTGATTGGTTACTCAATTATTGCAGTGCCTACCGGCATTCTAACGGCGGAATTGGCTGGAGAAATGCATCGGGAGCGAGTGCAACAGCGCTGTGATAACTGCAGCCGTAGTGCCCATGACCCAGATGCGGAATACTGCAAATTCTGTGGCCATCGCCTGGAGGATATGGAAGAGAGCGAAGCGCTGTAAGTTATTCGCACTTTGTCACTGCCGGCCAAAACAGGGCCGGCAGCCATTTATTAGCTTATGGTTTTACCATTCATCAGGGACGCGGACTGCTATGACTTCTGCCTTGGCGCAGAGGCGTCCATTGCTGGTGAGATTGCAGTGCAGAACAGTTTTCTTGGAGGAGCGCTGAACAATAGTGGCTTCGAGAATGACCGGCTTATCGATGGCAGCCGGTGCCAGATAGCTAATATCCAGTTTGCCGGTGGCATACCAGATCTTGTCACCAGTGCCGACAGCTCGTCCGGCTTGCAGGTAGCCATCGGCGATGGCTGTGCATACGGTATGGCAGTCGATAACCGTAGCGATAATTCCACCGTTTAAATATTGAGCAGGTCCGGCATTGTGATGGGAGCTGGGAAGGAACTCGCAGCGGGTTTGATCCTTCTCGGTCCAGTAGCTTTTAATACGCAGGCCCTGGTCATTGTCTGGGCCACAGCCGAAGCAATGATTGCCCTGGATCTGATCTTGAATTGCGCTTTCCTGAGTCATATTTATCCCTCGCTATGAGCGCGCAATACTACCGATTTGCGCCGCAGAGTGGAAGAAACTACCCTTGCGGGCTTGCAACAGAGTTATCCGAATTATCTGGACGTAAATACATGGACATATACGGCTTTTGTGCCCCTGGTTTAGAGGCTCTTTACGATGCTTTTGCCAGAAATTTTCGCGAGTGCGGTGATACAGGAGCGGCCTTTGCCGTGCGCCAGCACGGAGAATTAATCTGTTCCTTATGGGCGGGAAGTGCAGATCGGGGTGCAGAGAGGCCATTTACTGAAGATACATTGGCCAATGTCTTCTCGTCTTCCAAAGGGGTTCTTGCAGTTTTGGCGATGCAGCAAGTTGCCGCAGGCAAACTGGATTTGGATCGCCCGGTAGCGGATTACTGGCCTAAATTTGCCCCAGGCAAAGAAACTGTCACCGCACGCCAATTGCTGTGCCACCGCAGCGGACTTGTCGCTTTCCGTGAGCGGGTAAAAGACAGTTTGATTTACGATTGGCAGGCGGCTTGCGACCAGGTGGCTGGCAGCGAGCCTTGGTGGAAGCCCGGAAGTGCACAGGGTTACGCCCCATTTTTATACGGCTGGAGCTTGGGTGGATTAATTGAAAGGGTTGCCGAAAAACCCTTGTTGGAACTTTATCGGGAATTGCTAGCCAAACCCCTCAATCTTGATGGGGGCTTTGGGGCAAACGGACACCTCTCGCAGAGAATTGCCGATGTCAGCCCGCTGAAACAACCCTTACCAGAGCTTCGGGAAAATGCCATTGGCCGCGCCATAAAAGAAGACCGCAAAGGGCCTGTTGCGATGGCATTTAGCAACCCGGTGAGCTTGATGATGGGTACCAATAGCTCCGAGTGGCGTGGTGCTTTAATTCCTGCAGCCAATGGCCACTTTAGTGCGAGAGACCTGGCAGCGGTTTACGGTGAACTCACCTGTGACGAGCCGACTATTTTGCCCAAGCGGTTGATAGATGAAGCGGCAAAGGAGCAGAGTCATGGCCGCGATAAAGTATTGCAAGCTGAGGTGAGTTTTGGTTGTGGTTTTATTCGCAGCAGTTCCGCTGCGGACTTGCGCTTTGGGGGTAGCCAGGGCTTTGGACATCCGGGAGCGGGTGGTAGTGTCGGCTTTGCTGATCCGGAAAGAGGGCTGGGATTCGGATACGTGACAACTCGTTTGGGGCAGAGCTTATTTATGGATCGTCGAGCGGTCGGTCTGGTAGATGTTCTTTACGGGTTGTTGTGATGACTGAAGAAATAAAGGCTCTGGTAGAGCGGGTCGATGAACTGGAGAGCCGTTTGGCTTTTCAGGAAGACACTATAAGCCAATTAAATGATGTGATTACTCGTCAGGATACGGATATTCGCACTCTACTCGCACATATGCGCGAGTTGGGCGAAAAGTATCGGACGATTGCTTTTGAGATGCAGGGGGCCGGCAAGCCGCTGGATGAAAAACCTCCGCATTACTAATTCAGTGGTTACAAAAGGGTTTTTATAGAAGTCCACAGGGGCTGGCACGAAAATTTTTTTTGTTACTAAGTGACAGACATAGAGGTATTCGCTGCCTCTTGGGGGTGACTTTAAAAACAAAAGCGTCTAAAAAAATTGCCTCAGTGGAGCGTGAGGCTATTGACAAACTTTTCCACATACGCAGTTGGTAAAATTTGCCATCAAACAAGAAGATATCCACCGCTATTTGACGTCAAGGCAGATTTCTAACTTGTTGTTTTTAAAAGGAAAACTGAAGAGTTTAAAAAATGTGCAAAACGCTGTAGGCGAGAGTTTACGCCGGCTGGCGCCATGGATAGCTTATTAGTGCACAGTTTTATCCACAGATTTTGTGGAAGACCGGGAAGCTGATCACTTCTTGCTCGCTACTTTGTCCGTCATTGGTACGTAGTTATGAATAGTTAGTACGTAATGGGGACTAGTCAGTAGAACTGACAATAAATTCGCTTTAGTCTATGGAAAATTTCATTGGGTTGGTTCAGCCGCCAGTCAGATAGTGTGTTGAACAATACAGAGATTGCACAAGACATGTGTAGCTCAATACCCGTTACTTAAAAATGCGTTAGGAGAGCCAATAATGAAATATTGGGTAGCAGCCCTGGCACTGGGTTCGATGGTTGGTTGTTCCACATTGGACCCTTACACAGGTGAAAGTAAGACCAGTAATGCCGCCAAGGGGGCTGGAATTGGAGCTGTAACTGGAGCGATCGTTGGTGTCGCTACTGCCAGTAAGAAAGACCGTGGTAAGGGAGCCTTGACCGGTGCCCTGGGTGGCGCGGCGATCGGTGGTGGCATTGGTTACTATATGGATCGTCAGGAAATGTTGTTGCGTCAGCGCCTGGAAGGTACCGGCGTACGTGTTGAGCGTGAAGGTGATAATATTCGCCTGATCATGCCAGGTAACATTACCTTCGGTACTAACCGCGCAGATATTCGTACAGACTTCTATGACACTCTGGAATCGGTCACTGTTGTATTGCAGGAGTTTGATAAAACTGCAATTCGAGTCAGCGGCCATACCGATAGCACTGGTTCAGATGTGTACAACCAGAGCTTGAGCGAACAGCGTGCTAATTCCGTTGCTGGCTTCTTCAGCGGTCAGGGCGTTTCTGCAGGTCGTGTACAGGCTGTAGGTTACGGTGAGCGTTATCCTATTGCCAGCAATGACTCTGAAGCTGGGCGTCAGGCCAATCGCCGAGTTGAGTTGGAACTACTGCCTTTATAACGATCAGGTCAGATAATTTCTACCTTTAGTCGTTCTTTTGTTGATAGTGCCCAGATTGTTCGGTTTGGGCACTACACCCCTTCATAAATTCCCTTTATTATTCTGCTCAATTTCTTAACTATTCCCTTAATCCGCTATTTGTTTGTCCCTGCAAAGAGTTTCCGGCTTTGATCCCTGGTTACTCAGCGGATGACGTATTGAGAGATAGCTTTCTCACTTATCCTCTTGCCATCTTCAGAATCTTTTCCGAACTGTTTTTGTAGTTGCCGCTCAAACCATTCTATTTAGATCAAGGCTCATCTTTGGATTTCCGTGTTGTCTTGTTTTCAGACTTATATAAATCTAACGACCCTAAGATTTAGCATTAGTTTGATTCTAGTAGATTTTTAGAAAATTTTTTTTTGAGCCAAACGATAGTGGTTGTCAGTTCTTTGATGTCTCAGTTTGTTCGACTGCTAAAAATTAGACGTGCCAACATTTTTATAGAGATTTTTTGCCAATCATATTTTCTATCTATGAAAAATTGATTTTGTGGCCATGTATGCAGAGATGGATTTGCTTGCTTTTTGATTTTTAGAGCATTGGCCGTCAAGTAAGCAGGAAAGTCCGAAAATTAAGTTGTCTAGGGTTGGGTTGGCGCTAATAATAATTTCTTAGTTTTATTATTTTCTGGATTTGTACTTTATGTGATTTATATTTTTGACCAGCTTTTTATGTTGGTACACCTGTGCAAGTTGAGGTGGTGTGAGTCGTAAGTTTTTATTGTTTTTTCTGTCGCGGATATTTTTAGGTGTTTAGTTGGTGGAATCAGTTTTGATTAGTACCCCCCAGGCAAAGGATCGCATAAATACTTCTAATTCGAAGGGTGTAGCGCCAGATTTTAGGGTTGTGTTAATAGTGGAGGTTGTTCCTTCCCTCATTCGCCACTTCGATTGGTAATTTAGTTGTTGGATGGATGGATGGATGGATGGATGTTTGTGTCTGTCTCGTCGGAGAATTAATTCGACACATTGAGGTGGGTAAAGAATTCCATAAGTATTGTTTTTCATGGTTTCACTGCTGTAAATGGCTGATCTATGCGCTGCAGAAATATAATAATGGTGATTGTGAACCTGGCTGGTTTTAAGAGGCGATAAAGTAAAATTTTGCAGGAAGCTTGTCCTTTTGGTTGGAAATGATGAGTCTTAAGATGTGGGCCTGTGATGATCGTCAAGCTTCATTACTTAAATGTTTTGTGAGATTCATATTGGGGCTGAGGGCTTCAAGCTCTTTTCATGAAGGTCTATGTCATTTTCAGTTCTTCACTAAAAGATTTTATCCATAAGATGGAAAGGCTATCTCGATAACTTTTGGTTGGTAATTAATAAGGGGTAGCGGTGATCTTGGCAGAAGGTGTTGGCTAAAAGTAGGTTCTGAGAAGAGTACACAATGAGTTCTTAACTTAAAGCCTTGACTCTCCTCTTAAGGGAAGAGTTTAGAATTTTAGTGGCTCAGGTAAAGATAGGGGTCTCACTTAACATGCGGTAGATGTAGTAGCTGCGCCTAATTGCTGAATCGATCGTAAAGCTATTGATTGAGTGGTTGGATGTTAGAGTTGGTAAATAGTTCTTGGCTTTAGTGTTTTATTGCAATTTTATTACATTTAAATTTTTCTAGTAGGTTTTTGTTCTTTTTTTGTTTGTGATTTGGAGTTTTTTTAATTTTGGGTGATTTCTTTACACCCAGGCCCGGTCTGTGGGGTGGGGTGGAAAAATTGAGGCAGTGTTGTGGGTCCTTAATTGGCATTTTATTTAGATGTGTCAAAAAAACAGTCTTCAATCATTTGCTGGTGTGCATGCAAAAGACGCCAAAATTTTTAGGGTGGAAAATACTATTTATCGTTGTGTAAGTGAAATAATTATTGGTTCATCTGTACCAATTGAGGTTGTTAGTTTTATTGGTACAGCTTGTTAGTACAAGTGGGATGAAATTTGATCAGTTAAAAGGCCCCAAATTTTGGGTGACTGGTTATTCTTTAAGGTAATATCAATATCACTTTACAGAATATGCAAGGTTAGTACATCCTAACGCAAAGTCACTTAATTCCATCGAGTTATTTTGCCTTTTTACGCCAAGTTAGATTTGCGAGAAAACATAAAGAACCCTTCTGGGTTGATAAGTTAGTTGTAGGTGTTTGCCGTGAAAAGTAGTCTTCTATCGTCATACCAGGGCCTTAAAGAAAGTAAAAAGAGAACGATATCGATCATTATTTGCTCTGGTGCCCAGTGCCTGGATATCACAGGTCCAGCTGAGGTGTTTACGTTTGCTAATAAACAAATGGCCGATTTTGGGTACGGCGAAGATCAGCTGTATAAAATTGAATTTTTGGCTGCAAGCAAGGAGCCGAGGCAAGTAACTACTGGCCTGAAAGTACATCCAGATAAATGTTTCTACGAGGCTGATTCCATCCATACTCTTTTAGTTGGTGGTGGTACTGCGAAAAGTTGCCTTGACTTAACGGATGACAGTCAGTTTCTTGAGTGGTTGAAAGTTAAGGCAAAGGAAGTTGAGAGGATAGGGGTTAGCGGAAGTGGCACATTGGTACTTGCTAAGGCTGGAGTTTTATCAGGACATCGGGCTACAACCCATGAAAAATACATCGGTGATCTAAAAAAATATAAAGATATTGAAGTAGATGACAAAGCGATTTTTGTGAGAGATAAGAAAATCTACAGTTCTGTAGGGCGAAGTGCAGGGATAGACTTGGCCTTGGCTATGGTTGAGGAGGACTTCGGTCGAAAACTGGCCCTTTTAGTTGCTCGGGAAATGATTTTATACCTGAAGCGTGATGGTGATCAGAGTCAGTACAGTAGTTATTTACAGGCACAATTAAAAAATAATAGGTTCTCCCCGTTGTTGGAATGGATAAACCTAAACTTAGAGCAGTCTCTCAGTGTTGATTTTTTGGCCAAAAAACAAGCAATGAGCCCCCGAAATTTTTCTCGCTGCTTCACAAGCGAGATAGGTGTAACTCCGGCTCGGTATTTGGAGCAGGTTAGAGTTGAGAAGGCCTGTCAGTTAATCTTGGAGGCAGGGATTAGTCAGGATGTAGTGGCAACCCAGTGTGGCTTTTCGTCGCAGGAACAAATGAGAAGGGCGTTTCTCCGGCAGAAAGGTATTCTTCCCAGTAAATACCGCAAACAGTTCGCTTGAAAATACTGGATTTCGTTGATTTTTGGCTTATCTTCGACATGGGGGGCGGCTTTTCAGGGTTTAAGCATGAATGCTCATGTATGTCTGAACCTCTGAGTTGATCAACATCTTCACTTTTAGTTAATATTTATATTTTGCAAGAATATAAATATGAAATACTTACTTTTGACCAGTTTGCTATTTGCAGCTTCTGCAAGTGCTGAGATAGACCTTGATTACCTCAAGGTACCCGAGGGCTTTAAGCTCAGCTACTTTGCAGAAGATGTTGAGACGGCTCGTCAATTGGCACTTTCTGAGTCGGGTACAGTATTTTCTGGTTCTTTCAGCGCGAAAAAAGTTTATGCTTTCAAGGACACAGATAATGATGGTGTAGCTGATCAGCGTTGGCTATTGATGGATGATTTAAAAGCGCCGACAGGTATTGCCTATAAAAATGGCGATTTATATGTGGCTGATGTCAATAAGATTATTCGCTTCCCCCAGATTGATAAAAATCTTGACAAACCGAAGTCTGAGGTTGTTTACGATCAGTTTCCAGCGGACAGGCATCATGGTTGGAAATTTTTGCGTTTTGATAGTGAAGGGCAGCTAATAGTGCCTGTCGGCGCACCTTGTAATATCTGTGATGCCAACGAAAATTACTCAAAAATATTTTCGCTGGACTTGCAATCTAAGAAAACAAAAGTGATTGCAAATGGGGTGAGAAACTCCGTTGGCTTTGATTTTCATCCGCAAACCAATGAATTGTGGTTTTCAGACAATGGTCGGGACATGATGGGTGATGATATCCCACCCTGTGAAATCAATAAGGTAAGCTTTGCAGGAGAGCATTTTGGCTATCCTTATTTCCACGGTGACGATATTGCAGATCCGGAATTTGGTCAGGGTAAGAAGGCCGCTGATTATTCCAAGCCGGTATTAAATTTAGATGCCCATGTGGCGCCTCTTGGAATTCACTTTTATCGCGGTGGGCAGTTTCCCAAGGAATACCAACAGAACTTGTTGGTTGCTGAGCACGGGTCCTGGAATCGAAGCAAAAAATCAGGTTACCGAGTAATGATGGCGACAGTTAAAGATGGTGAGGTCACGGATTACAAGCCGCTGGTCACTGGTTTTATGCGGGATGAAACCACCTATGGGCGCCCTGTTGCATTTTTAGAAATGCCTGATGGCAGCGTATTAATTTCTGATGATTTTGCCCATAAAATCTATCGCTTAACCTATGCCGGTATTTAAATGGCCGATTTTATAGCTATCAGGGCTGCTCATTGAGCAGCCCGCTTGGTTATCTACTGTATTGATTTTCACGCTAGAGGAATTTCTGCCAAATTTCCTCACCTCTTAGCTATCCTTCAGACTCTGTAAAAAAGAATAAGCCGATCCTAACTACTTGTGCTATGTCTACTGCGATAAGAGCATAAGTAAGGAGAGGGTTGTGACGCAAAAAATATCCTGTGAGACATTTTCCAAAATCGTGAGTGTTATTTTATATCTCCTAGTGAGTAGCACGGCGCATGCGGCTGAGGACCTAGCTTCGGCATCTACTGCTCATTTGGAATTACGTTTTGCCCAAGCTGAGGTTGTGGCGCAAGTAGAAATTATTGATGTTCACAGGGATGTGGATAGCGCACTGTCTGAGGAGGGAATTACAGCCATATCAGGCTATATCTACTCTGCCGTTCCCAGCCAGGTTTGGAAGGGGCCAATGGGTGGAGAGATCACCTTCCGCCTGGGATTTGAATCCTGCGATTTAAAGCTGGAGCAAGGTGAAAACTATCTGATTTTTGCGAATTTGGATAGCTACGGAAGGTTACACCTGAGGAGTTGTGAGGCGGTTATTGCTGAGTCAGACGCCACCGCGATACTTGCACAACTTAATAAGTTTATTAAACAGGGCTAATAAGTTGCTTTCTTGCAGACCTGTTAGAACTATCAGTTGTAACTGGTTCTTTCTTTACAGCAATCCAACCTGCTACGAAGTGGCTCTCCCCCTTGAAGAACCCCAAAGGAGGGTTATTCTTATCAGTATTGGCGCGACCTTCTTTTACAGGCGCTGCATCTCATTAAGTTGCGCACCGTTGTAAACAGGCTGGAGTGTCAGGGTTTGGGATTGTTATCGAGAAAGTACACCGACCAGCACTGTGTAACCGGCTCGATTTTAACGATTAATGTCTTCTTTTGAGTTTGCCTGGGGTCGAGAGGTCCAGATATGAAGAAGTTACTGATTCCCCTGATCATTTTATTACTGATCATCGGTTATTTTATGTCGCGCAGCGGCGAGCATAAGGCTAAAGAAGCCTATAATTCGATGGAGCAGGAGCAGAAGAGTGAACAGATGAGGGGATCCTCTACCCCCTCTAGTGGAGGAAGTAGCGGCGGCTCAATGGCCCCAGCAGATACCTCGGATTCCCCTGATGGTATGGGCAATCCCGATTCCCAAATGCCCCAGGACTCTGACTCAACCGATCCCGCCCCTCCGGGGTCTTCAGATAACGGGGGCTCACCTGACGCTACTATGTCTGGGTCAGACAATATGGGTGCAGATGGCAACATGAGCCCGGATGCTAATGATTCTAGCGCCATGCCAGACGCGAGCAATAACTCGGGCGGCGACCTAAATCAGCAAGCGGATAAAGTCGTAGATGATGCTACGAAGGAAGCCAATGATGCTGTAGAGGGAGCGACTAACGATATGGATGCCTCTGCCGATGGCACTGAAACAGATACAGAGGCAGATACCGGTCAGGATGAGGGAATGGAAAGTAATGATAACTGACCAATAATAATGACTCAGCTACATCGAGCTAAGCGAAAAGCAGGGCCGCACAGAAGTGTGGCCCTGCCGCATTCTCAAAATATGATTGAGCATATCTGGCATCAGGGTGATCGAATACTCGAGGTTAGACCAGTTGGGAAGTTAACCGTTGAGGACTTCCAGTTGCTAGCCGCGCAAGTTGATCCGATCATCAGCAAGCGGGGACGTATAGAAGGGTTGCTAGTCAATGCGGGGGATTTCGCTGGCTGGGAGAGCTTCGTCGCAATGATCTCTCATTTTCGCTTTATTCGAGAGCATCAACGGCATATCCGCCGGATAGCCGTGGTTACCGATAATCCTATCCTCCGCTTTATGCCCAACCTTGCCTGTCACTTCATCAGTGCTGAGGTGCGTCCTTTTCCTGAAGAGGAGTCCGCTCAAGCTCTGGAATGGTTACAAAAACCGGGTTAGCATCGCCTCCCTTTTTCAATGTTACCTGGAGGGCAGGTGAGTCCATCGTTGGCTATTGTCGCTGCGGCGCCAGAATATGTTTCCGCAGCGGAAGAACTATCCGCTCAGTTAGATTACCCCCTCCTTGGAGCTATTTCTCCTGCTGATGTGGTCGACTTTCCCCAGGTGTTGTGTCTCGGAGAGCAACTGCAGTTATGTGCAACCGGGCGTAAAGCAGCCGGGCCAGTATGGGTGGATTTTGTTGCTGGAACACTTGCTCATCGCCGCAAGTATGGTGGCGGTAAAGCTCAACCGGTAGCAAAAGCTGTTGGTCTGCGTTCTGGCTTCCATCCCAAAGTCCTCGATGCTACCGCTGGTTTGGGTAGAGATGCCTTTGTTCTGGCGGCGCTGGGATGTGAGGTGCAGATGCTGGAGCGCAACCCGGTTGTTTTCCAATTGCTGAAAGATGGAATACGCCGGCTGCGACAGGCGTCTATCGGGGATGCTGAGTTGGCTGCAATTTCTGAGCGAATGAGCTTGGTGGATTGCTGTACGGCGGCGTCAGAGTGGCTCGCGCTGCAATCGGAGGAATCCATCCCTGTTATTTATCTGGATCCGATGTTCCCTGCGCGAGGGAAAGCTGCCAAGGTCAAAAAGGAAATGGCTGCCTTCCATCATTTGGTTGGGACTGATGAGGATGCGGATAGCTTATTGAGCCCTGCCTTGGCGGCCTGCTACTACCGCACAGTAGTTAAGCGCCCTAAGCTTGCCCCCTATTTGGCTGATATGAAGCCCAACCTTTCCTTGGAGGGGAAATCCGGCCGCTTCGATATCTACACCAAACATGGGGTTCCAGGCTAACTGCCACATACCGCTGCCCTAGCCGATTTCTCCTTGGGTGAAAGATGGTGTGGGCACCGACTTGCTATGAATTCTATGTTTCCATAAGTCCGTTGCTAAAAGGGCGGCTTATGCCTTGGTAGCGGCACCTCTGTTATCCCATCTATCCCGCAGACTCCCACGATAGGCTTTGCTTCTTTGTACTGCCGCAAAAATATTGCACTCCAGGGAGGTCCCATCAGTGCGACCAAAAGGGAGCAGTGAATCGAGCACCCCGGATATTGCCAACAGAAAGATGTTTTCTGTGGCTGCTCTCGGGCTCCTAACTGCCGCAACGGTCGTTACCAGCTTGCGCACCCTGCCGATGATGGCGCAGGAAGAACTGACGATGTTTTTCTATATCGGCTTTGCGGCATTGCTGTTCTTGATTCCTGCAGGGCTCGTGTCGGCAGAACTTGGCAGCGCCTTTTCAGAGCGCACTGGGGGTGTCTATACCTGGGTTGGTGAGGCCTTCACCCCGAAGGTGGGTTTTGTCGCTATATGGTTGCAATGGATCGAGTGCATTGTTTGGTATCCCACGGAGTTGGGTTTTGCCGCTGCGGCGGTGGCTTATGCGGTGGGCGATAATACCATCGCCCAGAATACCTACTATATCGGTGGGTTTTGTATTCTTGCCTATTTGCTAGCGACACTGATTGCCCTTACCGGAACCCGCTTTCTGGTAAAAGTGGCACAGTTTGGATTTCTGGTGGGTATCGTATTTCCCTGCTTGATTTTGATTGTCCTGGCTGTTTGGTGGGTGGTGAGTGGTAATCCTATTGGCTGGGAGACCTTGACCGACCCGGAAGTAGCAGTGCGTCGGGATGGTTATGATCACCCGCGCTGGTTTCCCCATATTAACGGTTTGGGGGCTATTGCTTTTCTCGGGGGTATTTTACTTGCCTTTGCTGGGGTGGAAGCACAGGCCACGCATGTGTCGGAACTACGTGATACCCGTCGAGGATATCCAGCTGTAATCGCCATCGCCGCCGTTATTTCCATCCTGGTGTTCACTCTCGGCGCACTCTCTATTGCTGCAATTTTGCCCTATAAAGAGATATCTGTAGAAACTGGCTTATTTACAGCTTACGAAAGAGCTTTTGGGCAGCTACTTGGGATTCAATGGCCCGTGCAAGCACTTTCCTGGCTAATTGGCTATGGTGCACTAAGTGGTGCCTTGGCATGGTTGGCTGGCCCCAGTCGAGGGCTACTGGCTACGGCCCAGGATGGGATGTTGCCGCCCTGGTTTCAGCGAGAAAACCGGGTGGGTGTACAAAAAAATATTCTCCTCGCACAGTTTGTAGTGGTAGCGGCAATCTCGTCCATTTATATTTTAATGGATAATGTATCTACAGCTTTTGTTTTAATTTCAGTGATGGCTATTAGCTTATATATCATTATGTACATAATGATGTTTGCTGCGGTTATTCGATTGCGGATCACGCAACCAGACTTACCTAGAAGTTTTCGTATCCCGGGAGGGCTGCCAGGGGTTTGTATTGTTGCCGGAATAGGCTTAATTTCCGTTGTTTTTGCCTTGGTAGTTTCATTTTTCCCGCCAGAACAGCTCACGATAAAAAATCCTGTAACTTATGTTGCTCTCAACCTGGGTGGAATTGCTATAGCGATCACCGTTCCCTTGTTAATTTTCTATTTTCACAATCCCTCCTGGCGGGGGGAGGGTGGCCATCAACAGCAGTCATTTTCTGATATTGATGAGTGAGCCGGAGGCAGGTAGTGAAAGAGCAATCTCCATTTGATAGGTTCTTTGACGAATACAATGAAGATATTCCAGAAAAGCACTTTCCCCGGTGTAGTATTTCAGCAGAGGCTGCCGAGGCTATCGTAACCAGTGAAACCTGGGCTGACGCAAAGCCTGCGATGAACTTATCTTCGTTTGTCACAACTTTTACTGAGTCAGAAGCATTTGAGGTCGCTAAGAAACATTATCTGAAGAACTATATTGATCACGACATGTATCCACAGCTGTTTGCGATGGAAGCGCGAATGATTCGCTGGTTACACAACCTCTGGAATGGACCTGAGGGAGTAGAGCCATACGGCGCAGCGACCATAGGCTCGTCAGAGGCCTGCATGTTGGCTGGTTTGGCGCACAAGTGGAATTGGCGTAAGAAGAGGCAGCAAGCCGGCAAAGACGGCTCAAAACCTAACCTGGTTACCGGAGCCAATGTGCAGATCGTTTGGGACAAATTTATGCGCTACTTTGATGTGGAGCCGCGCATAGCACCGTTAAAGCCTGGTCATTACCGCTTTACCAGTGAACATCTGGATGAGTTGGTCGATGAGAATACCATCGCTGTTGTCGCTATCGCCGGGCAAACCTTTACCGGTGAGGATGATGCATTTAGGGCGATTCAAAACTGGTTGGATAAGTATGAAGAGAGAACAGGAAACGATATCCCTATGCATATTGATGGGGCGTCGGGAGGATTTGTTAATCCATTTCTCTATCCGAATTACAAATGGGATTTTCGTTTGCCAAGAGTGAAATCTATCAATGCCTCCGGGCACAAGTTTGGCTTGGTGCCGCCGGGATTGGGGTGGATAATTTTTCGTGAAAGAGCAGTTTTTGATGAAGACTTGATGTTCTATGTTAATTACCTGGGTGGGGAGATGCCTACAGCCACATTGAACTTCAGCCGAAATGCATCGCCGGTTGCCTACCAGTATTACAACTTTATACGTCTAGGCTATGAGGGTTACAGGCAGATTATGCAGCATACCTTGGAAAATGCGCAGACTCTTCGTCAACTTCTGGTGGCCAGTGGGTACTTTGAAATAATGAATAAAACCCAGAGAATCCCGGTTGTTGCCATGACCCTGAATAAAAAATATAAGAATTTTAATGAATATGATATATCCAATAAAGTACGTGAGCGGGGATGGGTTCTTTCTGCCTATTCGATGCCGCCAAACGCTCAGTCTGTAAACTCTCTGAGAATTGTTGTTCGCCCTCATCTCAATCAGAATGCAATCAGTGGCCTTGCTAAGGATATTATCCATGCTTGCGATTGGCTGAGTAAGCATTGTGGCAATGCAACTCCGCCCAAGTTGCATGACCCGCAAAAAGTGGCCCCCAGTAAGTGTTAATTCTTAAAGGACTTTAACGATCCTTGCATTCAATGACTGGGTAGATAAGCGGGCTATTTTGGAATCTCAGAGGCATCTTTGACAACTCTAACATGCTGCATCATGCCCCCATCCTCATGATAAAGTAAGTGGCAATGCAGAGGATACTTTCCGGTAAAATCCGTGAAACGAGTACGGAATTTGACATGTCCATGGGGCGGTACTTGAAAGGTGTCGCACCAAAACGGTAGTTTGAGTGTGTGGTGCATGGGGTCTTCTCCAACCACCTCGATAACATAATACGGATTAACATGAATATGGATTGGGTGGGGGAATTCACTTTCATTAACCAAGGTCCACTCCTCTACTGCATCAAGCTCTACGTAATGATTAACCACTTCACACCCTTCGAATGGTGAATGGTCAATACTGACATTCAGCCCGCGATAATATTTTTGGGGGTCATCAAGCGTGTTGGCCTGGAAAGTGAGTCGACGTGTATTGGTGATCTCATCATCTGTAATAGGTTTCAGTAAGTCCACTTTAAAACTGCTGGGGAAGGGTGGGGGTGCACATCGGGCGGGTGGTTTGCTGGGGGCATAGATTGCCGTTCCGATTTCCTCCCCCTGGGCAATGGCGATAACAAAAAGTGGACTGTTGTTATGGTACTTATAATGCGGCATTTGTTGGAACTCAATCGCATTATTGTAAATGTAAAAATGAGCTCCCGGAGTGGCGGCTTCACTGATTTTTAAGAAAAGGGAGGCTCGATTAGCGGGGCCCAGGCTTACTCCGTCTTGTAGGCGGTAGTCATCAGTAGGGTTTCCATCAAACCCGTAGATATACATTTGCGCGAACCAAGGGCAATCGATATCTATCGATGTCCTGGTGGTAGCATTGAGAAGTCTCAGATTGAGAAGCTCACCCACCGTTGCATGAATGATAGGGCAGTATTGTCCGTTAACGGTAATACAGTATTCACTATCTGGGAACTTAGCGACCTGGTGTTGATCCTCTACTTTTCCGTGCTCATCTACGGCAATATTCTGGAAGACAAGAATATGTTCCTTAACTCCCATTGCCTCAAGTTCATCGTCAAATTCATCTCTTACGATTAGGGCACCTGCCATCCCGCTGCCGACTTGTATAGCGACAGAGCCGTGCTTATGGGGGTGGTACCAGTAGAGTCCTGGGGGTTGGTCCTTGGGAATGTCGTATTCGTAGGTATAACTTTCCCCTGGTTTGATCTTCATGCAGACATTGTCGGCCGGAGATTCTGGGGAGACGTGGAGCCCGTGAGTATGTAAGTTGTAGGTATTGAACTCATGGGGGAAGTTTATTGTAGCGGGTGTATTGAGGGGGTCTTCCTCTGGCAGCAGGTTGTTTGTCTGGATAGTAAGGTGGCTATCAGCGCGAATTTCAATGGTAGGGCCTGTCAGTGTGAAACCTGCTTCTTGAGTGATTGATGATGAAAATACACGGGTCCAGGTTGGTGTGTCATGGGTTTTGTAAAAACTGAAAATGTTATTCTTTTCGTACTGTACATCAAGTTTAAGTTCTAGTTTTCTATTTTCTTTATCCATTGAGTAAGCGGGTGGATTTTTTATTGGTTCTAGAAAGGAAATATGCTCTCTATTGCTCACTGTTAACTCCGAGGACTTTGTGGGAAGCGAGATTGGTAAGAGGTACTTTATGAACGAATATCAGTTTAGATTCTAAGGCGAGATTATTTGTGGAATTTCTCGCCATATAATCGTTAATTGAGAGGTAAGTTAGGGTGGCAATAATCCTTCTGCAAAATTCATAATAATTCTCGCGACTTTGTTGGGGTGTGCCTGAGCAATAAAGTGCCCACCTGGAATATCAATGACATTGAGGTTGATGTATATCGCAGATATATCGATGACAGCTTTTTTACTTACAAGTCGATCTCTATCCGGGCGGATATAGACGGCAGGGATTTCCAATTTTTGGGATGGTTTGGAGATAGAGGCGATATTATGAAGCCTTTGCTTTAGTTTGCCTCTGTTGGTATTTAGTAGGGCGTTATAGGTGCTGTCAATGAGTATGTCACTGCCTTTGCCATTGAAACCAAAGAAATTTAGTGTGATTTTGGTTAAAGATGGGCAGTCTATAAGCGAAATTGGAGCTAGTTGTGCTGCCTTGGATAGCAGCGAAGGAGAGCTTATAAAGCTAGCTATAAAGGTAATGCCTAAAATTTTCTCGGGAGCTAAAAGGGATAGCTCATATGCAACTCTTCCTGAATAGGATTCAGCGATAATGTAAGTCTTCTCATTGAGATAGCTCTTGGCGATTGATTGAGCTTGAGCCAGGTAACTATCCCCTGGGAGCTTGGAAAGGCAGATAGTTTCGGTTGTCCATTGTTTTGGTAGTGCCTTAATCAAACCTGAAAACAGTGTTCCTGTTCCATCAAGTCCTGGTAGAAGTAAAACTTTCAATTCCGAATATCCTGCTGGAATTTCCTATTAATTGAATATTAACATGCTTATGTTGAGTACTTCTCTATATATGACATTCAGCCAGGGTAATTCTTCTTGATGATTGTACGGGACAAGCAATCTGGTAGTGCCGAAAGGTGAAGTTTTCTATCGTATGAGGCGGTTTGAGTTGCTGTGAAGGCTGTTGGGTGTGCATGTTTTAGATAAAAATAGTTTCTTTGATTTAAGCCTCTAAATATATTTAATTATTCTAGTGGATATTTATTTATACTAATACGTTATTTCTAGTTATGTCGATAACGAAAACGGAATTGCTAGGCCAATAAGTTGTCTAAGTGAATAAGTATTAGAGTTCGTTAGTGTAACTTAATGACAGGCCTAAACGTAGCTAGAAAGTTAATTGAAAGTCATTTGGTCAAAGGGAATATGGCTCCCCAAAGTGTTATCGAGCTTAAAATTGACCAAGTCCTCAGTGAGGATGCCACCGGCACGTTAGTGATGTTGGAGCTTGAAGCTTTGGGGGCGAGGCAGGTGAAAGCAGAAATATGCGCTCAGTATGTGGATCACAATGTATTGAGGGCAGACCACAAGAATGGTGATGACCATGTATTCCTGCAAAGTTCCTGTCGAAACTACGGGATATGGTACTCGCGACCCGGAAATGGTATTAGCCATCCTGTCCACATGGCTTGTTTTGGTATCCCCGGTAAAACCCTTTTGGGTGGGGATAGCCACTCATGTGCTGCGGGCTCGTTAGGTATGTTAGGAATAGGAGCCGGAGGAATTGAGGTTGCGCTCGCAATGATGGGATTTCCGCTTTCTCTGGTAATGCCAACTATTTTGGGGGTGCGTTTAGAGGGGGAGCTACAGCCATGGGTAAGCGCTAAAGATGTTATTTTGGAGCTTGTACGTAGATATACATTGAGAGGTTGCTGGAACAAGATCGTTGAATATCACGGCCCTGGATTGGCAAACCTTACAGCAATGGATCGTCACGTAATCGCCAATATGGGGCAGGAAATGGGGGCCGTAACAAGTGTCTTTCCAGCTGATGATCAAGTGAGGCTTTTCTTGCGGCAGCAGTCGCGCGAGAGCGACTTTGTCGAGCTGCTTGCCGATAAGGATGCAACCTATGATGAGGTTGCAACTTTAGATCTATCGAAAATTGAACCAATGATCGCTTGCCCCTCGCGGCCGGATAAGGTTGTTAAAGTTCGTGAAGTTGAAGGTAGGCCAGTTTCTCAGAGCTATATCGGTTCTTCGGCTAACCCTGGGTTGCGTGATTTTTCTATTCCCGCCCGGATGGTAAATGGTCTCTTTGTACCGCACGAGGTTTCTTTAGATATTAATCCCGCGTCGCGCCAACTACTTCATGAGCTGACTCATAGTGGTGACCTTGAAAAACTACTTGGTGCAGGGGCTTACTTGCATGAAACCGGCTGTGGTGGCTGTATCGGTATGGGGCAAGCCCCAGCTAGCGGGCACAATAGTCTTAGAACTGTGCCGAGAAACTTCCCTGGGCGTTCGGGAACTAAAGAAGATAGCGTCTATTTATGCAGCCCAGAGACTGCGACGGCCAGCGCCCTGAAAGGAAAAATAACTGACCCCAGAAATTTAGACATGGATTATCCGGTATTTGAAGAGCCTGAACATCTAATGGATATGCGGTCACTATTGGAGCCACCGCAGGAAATACCAGTGAAAGTTGAGGTTAGAAAGGGCCCCAACATCAAGCCTTTGCCAGTTCTGGAAAAAATGTTAAGTGTGATCGAAGGCCCTGCTCTTTTAAAGCTGGAGGATAATGTTTCAACCGATGATATTATTCCCGGAGGTGCGGATGCTTTGCCTTATTGGTCAAATGTCCCAGAGTTAAGCCGCTTTGCTTTTTCAAATGTAGATGAATCTTTTTATCAGCGGGCTTTGAGCACCGAGGAGGATATATTTCTTATTGCTGGCAACAGTTTAGGTCATGGGTCGAGCCGGGAGCATGCCTCAATTACTCTGCGATACCTGGGAGTGCGCTGCGTCATAGCCAAAAGTGTAGCTGGACTCTATCGCAAGAATCTTATTGACCACGGAATTCTCATTTTAACATTTTGTAATCCAAGCGATTTTGACGCCTTTAGTAAAGATGATCAACTTCAATTTTATGATCTCTCAAGCTGTACAGGGGGTAACAAGATACTAGAGCTGAGAAATGTGACAAAAGGTATTAAGATTTGGTTGGAAAATGATCTTTCCCAAGAGGAAATTGAAATAATTAAATTTGGAGGCCGCATCAACTATATTAAGGGGTTGTTGAGAAGGTCTCTGGAAGATATGGGCTCATTTTAACAGTGTATTGGATATTGTGGGGTTGGCTCTCCACTAAAGGTTTTTATATCAATAGATCTTTGTGTTGAAGTCTCTGTCGTTATGATGGTCAATTTAAGGGGGTGAAATCGCTCACCTACCATTGCTACTGATGTCAAGCGCAGAGACAATTTCATCGTATCTTGCTTTAGAATGGTATCCATAATCTAAGTTGAAATCTTTTGATAGGGAATCATTAAAGGTCTTGGCCAGTTCGAAAATCTCCATCCTCTTAATATAAGTTTCACTGTAAAGTCTATTAATGAGAGTTTTGTGGGCTCCGTAGATGTTATTCTCTTGGGGAACTAAAGTATATATAGGTTTAGATAGGGCAAGGGCCTCAGAAATCATTGATGAACTGTCTTCGGTTATAAAGACAGCTTCACTTGCACCGAGTATTTCTTCGAGGCTGGCGTTGGGGGCCTCATAATCTAGCAAGTTAAAGCATGTATCAAATGGCATGCTGCTTTCAATTAGCTCAGCCACAAATTTAGGGGTTCTTCTTGAGGTGCTAATTAGCCATGAAATATTTTGAGAGGTCGCTATTTTTTTTAGCTCTTCTATCAAGTCTGTGTAATCTTTCCGTGTGTATTTATAGCCGCTTCCATTGCCTCCGATAAGTAAAGTATAAAAGGGTTTGTGGTGTTTCTTCTTTAAGTTGTCGCCCAATGCATTGCATAAATTTACATCTATGCGGCTAAACGGAAGGTATTGCCTTGATTTCTTAATATCCTCTTTGGTAGATAGGGTTAGAGAGAAATCGGTTTTCCTGAAGCTGTAAATATTTCCTATGGCAATATTCATGCATTGTATTTTTTGGGTTAGTGCAACGTTCGCAGCAACGCTATTTCCACCAAAGGAAATAATTATATCTGGTTTTCTTTTGAAGGAGGGGTTTCTGTGAAAGAGCATGATAAATTTGTGTGCGTTTCTGGCGAGATGCCTGGTCAATAGTCTTATTGGTTTGTTTAGGGCCTTTAAAACTGGTTTACTGGTGGTGATTTCATAAGAGTAATTGCCCTTGGAGTGGCGGGAGAGTAGATGGTATAGCCCCAGCGAAGGACTGAGATGGCCCGGTTTTCCATCGTAAATTATTAAAATGTGCATAACCCTGCTTAATGGTTTGAGAAATGTTTCTAGGGGGTTTTAAGTGAATAGAAGTACCCTAAATTGATTATTCTCAATTTTCTGTAGATGGATTTTCTATACGTAGTTGTTGAGATTGAGCACCTCAATCTGAAGGCTTAAGTCCACAGGCAACCTTTGGTTTGTTATCGACTTCTGGTGCTACGGATAATGGTCTCGCCCTTGCAGCATGATGTAGGTATGAGAGGGTGTGATTTTGAAATTATCACTGATCATACTTTTACTTCTTCGGTATAAATAGGACTCAGATACTATGGTACTGCTGGAATTTCCTTAACAACAGTTAGGATTTTGCCGATATTCCAACGAAAAATGACACATTTAGAAAAAGTAAGTGACCTTATTCAAGCATTGAATTTTTTACTTTTGGGGGAAATATGTAATAAAAATATCTCTTTTTAATCAGGCAAGCTCTCCCTGAGCCTGATAGAGGTAGGTATGGGGGTTATCAATTATTTATGTAGAAGTTCAATATATAAATGAACTTATTGGGCCTGGTATTACCTAAATTGGATTTATGTTAATGTTGGACTCTATTTATTGGGCTAAGAAATAGGTTGAAGTCCATATTTTAAGGCCAGGTTGTTTGGTTAGGTGAGTACCCCAAGTATGTCTATGTTTCAAAAACTCAAAGCGTCAATAGGTATTGGTGCAGCTAAAGTTGATACAGTACTACAAAACTCTGAGCAAGTTCAGGGTGGAATCATTGAAGGGGCTATCCATATCATTGGTGGTGATATCGACCAGCAGGTGGATGCTATAAGTTTAAAGCTCTGCACCGAGATCAAGGTGGAGACCGATGAAGGGGTAAGCCATGAGCGTTTTGTACTGAATGAATTACAGGTACAGGACCCTTTCACTATTGGCGCTGGAGAGAGCCTGGAAGTTCCTTTTCAGTTGGCGTTGCATGAAGAGACGCCAGTTACTGTTTTAAACACCCGTAAAAATAAAAGCTATGTATGGCTGGAAACCTCCCTGGATATTGATTTTGCGCTGGATCCGAAAGACAGGGATTCCTTGCGGATAAGACCTTTACCTGTTGTAGAGAAGGTACTTTCCATGATCGAGGAAAGTGGCTTTAAAATGGTAAAAGCGGATGTTGAAAAGGGGCATTTGCGTGGAAGCAATTTTGTCTCCCGGTCTGGTTGCTACCAGGAGATAGAGTTTAAAAGTAGTGGCTTATTGACTTCAAAAGAGATTGAACTCTCCTTTATCGTTGAAGGTGAGCAGGTGCACTGTTTGGCAGAAGTTGATCGAAGATTTGGCCTGCGGGGCGATGAATATCATTCGTTTTCATTAGCGCATGATGCGAGTGATAATGAGGTTGTCGCAGCGGTTCAGTCTATTTTGTCTCTATAGTTGAGCTGATCCATAGAGTCTGGCGGCACTGAGCTGCCGGGCCCTTAGGGGCAAAAGTGTTCAAGTAAAATAGTATACTCTTAGTATCAACTGCCGCCAGGTTCGTTAGTGATTCAGGAGGGTTTCTTAATGAGATTGGGGGGGGAGCATAACAGGCAGAGTCAATATCATAAGCTTCTGGCCATTTATGGAGAGCAATTTCGGAGTAAAAATGCATAAAAGTTGCTGTTATTGCTAAATTTTCAGCTTAGCTTGGTCCTGCGGAATTGTTGCGCTTCTGGCCCGAATCAAAAGGTTAGGTTTCCATAAACCACTTCGGGGGAATCCATGAGCCTTCAAAATATGTATTTCCCCATTTGGCGATTGCCTGAAGAATCGGTAAGACATCCTTGCCTTTCTGTGTTAGCAGGTACTTATATCGCTTAGGCTTTGATTGATATTGTTCCCTCACCAACATTCCCTCTGCTTCTAGCATTTTTAATCTTTCTGCGAGTCTATTGGTTGGTATTTTCTCTGGTGAGTCAGCTAGCTCGCTATAGGTCTCTTTACCACACAATAAGTCTCTTAGAATAACTAATGTCCATTTATCGCCGAATACGTCCAGTCCGTTCACGATAGGGCATCCCGAACGTAAAAATTGATTATCAGGACTCATGCTCACTCTCGTACTGCCAGAAAATGAAATACTAGCCTAGTTGCTTGCGAAGTTGAAGTTATTGATTTAGGCTAAGGTTACTTCAACTTCGCAAGTAACAGGAGAAATTTATGTCCAAAATATCTGGAGAATGCCTGTGCGGTTATATTAGTTATTCTTGCTCCGAAGAGCCGGTAATGGCGGGTCATTGCCAATGTACAGATTGTCAGAAAATTAGTGGGGCTGGACACATCGCTAACATTGCTATTCCTCGCGGAAGCTTAGCCATTAGTGGCGATCTTGCATTTCATGAGAAGCAGACAGATAGCGGCAATACAGTAAGGAGAGGTTTTTGCCCTCGCTGCGGTTCGCATATTTATGCGGAAAATAGCGGTATGCCGCAGTTTGAATTTATCCGCGCTGGAAGTCTTCATGACCTGGAGCAATTCAACCCGACAATGGTGGTATATGCTGGTAGTGGTGCATCTTGGGACTATATGGACCCGGAATTACAAAAATTTGAAAAAATGCCAGAAATGTGACCTTAACAATCAAAAGTAGGGGATGCAGCGCATAGCTGTTTTTGGGTTAAGGAAACTTCTGAAAATCACATTTCTCTCAATTTATCTCCCTGTAATCCCCGTGACTCGCTGCTTACGGGCACAAAAAGGTAACTCATAAGAGTGCCCTTAAGAGCAGTGGTTTGTTGACTTCTAAAGAGATTGAACCCTCCTTTACCCTTGATGGTGAGCAGGTGCATTGTTTGGCCGAATTATTCGTAGATTTGATTTGCGCGGCGATAAATATTATTCGTTTTCGCTAGCGTATGATGCGAGTGATAATGAGACTGCCCCATCGGTTTAGTCCATTTTTTCGCGATAGTTGACCTGCCTCCAAGAACCCAGCGGCATCTAGGCTGCAAGGCTCTTGGGTTTTGGCTTTTACAGAGTGTCTATTAGGCCTTGAGGGATTCCTCCCAGTTATTAGCCCATTCCCTCAGCGGATCAAGGGTTTCCATTAACGAAACTCCCAGATTTGTCAGTTGATATCCATTCGTACACTTATTAATCAATTTAGCTTCGCTCAATTGTTTGATTCTTGTATTTAGTACCGAAGGGGACATGGCATCACACTGGGCTTGGAGCTCCCTGAAGCTCCGGGGTGTGTTCCTCAGTTCCCACAGTATTCTCATATTCCATTTTCGCCCGAGCAGATCGAATACAGCCATAATGGCTATGCCGCTAGTCGAGCCTCTGACAGTTTTTTTCGGTAGAGGAGTTGCCATGGTTCTTGCGCTTCTAAATTAGTAGCGTTACAGTTGCTACGAAATCAGTAGCAATCTTATAGTGTTTTTAGAGAAGAGGGAATGGGTGTGTTTTTAGTGGATATGCATTTTAAGGATATGAAAAAGCTAACCCCAGAACTGACTGCGGAGCATAGGCTTTATCTGGAAGGAGAGTATAAGTCTGGAAGTTTGCTCTTTGGAGGAAGGAAAAATCCCAGGACTGGAGGGATTATTGCTTCTCGTCACAACAGTGAAGAAGCATTGCGGAGAGTGCTTGATGAGGACCCTTTTATAAAAAGTGGAGTGGCAGTTTATTCGCTAACCGAATTTGAGCCTGTTATGGCCTCTGAACAGTTTTTACACCTTCTAAAGATGAGTTCGCATTAACAGTCTTAAGAGTGAGCTCAAAGAGGGAGTGCCATCTCATTAATCCCCAAATGTTTTGAGGGGAGTTTGGTATGTGGCTTTGAGGGGGACACCATAGCCTGGAAGGCAGATGAAGCTCTTCAGGCCACATGTAACTTGATTAATCTGAAGTATCGTCTATTTAGCACTATTGCCTAAAGAAAGGTACTTGATGGCACCATTAAATTAAATGGTGCCCGATCATCAATCTCCGATGGTTTCCATTTAAGCTACTACTTGGGGATTATCCTCTATCGCCAAGGTGGAAAGATTTGCTATCTATTAGATTGGTGGAGGCTATTTCTGCAAGCTTAAAGTGGTGTAAAGAGTTGATATATAGCCCCTAAGGAGGGGGAGATGTTATGTTTTTAGTGAACTTGAATTTCCCGGATCTTAAAAAACTGACCCCAGAGTTAATGGCGGAGCATGTGAGCTACCTGGAGGGGCACTATAAATCGGGAGACCTGCTTTTTGGGGGAGCGAAAGAGCCTAGAACTGGCGCGATAATTATTTCACGTCACCCCTCTGAGGAGGTGCTGAGAAAGGTTCTGGAAGAAGACCCTTTTACAAAACATGGGGCGTCGACTTTTACGATCACTGAGTTTGTACCCGTTATGGCTTCAGAGGAATTTTCCAGCCTCTTGAAAGAACCCTAGACCGGGTTCCTTCGAGGCTTGTGTTACTTCTTACTCAGACAATCTTCGGCCGTGTTATTCGCTAAGGTCTGCGGTGATCACCGAATCAGAGAAGCTCTGATAAGCGGCTTCAAAAGTCTGCGACATGGCATCCGGGAAGAGGTGAAAATCCCCATTTTTTAGCGCGCCAACAATTTCCTCAGCCACTGCACTGGGGGATTCTCCGTCCTCCAGCCCAGCCTGTTTGGCCATATCTGTTTTGATGGGGCCGGGGTGAACACTCAATACTTTTACGCCTCGCTCCTGAAGCGTTTCTCGAAGTGCCTGGGTAATTGCGTAGCTGGCGGCTTTGGATGCGGAGTAGGTGCTAACGTGTGGGAAGGTACGCAAGGATACGACCGAATTCATTTGTACCAGGGCGCCCTTGCTCTTTTCCAAATGGGGGGTGAATGCCTTGGCTACACGGACAAGCCCAAAGGTATTCACTTCCAGTTCCTGCTTAAGGGAGTCCTCTACATGGTCGCTAAGCGGGTCTGCAGGCGCAAGTACCCCGGCATTGTTCACCAGAATATCCAATTCCTGAATCGCCTTTGCCGCCGCCCCTACACTTTGGGCTTTTGCCACATCGAGTTCCAATGTGATTACTTTGTCGCCATATTTTTCTGTCAGTTCTGTCGTTGTCTCCGGGTTGCGCACGGCCAGATAGACTTTTTTTGCGCCACCGTCGAGAAAGCGCTCAACAATTGCCTTGCCAATTCCGCGATTCGCTCCAGTTACAAGGGCAGTTTTTCCTTCGATTGAAATGCTCAATTCTGTTCTCCTGTGAAGGGTTGATCAATACTGTACCGATCGGTAAGGTTTGAGCTAAGTCTTACCGATCGGTACAATATTGTCAAAACAATTTTTGGGAGATTGCCAATGGCGGGACGCAAGCCGGAGTTTGATAAGGCGCATGCGCTGGAATCAGCAACGAAAGTCTTTTGGAAAAAGGGCTATGTGGGCGCCTCAATGGCCGACCTGACCAAGGTTATGGGGATTAATAAGCCCAGTCTGTATTCTTCCTTTGGTAATAAAGAGAAACTGTTTGTTCTTTCATTGGGGCAATACTTGGATAGATATGCCAAAGATCGTATGCAGTTCCTGACGGAAGAGGGAGTGCCGTTACGGCAGCGATTGCATAGTTATTTGCTGGCTACCGTTAAAGGACAGGCCGGGGAGGGAACCCCGAGGGGTTGTTATCTGGCGTTTGGATTATCGGAAACTGCCGGTGATGCTTTGCCTTCTGATGCCATTGACGCTTTAAAAGCTGCTGACGCAGAAGCGGTAAAGCAACTGGTTGACTTGTTTCGTTTTGATAAAGAGTCCCAGGCTATAGGGCTGGATCGGCGTGCCGAGGAGTGCGCTATATACCTGATTACCTTGTTGCATGGCACAGCATCGGTATTGCGATCCGGGCGAGAACTCAAGGAGGTGGAGCCCTCTTTGGAGTTTGCGCTCAATGGATTGGGGCTGGAGGCGTGATGGAAGTGGAAATTTAGACCTCTGAGTATTCAGAGGTCTAAATTGAGCTTTAGAAGCGGCGACGGAACATGGGCAGCGGTTGGTCTACCCCTGTTTGGTAGCTATCGCCAAAATCGCTCATCGAGTCTTTAAGGCTTGCCAGAGGCTGCTCACCTTCAAATGCGTAGGCATTGAAGCCGCAGCGTTGTAAATAGGTCAGCTGGTCTCGCATAAATCCGCCTACTGCGCGTAACTCTCCGGTAAAGCTGTAGCGCTCGCGCAGCATGCGTCCGGCGGTAAAGCCTCGACCGTCGGCAAATGCCGGGAAGTGCACGGCAATTACCGGCAATTTGGGAGCTTCTTCCGCAATCTGCTCGGCACCTTCTTCACTGTCCAGCCAAACACCGACTTCGTCACTGCGGGATGACAGCGCATCGCGATGCGCCAGCCACTGTCGCAGTGGCAGGATAATTTTGCCGGAGGGCAGGGTGCTTGGGTTCAACTCCTCTCCCGCTTCAAGTTGGGGTACCAGCTGCCATTCGTTGGTCTTTACTTCGCCATCGATGATCAGTTCTGCGGGGTTGCCCGGCTGTGGGCCCAGTTTAGCTGGCTTTGGCATAAACTCTCTCCTTGAAGGGCTGAAGGCCGATGCGGTTGTAGGTGTCGATAAAGGGCTCTTCCGTTTGGCGTTGCTCGACATAGAGGTCGAGGATTTTGCTGATCACGTCTGGCACTTCAGCGCGGGAGAAACTGGGGCCCAATACTTTAGCCAGGCTGGCCTCGTTGGATGCACTGCCGCCCAGCTGAATTTGGTAGAACTCTTCGCCTTTTTTATCGACGCCGAGGATGCCGATATGTCCCACGTGGTGGTGGCCACAGGCATTCATACAGCCAGAGATATTGAGGTTGAGGTCACCCAGGTCGTACAGGTAGTCCATATCGTCAAAGCGACGCTGGATGGCTTCGGCTACTGGGATGGACTTGGCGTTGGCAAGTGAGCAGTAGTCACCGCCGGGGCAGCAAATCATATCGGTCAGGGTGCCGATATTCGGTGTGGCGAAGCCGTGCTTGCGGGCCTGTTGCCAGAGTTCAAACAGTTTGTCCTGTTCGACGTCTGCGAGTACCACATTCTGGTCGTGAGTTACCCGAGCTTCACCAAAGCTAAAAGTATCGGCGAGATCGGCAATAGCCTCTAATTGGGCATCGGTTACATCACCTGGGGGTACACCAGTGGGTTTGGTGGACAACTTAATCGCGCGATAACCGGGTACCCGGTGCGGGTAGGTGTTGCGTTCAAGCCAGCGGGCAAAGGCTTTGTCGCTGTCAGCTTGTTGTTGCAGTGCAGCTTCAGCAGCTGATCCGTCAAACTCGCGATATTCCGGGGCAGTGAAGAAGGATTTAGCCCAATCCAATGCTTCCTGGGTTAACTTTTCAGCGCCGTCTTTAATGTGTTGCCACTCTTCTTCCACGCGGCGGCCGAACTCTTCCGGGCCGAGGGCCTTGACCAGAATTTTAATGCGCGCTTTGTACTTGTTGTCGCGACGACCCAGCTGGTTGTAAACGCGGACAATCGCTTCAAGGTAAGAGAGCAGGTCTTCTTCCGGCAGGAAGTCGCGGATGGTCTCGGCAATAACCGGTGTGCGGCCCTGACCGCCACCTACCAATACCTGGAAGCCAATCTCTTCACCGCGCTTGACGATCTGTACACCGATATCGTGTACACGGATGGCGGCGCGGTCCTGTTCTGAACCACTGACGGCGATCTTGAACTTGCGCGGCAAGAAAGCGAATTCCGGATGGAATGTAGACCACTGGCGAATCAACTCGCAGTAGGGGCGCGGGTCGGCAATCTCGTCGAGCGCAATGCCGGCGTAGGGGTCCGAGGTGGTATTTCGGATACAGTTGCCGCTGGTTTGTACCGCGTGCATTTCCACTTCCGCCAGTTCATCGAGAATAGCGGGTACATCTTCCAGCTGCGGCCAGTTGTACTGGAGGTTCTGGCGCGTAGTGAAGTGGGCGTAGCCTTTATCGTAGTCGCGGCTTACGCGAGCGAGGCGGCGTAACTGGGCACTGTTGAGCAGGCCGTAGGGAACGGCAATACGCAACATGGGGGCCAGTCGCTGAATATAGAGGCCATTTTGCAGGCGCAGCGGCAGGAATTGCTCCTCGCTCAACTCGCCGGCAAGGTAACGTTCCGTTTGGCCGCGGAACTGGGCTACGCGATCGTTGATGATGGCGCGGTCCCGGTCGTCGTATCGATACATAACAGCTTGATTCCATTGCCTTTGTGCGCTGATGGTGGAGAAAGGGGCAGGCCCCGGACGATTCTCCGCTGGCGCATAACATACCAGCGCTCTTATGCAATAAATAACAATATTTTCCGCTATATCTGTAACCAACAGTTATAAGAGAGATTTATCAGCATAGTGCTTGTCTGTTGTTGCAGATTCGAGGAGCGTTGGAGTAATGGCTATCTATGCCGTCCTGTCTGTTTTTTAGCCGCAACTTACCTGTTGAGTGTAGCGACTCCACTTCGGGGCCCTGGCAAATCGACGCTAATTCGGTTAGCTGTGAATTGATACCGCCTCTCAGTTTACTTGCGGTGATATAAAGTGCGAATCGCCAGTCACATATGAGACTGGCCAGTGGGTAAGTCAGTGAGTGAATTCCTAAAAAAATATAAGAGGTAAGCGGGATGGCTAAACATATCCTTGCGGCGATGATTGAGTTTGATGATTCATCAAAGTTTACTGGTGTGAGTAACAGTAATTTCGATGTGTTTGAGGGGGCGTTGGCTCGCGCTAAAGCCATGATGCAAGAGTACTCCGACGATAAATATATCAAGATGTTGGTTGCGCCGGAGTATTACTTTTCAGGGTATGCCTCTAAAGCAAAAACTAATCACATCGACTCTTTAAGCAAGGGCTCCAAGGGTGATATTTATTCCGGCCTGCGCAGAGCTTCCCGTCAGTACCCGAACATTTTGATTGTTGCAGGGACTATTGCTTACACAAAAGGTGGTGGATGTTTTTCTTCAGCATCTTACTTGAGCATTGCTCCTATCCTGGCCGGTGGCAATTTCCTGCTGAAGAAATATAAAGTTGGCAATGATAAGTATCAGACGGATGATGCTTTTTCGACCAAGGCAAGTGACAGTACTTTTTCGTACAAGGGCTTAACTTTTGGCATTGATATTTGTTTGGATCATAACAATAGGATTCTAAAAAACTCGCTGGGTGGTAAAACTGTCGATGTACATATTCTGATTTCCGATGGCTCAAGCCCGAGTCCAGGTTCTCTGGCGACGAACAAGAGTGGTGGTGGAGCCGTGGTGTTTTGCAATATGACGAGTGTTAACAAGGGCAAAGGTGTTAATGGAATTATGTCAGTTTCCCCAAATAAATGGGGCAATCTGAATGTCGATATTAACAGCCGTACACAGGTTGCTAAGACTGGCCAGGCTCTCACCGGAGGGTTTCATATCGCTCTCTATTCCGGGCAGGCGTAGAGAGGCAGTTGGGTTGGTAAGGTTGTTTGCCGGCCCCGCCTTGCAACTGATGACTTGATTTGCTCTACTTGGGTTGCCGCATCCAGCGGCCCAACTACTTTAAATAACAATAAAGAACGATCGGAGAGATTCGATGAATGATGAAGTAGCTGTAGTTTCTGAAGACGATAATGTAGTGGATGCAATTGCTGCTGTAGCACTGGTCGCAATTTTCGTAGCCACCTGTGTTTTTTGGGTGGCCACGCGCTAGCCCGCCGCTGGCCCGGAGTTGTGTAGTCCCGGGCATTAGCGATAGACATTTCGCTCGGCTTATTTGTGTAGCTGCTAGCTGATGGAAAGCACTCTGCGCTTTTAGCCCATATTGCCGAGTACTATTTTCACAATTAGAGCCAATCCGATTACAAATACGGCGGTAAAAACAACGCCGGCAATAACGTACGTCATAATACTGCCACTTTGAAAATCCCTTTCTCGGTTTTTATCACTCTGCACGCCAATCGCGGCGGCCAGGGTACTGACTACCACCTGGCCGAAATTGGGCTTTTTCGCTTTCTTATTATTATCTTCCACAGGCTCACTCCTCGAGGTTGGGACGTAGCCAGCGCTCCAATTCCGGTTCGCTGACCCCTTTTCGTTTAGCCAGGCTTTGCAACTGATCCCTGCCGATCTTGCCCACATTGAAGTACTTTGCCTGGGGGTGGGCGAAGTACCAACCGCTCACCGCAGCTGCGGGCATCATGGCAAAGTGCTCGGTAAGGCTGACGCCTGCATTTTGCTCCGCTTGTAGCAATTTGAACAGGGTAGCTTTTTCCGAATGATCGGGACAGGCTGGATAGCCCGGGGCTGGGCGGATGCCCTGGTAGGCTTCCTTGATCAGCTCCTCATTGCTGAGGGTTTCGTCTTCGGCATAGCCCCAATATTCTTTTCGCACCAAACGGTGCAGTGTCTCAGCAAAGGACTCTGCCATACGGTCTGCCAGGGCCTTTACCATAATGGCGTTGTAATCGTCGTGCTTGGCTTCGTAGGTGTCTGCTAACTCGTCTGCGCCGATGCCAGTGGTAACCGCGAAGCCGCCCACATAGTCTATTTGGCCGGACTCAAGCGGCGCGACGAAATCTGCCAGGGAGCGGCAAAGGCCATCACCACCGCGTTTCTGTACCTGCTGGCGCATATGGTGAAGGCGAGCCAGCTCCTCACTGCGGCTTTCATCCTTGTAGACGATGATATCGTCGCCGACGCTATTGGCTGGCCATAGGCCGAATACGGCCCGTGCGCGCAATAGCTTTTTATCGATAATCTCTTTCAACATGCGCTGGGCGTTGTCGTAGAGATCGGTTGCGGCTTCTCCCACAATTTCGTCTTCAAGGATTGCCGGGAATTTACCCGCCAAATCCCAGGAAATAAAGAAAGGCGTCCAGTCCATAGTGTCGAGCAGTTTCTCCAGAGGGAAATCGTCGATCACGGTGAGGCCCAGCTTGTTGGGTCGTGCTGGCTGGTAGTTTTTCCAATCAAATTCCGGAGCGGTATCCCGCGCTTCCTCGTAGGTTAAGCGGGTGTCATTGCGCTTGCGGTTGGCGGTGCGGGTGCGCACCTTTTCATACTCGGCCTGGATTTTTTCCACAAAGGCTGGGCGCAGCTCATTGGAAATCAGGCTGCTGGCCATGCCTACGGCGCGGGATGCATCGGCTACATACACCACCTGGTTGCGATGGAATTGGGGATCAATTTTTACGGCGGTATGGGCTTTGGAGGTGGTGGCTCCGCCGATCAATAATGGGATATCAAACCCCTGGCGCTCCATCTCGGCGGCTACGTGAACCATTTCATCCAGGGAGGGGGTGATCAGGCCGGACAGGCCGATAATGTCACACTCCTTTTCCTTTGCAGTTTGCAAAATGGTTTCCGCTGGCACCATCACGCCGAGGTCGATTACTTCATAGTTGTTGCAGGCCAGCACCACACCCACAATATTTTTGCCGATATCGTGCACATCCCCTTTAACAGTGGCCATCAGGATACGGCCGTTGGAGCGGCTGTCTTCGGTTTTTTCCGCTTCAATATAGGGTTGCAGGTAGGCTACCGCCTGTTTCATAACCCGGGCGGATTTCACTACCTGGGGCAAGAACATTTTCCCTTCGCCAAACAGGTCGCCGACAATATTCATACCGTCCATCAGTGGACCTTCGATCACATCCAGTGGGCGTGAGGAACTTGCGCGGGCCTCTTCGGTATCTTCCTCGATATAGTTGTTAATGCCTTTCACAAGGGAGTGTGCCAAGCGTTCCTTCACGGGCAATTTGCGCCAGCTCAGGTCCTCTTTGCGCGCCGCACCACCGCCATCCCCTTGGTATTTGGGGGCAATGTCCAACAGGGCTTCAGTGGCATCCGGGCTGCGGTTGAGGATCACATCCTCAACTTTTTCCCGCAGCTCCTCTGGGAGTTCGTCGTAAACCGCCAACTGCCCGGCGTTCACGATACCCATATTCAGGCCGGCTTTAATAGCGTGAAACAGGAATACTGAATGAATGGCTTCACGTACTGGATTGTTGCCCCGGAAAGAGAAGGAAACATTGGAGACGCCGCCACTGATCTGGGCACCGGGCAGGTTTGCGCGAATCCAGCGGCACGCCTCAATAAAGTCCACCGCGTAATTATTGTGTTCCTCAATACCGGTGGCGACAGCAAAAATATTCGGGTCGAAAATAATATCGGTGGGATCGAAGCCGACTTCATCGACCAGCACATCGTAGCTGCGCTTGCAGATCTCAATTTTGCGCTCGAAAGTATCCGCCTGGCCATCTTCATCAAAAGCCATCACCACCACAGCCGCACCGTAGCGCAGGCACAGTTGGGCCTTTTCGATAAACTCCTCTTTGCCTTCCTTGAGGCTGATGGAGTTCACAATGGGCTTGCCCTGGATGCATTGCAGGCCGGCCTCGATCACCTCCCACTTGGAGGAGTCCACCATAAATGGCACCTTGGCGATATCCGGTTCGGTAGCGGCAAGGTTGAGGAAGCGGCGCATAGCGGCGAGGGCATCCAGCATCGCCTCATCCATATTGAAGTCGATTACCTGCGCACCATCTTCCACCTGGGCCGCCGCCACTTGCAGGGCGGTGTCGTAGTCCTCTTCAAGGATCAGGCGCTTAAATCGGGCGGAGCCAGTGACGTTGCAGCGCTCGCCCACATTGACGAATAGGGCGTTTTCATCGGCGACAAATGGCTCCAGTCCGGACAGGCGCAGAGCAGGTTTTATTTCCGGCTGCTGTCGTGGGGGTATATCGGCCACTGCGTCGGCAATTGCACGAATATGATCGGGGGTGGTGCCACAACAGCCGCCGAGGATATTAATAAATCCGCTGCGGGCAAATTCCGCTACGATTGCGGCGGTCTGCTCTGGGGTTTCGTCGTATTCGCCAAACTCATTGGGCAATCCCGCGTTGGGGTGGGCGGAGACATTAGAGGTACAGGCGCCCGATAAGGCTTCCACATAAGGGCGCAATTCGGTGGCGCCCAGGGCACAGTTGAGCCCCACAGAAATTGGCTTTGCGTGGGCAACAGAATAGTAAAAAGCTTCGGTCGTCTGGCCGGAAAGGGTGCGGCCAGAGGCATCGGTAATGGTGCCGGAAATCATAATTGGCAGTTCGAAACCCAGCTCCTCAAAGAGCTGCTGCATGGCATAGATAGCGGCCTTGGCATTGAGGGTGTCAAAAATGGTTTCGATTAAGATCAGGTCGCTGCCGCCTTCGACCAAAGCACGGCCCGCTTCTACATAGTTTTCTACCAGTTCATCGAAAGTGACATTGCGTGCCCCTGGATCATTGACGTCTGGTGAAATACTGGCGGTGCGGGAAGTGGGGCCGATGACCCCGGCTACCCAGCGCGGGCGCTCTGGGGTAGAGAGTGCATCTGCTGCACGGCGCGCGATCTCTGCGGAGGCCCGGTTGATCTCTACCACCAGGTGTTCCATATCGTAATCAGATTGGGACAGCTGGGTCGCGTTAAAAGTATTGGTTTCGATAATGTCCGCGCCCGCCTCAAGGTACTCCCGGTGAATCTTTTCGATTAGCTCCGGGCGGGTCAGGCTGAGCAGGTCGTTATTGCCTTTCAAATCGCGTGGGAAGTCGGCGAAGCGCTCACCCCGGTAATCGGCCTCTTCCAGCTTCTCCCTCTGGATCATCGTCCCCATAGCGCCATCCAGGATCAGGATACGCTGCGCAAGCGCGGCATTAATTTGCTCGAGACGTTGGTCACGGGACTGCTGGGACATTTACCAATCCTTATATTGTCGATCTTTTGCCGATGGTGGGAATGGCGCCAATCTTAGCACAGTCACGCCCACTCACTGGCTGCGACTTACGCCTTTTTGGTTGATCCACCACAATAACAGAGCAATTTTGATTAAAGTTGAGCAATTAATAGATACTTCACAGCGCCTAATCACTATAAATCCCTAGACGACCGGTCTAGTTTTGCGTAGAGTGCTAGGCATGAAAAGCAGCTATGAAGATACTCGCCAACATTTGTTGGATACCGGTTATACCGTGATGGCCGTAAAAGGCTTCTCCGGTGTGGGTTTGAGTGAAATTCTCAAAACCGCCGGTGTGCCAAAGGGATCCTTTTATCACTACTTTAAGTCCAAGGAGCAATTTGGCGAGGCTCTGCTGGAAGATTATTTTCGCAGCTACCTGGAACAGATGGACGTTGCCTTTTCCTCCCGGGATCAATCTGCCGCCGATAATTTATTGGCCTATTTTGATGCTTGGCAGAAGAGTAGTGGGGAGCGTTACGATGCACACCGCTGCCTGGTGGTTAAGCTTAGCGCTGAGGTGGCAGACCTGTCTGAATCGATGCGGGTTATCCTCAGAGATGGGACTGAGCATATTATTCAGAAGCTCCAGAACTGTATTGAGCTGGCAGGGGAAGACGGTTCTCTGCCTAGCACCCTCAATGCCCGTGCCACCGCAGCTTCCCTGTACCAGCTGTGGCTGGGAGCCAGCCTGTTGGCCAAGTTAAACCGCAACGATACGCCAATGGCAGAGGCGATGCTGGCGACCCAGGAGATACTGGGAAAACACTGAGTTTTTTACTGAGCCCGCGAGGGGAAAACCGTTGCGGGTATTTTTATGGCGCCTTTCTAGACGACCGGTCTAATTTGGCGACTTTGACTTCCATTTTACGAAGTTATGGAGAATAGAGAATGCAATCGAGCGATATAAACCGCCGCCTGGTATTGGCATCCCGCCCTGAAGGTGCCCCGACGACAGATAACTTCCGCCTGGAGCATGCCCCTGTGGTCAAGCCGGAGGTCGGCGAGGTGCTGTTGCGCACAGTATTCCTATCGCTCGATCCCTATATGAGGGGGCGAATGAGTGATGCGAAGTCCTATGCAGAGCCTGTTTCACTGGGAGAGACCATGGTTGGAGGGACGGTGAGCCGTGTGGTTGAGTCCCGATTGAATGGCTTCGAGGAGGGGGATTGGATACTCAGTTATAGCGGCTGGCAGGACTACGCCATTTCTGATGGTACCGGGTTGATTAACTTGGGTAAAAATCCGGATTACCCCTCCTTCTCCCTGGGAGTGCTGGGTATGCCGGGAATCACTGCCTACTTTGGCTTGCTGGAAATTGGGGAGCCAAAAGAAGGAGAGACTCTGGTAGTTGCAGCTGCTACCGGTCCTGTGGGGGCAACAGTTGGACAAATCGGCAAGTTGCAAGGGTGCCGGGTAATCGGTGTTGCTGGAGGTGAGGAAAAGTGTCGCTATGCGGTAGAGGAGTTGGGCTTCGACCTGTGCCTGGATCACCGCGCCGAAGATTTTGTCGATCAATTGGCTGCGGCTTGCCCTGACGGTATCGATATCTATTTTGAAAGTGTTGGTGGCAAGGTCTTTGATGCGGTGCAACCGCTATTAAATGATTTTGCGCGGATTCCTGTATGTGGGCTTATCTCTCAGTACAACGCAACCTCATTGCCGCAAGGCCCGGATCGGACCAGTTTGTTAATGCGGGATGTACTGACCAAACGCTTGAAAATCCAAGGCTTTATTATTTTCGATTACTACGAACGTTTTCATGAAGCGGTGCGTACATTAAGCCAGTGGGTTGCGGAAGGCAGTATTAAATATCTTGAGGATATGGTCGAAGGGTTGGAAGAAACACCCAATGCATTTATCGGGCTTCTGGAAGGAAAGAACTTCGGCAAGTTAGTTGTGCGCATAGGCAATGATGATTGAAGCAAAGCTGACAAAGTTTATAAGGACAGAAATATGAAAATACTGATGGTTCTGACTTCCCACGATGAACTGGGGAATACCGGTAAGAAAACGGGGTTTTGGCTGGAGGAGTTTGCCGCACCTTACTACATCTTCAAGGACGCCGGTGCTGAAGTGATCCTGGCCTCTCCAAAAGGCGGGCAGCCGCCTCTCGATCCCAAGAGTGATGAACCGGATTTTCAGACGGAGGCGACTCATCGCTTTCAGGCTGATGCCGATGCTCAGCAGGTTCTGGCCAATACCCACAAATTGGCTGATATGAATGAGTCTGATTTTGATGCAGTCTTTTATCCCGGTGGCCATGGTCCCTTGTGGGATCTTGCGGAAGACCCGGTCTCAATTGCACTGATTGAGAACTTTTTTGCCGCAGACAAGCCGATCGGTGCTGTGTGCCATGCTCCGGGCATTTTCCGTCATACACGCCGTCAGGATGGCGCTTACCTGGTGTCGGGAAAAGGTGTGACCGGGTTTGCCAACTCGGAAGAGGCTGCGGTTGAACTGGTGGATGTCGTGCCTTTCCTGGTTGAGGATATGCTCAAGGGAAATGGTGGAAACTACTCCAAAAGTGGTGATTGGGCACCCTATGTAGTGGTAGACGGCAAACTGGTAACTGGTCAAAATCCGGCCTCTTCAGAGGAAACCGCCCAGACTCTTATGGGATTTATCCCCACCTAGGAGAGTGGTGAGGCCGGTCGGTCGAAAGGGTTCCAACTGACCGGTTTCCCTTGAGTCTTTCTGAGAGTAGAATACCCGACAAAGAAGCTTGGTTATTTGAGAGCCTATATGTCTGATTTGAATGTCACTATTACTGAACCCGCTCAGGAATACCTGAAAGAGCTGTTGGCCAAACAGGACTGTGAGGGAATTGCCATTCGCATGTTTGTTTCCAGTCCCGGCACGCCTAACGCCGAGACCTGTATCGCCTACTGCCGCCCGGGAGAGGAGGAAGAAGGTGATGTGATGTTGGAAATGAACGGTCTCAAAGCTTACTTCGAAGGGCGCAGCGTTCCCTATCTGGATGATGCTCGGGTCGATTACTCTTCGGACAAGATGGGCGGGCAGTTGACGATTCGCGCGCCCAACTCCCGTATGCCGAAAATTACTGACGACAGCCCTATCCAGGATCGTATTAACTATGTTTTGTACAACGAGGTTAATCCGGGCCTGGCAGCTCACGGTGGCCAGGTAAGCCTGGTAGAAGTGACCGAGGATATGTTTGCTGTGTTGAAGTTTGGTGGCGGCTGTCAGGGTTGTGGCATGGTTGATATGACCTTAAAGGAAGGCGTGGAAAAGACTCTCAAAGAGAAAATCCCCGAATTAGCAGGCGTGAAAGATATTACTGACCACACCGACAAGTCCCAGGCTTACTACTGAGTTCCTGAGACCATTCTGAGTCGGCCAAGTGGCTCAAAAGAAAAAGGCGAACCTTGTGTTCGCCTTTTTTATTGCAGTGAACCTCTCAGGTTAGATCCCGCGTAAGCCTCCCTACGAACTACTCCCACACTGTATATATTTGAAATATTCCTCGGTGCTTTTGAGGCGCTGGGGCAATGTAAAGTGCCGGTGCAGCGATCCAGTGATTGGTCATGCTAGTGATTGCTTGTGCGCCAACTCCAGGGAAGAACAATCTATGTTTGACCAAGTGGTGTTTGCCGGTGGCGGCGTGCGCTGTACCTGGCAGATCGGCTTTTGGGAGTCGGTTGCAAAGGAAATTGATCTGGCACCTCGGGTGGTCAGTGCAGTATCCGCTGGCTCCCTGGTTGCCAGCCTGGTTCTGATGGGCAGGTCACTCGACGGGGTGGATTACTTCGTTTCGGCATTTAAGTCCAATGGGAAAAATATCCATTGGGGCAATATGTTTCGCAAGGACCCAGTATTCCCGCACTATACAATTTATCGGCGAGCATTAAGCGACTTATTTTCTGGAGGCTTTGATCAACTTAGGGAAGCCTCAGACCTACGTATTGGAGTCAGTACTTCGCCGAAATGGCTGCCTGGTCCGATCGCGTTAATGATTGGAGCAGCAATTGATTACTCTGATACTTATATTTTCCCGAACCTTCACCCCACTACTGCACTTAAATTGGGCTTCCGCCAATCTTTTTATAAAGTTCGTCACTGTTCAGATCCGTCCCAGTTAGAGAAGCTGGTTATTACTTCATCCTGCACGCCACCTCTGACTCCGCGTCTGAAGCAGGGCGGTGCAGAGGTATTGGATGGAGGGGTTGTAGATAGTGTGCCTATTGGTGGGCTGGATACCGCTGAAGGACGGGTGCTTATTTTGCTAACCCGACGTTTCCCACAGCTGCCGGACCGTTTTACGGTACAAAAATTTAACCAGGAATGGACATATGTTCAGCCCTCTGGACATGTTCCACTTAATGTTTGGGATTTTGCCAGTCCGGAAGAGGTGAAAGATACTTTCCGTATGGGGATTGCAGATGGCCGTGCATTTTTAGCGGCACTGAGTGGCGAAGGGCGGTTACTTGAGAGTCCTCCCTGATATGACTGGGGATATCTTGAATTACTGATTGGAAGGTTACGATCTTAAAGTTACTCATAAGTTTGCACTGAGTGTTGAGATAAAGACACCTTTAGTCTCAATGCCTAGTTGGTTTGAAAAGTGAAGCCTTTTTTATATCTATTTGTATCAAGGTGGTTGGCAGGTTTGCTGATTGAGATGCGTAATAGTTGGGATAGAGCCATTAACTGTGATCTCGCTTTAACGCTTGGTGGCGATAGAGACAAAAACTCCTGCCTAAAATCAAAAATACCCGTATTTGTTGCGATAGCCTTTTTTAGAGGGTGTCGTCATGTTTGATCAAATGGTTTTTGGTGGCGGAGGAAGCCGTTGCACTTGGCAGCTTGGTTTTTTGTTATCCCTAAGTCGCGAATTACCGATCCGGCCAAAAGTTGTTTGTGCTGCATCCGGAGGCAGCATGGTAGCGGCACTCATGCTTACGGACCGCTGCCGTGAGGGTGTTAATTACTTTCACTCTGCTTGCAAAAAAAATGAGAGGAATTTCTACTGGAATAATTCATTCCGTAAAGAACCAATTTTTCCGCACTTTGAGATCTATCGCAAAGGGGTGCATGAATTTTTCCACGATAGCCTTGAGCCTCTACGTCAATCTGCCGACCTCAGAATTGCAGTGACCTATCCCCCGGAATGGTTGCCTGTGCCTCTCGCTTTAACACTGGGGCTGGCAATTTTCTACTCTAACAAACACATCTTTCACGACTTGCATCCAAATACAGCGTTACATCTTGGGTTCCGCCAAATGTTTCACCCCGTGAGTAAATGCAAAGATGGGACAGATCTTGAGCAGCTTATTTTGAGTTCCTGCTGTGCCCCCCCCATATCCCCAAGGTTGTCGCTTGATGGTGCAGAGGTGCTGGATGGAGCTCTGGTAGGTAATGCTCCGGTCGCCGGCTTGGATGCTAGCAAAGGGCGGGTTCTGATTTTGGATACAGGGAGCTTTCCACACCTACCGAACAGTTTCAGTGTGCAAAGGGGGGATCAGGTGTGGACTTATGTTCAGCCTTCCAGTCCGTTGCCCATCGGGATGTGGAATTTTGCTGACCCCAGTGCGCTGAGGCACACCTTGAAAATTGGGGTTGCAGACGGTTATGCCTTTCTTGATGCGCTTGTGTCCGGTAAGGAACGCCTGGTGGAAATTTGAGTATTCAGTGAGTTCAGGGTCAAGACGATCAGTTGCACAATGCTTGTGATTCGATTAGCTTATGCAATTAGTTGCATATTGTTGTCGTCATCAATATGTCATCATGAAGGCTGAAACTAATTGGTCAAAAGTGTTGGCGGTAACGCAAAGAGCGGCCTGAAACTGCACTTGAGAGGATGTAAAACACAGAATGGACTCAGGAAGTTCCTGTCGGAAGGCTGCTGCAGGGAAGCGCGATCATGTTTGACCAAGTTGTTTTTGCCGGTGGTGGTGGGCGGTGTACCTGGCAGATTGGCTTTTGGGAGTCCATAGCCAACGAAATTAGTCTTTCTCCGAAGGTGGTTACTGCGGTTTCGGCAGGGGGCCTAATGTCGAGCCTGGTGCTGATGGGTAAGACGGAGGAGGCTCGAGAGCATTTCTGGACTGCGTTCGAGACTAATGAAAAAAATGCTTATTGGGGAAACCTTTTTGGTAAAGAACCTGTGTTCCCCCAATATGGAATCTACCGCAATGCGATGTTAGAGCTGTTTCGCGATGGACTGGAGACCCTTCAGCAGGGCGCAGAGTTGCGAATTGCGGTTGTTCACCCACCAAAAGGCCTATCTGGAGGTTTGGCTTTTGGAGTGGGGGCCATGGCCTACTATGCCGATAAGCATTTTTTACGCAGCCTTCACCCCAAGATCGCCCAGCGCTTAGGTTTTAAGCAGCAATTTTATCGAGCCCGGGATTGTTCCAGTATTGAGGAGTTGGTGGACCTGATTTTGTGCTCCTCCTGTACGCCGCCATTCACCCCAAGACTTAAGTTGCGGGGGCGAACAGCACTCGATGGTGGGGTGGTAGATAACATCCCTGTGGCAGGGCTGGATAATGGAAAGGGAAGGGTGCTGGTGTTGTTGACCCGTCGTTACGATCAGTTCCCAGACATATTTACACATCGTAACGGCGATCAGGATTGGACTTATGTCCAGCCCTCGAAACCGCCATTCATCAGTGTTTGGGATTACACAAATCCTGAGCTAGCCCAAAAAACTTACGAGTTGGGGTGTGCTGATGGGAGAGAATTTTTACAAAAACAAGTGAGTGAAGAGGAAGTCTCCAATGAACAATTCCAATAATAAAATAGCGGAATCTATTGCCCTATGGCACGAGATGGTCGCTGCGCGAGATCTGAGTCGCTTGCCAGCGATCGTTGCAGAAGATGCTGTTTTTCGTTCACCGGCATTTTTTAAGCCCTACCACAGCTCCGCTGCTGTGTGCCTGATTCTCAATACGGTGATGCAGGTTTTTGAGAGTTTTGAATACGACCGTGAATTTACTACCGAATCGGGACACGATCTGGCTCTTGAATTCGCAGCCTCCATCGGTGATAAGAGTCTGAAGGGATTGGATATTATCCGCTTTAATGATGAAGGCAAGATTATTGAGTTTGAGGTGATGATACGCCCGCTCAACGCCCTGCAAAAATTGGCAGAGGAAATGTCCGGGCGGCTTTCCCAGTATGTGACTCAATATAAGGAAGCTCAGCAGGCCTGATACCTGCTGAGTGAAAGCGTTGGGGCCTAATGATTACTCATCGTCGGAATCGAAGTATTCAAATGCATCGATTCCATCCATATAGGCCCCATCGAATCCTGCATCAACGATCATATAAATATAAGAATCATCGTTGCCGAAGATAATTTTCTGCCAGCCCTCCTGCCAGTACTTCACATAGTAATTGCCTGACTCACCGGGTACTTCTCCCAATAGCCATTCGGGAGGGGTGTTGTACCAATAGGATTTCCAGTAATAACGATCGTCTTGTGCCTCGCCGACATTGACATAGGCCAGCACTAAGCGGCGCCCACCATTTTCTTTTACCCTGAGCTGCTCAATTTGTTCTTCTGTGTAAGGTTCACCGTCAAAGAAAAAGTCGATTATCAATATGTCGTAATCGGTTTCACTCAGTTTATCGATGAAATCTTGAGGCGTAGAGTAGTTGCTGGTATTGGTGATATTGATAAAGTTTTTGGCTTCCTCAAGGTCATCAATGTCCAGAGAGTTAACATTGAAGGGCTCATCGGGATATAGCGGTACATCGTTCAGGAGTTCGCTATCTGCGGCAAAAGAAATATACCCAGCTTCTTCGTTATTCTCATATGACTCTTGAATATCCCGCTCAATATTGGTGAAGTCCGTGATTAGGATTGTATCCCCTTCATCTTTCGCCAAGTCCAGGTAAGTTTGCAGGCGCTTGGTTTCTGACTCGCTGGTGGGCTCGTTGACAACACCATTTGCGCCAAAGAAGAGGGCCTCCTGTGCAATGCCGTCTGTGGCATCCAGGTAGGCTTCATCGACGGGACCAGTGGTAGTGGTTGTCGTAGTAATCAACTCAACCCCATTCTGGGGTACGATGAGAAAGTGACGGTTGATGCCCTTGGCGTAGGCGCTGATATCCTCTACCAGGTAACGCATTTCCTTATCGTACTTGATAGTTGACTGATTCAAATCATCGGGAAGATCATCGAGGCTACAGCCAAATATCAGTAATGGGCTGAGAGCTGCTAAGAGTATTCGGCGCAAAATACATCTCCATTGCTACGAGTTAGAGTTTGTTCTGGTTTTGGGGCGTCGCTGCGGGCCAAAATAATTCAGACTATCTCTATTGGCGCGAGTTCCTATCCCTTGCGGCAGCTTATGCTATCCGGTTGTTGCTGAATGTTAACTTAACCGCCGCCCAGAAAGTAATTTTGCTGCCCAGGGGCAGTGAATCTAAAAAAAGAACTACCGTCCCATATCCATTCTCTTCTTCGTTTTAGTAGTAGCCTCAGCCGTCAGGGGATCATCGGGCCAATAGTGTTTCTGGTATTTGATACGCAGCTCCTTCTTTACCTCTTGGTAAGTATTGGCCCAGAAATTCACCAGGTCACGGGTAATTTGAACGGGGCGCCGTGCCGGAGAGAGTAAATGAATCATCAATGGATAGCGGTTTTTTAGAATTGTTGGAGTTTGTGCCAATCCAAATAGCTCCTGCAGGCGCACAGCCAAAACAGGTGGGGTTTCTCCGTAGTCGATTCTTATCCGGGAGCCACTGGGAACCAGGTAGTGACTGGGGGCCAAGTCATCGAGTTTTTGTTGCAGGTCCCACTCAAGCTGTCCGCGCAAGATGCTTTGCAAGTCAAGCTGCCCTAGCTGCTCAAGTTTGCTGAACCCCTGCAAATGAGGTAACAGCCAATCCTCCATGGTCTCCAATAGAGCCTCATCACTCCAGTTTGGTACTCGAGTGTCGCCGAGAAAATCCCCGGACACTTCACTTTGGCGCAAAAATTCCACTCGAAAACGTAACTGGTTAGCTTCTGTGTTCCAGGGGAGGGAGGAGAGACCTTTCTTTCGTACGGCTTCTAATAATGCGCGACTGAGGGTCTCCGGTGGAATATCTGCTGCAGGCCGCTGGTGTAAAACCAGCGCCCCCAATTGCGTTTGCTGTAGGGCGACAGCGCGGCCGGTAGTCTCGTCCCAGCGAACTGAAATCTCTTCTTTGACCTGGGCGGCGAAATGCGACTTCAAAGCGGGCAGGGAAATCTCTGCTGCCAGCTGGATACTTGCATCTCGGCCCTGGCCATCCAGTTCGGCAATGACCAGGTATTCGCTTAAAGCTAGGGCGTCATCATGGGAGAAATGTGCGCCTCGGCCACTGGAGAGTAGAAACCGGCGGCCGGTATCACTGCGTGATTTCGCAATACGGTCTGGGTAGGCGAGTCCAAGCAGGGCACCAGTTTCATCGGAGTGATCGATACTCTGTAGCGCAGGACTTGAACTTGACTCAATTTTCTTTAATTGAGAGAGCCAGGTTTTAGACTGCTGGCGTATTCTATGAGCAGTACCGCGATCTACCCACCGATCGTTGCTTTGGGACTGCAGAGCCTGAATCCGTTTGCTAATGTCCCGATCCCATCGTGCTTCGCCACGAAAAATATCCCGTTCAGATAGTAGCGCTGCCAGCAGGCAGGCCTGTTCATGCAATCCCCAGCTGACACTGGCAACTAACATATGTGCGAGGCGAGGGTGGGCGCCAAAGGCCAGCATGGTATTCCCGTGAGGGGTAATACGCAGTTTGTCATCCAGTGCCCCCAGTTGCTGCAAGAGCTGTTGGGCCTGGGCCATAGGTCCTGGGGGTGGTGTGTCGAGCCAGTTGAGCTCGCTGACATCGGTAACCCCCCATTTGGCTAATTCAAGTGCCAGGGGAGCCAGGTCACTGCGGGTGATTTCCGCTGTATTTTTGGCGCTCAATGACCGCTGCCGGCCCTCACTCCAGAGTCGCAGACAGTAGCCGGCGCTGAGACGCCCGGCGCGCCCTGTGCGCTGGGTAGCTGAGGCCTGGGAAATCGAGCTTGTCACCAAACGATTCATGCCACAGTTGGGATTAAATCGCGATTCGCGCATTAATCCTGAATCGATAACTATTCGGATGCCCTCAATCGTCAGGCTGGTCTCGGCCACATTTGTAGCCAGTACGATTTTTCTCGTGCCTGGTGCCGTTGGTGCTATCGCCTGATCCTGCTGCTCACGGCTCAGATCCCCAAAAAGCGGTGCAATAATAATGCGGCCCTTTTCGGTTTCCTCAGATAGTCGCTCCCCCAATAAGCTCTCAACCTGTTTGATTTCGGCGACACCAGGAAGGAAGGCGAGAACACTACCTTCTTGTTTGCCTAAGGATGCGACAACTTTACTTGCCATCAAAGCTGGGATTTGTCGTTTGTCCTCGGGCTCTTCTCGTTGGTTTAAGTATTCAATATCGACGGGATAGCTGCGTCCTTCACTGGATATGATGGGTGCGTTATTTAGTAGTGAGGAGATGCCGCTGGTATCCAGGGTGGCAGACATCACCAGAATCTTGAGATCCTCGCGAAGATACTCCTGGGACTGAAGACATAAGGCGAGGGAGAGGTCGGCTTGCAGGCTGCGCTCATGAAATTCATCGAATATGACCAGAGCACTGGATGCCAATTCAGGGTCAGCCTGTAAGAGGCGCGTGAGAATTCCCTCGGTTACAACCAGGATGCGAGTCTTCTTGCTTGACTTCCGCTCTCCCCGGACCTGAAATCCAACGGTATCACCAACTTTCTCACCCAGCTGGTTAGCCATGCGCGCCGCTGCCGTTCTAGCGGCCAAACGTCGCGGCTCCAGCATAATAATATTCTTTCCGCTCAACCAAGGCTCATCTATTAATGCCAGTGGTACGGCGGTCGTTTTACCCGCTCCGGGGGGCGCCTGGAGCACGACATTACTATGCCCTCTCAAGGCCTGGAGCAGTTCGGGGAGGATACTGTGAATAGGTAACTCAGACATGGGCGCGATTATAGTGATTTCGCAACATCGGTGATACCAGCACTGTCCGGTAAGCTGGCTAGCTGCTGGCTGAACTATATTCTCCCGTAACTAGATGGTTGCTTCCCAGGAGAAAGGAGAGTGCGATGAGTGTGAATGTCCGGCGAGTTGTTACAGGGCACGACCCAGAGGGAAAGCCAGTAGTGCTCATAGATGATCAGGGTTTGCATACCAGTAGTTGGCGGCCTCATATGGTTCAGCAGCAGTTATGGACTACTCAGGACTTGCCCGTAGAGCTTTGTGAAGATGGTAGAGACAACGGCGGGAGAAAATTTGATGGAACTACGATTCCGGGAGGCTCGGTTTTTAAGGTCGTAGAATTTGGGCCGGGAGTTACGCCACGATCTCACCAAACTGACAGCATTGATTATGCGGTAGTGATGTCTGGGAATATCGAGATGGAAATGGGAGATGAGGTTGTTGTGAAGCTGTCTGCGGGAGATGCACTTGTCCAGCGGGGGACAGTTCATAATTGGGTCAATCGAGGTGAAGAACCTTGCGTGATAGCTTTTGTGCTAATTAGCTCTACGGGCAATACGGCATTTGGTTAGTTGTCTTTATTAATGGTTACTTGCAAGTACTTTCGACTTCAACCCTATCCAAAACTCAGTACTAATGAAGGTTATTAACTTCTTTTTTACGTTCACTTTTCCGGGTAGGGGCTGGGGGGCGTTAAAGTGAAAATCAGTTGCGTAGCTAATATTCCAGTCCGGCATTCGATAGATTGTGTAGTGGCAGCGGAGCATGATTGATGCGTATCGGTATAGTCTACGACCTTCGTGATGATTATCTCGGGATGGGGTTTAGTGAAGAGGACGTCGCTGAACTTGATTACCTGGAGACGATAGATGCGATTCACGATGCGCTTACCTGCGCAGGCCACCATATCGAACGGGTCGGCAATATTTACAGATTGGCGCAGCAACTGGTTGAAGGTAACACCTGGGATCTAGTGTTCAATGTTGCTGAGGGGATGTATGGAACGGGGCGCGAAGCACAGGTTCCCGCTTTGTTGGACGCCTGGAAGATACCGTACACATTTTCTGATCCATTTGCCAGCACAGTGACTCTTAATAAGGAGATGACCAAACGCATATTGCGGGATATGGGTATACCAACGGCACAGTTTGCAGTTGTTCGAAGCGTTACAGATGTCAATCGAGTGGAGCTTGAATACCCTTTGATGACAAAGCCGCTCAGGGAGGGAACCAGTAAGGGGGTATCGCCTGAGTCCAAAGTTATCGACAAGGCAGCTTTGAAAAACCGCTGTGAATACCTTTTGAGTCGATTTAATCAGCCAGTACTGGTTGAAACATTCCTACCTGGCCGAGAGTTTACTGTGGGTTTTTTGGGGACGGGTGCAACTGCCGAGTGCATTGGCGTGATGGAAAAGTTATTGGGCGATGAACCTGTTTATTACAAGTATGATGGAGCTTTCCCCGGCCGGCTGGTTGACGATGGTCAGGCGCTAAAGGTTCGAGCAATTGCGCAGAAGACTTGGGAAGTACTTGAGTGTCGTGATGGTGGTCGAGTTGATATTCGCTATGATGCACAGGGAGCCCCCATGGTTATGGAGGTCAATGTCCTACCCGGTTTGCGGCCTGAAGTTTCTGAACTGCCCGTGATGTGTGAATTGGCGGGTATTCAGTATGGGGCCATGATCAACCGCATTGTGGAATCAGCTATAAGCAGTCATTTATAGTTATCCTGGATCCTGTAAAACTCTACGATATATTGTGGTGCAGACTACCGTTGCCAAACACTTGGTGTTTTGGATATCTCAGGAGCATCCAAAAGGCATCAGCGCAATAAATCTGTGACTTATGATTGCCTTCTCTGGTAGTTAGCACTTTGTTACTCCAGATATATACCCGTTTGCCCTCTGAAATTTCGAATGTGCCATTCGCCTTCGATATCGCCTTGTTTTACATATTCGTAGGGCATGACCGGGTTTTTGCCCAGCTCAGTAGTAAGTACATATTGAGGGACCGCAAAACCCGTGATGTGCCCCTGCAATGACTCATAAATCGCCTGTCCTTCCTTCAGGCTTGTCATAAAGTGAGAGACACCGACCACATTATCGCAGTGATAGAGGTAGTAGGGTCTGACTCGTATTTTTACCAGAGCGAGCATCAATTGTCGCATAACATCCGGTGAATTATTTACGCCTTTTAAAAGCACTGTTTGATTTCCCACCGGAACGCCCGCTCTCAGCAAGCGGTCGCATGCAGCGGCGGCTTCTTCTGTGACTTCTTTGGGGTGATTAAAGTGCGTGTTCAGCCACACCGGATGAAATGATGCGAGCATTTCGCACAATTCGTCGGTGATACGTTGGGGGGCCAGTACGGGAAAGCGTGAGCCAATACGAATAATTTCCACATGATTTATTGCTCTCAGCTTCTCCAATAGTTTGGCCAAGCGGTCGTTGGAATACATCAGTGGGTCGCCGCCGGTGAGTAATACATCGCGAATCTGTGGATGTGATTCTATGTAAGCAATATCCTCATCCCAGCTGGTTGCTTCGCCTTGTTCAAAATAACTTTCCGGGCCCACCGTTGTGGTGTGAAATTTCCTTGTGCAATGACGGCAATAAACAGGGCAAACAGACGTTACCAGAAAGATGACGCGATCTGGGTACTTATGTACGACGCGGTTGGTTTTACGAAAATACTGATCACCTACAGGGTCAATGTCTGCACTGTCGGGTACGATGGTTTCCTCTAGTGAGGGAACTGCCTGCAATCTAATTGGACAATTAGGGTCATCAGGGTCCATTAAGGAGGCGTAGTAGGGTGTAATACTCCACCGATAGATTCCTTTTAGCTTTTGGATAGCGTCAGATTCAGAAGTAGAAACATTGATCCATCGCTTTAGGCCATCCAATGTGCTGATGCGATTGCGCATTTGCCAGCGCCAATCAGACCAGGCCTCGTCAGAGTTTCCCGTTACGGAACGGACTATAATGTTGCGCATAAGTATCGCCGCTTTGCTGTGCATTCATTTGTTGCTGATGGTCTGCCTCGATATCCGAGATTGCCTGTAAGGGGCTTGAACATGGATTGCCTGGATCCAGTAACTTGAAGCAATCATTATGTGTAATGAAATCTGTGGAAGGATTTGATGTTCGTAATGCTTCAAATCTCTGTAGGACTTTCTGCGATATTTTGGGCAGCCAACTTCTGAGCAACCAATTCCAGTGCATTTTGAGACCATACTACTTAGTTTCTTCAATACCCTTGTGAAGTAGGGGGGCTGTGTTTTATCTGCCGCCTTTCTAATAAAAAAAGAAGATGCGATTTTCAGCTGGTAGGTACGAAGAATACTGTTCTGTCGATAGCTTGGGAGAGAAGTGTTTTGCGCTCTAAACGCTAAATCGAGAAATTTGTAATCATCGCGATTGTATGCCTGTAGTAACACAGGTCTAAAAAGGGGTACGTCATTGGCGATATAGGGTGTAACCACACAAATTATACCAAGTATCGGTTTCACGATATTTCAATCCTATATCCCAAATATCGTTTAGTTGTTGCTCTATGCAACTTGCCTGCTACGTGAGGTAGATGTTATTTGGTCCGCACTCCTCTGTTTAATAAATATTTGCACACATTGAGTATTTTTCAACAAGTCAGTAATCGCTGGTATGGGGCCAATATGAGTGTAAAATTAGTCACGATTGTTTCTGGAGGAGTATAAAAAACAGCTGTAATACTACAATTAGATCTATTGGTATCGATAGGCTAGGTAGTTGTCGGGGCTGAAATCTAGCTCTTCTTTTATTGCTGATTTGTCAATGGGAAGACATGAGTTATCTTGGGTAGCCAGAGGGCTGACTGCTGACTGTAAAGTCCAGCATTGTATTTCGTACAGCCGCATAGTAAATAGCAGAATTCCCGCTATTTTCCAATAGCGCTATTCGTCATAAATTTGATAGTATCTAGCTGATCAAGTGATTTGACTACAATAAATTCTAATGGAGTAGAACTTGACCTATTTGTTTTTATTTTTTGCGATCATTACCGAAGTTACAGCTACCCTACTACTTAAGGCCTCCAACGGTTGGGAAAAGTGGTGGCTGGGAATGGCCTCTATATTTTTTTATTCTCTGGCGAGTCTATTTCTTGCGTTTGTACTAAAAAATATGAATGTGGGAATGACTTATGCCATCTGGTCTGGCGTCGGTATTGCTCTTGTTTGTGCAGCTTCTGTTGTTATTTGGCAGCAAAAGTTTGACGTATACGCTGTGAGTGGAGTTGCTTTGATATTTATGGGTACGGTTCTAATTACTATAAAATCCACTGTGTTTGAGCAGTAGCTTTTTCCTGAAGCTTTTATAGGAGGGCTTTGCTCAGAGAAAGGCCGGTGAATTTGGTTTTACGGTGTAAGTGCATCGATGAGCTGCTGGCCTCCTCCAGAGAATAGGTTTGGGGCATTCTTTGAAGTGCCTCTTTTATCATTTAGGTAAATCTGACTTACCGCAATAATATATACGGCGTTGCGAATTAGGCAATTTTTGCGGTTCAACAGGGTGGGCTTGGCCTATTATTATAGATAACTGTAAACCCTTATATGATATCTCTTAAAAGGGAAGGTATGGCTGTGGTTGAGTTGTGTGTTAAGGAAGTGTTATATGAAGCAGAGCACGCACGAAAGTTATGGGACTGCAGCTGATTTACAGTTGGCCTTGATTCGGATTTATATCGGTCTCAATTTTACCCATCATTTTGCTGAAAAGTTTGGTCTGCTGGGAGCCGATGCTTACAATTTTGTTGTTCGTTATTTTGAGGGGATTGGATACTCATCTTCAATGGTGATCATCTCTGGTATTTGTGAATTCTCTGCATTTGTTGGATTTACTTTCGGTTTGTTTACGCGGTTTGCCGCTGTTGGAACTGCTCTCTATTTGATAATTGCGTTATTTGAAGGGCGGCATTATCTCGCGGGTTTTTCATGGGCAAGCCATGTCAGTGGTATAGATATTAGTGGAAATATACAAACCGTTTATGGGGGGTGGGAATACCCTCTTTTTTGGGCTTTTATTTGTTTGTCTTTTGTGTTAACCGGCGGCAGAAGGTGGTCTGTAGATCAATACTTGAGGAAGACAAATTCTTCGGTGTTACAGTTTCTAAGTAGGTGAACTGGATTGTCTGAAACTAGGGGTAACCTATAGCTAATTAGTGACTTATCGATGAGGCAGTTTTTAGATTTTGCTGATGAGGTGAGATACTCGTAGTGCAAGAAGAAATCGTTCGCCAAGATTTTTATCATCTATGGTATGATAAAAGAGGAAGGTCAAGAACCACTGTAGGACATTTTTCAGATTTTGAATTGATTCAATACTCCAATCCTGTGCCCGAATATCACTATCGTGATTTACCTAAAGTTATTCGAAGTGAGTTTGCAATTTTGCCTCCTGGGTGGAAAAGCGATTTTCACTCTACTCCGAACCCTCAATGGGTTATTACATTATCTGGCTGTTGGCGTACGACAACTCGGGACGGTGTTGAGGTGACATATAGGCCTGGAGATGTTCATTTTGGGGGAGATACGCCTGTTAATGGTATAGCTATTGACCAGCAGGGGCATTGTACGATTAATCCCTCCAAAACAGATCCCGCGAAATTACTTATATTAACTGTCGACTCTTTGCTTCCTGCTCCTGAAGAGTGAGTATCTAATGGTTTGCCTGATAGGCTCCGGATCATATTTCCTGTAGCTATTGAAAGCTATTTTTGATTAAAAAATCGCATATTTTAAACATTTACTTCGGTTGTTGAGTGGAATACGATTTTTCTCGAGATAATTCTATTTGTTAACTTCGGCTTTGAAAGCTGGGGAGGGTTTATGCCTGCAAAGGAGTTTTTCAGTAATGTCAAAAGTGCGTTAAAGGATTATTTTGGTAATAAAGCAACAGCACTTTGGCATACCTTTGATGATTCTGAAGTGGCGGTGGCAGGGAACTATCAGTGTATAGATCTTGATGGGCGTGCTTGGTTGTGGACTCCTCGTGGAATGACAACGAACCGGTTAATTGTAACTGCTCACGGGTATCGCAGAACTACATCCAGTTTCAAAATAGAGCACAATGTTAACCTGCATTTTTACTCGCATGATAAATTCAGTGTGAATGATCCTGGACTTGGGAGGTTTTATGATCGGGGGGCCAATTCTGTTGAAGATTTAGGTTTAAATGATACTTGTTTTAACTACATCCTGACGAAGTATACCAGTAGCGCTACTAATAGACACAATACTAACAATGAAACTTATACTTCGATTAATGCGATTATGTCTCACAATGATAGTGATAGTCGAAGACGCAGAATTCAGAATGCTAATAATATCGGAATGGTTGCCAAGGCAAATAGCATTCAGTCCTTTCAGCCGCCCAGTATTCTAACCATAAGAAATAGACAGTTTATGGCAGCTGTAAACCTGAAGTGGGTTTTGGATACCTTGGCGAAAAAGGGGCATCACTTTAATGACATTGATTGTCTCTTCTGTAGAAATACTCTTTGGACTGGCACAGTAGCTGTGATGTCGGGTCTGTCTGGAGGGGATAAATATAGTGATGATGTTGCTATAAATTAGTAGTACTAGAAGGGTTTGATTTATAGTGTCGATATGGCCTTTTTTTGTGCGGTAAGAGCATTTATTGATCTACTTGGTACTTTGAAATATCTCGTTGATATTTCCTTCTTTGTATGTTTTTTTTGCATAAAAATTACTAGTAGGGAGAATATGACCTTACTAAACTGTTCAATTTGATTAGATTTGTAAGTGAGAAGGGATTGGATCGTCAGTGTCCCGCGGGTTAGCTAGTGCGGCTTCAATGGCGGCCTGTATCCCAAGGGCGGCAGTTTCTTTTGACATGCTGGGATTGCCGATATTTTCGGGTAGTGCGGCAATCTGGGGTAGCTGAGGAAGGTGTATCCAGCCGGCGGGGATATTTAGTTGATTAGTCGCGATATAGTGAAGCGCGCCATACATCATATGGTTGCAACAAAAAGTACCCGCAGTATCAGAAATGTCGGCAGGAACACCAATATTGCGCATTGCCATAACCATTGCGCGGATAGGGAGTGTGCTGTGATAAGCGACAGGACCATTTTGTATAGTCGGCTCACCCTGCATTTCAACTCCCCGGTTATCTTTCAGGTTATATCTGGTGGAGTCATTATAATTTTGTGCAATTCTCTCAGCTGTAATGATTGCACGGCCACTGTACTCTCCTAACATCACCACTAATTGCGGTTCTATTTCTTCAATAGCATCCGTGACAACTTCAATGCTTTCAAAGAAGTTGTTGGGTATCAAAAGACCATGAATATCACCATTGGCTATTTGTGTTCCGTCCAGCATGCGCATAACTGACTCAGCTGGATTTATCGGTGTGTTACCGAAGGGCTCAAAGCCAGTCAATAAAACTTTTTCCATAGAGATGTTATCGTAAATAGATACAGAAAGATTGATATATTGTTATTTGTCAAAGGTAGCGTTGTGCAGGCTACCTTTGACTGGTTCGTGGTCGGCTATTCAACTAAACCTAATTGCTCCAGGAAAGTATATTTATCCCAGTCCACCCAGCTTTCCACCATTTTTCCATCTTTATATCTATCGGTATGTACGCCAGTCCAACTGCTGGTTTTTCCTGTTGCGTCATACTGTAGGAATTTACCCGTATGGGTGGCGGTAATCCTCCAGCGGGTACAAACATAATCACCCTCGGCAACTTGTACCAGAATTTCTAATTTTGTGTTGGAGAATCCCTGGTGAAATTCAGCGACTAAATCCAGGCAGTCTTTTATCGATAAAACCGACGTGGAACCGCCAGCATAGGGCATTTGGTGATTTTTATAATCCGGTGATAAATAATCTGTCGCTTTGTCGGGGAAGTTGTCCCCCCACAATTCCAGTATCGCTTTTGATGTCTCTTTGTGATTGTTCGCCATTTTTGTCCCACTGTCAGTTAGGTCGGAATTTGGTAGCCCAAGCATAGTTCAGTGAATTTAAGGGGGGAGCGAATCGAAGTGGGATTAGATTCAATATTGATAGTCGATTGATATGAGTTGGCGCAGATTACATGATAAATAAATATATTGAGTAACTACTTTAAGCTTTACAGGGTGTTGTGCGTTCTGCGAACTTTAATAGAGTATTCAACTGCTGGGTTTTAGTGGCACTAGGCTTTTTAAGGTCTGGTTCGGCCAGTTCTTTATGGGTAAAACTATGACAAGTAGCGCAATCAAAGCCTTACTAAAGCGTCGTCGAATGCTACCCGTTTTGATACTTGGTGGAATTTTAATGGCTATGTCGCTGGTGGCCAGTCGACAGAAACCACAAAGATACGAAGGGCAAGTTCCGGAACTGCTGGTGGAAGCCATCGAAGTGAAGCGAATGCCTATTCGAGCTGAAACTGTTGCTTTTGGAGAGGTGATGCCGAGCATTACCCTTGAGGCAAACTCTGAAGTTGGTGGTCGTGTGGTTTCAGTGTCGGCTGATTTGGAACCTGGCGCAATAATATCTGCCGGGGCACCAATCCTAAATATTGACGAAACCAGCTATCAATTGGCCGTTGCTCAAGCGGAGAGTGACTTGGCTGTTTATCGCGCAAAATTACAAGAACTGGAGGTTGAAAAGGCTAATAGCCAGCGTTCGTTGGAAATAGCTCAGAGGACACTGGAATTAGGGGAACAGGAATTACAGCGAAAAGAGCAGTTGGCGGTTAAGGGGATTGTTTCTCGCTCAGCGGCTGATGCGGAGGAGCAACGGGTATTGAAGTTGCGACAAGAAGTTGAACTTCAAAAGGGTAATCTCTCCCTCTTTCCCACTCGTAGGCAGGTGATAAAGGCCCAGATAAGTCGTGCTGAAGCGCTGCTTGGTGAAAGTCGCTACCAGTTATCGCGAACCCGGATAAGCCTGCCCTATAACGTGCGGATCGGTGATGTCTATGTGGAGGCTGGCCAGTCTGTTGCCCATGGGACTCCGCTTTTTGTCGCTTATGGTATGGATCAGGTGGAGGTTTCAGCCGAACTGACGATGGCTCAAATAGTGCCTCTTTTTCGGAGTATTGAATCTCCCAGTGATCAAACTCTCTCGCCTGACGACTTCTCAGATGCCTTATTGGGATTGGAGGCCAGGGTTGGACTGGTAGGTGGTATTAAACCGGTGGAATGGCGGGGCAGGGTAGTGAGAGTTGGAGGTACCATGGATACCACAAGCAGAACTCTATCCGTAGTGGTTGCAGTGGATAACCCTTATCGAAATATAGTAGCCGAGGGTCGGCCGCCCCTATTTCGTGGTATGTATGCCCGGATTAAGCTTGTTGCACCTCCTTCGCCAGCTTTGGTTATCCCTCGCAGAGCCATGCATGAAGGGCGGGTCTACTTGGCTGAAAATAATCAATTGAAGATTCGCACCATAACGGTGGACTACTACCTGGGTGATCTAGCTGTTATCCGCTCTGGCTTGGTGCCTGGAGATCAGGTGATAACTACTGATGTTATCCCAGCAATCAGCGGGACGGCAGTATCTGTCATCGATGTCAAAAAGGGAGTTTCAGACCTGGCCGTGGCAGCAGAGGAAGTTGGCGAGTGATTCGCTTTTTTGCGATCCACCCAACTGCTGCCAATTTGCTTATGGTGGGTTTAATGCTGGCTGGCTTTTTCGTATTGCCGACGATGAAGCGAGAGACTATGCCGGAAATCGACAAGTTCGAAGTACAAGTCTCAGTATTTTATCCTGGTGCAGCTACCGCTGAGGTCGAAGACAGTATCTGCCTCCCCCTCGAAGAGGCAACGGATGGCATCCCATTTATTGATGAGCGCCGTTGTGAAGCTGCAGACAATCTTGGCGTGATGAAACTGAAAATGCAGGAAGCAGGTGATATGGGGCAGTTTCTTGCCGACATTGAATCTGCAGTAGATGCGATAGACTCTCTTCCTGCTGAGAGCGAAAGGCCAGTCATAGAAGAGCTGGGACGCACCCAGCCGGTGGTGAGTGTTGCCCTAAGCGCAGATTTGCCTTTGATCCAGCTCAACCAATTGGCCGAGCACTATCGCCGAGAGTTACTTCGTCATCCGCTGGTGCCCATTGTCAAAATTTCCGGTTTTTCAGACCATCAATTGCAAGTGGAAATTTCAGATTACAATTTGCGACAGTATGGACTGAGTGTTGCCGATCTTGCCGCAATTATCGATAAGCAAGCAATTGATATGCCCGCCGGTAAGGTAACTGCACCTGATCGGGAGTATCAGGTTCGTTTTACCGAAAAGCGGCGCACCGCAGCAGAGCTTGAAGAACTTATTGTTGTCAAAGGAATGGCTGGCGCAGAGGTGCGATTGGGCGATATTGCCACTATCCACGACAGTTTTGAAAAGGAGGAGGACAAAATCACTTTTGATGGGCAGCGAGCCGCATTGCTTGTTGTTCAGAAAAACAGCGTGGATGACAGTTTGAGGGTGTTGGAAGCGGTTCGCGAATTTGTCCAGGCGGAAAATGCCCGTTTACCGGAAGAAATGCGGTTGATTCTTACTCAGGATAGCGCCTCAATTGTTGCTGATCGTTTAAGGATGATTATTACCAACGCCTGGCAAGGGCTTATTCTTGTTGCGCTGACCCTTTATTTGTTTTTTAGCGGGCGATATGTCTTTTGGGTGGTGATGGGCTTGCCCGTTTCATTTCTCGGCGCCTTTGCTGTGATTACTGCTTTGGGTATATCCATCAATATGATCAGCTTGGTGGGGCTGCTGATTGCAATTGGTATCTTGATGGATGATGCCATTGTGCTTTCGGAAAGTGTCGCCACCGAATACCGGGATGGCCGTACACCTCTTCAGGCGGTGGTTATCGGAACCAAGCGTGTTGCAAGGGGGGTTATCTCCTCATTTGTTACTACCGTGATCGTTTTTTCTGGATTAGCTTTTATCAAAGGGGACATGGGGCAGGTCCTCAAAGTATTACCAATTGTTTTAATCTCTGTACTAGTGGTTAGCCTGATTGAAGCCTTTCTTATTCTCCCCGCCCATTTGCGTCATGCCCTTTCGTACAAGGAAAACCCACCAGCCTGGAAAGTCGCTTTTGCTCAGCGATTTGAGTTGTGGAGAGAGTATGTCGGGTGTGTCGCTGATAAAGCGGTTGAATACAGATATGCTTTTGTCGGCGGCGTAGTGGGACTATTTTGTGTTACGGTGAGTTTACTTCCTGCGGGGTTAGTTAAATTCCAAGGGTTTCCTACATTGGAGGGAGATTTACTACAGGCCCGAATTCTAATGCCCCAAGGAACCTCCCTCGTAGAAATGGAAAAGCTGGTGGCGTATCAGAAGAAGGCCCTGTATTTAGCTGCTGGAAACCTCTCAGAGAAAGAGGTAGCGCCACTTATCGAGCACATTAGTGTTACTTACGGTGTGAATGGCGATGCTTTTGAGAGTGGAGCTCATGTAGCCACAATAAATGTCGACCTACTGGCTGCAGAAGTTCGCCATACAAGTATCAGTGAGTTACGTCAGGCCTGGAGTAAGGCTGCTGGCGATATACCTGGTGCGATCGCGATTTTGTATAAGGAGCCATCGCCTGGTCCAGCTGGACGAGCTATTTACCTTCGCTTGGCCGGGCTGGATATTGATCAGCTAAAAGGAATATCTATACGTCTACAAAACTGGCTGCGCAGTTACGAAGGAGTGGTGAATGTACTGGATGACCTGCGTCCTGGTAAGCCACAGCTGACGGTCCGAATGCGGGAGGGGGTTTATGCTTCTGGTATTGATGCCAGTGTTGTGGCCACTCAATTGAGAGCTGCCTATCAGGGCACAGAGATTGATGAAGTGCAGTATCAGGGAGAGACCTACGAAATTCGTGTTCGAATGGATGGGCCATCTCGCAGTGCGCTGTCACGATTTGATGAGCTTGTCATTATTCACCCTGAGACAAGACAGCGTGTACCTTTGATGGCAATTGCCGATATTGAAATGCACCGGGACTATGCGCGTATCCAGAGAATTAATGGTGAGCGTGTTGTTACGGTCTTTGCAGATGTTTTTACAGAGAGGGCCAATGCCAGTGAAATTCTGCTGGATACCCAACAGAACTTTTTTGCACCACTGGAGCAGGAATTTCCGGGCCTAAGGGTAACCATGAAGGGAGAGATTGAAAATAGTCTCATTACAGGTTTATCGATGGGTAAGGCCTTGTTGATTGGGGCAATAGGAATCTATTTACTACTCTCGCTTCAATTTCGTAGTTATACCGAACCTGTAATTGTGATGATGGCGATTCCCCTGGCTTTAATAGGTGTAGTCTGGGGACATATTATTATGGGGCAGAATATAACGATGCCCAGCATGATGGGATTTGTCTCTCTCACTGGAATTGTGGTGAATGATTCAATCCTGTTAGTAGAGTTTGTGAAGCTTCGCGTCCGAAAGGGAATGGACTTTCACACGGCGGCGAGTCAAGCCAGTCGCGATCGGTTCAGAGCTATTTTCCTTACCTCACTGACAACAGTGGCCGGATTGTTGCCACTGATGTTCGAAACCAGCCTTCAAGCCCAGATACTGATTCCACTGGTAACCAGTATTGTATTTGGGATAAGTAGTTCAACGGTTTTGATTCTGTTAGTCCTGCCAGCCCTTTATGGCATTCTTAAGGACTTTGGTTTAACTGAGCGAATTCAGGAGCCGCTAGATCGATTACCTGAAGATATCGCCGCTTCTACGCCCTAAGGTAGCACCCGGATAATCTTGATTGTTGAAGTGAAAAAGTAGCTGGAATGAGTGGTAGAAGAAGGAAGATAAAAGAGGAAGCAGTGGTAATACTTTGAGCTCCGGGAAGAATTAATCATCAATTCTTAATTAGCGCACTTGTACGAGTATCCAATATAGGGTTTCGGAGTTGATTTAAGTAGTCGAATGTTTCATGTACGTCACGGAATAAGTAGCGAATAGTCCTTGTTGTCCCCTTTACTTCAATTGATAATCAGGAAGATAAATTTGAACTTGCCTTCTTTTGTACAGATTCACGCTCAAAATGATTAGAAAATACAATAAAAATGACTATCCACGTGTGCTGGATATATATGCCCGTTCAAAACTCGATGAGCTACGGTTTGAAAGCCGGAGTTTCAATCTGCTGCCGCTGGATAAAGATCAAAAACGTTTGGCCCAGCTGATGGAGTCGGATATTTATGTGTACGAAAAAGGTGATGTTCTTGGCTATGGTGCACGATATAAAAATGAGATTCGTGCACTGTTTGTGCATCCTTCGTTTAGAGGTCAGGGGGTAGGGCGGGAGTTACTGGAGTACCTTTTAGGGGAAATCAGTGGCGCTGTACACCTGCAGGTTGCCAAAACCAACGACCCGGTGAAAAACCTGTATCGCAAATATGGTTTTGTGGTGACCAGGGAGCTGCAAACTACCTACAGCGGGGTCCCTGTACTTGCCAATGAGATGGTTCGCCCCCCCAGCGCCAACTAAATACACAAACGCCTATGCTACAGAAGTGTCAGCAGGCGTTGTTCTCAAAACATTCCTCCAGAAACCTCCAAAAGGCATCCAGCTTGGCGGAGGCGGCTCTTCTCTGCTGATACACCGCAAAAAGTGGCCTGCTTGATTGCTGCCAATCCGGCAGAATCTGAACCAATTTACCCGTCGTAATATCCCGCTCTACCAAATAATCGTAAAGGCAAGCTATACCGGCGCCAGACAGGGCTGCTTGGTAGAGGGAATAGTAGTTATTACTGGAAAAGTAGGGCTTGGGGGCAATCGTGATCGATTCCTGCCCCTTTTGAAAGGTCCAGGAAAGTGGATCGCGGCTGTACTTGTAACACAGTAGTTGGAATTTATTGAGTTGGTCCGGGGAGGAAAAGGACTTAATCCTTGCCAGGTACTCAGGAGATGCTATCAGGAGCCGATCGTGCCGGCCGATTTGATGAGAGTATAGCGTTGATTGGGGCTGCGCAGGTTGGGAGCGCAATGCCAGGTCAAACCCTTCACCGGTAAGGTCCCGAAGCTGATCATCCAGAATCAGGTCCAAACGGATGTCTGGGTGCTCAGTTGTAAACTTCGGTAGCCTAGGTGCCAGCCAGAACTGCCCCAGAGCCGTTGGGGCGGTAATCCGCAACAATCCAGAGGGCTGCCCTTTGGAGCTGGTTAGTCGCTCTTCCACTTCCCGTAGATCATTAAGGACACGCTCTGTGGTTTCCAGGTAGTCCCGCCCCGCATCCGTAAGGCTTTGGGATCGGGTAGTACGGTGAATTAGCCGAGTACCCAGTCGCTGCTCAAGCTGTTGGATGGCCTTGCTCACAGCGGACACCGTGGACCCCAATTCCCGGGCGGCACGGGTAAATGACCCCAATCGCGCCACTGTAGTGAACACCTGAATTAAGTGGAACCGGTCCAAAGGAACCTCCAATAATTTCCTGTCAGGAAAAAGTGAATATCAAAATTATGCTATTAACGCATTTATAGGAAAAAGTCACAATATCTTGGCAGATCGACAAGTTAAGAAGGGTTTCTGATGAGAGTGATTGTATTGCTATGCCTGATTTTGGTTCCCAGCGCCTTTACGCTGGCCGAGGCACCGCCAAACAGCCAGCCATTTCACGTCAAGGGGGGTGATTTTAAGTTGCCAGTGGGTTGGCACTTTGGGGAGGTTGCGGGGGTGGTCCGCAGGGAGAATGGCCACTTTGTTGTGTTTCACCGAGGGTCTCATTCACTGTTGGAATTCGATGGACAGCGGCGTTTTGTTCGCGAAATCGGTGCGGGACTGTTTGAAAATCCGCATGGTCTTCGTATAGACCATAAGGGCAATATTTGGACTACCGATACTGCCACGCACTTGGTATTGAAATTTGCACCTGATGGCGAAGTAGCCATGGTATTGGGGAAGCGAGGTGCAGCCAGTGAAGGCTGGTTTGATCGCGACTACAACTTGGTGCTGTTCGATCAGCCCCAAGATGTTGCGGTGGATAGAAATGGATTTATTTATGTGGTGGATAAAGGCAACAGCCGCATCGTAAAGCTGGATAAGAATGGCCTTTTGGTAACCACCTGGGGTGGTCAGGGGGAGGCCCCTGGAGAGTTTAATTTCCCTCACTCCATTGTGATTGATTCCGAGGGGCAGTTATATATTGCCGATCGTGAAAATCGCCGGGTACAGATCTTTGATTCAAAGGGTAAATATTTAACTCAATGGAGTGGAATAGGTTACCCCTATGTCCTGTTTCTCAAAGGTGATGCTTTGTGGATGACAGATGCACGGGTCGAGGAAGTGCGACAGTACGACCTGTCTGGTGATCTCAAGATGCGTTATCAAGGCCAGCCTGGGCGGGGACAGAAGCAATTTGGCTTTGTACATGGGATCTATGTGGATGACGACGGACTTTGGGTATCCCATATCTTGAATTGGACCATCAATCGCTTACTGCCAGCGGATACACTACCCGCTCCGGTCATGTAGCTTTTCTTTCAAAATTTACCTGGGAGTATTTATGCCTCACTGTGTTATCCAGTGTCCTTCTAATCTACTTGAGTCGGTAGATGTTGATAGCTTACTGACTTCTATCCATACCGCTGCAGATCAGTCTGCACTGTTTGAGTCGGGGGATATTAAAGTTCGTTTGTTACCTGTCGAGCACTATTTGGTTGGACCTGAACCAGCACCGTTTGTACACCTGGAATGCAGTCTGCTTTCTGGTAGAAGTATTGAGCAACGACAAAGCTTGGCTCGTTTACTAGCCAAGGCCCTGTGTGAAGCCGTGCCCGATGTGGAGATGGTTTCTGTAGAGGTCCGCGAGATTGTGCGAGCTACATATTGTAATCGCGCTGCATTGGGACTCGCTGCGTAGCTTATTTGCCGTGTTTAAGTGTGCCGGGGTGAACTACGAGAAAGCTTCGGCAAAAGGTACTCATTGGCACAAGTGGGGGCTAAGCCCCCACTTGTGCACTTTCAAGCCGGTTAGAGGCAGTAGCCCCCATCAACCTTCAGGTGTGCATTTCGCATACCGACTGAGTGATCTGTGGCCAGGTAGTGGATTGCTGGCACTATGTCATCTACCTCAAGTGCCCGGCCCAGTGGCGTTACCATCATACTCTCTGTGAGACTTTGAATGTCTGATTGGCTCATGCCGGCTTTTTCCTGGATTTCGGTCAGGGTGATTCCGGGGCGTACGCTATTTATACGAATTCCCCTCACCGCTAACTCCGCATTCAGGACCTGGGCATAACCTTCAATGGCAGACTTGCTCGCGCTATAAGCGGAAGTTCCCGAAAAGGTTTTCTCTACGGCAATACTCGAAAGCAAAACCACGCTGGAGGGGTTATTCATCACCGGTAGTAATTTTTGCAGCGTGAAAAAAGGTCCCTTCACATTGATGTCAAAAGTGTGATCGAAGAGGGCTTCATCGGTTTCCTCAAATATCCCAGGCTTGAAAATACCGGCATTCAAGATAAGGGCATCCAGTTTAACCTTATCGTTTTGTAATTTGTTTCCCAGTTGCTCAATTTGATCGAGTTTTCCGCTATCACATAGGTGGCAGGTCAGCTGGCCGCTACTCCCAAAGAGGCCCGAGATATCCTCGGCTGTTTGTTCCAGTTTTTCAGCGTTTCGGCCCGTGATGATGACTTGCCAGCCCTCGGATAAAAAGTGCTTAGCTGTTGCGAGTCCAATACCGGCAGTGCCACCAGTGATTGCGATGGTTTTTGTTCTCTGCTGGTGTCCCATAGATCCTCTCTTGCGATTGTAATGGTGCAATGAATGGCAGTTGCCAAGATTAGGCTTAGGAGGATATGTTGTTAGACTGGTATCAATAAGGCACCATTATGGCAATACTTTGGTTCTAAATTGGAAGCAATGAGACAGAATGCAGCATTTACATCAATACTTGGGACATTTGTACGTCTTCCGGTTAGTCATTGAGCAAGGCAGTTTTCAGGGGGCTGCTAATCAGCTGGGCTTACCTCGCTCATCAGTCAGCAAGAAGCTGGCACAGCTGGAGGGGTTTGTTGATCAGCGTCTATTGCATAGAAGTACGCGGCAATTGCGCCTTACGGATGCCGGTGCTGCTTTGTTGGAAGCAACGGAGACTATGGCTCAGCTAATGAGCAATACCGAACACCTGATCCTCTCCCACCAGGATGAAGCTGTTGGTAGAGTTAAGATAAGTTGCTCTACCTTAATGGGACAGCGGTACTTATTGCCATCCATACCACTACTAAAGCAACGCTACCCAAAAATTACTTTTCAAGTGAACTTAAGCGATAGGGTTGTGAACTTACTGGATGAAGGAGTTGATATTGCCATTCGCACGGGGCACTTGCCGGACTCTTCATTGGTAGCGCGCCGAATAGGTGAAAAGCGTTGGGGGTGGTTTGCCAGCCCGGATTATTTGGCGAGTTGGGGGGAGCCTAATTCTCCAGATGATTTAAGCCAGCATCAATGCTTAGTGTTTAGTAACCAAACAACAACCATTGACCACTGGCACTTTTCTAACGATGGTAAGGAAATAAAGACTGTTGCCATTGATCCGGCGATGGTGGTCGATGATGGCCGTACATTGGTTGAATTAGCTACAATGGGTCAAGGTATAGTTATGATTGATCCTCTTCTGGTGCGCAGGGAATTAGCGGAGGGCAAGTTGATATCTATCTTTCAGCAATGGAGAAGCCCTGAGTTGCAACCGATCCATCTAGTGTGCTTGGGAAGGTCTATAAGAAGTAAAGCGGTAGAGGTAGTTTGGCAGGCATTGGTTGAGGGCTTGCAGAGGGATTTAATCCAGCCTTAAAAGCAAATATGGCAGGGTTTTACGTATCACCTCTTTAGTTCTTTTGAATTTCCTGAAGCTTCTTTCTTTTTAATTCTCTTTTCTCTTGGTAGTAGCGCTTGTCGACATATCTAAGCAGTAGCCATAAGACAAGCGCAGCAACAATGCCAAACAGGTATCCTTTTCCGTACATGCTATGTGCTACCCGCTGCTGGCCAGATTGATGCTCTGTAGTCTGGCCTTTTTAGAAACCTGATTATTAGTAGGCAAAATAGGGCAGGTAGGAACTCCAGTCGGTCCATACGAGCTGCTGGACAGTTCTATTCACACCATTGGTTTGCATATAAAAGTTCCATTGGCCGGCTATAGCAAGGCAGTTGCTCGATTTAGCCGTGCATTTAGTATGGTTAAAGAAGAACTGGTATTGTTTGGAGTAACAGCTCTGATCTTGCTTTATTTGTCATCTGTAGGTATCTATTATTTTGAGAGCGCTGCTCAGCCGGAACAATTTAAATCTATCTTTCACAGTTTGTGGTGGGCAGTTACAACCTTAACCACTGTGGGTTATGGTGACATGTATCCAGTTACTCTCGGTGGGAGAATATTTACTTTCTTTGTGCCTTTGATTGGTTTGGGGGTGGTTGCAATTCCGACAGGTCTTGTCGCTTCTGCCTTATCTAAAGCCCGGATTGAGGATGTAGAAAACGATTAGTAACAAGCGCTATTAGGCTATGGCCTCTTCGTCTGTGAGGCCATCCCAGGGTATTTAATTGAACTCAATCGCTTTACTATTGATAAAGAGCTGGGTATCAACGGGTGTTGCACTGGAAACGGTTTGAAGTGACATACAGGCCTGCCGGCAACAATGCATAAATTTTACAAGTTCTTCTTCTGGCTCATCACTTTCAACAATCAAATGTATTTCCACTCTGTCCCCCTTGCCAAAGACTTCTTTCGGTTTGATACCCCCAAAATTCAAAGTGGTTGAGAACTCAGTTTTTTGCTCTAGCCTTACACTTTTTAATTTGATCCCGCCAAGTTTAGCCAGCATTTCGATGTGAGACATCATGCAAAGGGCTAGTCCTGCAGAGAAGTACATAATTGGAGATGGGGCGCTGCCTCTACCGCCGACGGCTGTGCCTTCATCACAGATAAGCTCCCATGTTCCACCATTAGGAACGTTGGAAAATATGGTGGCTTTTTTTAGGTGATGCCCCTCAGGCATTTGTTCGACATTAATATGAGCGTGAAACTTCAGCAGCTCGCCTTGTTTCACCTTATCGAGGTGAGGGGGAGGGAAGGTTACTTGGTGTGCATCCTCGTCCAACTTGCGAACGATGGTAGAACTCGACATTTCCCATTGAATTGGGTCCATTTCGAGGCTCCTCTGTTTTTGTGTCTCGACTAGAGGGTCGAGTAGAGTTGATTTGTGCACCCCTACGGAGTTGGGTGGCAACAGCTTTAACAAAGGAGGTTAGGGTGAGAAGGGCTATATTCCCACTTGTGCCTTAAGAGTACAGGCTCTTTAGTCCAGTAGGGGGAGCGCTGTAAAGAGCGCGAGTTCATGCGCGTAGGCCAGCGCATCATTCTTGGAGTGGAAGGCCTGCGCCTGGATACTATTGCTACCGTTATTTTGGCGGGGGACCAACATTACCTGCCAGCTGGAGTGGCTACTTTTACGGTCTGTGGTATGGGATGAGTAGGAGACAACCTTAACCCCCTTGAACGCCGCTAGCGATTGCCTCTCGGTCCAGCTATGCCAGAGGGCTTGTCTCTTGGAAACATAGCTTTTTGATTCTCCATCGATGTAATGTGTTGCCCGAAAGGAGAATGTGATTACCGCGAGAAGAGTGCAGAGAGCGGTGGCCAGCCAGGAGATGGTGGAGCCTCCATCGAGAGCAAAACTTAGGCTGACAAGTAGCCAGGTCAGAGTAAACCCACCAAAGATATAGATTGGTACTTTGTTGGACTGCAGTTCCATATGTGCTGCTTTCCTATTTCCCATAAATGTAAAATTAGGTGCTAGATTTCGACCTCAGTTAGTAAGCCGCTTATTTTTATTTAGCTGATTGAAGGAAGCATACGACAGCTATCTGTTACGGCAGGGCAAAAGTACTCTTTTTGTAGGGTCTTTATCAAGTGGATAGCGTAATTTGTAGGGAGATCAAGCTGTGGCGGTTATCTTTTCGGTAGGAAAGAGGCCCGCTATGGGCCTCTCCAGGGGGAGATCTAAGGGGAGCGTACTTTAAGGGGCTCGCGTAGCTGTTCGGCCATGCCTAACAGCAGGGACTCGGTAGTTTCCCAATCAATACATTTATCGGTTACCGAAACGCCATACTCCATATCGCTCAGGTTTGGCAGAATTTTCTGGTTGCCGGCTTTCAGGTTACTTTCCACCATAATGCCAATAATCGACTGATTGCCATCAAGGATTTGGTGAGTCACATTGTCGACCACCAGGGGCTGTAATTCGTGGTTTTTATTGGAGTTGGCATGACTGCAGTCGACCATAATGTTTGGCACGATATTGGACTTACGCAGCTCCTGCTCGCACATTGCAACACTCACTGAATCGTAATTTGGCTTGTCATTGCCCCCGCGAAGTACAACGTGACCGTATGGGTTGCCTGCGGTGTGGATAATCGCAACTTGACCGTGCTTATTGATGCCGAGGAAACGATGGGGGTTGGCGACCGATTGCAGGGCATTGATAGCCACCTCCAGGCCACCATCGGTACCATTCTTGAAGCCCACGGCAGAGGAGAGGCCGCTGGCCATTTCCCGGTGAGTCTGTGACTCTGTGGTTCGCGCGCCAATGGCAGACCATGAAATTAGGTCCTGCAGGTACTGAGGGGAGATTGGGTCTAGTGCTTCTGTTGCAGTAGGCAGTCCTAGCTCGGCAACATCCAATAGCAGCTTGCGGCCAATATGCAGCCCCTCCTCAATCTTGAAGGAGTCGTTCAAGTGAGGGTCGTTGATCAAGCCCTTCCAGCCAACAGTGGTGCGGGGCTTCTCAAAATAGACGCGCATTACAATTAGCAGGGTATCGGAAACCTTGTCCGCAATCGCCTTCAAGCGCTTAGCATAATCCATTGCGGCGTTCACATCGTGAACGGAGCATGGCCCGATTACCACCATCAGGCGGTGGTCTTTGCGATCTAGGATGTCGCGCACGGCGGCGCGTCCTCCAGCGACAGTCGCCTCGGCGGCATCGCTAATGGGGAGTTCTGCTTTCAGCGTCTCCGGGCTGATCAGTACTTCCTGGGAGACAACATTTAAGTCGTCGAACTGCTGTGTGGTCATGGCGTCTTCTGGTTTCTCTATTCCTTAGTGCCGCGCTGCACCTGCAGGCGGAGTACCTATCCTACTTTGCCATCAAGAATAGGGCGAGGGTTTCATTTGCAACCAAATAATTGGCCTTCTTTTGGGATGGCCATTTACTAGGGCCCCTTAGACTGGTTGGTGCAATGCGTTAGTTGCCGCCATCTTTAGCAGCCAAATGGTGGCAGATGGCATTAGCGCTTCTATGGAGTATGCAGCCAGAAGCGCAGTATTCAGAGGGCTCCTTACAGAGTAATAGCTGAAAACAATTCGCGAGTGCCAGGAGTGGGTGTCACTCGAGACAAGCCGCGGATAATTTTAATTAAGGATGGTCGATAGTTAACGTCACCGGGCGGTATTTGATTTAGCTAAATTAGCGATCTAAATCATTGAATAAGCTACACGGGCGCTGAAATTGGCGGGCAAGCTGTCTGTGAATCCCAGGATTATATCTGTGTAGTTTGCGAAGCTAGTGCTCGAGAATAGAGCCGGCTATTGCCTCCTATATGAGTCTCAAAGCTTCCCCATAAAACGAAATAATAAACTGATCAGCTATGTCTTGCATTTCAAAAAGGGCTCGCAAGTCTTTTCAACTAATTTTGTAGTTATCGCAAACATCCATGTGAACAGTAATTGTCATTTCTGAGCATTACAGGTTCTAATTTGATGAGAATCTTCTCTGCTAGACATAAAGGTGTTCTTATATCAAATTGGGCTTTTTGTAGGAGCTAAAATGTAGTCAAGTTGATGATTGTTGCGAATAAATTTTCTTTTTTCGGTGCGGATCGATTCCTACAAAATGTAGAAAATTGGCTTGCCTTTTCTTTGTAAGGGGTTAGGGTTTCGTATTGTGCAAAAATAGGAGTATTAATTTTTGTGGACACTCACCTCTATCCATGTGATCAATAATTACTTTTTGATTGCGGTTGAAAAGAGCATAATTATATTTTCAATCTTTTGAAGCTGGGGTTGTGTCTTTTTCCTGTATTGGTTAAGCAAAATTTATACCTTCTTACTTTTAATTGACTAGGCTGTGTTGTGAATAACTAGAGAAGTTATGCCCAACGCTTTGCAAACGATTTACTGCAAGAGCCTTGTTTATAATGCTGTGATATGGTTTGCAAAACCTGAGAGATAAAGAAGCGTTTTTTTAAGTGCGACTTGGTTAACCGTCTAATCTGTCTTGTCGTACTCTTTCTGATATCAAATATATTTCCAACATTGGCAGCAAGCTTAGGGTCCAGTGTCCTGGTAGATGTTGAAATACTCAAGGTATGCCTTAATTGCCTGATGAATGAGCATGGGAAGCTAACTCAAGGGAAGGCTAAGTTAAGTGCACTTATAACGCCTTGCTTTCGTTACATAGCTAGTTATCAAGCCTCAAGAGAAGACTGATAATTTTCTATGTTCTATAAATAGCCAATAGATTTGTAAGCCTTAGTAGTCAAAAAGAGCCGTCGTGGAAAAGTTAAGTAAGTCAATAAATTTTAGTGGTGGCTTTAATTTTAAGTCAGGGTGACTCAATCAAAGAACTGGTTCACGGTACCTGCAAGGAGATACGGATAAGCTTCGTTTGTTAATTTCAGTATTTCTAAATGACAAGTAATGTTTATACGTATCAGCAAAACAAATCGCTCCGAAAAGGCATTTAAGGCCCCCCTTGTATTATTATTAAGCGCACTACTTTTTGGCTGTGGTGGCGGAGGTAGTAGTAACGATGAGACGACACCGCAAGAGAACACTGGCGGTGACAACTCGGGCGGTGGAAATTCAGGCGGGGGAGTGGTAGATACCCCGGATGAAGGTGATGATTCTAACACGCTGCCCATTGCCAATGATCAGTTGGTACAGATGGCCGCACACGGCCGACTTGCAAAATCTATATTTCTTGCTGCGTATGATGAAGATCTGGATTCTCTAGAATATTCTATTCAGTCGGAGCCGGCGCATGGCACTTTAACAGGAAGTGGGCGTCGCTGGGAGTACCTCCCTGCAACAGACTTTACGGGTACTGATAGCTTCTCATATCTAGCGTCAGATAGTAGTGGTGCTAGTAATATTGCGACAGTTACTATTGAAGTTGCGGCAAATGATTGTGCCAGCGATTTCCTGGATGGACCAGCTGACAGCCTTCTGGTGCATGTTCCGTCTCACTTGGAATTCCGTGATGTAGCGGGTGGAAATTCTGTGATTGTTGAGGGTACTGCGCTAACAGAAAGTGCATCTTCGGATCCAGATGTAGAAGGGCGCACAATGTTTGTCAGTCGCAACGACTTTAACAATGCAGACATGACGGTGGCTCTTCCTGAGAAAGATGGCCTCGCGCATTTTAGCTTGTCTTTTAAGTTCATCCCGGATAGTACTGAAGGCGATGAAGTGATGGTGAGATCAATTGCCGATCCTAATGGTGATAATAACTCCGGCAGCTTTTATATAGGCATCAGTGATGATGTTGTTGTAGGGCAATTGGGCGGCCAAGACAGCCAGCAGTTTTCTAACGCAGAAAGTACTTTAAAAACCCGTAGCTGTAATCATGTCGCAGTTACGGTCGACAATGGCACGCTAACCGTGTACGTAAACGGTGAGGCTTCTACTTCGATATCTGTTGATGGTGATAGCTATCCTTACTTGGGCGACATGCTGCAATTTGGGCCCTTTGCGGGAAAAATCTGGGATGCGCGACTCTATGAGCGTGTGCTGACATACGATGAAGTCATGGACCTGGGTGGCAGTAACTGCAATGAATCCATGATTGCTACCAGCCCCTATGATGGTTACAACAACTATCTTTGTTCAACGTACCAGTGCCAATGGTGGTCGGATGATACCGACAAAACCATGGCTAATTTTGAGCATTATATTGTGGCTCAAGAGCGGGTATGGGAGAGGAATATCTTTGAAGCCGGCATGTATGGAAAAGGCGAGCTTTGCACTTACTTCAGTGATGAAGGTTCCACCCGTGATTTAGAACTCAATGACTCAATCAGTAATACGTTCGTTAAGAATTACACCCTGGAGGATAACCCGCTTACCCAGTCTAACGCCCAGCACTGGATGCATGAGAACTTCCACTCCTATCAGGGTAAGCTAAACAGGGTTACAGGTGAGTCCAGTGGTAAGTACACCCTGGAATCCTCCGCAAGCTGGGGCGCGGATCACAATATCCCGGGCGTTAAAGATAGCTTGCTGGGTTACTACACTCTCCACCCACATATTACCCTTTGGGCCATTCAAGACTCTCCCGTCGATCACCAATATGGTTATGACTTTAAAGGTGGGCATCAATACGGCGCTTATATTTTCTGGTCTTGGCTGACTAATTATGCTGTGAGTAAGGACCTGATGGGGGGGGTATTCCGTGACTCCAGGGGTGGGCTTAACGACCTGGAAGCAGCCGATGCTTATCTAACAGCCCAAGGGCACGACATGAAGGCCCTGTTTGCAGATTTTGCCGCACAAATCACGACCTGGGATATGGTTGAGAGTGAGGCCTACCAGGTGTCGGAGGCGGCCTCTTTGAGTCGAATGTTGAGTGAGCACCCTGATGCCAGCACCCACGATAATAAGTACACTCAAACATTTGACCAGGAAGGGACGGGTAACAGCTGGACTGATATGGATACCGGTTTTGTACCAGGCTCTTGGGCTTTTAATGCCTTTAAGGTAGAAGGTATTGCTGAAGACAGTAACTACACCGTTGCGGTTAGGGTTGATGCTGAAAATAACCCAGCTCATGCGGACTTCCGTGGTCGTGCAGTGGTTTACAACCCATCTACTGGTTCTCGTAGTTATTATCCATTTGATATTGATAGCTCCGGGGAAGATTCAAGTACCGTAGTACCGGTACCTGCCAATCATGAACTCTATGCTCTCGTAGTCACAACTCCTGACACCTTCAGGGATTTTGAGTTTTATGATTATGATTTTGCTATCTATCCATCTGGTGGCGACGTAAATACCGATCCAGTGGGTGATACTTCAGATGAGGATGTTGTAAAAGTTGTGGTTATGGCAGGCCAGTCCAATATGGAAGGCAACAACACCCGGTTAGATCGCTTGCAAGAGCTGATTTGCCATGCCAATGCAGATTACACCTACGGCGATGTCGACTGTGGTTCTACGGCGATTAGTGATGACCAGATAACAGAGCAGTTTATCAATAATAGTGATTCGCTAGCCGATTATAACCAGAGACTTAGCGATGATAACGAAGATCCTGTGGTGCAGAAGCTCGGGCAATTCCTCTGCCGTGCAGGCAGTCTCGACTCCCATACAGGTGAAACCTGCGATAGCCGTAACTTTGATCTGACTGACCGACTCTTTGCCACCATCAGTAGATATTACTTCTCTTCTAGCGATGGCTCCTATGGGTACAACTACGATGCCTGGATGCAAATGAGTACTGCTATGGAGGTAGCTGAGATTTATACTGATGGTCACCTGGACGCAGCTCTTGAAGGTACACGAGACGATATTACTGTACTGCAGTATCAGGGTTCATTGAATGATACCGGTTCTCTCTCTTTCTCTGAGCGCCATGGTGAATTGTTCCCCAATTACGGCGTGTCTACTAACCGCTATGGACCAGAGCTCACTTTAGGGCACTACCTCGGTGAAGAGACTGAAAACGATCTGTTACTTTTAAAAGTGGTTCAGGGTGGTACTGACCTGAGAGTTGACTGGAAGGTCCCTGGCTGCCATGACTCCGCCGCTAATGAGTGGACCCAAGATGAGGAAAGTCAGGAGTCTCTTTACACTGCGATGTTGGAGAAGATTGAGGCCCTGCGCGACCCTGAAGTTTTGGCTGGTTACTTTCCGCAGTATGAAAATAAGTCGATTGAAATCGATAGTTTTATCTGGTTTCAGGGTTGGAATGATGGAGGGCAAACTGTAAATGAAAACAACTATGAGGCGAATTTGACCTGTCTGGTGAATGGCCTACGGGAAGCGCTAAATGATTATGACTTGCCCATTGTTATTGCTAAAAGCCACTATGGTGATGCCAGTGGAGCTATCCAGTCTGCCCAACAGTCTGTTGCGGACAACATCTACAATGTTGAGGCTCATGAAACAGATGATCTCTCAGGTTATTACCATTTTGATCCAGCGGCGCATTTAGCGATAGGTAAGCGCATGAAGGAAGAGAGAGATAACTTGCGCTGATTAAAAATCATACTCGATAGCAAGTGCGTAGATAAGGCCTCCCTGCTGAAAGTCTTATCTACGCTCACCTAGCCCACAAAGCCAAAAAACCAGTATTATCCCTTCCGTTTATCTTGTCAGGTTTTTCAAACCATACTGTATCTCGCTCTAATAGCGTGATATCAATAGCGCTATACTCAAGTAGTTAATTTGCCCCATCAAAAGGTGCGTACTTCAGCGTTTGAGATAGGCGTTACATTGATTACCTGTGTCTTCAAAATTACTTTTGCTGAAAAATTATGTGAAGGGAATATTGATATCGGTAGAGATGTAGCCTTTGGGTTTTAAGTTTAGTTACTCTAAAGTGAGTATCGATAGTAGTGCGTATCATAAGGGACCGCCACAATTCTAAGTGGCGGATTAATTCTAATAGATAGAAGTTTAGTAATATGAAAACCTTGCCTAAACATATAGGTATAGTTGGATGCTCCGCAGAAGGGGCCGCCCTTTGCTACAGAGCAATATGTACTGAAAGCCCCAAAATTTTGGGGGAGTATGCGCACCCGGAAATCTCCATGCATACTCACTCTTTGGCAGACTATGTGGATCGATTGAATAACAGCGATTTGTTGGGTGTTGGTGACCTAATGCTTTCTTCAGCTAAAAAGCTCAAAGCGCAGGGTGCTGATTTCTTAATTTGTCCAGATAATACCATTCATCAGGCGTTTGATTATGTAAAAGAATTATCACCGCTACCTTGGCTCCATATTGCTGAAGTTGTAGCAGAGAGTGCGAAATCTCGCGGTTATCAAAAGCTTGGTATTTTAGGCACCAAATGGCTGGTGGAAAGTGATGTTTACCCAAAGAAAATTGAAGGGCAGAACCTTGGTTGGCTGCGACCTACAAATGAGCAGGTACACAATATAGACCGCTTTATTATGGAAGAATTGGTCTGTGGTGTCTCGACGCCAGATTCAGTAACTTACTTTCAAGAGGTAATTCAAAGTTTGAAGGCTAATGGTTGTGATGCCGTTATACTTGGGTGTACAGAAATACCACTAATAATTAGTGACTCCAACTCCCCTCTGCCTACCTTGAACTCCAATCATTTATTGGCGGAGGCAGCAATTAGGTTGGCTGTTGGATGTGCAGAATATTCCTAGTAAGCGCAATAGTGGGTGCTCGATCGGCATTTATCACATATAAAGCGAAGCTCTAATGTATGGATTTAGATGGCAGCAAAGCAAAAAACCATTTCACGGATAGGTTAGTATGGATTTTGCTGCTGCCTGTATGGAAAATACGGCGGAAGTATCATACTTATCTTAAGCTGTTTTGCCACGAAGTATTCAGTTCCAGTTGCTATCTTAACACCTGTCTTAACACGCCAAGGTAGTTATCAGCCAGCTCTACATCATCATAGTACCCGCGGGCCTTAAGAAACTTATGGAGTGCCCTTAAGTTATAGGTGGGCACACCCATAAAAGCGTGATGCTCACAATGGTAGCTTAATCCATCGGTGGGGCTGACAAAGAGTAATCCTAAAATTCCCCTTGGAACCGATCGTGTATTATATTTTGGTTCCAGATGATAGAGATCTTTAACCCCGGCATGCTCAGCGATTTGACGCATTCGAATGATGGCCATATAGACTGTAAAGTAGGCTATCACCCATAGGATATACAGCTGCGGAAAGCCAGAGGCCCACAACGCCGCAAACATGATACCGTTAACAAACAGGCCCCGTGTTAACTGATAATTAACTCTCTTATTTCTGCTCAACAAATCTCGACCGCTTAAAAAAAGATATAGGTTTGCCTTTAAACCAGTGATTCCCAAAAAATCTCTAATGAATTTTCTCGCTAGACTCCTTTTACTTACAGGATAGTCTTTATAGTTCTTCAGATCTGGATCTTTATCTGTGCCAGCATTTCGATGATGTTTTAGATGGCTCTTAATATAGGTATCACCATCCATCAATAAAAATGGTGAAGATAACCACTTGGCAACGAATTTATTATAGGCCCGGGTTGCGAAAAGCGTTTTATGACTGGCTTCATGCATGATTGCAGCTAAGGCCTGTTGACGCCCAGCTAGCAAGAATACTGCTGCAATATATACGTACCAATACGGTAATAGCGCTGCAATAACAAAAATAATAACGATGCCAATCCAAGCGCTTGCTACTATCCACCAAGCTCTGGCATCACTACGCTGCAGAAAAGGCTTGAGTTCTTCTTTGCTAATTGGGATATTCATTGAGGAGTACCTTGTTGTGATTATTAGTCAACACCTAACTTCTTCAACTGTTCCAGCCAAATGTTACGGCCAACACGATCGTACTTACGCACGATATTCTTCAATTCTTGGTACTTCTCTTGCGGTCTTATTATCTTTGGGAGTAGAGGATCAATCGCTAGGCGATGAATGGCCTCACCACCCAACCGGCATGTTTCTGATAATGTTGTATAAATAGGTTTATTTGACAGAGTCTTAAGGCTGTTCTCAAGGGACCGTACGAGATCGTCATATTCGCTATCAAGCCTTTCGATATCCCATAGCTGGTGAGCCCATTGAGAGACTAATGAATCCGGAACCTCATGCAATACAAAACAGTTAGCCCCTACCTCAAGTCCAAGAGTATCTAATGAAGCGATTATTTCAGTATGGGCGAGTTTTAGATTGTTGGGTCGTACCCACAGGTGATCGAGGCCTACGGAAAAACCATACCATTGGAGAACCGATAATGACTTTCTACGAACCGTACGTGATATTCCTTTAGGTAAGTGACAAGTAAGCCAACTACCGTCCCAAGTTTCATAATGAAAAGTATCATGTTGCCAGCGGTTGATAAAAGCGCGTTTGGCGATCGCTTTTTCTGTTAAACGGTACATCCCTCGCCCATCATGGCTGACCAATTCGGTACTCACCAATCTATTTAATGTTACTCGTAGACTATTGATAGAAATGTCAAATGCATCAGATATAAAGCTGAGCTGACTGGTTCCAAGCTCGTGTCGCTTGTTAACGCCCATCAGGTCCAGTAGGACATTTTTGGGGGTAGGCTCATACGTAAACTGATACATAGTGATTTTACTGACAATAATCCTGGTATTTGTTTCACGTGATATTACAGAGTAGAGCACAACTTGCAAGACATTGTAATCTTTGGGTTAAACAAATAGACGCTTAAATCCACGGTAATGCCATCTACTGCTATCCGATATCCTTATCACCGTGAGAGAAATCAATTGGGGAGGATTATATTCAAGTGCTTCTAGGTGCTCGGCAGGCTCTTCGCGCGAGGATGAGCTTGATAATCTTAAACTTGGTGGTAAGGCAATTTACGCAGTAGAGCATCGGCTTTAGGAGTTATAGTTTCGTGGGCTTAGCGAACAGTGGGCTCCTTGGTGCAGTAGTCAGTTCTGTGAAGCTATATGGTACGATTAAGGATAGAGCTAATTTGATGACTGCAGCAATATAAGTTGTGATGGCAATAGAGAATTCTGGTGGTTCCTAAGTTATGGCGTATAGAGGCAATTAACTTATGAAATGTTCTTTATTTTTAACGACAATATTAGTTTTAACTAGGCCAGTTATTGCAGAAGATAAAGAGTTTCGAGATTTGATTGCCTCGCATGAAGCCAATCTCGCTTTTATGTACGACCTTCTTGAAAAAGGTATAGATCCAAATAGAGAGGCACAGCTATACACTACCTTACTAGTTGGTTGGGTTTCTTTTGCTTCTGTTGCAGTTAAATACAACATTCAATCAGATATGCTAACACCTCGTAGAGTGTGCGAAATGACTCAGCTGATGGATATGACGTATCCAAAGTTATTGAATTCCCCAAAAAGCGCATATCCGATACAAATGGTTTCTTATGCACATAAATCCGCTACATCTGCGATGAAGTTGGTCGCTTCAGAATACCGAATCGATTGCGAGGAATACTTCAAAATAAAACAAAATCTTAAAGGGCGATTGGGAGAGCTTAAGAAACATGGAGATTCTTGATTGGGCTTTAATTCGAATAACGAAGATGTAGAAAAACTCAGCCCTCTTTTCGTACTGTGCTTCTACGTGAAAAATAGCCCACTCATCAGTGAAAGCTAGATCAGAATTCACGTAGAACCACCATTTATGATTAATATTCAATCACATCTAAGAAAGCAAAGACATAAATTAGTTTTTCTACAGCCTGAACGTGTACAAAAGGGAAGTTTAAGAGAAACAGAAGCACAGAGAGAGCTTCGTTTGGCTGGTGATCTTGAGGGTTACTACAAAGCACGAGCCGCTGCCGCCTATGCAGCCAGAGCGTTAATGGTCGTAAAAGTGAGTATGAATGTTGTTCAGCGGAGGAGCTAGACAAAAGTAAAACAGCTTTTATTAAGGTTGTTGAAGTTTCTACACGGAATATACAGCTACGGTTAATGAATGCTCATGCAGACTTTGTTGCTAACGATAATTAAGGTGTCCCAGGTCTTCTTAACCTTCGATAAATAGCAGTGTATTACCATCAGGTTTTTGGGCAGCTGTAGCAGGTTACGCTTTCAACGATAGCAATTGGAGCTCCCTACAGATCAGTGACCTGATTGGGGCAGAGTCTACATGCTGATGGATAGCCTGAAAGAGATTACCGCTCATGGCTTTAGCCGCACAGGTTCTAAGAGCTGCTGCAAATAACCTGTGACGCGGGATAATAGAGTAAAATCAAGAAGAGAGTGGTGTGAGATTAGATTTGATCGCAACAATGCTCTAAATACCTACTCAGAAACTTCGAAAGTGTTTTCATCAATCAGTTCGCCATCCAATGTTTCACTGCCACCACGATAGCGCATAGTCATTTGGCCGGTAGCAATTAAAGTTCCTTCACTGTCGTATATCTCTGTATATGAATAGAATATCTTTCGTCCAGTGCTCGTTAGCTTACCTATCGCAGTGAGTTGATTAGTTTTTGCCTGACCGGTGAAATTTGCTGTTAAAGAAAGTGTAAAAGCTCTACGACGGCGGTTGGGGTGGGGGCAGTAGAGGCCGCAGTAAGAGCCAGCGATATCGATTAATGTTGTAATAAAACCACCGTGGGGTACACCATGGGTATTCAGATGTTCCGGTTGTACTTCTACGCTGATTGCAACATGGCCTTCCTGCCAATTATCTATGGTTACACCTAGATGGTCATTGAACGGGGGTTGTTTCTTGTTCTGCCAATTCATCCAATTTCACCTTAGAAAGTAAGTTTATGATGGGTCGCTACAATCTGTTTTCTGAGTTGAAAGGTAGACTGTGAGCAATCCTGCACTGATAACGATCAGCGTCCCCATCAGTGCAATAGTGTTAGGTAAGTGCTGCCAAATGAGCCAACCTAGAAGTCCGGCAATAACCACACCAAAGTAACTGATTGGCGACACCACACTGGGTTTTGCATAGCTATATGCTTTGGTGTACAGCCAGATAGCCAAGAGTACAGAGACACCGTTGAAAATAAGATAGGGGAGTGTCCATAAAGGTATTGGTTCCCAATAATAGATACCCAGGGGCAGGCTGCACGCGAACGAGATTAATACGTAGTAAAACAATATAAGGCTGGGCCGGTCGGTACGGGACAAAATTCGTGTTCCGACCATAGAGGCAGCCAGGGTAAGCCCGGAAATCAGGCCGAGGGCATGGCCGCTACTAATACCGTCTACGTTGGGTTGAAGAATCAAGGTGACCCCGAGTAAGCCCAGTAAGATTGGTAGCCAGTGGGTTATGGGGATCTGTGCTCGAGCCCAAAGCCAGGCAATAAGGGGAACAAAAATGGGAGCTGCATTACGCAATAACCCTGCTTCCATTAGTGAAATTTTGCTTAGGGCAGAAAAATATGTGAAAAAGCATAACCACCCAGCAAAACCGCGTATTAGGTGGGTTCTCCAGTGTTGGGTGGTAAGGTGTCGAGGTGTTTGTCGCACTAGCCATGGGGTTAGCAGTATCAGGCAGATACTGTATTGGCTGAGCGTAATTAATGGCACGGGGACCGCGGTAGACACCCATTTGCTGGCTGCGGCCGCTGTACTTGCTACCAGCGCGGTAGCCAATGCAAAACCAATGCCCTTCCAGTTTTGGATATCCGTGCGGAGTGGCTGACTTAATGGGGATTGTACTTCGACTAAGGCATCAGGCCTACTCATGGTGACACAACTTCTTTATTTGGCTACAGCGGGTAAAGTGGGAAGCCAGTAGTCATACTGACTTCCCCTATAGTTTACAAGCTTAGATTTTGCCATCAGCCCATTGCGCAAATGTTTTTCCCTCTTGGGCTAGCCGTTCCAGTAAAGGGGCTGGAGTCCAGTAGGTATCTCCATGCTGCTGGCGGAAAGTACATATTTTTTCATAGATTTCCTTCAAGCCGATACTGTCGGCATAGTGCATAGGTCCTCCACGATGGGGCGGAAAGCCATAACCGTAAACATATACAACGTCTATATCACTCGGACGTTGGGCTATACCTTCCTCCAGGATTTTGGCTCCTTCATTAATCAGCGCGAAAGTTAGGCGGTTTAGAATCTCCTCGTCGGAAATTTCCCGCCTTACAACCCCTTGGCTTTTAGCTTGGGCTTCAATGACTTTCAGTAATTCCGGGTCGCTGCTGCGAGAGCGAGTTTCGGGATCGTAGCGATAGTAGCCGGCTCCACTTTTCTGCCCCAGGCGGCCCATTTCAACCAGGGCATCTGCAATACAGTAGGTTTTTGGCTCTCCTCTTTCTGATTCGCTCAGGCCCTGGCGGGCCTTGTAACCGATATCCAGTCCCGCTAGATCTCCAACGGCGATAGGGCCCATAGCCATCCCCCAAGACTGCATAACCGAATCAATCTGCTCCGGGGTTGAGCCCTCGATTAAACACAGCTGCGATTCTCTGCCATAGGGGCGCAACATACGATTGCCAATAAAGCCGTAACAGTTTCCCGCTAGTACGGGAACTTTCTTGATCGTTTTAGCGAGTTGCATGGCAGTGGCAATTACATCGTCAGCACTTTGCGAGCCGCGAACCACCTCGAGTAGTTTCATTACATTGGCAGGGCTGAAAAAATGCATCCCTATAACATCTTGAGGCCTGTTGGTTGCAGCTGCGATTTGATCAATATCCTGGTAGGAAGTGTTGGTTGCAAGTATGGTACCGGGTTTGCAGGAGTGATCCAATTTGGCAAAAATTTCCTGTTTGAGCTCCATATTTTCAAATACGGCCTCAATGACCAGGTCTACATCAGCTAGGTCTGCGTAGTCAGTTGTGCCGGAAATCAATGAGAGACATTGTGTTTTTTGACCTTCGGTGAGTTTCCCTTTCTGCATGCTGATAGTGTAATTCTTGTCGATCACTGCTAGCCCTCGATTTATCGCAGCTTGATCGATTTCTACCAGTTTGACTGGAATACCGACATTGGCAAAGTTCATGGCGATGCCTCCGCCCATAGTGCCTCCACCGATAATGCCCACGCTCTTTATCTCCCTGGTGGGTAGGTCTTTTGGTAAACCTGTGACTTTGGTTGCAGTGCGCTCGGCAAAAAACAAATGCCTGAGTGCGGCCGATTGGCTGGAGAGCAGGCATTCGATAAACAAGTCGAGCTCTTTAGCAAGTCCTTGATCAAAAGGCTGATGAACTGCGGCCTCTATACAGGTAACAATATGTTGCGGTGCAAGCTGACCTCGTGATCTCTTTTCAAGGCGCTTGCGGAAATCATCAAATAACCCTTCAGGAATGCTGTCAGGATCTATTACGATGTCTCTGACTCGGCGCAGAGGAGCTTCATTTGTTATCAATTCACGGGTAAAGGCGAGGGCTCCCTCTAACAAGTCATCATCGATAACCCGGTCTATTAACTTCATACTTTTGGCTTTAGAGGCCGGTATTGGACTGCCTTTTGTGATTAATTCCAGTGCAGCGGCAACACCAGCCAAGCGTGGGGTGCGCTGGGTGCCACCGGCCCCTGGCAGTAATCCCAGTTTGACTTCTGGAAGCCCCACTTTGGCCGATGCTATTGCACAGCGGTAATGGCAGGCTAGCGCGACTTCGAATCCACCGCCGAGTGCCGTGCCGTGAATAGCGGCGATCACTGGTTTACAGGAGTTTTCTATTTCCTCAATCACTTCTGATAGGGCGGGCGCCTGTGGTGGCTTGCCAAATTCCGTAATGTCCGCACCAGCGATAAAAGTTCGGCCTTCACACACTAGCACCAGGGCTTTAGATGCATCGCCTTGAGCGTTCTTAATCGCTCCCCAAATGCCTTCACGCAAGCCGTGAGAGAGGGCGTTCACAGGAGGGTTGTTCAATCGAATTACACCGATATCGCCAATGAGTTCATAACTTACACTAGACATTGCTATCTCCAGATCTTAAGTGACAACTGTTCGGTCTCGGTTTTATTTACATCTAATCAGGTTTATATGCGTTCTATGATTACAGCGATGCCCTGGCCAATCCCGATACACATGGTGGCCAATGCATAGCGTCCGCCGGTACGTTCCAGCTGGCGCAATGCTGTCAGCAAAATACGGGCACCACTGGCCCCCAGGGGGTGACCAACGGCGATGGCACCACCATTGGGATTTACCCGTGGGTCCGCATAATCAATTTCGAGCATTTTGAGGCAGCCCATAGCCTGTGCCGCAAAAGCTTCGTTGAACTCCATTACATCCATATCCCCAAGCTCCAAGCCCGCACGGGCAAGGGCTTTACGGGTAGCCGGTACCGGGCCCAACCCCATTACCCGCGGCTCTACTCCTGCAATGGCGCTGGCGAGAATACGTGCCCTAGGCTTTAGATCTGCTGCTTGGCCAGCTTCGGCGCTACCAATAATGAGTGCCGCCGCGCCATCGTTGATGCCGGAAGCGTTGCCGGCAGTAACCACTCCATCTTCGAAAAGCGCGGGTAGGGCTTGAAGTCGCTCCAATGTTGCATTGGGGCGGGGATGTTCATCCGTATCGATAAGAAGGGCTGGCTTCTTGCGACCTTGGGGTACTTCGATGGGAATAATTTCATCGACAAAAAAGCCATCGGTACGTGCCGACTCGTATTTAGTTTGTGATGCCAATGCAAATGTATCGCACTCTTCCCGGCAAATATTCAGGTCTGATGCAATATTGTCTGCGGTCTGAGGCATGGTGTGGCTTCCATACTCAGCAACAATGTCTGGGTTGGTGAAGCGGGGTCCTAGGGTCGTATCTGCCAATACCTGATTGCGATCAAAGGCACTGTTGGCTTTGGAGAGAACCAGGGGGGCGCGACTCATTGATTCGACACCTCCCGCGATAAATAGCTCTCCTTCTGCGGCGCGAATGCAGCGAGCGGCATCTGCTATAGCGGACAAGCCGGAACCACAAAGGCGATTTACCGTTATGCCGCCAGTGGATATGGGCAATCCTGCTAGCAGGCCTGAAAATCGGGCAACGTTGCGACTGTCTTCTCCCGCCTGATTGGTATTGCCCGCAATAACATCCTCAAAATGTTGAGGGTTAAAATTATTTCTTTCAGTCAGGGTCCAGATGACATGGGCAAGCAGGTTGTCGGGCCGGATACTGGAAAGGCTGCCCCCGTGGCGGCCAAAAACACTGCGGCCGCCGTCATAAATATAGGCATGTGACATAGTGAAATTTCCGATATTGGAGTTCTAAGTGCATTGAGTCATACGGTAATTTCTTTTATTCAAACTCCAAAGCCACGGGTAAATTTTCCAGGGCTTCCTCTACAGCGGCTTTGCTGGAGGCTTGTTCAAGTTGAACTTTTGCTACCTGGCCAAGGGATGCATCGAAGTGGGCGGAAAACTTAGCGGTAATACTTTTTTCCTCTAATGCCTGGCCTACGACATATTCGGTAGCGCGATTGCGCAGAGCCGGTTTGAATACTTTGGCTACAGCAGTGAGTGGAATCTCATCAATAATTTCCACGCGCTTAGGAATGGCTGCACGCTCAGAAATTTGGCTGCGGCAATAGTCAATGAGTTGTTCTTCTGTGGGCGGGTTAGTGGATGGAAACAGGGTAACGTAAGCTACTGGAACTTCTCCGGCATAAGCATCTGGTTGACCCACTGCAACGGCAATAGCAACGGCAGGGTGACGGGATAATGGTTCTTCGATCAGAGCCGGATCTATATTGTGGCCGCCGCGAATAATTAAATCCTTGGCCCGCCCGGTTAAGAACAGGTTACCATCTCCATCGAGATATCCCATATCGCCGGTATTAAACCAGGACTTATCGACCCAGGCTTTAGCATTATCCTCTTCTGATAAGTAGCCAGAGAAAATATGTGGCCCGCGCGCGAGTACTATGCCCACCTCTCCTGTATTGCAGGTTCTAACCAGTCGGGTACCGTCTACTTCGGCAATTTTCATTTCCATATAAGGCAATCGCCGGCCGACGCTGCCTTCAGGGGCTTGCATATCGGTAGGAGGGCGAGCTAAAAGGCAGCTGGACTCCGTCATGCCGTAGCCATTACTGACAAGGACATTGAACTTCTCCTCAAAGGCATTCTTCAACCCCGTTGGCAGGGTGGAGGCTCCACAGCCAATATCTGTTAGACAGCTGATGTCATTGTCACCCACGGGAATTTGCAGCAATACACCGAGGATGGTGGGGACGGCGGCAAAGCCCTTCACCTGAAAACGCGCAACATGATGCCACCAATTTGGTAGGACATTGGGTGAGCGAAAACCAGAGGGTGTCATGATAACAATTGTGCGTCCGGCCAATAGGGTGCCAATACCCGCAACAACCGTACCGAAAATATGAAACAGCGGAAGTCCGCTCAGGGTGGCGAAGCGCCCTTTACTGGATGACGTATCAGCACTTAATTGAGCGACGAAGGCAATATTGCTGTGAGTTAAGCGGGCTATTTTAGGTCTTCCAGTAGTGCCCCCGGTGTGGAAATAACTAGCGGTTTCACTCCCCTGGATATAACGTTCACTCTTTAGATGATCGTCCGGCTGTTGGGATATAGCCGAGACAAAATTATCTGCGTGAATACCCGCTGGAACTGGAGTATTGCTAATTGGCTTTTTACTGATTAGTAACAGAGTTTTTAATGTGGGAACTTGCTCGAGAATTTGCGTTACTTTATCCCATATTTCCTCGCTAAGATCTTGGCCAAGAGTGACCAGGACTTTAGCCCTGGTGGTATTCATAATTTCGATTATATGTTCGGGTTCCAGCAACGGATTAATAGGGCTGGTAATACCTGCTGCCTGGCCTCCCCAAAGTGCAAAATGGGTTTCTGGCAAATTGGGTAGTAATAAAGTCACTGTATCGGTTGGCTCAACACCGATGGAGTGAAGAAGATTGGCAGTCTGGTGCACTCGCTGGGATAACTCGAAGAAACTTACTTTAACCGTGTCTTCGTCAGGTGCGGCCGTTGGCAGGAATTCGATGGCCGAGTCATGTTGGTAGAGGCGGGCAGATTGCCGGATTAAATCAAAAGTGCTTTCCCAGGGGTATCGCTGCGAAAGGGGGACTTTTTCATACTCCTGAATTTCAGCAAGTGACTGCAACATTGTATCGGAGGATTGAATGGGCGTGATCGACATGGGGGCTTCTCTCACTTTGGTTATTATGGTGACGACCATAGCAAAAGTGAATACAGCATTCCACTCTGCGGAATAAGGTGTTAGTGTTTTACCTATTAAGAAGTGCCTAATGCATTTTTTAATGAAAAATGGCGCAAAAAAACTTATAAAAAATAAAAAAGCGCCATGTTGTTGAGGTTTTTCCAGTTTTATTTTTCAAGCGGTTGATTTGTGTGCCTATCTGGAGTTGATTGGCGCTAGAAATACTCGGTTTTTTATTTCGATAAAGGCATTTTGTGCCAATAATTTAAATCGTTGGGATCGATTCAAAGGCAATTAAGTAACTTGTCGAGGTGAATCTGTTAAACACTAGTTCCGCCTGTACCGGGGATCTTTCAAAAGATTGCGTATTTTTGCTGCGCAAGATTGTGATAGAAGCAGTTTGTAGGAGCTGCTGTTCAATGCGCCGACTAATAAAGGAGCAGGCGAATGAATATAGATTTTTCTCCCGAAGAGTTAGCTTTTCAGCAGGAGGTCCAGCAGTTTCTCCAAGAGAAACTTCCTGAGGATATTAGAGAGAAAACCCTGAAGGAAATCCCCCTGGAGAAAGAGGATTTTGTTCGCTGGCAAAAAATACTCTATGAGCAGGGGTGGGCAGCTACGAATTGGCCGGTTGAATATGGAGGTACCGGTTGGACACCTACTCAGAAACACATTTGGGCAGACGAATGTGCTAACTATGGTGTACCAGAGTTGATTCCTTTCGGCTTAAAAATGGTTGCTCCAGTGATCTTTACCTACGGTAGTGAAGAGCAAAAGCAACGATTTCTGCCTGACATCCTGGCAAGTAATGTCTGGTGGTGTCAGGGGTATTCGGAACCAAATGCTGGCTCAGATTTAGCTTCCTTAAAAACAACAGCTGTCCGTGATGGCGATGAGTATATTGTCAACGGCACCAAGACCTGGAATACCTTGGGTCACTTTGCAGACTGGATATTTTGTTTGGTTCGTACTGGTGGGCCTCAAGTAAAGAACCAGGCTGCTATCAGCTTCTTGCTAATTGATATGAAACACCCTGGTATTACGGTTTCGCCAATTATGACCTTGGGTGGTCACCATGAAGTAAATGAAGTCCATTTCAATAATGTGAGGGTACCGGTAGAAAACCGTATTGGCGAGGAGGGGCAAGGGTGGACTTACGCCAAGGTTTTGCTAACCCACGAACGCACCGGTATTGCGCGGGTGGCAAAATCCAAGAAACGCTTACAAACGTTAAAGGATTTAGCCAAAGAGACCTGCGATGGAGAAAATAGTCTGCTTGAGAACCCGGCTTTTGCCCAAAAACTGGCCGAAGTTGAAATTGATCTCTTGGCTCTGGAGTTTACTGAACTACGTACGCTTGCGGCGGTAAGTACAGGTGGTGCCCCAGGAGCGGAATCTTCCATCCTTAAAATCAAAGGAACCGAAGTCGCTCAACTTATCGATGAACTGTATATGGAGACTGCGGGTTACTACGGAATGCCGTTTGTGAGAGAGCAGTTTAGGAGCGGGTTTGACGGAGAATGGGTGGGCCCCGGTGTTATTGCCAGCAGTGTGCCTCGTTACTTAAACAACCGTAAATCCTCAATTTATGGCGGAAGTAATGAGATTCAGAAAAATATTATCAGTAAATGGGTACTTGGCCTGTAAGTGCAGCATCTAAAGAGGACTTGAGCGATGGATTTTTCCTACAGCGAAGAGCAGCGGATGCTGCAAAGCAGTGTGAGCAAGTTTATCCAGCAGGGTTATGACTTTGACCGTCGTTGTAAAATAGTGAGTAACGATATTGGCTTCAGTAAGGAAAATTGGAAGCTATTTGCGGAACTCGGCTGGTTAATGGTGCCGTTTGGAAAGGATGATGGAGGCCTAGGAGGCTCCGCCGTAGACTTGATGGTGGTTATGGAGGAGTTCGGCCGAGGTTTAGTGGTTGAGCCTTTCCTGGCCAGTGTTGTTCTCAGTGGTGGTCTTATCGCTGACTGCGCTAGTGAGGTGCAAAAGCGAGAACTCCTGGGAATGTTAATGGAAGGCCAATTGCAATTGGCATTCGCTTTTACTGAGTCACAGAGTCGCTATAACCTTACTGATATAGCCATGACTGCGGTAAAGGATGGAGACAATTACCTTCTGAATGGACATAAAGCTGTCGTTCTAAATGGTGACGTAGCAGATAAATTCTTAGTTGCTGTGCGGACGAGCGGAGCACAGCGAGATCGTGAGGGGATCACCTTACTACTTGTCGATCCTAATACAGAAGGGCTTCAGCGGCATGGATATGCCACTGTGGATGCACACCGTGCCGCCGAAATTAAATTCAATAACGTGAAAGTACCCATAGCTAATCTGATAGGGGAAGAGGGGGCGGCTTTAGGAGCTATAGAAAAGGCTGTTGATAGAGCGACGTTGGCATTGTGTGCAGAAGCTGTTGGAGCTATGGAAAGGATCTATAAGAAGACAGTTGAGTACACTAAGACGCGGGAGCAGTTTGGTGTTCCTATTGGCAAGTTCCAGGCACTACAGCACCGCATGGTGGATATGTTTACTGAGTATGAGCAAGCGCGCTCAATATTGTTGATGGCTGCGCTACAGCTTGATAGCAATAACGGAGTTGCGCCTAAGGCGATATCCGCTGCAAAAAGCCGCATTGGTAAAGCTGCGCGGTTTATCGGTCAAGAGGCGATACAATTACATGGCGGTATAGGGGTTACTGAGGAGTTGGATGTAAGTCACTACTTTAAGCGTCTAACAACAACTCAGTACCTATTTGGCAGTACTGATTACCACACTTTACGATTTGCCAAGCTGTAAATCATAAAGTACTGACTATACGGCCAAACTCACTCTCTACTTGCCACTTTGCGAGGGCACACACATGGAAAAAGTTGTCGAGCACACCAGATCTGTGAGCATAGGTAAAGTAGAGAGTGTTTTTAAACTTCAAAAGGATGCATTTAATAGGAACCCCTACCCGAGTCTTCAGGAGCGCCTGGAAAGTTTAAAAAAATTAGAGCAATTGATCCTGGAAAACCAGAAATCCATAGCAAAGGCAATAAGCGAGGATTTTGGTAATCGTGCCATCCAGGAAACTAAAATTGCAGAGATCTATGGGTGTATCGAGGAGATTCGTTACACTCGTAAGCGCTTAAAAAAGTGGATGAAAATTCAGAAACGTCATGTGCCTTTGCTACTTCGAGGAGTAAAAAATCGCGTATTACCTCAACCAAAAGGGGTGGTTGCTATTGTTACCCCCTGGAATTACCCACTACTTCTATCTGTTGGGCCCTTGGTGAGTGCGATATCCGCAGGGAATCGCTGTATGATCAAGATGGCTGCTAACTCGCGTGCCCTTTCTGCATTATTACATCAGTTATTTAATAGATTCTTTTCAGAGGATCTGGTAGCTATTCTTCCTGGAGTGAGCGCTACGGAGTTTACAGCCCAGGCATATGATCACATGATCTTTACTGGATCTGGCAAAGTAGGAAAAGTGGTAATGCGGAGAGCTGCGGATCACCTAACTCCTGTGACACTAGAACTGGGAGGTAAGTCTCCAGCCATAATATGTGGCGACTTTGATGAAAATATTGCTGCGGAACGTATTTTGAGCTCAAAATTCTTCAATGCGGGCCAAACTTGTGTAGCTCCAGATTATTTATTGATTCCTGAAGAAAAACTTTCAGGATTCTTGGAATCGGCTAAGAGACTTGTACCCAAATGGTATCCATCTTTAAATTCAGAAGATTATACTTCGATTGTTGATGAAAAGGCGTTTAATAGGCTGAATACTTGTCTAACGGATGCTCTGGAGAAAGGGGCTACAGTTCTGCCGTTATTAGATGTTGAAAACAATAAAGGTTTGCAAAAAATTGCTCCCACCTTAGTGTTAAACCCGACAGAAGACATGAGTCTGCTACGCGAGGAGATATTTGGCCCTATTTTACCTATTCTTACGTATAGGAATCTGTCTGATACGATAGATTACATAAATAGTAAAGATAGGCCTTTAGCATTATATATTTTCAGTTCTAGCGGAGATGTTCAGGAAAAGATTATCAAAAGCACAATGTCTGGAGGTGTTTGTATCAATGACTGCGCGATGCATGTCTCCCAGGCAGACTTGCCCTTTGGTGGTATTGGGGCGAGTGGCATGGGGCAATATCACGCTTATGAGGGTTTTTTGGAATTCTCAAAATTACGACCGATCTTTACACAAGCCAAAAAGTCAGCGGCGGTGCCTTTACGACCACCTTATGGCCAAAGATTTGATAAAATTTTCAACTTTCTACTGCGTTTCAAACTGTAGCTGTACTGATTGAGAAGATCTGGAGTTTGAGTCGACTAATATCGGATTAACATAGCTTCGATATTGCCTACCAGGTTTTTCAACAGAGGAGCTACTTCATTTTCTAAGTATTCCGGGTTAAGTCTAAAAGCAGGTCCGCCAGCATTAAAAGTGTAAATATGACCTTGGCTTAAAGAGAGAGGTACCGCGATACCGTTGACATCGCGATTCCACTCGCCAAAAGAGCAGCAGAAGCCGCGCTGCTGGTAGCTGGTGACCGCTTCTTCAATACCGGCTTTGATCGTTGGCCATTGATCACCAGCTTTTTTCTCCAGGTAGCCATAAAAATATTCCCGTTCTTCTTGAGGGAGTGCTGCCAAAAAAGCTCGCCCGGAGCCGCTGGAAGCTATGGGTACGCGATTACCGATTTCATGGCGAAAAGTTGTGACATTTGCAGGAGCACAGAACTCGACAAAAATCATATCCAGCCGGTCCCGATCAGAGAGACCAACAGCGGTACCGGTAGAATTGGCTAGATCCTGCATTAAAGGCTTGGCTACCTGCCTGACTGTGAGATTTGAGACAAAAGCATAACCAAGAGCCAGGACGCCACTACCCAGCTGATATTTTTCCATTCGATCAGAGTAGGTCAGATAACCTAATTTCGTCAGGGTATAAGTCAGTCTGGAAACACTGGAGCGGGGCAGGCCAGTGCGCTGGGCGATCTCCAAATTACCCAGGAAGCCATCACCAGGTTGAAAAGCTCGGAGCACATCCAGACCACGAGCTAGAGCCTCAATAAATTTTCGATCTGGTTCGGTATCTTTTTTTCTGGGGAGGTCACTTAGGGAGACCATTGGTTTAGTCCTTCATGTTGAAGGTAAGTATACAATTTGTACTCCAAAATCTGAAGTAGGGAGTCAATATTTTAACTTCTATTCAGTTGAATACATAGATGCGACAAGCTTGATCTGACTTTAATAGCAAAATCAAGCTAAGCCTGGAGTTGCAATGGTACCTATGTCTAGAGAGGGTTAGGTAATGATGGCTACATATATGAGCTGTTGGCTCCATTGAACAAGTTGCTTTTGCTAAGTGGAAAGATCTTGTTGACTAAAATGTTGGTATAACAATAAAAACATGAACTGATCCCATGTAACTCTTAAAGGTAATCCTTTGGTAATGTTTAAGGTGTTTTTATTGTGGCATTAATGTTTAGGATTGAGCGCTTGATTGCAGAATGCGAGACACATAATCGATATTTATTTCTTCAGGTTTTTAGGGTAAGGTCGTTCGGGTGCCCATGTAGTATGAATATCTTATGGTGGTAGGTGTATACAGAACTTACGAAATAAATTTGTATTGTTTTAATTTTAGCTTAAAACGCTTGAATGGAACTTTCAGAGAATATGAATAGCTAATGATAATTCAATAAAGGTTCCGAAGTATAAAATAGTTCAGGTATAAGCAGGGCGGGCAGAGCAGGATTCCTGAGTGCGTTAAGTAAGATGAAAATTTTAAGTGGATTATAAAGCTGGGTGTTTGTTAGACTGAAAAGAGTGAGAAATACTGTGAGTGTAAGAATAACATCTAAATTACTGATTACTGATTACTGACTGCGTCTAGAGAGCCTTCCGTATAATGATAGCTTGAAGATATTTGGTCAGGTAATACTATTTATGTTAAAAAGTATTTTATCACATTATATGTAATGGGTTAGCGTCACAACACACTCAAAGGGATAGTGAAGATTGCTTTCTTGGAGGTCTTAATACAAAAAACTGTCACCATAAATACAAAAGTTAGAGGTAGATGCTAGTCTCTAGTAAAGATAAATAATGCGAAGCTCTCAAGCTCTCTCGCTGAAAATGTCATGTTTGGTTTCTAATCTACTCTAATTTTTCACCTCTGAGGTTGAGTTAAGGGTGTGATCTAATGGAAGGGAAAGAAGAGATTTATTGATCTTTAATGGGCGGTGTAATTCATCGGCTATCTATATTTTTTAAAAGTCTAGATGCCTTCAAGTACTAATCTGCAGATCGTGAATTTACTTCCATATTCATTGAAATGCCTTATGTTAATTTGAGTTGTAATTTAGAGGTCTGCAAGGCATTCAATTACGTTCACTTCTTTATTAGGAATTATAGTGGCACTTTTATGGGCGCTTTTAAAATTATTAGGGTTGTAAGTCAAGCTTGCACCTGATTGGTTTTGTGTAAGTTCCCTTGGGAATTTTGTATTATTTTGATGAGCGTTGCGTTGTAAGTTGGGGCTACTTTCTTGTAAGTGGCATTTGATTTGGTAGATTTGCAGTAGATTCTCTATTATCTTGAGCTCCACTTGTTACACTTGTTACATCTCTGCTTGGATTGCTGATTTTTAACAAAAAACTATTGAAAGTAAATGGTTTTCTGAGTTTTAGATTTCCAAAATCTAATTTTTGTACCAATTATGTTTTAATGGTTTTGGTGTTTTTAATTGTAATTGGCTTTTTGGTTATGTTAGCTTTTTCATAGCTTATATTTGTGTGGGATGAATTTTCCGCCCATTTAGTAATAGTGTATTCAAAGGGTGGGCGATACACTTGTTGCTGATTAGCTAAATGTAGTTATATGTGTGGTATGGTGTTTTTTCGAGTCATGCTATTTCTATGCGCGAGTGATTACGTTTGATTAATCTGAGAAATTAGAATGAAAGATACAGTGTTGTTTAGAGGGTTTTCTAGAGTTGTCTTTTGTGTGTTTTTCTTATTATCGTTTTCAGATTATTGCCTCGCCAATATTACATGGTATGAACATGGCGGGAAAATAAATTTGTCCGTTTCTCCTTCGGGTACCACCAAGTCAGGCTCTTTTACATTGAAAGGGAAGTCTGACTTGGAGTATGGATGGATTGGACTTGGTGCGCCGTTACCTCCACCTTTAGGAAGTGGGAACTGCCATCTATATGAGAGTAAAGACGCTGGAACGACTTGGGATCAAATATCTAGTAATGAATGCAACTCCAATTTAGGTAAAATAGGTGCTTTAGAGTTCTTTAATAAGACTCTAATCAGAGGTAATGGTGATTATCAATATAGATTGCAAGTTATAACTGGGTGCAATTCCTATGGGGGATGTGCTGGCTGGCGTCAAACAGTGTCAATTACAGTTAATACTCTAGTTAAGCCAGCGAAAGCAGTAATATCTGATGTTCCAACCGAAAAAGAAGCAGCCAGTGGAATATATACGTTAGGATGGAGCAAGCCTTCTGGAGATGTAAGTAAATATATTTTAGAGGAAAAAGTTGGTAGTTCTGGAACTTACAGCTCCGTAGCTCTTGATACGCCGACTGCACTTTCATATACAACGAATACGGCCAGAGCTAAAGGGAAGACTTATTATTATAAGCTAAAAGCTTGCAATGAAATAGAATGTGCCGATAGCTGGAGTAGTGAGGTTTTCGTCAAAGTTCGTACAAATGAAAATCCTACTATTTCTCTATTAGATTCTCCACACGGTGAAACCCATCGGCCAGACCAGCTGCCTACCCTTTATGCACAAGCTTCTGATTATAATGGAATTAAAGAAGTAAATTTTTATAGGGATAATGGGAGTGGCTCTGGGGAATATTGGGTGGGTAAAGCTACCAAAGATAATAATAAATGCTCTGATTGCTTTAGGGTAAATTGGAATTCAAGCCCTAAAAGTAATTCGGTAAAACTTTGGGCGGAAGCGGAAGATAGTTTAGGAGCAAAAAAAACTACATCCAAAATATCTGTAGCAGTTTTAGATAATACAGCCCCATCAGCTTGGTTAGATTCTCCTCCTTCAACCATCGTACAGTTTGATAATGTGACCTTAACTGCACATGCTCTAGATGATGATGGAACAGTAGATTCAGTGGAGTTCTTGCTCGATGATGCTATTTTAGGGTTAGATAAAACAGCTCCTTATGAGTTAGTGGGTTGGACGCCTGACTACTCTGGAAATTTTCAGTTGCAAGTAAGAGTGACTGATAATGAGGGCTTAAGCGCGAAATCGAACGGAAGCCCATTAACGATCCTAGCTTTAGCCCCTCCGCAAGCTCCTTCAATGTTAACAGTTGACGAAGAAATTGCGCCTATTCCAGATAATACTACAGGCAACTTTGAATTAGAGTGGAATCTGCCGGAAGGTGCAGAGTACTTTCGTTTACAACAATTACAGCAAGGTATTGATAGCGATTTTCAAGAAGTCTCCCTTTCTAACAATAAACTCCCCGGACATTATTTTTCAAACATGGCTGCCGGTGATTATAGGTTTCGGGTTTTTGCATGTAATAGAGCGGATTGCAGTGACCAAGCAAGTCCTGAAATTAGTGTATCTGTTGTTAAAGAAGAGCCGCGCTCACCTGCTGGATTAATTGCTACTCCTTACAAAGGAGCGCAAGTTTTTACAGGCAATTACGAGTTAAGTTGGAATGTATGGGATTCTAGTGGTGGCGATATACAGCCAAAGTATTATCTGCTTCAGGAAAAAAATGGAGGTCCAGAAGATCCAACTGACTGGGTAACAGTGAGTAATAACAGCATAAATAATAATTATACGGTGATAGATAAACAGCCGGGTGTATATAGCTACAGAGTAAAAGCATGTAATGCGGTTGGATGTAGTGATTCCAGCCAGATAGTTTCTTTGACCGTGTTGTCCCCAAGGTTGACTGGAGCTGCCCTCTCTTGTGATGATTCTTGTATAGAAATCTTAGGACTAGGGATTGACCCTGAAGCATCGCTTGTGCTTTCTGGTATCCATAATCCAAGTATTGAGCAGACGTTATCTTTCTCTGATTTCGACAGTATTTCTTCTTCTAGAGTTAAAATGGAACTATCTCCAAACAGTGACATTTACAAAGCTCTTTTTGAATTGGGTGTGAGGGCGTCAATAGTAAATCCAAACAGTAGCCGTGCCGGTATCACTATCTATGGGAATAGAGCCACGGAAATCATTGGGGAAACACAATCAGCCCCAGCACTTGGGAAAGATGGAACCCTTTATGTTGGTGCGGAAAATAATCTATTTGCCTTAAGTTCGATAGACGGTAGTGTTCTGCCCGCATGGCCATTTGAGACCGGTGGAATTATTAAGGCAACACCACGGGTTGATGGTATTGATGGAACTATTTACGTCGGATCGCTTGATCATAGCTTATACGCGATAACTCCTGATGCTAATCAGAAATGGAGATTAGGTACTGGAGGTGAAGTCATTTCATCAGTAGTAATTGATGAAGAAAGAAATCTGTACTTTGGGTCAATGGATGGATTTCTATACGCAGTTAATGCCCCGAATGGCTCGATTAAATGGACCTATCCAGCAGGTTCAGGAATTGCTGAAACCCCCGTTCTCGCGGGTGGAGATTTGATATATTTTACTACGGTTGATGACAGTCAGATCTATGCGCTTCCGCGTAATAACTCAGGTACGGGAAAAATTATTTGGGAAAGTGTTGATGATAGCTTGCTATGGGAGGAAATCGGAGATTGGTATCCAGACTTTTCAAAGAAAGCAGAATTCCTGGCTGTTGCTAGATTGTATCGTGGGCTGTTACAACCCCCTTTGCCGTTAGACAAGAAGGTATTAACTTTTTGGACTTATCAGCTAGTAGGTAAATCTGTCAGCAAAGTTGATATCGCGGAAGCGTTTCTTAATTCCAATACTGGTAAGAGTAATTTCCCTCAAACGCAAAGCAATGAACGTTTCTTAGAATCGTTATATGAACGGATATTTCCCGGTCAATTTCAACCGAACTTCTTGTGGGGGGGGATCTCTTACAGTCAACAAATGCTCCTTGATATGTTAGCAAGTGGGTACTCAAGGGGACAGGTAGCGACTTTATTTACTCAGTCAACGGAATATACCGCCCAAACCAGCCAATTTTTGGGGCTGAGCTTTGATTATTTATATGATCAAGACTATAGCTGGGCAGTAACTGAATGTGATGATGGAGATGAGTATACACGGGATTGTGATGGCGATGGATTACCGGATTGGTGGGAAATCCTTTTCCTTGGCACCACGGAATATGATCCTAGTGATGATCCAGATGGAGATTTCGTAACAATTGGTGACGCGTTTGACCGAAACCTAAGCCCCTGCGCAGCCGGTTGTTACAATGGTATTCCTGATGAGCCACCGTTGCCTGCTGAGGCTCCCGCAATCAGTACTGTCGAGTTGAGAGACTCACAATCAATAGGCTTTCTTGCTGGCGATTTTAAAGTCAGTGAGACTGGCGCATCTACTTACTCTATCCCCATAGAGCTTCCCGTTGGAACAGCCGGTGTGACCCCTGAATTGGCACTCTCTTATTCCAGCCAACGAGGCAACGGTTTAGTAGGACAAGGCTGGAATATTGATGGCCTGTCATCAATTACTCGTTGCCGACAAACATTGTCTCAAGATCAGAAAAATAGTGGGATATCCTGGGGACAAGATGATCGATTTTGTTTAGATGGAGCAAGATTAATACTTGTTTCAGATCATACTTATGGAGAGCCTAAATCCCAATATAGAACTGAGATTGATACCTATGTATTGATAACGGCCCATGGGGGTATTACTGGAAGCCCTCTTTACTTCACTGTTGAGGGTAAAGATGGGTCTATAAGATATTATGGGCATGGAAATAAATCTCATCAAGAATATAGTGGACTTGGAACGTTGAGTTGGATGGTGAGTCGTTTTGAGGATAGCGCTGGGAATGGGATTGATTACATATATGCTACAGATAAAGGCCATCGTATTCGTGAAATACAGTATGCTTTTGCAGGAGGAGGGTTGCCTGAAGCACGAGTAGCATTTGAATATGAAGATAGAATGGATGTGGTTAATGGGTATTACGCTGGAGCATACTTTTCTAGTGAAAAACGTTTAACTGAAATTAGTATATTGGGATCTAATGGGGAATCTTTATTTAGTTATGAATTAGAGTATTTAGATACAGGACATGATTATTTAAGTAGAGTGGAACGAATTAGGAAGTGTTCGAGTGGGTTTTGCCTGCCGGATACTGTTTTTGATTGGCACCTATTAAATAGGGACTTTGACCCAGATTATTCAAGAGCAATCACACTAAGTAGCCAACGAGATCGTACGGCACTATCACCTCGCCCATCCGATATAAACGGTGATGGGAATATGGATATAATTTGGCAGGAGCCAGACTGGGATGATGATGGAAGAATTCACGATCAGTATTTTAAATATGTTCTTAGTGATGGTAATGGATATGGAAGTGAGAAGTTAGCCTTCAAGTATGGAGAGGATCTATCTAGCCCATATCAGTGGGAGATGATTGATTACAACGCAGATGGCCGTTCGGATTTGGCTATCTATGTTCGAGAGCGCGGTCATTGGGTACTCCATATCAGCCAGGCCGACTCGATAAGTGGTGAATGGAGCTTACCTCCTTCGTCATTGCAGCCATTAGAACTTCCTATAACGGAGGAAAATACTCGCTTTATTGACATTAATGGAGATGGATTGGTTGATGCGGTTAGCGCAAGTGGATATCGGCTTTTACAGCGGGACACAAGTGCATCTGAGTCATCAAGAATCTTCTATCATTTCGGCGATCATGTTGACTGGAGCATAGTTGGCCTCGAATCTTGGTCAGGGATTGATGAAACTCGAGAAAGCACTTCACTTTATTTGGATCCGCAGGCATTGGGTGACTTTGATGCAGACGGACAAGTAGATCTGGTGCTGGTTAATACCAAACAAAAGTGGGATTCGGTAATTGACCCGATTACACGAGAAACACCAGAGCTAGAGTCGGTGCATGCTCGTTTCTACCTGGCGCTAGTTAAAGATAGCAAATTAATACTGAATCAAAAGTTATTTGATTTTCAGCAGTCTGATGGTTTTAAAGGGGATAGTAGAAAATTTGAGGCTTTGCCAAATGAAAGGCATGGGCATCTTAATAAATCCATGCAAACTGTCGACATTAATTCAGATGGGATCGTTGATTTATTTATTCGGGACGAAAATCAAGTTTCGTATCAACTAAATACCGGTATTGATTTTGGGGGATACGTCAGCTTAGGGAGTTATGAGCAAGAGGATGATTTTAATTGGTTTGATTTTGAGGGCGACGGAGATCTGGATTTAATTATCAGGCAGCCAGGAAAATATATGGGGAGCTTATATTTGAGGCGCTGGGAGGAAAGGTCAAACAAGTATTTAAGCCCAGAGACATTTAAACATTCATATATATTTCCGGAAGGAAAGGATTTCTTCGTAGATATGAATGGTGATGGCGTTACTGATCATGCCGAGTTCTTGGGTAATATTCTTCATTTGTACTTGTCGCCAAATAGTAAGGTGGCACCAAATGTTATTAATGAAATCACCAATGGGCTTGGAGCAAAAACCACGATTGAATATAGCTCTACATCTTCGAGTGCACACTATGCTCAGTTAGCAATTGGAACTCAGTTAGATAATTACTGTGATGAAGAAAGTAATAATTCTACTATTACTAAGGACTGGTGTTTAACGTATAAAGCATCAGATCTCAACGGTTTTTACACGGCTACTAACGGCGATTGGAGTGAAGGTAATACACTTGGGAGATCTTCTGTGGTTATGGATATGAAGGGCCCCCAATTCCTAGTCACTCGTGTAGAAAGTACGGCTCCAGCCGCCGGTAGTAGTCCGGGTCTGGTCGATATTACAGCAACTAGCGCTGTTAGCTATTTTTATGGTCGGGGGCGAATGCAAGCGGGTGGGCGAGGCTATCTTGGCTTTGAAAAAGTGCAAACGCTAGATGAGCAGTCTGGTGTTACGACCACAACGACTTATCGTCAGGACTTCCCGTATATCGGTTATCCGGTTTTTACGGAGCAGCGTACGCGGGAAGGTATGTTGATGAGTGAAGCAAAAAATAACTGGAATCTTAATGGATGGCAGTCAAATTGGCCGCAGATTTCAATATCCAATGGCACAGCTGCTCTTGGAGCCTTACAGCCTTATATTTCTGAAAGTATAGAAAAGGTTTATGAGTTCAAAAACAACGGTCAGGTACAAGGGCAGCTTCTAAAAACAGTAACTACCGTAAATGAACAGGATGAGCATGGCAATGCCAAGCGTATCTATGTTGTTATCGATGCGCCTAGCGGGAATAATTTTTCAACAGAAACATTAAATGAGTATGGTGAAGGCCAGGAGATTAGCTTTAATAACCCTGATCACAACCTTAGTAGTTATGCTGAATTAGGGCGTCTTACCAAGACAGAAGTTATTCATAGTCGAGTTGAAGCTGGTGAATCTCATCAGGCGACACGTAAGAGTATTTTTACTTATTATGATAGCGGTAGTGAGGCGGGGCTACTGCGAAGCGAAGTAGTTGAGCCAGATAATGGTGGTTTTGATTCATTGGATTTACGACTAACTAAAAATTACAAGTATGATCATTATGGTAATAAGATTCTGGTCGAGCAAATCGCAGATAACGAAGAGAGCCGCCTGCAACGGTGGATTTACGATAATGGACGTTTTATAGATCGAGAAGAAAATAGTTACGGCCAGACGATCATGACTGTGCTTGAACGTAATAGTATTGGTCAACCAACGCTGATTACAGATATCACTGGAATAGACACGTTTCTTTCCTATGATGCTTTTGGGCGTCAAATTCTAGAATACAATACAGCGGGTGCCCACAAAATTAACCTGCTTGCTCCAGCGGGGGCGCAGTGCCCGACTAGCGCCGTGTATCAGGCTATTGAGCGTGTAGCGGGTGGTGGGCAATCTATTGTATGTTTCGATAGTCTCACTCGAGAAGTACGCAAAGCTAATATTGGTTTTAATGGTGCCTGGAACTATATAGATACTGAGTACGACAAGCTGGGGCGTGTCCAGCATAAATCAGAGCCCTACCAATCTGGTAGTGCGAGTTACTGGACAACGCAGTTTTATGACTTATCCGGAAAGGTGATAGGTTCAAATCTGCCAGGCATTAGTAGTTCAAATGGCACAACTTATGACTTGGCAATGCTATATGATGGCTATACCGCGATTACTATAAATCCTAAAGGCCAGGTTCACCGAGCGACAAGTAATGCGGTTGGAGAAACCGTTCGAGTAGAAGACAATCTTGGGAATGTACAAGTATTCAAGCATGACGCCCAAGGTAACCAGCGATTTGTAGTAAACCATGGTAATAGTTCGCGAAATATAGTCACGGAGATTGAGTATGACCTGCTAGGTCGTAAGGTATTAATGTCCGACCCGGATAAAGGTATCTGGTCCTATCGTTATAATGCGTTTGGTGATTTGGTTCAGCAGACAAATGCAGAAGATCAAGGGGTGGTAAATCACTATGATCGTCTTGGACGCTTGATCGAACGAGTTGATATAGATGCTAACGGAAATCCAGTCGAAACCACTCAGTGGCGCTACAATAATAATTTACAAGCAGATGAATACGGTACTCCACCGACAGCAATGAGGGAAGTAGAAGCTTTTAATTCTGGCTACATCAAGTTATATGGCTACGATAATCTAGGTCGACCTAACGAGACAATAACTAGTTTTGCGGAAGGAGATGATTATTTCGAGAAAAGTAATTACGACCAATATGGTCGAGCTTTCCAGATATTTGATGCTGGCGGTGTTGGCAACTGGGAAAGTAGTGCAATTCAGCATAAGTATAACGAGTACGGTTATCTCGAACAGGTTGTAGATGCTGAGCAGTTAAATCTTGCCACTGCTGAAGAGTTTTATACGGTACTTAAAATGGATGCTCGGGGAAATGTGACCGAGTACGTGACAGGTAATGGAGTTATTACAGAGAAGACGTTTGCCCCAGACACTGGGCGTCTTACCAACCAAGTTGCGCATATTCTCGGGGTTCAAACTATTCAGGACCTCACATATTTTTGGGATGATTTAAGCAACCTTAAATACCGTGAGGACCGTAGTGGCGATAAAAATCTGCGTGAAGATTTTGTTTACGATGAATTGAATAGACTGAAACAATCCCAAGTCAGTGGGCGGGATACGCTGGAAATGGAATATGACGATTTGGGAAATATTATCTATAAGTCAGATGTTGGCGAGTATCGTTACGGCAATGAATGTTCTCAAGCTTTTGGACCTAACGCAGTGTGTGAAACTACGGATGGGGTCAGCTACGAATATAATCGAAATGGTAGCATGATCAGTGACTCTAGTGGACTTTCATTAAGGTACACCACTTTTGATAAGCCTTCGGAAATCACCAAGGATGGTCATAAAATTGAGTTTTTGTATGGTCCAGAGCGTAAGCGTTACCTTCGCAAGGATATCGCTAAGAATGGGCAAATTACTGAAACCCGTTATATCGGTAATGTTGAGAAAGTCACTCAAGGAGGTAATACCGAAATCAAGCGTTATTTGCCTGGCGGTGCACTGGTAACGATATCTTCTACGGGACGCCAGAGTCGCTACATTCACAAGGATCACCTTGGGTCTCTCGATGTAATTACTGATAGCTTGGGACAGATTGCAGAGGATGAAAATGGAAACAAACAGCAATTTAGTTTTGACGCCTGGGGCCAGCGCCGGAGCGCATTGGATTGGGGAACTCTATTGAGTTCTGAGCTTACTGGTTTTGCTACAGAGATAACGACTCGCGGTTTTACCGGCCATGAAATGCTGGATCAAGTTGGTCTAATCCACATGAATGGTCGTATATACGATCCACGTTTAGCAAAATTTCTACAAGCAGATCCCTTTGTGCAAGAACCGAATTATAGCCAATCCCATAATCGTTACGCTTATACTTGGAATAATCCATTAAATGCGACTGACCCAAGTGGATACGTAGTGCAAATGTTTGCGGCAGCTATGCTGGTTGCTTTTAAGGCAAAATCACTTTGGGTTATTGCCGTTGTGATGGGGGCAGCTGCATTTACAGATGCCATGCTGCAGGGGGCCAGTTTTAAAGATGCTGTGAAAAGTGGTCTTATTGCGGGGGTTTCTGCAGCGGCTTTTGCAGGTATCGGTCAGGGTCTTCAAGCTAATTATGGTGGGAAATTTGCCGCTGGATTAACTAAGGAAGGCTTTGCACTAAAAGTTGCCCTTCATGGCTTGACAGGCGGTGTGATGGCTGAACTTCAAGGTGGGAGTTTTGGTCATGGGTTTGCTGCTGCTGGTTTTACAGCTTTAGCAAGTAGCTTTAATAATTCTAAATTTATAGGCGGTGGTGGCTTTAGTTGGACTCGAGTTGCTATTGGATCTGTTATTGGCGGTACAGTATCTAAGATTTCTGGAGGTAAGTTTGCAAATGGCGCTGTTACTGGCGCATTCAGTCAAGCATTTAATAATGAAATGTCTGAGGAAGTTTCCCAAAAGACTGAGCTTCAGATGCGAGTTGATGAAATAGCTGAAGCTATTGGTTTATCTGATACTGAATTTGATGTGAAGTTTGCAAGTGTCTCTGAAATTAAGGAGGCTACAAAAGGCGAAGAAGCTTGGGGGACCGTAAATAGTGAAGGTACTATCCTGATAGATGAGTCTTTGTCTAATAAGATGGATGGTACTCGATTCACCCAGACGTTGGCGGAGGAAATGGTTCATGTTGTGCAGATTCGTTCGGGGTACTGGTGGCGTGTGGATACAAATGTTCGAAGATTTGCAATGGAGTCTGAAGCAACTGGCTGGGTTATAGAGAAAAGTGCCGCCCTAAGGTTGAGAGTGAGAAGCCGAGACTTTAGGGAGTACAAGCGAACCCATAGAAAGTGGACAAGAAAATGGCGAAATGAGGTTTATTAGCTATGCGGATAAGCCTAATGACAACTCGCATTTTTGTGTTTTTTGTATTGCTAGGATTAGCACCTATTACGTATGCGAATGTTGATTTATACGTTGAGTGTGGTAGGTCCCAACTGGTTGGTAAATGGATAAATAGACAGGGAAGTCTCTTTGGTTCTGGGTGGGATGAGTGCGAATTCTTCGCAAATAATAAGTTTAAATGTTTAAATTATCCTAATGAAGGGGGGCTCGTCTTAGATTTTGGTGGAGAGTGGAATGTTACTGAAGGAAGTCTTCATTTAATTGTAGATAAAATTTTTGTAAAAAATTATACACTGCTAAGCGCAAGTAGTGATATTTTTGAAGTCAGTGTTGGTCAAGAAAGGCAGGTTTATCATCGGACAGATGATTATGCTCCTCGGTGTTCAGAGAGGGGGAGATAATTTGATGGATGTCTTTGTCTTTACATGAAGTACATATGTCTCGCGATCATAAGGTTTTAACTGGGGTTGTAGAATTCACGGTGTGAGCTTGCACTAGCTATCTGGTTGCTTATATGGGTGAGTCATTTCAATCTAAAATAAAATGTATTTAGTATCTAGTTTGGATAAGATCGTTATATTAGAGCCCCTTGATCGATAGTTAGGTTTTTATCAGGTAAATATCTTTTAGGAAGGTTATGGATTTCAATTTCTAGAAGATTGTGTGCTGGCAGTCTCTCTTTATAGTTAAGGTTAGCTTAGGCTGGAGGACTTTCAACTGGGGTGTGGGTAGATTCTTGGGATATTTCAGTTACTGAGAGCTTGCTATTTGAATTTCATGCGACTCATGCTATCGACGAAGAAGGAGGTTATATTTTTAGAAGGACTTGAAGCGATCGTAGAAATTCCTAGGGTAGGGTTCGCGCGAATTCCAGGTGAAGAGTGTTAGGCTCATCTGCTTTTTTAGTGTAGCTTTATGTGAAGGGAAAGTGAAAAAATAGGTGAGAGACTATTGTTGGAAAAATAAGCTTCAGTCGCTGTGCGTTGAGAAAAGTAATGATTGTGCGGCCTAATTTGATAGTGGAGTTGACTTGATTGATATCTCCACATCAATAAGCTGATAAAATTTATTTCATTCCGTGACTATATTAGTTGAGTGGTGTATGAAAATAGGTTTAGTTTGTTAGATTTTAAAAGTGTTCATATAAATTATTTGGGTGCTTTTCTGTGAGGGCAGTGATAAGTAAAAATTATTCTTCTTAGAAGAAAATGATCTAAGATCTGAATTAATGTAATGATTGTTGGTTTGATGATTTTATTGGGGTATTCACATGTGGTTGTATTCTGCCTGCTGATTGACTCCCCGGAAGTCATTGTATTTATCGATAGTTAAAGATTGAAATAATCGATCTGTGTCCGTTTTTAATCTGTCTGTGGAGAGTAAAAGTGTTGCGAATCGCAGTTTTGATTTATGGATTAATCTCATACTCTTTAGTGATGGCTGAGTCAAATCCAGCTATATTGTTCGATTCTCCACTAGATGATTCCCTAGTGGCCAGCCGTTTTCCGGATTTCAGTATAAAGCTGGAGAATACCCAAGGTCTGTCTGATCTCCGTCTAAGAATTGGCAGAAATGGCTTACCTGAAAGCAACTGTTTGATCGATGAAGATTTGAGTATGGCTTTTTGCTCTTTGGCGATTAGCCTTTCTGACGGCTGGCAATCTATACAAGTCTGGTTGTTTGATGACAGTGACCTTCTTGATGAGATTGAGATCTCCATTGCCGTAGATGAAGATGATGACAAGATCCCAAACCACGAAGATAAATGTCTAGGAACACTAGACCCACTAGCCGCAGATTTAAATGGATGTAGTCCTATCCAGATAGATAGTGATGGGGATGGTATATCTAATATAGATGAGTTTCTTCAGATATTACCGGCAATAAATATGCTTCTTGCCTCTTCCGATCAGGTGCCTGAAGTGCCTGAACCCATAGAAAATGCGATCGAGGATGGATTATTTTTTGAATCTCCAGTTCATAAGTCATTAGTTAGTACAGATAAACCGTCACTAAGATTGAGGGCTAGTTCTGGTCCGGATTTAGATGGCGCCTTATTGACAGTCTCTGTGGCGGGTAATGATGCCGCCTGTAGTTTTGACACCACAACTGGTGTCGGTAAATGTGAATTAGCTCATTCTATTGGTGATTATTGGGTAGATGTCGAAGCCAGCCTATTTAAGTCTGATGTCCTTATATCTCGTAGTGTTATTTCAATCGCGGCAGACTTTGATGAGGATGGTATTGCAAACTTTGAAGATCACTGTTCATTTACCAAACTTCAAGAGCAGGCAAATAGCTTGGGCTGTGGCCCTTCTCAAATTGATTCAGACTTTGATGGGATTTATGATTTAGAAGAAATTGCAGTTGGTAGTGATCCATTTGATATGAACAGCTATCCCGCAATAAATATTAATTTTTTCACAGCCTTGCCAGAAATAGTTTCACGGGCAGGTGATAGTGTTGGGTTGAGTTGGTCTGTTACTGGGGCCACTTCTATTTCTTTGAGTAACGATGCAAATGATTTGTCTTTTAGTCAGTTGTCTAATGAAGGGACCGCGCGTGTTGCTCCTCAGTTCGCTACAACGTATATGATTTCAGCTAAGGGACCAAGTGGTAGTGCTAGTAAAGAGGTTGAAGTTTCCGTTTCGATTTCTGTACCTGAGAACCAATGGGATGAGTCCCCCATAGATCAAGTTGAAGATGCAATTAGCGCCTCGTTAACTGTTACCGAAAATGGAACGGTATTTTTAGGAGCTTTTGATAATAATTATTATCGATTCACACCCAGTGGTGATCTAGATTGGACTTTGGAAAACCTCGGAATAGTGATGAATAAAGCTGCAACTTTTGGTGGATCCATTTATGTGGGTACAAACAATGCTTCTGGTGGGAGTGTTGTTGCATTGGGAGCTGATAAAACTACAAAGTGGAAGAATGAAATGGCAGATGGAGTGATTGCGGGTCCTGTACTTAATGACGATGGAAGTGTCCTCTATGTTGTCACTTATAATGGCTCTGTATTTGGTCTAGATACAAATAGTGGTGATGAAGTTTGGAGTTATCAGTTGCCGGAAAGCGAGACAATTAGCGCTACCCCAGCACTTAGTGAAGATGGATCTATCTTATTTGTGCACGGAAATACTCATAATGTATATGCGCTAAAGGTCGGTACAACCTCTTCGATGATGTCACAGAATTCTCAGATGATGCTTAATAGTGATTCAGCGGGTGATAACCAAATGCAAATAGATGGGCCATTAATTTGGCAAAGTGATATTGGTTTAGATGATGAATGAGTAGGATTAACTGGGTCGGTTTTAGCTAAGACTTTGTTTTGACGTTTGGGCAATGCCATCAAATCTGGCAGTTCTCTTTGTCAATAAGATGTGTAAAGTTTGAGCAAACTAATTCGTTTCATCTTTATTTATGTGTAGTTCACTTAATCGTTCTACTATCTAGGCAAGAAACAAGTGTGCCACTACATCCGAGGGAGTCAGCTAGTGCTAGCTAGCTTTCCTAGTGTATGGTTTACTAATTTTTTTGAATGAGATTCCCAGATTTTTCTAGCTTAAGGTTCATGAAGTCTTCGGCTAAATACAGCTGCCCTTTATATACGGACTGAGCTTCGTTTCTGATCGTCTCAATTGAGCAATCTGCATCGATATCTTTTTGATAGCGTGTACTAAAGTGGGTGAGAACTAAGTTAGGTATTGAACGACTTTCTGCAAATGAAGCTACTTGGGTGGAGTAGCTATGCCCCACATGCCTTGCTTTTACAGCCATTTTTTTTGCATAGGTTGATTCGTGCACTAAAACGCTGCTATTAATACAGGTATCATTTAATAACTGCGGGTTATCATTATCCCCGCAAATTGTCACTTTTCGTGGAGACCTTGGCTTCAGAATGAAGTCGGTTGCAGCGTATGTCTCACCTTGATGGATGACATCGATACCGGCCTTTAGTTTTCCCCATAGGGGCCCTTTGGGGATACCAACAGAAATTAGTCTCTGCGTATCAAGAGTAACCTCAATATTTCTTTCAGTAAAACTATATGCATAGGAAGGAACCCTGTGAGAAAGTTGTGCAGTGTCAATAGTGAATTGCCCGATGTCTACTTGGGGTAGATCATTCTACAGGAATGAAGCCGAGCGCAAATGGGAAATAGAGTTCGGTGATTCTTTGAGTTGATAGAAGCCACTCATAAACGGCTCGAGGGGCAACAAGTGTCAGTGGTGCTGTTCTTCGTTGCATTCCCGAGCTACCAAGTAGACCAGGGAGTCCGTAGCAGTGATCGCCATGCTTATGGGTGATAAAGATTGCACTTAGCCTATTTAGTGATAAGTTTGTATGTAGAATCTGCTGCTGGGTACCTTCCCCACAGTCGATCAAATACCAGTTCTTTCTCAGGCTTTCTAATAGCCCAATACCAGAAACATTCCTCTGCTTGGTCGGAGTGCCTGATGATGTCCCCAAAAACAGTATTTCCACTTAGTCGCTACCTGATTGTTTAGAAATATTGAAGATTACGCTGGCTAGGGGTCTTCCTGAGCTTTGGCTGTGATTAATTTCTGATTGATAAGCAGTGTAGAAGATGAAAAAAAGCTATTGACCTCAAGTTAGGTTTAGGTATTAAGCTCCCGTCTATTGTTTATGAGCCCGGATTTTGAGGAGACAATCGAGATGGGTACCCCTGGTATTTACTTGCAGCAATATTTAGACCGTATTAATTTTGATGGAGCCCCGGGTGCTAACTTGCAGTGTCTACAGCAGTTGTTGACCCAGCACGTCCGTACGATTCCATTCGAGAACGTCACTTCATTTTTGGGAAGCCCCGTGGATATTGAGTTGGAATCTATTGAGGCCAAGTTAGTACAACAAAAACGTGGAGGTTATTGTTACGAGCAAAATGCCTTATTAGGGGCAGTGTTAGGGCAAATCGGTTTTAAAGTTACGAACCTCGCCGCACGGATACTGTGGCAAATGCCGATAGGGCATCAACCCGCTCAGTCGCATATGATTCTGATGGTGGAGCTTGAGGGTACACGCTTCCTGATAGATGCGGGATTTGGAAGTAACACTTTGACTGCACCACTCAATTTAGACTCCAGTGATCGTCAGAGCACACCGCACGGTGTTTACCGCTTTACTTTAATAGATGATGAGTACCTGTTAGAGGTTACAACCGATAGTGGTTGGCAACCTATGTACAGCTTTGACTTGAAACCTAAAACTCATGGCGATTATAAAATTGGTAGTTGGTATTGTTCAACGCACCCTAAATCCAGGTTTGTAGAGCACTTGATTGTTGCTCGGTCTTTCCCAGAGGGGCGGCATACACTTTTCAATAGACAGTTAAGCTATCAACCACTTTTAGGCTCCAAGAGTGTTGTCATGTTAGCGGATGTTGATGAGCTTCGGGCTACTTTACTGGATATCTTTGGGATAGAAGTGCCGTCTGGCAGAGAAATTGATCAAAAGTTAGGCCGGATATTTGAGTCAGACGGCATAGCGGAGCGAGTCATATGAAGAGGGTAGGTGTTGTTTACCATTCTGTATCTGGTTGCAGTAAAGTTCTTGCGGAGTCCGTGGTGGAGGGGGTTAACACGCTAGAGAAGTGTATTGGTGTTGCCCTTGAGATTCAGGGAGAGAGCATTCTTCACGGACGTTATGAAGATCAGTCATTATTAGCTCAGTTGGATCAATGTGAAGCCATAGTAATGGGTTCGCCGACCTTTATGGGTACTGTCTCCGCTCAATTCAAAGCATTTATGGATGCAGCAAGTGAGCGCTATGGAGATCGGTGCTGGCTGGATAAGTTAGCTGCAGGATTTACTGTTGGTAGTAATTTTAGTGGTGATCAGCTAGGTACCATCAGGACTCTACAGGTCTTTGCTGCACAAATGGGCATGTTGTGGGTTCCCCTGGATATTCTACCGAGTCAAGATTCCCTGGGTAGAAACCGGGGTGGTTGTCAGTCGGGCTTGGTAGCTGTCGCTGAAGGAGCTGGTGAAATTCATGAGTTGGACCGACTGACAGCCGTACATTTAGGACGTCGAATCGCAGGCTTAGCACTACGAACTTCCGATTTTAGGACCACGTTTCTTGACTAGCTTTTTGCTGCTCAAAAGTAGGCTGCTGATGCAGCCTACGATGACGATAATCCCGATTAGCTGAAATCCCGCTTGGTAATTGTAGAATTTCTGTGTTGGTTGTGGAGCAAAGTCAAAAAGTCTGGCTAATAAATCGCTGAGGGAGCGGATATAAGCGAACTCTATATCTTGATCAAGTGAGAGCCCTATGAGGGTTTGAATTACCCCTCCTAAAACAAAGCCCCCAGTTACAATAAGGGCAGAGGCAATGGCGTGCGCCTTTTCAGGAAGTTCAGATTGTACTATCGAGAGAGATAGAATTGAGCTGCTGAGGCCAAATCCTAAGAGAAAATTTGCCGTCAAAGTCCAGGAGTCCGACAAGTGAATACTCAGTAAAGCTGTGACAGCAATAATTGAGAGGAAACTAAAAGTTCTCGCTGGAATTACATAATCTCCCCGATAATGAGACCAAGCACCGACAATAAAGCTGCCGATAATGATACCCGTTGAAATCATCGCATTGAGTAGGGCACTTTCTCTGGATGTTTCACGAAAAAAATCAACTTGGAACTGTATATTCCATAAATCAGAGTAGGCGATAATTACGCCGAAAAGGCAGGAGTAAAAGGTGAGGGCCAGCCAAAAAGCTCTTGATTTGAAGCATGAATTTAGCTTGTCAAATTGAGTGGCTTTTTTGGCAGAGAGTTCATGGGAAGAGTTTTGATTGCTGCCAATAAAAATAAATAGCAGCACAGCAAGGCAAATAAAAAATAGCGCTGCGATGAAGTAGGGCTCCCGGAATGAGACTTCGGTATCGAACAAACCGATAAGTAATGAGAGTGAAGCTGCTGCGAAGTTAGCTAGTCCTTGGCTAACAGCGGCCATCAGTGAAAACTTATTAGGTAAATCCCGCCCGATAACATAGATAACTCCCAAAAAGCTACTGGATAATCCAAGTGCGACTAAGAGCTGCCCTGTAAGGGCTGTTCCGAAAGAATGACTGCTGGCAAAAATTACACAGCCGCTAGCGGCGAGGGTGGCTGAGATACTCAGTAAATACCGTGGACTTATAGGGCCCAATAGTGAGCCAAGTGTCAGTTGACCAATAGAATAGGCGACAAAGTAATATCCTCCCAGCATCCCTAAGCTTTGATGGTTGAGATTGAGTTCTTGAGTGAGGCTAGGTGATAGTAGGGCAAATAGGATTGAGTTGGTTACGCTGGCGCTGAAAAATATGACTGCAACTGTCCAAGACGCGTAGCGGAAGTGTTTCTGCCCCATAGGCTTTTCTTTATCGGTGTCTATTGCCACGTCTCGGCCTTGGGCTTCACTCCTCAGCTCCTGCTTATGATTGCAGCGACCAATAGGGATAAAGCGCTAGGGTTTTAAATGGATATGAAACAAGTCGCATTAGATAGATCTTAGAGCAATTAGGAGCCGTAGCCCGAACACAAGTAGTTGATAGTAAGCAGGATTGAAATCGATCGGGCAGCTAGGTTTGATCAAAATATCGCCAACGGCTGTTGAAGTTGAATGCTATTTGCTAGGCGGTGCCGTATTGAGGAGCTTCAATAGACTCTTTGTTTAAAAGAATACACTTACAAAGTCGTTATCATATGATTTCATCTCCTCAATAGAAACATTCCGTGGCTCGTTATCAGGTGGAAGGGATGTGAGTGGTGTGAACGCTGTTGGCATATTGAAACTAGAGGTGAGATCTTGCTTCGGGACTGGGCTTTAATGAGTATGCAACCCTGGCAATCGATGGTGGCCCATGCGTCGAAAGTCTTTCTTGGCTAGCCGTATTAATGCCGTCAGTGATGGTGTTTTTGCCATTGCTATGACGCTGTTGGTTTTTAATATCCAGATTCCCGATCTGGAGGATATAAAGCCCGGCGAGGATTTCCACAGCAATATCCTTCAGCAGTTGCCCCACTTTTTTTCCTGGATACTGAGCTTTGCGATTCTCTGTCGGCTATGGCTTACCCACAATCATCTAATGTCGGACCACCAATTTAAATCGGTTGCCTTTACCAGTTTTAACTTTTTGCTATTGGGGGCGGTGGCGTTTATTCCTTTTCCTGCAAGTTTGATGGGGGAGTATCCAGACCAGGTTTGGTCAGTGATCTTATTGTCAGCCAGCTACGCGGTGGCCGCTATCGCAATTGCGGGTATGTGGTGTGTCGCTGCGAACCGAACGAACGTATCCGCGCACCGTGTACTAGTGGTCAGCATGGTGATGTTGTGTACCAGTATCCTGGCGTGCTTGTTGACCCTTTTCAATCCCTATTGGGGGCTTGGGCTCTGGATAGTATATGTGTTGGGGATAGCGCCTTTGGCTCACTTTGTCGAGAAGCGCTATGCCCCAGTAGAGAGTTGAGATGGGGCTGGGCCTGCCATATGGTTGCTGGTGGCAGGCCTCAAAATGGTCAAATCAGGCTGCGCACCATTTTGAAATGGGGAATTCCCGCTTCGTAAAACACGTCGCCTTCCACCTCAAACCCAGCCTGCAAGTAAAACCCCTCAGCATGTTGCTGTGCATGTAAATGGACTTGCTGAAAGTTTTGTTCCTTCGCCCGCTCACAGATGGCCTGCAATAGCTGGGCCCCGATGCCGCACCCACGTGAAGACTTCTGCACAGCCATACGACCAATCTTTCCGCCTTGGGTGAGGCGTCCGGTGGCAACCGGAGTTGTTTCGCGGTAGGCGAGGAAGTGCTGGGATGTCTCCTCTTGATCATCCCATTCCAGGTCTGCGGGTACCTGTTGTTCCTGCACAAAAACGGCCTCGCGTATTGAGCGAATTGCGTCCCGGTCAGTGTCCCAATCGGCTAGGCGTATAGCTACTGGCATCTCAGAAATCCTTAGGAGGGTAGATCAGGGTGCCCTGTGCAACCAGCTGATCGAGAATGCCGCTGTCTTCGGCAATTTCCGGGAAGGCTTCGATATCATCCCATGATATTTCATGGGATTCAGCAAACTGCTCGGCAAATGCCAGGGGGCAGGGGAAGGCTTCACCATCAACAAATAAAGTGGCTGGCTCGCGGCAAAAGGCGGTGCGGGAAGCGGGATTTAAAACCAGTTGTGCTCCCTGGGGCATTTGTTCGCGCCAGTCTGCAGCGTCGTCAGCGTCCAGGGCGACAGTATCCGGGTATTTCGCTTCGGTCATAATCGCGCCAAACCACTGGGCGATTTTCGCCGGCTGCTGCAGCCATTCGCCGAGTTGTTGTTGCAGGCGGGCAACAGAGGCGGGGTCAATTTCCGCTGGGTTTTTCGCCACTTCAGCACGGGCATCGGTGTAACGCTGGCTGTCCGGCAAATCCATAGCAACTTCAGCGGCGAGATCTTCGAGGATCGCTGCGGCGGAAGGGGCGCGGAAACCAATAGAGATCGTGGTGCACCCACCTTCGGCTATTCCCCAATGGCTGTATTGGGGCGGCAAGTAGAGCATATCGCCGGGCTCTAGTACCCAGCTATTTTCTGCTTCGAATTCTTTCAGGATATTGAGGGGCGTTCCTTCCAGGCGGGGATTGCTTTCATCCACTTTGGGGCCTTGCTGCCACAAGCGTTTGCCTTCGGCTTGGAGAAGAAACACATCGTAGTGATCGTAGTGGGGGCCAACGCTGCCCTTATCGGCGGCGTAACTGATCATCACATCATCCAGACGCCAGTCGGGGATAAAGCGGAAGAAATCTTTTAGTTCAGCAATTTCTGACATCCACTGATCGACAGCTTGTACCAGCAGGGTCCAGTGGGTTTTAGGGAGGGAGAGAAAATCTTCTTCAGTGAATGGACCTGTGCGCAGCTCCCAGGGGCCGCTTTCACCATTTTCCAATACCAAGCGAGACTCGACCGCTTCCTCCAGGGCCATACCTGCGAGTTCTTCACCCGAGATGGGTGATTCAAAGTTGGCGAAAGCATTGCGTATCAGCAGGGGTTTCTGCTGCCAGTATTCACGCATAAAAACTTCGATGGGCATGTCGCCAAGATGGGTAAGGGGGCTGGCCACGGTAACTCTCACTGTCAGAAGGCTGGGGTTGTATCTGGATATTCTGAGGTTCGAAAACTATCCAGCGTACTTTTGTATTTCTTAAAAGATGACCAGCCGCACTGGGTGCGGCTGGTAGCTGGGCTCGGTTAAATTTTGCGAGCCTGTTCTACGGCATTACCGATATAGGATGCCGGAGTCATTTCCAGCAGATCGCCTTTGGCTTCTGCGGGAATCTCCAGGTTTTCGATAAATACTTTCAGGGTTTCACGGGTGATGCCCTGGCCACGGGTAAGGGCCTTCAGTTTTTCGTAAGGCTCTTCAATGTTGTAGCGACGCATAACCGTTTGGATCGGCTCTGCCAATACTTCCCATGAATTATCCAGGTCTTCCGCCAGGCGCTCGCGGTTGATTTCCAGTTTGCCCAGGCCTTTCATGGTGGCGGCATAGGCAATGGCGGAGTAGCCCGCACCCACCCCCATATTGCGCAGCACGGTGGAGTCTGTCAGGTCGCGCTGCCAGCGGGATACTGGAAGTTTGGCGGCCAGGTGCTGGAATACGGCGTTGGCGATACCCAGGTTGCCTTCGGAGTTTTCGAAGTCAATGGGGTTAACTTTGTGCGGCATGGTGGAGGAGCCAACTTCACCGGCTACGACTTTTTGCTTGAAGTAACCCAGGGAGATGTAGCCCCATACATCGCGGTCAAAATCGATCAGGATGGTGTTAAAGCGGGCAACAGCGTCGAACAGCTCAGCAATGTAGTCGTGGGGCTCGATCTGGGTGGTGTAGGGGTTCCAGCTAAGACCGAGAGAAGAAATGAATTCTTCAGCATTTTGCTCCCAATCGATATTGGGATAGGCGGACAGGTGAGCGTTGTAATTACCTACCGCACCGTTAATTTTACCTAGCAGCGGTACCGCTTTAATCTGGGCTACCTGGCGGCGCAGACGCGCGGCCACGTTGGCAAGTTCTTTACCAACAGTAGACGGGCTGGCAGTCTGGCCGTGAGTACGGGACAGCATGGGTACATCGGCAAAGTCCTGGGCCAGGCCTGCGATAGCGTCAATCAGGGCTTCCATCGCAGGCAACATGACGTTGTCGCGGCCGGCGCGAAGCATCAGGGCGTGGGACAGGTTATTGATGTCCTCAGAGGTGCAGGCAAAGTGTACGAATTCACTCACTTTTGCCAGCTGGGCATTGCTGCTGATTTTATCCTTGAGGAAGTATTCAACCGCTTTTACATCGTGGTTCGTGGTGCGCTCGATTTCCTTGATGCGCTCAGCATCTTCCAGGGAGAAGTCGGCCACAATGCTGTCGAGCAGCTTGTTGGCAGCTTCGTCGAACTGCTCAACTTCGGCGATCTCTTTATGTGCGGAAAGTTTTTGCAGCCAGCGTACTTCCACTTCAACGCGGGCGCGGATCAGGCCGTATTCACTGAAAATTTCACGCAGGGGGGCAGTCTTGCTCTCGTAGCGACCATCAATAGGGGATACCGCTGTGAGTGCGGAAAGCTCAACTGTCATAGTAAATCTCCGGGATTAGTGTTCTATAGATTCGATATGTGCGATCAATTCGTTGGTCGCATTCAAAAGCTTTTTGCGCTGGAACAGAAGGTGCAGGCGACGCCCACCCAGCTGTCGCCATAGGGTTGCCGAGCGGATGCCGGCAAATAGCATGGAGCGAATTTGATTGGCAATACGCTGCTGTTGCAGGTAATTGAAGTCACCCAGTACTTGAATCCGGAAACGGAAGGTACCTAGCGTATCGCTGTAGATACTGGCGAGGTTGGAAAATACATTCTCGTGAGTCAGTTCGAAGTGCTCTGCTTGAGTCTTGGCCTTATCCAATCGGCTGCCAATGATTGATAGCAGGTCATTATTCTTGCTGAGTTGTCGCTGCAGGTAGATCACCGAGAGGGCGTAGCGTAGACCGTCGGTATATTCCGGGTGTTGCCGGGTCTTTAGTATTTGCTGCGATACTTTTAAGCCGGGCAGCAGCTTGTCTGCACCGGCGAATATATCTTCAGTGCGATCAGGGTTTAGTTGGAAGAGGCTATATACCCCGGTTTCCAGCTGTTCCTGCGGTGCAGAGCCTGTTTTGGCCAGGCGCTCCACCAGTGTTGCGGATTGGAATATTCCTGCCAGTGCCAGTGCCTGATCCCGCCAGTTATTCAAAATTACTCCTTAATCTTTCTTGTATTTTTCCGGTACTGCGGCGCCAACTCCCGTGGCTTTCTCGATCACCGCACCACCGAGACAGGTTTCTCCATCGTACAGTACCAGAGATTGTCCCGGTGTGATTGCGCGTTGTGGCTCGTTGAACTCTACAACCAAATCGCCATTGTCCTGCAGGTGCACGGTGCAATCCTGATCTGGTTGGCGATAGCGGGTCTTGGCCTGGCAGCGGAAAGTTTTGCCCGGTGCTGCGCCATTTATCCAGTGGGTCTGTGTTGCTTCCAGCCCCGTTGCATAAAGCAGGGGGTGGTGTGCACCCTGGGTCACAATCAAGACATTGCGCTCCAGGTTTTTTCCGACAACATACCAGGGCTGTTCGCCTGCACCTTTGACGCCGCCAATACCGAGCCCCTGGCGCTGGCCAATGGTGTGGTACATCAGGCCCGCGTGGCGCCCCATGACTTCACCCTCTGGGGTTTCCATATCGCCGGGCTGGGCGGGCAGGTACTGCTCGAGGAAATCCTTGAAGCGGCGCTCGCCGATAAAGCAGATGCCGGTGCTGTCTTTCTTGTTGTGGGTGATAAAGCCGTTTTCTTCAGCGATACGGCGAACCTCGGGCTTCTCCAGCTCTCCTAGAGGAAAGAGTGAGCGGGCAAATTCGGCTTCTCCCACCGCGTGCAGGAAGTAGCTCTGGTCTTTGTTACCGTCGAGGCCCTTCAATAAATAGGTGCGGCCATCGATATCGCGGCGACGGGTATAGTGCCCGGTGGCTATTGCATCGGCACCCAGCACTTCGGCGTACTCAAGAAAGACCTTAAATTTTATTTCCCGGTTACACAGGATGTCCGGGTTGGGAGTGCGCCCGGCTTTATACTCTGCCAGGAAGTACTCAAATACGTGATCCCAGTACTCCGCAGCAAAGTTGGCGGTGTGCAACTTGATGCCCAATTTCTCACAAACTGCCTGGGCATCAGCCAGGTCTGCCTTGGCGGTACAGTATTCTGTGCCGTCGTCTTCATCCCAGTTTTTCATAAACAGGCCTTCCACTTGATAGCCCTGCTGGATCAGCAGGTGTGCGGCTACAGAGGAATCCACACCGCCGGACATACCGACGATGACGCGCTTTGGCTGTTTGTTGTGGGTGGAATCAGGCATAAGAAGGACAGTCACTACTTCACTGGTATGAAAGGGGGGCGAATTTTACCTGCGAACGCCCCATTTGACCAAGACCGCTTTGATCTTCCGTTATAGATTATCGCTTTCGGCGCGGTCGATTGCGGTTGTTTGCCGGCTTTGTTCGGGGCTTGGGAGCACTAAAAACCTCCTCCGTTCGATACTCGCCAGGCTTTAATGAGTCGAGCTTCCAGCTGCCTATCGCCACCCGGATTAGCCGCAGGGTAGGGAAGCCTACCGCCGCAGTCATCCGCCTTACCTGGCGATTCCGCCCCTCAGAGATAGTCAGCTCCAGCCAGCTGGTTGGGATCGATTTGCGTTCGCGAATTGGCGGCGTGCGGGGCCAGGGCTCCATATCAGGCAGGCGCTTGGCCTTGGCAGGTGCGGTTCGGCCATCCTTCAGGTCGACCCCTTGCCTGAGCATATAAAGGGCATCATCAGTAATTTCACCCTCCACCTGGGCCCAATAGGTTTTGGGTATTTTCCGCTTGGGGTGACTGATTTGATGTTGTAGCGCTCCATCATCAGTCAGTAGTAGTAATCCTTCAGAATCGTAGTCCAGGCGGCCCGCCGCATAGAATCCCTTGTGCTGGATAAAGTTAGCCAAAGTGGCGCGATCCTGATCATCTGTAAATTGGCTTAATACGCCAAAAGGCTTGTTGAGGAGAATAATCTTTGCCATAAGAAAAATTGAGTATTGTAATCCAACTACAAAAATTAGCCGAGGCTGCTATAATCCCGCCGTTTTTCATCCCCGCCCTAAGGTCCCGGGGGAGCGGTGCAAGCAACGCTGGACCTAAAAAGTCATAGAATTTTGGGAGTTTACGCAATATGGGTCATATCCAAGTGCCGGCAGACGGCGAAAAAGTTACAGTCAATTCCGACGGTTCGCTGAATGTTCCGAATCGCCCGGTTATTCCTTTCATCGAGGGTGACGGCATCGGTGTGGATATCACCCCGGTAATGCGCAAGGTGATCGACGCGTCTGTAGAAAAAGCTTTCGGCGGCGAAAAGAAAATCGAGTGGATGGAAATCTACTGCGGTGAGAAAGCGGCAGAGACTTACGCTGGCGACTGGTTCCCGGCTGAAACTCTGGAAGCGATCAAAGACTACGTTGTTAGCATCAAAGGCCCCCTGACCACTCCAGTAGGCGGCGGCTTCCGTTCCCTGAACGTAGCCCTGCGTCAGGAGCTGGATCTGTACGTATGTCAGCGCCCGGTGCGCTGGTTCAGCGGTGTACCTTCTCCGGTTAAAGAGCCGAACAAGGTAGACATGGTTATCTTCCGTGAAAACTCCGAAGATATCTACGCTGGTATCGAGTGGAAAGCTGACACTGACGAAGCTAAGAAAGTTATCAAGTTCCTGCAGGACGAGATGGGTGTTAAGAAGATCCGTTTCCCTGAGAACTGTGGTATCGGTGTTAAGCCGGTTTCTGCAGAAGGTACCAAGCGTCTCGTGCGCAAGGCTATCCAGTACGCTGTGGACCAGGATCGCGATTCTGTAACCTTGGTACACAAAGGCAACATCATGAAGTTCACCGAAGGTGCCTTTGCTGATTGGGGTTACGAGCTGGCTCGCGACGAGTTTGGCGCTCAGCCGCTGGACGGCGGTCCTTGGCACAGCTTCAAGAACCCGAAGACTGGCAAGGAAATCGTTGTTAAGGACGTAATTGCTGACGCTATGCTGCAGCAGATCCTGCTGCGTCCGGCTGAGTACGACGTAATTGCTACCCTGAACCTGAACGGCGACTACCTGTCTGACGCACTGGCTGCACAGGTTGGTGGTATCGGTATCGCTCCGGGCGCAAACCTGTCCGACGACGTTGCCCTGTTCGAAGCAACCCACGGTACTGCGCCTAAGTACGCTGGCCAGGACAAGGTTAACCCGGGCTCCCTGATTCTTTCTGCTGAGATGATGCTGCGTCACCTGGGCTGGAACGAAGCTGCTGACCTGGTAATCAAGGGTATGGAAGGGGCTATCGAAGCCAAAACCGTAACCTACGATTTCGAGCGTCTGATGGACGGTGCTGAGCTGAAGTCCTGTTCTGCGTTTGGTGACGAAGTTATCAAGCACATGGCTTAAGCTACATCCGTGAGGCCGGGCTGGCTTTAAGTTGGCCCGAGCCCCATGAAAAAAGCCCTTCACATTGGTGAAGGGCTTTTTTATTGTCTGTTTGCTGGGCTCGCTTAGCCGACAGCTTCCGCTTCCTTCTCCCTCGACTTTTCTGTGTGTACTGCATCAGATTCGCTTTTGCTCGAAGTGTTGGGTGAAGTGGTTTCGGAGGTCAATGCGGAGATATTTGCAGCGTGGTAGCCCTTGTCTCCTCGAATAATATCGAAGGTGACTTGCTGGCCGGCCTTCAGGGTTCGGTAGCCTTCCATCTGAATTGCGGAATAGTGCGCGAACAGATCCTCCCCTCCCTCATCTGCAAGAATAAACCCATATCCCTTAGCGTTGTTGAACCACTTTACAGTACCGGTAGGCATAACGATTCCCTCTAATTGCCTGAGTGGCCCCTGGCCACCTTACAGAGTTTTTATATTTATTTGACCTGCTGGTTAGTCGGCTGCGATCCTATCTGCGACTAACGTTTGATGTAACGGTCACTACCTCTTGTAGTCAACGGCTGGGGGATTGTCAAGGTTCCCCGCTGACCGCTGTGTCAAAGGTCAAATAAGGTTACAATGTCACGTCATTGAAGGTTGCATTGGGTGCAATTTTCAGGCTCGATAGAATTCATTGATAATTGTTATGAGTACTTCGCGAATCATTAAACTAAGCTCCAGTGACTCCGATGGAGACAACCCGTACTTCGATGATTTCGATGGTGGGTTGGCCCTTGAGGAGGCGCCGCCGCAGCTGAAGCGGCCGCCGATGTATAAAGTCGTTATGCTCAATGATGACTACACCCCCATGGATTTTGTTGTTGAGACTTTGGAGTTGTTTTTTTCAGTAAACCGGGAGCGCGCCACACAGTTAATGTTGCAGGTTCACACACGGGGAAAAGCAGTGTGTGGTGTCTATACTCGGGATATAGCGGAGACAAAGGCCGCACAGGTCAATCAGTTCGCTCAAGAGAATGAGCATCCCCTGTTATGTGAAATTGAAGCGGACGAAAGCAAAGAGGATTGATTCTGACAAAAACTGCTTTGAACAAAGGGTCCCGTCACCTGAAGGGAATCAGCCAGGATATAAACGCCGGCGAAGGGTGCGCGCCTACCAGCGGAGTCGGCGGGAAATATTGGCGATTAGGGTTTGAGGTTTAGATGCTCAGCAAGGACTTAGAGGTAACGCTTAATCTAGCGTTCAAAGGTGCTCGAGCGAAACGGCATGAATTCATGACCGTTGAGCACCTATTGCTGGCGCTCTTGGATAACGAATCCGCAGCAGATGTTCTACATGCGTGCGGGGCGGATTTAAGTGCATTGCGCCGTGAACTCCTGGAGTTTGTGGACTCCACAACACCGTTGATCCCGGAGGCCGATACAGATCGAGAAACCCAGCCGACATTGGGTTTCCAGAGGGTCCTGCAGAGGGCCGTATTCCATGTCCAGTCATCCGGTAAAAAGGAAGTTACAGGGGCTAATGTCCTGGTCGCCATTTTCTGTGAGCAGGAGAGCCAGGCTGTTTACTACTTGAAGCAGCAGAGTGTTGCCCGGATAGACGTAGTTAACTACATCACCCACGGAATTTCCCGCGTTGGCTCCAGTGGTAATAATCACCATCACGGTTCCGATACTACGCCTGAGCAGGTAGATGAGGAAATTAGTGGGGGCGCTGAGCCAGGTGGTTCCGACCCCCTGGAAAGCTATGCCACCAACCTCAATCAAGAGGCAATTCTTGGTCGTATTGATCCGCTTGTGGGGCGTGCACCTGAGGTGGAGCGTGTCACGCAGGTTCTCGCTCGTCGCCGCAAGAACAATCCACTGTTGGTGGGTGAGTCCGGTGTCGGCAAGACGGCAATTGCTGAGGGCTTGGCACGGCGTATTGTCGATGAGGATATCCCCGAACCTTTGAAGGAGAGCACTATTTACTCTCTGGATCTCGGCTCCCTGTTGGCGGGAACCAAGTATCGCGGTGATTTTGAGAAGCGCTTTAAGGCGCTGCTGGCGGAGCTCAAGAAGCGTGAGCACGCCGTACTGTTTATTGATGAGATCCACACCATCATCGGGGCCGGCGCCGCTTCAGGAGGCGTCATGGATGCCTCCAACCTGCTTAAGCCGCTACTTTCCAGCGGTCAATTGCGCTGCATAGGCTCCACTACTTTTACTGAATATCGCGGTATCTTTGAAAAAGATCGCGCGCTGTCGCGCCGTTTTCAAAAGATCGATGTCAGTGAGCCCTCAGTGGAAGAGACCGTGCAAATATTGCAGGGGCTCAGAAGCTGCTTTGAGGATCACCACAAGGTCCGCTTTACCGATGGAGCTTTGGATGCTGCTGCGCAGCTATCCAGTCGTCACATCACCGAGCGATTCCTCCCAGATAAGGCCATTGATGTAATCGATGAGGCGGGAGCCTACCAATCTTTGCTGCCTGAAGAGGACCGCAAAGAGGTTATTGGGGTCTGTGAAATTGAGATGGTTATCGCCAAGATGGCGAGAATACCTGCCAAGAGCGTGTCTGCTTCTGACAAGGAGCAGTTATCACGCCTGGATGACAATCTCAAAATGGTGGTGTTTGGGCAGGACAGCGCGATTGATGCCCTGGGTACGGCGATTAAGCTGAGTCGCGCCGGCCTGGGCTCTGAAGAGAAACCCATCGGCTCCTTCCTGTTTTCGGGCCCCACCGGAGTCGGCAAGACAGAGCTCTGCCGCCAGTTGGCGAAGGTGATGGGTATCGAGCTGATTCGTTTCGATATGTCTGAGTATATGGAGCGCCATACGGTTTCCCGCCTGATCGGCGCGCCCCCTGGGTATGTAGGTTTTGACCAGGGTGGTTTACTGACAGACTCGGTTACCAAGCACCCTCACAGTGTTGTGTTGCTCGATGAAATTGAGAAAGCACACCCCGAAGTATTCAATCTGCTTTTGCAGGTGATGGATCACGGTACTCTAACTGATAACAACGGCCGCAAAGCGGACTTCCGCAATGTCATCCTGATTATGACAACCAATGCGGGCGCTGAGGTGATGAGCCGCCGTTCAATCGGTTTCTCCCATCAAGATCACTCCACCGATGGAATGGAGGAGATCAAGAAGATGTTTACCCCGGAGTTCCGCAATCGCCTCGATAATATTATTCAATTCCGTTCTCTGCCTCTGGATGTCGTGAAGACGGTGGTGGATAAGTTTATCGTTGAGTTGCAGGCCCAGTTGGATGACTCCAAGGTGACACTGGTTGTTGATGACGAGGCTCGAGAGTGGCTGGCGGTGCGGGGTTATGACGAGAAGATGGGTGCGAGGCCTATGTCCCGTCTGATTCGCGACAAGCTGCGCAAGCCTTTGGCAGAAGCCGTGCTCTTTGGTGAGTTGGCAGAAGAGGGTGGGCGTGTTTGCGTCACCATTGAAGATGATGAGCTGGCGATTAAAACGGCGGTGCCCGCCTAAAGTTAAATTAGCTTCAGTCAAGCAATAAAAAAGCCACCAAGAGGTGGCTTTTTTATTTCAGGTCAAATTGCCTTGCGGAATTTGGCCTCTGAGCGAATTAGCGCGCGCGGTACGTAATGCGGCCCTTGCTCAGGTCGTATGGAGTCAGCTCCACTTTCACCTTGTCGCCGGTGAGAATGCGAATGTAGTTTTTACGCATCTTTCCAGAGATATGCGCAATTACCACGTGTCCGTTTTCCAGCTTTACGCGGAAAGTGGTGTTCGGCAGGGTGTCGATCACCTCGCCTTCCATTTCAATATAATCGTCTTTTGCCATGCGGCAGCAACCTTACAATAACTTGATCAGACCTTTACCCCGGAGGCTCTTTGGCCTAGCCGCGGCTTGACGGGCGAGCATTTTGCACGAAAAGGCAAGATAGAGCAAAGGGAGAGTGTGTTGAACTAGAGCGATTTAAGGCTCCAGCGGTTTTCTTTTAACATTTCGATGGGGCGAAATTGGCTTTTATAGGCCATTTTGTGGCACTTCTCAATCCAGTACCCCAGGTAGAGATTAGGTAGTCCCAAGCGCCGGGCCCATTCGATCTGATAGAGGATGCAGTAACTGCCCAGGCTCCGTTTATCCTCATCGGGATCGAAGAAAGTATAGATGGCCGATAACCCGGCAGTCAGGATATCTGTTACCGCCACTGCCACCAACTTGCCGCGGGCTCTCAGCTCAATATAGCGAGTAGACCCCCAAGCCTGACTCAGGAAGCTGCGGTATTGTTCCCGGCTGGGCGGGTACATCTCCCCATCGGCGTGGCGCTGCTCGATATAGCGGGCGTAGAGTTCGTAATGCTCATCTGTATCGATGGACTCGATATGGAATATGTCCAGGTCCTTGTTGCGCTTCCAGCAGCGTCTCTGGTTGCGGTCGGGGACAAACAGGCTCACAGGTACGCGAGCCGGTATACAGGCGCGACAGGTCGCGCACTGGGGGCGATAGAGGTAGGCACCACTGCGCCGGAATCCCAGCTCTGACAGGCGGTTGTACAGACGCTGATCCACTTCTGTTTGTGGATCGACAAACACCGTTGTTGCCTCCCGATCCGGCAGGTAACCGCAGGGGTGGGGCAGGGTGGCCAGTAGGCGCACTGAATCCAGCTGAGAGTATTTACCCATAAGTCCACGAAAGCTTCCAGGGCTGCGGGAAAGGCGGCTGCTTAACGCCGTCTGCCAGCAGTTGTTCGAAATCCTTACGACACATTTCCACCGCCCCAAGGCTGCTGAGATGAGGATTGCTCACCTGGCAGTCGATCAGTGGGCAGCCCCACAATTCTAATTGCCGAACGAGGTGGACAAAAGCGACTTTTGAAGCGTCTGTCTCCCGGTGAAACATCGACTCCCCAAAGAACACTCGCCCCAGCGCAATACCATAGAGTCCGCCAACGAGTCGACCGTCGCGCCAAACCTCCACAGAGTGGGCAAATCCCTGATGGTGCATGTCGATATAGGCGTCGCACATCTCATCGGTGATCCATGTGCCGGTTTCATCCGCCCGGGGGGCACGGCAGGCCTCAATTACCTCGGCAAAGGCTTGGTCGAAGGTGACCGAAAAGGTTCCTCGGCGCAATACTTTGCGCAAAGTGCGGCCAATACGAAAGTTTTGCGGGATAACCACGCAGCGAGGGGAGGGGCTCCACCACAAGATCGGCTGGTCATCTGAATACCAGGGGAAGACCCCTCTTTGATAGGCTTCAACCAGCCACTCGGGAGTCAGATCTCCTCCGGCTGCCAGCAAGCCATTGGGGTCATCCAGTGCGAATTCAGTTGGGGGAAAGTCTACAACGGTGTGGTCGAGCCACATCAGGCGGCTTTGGGTGTTCCCTGCCACGATCTGACTCCTGTCGGTAGAGGGGGATACCGGGCAGAAAAGCTCTGCCCGGGGATTTGACTTACTTCTCGGCGTCGAGGAAGCGCTCGGCGTCCAGGGCGGCCATACAGCCGGTACCCGCAGAAGTTACCGCCTGGCGGTAAATATGGTCGGATACGTCACCTGCGGCAAATACACCGGGAACAGAAGTCTGGGTGGCATTGCCGTTCAGGCCGCTCTCCACAATGAGGTAACCACCATTCATTTCAAGCTGGCCTTCAAAGATACCGGTATTCGGTTTGTGACCGATAGCAATAAACACACCGGAAACGTCCAGCTCTGTAGTGGTGTCGTCCTGGGTGTTGCGTAGGCGCAGCCCAGTTACACCGTTGTCGTCACCGAGCACTTCGTCCAGGGTGTTGTGCCAGCAGACATTGATATTGCCGTTTTCCACTTTATCCATCAGGCGGTCCTGAAGGATTTTTTCTGCGCGAAGCTCGTCGCGGCGGTGAATCAGGGTCACTTCACTGGCGATATTGGAGAGGTACAGGGCCTCTTCTACGGCGGTGTTGCCACCACCGACAACAGCAACTTTCTGGTCGCGATAGAAGAATCCGTCACAGGTCGCACAGGCGCTGACACCGCGCCCCTGGAAGGCTTCCTCAGAAGGTAGGCCCAGGTACTGAGCTGAGGCGCCAGTGGCGATAATCAGCGAGTCACAGGTGTAAGTTTCGTTACCTTTCAAGGTGAAAGGGCGCTGTTTCAGATCAACAGATTCGATGTGATCGAAGATGATTTCTGTCTCGAAGCGCTCTGCGTGCTGCTGCATTTGCACCATCAGGTCCGGACCTTGAAGCTCCGGAATGCCGCCCGGCCAGTTCTCGACTTCAGTGGTGGTGGTCAGCTGCCCACCCTGTTGCATACCCGTGATAACAACCGGGTTCAGGTTTGCCCGTGCAGCGTAGATAGCCGCGGTGTAGCCGGCTGGGCCTGAGCCTAGGATGATCAGTCGATGATGGTTATTGCTCATGAAGTACTCTTTAAAACTCTCAATTTGCGAAGTTTACCCAATGGGCTGGGAGTCCATATGCCCGTCCATTTTTTGATCAGGCGAGACTATTAAATTGGGCGATATAATAGGCGATATTTACCATTCGGCGAAATAGTTTGCCTTAATTTGTTCGATTGATCGTACCTATTCAACTCTCTTTGACCTTGCTAGAGGTTTGGCTCAAATCGGAGTTTGCGCCATAGTTGGCCGTAAGAGCTGGAAAAATGTAAAAAAGTTCCAATCTAACGCAGCTGCTGCTGGCACTGCTAGGGGGAGAATGGGGTGTCACAAATTAGAATTACGGATTGTTAGATGTATTGAGTGTGTGAGCGTCATAGGGGCCAGTGACTTCGAGTAAGTGCCCAAACCCCAGTGGGTTGAGGATCGTTATGCGCTACAAAAGAAAGTTCATACCCTTAAACCTGAAGCGAGAGCAGTTGGGGCACCCTAAAACTTTTCTGACCCTTAGTGAGGAGGCCCAGGCTTTCGTAGCCGAAATTATCGACGATAGTTATTCGTTGCGTTTTTCCATTGATCTGGAGCCCGATGGCGATCACCGGGCGAGCTTACATGGCCCACCCCACCTGCTGGATCTATTTACCGCGCTCAACTTGCAAATGCGCTGTGAAATTGTCTCTGATGGATATGGTGATACAGGAGGTGGGGCGGTTACTTGCGCGGGTGAGCCAGAAGAGCTCGAGAAGTTTGCTATGGCGCTGGGCCTCAGCAATGGTTGTCGAGTTCTCGACTTGATGTGTGGCAGGGGAGTCCTGAGTAGCTACCTGCTTAAGTTTGCCAAAGCTCATGGGGTTATTATTCAATGTAGCTTGTGCGATTCCCACCCTTCGCAGCTTGAAAACCTTGACCCAAATATTCAATTGCTAGCTGCCGATATCACTATAGGTGATGGAAGAAACTTGCCATATCCCAGTGAATTATTTGATGCTGTGGCAATCAGAATGGGCCTGCACGAAGTGCCTTATAAAGATCAGCCCCTGGTTCTCCAGGAGTGTTATCGGGTTTTGAAGCCGGGAGGTCCGCTGTTGGTTTGGGACTTGATGCCGGCGTCTGCCGGGGTCCAAGATTTACTGTGTGCCCAAAAGCGAAAGCTGTCAGCGCTGACACACCGTGAATCGTTGCTCTTGGATCGGTTCTTTTTGCGGGAAGACCAGTTGTTACAATTACTCAGCGATGCAGGCTTTTCGCAAGCAGAGCGGGTATCCAGAACCTATTACCGGGATAGTACTCAAGACAAATTAAAAACAGAGTTGGGCGGGGATCAATACAAATTGGAAATTCTGAATAGTTACCTCCGCGAGAGAGTTACCCAGGCGATTATTGATGAGGTTTGCTGGGAGGATTCAGGGCAAGATATCTCGATGATGATTCCAAATTGCATCTATCGCACGTACAAACCGATAAATTTAGAAGAGAATACTGGCTAGGAAGCGCTCCAGGTTTTTCGATACTGCCGCCAAACAACAAAAAACTACTTGGTGTCAGGGATCGTAAGGCGCAATCTGAAAGCGTAGATTGTAAAATAGCCTGATTGATTTGCTTTCTTCTGTAAGCAATACAGAATTTTGTCAGGCGGCATGGGGATTCAGGTCCCAGGTAGACACCGCCAAGTTCATGTGGACATAAAAAGTACAGCATTATTGAGGTAAGCCATTGAAGGCCGAAAGCGCAACTGAAAAAAGCCCTGCAGAGAGCAATGCATTGCCAGACTCATTGATCGCCCGACTCGTTCGCGAGGGGGCCCTGATCAGTTTGCTGGCTGGTGCCCTGTTGCTCGCCATTAGCCTGTTAAGCTTTAGCGCAGAAGATCCGGGCTGGTCGCAAACTGGCAGTACCCAACAAGTGCACAATGCCATTGGGCCAGCCGGTGCTTGGCTGGCAGATGTGTGTTTGTCTTTGCTCGGATGGATGGCTTACCTGTTCCCCTTGCTGATTGGTCTGCGGGCCTATCACATTCTTCGCGATCGCAATGCCCGCTTCCATTTGCCGCTATTTGCTTTGAGAGTATTTGGCTTGCTGCTTGTTCTTGTCAGCGGGGCGGCAATGGCGACTCTTTGTTTTGATCCCGCAGAAAACCCGTTGCCGTTTACCAACGGAGGCATCATCGGCAGTGCGATGGCGTCTGCCCTGGGTTCTAGCCTCGGCTATGTAGGGGCAACCATTTTACTGCTGGCGATATTTGCTATCGGTGTCACTGTTTTTACAGGTTTGTCGTGGCTCAAATTGGCAGAGGCAATCGGCAAGAATGTGCTCGGCTTTTTTGCCTTACTGGGCAGTTTCTATCAACGCTGGCGCCAAAAGCGCAATGAGCGGAGGGTGGCCAGAGAGGCGATCGTCGTGCGCAAGGCCGCTGTGGAGGAAGAGAAACAGCGAGTTGCCAAACGAATTCCCCCAAAGATTGAGCCCACTGCCCCCAAGCCGAAGCAGAGTCCTCGGGCAGCAAAGGAAAAACAGCGAGAGCTTTTCAAGAGTGGCCCGGTTACTGGAACCCTGCCGCCGCTGGGTCTTCTCGATCCAGCAGATCAAAACAAGAAGGCCGGCTTCTCCCGGGAATCCCTGGAAGCGCTGTCACGCCTGTTGGAACTTAAGCTGAAAGACTTCGGCGTTGTTGCCGAAGTGGTATCTGTGCTGCCGGGACCGGTAGTAACCCGCTTTGAAATTCAGCCTGCTCCCGGTGTAAAGGTGAGCAAGATTTCCAATCTGGCAAAAGACCTGGCGCGCTCACTGGCGGTGATCAGTGTGCGTGTGGTCGAGGTAATCCCAGGCAAATCGGTAGTGGGTATTGAAATCCCTAACGAAAATCGACAGATGGTGCGCCTCAGTGAAGTGTTGTCGGCAGATGTTTACGATAATGCCAAATCGCCGCTGACTCTGGCGCTCGGTCACGATATTTCCGGTCAGCCAGTGGTGGCCGATCTGGCCAAGATGCCTCACTTACTGGTAGCGGGTACCACCGGTTCGGGTAAATCCGTGGGTATCAACGTTATGTTGTTGAGCCTGCTGTACAAATCCACGCCCGATGAGGTCCGCCTGATTCTGGTGGACCCAAAAATGCTGGAGCTCTCTGTGTACGAGGGCATTCCGCATTTGTTGACCCCGGTCATCACCGATATGAACGATGCCGCCAATGGTTTGCGTTGGTGTGTTGGAGAAATGGAACGCCGTTACAAGTTGATGGCGGCAATGGGGGTGAGAAACCTCGCAGGCTTTAATCGCAAAGTGAAAGAAGCGGAAGAGGCCGGGGAGCCGCTGATCGATCCTATCTGGCAGCCAGATCCCGCCTCCAGCGTGCCGGAAGATGAACAAACCGCACCGGCCCTGAAAGCACTGCCTGCCATTGTTGTCGTGATTGATGAATTTGCCGACATGATGATGATCGTCGGTAAAAAGGTTGAACAGCTGATCGCGCGAATCGCACAAAAAGCCCGTGCAGCTGGGATCCACTTACTGCTTGCAACTCAGCGTCCGTCGGTGGATGTTATTACCGGCTTGATTAAAGCTAACGTACCTACTCGAATCGGTTTCCAGGTTTCGTCCAAGGTGGACTCCCGCACAATCCTCGACCAGGGCGGCGCGGAGCAGCTGCTCGGTCATGGTGACATGTTGTACTTACCGCCTGGAAGTGGTGTTCCCGTTCGTGTCCACGGCGCTTTTGTCGACGATCACGAAGTGCATAAAGTTGTCGCGGATTGGGGCCGTCGCGGTGAGCCTGATTATATCGATGGTATTGTCGACGATAGTAATAACAGTATTCCCGTGCCTGGATTACAGTCTGAAGGCGGTGAGGATGAAGACCCTGAAGCCGATGCGCTCTACGACGAAGCCGTAGCTTTCGTCACTAAATCCCGCAAGGCGTCAATTTCCTCTGTGCAGCGTCAGCTGCGGATTGGTTACAATCGCGCGGCTCGAATTATTGACGCCATGGAGGCTGCTGGGGTGATATCTGCGGCGGGCCACAACGGCAATCGAGAGGTGCTGGCACCGCCGCCAGCCTGATAGGAGTTTGGCCCTTGGAGCAGTGGCGGGTTAAGCCACTGTTCACTTAGTCGGGGTTAATCTTTAAGGAAATCAATACGTTGGGACTCCACTATGAAAAGAATTCTGCAGGGTCTGCTGCTTTCAATCAGTGTTACCGCCAGCGCGGCCTGGGCTGATGCCACCGATGACCTGAGCGATTTACTCAAGCCGTTGGAGGCGATTTCGGGTAATTTCAAACAGACATTGATCGACGAGCGCGGTGAGGTCACACAGAAGAGCAATGGTAGCTTTTCTGTGCAGCGCCCGGGCAAATTGCGCTGGAAAACCGGTGAGCCTTACCCCCAGTTACTGGTGACAAACAACAAGACGCTCTGGCTGTACGATCCGGATCTGGAGCAGGTGACAGTTCGCCCAGTGGATGCCCGTATTAAGGATACCCCAGCCCTATTGCTGGGGGGCAAAGTAGAGGAAATTCGGGGCTCGTTTAATGTGAGCCAGAAAGAAGGGGTTTATCACCTGACCCCCAAGAACCCCTCGGCCCCTTTTAAAGCCATGGAAATTCGATTTGCCAAAAATGGCTTGCCGTCGGCAATGACCGTGCGCGATGGTATGGGACAAACCACTGAAATTCAGTTCAGTGGTATGGAGGCGAATCCAAAACTATCCGCTTCTATATTTGATTTTAAGCCCCCGGCCGGTACTGACATTATTAAAGATGAGTGATCTGTTCGATACTCCCAAAACCCACCAACCCCTCGCGGCCCGTATGCGACCGAATTCCCTGGCCCACTATGTGGGCCAGTCGCATTTATTGGGGGAGGGCAAACCTCTGCGGGAGGCCGTAGAGCGCGGCCAGCTGCACTCTATGATTTTGTGGGGCCCTCCCGGTGTGGGTAAAACCACTTTTGCGCGGTTGCTAGCAGAAGAGTGCGATGCTCGATTTGCCACACTGTCTGCGGTACTCGCCGGAGTGAAAGATATTCGTCAGGCGGTGGCCGAAGCTGAGCAGCACCGGATACAGTCGGGCCGACACACTATTTTATTTGTCGATGAAGTGCATCGATTTAATAAGGCTCAGCAGGATGCCTTCCTTCCCTACGTGGAGGAGGGCACTGTGACTTTTGTCGGGGCGACTACGGAGAACCCGGCTTTTGAGTTGAACAATGCGCTCCTGTCCCGGTGTCGGGTCTATCTTTTGCGCAGTATTCCCGAAGAGGAGTTGTTGGGGTTGCTGCGCTACGCCCTGCAAACCGACCAGCAATTGCGCGAGCGGAGCGTCAACATTCCCGAAGAAGTGTTGGGTAAGATTGCCCGGGCTGCCGATGGGGATGCCCGCAGTGCTTTGAACTTGCTGGAAGTGGCCTGCGATCTGGCCAAAGAGGAGGCTGGGCGACTGATTGTCGATGAAGACGTGCTCGCCGAGGTGCTCAGTGCCGATGTTCGCCGTTTTGATAAAGGCGGCGATTATTTTTACGATCAAATTTCCGCCATGCATAAATCAGTGCGGGGGTCTGACCCGGATGCGGCGCTCTACTGGTTTGTGCGGATGCTGGATGGAGGCTGCGATCCGTTATATATCGCTCGCCGTGTCGTACGTATGGCCAGTGAAGATATCGGCAATGCGGACCCGAGGGCTTTGCAGTTGTCGCTGAATGCCTGGGATGTGCAGGAGCGCTTGGGGAGCCCCGAGGGCGAGCTGGCAATTGCCCAAGCCATTACTTACCTGGCGGTTGCGGCAAAAAGCAATGCAGTTTACTCCGCTTACAATCGTGCCGTGGCGGATGTTCGTCGCGAGCCCAGTTACGAAGTGCCAGTGCATTTGCGCAATGCCCCTACCAAACTGGCAAAAAGCCTGTCCCACGGTGCGGAGTATCGCTACGCCCACGACGAACCCGATGCTTTTGCTGCGGGAGAGAATTACTTCCCCGAAGAGATTGCTGAGCGCGAGTACTACCAGCCGGTTCCCCGAGGGCTGGAGTTAAAAATTTCAGAAAAATTGCAGACTCTGCGCCGACTGAATCGCGAGAGTGACAGGCAGCGTTACAGAAACTCTAAATAGATAGAAAGGAAGCAGCTAAATGCAGTGGCTGGCAGTCGCCCTGGGCGGCGCACTTGGGGCAGTTCTTCGCCACCTGGTGAGTATCTGGAGCTTTCCGGTATTTGAGGGTCGGTTTCCGCTAGGAACCATCATTGTCAATTTAACAGGCTCTTTTTTGATCGGTATTGTTTATGTACTGATCGCTCACCGCGCCATGTTGGGGGAGGAATGGCGTCTACTGTTGATGACCGGCATGTTTGGCGCACTGACAACCTTTTCCACTTTCTCCCTCGAAAGCCTGATACTGTGGCACAATGGCCAGCCGCTGGTGGCCCTTGGCTATATTGTCGGCAGCCTTGTTGGTTGTTTGTTGGCCACCGCTGCTGCTGTCGCTTTGGCGACACGGTATTTTTAATTTAACTTCTCTGTTGTAGGAGCCTGATAACAGGCGAACTGGAAACGATGCTCGATCCCAAACTGATTCGCACGGATATGGACCAGGTGGCCGCTGCCCTGAAAAAGCGCGGTGTAGAACTGGATACTGCCAAACTTGAAGCCCTTGAAGAACGCCGCAAAGAATTGCAGGTGCGCACCGAGAGTTTGCAAAACGAGCGCAATAGCAAGTCGAAAAATATCGGCCGTGCCAAGGCGAATGGTGAAGATATTGCCCCGCTTTTGAAAGAAGTGGAGTCCCTCGGTGGCGAGTTGCAAGATGCCAAACATGCACTGACAGAATTGCAGGGAGAGCTGGATGCAATCTTGTCTGCGATTCCCAACTTGCCGGATGCCTCAGTGCCCGAAGGCGAGAGTGAAGACGATAATGTAGAGGTTCGCCGCTGGGGCCAGCCGCGTACTTTTGACTTTGAAGTTAAAGACCATGTAGACCTGGGCACACACCTTGGTGGCCTCGACTTCGAGATGGCAGTGAAGCTCACTGGCTCCCGCTTTGCGGTAATGAGCGGTGATGTTGCGCGTCTGCATCGCGCGTTGGCACAGTTTATGCTGGATACTCACACTGAAGAGCATGGTTACCAGGAAACCAATGTGCCGGTTGTTGTGAATGCTGATTCCCTGTACGGCACTTCCCAGCTGCCTAAATTTGAGGAAGACCTGTTTAAGCTCGAAGATGATCGTGGTTTCTACCTGATCCCGACTGCGGAAGTGCCCCTCACCAATATGTATCGCGATCATATTGTTGAAGACAGTGCTAGCCTGCCGCATAAATTGGTTGCTCACACTACCTGCTTCCGCTCTGAAGCTGGCTCTCACGGCCGCGACACTCGTGGCATGATTCGCCAGCACCAGTTTGAAAAGGTAGAACTGGTTTGGGTGGCGCGCCCGGATCAGTCTGAAGAGGCATTGGAAACCCTGACGCAAAATGCTGAGACCATTTTGCAGAAGCTGAACCTGCCATACCGCACAGTGATTCTCTGCGGTGGCGATATCGGTTTCTCTGCTCGAAAGACATACGATATTGAAGTTTGGATTCCGTCCCAGGATAAGTACCGCGAGATATCCTCTTGCTCCCTGGTAGGTGACTTCCAGGCGCGCCGAATGAAGGCACGCTGGCGCAACCCGGAAACCAATAAGCCCGAATTGGTGCATACACTGAATGGCTCCGGCCTTGCCGTGGGTCGTACCCTCATCGCTGTTCTGGAAAATTACCAGCGCGAGGATGGCAGTATAGAGGTGCCTGAAGTATTGCGGCCCTATATGCGAGGCCAGGAAGTGATCTCAGCTTCCTGAGCGTAGCACTCCAAAAGGGCGAGCGTAGAGTTCGCCCTTTTTTGTTTGTAGTCATGAGTTTCACTTTGCCCGCTATTTGATGGAATAAGAAGTTGCGTTATTTACCCCTCGCATTTGATGTCAAAGATCATCCCTGTTTGATTGTTGGAGGCGGCTCCATCGCCACCCGTAAAGCTCGCTTATTGCACAAAGCGGGTGCACGGATATTGGTGATATCCCCGGAAATTACCGATGAGCTTCAGCAAATGGTGACTGATTCTGGTGGGGAATGGTTTCAATCAGTTTATTCGAGCGAGTATTTACAGAAAGCGGGGCTGGTCGTTGCTGCATCTGATAGTGAGTCCGTGAATGCACAGGTTTCGGCCGATGCCCAGGCTCAGCGCCTACCTGTCAATGCGGTGGACGCGCCAGAGTTGTGCACGTTTACTTTCCCGGCCATTGTGGAGCGGGGAGATCTATCGATCGGTATCAGTAGTGGTGGCGCGGCTCCAGTACTGGCACGCAGAATCAGGGCCCAGCTTGAAGCTCTGCTGTCGCCGGGTCTGGGACCGCTGGTAACTTTGGCGGCGCGAATGCGCGATAGGGTTAAGGCAGTGCTGCCAGAGTCTCGGCGCAAGAATTTTTGGGAGTGGGTTTTTGCCGGCCCCGTTGCCAACCGTATGGAGGCGGGGCAACCAGCAGATGCAGAGCAAGCGCTGGTGGATGCGCTACAAGACTGGCAGGGGAGCCCCAATCCGGTGGGTGAGGTTTACCTGGTAGGTGGAGGTCCGGGAGATCCAGACCTGCTGACTTTTCGCGCACTGCGCTTGATGCAGCAGGCAGATGTGGTGCTCTACGATCGGCTGGTTTCACCGGAAGTGATGGAGTTGGTGCGCCGGGATGCAGAGCGGATCTATGTAGGTAAGCGCAAGGCTTTCCACGCGGTGCCACAGGACGATATCAATCAGCTGTTGGTAGATCTGGCCAGCCAAGGTAAAAAAGTTTTGCGACTTAAGGGAGGCGATCCCTTTATTTTTGGTCGAGGCGGTGAGGAAATAGACAAGTTGTCAGAGGCGGGGATTCCCTTTCAGGTAGTGCCGGGAATCACTGCGGCCTCTGGTTGCGCCAGTTACGCCGGTATCCCACTGACTCACCGGGATCACGCTCAATCTGTGCGCTTTATTACCGGGCACCTGAAAGAGGGTGAGTTGGACCTCCCTTGGCAAGAACTTGCGGGCCCAGCACAAACCCTGGTTTTCTATATGGGGCTTACGGGGTTACAAACCATTTGTGCTGAATTGATTAAACACGGGCTCGATGCGAATACGCCGGCGGCCTTGGTTGAAAAGGGCACTACGCGAGACCAGCGAGTAGTTGTCGGTGACTTGAGCAGCTTGCCGGCCCTTGCTGAAAACAGTGAAGTTCGAGCGCCAACACTCACCATCATTGGTGGGGTAGTGAGCTTGCATGAAAAGCTTCAGTGGTATCAGCCAAATCGAGAAGATTAAGGCAGGCACCCAATGACGCCGAGAGTACCTATACTGAAAAGGTACTCTCAGAGTGGTGTTCAATATGCTGCTTGCATTTATTCGCTTTTATTGCACCAATGCTGTGCGCTTTTTTCTCCCACCGGTCCGTGAAATAGCAATTCCTGCACAACTAGACAGTCACACCCGGCGCTACACCTACCACTACCAGCAAAAGAAGAGTTGGGTGAGAAACCTCTGGATTACATCGGCGGCACTGATGTTGTGCTTTCCAGTGCTGCCTTTCGTTGTGAGTCTTGCCTTCTTCACCACGTTTCTGTCTTTTGCAATACTCGATGAGACTGCCTGACTTTAGCGTCCCTGCGGTACCTCTAATTTAACGTGAGTCGGTAGCGAGGCTCGTGTTCAATAAATGATGAAGTGTTTCCCTTTACCCAATCCTGATGGCCGTTGCCGAAAAATGGTGAGAGTGGATGAGCACTCTGACCTGTGGCCATATGGAAAATACCGTCTGCATCCCGGCCCGGTGAAACCACTAAGCGCTGGGATGCGCCATGAGTGGGAGATTGGAAGCGGGGCATATGGGTATCTCCTGCGAGAGGCTCCGCAGGCATTGCCAGGAACCAGTTCAGCGGTGGTATTGCTTTGCCCAGTGGATGCTGGATCTTTGCCGTGTTTTCAGCACCCCAGGATTGACGCTTAAGGGGCTGATTGCTGCGGTTCATTTTTTCCAGTACTTGATCCAGGGCGGCGAGTTTTATCGCGTTCCAGGATTCAAAATCTGGGTTGAGAAGCTGTTTGGGCTCTTGCTGAGCCATTTCCCAAAGTGGATATTCAAATTGGCGTTTGAGTTGGCCGAAAGAAAACTTGGGCTGATAGCGGCGCATGTAAGTTAAAATGGGCGCTGTCGTAAGCTCCATTAACTTCAGGCGATAGTTGCGAACGATGCGATAGCCTACGGAGTCGATGGCGGCTCGGCCTCCCCAATTTTGAATCTGTGTATATACCTCGCGATAGTCCTGCTGATCCTCAAGTAAGGTGAGGAGGTGTTGCTGCCACCGCTCGAGAAATACTGCCTGATCGTCGAGCTGGATATTTAAAAGGTCCTGCTCATTGAATTTTTCTTGAGCGAAAAGCCGTTCGCGAATTTGTTGCTGACGTGCGCCGAGCGCATAGCCGTGGTTGCCCATGAGTTTGAGATAGTCCCCATCAACGATACGAGCGTTGGCACTCCAGATTCGGCCGGACTCCGGGTTATACAGGCGGGGGTGCTCCTGGGGGCTTAAATAGCCGTCCCAATAGGCACTACCATCTGCCCAGCTGACTGATCGACTGCCATCAAACCCGACTCGCTTGGGAATAGCGCCAGCCACAGTCCAACCAATATTGCCGTCACTATCGCCAACCACTAGGTTCTGGTGGGGGATGCCTATGGTGGGGCCAAGCTCCAGAGCTTCTTCGGCGGTACTGACAACTTCCATATCAATCAAGTTCATATTGCCGCCCAGAGTGTCGTGAGCAACCCAGCGGAATGCGAGAGGAACGCCATCGTGGTTTGTACCGATAACGGGACCCCAGATAGTTGTGCGAACTTCTATGGTTTTTGGGGCGCTGCCTTTGACTGCGATAGATTCTGTTTCATAGGCAAAATTCCTCCAGCCTTCAGGCGTTTTATATTGATTGCCGTCCTCGCTGAGTTCCAGTGGAATCAGGTCACTCCAGTCGCCACCGGTGTTGGTAAATCCCCAGGCAACTAATTCGTTGCTTCCGGCAACCATAATTGGGCCGCCCGGAAGTGTGACGCCACGGACAAATCGGTTGGTGCCAGGTATGCTCCAGCCTGCTCGGAACCAGATATTGGGAACACTCAGCCCGAGGTGCATATCGTTGGCAAGAATGGCTCCACCGTGCGCTGTTAAATTACCGCCGACCACCCAGTTATTACTGCCGTAAATCTTGTCATCACTCTCCATCGCCTGATAAACGATAGTGTCCTGTTCATCTAAAAGCGCAGAAATCGGTGTTTCTGGGAGGCTGACTTTTGCTCGTGCTTCGCCAAATAGTGGTGCGTCCCATCGCCCCCCTTGGGGAAAATAGAAAGCGTAGAGATCTGCTGGAAGCAATTCGGCTAAAGCGGTGTCGCGAAGTTCATAACTACCGCGTTCACTTTGAAGCGTCAGGTACATGCTGTAGATAGTTAACAGGCTATCGGCAGAATTCCAGGGGCGTGGTTCCTGGCCCAATAACAAATACTCCCAGGGTTTTGCGGGAAGCTGGTTGAGGCCAAAATTAATACCGTTGATATATTGATCCAGAAGGGCTTTTTGTTCCGCCGGCATCGCAGCAATGTTTCGCTCTGCTCGCTGGCGAAATTGATGTAAACGTACCTTTTGATCGTGTTTTATAGTGGATGCGCCCAGTAATTCTGATAATTCCCCAGCAGAACTTCTCCGCAACAGATCCATTTGGAAAAAACGTTCCTGCGCGTGTAAAAAGCCCAATGCGAAGGCCGAACTGTTTCGGTTTTCAGAATGAATTAATGGCACTCCCTGTGAATCGCGCTCGATAACAACCGGGTCTTTTAATTCACCCGTGGTAATGGTTCCATCGAGAGAAGGCAAGCTCTGTCGGAGCCAGATCCAGGAGCCAATTAAAAATATAATTATCAAACCCAATAGGCTGATAATTAGTGCTGGCATATACCGCTTGAGAAATGGGAATGTTGTCATTGTGGTGGCCGCAAAATCTCTGAGTTAATGTCGGTAGCACTTTATTGTGCAATTTTAATTTCACTCGCAAAGTTACTAAGCGATACAAAGAGTAACTTTTAGTGACAAAACCCAAGCTTTAAATTATAGGATTTTCCTGTCATTCACTGCTATTTCTCGAAGAACTGACTGGTCACAAGAAAAAAGTCATCGCAGGGTTTTCAATATGAAAACGCAACCGTAAGATGGCGTGCAATAACAAAAACAACAAGAAATCGAAAACATCAGGCTGTATAACAATAAACGCGAGGACGCGATGATGCACGATGTTGGTAGAGATGTAACAAACCGTAGATTCAATCTTTCCATTCTTTCTGGAACCATTGCTTTCCTCACCGCTGTTGGCTCTCACGTTCACGCTGCGGAAATTGAGGAGGTTGTCGTTACTGCGCAGAAGCGAGCGGAAAACCTACAGGATGTACCTATCGCGATTTCCGCCTTCACCGGGGAAAATATAAAAGAAGCCGGTGTCAAAAATTTGACTGATTTGGGGAAATATACGCCGGGCGTGGAAATGCACAATGATACCGCCCTGCAACCAACGTACAGTATTCGCGGCGTGCAAACTAATGACTGGACCATAGGCTCTGATCCAGCAGTGGCGGTCTATGTGGATGGGGTTTATACCGGCCGCAGTGCAGGTGCCGAGATACCGCTGACCGATATTGAGAGGGTTGAAGTCCTCAAAGGGCCTCAGGGTACACTATTCGGTCGCAATGCCACCGGTGGTGCGATCCACATTATTACCACCAAACCGCAGGCTGATGATTCTACAGAATTAAATCTAACTGCCGGTAATTATGGGCGCCAGTCGTCGGATCTTTTGGTTAATCGCCAGATTAGTGACAACCTGTATGGTCGTTTTTCGGCGTCGACAAATCGTCGCGATCCATTTGCCGATAATTTAGCAAATGGGTTCTCTGTAGGGGATCAGGATACTCAGACCTACCGCGCCTCTGTGTTGTGGGAGCCGGCGACGGATACCGAGGTGCTGTGGCGCGCCAATTACGGGATTATGGATCAAGGCAGCGCTTTGCGAACAACCATAGTGCCCAGCCTTAAAGATGAAACGGATGTTTTTGGCGACTATGCCCTGGATACCCCGACCATTGAGGATCGTGATTCCTTTGGCACATCACTGACAATTACCAAAGATTTCGATAATTTCACTTTTACTTCGATTACTGCCTACAGCGAATTCGATGCCCACCTGCAGCAGGATGAGGATGGTACCGCCAACCCGGACTATATGTTTGGGTCCGCTAATACTGATGATCAAAGCCAATTTTCTCAAGAATTCCGTCTCAATGGTGCTACAGATACCATCAAATGGACTCTGGGAGCTTCTTACTCCGAAGAAGAGGTGGATCACACCACTTATGCCAATTTCACTACCGGATCGGTAGAATCCTTCGCCGTTTATGAAGGGGTAAAGGCTGCCTATCCGGACCTGACCCAAACCGAGCAAGAGGACTTAGCGGTTATCACCCGTGCGCAGCTGCAGCAGGCGGGGTTGGAGGGAATTGCCAGCGCTTCCTTTGTCTATGACCTAATGCTGCAAACAGGCCAAGTGGATGCGTTACTCGCTCAGTTAGGGGCCACTGGTATAACCGGCGATATGCTCTATGCGGAAGATGTAGTCGGACAGATGATGGCGGGTTTCAATCCCTGGATAGCCTCGGATGCACATTGGGGGGAGAGCGTTCGCAACACAGGTGATTACCGTTCCAGTGCTATTTATGGCGACATGACCTGGAGCCTTACCGATAAGATGGACCTGACTGTCGGTGCTCGTTATACCTACGATCAAAAAGATTTCACCATCCAGACGGCTTATGGCAACAGTATTCCTCTGTCACTATCCGGCGGAGATGTGCGCTTGGTTGACGGAGATGGCAATGTGATCGGCACTGTAACTTTGCCTGAGGTCGACTTGGGGTCCCAGTTGTTTGGCATTGTGTTTTTCAACAATGGCCAGCCGGTTTTGGACTCCAAATTGAGTGATAGCTGGAGCGACCTTTCCGGTCGTATAGTGCTGGATTACCGCTGGAATGACGATGTGATGACCTATGTCTCCCTGGCGGATGGTTTTAAAGCCGGTGGATTCAATAGCCTGAACTTTGGTCCCGGGGTTGAGTCGTCTTTCGATCAGGAAGATGTCGTTAACCTGGAGGTTGGTCTTAAGAGCAGCCTGTTCGACAACCGAGTACGCTTGAATACCTCTATTTACACCTACGAATACAACAATTTGCAGGAGTTGGATCTGGTGGGTACTCCTATTCCCAGTTATAACTTGCGGAATTCGGATGCGGAGGGTACTGGGGCGGAGATCGAAGTACAGTGGGCAGTAACAGAGAGCTTGTTTATTGCCGGTAATTACTCCTACCTGGATACAGAGTTTACTGACTACCAGATCATCGAAGCCATTGGTGAGACTGAAGAGGACTCGAAAGTAGGTCAGTCTCGGGTATCAACGCCAGAGAATAAATTCAACCTAATGGCTGAATACACAGTGGACCTTGCATCTGGCGGGGAGTTTATTTTCCGTGGCGATTATAACTGGACAGATGAGCGAATTGGTTCGATTACTGATCGGACACGTATCGTGGAAGACTATCAGTTGTTCAACCTGCGGGCGGCCTGGAACAGCCCTTCAGATAGTTATTCTTTAGCGCTCTGGATACAAAATTTGACGGATGAAGAAATCGCTGGCGGCTATGGTGGTACCGGTGCAGCCATTGGTGCCAGTCCCGCCTGGCGCTTTATGCCGAGAATGTACGGTGCGGATTTAACTGTCCGATTTTAATTAACCCATGGGTTAATACGGCACAGGGATGTGCTGTTGTCGACCTTGGGAGGGCATTTAAAGGCTACAAGGGTATTGTGGGATTATTTAGAGCCCCTTATTCCGGCAGTAGTCTATAAAAAACGTTTAGACTGTGAAAATTGCGTCTAAATTTTGAAAGAAATAGTACATAAAACAATTTTTGCTCTATTTTATTAAGTTATTCCTGTCAGCATGACGAGAGAGTGGGCCGGTTTATCCGGCCCTTTTTTTTATTGACCCTGCAAGAGAAAAATAAACTGGCGCATATACCCTTCTGTTGAATAGCTAGCCTCTAGGTTTACACCTAAAACTGCGTATGATGATTTCAATAGAGAAGAAATGTGTCGCAGTTGATTACTAATATGGCAATACACGTCGGTGAAGTAACTTTAGAGGAAGTACAACATCAACTTCTCAGTGATTACCAGAAGGTTCGTGCAGAGACAGAGAACCTCGCTTTGCCGTTATCCCCAGAGGATATGCAGCTACAGTCTATGCCGGATGCCAGTCCTACCAAATGGCATTTAGCACATACGAGCTGGTTCTTTGAGACCTTTATCCTTGCTAACCGGTTGCGGGGATATCAAACGTTTAACCCACACTTCAACCACCTGTTCAACTCTTACTACAACAGTTTGGGTACCCCCTTTGCACGCCCTAACAGGGGGCTAATTTCGCGTCCGGATAGTGCCCAGGTTTATGAATATCGAAAGTTTATCGATGACTCCATGCACCGGTTGCTCAGTGAGTACCCGATTCCTGAAAATTTGGCCGCGTTGGTCCAGCTGGGGTTGAATCATGAGCAGCAGCACCAGGAATTGATATTGACCGATATCAAGCATGCTCTATCAACTAATCCCATGGCACCAGCTTACCGGGATATGTTTCCTGAAGAAGAAGACGGGGCACTGGAACCACTGCGTTGGTTGAGCATACCCAAGGACTTCTATGGGATAGGGAGTGATGGGGATGCTTTCTGCTTTGATAATGAAGGCCCTGAGCATCAGCAGTTTATCGATGACTTTGTGATTGCCTCCCGATTGGTTACCAATGGCGAGTATCTTGAATTTATAGAGGATGGTGGCTATGAACAGCATCGGCTATGGCTTTCGGATGGTTGGCTGCATTTGCAGAAAAATCAGCAAAAGCACCCATCCTATTGGCGGCTGAACAGTGATGGTTGGCATCAGTACTCCCTCTATGGGTTGCTACCCTTAAATCCAGCTGAGCCTGTCTGTCATCTTTCTTTCTATGAGGCAGATGCTTTCGCAACCTGGGCTGGAAAACGATTGCCTACCGAATTTGAGTGGGAGGCAGCTGCTTGCCATTTACGCCAGCCGAACCAGATGGCATCAGCTAATTTCCTGGAAAAACGTCACTTCAGGCCATTGCAGGCGCAACGGGGACAAACGCAGTTCTTAGGGGATTTGTGGGAGTGGACTTCCAGCGCTTACTTACCTTATCGAGGCTTCAGAGCCCGGGAGGATGCAGTAGGGGAGTACAACGGAAAGTTTATGTGTAACCAAAAGGTTCTTCGCGGTGGATCTTTTGCAACTCCGGCTGACCATATCCGGATCAGTTACCGCAACTTCTTTTATCCACACCAGTCGTGGCAATTTACCGGTATCCGTTTGGCAGGAGACTAAATGTGAAAGCAGCCGTATCATCGATGCAGGAAAGTTCACAACAAGACCATGAATTTCTCAATGATGTGTTACGGGGGTTGGCCGGAGATCAGAAAACACTACCGTGTAAATACCTATACGACGAACTTGGCTCTCAGTTATTCGAGAAAATATGTGATGTAGACGATTATTATTTAACCCGTACTGAGGCGAAGATATTCAGTCAGTATCTACCGGATATTGCTGAGGAAATTGGCCCAGGGGCGCTACTGGTGGAGCCCGGTGCAGGCAACTGCGAAAAAGTAGAGGGCCTACTGCATCTATTAAAAAGCCCTAGCGGATACTATCCCATCGATATTTCCCCGGAGATTCTCTATCTGGCGGGGCAACGAATTAAAAAAGGCTTACCTCATATTTCTATCTGGCCGGAAGTGGGTGACTTTACTCAAGCCGAAGTATGGGACAATCTGTCGAATATTGAGTCAAAAAAACGTGTGGTGTTTTTTCCTGGTTCGACAATTGGAAACTTTGAGCCGGATAGGGCGGAGCAATTGCTGGAGACGTTTGCGGCAAATTTGAGAGCGGGAGACGGCCTGCTTATCGGAACTGATTTAGTTAAAGATTCAGTTGTGCTGGAGAGGGCGTATCACGATAGTGAGCATATTACGGAGCAGTTTAACAAGAACCTCCTGCAACGAATTAACAGTGAGTTGGGAGGCAACTTTGATTTGTCATCTTTCTCTCATCGCGCCTTCTATCAGCCATTGCGACAACGCGTAGAAATGCATTTAGTTAGCCTCCGGGATCAAAGCGTCGCAATCGCTGGGGAACAAATCGTCTTTTCGGAAGGGGAGACTATTCATACCGAGAATAGCCATAAATATAAAGTGAGTAGTTTTAATACCCTGTTGATGAAAGGCGGCTTTAAACCTGTTCGCCACTGGACTGATTCCTCTGAATCTTATGCTATTCACTATGCCCAGGCTATCTAGGGAGGTTTTAGGTCTCCTTTTCTCACTGGTGATATTGGCCGCACCAGCAAGTTTTGCTGGTGCGGAGGAAAAAAAACAGTGGGATGCTGATAGTTTTATTGTGTATAAACATCCGCTTTGCTTCTGTTGTAACAAATGGGTGGATTATCTACGGGGTAACGACATTGCCGTATCTACCAGTTCTGAGCTGAATATGGCCAAAATTCGGCAGCAATGGGGTGTTCCTCGGGGGATGGAGGGTTGCCATACGGCGGTGTGGCACAACAAATATGTTTTTGAAGGCCATGTTCCCGTCAAACATATCCTGCAATTTATTTCCTCTCCTCCAGAGGATGGAATCGGTCTATTAGTACCCGGGATGCCCGTTGGTAGCCCAGGAATGGAGGTGGATGGAAAGTTTGAACCTTACAATATTTATCTGCTGCTGGAAGGGGGAGACTATCGCCCCTTTGTCCGAGTCGAGAAGCCCCAGAGTTAGCTCTTGTTTTTAGGTCTGTAGCGAGCTGTACCAAATAATATAGAGATAACTCGCTGCCACACTGATAACACTTACCGGCAACATCAATAAAAAGAACTGCCAGAAGTTAAATGGTTGCACACCAAATTTTTCCGCCTGCTGCAGCACTATTACATTGCTGGCTGCGCTGATTATAAATAGGTTACCAGCAACTGTAGATATGGCTGATAGCATCATAAGTGTTTGAGTGTCGTGTTCATGTAGCAGATTCAGGTATATTTCCACTACGGGAACATTGGAAAACAGTTGGCTGGCAAAAAAACTGACAAAAGTTACGGTTTCAGGTTCAGCCAGATTAATCCCGCTCTTGTGCAGAAAAAACTGTAGTGATCCGGACTTGAGTAGTGAGCCGGTCACAATAAACATAGAAATAAAGAAAAAGAGGGTGGGCCAGTCTACTTCTCTCAGTATTCTTCTTCTTTCATGACTCGCCAGATAAATGGGTGAGCAGGCGACCAAGCCTATTTGACCCAAGGTTGGGTGGTAAATACCTTCTACGTTATGAAGTACACTGCCTAATGCTATTAGAATTACCAGAAGGGCTGCCGACAATAGAGGTGGCCATTTTTGTGCTATCTCATTGTCCTCTCGATGCTGAATGCCTACATTGTGACTGGGTTCGTCAACTTTAAGAAACCTTTTTAACCAAAGAATCGACAGCAGCATGGTGATTGCTGCCGGGATAAAGATCCACTCGGCAAATACCAGGAACATATTGTCAAACTGCCCTGCGTTGGCAATCAAGATATTTTGTGGGTTGCCGACTGGGGAGATCATGCTGCCGATCGTTACGGTGGCACAAAGTAAAATAAGTAGGGGTACAACACCCCAGTTCATATCCCGAGCCATCAATAGAGCGATAGGTACACCAATCACTGCTGCAGCATCATTGGTGAGAAGGGCGGCGCAGACGGCCATGATCAGGACATAGCTTGCCAGTATGGTATTGGGTTTTTTTCGCGAGAGTATTCGCCTGCTGATTTGCGCTGAAATCCCTGTGTCGTATAGAGTGGATGCAATCGAAAATACAGAGAATAAGTAGAGGATTAAATCCCAATCCACAGCAAAGAATGCGTCTTTAAGTGTGATTTGCCTCAAGGCCAAAAGTGCTACTGCGCCAAGGGTCATGATGTGCCAGATACGAACTGCAGACGGTAGCCATTGGCGCACGGCTATTAGGATAAAGATGATTGCCGAGACGGTTAAGCTGATAGACATCTATCGTTATCCGAGTGTCGCTAGTCCCAACTGCTACTCTGGTTTTCAGCATTGCTATTTTTCTGAGGCTCTATCCAGTGCAGCAGAGTGCCAACAAGGCCATTCATAAGAGTTTAAACAAACCTCTTCTCTTTACGAATTTCTTTGCTGGAGATGTGGTTGCGGGTTTGGGACCATACCTGGCTATTTACCTGCTCTCAGCCATGCACTGGAAGCCGGGAGATATTGGGGTTGTCCTGGCAATTGGCGGGGTAACCACTGTACTGCTGCAGACACCTGCTGGCGCATTTATCGATAGTACTCGCTTTAAGAGAGGGCTTATTGCCACTTGCGGGATCATTATCGGTATTGTTTCTATCACTATTGTGGAATTTACCAGCCACAAGCCATTGATTTATCTCTCTCAGGTTTTGATGGGAGGCGCAATTGCCTTCGTGGCTCCTTCTATTGCGGCAATCACACTCGGGGTTACCAGCGATAAGAACTTTACCTATCAAACCAGTGCCAACCAGGCCTCCAATCATGCGGGCAATGTCTTTGCTGCTGGGCTTGCAGCGATTCTTGCCCTGACTATTTCCGGGCAGGGGGTGTTCTGGTTGATGGCAGTTATGGGTGCCCTTATGGCGATCTCGGTAGCCTTTATTCCGGGAAAATCTATCGATCATATCCGTGCTCGGGGCGGAGAGCACAAGGATCTAGAGGGCAAAGCACAGCCGTCGGGCTTCAAGTCACTGCTGTCTGACAGGCGCCTGGTCGCTTTGGCTGTCAGCGTGTTTCTATTCCACTTTGGCAATGCCGCGATGTTGCCCTTGGTGAGTCAGAAACTGTCGATTAACTCGAATGCCGATATAGCTATTGCCTTTACATCAGCTTGTATCATCGCCGCCCAGTTTATGATGATGCTGATGTCCTTTCTGTGTGCGGCCAAAGCGGATACCTGGGGGCGCAAGCTAATCTTCCTTATCGGTTTTTTTATCAATCCGGTACGGGCGCTGTTGTTTATGTCTACGGACAATCCGTACTTCCTGGTAGCAATTCAATCCCTGGATGGCGTGGCTAATGGTATATTTGGCGTCATTATTATTTTAATGTGTGCCGACCTGACACGTGGTACGGGCCGTTTCAATGTTACTCAGGGCGCTATGGCTGCCTTGGTGGGAATTGGTTCGGCATGTAGTAATTTTTCTGCGGAATATATTGTTCAGTATTTTGGCTATGGCGTTGCTTTTCTTACTTTGGGAGCTATTGCTCTGATCGCCGGTACATTTTTTCTGATTTTTGTCCCAGAAACGAAAGGGGCAACAATCCCTAAACCATCAGCAGGAAACTGATAGCCCCGGTTGTTTCGACTATTGATAGAAATCTATGGTTAATTCTTTTTCTCCAGCCCCAGGCCTTGGCAATCGACATATTCAGACCGTATTCAGTCGTTTTCACCGCGCCACCCCCTGGATTGAGACAGATTGCCGCTGGTACGAAACGCCTGATGGCGATCGCCTTTCTTTGCATTTTCCCAGACCGCTACGCAATGATCCCGATTATCCTCTGGTATTGATACTTCATGGTTTGGGAGGTTCGGTAGAGTCGCCCTATGTGCAGGGGCTGATGGAAACTCTTCTGGCATACCATTATCAGGTCGCTGTAATGCATTTTCGAGGTTGTGGTGGTGTGCCTAACAAGTTGCCGAGGGCCTATCACAGTGGTGACACTGAAGATCCTCGCTGGCTGGTTAGTGAACTTAAGAAGCAGTTTCCATTAATGACGATTGCCGTGGTTGGCTTCTCATTGGGCGGAAATGTTGTTCTGAAAATGTTAGGTGAAGATGGTGGCCGCGGGCAGGTAGCCGCTGGGATTGCTGTTTCGGCGCCAATGGACCTCCATGCCTGTAGTCGCTACATCAACACTGGTATATCCCACCTTTATGAGCGCCACCTGATTAGCGGGCTTCGTTTGAGCCTGCTTCATAAGGCGAAAGACCCACAGTTGGCTGCGGCCTTACCCGATCTCAATTGCAGTGAGGACTTTGTCGATTTCAGGCATTTCGACAATGCTTTCACTGCGCCGTTACATGGTTTTCGTGATGTGGATGAGTATTACACCCAGGCATCCAGTAAGCCTTTACTCAAAGATATTCGCACGCCGACTTTGATTATCAACGCCGTTGATGATCCTTTTATTTGTCCATCAGCGATACCTGTAACCAGCGAAGTTAGTTCTGCTGTCGATTTGGCGGTGAGTGATCGAGGGGGGCATGTAGGGTTTATAGATGGGACGGTATGGAGCCCCAGTTATTGGCTGGAGAAAAAAATACCCTACTTTTTGGGGGCAGTCGTTGGGTTTCCAAAGGGAGCCCGTTAGGGGGCTCCCATTTCCAGGCTCAGGGTTAACAGCACTGGGTACTCGATTGATCCGCTTCGGGAGTGTCGCTGGCAAATGGCATTTCCTTGCCGCAGCCGGGAAACAGGCCATAGTGCCGCGAAAAATCGCCAATAAACTCGAAGTGGGGTGCGAGACGGGTCTCTGCGAGCATTCTCCAAGTATTACCGCACACAGGGAATACTCGTCCGGTCTCAATAATGTGGTGTCCATCGAGAACGAATTGATCGGCAGAGCCCGGAAGTGTGCCTTTGTAAATCACTGCTTGGCCGTAATCCTCACAGTCTTTTTCCAGTTGCGCTAATTTGAACAATCGATAAGTGGCGGAAAAAAATCGAATTGATCCACAGCGCTGGGCCAGGGTTGGGTTGGTGATAAGTAATGGCCGACTCTCCACCAGGCGTGGATCGCGGAAGCCGCTGCCCTGAGCAATTTCCAGAAAGTCATTCCAGTAGAGTGCGCCCCCAAGACACTCGCCGAATAGTTCGGGGTCAGAGCTAATTGCGGGGGGAATGCGGCGGTCGGCATAGACATCGGAGAAGTAAAATTCTCCCCCTTGTTTCAGCAGCCGGAACAAGCCTTTGAGTACAGCATCTTTGTCTGTGGAGAGGTTAACCACACAATTGGAAATGATCACATCAAAGCTTTCAGGCTCTAATTCCAGTTCCTCCAGCTTTTCGATGTAGCCGTGCAGGAAGCGGACATTGTCATAACCAAACTTGTCGGCGTGATGGGCTTGGTGCTGCCTGGCCACAGCCAACTGCTCTTCCGTCATATCGACACCTACTACTTCACCTTTTGGACCTACCAACTGGGAGAGCAAGTAAATATCCCGGCCTGAGCCACAGCCAAGATCCAGTACCCGGCAGCCTTCCAAAAGTGGAGGGCAGACAAGTCCGCAGCCGTAATAGCGTGATAGGACATCGGGATGAATATTGGACAGCAATGGTTTTAGCCACTCTGGCATATCGCTGGGATCACAACAGGCATTGGTCTTCAGGTCTGAAGAGTTCTTTAGTTGGCGTCCGTAGTAGTCCTGTACTAAATCGTGCATTGGCTCTTTACCTATTGCGGGGGTTAACCAAAAAGGCGCAGTTGCGCCGGTATTGGCGCTCTTTGTAATTTTGTTGAGGAAGTGTAACAAGTCTGCGGTTCCCGCGACTAAAAACCAGAGGAATCACGGAAGAGTTGAGGAGTTAGAGGTTCTTCTGGCCAAAGGTTTCCGCTTTCGAAACTGATGCAGAGCTCTATACTGGCATGATATTTCACTCATTCTGGCTCAAGATGCAGGGTAAAGCAGAAAAGTCTCAATTGGCACAAAAATACCAGCATGATGCACTAGATATTTCAGAATCAGCAAAATTGCCTTTTGGCGCCAGTGGGAATTGGTTTGTAGAGAATCGCATTATTTTCGTTAATATCGACTCTCTCCGCTTCGATATTATGAGGGAACGTAATTGAGCGATCACCTAGCTCCCAGTGCTTCGACAGAGTCCGCCGAGGATTCCTTACAGAATTCGCAGTTCCTGGTGGATTTGCGCCAGCAGATGCTGCGTTTTGCCAGTTTGCAGTTGCAGGATACGCAGTTGGCTGAGGATGCTGTTCAGGAAGCATTGATGGGTGCCCTAAAGAACTCGCGTAGCTTTTCCGGTCGCTCGGCTTTGAAGACCTGGGTCTTCGCCATTCTCAAGAACAAGATTGCCGACATATTGCGACAGAGACAGCGCTTCGTAGATGCGGATCAATTGGTTCGTGGGGATAGGGAAGAATATGATCACGATGAGCTGTTTGATCAGACGGGGCACTGGCAGAAGGATGAAAAGCCCAAACGCTGGGCTGATCCTGAGTCGGCAATTCACGATAAGCATTTCTGGCGGATCTTTGAGGCCTGTCTCAGCCATCTTCCCTCGCGCCAAGCGCAGATCTTTATGATGAGGGAATTTATTGAGCTGGAAAGCCATGAGATCTGTGCTGCCATGGAGATTACCGTTAGCAATTTAAATGTCACATTGCACAGGGCGCGCCTTCGCTTGCGCGAGTGTCTGGAAGATAACTGGTTTGGTGTGGAGAAGTGACAATGATGAAGACCTGCCGGGAAGCCACGAAGCTGATGTCTGAGTCCCAGGAGAGGGACCTGCTCATTTCCGAGAAGGCGAGCCTGAAGTTACATCTGGCGGTTTGCACACCTTGCCGCAATTTCGGCAAGCAGATGAAGACCCTCAGGCATATAACCAAATCTTATGCTCAGGGTGGCCCCGAGAAAGCTGACAACGAAAAATAGCATTTCGCACTTGGGGCCACTTATCCAATATTGGCGTTCCTAGCGGGGAGGGCGAACCGGGCGGTAGGCGATATGGCCACCGACAAAGTGCGGTTCATACCAGTAGGACCCGCAGTGCTCATAGGTAACGTTACCAACAGTTACTGCAACACAGCTGCGAGGCAACGTATATAACCACCCGCCGACACCTACGGCTGCTGCCGTACCCCAAAATGCTGGTCCCGGGTAGGGCCAGTAGTGGGGGCGCCAAGGGGGCGGTGGGTAGGGTGGATGATGGGGGTGAAATGGGGGGTGATTGGGAAAGCGCCTTGCAAACTCCCCCGGGGCATAGCCACCGTGGAAGCCTCCACCCATCGGACGCATCCCATTAAAATGTCCCCCAATATTGAAATGAGCCCCACCACCACCAAACCGACCAAAGGCTTCGGCTGAGGGACTGGCCAATGCAGTCAGTAGTGCCCCCGTGACCAGAGCAGGCACAACCAGTTGTGCAAGGAAACCCGTCTTTTGACCGTTGCGATGCATCATGGTGTGGCCTCCTTATTGGGTTCCGCCTTCTTAAACTGAATCTGCTTGAGCTTGTCGATGGAAGGGGTAAATTGCCCGGCGGCACCAGGTTTGGCTTCCATCCATTTCAAGGTGGCAATAAAGCGCGGCTTGGCGGGGTCGCGGGTGTTTACTGTTGAAATACGCAGGGGCAGAGGCTTGTCACCAGCCTTGATCCAGATTTCCCAGTCCAGGTTTTCAGAGCGAAATGCCCAGTGCTCGGTTTTTTGGCCGTCAACCATAGGCCGGTTTACCAGAAAGCCTTCTTTGATACCGGACCAAACATTTTCCTTCCTTCCCCATTCGAGTAGGTCGGCAAAAGGAATCTCAATGCCGTAATCCTTGGCGGCTTTGGTTAAAACTTCCGCTGTAGGCTGGGGTGCTTCCATTTCTGCGAAGTAACCATCGCGGGGAGCAATCACGGTGAACTTGTCGCCATTGTGAATGAATTGACGGGTAATAGAATCTGTTTTCAGGTCTACACGCAGTTGCTTGGGTGGCATTGCCATGTATTTGACGGTACCGCCAATCAGGAGCTTTTCCTGATTCTCCAGAACGACCTCAGTGAATATATCGGCGTTAAACATCATCATTTTGAGGCTGGCGAGGTAGTCACCCATTCGTTTCAAGGTTGCCATCGCCTTGGGGTCTAGGGGCTCGTTTGATTCCATGGCCCCCATTTGGCCTTGAGGAGGTTTGCCTTGCTGCATTTGCCCTGGTGGCTGGGGGGGATTGCTGTCATCGGTCGATTGAGTGGGGTGCCCTGGTGGCGGGGTTTGGCCTTGGGAGCCAGTGCTATCGGATTGCGGGGGTGGTGTCGGGTTTTGAGCGACAATCGCAGGGGCTAATGCCACCGTCGCTGCAAGAATCAGCGCCCTAGCCAAGCCACCAAAGGGTTGAAAAGCAAGCATTTACCGGTACCTCCCAATACATAGCCATAGTTGTGGCATCTGAATCAGTGTAGAGGAGAACCTTCGCGCCTGCTGTTGCGTAAAAACGAGTATTGAAACGAGACTGGCTATCCAGAATTGCTGGTCAATAAGCTGTTGTTTTACAAAACTTTTGCCGTATTCAATTGAGGCTCTGGGTTATGTTTGCTAGAGTCGATCCATTATTGATACTAGCCTGCTCCTATGAATGTGGTTCGTCTGTCATTTTTACTGATTGCGCTGCTGATTTTCCAGACAGCTGGCGCCTTCTATGACAGTCATGATGAGCTAGAAGATATCACCATCCACTTCTCTTCAAATCATACAGATCAACTCCCGGGGGTAGCTCCTACTGACGAGCCTGATGGGGGTTCCGTCACTTTCTCGCTGCCTTCCTCCGGTGAAGAGCAATCTACACCGACGTTGGATTTCTGTAATCACTGTTGCCATTGTCACGGAATTAATGCAACCGGGCTTTTGGGGCAGTCTTATCAACCTCTTCTTCGGGGCACTATCAGTTACAGTGACACAATCAGTGCAGCTGTGCCCTCAGGTTATTTTTCTCCACTTTTACGCCCACCTATAACCCAAGTCTGATTAGTTAAATACTGCGTGTGCCGCTATATGAAGTATGTAGCTTTTGCCCACGCATGCTGATCGAGTTGTGACTTGGGAGAATTCCATGGATTTTAATTACACGCTCTTTAGGGGCGTGGTGGGTCGTGCAGCCGCTAAATTCTTGCTGGCGACCACTTTGAGTTTATCTGCGCAAACTGTTTTTGCGCAGAAAGGGGAGCTATTAACACTGCCAGAGGCAATACAGAGAACGCTGGCACAAAACCCCCAAATTGCAGTTTTTCCTTTCCAGCAATGGGCTTTGGATGGTGCTGAGTTCACCGCAAAACAGCGTCCTGCTTGGGATTTTGGCTTTGAAGCTGAGTATGCAACCTACGACGATGGCTCATCAGGTAATGGCCCTCCCGGGCCTCCAGGCCCCCCGGGTCCTCCAAGTGACGACGATGATGGCGATGATGAGTATACCGAGCTTGAACTGACCGCCTCACTCTCGTCAGTTATTGAGTTGGGTGGAAAACGTGAAGCTCGTATTGATGTAGTTAATGCCCAACGGGATCTCTTGATTGCTGATGAGCAGGCGACTGCGTTAGATGTCTTGGCCGAGGTAGTTCGAGCCTATGCCCAGGTACTTGCTGCCGCGGAGTTGCTTGCTCTTGAAGCAGAAAAAGTTTCACTGGCTAAAGAAACGCTGAAAGTGGTGACTACGAGGGTGAATGCCGCAGCTTCGCCAGTGGCTGAACGCATGCGGGCAGAATCCGCGTTGGCAAAAGCCATTTTGGCTGCTGAGGCGCAGGAGAGAATGCTGACTTACTACAAGTACGCATTGTCTGCACTTTGGGGGCAGCCGACGCAAGACTTCACTGTTGATTCCAGCGTGTTGTTTCGTTTTGAGCCAGGTGCGAGTTTCGAGGTGTTGTACGAAAGAGCTCAGGAAAACCCTGCCATTGCTCGATTTGCTTCGGAAGAGCGATTACGTACATCGCAACTGCACTTGGCACAGGCGAAGTCGAAGCCGGATATCGGTTGGTATGCCGGTTACCGTATCGACCGCGAATATGATGAGAATGCGGTGGTGGCGGGTATTAACGTGCCTCTTTTCACCGGTCGACGCAACCGGGGTCGGGAAATCTCTGCGATGGCTGAGTTGGAGCAGGTTCAGTTAGAGAGAGAGGCGGCGCTTCTAAAACTCTACCCCCAACTTTTCCTGGCGGTGACAAGCCGGGAACAAGCCCTGGCTACCGTCGATGAAATGGAAAACACCGTAATCCCTATGCTGCGCGAGGGGCTCTCCGAAGTGGGTCGGGCTTATCGCCGTGGTCGCTATTCCTATGTTGAATTAATTTCTGCCCGCGAGGAGTTGCTCGATGCCGAGCGTTCCCGAATTGTTGCGGCGCGATCTGTCCATTTATATGGCGCGGAAATTGAGAGATTAACTGCCCGACCTTTAGGGGCTGTGGCTGCTGATAGCAGCAAATGAATTTGGATTTAGAAAATGAGCAGATCAAATAAAACATTAAAGTTTGCGATGTTGTTCTTCTCCCTTTTGGTATCAGCAATGGGGGCGATGAATTTCAGTTATGCAAGTGGCTCCCATGGCGGAGGGCAACATGAAGAAGAGTCCAAAGGGCCCCATGGAGGGCGGCTTCTGGAGCGCGGAGACTTAGTGGTTGAGCTGGCTTTGGTAGAGCAAAGTGGTAAGGCTGAGTTTCGCGCGTGGGTTCAGAAAAATGGAGAAGCACTGAATAATGCGGATTTGAGCCTGACTCTAGTTCGACTTGGGGGTAAGTCAGAACGAATAGCTCTTTCCCGCGATGACAGTATTGATTACTGGCGCAGCCATAGAGATTTGCCTGAGCCCCATTCATTCGATATTGAACTCTCCCTGACCTACAAGGGGGGTAGTGCTGAATGGAAGTTTGAATCCTATGAGGGCCGCGTAAAGATAGCCGAGGATATGGCAGCAAAAGCCGGTATTAAAACTGCGATTGCCGCACCGGGAGTTATTCAAGAGCGCGTCATTCTTTACGGCAAAACTGCTATCGATCATCGCAGCCTCAGCCATGTTCGCGCCCGCTATCCGGGCACAATTATGACGATTGAAAAAGCATTGGGTGATTCCATACAAAAGGGGGAAAAGCTGGCAACAATTGAGTCCAATGACAGCTTGCAAACTTATTCCTTGATAGCGCCTATCAGCGGTCAGATTATTGATAAGCAGGCCAGTCGAGGGGAGTTTAGCGGTGACCGGGTACTGTTTACGATTGCGAACTACAAGCAAATATGGGCAGAGCTTCAAGTATTCCCCACTCGCCGGGGACAAATTGCTCGCGGACAAAAAGTTTCTATTACCGCCGATGGGCTCTCATTTGATTCGACAATTGTCAGCTTGGCACCGGGGGGCAATGGCACGCCTTTCGCAATAGCCCGCGCGATGATTGAGAATCCAGAGGACATATGGACAACAGACCTGATGGTTCAAGCTGATGTTGTCACCAATGAGAGTCCCGCGCCTTTAGTGGTGGAAAATCAAGCGCTACAACCCTTCCGCAATTGGACCGTTGTGTTTGTAAAAGTAGGGGATGCTTATGAGATTCGCCCACTGGAACTTGGGCGGACCGATGGCAGGGTTACAGAGGTATTAAGTGGACTCAACCCTGGAGACCGCTACGTCACTGAAAACAGTTACTTAATCAAGGCGGATATAGAGAAATCCGGCGCTGCTCACCACCATTAATTGAGGCCAGAAGATGATTGAAAGCATCCTGCGCTTCTCCATTGAGCGGCGTTATTTCGTATTGTCCCTAATTTTTATTCTGGTGGGGCTCGGGGTTTGGAGTTACCAGAAACTCCCTATTGATGCAGTCCCCGATATCACCAATGTTCAGGTGCAGATTAATACTGAAGCACCTGGTTACTCGCCTTTAGAAGCTGAACAGAGAATCACCTATCCGGTAGAGGCGGCACTTGCCGGACTTCCCAACTTGGAGTACACCCGTTCGATTTCTCGCTACGGGCTATCCCAAGTGACCGTGGTTTTCAAAGAGGGGACAGATCTCTATTTTGCGCGAAACTTGATAAACAGTCGTCTGGGTACCATCGAGAGCAATCTGCCCCCTGGGTTGGAGCCGGAAATGGGGCCCATTGCCACCGGGCTCGGTGAGATCTTTATGTATACCGTGGAGGCTCTGCCCGGAGCAACCCAGCCCAATGGTCAGCCCTACGACGCCACTGCACTGCGGGAGATTCAGGATTGGATTATTAAACCGCAATTGTCTCTCGTTCCGGGGGTTACGGAACTAAATACTATCGGTGGCTATAACAAGCAGTATCACGTAACACCGGACCCCCGCCAGATGCTTAACTTCGGCGTATCTATGGAGGACATTGCCGAGGCTTTGCGTCGCAACAACGAAAGTCGAGGTGCTGGCTATCTGGAAAATAATGGACGCCAACTGTTAGTGCGTTCACCGGGACAACTACAGAATATCGGAGAAATTGAAGACGTAGTAATTACCAGCCGATCCGGGGTGCCGGTTAAAATTTCTGATGTTGCTGAAGTGGCTATTGGTAAAGAGCTGCGTACCGGTGCTGCTACGCGAGATGGTGAAGAAACCGTATTGGGCACCGCTATGATGCTGGTGGGGGAAAACTCCCGCGAGGTGGCGCGCAATGTTGCGGAAGCTTTGGAGCAAGTAAAATCCACTGTACCTGAAGGTGTAAAGGTGGAAGCGGTTTACGATCGCACGACGCTCGTGGACAAAGCCATCGCTACCGTGCAGAAAAACCTTATTGAAGGTGCGTTGCTGGTAGTCGTCGTGCTGTTCTTGCTGCTTGGAAATATTCGGGCTGCCTTTATTACGGCCGCTGTGATCCCGCTGTCCATGCTTGCCACTATATTTGGTATGGTGCAAACCGGTGTTTCTGCCAACCTGATGAGTCTCGGTGCGCTCGATTTCGGTCTGATTGTCGATGGGGCTGTAATTATCGTAGAAAATGCGATTCGCAGGCTCGCCGAAGCCCAACAGCGCAAGGGCGGTAAGTTACCTCTGCAAGAGCGACTGGAGCTGGTATTCCAGGCCACCAATGAAGTGATTCGCCCGAGCCTTTTTGGAGTGTTGATTATCACGGTGGTGTATATTCCTTTGTTCACACTGACTGGTGTCGAAGGAAAGATGTTTCACCCTATGGCCGCTACTGTGGTTATGGCGTTATTGGCTGCATTGGTTCTTTCTCTCACCGTAGTACCTGCAGCAGTTGCTGTTTTTCTCACCGGGAAAGTCAGTGAAAAAGAAAATAAGGTGATTGTTGCTACTAAGTCACTGTACAAGCCGCTTTTAATTGCCGCAATGAAAGTGCGTTGGCTGGTACTATCAGGGGCTCTTGCTTTAGTACTGTTTTGTAGTTGGCTAGCTACTACTCTCGGTTCTGAGTTTATCCCTCAGCTTAATGAGGGCGATATTGCACTACACGCTTTACGTATTCCGGGGACTGGCCTCGAGCAGTCGGTGGAAATGCAGCGTCTACTGGAGCAGCGCATTAAGGAGTTCCCCCAGGTAGACAAGGTATTTGCAAAAATTGGTACTCCAGAGGTAGCTACAGATCCAATGCCTCCGAATGTGGCTGATAACTTTGTGATCCTGAAACCCAGAAATCAATGGCCCGATCCAATACTGCCTCAGGAGCAATTGGTGGCAGAAATCGAAGCAGCCGTTCGAGAGCTTCCAGGTAATAACTACGAATTTACCCAGCCAATCCAGATGCGTTTCAACGAGTTGATTTCTGGTGTGCGTGCAGATCTGGGTATCAAAGTATTTGGTGATGACTTGGACCAGCTGGTCGCTTCGTCTAATCAAATCCTGGGTGTGTTAAATGGGATTGAGGGTGTAGCCGATGCTCGAGTAGAGCAGGTTGAAGGTCTGCCAGTTCTCTCTGTAGTCCCCAAGCGTATAGCGCTTGCCCGCTATGGTATCGACCTGAAAACCCTACAGGACTTGGTATCAACCGCAATTGGTGGGGAATCTGCAGGGCTGATTTATGAGGGTGACCGTCGCTTCCAATTGGTAGTAAGGCTGCCGGAAGGGCTGCGCCGGGACTATGAAAACCTTGGTGACTTACCTGTACCTTTACCCGCTGGTAGCCCGCTAGGTAGCTATGTGCCCTTGTCTGAAGTAGCCAATCTTGAAATGACACCGGCTCCCAATCAAGTCAGTCGTGAAAATGGCAAGCGCCGTGTAGTGGTAACCGCGAATGTACGCGATCGCGATTTAGGATCTTTTGTGGAGGAGGCAAAAGCCCGAATCCAACAACAGGTGTCTTTGCCTGCCGGTTACTGGTTGGTATATGGAGGTACATTTGAACAACTGGAATCTGCAAGTACGCGTCTTTCTATCGTTGTCCCGCTGACGCTTTTGGTAATCCTCGGTCTTCTAGTAATGGCTTTCGGCTCATTCAAAGATGCCTTGATCATTTTTACAGGAGTTCCCTTAGCGCTAACTGGCGGGGTGCTAGCTCTATGGCTGCGCGGTATGCCTCTATCGATTTCTGCAGGGGTTGGGTTTATCGCCCTTTCTGGTGTTGCGGTTTTAAACGGCCTGGTAATGCTGTCATTTATTCGTCAGCTGCGGCAACAGGGCGGTGAGCTTTTGGTTTCGATTATTGACGGAGCAATGATTCGTCTTCGTCCTGTATTGATGACTGCTCTGGTCGCCAGCCTAGGGTTCGTGCCTATGGCATTGAATGTGGGTACCGGCGCAGAGGTACAAAGGCCCCTGGCCACGGTTGTGATTGGGGGGATTATTTCTTCCACACTTCTAACTCTGTTTGTACTTCCGTTACTTTATCGGATTGTGCATGGCAGGGGAGGAGACGAGATGGCTAAAAACTCTATTAAGTAGATGTTTCTGCCTACTTCACCTCACAAAAAAGGTGAAGTAGGTGGAGAACCAATGAGGCAAGCTTCAGTTAATTTATTGACTCCTAGTGATGCTCTAAACAAAAGGTATGAGTGCAGGTTGTATAGCTTGAGATGCCTAGTTTATGTGCAGCTGATTCATATCAGATTCTTTAGAGTGTTGATATATTTTTCAGCAAAATTCAAAGCGTTATTTCTTTTTGTCAGTGGCTCACAGTATGAAAAGACAAAAACGGAACTTTTTTCTGTTGAATAAGTGCTCAATGATATTGGATGGGCGCCGTGAGTTTGGAGTGAGGTACCTATGATAGGTTCAAAAAAATTCATGTGCACACCCAGGGATTCCAGGTTACCCAAGTTGGATACGCATAATCCTTCAAGAAAGTAGGGATTGTTGGTTTCGTATTTTTCAACCCACTCAATAATACTCCCTAAATCATAGTTCTTGTGAAAGTTAAACTTACAATATTCGGCGGACACTGCCTGCCGATCAAGTTCAATCTGTAAGTGCTTTGCCAGCTCCCAGGTGTTCTCGATATCGATATCTGGTGTAACCTCAAGAGTAGTAACTGCAGAAAAGGTACCAATAACGCTTAACTCGATTCCGGTGCCGCATAGGTCGCGGACATCCATGGGTAATAAGATTTTGATCCATTCTCTGTGATTTGGCAGTATGTTTGATGCCTGGATGGCAATAGCACAAAAAAGCGCACTAGGTCTTACTTTGTGTTTTCTGCCAATAGTTGCAACGTGAGAGAGTTCCTCCATGGGAAATTTGCGATATAAAATATTGCCCTCCCGTTCAGTAACAAAAGCGGCTTCTTCTACTGGCCATTTAAATAAATTTTCTTTAATTCCAGATGTTTGCTGGTTGGAGAAATGCTTGCTTGAATCAAAGTAGGTCTCAACAGGGTCGTATAACGGCTGTCTATCTAACCTGAATCTTCCTTGATCCAAAAAATACAAATCTAAAATATAGAATATGATCCCGGCAGACCGGCCGTCCAATGCAGCATGATTGCTGACCATAGATATGTAGTCGACTTTACCTAGTGAATTTAGATAGAAGGAAAGAGTATATGTACATGCTTCAACGTTGAGTCCTGTTTTACCTCTGCGAGTATATTCGTATTCAATATTAATGGGTTTTGAAAGTTCTCTTATCTCTAAAGGGATATCCTCAAAGGGTACGTCGCAATACCAGCGCAGTTGCTCACCTGACTCAACACGAGCCTGTAGAAGGGGGTAAATTTTATGGATTAAAGAAAAGGCAGTTTTAAGTTGCTCAACACTCAGTGGAATTAGAACTTTATAAAAGGAAACCAGCAAGGTTCCCCCGCAAGTTCTCCTGGCTAGCTCGGTAAATAATGCTTCTTCAGGCCCCAGCACCCTGGAGAACTCTCGGCTGGACATAGGTGCCTTTCCAAGAACAGATTGACTTAATGTCAAACTTAATAAAATAGAAGTTAAGATGCAAAAGTATTGATACCTAAATATTGCTTGCTTATCTATATATACATGTTCGGAATACATAAGTGTTGGCTAAGATTTGTCGTGACTTGATCTAATGTTGACTGGTTTGAGGTGCATTACTTGAGTGGGGGTATGGGGCAATAGCTCCTTTGGAATACATGTATGCCTTTCAATAAAGCTAGTAACGTCGCCTCCTTTTGGCAGGTTACATTAAAAATCAAGTGCTGAATTTTATATGGTTTATTGGCTTAAGGTTGATGTTTGGTGAAATCTGTGAGATGTATATGATATGACTGACTGTACTTGGTTGGCGTTGCCAATATTTCCTTGCATTGATTTTTGGTGGTCACTTGTAGTGACCAATTAATTCTTTGTTTGAGAATCGTACATAAGGTGAAATTGTTTGGGGGGTAGCCTTGGCTGATTAGGGAGTAATGGGCGCCTTTGCTTTACTTTTGCTTTTGTTCGTTTTTTAAGTCAAGGGTTAGTTCTCAGGTTCTAAAAGCCTCTTGATAGTGTTGATGAATTTTTCTGCAAAATTCAAAACGCTATCTCGTTTTGTGAGTGGATCACAGTACGAAAATATAAATACTGAATTACGTACCGTTGAATAGGTTAGTAGTGAGATAGGGTGAGCCCCATGTGTTTGAAATGGAATTGCCGTGATGATTTCAAAGTACTTCATTGCCGTGCCAAGCGCTTTCATGCTGCCTACATTAGATATACACATTCCTTCAGAAAAGACAGATTTCTTTTCCTCATAATCCTGAGCCCATTCAATAATATCCTCGAGTTTATATTTCTTGGGAAACATAAACTTGAATGGTTCTCCTTCTTCCGCCTGTTTATCAAGCTCAATCTGTAAGTGGCGCGCTAGTTGCCAAGTATCTTCTATGTCTATATTGGGCATGATTTCAAGAGTGGTTGCTGATGAAAAAGCACCTACTGCACTTAATCCAATTTCAGTGCCGCAGAGTTCACGAACATCCATGGGTAGTAAAATTTTTATCCAATCTTTATGGTTGGGTAATATTTTGGATGCTTGAATCGCAATGGCGCAAAACAGGGCGCTTGGCCTTACCTTGTGACTTTTTCCTATTTTTACCAGTTGTGAAATTTCTGCAATCGGAAATTGCCGATATATAGCATGACCTTCACGCTCTGATACAAAAGCAGGTTCCTCTACGGGCCAATTAAAAAGTTCATCTTTTTGAGAAGATGGTTTTTCATGGGCAAAGTATTTAGAGGAGCTAAAGTAGCTTTCGACAGCTTCGTAAAGTGGTTGTCCGCCCAACCTGAATGTCCCTTCATCTTTAAAGAATATGTCCAAAATACAGAATAAAGTCATCACTGATCGGCCATCCAAAGCTGCGTGGCTGCTGACTAGTGAGATCCATTCAACTTCGTCATGGGAATTAATATAGAAAGAAAGTGTATATGTGCATTTTTCAACATCAAGGCCCGTCTTCCCCCGGCGATTGAATTCAGCCTCGAAATCAAGAGGCCCCTTCAATTTTCGAACCTCAATTGGAATTGACTCGAATGGTACGTCGCACCGCCATCGAAGCTTGTTGCCGGACTCAACTCTTGCCTGTAAAAGTGGGTAGATTTTATGTGCCGATGCGAAACCACTTATCAATTTTTCAACGCTAAGAGTAGTGAGTACTTTGATAAAGGAGATTACTAATGTCCCCCCGCAAGTTCGCCTTGCCAACTCGGTGAACATAGCCTCCTCTGCACCTAATACTCTGGAGAGCTCTGTAGCCGGCACAAAGTACCTCCTTTTTAAAGCCCATCCATATCATGTAAAGTAACTTGAATAGGCTTGAATCGCAAAAAACAGTTGCTTAAAGATAAATGGCTGTAGATTTGATTTTGGATACTTTGTTGCAGAAGAATAGTTAAGTGATGGTAAGTTGTACTAACAATAGTTTTGTTGGTGCGGATTTTAATTTAAGGGTTTTTCCAGGAAAATTTTTGTTTATTGGTCTGTAACGGGTTTAGTGAAGTTCTTTACATTTACTTTTACCCTACTGGGGGAAAGTAGACTTACAGTTGGGTTTAGGACAGTAGTTTTGTGGCCAGCATGTTGTAGTTGATGTAAGCTGTGGGTGAGTGCTCTTAGTGGGGGGGATATTTGCTCATACACTGGTTGCCCCTTGCTGAGTAAGATAATTTACACATCTTATATAATTTATTCTGACTGGGCTTTTAAAATATGCCGGAACAACTCTTTACACTTTTACCTTTTTGGCCTGCGATACTTGGAGCTGTAGTACTTTTTTTGCTAGCTAAATCCATCGTGATAGTGGAGCCAAAGCAGTACCACTTCGTGCTATTTCTTGGTAAGTACTGGAAAACTGCCACCCCTGGTTTCAACTTGATTATTCCCTACCTTTCCTGGGTAGACAAAAAAGCCTCAACGGCTCTGCACGAAACCCCTGTTGAGTTGAGTCTAAAGACCAGTAATCATGTCACATTTGGTTTGATTCTAAAGGTTCAGCATCAGGTGTCGTCGGATGTACAGCTTGCATACAAAGCTCTCTATGATCTAGAGAATTACCAGGCACAGCTGAAGTCGTTTGCAACAGATGCAGCTATTCCTGTTGCCAACGGCATTGAGCTGGAAGACGTTTATAACAAAAAAGAACATATAGCTGACAAGGCTAAGGAGCGCCTTCGCCAATTTTTCCACGACTTTGGTGTAGAGATTGTCGATGTATTATCAGATGAGCCGCGGCTACCCAAGTCGGTAGAGGTTCAGGCTAACAAAGTTATGGAAATGCAGCGGGAGAAGCAGGCCGCTACCTACGAGGCTGAGGCGATCCGGGAGCGCGAAGTGGGTAAGGCTAAAGCTGATGGCGAGTCCGTAAAGATTCGTATGGAGAAAATGGGGGAGGCACGACGGGTATATGCACAAAGTGCAGCCGAGGCTATTAAGGTTCTCACCAGCGCTGGTACCAGTGCAGACGAAGCGTTGCGCTTTATGACTGCCATTGCAGATAATGATGCGCTGGTAACTGCTGCACGTCACGGTAGTACTGTGGTAATGGCTACCAGCCAGGCGCAGCAAGTACCTGTCGCTTTGCCGTTACCTGATAAGTCGGCTGCGGTAGCAAAACAACGGCCGCTGAGAGAGCCCGAGCCTGTCTAGTAAGGTCATCCGAGGGGTAAGCCTATGGGCTTATCCTTTGGTAGCTTCGGGGTATCTTGATAGTACTTTACTCCGATAGTCGATGTCGTACTGCTCAGCGCTACAGTGCTTGATATTCTAAGTGGTACAACTACAACATTTTTATCACGGTCCTGGCTCTGCCTATATTGCTTTATCAGTTGTCTTTGGTCGTAATTTGATTCAATAGGCCGATATGATCTTTGCTAGGGATTTTACCGGCGAGTCCAAGCCGGCTAGTCTCGACTATGGTTGGCCCAAGTTAAGGTATGAACTGATTGTATTTATAAAAGCACTGTTAGCCTGCGTAATCACCCTAGCTCTCATTCGAGCAATGACATGAATGATCGGTAATCCAGATAAATCCTTTGCACTTTATATGTGGGATGATATTTCCAAAGCACTCTTATTTTTTGGCTTATTTTTGGCCCTGGATGGAGGATTATGTTTCGCCTGTTTAGAAGGCCGTTGAAGCAAAGTTCTTAGTGTCTTTTGTGCTATTGCTGTTTCGAAGTTCTATTATGACTCCTAATGTGTATTTGGTCTGCATAGCTAGTGGCGGAAAATTATACGTGATATTGAAGCTGTCAAGTTTTTACCTGGAAGATGATGCTCGTATTATGTCTCGGAAGGGCAAGGTATCGCTATTTTATAGTTTGTTGGTATTGGGTAGGAGAATTGATGTCCACTGTCGCGCCAGTATTGGTCTCACATGAATTGTTGCATCTCAAGAAGTTATTGGTAGGGTAATGCTTGGTGGGGGTCCCAGCTGCTAATAAATAAGAATAACATGGTTTTTTTGATTATGACCTAAGAGCTAGAGTAAGAGGTGCAGCTATAGTAGCTCATATATATTAGCTTGCCGCGGCTGCTTAAAGAACCTGGGGGCAGGAATGCACCATCAAAAACTATTCAGTGACAAGAGTGAGCTTTATAAGACTGCTAGGCCAACCTATCCTCCAGAGCTTTATAAGTGTCTCTCAAGCTTGGCTCCATCAAATAAACTTGCCTGGGATTGTGCTTGCGGTAGTGGTCAGGCAGCGATAGGATTGGCGAAACTATTTGGTAGTGTGTACGCATCTGATATTAGTGTCGAGCCAATAAAAGCGGCTAAAGCTCACCCTAATATTCACTATCAAGTAGGACCTGCTGAGCAGTGTGACCTGGCAAATGAGAGTTGTGATTTGGTTTGTGTAGCCCAGGCGTTGCATTGGTTTGACCTTGATGATTTTTGGCCCTAAGTTCTAAGGGTTTTGAAGCCAAAAGGTATTTTTTCAGCTTGGGGCTATAACTGGCCAGTCTTAGATGGAGAACTGGCTCAAATATTCAATGATCTTATTTTGGGTCCAATAGAGGCGCACTGGGCTCCACAAAACAAATTGCTCTGGAATCATTTTAAGGATATAGACTTTCCTTTTGGTACTATACAGGTTTCGAAGCCAACTATGGAAGCAGTCTGGGACCTGAATGGGTTTTTTAATTTTATACATACTTTTTCGGCTGTGCGGAGATGTATAGATGGCATGGGTGGTGAATTTATGGAGCGGGCCTACCGTAAGGCTAGGGAGGTTTGGAAAATACCACAAGAGAAACGAGTGATAGCATTTGATTTTGTGCTCTATGTAGGGTGTAAGAAAGGTTGGTGATAGAGAGATATCGCTATTACTAGATCAGGGCAGTAGAAGTGCTTTGCAAATCTGTATTTAATTTAAATAGTAACTTATCAAATTAGAAAATGTCGGGGAGTTAAAAATGTCTTATGCAGATGGATTTGTAGCAGCTGTACCCTCAGATAACAAAGAAGAATATATTAAGCATGCAAAAATTGCTGCAGAGGTATTTAAAGAGCAGGGGGCCCTAAAGGTTGTTGAAACTTGGGGTGATGATGTTCCAGAAGGCGAATTAACCTCTTTTCCTTTGGCCGTAAAGTGTGCTGGCAATGAAACTGTAGTGTTCTCCTGGGTCCTCTGGCCTTCTAAAGAGGTTCGAGACTCTGGATGGCAGGCGGTTATGGATGATCCGAGGATGAACCCAGATCAAAACCCCATGCCATTTGATGGTAAGAGATTAATCTATGGTGGCTTTAATATTATATTGGATGAATAAGGCATGTTTGTAGGTCATTGCGGTATCTCAATAGCTTAGCTTGAGTTGCCTTTGAGGTGGTATTTTATCGTGAATTGAGTAGTGCGAAGGTTCCGTTAATGATTGATACGTAGTTGTATTTGGCGTGCAGCCACACCTGAAGAGGGTCGATATATTCTGCAGCTTAGTTGGGCTTCGTGATTCTCGAAGCTTGTGGCGACTATCCACTGCCTAAAGAAAGTGAAATTACACTTCACGGCTTCGAAGATGATCTTAACTTCTTTAGTTTGGTAGATTCGTCAAAAGCCCAATATCGCAATGTGGTATTGTTTAGGTCTCTCCCAGGAAAATTGGGTAACCCTAGTTAAGCGTTTGCCTCCTCTACGGGCCCGACGACCTTGGTTACAAGTAATAACGCCATGGTAGCCTCACGACGGACTTGTCAGGTTGGTGTTTGGGGGATAGTAGGAGTTTGCTCTCCACATCGAATGATCCGGAACATGTGGTTAGTGTTACAGCTATATTGCACATTTGTGTATTTTGTTCAACACTCAGTAGATTTAGGGTGACTATTGTTGTCGGCCTTATTCGGGTCATTGTCGCTCTTTTGGAGTTGAATGTAGCTGTATTTAGGGGGTAGGCTTGTCTAATATACATAACTCTCGAAGTTGCCAATCCACGGCTATTAAATTTTTTTTCCACTGCCTACCCCCATGATCGATCGCCCACGCTGTAAATGTAGGGATTATCTACAAGTACACTTATTTGATACGCTAGAGGAATCGAAGACAGTCAGGGTCGGAAGTATTGGCTGTATTGGAGCTCCAAGTATTATTTAAATTAGTGCAGGTGGGATCGGCAAATGGGTCCAGCAAGTCGAAACCAACATTGTCTGTAGATATATTGCCTCGAATTACATTGTCGACACTTCCTGACTGCTCTATATATATTCCCTGGTCACCATTATATTGGACTGTATTTTGGAGGATTGTATTGCTAGAGCCGCTGTCGGAGATCTCAATACCATCATCACCATTATTGGAGGCAATGTTTTGGGATATATAAGAGTTGTTTCCATTAATGACGATTCCGCCACCATCATTATTTTCAGAAACATTGAATGATATGGTTGCTCCTGATCTGTTTAGATCAATTCCATCATCTTCACTGCCTGCAGTATAATTTTGGATAATAGAGGCTGAGGCGCCATTAATTTCGATGCCTTCGTCACCTGCCCCATTAATTATATTTTGTGTTACTGTAGTGAAGTCGCCACTGGCATCTATGCCATCATCACCATCCACCCCATTACTAGTAATAATATTGCCCTGTATTAGATTGTTATTACTCTCTGCTCTGATTCCGTCATCGAGGAGAAAATTAGTGATTTGTGTGTGAAGAATTGAGTGTAAGCCGGAGCCGGCTACCAGAATGCCCCCTGGACAATTCTCTACGCTCCCACCGATAACTTGACGAGAGGTACCCTCAACCATTATACCAAATTGTCCAGTTTCTCCAGCTTCGCCGACGCATGTGATTCCGCCATCACCTGACATATACAGGTTTCCTGAGGGGCCGGTAATGGTTAAAGCGTAAGGGTTTTCTGGTGTTAATTCACATTGTAAATTTTCTGTAAGAGTGGTAGGTGAATTAATAGTATCAAAACATTCAACGGCAAGTGATTGAGGGGAAAATATAACGGCTGAAGTGCTTACCATTAAGTAGATGGGCGTAACCAATGACTTAGAAAATTTGATATTCATTGACGATTCCTTCCATGTGATAAGGTATGAGTAGGTTTAGTTTATCTTTTTTTAGGTGTCCTGAAATGGTTTGTTTAGAGTCTTTAATGCAGTTTTGTGGTTAAAGTGGGTGGCTGTTATTGCAGTAATAATTCTGCTTTGTGTGGTTGTTTCTTTCAAATATTTATTTGGAGTTTTGAGGTTATTGTAATTATATTTTTTTATAAGTCTTTGGATGTTTCCCTTGGTCTATGAGGTTGCTTTTGCCTGAGAAATGCTGGTGTTGATTTTCAATATTTATATGGAAATGTTTAGTGTCGGTTGTCCCATATAGATATTGAGAATTAGTGGGTGTAATTATCTTGTCTGATACTTGTCATCTCAGGTAATACTTTTTGAATTCCTTTAAGGTCAATACTCCGGGTAGTTTTAAATGGCAAACTGGGTAGGGACTATGATCAAGTACTGGGAGTGGTAGGCTCTAATAACCAGGTGGTTCGGTGCTTCCACATGAATATCTAGGGGGTGTACAATTTTGTGATGCCGAAAGTTCCATAGGGAAGCCTTGAAGATCGCAGATGCTGCGCTGTGACACTTGCAATGAGCTGGTGGCATTCGTTGCATGCTGCGCCTAATGTCTGCGACCATCAATGCCTGCAATATACTGCAGAAATATTTTGAGGCCCCTATTAAAAATTTAATTATGGCGCTTTAATAAAAACTGTTCCCAGTTGCATCTCCTCATTTGATTAGTATTGTTTGACTTTCTGGTACCTTTCCGCCAATTTCGTGATCACGATTAGAGGTGCCTTATGCCCAGAATTGGCTAAAAAGGTTAAACGGGATGTCCGGAAATCCGGCGCTGACCTTGCAACAGTGATCCATCAGTATTTTCAGTGGTAAGCCCAATACCGGCCTCTTTTTTAAATATAATGGAATGGAGTGCTACCATCTTGCAATGCAATCTTTCGCGCTTCGGCTCTATATTGTGCTCTCACTGAAATAGTTGACAAAATGTAATTATTCATAATGGAAGTGGCTGTAATCTCCATGAATAAAATGCATCTTCGATGTTTTCATTGTTTCGTCAATGTACCGATAAATGTTTCTCGGATTGGATTGCAGTATTTGATAATAATTATAGGGAGTGGCTTATTAATTGCTCCTTTTTTAAAGCTGTATTTAATTGCTTATTGATATATCTTGCCTATAGCTTATGGCCTCTTGTTCGTAGAGTGCTGCCAGGATAGGAGCAGGTATGGTTAGTGTTTCAAGCAGGGAAAGTACGTCTGACTCGCGAGTTAATATACTCAGGGGTACTTTTATTAATCTATTTGCTAAAATAGTTACCTGGTTTAGCCGAGCTCTGAACTTAGGCTGACGTGATTTTTATATTTTTGTAGGAAAGGGTCTGATAGGTACGAGTTTGAGTGCTGAATAATGGTTATTTAACGATCATGCTTGAAAGTATTCGCTTAGGCAGCGGATAAAATTTGTGATCACCCTGAGTAATAATCGTGCTTGCAAAGAAAAACCTCTCATATTTCTGTCTATATCCTCCTTTCTTCGTGGGTTAATTGTTATTGAGTGTTATCTCAAAAAAATCTCGCTAATGGTTAAATAACCCGAATAAATTGATGTATCTAAAATTGGAGGAACTGACACCCTCGAATGGCTCCAGAGCCAGGTGTCTAATGACTTATGACGTGAAAGTTAGTCTTTTTTGGCTTCTGTTGACTTTCCGGTACCTTTCCACTAGTTTCGCGACCAGGATTAGAGGTGCCTTCTGCCCTGAATTGGCTGAGAAGGTTAAACGGGAAGTCCGGAAATCCGGCGCTGCCCCCGCAACGGTGATCCACCTGTATTCTGAGTGGTAAGCCCGATACCGGCCTCTTTTCTAAACACGATGGAGCGGAGGGCTACCATCTTGCAATACGATCTTTCGCGCTTCGGCGTGCCGCATTGCTATTCCTCCCTCGATCCCATGTGCTTTTGTCTTAGGGGTTGAAACTTGAAAAAATCTATATTGAGCCTGGCTGTTTTGTCAGCCGTGAGCGCGCCGTCTTTTGCTGAATCCACTGTTACCGAATCTTCAATTCCAGACCTGGAAACCGTGGTTGTTGTGAGCTCCCGTCAGGGTGAACCGCTGCGCCAGGTAGCTACTTCAGTAACTGTATTGGATGAAGAACAGCTAAAAGAGCGGGGATTGGTGTCCCTTGCCGATGTCTTGCGCAGTGTTCCTTCCGTGTCTGTTACTAATACAGGGGGTATGGGCAAGACAACCTCCTTAAGGGTACGTGGAGAGTCCGGTTTCAGAACCTTGGTCCAGATAGACGGTATCGACATTTCTGACCCAACTGGTCTTCAGGCCGGTGCCCATGTTGAACATATTATGAGCAGCAATTTACAGCGTGTGGAACTTCTGCGTGGCCCGCAGGGAATGCTCTACGGGGCCGATGCGGGTGGAGTGCTGAATATCTCAACGCGTCGCGAAGATCAAGGACAGCGCTTTGAGCTGTCAGCTGAGGGTGGTAGCTTCGATACTGAACGCTACAATGCCAGCGCTAGCGGTGCCAATGAAACATTGGATTATTTTGTTTCTGCAGCGGCGGCAGAAACCGATGGGTTTAATACCAGCAGCAATGACAAAGAATTGAGAGATGACGACGGTTACGATAATGAAACCTTGCATGGCCGTGTAGGTTGGAATATCTCTGAGCAGTGGCGATTTGAAGCGGTAGCGCGAGATACAGATGCCTCTGGTGAATATGATCGTTGCGGTTGGTTTGTTCTCCATGACGATTGCAACTTTGAGTTTAATCAGGAAAGTGCTCGCGTTAGCTTGGCTCACAAAGGTGAGGACAGCCAACAGGAATTAGCCTATACACGGTCTGAATTGCAGCGTACCTATATCGATGAAGGTGTAACTTCCTATGAAGTAGAAGGTGATATCGAAAAGTTAAACCTAATGGGCTCCCACGGGTTTAGCCGCGAGCATGGGGTGGTCTACGGGGTAGAGCATCGTGAAGATACTGCGGGAGACCTGGATCGAGATCAGTGGGCCCTTTACTCAGAGTATCAGGGAAGCTATGCCGATCAGGCCTATATCACCCTTGGCCTTCGCCATGACAATAACTCCGATTTTGGCAGCTACAACAGCTTCCGCGCCAGCTCAGCCTATTTGTTTGAGGATGTTGCCAACGGTACTGTAAAGATAAAAAGCAGTTTTGGAACAGGCTTCCGTGCCCCAAGCCTGTATGAAGTCAACTACAACGCTACCGCAATTGATTGGTTGACCTATGCCCCATTGGACTTACCGTCTCTTAAGCCGGAAGAGAGTCAGGGTCTAGACCTTGGTGTCGAGTACTTTAATGAAGATGCTCTGCACCTTGAATTGGTGCTGTTTCACCAGATTATTGAAAATGCAATTGGCTGGAACTCGGACGCTTCTGGTTACTTGCAAAGTAGTGGAACAAGCAAATCTTGTGGGGTCGAATTGGTAGCGGAAGCACAGATAACTGATACCCTGTTACTCTCTGCCAACTACACCTACACCGACGCTGAAGAGGCCGATGATTCTCCCCGGGCTCGCAGCCCTAAGCACCTAGCCAATCTCGGCTTCACTTATCAGCCTACCAGTGACTTGAGTCTGGTTATGAACCTGCGCGGCAGCGCAGATGTTGTCGATAGAGATGGCTCCTCGCTGGATAATTATCATGTCCTGGATGCCAGCGTTCGTTATCAGCTGAATAATTCTACAACGGTATTTGTTCGCGGTGAAAACCTCACCGATGACGACTATGTGGAAGTTACTGGCTATAACACCGCAGGCCTCGCCGGTTATGCTGGTGTGGAATTCAGCTTCTAAAACACTTTTTTATAGGTTCTTGAACTGAGGTGGCCATGTCGGAAGACGAGCAAAAACGAAATGCCAAGCACAAGCAGGCAATGCAAAAACACAAGGAGAAGGTTGATGCCAACATTGCAGCAGCCGATATCCAGCGTGGAGTTGCTGTCCTTCTCACTGGAAATGGCAAAGGGAAGTCGAGCTCAGCTTTCGGCATGGTCATACGCGCACTGGGTTACGGGCAGAAAGTGGGCGTTGTGCAATTTATTAAAGGCGCACAGCAATCTGGGGAAGAGCTTTTCCTTACAAACCATTGCCCGGAAGTTACTCTCTATCAAATGGGCACTGGCTTTACCTGGAATACTCAGGATCGCACCAGGGATATTGCTGCTGCAGAGAGAACCTGGGCAGAGGCAGAAAAAATGCTCACCGATACCACCTATGACTTAGTGGTGTTGGACGAGCTCACTTATATGCTCGCATACAAATACCTGGATGAGTCCAAAGTATTGGAGACTCTAGCCCAGCGGCCACAGGAACAGAGTTTGGTGGTGACTGGTCGAGGTGGTGGTAGTGCACTACAAGAGCTAGTGGATACGGTATCTGAAGTGAAAGATGTTAAGCACGCTTTTAAAGCGGGCATCAAAGCCCGCAAAGGCGTAGATTACTAGGTTGTTTTCACTATGTCCGTGTTGATGGTTCAGGGCACGACTTCCGATGCCGGCAAGAGTACTTTGGTGGCCGGGCTCGCTCGTTACTTTTCCCAGCGCGGAGTCAGTGTCGCACCTTTTAAGCCGCAAAACATGGCACTCAATAGTGCCGTAACGGTGGATGGTGGTGAGATAGGGCGGGCACAAGCGTTGCAGGCCCAGGCCTGTGGGATCGACCCCCACAGCGATATGAACCCGGTGTTACTTAAGCCCGCTTCAGATACCGGGGCTCAGGTTATTATCCAGGGTAAAGTTCTGGGGAATATGCAGGCGCTGGATTACCACCACTATAAAGCCACCGCGCAAAATGCAGTGCTGGACTCCTTCGCACGGCTCGATGATCAATATGAGCTGGTGTTAGTTGAAGGGGCAGGTAGCCCGGCAGAAATTAACCTGCGGGAAAACGATATTGCCAATATGGGCTTTGCCGAGGCCGTTGATTGCCCGGTTATACTGATTGCCGATATCGACCGCGGAGGTGTGTTCGCCCACTTGGTAGGCACCCTCGAATTGCTGTCTTCCTCAGAACGAGAGCGTGTCGTCGGTTTTGTGATCAACCGCTTTCGTGGCGATCTGCAATTACTTCAGCCGGGGCTCGACTGGTTAGAAGAGTATACCGGCAAGCCAGTTCTCGGAGTCTTACCTTATCTCCATGATCTCTACCTTGACGCGGAGGATGCCATTAGTATCCAACAGAGCGGTGCTGATGCTCGATTGAAAGTGGTAGTGCCGGTATTGCCGCGCATAAGCAATCATACAGATTTTGATGCGCTAAGATTGCATCCGGATATCGATCTGCAATTTGTCAGTGTCCGTGAACCAGTCCCACAATGCGACTGGATTATTCTTCCCGGCAGTAAAAATGTACGGGCAGACTTGGCCTACTTAAAAGAAAACGATTGGCCTGCACAGTTGGATCGGCATCTGCGCTACGGCGGCAAACTCGTGGGTATTTGCGGTGGTTTGCAAATGCTGGGTAGCGAGGTGCAGGACCCGGATGGGGTAGAGGATACGTCGGGTAACGAACCGGGCTTGGGTTATCTGGATTACACAACTCGCTTGCAACCAGTCAAAGCACTGAAAAATGTTACCGGCTTTTTAGCTTTGGAAAATGAAGTAAAAGAAGCTACTCCTGTTCAGGGCTATGAAATCCACTGTGGTATAACCGAAGGTGTAGCTCTGCAAACTCCGGCAGTATATATCTGTGATAAAGACGGAAATTCCAGGCCTGATGGTGCAATAAGTGCTGATGGACAGATATTCGCGACCTACGTGCATGGGCTGTTCGATTCACCCGAAGCGCTGAGCGCACTTTTTGCCTGGGGTGGGTTGAAAGACTCTATGCCGCTGGATATAGGTAAACAGCGACAGCAACAATTGGACAGGCTGGCTGAGACTATTGCCGAGAATATCCAGGGAAACTGGCTCGAGCAATTTGAGGGAACCAGGGAGACGGCAATGCTGCAAGAGGATACTCAGTGACTGTTGCCCGTATCAAAGCATTAAATATTGCCTGGTGGTTACTGCCCACAGCACTTGCCCTGAGTTTTTCTGCTGCCGTTGCTATAGGTGCAGTGTATCTCTCACCCTCACAACTATTTGCCGCGATCAGTGGCCAGGGCGATGGTGGACTCGCTGGGGAGATTGTTCAGGCAATACGATTGCCAAGGGCGCTGTTGGCGGCTGGAGTGGGTGCTGTGCTCGCCATCTGCGGGGCAATGTTGCAAGGCTTATTTCGAAACCCTCTAGCTGACCCATCCCTGATTGGTGTTACCGCAGGGGCTTCTCTCGGTGCTTGTTTGGCCATCCTGCTAGGAGCGGAGGTTGCCGCTGCGTTTGGGAGTTTGCCCGTTGTATCCATAGCTGCTTTTTGCAGCGGCCTTTTAGCGGTGACACTGGTCTACAAAGTGGCGAAAAGTATTAATGGCACTTCCGTGGCCACCATGTTGCTAATGGGGATTGCCGTTACCGCTTTTTCCGCAAGCCTGATCGGGCTAATGGAGTACTTTGCTGATAATGACACCTTGCGCCGTATGAGCCTGTGGCTTATGGGAGGGCTGGATGCAGCGAGCTATCCTCGCGCTTTTCTGGTTTTGGCCGTGCTGGGCGCTTTGCTTGCCAGTATGTCCCGCTTCGGCACCTCACTAAATGTTCTTTTATTGGGAGAATCCCAGGCGCGGCACCTCGGTATTGATGTAGAGCGGGTAAAAACCCGTTTGATAGTGCTTGTTGCGGCGGGAGTGGGCACTTCGGTTGCTGTAGCCGGCAGTATTGCTTTTGTGGGGCTGGTAGTGCCCCATATAGTGCGTTTATGGGTAGGACCTGATCACCGGCAACTGTTGCCGCTTTCTGCCCTGGCTGGAGCCAGTTTATTGCTGGTTTCCGATACCCTGGCGCGAACCATTATTGCCCCGGTGGAGATCCCGGTAGGGCTGATCACCGCACTAATTGGAGTGCCTTTCTTTGTTTCCTTGTTGCGTAAAAGCAGGGGGGCAATTTAATGGCTCTGCTACAGGTGGAGGGAGTTGCGGTTAGTGTCGATAATCGGCCGCTGTTGCAAGATATCAACCTGAAGGTAGATGTCGGCGAGCTGGTTTGTGTGATTGGCCCCAATGGCGCCGGTAAGTCGACTCTGCTGCGTGCCCTTTGCGGTGAAGTCAGGATGGATTCCGGGCAGGTCCACTTTAAAGGCCGCTCTTTTTCAAAGTTGTCCGCCTGCAATCGAGCCAGGCAAGTTGCCGTCCTGCCGCAAAATAACCCACTGACATTTGCCTTTACCGGGCTGGAATTGGTCGCCCTCAGTCGAACTCCGCATTCCACTGGCACTGACCGGGACCGAGAAATCTGCCTGGAAGCCATGGCAGCGCTGGATGTTAGTCATTTGTCTGAGCGCCTGTACCCAACATTATCTGGCGGCGAGCAGCAGCGCTTGCAATTGGCTCGAGTGATGGCCCAGATCTGGCGGGCAGAGGATGGTGGAGAGCGGCTCCTCTTATTAGATGAGCCCGCTGCCAGCCTGGATATTGCACACCAATATGGAATGATGAGAGCGGTAAGAGACTTCGCGCGAAGTGGCGTAGCTGTGGTAATGACGGTCCATGATCTGGCCCATGCCAGCGGCTATAGCGACAGAATCCTCGCCTTAAAGCAGGGGCGCAGTATGGCCTACGGAAATCCGGAGGATGTATTGACTGCGGAGAAAATGCAGCAGCTTTACGGCTACAGTGTCACGGTGATGCCACACCCGGTAACCGGTAAATCCCTGGTGATTGCCGATGTTTAGTGCCAGTGGTGTGCATCTGGTACTAGGAGGCGCACGCAGTGGAAAAAGCCGGCTTGCGCAACAGCGCGCGGAGCAGTGGCTAAATAGCAGTAGCGATGGTGGACTTATCTACCTGGCAACGGCTACGGCTGGCGATCAAGAAATGTCTACCCGTATTGCTCGACATCGGGAAGACCGGGATCATCGCTGGCAGACCCTGGAAGAACCTATTGCACTGGCAGAGGCTTTGGTTACCGCTCCTGAGTCCCACTGTGTACTGGTGGACTGCCTCACTTTGTGGTTGAGCAACTGTCTTCATCAGGGCGTTTGGGAGCGTGAGCAAGAGGCGCTTCTGCAATGTATCGATCAGAGGCGTACTCTCGCTAACGGTAATACCCCACCTTGGGTTTTTGTCAGTAATGAAGTCGGTTCGGGTATTGTGCCCCTTGGGCAGTTATCGCGGGAATTTGTGGATGCGGCAGGTTGGCTGCATCAGGCATTAGCCGAGCGAGCTGATAGCGTCACCTTGGCAATTGCTGGTTTGCCGCTCGCTGTAAAGTAAAGGAGCCTCTGAATAACTCCGTAATGCCTCTGCGAGTCTTGAAAGCTGCAGATGTTAGGCGCAGCTCGCCGCGAATGGCCGTAGCCCTTTGCAAGAGCTGCAACGCAGCGGGTGCGGCTTTCAAGGCCCGCCCTTCGGGGCTTGCAGAGCGATTTACACTCCGCGTTGCGACTTCTTGAAAGGTCTAGACATTCCTGCGAAGCCGCGCCTTGATTGTGAACCGCTCTGCATGCCAGAGGTATCACGGAGTTTATTCATAGGCTCCTAAAGAATCACCTGAGACTGATAATGATGACATATGAACTCAGTTGGCTCGATAAGCCTGCACCAACCCCGGACCAGAGTGCGCGCAATGCCGCGATTGTCCGCCAGAAGCAATTGATTAAGCCGCAAGGCGCACTCGGTCGGCTCGAGAGTATTGCCGTAGATTTCGCCGGATTCCAGGGGAGGGAGCAACCCCAACTGAATAAATTGTCGGTGCGCGTATTCGGTGCTGATCACGGTATTGCAGTCCAGGGAACTTCCCGATTTCCTCAGGCCGTCACTTCTGTAATGCTGAAACTATTTTGCGAGGGTGGGGCGGCTATTAATGTGTTGAGCCGCGAGCAGAATGCTGACTTTGCCGCAATTAATCTGGGTTGTGTGGTCCCCGCTGAACACCCCGACCTGATTGATGAAGTTATAGCTCCCTCTACTGCGGACTTCTCCCAAGGTAATCCCGCTATGACCCAAGCGCAGCTGGCTCTTGCTCTTGATGCCGGTTGCCGCCAGTCTACCGATGCAGATTGTTTTATTGGCGGAGATATGGGTATTGGCAATACCACTTCCGCCGCTGCCATGTTTGCCGCCCTTTTTGAACTAGAGGTTGGCATCATTACGGGGCGGGGAACAGGTATCGACGATGCAGTGCTCGCCCGCAAGGTGGAACTGATCGAATTTGCCTTGGAGCAGCACCGGGCAGCGCTGGGTTCGCCACTTGCTATTTTGCAAACTTTTGGTGGTTTTGAGATTGCAGCCTTAACGGGAGCGTTTGTCGCCAGTGCCCAGCGAGGTGTCCCTGTATTGGTTGATGGTTTTATGGCGACTGCTGCGGCAGCTATTGCCGGCGCTATTAATCCGTCGGTGAAACCCTGGTTGCTCTACGCCCATCTCTCTGACGAGTCTGGTCACAAACTGGCCCTCGAGTGCCTGGGGGTGAAGCCATTGCTGAGCTTCAATATGCGCCTTGGCGAAGGCACAGGTGCAGTGTTGGCCATCAGTATTATCAAGCAAGCGCTGAACCTGCATAACAAAATGTTTACTTTCAGTGAGGCAGGAGTGCCAGTTGCGGATTGATCTTTTACGACACGGTGCCTGCAAAGGTGGAAATATTTTTCGCGGTCAGATCGATGTGCCTCTAACCAGTGAGGGTAGGGAGCAGATGTTGCGAGGGCTTACCGAGCTCGATGACTCCTGGGACCGGATTGTTACTTCACCCTTACAACGCTGCCAACGCTTTGCGGCTCAGCTTGCCCGAGAGAAAAAACTGCCGATAACTGAAGTTCCTGATATCCGGGAAATTGGTTTCGGGGACTGGGAGGGGCAGTCAGTCGATAAGATCTGGACTGAGCAACGAGCACTGTGTGAAGCCTGGGGGCGTGACCCAGAAAAGCACGCACCGCCGGGAGGTGAGCCCTTTCCCGTATTTCGATCCAGAGTTCTTCAAGCTATTGATAATCTAGCCCAGCAATACTCGGGAGAGTCCCTGCTGCTCGTTACTCACGGTGGCGTTATCAAGTTGTTGCTCGCGTATGCGAATAACTGGCTCCCAGTGAAAATGATTTCACTGCAAGTTAACTACGGGTTTGCCGCATCGCTGAGATACGACTCGGACAATAAGACCTTTACCGTTTCCTACCCAGAGCAGTCAGCTTATGTTTATTGCCCGTAAGTTGTACAACCTATCCCAAGCATTTCTGTATGCGCTGGTATTTCTTACCCGGCTGCCGGTGGCGGGTTTGCTTCGGGAGGTGGACAAGGAAACGGTGAAGCGGTCGATATATTTTTACCCCCTGGTTGGAGTGGTGATTGGTGTACTGTTATCCGGGGCCGCCTACCTTCTGGCTCCTTTAGGTGCCCAGTTGCAAGCTGCAATACTATTGGGTTTCTGGGTGGTCCTGACAGGTGCACTACACCTCGACGGCCTTGCTGACTGTACTGATGCCTACTTTGCTGGACATAAGTGTGCCGATCCTGAAGAGCAACGTCAGCATATTTTGAGGATAATGCACGATCCCCACTGCGGTTCTATTGCGGTAGCGGCTGTTGTTGTTTTTCTACTGATGAAATTTGCTGCAATTACAGCCCTGCTAGAGCTAATAAACCCGGTAACAAAAGATGCTTGGGTCTATCTGCCGTTGGTGATCTCACCTATGCTAGCCAGGGCTTCGGCCCTGGCTTTAATGGGAATTTCACAATACGCACGTGTTGAAGGCCATGTACCGCCCTCTGGCTCCGAGCGCCGATGGGACCTATTGCCGGTAGTTGCAATCGTAGTTGCTATTGGATGTTTAGCGGCGCCAAGACCCATTGCCATTGGCATCGTCTGTAGTTTGTTTGCCCTGGTTTTATTCTGGCATCGCCTGTGGGATAAGACTATTGGTGGTTATACCGGCGATTGTTTAGGCGGTTTGGTTGAGATAAGTGAATTGTCGATACTGATATTATGGGTGGCAGTGGTTGCCAATGTGAATTACGGGGCTGTTTAGAAGCTCCTTAGTTATAGTCGAGTTAAAGAGATGTCTCGAAGCAGTATTGTCCGTGTTGTTTTAGCCTTGAATCTGTTATTGGTGAGTAATACTTGGGCGGATGATTCCGTGCGGGTAAAAGATGCCCGTGGCCAATGGGTTGAACTGCCTGCACCAGCAGAGCGTATTGTTGCGCTAGCGCCAAATATCGTGGAGAACTTTTACAGTGCCGGGGCAGGGGATAAGCTAATTGCTGCGGTAAGCTACAGTGACTACCCCGAGCAAGCCAAGCAATTACCGGAGATAGGTAACTATAAAGCGGTAAACTATGAAAGTTTACTATTGCTAAATCCTGACTTGATTGTTGCCTGGGGGTCGGGAAATGGCGATCAGATGATTAATAAACTGGAGGATCTCGGTTTTACAGTTTTCGTATCTGAATCTCACACTCTTGAAGATATCGCTGTGAATGTAAAGCGCTTCGGTAAACTTGCAGGCACAAGTGACTATGCAGATAAATCTGCCGGAAAGTGGCTTGAGCGACTGAATCAAATACAGCATAGCCACAAGGACCTGGATTCAGTCAGTGTTTTTTATCAGGTTTGGAATGAGCCTCTGCAAACACTTAATGGCGACCACCTGATTAGCGATGTTATTCAAACCTGTGGCGGCCGTAATATATTTGCCGATGCATTGGTATTAGCACCGAAGATTAGCATTGAGTCTGTACTCGATAGAGACCCGAGAGTAATTATCGCCAGCGGCATGGGAGAAGAGCGGCCAGATTGGTTGGATGCCTGGGAAGCATACCCAAGAATTAATGCAGTTAAAGAGGGAAACCTGTTTCATGTACCACCGGATATCATTCAGCGACATACTTTTCGGGTGCTGGATGGTATGGAGATGGTTTGTGATGATTTGAATCGGGTGAGAAAAAGCGGTTAGTTTTTCTGCTTATCAGCAGGAAGACTCAGTCGCAGCGTATTATTTTGTAGATCAACTATCGAAATTGAATTTGCTGGCTAGATATTTTTATGGTGATATTTTTTGTTATTCTCTTTGTCGGAGGGCTGCTTGCAGTCCCATATTTGGTGATTAAACTAACCATACTTGAACAAGATGAAAGTAGTCAGTGGTCAACCTTCTGGAGGCTGGCTTCCGCAGACTATTATACAATACAAAGTGTTGCAGCTATCCCAGTTACTGGCTTGTTATGTTATATATCGTTTTATCGAGGGGTGTCGACAGGAAGCTTTGAATTTATAGTAATTGCTTTTGGTTTGGCGGTTCTCATGTTGTTTTTAATTGAAGATCTTCTGAGGCAAGATTATCTTCAATTCCATATCAAAAATTTAAAGCTGTTATCGATAAGTGTCATTTCTTTAACGTTGATTGCTCTAGAGTTGTCAATGGCAGCCACTACATTTATTGGAGCCATCGCTATGCTTTTGGTGTCAGTTAGATGTGTAAAGCAACAAGTACTCAGCAATAGAGATAAAACAGAATCTGGAACTTTAGACGGTGACAGGTAGTCGGCAATGTAATTGATACAGTCTGATAAATCTCAATTTTCTTAGTGTTCAAATTTTGGTGGGTCCGGGTGTGTTTAATGTCGTAAAGTCCAACGATTCTTCTTTATAATTGAAAGCTATCATCGTTCTTGTGTTTATCGGTAGTATCCGAAACTGGAAGATATATCCATGATAAGGAATTGCTGAAGAGTCAGCCACAGAGATGGTCGCTGGATCTCTCGCCTGTTACTTACACGATCAGTGAGTAGTGAAAAAATCACTTTTTGGTAGATCAGGGCTCGTCAATGGTAAAGCCGCCCCTAGCTGTATTAATGTTGAGTTCAAGTCAAATGGCCCCTTAATTTCATTGCCAAATGCTGGCGGTATTTCCAAGGTGTCTAAATTATTCGTATCGTTATCTAGCTTGCGGTATTGAAGTTAAGAAAACGGCTATTTTCTTGGGTAGGTATCCTTGGAGCCTGGAACAAAACCCATCCCACAGTCGAAGTAGGCTGAAATGCAAAAAACCTATTGACGATCGGTTTTTGCCGCTCTACCATCATTCAAAGAACAGTTTTAACCTCTGGAATAATGGTCTATGCGACTTGGCGATCTTGAGAAACAGGTGCTCCAATACCTCTGGGATAGAAAATCTGCGGATGCCAAACAGGTCCACTCGGACTTGAGCAGGGCCCGTGGAGGTTCTCTTAACACCATCCAGAGCACACTTGACCGCCTTTATAAGAAAGGTTTGCTGTCTCGAGAGAAGCAGGGGCATGCATTCCAATACAGCCCGGCAGTGGAACGCTACGAGTTTGTCGGGCAGCTGATTCAAGATGTTACTCGTGAGTTCGTTGATGATGAGAACGGGCTGGTAGCCGCGTTTACCTCCATCTCATCGGAGCTGAACGAAAGTCAATTAGAGCAACTGGAGCAGTTGATCGAAAGCCAGAAGATAAAGCGCCAGCAGGGTGATCGCTAATGATTTTGGGGCAGGTTGCACTCTGGCTAAACCTGCTGACTATTGCAGCGCTTGGCCTGTTTGTCGGTATTTTACTGGTATCAGCTGCCTGCCTTTCCGTTTCCCGGCATTCACTTAACTTGTCTGTCAGTAGCCGGCGTTTACTGCTGTGGAGTGCGGTATTGCTGCCGTGGTTCGCGGCTTCCACGGCCGCTGTAATCCTGGCTTTCCCCAGCCTTTTGGGAGGCGTTGCATCACTGGCGCACTGGCACCATATCAATGCTTTTAACCTCTACAGTTGGCACGGTGTTTTTACTATTGCGTTTCTTTTCTTTAGCGGTTTTTTGGCGTTTCAAAGTTTTAAACGAGTTCATCGCCATTTGGCGCAGCTCCGTTTGTTAATGCAACTTTGCGAAAGGGATAAGTCTGACCAGAGTATTATCCAGGCAAAGGGGCCCCAGGCTTTCACCAGTGGTCTGCTCCGTCCGCAAGGGTTTTATACCAGCGGTCTGCGAGACCAGTTAACAGCGGAAGAGTTTGAGGTGGTGCGCCTGCATGAGGAAGCCCATGCGCAAAAATTTGATCCGCTGAAGAAATTAATATTCGCTTTATTTGCCAGCTTTTTCCCTACGCGTTTGGGGAATTACCTGAATCGGCAGATGGCGCTGTGTATGGAGCAGCGTGCAGATGCTTATGTCCATAGGCAGGGGTGGAGTGAGACTTTTATCGCCCAAACCCTACTTAAAGTAACCCGTATCTCCAATGGGTTGCATCCCAAAGAGAGAAGTTCAGCAATGGTCTGTTATTTCGCTCTTGACCAATTGGATGCTCGTATTCGTTACTTGCTGTCTGATGATAAGGGGCGCAGCTTACCCCCCTTGTTATTAGCTGGAATGTTTGTGGCTCTTACAGGCACTTGCCTTGTTTCGGTGGACGCGCTCCACCACACCGTCGAAACCCTTTTCTCCCACTAAGGAAGCCGAAGTGTTTAATTGTCTGCGTTTAGTCATAACCAAAAAACCGATCGTCAATCGGTTTTTTTTGGCCGGAGCCGTGTTCTTTTTAGTCGTATTAAGTGGACCCCTTAGGGCAGAACAGGGCGAGGAGTTATCGGGACTTACTTATGAACAGGCAATTCTTAAAAGCTTGCAAAATCACCCTGAACTGGCGGGTTACCGATATCAGTTTGAGGCTGTGGATGCTTTATCCAAGCACGCCAAGCTTGGACCACGCCCGGAGCTTAGTGTTGCCGCCGAGGGGGTGGGGGAGGAAAAGGACAGCGATGGCAACGGCAGTTCCCAGGTAACAGTAGGCATCAGTTGGCTATTACAGGGTGATCTCGCAGAAAAACGTGTATTGGCTACACGCAGTAAGACTTCCGTGATTGAGGCCGAAAAGCAGGTTCTTGAGTTAGAAGTTGCCGCTAATACTGCGCGTTACTTTTTCCAGGTCCTGGCGCACCAGGAACGCCTGAAAATTGCTAAAACAGCTGTCGACCTGGCTCGCAATATGACCGCTGAAATTAATCGTCAGGTTAGTGTTGGCAGAACGAATGAAGCCGATGCTTTTCGGGCGGAAGTCGACTTACAGCGTCGACTCTTAGCTGTGGAAGATGTCGAGCACGAGTTGGATATTGCCAGATATCAATTAGCTGCCCAGTGGGGCTCCAGAGAGCCCAGTTTTCGTGCGGTGGCTGGTTCTCTTTCCAGTGTCCTTCCAGAAGTTGATTTATCTAGATTGCGAAGCTTGGTGGCGAGCAACCCAAATTTGGAAATATTCATGAGCCGCGAGCGCGTGGCGCAGGCGGAAATTGATTTGGCACGTGCAGAAGCTGGTATTCAGTGGAGGATTGATACGGGAATTCGTCGCAACGAAGCGAGCGGAGATTATGGGTTGGTGGCAGGGTTCGCAATCCCACTAGGTAAGGGTGACCGTAATCGCGGCAAGGTATCTGCTTTGAGGGCGGAACAAAATCGTTTCCGAGCAGAAAGAAATGCGAAAGAGATTGAGTTGGATACACAGCTCTTTGTGATGACCCAAAGGCTACAGCATCACCGGCACGTAGCTACCGCCTTGAATGAAAAGATGATTCCCAGTTTTGATAAAGCGCTCATCGCTACGCAAAAAGCCTATCGACGTGGCCGCTATAACTACTCGGAGTTGGCTCTAGCCCAACAGGGGCTTAGCGATGCGCAGCTTTCACTGCTCCAGGCGCAGTACAACGCACACCTTAGCCTGATTGAAATTGAAAAACTTACCGGCCTGTCATTGGCACAGATAAGCGAGAGCGAGATATGAGATCCGCAGTTTTTTCCAGCCTGATATTCGGTGCTTTACTTTCCTTGTTCCTAAGTGGCAGCGGCAGTGTGTATGCGGCCGGAGCTGTCGCAGAGGCAGAACCGGAAAAAGGGCCCAATCGTGGGCGCATGTTGAGAGAAGGTGATTTTGCCGTTGAGCTAAGTATTTATGAAACTGGTGTTCCTCCGGAGTTTCGGGTTTGGGTGAGTAACGATGGAGAGCTGGTTAATCCTCGGCAGGTTGATCTTAAAGTGGTTCTTACAAGGCTTGGAGATGGAGAGGATCACATCGAGTTCAGGCCTGAGGGGAATTATCTGCGTGGCGATATGGTGATCTATGAGCCCCACTCATTTGTTGTGACTCTAACAGCCAAGTACCAGGGGCACGAATACCGTTGGCAATACGATAATTTTGAGGGGCGAACCCGTATCGAATCCGGTATTGCTGAATCCATGGAAATTGATACGGAAACCGTCGGCCCCGCAATGATGAGTGAGACCAGCCGCGCTTATGGCAGGCTTATTGTAGATCCAGAGCAGGTACGTGAAATTAGTGCGCGTTTCGATGGCTTTGTAGAAACTGTGCAGGTGGGGTTGGGGGAGCGCGTTAAAAAAGGGCAACCCCTAATTACCATTAACAGCAATCAAAACCTAAACACCTACACTATTCAATCCCCAATTGCCGGTGTAGTAGTCCAGCGCAATGTAAACCCTGGCGAACAGACCGCAGGTCGAGTTTTATTAACGGTTGCCGATGATGCTGCTTTGTTAGCAGAGCTGGATGTTTTTCCCTCGACACGCCCCCAGATTCGCCAGGGCACGCCCGTTTCCGTAAATATCAAGTCCCTGGAAACTCCTCTGCTCGGGGTAGTGAAACAAATTGATACTTTGATGAAGCCCAACCAGGCCACTGCCGTTCGAGTGTCACTGCAAGATATTCCCTCAGGCCTCGCACCAGGTTCTTTTGTAAGCGGCGATATCCAAGTTGCTGAATATGAGGTGCCTCTCGCCGTCAAGCGTTCCGGTTTACAAGCGTTCCGCGATTTTACTGTCGTTTATGCCAAGGTGGGCGATCAATATGAAGTGCGCATGTTGGAGCTGGGGCGTGAAGCAGGCGACTGGGTTGAAGTGCTGGGGGGGATTCGACCGGGAATCGAATATGTCACCGGTAACAGCTACATCATTAAAGCGGACATTGAAAAGTCCGGTGCATCCCACGATCACTGAGGGTTCGACATGCTTGAGTACTTGATAAGAACCTCAATTCAAAATCGCGGGCTGGTTATTGCCCTTGTGCTACTACTGTGCGGTTTGGGCATTTGGAATTTCACCCGGCTGCCCATTGATGCGGTACCGGATATCACTAATATCCAGGTGGTTATTAATACGGAGGCACCGGGGTATACCCCTAAAGAAGTTGAGCAACGGGTTACATACCCTGTGGAAAATGCAATGGCTGGATTGCCGAGCCTTGCTTATACACGTTCCGTTTCGCGGTATGGGTTGTCCCAAGTTACGGTGATTTTTGAAGATGGCACCGATATTTATTTTGCCCGCCAGTTAGTGAATGAACGGCTCACTAGTGTACGTGGTGCACTGCCTGCTGGTTTGGAGCCGGAGCTTGGACCCATCGCCACAGGTCTTGGCGAAATCTTTATGTTTACAGTGGACTCCGAACCCGGAGCTACCAATGCTGATGGCAGTGCGGTAACACCTAAAGACTTGCGTTCGGTGCATGACTGGATTGTGCGCCCGCAGTTATTGCGTGTACCAGGTGTGGTGGAAGTCAATCCGATTGGCGGATTCAAGAGAGAAATTCTGATTGCTATAGAGCCAGAGAAACTGCTGGCATTTGGCCTGACCCAGGAAGACCTGAATCTCTCGATCGAGGAGAACAATCGTAACCGCGGTGTAGGCTTTATTGAACACAGTGGCGCCCAGTGGTTGTTGCGGGTTCCGGGGCAGGCAAGCTCGTTAGAGACACTGAAGGATTTCCTGGTAGCGGAAGTGAATGGCGTTGCTGTTCGCCTTGGCGACTTGGCCAAGATCGAAGAGGGGCGCGAAATGCGCACCGGGGCGGCTACTCAGAACGGCAGGGAAGTGGTGATGAGCACCGTTTTCATGCTGGTTGGCGAAAATAGTCGCACCGTTGCAGGTGCAGTTGGTGAAAAGTTAGAGGATATCAAACAGAGTCTACCACCAGGTATCACATTGACTGCGGTTTATGATCGTACCGGTCTGGTTGACCAGACATTGCGCACTGTACAAACCAATCTTATGGAAGGTGCGCTGTTGGTTATCGCGGTTCTTTTCCTGCTGTTGGGCAATGTTCGAGCAGCAATTCTCACTGCGCTGGTAATTCCGGTAGCCATGTTAATGACCATCACCGGCATGGTTCAGGCCCGCGTAAGTGCAAACCTGATGAGTCTGGGGGCGCTGGACTTTGGCCTGTTGGTGGATGGGGGCATCATTATTGTCGAGAACTGTCTGCGACGCCTCAGCGAATCCGCCCGCGAGCGTGGCCAGTTAGATCTAAATGAACGGATTACCCTGGTATTCCAATCGACGCGGGAAGTGATTCGCCCGGCCATGTTTGGTGTGTTCGTTATCACAGCAGTGTATTTACCCATTTTTGCCCTGACTGGAGTGGAGGGCAAGATGTTCCATCCAATGGCTATAACCGTGGTGATTGCGCTGCTTTCTGCGATGTTTCTTTCCATCACTTTGGTGCCAGCCGGCATAGCGCTGCTATTCCGCAAACCGGTGATCGAAAAGAAAAATCCTGCACTTGAGAAGCTGAATAGAATTTATCGCCCGGCCTTGGAGTTTGCACTGCGCCAGCGTGGCATGGTTGTCGCTATTGCTGCGCTACTGGTGTTGGTTTCCGGCTATACGGCAAGCAGAATGGGTAGAGAATTTGTGCCGAATCTGGATGAAGGCGATATTGCCATGCACGCCTTGCGTATTCCCGGCACATCCCTGGAACAAGCGATTGCACTGCAAAAATCCCTGGAGGAGCGGATTAAAGAGTTGCCCGAAGTGGAGCGTGTATTCGCCAAAATTGGTACTGCGGAAGTGGCTACCGATGCCGTTCCCCCAAGTGTTGCCGATAACTTTATTATCCTGAAACCCAGGTCTCAGTGGCCAGATCCGGATAAGCCGAAAGAGCAATTGGTAGAAGAGCTGGCAAAGCTGGTAGAACCAATTCCCGGCAACCGCTATGAATTTCTCCAGCCAATCCAGATGCGCTTTAACGAGCTTTTAGCGGGGGTACGCGCGGAATTGGCGATCAAAGTCTTTGGCGATGACTTCGAGCAATTAGAGCGTTTGGGCAGTGAAATTGAAGCGGCTATCGGCAGTGTAGAAGGCGTTGCTGATATACAGATGGAGCAAACCAGCGGTTTACCGGTTCTCGCCATTGTTCCTGACCAGGCCGCGCTAACACAGTATGGGCTGGCCATTAGCCAGGTACAGGAGCAGCTGGCAACCGCCCTGGGAGGTACGGTTGCTGGCCGCTTTTATGAAGGGGACCGCCGCACCGATATTGTTGTGCGTTTGCCAGAGGTATTGCGCCAGGATTTGGATGCGCTAAAGAAACTGCCGATTCATCGATCCAATGGCAACTATGTGCCCCTGGAGGAAATTGCCAGCTTGGAACTCACTGCCGGTATCAATCAGGTTTTCCGCGAGAACGGTAAACGCAGGGTAGTGGTAACGGCCAATGTGCGGGGTAGGGACTTGGGTAGCTTTGTTGCTGATGTGCAGCAGTCCGTTTCCGAGAAAGTGGAAATACCACCCGGTTACTGGGTTGAATACGGCGGAACTTATCAAGCGCTACAGTCTGCTACTGAACGCTTATCGATTGTAGTGCCGCTGACTCTTGTGTTGATTATGGGGCTTCTCCTGCTGGCGCTTCGCTCCATAAAAGATGCGGCAATTATCTTTACCGGTATACCCCTCGCATTAACCGGCGGTGTGCTCTCTTTAATGTTGCGGGATATCCCGTTCTCCATTTCCGCAGCCGTTGGTTTTATCGCACTTTCCGGGATTGCCATCCTTAACGGCCTGGTGATGGTTTCCTTTATTCGGGACCTGCGTGACCAAGGTTACAGCATAGAAAATGCCATTATTGAGGGCGCCCTGATCCGATTACGTCCGGTCATTAGTACCGCACTGGTTGCCTCACTCGGTTTTGTGCCCATGGCCCTGAATACTGGTATTGGCTCTGAGGTACAGCGCCCACTGGCTACGGTGGTTATTGGCGGTATTGTCTCATCAACAATCCTGACACTTTTAGTGTTGCCGGCACTCTACAGAATTTTACATGGCAGGAATGCCAAGTCGGAAAGCTTACAAGATAACCCTGAAGTGGCTCTGGCTGGAGCCAGTTAACTGGGCCTGTGTACGCTTTGGTTCACAAGAATTTAGAACTTTAATAACGGGAGATAGTAACGTTGCACAATAGTTTAAAAACAGTTTTCGGTTTGATGGCGCTGATAGCAGGTATGGTGATATCTATGCCACTATTTGCCCATGGAGTGGACGATGCTACCAAGACTTTTCTTGCCGGCAACGAAGGGGTATCTATTATTCCCTTTCTATATATTGGCGCCAAGCATATGGTGACTGGCTATGACCATCTGCTGTTCCTGGTGGGAGTCATTTTCTTTTTATATCGATCAAAAGATGTTCTCATCTACGTAAGCTTCTTTACGCTCGGTCATAGCTTGACCCTTTTATTTGGAGTGCTAAACGACACCCATGTGAATGCCTATTTGATCGATGCCATTATTGGATTATCCATTGTCTATAAAGGCTTCGATAATCTCGGCGGCTTCAAGCGGGTTTTTGGCTTTCAGCCTAATACCAAGGCTGCCGTACTGATTTTTGGACTCTTCCACGGTTTTGGTTTGGCAACCAAATTACAGGAATTCGAGCTGTCCAGCGATGGGTTGGTGGAGAATATCCTGGCCTTTAATGTCGGAGTAGAAATTGGTCAGTTTGCTGCGTTGCTGTTTATTCTTCTCGCCATCAATTATTGGCGTCGCTTTGACAGTTTCCTGCGCTTTTCCACTATGACAAATACCTTACTAATGAGTGGTGGACTGATGTTGGTGGGTTACCAGATGACAGGCTACTTCGTAGGTTAGATAGCCAGAAAGTGGCTTTTACAAGTTTATTGAACAGAAAGAACTCAGATTTAGAGCTTACAGAATGAATACAACTGAAATGCCAGTGCAGTCTGCACAAACGCTGATTAAATCCACACTTGCTGCTGGCGTACTTGCAGCCATTATGTTGACCACGGTGATCCTGCCAGCTGAATACAATATAGACCCCATCGGAATCGGCAGTGCACTGGGGCTGACTGAATTAAACAGTCAAGAGCAGGAAATTGCTGTGCCGGAAATAGTGCAGCGTGGTGAGCAGACCTTTGCTTATCGGACTGACACTACAACTATTGAAGTGCCCGCTGGCCGTGGAATTGAATACAAATTTCAATTGGATAAATATGGTCATTTGGAATATGAGTGGGTGACGGAGAGTGGTGAACTTTACTTTGATTTTCACGGCGAACCCACAGGCGATACTACCGGCTACTTTGAGAGCTTTGCTATTGCTACCGCAAATAAAATGAGTGGCTCTCTCACCACGCCTTTTGATGGTTCCCATGGCTGGTATTGGAAGAATAACGGTCAGGAATCTGTGAAGATCACTCTAAAAACAAAGGGGTTCTACGAGGTTATTGGACTCAAACAGTAACGCCTTTTTATTAACATTCGCTAAAACTGAGAAGAAAGAGAGTATTATGAACAAACTTATTCGAGTCATCTGCGTATCAGTTACCTTAGGCTTCGCAAATCTTGCTTTCGCCCATGGTGACCATGAGAGAGACAATTTTGCCACTGTATCCATGGTAGAAGCCAAGGGTATCGCCAGCCAGGAAGTAGCTCGCCTAATCAAAGAGGGTAAGCTCAACAAATCCTGGGCTGACAAGCCGCTCAATGCAGCCATGCAACGTGTTGACAACCAGCGACAGTGGGTTGTTAGCACTCAGGGCAAGGATGGGGGTCTGGATAAAATACTGAAAGTGTTTTTATCAACGGAAGGGTACTTTCTTTCTTTTAAAGTGACTGATCGTTAAAAAATCAGTAATGTTCCTGCGCTTCTGTCTGTAGGCATCGGCGCAGGAACATGACCTATAACTCTGATATGCCCAGTGCGGCTATCAGGGTAATTATAGCTCTACATTTAGACCTATTTTCTAATGAACTGGCTAGCTGCGCTTTCAAAGAATGTCTTGAGCAAAGTTGGTTTTCTGTCCAGAAGTTGCTCTACGTGATTGGAAAGCTCAATCGTGTGCCCCCACTCGCGGGTTACAGGCCAAAGCTGTGCCAACGCATCGGCAGCTCTCTCTGAAACCCCCAAGTTTAATAATGCTGACCTTGCTGCTTCATCACTAATAGGTTGATAGGTTATCTTCCTCTGCAGGACTTCAGATAATATATTTGATATATTTGTATAAGTTAATTTTTCTGCTCCAGTAAGAATATACTTCTTACCGATATGCTCACCCGGTTCTATTAGTATTTTGGCTGCTACATCACCGATATCCTGATGGTCAACAGTAACAATAGCTGCCCCCGGTGCAGAGCCAAATGGAGCGCTAATTGTGTTTTGGTGAGCAATTTCTTCTGCAGAGGCAAAGAAATTGCTGTTAAAACTGGCGGGCTGAAGAATTGTCCAGTTTAACGTTGATTCGATAAGATGCTCTTCTGCCTCTCCCAACCATCTAGCTATGTCAATTGGTGAATCCTTATCAGCACCTAAGCCGGAGATTTGTACAATATGCTTTACGCCAGCTTGCTCCGCTACACGAATAGAAGCGGCATGCTTATTAGTAAATGAAGGTTCGAATGCTGTAACCAAAAAGGCAGTCTCGATACCTTGCATAGCTTCCAGTAGTGAAAATTCATTCTCATAGTCTCCTATTACATAGCTGATATTGTCAGCTACGATTGGAGCTCTAGAAAGATCCCGAAGTAGGGCCCTGACAGGTATATTGGTGTTTGCAAAGTTTTTAAGAACGGCTTTGCCGTTGTTTCCGGTACTGCCGGTAATTAAGATTTTTTCCATGATTATTCCTAAGGAGCCTCTGAATAACTCCGTAATAGTGAAATTGATATATGTGTAAGTTAAGAGTTTTGTGTTACTAATGAGGGGTAGTCCAAATACCCGCGCTCATCGCCAGCGAAAAATGAAGACATATCCTCTTTGTTAAAGGGGCCATTATTTGCGAGGCGCTCTACGAGGTCCGGATTGGATATAAATAAACGGCCAAATGAAATGTAATCGGCAGAGCCATCGGCAATGGCATTGTTTGCGGATTTAAGATCATACATTCCATTGGCTACGTACAGACCTTTATAGGTTTTGCGTAGCTGGGTGTGGTCAATGTTTGGTTGGTTTTCTCTATCCCAGGCCCGTTCCATCATCTGTAGATAGGCAAGGTTATATCTGTTCAGTTGGTTGACAACATATAGATAGGTTTTTTGAGCATTACTGTCCGTCAAGCTGATTTCCGGAGATAGCTTGATTCCAACTCTATTTGATCCCCAGACCTCACATAATGCAGAAGTTACTTCGAAGATGAAGCGAGCTCTGTTTTCTATACTGCCGCCGTAGGCATCTGTACGATGATTGGTGCTGTCGTGAAGAAACTGAGCCGGAAGGTAAGGCCCTGCAGCGTGAAGTTCAACCCCATCAAAGCCGGCTATAAGCGCATTCTTAGCTGCCTGCTTATAATCCGCGATAATACTTTGAATCTCATCACATGTTAGAGCCTTCGGAACTGCATAGGGCTTCTTTCCCTCATAAGTATGTGCTTCACCTTCAGCTGCAATTGCCGAGGGAGCAACAGGCGCTTGACCGCCGATAAGGTCTGGATGTACTTCTCGGCCCATGTGCCAGAGTTGGATAAAAATTTTTCCTCCCTGACGATGTACAGCATCGGTAACCTTTTTCCAGCCCGTGATTTGCTCTTCCGTAAAAATGCCTGGGGTATTCACCCATCCAAGCCCTTGGGCTGAGATCGCGGTAGCTTCCGAGATAATCATCGCCGCACTGGCACGCTGGGCGTAATACTTGGCGTTAACGTCTGTTGGTACGCCATCTCGACCGATCCTTGCACGTGTTAAGGCAGCCATAATGATACGGCTATCAGTTTCCATATGGCCGAGCTTTCCGTGGGAAAAAAGGCTCGGGTCACTGCTTTTTTTAGTCATTTCTGTTGACTCTGCTTGTTTCGACAGGACGCAGATTAGCCATACTCGCGATAAAGTAATAATGGTATATTTGGATCAAAATGATAGATTTTATGAATCGAGTATTGATATGACCCAAGAGCAGCTGAAGATGTTTATTGCCGTCGTGGAGCAGGGAAGCTTTCGTGGAGCGGCCAAGGCGATTTTCAAAACCCAGCCGACGATTAGTAATGCGGTTAAGAAGCTTGAAGAAGAATTTGGCTTTCCCTTATTTGATAGGGATAGCTATAGACCGAACCTCACAAAACAGGGGCAGGCTTTTTATCAGCAGACCAAGAGAGTTATGCAAAGTCTCGAGCAACTCTCTGTAATGGCGCACCAGCTTGGTGCGGGAATAGAACCCAAGTTTACTGTGGTCATTAGTGGTATTGTCGAGCTAAGCCCACTTCTGGAACAGATCAAACCTATAGTGCTGTCTTTTCCTAATACGGATTTTAGTATTAGCACTGAACTACTGTCTGGCGTAATGGAGCGCATAGATGACAATGAAGCTGATCTGGCATTTGCTACTTTGTTCGGCGTTGAGAGTAAGCATGAGTGGAAGAAAATAGGGCAGGTCGAATTAGTTAATGTTGTGGCTCCTGATGTTTTTCCTGGCGATAAAATTTCACAATTGGAAGCTGCACAACTACCCCAAATTGTTGTGAGGGATACGGGCCGCTCAGAAAATAAGGGAAATATCAACTTGCTGGAAGTTGGGCGCAGATGGTTTGTTAATGACTACCACACAAAAAAAGAGCTGACCCTTGCTGGACTTGGTTGGGGTCGAATACCAAGGCACTTCATAAAGAGTGAACTGGAGCGAGGTTTGCTTGTCCCTATTAGTGTTGAGGGGATTGAAGCATTTAGCAGTTTTGATTTATGTATTATTCGTAATAGAGAACGCTCTTTGGGACCAATTGCTGGTAGATTTTGGGACTCTTTTTAAGGTTGGTATATTTTTAATACATTTACAACTATAAGGGGATTAAAGCCATCTTACAAAATTGAGTGGAGAAATTGTTCTTCAAATAAGATGTCTACTTTAAAAAATATGTTGATAAATTAATGTGAGCTGGTTGAAACAGTTCAGACCTAAAATGAAGTTTTCTGAGTAACCGAGGCTTATCATATCAGGTCTGAACATCTACATTTTTAGCGTTATTTCCATCAATAATGGAGATTTGCGAGTTGAAATCTCTATTAGTCAGTCTTAGGGATCGATATTCACAACAACTTTCCCCATAGCTTGCCCACTTGCCAGCCGTTCATGGGCCTTGCCAATATCAGGCAAACTATAAGAAGTTTCATCAAGCACAGGTTTGAGATCGCCTGCTTCAGTAATGGCTTTTATTGTTTTTAATATATGCCCGTGTTCCTCACGGTGGTAATTGTGCAGCATTGGAATTAACATAAATATGACATGCAAAGACAAGCCTTTAAAGTGAGCAGGCGCCAGATCAAGTGCTACCATGGAAACGGTAGTAGCTATTTGGCCATTGAGTTTTGCTGCCTCAAAAGAGTTCGTTATATTTGCACCACCGACTGAGTCGAATACTATATCGAAGCCTGCTCCGTTGGTGTACTTCAGTACATAAGACTCAACTGATACAGTCCGGTAGTTAATCGGCGTTGCCCCCAATTTTTCAATCATTGCCCGTTGAGGATCTCCGGAGCCTGTTGAGTAAACATCAGCACCAAAGTGATGAGCCAGCTGTACGGCTATATGACCCACACCGCCCGAGCCACCGTGAACAAGAACACTTTGTGCAGGCTTAACTCCCGCACGCTGTAACCCTTCGTAGGCGGTTATGCCTACTAAGGGCAAAGCTGCTGCTTCCCGCATGGTCAGGTTCTCGGGTTTCAGGGCAATTAAGTTCGCGTCTGCAACAATATATTCGGCTAATGTTCCCGGTAAGTCAGCCAGTCCACCTGCGCAGCCATAGACTTCATCACCCACTTGATAATCGGTTACACCTTCGCCAATCTCTTCAACAACACCAGCGAAATCCATACCCAATATTGCCGGGGCTTTCGGTGAAAGGGGTAATGCAGGTCCCATTTGGCGAATCATGGTATCTACGGTATTGACACTGGTTGCTGATATTTTAATCAGCACATGGCCAGCTTTGGTGGTCGGCTTGGGTACTTCAGCAGCTTCAAATACGTCTGGGCCGCCAAAGGTATTTACAATCATTGCTCTCATTTTGATTCCCAAAAAGTGTACTTTCTGTAGAGTTTTGTCTAAGTGTCCGAAGTAAGTAGGGCATCGCCGTCTGTAAATTGTCGGATGCCCAATTGCTACTGCTAGTTTATTTTTTGTACATCCATAACCAGTTGGTTCCAGTTTCGCTGATTTTCAATATCGTGTTCCAACCCTTGTTCATCTGCGATAGAGAAGCGTTTTAGGGCAGGTGTTTTACTGGTTGCTTGATACAGCCAATAGGCTTCCGCTTTTAGCGCTTCACCGATAGGTTTATCTATTGACTCATAGACCGCCTGCTTACAGGCATTGATTGATTCTGCTGGAAATTGAGCGATTCTCTTCGCTAGGCTATCGACATACTCGCCAATTTCATCTGGCTCTAGTGCTTTGTTGATTGTGCCGAGGCTTTCCGCTTCGTCAGCATCGAAATCACGGGCGCTGAGAATAATCTCCAGCGCTTTACCCAGTCCTGTCTGGCGAGCCATCCTTGATGCGCCTCCCCCACATGGGAGGATTCCCATAGCCACTTCCATTTGCATGAATTTATATTTTCCTCGGGCTGCGAAACGCATATCGAGTGCCAAGGCCAGTTCATGGCCACCACCTCTAGCGAAACCCTCTAGTTTGGCGATCGTTGCTTGAGGTACTTTGCTGATGCGTTCACAGATAGCTTGTAAATCCAATATTTGGACTTCTTCGCGAGATACAGCTTCGTCAGACATGTCTTTTAATAGCTCAGTATCGTAATGACATACCCAAATCTCCGGATTGGCAGACTGAAACACAACGACTTTGGTTTCTCGATCCCGTTCCAGGCGCATAGCCAGGCTGTTTAAGTCGGCCAGCATTTCCTGCCCTTGGACATTCACGGGACCAAAGTCAAATGTCACAGTTAGGATTCCGTCATCTTGTTTCGCCGTGAATGTGGTAAAACCTTCATATTTCATGGTGAATTCCTTTTAATTGATTGCGTTAACGTCTTAGGTATTTTTAATGCCGAGTTTGTCGAGAGTGTTCTCAATTTCTTCAATAAGTACCTTTCTCTTTTTCTCATCTAGCGCGTCTGGGTGCGGCTGGGACCAATTGCCTATGTTATTGTCAAAGTATTTACCGCTAGAGTTTGAGAACTCATCATCGAGTGCCGCCCGTACCAATATATTGGCGCCGATACTTAAGTCTTTCCCTTGAGTTCCGTAAGCATCTTTCACCATTTTGCTACCCAGAAATGAGGCGGGATTGATTGCGATAAATTGCGGGGCCTTGTCGCCAAGTGAGCGGGCTAGTTGAAAGGTCCACATGGTGAGAGCCAATTTACTTTGGGCATAAGCGTCGCTGTCGGATAGTTGTTGGTGACCTTTGAGCGCTTCGATGTTCACAGTTGCTTGCGCTGCAGAGGATAGATTAATAATACGGCCATTGGCGCTAAACAGCGGCAATAGCTGTGTCGTTAACAAGTAGGGTGCAATAGCATTTACGATAAAACGAACATCGTAACCCGTGTCGGTTATTGGGTTCTGTACTTTAAATACGCCGGCATTATTGATAAGAACATCAATATTTGAATATTGAACTTTTACCATTGAGGCCAGTGCTAATACATCTGATAAATTGGATAAATCTGCTCGGAATGTATCTATATGGGCCTTGGGATAGCTTTGCTTTATTGCTTCTTTTGCACTTTCTAGTTTTGTATCGCTGCGGCCATGTAAGAGCAAAGTATGATCCTTTGCTGCCAGTATTTTTGCAGTTTCTAATCCGATACCGTCAGTACCGCCTGTCAACAAAATGGTCTTTCGCACTTGTTATTCCTTTTCATTAAAATGTGGGAGAATTAATTCCGAAATTATTCCAAGTGTTTCTTCAATATTTACCCGGTTAAATCGGAGGTTAAGAGCAACATGGTTAACTCCGATCTCTTCTCGTGATTTGAGGTATTGATATAATTGGCTAATTCCCAGTCGATATCCCAAGTGTATGGGGTGTGGTAGGGCATCCGGAGATTCAGTTATATCAATATAGAGAGGTTCCATCACTGGCTTGTTAATGGCAGAGTTATCTCTCAATTGGCCAATAAATTGTTTTTGCGCGATGTGTGGGCGAGGATAGGTGATCCAACCATCTCCGTTGTTAAAGAGCCAGTCTGGGGACTGCTGAGAGGAGCCCGTTATCAATAAAGGCAGCTTTGTTTTTTCTGGTTTGGGCAATATGTCCAGATCGCCCGAAATTGCTCCAAAGTAACTCTGAAGTTGGGGGTAGGGCTCTGCTACACGGCGAATATATTTATAGCTCTCCCGGAACAGTTTCCCGCGCTCCTGATACGAAACATTCATCGCAGGATATTCTTCCGGACGATCGCCACTGGCGATCCCTAGAATTAAGCGCCCGCCTGAGATTTGATCAACAGAGGCAGCAGCTTTTGCGATATGCGCTGGGTGACGTAAGGGCAAAATGATGCTGGCTACGCCGAGGGCAATTTTCGATGTCTGGCCTGAGAGCAGCCCAAGGTAGACGAATGGGTCAAAAGTTTGACCCGCATCGCCAAAAGAAGGCACATTGAAGGGGACATCTCTAAGCCAAATCGCACTAAACCCCAGTTCTTCCGCAAGCCGAACCTTTTCAACATGATTAAGCATTGTTGGAACCGGATTCGTGGCGTAATCCTCTATGGGAACCACAAGTCCCACCGTGAGCTTACCTGGCCTAAATACAGCGTTGTAACCGGCATTGATACTAGCAAAAGAGCCACCTTGAGCTTGGTGTTGAGAGCGCACTGAGGTAGCTCCTATGTTTCTCGGATAGGAGAGGATTGGCGGCCAAAGGTGCTAACTAGATCACTATCAGCGGCTTGGACCTGGCCATTTTTTGCGCCGCCGTTCATAAACACTCGCACATGCATCTTTTATCTCCCACAAAGCCTAGGCCAGTCGTCAATCAGTACTGGCTCGATCTATTATTCAAGGCTAAATCATTGGAATTGGTGTATAAACGACGTATAAATGGAATTAGAATTCGGTTTTTGGAGATAATAAGTGGATACAAATGGGGTTCGGCTATTCGTGCTGGCCGCAGAGATGCTGAATATAAGCTCTGCGGGGCGAAGGCTTGGATTGGCTCCCTCTGTAGCCAGCGCCCGCTTGTCGAAGCTTGAAGTTCAGCTGGGGGCGGACCTTTTTCATCGATCTACCCGCAAGGTCTCACTGTCGATAGAGGGGGAGGAGTTCCTACCTTTTGCCCGGGAGATCATCGCACAAGAGGATGCGGCATTTGCTGCGCTGGGGCGTGGAAATTCCTCCGTGAGCGGAACACTCAGGTTTGCGGCATCGAGCACTTTCGTTCAGCGTTTTATCGCGCCTATTCTGCCTGAATTCCTGGAAAGGTACCCTGGCGTCAATGTTGAGCTGAAGCTCTCAGACACACAAGTCAGCCTTATCGAGGGCGGCTTTGATTTGGCGCTACGCAATTATGCGGTTGAAGACAGCAGTTTAATTGGTAGGAAGCTTGCGGATGACAAGCGAGTTCTATGCGCTTCTCCCAGTTATTTGAAAAAATATGGTGTTCCCGAAAAGCCGGAAGACCTAGTTGCGCATCAGCTTTTGGCCTTTATCAATTCAAAACCCAGGAAACTCATATCTGCGAGCGATCAGGCTACTTATCAATTCCCACCTTCAAACAGCAAATCTCGAGTGACTTGTGATGATGGCGCCAGCATGCGTATCGCTGCAAAAGCAGGGGTGGGAATTTGCATGAGTTCTATCTGGAATATCCAAACAGAAATTTTAGAGGGCTCCCTGGTTAGAGTGCTGCCAGAATATTATATAGATGACCAATCAGCCATTTGGCTCGTATACCCCAAGTCCAATGTTCTGACATCTAAAGTGCGAGTATTTATTGACTACCTGATTGAGAAAATCGGAAAGCCGCCGGTTTGGGAACAGTAGATTGTTGCTTCGTCAAAAGGATTCCACTTCACATGGATATGCGCAAGCTCTGTTCTGCATAGCATAAGAAGGTTAATTTCGCTCCTTAAAGGGGAAGATCTCGGTGCTCAGCTAGAGGTCTTTTTTCTTTCAGGTAATAATTCACGGCTTGATGCGGCCTCCCTTTTCTAATCTGGTAAATTCTCTATCTGTTAAGAATATATCCATTTACAGGATATCTTATACGTCTAGTAGTGATACTTCAGTTGTATAAACCAACCCCTCTCAATTTAAAAGGCCAAAATCTAAAAAAATATGCCCAAAACCTAAAGGCCGCACTGCGAACTGCGTGTAGGCTTCAGTTTTAGGACAAACTGGGAATCTTTTGGATACTTTAGGTAATACGATCCACGGACTTTGGTATTTTTGTAGTCTTTCCTTTACGTATGAATTTGGGGTAGAGCATTTTTCAAGCCAAGCTTCCTAAGAATTTGGCTTTATTAATTGGATTCAAAAGATTAATTCAGTTTGTGTTCACAGATACAGACCTATAAACAAGTCAGGGTTAAGGGCGGTGAGCAAGATCTTTACCTTGGCGTGTTTGATAATAGTAATTGGACTAGTGCTTATTTTTAGAGGCACAAAATATAGATTTAGTAGTTTTACATTGATCGTAATAAATTTCTATAAATAGCATTTATTTAGCTAGTCGAAATTTAAATGTAGGCTGCCACGAAACAGGAAGTTAATACATGGACCTTATATTTAACAATGCTGCATTGCGTCAAAACCTTATAGGCTGTCCGGCTTCTCATGCAGACGCATTTAAAACCACCGCAGCATCTCACCGTTGCGTTATTATCGTTCGCGCAACGGGGCCAACATGTACCCAATTACTTGAGCAGGGATATGACACGAAAGGCTTTAGAATTCACGGTAAGTCCTGTGATTGGGGGCCAATGGCCGGCTTTGTTCTACGGGACCCTCGTTTAAATAAACACGGGATGAGAAAGGCGGCCTATAACCGTGATCAACATCGAGAAGCCTTTACTGATCTACAATCTGGTGCAGGTTGGACCGCATCAACAACACCTCTTCGATTACATCAGGAGCGGGTTGATTGGCTTATTCAATCAGGAAAGATCAATGTTACAAGAAAAACTCAAGATCGTTACGAAGGTGTAGCCAGCCACCTCAGTGGCATTACTTTTCATTACTCACTTATCAGGGTTAACACATGCTTGGGAGACATGTGGGGTGTCTATGTTGATAAGGAAAAAAGTAGGCAGTCAGGCTTTATTCAGGAGCGTGGCAACATTGTTGTCCAGTATGACACAAAGTATAAGGACATGTATGAGCCGCTACTGGCAATGACCAACCCTGTTGAGCATCGTCATTTTCGTAATGAGCACCCCCTTAATGCGATTACTGGAGATTATGATCTGTTTGCTATCTGGCCATTTAAGCGGGGCGCAAAGAGGTTTGATCGATATGGAGATGATCGCCGTATTCTCGGCACTGCTCAAGCTTGGTCGCAGCGTCAGCATATCGAAACCCAATTAGAGAGAAATTTCACTACCCAAAGGCAAGGCACCAAGCTGGGAAATATAACTAATCGGATTTATGAAGTAAGCCAGACACTCAATTCCACTATTGGTGGCATTCGCAACCCGAGAGCTGGAGCTGGACAGTGGGGGCCATTCCCCAGAAGAAATGTACTGTGGCACAGTGATGAAGCCGCACGCCCATATGTGAATGACATAGATTTACCCCTTATTGCATTTACTCCTGCTCGCAGTGAAGTGGTTATTCAAACTTTGCAGGCTTTCAGAGAGCTTATAGCAATGTGCAGAATAAATGGTGTCAATGTCACTCTGGCAGAGGGCTGGGCAATGAACCCTGCCAATAACAAGCCAGACAGATTGGGGCAAGGTTACGGAAGATTTGTACCTCGCGATTGGCACTTTGGTCAGTGGATCGTCCCACCTTGGTACAATGCGTAACTATCGGGCTGTATGAAAGAAATATTAGTGGTCTCTTAGAAGGTGACCCTTATCTTCGCTTACTGTAGTTACGCTCCAGTATTTCTTGGCGAGCTTTCTCTTCAAAGGAAAGCTCTGCGGTGGGTCTTATCAATAGTCGTTGCAGCCCGATAGGGTCACCGCTGATTTCGCAGTAACCGTAGCTGCCATCTTTTATTTTTTCCAGATCCCGCTGGATCTTTCTCAACAGCAGGTTCTTTCGACCGGTAAAGCGCAGATGTTGCTGGTTCTCTTGCTCTGCAGTTGCCCGATCCAGGTCATCAGCTAAGGCAAGTTTCGTGGTAGCAATAGCCTGTTACCCTTGTGCAAGCTCGGCCAGCAGGTCATTTCTCAATTCCATCAGAAGCTGTTTGAAGAAGAGTAATTGCTTTTCGTTCATATAGTCTGATGCAGGCATCCCCAGCAGTTCTTGTTCACTAATTTTTGGCATTCCATGAATCCCCTGTTGCATAGCTTGAGTTGACTTGAAATATTAAATTTATGATATAACATATCATTGGGTTGATTAAAGTGTATGTGGTTGTCTTGGGTTCTCGTAGATTAAAAGGATTGTTGTGAGAGATACTTTAGGAATTTTGGCTTCTGGGCTTTGCTTGCTGCACTGTCTTTTGACTCCTTTGTTACCGGTATTGGGAGGTTTGGGGATATTGGGTGCTTTACAAGAGGACCAGTTTCTCCACTTGCTGTTGCTTGTACCCGTTGTAATTCTGGCCTTGGCCAGCTTCCCAGCCTCTTGCCGACGCCATCAGCGTTACGCGGTAATGATTGTTGGTTTCTCCGGGGCATTGCTATTGGTTGGTGCGCTATATATCGAGGGGGTATGGGAGCTAGTTGCCAGTGTTCTTGGTGCAGGCTTATTGATTGTTGCCCACTGGGTAAACCTGCGCTTGATTTATCGGGGTGCTTTAGTCGAGTAGGTGAGGGTTATGAGGCTTGCAGGATCATTGTTTGTTGCGTTGTTTTGGGCCGGCCCAGTCGTTGGAGAAATGGGAAGTCATGTTCACGGTAAGGCGATGATGTATCTGGTGGCCGAAGCAGACAAAATCATCGTCGAGCGGAGTCACCCACAGTCGATCTAGTGGGATTTGAGCATGTGCCACGTAGCGATGTTCAAAAGCAGCGGTTAGAGCAGGTTGCTCACGAGCTATCCAAGCCAGATCATTTTCTTGAGTTTGTCGGTGCCCAGTGCAAACCCTTAAGTGTGGAAGTTAAGGCGCCATATAGCGCAGAAGTTACCAGTGACAACTCAGTGCACAGTGGTTTCCGTACTAGTTACCAATTCAAGTGTGATAATCTGGCAGAGTTCAACAGTGTCATTGTTACCCTGTTTGAGAGGTTTCCCGGTATTCATGGGATTGCAGTGCAATGGATCAGCTCCGGTCGTCAGGGGGCTGAACTGCTCACTGGTAAAGACAACAAATTGCAAATGAAATAGGCTATGAAAGCATCCCAAATCAAACAGACCCTGAGTGTGGCGGAACAAACCTGTCGCAGTTCAGGTGCCCGCCTGACTGAAAAGCGTAAGAACGTTCTTACCGTGTTGTTGCGGTCAAAAAAACCGCTCTCTGCCTATGAAATAGCGGAGCATTACAATGGTGACTTTGGCGACTCAATTCCCGCCATGTCAGTCTATCGAATGCTGGACTTTCTGGCAGCAGAGAACCTGGTTCACAAACTCAATTCAGAAAACAAGTACCTGGCCTGTGCTCATATTGCCTGTGACCACAGCCACCAGACTCCACAGTTTTTAATCTGCAATCGCTGCAGCAAAGTGCGGGAAATTGGCATTAGGCCCGAAGTCATTGATGCATTGCGGGATACGGTTGAAAGTGCTGGATATCATCTCCAGACATCCCAATTGGAGCTGGATTGTGTTTGTGATGAGTGCAGCCGGGATGCAGCTTAGTGGCAGCTAGTCAGTTAATACGCGGGGTACCTGCAAACGTTATCACTGGTTTTTTGGGCGTCGGCAAGACAACGGCTATCCGGCATCTCCTGGAAAGTAAGCCCGCTGATGAGCGCTGGGCTGTTCTGGTCAATGAGTTTGGAGAAGTGGGCGTTGACGGCGCGCTTTTTGAACCGGACCAGGAAGGCAATATTTATATTCGGGAGGTACCTGGCGGCTGTATGTGCTGTGCTGCTGGTTTGCCGATGCAGGTCGCTTTAAACCAGTTACTGGCTAAGGCCAGGCCCCATCGATTAATAATTGAGCCGACGGGCCTGGGGCACCCTAGAGAGGTGCTGGCGGCTTTGTCTGATGCAGTGCGCGGCGGTGTGTTGGACCTTCGCGGTACGCTAACTTTGGTCGATGCTCGCTGTATTGAAGATAACCGCTACTTACGTAGTGAGACTTTTCGGCAGCAATTAGAAGTTGCTGATCTGGTAGTGGCTAATAAGTCTGATCTCTACGGCCCCGAAGACTTGCAAAACCTTCAGCGATTTCTCTCGTTCTTAGGTGAGGGCGCTGAAAAACCGCTGCAAGTGGTGGAGCAGGGGCGTATCGAATTGGATTGGCTCCAGCTGCCCTGCAGCTTTCAGGTCTCGTCGGGGAGTGACCACCACCCAGTAACTCAGGCGGCGGATGAAGTTGAGCTATTGCCGGAGTGTGGCTATCTCCGCTCAGAGAATAGCGGAGAGGGATACTACAGCTGTGGCTGGCGTTTTAGCCCAGAATTTATATTTGATTATGATGCGCTCTTTTCACTATTCAGTGGCACTGACGCAGAGAGAATCAAGGGGGTATTTATTACCGAGCAAGGTGTATTTGGATTTAATAAGGCTGACAAAGTGCTTACAGTTTTAGAGCTGGATGACACATTGGAAAGCAGGGTAGAGGCGATTGACCAAGCGCGTTTGGATTGGGATGCAATGGAGAGCTCCTGGATCGCTGCCCTGGCGGATAACCAGGGTACCGAAACAAAAGTGTTCTACGAATCCAAATAGCTATATGGCCAGATATTCAAATCTGGCCTGGCTTAATAGAAATTCTTGCAAAGATCTGCTCATTTTTTCTTAACTCTGCTCTACTCAGTACATAAGTAACAAGGCTGTTCTAATGATTGGTTGCTCTAATATCATTGGGAGTTTCCTCTACCAGTCTTAAAGGTTGGTATAAAAACAACCAAACTGAATTGTTCATATTAACAACAGTTTGGACATTCTCAGAAAATGATATTTTAAAAACTTAATGTGAATGTCTTCCAATAAATTCCTGAACTTCCTCCAATCCTCGGATAGTTTCCCAGTTAAGATTTAGATCTGTAACAGGGATACTGTCAGTTCCATCATACTCCTCTTTAGAGAGGTACTCGCCTATAGAAAGTTCACGCAGATTGGGCAATAAAGATAATGCAGAATAGTTTTTTACGAACGTTCCTTCTAAAGATAAACACCACAGATCTTTCATTTCTCCAAGCGCAGATATTTCGCTTACCTCTGTTCGGGCCAGGTTAAGATTAGCTAAATTCCGGTTGTTGACTAAAATGGAGCAATCATCAAAATAGGTATTCCGCAATCCAAGCATTATCAATGAGCTTAGGGATCTCAGTGGTGTAAAATCTTTAACTGGGCAATCGGAGATGTCTAGGCGTTGAAGTCTATTTTTTCCAGAAAGTGAGTCGATCGCGGTAAAGCTGCAATGATCAGCTCTTAGCCACTCAAGCATGTTTAACTTTGTCAGGGAAGATAAGTCCGTGATTTGTGTTTGATCAACTTGAAGTTCCTTGAGTTCAGTAAGATTCTCAATGGGCTTCAAATCTTTAATGGGGCTACGAGATAGACAAAGGATCTCTAATTGTTTGCAGTTCGCTATTGATGTTAAGTCCTTTATATCAGTATCATTCAGGTATAGTTTCTTAATTTTTTTAAACTCACTCAGTTCTGATATTAATGTTTGATCAATGTGAAGCTCCTCAAGCTCAGTAAGGCTTTCGATGGGCTTCAAATATTTTACCGGGCAACGGGAAAGGGAAAGAACTCTTAACTGTTTACAGTTTGCTATCGGTGTAAGGTCTTCCACCATAGTATCCTCTAGGTACAGTTCTTTAACCTTCCTAAATTCACTTAACGGTGACAGATCAGTAAGATTTTCTCTCCCTGAGAGATCGATAACTTCTTCGTCTAGAATAGGTGTTGCTGGCATAATAGAGTTTCCAGGGATTTTCAAGTAATATAATTTATTAATAGCTCTATCTGAATTCTTACAGCAACGGATATGCTTGGCAAGAGCAAAGGAGGCTAGTAGATTGTGTGCTGATTTACTTCTGCACAAACAAACCAGTGGCCTAGGGAAACTCGTACCAGTAAGCAGCCCTGAAAGGGCAAGACCAGATAGAAGCGGTCAATTGATATGGCCAATAGGCTTGAGCCATCTTTCTTGAACTCCGGTTTAAAATTCAGGCGTATACTGTTTGCTACATATGACATCCTGCTTTATAGCCTTACCATCTTAGCGATGTGTCTGAAAGATTTAGATCACTATATCTGCAAAAAATTTTGACTTATCTGTAGATATTGCCCGACGAGTAATATGTAAAGTTACCGCAGACGGTCCGTTCTTGATTGGAGTCAGCTGAGTTCTCTTCACTTGTGCAATGCGTTGCTCAAGGTATCTTTCTGTAGAGTAACTAAAACTCAAGCTATTCTTCCGTTCGATAACTTCAACTAATGAAAATTATTTCCCGAGGTTCTAGCTGTCCTGCTTCCTGCTATTGAAGACGGGTCAATACCTGTATTCCTTGATCGTACAGTTCACTTCTCCGGTGTTGAAATGATGTGATGCATCACTTTGCTGATTAGTCTAGTAAGATAGCCTCCAGGTAGTTGGAGATAATCAAGCTTGAATCCAGAACCCACACAGAAATCTCAGTGGTTGTAGGGCGTTAACTGAAGTTTATTGGTCAGTGCCTGCCGGAATCGGAAGTGGCTTGCTCAGAGATTTTGTGAGGGCAAAACAGCTTGTCGCAAATTTCCTTCTTGTTGTCGCCATAATTTAGATTTGCCCAGATTTTACGATATTAAAATGATATATTGTATCAATTGCATATCTATGGCTTGCCCCATTTGAATGTATAAGCCAGTGAAGTAATATCGATGAAATACTGGTTTTAACCAAGAGCACAGTTTCGTGTCGGCCTACCGTCCTGGCGGGTATGTTACCCTGTCAGTCTGCCGCACTTATAGATGAATTTTCGGTGTGGATGTCGCAAAAGACAGGTTGGAGTTGGGGTACATCCAAAACTAATCCGTTATTTTTTTAAATATTGCTGAGTAAATATGAAAATAAATAATTCTATTGTTTACGGGGTTGCAACTGCTGCATTATTTGCTGGAGCGAGTTGCGCCAGCCTTGCCGCAGAGAAAGAGAGTGTTTCAACTGAAGGCATGTGGCAACCTCATCAGTTGCCTGAGCTTTCCAAAGAGCTTCGCGGTTATGGGCTAGAGCTAGACCCAGCCAGTATGACTGAGCTCACCGAGTTTCCAATGAATGCGGTGATCAGCCTGGGAAACTGTTCTGCTTCCTTTGTCTCTCCCACAGGATTAGTGATTACCAACCACCACTGCGCCTACGGTTCAATTTCATACAATTCAACCGAATCCAAGGATTTACTGGCTGAAGGTTTTCTGGCCGGAGATTTGTCTGAAGAGCTGCCTGCGGCACCGGGCTCCCGCGTCTACGTCACCGTTGCAATGAACGAAGTAACGGACAAGGTCAACGAACGCCTGACAGATGAGATGGATGGCGCTGCACGTTTTGCCGCAATCGAAGAAGCGGAGAAGGCGCTGGTTTCCGAGTGTGAAAAAGATCAGGGCCATCGTTGTGAGGTCTATAGCTACTACGGCGGTTTGAACTACTACCTGGTTAAGCAGCTGGAAATCCGCGATGTGCGCTTGGTGCATGCGCCGGCGTCTTCGATTGGCAAATTCGGCGGCGATATCGATAACTGGATGTGGCCTCGCCATACTGGCGATTACGCTTTCTACCGCGCCTATGTTGGCAAAGATGGTAAACCAGCTGATTACTCCAAAGATAATGTCCCTTACGAGCCCAAGCACTATTTGCCTGTAGCGGCAAAAGGGCCTAAAGAAGGTGATTTCGTGATGGTTGCCGGTTATCCGGGGCGTACCAACCGTTACCGCACTGCCCAGGAAGTGGAAAGCAACTTCAACTGGTATTACCCAAACATGCAGCGGGTGCTGGGTGAATGGTCGGAAACGATTGGTGTAGCAACTGCCGACAATAAAGATGCAGAGTTAAAGTATGCAAGCCTCGTGGCAGGTTTGAATAATTACTCTAAAAACTTTACCGGCATGATGGAGGGTTACCAGCGCAGCGATCTATTGCAGCGTAAAGAAAAGCTGGAAAAAGATTTGCAAGCTTGGGTGGATTCAGACAAGGCCCGCGAGAAAAAATACCAGTCGACGATCGATGATCTTGAGGCGCTGGTTGTAGAAAAAGAATCAACTCGTGAACAGGACCTGGCCATCGATTATATGGATCGTTCAGCCATGCTGGGTGCCGCGAGCAAACTGTATCGATTGGCCAAAGAGAACGAAAAACCGGATGCTGAGCGCAAGCCGGGTTATCAGGAGCGGGATCTAACCCGATTCAAAGAGGGCATGCGTCGTATAGAGCGCAGCTATCACCCTTCAGTCGACAAACAGATCTGGCTTTACTTCCTGGACCGTTACCAGGCGCTCCCGAAGGAGCAGCGTATAACCAGCTTTGATCGTTACTTGAATATCGGCAAAGGCAATACTGACCTAGAGGCAACTCTCGACGAAATGTATAAGGAAACAGAGCTTTCCGATGTCGAGGTACGTGAAGCGTGGATTGGTAAAAAGCCTGAAGACTTCAAAGAGAGCAAGGATCCGTTTATCCAACTGGCAGTGGCCATGTACGATGATATGCTTGCCCGGGAAGAGCATGAGGAATCCATGAAAGGGCGCTTCGCCCAATTGCGCCCACAGTATATGGAGATGCTGATAGATTATTACCACTCCTTAGGTAAGCCGGTCTACCCGGATGCAAATAGCTCTCTTCGTGTGACCTATGGCCTGGTTAAAGGCTATGAGCCACCGGCTGGAACAATTAAACAGGCAGCAGATGGTAATGACGGTAAACAAGGCTTTGTACCTTTTACAACATTGCGTGGTATTAAGGCAAAGTATACCGGCGAGGACCCCTTTGATGCTCCCAAGGCTTTGATGGAAGCGATCGATAAGAAGAACTATGGCCGTTACTATGAAAAGCAGCTGGATTCAGTACCGGTTAATTTTCTAAGTACCGTAGATATTACGGGCGGTAACTCAGGCTCACCGACAATGAATGGTCGCGGTGAGTTGGTGGGAGTCGTATTCGATGGAACCTACGATAGTATCAATGCTGATTGGGACTTCACCGATAGTACCCGGGCGATTCATGTCGATATCGCTTATATTCTCTGGGTAATGGAGAACATTGATGGGGCCGGATACTTGGTTCGGGAGATGGGCCAGTAGTTGGGGGCTTCATAATTTAAAAACTGATAATAGCTGAATCCGTATTATCAGGCATTCCCAGGAGGAGCAAGGCTCCCCTGGGGGTGTTACTTTCCATAGTAATGATTCCCGCACAGCTTCACTCAGTAAGATACAGTGTTGAGGCCACTCTCTTTCTTTAGGACTCGTAGTTTTCTTTTCATATTGAAAGGTACGAATAATTCGTCAACTTGATTCGACTTTCTGGATCTTTGCTCTATAACTCCAATGCTAGTTCGCTTTGTTGCGTTCCAAGGTATTCCGTGATCCTATTTCCAAACTGCAATTGATTCCTGTCAGGGGCAAGTTTTCCCGTGGCCTGTTGCAGTCAATAATCACTAGTTGATAATTTAAAACAACAAGGAAATAGTTTTGAATAGGATAATATTAGTAGTTGTACTAATGCTGAGTGGCTTCAGTGTATTTGCGGAAACTCCAAATGTTGAACAAGCTAAAGATTCTCTCGGGGTAATTAAGGAGCTAACCCCATGGCCTTGGGAAGAGCCGGTAACTCCAATTCTTGAAGAGTATATGGCAGCTGAATTTGATCAATACTCGGGGATGGCAAAATCCCACTATATGGTTGAAGAATTACTGATGCACAAGTGGGGCCAGTCAATCACAGAATTTATTGTATTAGCTGAGCTTCTGTATACGTTTCAGCCAGAAGATTACCAGGAGCAATATAGGCCGGAATTTGATGCCGCTATTGCCGACCTGAATCTATTCAGATTGGCAATTAATGAGTTACTGCTTCCCCATGTGCCCGGTTATAAACTGAAACAGCAAATTTTGACTAAGCGCTTTGATGGCGAGGGTATGGTAATTGCTGTCTTTGATTTGTTTGATCCGACACGCTTACAAGAGCAGCGCGAACAGTATCCCAATATTGAAGCAGAAGTTGCATTTGGTGATCCCATTACTTTCCTTCATGGTAACACCGTAATTGATATCATTTTGGATATTGCTCCTAAGGCAACTATTGTACCCGTTAGTGCTGAGAGCAAAACTTATAATGATGCAATGGCCTATATGCGGTATCGAGATGACATTAGTGTGATCAATATGAGCCGTGCATTCCATATTACCAATGACCAACTGGACCCAGAGTTTGCAGAGCATCTTTCCGCTATTTTACAAAGTAAGATTTTTACCAAGTCACTGGGAAATACAGGTACGGATCTTGAGCATAACAACTCCGATGTGAGAGAGCGCTTGGAACTACCGCCACTCGGCAGCTTCTTTACCTATGACCTGGATTTAATCAGGGCATTCCTTGCTCAGAATGAAGGGCAGGCCGGTGCTGAAAATTTGTTTTTTGCAATCAACCTCCAGCCATTCTCAAATGAGATCTCACTTACGGCGACGGTTCCGGGTTACAACCCCTTGGCTATTAAGCAGAGCTTTGCTATTGCCGGCGATGCAGTATATTCAGCTTCCAGTCAAAACTTTGAGTCCGGTAGCTCTTTTGCCGCTCCTCAACTAGCGGCTGTGAGTCTATTGCTCCTTGAAATGGCAGACTACTATGGCCTTAGCAGGGTAGAAGCTGCTCAACTAGTGAGCAAGTCATTGAAAGATAATGCTCGCCGCAGTTGGCTAGGTAATCACAACACCGGGCTTGGGTTCGTTGACGCCCACCGGGCTATGAGCACTATTCTGAGAGCGAATAGAAAATAAGCTTGATTTAGTCATCGAGTTGACTGAGAGTGCGCTGGCAGGTTGAATATTTGCAGCCTGCCAGCTACCTGTATAGATGGTACTGTGGGTAAAGGACGTGAATAGGAATAGGAGTGAATATTGAACATACTTTCTGCTCATATGGGGTCCTCATTCAATGAATTATCTCCACTGTTGCAATTTGCACACACTGGGGTGAAGAGGTATGAGGGTTCTGTTGTAGTCAAGCGAGGTGGAGTTATTGCGAATACTATTTGTTCAATATTTAGATTCCCGAAGGCGAGTTCAAGTTCGCAGTTAGTTGTTGATTGTGGGCACTTTTCCGATCGGATGGATTGGGTGAGAGATTTCGATGGGTTCAAGATGAGTTCATCATTTTATTCAGAAAAAAATTACCTGGTGGAAAGGCTCGGCCCTTTGGAAATGCAGTTTACCGCTCATAATGTCGACGGAGCACTTGAATATCAGTTTTCAAAAACGAAGCTATTAGGTATACCTTTGCCAAAGTTTCTTTGGCCCAAAGTCAAGGCTTATGAAACAGAGAGTGAAGGGCAGTATCAGTTCAGTGTCAGTGTGCACATGTTTTTAGTGGGGTTCATTTTATCATATGCTGGCGATCTGAAAATTACGGAACCCGCTTGATTTAAAATGCCATTAGGGAAGAGCGATCTCAGTAACAAGCTCTTCCCCAGCTACAATACATGATTTACTTACCTGGTATTAGAGGCTTCCGCTAGTCCCTTCAGGAGTTTCTGACTATCTGTGTGAGCGCCAAAGACACCTCCCTGCATAGTAATCATCTTGAGAGCTGACTCATGATTGCCGATGTCGGTAGCCCCAGTGCAGTCTGATAGAAGCAGGCACTCGAATCCTCGATCATTTGCTTCCCTCATGGTGGTGTGTACGCAGACGTCGGTTGTAACGCCCACGAGAATCAAGTTATCGATCCCTTTAAGCTTGAGTATGAGCCCGAAGTCTGTAGAAAAGAAGGTACCTTTGCCAGGCTTATCAATAATGACCTCGCCAGCTTTGGGCGCTAGTTCAGGGATCACGTCCCAACCAGGTTCCCCTCTGACTAAAATACGTCCACATGGTCCCGGGTCGCCGATACCGGCAGCAATTTGTCGCGAGCGCCAGCGTTTGTTTGGAGGGAGGTCAGAAAGGTCGGGGCGATGCCCCTCCCGGGTGTACATAATGTGGTAGTTTTCTGCCCGCATCGCATTCAATACTTGCTGGATGGGTTCGATGGGCTTGCGCATTGCCTCCAGATCATATCCCATCTTGTCGACATAGCCGCCGGGGCTGCAAAAGTCCACCTGCATATCAATAACCACGAGAGCGGTGTTTTCTGGCCTGAGATCCCCATTATATGGCCACTTGTATGGGTTGGCCTCGACAGGGCCATTCTTGTCCGATGAATCTGAAGTGCTCATTGTCAAGGCCTCTACTTATTGATAGAGAAAGTGATTGCTAATGGATAATAGCGTTGATTGAGAGCTTGATTGAATGGCAAGGCTTTATCGGGCGCACAATTCTTGCTTAGGTGAGGCATAGCTGGATTTGCATAAGTAATAAGTGCTCATCTGGTAGTGGGTTTAGGCGTATCTCTCCTATATCTTTTATTCATGAAAGGCCAAAAATATTGTGACATCTATTTTTGTGTATACGGTTCTCTTCAAGTATTTGATCAAATTTAAAAGGCGATTTTTATTCGTATATCTAGCATATGAAATTGCGAATGCGATTTTATTGTGCGCTAAATATCTACAAACAAGATCACGGTTGGATAGTTCAAGCTTACTTCTATATTACGGTTCAAAGAGTTTGTTCTACTGATATGTGGAAGTGAAGCATCATACTTTTTTTATTGAAAAATTATCTATATCATCCTGCGGGTCATTTTGAGTGAATTTTAGCGGAGCTTACTTGGTACTCCCATCTGATTAAGAAATATAGGGATTAAAAAATGCCCGCTTTTGTATTCATCTTTGAAGTTAAGAACCGTTTTTGGATGTAAGTAGTTAAAGGAAAGTTTGTGGAAAATCTTAAGAAGGGAATTTTCGCTGGTGTTGCATTACTGATTATCCCTATCACCATGGGGACAGTTTTCACGGTTGACGAGGGTCACGTAGGAATCGTAAAGCGATTTGGCAAGGCAGTTTCACAGGTTGATCCCGGAATTCATACGAAAGTCCCATTTATGGATAATGTGGTCGAAATCGAAGTGAGAACCCGGAAAAATGTTGAAACGATGAATGCCGCCACCGCAGAACAAATGCCGTTAAAAGCAGTGACCGCGGTGAACTGGACGGTAACTCGCAGTGCAGCCATAGATTTGTATAAGCAATATGGCGGTTTGGAACAATTTGAACAGCGGATTCTCGATCCCAGGCTGAGAAGCGCCAGTAAAGCTGGTCTGGCTGAATTCAAGGCAGAGCAGATTATCCAGAACCGGAATGCAGCAATTCGACGGATTGAGGAACTCTTGGAGGAGGAAACCAAGGGGTTGCCTATGGAATTGGGAGATGTACAGATTGAGAGCATCAGCTTGCCTCCCAAGTACATCCAATCTATTGAAACCAAGCAGACAGAGTTGAACTTGGCGGCTGCCGAAAAGCACAAATTGGAACGTCAAAAGCTGGAAGCGCAACGTGAGGTGAATACTGCTAATGCGCGCCGTGATGCCACCAAAGCTAAAGCAGATGGTGAAGCCCATAAGATTCGTGTAGAAGCCGAGGCGGAAGCTTTTGCGATTCTGGAGAAAGGGGAAGCGGAAGCTGCAGCGATTAAAGCAAAAGCTGATGCGATTGCCAGAAACCATACCTTGGTTGAATATATCCGCGCGCAGCAATGGAATGGTCAGATGCCTTCAACTATTATGGGTGGCGATCAGCCAATTCTGTGGGATATGGGGAATAACTCAGACCGCAGAAATTAAGATAGCCCAAAGCTAGAGCTTTGCTTGCTTTTTACACAAAAGGTTTGGTGCTTATCAATAGGAAGCACCAAACCTAGTTTGTTCAGTTGGCAGTATTTCTTAAATTCTAAATGATGGTACAGTCATTACTTAATGAGGACTGTTTGTTAGTCTCGTAGTTACTTGACTTGCCAATTAACTCCTCCCAATATCCGAAAGGTACTTTTCGGTGTGCTTATTACCCGGTAGATCCTGATTAAATTTATTGATGTTCCTCGGGTATCACGCACTCTAAATCAAGGAGATTCCGGTTGAAACACTATATATGGTTTATCACTGCTGCAATATTGGTTTTTGGTGTCAGCAACTCGGTGATTGCAGAAGATGGGGGCTCATGTAGCAAGTTATGTACTTTTGTGCTCAAGAATAGTCGTACCTCAGAATATACGGTAATTAATAGGGAGAGGGCAGCCAGGCAGTTCACACCATTCTCTACTTTTAAGGTTCCCAATACCCTTATTGCACTTGACTTGGGTTTAGTTGAGAACCTGTTACAAGAGCTAACCTATAATCATGACAAATACCCGGCTAAAGAGTGGTGGCCTACAATCTGGTCAGAAAGGCCTTTGACGATTCGCGAAGCATTTCAAAATTCAGCGGTTCCGATCTATCAGCAATTAGCAACGGAGATTGGCGCTAAGAGAATGAATCAGTATTTGGCAGGTTTTAATTATGGTAATCGGGATGCTTCGTCTGGTATTGATACCTTCTGGCTCAATGAGAGTATCAAAATATCAGCGTTGGAGCAGGTAGACTTCCTGGAGCGTTTATTTACTGGTCAATTACCTGTATCGCAGTCAGTTATAGATAAATTTAAAGAAGTGATGCTAGTAGAGGAGACTGATGCCTATAAGCTATATGCAAAAACAGGAGGAGGGCCATTAGCTAAGAATAAGGCTTTAGGTTGGTATATTGGAATTGTTGAGTCCAATAACAATATTCATTATTTTGCGATTAACATAGATGGCAGTAGTTTTCGGGAAGTACAAAAGAAAAGAATTGAAATTGCCAGAAAAAAACTATCTGAGTTGGGGATTATTTAGGCTCTTTATAGCGAAGCTGTGGTACGTCTGTTTTTGCCGCTGCCGATAAAATAACCAATTTGGATAAGCTTCTGCTTGTGTCAGGTTTCACCAAGCAGGTTGAGGGGTTTCCTGAGCTAGTAAAATCTGGATTTGCGGAAGGCGTACAGCAGGGTGCACCAATTTCTCAGGATAAACTGCAGAAGATTCTTGAAAGTGCAGATAATACAATTTTACCGTCCATCATTATGGATGAAGTGCGCTCGTCACTGAGTACTTCTCTGACCGATAAAGATGTTGAGGTCTTATTGGCTTGGTATGAGTCAGATATCGGTAAGAAAATTACCAAGGCTGAAGAGGAAGGAAGCTCTGAAGAGGCATTCCAGAATTTGATGGCTGACACAAAGCGCGTTGAAATGGCAACTCGTATTGATCAGCTTGTTGGTGTTACCGATATGGCGATGGAGATGCAGATCTCTACGGGTATTGCTGTCTATTCCGCAGTTACGGCAGTGATGGCTCCTGGCCAAGAGATCAATCTAGATGCTTATAAGGCACAAATGGAAGCAATGAAGCCCCAGATGCGTCAAAATGTTGAGCAATTTGTTACTCTCTCTTTCGTGCAAACTTATCAAGGCTTCGACGATGCAAGCTTAGCGAAATATGAGGAGTTCTTGAGCCAGCCAGAAGCTAAAAAATTCAATTCCTCTTCAATGGCAGGGCTTAATAAAGCTTTAACACAAGTAATCGGCCGTTGGTCCGGTGATATGGCTTCTATACTTAAAAATGAAGCGAACTGATTATGGGATAGGGAGCTCCTGAATATCTTTATACTTCTTAATTAGAATATTTAGGGGTTTCTCGGCCTACCGCCTGCATCCATATTAGCTGTAAAGGAAGCAGGCGGTATGACCATCACACATTTACCTTTCCATTCTATACCCTGAGGTGAGTCTCATGGGCTTGTCAGTTATTTGATAAAATAGCTTGTCAATTCAAATCATTATATTCTCTTGCACTTCTACAGTCCGATTCGCTGGAATGCGGTAATAGTCTATAGCACTACTTGAATTCCTTACCATGGCGGCAAAGATCCGCTCTCGCCAATTTGCCATTTTGCTATAGCCGCCTTTAACAGGAAATATGTTATAGCGGCAGGTAAAGAAAGAAGACTTACTTGGATCTATATCCAAAAGGTGCATTTTGTTGAGTTTATTTATGGCCCCTTCGACATCTGGGCGTTCCATATATCCATAACGTAATATTAGCCTGAAACATCCCTCTCTAATCTTGCTAATGATTGCTCGGTTCTTTGGGAGTACTTTTGGTGTGTTGGCTGACGTAACGGTTAGGAAAAGATTCTTTTCGTGAAGAACACTGTTATGTTTCAAATTGTATATTAGGGCATGAGGTACAAAGAGTTGATTGGTTCCCACAAATATTGCAGTTCCAGGTACTCGTAATGGGGGATTATCAAAAAGTGAGTTTAAATAGGGTTCCAATTTATAATTCTTACCCTGCAAGTAACAATTTATTGCTTTTTTTCCATCTCGCCAAGTAATCATCAGCATCGCAATAAAGGCGGCTAAACTTATAGAGAACCACCCCCCGTGGCCTATCTTTGCCAGGTTTGAAGTAACAAAGGCAAAATCAATAAAAGCAAAGAATGAGCCGACAGCCAGGCAAATTATCAGATTGTATTTGAGGTAGTGACGATACACGATTGCTGCAATGCAGGAGGTAATCAACATTGCGCCACTCACTGATACACCATAAGCACTAGCCAGGTGGACTGAGCTTCCAAAGAGAATTGCCACCAGTATTACCGCTGTCATTAATAGGTAATTGACACCGGGCATATAGACTTGTCCCGCGAGTGCTGATGACGTGTGCCGGATGGCAAAACGGGGCATCAAGCCAAGTTGGATTCCTTGTTTTGTCAGGGAGAAGGTCCCCGAGATACAGGCCTGGGAAGCGATGCAGGTTGCTACAGTTGCAAGAATAATCATTGGGTAGAGCGACCAGTCCGGGTACATCCGGTAAAAGGGGTTGTCTACCGCAGAGGTGTCACTAATAAGTAGAGCGCCCTGTCCCATATAGTTCAACACCAGGGCGGGGAACACCAAACCTATCCAGGCAATTCTTATAGGCATACGTCCAAAATGCCCCATGTCGGTATATAGAGCCTCTCCTCCGGTAAACACCAGTAATACTGCACCTAATATCCAGAATGAAGCCATGCCATGGTTAGTGAGGAAGCTCAAAGCATGCAGCGGATTGACGGAATGGAGGATTACAGGGTTTTGGAGCACCCAGTAAAGGCCCGCGAGCAGCAAAACTAAGAACCAGATGGCGGTGATCGGGCCGAACAGTTTCCCCACGGTTTCGGTGCCGAAGCGTTGCACAAAAAACAATCCAAAGAGTATGCCGATAGAAATTGGCAGGATAAACGGTTTTAGAGTCTTGTTGACTATCTCCAGTCCTTCGACTGCGGAGAGAACGGAGATGGCTGGTGTGATAACGGCATCACCAAAAAATAGTGCCGCCCCACAGATCCCTCCGCCGATAATAAGCTTTCTTAATAATTCTCGCCCTTTTGTCGCTTCCAGGGCCAGTGTCATCAGCGCCATGATCCCACCTTCCCCTCGGTTGTCCAGGCGCATTACCAATATGACGTACTTAATAGTGACAATGAGGGTAAGTGCCCAGAAGACAGCAGAGACCCCACCAATAATGGTCTCGGTGTTATGGGGAATTCCAAACCGGGGGTGGAAAATCAGTTTAAAGGCGTAGAGTGGGCTAGTGCCGATATCACCAAATACAACCCCGAGAGCGGCAAGTGATAGAACCCAGTGTTTTCTTGCGCCTTCTGAGCGAGATTCCATTTGCAACTCTTATCATCCGGTGTCATACAAAGGCAGTGATTTAAGACTTATCAGGGAGTTTGCTGTCATCACTCGGATGGTGGATATCAGCGCGCAAGAAATTAATTTTCCCTGAGACTGATCTTAGCAATACATTGCTAAGGCACCATGTGAGCTACTGTGCAGGGTGCAAACTTACGAGCCGATAAAGTGAGATGTAAGAGAGGTATCCGCGTAATTGAGCAATCGTGTCAGGCAGTTATAAAAGCAGCTCTTTTGGCGGGGATCTTATTGTTAGTAAGGCGGGACTACAGGAGCCTCCCCAATGAAAGCATCGGACCTTTTTATTCGTGCCCTAGAGAAAGAGGGCGTTGAGTATATCTTCGCGATTCCTGGTGAGGAAAACCTGGATATGCTGGAGTCTTTGCGGGGTTCAAAGATAAAACTAATTGTCACGCGCCATGAACAGGGTGCCGGTTTTATGGCTGCTACCTATGGTCGGCTTACGGGCAAACCAGGTGTCTGTATGTCTACTTTGGGTCCGGGGGCCACGAACCTTGTGACAGCTGCAGCCTATGCCCAGCTCGGTGGAATGCCGATGGTGATGGTCACTGGTCAAAAACCTATCAAAAGTTCCAAGCAAGGCCAGTTTCAGATTATTGATATTGTTGACATGATGCGTCCGCTGACCAAGTTCACCAAGACCATTGTGGGGGGCGACTATGTGCCTGCTCATGTCCGTGAAGCCTTCCGGCAATCGGAAGAGGAGCGGCCGGGGGCAACCCACTTGGAGTTTCCTGAAGATATTGCCCGTGAACACTCCACCATGCCGGTCTTGGAGCCCAGCTATAACCGCAGGCCAATTGCCGAAGAGAAGGCGGTGCGCAAAGCTGCAGAAGCGATTGCGGCATCCCGTAAACCTCTGCTGTTGGTGGGAGCAGGCGCAAACCGTAAATTAACCGCCAAAATGTTGCGCAAGTTTGTCGACAAATTGGGTATTCCGGTGGTCACAACTCAGATGGGTAAGGGGGTAATTGATGAATCGGGCCCGCACTTTATTGGAAATACCGCGCTATCCGATGGGGATTTTGTTCACCGGGCCATTGAGCAGGCCGACCTGATTATCAATGTGGGTCACGATGTTGTAGAAAAACCACCTTTCTTTATGCGTCCCGGTGGCCCGGAAGTTGTACATATCAACTTCAATTCAGCGCAAGTGGATCCGGTCTACTTCCCGCAGATAGAGGTGGTTGGCGATATTGCCAACAGCTTGTGGCAGTTGGACCAGCACTTGGAACCCCAGGATCACTGGAGCTTTACCGATGCGCACCGTATCCGTGCCGCGCTTCAAAAGCATATCCAGGAGGGCTCAAATACCACCACTTTCCCAATTCGTCCGCAACGGCTGGTAAAGGATCTCCGCGAAGTAATGCCGGAGAAGGGCATTATTGCGCTTGATAACGGCATGTTCAAAATATGGTTCGCGCGGAATTATCCTGCTTTAGCCCCGAATACCGTGCTGCTCGACAACGCACTGGCAACGATGGGGGCGGGTTTGCCTTCGGCAATGGCTGCCAAGTTGGTGTGTCCAGACCGCCGTGTGGTCGCAATTTGTGGGGATGGGGGCTTTATGATGAACTCCCAGGAGATTGAAACGGCAGTTCGATTAAAACTTGACCTTATCGTACTTATTTTGCGCGATGATGCCTACGGTATGATCAAGTGGAAGCAGGCCATGATGGAGTTTGATAACTTTGGTCTGGATTTTGGTAACCCTGATTTTGTCGACTATGCAAAATCCTATGGTGCTCATGGCCACAGAATAACGGCCACGGATGAGTTTAAGCCGATGATAGAAAAATGTTGCAGGGCGGGTGGGGTACACCTAGTGGATGTGCCCGTGGATTACAGCCACAACGACCGTATCCTGAATCATGAAATTCGCGAGTTGTCGAGTAAATTGTAGGGGGTAGCCGGCTCGGGTAAGGTGGTTGTGACAGGGGGGCGGCTTTCTTTTAAACAAGCTCCTCGGGCCCTAGTACTTTAAAGTAGGGGCCAATATCCAGCCTTATGGAGGACATGGCAATCTTGATCATTTCTCTGCGATCTTCAAGTATGTCCTCCTTAGCTATTCCATGTAGAACCATATAATCTTCCTACTTCCCGGTGATAAAGTCCTCTTTCCGTATACCTTCGTAAGCTCTACATAAAACACCATGAAGGTTCTCTATAAATTGGCGGCGGCTCTGCATTGCTTGTCGGGGCCCATGCTCGACTTCGAGCTCATGAGCATGTTCGTAGTTGATATTCACCAAGCAAAAACTTGTTTTGTTCTCTTTCCATGCTCTTGCCGCCTGGTTGAGCTCTTCGATCAGGGTGAAGGGCAGGTCGGCAAACATGGGATTGTGGTCAGTGAAATCGAGAAATGCGTATCCGGCCCTAAGGTAACTGCTGGCTCTTTCAGTGAGGTCGTAACTATGAATATCACCGGTACGGATTGATTCGCTATCGGTATCCATCTGGCAGTTGAGACACAAAAACCCTATTTCCACTTCTGAACTCGCGTGGCCGCAGGCATTACAAATGAGCTTTTCGCATTCCGTCACAACCGTCCAGCAATCGAACATAATATTAAAACCGACGATAACTTTGGAGTTGGAACTGTAGTGAGGGGGAAGGTTGACGCTAGATACAAACAACTGCGCTAATATTTTGTCGCTGTCTTTGTGATTAGTACAATTAGTATCCGATGCCACGCCCGTTAAGAGTAAGAAAAAATTCGCCAGTCAGAACTGGATGATTATCTAACCATGCCGACTGTAATAGATAATTCTGATAGAGTGTATGAAGCGATTGTTGTCAATTAAAAGAAATAGCAATCTGAAATGAGCGATAAAGGTGATATGCTAGATTACTTGAAGTTTTACACCTATAATTTACTTCATTTTGCAGGCCTACAAGAGCGAAGGGCGTCTTTCTTAGTCCAATCTTAAGGTGGTGAGCTTCTTACGTTTCGCTGTTTTTACTGGGGTTGTATTCTTCTAATGTTGCTGTACTGCTGCCGTAGTAATATTTCTTGGTGGTTAACCTGCACCAAGCTTATTATTTGGGTGGTAGATAGGTCTCAAAGCCAATTCTTACCTGGTGGCATTCATTGACCCTTTAGTTCCCCTCCTGATACTATCCCCGCCCAAATTCATCTTGATAAAAACAGCTGGATTCTCCTGGTTGGTATAGATGGAGTAAGTGGCAGAGTTAAAGTACTGTCCTTTGCTTTATATAAGTTTATGTATTCTCATTATTTTATCTGAGTGAAAACATAAAGATGAGATCGTATGCGAATTTTGATGCGGACTTTATCAATAAAGTTGGGCAGCAAAGGTTTGACGGTTTTATGACCAGCTTGATAAAAGCAAATCCTAGGTGTGCGACCTGCGGAAATTCTGGAGACTATTTAATCGGTAATTTAGATGCTGTTCTTAATGATTTTTATACCGTAGTTACTAAAAGGGCTGTTAAGGCTGATGGTAGTCTGGTTGATGGATTTGATGACTTTTTAAAAGAAGCCGGAGAACAAGCTTCCAAAGCAAAGGGAGCAGCTTTAACCTTGAGTGTGATGTCTCAACGTTGGGATGAATTAACACATGGAGGTTGGGTGTTGAACCGCTTTGAAGGGGCAATTCCTGACATTGAAACAAAGCACAAACTTGACGCCTTGTTTACTCGAATTGATCCGACTACAGGCCTTTCTGGATCTAAATCTGTAGAGATGAAAAACTGGAGTTCTGCACGGAGTATTTCTGGTAGTACTTATGAACAATTTAAAGCTTATTTGACAGGTGGAAGTGATTTTGAATACTACTTTAGCAATGGTTTAAATGATGCTATGAAGGGTCAATTTCAGAATGTTTTTAAGAGCTCTTCAAAGGCAAATGAATTATTTGATGCCACCCCGGAGTTCTTTATACGCCAAGATATTTCAGATGCTGACATGCTAATTGACTTAGCTAATAAAGGGCTATTGACTAATCACCCTTTATTGGATTTTGTACACTGATGGATAGGCATTATATGTATAAAAAAATATCTGAAATTAAATCTGTCAGCAAAGGCTATTCTTTAGAGGGTAGCATGCTGACTTATCAATCAGGATCAAAAATTTTTCAGTATGATATAGTAAGTGAGAAAGAAATATTTGACTCACATGTTGAGAGTGATTTCAAGGGGTTGGTAAGGATAGATGATGTTCTTATTGGTATTTCGGGTTCTGGATACGCATTTTTTGACTCTCAACTCGCCACTGTAAAATCGGTCACTATTGAAAATCCGGTATGTGATTTCAGTATATATAACGAAAAATTAATTGTAGTGAGGACTGACTATGACTACTCTCTTTTTCTGTCAAGGCAAGGTATTCAAGATATTTTTCTAGATAAGGTTATCTGGGAAGCGGATTTTGGAGAGAATATTAGGGTTGAGTCAAATATAGCCTTTACAGTTTCGCTTAAAGGAATTGGTAGGCGAGACCTTGAGTGTGGAGAAGTTAAGTGGTCTGTGGAAATGGCCAGTGGAAAATATCTTCCTGAATTAGTTGGGGCTGATAACAATATAGTTGTTTTTTGTTTTAAAGGGTTAGATAAAGTAGTTGCCTTTAATATTGAGACAGGAGAAGTTAAATGGGAGATACAAACTTTTGCTAGAGGGTTGTGCATTGATAAAACGAAGGGGCTCCTTCATCAAATGCTAGTTAATTATGCCGCTTATGATTTAATGACAGGGGAGTTAAAGGATAATTATCAAAATTTTCCATATTTTGAATCAGTAGGCATAGGGTCGCAAAGAAGTAATTATATTCTGGAAGGAAGTCATATACTTACCACAGACCAGAAAAAAGGTGTTATTGGAGCATTTAATACTGTTACCCATGAATTTGATTGGGTGCACAAAGAAGAGGGTGTCAGTTTTCCGCCTCCTACTCCTATTATTTATAGAACTCCTTATTTGCTGGTTTATGATAACTTGGGCACATTACATGTCTTTGAAAAGGAATGCATGTGATATTGGCTATGCTCTCTTGATTTAATGTTGTAAAGTAATAAGCAGAATCTAAATCTTGTAGTGGGTGGTTCATATCTGCTCACTACTACTTCAAAGAGATTTAGGAAGTGCGGTCGCTTACTAATTACTTTTCATCTTATTAATATACAGATTCTCATGGCCAGAAAAGTGGTAGGTTGTTAGAGATATTGTTTCTGGCTATGAAGATTTGAATACTATTTTGATTGCTGATCCATTATTTTTGATGCATAGCCCTCTTTTTGTTATTTGCGTATATGGCAAAGGAGCCTGCGAGCTTTTTTTACTACGATTTACTAGCATTGGCCCCAAAAGGTTGTTTTCTTTAGTTAGATATTTAGATTAGCAAGTAGAGATAATGGGCTTCCAGCTACTATTTTACCCTAGTTATATTAAAGGTAACCCTGGAATATTTTCGCAGAGGCCCCATCATTAATGGCTTAATGGCTTAATGGCTTAATGGCTTAATGGCTTAATGGCTTAATGGCTTAATGGCTGCCAAGCTGGTTTACCCTGACCGCTGTGTGGTTGCAATTTGTTGTGGGGATGGGGGCTTTATGATGAACTCCCAGGAGATTGAAACGGCGGTTCGCTTAAAGCTTGACCTTATCGTACTTATTTTGCGCGATGATGCCTACGGAATGATCAAGTGGAAGCAGGCCATGATGGAGTTTGATAACTTTGGTCTGGATTTTGGTAACCCTGATTTTGTCGACTATGCAAAATCCTATGGTGCTCATGGCCACAGAATAACGGCCACGGATGAGTTTAAGCCGATGATAGAAAAATGTTGCAGGGCGGGTGGAGTCCATCTCGTGGATGTGCCCGTGGATTACAGCCACAACGACCGTATCCTGAATCATGAAATTCGCGAGTTGTCGAGTAAGTTGTAGGGGTAGCCGGCTCGGGTAAGGTAGTTGTAACAGGGAGGTGTTCGGCTTTCTTTTACACAAGCTCCTCGGGCCCAAGTACTTTAAAGTAGGGGCCAATATCCAGCCTTATGGAGGACATGGCAATCTTGATCATTTCCCTTCGGTCCTCGAGAATGTCCTCCTTAGCGATACCATGCAGAACCATATAATCCTCATATTTCCCGGTAATAAAGTCCTCTTTCCGTATACCTTCGTAAGCTCTACATAAAACTCCATGAAGGTTCTCTATGAATTGGCGGCGGCTCTGCATTGTTTGTCGGGGCCCATGCTCGACTTCGAGTTCATGAGCATGTTCGTAGTTGATATTCACCAAGCAGAAATTTGTTTTGTTCTCTTTCCAGGCTCTTGCCGCCTGGTTGAGTTCTACGATCAGGGTGAAGGGTAGGTCAGCGAACATAGGGTTATGGTCAGTAAAATCGAGAAATGCATAGCCAGCTCTTAGGTAGCTACTGGCGCGTTCCGTAATGTCGTAGCTGTGAATGTCCCCGGTGCGTATGGATTCGCTGTCGGTATCTTTCTGGCAGTTGAGGCACAAAAAACCTATCTCCACTTCTGAGCTGGCGTGACCGCAAGCATTACAAATAAGCAAGGTGCCGGGTTTGTCGTAGTCACTGCCAAAGTGCAAAAGCTCCTTGCGGCATTTTGGGCATATCAGGTCTTCACCTTCCCTGAAGTCAGCTTCACGCCCCAGGTAGGCGCAGCTGAAATGGTGCAGATAGAAGTCTTCGGTAAGGTTAGAGGATCTGCATACCGCGCACTCTTCACGGACATTAAACTGGGAACCTCCACAGCCGTTACAGATATGGCGTCGATCGAAAAACTTGCCCTGTAGAAATCCTGATTCGATCATTTTTTCACATTCCGTCACAACCGTCGGGCTATCGAGGATAATATTAAAATCAACAGTCGCTTTGGAGTTGGGGCTATAGTGCGGCGAGAGACTTACGCCAGATACAAATAATCGCGCTAGTATTTTGTCGCTATCTTTCTGAGTGGTGTGGAAATCCAGGTGGACTTGCGCGCGCCGATAGTGAAAGTCGTCAATAACCTGGCTCACAACGGGCATATCCTGCGCACTAAGCTTTGAGCAATCCAGATCTGCCTTCTCGCCGACTGTTCCAGTGAGATCAATAACCGGGAGTAGATACAAGCCACCACGCATATGCCATATATGCGTCAGGTCATCTACTGATGCTGGCTCCTCAATTAAAATAGCGTCTTTGGATTCACCGGTATGCGATGTCACCTTAGAGTCGCCGGGCCAGCGAAAAAAGCTATATTCGTCACTTAAAAAGGAGATGCTGATTCCTCCACACCTATATAACAGCTGGCGTTTGAAAGATTAACTGAGTGTTTTAGCTTATTTCATGCCAGTTATGCGTAACTGTGTAGCCTGTAGTGTATATGGCGTCCCTTTAACTGAATAGATTGTTGAGTATTTAAGAAAAGATAGGTGAAAAATTGGCAATAGGCAGGGATAGGTGCCCTACGTCCCTGGCGGGAATTAGGAATAATTGTATGACATAGAAGGTAGTCGTCATCTGGGGAAGTTAATTAATAAATTTATCAATAATGACATCAATCCAGTCAATCTTTAGGGTTATGGTAACTTTCTCGTTCACCGGAAATTTTGATGGGTCAAGTAAGACTATTTTCGCTAACTGATTACGCGATGTGGGCTTGAATGTATTTTGGAACTCCTGGGGTAGTGCGGCTGAGAGGGGGATCATTTCTACAAGTACCCCTTTGTCTTTAAAGCGTCCACCAGTAACCAATACCTCCATTCCAGGCTTGATCACGAATTGATATTGATTGGGTAGATAGGCTAGGACATAGGCTTCCCCGGTGTAGATAGACATAAGGGGCTCCCCAGCATCATAGACATTGCCGACATGGGGGACTGAAGCCCCAACTAGACCAGAAGTGGGGCTTTGAATAATACCGTTATTGTAATGCTCCTCCAGTTTTCTTAGCGCTTGTTCGGAGCGATAAATTGCCTCATCAACAGATCTACGTTTTCCTTCCAGGGTGGCGCTTTCAACTTGTAATTTTACCAGGGTCTCACTGGCCTCGAAGTTATCTTTCAATACATCTTGGTAACCGACTTCGCTGACTACTCCTCTATTTGCAAGTTTATTGATTCTATCTACGATTCGGCCAATTTGTACTTTACGCTCCTTGGCGGGAGTAAGTAGTTTTTTTGCAGTCTCTGCCAATAAAGTGAATTCAGCAGAAATCTGTATTAGGTTAGCTTGGCGGGTGGAGAGATCGGCTATTCGCTCCAGTAGCTCCATTGATTCAATCCTTAAGAGTAGCTCGCCCTCTCGAACAGCTTGCCCTTCATCTACGGCAACCTCTACCACTTTTACCAAGTAGCCCATTTCAATAACGCTTTGATCGCGTAGTACCAACCCATCGCTTCGTAGTAAAAACCAGTCGCCCCATATATATCGGATAACACCAATGCCAAATAAGATTAACAAAGCCAGATATATTCGTCGGCTGGCAGATCCCCGGGTTTTTCGCTGCTCGCTTTCGAAGCTATCTGGGCGTAGTCGTTTTCGCAGAGCCTTCATTCAAGCTACTCACGAACACGGTGTACTTTTAAAGGGGCGAAAGAATCTTTATAGGATGTTCTAAAGATCCATTCCTGAACATAAGCATACAGTCTTACGACTCGCATAAAGTTTACATAAAAGATGCTATAGGCAGGAATATAGGGCCAAAGGGGAAGTGACTTGACTTTTGGGGTTGCGTAAGAAGCTAAAGCAAAGGTAATTGTATCGAGTGCAATTAATACAACCTGGGCTCCCGCTAAAATAAACCAGGCATTTTCGCCATAACGCACGAATAGCCAGATTAAATAGACGGGTAAAGCTATTGCGGCAATAACATTGAAAACCAGGAATTCATATTGGTGAAAAAACTCTTTTAGCTGCATTCCTTGGCGGAACGGATTAATAAAATGCAGGTACTTGCGGTAACGAAGACGAATAGCATCCCGTTCCCACCTAAAGCGCTGGCGCATTAGAACGGTTATGCTGGTGGGAACATCGGTATAACAAATCGCCTCAGGTGCAAATTCCACTTTCCAACCGTAATCCCGCAAACGAAAGGTGATATCTAAGTCTTCTCCTCCGCCGGCATCAAAGCCGCCAATTTGATTCATTGCGGATACCCTAAAAGCACTGAAGGCACCGGAGGCACAACACATTTGGTCGAGCATCGCTAGAGAGTGTCGCCCCAAGCAAATACTGATTACATATTCAATGGCCTGGAATGAGCTGAGTATATTTTCTGTGGAGTTTCGAACAATTACATTACCAGAAACCACGCCAACCCTGGGATCTGCAAAGCCTTGCATCACGTATTTCATAGCGTGGCGATCGAAGGTGCAATCGCAATCAATTGAGGCGATAAAGTCGCCAGTTGAAAATCTCTGTCCTAAGTTGAGGGCTGAGGCCTTGCCTCCACGCAGTTCTGTTGCATGAGCGCCATCCAAGCGGCCCTTGTTTTGCAGGTAATGAATATCGTCTCGGGTTTTATCTGTGGAGCCATCGCTGATTGCGATGACTTCATAGGGGATATAGCTCTGTTCCTGTAAGCGCTCGCCACACTTTTCAATAGAGTTTTCTTCGTTGTGACCGGCGATGACTGCAGTGAGTCTGCCCAAGGATTCAATGTCCTCCTCGTACTCTGGTTTTGTGGCGAAAAAGAATACCGAGGTAAAAAACGACATTAAATATCTAGGGAATTCCAATACCACCACGATCCAAAACATCGTAAAGAGGGTGGCGTAGCTCTGAGTGGCAAAGAAAGTAATTCCATCATCGATCATTTCCCACATTTAGGTCTGCTCCTGAATAGGCGAATACAGGCCCCGGCTATTGCTGTTACCTATCTGTGATATGGTAGTGATCTTATTTGGAGAACAGCGAGTGTCTTGCGGCACTTCGCTTGGGTGGACTAGGGGGCGAGCATGGAAGGTTGATCTTACGCTTAGCTTCCATTCACTGGTAAGGGCTATCAGCTCACTGCTTGTATAGGCTAAGCCCAATTTTGATACCCCCTGACTTTGGCCCTTTATGCTATAGAGCCTGTAAAAGAGACCTTGGCTCAACCAGAGGGGCAGCCATAAGTCTCCCTAGAAGGAAATGCTATCTCTGAGACTGTCAGTATAGTCCACGGTGGTTTGAGGTGTCGGGCAATGCTGAGCCCCAGAGCCAGCAGGGGCTCTGGGTTGATTTATTCGCTGCTAATAGGAAGGGGGGAATTCGGAGGCGGCGGTTCAGCCTTTATCGAACCTCAAGGTCCAGATTGTATTGAGCAACCACGCGACCTATGTAGCCCAGTTTTAGAAACGTCGCACTAATCACCATAAAGATATGTCCGGCGACCTGCGCGGGAATTGAAAACAGGTGCGATAGGGGATAGCAAATAACAATCGTCAGAATTAGCAGGGGAACTGACAGAAGCAGCGTAAAGTTACCGGCTTTTAGAAGTAGCTTGAAACGCTCACGCAGTAAGGGGTTTTCCGTATTCAGCATATCGGCCTCAGGTTCAAACGGCGTTAATCTATCTTTAGCAACTGCCATGCCAAATATAAATGACAATAAAAACAATGGGTTGCGGATCATCCTTAGTGTTTTTGTGTCAAATTGACCTTTGTGGTTGCCGTGTCATAATGACCCTAAAAGGTCTTTTGGACTGATTTAGCTATGGTAGATACCAACGCAACCTTGCTGCTCGAAGTGGCTCTGGACCTGGCTAACAGCCTTAATAACAGCGATCGTTTTGAGCGTCTGCTCTCTACTATCCGCAAGGCGATCAAATGCGATGCCGTTGCCTTGCTTGGGCTCAATGGCGAAACACTCACCCCTCTCGCAGTCCAAGGGCTTGCCAGAAGGACTCTGGGGCGGCGATTCCTAATTGATGAGCATCCACGGCTGGCGCAAATCTGCGCCTCGGAACACCCAGTCCGCTTCCCATCTGACTGTCAGCTACCAGATCCCTTTGATGGTTTGCTGTTGGATAGGGAGGGAGATCTTCCCGTGCACTCTTGTATGGGCTTGCCTCTCTATTCAGATAACCACCTGATTGGTCTGGTGACAGTGGATAGCATGTCTGCGGATGCCTATGCCCGAATCAGTGATCGAACCCTGGAGCTGATAGCCGCGCTGTCTGCGGCCACTTTACGCACAGCCCTCAAGCTAAAAGCCCTGTCACACTCCGCCGAGCATGCCGAGCAATTGGTGAAAGACCTAACTCAGCAGGCACTGGAGCGGGATGGAGGTGAATTAATTGGTGAGAGCGCGGAAATGCAGTCCCTGCGCAGTGAGATAGAGCTGGTGGCTGGGTCGGATTACAACGTGCTGATTCTCGGTGAAACGGGGGTGGGGAAAGAGCTGGTGGCCCGTACCGTCCACAGGTTGTCGACTCGCAAGGAGAGGCCCTTAGTCTATCTGAATTGCGCTTCCCTGACTGAAACCCTGGCGGAAGCTGAACTTTTTGGCCATTCAAAAGGGGCCTTCACCGGTGCAGATCGCGAGAGGCCCGGCAAATTTTTACTGGCGAACGGCGGCACTATTTTCCTGGATGAGGTTGGCGAGTTACCGCTTGTGGTGCAGAGCAAACTGTTGCGTGTATTGCAAAGTGGTGAGATTCAACCGGTAGGCAAAGATACGGTGCAGCATGTAGATGTTCGTATTGTAGCGGCGACTAATAGGGATTTACGCAAAGGGATTGAAAACGGTACTTTCCGAGCTGATCTCTACCACCGCCTCTCTGTATATCCCCTTGAAGTCCCACCGCTATGCCGGAGGGGTAATGATGTCCTGCTGTTGGCAGACTACTTCTTGGAGCGCTCCCGCAGGAAGCTGGGTTTTCGTCAGTTGCGTCTCAGTACAGAGGCCACCAACAAGCTACAGCGATACGCTTGGCCGGGTAATGTTCGTGAGCTGGAACATATTATCAGCCGCGCAGCCCTTAGGGCCCGCAAAGGTAGCTCTCCAGAAGCTATTGTTGCCATTACTGCAGCACAAATTGAAATTCCCGATGACCAGGTTATTCAGAAGCCTCCGCAGAAACCGGTAGAGTCGCTGTCTGAGGCTATTGATTTAAGGGTGGAAACGGAAAACTATCAGCGTGAACTCATTGGGGGTGCCCTGGCTGAGACCGATGGGAACTGGAGTAAAGCGGCCAAATTACTATCCGTAGACCGAGGGAACTTGGTGCGTCTCGCTAAAAGGTTGGGTGTTTACATCAAGAAAGAGGTTGTTCGAGGTAAGTAATCTATATGAAGCAAGGAGTTGCAATGTTGATTAGCGATAAAGGATTACGGCTTTCACTGGTTGTAGGGGTAATTTCCCTGACTATCGGCTTACTGGCATTTGCGTATAACTGGAAAATAATTGGTGGGGGTTGGCCATATTTCGGTACATTTTTATTTCCAGGCAATCTTGTATTGTCATTCTTCTCTGAAGAAATAGATTTCTGGCCAAAGTTTGCACTTCAGATGAGTGGCCAGTTTCTGGTTCCCTTTTTGCTGGCACGTAGCCTTATTAGTTTTAGACGCTGGTGGAATTGATAAGGGGTATTACGATTTGCATGTGATATTACTCCAAGCATTTGATAGAAGGCTAGAGCTGTAAATACTTATACTTGCGATCTTGTATAAAAATAACTAAATCGCTAGCCACAATAAATATGCAAAAAATGTTTCTTGGCTATCAGGTTGATTCTCGGCAATATTATAAATGACTTTGGTTCTAATGTTATTGAACTCTTCTGGAGTTGCTTCATATTTAAAGTGTTTTGCTGTCTGGATAGCAGATTCTTCAAAGAAACCCGAGGGCTTACTTTTAATAACTCGGGGGTCTACCGGATCGCCGTTTTTATTAATGTCATACTCAACAATTACGTAGCCTTCCATCTGCTTTTCCAGCGCTTCTTGAGGGTATATTGGCAGTGATTTGTAAACAGGAACAGGCCCGCCTTTCTCTCTTGCCATTTCCCTGTCTACTATGCTGGATTTATAAAAGCCAATGTACTGGGGGCATTCGTCGTAAGAGCTGCAATTTTTGCTTGTTGGAGAGTCAGTACAACTGCAAAGAAGAAAAATAATAGATATCAGGGCTAATTTGTTCAAAACTTTTAATCTTCTTTGCAATTATTGAAATGGCAAGTGTAACACCCTATAGATTTTCTCTGTAGCTGTTAAATAGCAAGTAATCTATCCGGTATCTAGCGGAGTTAATGGAAAGACTATATTGCTGAATTAGTACGGTTAACTAGAAAAACCGTATATCAAACCGGCTCATTTCCTCATCACTCTCAACCCATTAAAAACCACGAGCAGGCTAGTCCCCATATCGGCAAAAACAGCCATCCACATGGTTGCTTCTCCGGCAAAAGCAAGCACTAGAAAGACCGCTTTAATGCCCAGCGCCAAGATAATGTTCTGCCAAAGTATATGGGCCGTTGAACGAGATAGTTGGATAAAGGTGGCGATCTTGCCCAGATTGTCGTCCATCAGGGCCACATCAGCAGTTTCTATCGCTGTGTCGGTTCCCGTTGCTCCCATAGCAAACCCTATATCAGCACGTGCCAAGGCGGGGGCATCGTTAATGCCATCGCCAACCATGCCAACCTGGCCTTTTCCAGATAGAGCCTCCACCTCTCTGAGCTTGTCTTCCGGCAGTAGGTTGCCTTCAGCCCGATCGATGCCGACTTGTTTAGCAATCGCATCTGCAGTGTGCTGGTTGTCCCCGGAAAGCATTAGTGTTTTCACGCCCAGCTTGTGAAGGCTCTCAATGGCGTGTTGGCTCGATTCCTTCACGGTATCGGCGACAGCAAATATCGCCAGAACGGAGTTCTCCCGGGTCAGCATCACAACAGTCTTCCCTTCTTCCTCAAGGGTTCCCAGTTGGCGCTCCAGCTCGGCGGAGCAAATGCCCAATTCTTCAATAAGCCGGTGGTTACCCAGGTAGCACTGATCTCCCTGAATTCTGCCCCTGACGCCGCGCCCGGCCAGGGCTTCAAAACTATCCACTTCTTGTAGGCGTTCGTGGGGAATCTGAGCAAACTCAAGTACGGCCCTGGATACCGGATGATCGGAACGTTCGGCTAGGCTCGCCGCCAGGGTTTGTACCTCTTCCGCGGGCATTGGCGCTAACACTTTAAAATCCGTGACGGTTGGCAGGCCATGGGTGATGGTTCCAGTTTTATCCAATGCCAACCAGCGAAGGTGGCGCCCCTGCTCAAGGTAGGCCCCGCCTTTGACAAGGATTCCGTGGCGGGTGGCCGATGCCAAGCCGCTTACGATGGTGACAGGAGTTGCAATCACCAGTGCGCAGGGGCAGGCGATTACCAGTAACACGAGTGCGCGATAGATCCATTCCATCCAGCTGCCGGCAAAAAGCAGCGGCGGTATTACCGCAGTAGCCAGTGCCACTGCAAATACCAGGGGCGTATACCAGCGGGCGAATTGGTCGACAAAGCGCTGGGTTGGTGCGCGACTACCTTGTGCGGCTTCCACCGCATGAATGATTCGGGCGAGCAGATTATCGTTGGCAGCTGCCGTAGATTGGTATTCGAGTGCCCCGGATTCGTTGATACTGCCGGCGAAAAGTTCATCTCCAGGGCCTTTGTCTACCGGAAGGCTCTCCCCGGTAATTGGGGCCTGGTTTACTGCTGAATTGCCGCGTATTACCTCCCCATCAAGAGCGATACGTTCGCCGGGGCGCACCCGAATGGTGGTGCCAACCGGAACTGTCTTGGCTGACATGGAAACCCACTCGCCATCTGGACCCTGTACGGTGGCGGTTTCCGGGGCCAGGTCCATTAACTCCCGAATCGCATTGCGGGCACGATCCAGGGATTTGGCTTCAATTAATTCTGCCAGGGTGAATAACACCATCACCATTGCCGCTTCGGGCCAGTGACCGATAAGCAGGGCGCCGGTGACCGCGATGGACATCAGCGCGTTCATATTCAGGTTGCGATTGCTGAGCGCGATCCAGCCCTTTTTGTAGGTCGTGAGTCCGCCGCCAGCGATAGCGGCCAGGGCCAGTATCATTACCAGCCAATTGTTCCCCCCCTGTAACCAGAATACGACCTCGGAGGCAATCGCCGCCAAACCGGCAGCGCCCAATAACCACCAGTTTGCATGGGTGGTAGGTGGCGCGGAATCGATGTCATCTTCCGTGGCCAGGCGTGCGTCCAGGTCAAGAGGGGTTAGGGTGTTGAGGATCTTGCTCTCCATACCTGGCGCGTGGCGCACCTGTAGGATTCGCTGCACCAGATTAAAGTCCAGCTGGTAAATGCCCTGCATGCCGGAGAGCTTGGCGCGTATCAACCCCTCTTCAGTGGGGCAGTCCATCTTGCTGATGGAGAACAGGGACAGGTCACCTTTGTCGCTATTGTTATTGGTGTTTTGAATCGGCGTCATGGTTGTGGCTTGGGTTGCCCCGCTGCAGCCACAGCTGGAATCGCGCTTGACCATTATTCACTCTCGGATAGATCAGTCAGTGAGCCAGTATTACAATCCCTCTAGTAACTATAGAGTCAAGAGGGAGTGGCATGGCTTACAAGATTGGTGAAGCTGCCAGGAGAGTAGGCTGCAAAGTGGAAACGGTTCGTTACTACGAGCAGGCAGGGCTACTGCCAGAGCCCGCTCGCTCAGAGGGTAATTTCCGGCTTTACTCAGAGTCTCACCTGGAACAACTGCGTTTTATTCGCCACTGTCGTTCTCTGGATATCCCCCTCGAGGATATTCGCAACCTGTTGAGATTAAAAGAGGTTCCATCGCAAAGCTGCACTGATATTGATAGCGTGGTTGATGATCAAATTCAACGAGTCGAAAAACAACTGGAATCGCTCAAGCAGTTGCGAAAAAGCTTGGTAGATTTACGCAATCGATGTGAGGGTGGCCAGGCAATTAATGCCTGTGACATTATGCGGGAGCTGACAGATTGTAGCTGTCATGGCCATCCGGCAAATAATAATGAGTGTTAGTCGTAAATTTTGGGCCTTGTTTTGAGTAAGTGGCGTATAACTTTTATCGTATTATTTTGTATTGGTTTGTTGTTGGCCGTATGGGCATTTATCGTTGAGCCTGCAAGTTTCCGAATTAATGAAGATGATATTGTCGTAGATACCTGGCCAAAGGAATGTAACGGGCTAAGGGTCGCGATACTTGCTGACCTGCATGTAGGTTCCCCTTACAAGGGGCGGAAGAGCTTACAAAACCTGGTTGAGACTGTTAATAAAAGCCAACCCGACCTTATTCTCCTACCCGGTGACTTTGTTATTCAGGGGGTTGTTGGAGGTAAATTTGTTCCGCCGGAGGATGCAGCGGGAATTCTTAAAGAACTCAAGGCCCCGATGGGGGTGTTTGCCGTATTGGGAAATCATGATTGGTGGCTTGATGCAGCGCGGGTTGAGCAATCCCTTGAAAACCAGGGAATTTCAGTGCTTGAGGATAAGTCAGTAAGTCTGGTTAGTAGCGAATGTAAATTACGACTAGTGGGAATCAGTGATTTTTGGGAGGGGCCTCACGATGTTAAAAAAGCAATGCAAGGGATAGATGAAGGTGAGACGATATTGGCCTTCACTCATAATCCGGATATTTTCCCCGAACTGCCTGCGGAGCTGTCATTAACTATCGCCGGGCATACTCACGGGGGCCAGGTCTACTTGCCGTTTATTGGGCGGCCCATAGTACCTTCAAGTTACGGGCAGCGTTTTGCTATTGGGCATATTGTTGAAGGTGATAAACACCTCTATGTAAGCCCTGGGGTAGGGACCAGTATTTTGCCAGTACGTTTCCTGGTGCCACCAGAAGTAACTGTATTATCCATATTTGGTCCTTGAGGTTTGATCTCTCAATGATGGATTTGGGTAGGTGGTTTGGTAGGAATGGAGTGGAGGCCTTCACATATAATTCCAGCCCAGATAAGAAATAACGGGTTGATACGATGATAACCGTCAAACGAAAAGTACTGTTCGGGGATTGTGATCCCGAGGGAATCGTATACACCCCAAGGTTCTCATCTTTTGCACTTGAGGCAACCCATGATGCAATGGCTGTTTTGCTTGAAGGGCCTGCTATCGCCAGAATGAAACAGCTGGGTTTTCTTACACCTGTAAGAGCTTTTAACCTGGAATTTCTATCCCCTGTAACCTGGGATCAAGAATTAAGTATCCATGTTTCTGTTGCGGATATTGGTAATCACTCTTTTACGTTTCAAACGAAAGGCTTTTTGGAGAATGGAATACTAGCGTTCACCGCCAATATTACCTATGTCACTCTATCATCCCCTGAAAAGCTAAAGACCCCATTACCAGGCTATCTTAGAGAGGCCCTGCTGCGCGTCAGTTAGCTGCCAATTCATCGGCAAGTTATTAGAGTAGGGTGCTTCCTAATTATCTTTTTGAAAGACCGTTGTCGGAATTCCCTTAGCACCAGCGTAAAAAATGATAAGTGTCGCCGGCTTGTCGCCTTCATTGCGCCCAAAATGCCACATATCGGTGACTTCAACGTAGGCTTTCCCCTCATCCAAAGTTAGGCTTTTATCCTGGTCAACCAGGGTAACTTTTAAAGTGCCTTCGGCAACATAGACGCTATTAGGTACGGGGTGTTTGTGCACTGGTAGCCGTGCGCCGGGCTCGATTGTCACACGCACTACAGAGAGCTCTGGCTGCCCCTCTGGATATTGGGGTAGGGTATCTCCGGCCCAATCCTTGGTCGATTCTACCAGCGTGTCAAATTTTACCCCCTGCATATCTTCTTGTAGATAACCCGCCAAGGGGAGCAGTAGCAGTAATACTAGGGCAGCCATAGGCTTCCAGGTGTTCATGGGCTGATTCCTTATCGCTCTAAGTAAGCAGCCGTCGCCATACCGCCGGCAGTGCAGACACCAATAATTGCCCGATGGGCGTCGCGCCGGCCCAGTTCTAATAGGGTTGAACCCAGATAGCGGATGCCCGACATACCGTAGGGGTGGCCGAGCGCAATAGCACCGCCATTAACATTGGTAATGTCCCAAGGGGTTTTGAGTTCAGCTTGGTTGTATAGGGTGGTTACGGCAAAAGCCTCATGTAGCTCCCAAAGGTCAATCATATCCTGGGTGAGTTGGTGGCGCTTCATAAGGCGACTGACCGCTGGCGCTACCGCAATACTCATCTCTTTTGGCGCTACCGCTCCCAGCTGCATACCGCGAAACAGCCCCAGAATAGGCAGGTTTCTCTGCGCTGCCAGTTCAGCATCCATCATGACGACCGCTGCGGCCCCATCGGATAACTGGGACGCATTACCGGGAGTTATCGTCCCTCCTGTGTTCACCGGTTCCAGCGCAGACAGGGCTTCCATGGTTGTGCCGGGGCGGGGGCCTTCATCTTCTGACAAGGTGACTTTCAGGCGATTGGTTTCGCCACTCTCCTTATCTTTCACTGCCATTACCGTATCAAACGGCGTGATTTCCTCGGCAAACTTTCCGGCCTTTTGAGCTTCGGCAACACGCTTTTGTGATTCAACCACATAGCGATCCTGATCTTCACGACTGATGTTGTATTGATCGGCGACATAGTCGGCCGTTTGGATCATGGTCCACCAAACTGCCGGCACTTTCTTTTGTAAGGGCTCATAGACAAAATGGTTCAGGTTCAAGTTGAACTGCACCAGGCTGATACTCTCGACGCCACCGGCCACCCCAATTTGCATTTCGCCTGCGGCAATACGGTTGGCCACAATAGAAGCCGCATTGAGGCCAGAGCCGCAGTAGCGATTTATAGTAAAACCCGGCACTTGAGACCCAAAGCCGGCAAATAGTGCCGCGTTGCGCGCGACATTGTGCCCAGTAGCCCCCTCGGGTAAGCCGCACCCCAACACAACGTCTTCCACTTCCTGTGGCGTTAAACCCGCCTTATAAACCACCTCCCTCAGGACATGGGCAGCCATAGAAATACCGTGAGTTTCATTCAGCGCACCCCGCCTGGCTTTGGCGATGGCAGTTCGGCAATAGGCAACAACGGCGACATCTCTCATGGGTGTAGCTCACACGATCGGGGAGGGGATGTGTTTACATTAGATCAGATAGAGGGGCTTGCAGGAGGGAGGTGAGTTTGGAGCTGCTTTGGGATCTATCCCTCTCATTTTTGACAGCTAAAGCGTTAGACCCTATGGTTTGGTCGTGGGAGCGGCGTGGCTTTTGGTGAAAATACAATCAACTTTTATCAACAGGTGACTAGTTGGTAAAGGAAAGTAATAACTGAAATAAAGTGTTGTATGGTGGAATGAATAATTTTCTGATGGTTGCATTTTGGGTTTTCTATGGACCTATGGTTAAGCTGGCAGTTAACCCTAAAACTAAAAAAGGGCCAGGGTTAATTTATGATGCCCTCTTATTTCCGTGTCTTGTATATGTAGGGTCGTTTACTATTGGCTTGAATTTACTCCTGAACTGGTTTCTTGGTGTGGGTGTGCTGTCTATTTATTTCTATATGGGCATGGCTTGCTTGGGATATTTGTGGCAGCTTTATATGCTTAGGGGTGATGGCGTAGAAAAGTTGATGCAATTGTCTAGACAGACTTCCTCAATGAGAAATTTGTCTAAAAAATGCATGTCAAAGCCCTACGTGATGAAGTGGTGGCTTTGTCTATTCTTCTCCTTTGCATTTATTTTTTTTGGGATAATTGCGTTTAGGTGATTGCCTCTGGAGTTTCGTGAGTTGAAGCGGGAGTTCGTAGTGCTCCGCTGACTTCCGCTCTAGCGATTATCCCTTTATAACTTCTTGCTTAAGAAAATCTATTGAGTACACCGTTCTATGCTTCTTAAGTAACCCTTGGTGTTTATCTGGTATACTGACTACCTCGATCAGATTGGTGCAGAAGACCTTTTGGTGGCGTGTGCAAATTGATAGATATCAGCGCACGACTTGCCAGGGCTGTTTCCATCAGGTGGTCTAGGTGTCAGCCATTAATCCGGCGTGAATAAAGATCAAACACCACCGCCAAGGATAACCAGCCCTGCACGGCCCAGATGTAAGTGGTATTCATAGTTCAAACTTGATTTTTAGTATTCGGTGAGAAATCCCTATTCAGAAGGTTTTCAGCAGCTGGGAGGTGGTGTTTGCTATCTGTGGTTAGTGTAAATCACCTCTTGAGTTTTACTGCTAAGCCCATTTTTTTTGTTGGTTTTCGGACTGAATAATGCCTAATTTTAATGCCTTATTAACGTAACAGAATCATTAAACTTCAGCTTTCGAGGCTCTCAAGAGATTCTAATAATAAGGTTTTCAATCGATGGTATGGTTGCTAAGTTTGGTTATCTATTTGGCTATCACAATATGGCGACACCAAATGTAATAGCTACTCTTATTTAGCTGCATTACTTCGGTAGAGCACTCTAATCGGAAAGCTACTTTGTTGTTCTTTGATAAATTTGTACTTTACATTATGTCGCAGCTGATCCAGTTCAGTTCGTTTGCTCGTATCCAACCTAGCTGAGCTATCCAGCAATAAATGGTAGAACAACTGACCGTTTTCTCACATTTCTCAAGCTTCATCCGACCAGCAACTTGTTCGGGGCTAGCGTTTTTAGCTGATGGTCGATTTGCACCTTCATGGCGAAATAAAACTTTGTGCACTTATTAGCTAATATCGCCTGCGTAAAGCCTGGGGATGAGCGCTCTCAGCACAGTAAGGATGAAAGCAATTAAGCTCTCGGGAGATAGTTTTGTTGGAGCGAATGAGCTGAAGAGCAATAGCTCAAGCCGAATAGCTCCGTCCATTGAGGACTTCGATCTGGTATCATTCTTTCAGGGTCAGCGGGTTGGTATAGGTTCCCATGAGGTTCCTGACTTGTTTTTGTGGAAGCCAACTAGCCTACATTCAGCTGGCCTTCTTCGTTATCTCTATGTGTGTTGGTTATTGTAGGAATATAGGGTTTGATTGCACCTGGTGGGACTGATTTTTCTGAAGAAGTAATTTATTTAGGTGGTTATATAAGCTTGGGCGAAACTGCCAGAGGGCTAGAGGTACTAATAGATGAACCGAGTGCATTTCAAGGGCTGGGTGAACGATTAGATGATCGTTTGGGCGAACTAGAAAATTGGCTTGATGAGCATAATAAACCAGACTCGACTTCATTGATTTAGCATCTCTCCCACAAGGAAATGCTCTGCGTATACAGCGAGAACAGGCTCTTATTGCTTGGATGCTGACTGGTTATATTTTTAAAGGTTATGCAGGTTGATTTAACGAATGTCATTGCTTATGTGTATTCACTTTTTTTGATTCAGAGAACCAAAAGTTAATCGACTCAATTTAGATGGGGTGCAAGGTCGGATTTGTAGTTGTTGCTTATCATTTATATGTTTTTATTAGGCGGAGAATGTTGAGCGGCGTTGATAGTAACTGACAGTTTATTGGGGCAGTAAGGCACCACAAAAAAACGGCAAGGGGAAAGAGGTCTCATCACTTATAACGCCGGTATCTATGAGGTTTGTGCAAATCTAGTGGTTATGTAGAATCGATTATTACAAATGTTGCGTGGCTATAGCGCTTTCTCGTTCTATACTATTGGCAGTGATCTCCCTACTGGGAAGAGCCTGCAATGAAAAAAGCAAAACCTTTTCGGAAGCTTGGGGCTCAGGAGGCACTTTTTGTAGAGTTGACCGAAAAGTCAAACGGTGCGGTTCAACTAGCTGTCTTTTTCAGGGCATGTAAGTCTCTCGGCGTCGAAGAATTGCTAAAGGGAATGGAATACCTCCATAACCTGCACCCAATGCTCCGTTCTCGTATAGAAAAAAAATCATCATGCTTATTGGTTCTGTGATGTAGCTTTTAAGGCGATACCTTTTGAAATAAAGCATGGTGCATTGCCTTTAAATTATCAGGAAGAGTTCAAGCGATTAGGAAGTAAAGTTCTTAAGCTGGATAAGTATACTTATCGTTTCACGGTTTATGTGAATGAGGATGAAGAAGTAAGGTGGATTGCTTTTATGGTAAGCCATGCTGCCATGGATGGGCGCTCCTTATTACTCTTGGTTAGAGATTTGGATCGGTACTTGAGAGGGGGGCGGAAGATAAATCCTCTGCTTCGATAATGCAAAAATCGGTGGTGGATTATGTTAGTTCCATAAAGCATCTTAAAAAAAGAAAGTCGGCAGTTGGTGACGAAAATGATGTTTCTTCAAAGTGGCCTGTAGAGCAGGCAGTAAACGCTTCCCTTCGAAAGGGATGTTCTATGTATCGTGTCCTCCCCAAAAAATTATGCTCCCATTTACACTTACTTTCAAAGCGTGAGAATGTTCAGGTTACCTCTATTTATAATGCCATTGCTGTTATTGCTGCCCGGTCTTTACCAGGTTTCCGCTCAACAACAGAGTTAATGTTACCTATAAATGCACAGTACTTGTGTAAACGCCAGATAGATCGAGATGTTATAGGGGAATGTACAACTGTATTAACTATATCCTTATCCTCAGATGAGACTAGTCTCAACTTGTTAGATCTCGCGCGTTTAATTCAAAGAAAAGTCTATTTGCAGTTGAGAAGTGGGCATTTTTTTAAACCTCCACTTGTGCCCGATTACAGCCTTGTTGAGATCGAACATTTGGCTAAATATTCTAGTACTGCGAAAGATTACTTTACATCTGGGATTTGCGTATCCAATGTAGGGGATATAGGTGAGTATACGGGCCGTTTGAAGTTCTTTGACTTTGGTGTGGTTATGACCGTTCAAACACATGGAGAACACCCCATAATGCTAGTGACATGTACAATAGATGGAGAAGGAGTGTTTGTTTTTGGATATTGCGAACCACTGATTAGCAAAGAAAGCGCTCTAAAATATGTAGAAAAATATATGAAGACACTAAGAGAATTTTCCGAGAGCAGTGATATTTATACAAGTTAGCGATCGGCAAGGCATAACGCGAGTTTAATAAATAGGGTGTAGGTACAATCTCCATATTCAAGCGAGCGTCTATAGATTCTTACGCTCCACCGCCAAGTTGAAGTAATTTAGGGCTACCAACCATCTTTGTGCGATAAAGCCCATAGGGTTTGATATAAACCGCAAGGAGAAGTAACGAGATATTGGGTTGGGATTAGGTCTGGTGGAAAGGAAGTACCGACAGTCGCTTACGCTGTATATCTGTTGAGGTAGAACTGGGGACAGGATTAATACTCTTGATCTAAAAGTGGCCAAAACTCAGCTTTCATATTATGACGTTCATATTTTTTGTAACAGGGAAACTGACGCCGGCAGGCAAGGAATTGCTGCGTCAAAATCTTTGGCCAGCCCAATAGGAAATGAATCAATCGGAGGGCTAATGTTACATAGTGTTCTGCTCTGTAATGACCTGCCCGATGCATAAATGAAGGCATCATTATTGCCTCTCAGGCAGGTTTGACCTCTATTTGCCAAAGGTAGTGACAGTTTGCCATCCACTTATCAAAATCATTCCCTGGGTGTTGGGTTAGCTCTTCTCGGCGGAGTGTTGATGGGGGGGCTTGGTATTGCCGGTAAGCTGGGTTCTGGTGCAGGCCTTAGCCCATTTCTGCTATTGGCTGCACAGGTCATATTGCTTGCTCCATTGTCGGGTATGTTTCTTCTGATGCGACAAGGGATGGCGGGGATAAGGCCGGTGAATCCCCAGATCCTTATCCTTCGCTCCATATCAGGTTTTGTCTATTTTGCTGCCTTCTATTGGGCGGTCAAGGGCATACCCATCGCAGATGCCCTGGTGCTGGAAAGCACGAATCCATTCTTTGCCATGTTGATGGCCCGAGTATTCCTCGGTCACCGGGTTAGTATCGCCACTATCTTTCTTGCGATACTGGCATTCTTGGGCGTATGCCTCATTTTGATCCAGCACAGTGTTCAGGGCATTTTCAATCCCTACTCACTCCTTGCGTTGCTGGCGGGAGTAGCGCGTGCAGCGGGTAGTATCACAACCGGTGTCGCAGGCCGGACCGAGCCACCTGAGCGCATCATGTTCTATTTCGCTGTTGGGATGTTGGTCTTTAGCTTATCTATTGTATTCTGGGAGGGGGCGAAGGTAGAGACATCGTCGCTATGGATTCTCGCGATTCCCGCACTGCTGTTTGTTCCACAGAATCTTGCTTACACGATCGCTAATCGTGTTGCACCTGCTTACCTCGTTGGGGCACTGTTTTACAGTGCGATCCTCGTCGGTGTGTTAGCTGATCGTTTTATGTTTGGCACAGAATTCGGTATCCGTGGTGTGATAGGCATGGGTATTACGGTTGCCGCTGGTCTCGGGTTGGCTTGGTTGCGGGCGAAAGAGCTCAAAGAGTAACTTGGTGCTCAGTACTCCAGCGTCAATCAAGTGCCTAAATACTCAAAAGTCTTTGAAAAATTTGGTGGGTTAGGGAGCGGTTGTTTACTAGGCCACTTTTCTCAATGACAGAGGCCTCTCCAGAGCTTCAACTTGTTACCTTTTTTGCCTGGTAAATCGCCAAGTCAGCTATTAGACGATAGGAGTTTTCGGAGTAGCCGCCACTGGTTACGGTGACCATAGGCACATCCAGCGATTGAATCTGGTCAACCAGCCATTGGTCCCTTTTTCTGGCCCCATCGATACTGACCTGGAGCCCCTCCAGCTTGTCCTGGGCAATAATATCTGTGCCTGCATTGTAGATAACCAATTTAGGCAGCGGACTCTGCTTAATGAAGTCCGAAAATTCCGACTCCAACCGACTGAGGTAACCTTCAGTATCTGTTCCTTGCTTTAGGGGGACTAAAAATGGCCAGCGAGATTCCTGCTCATCGGGGTGCAAGCCGGGGTAGGCTTGCATATTGTACATATCAAAGATATGTATATTGGGGTCCTCCATGGCCCAATCAGCAAACCCATTCCCTCTATGGGCATCAAGGTCAATTACCCAGATATTGTCATCTGGTGAGAGCAGGTGCTGTTCGCGGGCACGATTAATAGCAATGGCTACATCGGCGAAAGCACAGAACCCTTCACCGTGACCAGCGAATGCATGGTGATAACCTCCACCGAGATTCAAAGCAGAGGTTTTCTGGCTCAAGGCTTCCCGTACCGCCAAGCAAGTGCCTTCTGCTGCAAAGCGCATTGGTTTCATGAAATATTTATTTAAAACGCCTGCGGGCAGCAAGCGCAGTAGCGGCATCTCTATAACGCGAGCCAGTGTTTTCGGTTGATGCAAGCTATCTAAATAGGGTTGCGTATGTACAGATAACAGCCAGTCTTGACTAAGAGGCTCTGAAACAACTTTTAACTCAATGTTCGCTTCTGACTCGGCATTAATCAGTGCCAATTCTTTCTCATATTTACAGCCATCAAAAGGATGCAAGCTGGAAAGCAGCGGCAAGCTGATGTTGTAATTTGGCGAGTAGAATAGCGGTAGGCTCATGAGGTTATCTGGCTTCGAATTTGTAGCGCATAAGCTAACACATCATTGGGTGTCCACATATCAATATGATTACCGAAAAAGCGTAACTGGAAGAGAATACGGTGAATAGGGCTCGCTGCCCAGTCACTGATTTTGATTCCTCCTTTTCCAGGTGATGCGAACCCTGAGCCAGTCTCAAGTAGCCAGGCAGCGACCGTCGAGCAATTCTGATCCTTCATATTGTAATGCTTTTGTTCGCCCTTGAAGTTTTCCCAGGCTTCAATCATTTTTGTTTCATTCAGCCCATCGATAAGAATGTTCTGATCCACATCACCACCCTCGAGGCGCCTATCAACTCGATAACCACTTGGAAAGGAAGGGCTGTGCGATCGCCCGATTTTAAAGTCCTTTTTCCCTGCCGCTGAAGAAGGCCAGTAGCTGATATAGGTGTTATCAATGGTGATGGAAGCATGTCCGACATTCCCGGTCTTTTTCTTCCAGACATGAACAGTAATAGCCATTTCCTTATTGGGTAGCGACTTCTAAATTCAATACTCAATAAAGAAAGGGCGGTTCAGTTTTTGTGGTTCAGTGACTAATTTTATTTAGGCGGGAGGTTAGCATACTTGCATCTGGGTATGTATTTTCAGGCAATTGCACTGATCTGATGCCGTACTATTCTACCGATCCAGTAGTCATTGTATGAAGAAACAGTAGTTTTGAGTTTATATTCGATAGGGATTTGCCATCGATCGATAAATGGATGAATAGCACTTCTTTATCTTTGGAGGTTATGGAGGCCTAACAGTTGTGTGATAAAATTGGAGAGCAAAAGCCTACATTTTTATCACAGCTAGTTTAACTTTTTATGGATGAATTGATTAGTGCTATTTGAGTGGTAAATCATCGCCTGCCAAACGTTCTGCTTACCGCCGCCCAGGAAAACAGGATCGTCATTTCTGCCCTGGCCAGATATCTTCAGTTTTACATTGCCTTGGAATACACTGAGAACTGCACCAGCCTCAATAGTACAGAATAAATTATCGAACCTAAAATATGAGAGAGCAGTGCCAGCAACATTAGAGGTAACAGCTTTAGGAGCATCACTTACCGATTTAGATCTAAGACGTATCCAAACTATGAAGAAATTTACTAGAAATTAAGAAGCTGTGATTTTGGATGGCACCTAGAAAAAGTCTCATCAAAAGATTAGCTGGCTGCGGAAAAAAGCTCGGCATTAGCCCAATGGTCGATGGACTCATATATGTATACTAAGCCTGAATAACTTCATCTAGTAATTATAAGCTTCTTACAAGGTTGCCTTTTGCACACTCGGGCAGTGCTCATGGGGTTACATTAAAGTTAAGAGCGCTATCTTGGATTTTACATATACTAATATGGTTTTTGATTTTACAGCATTCACTGTAGCAAGGTCTCTTCAACTGAAATCGATTAATTTCAGGTTTATAGGTCTTCGGGTGATTGAGTCAATAAAAATAACTTTATATTTAGAGGTTTAAAGAAGAAGCGTGTTAGTCAGATCAGCCCCTAAAAAGTAGGGGCTGATCCCTTAGGATGGCTCGGTTAAGAATTATTCACAAATGGTTTGTGGATACTTACCGGCATATGCCGGGGATATTACACAAGGTTCGGGACCAGAAGCAGGTGCCCAATATTTATCTGAACTAGGAAGCAGGGGAACGTAAGCCTTACAGCTCTGTTCTGAAGGGAAAGTTACGCCATACTGTATGCTGCCGCCCCACATATGGACATTTTCAGTTTTACATTCTTTAGGGCCGGTGTCAGTATGCCAAATAGGAGTTCCATCTGGCTTTAAAAGTACTAGATTTCCAGTGTCCATCAGGAAAAGTCTGGTATCTTTATTTGCAGTTTTTGCAGTTCCAGAAACCCACAGAGGTTTGTTGTCTGCAGTGTAAACTACAAGTTGACCGTTGGATCTTTGCATAAATGCTTTTGCACCTGGATTACCTGGGTTGCCTCCGGTGCGGGTTGCCCATAATGCTGTTTGCCATCTCTCCCCAGTGCTGCTGTTGGTGCCAACTTTGTATAGCACCAAATTTCCTGGCGTTTGCATAATAAGCTCAAACCGACCATTGTTTGATACTAATTTTTCGCCAGACTGTAACCAGGTGCCTGGTTCAAGTGTATTTTTTGCATTTGCCTGCCCACAAATGATGAGTAGGGTGGAAAAAATAAATGCAGAAATTTTTTTCATTAAGTTAAATCCTTCAACTACTAATAGTTTGCCAATTGGAGTCGGGCTCGTGTTGGCGGGAGAAACTTTAAGAGATTTACATTTCTTTGCAAAGTGTTTTTTCTCGTTTTTTTTTGAGTAAAGGTGCAAGTGATTCTGTGTGCTTAATTGCACTTTGGTGCCATTGAGGGGCAGTCTCAGTAGTTGGCCAGTTCAGCACCTTTTTTTGTTGATATAGGGTAAGGTTTAGTAGTAATTAATCTGTATTGATGTATAGGAAGAGGTCTCGTGAGAAACAGAGGTCGGGATATTTGTCCTAGACTTAATGTGTTAGTCGTGATTTTCACAGTCAACAACAAATTTAGATATCTGCGAAAAATTCTCTTCATGCACAATGGGACACCCAGTGGTAATAGGGTTCGAATCTAACGAATTCTGCTTACTGTGAGGCAAGGTGCTGGCTATGTAGGACTTGTATTGTTTTTTAATTTGGCAGCCAGTGGAATATTAATGCTTGTCGTACCTAAAGCTGCGACTGTGTCGTCTCGAAATCTCTTGAGGTTATTTAAGTGATTACACTGATATGTTGCTGCATCATCCAACTAGTTCAGAATTTATCTAGTGGAGAGGTGGCGCAATTCTAAGTTCCTTATTCAGATAGGGACAATGTAGTGCTAAAAGGAGAGCAGAGTTTCTGTGGCTGTGAGATTCCAAAAACTCACAAATATTAGTTTTGTGAAATGGAGAGTTATTCTTTCCATTTCACAAAAACTAGTCGTTCTCTATATGCTCAGGTCAATTAGCGCTATTTGAGTGGTAGATCATCGCTTGCCAAACGTTCTGCTTGCCGCCGCCGTAACTATCAATTGTAGGGTTCTTGATATATGACCAAGCGACTTTGCCGTTGCCCATGAAGACAGGTTCGTCAAGTCCGCCCCAACCAAAGTTCGTCAGCTTTACAGGGCCTTCCAATACATTTAGGTCTGCATCAATTTCCATAATATAGTAGGCTTTCGGAACAAGCATCCGCATTGCCCCATTTTTAGCGGAACTCCGGTTATAAGAAAGGTTGTCGGAAATACACTGAAATTGCGCATAGCCAAATAGGTAACGCCCATTTTTCAAGTCGATAAGTTGTGGGTCACTGATTTGACAGTCGGGCTCTTCTACAAGCCATTTAAAGCCTTCCCCCTCGATACTTCCCTCACCATCCACTTTAGCAATACCAATGCGAGTCAGGGATGAGGATTCAAGAGCATCCCCACTGCGTAATCCCTGTCTTGAAACGGTTGGATTATCGCTGTTTGACATGTAGGAAAAGAAGCAGTTCGTATCATCGGATGAGCATTGCTGGTCAAAAGGCCCTTCAGTGCTGGTATCAATGCCGTATTCGCTTTGCAGGAAGCGATTCATTTCCTCGTCATCAATGTACTTGGGGGAGACGATGAGAGATAAGTTAGTATCTTCATCCACAGGGACTACAGTATGTCCACCTCCGTTAGAGAAAAATGCATTGTCGGAGGGGATCAGGTAATTGTAGTAACCTTCAAATCTACTGGTAGAAGAAATATCCTCCATTTTGATGGCAATAGTATTTAATCCGCGCGATTGATTATATTGACCACCATCGCTAGTGCAAATCGCTCCATATTTTTCGGTACCAGGATTATAAAATGCCCGGATATTCAAGACATGACCGTAGCCGCAAAGCCAATACCAGCCTCTGTTATTACTGCCACTCATATTTAAGGACCAGTTATCGCGATCAATAACAGTCATTCCAGCAGAATAGTGGGAGCCACCATAGCTGCTATCAAAAACCCGAGCAGTTACTGAGAAGGCGTAGCTGGTGCGGCCTTGGCTATCATTCTCGACATAGATAAGCTCTTGGGCTCCGGCGTGGCCACCACCGTGCATCTTGTTTACAACGTAGGCCGCAGGCTTCTCGCTAAGCGCTAAGTTATCCCACTCCATTAGCCAGATTTGATCATTATATTTATAGCCATTCTCGCGAATATACTCGACCATAGCGTTATAATCGGCTTCAGAGAGTTGATCGACTATATAAGCCATCTCCTCTTGCATTTCGTTACCTTTAATTGTCTTAAAGGTCGGGGAGTCGCCGAAGTCAGTCTCGGGGAAATTTTCTTTTAGTCCAGGTAGGAAGTCCTCGAACTTCAGTGTGGGGTGGTCCGTAAAATAGCCAATGTATTGACTGTGATTGGTAGATATCATCAGGCCGATATCCCTTTCAATACGTCCGTCAATAGCACTGATATTATTTTCCATCTTCATCCAGTCGCTACCGTATTGCTCAACCAGATCCCCTTGTACGTCATAGCGCTCGTTTGCCTGGTATTCGGTGTTGCACAAGACCGCAACCCGTGAGCAATCAGCGCTAGCTGCGATACCATGGGCTTCGTAGCATTGTTTTAGAATTGTGGTATTGCCGGTTTGGTCGAAGCTTAGAGTTTCAGGATTATATTGCAGCTCATAAACAGTGCCATAAGTGGTTTCATCTTCTCCACTACCTTCGCTAAGGGTTTTGGAAACAAACATCCTGGGCCTATCAGTGTCGGTTGCGCAAGCTGTGGTGTAACTTCGCATGGGCACAGACTGTAGATTGTCATCCTGATTACTGTCTGTTCTGGCTATATAGTGTGGGAGTCCATGGACTTCTTCGGCATTGGTTTGGCCATTCGGCAATGTGATATCCCGGGAAGTAATCTGTGCAAACCCCAGATCTGCCGTTTCTATATCGCCAACAGTCACGGTACCAGGTTCGTTGTCTGGAAGGGTCCCCGATCCGCTATCCCCAGAGCCGCTACCACTACCTGAACCGCCACCATCTCCAGAGCCTTGGCCCCCGCCATTGTCGCCAGATGATTGGGCTGGGTCCGAATCTGAAGAAGAGCCTCCACCTCCTCCACATGAAGCCAGTATGACTGTAAGTGCCAGTGCCAAAGTTTTTTTGCTGAATAGCTTGCTCATAAGTTTGCCCGTAAATGTGCGATTGGAATCGATTGTTATCTGTGAAATTGTCGACAAAATCTCATTTTTGAGTTATTAGAATTGAGAGCGCCATTCTAGTTCTCTTGATCTACCTTTCTGTGGATTACTTAATAATTTCTCTAAAGGGGCATTATTTTGATAGGAAATCTGGTGAAGTCCCTCTGTTTGAGCATCTGAAGAAGCTTTACATGGAATCACTAGAATTTTTGTCGAAGGCCAAGTAGGGTGACTGTTATCTTAATTGGTATTGCTGATTCTATAGTTTTTACCAATAATGCTGGCTAGCTCTTTGATAAGGTTTTCAAGAGTGAAAGGGTGGGGAGTTAATCTATTACTAGAATAAATTTCATTAAAGTTGATGCGGCTGGAGATAAATGTAATAAAAGGTTTGAACTATGTTGCAGCGTGCGAAGTGGAGGAAGCATCGGCAATAGCCCGCGCTAAGATGTCAGCATATATTGAAGCAAATATTAGATTTCTGTACTGCTCCCACTATCTCACAAAGTCTGAACAAACCCTCAAAAAATTCCGGTTCAGAAATGGTCAGTGCCTGATTGATATAGTGGGCTGTGCAGAGATAGGCGCTGTGCTCTCGGCAACACGGCGCTCTTTTCGGAGGCCTACATGTCGTCTATCCTGTGTGTAAAATCCAATATGAATATTTTCGTAACTATATTTTAATGGACTTCCATCTTTAAAATTTCAATTCCCTGCTGGCAAGTTTAACGCGGGTGGCAGTCTTTCCTAATTTGAAAGTAGAGATTGTCAATGGCTAAAAATAATCTTTTCCACTTTAAGTACATAATGTTTGGTAGGTATGCGTTAGGGGTAAATACCAATCATTGTGTTACTAATATCCTATAAAGATGGTTCAGTCGCGTAATCCGAAGGGCTGGGAAGAGTAATTCGACTGGTAGTCTTTAAAACCACAAAGGCTATTGCGAGCATCTGATAATAGATGCTTGGGAGGAATAGACTATTTACTTCCGATCCGCTAAAAACAATCCAGAGGGTAGGTCTAGCCTAGCCCAGCTAACAGATTGAAGTTTTGCCAGATAAAACGAACCCCGATAATACAAAGCAGTAAGGCAAAGCACAGCTTTAAGCGCTTAGCAGATATCTTGTGTGCAACGCTGGCACCAAGCCTGGCAAAGAGCACGCTGGTAAGTACAATTCCCACAAAAGCCGGCCAGTAAATATAACCACTACTCCACTTTGGTAGTAGCTGATTGTCCCACCCTTGCACGGCAAAGCTGATTGAGCCAGAAATAGCGATTGGCAGACCAAAGGCAGCGGAGGTTCCGACAGCGCGCTGCATTTTTGTACCGAAGTGCGATAAGTAGGGAACCACTAAGGCCCCTCCACCAATACCAAAGATCGCTGCGAGCCAGCCGATTACTCCTCCGGAACAGATCAAAGGTGCTGCCCCGGGTAAGTGATGGCCATTTTCTTGTGAGGTTGCTGAGGCCAATCCACCTAAACCCATACGCACGGACATAAATATGGCAAACACGCCAATCAATAGCTGCAACCAAGCACCAGGTAACAAGTCTGCTGTCACGCCGCCCAGCCAAGACCCCACAAGTATCCCTGGAGTCATAATCCAGAATAGGCGCCAGTCAACGGCACCTTTTGCGTTATGTGCCCAGACCGAACTGATTGAAGTCACGATAATGGTTGCCAACGAAGTCCCCACCGCCATATGGGTCAGCACCTGGGGGGAGATACCCGTGGCAGAAAAAATCAACACCAAAGCAGGCACGATGATCAGGCCCCCACCAATCCCCAAGAGGCCTGCCGCTGTACCCGCGATGGCGCCGAGTAACAAGTAAACAAATAGCATTTCCATAGTGCAATAGTTTAGTCACTCTTGAAGCTAACCAAACACACTGAATCGAGCTGTTTAATATATCAAATTGCTTCATAGGTTTTTTGCGTCCCAGCTAATTGACTTTTAAAAAATCTATTCGAGCCCCCATTTAAAAATGGAGGAGGGTGCCTCTGTAGGGTTTGCACCTTTCAAGTTTGAGCTCTAGGTGGGGTTTATATTGGGCTGTATAGGTGTGGTGTGTGGTTGGCACTTGAACTAGATCAGTAAGCTATTTAATCATTTTCTGGCTCCTTTCTACTAATTCGGTGTGTTAGCCTCTATAAGTATTGAAACTATTGGCTATTTTTTGCATTTAATGAAGTTTGCTTGCTTATGTTTTTGTGTGGTTAGGTCTGAGCAAGGATGGGAATCATAGGCATAAGTATTTTTCCAGGATCAAAAAATATACTTACCTTTCCAGGCTTAAAGAAATTTGAAGCTTCCCTATCTGTATAATTCAAGATGCATTTCAGGTTAGAGTGAAGGTGGTTTATTGAGTTTAATAAAGGTTGCTTTGAGTATTGAAATATTTACTTTTCATATAAAAGAACGATTTTCCATCGTGCTTAACAGTATTGGAGCAGGGCAATGCTTTACTCAGCAGGCTCAAACGATTTATAGCATGTTAAGGTTCTATGGGGCTACGTGGGCACATGCAACAGTATTCAGGATTGATCCAACTGCAGTTGTTGAGTCACTTTAGCAGCTTGGTCTGCCAATTGTTTAGATGGTGAAGCTTATCATCAGATAAGGCTTCGTTAGCTTTAAATTTAAGAAAATAATTTGATTAAACATGCGTCTTGCGACAGCCCTGTCAGGTATCTATGGGCGTGTAGTTTTTCTTTAGTTATTATTTAGATATGGACCCCGGCGCATACACAGTTGTGTTAATGGTTGTTAGCTTATAATAACTACTTGTCTTATTTTTTTCTACGTCCTCTTTATGCTAAGTTGCTCAAAGGAAAACCTTAAAGTAATTGTTGCCATAAGGGTAGTTGACTAAATTTATATGGTGTGTGATCAAATTAAGTGGCAAACCCTCCCTTTTAAGGTGGTATCGTGGCCGACAAGTCCAACTTTCTGTCCAGATTATTCACGCCGATAGAAGCGCCAGAGAGCTTTGTCCAGCAGCACTTAAAAGGTTATGGCTGTGTATCTACTCTGCTTATAAATGTTGTCACTAGAAGTAACCAAGATGAAATTACTGATTGTCTAGACAAGCTTTATGACTTAGTTGCATTGACTACCGCGCCTCACCCAAAACGCTTTTACTTAGAAAAGATAGAGGCGCTGAGGAAAGAGCTGACAGGTGCCGTTGGAAGGAAGGCCCTATATAAGAGGTTGGAGGTCGAAAAGATCCCCTTCTACATCCACTTTGATAGCACGTCTGTATGCTTTATAGCAAATCATGATTTTTTTTCCGGTTACACTGGCCTGCTCTTTTCTAAATATGCCAATTGCTTGTTGAAGAAAGATCAGGAGAAGTCAGATGCATATTACTCTTCAATAATGCATGTATACAAGGGTAATGGGCAATACTCGAATTTTCACCGAGTTATAGGGCTGGCCCAAGCTATATTTATAGGTTTAAGTCTGAGAATGTTTAATAGGAAGGAGAACAAGCCAAATCCATTTCTCTTGGAGGAAAAGGGTTGTATAAAAGGAGATCTCGATGACATCGTATTGGTGTCAGCTAAAGTTGAATCTAGCGAGATATCTTTCGAAAATGTTTTGAAATCTTTTATAGATAATTTTGTCAGTACTTTCGAAAGGCAGCGAGCAAATATATTGATTACACAAGAGTTTATTCACAACATTCCGGATCAGGGTGAAAGACTGGCTGGGGTAGGAAATACGGCATCTGGTTTCTATTTTTCTCTAAATAAACTCTCTAGGTATCAAATATACCTATTAAAAAGGTACCACATTGCATATTATGCAATGGTACTCCTCAACATGTTAAAAATTGGGAAACAAGTTACATCAAGTATCAATGAAGACTTTACATTTAGTTATTTGCCTGCTCGAGAGGTCGACTGTATCGCGACCTATTCAATCACAAGAGATGCACTGGTCTTTGTTATTAGTAAAGCTTCTGATGGTTATCATATTGAGGTTGCTGTTAATGAGGCTATTTTCTCTCTTGATAAGGTTGTTCTGTTTCTGAAATCTTTCTCTAGTGAGATTGAACTATCAGATATCTGATAGATGCTTGAAAAATGTATAACAATATTTAGGCGCGTTTAAGTTGGTCACTCAGGTCAATTGTTAGCTTGCAGTAGTTGTTAGCCCAAATCGTTTGAATTCGCGATTACTAAACTCATAATACCCGGAAATTCTCTTGCAGATATATTGATAGTTTGGGTTGCTCAAATCTTTAATTTTGTTCTTCTTGCCATTGATTGTCTCTGTTAAATTTATGTTGTCTTGGTGGTAGACAATGGCTTCTTTCATAAAAATTGGCTGTACTTTGAGTTCATTGATAACTCGATAAGCCAGGTCTATGTCATCGTAACCCCAGGTTCCATCGTATTTTTCATCAAAAAAACCAACTTTAATGACATCCTCCCTTTTAAATACCATATTACAGCCATAAAAGTGCCCCCAGGGGTGTTCTGTATTCGGTAATTGCTCTATTTTCCCTAGGCGCCTATCTTTACTGAGTCCATAATTTGATGGGCTATTAAATCTAGGGCATGCGTCAAGGTACTTGCCGTCGCCGTCCATTTCTGCTGGGACAATATCTTTAGAGTGAATAAATTCCCTTATCCCGGTCATGCAGATACTAGGCCCATAATCATTGATTGTTTTTTGAATCTCTGCCAGATAGTTCGGGGCAGGGATACAGTCACTATCTGTAAATACACACCACTCGTGTTTAGCAATTTTTACCCCTAAGTTTCGCGCCGAGTTAAGTGCGAATGGGTCTGGTAATTGAGGTCTAAATAGTAAAGTTAAATTAAGGTGGTTCTTGAACTGGTTGTAACATGACAGGATGTTGGGGGCTTTCGAGTTGTTATCGACAATAATAATTTCAAAATTTTCCTTTGGAAAGGTTTGTAAAGTGTAGCCTTGTAATAGGTTATACAGAAGGTCAGAATCGTTGTAGCATGGCACAATAATACTGAATCGATCAGACATGCACTTAAACTTCCTGTTGTCTATAGCTCAAAATCATTTTAAGTGAATCAGGTGAAATATAAGATAAGCTATAAATCGAATCTCCTTAACTTGGCGACTGGATTGATCGGCCATCAAACCTGCCCTTTGCATTTTAGAGTACTTAGAAGTTTTAGCACTTTTGATAGTGAATATGAGGATTATTGGCAGGGTATATTTTTGTGCAGCTCACTTGGACATTTACAGGTAAAATAGTGGAAAGCTAGAGCAATTGTCTGCCATGTTATTTGACTTTTTGGTAAAGCTACCTCCTTTCAATTCATAAACTGGAACATCAAATCTAATTATATAGGGCTATATAATTAGGGCTTTTAACTTGCTCTAGTCTTTAGGGGGTGGTAAATGTCGAAAAGTGAATATTCAAGTCAATTTACTGCTCTTGGAAGGAGGAAATACCTGCTAGGGATCAACTTGTTAATTATATCTCATGCTATAAACCGGAAGTATTGGGTGAAATTTTAACTTACCCCAATGCTTTGTGTTGAATTACACGGGGCAACTTTTGAGTAAATGATTGAGGCTCAGCAAATCCCCACTAACGATGGGATAGTGCTTGGTGCAAGGCTATTCTCGCCGAGTGAGGTGCCCAAAGCCGGCATCATTATTAATTCTGCTATGGCGGTTAAGCAGAGCTACTATCGGGATTTTGCTTGTTTCTTAGCCCGGAATGGCTATTTGGTTCTTACTTATGATTACCGAGGTATCGGTAAGTCCGCTATCGAGAGTCAAAGGGACAAACGGCTGACCTTAAGAGCCTGGGGGGAGAGAGATTTGGCGGCAGTGATTGACTGGTGTAGCAAACGAGCTAAAAGCTTGGAGTGGCACTGCATTTGCCATAGTGTCGGTGGTCAAATTGTAGGTCTTGCATCAAATAACACGCGATTTGCGAGTGTGTATTGTGTTTCTTCTCAGAGCGGCTATTGGGGGCATTGGGATGCAAGGTATCAGCCAAAGCTATTATTCGGATGGTACTGCGCATTTCCTTTGCTATCGAATGTTTTGGGATGGGTGCCTGGAGTACTTTGGGGTGGAGAGAACTTACCTGCAGGAATAGCTCGTGAATGGGCTTACTGGGCTCGACATAAGGATTACGTTGTCGATCAGCATGGTCGGCCGATTCGTGAGGGGTTCGAGCGCATGCAGTGTGATATGAAGTTCCTGCTTATAGATGACGATAAGGACTTTGCACCAGAGAAGGCTGTCCGTGCATTGCGAGATTTTTACTGTAATGCGAATACAGATATTGAGATTATTCAAACCAGCTCTATTGGAAATACATCAATAGGCCACTTTGGGTTTTTCCGAAAGGAGTTCAAGGAGAGTCTTTGGCGGAACGTATTAGGTTGGCTGGACTAGTCCCTCCTGGCGTTGATACGCCCTCGTATCACACATGATGCCTTTTATACCAACTCGAGCCTGTGGTCGTTAGCATGGAGAGACAAGTACTATGTAGAGGCTTACAAGAACCAGAAGGGCCCGTCTGTCTGCCTGATGGCCGCATTTATGTCACTGAAATGGCATCTAGACGGCACTGTATAAGCTGTATTGACTTGCAGGGTCAATATCAACAAATAGGGTATCCTGCTCGGCGACCTAATGGCATGGCAATCGATGGGTATGACAATTTATGGATTGCAGATGGAGGGGGTAAGCAGCTTGTTCGCATGGGGCTAAATGGGGATCTTATTGAAGCTTATGACGGACCAGAAGATCAGCCCTACTTATGGCCCAATGATCTGGTTTTTGGTGATAATGGCTTACTTTACATAACAGACTCCGGGATTGACCCGGATATTTTTGTTCAGGGGCAGGTGATTCGAGCTGATTGCCGATCTTGTCGCTACTATGGACAGGTATTAGAGATAGATCCTCGCAATGGAGATGTGTTGCGACAGCTTGATTCCGGATTGCGTTTTCCCAACGGTATTGCCATTGATGATCGGGGCCAGCTGTATGTAGGGGAGACTATTAGCGGCAATATCTACCGCTACGATCTCGCTTCGTTAATGCACCCCAAGCGGGAGCTTTTCGGCAATGTGGTTGCTGGGGCGCCAGAGGGATTTGTAGGGCCAGATGGGATAGCTTTCGGTAGCGACGGGCGATTATATTGTGCAGTTTTTGGTCAAGGTGACGTGACCGTTCTTGATGGTGAGGGAAGGGTGGCTGAACGTATACCCACCTGTGGTAAGCGACCCACGAATATAGCCTTTTGCGAAGACTCGAGAGGTGGGGCGGTAGTAACGATTCTGGATGCAGGGTGCTTAGAGTGGGTAGGAATACCGTGCCGTGGTAGGCAGCTATATCGCCCAAAGATATAGACTGAGTGGATTGTCTACCTAATGATATTGTTTAGGGCCAAATAAAAGCAGCTTCAACGTCAGTTTTTAGATTTCTGTTGTATATAGTTGCGCCATCCATGAAATCGGGAAATATCTTCTTGTTGCTGAGTCAAATAGTTTTCTCCTAATATCCCTAAAACTTGCCCGCCATTTTCTAAGACTACTTTACCCAAAGTTAGTCCCGCCGCTTCTAAATTAAGCACTTCAATTAAGTTGGCCTTAGGTAAGGACCAAATTTCAACCTTGAACCATGTTCCACCTGTGCGCACTCTCTGCATCGAAGGATATTCGCCTTTGATTGCCCACATCCGGTAAATGGCTTCTGTTTTAGCCTCCCTAACAAATGTTGCATTGTTTTGTATTAAGTTTTTATCTAACGCCAGGCCACGCATCAATGGTCCATTTACTGCGACTTCTGTATGTGTACTCATTTCGATTGTCTAAATCAAATATTTGATATTAGTGCTACTGACCAGTTTTATTACTACTCATACCCATACTCTCCGCATAGGCTCGCCAGCCATGCCACTTGGATATATCTTTCTGGTTTTGGACAATATAGTTTTCACCCAGTATGCCTAATACCTGTGTTCCATCCGCTAAAGCAACTTTACCTAAAACCAATCCTTTGGCTTCCTCCTCTAATAGGTTGACCAAGTTGGCTTGCGGAATCGACCAGATCTCCAGTGTAATCCATGTGCCGCCGTTGAGAACTCTTTCCATTGCGGGGTATTTGTCTGCAACTGACCACATGCGATAGATCGACGCCGTTTTAGCCTCTCGTACAAAAGTGGCATGGTTTTTATGCATGTGTTTTTCGAGGGCGAATCCACGCATTAGCGTGCCATTAACTGCGACGTCAATAGATTCAGCATTCGCTAGTGACACCAATACCATTAAACTAGCAGCAATATATCTGAGTATCCTGAGCATTTATTTATCTCGAGTTGACGCCTTATGAATTTAGCTTAGACATGGAGGCAAGAAGACACTAAATGATGCTTGTGCCTCCCTTATTATTTTAGAATGGTACCAGAGATATATTTTGTCGCTTATCAATAAAAATTAGTGGAAATATATTATGAACCTGACAGATTTGTTGTTACCTACGTATATACAACTATTGGAAGCCCTTTCTAGTTGGTTGGATAAGGCAAAAACAGAATTGCCAGAAGATGAGTCTGAAGCCCTCCTTAAAGCGAGGCTTGCTCCAGATATGTTTCCCTTATCATCCCAGGTTCGGTTTAGTTGCTTACAGGCGCAAGAGGCAATATTTCGATTGAAGCGGCGTGCGCTTCCAGATTTTCTGGAGCAATTGGCTCGTGAAGGGCAGGGAGCTGGTGAAAACCCCGGATCTATTCCCGAAGCTCAAGAGCGAATTCGAGAGGCACTGGCATTTTTAAGAAGCGTTACGCCAGAAACAGTGATGGTAGCAGTATGTGAGCCTGTGACGATTAAGCTCCCGAACGGGATGACTTTCGATATGATTAATGAGCAATATGCCAGGGACTGGGCGCTACCTCAATTTTATTTCCATATCAACACGGCCTATGCAATCTTGAGAGCTCAAGGTGTTTCCTTAGGTAAAGCCGACTATGTACAGCACGCCTTTGCTTATCTCAGGCCAGAGATGATTTCAGATTGCTAATGGTTAACAACGCTAAGTTTTTCAAGTTCATAGCTGATGGGGAGGGGGACTTTGCTTTTCTCCATCTGACTTTTGTGTATTAACTCCATAAGTATTAATTTTGAGAGAAAAAGAGATTACTAGCTAAAAAGTCAAACTTCTTTGTTGGTACGTTCTTCTATAGAATCCGCTCCCTTTCCGATTCTTCATACGTACGATAACAGGAAGTTTATATATGACCATCTCCCGCCGAACCTTTGTCCAGGCTATGGGGGTTGCACTTTTAACCCCCTTTACGGTCCGTTCTCTCGCGGACACTGATAGTGAAACCTATGCACGTTTTGTACTGGGCGGCACCACATTTGCTGATCAAATTGACAACGACGGAATTGTTTTTGATTTATCAGTAGCCTCGGGAGATCCCAGTCAAACTGGAGTGGTCCTTTGGACGCACATTAACCCTGACTCCTATATCGCGGGTCAGTCTCTGTATGTAGATGTCGCGCTGGATGAGGAGTTTACCCAGCCAATTCTAAGTGCTGAGATTAATGCTAGCGATATCACGGCAGACCGTGATTACACCGTTAACATTGACCTGGAAGGCTACTTATCTTCTGACCAACGTTACTATTATCGCTTCAAATACGGGACTATCAGTAGCCGTGTTGGGCGTTGTCACACACTGCCTACCGGTAGCCTAGAGAATCTAAAGATGGCTGTGGTTACCTGTCAGGATTACACCACCGGTTATTACAACGCCTACAACCATATCGCGGACGAAGATGTACATTGCGTACTGCATTTGGGTGACTTTATCTATGAATATGCCCAATACGAAGGCTTTGAAAGCTCGATAGTGCATTCACTCTCCCTGCCTTCTGGCGGCTCTGTTGCGATGGATCTTGAGGACTATCGTCATATTTACAGAGAGTATCGCAAGGACAAGAACCTGCAGCGAGCGATGGAAATGCACTCATTTATCATCACCTGGGATGATCATGAAACTGCAGACAATGCTTACTGGGATTACGAGCGGGATACTCTGGGTGTGCCATCTCATCCCTACCAGACCGGCGATAATAACCCTGACCAGCTGCGCCAGTTGCGTCGCGATGCTCAGCAGGCCTGGATCGAATATGTCCCTGCACGGGTAAAAGTCGATGAATCCGCAAGCCACGCTTTTGACTACTTACAGATTTATCGTTCTTTCCAGTTCGGTGACTTGGTTGATCTGTATATGACAGATAGCCGCACCTATAGAACCAAGGAGCCGTGCAAGGATGGTACAGCTTGGGAAAACTACTGGTGCACAGATTATGAAGAAGATACCCAAACCATGCTGGGTAAGACTCAGCGGGATTGGCTGATTGATGGAGTTGTTAACTCCAATGCCCGCTGGAAAGTGTGGGGCAACCAGACTTTGCTGGCACAATTGGCTGGTACTATTTTGGGGCGCTCGCTGGTGTACGCCAATTATGATGCCTGGGATGGTTACCAGTGGGAGCGGGAAAAGATCCTGTCATCTGTTAAGGACAGCAATGTCGATAACTTTGTAGTGCTGACAGGGGATCTCCACTCCAGTATCGCTTCATACCTGAAAGTTGATTTCAGCAAAATTAGCAACTGGGACTACGACAACCTGGTTGGCGTTGAGCTGATGACCCCTTCCATATCTTCTCCCAATATGAACGATACGATTGAGAAAGGTATTGATGTTGGCAGTGTGTTTACATCATTGCTAAATGGCGGGGTTCAGGTCAATAACCCACATATCAAAGATTTTGTTAGTAATATCTATGGATATGCAGTGATCGAATTCAATGTCAATGAATTAAACTGGACCGTATATAACATCGATAAGAAGAGTGATAACCCGGATACCGAAAAAGCGGTATATAAGAAGTTTAATTATGAGCCTGTTGGCATGTGGTTAACCGAAAAGTAGCTGGTTCTCAGTCAATATGAAGTTGTGGGGCGCTTGCCCCCAACTTCACAAGATTCCACTGTTTCGATTCCTTCTTCATCATATCTAGCTTGTACGAGTAAGAAAGTCCTTCCCCGATAGCAAAACTAATAAGCCAATGAACACGCATTTGATATATGCCTGCGGGTCATCTATACCCGACGATGGGCACAATGCTGTATCTGGCGTTGGGGCGCTCTTGATAGATCAAGACTTCAAGTAAAAGGATATTACTTTGCTGCAAGAATCTTACCCTTACTACCTGGCCAATGAAGCAGTGCATGCCAACACCGATCTGGAAGTTACTGACAAGTATTCAGGGAAAGTAGCTACCCGGGTTGCAATGGCTGATGCCAAGGTTATTGACAGTGCCATCGACTGGGCGCTTTTGGCTGAAAAACCGATGGCTAATTTGCCGTCTTACACCCGCCAGGAAGTTTTACAGCATTGTGTTGTACGTTTTCGTGAAAGGTTTGAAGAGCTGGCCGAAGCGCTGTGTATTGAAGCTGGTAAGCCGATTCATGATTCACGGGGCGAGGTACTGCGTCTAATCGATACATTTCATGTGGCCGCTGAAGAGGCAGTGCGTATCAATGGTGAGATTATCAATCTTGAGATATCCAAGCGCTCACGGGGCTATCGTGGATATATCAGGCGAGTACCGGTGGGCGCATGCTCATTTATATCGCCGTTCAATTTCCCTTTGAATCTTGCTGCTCACAAGGTAGCACCTGCCATCGCTGCTGGATGCCCCTTTGTACTAAAACCCGCTAGCCGCACGCCCATAGGGGCATTAATCATCGCTGAAGTTCTGGCCGAAACACAGCTGCCGAAAGGTGCCTTTTCTGTATTGCCCTGCCATAGAGAGGGAGCAGAGCTGTTTACGGTGGATGATCGATTTAAGCTGCTGAGCTTTACTGGCTCACCTGCGGTGGGCTGGGACCTAAAGGCCAGGGCGGGACGAAAGAAAGTGGTTTTGGAGTTGGGGGGTAATGCAGCCTGCGTTATCGATCGGGATACAGATCTTGATGATGCTGTAGAGAGGCTGATTTTCGGTGCTTTCTATCAGTCGGGTCAAAGCTGTATCGGCGTCCAGAGGATCTATGGACATTGCAGTCTATATGAAGACCTGAAGCGACGTCTGGTTGAGCGTACCAAAAAGCTTAAGAAAGGCGATCCTCGATCAGAAGATACATTTATTGGCCCAATGATTTCTGAGGGAGAGGCTACCCGCTTGCATACCTGGGTGGAAGAGGGGGTTCAAGCCGGGGGAACCCTGCTTTGTGGAGGTACACGAGATGGCGCCATGCTTGATCCAACGCTATTGGAAAACGTGCCCCATGACTGCTCCATTGTACAGCAGGAGGCATTTGGTCCAGTTGCAATTCTGGAGCCTTTCGATAGCTTTGATGATGTTTTAGACAAGGTGAATGACAGTGCCTTTGGTCTGCAGGCTGGCATATTCACTCGTGACCTTTACAAAGCCCAGCAAGCCTGGGATACCTTGGAAGTGGGTGGTGTGGTTATTGGTGATGTACCCAGCTGGCGGGTAGATAATATGCCCTATGGTGGTGTTAAGGATTCGGGGCTTGGTCGGGAGGGGGTACGCTGGGCTATTGCGGATATGACCGAGGAGAGGCTGATGGTGGTGCGTGAGTTAAATAGCTAGAAAATTAATAGGTCACCAGGCCCACAACTCTCCTTGCAGCTGTGGCCTTGGACTAACGATTGACCTTACTTATTAGTTTGGGCATGTCTGGCTGAGATGCTGGGCATGAAACCGAAGATGTTCCTCAATAAAGCTGGCGATAAAGTAATAGCTGTGGTCATAACCGGAATGACGGCGAAGTTGGAGCGGGTAGTTGCTTGCTTTGGCAGCTTCTTCGAGCGTCTCGGGTTTCAGCTGTTCAACAAGAAAGCTATCGGCTTCCCCTTGATCCACCAACATCGGCACAGGCTTGTCGGCATTTTTGAGTAGTTCGCTGCTATCGTAGTCTCGCCAACTATCCCGATCTTTGCCCAAATAGGTTTCAAAGGCTTTTTGTCCCCACGGACACTGAGAAGGATTGCTGATGGGGCTGAAGGCTGATGCGGAAACATAACTTGCCGGATTGCGCAGGGCGATCATCAGTGCACCATGGCCCCCCATTGAATGTCCTGCAATGGCGCGCTGTGTTGTCACAGGGAAGGTGGTCTCGATAAGTGCTGGCAGTTCTTCCACCACATAATCATACATGTGGTAGTGGCGACTCCAGGGCGCTTGGGTGGCGTTGATATAAAATCCAGCACCTTGCCCCAGATCATAGGCTTTATCATCGGCAATAGATTCTCCACGGGGACTGGTGTCGGGAGCAACGATGGCTATCCCCAGTTTGGAGGCAATGCGCAGGGCTCCTGCCTTTTGCATAAAATTCTCATCGGTACAGGTCAGACCTGACAGCCAGTAGAGCACCGGAACCTTGTGCATTTGTGAAGCTTGCGGTGGCAAATAAATAGCAAAACGCATTTTGCAGTTAAGTGACTGTGAGTCGTGAAGGTATTGCTTGTGCCAGCCGCCAAAACTCCGGTTGGCACTGATATTTTCAATAGACATGATGGATAGCCCTAATTGGACCACCTCCAAGGGATGGCCCAATTGATCATTGCTGGTTATTGATCGAAGTGAATGACGGTGCGGATACTTTCGCCTTTGTGTAACAGATCGAAAGATTTATTGATGTCATCCAGGCTCATGGTGTGGGTGATAAAGTCGTTGAGCTGGAATTCGCCATTCAGGTAGCGCTCTACGTAGTCTGGTAATTCGGAACGTCCTTTAACTCCGCCGAATGCTGACCCGCGCCAGACTCGGCCTGTTACCAGCTGGAATGGGCGGGTGGAGATCTCCTGGCCGGCACCAGCTACACCGATAATGACCGATTCACCCCAGCCCTTGTGGCAGCACTCCAGAGCGGAGCGCATCACATTGACGTTGCCGATACATTCGAAGGAATAATCCACACCGCCCTCGGTGAGTTCGACAATGACTTCCTGAATTGGCTTATCGTAGTTGTTGGGGTTGATGCAGTCCGTCGCCCCCAGTTTGCGGGCTAATTCAAACTTGATTTCATTGATATCGATGGCAATGATTCGCGAGGCCTTTGCCATGGTAGCGCCGATAATCGCCGAAAGGCCAATGCCCCCAAGGCCAAAAATCGCAACAGTATCGCCTTCTTGAACTTTGGCGGTGTTCATCACGGCGCCCATACCAGTAGTGACACCACAACCCAGCAGGCAGACTTCCTCTAACGGTGCAGCCGGATTTACTTTTGCCAGTGAAATCTCTGGCAGTACGGTGTACTCCGAAAATGTCGAGCAGCCCATATAGTGGTAGATGGGCTTGCCATCTTTATAGAAGCGTGTGGTGCCGTCGGGCATCAGGCCTTGCCCCTGAGTTTCACGGATCTTTTGGCAGAGGTTCGTCTTGCCGGACTTGCAGAATTTACACTCGCCACATTCTGGGGTGTACAGGGGGATCACATGATCACCCTCTTTGACACTGGTAACCCCTTCACCGACATGCACGACAATACCGCCACCTTCATGGCCCAAAATACAGGGGAATTTGCCTTCCGGGTCGTCGCCAGACAAGGTGAAAGCATCGGTGTGACACACTCCCGATGCAATGACCTTGATCAATACTTCACCAGCCTTTGGCAGCATGACATCCACTTCTTCGACCGATAACGGTTGGCCAGGCCCCCAAGCGATGGCGGCCTTCGACTTGATAAATTGTTCAGACATTAGATTACTCGCTGTTAAATCATGTCATTCAGGGCCTGGAGTTGGTTGGCCCCGCTGTGACGACTGGGGAGCCATTATATTGATTGCAGAATTGATTATAATTGGGTTTTTTTGAAACTTACTTTTACATATTTGCAATAATGAAAGACTGGGAAGGCATTACAGAGTTCGTTTATGTTGCTGAAAGCGAGAGCTTTACCCTCGCAGCGCAGCGGCTGGCTATTTCTACTGCAAAAGTCAGCCGCCAGGTCAGTGCTTTGGAGAGCCGTTTGAATGTCAAACTGCTATATCGAACCACGCGCAAGGTGTCACTGACACAAGAAGGTACGCTTTTTTACCAGCATTGCCGGGGGGTGCTCGATGGGCTGCAGGCGGCGGAACGAGCAGTAACTCAATTACAGAGCCACCCACAGGGCAAAATCAAACTGACGGCACCGGTCACTTATGCTGAAAAGAAGGTTGCACCACTGATCAATGATTTTGTGATTCAAAACCCTAAGATTGAGGTCAATGCCTATTTCACCAATCGCCAGGTTGACCTTATAGATGAGGGTTACGATATCGCCATACGCCTGGGTAAGTTGCAGGACTCAACCTTGATGGCAAGAAAGTTGGCGGATCGGCGAATTCACCTGTGCGCTTCACCGGATTATCTTGAAGAGCACGGGACCCCGCACTCATTGTCGGAATTGAACAGGCACAACTGCCTGCTGGGTACACTGGATTACTGGCGATTCAATGCCAGGGATGGAGAAAAAAACCTTAGGGTCAAAGGTAGCCTTCGCTACAACAATGGTGGGGCGCTTTTAGATGCTGCGCTTAAAGGCCTGGGGGTTGTACAGTTGCCCGATTACTATGTCGAGCAATATATCATTGAAGGAAAGTTAATCACCCTCTTAAGTGATCTCGAAGATAGGGATGAAGGGGTATATGCAGTTTACCCTGGCAATCGATATATCGCGCCGAAAGTCAGGCTGCTGATCGATTATCTAGCCGAGTATCTCACTTGAGAAAAGGGAAGAGGAAGATTTAGGGCTTGGTGTAGCAAAGGGTTCACAGTGGTTTATTACTAGCGGAGGTGGTTTCTTCAATTTGTTGGCTTACCCACTTGCTGCAGAATTCTGCAATCCGCTTCCATTTTGGCTCCAGCATTAAATAGTGACCATAACCTTCCGCTCGGTAGAAGGTGGTATTTTTTCCTTGCCACTCAGCAATTAACCTTGCTGTGGAAGGGGGGATTGCCAGGTCATCGGTTCCCGAAACCATTAAAGTGGGGCAATTGATTTTTTGATAGTCAATCCAGGTTGTTTTATTGCTGTCAAAAATCCAGAAGAACAATTCAAATAAGACTTGCCCAGATTCAGGACCTAATCGATCGAAGACCTTGTGCTGGTCGTCTGGATTAAGTTTATTCAACCCGAATTTCGCCATTGTCACGAAATCCGGTAACAGGACATCATTCCAAAATTCACCCGCAGCCATAAACAGCTTGCCCAGCGCACGCTCTTCTTCTGTGGTGGGCAGTATTCCCCAGTTTACGCTTCCGTTAAGCAACACGACTGCCCTTGCCAAACCCATAGTTGCCAATTTTTGTGCAATAACACCGCCCAGGGAGTGGCCGACTAGAACAGGCTTTTCATCTAAAGATTGTACAAATGCCCTGATGTCATCAACGTAGTCGGCGATACTCAGTCCTTTAAGGTGTTGCTGATTTTGTTCTGACTTTAGATCTTCATGGTAGCGGTAGCTTGGGCTGTGACAATAGAATCCTTCCTCTTCAAAATGCTGGTGGAAGTTCTCCATTGTCCAGGGGCCGGCATTGGTTCCGTGGATAAAGACGATAGGGGTATCCAAAGCCAGCTCCCGGTTTTTCAAGGCTTCCTTAGACTTTAGATGCGAGGATATCCGCAGTCATAATTTGTGGTTCTGATGCGAGCAGTTCATCCGCTTTGCTAAGCAATGCTACAGCGATCTTGCCGTTAAGATGTGCAGTTAAGCCGTCTTCATCGCTAAACGTGTCGAAAATAGCAAATCGCGTAGTGTTGATTTGTACGGCATACCAGCTCAGGGTTCCTTGCTCTTCCACAGCGAGTGGTTGGGCTGAGGTGAGCAGCGCTTTTACCTCATCAGCCTTATCCGCTTTGGCGTCGATCAGTGCCACGATGGCCAGCTTTGCTTCAGTCATTGTTTTCTCTCACGTTGTTTGGTGATGAGTATCCTAGGGGAAGCTCAGGCTTGACTATCAGTGTCCAAAAAGACAATGATCAGACAAAATTCGCCACTTTGAGGATTTATGGCCCAGATAGTCATCTTATCTATGCCAGGAGTTTTGCCGTCGGCTCTGGCTGGCGTTCAAGATATGTTTGCCCTGGGTGGCCTCCGCTTATCTGAAAGCCAGCACTCCCTGGACCCAGCCTATCAACAGTCCTGGTCCCCCGAAATCCTAGTCGCCAGTGCTGATGGCGCCGACATTGTAGATGGGCAGGGCAGGCACTTTGCTGTAGGCCATGGGATATCACAAATATCCAGTTGCGAAACCGTGATAGTCCCCGGATTTATGCCCAACCAGTTTGGTGTGCCCCCTGAAAAGTTACTGGACCAGCCGACTTGCGAATGGTTGCGAACTCAATATAGGCGCGGGGCGATTATCGCGGGTTCTTGTAGTGGCGTTTTGGCGCTGGGTGAAGCGGGTTTGCTAAATGGACGACAATGCACAACCACCTGGTGGTTACACAATGAGTTGAAATCCCGCTTTAGCAATGCCTGCCCGCTATGGGCCAGTGGACTGATAGTAGATGAAAATATAGTGACAGCGGGTGGCCCTTTATCTTGGGTAGATGTGACTCTACAAGTGATCAAGATGCTAGCTGGTGAAGAAGTTGCAACCAAAGTAGCTGATCTCGCTGTTGTGGATTCCCACCCGCGCTCGCAAACTTTGCATGTACCAAAAGGCTACCAGGTATCAAAAGAGCAGTTTCTGGTGGATGCTGAAAATGTGGTTCGTCAATATTTTGGCCAACAGATAAGCAGTCATTTGCTGGCAAAAGAACTGTCGATATCCGAGCGAACATTACACCGGCGGCTAAAACAGTTAACAGCGCAAGCACCCAAACAATTTATCGATAGCGTCCGTATGGAGTACGCTCGCAGCCTTTTACTAAACCCAGCCAATAAAGTTGCCAGTGTTGCGCAAGAATTAGGCTATTCCGATGATGCAGTATTCCGACGTGTATTTAAGTCGCATGTGGGTATGAGTCCCAGTCAATTTAGGCAGAAATACCAGAAAAGCTGATTTTTTTGGTGATAGAAGTCAGCGCCCCAGGTTCCTGGAAAAAGCCAAGCTAATTTGGCGGTAGATAGACATTCACCGTCTGTGCAATCTCCTGCGATAGTTCTTTCCCAAATAAGCAGGTGACGAGTTCAAAAGCGAACTCGATAGCGGTCCCGGGTGATTGGCTGGTTACTAAATTCCGGTCGACAACCACTCTCTGATCACTAGTTTCCTTTACATATTGACTAAGTTCACCGCGAAAAGTCTTGTAGCAAGTGGCCTTGAAATTGGTAATTAACCCCTGCCGACCAAGAACGATTACGGGAGCAGTGCAAATTGCCCCTAGCCAGCGGCCCGACTCAAGTTGTTCTCGGATGAGCTTTATTAGGGGAGCCGAGTTATGCATTTGCTCGGCACCTTCCTTACCGCCTGGCAGGGCTATTAGATCCCATGTAGAGTCTAAACAATCCTCTATGGAGCAGGGGGCTTCAATAACAAGGTTACGCAGGGTAGTTATGCGCCTACTTGGCATAATCGATGCTAAGGCAAGCTCTGCATCCGTGCGGCTCAAAATATCGTAGATGGCAATGGTTTCGATATCCTCATTACCATCGGCGAGGGGAATCAATATGTTGGGCATTGATATAACTCCAAATTATTTAGATTATCTATACGCTTTTAAAACTAAAAATATACCTTTGTATCTTTCGTCTTTAATAATTTATAGCTAATGTGCATTGCGAAAATGTTTGTGCCAATTTGAATGCTATTTGAGTTGGATAAGGATTGCTGGTGTAAGTCAAACTAAATTGTAGTTGAGCAGCTGTATTTAGCTGATTTTTGTACCATTTATATGGCTGACTATCATTTAAAGGCAGAACTAAAGGTGATTTTTAATTGTTTCATCATTAATGACATGAGTGGACTTATTCTTAAGGGGGGGGGTTAAATGCAAGAATAGAATGCAAACCACTCATATTAGGAGTATGCAATATAATAACCATAACTGCCAAAATGTTCGAAGTGCCAAAGTTTTTGGTACGGTTAATACAATTTGATACTTGAGGCCCTTAAAGAAATATAAGCTTTTATCTGATAGTATTAAACATTTAAAGTCAAAGTGATTTTGTTTCGTGGAACTAGGCAATTAAACCTTTGGGTCGACCATGCCGGCAGTTCTGTTATTCCTTTATATCTAATAAGTTGGGGCAGTTATGAATTGCATCTACAAGCAAGTACTTGTGATTTTAGCCGTTTTTCTTGTATCTGCATGCGGCGGCAGTGGCGGCGGAGATGGTGACGGTAATACGGGTGGTGGATCCAGTTTTCGAATCACAGAGGAGAATGCCAATGTGGTTGCTTCACAAGCCATGGACTCAACTGCCACTATATTAAAGCTTGGAATACAGCTACAAGAAGCTCTTGATGCCACAATTCTATCTGGAGAGGAAAGTCATGAGTTTTACTGTGACGGTTCTGGAAGTATCTCCATTGATGTGGTGAGCGAAGCAGAGGTGCTTGTAAAATTTAACAGTTGCGAGAACTCGCAGCTAGAGATTGGATTTAGTGGGCAGGCTGAGTTAATCCCCGAATCTGTATATTCTAATTCTGCTCAAGAAGTTTTCTTTCAAGGACGGGTCAATATTGATGAGGATTTAAGTTTACATGATAACACCTACGTATCTGTACTAGGTAGCTTCACCCTCGGTTTACAGGCAACCTGGTACGGTGATGTTATTGATGTGAAACATATTTCTGAGAACCCACTCAAACTAAGAGATGAGTCAAACAGTATTACTTTTTCCAAGATAGAGGCAAATATTGAATATGACCTAGATCAAGGTTTAAACATGTGGCCTAGGTCAAACTTCTTTGGCGAATATTCTGTGAAGTTAAATAGTAGTTTACTAGGAGGCGAGATCAGTTGTGATACCAAAGAGCCATATGGTATGGGAGCGTGGAATCCGAAAGATTTTGAAATTTATTGTTCTGACAGTAACCCTGATGTTTTGCTTCTTAGTGAGGGGTATGCTGGAGGGACTATGGATGTATCAATTCTTGACGCAGACAGCCAGGAGTATCGCCCAGTTTTAGGCATGTACTGGAATGAGTTTGAATCAGTTTATGAGTATCAACCTGGATTCCCTCAACCAACCTTTGAAGTTCCTGGACTCCCATCTATTGAATTCAGTATGGATATCAATGATGCGGTTTACGCCTCGAGTTCGGGCTATTTTTATATAGCCATACCTGACAATGGGTCAGAGTATGCCAATCACTTGATAGAGTATGAGCTATCGTCAATGAGTATCACCCGTAGTCTTGCACTAAAGGGGGAGGCTGGTCCGCTGGCAATATCTGGTGATGGAGCAATTTTGTATCTGGGTTATATTAATTTTCCTGAAGTGCAGCGTGTAGATCTTTCTGATTTTACCCTATCAACTTTACTTGATTTGGGAGAAGAGGATGGGAGACTGCATTACCCACGCAATATAACAGTATCTCCATCTGCTAACGATACGGTTGCTGTTACGACTTACCAACTAGAATTTGACTCGGATAGTAAATATTCGGCAAAAATAAAATTTTTCCGAGATGGGGTTGAGCAATCGGTTGTGGGAGACTGGTTTTCTAGTCCAACACGAATCACTTTTGATGAGGATGGAAGCAGATTAATTGCATACACAGATGATTCAACCGCCTATGATATTGACGTTTTTTCGGTCGGTATAAATGGGTTGGATCATGTATTGAACTTAAAAGATTATGCAAGTGGACCTTCCGACATTCTTATGTATGACGGGGCTCTTTACAATGGAATTGGAACTGTAGTTAATCCAGACTCCGGGGAATTGTATGGTAGAAATTCAGTTGTTAACGGATATGACAATGAGGAATATCGAAAGCTTGCGCCTTTGATTACACCGGGTGGTGAATATACCTATATATTTGCTAAATATCTTGAGATATATGACCGGGATCGATATACCTACTTGGGAGTATTCGATCCAGGTGTAGAAGGTAAATTTCTACGTTTAATTAACATTAATGATAACAAATTTGCTTTCGTAACTGATGCTGGAGTTAAGATATTTAGTCATGAGGATGTTCCAGTTGATCGAGATGCGAATTGTGGGCAATATTTTATTCCCGATATGAGAGTTGATCTCGATATTAGCTTTTCCGGTTGTTTGTTCGGTGATGCAGCCTACAGTGCAGAGTATGATAAAATTTATGCATCAATTCCGGGAGTTGCAGGTGTCAATGGTAATTCTATAGCTGTTATAAATAGAGAAACACTGAATTTTGAAAAATATATACCTGTTGGTTCTGAACCCTACGAACTTGAAATAAGTAAGAATGACAAATTCCTTTACATTTCTTATCTGGGTACGAATAAATACTCTGTACTTAATTTAAACGATTTATCCCTCGAAATGAATGTAGACCTGGGAACAAGGGGTAACTATTCTGGACCAATTTTTGCTGGTGATCTAGAACCTTTCCCTACAGATGAAGGCAGTGTGCTTGTTTCTACAGCCAGGCAAGGGTATACCACAGACTTTGAAGGAATGGAGGTATATGTGGATGGCATTAAACTATCGACAGGATCAAGTGATATTCCTGCTGGAATCCGTGCAAATCGAATCCGTTTTGCAAGTGATAATTTAGTATTTGGTTATAATACTGATAGTACCGGTTTTGAAGTGAGCGAATTCAAGGTTGATTCTAGTGGAGTCACCTTCGTCAATGAGTATGATGATCTAATTTGGGGATTTCCAAATGAAATCGCTTATTCTTCCGAGAGACTATATAGCTCTCTTGGATATGTGATTAATACTGATTCCATGGAGCTAGTTGGACAGATGGAAGGCTTGTCGACAGATAATTGGACACGCCATCATTTTGTAATTGATGAAAACCGGGGAGTGATGTATTTGTATGCATCAATGTTGACATCTGCCAATGATCCAGCACTCAAGGTGTTTAGTCTGGATACATTTGAAGAGTTAGCTTCAGTAAAAATGCCAACATTTGCGATTCTTCTGGGGGAAGGCAGGGCGCTCATTGATCTTAATGAAGATGAATTACTTGTCGTGCTTGGGGGTGTTATGTACAAAATTAATAAGGATGATATTTTACATTAAACAAGAAAATGGGCCCGGCAGGGCCCATTTTAGTTACACTGAATAAAAATTAAGTACCTTATACTAGAGTACGCTGCATCCGATATCTTCAATCTTCCATTTTTTAGTGACTGTGCTGCCACATTGCGCTTAATGACACTGCCGGCCCAGTTGGTATGTACTTCCGGACCTTTGGCGATATCCAGACCGCGAACTGTCACCTCGGTGGCCAGCAGAATTGAGGCGCTCAGGCAATTGCGAGTCTCAGTGTTGCTCCCTTTCCCCTATTCATAATTCAGCAGTCCAGCTAATGCCCTTTGTAATAATAGCCAATCCAAGAGAGTGGCTGCCGAGGGTAGTCGTAAGCGGAAAGAAGCGGGCTAAATTTGTTAGTTGTGATTATTTATGATGTATTCCAGGTGCCTTGTATCAGTGCCGCAGCAGCCGCCCAATATATTGAACCCGTTATTCTGATTTAAGCGAAGCATAAGATTACCCCATTCTGATATGCTGTCGGAGCGCGTTGTTTTGCTGTTTTCTAGTTCATTGTGCGTTAGTGATGAAGCATTGGCTTGTATGCCGATTAGTCTGTCAGGTAATTGACTTGAAGCGTTTAGAAAAGAAGGATGAGAACAATTAATAAAGTACCCAGAAGGTTTAGGCGAAACCTGGTGATCAATATGTGAAATTGCTTCTTGAATGGTATGGCCATCTAAAAGGCGGCCATCTGAGCCAATGACAAAGCTAATAAAATATGGTTTAGAGTACTTTGACATTAGAGATGCAATGCCAAGTGCCTCTGGTATAGCTGGTAGGGTTACTCCCATGAGGTAGTCAGCATTAGAGGCTCCGAGCTTATCAATTTGCCAACGATGATAAGAAAGAGATTCTTTGTAAGTTAGGCCTTGTTCTGGTTTGTAGCAGTCATTTTTACAGCCGACTAGGCCTCCTACATATACATTTCCTTCTTTTGGCAAGATATTCGAAAGAAAATTAACAGCGTCTTCATTGATAGATGTAGGTGCCTTGGCTAGAGAAACTCTCTCTGAGCTGGCCCTCCATGTAGGAGTTGCAAGCAAAAGAGGGAGTTTTGCATCAATTGCAAGGTTTATGTATTCACTGTAGATTCGTTTAAGGCTTTCAGCACCAGCTTTGCTATAGATTAATTTAGCATGGTCGACATGGCTGCAAAGGCTTATATCTTTGTTACGCCTGACTCTTTCGAGTATGGCCGCTTCAGTAAGAATCAACTTTTCTGAAAGAATTCCTTGCATGATGCTCTCCGGTGTAAGCTGTCGGGCGCTGAAGTTGAACACCCAGTTATATTTAAACTTTATACTGCCGCCATTAAAATTGCCATGCAAGAAAGACTAGGATTAAAACCCAGCTACTGACAAAGTAAACTCCAACGAGTCATAAAGTGTACTTGGTACTTTTGGAGCGAATGAGCTGCACAACCAATTCCCACTAGCAAAACTAGCGAGTGTAAGGGCAGGAAATATGATTAGCTGGATGTCGTTAGTGGTTAAGAACTCAGCCCTAGATTTGAAAGCTCTGAAATTCGATATTATGGGCCTCTATCTCCTGATGTTCTTTAGCTAATCCAAGCTCATATTCTTCGCTATTTTCTAACAAGGATACAACTTTAGAAATTCCTATCTTAGAAAAATATTTGGCGTCTTCAGTCAACAATTTTGAAGAGGTTTTAGGCATTGCATGAAGCGTACCGTTACCAATCTTTGTCACTTCAAAAACTGAAGGGATCATAAAAATCCTTCTTACATAATACTTATGGATGCTCCAGGGCTGGAGTATCCTGTCTGCGATTGTTATTGTTTATGGAATCCTGGGCACATTTCACGAAGTTGACTGCTTGCCAATTGCACCATACTCTTGTTGAAATTTTGAGCAAAGCTTCTGGCCTGCGCTATAAGATCTTCATGGTTAACACAATACTGAGAATCAGCTCCAACCCAAAGTATCTCCCATTTAGTATTTTTAAAAACACATGAAGTAAATGGAATATCGAAGCCTGGGCGAGAAGGGCCAATTCCATCTGCTACTACGATGAAGTAAACATTATCCTCTTTAAACGCCTTCTCTGCTAAGATCGCTGCAGTTTCAGGTTTGTAACTATCCTTTTTCGATTCAAAAGAGCAATCAGAAAGTGCCTTGCCAGAAGCCAACCATAGTAGAGCTAAAGTCAGTATTTTTTTCATGTCTGTACCAACGTCGCGAGTAAGAGCAGCCGAAGTAGAGTATAAGCTGCCCAACCATCCGAGTGGGTGATCTTGCAGGGCTTGTTGAGTTAAAACGAAGCTATAGTGCCAGATTGTAGGAAAACTCTCAGGAGTCGTGTGCTCAGGTAGAGGTTAATTCTTGCAGAAAATACAAGCCACCTAAAAATTGACTGCCAGAATAACGCTTAACCGGTTGAAACGGAGTTGTTTTTTCACGCTAGCGTAGTATTAAGGAGTGAACGAATCAACGTAGTGGAAGTTGGGTTAACTATTTTTTTAGCTGCGTATCCTGCCCGATAGTACAGCCTTGATAAATGGCCATTTGTTTTCAGTGTAGGCTTCACGGTCTTGAGGGTTATCTTGGGCAAGCTTTTGTTTTAATGCTGCGTATTTCTGAGCGATGGTACGGTTATTGCGCAATATATCGCGAAATTTAAGACGCTCTTGCCAAAGATTACTTTTGAATGGGATAAGGTGAAGATGATGCGTGCGGTATTCAGGTTTAGGTTTACAAAACCAATGCATAACATCATCTTTGTATGGGTAATAGCAATAATTAATCACCGATAGGGCTTCAATAGCAGGTTTGGAGCTGGGTAAGTCTTTTACCCCAAACATTATGTCGATGATGGGTTTTGCAGATAGCCCCGGAACTGAAGTGCTACCAACGTGCTCGACAGCTCCGCACAGCCATTCGCCTGCTACATTTAGAAGGATTCCTTTCTCCTTCTCAAATGCATCAGGCCAAGCACTATTGTAGTTTTCTAATTCAATTTTCATTTCAAAGAAGAAAGGCTGTTGACGCCCGATTAATTGGTAGGCAGATATTGCCCCAAACTGATACGTAGCGAAAACTTCATAATATTGGCTTATCCATCTGGGTTGTTTGCTAGCAGTAAACTAAACCCATACATCATTTTCTGCCGTTAACCTGCTTTCAGTACCGCCAGTGTTAACAACACCTTTAGGCTCAACAATCATGATTTGGCATTCATCTGTTGCAGATGGTTTATGTTCAACACCCTTTGGGATAACAAACATTTCCCCTGAGTTAATTTCAACCTTGCCATCACGGAGTTCAATAAGTAGTGACCCTTCAATTACAATAAACACTTCATCTGTTTCAGGGTGATTATGCCATACAAAGTCACCTTCAACTTTAACCAGTTTAAATTGATAATCATTCATCTCTGCGATAACACGCGGAGACCAATGTTCGGTAAATTTTGCGTATTTCTCTTTGAGATTTATTGCATTGAACTCCATTCAGAATCCTTTCTGCTAAGTGCCGCTAACGAGTGTGTAGAAAAACTCACCCCTCACTTTATATTGTACTTTTACGTGAAAAATAGCCTACTGACCAGTGAAAACTCAGCCAGAATTTTCGTAGAATCGCCACTTGAGGTTAATATTTGATCACACCTAAGGGAGCAAAAACACACATTAGTTTTCTACAGCCTGAACCACTGGATAAGGCACGCCGTACTAACGCACTAGTTTTATGTTAACTTGCGAAGCCGGTGAGCAACCCAAAAGCGAAGTAGAAATGTAGGCGTTGCCCCTCATTCATTATGTTTTTCAGCGCATTTCTAGATATGCAATCGACGCCGGAACCCTCTTGGGTTCAACGTGTGTAGAATGCATCTGCTGTAGAACCCATTTACCATCTTCCTTGACCACCACAACACTTTCCAGCCATACAACGTCCCACGTACCCTCTTTAGAGGAAAACACAGCTTTATTCCAGTAATTTATAAGGGCAATATCTTCTCTCACATCAGTAGAGATAAGGCTGTAGTAGTTCTCCCTCTTGTATTCAGCAGGTGGAACAGCGGCGATAAGTTCATCAATACCCCAAACTTCTCCATTCTCAAGAAGCTCAAATTTGTCTGTTACGGACCTCTTCATAGCAGAATGATCAAACTTAGAAATAGCTGAAAAGAGTGCAACAACCGGTTCAAATACTGGATCTGATTCTGCTACAGCAGGTCCAGAGAACAGTGACAAAACCAATACAATTTTTCTTAGTGTTTTCATGGTTCCCTCTTAAAAAATAACGTTGCTAGCAAGAGCAGCCGAAGTGGCGCGTAGCTTTTCAAGCCCTGCCATCGCCCGCTAAATTCACAGGGAAAAATATCATACTTTTCCCACTAAATAACTATCTGATTGGATCTCCACAATGTGGAGCTGGCTTACTTGGTTTGTTAGTTTAAAACGAGGGTACTCAAACAAAACCATGATACCAGTTTCAGGAGGGATCATTGGGTAGTTGCGCTCAGGTATAGTATGGTGCTTGCTGAAACTAAAGAGTTTTCATTTTTTGGGGCAAAGCTTGCCTGGCATGATAAGTCTCTGCTCCAACTAAAATACCATTTTTGTCAGCTTGCTAGTCGATCCCGCGGTATTTTGATTGGCAAGACTCTGAAAGAGCTTGCCGTGTTTCTCCGTGATTGGATCAATTGTTTTGGTATAGTCCAAGGCTATAAAAATGTATTGATTTGGACTATTGGATACGGCAGAGATTAAGAATGATTTATTGGAAGAATTGGCGCAGGGAGAGCGAAAGTCCGAAACTTATTGCGCATAGGTGTAAGTGAATCGCTGGCAGTTTATCAGCAATTGTTAGCCACTTTTTCGTAGTTGCTCACTATATATTTCCTGTATCACAGCATGGCCAACTACCTTTGAACCCTCTCGAACCTCTAGATTGGCACCTACCTCGAAGCATTTTAGATATGCCTCTGGTGTGGTGAATTTATCAAGCACCTGGGTGCGGCAACTCCTGTATCAATTAACCAATGAATTGTAGTTATGAGGTAGTCAGCTTTAACCTTATTATGAGGTCAGTATCCATTCTTTACGGAGAATTTTTTCCAGAAAAATAAATCTGTACATAAGTGCCAGGTTTTCAGTCCGGGTTTTCATTTCTATTGAAGTTATCATAAATCTCATTTAAGAGTTGAGTACATGAATTTCACTTGAACAATCTGTGAACGGTGCGACTTATCCACCCCTGATGTTTAGTCATTTCTTTCCTCACATAGGGAGAATAATCTTTGTCGTCGTTCTTAATGTGATTTGTCAACCAGATTTTTAAATCACTCATAAGTCTACGAGTTATATCCTTTCCGTTTTCGTGTTGCTCAACATATGAGTCTATCTGCGCAACAAAGGATCTGTGGACTTTCTTGTGAGTGTCTGACAGAGGATAACCTGATCTTTCCATCAAGTCTTCTTCAAAATCGAAGTGGGTGGACGTGTAATCGGCAAGGCCTATAAGTACTTTTGATATTCTCTCTTTATCATTTTCAATATGTGCCAAATCAAGCTCGTTTATATAATCTACGATTCTCCTATGCTGCTCATCAATGACGTTTATACCCACTGACAACGACGCATCCCAGGACCAGTAGCTCATTTTTCTTCACCAGGTTTTTATGTAACACTCGACTCTGTAGCAGGCGCGGAGCCGCAAAGCGGCGGAATAAGCATCCCAAAGCCGAAAACGTGATAACAGCTGCTTGTGAGTTCTTTTTTTGTAATTTTTCACTGTTTCTCAAAATTCTGATTTTCGTGCAGTGGGACAATCTATTTATTCGACCAACTGACCTTCAACTAGTAATCTCAATTTTGACTCCCTGTTAATACTTGAAACTTATGAGGCCTTGAAAGCCAAGCCAGTTTCATACATTGGCGTGAAACAATTCGGGTATACCAATTCGTATTCTGTAAGACCTTAGTTACCACGCTTGTCTTGAGCGTACTTATGCGTCTTGAAGGCCTTTTTTACTTCACGATGCGAAGCCAGTCGGGATGCCTTTCTCGTACATACCTAGCCTGATTATGGCTGGCGTGTTTCAGGCAGACGACTAGCACTGTACTAGCCAACAGCTTGGCTGGCCACTGCCCAATATTTACGAGGAAAAAATACCAAACTATCCCCACCCAATTTCTTTCTTACTGGCACTCCGTGAAATTTCAGCGAATTGCCCCTATCTACCACGCCCAAACGAACACTCTAGGAACGAAACCGCTTGACTTTCAAGCTGGCAATTAGCAAAAAGCTGAATGCCAAATTAGTACTTAATATTCTATGTTGGCATAATCAAAAATTTATATGGTCTGCTACCATAACGCCTCCACTAAGTTTTATACACAGACGTTTTGCGCTTTCTTGATGTAAATCAATAATTTGTAGCTTTATTTCAATTTAACTGTGTCTTATATGGAGTTGTTATGCAAGATTGGGGAACTGGTGGATTTAAAAATCAAGCCGTGGGGGATACTCGATTGGGCTCTTTATGGATTCCAGGGGTTGGAGTTTTGAGATCCTATCAATAAAATTAGCTATAAACGGAAGCCGGAGCAACTCATAGGCAGTCCGGTGGAGGCTGTTTCTTGGTCAGAACGTACTTAATGACTTTGTTAAATGTTTTCGGTTGAAATTTTCTACTCTTCAAGACAGTCATTGATATATTCTTCAATGTTTGAAGCTAGCTTCATATTTGAAATTTCTTTGTGGTTAAAATCTTCTTCATGGTCTGCTATATATATAGTGGTATCTTGTTGGCTTAAATTGATAAAATAATAATTTCCGAAGCCGTCGAAGCCTATTGCAAAAAAATTATTTGGCCAATGATCTTGATAACAGAAACCATCTTCACGAAGCTTCCGATTAGTTTTTATAAGCCAGTCTAAGTCTTTTACAAGTTCTCCCTCAATCTGGTCTGGATCATCAGATTGTGGGAATGGGTAATTTATAAGAGTATCGGTATAGAAAGATGGTAACTCAATGTCAAAGGCATTGTTAATTGTATTAATTGTATTTTTCATGTGTTTGTGTATTGCCCACGTATAGCATTTATATAGTAATCATACGGATCACTATTATCCTGATTACTATTTCAGAATCAATTTCTTCGCTAAAACGAAAATATTGTTATAAAGTCATTGGATTAAATTTAGTTGTCACGGCCGTGCAAACTGCAAAAAGGATCACTTTGACTACTACCCCATTTCTTATATCACTCTGTAACTCTTTGATTCATAGTTGATTATTATATTTTTCGTCAGCTTTTGAAATAACAGTCAGGATAACCATGAACCCGAAGCGAGCGCCAAAGGGCAATCCCCCGGCGTTACCAGGGGATATTCACTCGACTTACCCTCGGATACGCCGCACCCGAAATTTACGTCCTTTCAACTTGCCGTTTTCTATTTTCTTCAGTGCTTGTGATGCCACATTGCGTTTAATCGCAACATAGGCGGTCATGTCCAGTACGTTGATCTTGCCAACATCTTTACCGTTAATCGGGCGATCGCCGCCGGTTAGGGCACCCAGGATATCGCCGGGACGGACCTTTTGCTTCTTGCCGCCATCGATTTGAAGAGTGGCCATCGGTGCCTGGAAAGGGGGTTCACTTAATATGCTGGCGGGTGGCGGTGTATCTGGATCGGATAGTGGGTCCTGGGTTAGGTCCATGCGAACCAGTTTGTGGCCTTCTTTCTCGGCAAAAAAGGAGTAAGCGCAACCGCGCTCACCGGCGCGGCCTGTCCGTCCGATGCGGTGGGTGTGAACTTCCGGGTCTTTGGCGATATGAAAGTTGATAACGGCATCCAGCTTGTCGATATCAAGGCCGCGTGCAGCCACATCAGTAGCTACCAGAATTGAAGCGCTACCATTGGCGAAGCGAATCAGGGTTTCATTGCGCTGGCGCTGCTCCATATCACCATGCAGGGCGAGGACATTGAAGCCAGCCTGTTTCAGATCATCGGCCACTTCATCGGTTTCGCGTTTGGTGTTGCAGAAAACCAGGGTATTGACTGGTTTATCATTGAGCAGGACACGCCGAGTCATCTCCAGGCGATCCTCGAAACTCTCAGTTCTGTAAAAGCGTTGTTCGATCACCTCGTCGCTATGGGCAGAATCAATTTTAACCATCACCGGTTTTTGCATCACTCGGGCGCTGAGCTTTTCAATTTCATCGGGGTAGGTAGCGCTGAATAGTAACGACTGCCGCCCAGTTGGCACCTGCGCCAGAATGGTATCGATAACGTCCTGAAATCCCATATCGAGCATTCGGTCGGCTTCGTCAAAGACCAGCGTATCGACATGCTCTAAGGAGAGTGTTCCTTTGCGCAGGTGTTCTTCGATACGTCCTGGAGTACCAACGATGATATGGGCACCATGGGCCAGGGAGCCGATTTGAGGGCCGAAAGGCATGCCGCCGCAGAGAGTCAGAATCTTTATGTTGTGAATTGCCCGTGCCAGTCGGCGCAGTTCCTGCGCAACCTGGTCCGCCAATTCCCGTGTTGGGCAGAGAATCAGCGATTGAATCCGAAAGCGGCTGACATTGAGCCGATGCAGCACCCCCAAACCGAAGGCGGCCGTTTTACCGGAACCGGTTTTTGCCTGGGCGATAACGTCCTTGCCGTCAAGAATGATCGGAAGCGTTTTGGCCTGAACCTCGGTCATGGATTTATAGTTGAGTGACGCCAGGTTTTTCAGCAGGGCGGGGTTTAGGGGGAGATCGGAAAAAGGTGCAGTCAAGGTGAATCCTGGAGTCGTTAAATGTCAAATACGCGTATTACACAAGCAGTAGGGAAAGTGATCGTCACCTACTTAGCCTTTGTGATCGCTGCAATTTTGCAGTTTGTGCGATACAAAATCTGTATGGAATTTTAACAGTTAACCCTGAAGAAACCTATGAATCACCTTGTTCCCGTCATAGTCTCTTCTATTCAGATTATCTTCTTGTGAAATGAGAACTGAGGCACTGGGTAGCATAAACCCGGTGCCCCAATTTACTAACGTCAGCTTTGCTTTCCTTCGCGGGCCTTCCACTGATAGAAAACCCCGGGCATCACTAACAATACAAACAGCAGTGTGGTTATGGTGCCGCCCACCATTGGTGCTGCGATCCGTTTCATAACATCTGCACCGGTGCCATCGGAAACCATGACTGGTATCAATGAGATTAACAGTGTCAGGCTGGTCATTAGCATCGGGCGAATACGGCCAGCTGCCGCTTGGGCAACAGTCGCAGTATTGCCGCGATCAGAGTTATTTCCGGCGGCAGATAAGTAATGCAGCATTAACAACCCCATCTCAGCGGCGAGACCAGCCATGGCAATCATGCCTACCCATACAGCAACGCTCAGTTTGTAGTCGAGCAGGTACAGCAGCCAGAAGGCGCCGATCAGTGCCATTGGCATGGCGGTGAGTACAAACAGGGTGTCGGATAGCCTGCCTCGATGCAGATACAGGAGGAAGCACACAGCCAACAAAGTCAGGGGCACTAACCATTGCAGGCGGGACTTGGCGCGCTCCAGGTATTGGTATTGGCCGGCCCAGGCGATACGTTGCCCGGGAATCAGATTAACCTGATCGGCAACAACCTGCTTTGCGCGATTAACATAATCTGCAACGCCGATATCGCCCTTCAAGTCGACAAATACCAAGCCCACCAACTGCCCATCCTCATTGCGGATCATGGGCGGGCCAGTGCGGAAGTCCAGATCAGCCAGCTGGTTCAGGGGCACTTGGGAACCATCAGAGGCGGGGACCAGGATTTGTTCCAGCTGTTCAGGAGTATCCCGGTAGTCGCGGGCATAGCGCACTAACACATCGTAACGTTCGCGGCCTTCGATGGTCTGGGTTGCGGCCAGGCCACCAGCCGCTGCGGCGATCACATCTTCGATATCCTGTACATTCAAGCCGTGGCGGGAAGCCCGTGCGCGATCGATATCAAAGTCCAGGAAGTAACCGCCGGTTAGACGCTCGGCGAAGACGCTTCGGGTTTGCTCCACAGTGCGCTGGTCACTGCGCAGTGCTTCTTCGATGGCCAAAGCAGTCTGTTCGATTTCCTCCAGGTTATCCCCAAACACTTTGATGCCGAGCTGGCTGCGAATACCGGTGGCGAGCATCTCAGTGCGGGTTTGGATGGGCATCCACCAGATATTAGGCATGCCCGGATAGCGCAGCTTTTCATCCATTTCCGCCAGCAGGTCGTCCCAAGTCATGCCGGGACGCCACTCACTTTTAGGTTTCAGAGTGATAACGGTTTCTACCATTGAGAGCGGTGCAGGATCGGTGGCGCTGTTGGAACGGCCAATCTTGCCAAAGACATGCTCAACTTCTGGGAAGGCTTTCAGTTCCTCGTCCATTTGTTGGAGCACCTTGCCCGCTTCGGTAACCGACATGCCGGGTAGGGCGGTAGGCATATACAGGATGCTGCCCTCATTGAGCGGTGGCATAAATTCACCACCTAGCTTGCTAATGGGGTAGGCCACGGAAACCAGAGCTAATACCGCGAGAGTGGCTACAACTTTGCGTTGACGCACGCAGAAGTGAATCACTGGCTGTAGTGTATGGACTAAAACGCGGGAAATCGGGTTTTCCCTGTTGCGAATTTTGCCGCGCATTAGCAGTACCGCGAGCGCTGGAATCAAGGTGATTGCCAATAGGGCGGCGAAAGCCATGCTGTAGGTTTTGGTGTAGGCGAGGGGTTTGAATAGGCGGCCCTCGGTAGCTTCCAGCGCGAATACCGGCAGGAATGAAACCGTGATAATAATCAGGGAGAAGAAAATACTCGGTCCGACTTCCTGCATTGCCCGAACGATTAGCGTTCTTTTCTCGCCTGGAGACAACTCCTTATCCCCATCGGCTGCCAGCTTTTTGTGGATGTTATCCACCATTACCACTGCCGCATCCACCATGGCACCGATGGCTACGGCAATACCTCCCAGTGACATAATGTTGGCGGTAAGCCCTTGTAGGGACAGTGGAATAAAGGCCAGTAAAACTGCAATCGGCAGAGTGATTACAGCTACCAATGCGGAGCGGGCGTGGAGTAGGAAAATAGCGATCACAGCGGCGACCACCAGCATCTCTTCAATCAGGGTGTTCTTGAGATTGTCGATCGCACTATTAATTAATTTTGAGCGATCATAGGTCACTACCAGCTCAATGCCTTCCGGTAAGCCCGCACGGACTTGCTTGATACGCTCTTTAACTCTCTCAATAACCTTGAGGGCATTTTCACCGTAGCGCATCACCACGATGCCACCTACGGTCTGGCCCTCGCCGTCCAGCTCGGCAATACCGCGCTGCATCGCAGGCCCCAGAGTAATATCCGCTACCTGATCCAAAGTCACCGGAATCTTTGCCGCATTGACCCCGATCACCACCTCTTCGAGATCGTCAACACTGCGGATATAGCCACGGCCACGCACCATATGTTCGTGGCCCGCGATCTCCAGTACTCTTCCTCCGGTGTCGTTGTTACTGCGGCGAATGGCCTCGACCACTTTACCAAGCGGAACCTTAAACATCTGCAAGCGATGGGGGTCGATTTGGACCTGGTACTCCTTTTCGTAGCCTCCAATGGAGGCAACTTCGGCCACGCCTTCAACAGAAGTGAGCCAATAGCGCAACTTGAAATCCTGTAGTGCGCGCAGTTCTTGCAGGTCGTTATTACCGCTTCGATCAACCAGCGCGTACTGGAACACCCAGCCCACTCCGGTAGCATCCGGGCCAAGCTTTGGCTGAACACCTTCTGGGAGCTGGTCGGCTACCTGGTTGAGGTACTCCAGAACCCGTGAGCGGGCCCAGTAAATATCGGTGCCGTCTTCAAAGATGGCGTAGACAAAGCTGAGACCGAAAAAGCTCTGGCCTCGCACATATTTGACTTTGGGCAGCCCTAACATTGCGGTGGAAAGCGGGTAGGTGATTTGATCCTCGACCAGGTCAGGGCTGCGCCCCGGCCAGTCTGTCATCACAATCACCTGGGCGTCGGACAGGTCCGGAATAGCATCCAGGGGGACACTGGTTAGCGCCCGGTATCCAGCCAGGGCTGCGATCGCTACAAGAATCAAAGTGATCCCCGGCTTACCGGCGCAGGCCCCAATAATTCGGGCAATCAGCCCTTTGGGTTCAGAATTTACCACTGCTGTACCCCCGACTTCAGGCGGCTTTCCGCCGCGATCAGGAATACTCCAGAGGTGACAATTTTATCTCCTGCCTGGAGGCCAGAACGGATAACAATCCTGTCGCTGTCGCCATAACCGGTGCGTACCTGCACCGGCTCCAGACGACCCTGGCCCAAGTCGCGGAAAACAATGCGTTTCTTGCCGGAGATCAATACTGAATCCCTGGGTACCACCAGGAGGTTTCCCAGTTCGGCGGTTAACATGATGTCCGCAAACAGTCCCGGGCGCAGTTCACCATCGGTATTGGGCAGGGTCACACGCAGCCGTGCACTGCGGTTATTGTGATTAAGGAAGGGATCAATCTGGGTGAGGGTGGCAGGGATTTCCTCGTGGTAGACGTTGGTTAAACGCACTTTGGCCGGCATGCCTTTTTCTATCAGTGGCAACTGATCTTCGTAGGCGTGGGCTTCAATCCAAACCTGGCTGAGATCGGCTATACGCAGCAGGTTGTCGCCCTTTTCAAACGCAGAGCCCGCGACAATATTCTTCTCAATAATCACACCACTGGCGGGTGCAAAAATCGGGATATAGTCCTGCGCTTTTTGTTGTTCAACTAGCCAGTCGATTTGCTCTTCAGAGAGACCCCACAGCAGTAGACGCCTTCGTGCTGCTTTCTCCAAGGCATCGCCACGGCGGCGGGCCTTTAGATACTCGTCCTGGACTGCGAGCAACTCGGGGCTGTAAACAGAGAAGAGTACTTCGCCGCGCTTAACCTGCTTGCCTTCAAAATCTGCATCCAACTCACCAATCCAGCCGTCGAAGCGCAGGCTGATATCCCGCAAGCGGGTTTCGTCATAGGTGACCTGGCCGTGCAGGTGAATGGGCAAGGCGAATGGCTGTCGCTCGACGATACCGGTTTTGATACCAATAGCCTGGCGTCGGCCGCTATCCACCACAATGCTGCCACTTTTCAGTTCATCGTGGCTCACAGGTTGCAGGTTCATACCGCAAATAGGGCAACTACCGGCTTCGGCAGCTCTCACCGACGGGTGCATCGAGCAGGTGTAATAGGCGGTATCTGAAGCCTCAGGCGCAGACTTTAGGCGCAGGCCTTTGCGATTGGTGCTCATATCAAAGGCAAGATCGACATGTTTATCGTGGCCTGTCGCTACGTCTACCACCATGGGCCAGGAGCCCACCATGGCCAGCTCAATTTCACCGGTGAAAATGCCGGGGCTGGATTCACTGATATCGGCGACGGCACGCATAGCTGGCATGGCGCCCATGGCGGGCATCTCGGCTACCGCGCGAACTTCGGCTCCAGATACCGGCTTATTGTCAGCATTGCGAACTTCAATTCGAATTTGGTTTTTACCCGCTTGGGGTTGCAGCGGATCGACAGACACTGCGATCTGGAAGGGGCCAGCTTGCACAAAATCAGCATTTGGAGCTTCGGCTTGTGCAGAAATTTTCTTCCAATAAAAGGCCGCGCCGGCAGCCGCTAACAGCAGGGTAAGGGCGATTAAGCTCAATGTTCTTTGCTGGCTCATAGGGCACCCTCCTGAATGAAGGAAAGGGGCATCTGCGCGCAAAGCACGTTATCAATGAGCAGGCCACCAATGGCCGCTATAGCTTGTTGGGAAATCAAAAGGTTCACTCCTAGAACAATCTTTCTGAAGCCGCCAGCAAACATGGGCTGGGGGCATATTTCGCTAGTCAGAGAGAAAGGGAGTGATCAAATACGCAGGCGCAAAGTGGCAAGCCAGGTTCGGTTGCCGGGGTGGGATTCTGTCGCAGTAGGAGATAATTCAGGGGTACCGAAAGGCGGAGCCAGAATTTGGGGCCATTGGTAAGTTGGCGGTGGCGCCAACTGGGGAAGTTCCAGATTCAAGTATGCGGCGGTGACGGCAACTTGATGGTCGTCCAGCGAAGTCTTTAGGGAGACTTGGGCGTCATAGCCACAACAGTCATCATCAGAGTCTGACCCCTTAGCCATATCATCGCAGCAACATTCCGCTGATGGCTTGGGGTCCTCCATCATTTCGCAGGCGAGCACGGTCTGCACCTGCAAGATCAGCAGGAGCAGGGCCGCCATGGCTATCAGCTTGGCGCGAAATGTGGACGGATAGTTTTTCATTACTGATAAATCATACACCAGAGGCCGGTTGTTCGACAAAGGTTGCTTTCGCTATGTGACCAAGGGGTATTTCCAAGTTTTTCTTTCTTCTACTAGGGGTAATTACGGCACAGGTTAACCCTTCGGCAGAGATTTCTTGACGATAGTTAGTAGATTCCCTTCGATAAATGCGACTACAACAGCACCACAAGGTGTCTCTATGAAATTAACTCCTCCGGTTTGCCTCCTTCTGATCTGTTTATTGGCGGCACCTTCTTTTGCAGATTCTAAACGCACATCTCTCGAGGAGTTATTTGCGACTACCTATAAACATAATGAAGAGATTAACAGTGAATGGGTGCTGAGTAGGGAGCGGAACTGGGCTGCCTGGCAAAGAATGAGGGCTGTTAGAGAAGCTGCTAATAGGGGGGAAGACTTGTCTTACCTCAGTAAGTATGGGCTTGAGAAGAAGTCCGCTTGGTACGAAATTGATTTAGGAGAGAATCCTGAGTGGGTGACATCATATAGGCTGCTGAGGATACTCTCCTCTTGGCATATGTTGCCGATGAATCAGGAGGAGCTTTATGAGCTTGGTATGACTGTGACTGAAGTAGAAAAGTTGGGTCGCTATGTTATCGCCAATGACATCAAAGAAATAAACATCCAGGCAAGATTGGATTATTTCCACAAAGAGGAAGCTGGCTACATTGGCCGGATCCTTCAAGGCGGTGAGGACTTTTCCGCTATTTATCTAGAGCTTAAAGATAATATTGAAGCTCTTGAACACATGGTGGGAACTAATTGGACCATAGACTTATTCAGCCAGTTTGATAATGAGGCTCAAGAGATATTACTGACCTATAGCTTATCGAAATATAAGTCACGAAATGGAATGGGGCCCAGTGATTACAGTTTGGATCAAGAGGCCGAAATGTTTGTAAATCAATTTCTCTCTGGAGAGATCAGCGCAATGATGAGGGAGGGTTTGGAAAGTCATAGGGAAAGAAGATTGGCTCAAAAAGCTAAGATCAATGTGGAATTTAAGCCTCCGGTTGATTCGCCCGTAAATGAGTGCAAGTGTCCTCCCGATCAATGTTCCTACAATAATTCTTGATTATACTTAATTTAATAGACTTCCCATCATAATCGACCGCGTGGCATGGTCTTCACTTCGAGTGGTAGTTGTAATGACTGTAACAAGGATCTGTTTTTGGCTTGTCGCGCTTTTCTATTCTTTGTCCCCCTTTGCCGATGAATATATAGTCCAGAGCGAGGACTACGATCCGTTTACCCAGATGACGGAACTCTGGCTAAAGGGTGAAATTTCAAATCGTCAGATAAGGGATTTGGCACTAAGAGGCCGATATCAAAACAGCTCTGCCGCTAATAGTGCTCATGTCTCCTTCTTTCTTGATGAAATGCAGGTGATTGCGCGGGGGAATTCTGTATCGGGTCGTTCGGCCCAGATATCCGTCCAGGTTGATGAGTCAATTTTTGACTTGGATTATGACCTTGTTTCCATGCATATGATGATCAATGGTCATGGAAATGGGTTATCGAGCAAACAGAAATTCCTTTTGGTTACTTTTATGTACCGGTTAGCAGCAGAAGGTTGGAGCAAGTCTTCTGGGGTCGATGAAATGGAGAAACATCTTATTTATCGAACTCTCGATTACTTATCTGAAATGCCTGCAGATTATAAAATGTGGGTGATAGCTAAAGAAATACAATACCCGGTTCATTAGGTTGTTAATCTATAGCTTCATTAAAGTTTAAGTGGCTTAAATGGCCACAACAGACTTCAACTGAAGGGCTAAAGGATAAGATTCCTGGCAGTTATTCAGACTATTGGTAGAGGTTCAATTTATTCAATTTTTATTGCTGTGAATAGCTATATATCAACTATTTAAGGATTTGTTGAATCTAAAGTTCCTAGTCATGTTGAATATATTGTAAAAAGGAAAGTTATGGATTTGTCTGATAAAGTTGCTGTTGTTATAGGAGCGGGAAGTGGACTAGGGCGGGCTTTAGCAATACGTTTAGCCGAAAAAGGAATGAAGTTGGTATTAGCCGGATATACCCTAAGTCATCTCGAATCAACAGCCAAGTTGATAGCACAAGAAGGTGCTGAGTGTATATGCGTACAAGCAGATGTATCTAAACTTGGTGATGTGCAAAACATCGCCGATAGAACTTTAAAACACTTTGATAAGGTACACTTGTTCTGTAATGTGGCCGGAATAGGTCCTTTGGGGGCTATAGCAGAAACCTCTATGGATGAATGGGAGTGGATTTTATCAGTGAATTTGTGGGGGCCTATTAACGGTATTCATGTATTTCTCCCTCATATCGAACAGAATGACGAGGGCCATATATTGTCTGTAGCATCGGAATCCGGCCTATATGGTATAGGGTACTTAGGGGCCTACAATGTTTCAAAATTTGGTGTTGTAGGTTTAATGCAAAGTTTAGAGCGGGATCTTCGTTTGGCTAACTCGCCTATAAAAACTTCTGTATTTTGTCCTGGTGCTATAAAAACTAATATTCTCGACTCTTCACGTAATAGGCCTGCAAGTGTAGCGGTAATTCACCCTGAGTCTGAAGTCGAGAAAAAAGTTAAAGCCAAAGTTGTCAAGGTGGTTTCTGAAGGTATGAAGCCAGAAAAAGCTGCTGATATCATTACTAGTGGTATAGAAAGCGGGCAGTTTTGGATTTTCTCCCATCCTTATGTACCCGAAACTGCATTTCAGCAGGCGAAGGCGATGCTAGATAGTAATACGTTAATTGATATTTAGCTTAGTTAGGGAACTTCTGATTAATTTCGAGCCAACTTGGTAGTATTCCGCTATCCGTCAAGATCTTGTACCTAGCCACCTTTGACGAAGCCGCATATAATCTGAAGTGCCATGGAACTCGCTGCGAGAATTTTTTTCTCAGATGCATGCTCTCATCCCATGGGAGTGGCTAGAAGTCCATTTATCAAAGCTTCCTTAGAAAGGTCCTAGTTGGTACCTGCGATCAGAAAAAATATAGCGATTTCTTCCTTTTTTCCTGTAATCTCCACCTCTTTATATCTGTAACGTATTTTAGTTTTAAAAGGACTTATATGCAGGATCGAATATCACAGTTGGATTTGTTGAGGGGAGTCGCTTTGTTGGGGCTTCCTTTAATGAATATGATAAATTTCTCTATGCCTATGGCGGCTTATTTGAATCCAAAGGCCTATTTGCCAAATGGCCCTTTGAATGATTTTCTCTTTAGCTTTTTCCATTTGTTTGCTGATCAAAAGTTCATGGGGCTTTTTGCCATGCTATTCGGCGCGGGGATCATACTTTTAGCTGAGAAGCGCGAGCAACAGAATAAGTCTGCTGCAAAAGTTCATTACAGTCGAAATTTCTGGCTGTTATTGATAGGCCTTTGTCATGGCATCTTCATTTGGGAAGGCGACATCCTGATGATCTATGCCTTTATAGCCATGTTTGCCTATTTTTTCCGCAAGTTGCGCGGAAGCTGGCTGATTGCATTGGGGGTGATTACTCTTGCCTTGTCAGCATATAGCTCATATCTGGCAGGAGCTTTTATACAACCCCTAACAGGAGAAGCTCGATATGCAACGGCAGCCATTTTTGCCCCTGATACAGCGCAGATCCAGCAAGATATAGAAATATATCGAGGAGGGTTCTGGGATCTGGTCGGGAGTCGATTAGTTGCTGGTAATTTAGCTTCTAGTCCGGAATCAGCAATCGTTATTTCCTACTTTAGTCTCTCCATTGTTTTAAAAGCTGCCGCTATGATGTTGCTGGGAATGGGCCTGTTTAAGTTGGATATCCTACGTGGCAAAGCCAGTTCGTCTGCCTACAAAAAACTAGCTATTGCTGGGGTGGCTATTGGTGTGACATTGACCGGTATAGGGCTTATTTGGAACTATAGTCATGACTGGAGTATGGATGATTACTTCACCTATGGTGCCATTTTTAATTTGGTAGGGTCCACATTTACCAGTATCGGTTATATCGGATTGATCTGCCTTTGGTTCAAGTTAGGTAAGCACCTATGGATCAAAGGAAAAATCCAAAGTGTTGGACGGATGGCATTTACCAATTACTTGGCTCAATCATTTATTTGCATTTATATTTTTTATGGCTTTGGATTGGGCTTGTATGGTGAGCTGACACGTATAGAAGTACTTGTGGTCTGTGTGCTGCTGGGCCTGTTTCAGCTGGCCTATTCGGATCTTTGGCTCAAGGCATTTCGTATGGGGCCGCTAGAGTGGTTTTGGCGAACTTTAACATATTTCAGGTTTGCACCTATGATAAAGGAAAGGGGCGTACCAGCGACCGAACAGCGCTTATAGAGTTCATAGCTAAAATTAGGCGGGCTGCTGTTAACCTTGAGAATAGGAGTCATCGGTAGCTTGTTACCTGTACCACAGATTTTTTATTGTGAGGTCTTTTAAATATTTTTATAGGATGATTGGCCGTAAAGATAAGATGTTATCATATTAAAAATAGGCATGATTGAACTTGATCTGACAGGGCTTCTTTTAAGAAGCGGGTAACTGTCAGATCAAGTTGAAAGTTAGTAGATCTCTAATTACCTTAAGACAAAGAACCTTACAATATCTTTTTAGTAATCTACGGTTGTTATTATAAAGTCACCTTCAATTGTACCTTCACTATCCTGGTCAGTATAAGCAATCCAGGCTGCTGTCTCACTAGCAGCTGCCAGCTTACTTTTCAATGCGAGCGCTTCCATCATATTGCGAGGCACATCGAAGTGCCATTGAGTACCCAGTGCCTGACATTCACTCTCTCCATTCAACCAGGTAGACCTCCTCGTAGTTAGTGACCACATAACAGGGTAATCGATAGCACCATTATCTTTTAAGTCGTTTACATGCAGTTCGCCATTTAATCGCTTTTTACAAGCAAATGAATAGGAGCGATCACATTGGCGGTCATTAAAGCGCCCGTCGCTTCTGATAACAGCGCAGTCCTCTCCGTTACCATGATCATTGGGTTCTCCCTCTCCCCAAGACCACAGTCCTTTACTTTGAAATCTGCTGTCTGTAGCACTGACATCATAGTGTTCTACGGTGTTGATACCGTCATCCCAGTTATCCAAGGAGTCGTCATCGCCACTCTTCCAGTGCCGGTCCAGTCCTCCCCATCCATCGAATATTACATCGAATGACTCATTATCATCCCCAATATTGCTGTCATTTTTTGTCCAGAAAAATACGAATCTCTTTTTTCCATTTACACCATCATGTTTACGGACTGTCTCCCGTGATAACTCTTGAGAGGGGAGTGAGGTTCGTTTATAGCTCGTGACTTCAACCCCATTGGGAAAGTCCTCTCTATAGTCTTGGGGAGTGTAAATGTATTCCAGGCCTATCTGATCTATAAGATGATTTTTAAAAGTTACCTGGGCACCGGACGATACCGCATTTTCGATATGTACGATTACTGTACGGTTAGTGCCATATTGATCCTGCTTGTAAGCCCAATCCCTCAAATCTCCCAATACAGTAGAGATAGGAACGCGTTGAGGATCAAGCCAGAAATTGCAATAGAATGAGCCATGACAAAAATATTGTTCACCACTGAACTGATGCAGGTCCAGCTCAATAATTTCAGCACCAATATCAATTTGGTCTTTAACCCTGGCAGATTGTTCAGAGCCTACCCAGATAGCACCATAGGCATCAGAGTTATAACTGTTGTGTGTTGCAAGGACTTGTGTATAGCGAATTGGTGTTGAGTAAGTCAGGCGCCGTTGTAGCTCGAGTGCATATTTTGCGTGGTCATTGGTACCTTGCTCTGTCTCGTAATCGTAATAGAGGTTGAATTGAACCAACATTGAATAAGGATCGGTCTCTGCAAATAGAGGCGTACTCATCAACGTTATATAACTAAATAGAGCGATACAAATCTTCTTTAGCCCTTTCGAGAGTGGCCATGAATAGTTTTTTTTCATTATTATTCCTACTGTTCGCCTGAGTTTGTTATTTTTTAAACAGATTTAATTGCGCTCTCTATTACGACTGCCGAGATAAAAGTAATCGCATGCAGCAATACTTGCGTCTCTAAACGTATGAAGTTTATTTCTACACATCTCCCTTGTGAGGTCGGATATCAGGAACTTCAATAATCTTCAAATGTTTCAAGTATAAACCCCTGAAGGGCAATAGAGTGCGAAAGCAATGATATCGAAAAGATATAACCTGTTAGCTACTTTAAATGTATTAACGAGAAGCACCTCACAAAGTTATAGTTTTATAATGCTTAAATCAAAAACTATTTACTATTATTTAAAGGTTAAACACTTTCTATCTAATACCCTAATAGTCAGTCGGTGACGAAATGGTAATCAAAAAACGAAGTGCTCGTGGAAGTAGCGATAGATAGCATATAAGTAAAATAGGATAATAAGGGTAGGGCTAGGGTTTTCTGGCCGATAATACCGAGAAATAGCCGAGTGCCTGGTATGATTGAGGATTTACAAATCCTGCTGTCTCAAGCATCCGATAAAGCTCTTTGGCTGAGTATAGTTGGGAGCCGTGGTTCATAAACAAATGAAAGCAGAACAAGCTTGGCGTTAAACGAGTATCATCGAAGAGCATATCGTGGATAAATACCTGCCCACCTTTTGGTAAAAGTGCGAAGGCTCTGTCGATTAAGATTTGGCATGTAGCATGCTGCCAATCGTGCAACACATTGCTAAAGCAAATGCCATCGAACCCCTCAGGCCATGGGTCTCTAAAGAAATCCCCTTTAACTATCTGGATTTGCTGGTCTTTCTTGAACTTATTTATATACATTGCTGCTATATCGCAAACCGGCGGCAGGTCGAAGAGCAGCGCATTGCGCTCAGGATAGGTATCGCAGAAGGCGAGAGCAATGGTTCCAGAGCCTCCACCGGCATCGAGTAGGGTTTGAGCGTTTTCAAAAATACCGCAGGAAGCAGCCTCAACTGCGGAGGCAAACCCCTGCGAATGCATCAGATGAGTAAAAGCTGCTGCCGAGTCATTGTCCATGTCATTTTTTTGCCACATGTCGGTTACAGAGCGACCTTTACATTCCAGCTCATATTCTCTTTGTAAGCTGGTGAGTATCTTTTTATCCAGGTGATTGATGTCATAGATTTGAAAAGGATCGAGTAAGACTTCTCCCCAATAGTAGTGACTATTCTTGGAGAGGTAGCATTTCCCCAGCTCTGTATTTTTCACTTGTTGTTTGTCGAAGCAGATATACCCCAAATGACTCAGAATCAGCAGAAAGAAACCCATTCCTTTATTGTTGAGCTGCAATTCCTTACTGAGTGCTTCGCAGGAATCGTAACCGCGTTCAATTAGCCCGGTGATATCCAACCTTGCAGAAACCATCAGGCAGGCAAAATTATAGTTTCCCATAAGACGGTCCCACATAGGGCCGTCGGATGCGCTAGGGGGAGTTATGCTTTGAGTTCTACCGCTATTTCCCATCGCTCATTCTCCAAATAACCCGGGGAACTTTGTTGGTGCGTTCGATACGCTTAAGTCGCTCGGCTTTTTGTACTGTGAAGGACTGAGGGTACTGTCTGACAACAGAGGCTAGGTTGTGAATGTTGTTCAAAATATGCTCACAGATGCTCTTGGCACTTGCCGTGCCTGTGAACTGAACGACAATTGAATCAGCAGACTTTTTTGTTTGGGTGTCGCCGCTGAGAAGTAGTTGAACTTCTTCGACGCCTTCACATTCATAGGTGAGTTCTATGATCTTATTGAGGTCCAGAAGAGCGCTGCATAAATCGACATTGTCATCTGCTCTCCCCTGAATAGATAGGCCATTAGGACGACCACAGGGACAAGTTGCTTTTTGGATTAGGTCACCTAACCGGTAACGCACTATCGGTACCGTCCACCCTGTACCTACACGGGTAAGCAGGGCGCCTTGATCGTCAGTTTCGATCAATTGGTCTGCTAAAAGGTGATATATGTTCAAATCACACTCAGGGGAATTGACAGCAATGCTATTGGTTTCTACCGATCCATAGTCGCACCACAGCCCAGCATCAGGGAAAGCCTTACGTATGACCTTCAACTTTGCTTTGGTCCAAGGTTCCCCCATCCAGATAATTGTCTTTATTGGGAGTTGGCGGCCTGAACCTAGTACTCCTTCGGCAAAATCTGCCAGTCCTGTGGGGGCGCCAGCAAGTGAGTCCACATCGATGTTATGTAGAAGTTCCAGCCAATTCTCCACCTCACCAGGTATAAAGGGGCCTGTAGGTGCAATGGTGCATTTGGAAGCCTCTGCCAGTGTTTGAATGAAGTAGTGTGCACCCCATAGCCGCCCAGGATTAAAGAGGTTAAGAAGAACACTTTGAGAGCTGAGCGGGCGCCATTCCTTCAGCAATCTTTGAGTTGCCTGGTGATAAGGTGTATAGGCCAGCTTCGGCTTTCCAGTTGTGCCGCCGCTAGACATGATAATGGCTCCGTGTTCCTGCGCGGCATTTTGGCTGATATGTTTCAGTTCAACGGGGCCACAAACGGGGATGTCATCGAGACAGACGGCAGAAACAGGTATATCTGGTCCACCGTAGAGTGAAAGGCTGCGGGCGTGGGCGAGAATGGCATTCCAATCCAGGTGGCCGATGTTCATAGCGTTAAGGTAGCTCCCGTTCAATCCCGTCTTCCTGGGGTGGTGAGGTATCGGATGGAACTGAGGAAATTGTAGTAACAGGGCGCCTAGGTAGAGAGTGGTCTGGCCAATTGGGAGTTATCCTCATCAGTACCGATGCATTTCAGCAGCAATAGATCACGCCAGCTTTTGCCAGGGACTCCACTTCACCTTGTGGGATACCCAAATCACCAAGGATCTCTCGAGTGTTCTCTCCGTAAAGTGGTGCTTGCTGGAAAGGCACTGGAGGAGTGTCGGGAATAGAGAAGGGGGCGTTTATAAATTGTATTGAGTCACGGCTTGTACTGCGTGCATAGGGAATTGATACAGTCTTGTCGTTATCTTGGACATAGGGGTTGTTAAGCGCCTCGGCGATATCATAGACCGGGGCACAGGGGATTTTACCCTCCATTTGAGCGCACCATTCTTTTGTTGTTCTCTTCTGGAAGTGCTGGTCTAGAGCTTCTGTCAGCAGCTCTCTGTTTTGCATCCTGCTTTCATTGGTCAAAAAGCGGGCATCAGTTTGTAATAAATCGGAGCCTAGTTCGTGACAAAGCATTTCCCAGAATTTCTGGGTTAAGCAGGCCACATAAAACCAACCATCTGCTGTCTTTACTAATTGGCAAGGTGCTTGGGATGCGTGGGCTGAGCGAGGTTGCTTCCCCGGGACTATCCCCTCGTTGAGAAACCATAACCCTTGGTAGCAGAGGCAATTTAGCGCAATATCGAATAAGTTAGTGTCAAAATCACCGCCTTTTCCTGTGATTTCGGTCCGCAGTAACCCTGAAACTGTACAGAGGGCTGAATAGACACTCCCCAGGAGATCCACTACTGATACGCCAACTTTGGTTGGGATAGATCCTGGTTCTCCAGTCACTGACATCCAACCAGTTTCTGCCTGCATAAGGAAATCATATCCTGGCCAGTGTTTTCTATTGTTGTCTCTGCCATACCCTGAGAGATGGGTACAAACTATTTTGGGGTTCGCCACTTTGAGGTCAGCATAGGTAACGCCTAACTCTTCGGGCAAAGAACCTCGAAAGTTGTCGATAACTGCGTGTGAGTTATTCACAAGCTTTAAGAATACCTCCCTGCCAGCGGAATCCCTGATATCCAGGGCCAAGCTCTTCTTGTTGTGGAGCGTCGATTCACTTGTCTCATTGTCTTCGCGAGCTTCATCAAGATAGATAGATCCCATTTTTCTAAGTGGATTCCCACCTTGTTTGGGGTCTTCAATATTGACTACTTCTGCGCCCAGAAAAGCTAGTAAAGTGCCATGAAAGGAACCTGCGCCCCAGGTTTCGAATGAAAGAATACGCTTTCCGTGGAGAGGGAGCATCATGATATACCTGATTTGCGCAAACAAAATTAATGGCCAGCCAAGTTTTGCCACTTAGTTACAAGTGGGTATTAGTTTATAGATCACTGTGTAAATCTGATGTGGGAAAAGAGAGTACGAAGTTTGCATTGGTTATTAGGATCTATTGAAGTTACGGCGGACATTGAGTGTTTAATTATTCCTTATAGGTTTGGCTGACAAATAGTATCCCGATCCGAAGAATAGTTTTTACCTAGTAGTAAGTCTAAGTATGTGCCACCAACGCACAACTGGGCATTGCGAACTAGACTCCTTGAGATCCAGTTAATAGCTTTTAAGGATGTGAATATGGATCGTTTTCATATCAGCAGGGTGGAGCTATATGCGATAGCCGATAAAAATGCGCCGCCAATTTGTTGGACTGCTAATCAAACTCCGTTGTTATACACCAACAACGTTATTCGCATTATAACCAGTAATGGTATCGAAGGTATTGGTGCGACATTGAGTTATACCGAGAACGGTTTTGATCGATGTATTATTGAATCCATGCGCACAATTGCACCTGGTATTTTGGGTAAAAACCCATTGAGGACAGAGGAATTATATAACTGGTTAATGGAACGGTGTACTTGGGGCGGGTTGCCTGCTAAATCGCCGTTTGATATTGCTGCATGGGACATAAAAGGCAAAAAGGCTGAGATGCCGATTTATGAACTTTTAGGTGGGGCACGCTCAAAAATACAATCTTATGCATCCTCTCCTATGTTTGACACTGTGGAGGAATACGAAACATATATCGAAGATTGTATAGCGGAGGGGTTTACAGCAATAAAATTTCATTGCTCTTGTATATATGAGAGAGATATGGAATTAGTTTCAGCAATTCAAGCACGTTTTGAAGGGAAGTGTGTGCGTTTCATGCTGGATACAGCCTCTCTATATACTCCTGCTGAAGCTATGGGCATGGCCAAGTGGTTGAGTGAAAACAACTGGGAGTGGTTTGAAGCTCCAGTTCCAGATTCTGATTGTAGGACTTATCAAGATCTTGTTAATAAATTCGATTTACGAATATTAAGTGATAGTAATTCCTTGTTAACACTACATGAGATAACCAATGCGTTGAACTTGGATACCTGGACTAGTGTTCACCTAGATGCCACTGTTTGTGGAGGAATTACGCCTTTAAATAAATGTTTTGCCATTGCGGAAGGGTTTGGTAAAACGTTAGAGATACAAAGTATGGGATTTACGCTTACACAAGCTGCGAACCTACACGTTGCCCTTGCACATAAAAATTGCAATTATTTTGAGCAGTTTTTCCCTTATGAAGGTTTTGAGCTTGCGAGCAAGGTGTCTATTCGAACCGATAAGGAGGGTTATGTCCATGCCCCTCAGGGAAATGGGTTGGGGATAGCCATGGATTGGGAAAAGGTAAAGGATAACTGTTTTTGTCAATATGTGTTTGAGTAGGGTGATCTAGACTATGCAGGAATCGGATGCCAAGAAATATATCATGGATAAGAAGTTAACATTGGTTAGTTTCTTTTTGGTTTTACTTCTTGGTGTTGTTGCAGTTATTTATCCTGAAGGTACCAAGGACTTTATGAAAGAAATGTTGGCTCTAACTATAATTGACTTAGGGACAATATTTCTTTGGTATACTCTTTTAGGGACCTTGGCCCTTTTGTTTTTGGCATTTTCAAAATATGGCAAGCTTCGTTTGGGAGAGGGGAAGGCAAAGTATTCTCTTGTTCAGCTTTTTTCTATGGCTCTCTGTGCAGGTATGGGGGCTTCGACGATGTATTGGGCATATATTGAAGTAATTCATTACTATATGGACCCCCAGTTCGGTATTTCTGCTGAATCGATAAAAATGGAGTATGCAACGGCTTTCAATATTTTCCACTGGGGGTCGGCAGGATGGGTTATCAATTTGATGGTGGCGATCCCTTTTTCTGTGAGTTTTCATATTAAAAAGAATCGAACCCTTAAGTTGTCCTCTGTATTAAATAACATGCTTGATGATCGTATGCCTGAGTGGTTGAAAAAAGGTGTAGATTTGTTGTTCATTGTGACCACGCTTTCGGCTACGACATTAACCCTTGGTCTTGCGATTCCAATGATTTCGTATAATGTCAGCGCCTTAACGGGTATTCCGGATAGTCTTTCTACAGGGATAGCCATTATCATAGGTTTGTCTCTCCTTTTTTCATTGTCGTCATTTATTGGCATTGAGAAGGGGATGTCACGTATATCTGAGTGGACCATCTATATAGCAATTTTCCTGCTTTTATATACGTTTATTGTTGGGCCAAGTGCTCTTATTGCAAATAATGTAACGAATAGTTTGGGGATATTGTTTTCTGAATATTTCCGCATGTCCTTAAGTACAGACCCATATGGGAGTACGCATTTCCCTCAGTATTGGACAATTTTCTTTTGGGCAACCTGGATATCCTATTCGCCGGGTGTAGGTGTGTTTGTTACAAAAATTTCTCAGGGGCACCGTCTGAGAGATGTGATTTTAACTTTGATCCTTGGGGGAGGGCTTAGTAGCGCATTTATCTTTGGGATTGCGGGAACTTATGCTGTAGATCTTATGAATCAAGGGGCTGTTAATGCAGTGCAAGAGCTTTCCAGCGGAGAGCCTCTTCGTCTCGCCCATGATATTTTAAATCAATTGCCGCTTCCTGAGTTGGCGATAGCCATTTTTCTGCTGTCAATGATACTGTTTTGCGTGACAACCTTGGATGCAACTTCATATTCATTGACCGGGGTTGTCACAAAAAATCTTGATGCTGAGGCAAATGTTATGCCGGCATATCGAGTTTTTTGGTGCGGGTTGCTAACGGTGATACCCATTGTGTTTTTATTTATTAACGCCGATATGGATACGCTAAAAGCTTTTCCCGTTTTAATTGTAATCCCTCTCCTTCCTATATTGGTAATTCTATGTGTTAAAACAGGAGCTTACCTGTCGTCTCAATTTGGCGACATGTCTGAGGGCGAAATTGAAGCGTATAGAGCACCTGCTAAGATGTAACGTGCAGGAAATTATTGAGTTGTACATTAATTGTAGAGTGTAACTCTGTGCTAAACAGCTGGCTAAATGACATGAAAAGATAAGTGGTCGCGGAGTGTTCCGATTTTCAGCCTTCCTCCTTGAGTTGTCCGATATAAAAGTATCGGTAATGTTAGCGTGTCGGTTTTGAATGTAGTTTATATCGAAATTCAGAGTGTTTAAACGGGGTGTATAAATTTAATCGCTGCGCTCTTATATTGTTGGTTTATGCCCGTTCATCACATTGTTAAGACCTTTCGGTACCCTGGCAGTAAATTGAGCCCTGGAAGTTTGGAGTTACTGCTACTTTTAAATTCATAGGAGTATAGATTTACTTTGAATCCATAGCTGTTCATTGCAGAAGAAAGTCATTTATCGATATTAAGATGAGAGTGTTGACAAATAGTGTTTTGTTACGCCGTAAAGGGCAATGAATCATATCGATAAATCGTTGTATTAGATATTGCGTGGGGTTTGAGTTGTGTAAAGCGACAAGGAGGTTACTATGCGCCTGCACTTAGCTGTCATTATTGGAACACTTATTTTTTCCATGGAAGCTATAGCTGCTGACTATGGCAGTCTAGAAAATCCGTGGGGGTTTCGTCCATATGTTTCACTGAATGGTGGAGTTAATAGGCTAGAAGTTAAGCAGGATTATCGTACTGTAGGGGTACTTTATGACCCATACTACTACGATTATTTTTACGAATATAGTTACTACAAAACCTCAAGTTCAGGAAGTGAGCCTTGGGGCAGCGTCGATATCGGGATCGACTTCAATGGCTACCCGTTTGAACTTCGCTTTAGCTATGGCAGAACAAATTTAGGGCGATCGACATCGATAGAAAATATCGATTATATTGATGACGAAGTTACAGTTATTGAGCGATATCAGGTCAATCAGAAACATCGCTTGGATGTATTTTCAATTACAGGAACTTTGGATTTATCTTGGTATTGCGACAGGTCCTGTATGTATTTGTTGTTGGGCTATAGTTTTGCGGAGCTGGACTGGTCATATACTATGGCTGAATTTTACGCCGGCGGTAACTATTATGGGTCAACAGAATTCAGTAAAAGCTATTTCCATGTAGGTCTAGGTGCGCGCTACAACTTAAATAACTCTTTGCGTATAAGTGCCGAATACATGCTGCACAATGTTGGTAAGGTGGGGGAGTATTATATAAATGACTTTGACCATATAGAATTTGACTTAAGGAATCTTAATGTGCTGCAAGTTGGTATATCCTTTATATTCTGATTTATACTTCTTGTTCATTTAAAATGAAAGTATGGATTAAAGCCATACTTTCATAAATATGGGAACTCAATCTCTCAATTAGTACTAATCGATAAGATCTAAGAGCTTCCTCTTATCAACTTTCCCGACTGCGGTAACCGGCAGACGAGTTAACACTTTAAGCTGCTCAGGTAGCTTAAAGCTGGCCAGGCCTCTTTCGGTTAAGAAGTCGCGCAACGTTTGCAAGCTTGGCGCTTTATCTACACATACGATAGTCGCTCCAACTTGCTCTCCCATCTCTTGGTCTGGCAAGGGAATGATAGCTGCTTGTTGAATGTTGGGATGGGCGAGTAGATGCTCTTCAATTTCATCACATGCAAAAGTTTCCCCGCCCCGATTTACAACATCTTTGAGTCGTCCAGTAACTACAATATTGCCGTTATCTAGAATGCGTACACGATCGCCGCTGCGATAGAAACCATCTGGGGTAAAAGCGCGTCGGTTATGTTCTTCTGCACGGTAATAGCCTCTCAGTGTATAGGGGCCGCGAGTAAGCAGTTCTCCTTCTTCTCCGGCTTTCACTTCCTGTCCGTACTCATCAACCACTTTTAGAGTATCGAGGGTACTCATAGGTCTTCCTTGAGTATTGGTGATGGTTTCATTGTTATCTTCGCGATGGGTGTAACAAATCAACCCTTCGGCCATACCGAATACCTGCTGTAGTGCACCGGGAAAAGCATCTATCGCAGCATTGGCGTCAGTTGGACTCAGCTTTGAGCCACCAACTTGAAGTAAGCGGAGAGAGCTTAAATCAGCATCTTCCCATTCTGTCGCTGCAGTCCAGACTTGAGCCAGTGCTGGGACCAGGGCTGTGGCGGTTACGCCGTAGCGCTCTATCAGCTCGAAGCAGTAGTCCGGGCTTGCATCTTTGGTGAATATGACTTGCCCACCCATGGATAGCGTGCCCAGAATGCCGGGGCAACCCAGTGGAAAATTATGGGCGGCGGGGAGTACTGCCAGATAGATTTCATCTTTTCCTAAATTACAAGCAGCCGTAGCGCAGGTAATGTTGTAGCGATAGTCATTGTGGGTGCGTGGAATAAGTTTCGGAAGTCCTGTAGTGCCACCGGAAACGAGGAATAGAGCTGGGGCGTTGGGGTCTACTGGAACAGGGGTGAAACCTTGGCATTCTCTTCTGGGCAGGGGGCGGAATGTGTCATTTTCATCTGAGCTGTATATGCCTCGCAAGGTCGGAGATTGCGAAGCAATTTGTTCTATCATGCTGGGGCGACTTCCATCAGTTTCAGCTCCTGAAGTGATATAGATACTGGCACCCGAGACTTGTGCAAAATGGCATATTTCATTTTGGCGATGTGCTGGCAAAGCTAATACAGGAACCAATCCCGCTCGAAATAAACCGAGTAGGGCTGTGATGAAACTGACTTTATTGCTCCACTGGAGTATTGCCCGCTCCCCAACTTTGTAGCCTTGTTCCACCAGGCCTGCAGCAATGCTATCGGCCTCATTAACCAATTCAGCATAAGTTAATTGATCCGATAGGTCCCGAACTGCGCATTGATTGGGAAAGTTTTTCGCATTACGTGTGATCAGCTCCCAAATAGGTTGGTTATCCCAAATTCCTTGTTGCTGATAGAAATCCTCTAGTTCCTTTGGGTGAGGCGTGTAACCATTAAGTAAATTATTTTCCATGCTGGTCTCCTGAAATGTTTGGGTGGAGCAGGGGAGTGTTTTTTTGAATCTTCTTCAGATTTCTAAATTAAGAATTAACAGTTAGTATTCACGGCTTCAAATTTCTTATTGAGATAAATCTATGTCCGGCGCTTGGCTACAAATCCCTCGCCCTCAACCTAAAGCGGCTATCCGACTTTTGTGTTTGCCTCATGCTGGTGGTACAGCATCACTTTATCGGCCCTGGGCGAAATTATTGCCAGATTCCATAGAATTGGTTCTCGTATGTTTACCGGGTAGGGAGCAACGCTGTAATGAAACTATGCCCACAAATATGCAAACTTTAATTGCTTTGTTAAGTAGGGCTATCAAACCTGTCATCGATAAACCCTGGGCAGTATTTGGGCACAGTATGGGAGCTACAGTTGCTCATGAATTGGCTCTCTCCTTGTATCGCGAAAAATTGTGCGGTCCTGAACACATATTTGTCTCTGCGCGCGAAGCTCCACAATTTCAAAAGAGTGGAAACGTACACCAGTTGAGTGATGAATCTCTGTGCCAACAACTCATTGAGCTTGGCGGCACCTCTCCTGAATTATTGGAAATTCCTGAGTTAAGGGCTCTACTACTTCCTACTATACGCCAGGATTATCGATTGATCGAAACCAGCAAGATGTCCTCGGACCAACTTTTAGATTGTCCCATCACCGCGATGCTAGGACGGGATGATCCTGAGTTGAGCACCGATGAAGCTCGGGGTTGGCAGCAGTGGACCAATGGTGAGTTCCAATTGAAAGAATACGCAGGTAACCATTTTTATCTGTCAGATTGTCCCGATCTGGTGGTTGGCCATATTGTTCAGAAGCTCCGCTTGGCCTAACTGCATGTAAAGTTAAGTTGGCCGTATAAAATCTTTCTGTTTCTTGTAACGCTATCGAAATTAATTGTCGGGAGAATAGGGCTGTTGAGCGGCCCTATATTCTCCATCGTTCAATAGATAGCGGATCTCTGCCTCGATTAATCCGGGATCATTATTTTTGATGATGTTCGAATTATTTCTCTTTAGTAACAAGTAGCACACACTCTCTCCACCCTGACGCCCAAATCCAAAACAAACATCCCGTTGATTTCGCAAATGATATGTTATAACGTTTCATTATCGATGGGAAGATGAACAGCTTAGGTGATGGAGTTTCTATGCAAGCAACGAAGCTACCAATGGAGTGTGAAAATCTGAATGAGATCCGCCAAGGTATCGATTCCATTGATCGCGAGATCATCAGGCTGTTGCAGCGGCGTATGGGGTATGTTTTGTCAGCAGCCCAGTTCAAGCCGGATGAAACGAGTATTCCTGCTCCAGACCGGGTTGCGGAGATGTTGATTGACCGCCGTCGTTGGGCTGAGAAAGAACAACTTTCCGCAGATTATATAGAGCAGCTTTTTACCGGGATTATTCACTGGTTTATCAATCAGCAAAAGCTGCATTGGCGCGCTGAGCGCGGCTTGCCAGTTGAGGAAGGTGTATGAAGGGCCGCTCTAAATATGCTGGCCTGGAAGCCTGTTTGCAGGAAGCCAAGTCCAGGGTAAGCCAGGGACCGCCAGAGGTTCTGGCATCTTTTTCATCTCCATGTCATAGACGCAACCCAATAGGGTTGTTTGCCTCCGGCTATCAGCATGAAAGGCTCGCGTCTCTGTGGGGTGTGCCCTCTAGAGATGAATATGCTGTGACCTTTGGCTCTGCCTGTGAATTTAGTTGTGCCCCAGGGGAATCTTGGTCTGAAATCCAAGCCAATTGGCAAAAATTGATGTCCTCCGCTGTGGTAAGCGGGGGGCATCGGCCGGTTTTGTGTGGTGGGTTTGCTTTTGATAGCCAAAAAGATTCCTCATCCTTGTGGCAAGACTTTCCCGCAGGGGCGCTTACGTTGCCTGAGTTGGCCCTTTGCTGTGAAGGGGATCGCAGTTATCTGGTAATGAATTTTATCGTTACCGATCAAACAGAATGCAATCAGGCTGCGGAGCGGCTGAAGGCGTGGTGGCAGCATATTTTGTCTCGTAGCTCTGACTTTTCTGCGAATGACAATTTGTTTTCGGTGGAGTCTGATTTTAGCCAAAATTATGCAGGCCAAATGGCTTGGCAGCAGCGTGTAGTAGGCGCGGTCGAATCAATCAAGCGCAACGAATTTCAAAAAGTAGTTCTCGCTCGTTCTGAATCACTGAGCGCGGATTGCTGCCCGGGAAGTATTCTCGGATATTTACAAGAATCTTACCCCGATGCCTATTTATTTGCCTTTTCCCGCGGAAAAAGTTGCTTTCTTGGGGCTTCGCCTGAGCGCTTAGCGGCTGGTAAAGACGGGCGTATTAGCACAGTTGCTTTGGCCGGTAGCGCACCTCGGGGAAAAGACCCGGCAACTGATTATAGATTGGGGATATCTCTGCTTGACAGCGATAAGGACCGATTTGAACACGACCTGGTTGTCCAACATCTCCTTTCTATTTTGCGCAAATACTGCCACAGCGTAGCGGAACCAGAACCGCCCCAACTCTGTAAATTAAAGCAAATTCAGCATTTGCTGACGCCTCTAGAGGGATTGGTGAAAGAAGGCGCAAATCTGTTGGATATCTTATCGGATTTACACCCCAGTGCTGCGGTGGGAGGCCTGCCGAGGAAAAAAGCACTGAAGTATATCCGTGAAAATGAAGACCTGGATCGCGGTTGGTATGCCGGACCTGTTGGTTGGCTCAATGCCGAGGGGGAAGGGGAGTTTGCTGTTGCGCTGCGTTCTGCACTTATTACTCCGGGCAAGGTAACACTATTTGCCGGTTGTGGCCTGGTTGAGGCTTCCCTTCCTACCCACGAGTATCGTGAAAGTTGTATCAAAATGCGTGTTATCCGAGACGCAATAAGGAGCGTATCTCTTGTCGCCGAAGCCGCAGAATAAATCAGAGCCAATCAGTCCGGCCAGTTTGTTAAAGGATTTAGTTTGTCAGGCTATTGATGCCGATATTAATGGCATTCATCCGCAGGCTGACTTAATTGCACTGGGGCTCAACTCAGTACAAATCATGAAGATAGCTGGTCAATTAAGGCAGAAAAAGATCAAAGTAAAATTTGCTGATCTTATTGCAGTGCCTCAATTGGAAGTCTGGCTTTCTCTACCTCAGTTGGCTACTGGAACTGAAGAAAGTACCAGTGAACATTTGTCTGTGCCAGGAGCCTTTGATGAAGGCACTCCCTTTGATTTGGCACCGATGCAACATGCCTATTGGATTGGACGAGACCCGAATCAATATTTAGGGGGCGTTGCCGCACATTTTTATCATGAGTTTGATGGCCAGGATGTAGTACCTGATCGATTGGAACAGGCTGTGCGCTCCCTATTCGAGCGGCATGGGATGCTGCGTGTTCAAATCCTCGATGATGGTCGACAGCAGATTCCCGTAGAAGTGAGCTGGCCCGGTTTAAAGGTTCATGATTTCAGGCATCAGGCTGCCGCAGAAGCGGAGCAGAGTCTTATCGCTGTTAGGGAGCAACTCTCCCATCGGCAGCTGGATATATCGCAGGGCGAGGTTTTTGATGTACAGCTCTCATTGTTACCTGCGGAATTAAAAGCTGGCGGCACACGCCTACATATTAATCTGGATATGGTAGCTGCAGATGCCTTTAGTCTGCGTGTGTTACTGAATGACTTGGCCAAGCTCTACCTGGAGCCAGAGCAGTCTCTGGTTCCGCTTAATTACAGTTATCCGCGCTACCAGGCTGACCGCAGCGCTCTTCACTCAAAGGAAGAGCGCCGAGCTGAGAAGCAGCAGGCCAAAGAACACTGGCAGGATCGCCTGACAGATTTGCCCGGCGCCCCTCAGTTGCCAACCGCGATAGGTACTGAGTCTAAAGACACTCGTCGAGTTGTTCGGCGTCACTATAGCTTGTCTGCTGACCAGAAAAACCAGCTAGCGGAACTTGCGAGCCGTCACGGAATTACTTTGTCCATGACCCTGGCAGCGGCGCTTGCCGAAGTGCTTACGGTCTATAGCGAAGAGTCAGACTTCCTGCTGAATCTCCCCCTGTTCGACCGGGAATCCCTGCACCGGGATGTCAACTCCCTGGTAGGAGACTTTACTTCTTCGATCTTGCTTGCCTGGCAGGGCAGCCAGAGTGGGACCTTCGTTGAGCGTGCACAGCGTTTACAACATAACTTCCGTCAGGATGTAGTGCACGGGAGTTATTCCGGCGTAGAGGTGCTGCGTGACCTCAGCAGGCAACAGGGACAAACGGTGTTTGCGCCGGTCGTCTTTACCAGTGCGCTTGGGCTGGGTGAATTATTTGGCGAGTCAGTTCGCAGTGCCTTTGGAGATGTCAATTGGATTATCTCCCAAGGGCCACAAGTGTGGCTGGACGTACAGGTTATGGAGCTCAAAGGCGGCCTGTCTGTAAACTGGGATGCGCGGGAAGCTGCTTTTGCTCCCGGCGTTCTGGATGGCATGTTTGCGGCCTTTACGCAGTTACTGGAATGCCTGATCGGTAGCCCGGAATTCTGGGCCCAGCCGATACCATCGCTGCTGCCAGCGGAACAAAAGCAGCAGCGCCAGCAGGTAAATTCCACAGCCAAGCCATACCAGCCTCACCAATTACACGAACATTTTTTTAGCAATGCCAAAAACTGCCCAGAAGCAGTGGCTCTCTATTGGAGCGGTGATCAAATCAGTTACGGGGAGTTGGCCCACAGTGCTTTGGCGATGGCCGCGTATTTACAGCTTCAAGGTGTTGAGCCCGGTGATTTGGTCGGTATTTTATTACCCAAGGGACCGGAGCAGATTATTGCAGCCTTGGGGGTATTAGCGGCAGGAGCGGCTTATCTGCCGCTGGGTATAGACCAGCCACAGTTGCGTAGAGAGCGCGTGATAAAGCTTGCCGGAGCCAAGCTGGTTATAGATAACTTGTCTGTGCTCTCTGGTGTTGCGCCTTTATCCCAGCCTGTTGTGGGAGAGGCAAAAGATCTCGCCTATACCATTTTTACCTCTGGCTCTACCGGTGAACCCAAGGGCGTCGAAATTAGTCACGGGAGTGCCTGGAACACAATAGCGGACATTAACACGCGCTTTTCGGTTAACGAAAATGATCGAGTGCTCGCCGTATCAGCATTGGATTTCGACCTTTCCGTTTACGATATTTTTGGGCTCTTGTCCGCCGGCGGTGCATTGGTATTGGTTGAAGAGGAATCCCGGCGGGATGCTGAGCGCTGGCATCAGCTGGTGTGCCAGCATGGCGTTACTGTGTGGAATACGGTGCCGGCGCTTTTGGATATGCTGCTGACCACGGGTGGTAATACCCCAGCTGGCGAGCTGCGCCTGATATTAAATTCTGGCGACTGGATCAGCCTCGACCTGCCGGAACGCTTAAAACGAGTTAACCCGGATTGCCGCTTTATCGCTTTGGGTGGCGCCACTGAAGCTTCTATCTGGTCGAACAATTTTGAGGTCAAAGAAGTCGATCCCTCTTGGCGATCTATTCCCTATGGTTACCCCTTAGCCAACCAGCAATTCAGAGTGGTGGATGCCCTGGGGCGCGATTGCCCTGACTGGGTGACAGGGGAGTTGTGGATCGGTGGTGCTGGCGTTGCTTTAGGGTATCGCGGTGCTCCCGGTATCACCGCAGCCCGTTTTGTGACAGACGAAGGGGAGCGCTGGTACCGCACCGGAGACTTGGGCCGTTACTGGCCGAACGGGTGCCTGGAGTTTTTGGGCCGCGCCGATAACCAAGTCAAGGTGCGTGGACACCGCATTGAACTCGGCGAGATTGAAGCGGCACTGACCGCACACAAAGGGATTGCGCAAGCGGTTGCACTGCTGACTCAGCGAGGTGTGGTTGCGGTTGTCGTTCTGGAATCCAAGTTATCGCAAGGGAATATAAATCCAGAAAAGTGCTTTGTCGATTTGCAGCAGTTGCAGGAACCCTTGAACGACCTGCGTGAATTCCTGACCGAACGATTGACCAGCGCCATGCTGCCCAGTGAGCTTTGCTGTCTCGCTGAAATACCTCTTACCGCCAATGGCAAAATTGATCGCGGCGGTTTACAGCAGTTTGCCGATGAATCTATAGCGCAACACCAGGCAAAGCAGAACCCACCGCAAGGCAAGTTAGAGCAGCAGGTCGCTGCCGCCTGGAGTAAATTCCTCGATGTTGCTGATATCGCCCGGGACGACAACTTCTTCGCACTCGGTGGAGACTCCCTGTTAGCAACCCGTGTTGTGCGAGATCTGCGTGAGTCTGGCTTTGAAGGTGTCACACTGTCGGAATTGTTTAGCCAGCCAAGCCTGGCCGCCTTTGCTGCGACATTAGCTCAAGACCCTGCTGAGAATCCAGAGCAGAATAACAGCGCTACCGAAATTGCTACTACGCCTTGGCAATCGGATACGTCCACTCGCCACGAGCTTTTTGAACCTACTGAGGTTCAACGGGCCTATTGGCTGGGAAGGGACCCAGAATTTGTTTTGGGTGGCATTGGTTGTCATTTTTATCGCGAATATGACGTTGTTGATCTCGATCTGGAGCGTTTGGAATCTGCGCTAAACGCCATGATTGCCCGGCATGAGATGCTGCGGGCTGTATTCGATAGCGAAGGTCGACAGCGCATCCTTGCGGATGTGCCGAGATTTTCCATCAATGTTACAGAGATAGACAGTGATCCGACTTCTGCTTTAGCGCAACTGCGACAGGAATATGCGGAGCAGGTGTTTGAGCCAAGCCGATGGCCGCTGTTTGATGTCCGTGCGGTACGCTGTGGCCGCAATACCCGATTGGCCATCGGTTTGGATAACTTGATTCTCGACGCTTTCAGTATTCTGCTGTTTTATCGTGAGTTAAATATTCTCTACCAGAGCCCTGATACTGATCTACCTGCAATCGATCTATCTTTCCGCGACTATGTGCGCAATGTATTGCCGCAAACTACTGCGGTATTTGATAGTGATCTTGAAGAAGGTCCCCTGGCTGCCGCAAAAACATTTTGGCAGCACAAATTATCAGAGCTACCCCCCGCGCCCCAATTACCCATTGTTCGGGAGCCGGCATCCATTGAACGGCCGCATTTCGTGCGTCATCAACAGCATATCGACAAGAGTACCTGGCAAAGCCTGGTTGCACGTGCTGCTGAACAGGGAATCACGCCTTCGAGTCTGCTTCTAACCGCATTTGCCGAAGTGCTTAGCCGCTGGAGCAGTCGCCCTGATTTGAGCCTGAACCTTACCTTATTCGACCGCCGTGAGGTTCACCCGGATATTTATCGGGTAATGGGCGACTTTACCTCTTTGACCCTGGTGGGTTACCGGCCAGAAGCCAGCGACAGTTGGTTGGCAAGAGCGCGAAAAATACAAGGGGAAGTTGGTGCGGCTCTGGAGCACCGTGATATTTCCAGTGTCAGCTTGATGCGGGAGTTAGCTCGCCGGCAGAGCGACGCGGACGCCACAATGCCTGTGGTATTCACCAGCGCCCTGGGTATTCCCGGTGGTACAGCGGCTCCCGAAAATGGGCCTCTGCGAGAACCCATCTGGGCTTTGACACAGACACCGCAAGTCTGGCTGGATCACCAGGTGGTCGAGGTAGAGGACGGTGTTTATTTAAATTGGGATGTGGTCGAAGCACTGTTCCCCGAGGGAATGTGCGCAGAGATGTTCCAAGCCTATATCGGCTTGCTCCAATGGGCGGGTGACGCTGAATGGGATTCCACACCACCTGATTTATTACCCAAGTCTCAACGGGAATTGAGAACCCAGCTTGAAAAGCGTACCGCAATTGACCCAACTGATAATTTGTCGAAGCGATTTTTCCAGCAAGCAAAAGCGAATCCCGACAATATCGCCTTATATTGGGGGGACGATAATTCCCTGGGCTATGGCGTTCTGGCAGAGCGTGCTTTGCGCATTGCTGCCTGGTTATTGGAAAGCCAGGTTTCATCTGCCGAGGTAGTGGCCGTTAACCTGACGAAAGGACCCGACCAGATTGCCGCTGTTTTGGGGGTGCTCGCAGCGGGAGCTGCTTATTTACCTGTCGGTATCGATCAACCGCAGGCAAGGCGCGAGTCAATGTTGCGCCGTGCCGATGTAAAAGTGGTACTCGACCAAAGTGCAATTCAACAGGCCGAACAGTTCGCTCCTATAGATGAGCCTATTGCAACAGAAGCTGAGCAACTGGCTTATATCATTTTCACTTCCGGCTCCACAGGTGAACCCAAGGGCGTCGAGATCAGTCATGGTGCCGCCTGGAATACCATTGCGGATATCAACGAACGTTTCTCTGTTGATGAAAATGATCGTGTACTGGCCATTTCAGCCCTGGATTTTGACCTCTCTGTTTACGATATTTTCGGACTGCTATCGGTCGGTGGTGCGCTGGTATTGATTGAAGAAGAGGACCGACGGGATGCCGAGCGCTGGCATCAATGGGTATGTCACTACGGCATCACCATCTGGAATACGGTACCGGCACTACTGGATATGTTACTCACTGTCGGTGCCGGTACACCGCCTGGCAATTTGCGTTTGGTATTAAATTCCGGCGATTGGATTGGCCTGGATTTACCCCAGCGATTAAAACAAGTACAGCCCGAATGCCGTTTTATCGCACTGGGTGGCGCCACTGAAGCTTCTATTTGGTCTAACAGTTTTGAAGTAGAAGAAGTTGACCCAAGCTGGCATTCGATTCCCTATGGATACCCACTGGCCAACCAGCAATTTAGGGTGGTGGATACCCAAGGGCGCGATTGCCCTGACTGGGTTACAGGTGAACTGTGGATTGGCGGTGATGGAGTCGCCATGGGCTATCGCGCAGCACCAGAGTTAACCGAAACGCGCTTTGTCACAGTCAATGGTGAGCGCTGGTATCGCACAGGGGATCTTGGGCGCTATTGGTCGAATGGCTGCCTGGAATTTTTGGGACGTGCCGATAGCCAGGTCAAAGTGCGTGGCCATCGTATTGAGTTGGGTGAAATCGAAAGCGTACTTACTCGCCAAGTGTTTGTGCAGCAGGCCCTGGTGCTGGCTAATGCACAAAAGTTGGTTGCTACCGTTGTGCTCGGGCCCCAGTGCCCAACAGATTTTAATACTGACGACCTACGGGAATACCTTCGCTCCCAGCTGCCTTCTTATATGGTCCCGGATTTCGTTGTGACTTTGCCGGAAATGCCCCTGAGTGCAAATGGCAAAGTGGATCGCGCTTTGGTTTTAAAGCAAGTAAATGCAGCAGAAAAACCGGAAAAACAAAAAGCCCCTGAACTGGTAACAGACAACGAACGCTTGGTGGCGCAGATTTGGCAGGAGCTTCTCAGCTTGCCAAAGATTAACCGCGATCAAAGTTTCTTCGAACTCGGTGGCGATAGTTTATTGGCGACACGCTTTATTGACCGCCTAAAACAGCAGCACCGTTTGCTCCTTCCCCTCAGACGTTTATTTGCCTCTCCGAGACTGGCAGATGTTGCCGGTGCCCTAAGCACAATGGAACCGCCAGTGGATATTGATGCGGATATGGTGGAAGAGGGCGTGATATGAATTTGATAAGTAAATTATTTTTCAGCGATTGGACGGAGTTTTAACCCCATGACGGCTATGGAACTGATCGACGAACTACAAGGGCTTGGGGTTGAACTTTGGACCGAGTCTGAACAATTGCGTTTCCGCGCAGCCAAAGGCCTGCTGACCGAGCAGCACAAGCAAAGGTTACGGGAGCATAAGTTACAAATTATTGAAATATTAAACGCTGCTCAATCAGGCGCTGGCAATGACTCTGGTTTGGGGGTGGTGGTCGAGGCCGACACAGAAAATCGGCATGAGCCTTTCCCTTTAACCGATGTACAGACTGCCTATTTGTTGGGGCGGCAAAATGCATTTGGCTATGGTGGCGTTGCCTGTCACGGTTACCTGGAGCTGGAATATCCCGGATTAAACCCAAAAGGTTTGCAGGAAGCCTGGAACCAGCTGATTGAGCGTCACCCTATGTTGAGGGCGGTTATTGAGCAGGAGGGATATCAGCGGGTCCTCCAGGAAGTGCCGCACTACCAGATGATCAGTCAGGACCTCACCGGCATGGATGAGGAAGCCCTGGAGCTCGCCCTTAAATCGGTGAGAGATGAACTGGACCACCGTGTGTACACCATTGGTGAGTGGCCGATGTTCGAGCTGCGCCATACCCGCACGGATAAAGGACATATCGTACATTTCTCTATGGATGCACTGATCGCAGACTGGGCCAGTGCGGGCATACTGTTCAGCGAGCTTGATACTCTGCTAGCGAATCCCGGTGCCTCCCTACCTGCACTGGAAATTGATTTTCGCGATTACCTACTGGCCGAACGGAGTCTACTGGACAGCCAAGGCTACCAAAACGATCGTCGCTATTGGTTGGACCGCCTCGATCAACTGCCGGCAGCACCTGAGCTACCGGTATTGCCGCCAGCCTCAGAAGCGGAATCTGTGCGCTTTAATCGCCATCACTACCGCCTGGATATTACCCATTGGCAGAAACTGAAGCAGCGAGCTGGTGCTGCTGGACTGACCGCATCAGTTGCCGTACTGGCTGCCTACGCCGCGGTATTGCAGCGTTGGAGTCGTCAGCCACGCTTCAGCCTGAGTCTTACATTATTGAATCGATTGCCCTTACACCCTCAGGTTAACCAGCTGATTGGTGATTTTACTTCGGTCAGTGTGTTGGCGATTGGTGATTCCAATGGAAAAACCTTTCGCGATTGGGCGGCAGGCATTGGCGAACAGTTGTTCAGTGATATTGATCACCGCTTGTTCTCCGGTGTGGAAGTACTGCGGGAAATGTCACGTGCGCGAGGACCCGAGGCCGCATTGATGCCGGTGGTATTTACCAGTGCTATTGGTCTGGGAGATACCGAAAAACCCGCTAGCGGTAGAAAGTCCGGCAGGGGAATTACCCAGACACCGCAAGTCACCCTGGATTGCCAGGTAAGGGACGATGCCGATGGTCTGGAAATTAACTGGGACGTGCGCCAGGGTGTTTTTCCATCGGGCCTGGTGGAGGATATGTTCGCGGTCTTTACCGGCTTATTGAATGAGCTTGCCGCTGGCGGCGACGGGCAATGGCTTAGTAAATCTCCAGTTTCTTTACCCGAGTGGCAGCAACAGGAGAGGCATCAGGTCAATCAAACCGATGGACCAGTTCCTTCAGAGTTATTGCACCAGGGCGTATTTGCCCAGGCTGCGGCAACACCGGAAGCTACTGCCATTATTGATAGCAATGGCAGTGTGAGTTATGGGGATCTAGCGAAAAAAGCGGCGGGTATCGCCAAATCGCTGAGAAAAGAAGGTTTCCAGCTGGGTGGTCGCGTAGCCATTGCAATGCCCAAAGGGCGAGAGCAGATAGCGGCGACCCTCGGTGTGCTCCTGGCTGGTGGTATCTATTTGCCACTGGACGCGGCACAACCGGAAATACGCCTCAATAAATTGTTGCTCAGTGCAGAGGCGGAATATGTCCTGACACTCAGTGACCTCGCCAACCAAATTAAGTGGCCGTCAGAAGTGCAGGTGATCAGTGTCGATAGCCTAGCTCCTGAAACTGAAATTCCGGTGGCCAGCAACGGCGACCCGGAGCAGCTCGCTTACGTTATCTATACGTCCGGTTCTACCGGCGATCCCAAAGGGGTGATGATTAATCATCGGGCCGCTTTGAATACGGTGCTGGATATTAATCGCCGTTTCGAGGTGGGCTCGAGCGATCGTATCTTGGGTTTGGCTCAACTCAGTTTTGATTTGTCGGTCTACGATATTTTCGGCCCCTTGGCAGTGGGTGCGACTTTGGTATTGACCGATCCGGCCCGTGGCGCAGACCCTTCGCACTGGGCGGAGGTCATGGATGAGCACCGGGTGACATTGTGGAACTCTGTTCCTGCGCAGTTACAAATGCTGGCTACCTATTTGGATACAGAACCTCGTCCATTGTCTGATTGGCGATTGGCAATGCTGTCGGGAGACTGGATTCCGGTTACTTTACCGGAACATATCCGGCGCCATGTGCCAGCACTCGACCTGATCGGTATGGGTGGGGCTACAGAAGCTGCGATTTGGTCCAATTATCACCGTATTGATCGGGTCGACTCTGCTTGGACCAGTATTCCCTATGGCGTGCCGCTGACGAACCAGGGCTTCAGGGTATTGGATAGCCAATTGCGCGATGCCCCTGTGTGGGTAGCGGGTGAGCTGATGATTACTGGCCTCGGATTGGCCGATGGTTACCTCGGTGATGCGGCCCTCTCTGAACAGAAATTCTTCTATCACCCGACGGATGGCCAGCGCCTTTACCGCACTGGTGACTTGGGCCGCTATTTACCCGGTGGTGAACTCGAATTCCTGGGCCGTGAAGACGGACAGGTAAAAATTCGCGGACACCGTATTGAGCTGGGAGAAGTGGAGTCTGCATTGCTGGCCCACCCCGCAGTGTCAACAGCGGCGACGGTGATTGAAAAGAAAGAGGGAGACTCGCGAGCGGATTTAAATCTGTTGGGTTTTGTGGAAAGCCGTCGCTTAGATGATGCAGAACCGGCGACTATTGATCCCGAGCTGGTGAATTCAGTGCGTCAGTTTGCGCACTATCAGGCTGGTGAGCCAGAAGCTGTCAGTGTCGGCGATTATGTGCAGGCACTTGAAAATGCATCCCTGTTATCGATGCTTCACGGTCTGGTGGAATTAGGGGCGTTTACAAATTGTGGGCAGGGATATAGTTCAGAAGAAGTTCTCTCCTTAGCCAAAGTACATGAAAAGCATCACTGGTTAGTGCGTCGTTGGTTGGACCTTCTCGTTAACGCAAAGCTGCTCAGCTTATCCACTGCCAGCTCCAGTACTGAGGAAAAATACATGCGAACCCAAGAAGTTGATGCTTCCGCAGTTGATGCTGTGTGGAAGCGAGTTGAGCAGGGGATTGAAAGCGGCTTTTGTAATCGGGAATTCCTGCAATATCACCGGGATCATATCGAGTTATTACCGCAGTTATTAGCGAATCAACAAAACCCATTTGAGTTGTTGTTCCCCCAGGGCGACCAGCAAGTGGCTTTGGCTCTCTATCGAGATGATCTTATCGCCCGCTATAACAATGCCTCCGCTGCCGCATTAATTAACCGTATTGCCGCCCAGAGCGATAGAGGGTTAAGGGTTCTTGAGCTGGGTGCGGGCACAGGGGCTACCAGCGCTTCTGTTATTCCTATGTTGGATGGATATGACGTCGATTATCTATTCACTGACATGACCGCATTTTTCCTGACTGAGGCTCGCCGCCAATTTAAAGAGTGGCCTTGGGTGCGCTTTGGATTAATGGATCTCAATACCGACTATCGCGCCCAGGGTTTGGCTCCTAATAGCGCAGATGTAATTTTATGTGCAGGTATGCTCAACAGCACCCGAGATCCAGAGGCGGCTATTGCCAGTGTTGTGGAGTTACTTGCACCCGGAGGCTGGTTAATCCTGACTGAGCCAACGGTGGATCACGCCCATATCTTACTCACCCAGGGCTTTATGATGGACCCGGCGGGTGATGATCGCGCTTGTGGTGCGACCAAGTTCCTTTCTATCGGGAAATGGCAGTCGCTGTTGAAAGCCAATGGAGCCGGACAGATTCTTTCCCTGCCTGAAGATGACCATCCTTTGTCTGCTTTCGGCATGAATCTACTGGCCGCGCAGATGAAAACTGACAGACAGGATTTGAGTGCCAGGACACTGTGGGACTTTTTAGCGAATCGGTTGCCCGCACATATGGTGCCCGCACATTTGCAAGTTCTCGATCAGCTACCGCTCACCGCCAATGGCAAGATCGATCGCAAAAAGCTGGCTGGTTGGCGTCCAGCAACGGGGGATACGCAAGAGGCTGCGAACTCAGAGCAAATGGACCCACTGGAAACTGCTCTGTGCAAACTCTGGGCGAATGCATTGGGTCTCGATAATGTCGGCCGCCAGGATAGCTTTTTCGATCTGGGTGGTGATTCGCTGATTATGGCGCGGGTTGCAGGGCGATTGCTGGAAGAAATTCCGGAAGCGAAACCTTTCACTTACGACGCCTTGTTGCGCCACATGCTCAACGGACCAACGGTTGCTGCATTGGCCAGAGCCCTGAGAGTTGAGCCGGATGCTGTTGCCGAGGGGCAGGAAGATACTGAGGGCGACACTTTGGTTGCCACTACCCGAGAGGGCAGCAATTCCTTGATGGTTCCTTTCAGTCATATAGGCGAGGGTAAAGGGGCATCTAAAGAAGGGGCGCCGGTACGGATTATGTTCCATGCAGCCCTGGGTACCCTGGATTATTTCCAGCACTTGGGCAAAGCGCTTGCGGCTCAAGATCTGGGTCCAGTATTTGGGATTGCGGTAGCGAATACGGAAGAGTATTTGTCGATCGATGCAAAAGAATTAATCGAGCGCACCGCCGACGATTACGCCCAGCGAATCATCGACGAGGGCTACCAGCGCTGCCAGTTAATTGGTTACTGCCTGGGCGGCCTGCTGGCGACGGAAGTTTCGCGCAGACTGCTGGAGCGCGGTGTCGATGTGATTGACCTAAGCCTGATCGACAGTATCCCAATGTTTGTGGATACCGATGAAGAGCTGGCTTTCGAAGCGATTTTTGCCCCCAACCTAAATCTCGACCCGGTAAAAGCGGTATTTGGTGAGCATATCGAGAGCGAGGATATTTCCCGCGCGATCGAGACCTTAATGCAGAAACACAGCGGTCGTGTTCCTGCCGGTGCAATGGCAGAACTCGACGGTGATGCCGGGCTTAAAGCGGTAGCGGAAGCCGTGCGGCAACGCTCTCAACTCACCCAGGAACAGCGCCTGGCCGATTATACCGAGTTGGCCTCTGCCCAGGCGGGTGTGCCGGTTGAAGCCGCGATGATACCGGGGCTTTTCCGGGTGTGCCGACACAGTATGCGCGCTGCCTGTTTTGATCTGCCTCCCTATATTGGCGATATGACCTACTTGCGCTGCCAGGAAGAGCAATCCTTCGGTGTCACTGCCGGCGTAGGGCATATGGCTGCGCCTTATTGGCAGGATGTTTGTCTGGGTGATTTTGAATTAATCGATGTACCGGGCAATCACTTCAGCGTGATGGAGCCGCCGCAGGTTGCCACTGTCGTTGAGCATTTGGCAAAACCATTACAGCGCGGTAAAGCGGGCGAATAGATGGCTGAGCACATTTTGCCAAATTCTAACTTGCGAAAGCACAACCTACGGGAACTGATGCGTCCATTTCGTAGCCTCGTGTGGCTGGGGGTGGTGCTCGGTGCCTGTGGTGCGCTCACTTCACTGATTCCTTTTATCGGTATCGTTGAGCTGGCTCGCCTATTCCTGGCGCCCGATATCAGTGATATCGCCGATGCGATTATTCCCGTTGTATTCGCGATAGTTGCTGGGCTGGCGATGGGTTGGATCTGCACCGTGATCGGTTTGTGGTTAACCCATATTGCGGACCAGCGTATGCAGGCGGAACTGCGACGTGCCCTGGTGCGAAAATTGGGGCAGGTGCCTCTGGGTTGGTACAGCGAGCACACTTCCGGTGCGGTCCGCAAGGCCGTGCAAGATGATCTCGATGATCTCCACCATATGGTTGCGCACCATCAGGTGGAGTTGGCCGCTGCGTTTGCACTGCCGCTGGCGGGCTTGGGCTATTTATTCTGGCTCGACTGGCGCTTGGCCCTGTTAGCGGTAGTTACCCTGCCAATTTACCTGGTGTCCTACGCCTGGATGATGCGTGGTTTCGGGGAAAAAATGCAGCAGCTGGATAAGGACTTTGGCCGGGTCAGTGCTGCGATTGTTGAATTTGTCCACGGTATTGCGGTGGTCAAGGTTTTCTCTCAAACCGGTCGCGCCCACAGGAATTACCAACAGGCCGTGGAAGATTTTAGTCGCCGTTATACAAGCTGGGTTACACCGCTTGTGCGTCTGGAGGCAGTCACCTCTCTGGCCCTATCGGTGCCGGTCATCATGTTGGTGAGTCTGGGAGGGGGCGCCTGGTTGGTAGTGAATACAGGCATTCAGCCAATCGATGTTCTTGCAACCACACTGATCGCGGTAATGATTCCTCAGACCATCCTGACTTTGAGCCAGGGATTAACCGCCCAACAAAAAGCCAAAGCAGCCGCAGCCAGGATTGACCAACTATTGGAGGTTGCGCCCTTGGCTGTGACTTCTGAACCCAAAGAGCCCAAAGATGCAGGGTTACTGTTTAAGCAAGTCAGTTTTGCCTATGCCGAGGATCGGCCGGTAGTAAGCGATATTACTTTGCGCTGTCGCCCCGGTTCGATCACAGCTTTGGTGGGGAGTTCCGGTGCCGGGAAATCCACCCTGGCCAAGTTGGTTCCCCGTTTTTATGACGTGACCCAAGGTGCTGTACTTCTGGGAGACGTCGATGTCCGTGATATAGATCCGGACAATTTATATCGACATGTTGGCTTTGTACTTCAAGAGACTCAGCTATTGGGTGGCACTGTGGCAGATAACCTGCGCCTTGGGCGCCCGGGTGCCAGTGACCAGGAGTTGGTAGATGCAGCGCGCAGTGCCTGCATCCATGAAAAAATTTTAAGTTTCCCCCAAGGTTACCAGGCGGTTATTGGCAAGGATGCCTTTTTTTCTGGTGGAGAAGCACAGCGTTTAAGTATCGCGCGCACGCTTTTAGCAGATGCCCCTGTGTTGATTTTGGATGAGGCCACAGCTCACGCCGATCCGGAGTCTGAAGCCCAGATTCAACAGGCATTATCTTGTTTGGTGCGTAATCGCACTGTGCTGGTGATTGCCCATAAGCTGCACACCATCGCCGGCGTTGACCAGATTGCGGTCCTGGACAGTGGCCGCCTGGTTGAATGCGGAACTCATCGACAACTGTTGGCAGAGGGCAAGCACTACGCGGAATTATGGCGTTTGTACAACAGTGCTGAACAAAACGAAGAAGCAATGAATGGTGGGGCTCAGGTTATCAGCGGGGTCTCATCATGATTCGTAGTTTGCTTGCCATTCTCGGACCCGCGCATCGCCGTGAAGTTGGCACTTATACAGTATGGCTTCTCGCCTATGGCGTGTTGCAGGGAATCGCGGTGACGCTTCTGGTACCTCTGCTCAGCGCACTGTTGGCATCTGAGATGGAGGCGGTTGGGTATTGGTTGCTTTCCCTGTTATCGGTAGTTGTGATTGCTTGTATTGCCCGTTACCAGCAAACCGTAAAAGGGGCTGCACTGGCCATCCTGGTATTGAAAACCCTGCACAATCGCTTGGGTGAACACCTCTCTCAACTTCCCCTCGGTTGGTTCAGTGCAGAAAAAGTCGGTCGTTTGTCCCGCAGCGCAACCGGGGGCACCTTGATGGTGACTAACGTTTTTGCCCACCTGTTGCCCCCTGTTGTCAGCGGTGTTGTCACTCCGCTGACAGTGGGGGTGGCAATGTTGTGGTTTGACTGGCGACTGGGGCTGACCGCTTTGTTGTTTGTGCCCTTGATTTATGTCGGCCATCGTTGGTCCTCCCAGTGGATCGGCGCCATGGAAACGGAAGTGGATGCTGCTGGTGCTCGCGCCAGCAACCGGGTAGTGGAGTTTGCGCGCAACCAGGCGGTAATGAGGGCATTTGGTAAAAACGTCAGTGGTTATCTCCCACTGGAAGAGGCGATTGCCGGGCAAAGCAGAGCGGCGGGTTCCATGTTGCAGCAGACCTTCCCCCGCTTGTTTGCCGGTGGATTTATGGTGCAACTCGCCTTTGCCGCAGTGATTGCCGTGGGTGTTTGGCTCACGCTCAATCAACAACTTCCCCCTATTGAATTGGTGGCTTTGCTAGCTTTAGCGGCCCGATTTACCGGTCCTCTGGCGGAACTCGCCGGGCGCAGTGGTCTGCTGCGCATGGCCGGTAATGATTTGCACAGACTGGCCGCTATCTTTTTTGAGCAGTCGCTACCTGAGCCATCCAGATCTCAGCCTTTTACCGAGCAGGGTGGGTTGGTTGAATTTTCAAATGTGAATTTTAGCTACGAGTCGGGGCAACCGGTATTGAAGGATCTTTCCTTTAGGGTTTCTCCGGGTACCACTACAGCGATAGTCGGTGCATCAGGCTCGGGTAAAACCACCATCACCCGTTTGTTATTGCGTTTTTTTGATACCGACCAGGGCCAGGTAAAAGTGGGCGGGGTGGATGTGCGGCAACTGCGCACAGAAGACCTGATGCGGCAGATCTCTATCGTTATGCAGGATGTGTATCTGCTCAGCGACACCCTGGAAGCGAATATTCGCTTGAGCTGTCCCGAAGCCAGTCAGGAAGAACTGGAACGTGTGGCGAAACTGGCTGGCGTGGATGAGATTATCGAGCGTTTGCCCCAGGGATGGCAGACGCAGGTAGGTGAGGGGGGCGCTGCACTTTCTGGTGGCGAACGCCAGCGGGTTTCTATCGCCCGTGCCCTATTAAAAGCTGCACCTATTGTTGTGTTGGATGAAGCAACAGCAGCACTCGATCCGCGCAATGAAAAGTACCTGAACAGTTCCCTGCAGCAATTAAAACAAGGGTCCACTGTCATTGTGATCGCCCATCAATTATCCACCATTATGAACGCGGATCAAATAATCGTACTTGAAGAAGGTGCGGTGGCTGAAGTTGGCAATCACCGCAAGTTGTTATCACAGCAGGGGCTGTATGCACATTTTTGGCACCAGCGCAGCCGTGCTACTGGCTGGCGTTTGGTTGAGTCCGATACGGAGGTAAGCCTATGACAATTGCGATTTTAGGTGGTTATGGCGATGTGGGCGCAGCGGTTACCGGTTATTTACAGTCCCTCGAGTTGGGTGCTATGCGTATTGGTGGTCGCAATGCACATAAACAGCCGCTATCCAGTGATTCGGTAATTTCTTATCAGACGGTGGACTACCTGGATGCAGCCTCACTGGATCAGTTTGTATCTGGCTGTGAGGTTCTGATCAATTGTGCAGGACCTTCACATTTAATTGGCGACAGGGTTGCCAAAGCTGCGGCACAAGTGGGAGCAGCCTATATCGATGTTGCTGGCGATGAAGCCCTCTATGAGCAACTCGATGGATCCTATTACCAGAGCTATGGTCTGACCGCAGTTTTATCTGCTGGATTACAGCCGGGGCTCAGTAGTCTGCTACCACGCTGGCTGGCAGAGCAGGAGTTTTCACAGGTAGAGAGCCTGATCAGCTATTTCGGCTTGCGCGATCGATTTACCGATGTCGCCGCCGATGATTATTTGCAAGGTGCCAATGAACAGCACAATAAACCCTTGGCAGCCTGGCGCAATGGACGCCGGGTGAGTGGAATATTGAAACGCCGTTCCGATGTCGAGCTGCCCTTTTTTCCTGAATCTACCACTGTGCTTCCGTATTTAAATAGCGAGGGCGAGCGCCTGGCTCAGGATTTATCCCTCTCTGATGGTGATTGGTATAACGCGGTTAGCGGCTCTTATATTTTATCCGCCTTTAATACTGCCCATGGTTTTAGCCGCGATAAAGCGCGTGCAGCCCTGTGTCGGGCCAGTGAACTGGATCTGGCGGGGCGCGATCCCTATGTGCTGATGCTTTTGCAACTTATCGGTAAATACAACGAGCAAGAGCGCACTCGCACAGCCGCGTTGCGGGGCACTGGCAATGCAGATCTAACAGCAGCGGTAGCCGCAGTCACCACTATGGCTGTACTTCGCGATGAAATCCCAGCGGGTTGTCACTACTGCGCCCAAGTATTGCCGCCGGCATTGGCGATGGAGCGTATGTCGAAGATTGGGGCATTGAGTTTTTTAACCACCCTGGAAACAAGTATTGAAGATATGGTGTGCCTTGAGGAGGGAGCCATTTGAAAAACCTAACACCTCCACCCGCCGATGCCGCCCATGAGGCTGGGCTGGCAGCTTTACCCGCTGAGCTTGCTACAGACAGTGGTTTGGCAAAACTGCCGGCTGCAATGCAGAGGCTTGAGTTCATCAGCCTGCGGGCGATTATGGAGTTATTTTCCTCCAGCGGAGCGCTGACTCCAGAGAGTGTTGGGCGCGGCAGTGAGGAAATTATTAATACGCTAGGTGCGGCCTGCCGACACCACTGGTTGGTTCGCCGCTGGCTGGTGGCCTTGGTTGAGCGAGAGTTTTTGAAGCTCAGTAATGGTTACTACTCCTGGGAGCAAATTCCCAAGAGTGCAGCTGGGGCAGATAAATTACCGGAGGCCTACGATGCGTTGGGATTTCCCCCGGAAATGGCCGAGTCACATCAAAAGCTCCTGAGGCATTTGTCTGCATTGGTGCGGGATCAAGTCTCCATTAATCAACTGCTGTTTGAGAATGGAGAAATACTAACGGCACTGGCCGCCTACCAGAACAACTGGTTTACGACTTATCTCAATAATGCGGCGGCAAGCATTGTAAAACAGGCTGTTAAACCTGGCCCTATGTTAAGGGTGCTCGAATTAGGCGGCGGCGCGGGTCTAACCACTGCTGCAATTTTAGATACTCTGGCTGGCAGGCCGATTAATTATCGCTTTACTGATATATCGCCTCTATTCACCACCGCTGCCCAGAAGAAATTCCGCAATCACATCGGTTTGCGTTGCAGCCTGCTCGATATCAATGCGGATTTCACCGCGCAGTCAATCCCAGCAGCCAGCACCGACATTGTTGTGGCTGGCAATGTTTTGCACAACGCCGCTCATATTGGCCAGACCTTACAGCGTATTCGTCGTTCTCTGGTCACCGGTGGTTGGTTGCTGTTTAGTGAGTCCACTCGGGAAAACCACGCCATGTTAACGGCTATGCAGTTTCTGCTTTCCCCTGCTGAATCCGGGACTCTTTTGGGCAGTGAAGATCGGCGAGGGGGCTCGGATCAGGTATTTATCGATAGCGCAGCCTGGCAGGAAGAGCTGGTTAGCGCTGGCTTTGAGATTAAGTACTTCCTGGCACCCTCGACATCGCCGCTATCAGTAGCCGGCCAAACCTTATTTGTTGCAAGGGCTGTTTAAGGGACTGTGATGAAAATAGAAGAAATAGCAGCAAATATTTTAAGTGGTTTGGAACAGTTGGGTGAAGATCCGGCATTATCACTTGAAGGCTGTGACTGGAGTGGCAGTCAGGTGCTGACTTGGACTGGTTCCGTGGTTGCAAAGCTCAGTGAGCAGCTTGCAGAACAGGGCTCACAGCGAGGCAAAACACTACTCTGGCAAGCTGATAATTCTGGGAATGGATTGCCTCTGCTGATGCACTTGGTGGCACTAAGGCTGGGAATCGGGTTTGAACTTGTGCCTGAGGCGAACCCAGAGAAGGATTGCTTGATCTTAGAGGTACAAATCCCGAATGCGTTAGAAGGCCATCGAGGTGAGTTTTCGGTATTGCTGGCAGAAAACACCACCGTGGAGACAAACCTTACCTTACTCGAAGCGCAGCAAGAAGCTTTGGGGCCTATTCAGGGAAAGGTCGCCGTATTTTCTCCGCTTAATGAATTTGCTCGCTTTGGTATTTTCGCAGCATGGAGTTGTGGGCTACCTGTGCGATTGCAGGACCCCGCTATCAACCCAGCTAAAGCGCTGGTTGCTCTGGAGCGTTCAGGGTTTTCCGGTGTGGTATTGACGTCAACTTTGCTAAAAGGCTTGGTCGCACACCCGGCATTGGCCCTGACCAATCTCAAAAGCCTGCAATGCCTTTTGTATGAAACCGATGTCTTGCTATCACAATCGTTGTTGCGGGATATTCAACGCTTATTGGCAAAAGATATTTCCGGTTGGGTCCGTACCGATAAAGGTATAGAACCCGTTGCAAAGGTCCAGCAAGCCCAGACCCAAAAGCTTGCGACTCTTGTCGAAAGTGTGGCGAAACACCCTGCGGTCGCCAGCTCCGTGACAATTCCCCTTGCTGGAGAGAATCGCTGGGCGGTCTTTGCGCAGCCCAAAATTCAGGCAGAGGCCAGCAACCTTGATATGGCAGGGTTGTTCGCGCGAATTAATACCGAGCTGGATGCGGAATTTGCCCATATTGATTTGGAACATGCGGTAAAGGTTACGGAACAACTTAACGCTACTGCTTTGCTATCCATGCTGAATGCTTTCAGCCACCTGGGATTGTTTTGTGATCGACATTCAGTACACAGCTTAGCGGAAATACTTGAAGCCCCTCCGGTGGCTCAGCAGCACCGAGCTTTGATTAAGCGCTGGATCAAGGTTTTGCAGGAGCAGCAGTTACTAAGTACTGATGGCGAGTATTGGTCGCCAGAGGTAGATCCAGACAGCTACAGTGATGCTGCCCTGGCTCTGGCATGGACTCGGCTGGAACAGGAATGGCGGATGCTGTCTGGAGCCAGTAAAACGATCGATTACGCCCGCGCTAACGCGGAACAATTACCGGATCTAATTCGGGGCAAAGTCCAGGCTGTGCACCTGCTGTTCCCCCGTGGTAGCACTGAGTTGGCGAGTGCGCTTTACCGGGAGGGTATAGCGGCCAGGTACCAGCAGCATTCAGTAAGAGCTTTATTGAAGTCCATCTTAAATAATTGGGAAGGCCAGCAACAGACTCTGAAAATACTGGAAGTTGGCGCTGGCACTGGGTCGACTACCCAGGCTCTACTGCCAGTGTTGGATGGTGTCAGTGGCCATATCAACTTTGAATACCAGTTTACGGATATCTCTGCGGCTTTTCTCGATAGCTTTTTCGCAAAACATGGGGATCAGGAGCAGCGCCCCTGGTTGCACCGTGGATTGTTTGATATTGATCGTTCACCGCGCAGCCAGGGGTTTTCCCCCAATAGCTTCGATGTAATTATTGCCGGCGGTGTTTTTAACGCCGCCCGCGACACAGATGCATCATTGCGCAGGGCAACCGAGTTATTGCGCCCTGGTGGTTGGTTCATTATGACGGAGCCAACCAGTGAGGAGTTTTGGGTGATGGCATCACAGGCGTTTATGCTGGTGGATGCCGTCGATGAGCGCACAGATACCGGTGCAACCTTCCTGTCACTTTCCCAGTGGCACAACGCTATGGATGCCGCCGGCTTACAGCTGGTCATGGATTTGCCTGTCTCCGAACACCCTTTGTCCAGACAGGGGCACCGCTTCTTTGCCTGTAGAGCCAAGCAACATCAAATGCGACTGTCAGCAGATTGCCTGGCCGAATACCTCGATCACTTTAAGTCAGAAATCTATATCGAAGTTTTGGACAAATTGCCTTTGACTCTTGAGGGGCAGATAGATAAGGACCAATTAGAGAAATGGGCCGTGTCCATGGCTAAAAACCGAGGAGAGTCAAATGGGAATTGATAACCGCAAGCGGGTTGTCGTTGCAGGGACAGGTTTTGGTCGTATTTATCTCGAAGCCCTGACATCGTCCAGATTACCCGGCCGAGAACATTTTGAACTCTCTGGATTATTGGCTCGTGGCAGTGATTATTCCAGGAGCTGTGCCGAGCAATATGGAGTACCGCTCTATACCGAGGCAGAGCAGGTCCCCGATGATATCGATATTGTGTGTGTTGTTGTGCGTTCTGGTGCAACCGGGGGCGAGGGTTCTGAAATAGCACAATCGTTTCTTAAACGAGGCATTCATGTATTGCAGGAGCATCCGGTCCACACCAAGGAAATTACCGCCAACCTGCTAGCTGCAAAGCAGGGAAATTCGGCCTATGCCGTTAACACCCTCTACCCCAATTTGCGCCCCACCAGGCAGTTCCTGGCTGCGGCAGAATACTTGCGTCGGCATCAGCGCCTGGAAATGATCGATGCTATTTGCAACAGCCAGATGGCCTATCCGCTTTTGGATGTTATTGGTCGTGCAGTGGGAGGGCTTCGCCCCTGGTCTTTTAGCGAGCCGGTGCAACCAGAGGGCCATCCTTTTCAAAGTCTGTCGGCTACCTTTGGTGGTGTGCCCATGACTTTGCGTATTCAGAATCAGGTTCATCCACAGGACCCTGATAATCATTCCCTGCTATTACATCGGCTTGCTATAGGTGGCGAGGCTGGGGTTTTGACTTTGACTGATACTCACGGCCCCGTGCTCTGGAATCCCAGGTTGCATTCACCCAGGGACCAAACCGGCCGGCTTATTTTAAAGGGTGAGGGTACAGAGCGGCTGGCCGTTCCCAGCATGGTTACCCTGGGCGATACGGAAATGCGTAGTTACCACGATATTTTTGCCCTCACTTGGCCGGAGGCGGTTATTGAGGCTCTGCACTCCCTTTGTACTGATATCGCACAACCCGAGAAGCGCAAGCAAAGTGGTCAATGGGCATTGAGTGTCTCAATGGCGTGGAGTGATTTAACGGCCCGAATCGGTATGCCGACTTTGATCCAGCCAGGGGAACCGGAGCCGGTATCAGTTCAGGCACTTGCGGATATTGTCGGTCAGGCTTGCGACTAGAGTTTTAAGAAAACACGAACAGCACAAAAAAAGTGATTACGGAATTTTTACTTATAAAACGGGGTTAGGAGGAGAGATGCAAAATCAATCAGGGTTGATCATCGAAGGGCTCTTTAAGACATATAAAAATGGGGTGAAGGCGTTAAACGGCGTTAACTTGGAAGTTGGCCCCGGCATGTACGGATTACTTGGGCCTAATGGTGCCGGGAAAAGTAGTTTGATGCGTACCTTGGCTACCCTGCAAACCCCGGACAGTGGTCGGATCATGCTGGATGGTGTGGATGTGCTGGCAAAGCCGGACTTTATGCGCAGTAAACTGGGCTATTTGCCGCAACATATCGGCGCCTATCCTGGAATTGCAGCGCGGTCATTGCTGGAGCGTTTTGCCTGGCTCAAAGGCTTCACTGAAACAAGCGCAAGACGCCGTGAAGTGGATAGGCTATTGGAGCAGGTCAATTTGGCCGATGTAGCCGATCGAGCCGTATCAACCTATTCCGGCGGTATGCTGCGTCGTTTTGGTATTGCCATTGCATTGATTGGCGAGCCGCGCCTGATCATCGTTGACGAGCCAACCGCTGGCCTGGACCCGGCTGAACGCAATCGCTTTCACTGTGTTTTGGCGGATGTCGCGGCGGATGCCATTGTATTGCTCTCTACTCATATTGTTGAAGATATCGAAAACCTGTGCCAGCGCCTGGCCATATTGGCCTCTGGGCGTATTGTTGTTGAGGGCACAGCCCCGGAGGTCACAGACCCTCATATAGGCAAGATGTGGCAAGCACTGATTCCCCGTGGCGAATCACTTCCCGCATCCCTGCACAATATTGCCAGACCCGATGGTACCCAGGTAATCGTACACGGGGAAAAACCCGCAGACTCTCGTTTTACTGCCCACACCCCGCGCCTGGAAGATATTTATCATCTGGCTATTGAGCAGGTAAAAGACCAGCGGGAGGCTGCATGAACAAGCTGGCGCTTATTGCCCATGAGGCAAAGCTGGAGATAAGAGCCGGATTTAGCAGCGGCATCGTGGCTTTAGCCTTCTGGGGGCTGGTGATCTACCTGCTTCTGAATTTGGTCAATGCCGACTATATGCAGAAAATGGGGGCCACAGATATTCCCCGGAACTCACCGTCACTCATTTACCTGATGGGTGCGGGATGTATGTTCTTTCAGTTTTTTGCTTGGGCCTGGGTTTTCTCGCAGCCTATTTTGCGGGACCGCAAAGCCAGTCTGCATGAAGTGATCTATACAACACCGAATTCCCTGAGCGTAATGCTTTGGGGGCGGTTTCTTGGCGCTGCGGTAATAGGAGCCATATTAAGTGCATCTGCGCTGGTAGGGTTTTTGGTCTCGCCGGTATTGGTGTGGATGGGCTTGCTGCCCGAAACAGCGATTGGCCCAGCGCCCTGGAAAGCCCTTGGATTTGCATGGATCTGGTTACAGATTCCCGCGAGCATCGGTATTGGCGCTCTGTATTTTGTCGCTACGCTGCGAACCCGCAGCCTGGCCGGTCCTTTTGGACTCGCAGCGGCTTTAATGATGTTGTGGATGTTTTCTGTGATCGTTCTTCGGGGTGGCAATATTAATCCGCAGCTGGCTGCGGTAATGGACCCCTCGCTATTTACTTTCGTTTATACGGAGGTTACTTCCTGGACACCTCTGCAAAAATCAACCTCGCTATTGCCGTTTACTTTGGGTTCGGTACTGAATCGAATTCTATGGTGTCTTGTTCCTTTGCTTGCCTTGGCGGCTTGCCTGAAATACTTGCGAAGGGAAACACTGGTACTGGTAGGGGCTGCCAAACCTGCCCGGGCGAAGGCCGCTAAAAAGGCAGCCACTCGCAAGGTTAAAGATTTCTCTCCATCTAAGCCCGATACCGCATCGGTTGGCCGCTCCCTGCGTCAACTCATGCTGGAAGCCCGCTGGAGATTATTTCACGTATGGAGTAGTCGCGCTTGGTGGGTCGGTGTTGCGGTCCTGGTAATAATGGGGGTGGCTAGCTCGTTTACCCAGATCATCTGGCACGCTGAAGGGCCTATGGCACCGCGCTTGGAAATGCTATTGCCGCTTCTCAAGGATGTTATTTTCCTGGTTATTGCTTTTGTAATCGCCGCATTGACTGGCTTGGTGTGCCGCAGGGATCAGGTGCCTGGGTTTGACGACATGCTGTCTGCAACCCCCGCGCCCGACTACACACGATTATTTGGCGTTGCCCTTACCGTATTCGCCATGACGGTGCTGTTGGCCCTGTTGCCGGGTCTATCGGGCATTATTGCTGTGCTTCTCACCTCTCCGGCATCTGTCGATATCGTACAGGCGTTCACTTATCAATTGCTGATAGTGACAGCTCCTTTATTGGAGTTGTCGATGATGGTGCTTTTGGTGCATGCACTGTTCCGCCATGCGGGCTTTGCCTATTCCATGTCAATGTTTGTGACCTTTATTCTGGTCCTCAATCATGAGCTGGAGCTGGTGCATTACCCGCCCTATGAAGTGGGTATCACCGCTCATATTCAACTGTCAGCACTCAGTGGTTGGGAACCCTGGATCGGTTATTTATTGGCCTTGGATGGATTTAAAGTTGCGCTTGCCCTATTGATGATCGGCCTGGCCGCTCTTTTGATTCCCCGTGGACTGGATAGCCGCATGTCTCAGGGTTTTGCCCTGATACGTTCACGCCTTATGGCCCCTCAGGGCGCCCTGGTGGCTTGTTCTGCTTTATTTCTTCTCGGTCTCGGTTCTGTATTGGGAGATAGGCTGGTAGTGCAGGGCGGATATCAATCACCAGAGCAACTCAAACAAGAAGATGCCCTCTGGGAATCTTATTGGCTGCCGAAAGCGAGTGGGTTTGAGGTGTCCGGTGGTGAATTGAATATCAATATCAACCCGGATAACCAAACAGTAGAAGGTGAGTGGTTATTGCATAAAGTTCATGTCGAAGGGCAGGGCTTGCAGTTTGAATTACCCCACGGATTTGTATTGGTTAAGGCCTTAGTGGGCGGGCGTGAAGTCACACCGGATCAGCGTTACGACCATATGTCGCTGCCAATATCAGGCTGCTCTGAACAGGGTTGTAACATCAAACTGTTGTGGCAAATGACGGCGCCGGGGTGGTCCGCAGAGGGAGAGCCCTCAGGGCTAACTGCCAGTGGAGTCTGGTTACAAGCGAGCGATATTGTTCCGCGTATCGGTGTTGACCCCGAGCGTATCTTGCGTGTGTCAGCGGAACGTGAAGCGCTGGGCTTGAACCCTGAGTTCAGCCTGCCGGCTTCACAACTGGCCACAACCCTTGAGGGCGCGGCCCCATCGGGGGACTGGCGCTGGCAGATCCAAATCCAACGGGATGATAAAAATGTCTTTAGTGAGCAGGGGAGCACTCATGGCCCCTTGGATTTCTCCATTCAATGGGCACCCAATACGAAACTAGCGGTATTCGATGGGTTTGATGTTTCCCATGATTCCGATCGCTCAAATATGGTTTCTGCCATTGCTAAAGACGTTGGGCAGATGCAGGCCTGCGTGAGCCAGCGGCTGGGTACTGATATCGAAATTAAACGGATTGCCCAATGGCCAAGAGGACTTGGAGAGACACGGGCCAGCGGTAATTTGCTGCAATTGTCCGAGGGGCCTCATTGGGATATTGCCGATGAAGGTACAGGGCGTTGGCTGCGGCGGGTCGATATCGCCCGAGCTTTGGCCCGCCAGCATTTACTGGAAAGTTCGGACATACGACGTATTGCCGGCTCCGCGTGGCTCAGCGATGGAGTTTCCGGAGCGATTGGCCTGCTTTGTGTAGCGGAAATCGATGGCATCGAAGTGCTTGATGATGTGCTGGTTCGATACTCCGATAAGACGACCAGAGACTTGGCTGGCAGTGAGGTACCCGTTGAGCGCTTGAGCACCGCACCGATTTCCGGTTGGACTCGCTACTATGCGCCGGTGGCCGCACTGGACTGGACGCTTCTGCAATCTCCTGAGTCCCTGTCCGCGTTACTCGATGACATCAAGCAGCAGAAGAATATTGAAAATGTACTGAGCGCTTATGTCGGTGAGACACGGACGCAAAATATGCTCGGGGCTCCTCTTTCATCAGCTCTGACGGTCGAGTACCTGGAGTCCGGTCAAATACGCCTGGACGGACAGCGTTGGCGCTGGGAGAAGGGTGGATGGCAACCGGTCGCACAAACGGCCAGCTACCGTTTGCTAGCCGATATCAATGAGTTGGATTCCGAGGTCATCAATGGAAAAACGCTGATTGAGCGTCTGCCCTCGGAGAAAGTTCTAGCGCTGGATATCTGGCCTTCCTATCAGCGGGACCCTGCACAGAATTTACTGGCTGAGAGTTCTGAAGTATCGAATATCAATTAATAGCCTAAGTAATAGAAAGGAAATTCAATTTATGCTCAGCTTAAACCTAGATAAGAAAGTACTTGCGAAACAAATTTCGCTAATATCGGCAAGTCTGCTATACGCTTCCGGAGCCTACTCTGCGGCGGAAGGAGCGGAAAAGGAGAGTTCTTCCGAAACTGAAATGGAAGTCGTTGAAGTTACTGCCCGGCTTACAAAAGAGAAAGCCAAGGATGTCCCCTTCAGCTTGAGTGTTGTTAGCGAAGAGGATTTGAAAAACCGATTGCTGCTCAATTTTGAAGATGCATTACGCAGTGCACCTGGAGTAGATGTTTATTCTTCCAGTGGTGCGGTGGATGCAAATATCCGTATTCGCGGGGTTGGTTCACTGACTCAGGTAAATAAGGATGATGGCTCCGTTGTAGTGAACCTTGATGGCGTATCTATGCCTGCGGGAAATGTGTCCCTTGGGACCCTTGATATCGAAAGACTGGAAATATTAAAGGGTCCTCAAGGGACCTTATTCGGGCGCAACAGTGAAGCTGGCGCTATTAATATTACCACTAACAAGCCAACCGAAGAGTTTGAAGCTTACGGACGTGTAGAGCTCGGAGAGGATAGCCAGAGTTTATATCAAACTGTGATCAGCGGCCCATTCTCTGAATCACTCCGTGGCCGAGTAGCCATTCGACATATCAGTGAGGACCATTGGGTTGAGAATACGACTAACGGCGATCCAATGACTGAACCCAAAGACCTGGCTTTCAGAGGTAGTCTGGAATGGGATTTGGGTGCGAAAACATCAGCCTTATTTATTGCTGAGAAGCAACAACAGGAAGGCTTTCTGAACCTTCAGTTATTACAACCTTTCGGTGATGACCCTGGCAGTGAACACACACCAGGAGCTTTTGACGATAATGAAAAAACCGTTGAGCGATTTTCCACTGAAATCAATCACCAATGGGCTAATACTCAACTGACTTCTATCACTGCATTGGTCAACACGGATTTTAGTTACCTAACCGGTTTTGACCAAGAGACTGCCCAAGCAGTGTTCAATTTCCCAATGGAGTATCTTCGTGGCGATAGCCAGGACGAGCAGACCATCAGCCAGGATCTACGCTTGTCCTCATTGCCTGAGGCAACTACATTCTGGGTGATTGGACTCAATCTACAAGAAGGTGAAAGAAGTTTTGACTCAATTGATTTGGTGTCCTTCGCCAATCAATACCGGGATTACGATACTGATAGCCAAGCTATTTACGGTGAGACTACATTACCTGTAACTGACTCCCTGAATTTTACAGCTGGATTACGTTACACCCAAGAGAGTAAGAAGTACGCCGGTGAGTATTCCAGCTACGGTACGGATGGCAATCTCTACGTTTCTCAAGATCAAAGAGATTTGGACGATAGTTATACAACTGGCCGATTGGCTCTTGGTTATTCGCTGTCCAATTCTACAAATATCTATGCAGTTGCCGCACGAGGCTATAAATCCGGTGGGTTCAATGACTTTGCTTTGCAGTCTGCCGATAGCGTTGCTTACAAGCCCGCAACTGTCGACACCTTCGAGCTAGGCATTAAAAATGAGTCAGACAGTCTGAATATCAGTGGTGCTGTATTCTTTAGCTCAGTGGAAGATGATCATTTGTTAGGCTTTGATTTTGCTTCCTATTCCTCTGCTGCAGTAAATGCAGATACGGAGACATTTGGTGCAGAGCTTGAGGCCGATTGGTTTATAACCGAGCAGTTTAGTATTGCCGGTGGCTTGAGCTTCCTGGATACGGAAATTACAAAAGATGTGTATGGTGTTTCCGGCGGTGACGTTTTGGCCGGTAATGAAGTGCCTGACGTACCCAGCTGGAGTGCTAGCCTGGCATTGAATTACTACCAGCCTCTGCCAGACTTTATGGGGTTAAGCGCACCGGCTCTCAATACTAACTTGACTGTACGCCATGTAGATGAGCGCCCGGCAGATGCACAAAACCACTTTAACCTGGATGCTTACAGCAAGGTGGATCTTCGTGTAGCACTGCAAACGGACTCTATGGAGCTTTATCTGTTTGCTGACAATCTGCTTGATGAGCAGTATCAGTTATATGGCTACACCAATGCGATATTTGCCCCTGATGCCAGAATAGGGGCGCCGGCAAAAGGACGTCGTGCGGGAGTTGGAGTTCTATACCGTCTGTAATGAGATTTCGACAGTTTAGTTAACGACTGTTTTATCTATCTTGATGGTGAGTGGATCAATCTCTGTAGAGATTGATCCACTAAATAGCTCAGAGGCTCCTTAGCTTGCTGGGTTGATTGTACTCCCATGCAATAGAGTCGGGTCCAAATTTTCTCTCAGTCCACTAACCTCTATACCCGTAACTTTGGTTGTAGGCCCGGGTTTGATATTAAATGTGGAATCTTTATCGATTAAACGTTGTACAGTTTTCCAGTCCTGTTCACTGACTTCCATGTGCACTTTACTCAGGCCAGTAGCACCATTTTTATGGTTTGTTTCTTGAGGGTACTGAGGTGGGTTATATGGACTTACAATAAATGGCAGTCGCTCAGAGCGAGGATAAACAAAGCGGAAGCTGGTTTTTTGTCCGTTTGGCTTGGTTCGTTGCCAGGGAATCACTCGCCCGGTTTGAACACCCTCACGCTTCATCGCTGAAAGATCATTATCAAAATCGTCACTGACTAAGGCAACATCACAAAAACCTTCCCCTTCTTGCGACCAACGTATCATCCTACGTCCTGCGCCCCGGCCGGCAAAGAGATCAATAATCCATTTGAAGTAGTGGGCATTGGATGGAGATGTCAATAACTCAATAATAGCCCCTTCACTAAACCAAATATGGGCGTGCTGGGCGTTCTTTTCTTTTGTGGCGTAATCCACAGAAAAACCGAGCTGACGGAAATCTCGTACAGCTTGATGAATATCCTCCACCCAGAGTAAAACGTGGCTACAGCGTGTTCTCATAAGAGTGCCTTTTGTCTAAAAATAGTGTTGCTTGTTTGGCTTTTATTTTTTAGGCGGCAGTTGTTAGTTAATCATTTCTTGTGGTTGATTTAACCATACCAGAAATTACGATAAGGGTGATTTAACTTTTGCCGAAATTTTAATAATTATGAAAGTAATATAATCTACTTGGTGATTCTTTCAGGAATTGTATGGGCCGCTGAACAGTGTAGGGGTCAACGCCCCGTAGTGAGAATCGGGTGTCTATTTCTAAAAACACAAAAGATTGATGTGGCTTGGACCGAGCAGAAATTACTCTGAAACCTCAGGTTTGATCCCCACGCAATATTTGGCGGGAACCTCATCTAAGCTAAATGCCTTCATCAGTTTTCTGCTTGCTCCCACATAAGACTCTACCGTTGCACCAGACCAGTAACCCGTATCACAGCTCAGGGATACACAGTCGCCTCCAAAAGTTACAAAAGGCTTATCACGCACAATCTTGCATGTGCATATGGCTTTGAGAGGATTCATCGGATCGACAATGCAGGGTTGATCCAGGCAATCAGTCCACGGTTTACCTTCGGGGCAGGAAAGTACAGGCTTGGTGTAAGCCTGCGCGAAAGAAAATGTCGATAAGGCTTTTTTGACGTCGTTTGAGTCAGTCTCAGGAGTCCGGTTTTTACATTCAGAAAACCCGAAGTTCAACCCCTTATTAACGTCACATCTGCAAATTGCATTTGAATCTGGATTACTGGGATCTGGAATGCATGGGGCAGATGTGCATAGAACATACTCATTATTACAAATGATGCCCTCACTATTCTTGATTGAGTTATGACTATTCTCTTCTGCTGCCGTTTTAGCTCCCATAAAAGCAAGGGAAATCAAAATTATTGTGAATAAAAGTGACAGTTTCATCATGAGCAGCTCTTTAATACGTTAATCGCCAAAATAGAATGTAAGCTGATATTTCTCAGATGAAGACGATTGAAGTGTCGTTTTTTCGATTGGACTTGACTTCATCCCCCTCGATATCTTATGGACTATCAGCCCGTTTACGGTGCCTCTGTTCTATTCGACAAGGGATCTTTGGAGTTAAAAGATACACTGGGGCCGCCGTGGGAGTATGGTTGGGAGGCTGAAGGTTTTAGCGGTAAAATTTGGGATCGAGCCCTGGCTCCATCCTTGGGGCTACAAAAGAAGTGGGTAGCGGCTAGGTCAATGACATATAGATAAAATTCAAGTTAGCTTGCGGTGGTTTTGGCCAATTTCAATAGTCCAGCTTTCAGAGACACCGGAGGCTTCAGCGAACTGCTCCCAATTTGCTACCGCACTTGCGACCTGATCAATTATCTCCATTGGGCGCTTAATACTGATGGATTCCCCTAATGTTATTAAGTCATCTAAATTGAAGTGATCACGCTTTCCGTTAATACTTATCTGGTGTTGACTTGTCCAAGCTCCGCCAGGATTGTGGGCATAAGTCAGGTCAAAGGCTGGTGAAAGAGACCATTCTCCGGCTGGGTCCATAAGAAATGCAATATTCTTTGTATGATCATCTTGATTCCTGGCCAATACGTTGAAGACCATACGGCGATATTGCTGAACGGCTTCATTTTTAGGCAGATATAGTTCACGCATTATGCTGAATACTTGCTCATAGGAGTGGGCGCCTGCCATGTTGAAATCCAAGTGCGCAATACCACATAGAGACTGCATATGAAGCTTTTGCCCGTTTACCCGATCAAAGCGCCGCGTCATAAAATGCGCTCGGCCATTTTCCTCCAATAGCCTGCATTCCGCCATATTGATACCCGCTTCGCGAGCCATACGATGATAGGCGTATTCAACCCGCCCGTAGCCATCGCTTACCCCGAGTTCAAGATCTCCAGCGCCGTCAAATTTGAGAAGCCAGTAGTCATAGCCTTTAGGGGCGGGGACCTGACCAGAGCGAATATCCCCCATAGCATTCATGGCAATAATTGCTTTTGCACGGGCGCCTCCCGCACTGGTTCCTACGCGCAATATGTCCAGCAAGGAGCCTGATTTTTCAGTATCACTATGTCCAAATTGCGTGTTGAGATCTGTCTGCCTATTGGTAATTGCGGCAGCTAGTTTGACTAATTCTTCAACGTTCAGGTCGACAGAATCTTTGAAGGTGCCGTCCACCGCCGGTTGAAATTCAAGCGCTCCCATGCCACGAGTACCGGTGTAACAGAGTCGCTCAATAGGGTTGAAGCTCTCTGGAGTTCGCCCTTGGCGTGCGAGCCAGGCATCAATCACCGCATTGCCGAACTTGTCAGGCAGGCAATCGGCGAGGAGTCCCGGTAATCCTTTAAATGTTTCCCGACTGAGGCCGCGAAATGTATATGGCTCATTTGAAGCTTCAATAGGCATGGTTATCGGAGCTATATCCAGCCCCCGACGCAAGAACTCCGGTGCATACTCGAATGAACCATAACCACTGTCACCCCAGTGGACAGCGCCTACCAACTCGCCCCACAAGTGAACTGTTGCGGCATTTGTCTGGTTTACCATTCCGGCTTGCTCCTTTTCTTATTGCTGTTCAAGGGCAGGGTATCGCGCTGATTCTGTGAGCTGCGGCTGGCTCTCTGCCGCTGTTTACCTTGAGTAGCAATTTGCATCGGACTTACTGCCGGTTCAGGTAAGAAGCTATCCAATGAATCAAGTTGGCGAAGTACTCTCAGCGCAGCAACAAGGCTATCAAGCCTGCCACGACCAGCCTCCAGCCCTTTAATGGTGGAGGTGGATAGGCCTGCACGCTCAGCCATGTCATCTTGAGTAAGGTTCATTCGTAAGCGGTAGTTTTTGAGACGATTGCCCAGCGACTCAAGTATTTGCTTATCTGATTGACCGTGAAATCCCATAATAGTTGCCTTTCCACCCTTTGATTAGGTTTTGTCGAGCTAAAGGGTGCTTTTTGAGCTATTATAGTCTACAAAGGTTAAAAGTGTTAATAGGTGGAGTTGCAGCTATTAATGCTTAAATTGATCGTTTACAGGTGTTATTCAGGCTATTATTTGTATTAATCCTATTATTGATGGAGGCCGCCTCTACCGGAAGCTCAACTTCTGCTGGCGATAAGAGAAACACCTGTTCTACATAAGATTTGATGCCATAGGCGGGCGACTACTTTCCTCGGGGATGATTAGGCTTCACTGCTGCTATTAGATTTCTTGCCGTTGCCAAATGGGAACAACTAAGAGGTTTCTATGGAGATTTACATTAGATACTGCCATGAACAGTGGCCGCAAATTAACTAGAAGCAAATTGTTTCCCTATATTGTTCTATGGATAAACCAACAGTAGCTGACCGTTACAAAATTTATCCCTGTTAACTTTAAGTTAGGAGGAAGGTTTTTGTATACGCTCCCCTATAGTTTGTAGAGGATTGTAAGCTGCTCTATAGGTATGGTAGGAGTTCTTTAGATTTGGTAGGAGGTAAAGCTTATATATTGATAGCTAACAGGGCGACGATAAGAGAAAGTACATAGATTAACGACGGGGCAATGCTTTGGAAACCAAAACAAATCAACTGCTGTAGACGCTCTTTAGGCCTTAAAACCTCTTGTACTTTTTATTTCTTCAGGTTTCATACCTAGAGACTCAAGAAACCTCTGGTGTTGTTCAGGTTCCATTTCCTCAAACTTATGGTGCCAAGCGAGCATAGAGTCTTCATCAAACCCTGCCGCTCTCATTATTTCTACCCATCGATTCTTAGTGACCATTTGATCTTTAAGCAAACTTGGCTCTTTTAATAGGGCGACGATCGCTCTCTGTTGTTCTTTAAGCTTGTGAATTTCGCTCTCCAATTGGTAGAAATGATCTTCCAGAATCCGAGACTGAGATGAAGTGTTTTGGCCATCAAGTAATCGTTTTATATCGTTCAGAGATAGGCCGTAGGAACGATAGGCAACAATAGCTTCCAGCCTTCTAGTTTCATTTTGGCCATACCAGCGATAGCCGTTATCTGAGCGCCGTGTGGGCGCAAGTATTCCTTCTCGTTCATAGTAAAGAATCGTTGCCCTGGATATACCACAGTGCCTGGCCAGTTCTGTAACAGTTAGCATAAATGCTCCAGATAGGTAGAGCAGGTGATGATCAACCCTGAACCTGTAGACAGGTCAAGTCGGAAGGCGATACCTTGAATTGCTCTTATGGAAGTGTAAAGGAGATTTGAACCGCTCCGTAGAATCCCTTCTTTTGTGCTAATGAAAATGACACTTACCGTAGGTTTGTGTATATGGCGAATATATGGTCATTTATTTGCTATTGACTCGTCTATAGATGCAGGGTTCAAAGTTCTGGGCTTTAGCAATCAGCGAGAGATGTTTTTGGTTATGGCTCACTCAATTAGCAATATTAAGAAGTCACTATTCTGGCTTTTGGACTATCACCCGGAGGTCGAAAAATATCCCAGTTTGTTGATGAAGCACTGCATAGAACATACGGTGTTGTCTGAAAGAGCTGGCTTCAATAGTGTTTGGTGTGCAGAGCATCACTTCCAGCATCTGGGACATATTCCCAACCCTGCTGTTTTCCTTTCAGCGCTTTCCCAATTGACTAAAAGGATACGCCTAGGTTCGGGAGTTTCTATCTTACCCTTAAGGAGCCCGATTCAGGTGGCAGAGGACTATGCCATGTTAGATATTTTGTCTGCGGGGCGCCTCAACATGGGAGTGGGTACTGGTGGGCAACTCTTGGAGTCAGAAGGAATGGGGTATGACTTTTCAAGCCGAGGGGAGAGATTTAAGAATAACCTAGCTGAGATTCAAAAGCGCTGGAAGCTGGCTTTAGAGGGCCATAGAGGAGTTGAGTCCTTAAATATATCTCCTGTGCAAAAGCCTTCTCCCCCAATTTACATCGCGAGCAATAACCCCGAAAGCGCATATAAAATTGGAAGGTCGGGATATGGCCTGATAACAATTGTTGCGCCTTCAACCGAGAATATTGATGAAATCGCTGTGCGAATTGAGCAGCATCGTCAGGGATTGGCTGATAGCGGCTTTGGTAAGGACCATGCGGAAAGTGTAGTTACCATCTTCTCCCAGGTGGGGGAATCGGAAAAGGACGTGAGGTATTCAGTAGAGCCTGCATTGGCCCGTGTGATTTCTTATCTTTCCGGTAACAAAGTCTCAGATGCTTCGGGGATATACAACTGTATGCGTGATAAAGGAACTGGGCTTTTTGGTACTCCAGCGGAAGTTCAACAAATGATCGCTCGTTATCAGGATATTGGTGTTGAACATATGGCATTTATCAATCGATTTGGTGGCTTGGATTGGTCTGTTGCTTTACGTAGCCTCGAATATTTAGGAGACATTTAAGAGGCGATCTATAAGCGCTGGGATCAAGGTCTCAATAAACCGGCCCCTGATTAAGGGGCTCATCCCCTTCACTTAAGAGCAATTCAATAGAGAGTTGTCCGCTTTCTTTCCTACGCACCCAGCTTGCTGCCAGCCAAAATTGCTGATAGATTCAAAATGTGATCACATTTTGGCTGGGTAAAAATGTAAATAAGCTGAAGGGAAGGGATAGTTTATGGTAAGTCCGATTGTAAAGGCCGGGGCGAAGCAGAGTAGTGAGGTTGCAGGACTGGTAACAAAATTGCTGCAAACTCTTGTCGGTCATAAGCGCAACATCGATCCAGAGGTCATGGCGGTAACGGCTAAGAAGTTACTTTCACAAGATAATGGATTTTATGCTTTCCTATATTATGCCGATGGAGCTCCAGTGGGCGTTATTACCCTATCAAGGTCTGCCGCTATTTATGCCGGTGGCAACTACGGGGTAATCGAGGAGCTGTATGTTGAACCAGAGTTCCGCTCGCAGTTTATTGGCAAGGCTCTTTTGGCTGAGGCGATCAGCTTTGCGAAGGAGGAGGGCTGGCCACGGTTGGAAGTTAGTACTCCAGAAAGAGAAAACTGGCAACGAACAATTGATTTTTACCTCCGAGAAGGTTTCCTTGAGAATTCGGTGGGGGAGAGATTGAAGCTGGAATTGTAGCTCTTAACCTGAAAAGGAACAGGTCGCTTTGAAAAAAGAAAGTCGTATAGGCTGAGTTTGATCTGACAGGGTAATTCAAAAAGTAGCGCTGTCTGCCAGATCAAGCTTGGGCCACAGGGCTCAGTGGTGTGTTAAACCAGAGCTGCGACTAGCCTCAAACAAAAACCATGACCGCTTTTCCGCCTGATCAATATACTCTTCCAGCAAGCTTGCTGTAGCAATATCTCTGTGCTCATCACAAAGTTCGTGGACTTTACGCATACTTGCGATCATTTCCCGGTTGTCTTCGCCTAGCTCTAACAGCATATCTTGCGGATCTACATACTCGGCATCATTATCTGAAGATCGCTGTAGCTTAGCGATATGGCCAATGGAGCGAAGCGTAGTGCCTCCCAGTTTGCGCACGCGCTCCGCCAGTGCATCGGTCATCTCGAATACTTCATCGGCTTGATCATCAAAAAGCAAATGGTAGTCCCTGAAGTGGGGGCCGCTAACATGCCAGTGAAAGTTCTTGGTCTTCATATATAGGCTGAAAGTATCTGCCAGCAGGGTATTAACGGCGATAGTAATGCTGGCCCTCGCACTTTCACTTAAATCAGATGGGGCGGCTAGCCTGGATTGTGTGCCTACCGCTTCTCCAGTTGCTTTTCTCATATCAAACCTCACAAGTTATGACAAAGGGATAGGTGTGGCAGTCGGTGTCTCCATGGCACTAGATTAGACACCTATATGGCGACTAGCCATTCACAAAGGGTTGGAAGCCAGAGAGAACCAGTACATTATTTTTTCATCAGTCTTATACTGGTTGATATATCTCAAGCGTATATGGAGGAGTCTGTTTGAGATATAAAGCGGCTCAATCTGATTTGTTAAAAGGCTCTTAGGATAGGTAATGCAGCTACGGAGAATTGCTGAGTGTTCAATAGCTTCAAAAAGGAAGAGTTGTCTAGAAAGTTGTGTAATCTTTTAACGGATGCATATCTAAAAGTAAAAGACCTTGATTATGATGAGATAGTTACTGAGTTTGACAAGGTTGAAAGCATACACTACCCGCTTATTCAAGAATATCCAGATTTAGTGCTTGAAACAAAGCGGCGTATTGCTGAGCAGAAGTTTTTGTTGCTCTCTGAGAGAGACTTATCTTTTGAAGTTATTCAAGGTCTTCATAAGGATGTGCACGACTTGGGGTATTTAAACATTGATAGCGAAGATACGCTGGAAACAATTTTTTGTCGGCACTGCTTAAACCACCAAAAGTATGCTCTTGCGATTGAAGTTGCTACTGCTCTTAAAAAGAGTGTCCTTTCTGAGCTCGATACTTCTCGGGGCAACAAAGAGGCCTATGCCTATAAAGCTATAGCCAGGTGTGATCGTTTAATTTCACTAGCGAAAGAACACCTATAAAGGCCGAGATATAGCAGCTATACAACTCGGAGAAATTAGATTTGATGCTGATTTATCAAACGGTGAATGGTTAGCTCAAGTAAGAGGCTGATAACTAGCGCCGATTAAAGTAGTAGATTTTTTCTTTTCTTTCATACTCGCAAGAGCGCCCATCCCTCATTGAATCAACTTACCAGTCATCAAAAGTCATAGTTAAATAAAATATTTTTGATGTGATATAACATTGCTTTATGTTTGAGGGATAAGGCCGTATTTTTTGTCATAAGTGATCTGTTAATCCTCTTTGGTTGTGTCTCCCGTGAACCATTCCACACTTTTTTGCGGAAAAATATTTATTACCTAAGTTTTTTATAGAGATTTAAAACTTGTCATCGCAGTCCACATGAGTTTCGAGATCTCCATTGAGGACAACAATTTCCAAGTCGTTATACATTTGTACCAAGCTGAAACAATGGTACCAATTTCGCTCAAGCTAACTAAATGATCCTAAATTCAGCAGTTTTTGGGCTTTCCCTTTATAGAATTTATTTAGCCAAAGCGGGGCGGTTTAGGAGTAACCAATATCGAATGATTTTTTGGTATTGGAATAAATATAACTTCGGAGAAACCACAATAATGAAATTATCTTTAAAATTTCTTTTACAAAAGACGGCTTTAGCAAGTGCATTCTCATTGCTATGCACTGCGCCTTTTGGTGCCTATGCGGAAGAAGCGGATAACAAGCTGCTAACTGATCGCATCATCGTTAAGTACAAAGAAAGCGCTAAAGTTGGACGGGCCGCTACTATGGCTCAGGAAACTGTGGAAAGAGCTTCCCGTCGCGCTGGCCATAAAATGCACCATCTGCGCCGCATAGCTACTGGCGCTCAGGTAATGCGCCTGGAAGGTCGAAAAAATAGAGCTGAAGTAAATGCAATTATCGATCGCCTGAGGCAAGACCCGGATGTGGAGTACGCAGAACCAGATCTGATCTTGAAAGCAGTGGCTGTACCTAATGACCCAAGTTACCTCAATCAGTGGCACTACTATGAATCTACCGGTGGCTTGAACCTTCCATCAGCCTGGGATACCACTGCGGGTAACGGGGCTGTGGTCGCGGTACTCGATACTGGTTATCGACCCCATGCAGACCTGGCAGCCAACATTTTGCCGGGCTACGACATGATCGACGATACCTTCGTTTCCGTAGATGGCGATGGTCGCGATAGCGATGCCACCGATCCGGGTGATTGGTATAGCTCTGGTACTTGTGGAGATAGCTCCTCAAGCAACAGTAGCTGGCACGGTACCCATGTTGCCGGCACTATCGCTGGCGTTACCAACAATAATCTTGGTATCGCTGGTGTTGCCTATGAGGCCAAGATCGTTCCTGTCCGTGTGCTCGGCCGTTGTGGTGGCTATACGTCAGATATTGCTGACGGGATCATTTGGGGGGCTGGCGGTTCTGTCAGTGGCCTGCCAGCCAATGCGAATCCCGCCGACGTACTCAATCTCAGTCTTGGCGGCAGCGGAAGCTGTGGTACTACTACACAAAATGCCATCGATACTGCTCGCAGTCTCGGTGCCACGGTTGTTGTAGCCGCTGGCAATAGCAATGCTAATGCCAGCCAATTTACTCCTGCCAGTTGTGATGGGGTGATCTCAGTGGCTGCGACTAATCGCAGTGGCGGTCGTGCTTACTACTCTAACTACGGCAATGTAGTAGATGTTGCAGCGCCGGGTGGAGCACAGAGCTTCGCCAATGACTCCGACGGCGTCCTCTCTACCTATAACAATGGTGCTACTGACCCCGGCAGTGATAGTTACTATTACATCCAGGGCACCAGTATGGCGGCACCTCATGTGGCCGGTGCTGCAGCATTACTCTATTCCGTAGACCCTACCTTGACCCCAGATGAAGTTGAATCAATTCTCACCAGTACCGCGCGGAGCTTCCCGGCTTCTTGCAGCAGCTGTGGCTCAGGTATTGTCGATGCAGCAGCGGCCGTAGCCTCGGCCAATGGTGGCGGCGGCGGTGGTGGCGGTAACGACGGCGGTGAACTTGAAAATGGTGTTGCTGAGACTGGTATCGAGGGTAACAGTGGTGATGAAATTAACTTCACCCTAGAAGTGCCTAACAACGCTACAGACTTGTCTTTTGTAATGTCCGGTGGAAGCGGCGATGCTGATCTCTACGTTCGCCATGGCAGCGCCCCCACAACCAGTACCTATGACTGCCGCCCCTATACTTCAGGCAATAATGAAACTTGTGATATCGATAACGTACAGGGAGGAACCTATCACGTCATGGTACGTGGATATAGCTCCTTCTCTAACGTTAGCCTCGTAGGCAGCTACACCGCAGGTGGTGGCGGCGGTGGCGGTAGCGACAGCTGGGAAGAGACAAATCTCAGTGGTTCCCGCAACAGCTGGCAGCACTTCACTATCGACGTTGATAGCGGAGCTTCAACACTGAGCGCCGTAATGTCTGGTGGCAGTGGGGATGCAGACCTCTATGTTCGTTTCGGCCAAGAGCCCACCCGCACAGCGTACGATTGTCGTCCTTACGAGTGGGGTAATGATGAAAGCTGCAGCATCAGCAATCCAGACGCAGGTACCTGGTATATCAGTATCCGCGGTTACTCTGACTACTCTGGAGTTTCTTTGAGTGCTAGTACTGAGTAAATGGGCCAACTCCCACTCGACAGGTTCCTGTGGGGTGGGTAGATAGCTGTTCTACTCAAATAATGCCAGTCAGTTAAGCTGACTGGCATTTTCATTTAACACGTTGATCTCCGCAGAATCCTTTCCCAGTTATATTGCCGGCAATATCACCAATTCTGTGATGATCATTTCCACTGTTCGATTAAAGCTCGTTTTATCAGAGTGGATTAACTTCAAGCTCCAGCCTTTTCTTTAAAGTTGATAAATTTCGAAAAGTATTTTGCAGCCTTTCTGTGCACAGTGATTGGAAAGCCCTTAGTTATCTCTATATCGGTGCAAAGACAGATAAATAAGTTTGTTTAGGTGGAGGCTGTCACAAGAATAGAAAGAGGCCGGCAATCACCTAAGAAGGATACATCGGTTGCCACTACTATCCCTGTGGGCAAAATTGAAACACTGGTACTAATTTTGTCTCGATATCCAGCCATGACTTGCTCAGGCATATATCTTGCGTAAAGCCTAACGTGCCCTGTCACAACAGGGACAGTGGTACTAATGGTTAGGATGTTACACCCCGTCGGCTAAATCATCATGGAGAGATAACAATAATGAAGTCACTGTTGAAAAAATCCACTCTAGCAGGTGTGTTTTCACTTCTATGTACAGGCTCCTTCGCCACCCAAATGGATAACCTAAGTAGTTCCCCAACAACTGACCGGATCATTGTGAAATACAAGCAGGATTCCACGATCGGACGGTCAGCGAGCATGACTCAGGAAACCGTGGAGAAAGCCTCTCGCCGTGCGGGCCACAACTTGCGCCACTTGCGGCGCATGGCGACGGGTGCACAAGTCATGCACCTGGGGAGCCGAAAAAGCCAAGCCGAGATCAACCTGATAATCAACCGCCTAAAACAAGACCCCAATATTGAGTACGCTGAGCCCGACTTGATGATGCACCCTATGGCGGTCCCTAATGACCCCAGCTATTACGACCAGTGGCACTACTTTGAAGCTGATGGTGGACTGAATTTGCCCGCAGCCTGGGATATAACTCAGGGGGAGGGCGTGGTAGTAGCAGTTATTGATACCGGTTATCTCGCTCACACAGACCTCATGGACAACTTGCTGCCTGGTTACGACATGATTTCGGATTCCGATATCGCTGTAGATGGGGATGGCCGTGATAGTGATGCCAGTGATCCCGGGGATTGGTATACCGATAGTTACTGCGGAAACCCACTGTATCCCGAATTTGATAGCAGCTGGCATGGCACTCATGTGGCCGGCACCATTGCTGCCGTCACCAACAACAATATGGGTATCGCTGGGATAGCCCATAAAGCAAAAGTGCTCCCCGTTCGAGTACTCGGCCGCTGCGGCGGTTACACATCTGATATTGCTGATGGCATTGTCTGGAGCGCTGGCGGCTCGGTTAGTGGTGCACCAGCCAATGAAACTCCGGCTCAAGTGTTGAACTTGAGCCTGGGGGGCTTTGGCCTCTGTGGAAGCACAACTCAAAGTGCCATCAATACAGCCCGTAGCCTGGGCGCCACAGTTGTTGTTGCCGCGGGTAACTCTGGGCGGAATGCCTTCTGGTTTTCGCCGGCTAACTGTTCAGGAGTCATTACAGTATCCGCGACCAACCGCTCCGGAGGACTTGCTTACTACTCCAACTACGGCAATGTGGTCGATGTCGCTGCCCCCGGAGGTGAAACTAACTCGGTGGAATCCGATGGCGTTCTCTCTACATTAAACAGCGGCGCGCGAACTCCCGGTAGTGATAGCTTCGCTTACTACGCCGGCACCAGCATGGCCGCTCCACATGTTGCCGGTACAGCCGCACTTATATATTCAGTCAAGCCCGATGTTACACCAGATGAGGTTGAATCCATTCTCACCAGTACAGCCCGAAGTTTTACAGGCTCATGTCGGCGCTGTGGGTCAGGCATTGTTGATGCGGCGGCAGCCGTTGAGGCCGCTATAGAGAATTGAACTGTCGAAAGGCGCTAGCTTAATAAAAGACCGACATTTCGTCGGTCTTTTACACTTTCCCACTAAAGGATCTAGCCAAGTACAGGGGTGAGGTTAATATTCATCCTTGTTCCCATGCGGGAAATGGATCATTCAATGTCGCCCAGTATTCTTTGCCTCGTAGCACTTCGTCCTCGCTTAGCAGGCAGTCATCAAGCGCTTTTGTCATGCTGGTTTGATTCAAACTCTGGCCAATAAATACTAGTTCTTGCCGCATATCACCAAAGGGTTCTACCCATTGTTTTTCAATGGAGCTGCGATAATTTTCGTCTGTGGGCCAGTTTTCTTTGGGTATAGCTTTCCAGAACATCCCAGCGAACCCATAGTGGGCAATACCTCCCGCTTGACTCCACTCGCCTGCAAACTCAGGGCGGGACGCTAGCCAAAAATACCCTTTGGAGCGAATTAACTTGCCGTGCCTCTCAGTATTGTGCAGAAATTGATGAAATTTTTCTGGATGGAAGGGGCTACGTGCTTCGTAGCTGAAACTGCTAATGCCATACTCTTCCGTTTCTGGAATATGTTCACCTCGCATCTCTTTAAGCCAACCAGGTGCTTGCTGCGCGCGCTCGAAGTTAAATAAGCCGGTACTTAGAACCTCGTCAATATCGACTTGCCCCTGAGAGACCGGAACTATTTTTGCCTGCGTATTTAGAGTTCGCAGAATGGCCTCTAGGCGCTCAACATCAGAAGGGCCAGCTAAATCTGTTTTACTGATCAGAATGACATCTGCGAACTCGACCTGGTCGATCAGCAAATCAGTTACACTGCGTTCGTCGTCTTCACCTAATGATTCACCAGCATCCTGTAAAAATACGGCCTCGTCATAGTCCTTTAAAAAATTGACTGCATCGACCACCGTCACCATTGTGTCCAAACTGGCAACATCAGAGAGAGAAACACCATTTTCGTCGGCAAAAGTGAAGGTTTCTGCAACGGGTAAGGGTTCAGAAATCCCTGTTGATTCAATAACGAGATAATCAAACCGTCCTTCCTGCGCAAGCTTAGTGACTTCCTCCAGAAGGTCTTCCCGCAGAGTGCAGCAAATACAGCCATTACTCATTTCAACAAGCTTCTCCTCACTACGGTTAAGAGAAACTTCGCTCTGTACTTTCGTCGAATCAATATTGATTTCACTCATGTCATTGACGATTACAGCAACTTTTTTGCCTTCGCGATTGTTCAGTATGTGGCTAAGTACGGTAGTTTTACCGGCACCTAGAAAACCTGAAAGGACGGTGACTGGGAGTTTGTTTGTATGTGCCATTAGTCTCTCCACACTCTGAGTATTCATCCATGTGTACTAGGTTAATCAGATTGTGCGCAATGATATATCGTATCTTTTATGGGTCAAGCTATTTCATTTACATGAGGGTAGGGCGGTAGTATTACCGCTCCTCCTTTACCCGCTTACTCCGCCCACTTTCATGCCGCTCCCGCATATCGGAATCAATGTAGCGATCGGTCGTAGCCATACTTGCATGGCCCGCATCATCGCGCACATGCTCGCGGGGGCGGTACTTCACATCTTCAGAAATACCCGTATGGCGGAGCCAGTGCACAGTGGCAGCCTTAAGATCTTCAGCATCTTCCCCTAAGCCTTCTTCAACCATCCGTTGGTGGGCAGAATCAAAGCAGTTTTGAACAATCAGGCGAACCTGTCGGGTACTGGTAACCGGTCCCTTGCCACGGGACTTGTGCACCAGAGGTGTCTGCTCATTAATGCTGGGCAGAGCAGGGAGCTGCAAATAATTTCTGTAGCGCTTCAAGGCCTTCAACATTTGGTCGCAAACAGTGATCGCCCGGCCTTTGTTACCTTTACCTGTAACATGAAACCACCAGTTTCCGTCGCGATCTTTCTTGAAATCACCCATAACTGGTGCCGATCTTTCATCCGCAACCAACTCAGAGATTCGCAAATACATAGCGAATAGGGCGTTCATAATGAATAAAGTTCGCTCGTGATCAGTTGGTGATGTCTCGGCCATGATCTCAGCAGTCTCCAGGACATAATCCCACTGCAAGTTGCTGATTCGACGTACAACCTGGCTTTGTTGCTCACGTCGAACAAACTTGCTTTTCTGGCGAATCAGTGCCACAGGATTGGCTGGAACCAGGCCTTCTTGATAGAGAAAATCGAAGAAAGACGACAATGCAGTAAAGATGCATTTGATCGCTGCCTGGGATGGCCGGAACTCCTTGGGGGAAGCCGTCTTGCCAGCACGAAACTCAACTTTGGATACACTGACTACGAATGGCCGCCAATCGGCATTCACAACGCGCTCGCCATTTTGTGTTTTGAATCTGGCAACATTCTTAGTTCCGATCCAGGCAATTGGCGGCTCAATGCAAAACTGCACAAACTCCTCAATGTGTTCGCGCTTCAGAGTCATTATTGAAACTTCTTCAATGCGCCACGCCCATTGCAGCAAACGCTCAAGTTCACGGCGGTAGCTGTTAAACGTTGCCTGGCTACCGTTGTAGCTGTAAAGAAACTTAAGCGTGAACTCCAGATCGGTATTCGCACCAGGAATCTGCTTGCTGAGATAACGGCTAGCTGAAAAGCTGGTGCAGCGGAATGGATTCTCAAGATTGCTCAGGTTGTCGATGATTGGTGCTGGTGGCCGGTTGGAAGCAGACATAGATATATGGCGTTGTTGTTGGAATGCGGCAAATTATACGTAAAATCGGGTATTTATAAAATATCCGATATTCACAAATATCGGAAATATCGTAACCCCTTGAACCCCCTCAGGTTTTCAATTTTTTCTTGACTACTATTTCCGATAACCACGTCTGTCCCTGCTTTCCGAAAGATTGATTGCGGTGCTCGTGTCGAACCGTGATCAAATCAAGCTCTCCGATGATTTCCTGCAGTGCTCCCATAACGCTCTCCGTTTGTTTTAGGTCCTGGGTAACCAGGTTAACCAGGTTAACCAGATTAACCAGGTCGGTGTTTATGCTCGCGAGGAAGTCGCGAAGCGGCTTAACCTCGTTAGCAAATATTGTTAGCTGCACATCAAACGGCGCTGGGTTATCTACCAAGATTCCAGCTCCTGCACATCCGTCGCAAACTCTCCACTGTCGATCTACGCCTATCCCTGCGCACGTATTACAAAGCCTCCTTCATGCTAGAAATCACAAGTAGATTGACAGCTCAAGGCTAGATTCCGACGGAACCCCTATCCAGCTTGACCATATGGAATGAATTTCACTTGGAACTTAGGCGTTTTGCTTACCCTTCTTTGGTATTCTTCTGCAACCTTGCAGTTGTGGGATGCATTATATTCTTCTCTGCAGCTTACATCGTACAGAAACTGACATCTTACCGGCGGGGTTTGAGGCAGCACTTTAACCGAACTTGGATCCTTTACGGCCTAGGCATATGGACGCTGACCTTGGTAATTGTCTATTGGCCTCCTGCTGGGGAAAATGTCGAAGGTGGAAATACTGGCACACTTACCGCATTCTTTCTTGCCCTTTTGGGGGTAGGCATCGATCTAGCAGCTATCTACATCCTTATTCCTAGGAAAGGGGACCAAAGCAAGTAGAATCTTGGTCGGGAAAGATACTGTGTGAATCCCTGGTAAAAGTTCTACTATCTATGAAAATCCAGAATTGGGGTACCCTTTACTTAGAGTGCGTCGCGAATATACTGCAAGGGCTTGCGAACTTGATCAGTAGATGACTCCATTAGCTCGAGGCTAATACAGTAAAATAGTCAAGCGGTAACTGGCTGAGTATGCCGTGGAATTAAAGTGCAGTATGGTCGCATTCTGAACCAGGACTATCAGAAAAGGACCTTAACGGAGGCAGGCGTGCTAAATCCCCCTTCTTTTTAAGGAGATGTGTCAGATTTGGTCTGAACTAATACAGATAAATCAGCTATGAAGGTGGTATACCTAGCTATGCAGGGTGCTTCAAAAAAATGGACAATGCCAATCCGTAATTGGAAGCCAGCTTTAAACAGATTTATGATCGAGTTTGGTGAGCGACTCACCGACTACCAATAACCAACTGACGGGGCAGTTACACAGAATTATTTACCCCCTCAGGTGCCCGCAAACAACTTCCATTAGTGTTTTACCCCCGAAAGATCCATGAAGCCCTTGTCACTCGAGAAGCGTGGTGCTTTGGAGTTCTTCTAGATCCAGACTAACGGTCGAGTAAAATTCCTCTTTGTCAGTTCTTTGTGAGCGCCCTACTTTGCCATCAGGATGCGGAGAGCCGGGTTTGTTTGGTCGAAATTTACGATTTTACTTTAATAATTGTGGTATATGGCTTGTGTACTCCATCATTGCCATGAGGCGCTCGTGTTCCTTCTTTAATTTTTTCCCCTTTGCCTCCTTCACCTCCTCCGCCTCCTTTACCGCCACCGATACGATGAATTTCATTTTTGTCCCATTTAAGGCTGGCACCGTTTAATTTCACAACTGAAATCATTGGCCCTCCAGGCCCTCCGGCCCCTCCACCGCCGTCACCACCTCTTCCTCCATCACCTCCTTTACCCCCTTTTTGTGTATAACCTTGATGCCCGCAATAATCCACATAGTTACCGTGTTTAGGTTTAACACCAGGCTGCCCTTCTTCTCCTGGTCTGGCATCGCTCCCATTACCACCTCGCCCACCTTCTCCGCCGATAATTACCAGACTTTTCGATCTAACCGTTGACTTATTAATGATAAGGCCGAATGCCCCTCTGCCAGATTGGCCTCCTATTCCTCCGTTACCACCACATCCTCCATCCCCTCCGTCGCCACCATTCCCGCCCTGATACATTTTATCATCACACCAAAACCAATATACATACCATGAGCCACCGAGACCGCCCCCTCCGCCACCGGCCGCGTTACCACCACGACCTCCATTACCTCTACCTAAATTTGTGTCCCAATACAATTTGTTATCATTATTGTAAGAAAAAAAACCACTAGTTGCGTTTAACGGAGATCCATGCCTACCTGGAATCCCATCGCCACCGTTATGTCCCCCATTTCCTTTTGTTGCATAACTCACTGTTGGAAAATCAATACAGTTGGAATTTCCAGTCTCCCCTCCACTTCCACCTCGTGCAATTTTACCACCAGTAGCTACATCGGTACCCTTTTTGCCTGAATGATTGCTCACGTGACAATAAGGATTACGTCGAGGATACGCTGGGTTTGGGGGGTAACCACTCCAATCATGAATATCTTTGTAGCGACCACCCGTACCGCCTTTGGTACAGTATTTTTTTCCAGCTTCGGGGGGCTGGCCATTTTTCCCCACACCCCCTTTCCCCACTTTAATGACCACTGAATCTAAATAAGTATCTACCTTATCCACAATCAATGCATATGAACTCTGCCCTGGTACTTTTGAGCGGTCACTACCATTTAAAACAAGCTGTTTTAAATGGACATTTTTTTGATTAATGGTTAGCAATCGGTCAGCGTTTTTGCCATTCAAGCATGTATGCTTTTCACATAGATAGTCTTTTTCCTTTAGGTTTAGGAGCTGTCGATTTGTGAACTGATTTTGCACTGAAAACGCATTTTTGATACCAGTGTTCCACCCGCCTTCAACGGTGGTGTTGGGAGGTAGCAAAAGGTCAGCTGTTTCAAAGTTTCCAACTGACATTTTGATAGTCACCGGGTGCACATTGTCTTCTCCAATTTTATCTACAGCTTCTGCTAAAAACCTCAGGGGCTGGTCTGGGTGTATACCCGTATTGCCATGCTTTCCGTTCGTTGCAACGAAATAAACTAATTCCTTTGCAGCATGCCCAAAAGGAATAAATGAACAAAATAATAGGAGAGAGAAAAGTGATTTTAAGATGACCAAATTCATACTTCCACCTCGTGGTGAGAAGCGCCGCTCTCTTCTAATGCTTCCTCTTCTTTCTGAAATTCCTCTTGTCGACTCCTTAAGTCTTCATTAGCGTTTTTTAACTCATCAATTTCCCGCTCTAAATTATAGATTTCTGAACTTAACCTTCCGTTCTCATTGTTATTTTCAAATTCCAACTCTTCAAGCTTGGATTCTAAATCAGATATCCGCTTATTTCTTTCTGTTAAGGTATTCCTCATTTTTTCAATTTTATGATCGATGTCATTTATATTGTCTTCTATATTGGTGCGTGTTTCGACTTCAAGGTCTGCGAACCTTGTCGAAATTCTATTAATCTCATCACCCAATCGTTGAATGTTTTCTTCATTTTCATGCTCAATTTTACCTATCAGTTGACGAGCCTTCAATTCAAGGTCCTTATCAGTGGTCTCTTCGTCTTTCTTATTTAGCTCTTTTGCCCCTAAAATGATAGCCAAGGCAAGCCCAACCAAACCAGCACACCCTTCAACTGCTGCTAATGCGATTAAACCATCGTCTCGACTTTTTTGATCTTCAATTTCGGGTTCACTAATTTGAATATGTGGAATCACTAGTGTGGGCGCCATTATCGCATCTTTATGATTCATAACACGTATCAGGGGCTGATGGGTAGTTCCTGGATCTTCACTATCGTCGACGGTTCCGGAAACCCCAAAAGAAATTAATCCGGACTCATCAATATCCTTGCCAACCTTTGCATCATGATCCCAGTCTAAACCAGCAGGTATATCATTTTTAATGAGGCGCCATGTAAACGGTTGAACGCCCTTCATTGCCGTTACTCTTGCTTCATAGTGTTTAGAGCGGTAAGCTGGAGGCCAGTCTTCACCCGATAAGGCAATCTCATCTGCGCTTCCCATATTTATCAGCGTTCTTATTAAGATGGGTACACTTTCTGTACTTTTGGACACTAATTTGTAAGGGCCTTCTTCTGTGGGTTCACAAATGTACTTGGAAACATCATAGAAGCCTGATCTGCCTTTGGTTTTGGGGATCATAGAAAAATGATAATAGTGACTGCCTGCCACTTGCGTCTCCCCACTAGTTGCACGAATCAGTACAGAGGCCTTGGTAAAGTCTGGAACATCCCCTTCTATTTTCACCACCGTACCGTTATCAGCTGTTATTACATTAGATATTTTGATATCAGGCCCTAGACCCACCGGACTTACTTTGTGGCATGTCGCATTTGTGGCCTTTGATGTAGTCAATAATTTACCTTGGTCCGGATCATCTATAGCAAGTTCAATACTAACCCCATCGCCACAATAGCTCCCATAATCCAATAGATTAAGTCTACATTCGTAAAAGTCAGTTTCCACTAGTCTTGGTAACTCATGTGTTAATTCACTACTAAAACCTAATCGAACATTCTCTAGACCAGGCTTTGGTTTCATATCTAGATCTAATTGTTGATAATGTTTCAAAGATGCACCGTCAGGAATCTCCCATTCAGAGGTGACATCATCGGTGTTATATATCGCTATCCGCCCAGTTTTATTTTTTGACTCATCCAGCTCATCCACTCTGAAACCGGTAATTTCACCTTCTTGATTAACATCATCTTTCACTAAAGAAATAGTACTGCCTTTAAATAAACTATTTTCTTCTTTTGGCCCCTCACCTTCTGCTGGCGTATTCGTTTCTGTTAACGGAAACAAGTCAGCGGCCATTAAATTGGAATCGTAAACCGTTCTGCAAAATAAACTTTGTTCACGGGTTATATCATCACCATCGGTAGTAAATGGAAAAATCGGACTTGTTTGTTTTCCAGTAATGCGCGCTACATTTTTCGCAGAAACTTCTGCTGCTAGAGATACAGGCTCCCCCCAAAGCGTGGATTTCTTCAGCCTAATTTTGGAGTATGCAGATAAGTTCCGATTTTTTTTATCTTCATCAAATCGAATAAACAGCTTTCGTTTCCCATTCATGCTAATGCAGCATTTCATTGAGACATTGGTAACAACCCCCTTTTTTCTTTCCAGTTTGCAGCCCATTACATTGTGTGTGTAATATAAGTCAGTAGCTTTGACTTTTCCTAAATAGAGTGACAAAGTATGCTCATTGGTGTCATACAGAATATTAAGTGCTTCCTCCAAAAAATCCCAGTTATCATTGTCGGTATACCGAACAACATATTCTCCCGCCCAAATAAAAGGCGGTTCGTAACCTTTTTCATAACGAATACCTGCTGGCGTCTTTACGCCAGCTTTGCCTACAAGCACTAACTCGTCCTTATTATCCTCCGCAATCAACGTCATGCTTCCGGTCACAGTAACTTTGTAGCTGTCAATTATTTCTTTAAAATTAGACCCAGAATTCAATTTTTCAATAGGCGTATTTAATTTAATATTCAGTTCTATTTTTTTATTTTTTATTGTAATTCTTTGGCTGTTATAATGTTCTCCCTCACTGAGAACGTTAACAACTTCATCTTTTCCGTTTAACAAAAACCGTATAGATTGAGAGCCAATAATTAACCGATGAAGGTTATCTTTTGAGTCAATAATCGCGTAATCGCCACAAAAAAGACCCGCATGATACGCATCCATATAATTTTGCTGGCTTTTAAAGCTGGCAAGATCGGTGATATACCCCATATCCTGTATACACTCTTCTCTCAATCTATCGATCTGCTCCTCGGTAGCATATGGATTGGAATCCTTTAATTTTCTCACTGCATCCGATACTTTAGTTGTCAGCATCAATGCTGCCAAAGGTTTTTTTGTATGGTATAGGAGCATAGATCTTGCAGCGCGCTCCTCTTCATTTGCTTGATTGCTATCTCCAATGAGGATATTTCTCGTTTTTGAATTATCTTGTATAACGTCTTCCATTATTCTACTCCTAATTTGGAATAATATTTTCCACGCTTTACAGTGTAAAAATGGATATTAAGGACAATATCTTCAATTTTTGTAGCTGCAGTCAATCCGCTATTAAATTCAATATCAGGAATGCACAGCTGAAAAAATGTAAAAATTCCGCGTTGCTCAACAAATTTACTATTAATGTTTCCATCCTCGCCCAGCGCATCCTCTACTGAATCGTCACCATGAGTTGCTTGCGCGGCATGTACAAATGTTGCAACCGGGGCATCAAGACCGTAATCATAAAAATGAGCGATGTCGTTTTGGTCTACGATGTACGCTTGCATTCCTATCTTAGCCTGGAAGACCACTCTTGAAATTTCCCCTCCTACTGAATCGGTATTCACCCCTTGTATCCATGGACGAATTTTTGCAATACGTACATCGAAGCTGGGCACACCCATCAATGGGAATTGAAAGGTAGAAGCATTTCGCCAATAGGGGTAATCTACCCTTTTACCCTCCATTGAATAGTACTTTTGTATTTTTGTTGATTCCCCGGGCACCACTTGAATCGTAACTGTTTCATAATTCAATAATGAACTAATCAATTCTTTCCCATCAGGGGTTTTGCCGCTTATAGTGATATAGGCATCGCTTTTTTTTTCAACTTTATATTTAGAATAATCACTTGGATTGGTCGCTATCGCCTTTTGTAAATTTGCATTATAGTTTGCCAGCTGCCAACGAACGCCATCTTTTTTCTGCTCTCCGATTACTTCATTATCCGCAATATCCCACAGACTATTTTCTTTATCAGCCTTCTCCTGCGCGCTAGCTTTATCTACTGTCCAGAATGTAGACAACCTATCAAAATAGTTATTTTCCATATTGATTTGGCCAAGGGTTATATACGACAATTTACGAAGAAGTTGCACCCAGATATCTGCTGTACGCTCAATGTTTGACAAGTAGACATTGGTATAATGTTTAATTGCTTTGTTTAACTCGGGAGACTGATTCTGATCAAAAAGCCTATCTATATCTTGTCGTTTTTCTACAGCTTTTTGATAATCCGTAAGCTCTTTAGCAAGCAAATTTATTTTTTTATTACATAAAATCCAAAGCTCATTTTTTGATTTGGCAAGATTTACAATATGGTTTACGTCACTCTCAACCTCTTTGCCTTTTTCTTTTAATTTATTAGAGAACTTTTTGACATAATCACTTATTTTGTTTGCTGATGTAATAATTAGCGTATTTACCTTTTCTTGATTTTCGCCGGTAGCAACTAGCTCGCCAAGCTTAACTTCGGTACTGATCATATGTCGGACTTCTTCAATAACAGTACTCTTGAGTACTTCTGCTCCATCATCAGTCGATATTTTTTCTTTTGCTTTTAAGAATAGACTTGTACCCTCTTCAATTGCCATCAGTCCTGCTGCAGGCAAATCCGAAGCAACAAATATTAGGTCTTTAAAAGCGCTGAGTATATCTTTAAAGCTAAGACTAACTGAATCCTCAACAATCGGAACAACATCTTCAAGATCTCTAGAAAGATTTTCAATCAATGTTTGACATTCTTGATCAGCGACGTAAAGCTTTCCGACTAAGGACTTATCGTTCTTTATGTCATATTTAGACGTACCAAATAATATTTTTTTTAATACTTTGATAGTCGCCTCATGTAAAGCTATCGCGCAATCCGCCGAATCAGTCATATCTGCGTGTTTTGAGTTCTCAACTTTTGCACCTGCTTCTTGAATCCGCAATTTTATATAGAAATCACGTATCCTAATTTGTGATGAAAAATATTCATCAACCAATTCAATTAGAACATCAAAAGGTAACTGCGGAACACGGGTAATCTCGCCTCCCCAGATTGTTTGTTTTCCAGCATGCCACATTTGCATCATCTTAAATGCTTCAGCCAAAGGCTTTTTTAGTTCTCTTTCGCTGTCATCCATGACATTTAAAATTGATGAATCTAATGCTTTTTTCTCGATATCATGCTTTTTTTTGAATTTTTTAGAGAACTCTGGATTATCCGAATTATTTGAATGTAGTGCCCCCAAAAAGGTCGTAAAAACCAAATTTTCACCAAGTGCTACCCACTCAGGGTTCTCAGGGTCTATAGCCGAATAACCAGTTGGTTGAAATTTGATATAATCTAGCTTTATTCTATGATAGAGCAATGACCAAAAGTGGAAATCAGAATAGACGGCTATTGCAGAAAAGTCAGGAAAGGGCTCATCAATGTATTTGCTACTTAATGGTAAGCTGGCCGGTGAAGCCATCACTGGAATACCGTCTTCAAAGCTATCAACTAATTCAGCGCTTGAGCCATAAACTTTGCTATATGGTTTGCCATATTTGTCCGTAATTTGTGCGTATCCTGGTTTGCCACTTTCGCCAGGTTTTCCTGCAAAACATTCTCTAACAACCCATTTATCGATATTCCCTGAATACGCTTTTTCACTAGACTTAATTTTGTTGTAGTAAAGCTCAATTTTACCTGGTTGACCGCCCTTACCTCCCTTACCGGCATCTCCACCAATGGAATTACCGATTACCGTTATATTCTGTCCTCCTACCCCTGCATTACCTTTTGCACCGTTTGCCTTTAGGATTAGCTTAGATTTAAACTCGATAGTTTCACAAGCTATAATTATGCTTCCTCCATTGGCCCCCTGCTTAGCCCATGCTTTTCCTTTAGGTTCTTCCTCAAAATATCTACTCCAACTTCCATCCGATCTGTTGATGGCTATAGCAATATCATCACCGTCAGTGCCTTTTGTATCACTTTTTTTTGCTTTATAGGTCTTAGTGGGCGCTATTGTATTCTTGTGGGTTTCATCAGGATGAGCACTTACATCAATGATCAGTCCATTTTTTTTACTTCCATTAATGGTTAGTTTCCTACAGGCAATAGTTACATTTCGGCCCTCGTAAATCTTTGCAGATCTTTGTATGAAATCGCTCACAAGTACAATATCTAAACCATATATAACAATGTCGTTCCCACCAGAAACTTTTTCAGCATAAGGATTTAGTAAATCCTTTTCCCCAATATATACCTCATCCAATACGGAATAAATTATTGTCTTTCCTGCCGTAACAAACTTTCCTCCTTCCTTTATTGCCTTCCTCTCTTCGATGAAAAAATAGGGATTAGCTGCATCGGCTATATTCATAGTTATTTACTTTTTATTTAATATCTAGTGTTCTCTTAGCTGCAATATTGCGACACCAGGGGACTACCGTTCCTCCAAGCGATTTTTTCTCACGTTTGAGAACATGATCGTTCCTACTCTTATCTTCTAAATCGTTAATAAGTAACACTGTATCTAGTTCATTGTAAATGTGCTGACATCGAGTATTCCACATAATGAGGCTCCTGTTTAAACAGGTTGAATAGTTTGCTTAGAAATATACTATTTATATGGCACTAAGAGGTGCCAATTAAACTTGCATGAAATCAGCATTAACTAAGTGTATGCAATCTTAAATTAAGATGGAAAAATAAGTATGACAAATCGACACAATAGAAAATATTTTACGCCTTACCTAACTTTTAGTAAAACTAAAAGTACTCTATGGCTTTCAGATATACACAGAATGCTAGGTTAAAGAGAGACAGACTCTTCTGAAGTAATGCAAAATTTAGAATGCCACCTACCCGCCCTGCTCAATCCCTTCATATTTTGTAATTTTTCAAAAAGCTATTATTTGCTTCGTCGAAGCAACACTAAATCACTGTACATCAATCGTCCAGACGAGGATTTGCTCTTTATGTCATTGGCCAATATGTTAACGTTTTTGACTCGACCTTCGAGCGGTCAGATTTTATAAAGATTTTTATACGTAGTAGGTTCAATACCAGAACCGAAATAAGAAATTTCAAACAATGATGCTACCATGTTATTACTTTTAGTAATTGATATGCTTTTTCCAAAAAATCAGAGTGATTATATCGTGGTATGTAATGAAGACCCCTCGATTACCTCGTGTATATCCAAATAAGTAATATCTTTCTGACATTGACACTTAATTTGTGAGAGCTCATCTTTCGAGATCATCTCAATGTTATCTTCAAGGTAATTAAACATCCTGGTTAAAGTGAGTAAACCCATACTAGCGCATCGTCCATTTAGGGTGTGGGCTAAAAGCCTGGCTTGATCGAACTCCTTATTTGATAGGGTCTGTGAAATCATTTCGAGATCGATGTGCAAGGATTCAAATAACTGAACCCATCGTTTTCTAAATTGAGGCTCCCCTAAGATTAATTTAATTTCACTGATTAATTTGACGTCAAAACTATTATCATCCCTCAGCCTATCATCACAGTTCTGTGCAGTCACATTAGAGCTTTGGAAAGGTCTATTAATCTCTGTCGACAGTTGATGGGTAAATAAAATATCAAAAAGTCTCTGCCAATCAATAGGCTTTGGCAATACATGATTAAAGCCTGCTTTGTAGTAAGTTTCGATATCGTGCTTCATCACATTTGCCGTGACAGCAATGACCAGCATAGAGGCGGATGTTGTGCCTAGGCGCACTTTTCGACACAAATCAATACCGTCAATAAAAGGTAGGTGCATATCCAAGACAGCACCATCAAATAGGTTATTTTGCAATTCATACAGAGCGTCACGACCATTATTCACTGCAGTAACTTTATGCCCAAGCTGCCGCAGTCGTGCTGCGATCAACTCTCGGTTCAGCTCATCATCTTCAGCTAACAACAGATTTAGGCATCTGTGATTGGGCAGAGCGCTTGTTGGTGGCTCAATGTTAGGCTTGTCAATTTGCAATTTATAAACAAGCGGAAAGCATAACTCAAAGTAAAAACAGCTCCCCTTACCTAGTTCGCTGTTACAAGCCAGCTTACCCCCCATCAATTGCACCAAGTGCTTTGTAATGGGTAAGCCGAGCCCTGTTCCTCCGTAGATTCGGGTTGTAGAGTCATCGGCTTGGGTAAATTCTTCATAGAGCATTTCAAGTTTGGCCGGCTCAATACCAATGCCGGTATCAGAAACACTAAATAGCAAGGTTAGCTTGTTATGCTTTTCCTGTTTTTCTGTCACAGAAAGGATAATGCCTCCCTGATGAGTAAATTTGAGGGCATTGCCCAGTAAATTTATTAGAACTTGCTGCAAACGTGCGGGGTCACCAATCACCATCGGTAATGCTTTTGGAAGCTTTAAATCAAATGCAACTGCTTTATTACTCATCCCCATGTTACTGATCTCGAAGGACTTACGCGTAATCTCAACCACCGAAAATGGAGTCTTTTCCAGATTCACCTTCCCAGACTCTAGCTTAGTAATATCGAGGATGTCATTGAGAATCTGCAATAAGGTATGCCCGGCACTCTCCGCTTTAATCACAAATTGCTGATTTTGATGGTGGGAGGGATTCGCCTTTATATGAGAGAGCGTCCCCAAAATTCCACTTATGGGTGTTCGTATTTCGTGGCTCATCATAGCCAAAAAACGCGATTTTGCTCGGTTCGCGGTGTCGGCTTGTCGCTGAGCCACACTTAACTCAGCCTCTCGTTTTTGTAGTGTGTTAACCTTTTCGTGTAAAGAGAGCGTCTGCTCATGGACTTTTTGTTCTAAGTCTTTATTCAATCGTTTTAAGTCTTCACGCATACGATTGATACGATCCCCAGCATCGAATGAGAACAAAACAGCGACCACTATATTGCCACCGTATAAAATGTAATCTGACATCACAACAACTTCTGCAAGAATATGAATGCTATAGACTGCGGTGATATAGAGTACGCCTACATAGGCCGGCCAAGTCAATCTCAAGTATTGGGGTAATCCTTTTTTCTTCCACCACACGCGAAATATTAAACTAATTAAACACAAAGGATAGGAAATCATCAGCACCTGCAGAGATTCTGCCTGCGCAATCGATAAAAAGGGGAAAAAGGTTAAGCTAAAAATTAATACGACAATCACACCGGTAATAACACGATACATTAGCGGATCAAGTGTTTTGCATTGTAGGTGATTTCGTGAAAACAAGAGCATGGCAATTATGGTGATATGAGCGCTTGTTGCTGAAATCCAGTGAGTTGTTCTCGAGTCCCCGCGCCAACCCCATTCGTAAGCAAACCCTGTATAACCCAAACCTTGGACCATATAGCCCAATATAAAAAGCGTTAAATATAAAAAAGAATTATCTCGAATCGTGATATAAGAGAATAAATTAAACATCATCATAATGGCCAGCATGCCAAAAACGGCGCTAAAGAATACATTATTTTTTGTGTTTATATTTTGAAAGGCATCAAGAGAATAAATATTCGTTCTGGTGTCAAGGAGACCTATCGTCTGTAGTTTCAAATAAAGTTCGTAAGGATTGTCTTTCTCCAAGGACAATTTAAAAGCCGGTTTCCGGTATTTTACCTTTCTTTGATCATAATCTAAATTTTTATCAAAAATTTGATGTTCGACAACTTCTCCCTTGGATATAAGATACATCTCAACACTGTCGACCCAAGCCTCACCAACTTTGATGATCCATGCTGGTTCCGAATGATTATTAACAATTTTTAATTTCAACCAAAACGTTGAATCGGTATATCCAAAGATTCTCGGTTTTTGACCATAGGGCATAAAGCGTTCTGACGAAGTAAATTCCATTATACCCATAATGTCCATCTGCCCGTTTGGGTCTTCCAGGAAAGACATCTGTGAGCTAAGGAGTTGTCTATCTGTCGCGTGATCTAAAATGAGTTCATGTGGTTCACTGTGCTGGGCATGAAGCGAGGTGCAATGTGCAGTGATAAAGAATATTATAAAATACAAATAAAGATAATAATTTTTTGCCATAGGTCTGCACTTTACTTTGATTAAGACCATGTAAATAATTCAGCCTATCTGCCCGGTTGAATATTATCTTCCAAGCGGCCTTCGAACTCGATAATAAACCGGTTCAAGGCTGGTTTCCATTTCCGAATGAGCATTACCCAATTTTTCGATGCATAGCGAATCACTAGATAAATCACCTTCCGTGCCAAGCCTTCGATAGAGAAGACCCTCCGCTTCTTGATCGCTTTGCGGAGGACCTACTGAAGATTCAATCGCATTTGTCGTGTAGATGGCTTTGCGTATGTTAGGCGGATAACTAAAGAGCATATTGAGGTTGTCCCTGTGCGATCACCAGGAGCAACTGATTTTGTGGGTACTGAGTTACGAGAAAGCCTTCAGCTCTTGAGGGTGAAGAGAGTCTATCAGGAATAGAAAATCGATCTTGAACAAGTTTACTATCGATTTATCCGACCATTTGTGAAATTATATTTAACCGGGCAGATAGGCAGAATTATTTACAGAATCGATATAACGATTATAACCGTTACCCCTAAAATCCCGACTTAAATAGACTCCAGTCAAGTATTTTCGAATAAGTTCAAACCTATTTTAACATGGCCCTAAGGTATCTGTAAGCTGACTTGTTTTTTCTGGACAGGTATACGAGCATAAAAGAGTTCATAGTCACTTGTACTCACAACTTCAACAACGGTATTTATTTGCGCATCATAGCTCACAGCAAAACATTCCCCTGTGTCAGCAACGAAGCCTACTGCAGACCCTACCTTACAGAGTTTTCCATCGGTGCCAATAATTGCATTAATATTATTGGGGTTGATGTAGACTGGGCTCAGCTTGTTATCAACGCCGCCTGTTTCTGTGATTGCCACCCATTTGGCACTGCTGCCTTCCCTGCTAAAAAACTCATCAAATTCCGTGACAAACTTCACTGTCCAGCTACCCTCAGCTGACCCACGGTTAGTAACACATGCCTTAACGTTATTGCGTGTCACCGATACTCCCGGTGCATATCGAACAAATTTATTGTTAGCGTCTCGAATAACAGCTCGACATACCGGAGCAGAGTTAGTTCCTTCTGACTGAATCTTTACTTCACCTTCTGTTCCTGCATCTTTACGCAAAGGAAAATTTACTTTTGAATAGTCGTTATAGAGTGATGTTGAAAACCAGTAAACATCTTCCTTAGCGCTCTTCTCAGCTCTATCCCACATATTGACATACCCCATAGCGGAGCGATAGAAAGATTCAAGTTTGGCTAACGGCATCCCTTGAACGCGTAGATCTTCAATAAAATCAGGAAGTTGGCCAACTGTCGCAAGACCACGATCGTTATAGTCCACTCCGGTTAAATCCAATAGTGACATTGATGCTTTTGACAGCTTCAAACCCGGTTGTAACTGATTTATACTGAGATCACACTCGCTTCCCTGGCTGTTGCAGTAGGCCCCCATCAACTGCTCTGGCAAGTCGAAAGGATATTCCACATATTTTGTAACTTTCGTCCCGGCACTCCCCCACCAAGCAATTTGTTGATCAAATGGAAAACGGAAATAGTAGTGCTGTTTGCGGCCAATCGCATGTGCAATGCCGCCATTAAAATCTGTTCCGATGGCGACAGTGCCATAATACTCTTTAGTGATACTATCCTGTTTCACCCCAAAACCCTCCAGGTCATTAATATATTCATAAGCCTGGGACCATGAAGATGCGCTGCCGCCAACGGTGTCGGGTATTGATGCGTGAACATAATTTGTTGTTAACGATTGATCCCCCTGAAACTCGATCGCACCCACCATACCACCGACCGATGCTATTTTTTTAAACTGGTACTTGCCTGTATTCCCTTCATAGCGACGGCTGTCTGCTGCCGTAGCAAAAACACCACTATGCCCATGAACTACCGGGACATTGTAGGTATCCGCTAGCGCTAAGGTTGAGTTAAAGGTATATTTTCCCATATGCCCAACATCAATCATGTGTCCGAGTGACCACGATTTAAGAATCGCATGGCGACCGAGGTCTGATAAACCCCCAGATGAACAGACACCCATGTCGGGATTTGTATCTTCATTGAAAGCGGCCATTCCTTGGTAATCCCTGCAGGCTTCATAGCCCTCACTCCAAGTAGGCCCCTGAAAGACCAGAGGAGAGTTGAATGCTGGATGTCCCAGGCCATTGGCCTTTACATGCACCGGAAATACTGCACGAATACGCAGCATTTCATGGACCATAGCGGCTTTATCGATATCTCTCTGGTCGCACACTTTAGCACTAGCCGCACCCCATGCTGTCGACCAGCTTTCCTTACAATTGAATGCCTGATCAATCTCCGAACCCCAGACCATAGCCAGTTTACCGGCCTCAACGGCTGCTCGTGCTTCTTTTGCATCGGATACGAGTTCAATCCATTCGTGTTCTTGGGCGAGTTTATGCATTTCTTCCGTTTGTCCCAGTAGCGCCCCCCAATCATCAATATCCCATTTATTTTTTTCGCCATCGCCGTTCAGGTCCGTTTCAAGTTCGCCCATATATGCCGGGCCTTTTGCGATGTCAGGCAATCTTGTTTCGTCAGCATCCCGGCCGTTCCAATTCAAACCATGGTTATTGGCAAACGCGATCATTAAGCGCAAACCTCCAATATTGGCGCGCCGCAACCAGTGATTATGCATTTTTACGTGTGCGTCTTCCCAAACACGAGGCCAAGCGTTACCGGGATTGTCAGACCAAGAGGTGGTGGTGAAATCCGGGTACCCTGTACTATGCCGGTCCCATGGGACAACGTCAGAGTCCCACCTCCCGCCCGCTAACCAAAGTTGATCGAGCAATCCTCTCGCCGATTGTACACGCCACGTCCAGGTAAACCACGGATGTTTTTCAAGCAAATCATGATTATGATTTTGGAATGCTTCTGCTACTGTGCCGCGTACAGAACCGAAAATACCGCCGCCAAACGCTTTATAAGCAAAAGGGTGAGCATGAAGATCTGCATACCCGTTGAGAGGGGTATTGCTTACCAGACCAGAGCCATTACCGCGCTCCGGAGTAGCGAAATTACCATTACATGTTGAGTCTTTGATCCAAAACTCGGCGTGTGTGTTAAACACGCTGTTGCGCCCTATGGCCCCAGGAAAACAGGCCCGCCACCCCAGCTCTGACTGTGAATTGCTGCCGCCTTTGCCAAATTCCACCCCAGCAATATTAATCGGCCAGTGAGCACACGTTGCCAGCCAATCAGCGGAACTTTCGTTTTTATGATCCAGCCATGCATAGTATTTTCTATAGCCACGAGCACCCGCATTAACGGCTCCACTGGTTTCCCATTCATCATTAGTCCCACAATTCTGGCGCTTTAGCGCTCTCCACTTTCCTCCCAATTCATGAATTGAAGTCGATCCACACCTTGCATCGGGAACAGCCCACTCGCCCCAAGTACCCGTGCTGCCAGAATAGTCTCTACAGTAATGCGGCCGCTTAAAATATGTATTATTGATCGTTATGGTTGTCGTCCAGCATTCATCTTCCCATCGACTCCCCTCACCTCCATATAAACGGGCCGCATACCAGCGGTACCCTCCTTTGGTACTGCAGACTCCAGGCTGCAGGCTCGATTTATCAAAATAAGGTGCAGCAGTTACTGTTCCTGCTATACAGTTGATAGCGGCAAAAATAAACAGTTTTCCCAGGCTGCCGTAATATATCTTGACAATCGAGTTGAGTTTTAACTTATCCATATTTTCTCACTAGATAAGAGAACCAATGTACTAAAAAATAATGGGCTTCATGATAGCTGAGAGTGTCTATTCAAGTTTGACAGATTGACACAATAGAAATTTTTCTTGCACGAATACGAACGGTTGATTCTTAATTTTTTAATTAGGTGGTAACCTTAAGGTATTAGCGTTTTGGTCTCTAGGGAGTAAATCATAACCTGCAAGGCGCAGCTCACCATATTTACTCTTTTCAAGTTGGTACAGTTTTTTAAATTTGTACAATTTCCGATAAGCTCATAAAGGTCAGCTCATTGAATATTAAATCGCAGCTTTAAGATTTGCTTTGAACTGAACTGACTGCTGGCATTGCTCCGGTAAACCGGTACCCTTCCCCTCTAACTGTTTGGATAATTTGCGGAGGTTTGGCTTGATCGGAAATCTTACGCCTTAAGCGGCTAACCAAAGTATCGATGGATCTATCTGAGACATCTCGAAAACTATTGCCAAATAGATCCAATAAACGATCTCGAGACAAGGTTATTCCGGGGTGGGAGAGAAACTCTACCCAGAGAATGTATTCGCTTAAGCTTAAATCTATAAAATTACCGCAGGGGTCAGATATGTCGTGGTAGCGTTGATCGATATACCAGCCTTTGTAACGTAATATTTTGTTTTCTTTTCCTTTATTTGCTCGTGCAATAACTGTCTTGATCCGCGCCACCAACTCGGCGGGAGAATAAGGCTTGGCGATAAAATCATCAGCCCCCTGCTCAATCGCCTCTACACGAGCAGCCTCTGTGTTTCGAAGAGAAACGACCAGTAAGCCACAGGAAAGTCGGCGTCGCAGCTGCGCTATTCGCCCTAGAGCATCACCATCAGGAAGTGACAGGTCAAGTAATATTGCGTCGATTTTATTGCCAAAATCATCTAGATTCGTGTACATTTGCGCCAAACTAGCTGCGCCTTTGACGTGAAAGCCTCTAGCTTCCATTAAATCTGTCAACAATTCCCGTTGCTGAATATCATCTTCCACGATCAATAACTGGTACATATCCACTCTTCAAAAGCGGGTAGTATATAGGCATAATTGCAGGCAGATAAAGACAATCAACAATTGAGCTGTGAAACAATCAGCAACCACCCGCATAGCGGGTGGTATGATGAAAGCCCCCTGAGGGGGCTAATTGAATACCCCCCATTTAAAGCATCAAAATTTGAACAACCGTTCAAAGTAGAAAAAAATGATAATAGACAACCAATCACAGTTCCTTTTATTTTCATATTTCCTCTCCCTGCTGATCATATGAAAGTTGTGAGTTTAATCAGTGTAACTATAATCTCCCATCAAGCATACAACTAAAAGCTAGAGATTTCTGCCCGCTGAAAAAGACTCTGAGTGTGATCTGAATTAAATCGCAGACCAATCCTTTATGTCATTGAAAATTACGTAGGACTCTTTAATATTATCAGGATCATAATAAACTTTAACTTTTTTAGAGCTGCTAACAATGGCAAGCGCCCGATCAGCGCGATCTTCATCTTTATTGTTAATCATGCTAAAAACAGACCTTTCACATATATGTTTTTCTTCGTCAATATAGAATATAACCTTGTGTTCAAGGTTATAATAGTAACGGTTAAAAAAGCCTGCATCGTGATTAGATAGAACGGTTTTATTTATTTTTCTTAGCGATAAGAGTTGCCCTTTTGTCGAAACATATCTCTCTTCAATATCGTTAAAAAATTCTTGAGCCGGTATTATACCGATTTTATTTGCAATATTTTTCAACTTCCCATCCATGGTATTATTCCTTACGGAATAAGCCATCCAGAAAATAAAATAAGCAAAAAAAATAGCTGGAATAGCGATCAAACCAAATGTATAACTCATTACCAATAGATTTCCACAGTGATTACCTTGGCCTTCATCTTTCAATCCTCAAGTTCGCATTTCTAGTAATTCATCGTATTCACTGCACCTTAGGTCCGAACTGGCAATTCTGTTTGGCCATATCTCTTTTAACTTCATCCAAAAAGACATACCACCGCTTATAACGTGTACAGGTTGAATCAGTTGTGAAGACTGCCCTACGAGCCACTTGATAATAGCTGTCCCTTGCCTCTTCCTTGGTGTTGAAGCCTTGATTTCATGAACTAGCAGAAGGTTCTCATCACACCACAGCTCAGTCACTACCTCACCTATCACCTCTCCCTGGGAAAAAAATGTATATCGAATCATCGTCCCCTGATTTCTTGAACGAAACTGGACTTCACTTTCAGATACTTGTTCTATTATTGGAATGGTGCTCATAGCTTCTATTAGCGGCTGTTTCGATCTATTTGAAATTGAACCAAAAACCATACTCCAATAATCTCCCAATTATTTAAAAGTGATCATATACAAGCGCACTGCTACTCTTCTACGATTCGCTTCAGGTCTTCGAACCTTAAACCTAAAGGAGCATTAGAAAGATAAGTATCGATCCGTTTTAATTGACCTGGCTCTGCTATATGCATCATCTCTTTATGTTGTTGCTCTTTATAATTTTGAATCATTCTAAGCTTGGGGGTAGATGAAATAAATTTTCTAGCCTCCAGCACCTCTTCAGCATTATTGTGATAGTAAATGTAATCTACCTTTCCTTTTTTTAATACATGATCCAAAACAATTAAAGAGCCGGGAGGCTGCTGCTCAGGGTGAGATGTTTTTGTTAATGATACATCAGTCTTCAGACCATTGTACTCAATCCATGCATGTGAAGTTACACCCTCCCAAGTACCATCATTCACCCATCCAACTACAGGGATAACAGAAATCTGTTTTTCCGCCAAATAGCGAGTCATGAAAAAGGCTAAATGATAGCACCCTTCTGTGAATGACTGAGCTTGAATGAGCTTTTCTTCCAGTCTCTCAGCTAAATTAGCTATCGTCGCTTCCTCTTCAGTTAGATTGGATAACCAATTGATATGCTGTTGTTTTATTTTGATGATTTCATTCGCTCTTCTTTTTGCTTCACCCAAAATGCTTTCCTTTATATTATCTAAATCAGAATTTTATTTACTTTTATATGTATACTTTGAAATTCATATTTGAAAGCATATCCCAATAATTTCTTGATTTTGACAGATATAACCCGCCCTTTTTTTCACATTGACGTTTCTACGAACAAGGCAACCGTCATATTCCAATCTCTATATGTGTGACACTATGTGTTAAAACAAACTTCTCCAGCCTCTTCTACTATATTTCCAAAATCAGGAATGCTTATGCTGGCACACCATTTATCATCTGTTCTCCGCGGGTCTTCATCATAAAATATGAAGTACCTATTCCCATCAATCGGAGCATCCCCCTCTTTATTACGATCTTCAAATGATACATTTCCGTGAGAAATGGCATTCCTAAGACGCCTAATAATATATTTACATTTGTCTTTATCAGATTTATTTTCAAACTCACGAGTGGTAACAATAAGATTGAATTTACTTATAAAATCACAATACTTTGAGCTTGGAAATTTTGTAAGAAGATTACTTTCTCTACCAATAACAAAATATATGTACGCCGACGCCAAAATTGATCCGGGATTAAGTAGTGACCAACTCATATTTTGTGGCAAGGAACTAAGTCTTTCAACTCTTCCATTTTTAATAGCAATAGCCGAATCCCAAATATACCTCCAGGTACTATTAAAACTTTCTTGGATTACTTTTCTATCAGCTACAAATTTATCCATATTCCTACCTACCCCTTACTTTTCTTCAACAGTGGCAAGATGGGTTTTTTGGGGGACATCAGACACAACAGCATGACCAAAGGTCGTCATAAGCGGGACTCCTGCGGCCTTTAGGTCAGTCACAGTGATGACCTTGCCAGATTTCATCACCGGCATATCTAAGAAGCCGTTGTCTTCAGACCAAAAGCGAGCAGATACAGGGTGAAGAAGATCCATATCAAGCTCACCATCTGGATACAGAATAAACTCTAGCTTCCATCCGGCAGGGATCTCGGGCCATTGATAATCTGGGCTCACTGCCTGTGATAAGCGCCCAATAATCTCTTCTGTGTCCATATTCCCACCCAGTTCTTCTGAGCCTATCTAGTTTCTAACCCAAGCTTGGTATTCTGCTTATTGTTGCCACTAATTTTTTCTACTCCTCTCCATACTTTCGTAAATCGTACGCACATAACAACCGCCTGTAATGCGTATCTTTCTTATTCTGCATACCCTGCAAGAAACTCGCCACGTCATCAAGATCCAAGTTACCATTAGATACAGACCAAATGACGGCACTAACTTTGTTTGCGCATGATATCTGCTCGTCATCTTGAATAGCTTGAACGCTAGCGTGAGTAGATTTAACATTACCATTCAGGTTATCTAAATATGCATTCAACTTGCTTTTCTGCTGAGCCTTCAGCTCTTCAGCTTTTTCTATTAAAGGGCATATTTTATGGAACCCAAATATAGGGAACCACTGAGTAGATGCGATCTTGATCTCGTTAATCAACTTTAATAACTGAATATTAGCCTCATCAATGATACTAAAATAATTACTCATCATCCCTGATGTATCTTGGTGTGTGTATGTAATCGATTTGCTTGAACCGATTGCTAGGATTTTTTCACTATTACTTAGCGAGTCAAGATCTTCAGTTATATTTACCTTTATGTTTCCGCCGGAGTAAATCTCTTTCACGATGCCTTGAACTTTTCGGATATCCATGGCAGAAACAGGTAGATTTAAATCAGACAGCGCCTTATAAATTTCTACAAAATCATCCGTTTTAACCTTGTTAATACGAATAGTTGAAAAACCCTCAAGATCGATATCATGCTCACAAATCTCGTGTGACATGGAATCTTTTTCATATTCAACCAACAGGAAATTATTCCTGATACGCTCCGCATCTTCTGAGTTTGGCTCAACGTAAGTGAATACAGTTTTTAGTAAACTTTTAATATTTTCGTCACCAATACCATACCCCATAAATATGATTGGATTATGAATGAAAATAGAAAGCAGTTGGGCCCGGATAAGTTCGTACTTATTATTGAATTTAGTGTAGTCGTCTGCAGTAATAATCACTTTAGCTGGGTCAGTGTGACAACCGTGAATTTTATAGACAGAGCCGTATGGGTTACTTAGTAATATATCATTCCCCACCAGCGGCTGAAAGCCAAAAACATCCTCTACTAGCTGGTCATAATTAGTCGTGATCACTGAGCCGATATTTTTGCGAATTTTCTTTAACTCTGCAATTTCATCTTTCATTTCCTCACGATAATCAAGATTACTTATCAGATGAGAAATAAAAATCTTGAAGCGGCTCAAGTTATTTTCCTTCTCCATTTCTTCATAAAAGAAATCGTTTACATCTTTGAACTTACCGTTCCGGTCCGCACTCAAGGTGTTATTGAACTCATGTTCAAGCTTTGTCGCAATCATCGCAAAGTCGTATTTGCCATCAATTTGGCATTGTGATTTGATATCTAGATAAAACTCTGCATTGCCTGTTATCTCTGTGGCGATGTACTTGAGCAAGCCGTCCCAAGTGTACGAGTTTACCAAGTATCGGAGGCTGATGCCCGCACCAATAAATAGAACTGGATGATTTCTATATTGATTTATAAATTCGCGAATATTCATATTCTTATTCTTACTCCTTGATTAACCCTCGATCCCGAAGCTCAAACTTCAACAACCTCAACATTGTTGGGGGCATATTTCTATATCTAGAACTTCTAGGATCAGCGCACCAGCCTTTAACTGTATCAAGGCTTGTTGGTTCCAAAAGCTCGGCAACTCTTTCCTGCTTTAGAGGGATTGTTGCCATAATCATTCTTAACTCTTCATTGGGTGTCACGTTGTCCTTCCAAGCTATTGGTTAGTGTTCATAGTACACCCTGTAGAGATCAATATATGTGTTCATTGAACACCCTGCAAGTATCATCACCTATTTTTTGCATTTATCCAAAATTCGGCAATTGAACACCGAAACAAGTCCGTCTGAATGCAGACTGTATACGTTTTTCCCAAGGATCTATGTAAATTAGGGTCATATCTGCTGAGGTATGACCCAAAATATTTTGAATTAACTCAAGGTCAAACCCCTTGCGGTCCATCCAGCTTGCTAGGCTACGTCGCCCACTATGACTTGATCCGCCATGAATTCCGGCTTGCTTTATAAGGTCTCGCGCAAGGTTTTCGAGTGAACCACACACCAGAGTTGTTTTTATATTTCCATCGGCATCTGGGTATTTCTTGAAATTGAAAGATAGCTTGCGCCACTGTTTGCCTTTCAGAGATAGAAATACGGGACTATCTGGTGCAAGCCCAGCAAAAGCCCCATCTTCACTAAGCATTACACGATCCTCTATGCGCTGAGCCCTAAGATCCTCTAGTGCAGCTCTCTGCTGTGGAACCAAAAGGTATACCGTACGAGGCTTCCCTGTCTTGGTATATGTTCCAGGCAGCCTAAAAGCTAGCTTTAGCTCACCTGTTGGGTGGTATATATCCCCAATTTTTAGCTGTGCTACTTCATTGATCCTTAGTCCGCTACCAAATAACATCCAAATGAGAGCTACATTCCGCTTCCCTGTATCGCCCCGCGAAGCTGCCCACAGGATATGAGCCAGCTGCTTAGGCTGCTCCACGATCTCAGCCTGTCCTGAGCCAGTCACAGTGACAGACTTCAACCTATTCACAGGTCTAGTTCTAGCCATAGGTTTCCCCTGATTATCACAAATGCACCATATCTTGTACCTGTGATAATGGTTATTAATGCGCCATCTGATTAGCTCAAAGCTAGCAAAACCGGGCCCTGATGGGAATGTTTACTGGCAGACAACTCCACCGGAAAAATTGGGGCACTGACACGTGTCAGTGCGTAAGTTTTCAGGGGTAAGGTACCAGCCTTGCGTCCATGAGGAGAGCTCCACCAGCTTCGATGCCTCCAGCTGGACCTGTATCCGCTAACCCACTGAAATACAAAGAAACTTCCTATTTGGCGTCAACCCGTAATTGCACGTTAAGTGCAAAATACCAGCGCCCACGAGCCCGGTATTCAGTGCCGCGAATTATTGGCATATCTGCCCGGGTTACCGCAAAAATGAGAGTAAGAGAACACCACCTGCGGCGCGGCCCCCCCGCCCTGTCCAGGGTTGCCCCTGCCGACCTTAAAGTAGCGAAAAAGCCCCGCAATCAGTTGACCAAATAAAGCCATCATCGCCTCAGCCTCCATAAGAAATGAGAATTTCCACGAGAGTACCGCAGACAAATTGAACTTGCAGAAATAGCCCCTAACCTTGAAATCAACTTAAAATCCGCACGCAAAATCGCCAGCTGTTAACTTGACTTTCAAGTTATAACTCGACTGCAAAACTGTTGGGTAGAGGGTTGTAGCATTTGCAGGCTGGCAGCTCCGGCGAAAAAATTGGGGCATTGACACGTGTCAGTGTGATAGTTTTTAGGTTATCGGTTAGGAGCCTGCGGCAGCTAAACTCGGCCTGAGTACCGTTTCATGAAGCTGGTAAAGTTTCGTTAGCCAATATAGAAAGCCCTGAGCTTTTCTCTCTAATAGGTGGCTGTGTAGTGGTCAACTATTTCCGGATAGTAAGTTAAATTTTTCTTCCGCTTTTGCGGGAGGTAATCCGTCATTGTGTTGGTGGGGACGCTCCCAGTTGTAGTAAGTCATCAAGTAATGGCTGATGTCTCGGCTCGCTTCTGTGATAGAGGTGTAACCGCGAGAGGGTATCCATTCTCTATGAGCCATAAAACTTGGATCTATGACTCATTTACCGGTCGTTTTGTGAGTCATAGCCCTTTCGGTCCCTAACTGCGACAACTTATGGGGGGACGAACACGCCAACTTATGGGTGCACACTCACTCTATCCGAAGCTTGCTTTCCATGCCTTGCTAGGCAGTATGATATAAAATCGGATAATCAGGGGGTTCAGCTCAAGCGTAGAAAACTCAGAAAGGGGGTTTACTACCACCATGCTGGCCGTATAGACCGGTGCGAGCGGAAATGACTTAAGTGTTACATTTATGGGCATTTTGACAGTCACACCTGCTCCCTTTAAAAGCATTTGCGGAATACTGCGTGGATCATTCCTATTGCGTCAAGTATTGGTCAAAATGATTTAGAGAGGCCTATGCGTAGGCAATTCCGGATAATTAAACGTGGTATTAAAGCGTCTGGCATACCAGCCTGGCGGGCAACTTAAGATAACAAGCGCATTTAGGCTATGGTAGTCTTTCTGTATAAGATGCCAGAATTAATTCTACACCAATACCAAATAATTACTGCTAGTGATGAAGAGGACTCCAATCAATACGGGCAGTAAACGAGTACCGAATGAGATTGACAGCTCAAGGCTAGATTCCAGATATTACTTCGACGCCACATGATAAAGGTCTTATGACATGGAATATCATCATATTAAATACGAGCAAATTGGCCCTGTAGCCATCGTTACTTTTAACCGTCCAGAGGTTAAGAACTGTATTGGTACTCGCGCTCACCGTGAGCTGGTGGATGCATTCGATCGCTTTCGTACCGATGACGGAGCAAAAGTTGCGGTAATCACCGGTGCTGGCGATTCTGCATTTTGTGCAGGGGGTGATTTGAAAAGCAATCTTGCTGCAACCGAACCCACCAATCACCCCGATCCTGATGTGGCTGTTTTATGTCCTGTAGAGCCGGCTGATATTGCCCGGCATAATCGAGGTGAAGCTCCAGGGATTATAGGTCCATCCCGCTGGACCGATATCTATAAGCCTATCATTGCGGCAGTTAATGGAATTGCTTATGCGGGTGGCTTTGAGTGGGCATGTTTTGCCGATATGCGGATTGTAGAAGAACACGCATCCTTTGGAATGACTTGTCGTCGTTGGAATATCGGCTTAGCTGATGGTGGTACTCAGCGTTTGCCGCGTATTGTTCGTATGGGACGAGCGCTGGAGTTAATCATCACGGGAAAAGTTATTAATGCTGAAGAAGCTTATCGCATTGGATTGGCCAACGAAGTGGTGCCAAAGGGAGCCGCATTAGATCGTGCTGTTGAGTTAGCACAGTATATCTCTACCCTTCCCCAGCCAGCGATTCACTCTGATAAAGAAGCTGCCATTCGTGGTTATGGAAAGGATCTTGATGAAGGTCTACGAATTGAGGCTGAGTGCTTCAACCGATTATTCAGCGACTCTGAATCCAAAGAAGAGCTGTCCGAAGGCTTGAGGCGTTTTAACGAGCGCGATCATCCTGACCGAGTGCGAGGACAAGCCAAAACTCCCGGCATTATTCGTAGCGAAATGGAGTAATTGCGATAACCCAAAAGAAGGCTGTATTCAAGAGGATGTATTGTTTAGGGGCTTAGATACCACGAATATATCTCGGACAATGTAGTAGAGGCCCATAGTGCCTATATGGGCCTCATTACTTTGGTGAATCAGTGGGGTTCTTATCGTCACTTTTATGATCTGGACAGGCGCCCTCTTCCCAAGGCTCAGTCTTGATTAGACGCTTGAATCGGATACATGTTTTTTATTTGCCTTTACGCTCAATCATTCGAATCCATATCCTTACTCCAAGCCATTGGCAAAAACGCATCATCGAGACTGACATTCAGGTTGTGGGTAGAGTAATTCGAGAGTACTTTTAGACTAGTTCCAACTATCACCTCTAGAACCGTCTCTTTCGTATAACCTGCTGCAAGAAACGCCTCAACTTCCTCTTCTGTAGCCCATCCACGTTTCTCATTGATAATGACACTGAATGCTCGGAGCGCTTCGAGTTTAGGATCATCGAGTGTTTTGCCGCTACGCAGCGCCTTGATGACATTTTCATCTACACCGGCCATTTTGCAAACGGCGGTATGCGCAGCCATGCAGTAGGTGCAACCGTTTAGGCGGCTGTTTGTCATCAGGATTATCTCTCGCTCCGTTTCACTCAAGCGAGATTTATCAAATAATCCCATAAGTGTTAGGTAGCTCTCTACCATTACAGGTGATTCGGCCATGGTTGCCATTAGATTGGGTACAAATCCCATTTTCTTTTTAGCGGCTTCTAGAGTGGGCTTAGAGGCTTCTGGTGCTGTTTCAATTGTGTAACGTGTAAAATTGACCATGAGTCTTACCATATAAGTTGGGTTTTACGGTGCTCGATATCGATTTACATTGAGTGCTTGCACCTCTTTGGCGCCAGTCAGCGCAAAAGAGGTGGAGGTGTTTACATACTATGCAGTTGTAAACTGACTCAGCTTTTCAAGTACGGGAAATAAGTCGCTGGGTTCTGGGCGACGCGTATAGTCAGGATTCACCTCCGCATATGCGATTGTTCCATCGGTATCTATGACATATCTTGCAGGCATAGGTAAGTTCCACGCGCCGTCACGATGGATGGTCGGGAGTTCGACTTTGAACACCTTGTGGAACTCAATTACATAAGGTTGTAATGTCCAGCGGATACCAAACTTTTCAGCAAGCTTTCCACTTTGATCAGTCAGAATTGGGAAGCTTAGCTTGTTATCTCTCTGAGATTTGCGGCTTTCAGCGGGCCCTTGCATGGAAATAGCAACCAGGGTTGCACCACGCGCTTTGATCTCTGCAGTAACTTCTTCTAACGCTTGCAGCTCAATATTGCAGTAAGGGCACCACACGCCTCGATAGAACGTTAGAATAACGGGCCCTTTGGCTAGGAGTTCTTCCAGGACAAGGTCGTTACCTTCTGAATCTGGCAATGTAAAGTATGGGACTTTCTCCCCTACTTTAATCGAACGTTCAACTTGGCCACTAGCAGCCAATTCCCTGGATGATCTGGCAAAGGCTTCAAATGCTCCTTCCGGGGCCTGTTGCTTAAATACTTCTTTGAAAGCATCTAGTTTGTCTTGAAGAGACATAACCTATTCCTCTAATGGTTTAAAGTTTGGAAGCGCGAGCTTTGGGTAAGCCTTCGATGTGACCTGGCTAATTCTCCAATTGGTCTCTATGCAGGTACTTACGCCAAACCACTATTGGGAAGATTAGTTACTTTGATTTGCGCTATAAACATGCTATTTTGATACTCATTGTATCCATTGGGGACACAATCTGTGTTTCAACAAGCCCATTTGAACGAAATAGTTGTATTTATTGCTGTTGCCGAACATGGAAGCTTTACAAAAGCGGCGGCATCATTGAACTCAACCAAATCAGGCGCTGGTAAGGCAGTGAAGAAGCTTGAGGAGGAATTGGGTCTTAAGCTATTCAACAGAACCACACGAAGTATCAGGCTGACAGAAGAAGGCAAAATATTTCTAGATGCCGCAAAACATGCGTTAGAAACAATCAATGAGGCCAGGCTTTTACTGCATGCCAGGAAGGATGAGCCTGCTGGACGATTGCGTATCAATTTGCCAATAGGCATAGGCCGAACTATTGTCAGTGCTTTGAAGGGGTTCACGCAGTTGCATCCCAAGGTTACGGTCGAGGTCTCTCTTTCAGACAGTCTAGAGGACGCTATTAGAGGTGAATGGGATGTCGTCGTGAGGATTGGTGAACTGGAAGATAGTTCTTTTATCGCAAAAAAAATATGTGAAACCAGACGTATCCTGTGCGCTTCACCTGAATATCTTTCACAAAAGGGTATGCCAAAGACTTTGGAAGATTTAAAGGAGCATGATTCTCTTGTTTTCCGTGCACCTACAGGAAAATTGAGAGGCTGGTTGTTCCAAGAAGATGGAGGCCCAATTACTGAATTTTCCCCCTCACCGCTAGCAATATTCAGAGATGGACGAACTCTGATTGACGCAGTGGTAGCCGGTATGGGAATAGCTCAGGTTTATGATAAAGCGCTTGGCTTTTCTGTTCAAAATAGTGAAGTTGTTGAGTTATTCCCAGAGAAAGCAGTTCCAGGACCGCCTGTTAGCGCACTGATTCCCAGTGGTCGAGCGATGCCGGCAAAGACCAGAGTCTTTATCGAGTTTCTAAAAAAGGAACTGAGTTAAGCCCCGGATTATTAGGTGGACTAGGAGCAACCTAAATTCCATCTAGTGCTGTTTCTATTGTTCTTTACCGCCCAGCTCTCGATAGTTGACGGTTCTTTACTGTTGCAAGGCTTTAAAGTTCGATATTACTCTCTGTAACATCCGATATTAATTAATGTATCTTTGAACCCAGGCTCCAATAACATTACCGACATATTCAGCATCTGATTTTTTCATAAGCAAATGATCGGCTTTGTCTAAAGAAATAAAACTTTTAGGATGGTTCGCAGCAGCGAATATTTTCGCCGCATGCTCAATTGAAACAGTGCTGTCTAGTGGTGAATGCATTACTAGCAGCGCTTTCCTTAATTCCTTAAGGTTAACCAAGACGTCTGCTTCATTTATATCATCAATGAACTGCTTCTTTAGCGTAAACTCTCGCCCAGCCAGAACCACTCTTGCCTGACCTGTTTTATTGATGCTATCGAGTTCCTCTTTAAACATATGCTGGATGTGTTTAACATCACTTGGAGCAGCTATAGTAACAACAGCTTTAGCTGTCTTTATCATACCAGCGGCTTTCAAAACGGCAGCACCTCCAAAACTATGCCCAATTAACAATTTTGGTGCCTCGAAGCGGTTTTCGATTTCATTGTAAGCACTAAGTAAATCCTCAACATTGGATGAAAAATTAGTATTGGAAAAATCTCCATCACTATTACCCAATCCAGTGAAGTCAAACCTTAATACTGATATCCCTTTACTGGTTAATGACTTACAAATATTGCTTGCTGCAATAATATCTTTTGAGCAGGTAAAACAATGTGCAAAAATTGCATAAGCCTTTGGGGTTCCAACAGATTCCTCTAACTTGCCCTTTAATTCTACGCCATCACGATTTGGGAAGTTAAACTCCATGACGTTCTCCAATTTCAATTACTTATAGAATACTCTAATCTCAACAAGGAAAAACCCCTGTCTATCATAGAAAGGGGTATGTGAATATGTGATAGTCTTTTATATGTCAACTGATATAAGGTAGACCTGTATTTGCTTAGGCATCGATAGAATCTTCAGGCTTTATATAATCCATACTGGTTGTTCTAAGGCATTTAATTAATCCAGGTTCAGGCCTGCGACAATATTGCTAGCTAGACAGTTATCTTTCATTCTTTATGGGCCTATCGATAAGCTCTATGAGAGATTGATATTTTACCTCGCTAGGCGGTACCTTTGAGAGTTGTGTTAGCATCTAAAGTCTGCGGCTTTGAGCCTTCAAAAACATGCAGAAACGTTGTCGGGTCTGGGCGTCTCCGATAATTGTCGGTCTCATCACCGAATATAACCGTACCATCTTCATTCAGTGCTATCACTGTGGCCATAACGGTATCCTTAGGGTAACCAGGCATTCCTGCAGGGGAACCGCCAATATCTTCAATGCCTAGGGCTTTAGCACCCATTAAGTTGTCATCTTGAAGAATTTCAAAATGACCAGGTAGGTCAAGCTTGTCGGCTAACTTCCTTGAGTTGTCGTAGCCTTGGTTAGAGATAAACTTTACCTTCACATCATATTGCTTAAGTGTCTCAGCATACTTCTTCACTTCTTTTAACTGGTTCATACAAAATGGGCACCAGTTGGCTCTAAAGAACACTAATAGTGTTTTAGATTCGTCAAAAGAAGTGGAAGACACAGCCGATTTATCTAATCGATTAAAATTCATTTCAGGCAGTTTTTGGCCTTTTGATATGGCCTTGCTCTTTCTGCGGTTGTAAACGGAGAATGACCAGATATACCAGTGAAGGGATACGAAGCCCAGGGCAGCAGCTGCAATAGGAACGTACTGAGACAAGGACATTGGAGCCTGGTTCGAATAAGTTGAATAAGCAACCAGTGCAACTCCTAAAAAGTTAACGGCTTGAATAACTGGCAGCCTTTCTGATGTTCTTGAAATGCTGAACACATTTGTCAGAACCATCAAGAAAAATGGTAAAGGCAAGGTCGCTAAAAGTGCGCCGACCCAAACCGGATCGCCGCCAGACATATAGATCATGATGCCGGACCCTACTCCGCCAAGCATGTTTAATAGAATCATTGGTAAAATAAGTTTTGCTTTCATTTCAAGCTCCTGAAGCGTTGGGTTAATGTCCAAAACTTGCGATCTATCCTAGTACATCACATTGACTCAATAATTAGTTCAAATAGAGAAACAATGTTGCGAAAACGGATACAATCGGATTTATTTTATCGATCTATTAGTAGTGGCTGGCATGAGTAACTTACACTCAGTTCTAGCAGGAATTTAGTATTTCTTAACAAATAAAGGAGCTAGTAAGCTGGAAGAAGGTGTAAAGATGTAGACAAGATCAGACCACGATCTGACAGATCGTCTTGAATAAGAAGGGTTTACCGGTTTTGATGAAAGTGCCTAAACCTAAAAGCAAAACCAAGGATAAACCCCATGATCCATACTAATGATCGCATCATCAAACATTAACTGCTAGGTGATTTCGATTGCAATACCACTCCAAACGTAACTATGCCTTCCAGCGTTTTGATGACGCAACGTTCGCCATCCAATATCAGCCCTCCAAACTGGTTGATCTTCATTCGGGTTATAATATTTGATTGTCGACCCATCCTTGGCAACCAGGATATTATGGAAACCCATTTCATGAGCAGACCCAGGGGAAGGGCCTCGAAACATCATAAAAGCGCAATTGTAATAGGTGTCGGTAAGCAAGTTCCTCGGCATTCCCCCATTACTAGCTGGCTGTATGAGATTTGTAAACAACGCATTATAATCAACTCTATTGCCCGGCTGCGCGAATTGAAGGCACATGTCTTTCTGGGTCGCGTCATATAAAATCCGACCGGTACGCCCAGGGCACTGGGTATTCACATAGTTTCGCACACGCATCGGCGAACTATTGTTGGCCGCCACTAAGGGATGGTCGGCACCGTTTGGCATCAGAGGTAGGTCCCCATTCTGCCATTTGATAGCGCGCCACAGAGTGTCTTCCACAAAACTCTGTGGCCTTGGCGCACGGAGATCAAATCCTGACACTGCGATCTCGGTGCAGTGAGCGGCGCAAGAATTACCGTTCTGACTCGGTAAAGTTTTAAGATTCAACATCAAAATTTCCTTTTTCGTTGTGCTTGACAGTGAGAGTAGTGAGTCCAATGTACCAATTTGATAGGCAGTAATATATAAAATGGAGTGAAAAATAAGATTACGAGTTATTACGTGACCAGCAGTAAAACCGCGTACTTCCCTTTCCTGATTTAAGGGCCATTTTTTCAATGCCACTTTCAAAGGACTTCGAGACTGAAGCAGCTCTGTCTGAGTAACAACACAGAGATATAAATTCTTAAATCAATCGCTATAGCAGTTCTACGGTCGTTAGTAACCATAGAAATTTTTTTAATAAAAAAGGATAATGTCTTTAGTCAGCGTTTTATCCTCCACATCCTTGGCATAATCGTATAAATTTAATAATGCCGTTAGGAAGGGCTATAGATGTTTGATGTGGCCCCATACACTCCAAACTATTTTTTTATTTATAGATAACGCAGAAGACGGGCCCTTAACTTTTCGGGCCATCCTAATCTTCCATCTATGACAGTTACCAGCTGGAGAATAGCCTCATAAGGACGAGGTTTTCAGGAGTGTAAACTCGCTTTCCGTCAGTGCCTTCACTCTACCAATAACCTAATATTTTCTATCAAACTCATTTCAGAGTTTTTATAAACGTGCTTTACTAGTGCAAAAAGCTCGGTTATCCCCTGAGCCTCTTTATTCAGCATCACAGGTTATTGGTAGTAGATCTTTTTGAGAATCTAACTGTTCTAACTTTACTGGTTGCTCCACCCGCTCCACCCGCTCCACCCGCTCCACCCGCTCCACGAGTTCCATAGTTCTGCTTATCCTCCATTAGGCTCCGTTTGCCCTAAATGCGTTTATCTCTGTTAGTGATCAGCGTATCTATCACAGGAACTTATATGCCTTTCTGATAGTCAAATTTTGCCAACTGAATTCTGGAAAGTTATTGATAGGTTCTGATTGCCATGGAGCGACGTGATTTCACAAAATTATTTCTTGGGGCTACCTCTGTATTTGCTGTCCCTCGACCACTCATCGCTTTAGATGCTTTATCAAGCCAACCGGTGAATGATGATGACGAGTTTCAACGTCTGATTCGCCATCGTATTCTTAAGCAACACGCGGCACATGCAGCAGTTGCAGGTACCCTAAATTTTTCTGATCGTCGAATCATTACTGTTCGAGAGCCTGAAGCCAAGGATACTTATCAACTAGGGGACGATACGATTTTTGAAATTGCGTCGTTAACTAAGATATTTACGGCCTTGCTATTGGCTGTTGAAGTTGTGCATAAGAGAGTGAAACTCGATGATCCTCTCCAGGATTACGTACCAGCCGGTGTAAAAGCTCCAACTTTTGAAGGGCAACAAATCACTCTCGCTGACCTGGCTACCCATGCTGCTTCTCTTCCTCTAAGACCAAATAATCTTGCTGCATCGGCACCCGATGCGCCCAATAAGTACGCTGGTTATTCCTTTGAGCAGCTCTATGGGGGCTTGCCAAGCTATCATCTGAAAGCTAGCCCGGGTACTCAATTCAGCTATTCAAACCTGGCTTTTGGGCTCTTAGGTCAAGGACTTGTTTTGAAGGAAGGCCGCTCTTTTGCAACGATACTGCGAGAGCGTGTGACGGGACCTTTAGGGCTAAGTGATACCACTTTAGAGGATGATCCCAAGAAGTCTGCTCGGCGAGCTCAAGGCCATGACTTTTATCTCAGCCCGATCGGCCCATCAAGCGATGGGGTGCTCTCGCCGGCTGGCGGTTTACGATCCACAGCCAGAGATCTCCTCACACTTCTCGACTTGTTTATCAACGGTCGAGGTCCTAAGGATTTGGTTGCGGCATCGCGGCTAATGCTGTCAACTGATAGGCCGGGAGGCAGTGGTATCACTCGTATGGCCCTGGGTTGGCGCAGGACAACCACCAATGGAGAGACTTACTATTGGTCCAATGGCAGCAGTGATGGATCGCGTACATTTATGGGCTTTAACCCTGCGCGGAGCATCGGTGTTGTTGCCTTGGCAGATACTGCCAGCGGTGAAGGGCTGGATGATATTGGCCATCACTTCTTGAACCCCGAGCAGACGGTATCAACTAAGGTTGTCCCTGCGCCAGATTTCATTACTTTACCAGAGGAGGTGCTTTTGAGAGGTGTCGGGCGCTATGGGCACGGAACAGATGATATTGTCGAAATCAGCCGTGGCTATACAGGTCTTATAGTTTCAGCGGAATATGGAGAGTTCGTAATTCGACCGCAATCGTCCACAATCTATGCATCGAAGATGGTCCCAGGGTTGACTATTGAGTTTGAGGAGGGCGATACGAGCCCTGCCCGCTCGTTTATTCTTCGTCAAGGTGGAAAAGCTTACTCCTATAAACGACTGCCCTAGTTTGAATGGTCGGCTAGTTACTACTGGGGTGGAAGGAAAGAATACACCGCACGCGAGATGCGCGGTGTATTTTTCCCTTCTCCCTTTTTAGTAAGTGCAGCCTAGGGGAATATTAGACGAAACAGTTTTAACTTATTGATTAATTGAGATTTTTTATATCAGTCAGGTCATTGCTGCAAATTGATTTATCAATACCACATCTTAATTGGGCTGGATTTGGCCGGGTTTCGTAGTGGCCGACGCTCAGTAATTACTAGCCGAGTTTAAAATCAGCAAAAATCAGTTAAAGTGACTCAAAATACTGCGAACTACCTCAATCCCTCCACAATATTAATCTAGGAGTAATCTCCAGAAGAATTATTGCAAGACACTTTAATTCGTGGTGGATTGTTAAGAAGTGCTATTCCTGAATAATTTAAAGAATATTAATGTACAGTCGTGCTAAGTAATATTATATATTCTATTTTACTCTGGTTTGGCATCAGAGCAAAAACAGTGAATTCCATCGCTGAAAGTAGCAGGAAAAGGCAGGAGAATAATTATGACAAAAATAGTGAGCCGCAGTATCAACCGGGAAGTGAGTTTTACCGTGTTGGTAGAGGATAATTCGCCGATACTTTTTCAAACGAAGGTCAAAAAATCACTCGAAAACTGGCTGGATGAAGCGCAGACTATCTTAAAACGAGCGATAGATATGTGCACTGTAGCGATTACATACCCTGATAAGGTTCCTGATAAGTTTAAAAATTTAGTCTCCTACTACTTTGGCCTTCCTATGGATTGCCCGCCACAAAGATATTCAAACTGCGTAAATGCGATACTCCAAAAGCTCAGTAAAACCCAGATAGGCTTGAGTGGTGATGTAGAGTGTGCGGATGTAAAAATGATGCCCACCTTGTGTAAAGTTCAATGCTCTACCATATCGACGATAGGATATCCTTTTGGTATTGAGGACCCTTCGAAAAACGCGGCCGGGTTTGTGTTTGTGCCCTTTACGGAAAGTTGGGGCAGATCAATTTCAAACTTCTGTAAGTTGTCATGGGCCGGTGGAGGGCAACTTAAGGGGGGGAGCTTTATGAAGCCCAATCAAAATCCTATCTGTTTGAGTTTTAGTAAAATTTGGGAAAAAGGTGAGGTTTTCTGCATTGTTACTCTGATCCATGAAGGAACACATAAATATGCGCAAACCGTGGATCATAAATATTTTAATGATGAAGGCATTGCGGATAAATTGGATAAAGCTATCAGTGAAGGTGGCGCTATATGGATGAAGTTCCATCAGGACAGTGGTAAAACCCATGAACAAGCATTCAAGCTTGTTGTACAGCAGGCATTCAATCAGTTACGCGGACAAGATGCAGCGGCAACTCTTATGGCAGAGCTCACTGAGGTGAAAGCGGTGGAAAATGCGGACTCATTGGCATGGTTTGCGTATGACGTAGCACAATTACCCTCTGAGCAGGAAGTTGGGAGAATTGTTACCGGGATGGTAGGTAAACGAAAAGTACACCCAAGCCTACTTAATCATTAAAGGAAAACCCAGGGGGCAGTCTAATTAATTGAGATGATTACGTTTCCTGCAATTTGGGGTCCTATACCGAAATCAGAGAACTGTCCCCGGGACCCAAGGGTTTCCATGTTTGGGGTGTAGATACTCTGGTGTATGCGTGAGTGGTGAAGGATTGGTTGATATTGGTCGCCACTTCCCGTACGCCGAGTACACGGTAACAATTTACACTGTTACTACCTCAGATTTTATCGCTGGAATTGGAGAGGTACTTTAGGGAGTTGGCTAACGCGTGCGAAGCAGGTGATACCATCGAAATCAGTCGTGACCATGCAAACCCTATTGGTTCAACGGGATCTGGAGAGTTCGTAATTCGGCGGCAATCGTCCACAATTTATGCATCGAAGATCGTATCAACGCTAACTATTGAGTCCAAGTGAGGTGACATGAAGGCTCGCTGTTCGCTTACTCTTATAAGTGTGTATCTCTATTTGGGTAAATGCGGCCCTCTTATCGCTTCAGGCTAATACCTTGAAAGGAAAGATCAATGCTCTATCCAGAAGTTACGATGTCTAGTAACACAATCCACAACCCGAAAGAACCCCGGCACCTTATGCGCGCCAAGATTGTGCCTAGGACAGTGCGTGTGCGTCGTGGTGGCAAGGTGATTGCCGAGAGTAGTAATGCTTTGAGAGTTACAGAACTCGCAAAAGATATGCTCGACCCCGTATTCTATTTCCCAAAAGAAGATGTTCTTGCTCCCCTCTCCCTTATAGAGGGAAAGACAAGCTATTGCCCACTGAAAGGCGATGCCAGCTACTTCTCAATCGATGATAGCGGAGAGGCTATTGCATGGGCCTATGAAGCTGCTTTTGACTTTGCCGGGGTGATCAACGGGCGTATTGCCTTTTATCCGGATCAAGTGGCAATCGAAGAAGTTGGAACTTCATCATGACCCTCTTCCCATAGACTCTTTTAGGTTAATGATACAAACCATGCCTAGAACCTGGTTGCAATAACACTCCGCCCTTTTATAGGCACTTGTAGCGAAGGACCACTCCGCCCATTTCAAGGGTATCTGCCCGCATCAGCTCAAAATTTTTCTGGATGCCGTCAGGCTTGAAGAGAGGTGAACCAGCTCCAAGTACGATAGGTGCTAGGCATATCCGGTACTCGTCTACTAGACCCTCTCTGAGCAGAGTAGCTACAAGATTCGAACTACCAAATACGAAGATATCCCTCTTCCCGGTCTCTTTTTTCAGCGCGCGAACATGTTCGGCCGCCTCGCCTTTCAGTAGACGAGTATTTGACCAATTGGCGGTTTCTAGCGTGCGAGAGATGACGGCTTTTTCAAGCGAGTTCATCATGTCCGCAATCGCCCCAGTTTCGTTTTGCCAATAATCGGCCATCCCTTTATAGGTGCGACATCCGAATAGCAAGGTGCCGATTTCATCACCCTGTCGAAGAGAGAAGGCTTCTAATTCGTCGCCCCACACTGTTGCGTGATGGTCCAATGACCACGGAGCGGTACCTTCAAAGCAGCCGTCCAACGACATCACATTCCAAACCACTAACCGTCTCACAATCTGATCCTCATGTATTTGTCTCTTGTATTGTCTGTTGGGACTGAGCTTGATGAGGGCAGTGTCACTCAGCTTGTTAAGGCCTTGCGCTAGTAGCTCTGGGCTTCCGAGGCGGTTTGGCCATGCGTAGTTCAAATATTCTTTCGCGATATCTATCTGTTACTTCAAACCGAATTTGTCGCAGCTTGAATTGTCGCAATATCGATCTTTCTCATGGTCATCATCGCGGTAAAGGCGCGTTTTGCCTTGTTACGGTCGGGGTTCGTTGTAAGATCGAGTAACAGTTTTGGCGTAATTTGCCACGAATGGCCCCAGCGATCCTTACACCAACCGCAGGCGCTCTCTTGCCCACCGTTATCCACAATCGCATTCCAGTAACGGTCAGTTTCTTCCTGGTTTTCGGTAATAACCATAAAACTGACCGATTCATTCGGAGTAAAATTTGGGCCGCCATTCAGTCCTATAAACTTGCGCCCGAGGACAGTCAATTCAACAGTTAGCTCACTGCCCTCATGGCCGCCGGGGTAGTCAGCGGCAGCCGTATTAACACGGTCGACATGACTGTTGGGAAAAGTTGCTGCGTAGAATTCCGCCGCTTTCTTTGCTTCGCCGTAGTCGAACCAAAGACAGGTAACGAGTTCTGTCATTTTGATATCTCCTTGGGTTTTAAACGGGTCGAATACTTACTCTGCTGAAAGGCTCTGGCATTGATAGTTATGTCGGGACATCTGGTGGGCGTTCCAGATCTGATCTTACTGCTGAGCGTATCGGCATAATGTGCGCAGCTTTCCTTGAATACCAAGTCAGTGATGGGCTCCATAACTTTCGAGTTCCTATCTCTGCTTATCTATCCCAAATTGCGCTTAGACTGCCGGCCCTACTCTCGTTGCAGGGAGAAATCGCCAGTCGTGATACTTCCGCCTCGAACATAGGTCACACAAATTACACCGCTATTTGTCGTTATGGCTTGCTGTACATGGAACGCTGTAGGGATCACACCTGAACCGAAAAGATGTTTCCCGTTACCCAGGACCAAAGGAAAAAGCAGTAATTTAAACTGATCAATTAAGTCCGCTTTGAGTAGAGTTTGAATAAAGTCAGCACTGCCTGGAACCAACAAATCAGGGCCATTGCTAGCCTTGATTGCACGAAGCCTCGAGATTGGGTCATTCCCCAGCCACTCGCTGCCTTCCCAAGTAAACTCAGGTTTCGTGCGAGAAGCCACGTATCGTGTTGTACCGTCGATTTTTTTGGCCAGCTGGATTTCACTTTCATCAACACCCTCAGGCGGAGGGTCAGCAGCAACTTTTGGCCAATGTGCAGCGAAAATATTGTGAGTCCGATGGCCAAGTAGTAACTCAAATGGCGCTGCGAACACATTGCCCATGAATTGACCAACACCTTCATCAAAATAGGAAGCTACCCATCCACCAAGTTCAAAGCCCCCTGAAGAGTCCTCTTCCGGGCCGCCAGGGGCCTGCATCACACCATCCAGGCTAATAAACGTGTTTACAATTATTTTTCGCACAAGTTCTTCCCTGTTGGCTCTATTGGTCCAAATGATGCTGCGGGTGTACTTGGACTGTTACTCAATGGCTATTGAAGCCCGAAGAGAAATAATATTGCCCTTCTCTATTCGGCTTCTACTTTTCTTGCTTCCAAGTAAGCAGTCAGATTAGAAAGGGCCCGCTGCCACCCATTGCGAGTTCCCTCGATCATTCCCGAGCCAGCCAGGGACGCGATTTGTATCGTTACCTCAAGCTCTGTCACGCTTCCAATTTTTCTGATCTCCACGCTAACCAAAGAGACACTCAGTGAAGAGCTATCCATAGTTACTCGTTCGGTGAACAACAGCCGCTGCGGTCTTCTGATTTCGTAATAGTGTGTTTCAACCCGGAATCGCAGATCGCTTTTTTGACCGCATAGATGTACGTCTAGGCCTCCTTCGCGAAAGTCGTTTTCGAGAAATTCGATTGATTCATCTTCAGAGGGAGGCCCCCATATCGAGCGGGCTTGCGGGTCTTCCCATGCGGAAAATACCCACTCTCTCGGTGCTTTGATCCTTCTACTGATCGATATGGTGTCGTGGGATAAATCTTGGCTCATGCGAATCCCTCTGCGATGTTTGCAAAGCGTGAACAGCCGAGTGCAAAAAATAACGATAGTTAGCTTTTTGGATAACTATAGTTAACAGTAATTGTTAGGTCAATGGATAACCGGCGAATAGCTCCGTGTGGTTAAAACTTCAACTCTAGGTGGGATGGAGGGCGAGAAATTGGCTTATGCCTATGGGATTCGTATTGTTGGGGCATCTACCCCTTTTGTACTAAGTCATCCTGCTCTTCTGCGTCGAGCGTTTCGACATAGCTCGCCATCCGAGACATCCGGCCTTCCCACATGGCCGTTTGTGTATTGATCCATTTTTGTGCCGCTGTCAGTTGCTTGGGTTTTATCTCACAAGTTCGCACGCGACCGGTTTTCTTGGAGCGAATCAAGCCCGCATCCTCCAGTACACCAATATGCTTCATGAACGAAGGGAGTGCCATCTCAAATGGTTCTGCGAGCTCGGTGACCGACGCTGGTCCGCTTATCAAATGCTGAATGACAGCGCGTCGTGTTGGATCAGCCAGAGCTTGGAAAACAGTATTCAGGTTGTCGTGATTTTCTTCCATCTGAATAAGTATATCGGTGAAATATTGTTAGGCAATGGCTGCCGGGTGTAGCTACGTATTAAAAGCAACTTAAGGTTACTCGGAAACCGCTTATTCAGTCATTCGATTAGCCTTGCCACCTCAACGATAATAGATATGCTTCAGATGGTCTCCAAGCGCTAGTTCTGGTCCCTACTTTGATCATAGAAGCCGTTGGGGTTGATTGAATGGTGTTGGACAACAGTAATAAACTGTTTCAGTGTTGACAGACCACGGGAAACCACTTACTTAAAAGAATAAGGTGCAACAGTGATCGATTTTATTTATCAAAAGGAAGTTCGAACTGAACCGATCTCTTATACAGTCCGGGCAATGCCAGAGACGGTCTTTGATGCCTGGATCATACCCAACATGGTTGAAAAATGGTGGGGACCTGACGATTTCACGACACGTGTACTCAACCTCACTGCCAAGGTTGGTGGGTGCTTTGCTTTTGAGATGACTGCTCCAAACGGCAGTTCCTGCGTTATCTCTGGTGTGTATCACAGCGTTGACAGGCCGAAGCGATTAGTTTTTGAAGTCCACGAGCATTGCAATCTTAATCTGCCAAACAACACCGAGCCGCAAGAAAATGCATCTTTGGTTGAAGTTGCATTCAGGGGCTCTGAGCTTGGTACCATCGTTACTCTGACACATACGCTTCTCAACACTGACTACGCAAAACTGGCAAAAGTCAGTTGGACTCAATCAATTCGTCAAATGGAAGCTGTACTTACCGAATCTTTCACGAGCTAGTGTTTTCTCTAATGGGCTGGATTAATGAGTTAATGTAAGTTTTCTTTGGATCAACAATATAATCCAGCTAGCGATAACAAATGGTGCGGTTAATACAATAATATTAGCGCTCATAAAAGCCATTGCGATTGGAACGGTTAATATGCTCCCTGCAATTGGGGCTAGCCATCGCTTACGACCATTTGATAATGCAATAGCGCTCAAAGATGCATTGTAACCGAAGAGCCCAGCAAGAATTAATGTGGGTGATAAGGCCAGGAGCATGGCCAGTGATGTGGCCAGCATTCCACCAATAATACTCCAAAGCGCATGAGATTTATTCGAGATAAAAATCCCAATTAAAAAACAAATACCTGTAATGGCATTGTTCTGAAAAATGATTTGACCAATACCTTCGAATATCCCCCAGGTTGAGGTGTTTTCGTTAACGAATGCTACAGTTGGCGCTAGATCTAGTGCTGGAGCCAATATCCATATAGCCCATATCACCAGAATGTAGGGTGCAGTATAAGGCGGAAGGATAAAATGAAGCAGCATAAAGCGCATGATTATGACTGCTAAAGCACTTCCACCGACAATCAATAAAAAAGTCATTAGGGATGGAGCATATAATAAGAATATGACTACACCGATCAAAGCTCCATTGTACCCAAATAGTCCATCTTCAATTTCTTTATCAGGATAATGTAAAATGTCGGCACAAGAAGTTGCAATAATAACACCAAGTATGGCCCCAACAGCCATGGTAACTGAGTTGACTGCTATTCCGAGTAAGAATAGAAAACCACTTACGGCATTCTTTTGAAGGATGACTTGGCCAATTCCCCTGAGGAGACTGACAAGTAGGTATCTTGCTTTCGAGCGTAGAGTGTAAGGCATAGGTGGCTATGGGTGCTTTCTTTCGAAGGTACTTTGGAAATACCCACCCAATTTCTTGATACTAACCCATAGTCTGAGTGCTCTTTAGTAGTTTGAAGTGATTCACAAGAAACTACTACCCGACAAAGATAGGTGCTATATCAGGAGGGACAATATACTAATTTCTTAACCTGATATAATCAGTGATTTATTCGAGCTAGTAGAGAAAGGGCAGACGCTAATTGTTGGCACTAGCTCGGTATTTCTAGAGCGCCTCCCCTTACTTGCTCTATATTTGGAACTAATTGTGGCTGAGCTCGGTCCATCCATGGGCACCTAAACGTACCTTTAACGTGTTAGGGTCATATGTCCGCTTTAAATGGTCAGGCCCAACTGGAAAAACAGAAATATCTCCAGCTTTCGTATTTTCACGCAAGTTTTTTACCATCGTCGCATTTATCTGTGGATTGTTATAGCGATTAGGGTTAGCTGGTATATCCTCAGCTGGATAGCGAGTTGAAGAAATGATCATCATGCCCACCTGCCTATTGTACAGCTGGTGAGAAATAGACCCTTGAGCGTCTGGCAAAAAATCAAAAATGGACTGGCTCTGTGGCTTACTTTGAATGGAAGTGCCCCATCCAACATTCGATATCAAGGTACCGTTGTATCTGACGGGTTCTTCAACCGCGATCTTCACTTTTGGGATCGCCATGACATATTTCGCAATGGAGGCAGCCCCGCTCTGAACCTCTTCATCCTCACTGGAGTGACGCTCCGGAAGAACGATAATGACGCCACCAGTTTGCTCCTTTACAAAAACCTGTGCATCGGGTATCTGAGCATCACGAGTTGCGGTACTCAAGCTGTCTTTATTGACAGCGCGACTGTAACTTTCAAATGCTTTCAATACAAGGCTGATTTCTTTAGCCTTTGGTAATTCATTGACACTATTCATATCAATTTCCATATGATAGTAAATTTAGAGTGGTGCTATTGCTAAATACTATAATTGTACTTATTTTTTATCAACACCATAGAAGTATGGCCTATCAACTAATTTATTCTTAATTATTTAATTAGTGAGGTCGGCGCTATCATTCAATCTATGAATGCCTCGAATCTGGAACTAATGAATTAGTTGCCAGGTTGTAAAGCTGTATGGTTGGTTCAGAGTTTTGACCACCCTGCCCTTCTATAAACGGATATCGGGCAGGCATATTAGGGCTCAGGATAATAAGTTTGAAAAGTCTTTTTAAATAATTGTTTTCCGTCAATATTAAAAGCCTCGGCTATCCATTCTCCTTCGACCATCTCGTAATCATGTTCCAGTACATAATAATATCCTGATTTTTGATTTAGCTTAGGAAAGAACATAATTTGGATCGAGTTAGTTATCTTGCCGGAAGGTGTAGATAAATCAGGGGTGGTCCATTTTATCCGCGCAACAGCATATGCATCTTGATCCTCCTTTAAACTTGAACGGAGAATATAATTAACACCGAAACGCATATTCTTTCGAATTGGAATGCGATTCGTAGTCTTTTTTATGGGATATGGGGGCTCTCCTTCATAAAATTCACCAAACTCAATAGATGCAACCTCTGGGTATAGTTGATCAAAGCCGATACTTTTATAGTATTGACCTATCCTTTCAATCTGATCTTTTGAGAAAGAAACTCTATCCATAACCTCCGCCATAATCTGTTGCTGTTTGTTCCAGATTTCTTTTTCAAGAAAATCAAGCCGCTTTTTTGGTAGACTTTTGTTGCTCCAGTCTTTTTTTGAAAATATCTTTTCAATACATGCATCTAGATTCTTTTTTACCCCCTCACCTAAACACTGATATTTAGCCATATCCAAGTAGGCTAGATGAGAGCCTGATGATTCTGCTTTCTCAAATAGCTCGTAAACTTCTTCCTTAGTTTTTCCTGAAACGACTCCCTCATCATAAAGCTTCGCTAAAGCATAAGTGGCCTTTTCATTTCCTTGCCTAGCCGCTTTTCGAAACCAATAGTTGGCTCTTTCAGGATCCAACTTGGTATTCAAATAATGATCCCCAAGTTTGTACTGAGACTCATTGTGCCCCAGCTGAGCCGATTTCTTAAGATAAGCCAAGGCCTTATTGCTATCTGGAGATGTCCAGGTGCCCTGGCGGTATGAATTGCTTAAAAACAATAAATCATTTGCTAGAATGTCCGCAGTTTTCTTGTCTTTGTCTTTAATGGAGAGTTTTCGGCGGAGAAAATCATCAATATAAGCATATTGGTGATATTCGCCATTCCAAGTAGAATGTCCATGCCCTACGCTATTATAGGCAATAAATTCAATGTCTGATTTCAATTTTTGCATTAAATAGCGCATTCTATTAGCTTGTTCAAAACCTGATATATCGTCTTCTTTGCCTGCAACAATCAAAGTAGGAACGCTTATCCGGTCAGCTAGGCGAAATGGTGAATTCCTTGCCAAGGATTCATTCATTCCTCCAACAGTCCTAGAAACTGACTCCAGATAGCGTTCCTGCATTTTCAAGTTGCTGGTATTAAAAAGCAAAGGTAAATCATAAACACCGTACATAGAAATAACACAGTCATATTCTTCAGGCCGCTTGATCGCCAACATCATCGAAGAATAACCGCCGTAACTTGTACCAATAGTGCAGGTTTTCTGAAAACTATATTCCTGCTTGACTTCCGCAACAGCAGACATAATATCATCTTCGATAAGTCCTCCCCACTGACCGACAGCTTCTTTATTGAATGTTTTCCCAAACCCAATGGATCCACGGAAATTTACTTGAAGAATTGTGTAGCCGCGGTTAGCGAGAAACTGAACTTCTGGATTATAAGATTGATATTCGCGAACACCAATTGGCCCCCCATGAGGGTGCACTAATAAAACACCATTACTATGTTTCGGAGTCGTGATGATGGATTCTATTATTTTGTTATCACTTGAGCGCGATGCTAATGAAAAAGAAGGAGCTAAGTCCTTACCATCAAATTCCGGATGCAATTGATAAAGATGTTTTGCTTCCAAATTCTTAGTGTCAAACAGATAGTAAGATCCAGGGTCATTGGAAGCAAACACGTACGCTAAGCTTTTATTGCGCTCCGGAACCCTATCAATAACTGCAATTTGCTTCCCAGGGAGTGCCTTATTAAATTTATTTTGTACATCCTTGTGCGCAGACTGAAAATATTCGGTCACCAGCCTTCCATGGTCAAAAAATGATACTGACGATAAATTGTTGTCTTTATCAAATAAAGCATCAGTGAGATCATATCTTGGGTGCTGATATAGGATATCTAAAAATTCATTATCTTTGATGTCATACTTGTAAAGGGATATTTTATCTGAGACTGCATTACTCAATACAGCCAATACTCCTTCTTCAAAATAACCCACTGGCCGAAATATTTCAGATAGGTTGGTAGAGGAGTAAAGTTTGCTCCATTTCTTCTCCCCCTCTGGAAGGTACCATGTTATTATTAAGTCATCCTCTAAAGTTGTAGCTATCAAAGCACTCCTAGCAGCATCCCACGAATAGTTAATTACATTTTTTAGAGGCTTCTTAAACAATGTGGCTTTAGATAGCTTTCCATGTGCAAGTTGCTGAGTTGATGCAATATGTACCTGATAATAATTGCCCGTTTTCTTTGAAAAAAGTAATTTGTTTTTTTGCTTCACAAGTGGGTCAACCAAAGCCCCCCTTTCTTTAATATATAGAATGTTAAAGTCGGGATTTAAGCTTGAAAAATCGAAATAAATAAATCCATGCTTCGACTCTTTTATGGATTTATTAAAATATTTAAAGTATACTGTTGACTCATCAATCCAATGATAATCGTTAAGGATTAACTGGTCGGCATCAAATAGTAGTATTGGATGTTCTTCATTTTCCTCTGTATCCACCAGTGCTAGATAATTTTTGGTCTTATTCATATGACCCATAAGGTACCGTGCATTAGGCCCTAACTTTAAGGAAAGCACTTCTGGATTTCGGAAAAATAAATTAGCAGGCAAAGTTTCTGCAATATTGATAGAAGAGAATCCAATTAGAAATGCTAATAGAAGAAAGTGCACCCTCATAATCCATTACTTCCTTTGTGTTTGTGCGACAACATTAAAGAAATCATCTTTTCCTGGGCCAGCATATTGGATATCTTTAGTTTCTATTAGTTCTGAAAAATTTTCTTCGAGAAATTCTAATGCTTCGGTAGAACGATTTTCAAGCTCTATATGAGCCCGTAACTTGAAGAGGTTTTGATCTACTGCCCGTAACTTGAAGAGGTTTTGATCTACTGTCAGGTGACCAGCATAGCTAATCACATCTGGATTAATCTGAAAAGACCAATACTCCTCCTCCAACTCATACGAATAAAGATAATTTAGATAGATTTTATCAAATCTGTATTTGCCGGCCGGAGCTTTAAATAGGATATAGTTACTGCCCGGATGGAGGTTTTCTCTGGAGAGAAAAAAATATTTAGCTCCCTTTATTTTAATCTTATCTAAACTAAAGTTGGTGTCTATCGCAACCAAAAGAAAACCTTCATCAATCTTCAGGTTGTTTTTCTGACCATCAACAATAGGCTTTACTGCAGTAATGCAGCCACTAAGTTGAAGTGGCAACCATATACATACAATCAATATAAAATTATTTATTTTCATGTAAGACCTATTTTTATACCTATCTTCAACTCTCATCCTTGAATATTTTTTGGTAACTTGGCCTATCTCTGGATTACTAAGCGCATATAAATCTCTATCTAGAATTATTGATCTGGAGTGGTAGACACCGAGAGCACAGAAAAACGAGGCTGCATTGTCGAAGCCATGGCAGGCTCCCTTAAGCGACTTGATGCCACTAAAACACTGGTTGTACCTCAGCAGAAACTTTGAAAGTCGCTTTATAGGCTTTGCCGGTTCAGGAGAGGCTTGCTCTACAAGCTTATACCCAGATCAATAAGCGATGGGTAGGCAGCATAGGCGACTGTCGGTGCTTCCTTTGCACTACTGCCCTGCTAATTCTCCCCCTTTTTCAGGATACTATTTCTTCCGACTTTATCCAACCCTGTCATCTTACAACTCAAGGATAATTTCTCAGCATTTAACCTTGCGTTTGTACCAAATCAGGCTGTAATACCCGCTAGAACAGACGCTAGCTAAACTGCTACTACACTTCGCTAATCTATGGTTGTCCTGAATTACTTGATCGGGTGGGGGCCTCTTGTTTTGTTAGATATTTAAGAAGTAGTGCAAGGCTTCATCAAACTGAGAAAGCTCAACACTCAAGTCTTTCAGCATGTAGTCATCCATCCAAGCCGGATTGTATGTTGTCTCAAATGACAGCCCAACATCATCAACTTTTACATCGATAAACTTGCAGGTCGCATGCAAGCCACTTTTCGCTGACTTCGTGTAGGACTCACCAATAATTCCCTTTTTGAGCTTTAAAAAATTCGACTCTAGATCAGCGTTAACCTTAAATCGCTTTTCAATGAGTTCATCATCTTTAGATTTGGCGACAAAGGCCTGATCGCCTTTTACAGCGACAAAGAGCCCTTCAAAATATCCATAATCTGCCATACCTAACCGGACAAGAATATAGGCATCGGCATCCCCATATTCATGAAGAAAATCTCTAAATGCCTGCTGGAGACCGTTAGAAGGAAAGTCTTTCCACTGATTCCTGCACTCATAAAAGACGCTATTCTTTACGGAATCTCCGTAACTGCCCTCACAGGCGCTAAGGAAAAACAACGAAAGAAAAAATGTAAGCCAGTTAGCGGTAATCCTGCTATCCATAATTAATACCAATGCTGTTGAGGGGGAATCGTCATCGGGTAAGGATGAAAATTCAAAATTCTGGATATCCATAAAAGTCATCGATTTATGTGTCAGAAATATTGACATAGCAGATACTACAAGATTAAATACTGTATAAATATACACACCACCAAAGATCAATGCCCTTACCTCGTAGCACGCAAGTCTCGTTAGACACTACCCCCTACTACCATTGCGTCTCCCGCTGCGTACGAAGGGCGTTTCTGTGTGGGAGAGATGTGAAATCTGGTAATGACTATGAGCATCGCCGCGAGTGGATTGAATCCAGAATGCATAATCTGGCCTCGATCTTTGCCCTTGATATCGCCGCCTATGCAGTTATGAGTAACCACTACCATATCGTACTTTATATCGACAAAGAGAAAGCGCTGAATTAGCCGGATACCGAGGTCATTCTACGCTGGCAGAAACTGTTCAAAGCTTCCAATTTGGCCCGTCGCTACCTTCAAGGAGACATTCTCGATCACTGTGAGATGAGAAAACTAAAGGAAGTCGTCGCTCTATGGCGAGATCGCTTGATGGATCTTAGCTGGTTTATGCGCTGTTTAAACGAGTCTATCGCCCGTCAGGCCAATGCTGAAGATAATTGTACAGGCCGCTTTTGGGAAGGTCGTTTCAAGTCCCAGGCTTTATTAGATGAAAGGGCTCTTGCTGCCTGTATGGCCTATGTCGACCTCAACCCTATCCGTGCCAATATGGCAAAAACACCAGAAGACTCTAATCATACCTCGATCCAGCAACGCATTCGTTCAGCAATCTCAGGTGAGCAGCCCAAAGACTTACTACCGTTTGCTGGCAATGAGCGCCTGAATATACCTAAAGGGCTTCCCTTTCAGTTGGATCACTATTTAGAACTTGTGGACTGGAGTGGTCGACATCTAGACCCCAGAAAACGAGGTTATATTGCTGAAAGTACGCCACCTATCCTCAAACGACTAGGCATCTCACCAAAACACTGGCTATACCTCAACAGAAACTTTGAAAGTCGATTTAAAGGTTTGGTGGGATCAGTGGAGACAGTACAGCAAGCCTGTATCCAGCTCAATAAACGCTGGGTGCACGGTATAGGCGACTGTCGGCGCTTCCTTTCTAGAGCATCCTGCTAATTACCATCCAATCTATCGATACTTCTCCTTCCGGCTTGCATCCAAACCACGATTTTCCAATCCCAAGTATATTTTTTCAGGCTTTCACTGCGCCTTAACACTGAACTAGAAAGAAATAGTCGCTAGAGCTGATACTAACCACACGGCTCGCATCTTTCTCTAATCTTTGGGTGTCCTGATTTGTTATCCCTTTCAGTTGGATCACTATTTAGAACTTGTGGACTGGAGTGGTCGACATCTAGACCCCAGAAAACGAGGTTATATTGCCGAAAGTACGCCACCTATCCTCAAACGACTAGGCATCTCACCAAAACACTGGCTATACCTCAACAGAAACTTTGAAAGTCGATTTAAAGGTTTGGTGGGATCAGTGGAGACAGTACAGCAAGCCTGTATCCAGCTCAATAAACGCTGGGTGCACGGTATAGGCGACTGTCGGCGCTTCCTTTCTAGAGCATCCTGCTAATTACCATCCAATCTATCGATACTTCTCCTTCCGGCTTGCATCCAAACCACGATTTTCCAATCCCAAGTATATTTTTTCAGGCTTTCACTGCGCCTTAACACTGAACTAGAAAGAAATAGTCGCTAGAGCTGATACTAACCACACGGCTCGCATCTTTATCTAATCTTTGGGTGTCCTGATTTGTTTCCCCCATGAACTTTCCGGCTAGGCTGATTCAGATTCGTAAAGAGCAGGGATTAACCCAACAGGGGCTGGCGGACGCCGCCGGGCTGCATATCAACCAAGTGCGACGCTACGAAGCCGGGTCTTCACAACCAACCTTGGAAGGGCTGGTCAAGCTGGCCAAAGCCCTGCATGTGAGTTTGGATGAACTGGTATTCGAGGAGAGTGAGCGCGGCCCCAGTGATCGCATGAAGCTGTTATTCGAGGCGGTGGAGCGGCTCAGCGAGGAGGAGCAGTTGATTATTCGCGAGCTGCTGGAAGGCATGATTGTGAAGTACGAGGCCCGGCGCTGGACTCGTACTGGATAATAAAAGCCCCGGCAGATTGCTCTGCCGGGGCTCTTGATGGCTATTCTTTAGATAAATCGCCTCAGAGACTACTCGTTAGTAATTTCTGAACTCATTTGAAAGCAACGAGATATATCTAAGCCTATATCCCTGTAGCAATTACTGAGCTCCTGATTCTTTTCTAGGCCGTACCAACCATTGCTATAACTATCTGCCAGCCAAAGCCTGGATTTCTCGTTCCCACCTTTCGTGGAAAGCATTAACCAATGTAAAACAAGCTTGTCTTGCTCAGCGTCACTTTTCCCTTGCGCAGAACCATAACCATTAGAAATTAGCATAGCCAAACCAAACTGGGCTTCCGCATCACCAGCTTGTGCAATGGGCAACAAGACTTTATATGCCTTATCAAAATTTCCTGCTTCAACGTACTGAGCAGCCTTGTCTTTTGCCGGCACATCCTCAGCATTACTGCACGATATAATCAATAACGCTCCTAAAAAAACAGCGATCCTAAACATAAAACCACCTCCCTAAAAAGGTATTAATTCTTCATACGTTTTCAAAGATGGAGCATCTGGATTATTAAGCATTGATTTTGGTCTGGAATTATTCTTTAACCAAAAGTAGTCTCGAACAATATCTCCTTGCTGCTCCAAGCTATACTTTGAGAACGGTCTCCCTCCTTTGCTAGGCAAAACAATGGGCAACTCATATTTATAATTTCGATTCAATGCCGCCTTCCTAACATTTATGCCTAACTGATGTTGGTAGACATGCGTCATTTCGTGGATAAACAACCCTTGCAAATCAATATTCCCATCAACAGAAAAATCATCTCGGTAAGCAGTACTTTTGGGATGGAAATAGATATTCCCATCTGGAGCCATCACTACATCCTTAGGCTGGAAGAAAATATATTTATCCCTGATAACCTTAACACTGTCGTAATCTGATATTGCCTCCCCAAAAATAGAGCTTGCAAGCTCCTTTTCCCCTTCAGTCAAAAATCTAGATTCACCTACCTTCATTGTCGGCTGATAAGAATCGGTAGATGTCGCAGTTGCACTGGGAATTCCTAGGGCTTCACCACTCTGCCCAATATCAACACTACTTTCCGCAGCTCCCCCCGTCTCAGAGATATTAACTTTACCATTACTGGAAACGCTGGACTTAAGTCCGTCAACTTGAACGCCCGATCCGTCCTTCAAGTTTAGGATGACCTGCCCACCCTCGGTTACCGATACCCCTGAAATTTGATCGATGGAAATATCATTTAAGTCGACTTCAGCTCCATTGTTGCTTTCAGTAGAGCCTGCCCCCGCTTGCGTGCAATTTTCTTCTTTTCCTGCCCCTGGACACTGGCCTGCGTAGCCACTGGGGTCCGTTCCAGCCAAGGGGTTGTTGAGAATATAGCTGTAAGGATTCAGCGCCTGGCTATTGCCGGGGTCCATGATAAACGGATCTACACTCAGGAACCTACCAAGATTGTAATCATAGGCCCGCCCATTCATATGGATCAGTTCGACATCGTCCAGGTGCTCGTGATCGGTAAAGCCCCGGGAGGTGAACTGGCTGTCGAGAATACCCGGTAGCTTGTCTGTGATATTACCCAGCCGTGGCTTGCCGAATGGGTCGAAGCTGTGGGTTTCTTGCAGGTTGCCCCGGTGGTCGCCGATGGCGACAGCTGATCCGAGTCGATCCCGGTGGGTAAAGCCTATGGCTCCAGTGGTGATATTGGCCCGCTCAGTGGTAGTGAGGACCGCGATATCGCCGATAAAGTGGCGGTATTGGGTTTCACCTCCGCCGGCGATCTTTTCGAATAGCTTATCGATATACAGGGTGGTTTTGCCGCTGGTTTGATTGACCTGCTTATAGCGCATCTGGTCGGCGCCATAATAAAAGTACAGTTTGGCACCATTGCGGTTGATTTGGGTGGGTTTGTTAAAGGCGTTGTACCAGACCTGCTGGGTTCCGTTTTCATGGGTGCGGTTACCGTTCTGGTCGTAGCCGTAGGTCTTGCTACCTCCGTTTATCAGGTTAACGCTCTTGACTGCGCTGGGGCCACCACTGCTGCCACCGGTATAGCGGTAGCTGCTGGCGAAGTCGTCTTTCTTTAGCAGGTTGCCAATGGCATCGTAGTCGTAATCGATACCGGGGCCATCGGTGCGGGTGCTGTAGTCGAGACGGTTGAGCGCATCGTAGTAGTGGTTTTCTACATTTAAGGCTGGCGATTCCGAGGGCAGCTGTACTATCTGCTCCGATAGATTGCCGAAGTTGTCATAGCGGTAGGCAATACCCTGGTGGTTCTGTACCAGGCTATCGAAAGTGGTACCGGTCATCTGCCCGGTTTCACCGTGGAAGTCCCGGCCGATGGTGTAATTACCGGCGGCGACGTTGGCAAACTCCCACTCGCCCCAGGCGTTCATCTGGGTGATTTCCCGGTAGGTATAGCCACTGGCAGCGTTACTGGTGCGGTATTGATAGCCCCTGCTGTTGTAGTTGTATTGGAGGGTGAGCCCGGTGGGATAGCTGAGCCCTTTTAGGCGGCCGTAGTTACTATCGAAATGACTTTGCGTAATAAAGTCTTCGCCGTCGATGGTAGTGGTGACTTTGTAGGGGCGGCTCAGGGCATCGTAGCTGTAGCTGCGTGCGTAGCTGGCATCACTGCGGCTCTCCTGTGCGGGCAGGCCCTTGCCGTAGGTGGCAGTGTCGTAGATCCAGCTGGCCTCTTCGGTCCCATTCACACTGCGACTGTCCATACGGCCGAGGCGGTCGTAGGTGTAGCTGGTGATATCTAGGTTGCCGTCGATCTCGGTTTCCACTTCGCCAAAGCCGGTATAGGTAAACGATTTGGAACCCATATTGGGATCATCCACCCATTCCTTTTGCCCAAGGGCATTGTACTTGGCGGTGATGCGATTGCTGTTGGCATCTTGCAGGACGATGGGATTGCCGGCGGCATCGTAGGCATAGCGGGTACTCCCGCTCAAGGCATCGATAGTTTCCGTGAGCTGTTGCAGGCCGTTATAGGTGCGGCTCATTAAGCGGCCGTTCACTTGGATGTTGGTGGTAAAGCCGCTGCCCTGCTCGTGAGTGTATGTGACATCTAGTTGCTGGCCATCGGCCTGGCTCACCGCCTTTTGCAGGGCGCGGCCGAAAGTGTCGTAATTCAGATAATGAGTGCCGTGACTGGTGCCGCTGCTGGCATAGTGCGGCACCGATTCGAAAGTGGTCTGCCCCAGGGCGTTGTAGGTGACGTTACTCGCTATCCAGTCGCTGCTGTCGAAGGCCTGCAACTCGGTGCGGATCACGCGGCCAAGTTGATCGTGGTAACTAACCTGCTCTGGCGCACCGGCCTGCTGTTGAATGGTAATAAACACCGCGCCGGGCGCACGATCACAGCTGGAATCACACCACCGCTGCGCGGTGTATATGTCCGGTGCGGCCTTGAGGCCAAGTGCGGAGGGTGCAGTCATTACCGTGGGGCGGCCAAAGGCATCGTAGCTGCTACGAGAGGTCAAACCATTGGCATCGGTGACCAAACCCGGCTGGCCGAACTTGGCGTTGGTCTCAGTAGTAACCTTATGACCCAGCACGTTTTTTATGGTCTTGGGGAAGTAGTGATCGGGGCTAAACGCAGTGGTCTCCACAATTCGGGTCTTCGCCTCCCCTTCTGCGGAAGTGGTGACTTTGGTGGCGTGGCCGTAACTGTTATAAACCGTATCCACCTGGGTCCACTTGCCACTTGAGGGCGTGGTTTTTACCCGCTTAGGTTTTCGAGTATTGCTATCCCACGATAAGTAATCCACGACCACAGACTGCTGTACATCCGTATTTGCCGCAATAGAAACCCCTTTGCGGTTTTGGATGGATTTTTTGGTAACGGTTTGCTGTTCTGGTTTATTAAACCACCAATTCGCTTCGTCTGCGGGCGCAAAATCTGTGTCCGACGTAGAGACAACGATATGGGAGCTATTGGCCTCTTCATAGCGGCTTTCCGCCACCAATACATTGCCCCAGCGATCAATAGTGGTATTTTGACTCTGCGTATATAAATGCGTACGGCTATTGCCGGAGCGCTTTAGGGTGCGATGAATGGTGTTCTGCTTTTTCGGTCCGACAAAATAGGGATCGTTAGCTGAGATGTTCCACGAATCCGTCAGGGCATCCACCACCAGAGGGGAGCCGTGGCCGCCTTTGGGCCAGAACTGCCAGGTAAAGTTCGACTCCTTGAAAGCCTCGACACCACTGCTATCAGAGGTGCGATCTCCCAGCGCCCACTGTCGCTGTTTATATAGCTTACCGGCCAGTGGAAATATTTGGTGGAAATCAGACTGGGTTTCAATCCCTGCGACTAGGTCTTCCTCAATAATGGTGTGGAAGCCTTGAAAACCACGGCCCACACTGTTGTAAACTGCCCCTTTATATCGGTACTGAAGTGCATTCATCTCACCCACGCCATTGGTGCGGCGATGCTCTGCAACCACATACATACTGGAAGCAAACTCAAAATGTTCATTCCGAGTTGCTTGAGCCACAAGATCCAGGTAGGCGCCGCGCTCGTAAAACGGTTTGGCGTTACTATGGAAGCGTGTATCACCTGATGACAGTGGCCGGTATGTCCATTCATCGCGCACACCGAGCCCATTTTCTACGGCACTCAGTAGATCAATAGGCTGGTAGTTTTCATTTCCTGTCGCGGCTCCGGGATTGTAGTTAATGTAAACGCCTTCGGGTTTACCAGTGAGTGCACTGCCGGCTTTGGGGGCATTCATTTTACAGTTGGCGTTTTTGCATCCGTAACTGAAGACCAGATCCTGCAATCCCTTGCCAAAGGTATCAATGACTTCAAAATTTTTCGTACCAGCAATCAAGTTGGTTGGACGATATTCCGCTGTAATATCGCCATTCTCATCTTCATTGAAATGCAGAGCCTTGTATTTATAGATATTGGTGTTATACGAACCGGGTATGGTAGTTAAATATTCTCTGGTACCCCTAACTTGATGATAGTAGCCATATAAGTCACTGCCGCAGCGCCACTCGGTATCGCCTTTGTGGTAAACAATGCTACAGCCCTCAACCTCAATAGAGCCGGGCATGAGTAGTTCGCTTTTACCATCGCCATCGACATCCATTGCGAAGATACTACTTTCAAAAAGTGCTTGTTTAACTGTTTCGTCTCTATCGTTTACGATATCTCCATTTATATAATAATCACGGGTTGCTATTGATACACCAAGGTTAATCGGAGCTGAAAAATTTCCATTGGCTCTATTGACGCGTAAGTAAAGGGTGGAGCCGCCGCCACCAATCCAACCAACCCAATCTGGCAGGCCATCCCCATTTACATCAATAAATGTAGAGAATGGAATACGCTCTAATGAGCTTGGTTTTGCATATTCAAATCCAACGGATTCAAACTCGATGGCGCCACTATATGCTTGTTTGGTTAGCAGTAGCATACTGGGCCACAGCCTGTCACCTACCGAGTATTTAGTAAGGATTGCAAAATCAGGCAGTCCGTTACCATCCATATCACCCATTGGCGAAATTGAGGAGCGGGTATCGCACTCACCAAAACCATCAGGGTTCGTGCATCCATAGCCGACGGTTTGATAGGTATATAGAAGTTCCGCATCGGCTTGTCGATAAGGCGTTGCTGTATTTTGCGTATGGAAGTAGAGATAAATTTCGGGGTTGCGGTTATTGTAGCGGAATACGGTTATATCCGGCCAACCATCGCCGTTATAGTCTGCAACTTTCAATAGCGAATCTCTCTGATAGCCACCTGCACCGGGCTCAGGCGCATCCAATGGGATATTGGTGCCTATCCAGTTGCTCCCTGTGCTCGTATTGTTGGTATAGCCAATTTGCAAATATCCACCTTGCACTTTCCAGCTATCAGTCTTGCCATCAACATTAAAGTCTCCTTCCACACAGTGCGTGCTGAAGGTTCGAGTTACCGAGTAACAGGTCATCAGGTCAAAATTGTTTGGAGTACTATTGCCTTCGGCATCCACAAATAGTCCCGGCCAGTCCCTGACACCGTCACCATTTCGATCCCCATGGGGTGCATGTCGTTGAAGGCTGTCTACCGGACCGGGGTGTATTTCATTACCGTTGCTGTCAGTTAGTAGCCGAACCGAGTAATCGATCGGGTTTTCTAGCCATTCAAAAGTTGTGGGCTCGCGGCAAATACTACTCAGCAGATCAAATGCACATTCAGAAATCGAGCGCAATAGGGAGCGTCCACTGGTTGCACTGTAATTGCCATATTGCAATGTATATTCACGTATCAGTGTTCCGTCGTAGCGCACTTCGATTTCTGACAGGCGTTTGTTCTGAATGGTTTTTCCGTAACGCGTATACAGCGAGCTGCGGTCACTGCGATCCGTGTAGTTAAAAGTAACCTGTCGATTGCCGCGATTACTGTTGTCACCAGTATAATAAATATTCCGTAGTACTACTCCGCTATCTAATGAATATTCATACTCATATTCAATGACATTATTCCCTGAATCTTTTTCCAGGCGCTGTAGATACCATTTACCGCCCTCGCGAGCAAAGTACTCTCGTGCCCCGCTCGGGTGGTATGCAATAAAATCATCAGTGCCCTCTATGATTTTAATGAAGCTATCTTGCTCTGTTCGGTACTCTGCACCTGGGGCCCCATAATTTCCACTTATTAAGCGCAATCGTTCGCCGTTGTAGCAAAGTTTGGAGTGGTCGCGGATGTACTGGGTTCCATCTTGTGCGTAAGTAGATTGGCATTTAGCAATTACTGAGCCAGCGGAGATATTCCACCCTACTCCAGCGATACCATTACCTGCACGGCTGGAGTAATTCAGGGAAACTGCGGGAGTGACTTTATTCCGTCCTGGTGGGAGAGTGATGGGGATAGAGTAGTTGCCAGCGCCACCACTGACGCTGCCCGAACCTGCGAGCACGCCATGGAAATTACTATTCTCAGGGGAGATTCCGTTGTAACTGGCATCGGGAATTGTCCCGCCCTGGAATGCCCACTTAAATAGGTCGATTTCAACTTTAACTATTGAAGATTGGTTACTACAGCGATCAGAATTACAGGCCAAAACCTTGTACTCCCAGGTTCCATCCTCATCAAAATCAAGGGACTTCTCTGTACTTGGGCCCCGGTAGATTTCTCGCCATTGGCCATCGGGAACCCTCTCAAAAAGTACAAAGTCATAAGCGAAGGCGTGGGAGATATCATCCCACTTGAGAGTAACGTTACCGTAGCCATCTGGGCCCGATTTTATATGAAAATCAGCCGGGGTAGCCGGTTTAGGTTTGCGGATGTAAACAGAATGAGACGAAGAACGATTGCAATGTTCCGGGTCAGTATCGACGGCACAGGCACTAATAGAGTGGTTATAGCTACTTCCATGGGAGCCAGTGAATGTATATGAACTAGCAGTTTTAGCCAGAATCGTTTCTTCGCCGTCCCTCTCAATAATATAGAAGTCAACCGGTTCTGGAGGCGCTGTCCAAGTTAAGGTATAGCTGGTGCTATCACTAGTTGGTGGGTTGTTTGTAAAATTTTTAGGGGATGAGGGGATAGGCCATGGTCTTACAATTACAGTGAGCTCATCTGAAAGAGCACAGGCGTCAATGTTGCAGGCTTGTACCTGATAGGTATGGGTTGTATCTCCTGGTCCCATATTGTCAGGTTGATCATACTGGTTTTGACCAGTCTGTCGATCAAAAATATCCTGTGTTTGACCATCCTCCAACAATTCGGCACTCACCACTTCCTGGCTGTCCACCTGCCATGCAATGGTATATTGACCATAATAGCCGCTATTGTATGTACTTTGCTCTGGAGCCTGTGTCACCACTACCGATAAAGTGGGAGGAGGATATTTAACAAATATACAGGCAGGATCGGAAAAGTCGCCAGCGCTGTCTACATTTGTGGCACGAACTTTAAAGCAATTTTGCCCCCTTTCCAGGTTGCCCAGTGTTTTTTTCAGGGATGCAGTATCTTGAATGGGGCTCCAGTCTGCATTTGGGGTTTTCTGAAGCAATTCATAGCTATCCACTGTCCCTGAAGCTTCACTCCACTGTATGTCAAAGACGCTTGTCGTCAATGGGTTGCTATTGGAAAAGGTCGGCGAATCCATATCACCGGGCTTACAGTGTGGCTTTCTGATTGGATCGGAATAAGTGAAGGAACTCCAGTCACTGTAATAGCCGTTTAGATAATATCTGGCTCTGATGGCGTACTTATAATCCCTACCTGGCGCCAAGCCATCTCTGTCGTACTTTGTGGCAGTGACTGCGCTTGCCAATGTACTCCAGCTACTCCAACTACCATCGTCTGATTTAACGGACTGACGTATCTGGTAGCGGTTACCTCCAGATGCCGCCCCCCAGTTGACATCAAAGTTTGAGCTACAACTCAAGCTTGTCGGGGAAAAGCTGATACTACCGGGCTTACCGGGTTTTCGTACAACCGTCACTTTCTTTTCACTTGTATAACTCGAGCAGCCAAAGTTGTTACAAGCTCTAACTTGGAATCCCCACTTACCGCTACCCAAGTTACCGATCGACATGCTTACATCGTCTGCTGAAGAAACAAAATCTTTAGGTGAGCCCCAGCCGTTCCCGTTAATTCGCTTGCGATATTGATATTTGGTCACAGGTTGAGGCGGGCTGGACCATTTGAGGGTGACGTCACCATTTTTGCTACTCGCTGGCGCAGACATGTCACTTGGAGTGTAGGGGATAACATCTACCTCAACGGTATGGGATCCCAAAGTGTGATGCTCAAAACGTGTGCTACATCCCTGAGGAGTAACTGAATTTGTCGTTGAGCTCTCAGGAACTTCTGAACCTGGCGCGACTATAAATGGAACACCACCTCCATCACAGTATGCCACTTCTATATTCCAAACTACTTCATAGCGGTAAGAACCACCCGAAGAGACAGAGACATTCAAGGTCTTGGAAGTTGTACTCTTAAGCCTCCGGGTATAGTTATCATTCTTGAACTCATAGATATGGGATACTCCGTGTACGGTCCAACCTGGAGTGTTATAGAATCTATCAGGATAAAAACTAATAGTGTAGGTCCCGTCATAATCGCTGTCTGGACCCTTTACTCCACCAGTTCCAGCCCATATAACGGTTGAATATAGAAACCCGAAAATTAATGTAGTGAAAAGCCAAACATTACGGGTGTCCCAGTTTGATCCCTGTAGAAACAACATAACCTTAAAAGTCCAATCTTTTATCAGCAATTCCATTTGGCCGGGAAATTATCATAATTTTTACTGGTTTCTCAACGAATAAATGGGTATGTGAAAATATTCAAACTTTGGTATTAATGATTTATACATGCTTGGGAGGTTGGGCAACAAAAGTATGCTGATTCTTGGTTTTTATGGTCTCTCTTAAATAATTTTTAAGGTGCTGGAGCCTTCTTCACACTGTTCCCAAAAGAAGGGATGCTTCATCGGCTTTTATTTTCCAATTACTAGGAGGCTGTAGATGGAGGGGTTAAATTTATTTCTTTCACTCAAATATATTTAAATAATAGATTTTTATAAAATAGCCTGGAGATCTAACGAGGCAGGTCTTTATCGGCTAGTTGTGAACGTGCGCGTGCATACAATCTATTTTAAAGCCTAATTGGTATTGATTGGTAGCCTTGCAATATTAGGTCAAAATATGTTGAGCCAAATATAATAGATTCATAGTTGCTCCGCAGTGCGTGCTGGAGCTTTGGGAAGATAAGATTAAAATACGGGTTAGGTGGCAAAAAGGTAATCCTAACGGTTACGGACTCTCTTCTTGTCAATATTGGGTTTAACTTTACCCATCGTATTTTCTGTCCATCAATTTAATGTGGTCAAAATAAGTGTACACTACACTACACTACACTACCCTACCCGCTCAGGGTGAACTTCTCTCCTAAATCGAAAGGGACGTGAAATCCACAAAGTTATCAGCGAAAACATCATATGGACTCAGCTTATAATAGTGATGCCACCAAATTGACTAGCGGGTACTGACCCTAGGCTCTCTTTTAGTTACTAGTTTTGAATTGGTCCATCCTGCCTGCGGCATGTAATTCTTCTGAAACCATCTACAATTCAACACACCAGCTAAGCGCCCTGAGTGATACTTCAGAACTCTTCCGGTGTTATTTGGTTAAACGATACTTTCGGTAGTGAGGTAGCAAGCATGTTTAACAACGTAGGTTGGATTATCGAGGGAAAGATAAGAAAGGGACATGAAGCGGAGTTCAAAGCTGTTGTGAATGAGATGGTCGCAGCAACTAAGAAAGAAGGTGGAACCCTGAACTACCAGTATTACGTAACCGATGATGGAAACGTGCTTATCTATGAGCATTTCAAGGATTCCAAGTCCGCTCATAAGCACATTGACTCGTGGGACAACTTTGCCGATCGTTGGATAGCGGCTGCTGAACCGACTCGCTTAGTCCACCTGGGAGATATGCCACAAGATCTTCGGGAGCGTCACTCAGGCCTGCAATCAACTCTATACCACCCTTACGCTGGATTTGAACGTTCAGGTGGTAAGGCCCACTAACCTTTAAGCGAAGAAAGTAAAGGTGTAAGACTTTCACCAGTTGAGTTGATTACTACATGTTTCAAGACAACTGGTGAAGGCTGGGTACCCTTTCATTTATAAAAAGTTACTCCAGTAGTTTCATGGAATCCCATATTTCTCAGCCAATCGATCGATTTCTGCTTGTGATCTGGAATTATCTGGACACTTCGCACCAAACCATGGGTTTAGATCACTATCTGTATTTGTAGCAGGTAGCTCTTTAACATCAAAACAACGGTCTCCAACTTGAACAAAGGTTCCTGTCGAGGTCTGGTATCTGTTTTCTGTAGGCTGATATCGACGGACTTTGTTGCGTTCCCTGGCTATTTTTCTCTCAAGAGCGGGATTGAATACAGTCGGTTGTCGCCCTGACCTTGGGGCAGTTGGGAAACCCTCGGAATGGGGCCTTGCCTCTAATGCTCCTTCCAATTTGGGTGGTGGCTCTTCTATTTTGGCTGGCTTCACCTTATTTAAACTATCAGGTATTGGCGGGCTAGTAACGGTTACTGCATCTGTCAGAGTGGTATCCTGCTTTGATACTGTGCTCGGTTCTTCAGCAGTTGGCGGAGACGTAGAAGGTAGAGGAGTAATTGGGGCCAGTAATTTGACTTCTAGCGACGTGTTGGTCCTAGGAGTTGGACCTGGAGCTATTGATATTGGAACAACTATCAGCGCTATATGGGTTCCAATAGCAATCAGTACTGAGACTGCAAGGCGCCATTTTTTGGTGGTTTTGATGTTGGAGAGTGAAGGTGTCGTCGTATTAAAATCCATCTACTTCGTAGACCATATCTCAATAGACTTGGCCAAAATCCTTTTCCGAAAAACTCTGTGATTAGTGCGATAACAGGTAGGACTCCCACAGATCTTATAAGTTCTTTGGAGGCTCCAACTTCACCTGGTTGTTACTTTATGACAGTGAGGCCATCACCCTTCTCCATCTCGATGCCTAGCCTTCTTCGCTCCTGAATACACAGAGAGTCGGCCTAGGAGTTCCTAGTCGAACAAATCCTCGTAGCCTTACTGTAAGAATTTGCACTCCAGTACGACCAAGATGGGTATCTAAACAGATTGTCTTCAAATTAGGGCTTATACCCTGCCACTAAGGATATGGATTGTATGAAATTTATCCGCTTAGCTCTTCGTACCTTGATCGCCGCTACATTAGTTTTTTCTATGCCATTCGCTCTAGCATCAGAGCCATTTTCCGAAGAACGATTCAAGGAGTTACAAGCCGCCAAACGACCCATTTTGATCGATGTGAGAGCAGATTGGTGCCCAACCTGTAAAAAGCAGGGCGAGATTCTGGCGCAGTTTCAGAGGGACAATGCCCAGTGTGGCCTTACGATCCTGAATGTGGATTTCGACTCCCAGAAAAAGTGGGTTAAGCACTTCCGCGCTCCTCGGCAATCAACGCTACTACTGTTTAATGGGGAGCAACAAGTGTGGTTCAGTGTTGCCGAAACTCGTGCCGATGTAATTCAGCAGAATATCTTCGATTCAGTTAAGGCTTGCACTGACAATGCTTGAGCTTAGCGCCATCCCCCTGGCTTTGATCGCGGGTACTCTCAGTATTCTCTCTCCCTGCGTTTGGCCGTTGGTGCCAATGGTTGTCGGTGCTTCTAATAGTGCCGGGCGCTGGGGGCCGTACGCGTTGGCGATTGGACTCAGCCTGTCATTTGCATTGGCAGGTACTGTGCTGAGCTTTCTATTGGTCTCCTTAGGATTAGACCCAGAACTCTTCCGCTATATTGCCGCGATAATGTTAGTGGCGGTTGCACTAGTCTTGTTGATCAAGCCACTTTCCGATTGGCTTACCTTACGCTTATCAAAAATCACCGCAGGGGCGAGCATTACCGGTGATGGAGCTTGGGCTGGGCAGTTTGGTATTGGCTTCCTTACCGGAATTATCTGGCTGCCATGTGTTGGCCCTACCCTGGGTGCCGCTATAGCACTGGCTTCCATGGGCCAACAATTGGGGCAGTCATTTATGGTGATGTTTGCTTTCGGACTAGGTACCGGTACAGCGCTTTTAGTGGCTGGGGGGCTATCGAGGCAGATTTATACTCGACTGTCACCATCAGTTGGGGCTTTCGCGATTGGAGGCAAAACAGTACTAGGTCTTATACTATTACTACTCGGGGTACTGGTCTTGAGTGGGCTTGATAAAGTAATGGAAGCCTGGGCTTTGAATTGGATTCCCGAGTGGACTTTCAGTTTTTGATGGTCTTTTAGTGGTAAGCCAAGCCATATTGGTTTTTATGGGCCGGATATTCTTATTCGGCCTTCTTAAAATTAGCCTTACGACTCAATAGGTACTCGCTCCCTTCATCGGCGTGAATGCGCACTTTTCATATTGGAGGATTTACGGTGGTGGAAATCGAGTGTCTATGGGAGTGCAATGATGGATTGGGCGAGACACCGATTTGGTCAGCGGAAGACAAGTCTATCTATTGGGCTGATCACGTTAACCCCGAACCTGACCCCACTGATGCCCGGCCTCCATCCATAAGAAGTTTCAATATCGAAACAGGCGAACGCAAGACCTGGGAGATGCCTGAACAAATAGGCTCCTTTGGCTTCCGCCGTGGAGGCGGAATGATCGGAGGTGGATGCTCCGGTTTCTTTGCTATCGACTTGGAAAACAGGCGTGTCGATACAATCGTTAATCCTGAACCCGGTAGGCCCCACAGTCGTTTGAATGATGGCAAAGTGGACCGCTATGGGCGTTTCTGGTGCGGTAGTATGGATGTGCGTTTTAAAGACAAATCTTCCTATCTCTATTGTTTGGAGCCCGATCTAACCTACCGAAAGGCCGATAAGGATTTTCGCTTTGTTGTAGCCAACGGCATTGCTTTTGACCCTGAAGATACGCGAATGTACTTCGGGGATACCTTTGGACATATGGTTTACGTATTCGATCTGGATATCATTGACGGCCGGATTAGCAACCGGCGCCCTTTCTTTTCCATAGAAGACCGACAACCAGGAATTGTCGACGGTGCAACGGTAGATTCGGAAGGGTTTTACTGGTTTGCGTTGAATCTGGGGGGCAAAATCTTGCGAGTAGATCCCAAAGGAAGGCTTGATAGAGAGATCGACCTGCCGATTCGCAGCCCTACCTGCATCGCTTTTGGCGGTAATAATTATGAGACACTGTTTGTCACATCTCAGCAGTCATTCCTCACTAAAGAGGAACTGGCTCGACATCCTCAGCCGGGCTGTATCTTAGCCGTTCACGGGCTTGGAGTTCAGGGGCTTCCTGAGCCAAAGTTCGGCAGTTAATCTGCTGTTGAATGCAACTCTTCAAACAGGCATCCCGAATCTTGCGTTCTGTCGGGCTAGAATCTTTGTGTGTGATAAATCTGAATCGCCAATTGGACAAGAGAGGTGTCAGTTGCGTATCCCTGCCATCCCACCAGAAGAACTCAGCGAAGAACAGAAACCTCTTTACGAAGATATGAGTAATGAGATGAAGGGGTATTTCACAGGTTTCATCAAGAAGCGCAAGGATGGCGCTTTACTGGGGCCCTGGGCACCAGCACTGCAATATCCCAGGTTTGGAAAGCCCTGGTGGGACAATATCAAGGCTATTGCAGACAAACCCACGCTTCCTAAGGCTGCTCGGGAGGTTGCGATTCTAATCACCGCAGCTCATTTTAAAGCGGGTTATGAGCTTTACTCCCATACGGTTATTGGTGAGAAAAGTGAGTTGGCAAGGAGCAAAATCGCCACTATCGCAGCGGGCCAGCGCCCAATAGACCTAACTTTTGAGGAAGCCGCTGCTTATGATGTCGCCGCATCACTTGCAGCTGGAGGCCGCCTGCCAAAGGCTACTTGGGAGATGGCCGTGAGTGCTTTTGGTAACGAGGGTGCCGCCGAACTGGTCTTTCTCGTGGCTGGCTATCATCAGGTCTCTGCCATTTTAAATGGTTTTGATATTTCCATACCTGGTGACGGGAATTAGGGAACATCTCGGTTCGGGAGGGGCAAGAATGTTCTGGGTTTATCCAGCCCAACGACACACTCATCCCATATGTAAGTTGTGAAAAAAGTAGCGTCCTCTGAATGCTTGAAAGCAAATACCACTCTCTTCGAGAGTAATTGAATGGAAGGTAAAGTGTGTAGTTGGGATAGGTTGCAGCGCCCTATTCCAGTGCTGTACAGATTCTATAGAGTTTACGAGATGGCATTCGCCATCTCGTAGGAAATAGCCCGTTATTGGGCGGCAACAGCTTGGGGTATATCTGCAGACTGCTTTGACTGGGATACCTGCCTATAGATATATCTGCTCGAATAGAGGCAAATGACACCCATTACCAGGGCGCCCAGGTCAGTGAAAACTACTGGCAAAGTGATGGACTTCCAGGGGACCAGCAGACCACTCCCAGTTACCAGCGCATTCAGCAGCGGGATGCCGCACAGTAGCAAACCTGCACAAAGTGAGAGATCTGCTAATGCAGGTTTTATCTGGCGGCGCAACATCGCCCAGGCTATGGCCACTCCCCATACAGAGAGATACACCATTTCAATCCAGTGAAAGCGCTGATCGCCACCACCACCGGGAGGTAACAGCTTATTGGCATAGAAAGTGGCCGCGGTGGCGACAACCAAACCGGCACAAACCCCTACCGTGAGCAAACTGAGGAACCAGCCGGAACCTCGGGTATTAATATCACCAGAGGGGAGCTTTTGCCTCTGTGCCTTGCGAACCTGCCAGATAACGGTGCCCGTTACCATCATCAAACACAATGCCAATCCCAACACAAAGTACAGGGCTTTTATCAGGAAGCCACCGTAGAGTGCGTAGTGAAGTGGAGTCAGTGAAAAATACACCCGCATAAACGGACCTGAGTCCTGCACTGGGTTATTGATGTTAACTACTTCGCCATCTTCACTGCGGTATTTGACATCAACAAAGCGCACCAGCGCCTCGTTTGTTTGGCCCGAGACTTGGACAACCTGATTGCGATCCCCGTAGGCCTCCACATAAATGGCTTTGGGTTTCGCATTAGGCACTTGGTCCTGGTAGCGCAGCAGCATTTGGTTATAGCTATTGGACAGCAAAGGCTCGCCAGTTATCTCAGGATGTTCCCCCACTACCGAGGCGACTGCAGCTTCCACATTACCTTCAAAAGCAGAAAATGCAGCAACCTGGATCATAATGCCATTCAGGCCAAGTATTGCGCCGGTAAAAGCAATCACTATATGGAACGGTAGCGGCCAGACCCCTAATACTTTGTGCAGGTCTGTCCATTTGAGCCGCCTGCTGCGATCCACACGGAATTTAAACATCTCTTTAAAGATTTTCTTGTGAATGATGATGCCACTTAATATGGAGAGCAGCATCACCAAGCCCATCAGTCCAACCAGGTAGCGTCCAAAAGGCCTGGGAAACAGTAGATCAGTGTGCATATACGTCAATAGCTCAGCGAAATCAGAGCCGCTGGGCGGCAGCACTTCACCGGTATTGGGGTTTATATGGCGTACCTCGGTTTCCTCGCTTTCAGCATCAGTCCAGAGCACTTCCAGCATAGGATGGTAGTAGTCTGGCATTGAGATCATAAAAAAGCTGTCCTCACCGATATTTGCCTCAGCGAGCACCGGAGCGACCAGTTGATCTACATCCACAGGCGCTTCAGCATCGAAGGCAATACGATGCTCGGGGCGTTCCCATTGGGTCAGCTCGTGGCCAAATAGTGCGACCACGCCGGAAAAGGAAATTATGAATAGCAGAATAGAAAATAACACCCCAATCCAGGAGTGAATTTCGTAAAAAAGGATATTGCTACGCTGTTGCATTTAAGTTGGCTAGACCGAAAATTATAAAAAAGAAAGAGCGCTTAGTCCGAGCATGACCAGCAACAGGGATAATAGGTATGCCGCTGCGCGCCAAGTGGAGGCGGCGAGTAACCCCATACTCATATACCCGACCCATAAAAGTGTCGATAACATAGATCCAGCTGCCATCCGTTCTGTTGGCTCGGCGGACGGCCAGTAAATCGACAACATCACCGTGCTGGAAAACATCAAGATAATGCTCAGCACAATGGTCAGGGCGACCTGTTGCCAACTGATTTTTATTGAGGCAGCCATAGAGTTATCCGATAGTTAGAAGAAGAAGAGCCTGCTCTAATACCAACAAGCCCACTACTGACAGTGGAAAATGGCGAAGCAGCCAATTAGGTTTGATTGGGGCGAGCAGTGCTTGTAATAAAGCGCAGAACATTGCGACACAAAGCCAGGTGGGTATCCCTACCTCCCAACCATATAGGAATCCATAAGGAATTGAACTCACCGGAAGCACCCACCAGGCAATTCTTTGTAAGCGCTTAAAACTACTGAGCTGTAGATCTTTATGTCTGGTTACAAAAATAAGTAGTACAGCCAAATAAGTAAGTAGGAAAGCCACCAGGTTAGACATTGAAGTTTTCCAGCCTTCTTTGCTTAGAGGTCGCGGATTTTTTGAACATTGCGCTTATTCTTTACAGAAATGGAGTTTCGTAGTTGCAAATATTGCCTTCAATACTGGGAAGATTTGTATTTAGCGATCTACTGGGTTTAAATTTAAGTTACAAATAATAATCATTATCAGTTGCAGTCTATCTTAAGATATATGTTTATTCAATTGGCTTGAAAATGCAGACAGACTGGAAGGTAGCGAGGAAGAGGTGCTAAGTTCTGTTACCTTTCTTCCATATCTTATCTTTCTTATCATGTGGATTATTGACTTCGAATCCAGTGGCTTATCCAAGCAGAGTTACCCTATAGAAGTTGGCCTCTGCTCTGAAACAGTAGAATACCAGGCGCTAATAAAACCAGTGCCACACTGGTCTTATTGGTCCGATGGTGCCGAATCAATACATAACATTTCCCGATCAAAGCTGGAATCCGAGGGTATAGATCCAACTACAGTGGCTTATAGCCTAAACAGGATTCTTTCAGGTCAGATTGTCTATTGTGATGCCCTGCACTGGGGCAGTTTTTGGTGCAATGCCCTTTTTTCTAATACCGGTATTCATCAGGAGTGTGAACTCAGGGATATTCAGGAGCTAATTGGCGGCTCTGAAAATCACCTAAGAGCATTCATTAATGAGCGCGAAAAGCTGGAGGACTCTGACAAATTCACAGTTCATCGAGTGCTGGATGATGCAAAAATAATCAGGAAGGCACTGAAAGTAGCATTAGCAGGCTGATATGAGTGAGTAGCTTTGGAGTTAAGTAAAACGGTCGTCCTCCTTAGACTAACTAACAGAGAGCAGTAATTAGGGAGCCTCTGAGTAACTCCGTGATACCTCTGGCATGCAGAGCGGTTCACAATCAAGGCGCGGCTTCGCAGGAATGTCTAGACCTTTCAAGAAGTCGCAACGCGGAGTGTGAATCGCTCTGCAAGCCCCGAAGGGCGGGCCTTGAAGGCCACAGCTGCTGCGTTGCAGCTCTTGCAAAGGGCTACGGCCATTCGCGGCGAGCTGCGCCTAACATCTGCAGCCTTCAAGACCCGCAGAGGCATTACGGAGTTACTCAGAGGCTCCTTAGGTCTATTACTTCTGCACCTTGTGTAGGCACTAACTTTTTGCCGCAATAAAAACTCCACTTCCTATAAGCAAAGCCCCAGAGCCGTATTTTAGAGCCGGGGTCTTTCCTGATTGACTGATTGTTGACCGTGCCTTGCAGGCAAGGTACGCATAACCGGCCATCACACTGCCTACGGCTAGCGTTGCAATTGCAAATATAATTGCAATGTCCAAAGAAGCAACACGAGTTAGATCGAGGAAGGCTGGAAAGAAGCTTACGTAGAAAAGAATGGCTTTCGGGTTACCCAGCGTGGTGACTAAGCCCAGTAGAAAACTTGAAAAGCTGCTATGGGAGTGGCTTGTTGCTATTTGGTTTTGGTCGACTTGTCTTTTCTTTGCTGAGAGAAAGATATTCACTCCCAGCCAGATAAGATAGGCTGCTCCAGCATATTTAATAACTATGAATAAGCTCCCCAAGGTTTCGGCTAGCGTTGCTAAGCCAAGCAGAGCTAACAAAATAAAGAAATAATCACCTACAACAATTCCCATTACTGTAATTAACCCCTGGCGCAAGCCGAGTGTCACTGACCGGGAAACAACAGCTAATACTCCCGGCCCAGGTATCAGTGCTAGAACTAGCATTGAAATGAACAGAGCTAAGGATGTAGAGATTGTCATGAGGTACTCAGTGATTGTTAGAGCTTTTATGCAGTGATTCTATATGCTCAAAAACTGTACGTAAATTGTGCTTTTGAGGCTTCTGGCTAGCAAATCCTTGGCAACTGCTCCCCAGGTAAACGCTGCAATAACCGATCACATCCCAAATTGTTTTTCAAAATAACCTGGGAGCTACCTCCTCCCCCAACAGTACCAATAACCGCAAAGCTGCTATCTGCTGTTGCTTTTCGAAGAATGGAAAGTGCCATCTTAACACCTGCTTCAGGGACAAAAGACACAAAACGCCCCTCATTCGCTACATAGAGTGGGTCTAGCCCCAGTAGCTCACAAGCGCCTTGCACAGCATCACAAACAGGTATCTTGCTCTCCTCCAAGACAAAGGTCCGTCCGCAGTTTTCCGCTAGCTCCACCAATGCGGTGGCTAGCCCACCTCGTGTGAGATCTCGCAGACAATGAACTTCAATTCCGGCATTGATCATTTGTGCAACTACACCATTCAGTGGCGCACAATCGCTGAGGAGATCACTTTCAAACTCGAGTCCCTCTCGGATGGCCATCACTGCTATGCCATGGCGGCCGAGATCGCCGGACAGGATAATAGAGTCACCTTGGCAAATACGGTTGGGATCAATGGGTTGTTCTCTTATCAGGGTACCGATACCGCTGGTATTGATATAGAGCCCATCCCCCTTCCCTTTCTCTACCACTTTGGTATCGCCGGTGACTAAGGTAATTCCTGAGTTCCGGGCAGCCTCAGCCATCGAGATCAGAACACGTTGGAGAGTATCCAGGGGCAACCCCTCTTCGAGAATCAAGCCGCAGCTTAAAAACTTGGGTTCCGCGCCGGCCATGGCTAAATCGTTGACGGTGCCATAAACGGCGAGCTCACCGATGTTTCCTCCGGGAAAGAAAAGCGGTGAGATTACAAAGGAGTCGGTGGTAAATACGAGCTGATCCGGTTTCCATGGAAGTGTTGCACTGTCATGGGCCTGGGATAGCCAGGGGTTAGAGAAGACAGGTTGAATATATTGATCGATCAAGCGTTGGGTCATCTCCCCACCGCTGCCATGGCCGAGGCGTACGACCTCGTCAGCGGTTGGTGGAATTGGACACTGCAGATTCATTCGATTCCACCTGGTTCTGGTATCGATAGTAGGCCGCGCAAGCGCCTTCAGTGGAAACCATTGGCGCCCCCAGCGGTTGCTGGGGTTGGCAGGTCTTAGCGAAGTGAGGGCAATCCCCGGGCTTCTTTAGCCCCAGCATAATATCCCCACTGATACAGCCCCTGTTTTCAGAAATGCTCAATGCTGGCAGATTGAATGTTTGTTCTGCATTAAATCCTGAGTAATCATCGCTCAATACCAGACCGCTAGCAGGAATCTCACCTATGCCGCGCCACTGTTGTGTTGCTACTTTAAAAACCTGTTTAATCAAGTCTTGGGCAACGGTATTACCTGTTTTAGTAACCGCGCGCTGATATTGGTTTTCTACTTCACTGCGACCACTCTCTAATTGACGGACACACCGGAGTACGCCTTCAAGAATATCCAGGGGTTCAAAGCCTGTGATCACTATTGGAATCTGGTGCTTTTTCACCAAGCTGCGGTATTGCCGATATCCGGTTATTGCACAAACGTGGCCGGCAGCTAGGAAACCTTGAATTCGGCAGTCTTCACGGGCACATATCGATTGAATCGCCGGTGTAACCAAAAACTGGGATATCAATGCGTAAAAGTTGTCGATTTGCTTTTGCTTGGCGAGGGACAGCGCCAGGGCATTGGCGGTAGCAGTCGTTTCAAAACCCACCGCAAAGAATATGACCTGCTTGGTGGGGTTCTGCTCTGCCACATTGAGCGCTTGCAGCGGCGAGTAGACAATACGGACATCGCCTCCGGCAGCTTTGACCTCTAGTAAATCTCGATATGAACCGGGGACTCGTAACATATCGCCAAAGGAGCAGAAGATAACATTGGGCATTGCAGCAATCGCAATAGCTCTATCGATGATTTCCTGAGGTGTGACACAAACCGGGCAACCGGGTCCGTGTACTAATTGAGTCTCCTCGGGCAGTAATTGCTGCAAGTTGTATTTTGCGATGGCATGGGTTTGCCCTCCACAGATCTCCATTAGAGTCCATGGGCGAGTAGTGACTTTCTGAATCTCTGCCGCAATTAGCTTGATGCTCTCGCCGTTGCGGTATTCCTTGAGGTATTTCATTACAGGCTGACTCAACCCAATGTTTTGAGGTACTCGAAAACCTTATTTGCTTCTTTTGCTCTCAACTTGCTGATCGCGACTCCAGCATGAACGATCACGTAGTCTCCTACTTCAGCCTCGGGTACCAGTGATAAATTTACAGCTTTACTGATACCGCCGAAGGAAACTTTTCCAGTGCGCTCCATGGCTGATTCTTGCTCTATTAATTCGATTCTTCCGGGAACTCCCAGGCACACTAGGAACTCTCCTCTCCCAATGATTGCCCAGCAGCATCCATACATTGTGCGTAGTGGATCTGGCCCAGCGATATTCCGCCATCATTTGGGGGGACCTCGCTGTGGCTGTGAACGGAAAAGCCCTGGCTTTCCAGAAGCGCAGTGACGGTTTCGGTAAGCCGCTTGTTCTGGAATACACCGCCGGACAGAAAGATATTCTTTTCACCTTGTTGCGTTGCTACTGCCAGCGCCATCTGCGCGAGGGTGTTGTGAAATGCAGCGGCCCTTTGTGGCAGTGATCGGTTTTCATCGTAGATCAAAGCACTAATACAGGGTGTCCAATCCAGTTCCAGCAGGTCCCCTTTTTGAACAAGGCTAAAGGGGTAGCTGTCTTTAGAGCTGACGCCACGGGCACACTGTTCTAGAGCCATGGCTGCCTGCCCTTCAAAGCTGGTATGCGTAGTCAGTCCCAGGAGTGCGGATACCGCATCGAAAAGGCGGCCGACAGAGCTACACGGTGGACTGTTAATCTCACCTTTTAACATGGTGACCAGGTTTTGACGCTCGCCGCGGGTGAAGCAGCGCTTTAATTGTCGATTCTCCAGGGCGACAAACCCAGAGATTTCATACAGAAGTCCAGCCGCAGAGCGTCTGGGCTCCCGTACGGCCTTTTCACCGCCTGGCAGCGGGAATGTGCGAAAACTTGCGATGTGTTTGACAGGAGATTGTCCATTCCAGTGAAAGAATTCTCCACCGCGAACAATGCCACTGCGGTCGTAACCAGTTCCATCCCAGCAGATTCCCAGTGCAGGCCCTGAGTGAGCGTGTTCTGCCATGCAGGAGAATAGATGGGCAATATGGTGCTGAACGCCAATACGCACAGCTCTTTGCTTCATAGCCCAGCGGTGAGAGGTATAGCCTGGATGGAGGTCGTGGATTAATTTTTTCGGGCGGCACTGCTGTAGTTTGGTGAGGTCGCCAATAGTTTGGTTGAAGTGCTTCAGGGTATTGGCACTTCCTAAGTCGCCAATATGTTGGCTGGGATATGCCCACCCGGCGTGAGACAGTGCAACTGTGTTTTTCAGGTCCGCGCCCAGGGCCAGGAAGCTTTCTCGTTCACTTTCGCCCTTTTGGCCTGGTCTAGGCAAGGTAATGGGAAGTGGCGCGTAGCCCCGGGCTCGACGCAACATCAGCGGACGGTTATTGACCACCCTGAGTACAGAGTCATCCAGTGGGCGCAAAATTCGGCGATTGTGAACCAGGAAATAGTCAGCGATTTTACCCAAGCGCTCAAACGCCTCATCATTTTCTGTACAAATAGGCTCTTCTGCGAGATTACCGCTAGTAGCGACAAGAGGGGCTCGATACTTTTGCGCGAGCAAGTAATGTAAAGGTGATGCAGGCAGCATCACCCCCAAGTCGGCAAGATTTGGAGCGACCAGCGGATGTATCCTGGAGTGACTGTCATCCTTCGCTTCCAATAGAACAATCGGTCTTTCTCGGGTTGATAGTAGCTGCGCCTCTTGCTCCGAGACGCAGCAATCCTGGCAGACACTTTTCAGCTCGTCATATAGAAGCGCGAACGGCTTATGCGGACGTTGTTTGCGCTGGCGCAAGTTGGCGAGCGCCTTACCATTGGAGGCGTCGGCTAACAGTTGAAAGCCGCCTACCCCTTTAAGGGCAATAATTTTCCCCTGGGCAAGGGCATCAAGGGCTTTGGATAGTGCCCGACTCTTCTTCGCAATTGTAACGCCGGCAGTATTAGAGAAAAGTAATTGAGGACCGCACTGTGGGCAGGCATTGGGTTCCGCGTGAAAGCGTCGATTGAGGGGGTCCCGGTACTCCCCCGAGCATTTTCCGCACAAAGGGAAGTGGTGCATGGAGGTGTTGACACGATCGTAGGGCAGTTTGTAAATGATGCTGTAGCGGGGGCCGCAAAGAGTACAGCTGATAAACGGGTAGTCATAGCGGCGATTGTTAGGGTCTGACAATTCCCTGAGGCAATCATCACAGGGAGCCAGGTCTGGTAAAACGATGGTTGAACTACTGGCATCACGGACACTGGGTAAGATTCGAAAACCGTATTCTGCCTGAAGAGCCACCGGATAGGATTCAATGTGAGTGATGCGACTGTAGGGAGGTTTCTCTGAAGATAACTTATCGATAAACTTTTCGATTTCCCGGCTTTTGCCCTGGACTTCAATTCTCAGGCCGCCGCTATAGTTGGCCACCCAGCCTTTCAATTGAAAGCTATCGGCCAGGCGATAGATAAAGGGCCGGAATCCTACTCCCTGCACCAATCCGGCGATTTCAATCCGGCGGCGTTCAGTGGCCATCAGTCTCCTCAAACTTTAAGCTCTCCAGGATTACATCCTGGGCTTCCTTGTGATTAATATCCTTAAGCTCATCAATTTCCAGCTTAATCCCCTCGAGAGAAGTCCCGAGTATCTCCCTGTCAAAATGCTCCCTCAGATGCGCTGCAGACATATGCGCCAGGGCACCCAAGCGTAAGCGAACGCCGATCGGCCTGCCGGGTTCATCAGAGGCCAGTTCCTGGATTTTATCGATCAGGTTTTTGATGAGATTCTGTTCGTGCATAGTGGTCTCCGCTGTATAGCGTTAGGTGCGCGATAATCATTTGCTCTGCTCGATGGGCTGCACTGGCCACTTTGGGCGATAACCCTTGCCCTTTTGCCAGACTTTCTGAGTTGATCGCAAAAACATCCAGATGTGCCGGCAGCGAATTAATGTGCTTTCCCATGGTCAGCGCTTCGGTCAGCCCAAATCCATGGCTTGATGTATTGCACATCGATGGAGCAAGAGCACTCTCAAGCCCATCAATGGTGACAACCTCCCCGATAGGGTGCTGATCGCTTATCATGGCGTCTACAAGGCAAACCCATCGACCTTTCCATTGCGTGAGCAAATGTAAAATATCGCCGCCGCTTTCGAGGTATTCCACCGCCCCTCCAAGTTTTTGGCGAAGTCGAGCGATGATATGTGGCCCTACTCCATCATCACCGCGCAGGGGGTTCCCCAGGCTTACCATTAACCATGGATTGCTTACTTTGCGCTTGTCCATAATTCAAATGTAGCTGTAGGAAGTGAGTGGAGCAGGAAATGCAGGGGTCGTAATTCCTTATCGCCCGTTCACATAGCCCCTGTAATTTATCCTCAGGAAAGTGCATAAAGCTCGGCAACATCAAGCGGAGGTCATCTTCGATGGTCTTCTGGTTTTGTGAGGTGGGAGCGACAATTTTTGCCGTCGTAATCTTGCCTTTCTCATCAATGTCATAGCGATGATACAGAAGCCCACGGGGTGCTTCGGTGGCTGCACAGCCGCTTGCGGTTCTCGGCTCGGTCTTTAAATGAGGCTCGGCTGGGGGTTGGTATCTATCAATAATATGCAGAGCTTCTTCAAAGGCATGTAGTACCTCCAGGCTCCTAACGAGGATGCTTTGGAAGGGATTTAAACAGGGGGCACTAAAGTTGATCTCCTCCGCTAATTGCAATGCTCGAGGCGACAGCTTGTCGCGATTAAGGTTGTAGCGTGCGATGGGGCCCACCAGATAGGCACCCCGCTCCCGTAAAGTACAGTGCAGCGCGGTGCTATGAGCGACGTGCTCTTCTTCAAAGTGGTTCTCATAGTCTTGGGCGCTAATATTGAGTCCCGCACTGGAGGTGATCCTGCCCTCGTTCATTGGGTATTCTGACGGGTGCGTTAGAGCGACAAATTCGTAGTGATTATCCCTTCGCCATTCGTAGCTGGGGAAAGGCAAAGCCGCGGACCAGCGCACCAGTCGCTCGGTGAGATCCCGAGCCATTTCCAGCTGCGCTACCAAGGCTGTGAGTTCACGAGCTTCCGGAACCTTGTAGAAACCCCCTACCCTCACATTAATCGGGTGTACTTCCCTCCCACCAATAAGGCGAACCAGGGCATTGCCCGCCTTTTTAATCTCCAGCGCGTTCTTAACAATCTCTGGATGATCCTTAGCCATTGCGACTGCATTGGGGTAGCCGAGGAAATCTGGTGCATGGAGCATGCTGATATGCAGCATATGGCTCTCGATCCATTCACCGCAGTAAAGCAATCGACGAAGCATACGCAAAGCGCCGCCGGGCTTTAGGTTCAGGGCATTCTCCATGGCATGCACAGCACTCATCTGGTAGGCAACCGGGCAGATCCCACATATGCGCGCGGTGATATCTGGGGCTTCCAAGTAATCGCGCCCTCTGAGAAGGGCTTCGAAGAACCTTGGGGGCTCAAAAATCTTGAGCTGTACATTTTGTACGCCGCTATCGTCGTAGTCGATATGGAGGGCTCCCTCCCCTTCGACCCGAGCGAGATAATCTACCTTAATCGTTTTGCTGCGATCCGCCATAAAGCTCACCTGGAGGCAGATTTATCACCAATGTTTGGGGAAATTAACGCTTCCCGTCTTCTTGTCTATCTTCAATTTGCACTTTAAAAGAATGCGCTAGTGGATTGAAATTTCTAAGGTTTTCAATAATTAAAGTATTTTCTACATTTAGTTTTTCATCCCACCAGTGGCAAAGTGATTCGGTGTTGGGATTTTCCTTGGGACCGTAGCAAGCGTAGCAACCGCGGTTGTAACTGGGGCAAATAGCGCCACATCCCGCGTGTGTAACAGGCCCCATACAAGGGGTGCCATGGGCAACCCAGATGCAAACATTGCCGCGCAATTTACAGTCAATACACACCGAGTGATTGGCAACCTGGGGGGCTCGCCGGTGCAGGAATGCACTGATTACTTCAAGCAATTGATGCTTGTTGATCGGACACCCCTGTAATTCAAAATCTACTGGTACCCTCCCTGATATTGGTGTGGATTCCTTGAGAGTGGCGATATATTCCGGGTGGGCATAGACCACATCGGTGAACTCCTGCACATCGGCAAAGTTGCGAAGTGCCTGAATCCCTCCAGCTGTTGCACAGGCGCCAATACTGATTAGAAAGCGGGACTGACGTCTGACCTCTAGGATTCTCTCTTCATCTGCTGGCGTGGTAATGGAGCCTTCGACGATAGAGATATCAAAAGGACCCTCTTTCACCTCACTGGAAGCCTCCAGGAAATAGGCGATATCTACCTGGGCTGCCAAAGAGAGAAGCTCATCCTCACAATCCAACAGGCTCAGTTGGCAGCCATCACAGGAGGTGAACTTCCAGACTGCAAGTTTGGGGGGAGGATCACTACTCGCTATAGGCTGTTGATTTGAAACCATGAGCGAATATCCCGGTAGCAAAAGACAGGGCCATCTTTACAAACAAAGTTAGGTCCCCACTGGCAGTGGCCGCAGATTCCAATGGCACACTTCATGTTGCGCTCCATGGATAGATAGATATTGGATTCATCCACACCTTTATGGAGAAGAACCTGTATGCAAAAGCGCATCATGATCTCCGGTCCACACACAAACACTAAAGCATCATTGCACTCCAAATGAGTGACACGCAGAGGGTCGGTAATCACACCAATATGCCCGTTCCAGTCTGTGCTGGCGTGGTCCACAGATGTCACCAGTTCAAATGAGCTGCGCCAGTGACCAAGCTCTGGCTGGTAGAGCATTTCTTCGGGGCGACGAGCCCCATAGAGAACTTGTAGGCTTCTGGCCGGCAAGTGCCCCTTAAGAAAGCTGTAGATCAGGGGACGCAAAGGCGCTAGCCCGAGTCCGCCGGCGATAATCACTAAGGGGCGATTTTCCGCCAAGTGAGTTGGCCACCCCTGCCCGAATGGTCCCCGGATGCCCAGTTGCGTTCCAACTTCCAGCTTGCAAAGCGCTTGGGTAGCAAGTCCCTGGCCTTTAATCGTATGGGTAAGTGGGTCAGCGGATGACGTACTGGGGCCACTTAAGGAGATAGCAGCCTCCCCGGCACCAAAGGCATAAAGCATATTGAATTGCCCGGGCTGAATGGGTGATGGGGTCCCAGCTACTCGCATCAGGGATAGAGTGACAGTGCCAGGAAATTCTTCGCGCCGATGGGTAACACGCCATAATTCAGGGATCACAGCGAGGGATTCCCTGTGACGGATGTGGCCCGTAAAGGTCCAACAACTGTATTCGTGCTGCCTGCAGTCGTTCTGTAGCAACTTTGGTAAACCGTTTCATCAATTCGAAACCGAGTCTCGGTTCTTTTTCGCACTTATCTCGGAGGCACTGCCCGCCGAGTTTAAGGCTGCGAACTGAGGTCAGGGCCCGGGCATCGAAAGCACTCAAGTAGGGAGGATACAGCCAGGACCAGCCGAATATATCTCCACCATGCAGTGTCATCAGGCAAAGGGGCCCATAGTTGGGGACAAAGGTTTCTACGGCGACACGTCCAGATCGAATTAAGAAGAAATGGTTAGCCGGAGTGTTTTCCCTGGCAAGGTATTCGCCTTCTTTATAGTGACTATTGCTTGTACACCCGGAGAGGAATGCCAGGTCCTTGTCTGCCAGCCCGGTAAAGAAAGGGTGCTCCTTGAGTAAGGTGGTGACAACTTTCATTTTTGTTCCTGGGCGCGAATATTCTGTATCTCTTCCGTGATATCGATGCCTACTGGACACCAGGTAATACAACGTCCACAGCCGACACAGCCAGAGCTGTCAAATTGGTCATACCAAGTGGCCAGTTTGTGAGTCATCCACTGCCGATAGCGGCTGCGGGTATCCGCCCTAACTGGGCCGCCAGACAAATAGCTAATCTCAGCCGTAAAGCAGGAATCCCAACGCTCCCAGCGCTGTGCTTCATTTCCGGTTAAATCTGTTGTGTCCTCAACGGTTGAGCAGAAGCACGTGGGGCAAGCCATAGTGCAATTGGCGCAGGAGAGGCAGCGCTCCGCGACTTTATCCCAGTTTGGGTTGTCATAATTGCGATAAAGCAGTGTCTTCAGGTCAGAGCTGTCAAAGCTGCGGCGACCGTTACTCACTTGATTTTCGGCTTGCTGAACGGCAGCTTGCCCCTCTTGTTTCTCCGTTTCTGATGCGTCAACAGTGGGTAATTGCTTTAACACTCTGTCGCCTTGAGGGCTTCCGCTGCGTATGAGGAAGAAGTGGGCATCGGAGGTCAGAACTTCGGTGATTACCAGATCACTGGGCAGTTGCACCTGCGGGCCTGTGTTCATTGAGGTACAGAAGCAGGTATTTGCTGCTGTTGTGCACTCCACAGCGATAGTGAACAGCTGTGCTCGACGTGCCTTATAGCTGCTGTTGGCGTAATCCCCCTGTGCGAGGACACGGTCCTGGATAGCAATGGCGTGTAGTTCGCAACTGCGAACACCGAGAAACGCTAACTTGACCGGAGGCTCTTCAATTTCCAGAATCTGAACATCTTCTCCAGAGCGGCTAGCGCTCCAGAGCTGGCGCTGGGGCAGCTGAAGAAACTGCTTCCAGGAATGGGGTCCAACGGCGTAGCCAAAATAAGCCTTGTCATTGCGGAGCTCCACCCGGTATTGCCCCGCCTCTTGCTGATCCGTCCATCCTTGGGGTAGATCTGTGGGAGTTTCAATCTCACCATAGGTTATAGCCCCGTTATGCAGTATCGGGCCAAAGAGCTGGTAACCTTCACTGCGAATTGTCTGAATCAAACGATCCAGGTCATTCGCTGCCAGTTTAAGCATTTCCACGAATAGCCGAGAGCCGGCTCCGAAAGAGCAGTAGTTGGTGACCTACTGATTTTTAGGTCTGTACTGGCTAATTGCACTAAGACAAAAGTGCCAAAATGCTAAGAATAAAGTTTAGAGAAAAGCCATAGCTCTGAATCCTTATTGAGGTGGGGTGCACCCTTTAGGCAAAGTATTTCATAACCTTCTGATACTTATATACGACATACCATCTAAGCACGATGATTGGCGCAGTACTTGCCATCACAAGGGCTACGCCTGCTCCGAGTTTGTTTAAGTTGATGGCGAGTAAAGAAAATTCAAAAATATCGATAAGCACAATCACTGGAATAAAAAAGATCCAAAGTTGTTCGAACCCTATTCTTTTGGCAAACGCTAATCCAAACAGTACGACGTAGAAAAGGGAGGAAACAATCAAGCTGATTACCAGCCACCAAAAGGGGATGCCTGTGGTGCCATCGGTCAAAACCGTATATTGGGAATACAGCTCCAGTGGTAGAAGGATAAAAAAGACAATTTTCCAGCCTACGCTAGGGCTATAGACGGGGGGGCGATTGTCGAGTTCGCTCTCAGGTGCTTGATAAGGATTTTGCACGCTCTGCCCTTTAATTGGCCTTTGAAATTTAAAACTGTCGGCCACTTCAATCCTATGGATTAGTGCACTTATAAGCAATTCTTGTCGGCTATTACTGCAGCCAGAATGTAGAAGTAGTTTGCCGTTTATCGCTTGGCCATTGGCATTCGATTGACATCATGACTTCACCTTGTTTGAACTGCAAGAAAGCAGGTTATATTGTCACACGTATGCGATGAGCTGCCTCACATTATCGACAAACACTTGAGTCAAGTATTGACTTTGAAGCTGCAGACAATATCCTCGCTGTTCAAATTTTGATAGTCACAGAGCCTAGCTAGTAAGTAATGATCATCTCAATTTAGCTCAGGGAATGGCGAGAGGTAACTTTCGGGTTGGCAATTAGTGCCTATCCGGAATAGTGGTAAATAATAAGGACGTTTCGAGATGCAGGATATGTATCAGACACCAGATAGCCCCCTTACAGACTCTATTCCACACTACAAACCCAGTGCTGGTTGGAAGGTACTCCTTTTTATTCTTGCCCCGCTGGAAGTCTACTCCCAATATCTTGGTTTCAACGCCGATGAGTGGGACCTCCCTATTTGGTGGATGATTTTTAGCCTGCTAGTTTATATTGTATTTTTTGTTGCTTTGTTTGGATTGGCTTTCTCGAAAAGGATTGCCTTCTCAAATGCTTGGCGTATCTATTTGCCCATTTTAATCTGCACTGACGTGTTTGAATTTTTCTCCGTCATAGGTGAATTCAATATGTCAGTACTGGAAATCCAAATCATTACTATGATTTGGATTTCAGTGATATTCTTTACTTGGTACGCAGTGTACCGATATCAAAAGGTGATGCGATATTTTAAATAATATCTACGCTAGCCTTAACCACTTTCAGTAAGTGTTTTATTGGAAGGTATTGCCAACATTACCTGTGCCAGTTTGCGTGGTTAATGCGATTTCACCACTGCCAACCTGCAAAGTTGTTTGAGTATTGGAAACACCGTTTTGCGTCACCAGAATGCTGCTACTAATACCGCTATGTTGATTAATCTGGGAAGAATTAGAATCACCAAACTGATTGAGCACCAGTGAACTAGTGAGCAAAGACCCGTCCTGCCCCTGATCTATTTGTGCTGTATTGGCTGAGCCATCTTGGATTACTAGAGTGGTACAGGAAATAAGTTCAATAGCGGCAATATTTTCGTTCCCTTGATCAAGATTTACCGTATTAGAAGAGCCGGTTTGCATTACCTCACCGCTGCTTGAGGTAATATTCTCCTGATCCACATTTGCAATGTTATTGTCACCAATCTGGGTGACTATCCCAGTAGCAGCTGAAACATCAGTTTCCTGTTCTATTCTTCCGGTATTTGAATTACCTATCTGCGTTATTATTGCAGTGCTCGTCGTCGTGACTTCATCCTGTTCGATATCTAAAAAGTTGGAAGAGCCAGTCTGGCTGGCCATGGCAAAGGTAAAGGTTACATCTCTATCCTGATCTATATTGGCGAAGTTGGAGTCACCAACTTGGGTGAACATGGCGCTAGTGCTATCCACCCTTATACGCTGATCTAAAACCAATGTGTTAGACATTCCCTGTTGAGATGCAACAAGTGTGGTGGAAGTAACATCTTCCTGCTGCAGGACTTGGATGTCGTTTAAGTCTCCAGATTGCATGCCGGTGAAGGAGCTGAATTGAGCATCATCCTGCAGCAAGGTCGCTGTATTATTACTGCCACTCTGGGTTAGGGAGGAAGTAGTAAGCTGCGTTGCATTCTGTTGCACTGCTGAGGCCTGATTCAAATTTCCCGTCTGCACCAATTCAATAGTGCTTTCAGAAGTGCTCGTAGTTTGGGATGCATCCGAGTCATTGAAATCGCCGATTTGGGTCTGAACAATCAAGTTGTTGTGCACAGTACCATCGGACTGATCAGAAGTTGCACTATTGCCAGTACCTTCCTGGAATACCAGGGTGACATTATTATCAGCTAGAGCAGATACGCTGGCGGCAAATAGCGTGGCAGCAGTCACAGAATTTGTCACTTTCATAGAGGTGATCCCTTATTGGTTAAATCTTATGGGGCGACCGCTTATAAGCCTCGACTGCAAGCCTGGATGAGCATCAAGGGAGTTGCCATAGGAAAAAATGGCTGAATAACTAAGAAGAAAGCTTGGGATTGTTGTTTGTTCACCGGGCTAACTTGCTGTATAACCATACAGCTCTAGAGTAACCTCTGCCTCATTGTTTGCATATCACGTCATAAGGAACTGGTGTGCGGTATCGACGATAGATAGATCGAAAAACTAGCGCTTGTGCCATGACCCAACCGATAGAATTGCCAACTGGCTACTACCTGGACAATTTCAAAGCGTTGATTGAATTTGTTAGCCAACGTTATTCCTCGCTTCTTAGCACATCTGAGCAAGAGTTTTTCAAAACCTTCCAAGAGTTGGATATTTATAGTCAGCGTCTTTATGTACGCTTGCTATCTCGCAAAGGAGTGCCCTCCTCTAATGGGGCCCTTTTCCGCCTGGAGAAGCTTAGCTACGGTGAGATAGAGAGCATTGAAAGTGCCGCAGCTACTTTGGATCATGCTGGATTACTTTGCTATAACCCAGTGTTAACGTCACAAGAATATCTACCACTATTTACCAAAGCTGAATTGTTTGCGGCAGCTCCCCCGGATATACCCAAGTCGCTAAGTCGCCCTTCCCTTGAGCAACTATTGCTCGAAGAGTCCAGTTTGAGTGACTGGTTTGTGAAGTTGCTTTCTCAGCACCGGGTACTAGCCGTCCAGGGTGCTGAGCATTTCCAGACTTTCAAACTGTGTTACTTTGGCAACTTGAATCAGGATCTTACCGACTATGTATTGCGGGATCTTGGGCTTTATCGCTATGAGTCCTATCCGCTGGATAAGCAAAATCTCCCCTTTAAAAGCCGAGCACAAATTGATCAGTATCTGCTTTACTATCAATGCTTGGAGCTGTTAGAAGAGCCATTACTGGAAGATGCAGAAGCCATAATAGCCTTATCTGCTCAACTGCCAGAAGGTATTGATGGTGACTCAACCCTGGCTCGTCGGCTGGACAGAATACGTCTTAAGTTGGCACGGCAGCTTGAGCGGCTCAATGCTCTTGAGCAGGCCGATGCACTATATCAACTTTGTAAAACCCCTCCCGCCCGTGAGCGCCGCGCACGCATTGCCGTAAAGCAAGGGTACGACACTCTAGCATTGGAAATATGCGAGGAAATAATAGCCTCCCCTATGGACCAGGCAGAAACAGAGTTTGCTCTTAGCTTTGGTTACCGCACAGCCAAACGAAGTGGAGGCCTCAACAACTGGCAGGCACCTCATAAAATCCAAGCCCCCACTGAAGTGATAAGTTTGGCGCAGGGGGAAATCTGTGTTGAGCTACTGGTGGCAGAGCACCTTGAAGGTTCTAGTGGTGGTGAGTGTTTTTATGTAGAGAACACCCTATTCACCGGTGTGTTGGGCCTCTATATATGGGACATACTATTTGCACCTGTGCCTGGTGCTTTTTTCAATCCCTTCCAGGTAGCCCCAGCTGATTTTCGCACCGCGGATTTTTACTATTCCCGTCAAGCGCTATTCACCCAGCGATTGGCTGAAATAGAGCATGAGTCTTTGAAGTCCCGTGTCCTCGCTACCTTTGCTGAGAAACAAGGTATTGCCAACCCTTTGGTTGCTTGGGAGGTTTTGTCTACAGAACTACTTGAGGAGGCGCTGGATAGAATCCCACTAAGTCATTGGCGTTCAATTTTTGCTCGTATGCTCAGCGATATCACACAGAACAGAAATGGTCTGCCGGATCTCATTTTCTTTGCTCCCTCCGGTCACTATGAACTCGTGGAGGTTAAAGGTCCTGGGGATCGCTTACAAAAAAACCAAGAACGCTGGCTGGCGTTTTTTGCTGAAGAGGCGATCCCTCATCGGGTAATTCATGTGGAGTGGCGCTAGCTTTGGATAGCTTAGAGTCGGCTGAGACTTTGAATCTCTCTGTGGGAGAGCTAGTCGCTTTTTCCTGCCGCAGCGGGGATTTGATTCGGGAGCCAACTTCTGGGCCCTCTGCCCAGGAAGGGATTCGGGCTCATCAGAAGCTACAAAATCAGCGGCCCAAAGGCGCTGAGGCAGAGTACAAGCTCAAGACCCAAATAGATTGGATGGAACAGCAGGTTACTTTGAGCGGCCGGGTTGACATTTTTCACCCGAAAAGTGATTTGCATAAACCGGCTCAGCTGGATGAAATTAAGACCACTTATTTACCCCCATCGAAGTTGCCCGAAGCCACCAAGGAATTGCATTGGGCCCAGCTAAAAATTTACGGCTATTGCTACTTGGTAAATGAAGACGCTACAGGTGATACAGATACAGTTGCCCTGCAAGTTGTCTGGTATAACCTCAAGGAGCGCAAGGCCTATCCAGAGTGCATAGAGTACCGCTTTAGTGAGTTAAAGGCCTTCACTCTTGAGGCTCTCACAAAATATTTGTGTTGGCACAGGGCTTGGCAGGAACATCGGCAACAGCTTACTGATACGGCGAAACAGCTCGCTTTCCCTTTTCCACAATACCGCCCCGGCCAGCGCCAACTGGCAGTGGAAGCCTACCGGTATTTCCGGGACGGTGGTGAGCTGGTGGCTGAAGCACCCACGGGAACCGGCAAGACAATCAGCACCCTATTCCCAGCCATAAAGGCAATTGGCGAGGAAAAGCTGGATCAGCTGGTTTACCTGACAGCAAAGAATTCCGGTCGGCAAATGGTGCGGGAAACCATTGAGGCACTTCAGGCGAGTGGTTTGCAGTTATCTTTACTTGAAATTCAAGCAAGGGAAAAAACCTGTGCCTGTAACCTGGGGCTTTGTACCCGTGATGATGACGGCATCTGTCCGAGAACAAAAGGGTTTTATGATCGACTTCCAGTTGCAATGGATGCCCTGCTCGGCCGGCCCCAGTTAACTCCCAAAGAGATTGCTGATGTGGCGGATCAGCAGCAAATCTGTCCCTTTGAACTCTCCCTTCAAATATTGCCTTGGGTAGACTTGGTGGTATGTGATTTCAATTACGTGTTTGACCCTTTGGTACGCCTGACCAGTTTTCAGGATCAGCGCAATCGCCGCGCACTGTTAGTCGATGAAGCTCATAATTTGATCGACCGCGCCCAGGAAATGTACAGTGCAAAGTTATCCCGCCGTGATAGTCGCCGTGCAGCTAATGCTTGCAAAGGGCATTCTCCGACACTGCGGAGAAGTATCCAGTCTCTGGTTCGGGCAATTGAAAATTGGATCAAGCGATTGCGAGAAGTTGGCGTAGCTCAAAGTCGCAGTGCTTTTGAGGGGGGCGAAGTTTGGGTCACTGCAGCAACAGGTGAAGCAGAGAATCCAGAATCAGTTTCTCGAGCCGTGCAAAAAGTGCTCTCCACGGTCAGCCAACTGATGGAGAGCTCTCAGTCGCCCCCGGAGGAAATAGCGGAGTGGTTAAGGTCTGTCTATCGCTACGCCGTTATTGAACAGGAGCTTTGCGATCAGCATAAAGTCGTCACTCGGGTGATTAACCGGGATGCTCCCTGGCAGGAGCAGGAAATTAAGCTGCTGTGTTTAAATGCTGCACAGTTTTTACAGCGATCCTACCAGCATAGCCAGGCCGCTTTACTCTTCTCTGCGACTTTGCGCCCAGCTAGCTATATATATAGTCAACTGGGTGTAGGGCATGAGTCGCCCTACTTAAGACTGCCCTCGCCTTTTCAGCCGCAGCAACAGGGTGTCTTCCTGTGTCCATATATAGATACGCGCTACCAAGCCCGCGACCGCTCAATAGAGAACCTCGTCGACATTATTTCCCGTACCTTTTACAGCCGAGCAGGAAATTACCTGGTATTTTTTCCCTCTTATCGTTACCTGGAGCAAGTTGCTGAGAGTTTTAAGGCGAGATTCCCGAAAGTGTCCTTGTTACAACAGCTGCCGGGACAGGGAGAGACAGAGCGCGCTGAGTTTTTGTCTGGATTCAACGAAGGTAACAAGAGCCTTGGGTTTGCCATTATGGGGGGCATCTTTGGTGAAGGCATTGACTATGTTGGGGAGAAGCTGGTTGGCACTATTATCGTCGGTACTGGGCTCCCGCAAGTTAATGTTGAGCGGGAGCTACAGCGCGATGCTGCGGAAACCACTGGCATCCATGGATTTGACATCGCCTACCGCTATCCAGGGATAACTCGCGTACTGCAAACTGCCGGTCGGGTTATACGTTCCGAATCTGATAAAGGAGTGATCATTCTGGTAGATAGCCGCTTTTCAGAACCTTTTTATTGGCAGCTTTTTCCCGAGCACTGGCAACCGGTGATTTGTCGTAACACCGATCAATTAACCGGTAACTTAGAGCAGTTCTGGAGCTTGAGCTAATCCAGGTTTTTAGGATTTGTACTCCTTCAGCCCGAATTTCCCCAACACCCAAGCGATAAGCGTGCCGCTCAATATCCCTGCCGTATTGGCCGCGAAATCCAACCACTCACCCGTTCGATTCACGTAAGGTTGAAGTAACTCGATGCCACCGCTCCACAGCACAAAAAATAATCCTATTAGCCACCAGTAACTAGGCCTGCGTAGGGCGACGGGGAACATCAGTGCACTATAGGCAATTAAGTGATTGGTTTTGTCGGTGCCAGGTATATTGGGTACTTCGGGAAGTGGAAACAGGGATAGGCTCGTAATAATGCACAAAAACACCACTGTTAGCAGAATCCAGTAGTTGTAGACGAGCCTTAAGGGAAGTTGAATTATCATTTAAACCACGCAAGAATACGTCAAAAGGCCTGTAAACTTCTTTTAATATTACTTCGAGCTTGAGCATCAAAGTGACTGTGAAAGTAATCGGTGTGATAAAGCCTTTTCTGAGACAAAAATTCCCTTAATATTTCCCTGCGTTTCTTTTTGTAAATCATAATCGGTACCAGCCGATACTCTTTACGGACTTGTTTTTCATAAGCTTCGAAAACGCTTGTGCTGGCACCCAGGATCGTTAGGTCAATGTCGATAATTAGCTTTTCATCAATACTAACTGGCGTGTAATTGTGGCAGGTTGCCATAATCAATTGGTACACCCTATCCGCCCCTGTGGGACAATACCCGGAATCGATCAGGAACTTTTTTGCCCATAGAGCACTGTTTTCTTCATTCTTAGAGGAAAAAGGCTTGTAAATCGCATCGTGAAACCAGATAGCCAGCTCGACCTCATGGGGGTGCTCGGCAAGCTCTGCAACTTTATCAAAGTGCTTCAGCATCGCATCAATGTGATGCCCTGTATGATAATGCCTATGATTCTCTGCATACGAAGAAACTAACTTTTCGAAGCACTGAAGGGATTCAGGAAGATTGAGTGCCCCCATTAGGTTGAGCCATCTATTTTGGTTCATTGGCTAATCCTCGGAGCGTCATCTTTCCGAAAACCCGTAGCTTGTAAAGTGTTTTTCCCTGCCAATACCAAATAAAGCCATGCCTTTCTCCATCGATTCCCCAATAATACGATATGAATATGCCAGCCTTTTTCCCGTCGAGCACTATAACCACTGTAAAGGAGAGTATAGGCTTCTGGGTCACCGACTATTGATTCGGCAATGCTTCTTGCATGCTCAATGCCAAGTGAAACCATCTCACTAACCTACTCCTTACTTGGTTCTCCCTGGGATTTTGGAAAAACCAAGAGGTGGTAATTCGGTATTAAGTCTCTGCGAACCCTGATCAACCGGCAATTGTTCCCAGAGGCTAAAGTAATATTCCCGTTGTTGTCCGATGAATTGCCAAATACCCGCTGCTTCATAAATCCTCAGATACTTATTTACTTTTTTGTACCCGAGTACAAATTGAGAGCTGGCAAAGACGCTATTTGCGCCTATTCCCCATAGTAAGTATCGGGAGGCCACTCTGACAAGCCGCTGGCCACTTTATTGGGGAGACAAGCTGGCTTTGGCAGGCAAACTTTAAAGGCAGTTAGCCAACGTTGCGGTTAACTCCTGAGTTTTGAGGAAAGCTCGTTTAATCGAATCCCGGTGCCTTTTATCAGCAAATTCCTGGTACTCTGCATTGATTTCATGGAACTCCTCAACCCCCAAATAGCGGCTTAAGGTTCGGATATGTGGCCCCAGGTGATTCATTTGCTCACGGATTCCTCCTTGTCCAAAGCCAAACTCCCCGGCAGAGGTGATTAGCACCAGCTTTTTGCCAGACATAATAGGCTCTAAGGGGAAGTCACCACGGTCTAAATCAAAGGTGAACGTCTTGTTGATACGAACAACTTGATCGAACCAGGCCCTAAGTGCGGCAGGCATGCCGTAGTTATACATCGAAGTGGACATAACAATGATATCCGCCTGGGATAGCTCATCAATCAAGGTGTCAGAAAGCGCTACCAGGGACTGCTGCTCCTTGGTGCGATCCGCTTCAGGCGTAAAAACCGAGGCAATCCAATCTTGATTAATAAAGCCTGGTGGGTTTAAACCAACATCTCTATGGATAACTTTATCTTTAGGCCTCTTTTCTAGCCAGCTGCTTACAAAACTCGCGGCAACTGCTTTGGAGATTGAGGTATGCCTGGGGATATTCGCACTGTCTTGTGGTGCTGCTAAGCCGCTCCACTTCTGGGCACTAGCGTCAATATGTAATAGTGTTTTCAAAGTCTGGAACCTTTACTAAACCGTCTGAAGGTTCATCTATGGTGATGCCGGGGAGTATCCTTGACAAACGAGTTATTTCTTCTTATAGATGAGAAAAACTCATCTATAAGAGATTCCGATCGGTGTACCCAAACCTGCCCTCCCTCAACGCCCTCAAAGTATTCGATGCCGCCGCCAGACTGGGCAGTTTCAAGAGAGCTGCGGAAGAACTCTTTATAACACCGACAGCCGTATCACATCAGATAAAGGGTTTGGAGGAATCCCTGGGTACAACATTATTCGAGCGCAAAACCCGTGCTGTGCAGTTGACCAGTGAAGGGCAGATGCTCGCTCAAACTACCTCTCAAATTTTTCAGCAGCTCACTGAAATGGTGAGTGAAATAACGTGCTCAAAGAAAACACTGACCGTTAGTACGACTTCAAGCTTTGCTGCTATGTGGCTTGTGCCCCATCTGGAGAATTTTTATCAGAAATTTCCAGATATCATTGTTTCAGTAGTGACCGGGGAAGAAGTGAGTGATATCGAGCGAGATAGACGCATCGACATCGCTATTCGGTACGGGAAATATGATGAAAGTACAAAGAATGCTCTCCACTTGGCCACCGAAACAATCGGTGTCTATGCTGCACCAAGCTACCTGACTCAGATTAGGGATATTTCTGAAGCTCAACTTCTGGAAACAAAATGGGTCAATCCATCACTTCCACCGCTGAACTGGCAAACTCTCCTCAATAGAAATCTCGATGGTATTCGTGTGCGGCAGTTTGACCTGGAGCATCATGTGATCCAGGCAGCCCTAGCTGGCCAGGGTATTGCGTTAGTTAGCTCGTTTCTTGTTCAAAATGCTTTACGCAACCAATGGCTAGTTCCCTATAGAGGAGACTCCAAGCTTTCAGGGATCGAGGGATTTACCTATTCCGCATTAATACCTGGCCGCCATTCAAGAAATGGAAATGTGTTGGCTTTTGTAACCTGGCTGAAGGAAACACTACGCAATGCTCCCTATAGTTAGGTACATCCGACTGGCACTGAACTCACCTTCGGGCTTGCCGAGAGTAGGTATGTCCCTAACCTAAGCCTACAGCAAGAGCACAACATATTGTGTTTATCTATTAATCAGTGCGCCATATATAGTGATCTGGATCAATTGGTCTTCCTGCCTCTTCGATATGCTCTCCCCACAAATTGTGAGGAAGGCCGATGACCAGTACCGCTATACCCGACAGCGAAGCCGCACCAGCTTCAAAACAGATTTCGCAGGTAAGTTCAGATCAACTGTTGGTGCGTAAGCGAGATGGCAGGACATTGGCTTTTGATGCTCGCAGGATCACTTTGGCTCTTCTTAGTGCTGGCCAGGCAACGGAATCTTTTGATCAACAGGAAGCGGAACAACTTACCGAATCTGTCCTTAAAGTGATCAAGCACCGCTTTGATAGTGGTGAGCCCATTGATATTGAAGAGATTCAGAATATTGCTGAACAGGTATTGATCAATAACGATTACATTGATACTGCTCGCGCCTATATCGCTTATCGGGGGCGGCATGCGCAAATGCGCACTGATCGGCAAACACTGGTGGATGTCGGTGCTTCTATTGAAGAGTATTTAGAGCAAGCGGATTGGCGAGTTGCAGCCAATGCGAACCAGGGATATTCCCTCGGGGGATTGATCCTGAACAGCGCAGGTAAAATGATTGCCAACTATTGGTTAAATCATGTTTATTCCCCTGAGATCGGCGCAGCACACCGGGATGGCGATTTACACATCCACGACCTGGATATGTTGGCTGGATATTGTGCAGGTTGGTCGCTGCGCACCCTATTACATGAAGGGTTGAATGGTGTTCCGGGAAAAGTCGAATCAGCACCGCCGGCCCACTTGACCAGCGCGGTCGGACAGATTGTTAACTTTCTTGGAACACTTCAAAACGAATGGGCGGGCGCGCAAGCATTTAGCTCTTTCGATACCTATCTTGCGCCTTTTGTGCGCAAGGACCAGCTGGACTACGCGACCGTACGCCAGTGCATTCAGGAGTTGATCTTTAACCTGAATGTGCCATCCCGCTGGGGTACCCAGACCCCCTTTACTAATCTCACTTTCGATTGGGTTTGCCCCCAGGATTTGCGCGAGCAGGTGCCTGTGATTGCCGGCCAGGAAATGCCCTTCACCTATGGCGACCTGCAAGAGGAAATGGATCTAATCAACCGCGCTTATATCGAAGTCATGAGCGAGGGGGATGCGCGCGGTAGGGTTTTTACTTTCCCTATTCCCACATACAACATCAGTGAGGATTTCCCTTGGGAGAGCGAAAATGCTGAGCGGCTGTTTGCCATGACCGCTCGCTACGGTCTGCCCTATTTCCAAAACTTTATAAATTCAGACCTGAGCCCAAACATGGTTCGTTCCATGTGCTGCCGCTTACAGCTTGATCTACGCGAATTGTTAAAGCGTGGCAACGGCCTCTTTGGCTCCGCCGAACAGACAGGTTCGCTCGGCGTAGTAACTATCAACTGTGCCCGCCTTGGATATCTCTATAAAGGAAACTGGCAGCTTCTGCTCTCCCAGCTGGACAAACTGCTGATACTTGCCCGTGATTCACTTGAAGTGAAACGGAAAGTCATCCAACGGCATATGGATGCAGGTCTGTTTCCTTACACTCGCCGCTACCTGGGGACACTGCGCAACCACTTCTCCACGATCGGGGTGAACGGCATCAATGAAATGCTGAGAAACTTTAGTGGCGACAACAAAAGTGTGGTTACGGAAGATGGGAAAGAACTGGCCGAGCAATTACTCGACCATATCCGTATGCGCATGACTGAATTCCAGGAAAAAACCGGGCATCTCTACAATCTGGAGGCAACTCCGGCAGAGGGCACTACTTATCGGTTTGCCCGCGAAGATCGCAAACGTTACCCGGATATTATGCAGGCAGGTAGTAGTGAAGCGCCCTACTACACCAATTCATCCCAGCTACCAGTGGGCTTTACCGATGATCCCTTCGAGGCCCTGGCCCGACAGGAATCCCTCCAATCCCGTTACACCGGTGGCACTGTGCTTCATCTTTATTTGGGCGAACAGTTGCCTGATGCCGATAGTTGCCGCCGCTTATTGCGGCGTGCTCTGGAAAACTACCGCCTGCCCTATATCACCGTGACGCCGAGCTTTTCTATTTGCCCGGTCCATGGATATCTGAGCGGTGAACACGAATTCTGCCCTCGCTGTGATGAAGCTCTCCTGGCCCGAGAGCAATCCTGTTGTAGCGACTAAACCAAACTTTCAAGGAGAAAGACCATGAGCCAACAAGACACTTTATTGAGAGAAGAAGATCGCACCCGCTGCGAGGTATGGAGCAGGGTTATGGGCTACCACCGCCCAGTTTCATTTTGGAATCCGGGAAAACAATCCGAGCACCGGGAGCGCCAATTCTTTGTGGCGGACAACAGCAGGAATGCACTAAAAACTTATGAGTAATAAGTTACGTGTCGGTGGATTCACGTCGTTTACGGCAATCGACTTCCCCGGCGAGTTGGCAGCGGTGGTTTTTTGCCAGGGATGCCCCTGGCGCTGCCGCTACTGCCATAACGGTGATCTACTACCTGCGCGAGCACCCAGTGCCTATGACTGGGATCAGATCCTCACATTTTTAGACAGTCGCCGGGGCTTGCTGGACGCCGTTGTGTTTTCTGGTGGAGAACCCACCGCCCAGAGTGCCCTGGAGCCGGCGATTGCCCAAGTCAGGGAGCTGGGATTCAAGGTCGGGCTGCATACTGCGGGAATCTACCCCCGCAGGCTCGAACGTCTGATCCAAAGTCTTGATTGGGTGGGGTTGGATATCAAAGCGATGCCGGAAACCTACCCATCTATTACAGGAGTCGATGGCAGTGGCGTGGCCCCCTGGCAATGTGCGAAGCTTCTCGCTCAGTCGAAGATACCTCTGCAAGTGCGCCTTACCAGGCATCCGAGCCTCACAACTGATACTGAACTGAACCAAATACGGGGGAAACTTAACGATATTGGTATTGAAAAGTTGGAGGTCCAGCGCTGCAATAGTGAGCAGGCTATAGATCAGACGTTGAGGTTCTTAACTTGAATGATAAAACCTAGTTTAGCTGTGCTAATGCGTCAGGAATCGGGGTTTCGCCCCCAATGAATTCAAAAACCGCACCGACCGTTTTGGGCTCATCCAGCGCAGTGGTAATTACCTCTGCAACATCGGCTCGGCTGATCTCTATGTCTGGCCCAGCAAATAAATCGCTTATGCTGATTAACCCCGTTCCCAATGTGTCAGTTAGGGCACCAGGTCTCAATATCGTGTAATCGAGGCCACTTTTTTTTACATATTCATCTGCTATATGTTTGGCTTTTAGATAGGGTTGGAGCTTTTCAGGCCCCTGCTCTGGTCGCCCGGCAAAAATGGAACTCAATAGAATAAAGCGCGATATACCCGCGCTTTTCGTTGCATCACAAAGATGGATAGCACCATCCCGATCCACAGACTCCAATGCTTTACCCTTGGAGCCCGCAACAAAAATGACTGCATCTTGCCCCTTTACCGCATTGTTTAGGGACTCCTTCCTTGTCAGATCTCCAAGAATGGGACGCGCACCTGTACTACGCAAATTATCTTGCTGGGATTCCGTGCGGACCATAGCGGTTACCTCGTGCCCCTTGCCGACAAGTTTACCCACAAGGATTTGACCGATTGCACCGTTAGAGCCCGCCACAAGTACTTTCATTGCTCTGCCCACGTCTATATTGCGCTACTTAGAAGTACCGTATCAGCTTTTGATTGACAAACTCTTTAATACCTAGTTCTCCCAGCTCCCGGCCATAGCCGGATTTCTTCACTCCTCCCATAGGCATACTGGCGTAGCTTGAAGCGGCATGGTTCACGAAGGCAGTACCACATTCCAACTGTTCCGCGACACGGCGGCCTCTTTCATGGTCCTGGGTATAGACAGAACCACCCAGGCCAAAGGGGCTATCATTGGCCAGCTTAACCGCTGCCTCCTCATCGGGAACTACCCAAACACAAGCGATGGGGCCGAACAACTCCTCTACGGCTGCCGGGGAACCAGCGGGTATTTCAGTTAATATACCCGGCTCGATAAATGCGCCATTGCGCTTACCCCCCACTAGCAGTTGGGCGCCAGCCTTAACGGACTTGCTGACTTGATCCTCCAGTTGCTCAGCAGCCTTCTCGGTACATAACGGACCGTAATCTGTGCTTTCTACAAGAGGATCACCGGGTTTCAGCGCTTGGAACAACTTGGTAGCTCGGTCTAGGAATTCTTCAGCAATGGGCTCAGTTAGAATGATTCTCTTCGCAGCCAAACATATCTGCCCGCAATTGCCCAGCTTTCCCTCTGCAAATCGCTGTATCGTTAAATCCATATCCGCATCTTCGAGCACGATAAATGGATCAACACCACCCAGCTCCATAACAGTTTTCTTTACATTGCGGCCAGCTTGCTCTGCGACCATTGCCCCGGCGGCATTGCTGCCAGTAAAGGAGATTCCTTTGACCCTATCGTCATCAATAATGGAGGCTGCTCCACCGGATGTAATCGGTAGATTGGTATAGACCCCTTCCGGTACCCCTGCGTCAAACAACAGCTGTGCGAAGGCTTCGGCACACTGGGGAACATTAGAGGCATGTTTAGTAAGTACAACATTGCCGGCGATTAAGTTGGCGGCGGTAAAGCGAGCCGGTTGGTAGAAGGGAAAGTTCCATGGTTGGATGCCGTAGACCACTCCTAAGGGCTGGAAGACTAAAGTGCCCTCCCCTTCGCGGGTGGAAAGTTGCTGTGGAGCTAAGATTTTTTCGCCCTCTTCGGCGTAGTAGTCAAAAATTTCAGCACAAAGTGCCAATTCACCTTGACCATCACTGAGCTTCTTACCCATCTCTAACGCCATCAGGCGGGCAAGATCTTCGGATCGCTCCTCAAATAGGTTGCTTGCACGTTTTAGTATCACTGCTCGATCACTAAAACTTCGGTTTCTCCAGCTTACAAAGGCTTTGTCTGCGCGACCGATCGCCTTGTCGAGATCCTCTTGTGACATTTCGTGATAAGTCTTCAGAGTTTTACCGTTCAAGGGGTTGACGGAAATCAGTGGACGTTTTGACTTTGTCATGAATAGACTTCCAACGGTTGCTTTGGGAACCGCTAAAGAACTATTTGGAATAGTACCAGTGCGGCATCTACGAGTGTTTGCAAAAGTGTAGTTGCTGAGGTTTGGCATACCACTGCTTGATCGATCAGCTAAAGCCACATCATTCTTTCTTATAGACAGCTGATAGGCTGCAATCTTTGGTGAATAGCGCTTAAAGCTAATGGAACACCATTAAGAAATTTAGGTACTTTACGAATACCACCGTGGCATAAAGATCAACTGCGGAGCTTTTAGAACATACTGACTGCATAGAATCAAATCTGCTCAAACAAGCTGCATGATATTCATCGTTAAGTCACTAGCCCTTTTGAAACAAGCTTTAATTCACAAACTATAATCGCAGGGCTTAGTAGCTCTTACTTCCTTATCAGTGCTTGATTGCAGGTCTATGAACGTTTTCTGCTTATTAAAGCCTTTGTAACAGGACCGTAAGAGCGACAGCAGCCGCTTCAAGGATCACAGTGTGGCCAAATAATCGGTTAAGCTACTATGGATAACAACGCCCTGTATAAAAAGAAACAGCTAACACCTGAAGAAGCAGTTAATTTAATCCCAGACGATAGCGTTATTTCTATCGGCATGCGCACCGCTAGCCCACCAGCCCTACTTTCAGCACTAGAGAAGCATATTCGAAATGGATTTATCACACATTTAAAAGTCTATTATATGCGCTGTGGGAAGGTCGCGACGGAAACTATTTTTCAAGAAGATCTAATGGACCGGGTTAGGCCTTACTCTTCAATGCTAACTAAAGACGAAGTTAAATTAGCAAATGCTGGATTTTCAAAAGGGGAAAAATATATTAACTATGTCCCTATATCTTTTAGTCGATACCCTCAAATAATCAGAGAGCAAGTTAAAATAGATGCTTTCCTGGTAACTGTGGCGCCGATGGATAAGCATGGTTATTTCAATTTTGGTACTAATGGTGATTATGCTATTGAGTTGTCGCGCCACGCAAATCGATTAATTGTGGAAGTGAATGAAAATATGCCACGTACAGCGGGGGCCACCCTGTTGCACATTAGTGAAGTGGATGCCATTGTTGAAAACACTATGGAATTAGCGGAGGAATCTCCAAAAGAGATTACCGATTTAGATAGGAAAATTGGTGACTACATTGTTCCGTTAATACCTGATGGCGCAACTATCCAAATGGGTATTGGTGCTATTCCGAATGCAGTTTGTGAACAACTAACTAAAAAGAAAGATCTGGGCATTCATACCGAGGTGATAACACCAGGTATGATTAAGCTTATTAAGTCTGGAGCAGTAACTAATGCCCGAAAGACAATTAACCCTCATGTGAGCGTATTCACTTTTGCAGCTGGAGACAAAGAACTATTTGACTTTATAGATGGCAATCCATCTATGTTCTGCCTGCCTGTGTCATATGTGAATGAACCCCAAATAATAGCCCAGATCGATAATATGATTTCAGTTAACTCATTTATTGAGATTGATTTCAGTGGACAGGTCAATGCGGAATTCATTGGACATCAATTCTCGGGTGTTGGCGGGCAACTGGATTTCGTGAGGGGAGTTTACTACTCAAAAAATGGGAAGACTATTCTGGCCAGTAGCTCAACGGCACAGCGTGGTAAAACCTCCAGGATAGTTCCACGTTTGAAATCTATCACCACAGACTCTCGGTTAGATATCGATTACGTGGTAACCGAGTACGGATCTTGCAGACTTATGGGGAAATCAACCACAGAGCGGACCCTTGCCTTGATTGAAATCGCACACCCTAAATTCCGTAAAAGCTTATTGGAGCAGGCCAAAGAGCAAAACTTTATTTGAGCGATACAATGATTAATTTAAAGCTTTTCCCCGCATTGTTATTCACCCCAGGAAACCAACCGGAACGCTTTGCTAAGGCGTCTGAAGTTGGGGCAAATGGAATAATTGTTGATCTTGAAGATAGCGTACCAGTGGAGGACAAAGATAGAGCCAGGGATATCGCGATCGATTTTTATTCAAGGTCAAGGTCGAATGGTGTTATAAGTGCAATTCGGATAAATAGTTTGTCAACGATCAATGGAATAAAAGATTTGGCCGAAATTATAGATAAAAAGCCATTTATAGATGTGCTGCTTTATCCGAAAACAGAATCTCAACATGATATCAACCTTATCAGTGAGCTCTTGAGTGAAGCCTATAAGGATATTTCGATTATAGCTTTAATTGAAACCGCTCAGGGAACATCTAATTTATATGATATCGTTAACTGTAGTTCTGAAAAATTACAAGGTTTGATGTTTGGGGCCGCTGATTATGCAGCCGATCTGAATTGTGAATGCTCCCCACAAGCACTCATATGGGCGCGTATGAAAATGGTCGAAGCTGCCGCACTCAAACAGATAGCTTGTTATGACTCCCCCTGTTTTAACTTTAAGGATGAAGGTGGACTAGTTAATGAACTCAATGAGGCTCAATCGCTTGGCTTTAGTGGCAAGGCAGCTATTCACCCTAAACAGGTAAAAACTATCAAGTTATCTTTTAGGCCCACACTAGACCAGTATAAGGAAGCAAAGGAAATCGTTCGCATCTACAATGAATCCTCAGGTAAAGCCTGCCAATATGAAGGCCGAATGATAGATATCCCGATCTATTCTAAGGCTCAGCAAATAATCTCAAACTTTAATAGTCTTAGCTAAAGGCTACTCCAGCGCAAATCTGCCAGTGCTCCGGGTATATCCAAGCGAACTTACAATCACTCAATCAAGGAGGTAATCTTAAATGGAATTTAACCCCTATAAACAGATTGACAACAATCGATATCGCGAAGATTTTGGCTTCTACTTCGAGGACTTTGTAGAAGGTATCATTATCGAGCACCGCCCAGGTAGGACACTGACGCGAACAGACAATACCTGGATGACCCTGTTAACTATGAATACAGCGCAACTCCATTTTGATGCCCATTACGCAGAGAGCACTGAATGGAACCTTCCATTAGTAGATAGTACTCTGACATTGGCTATTGTCACGGGTATGACTGTAAATACTATTAGCAAGAAAGTTGTTGCCAATCTTGAGTGGGACAAAGTTAAACTGCTCAAACCTGTTTTTGAAGGTGACACGGTTTATGCAGAAAGTGAGGTCATTTCTAAGCGTGAATCCAAGTCTAGACCAACACAGGGTATTGTTAGCGTAGAAACCCGTGGTATTAATCAGCGAGGAGATAATTTTATGAGCTTTCAGCGAACAGTTCTGGTTTATAAGAAAGGCCACGCTCCTAATTATGAAATCAAAAAATAACCTAACAGAAAGGCTATCTCATTGGTATATATGCACTTCTTTAAGCCGATGTCCGATTAGACTCACTTCAATGAAAATGAAGGTATTGATGTTATAAAAGTAAGATTACAAAAAGTTGCAATATAAAATAACGGTTGTGCTAGATAGTTTTTACCTCCGTATATTTTTCGATTCTTGCCTCCGCAGCAAGAAGTGGATTCAACTTTGCAATGATGGTTTTTAAGTGATCTGTATTCCAATGCTTCATTTCAGCTTCAGAAGACTCCCAAACTTCTAGTGTAGTGAAAACATTGCCTTCATCCAGTGAGGGTAAAATTTTATAGGATAAACAGCCAGACTCTTGTTCTGACTTACACGCCAGCTCGATTAAAAGTGCTGATGCCTGAGAAGTATATTGTGGGTGAACTGTGACTTTTGCCATAACGATTAAATTAGTCATATGATCTCGGTACATAACGATTAGTATTGTGAAATTAAGGAGCCTCTGAATAACTCTGTAATGCCTCTGCGGGTCTTGAAGGCTGCAGATGTTAGGCGCAGCTCGCCGTGAATGGCCGTAGGCAACGCAGCAGCTGTGGCCTTCAAGGCCCGCTCTTCGGAGCTTACAGAGCGATGCATACTCCGCGTTGCGACTTCTTGAAAGGTCTAGACATTCCTGCGAAGCCGCGCCTTGATTGTGAACCAGAGGTATCACGTAGTTATTCAGAGGCTCCTTAAGACGTGCGCTTTACTACCAACAGTACGCCAACAACCATCATGGCGAGACCGATAAGGCGCTTGGTATCCAAACTGGTTTGCTGCGCACCCAGTAACCCAAAATGGTCGATAACGCTAATGGCGAACAGTTGCCCCAGAAGAACGAAAGATACTGCGTTACCCACGCCATACCTTGGCGACACCCAAGTCACACTCAGTATATAGAAAGCTACTAGAATCCCACCCAAGTAAAAGTACCAGGCAATACCTTTGCTAAAAACAGCACTGGGTAACCCCTCCGTTTTCAAGAGATAGGCCGCGGAGATTACAAGTCCAACGAGAAATAGCAGTGTAGTAGCCAGGGCTGAACTACCAAGCTTAATACCGAGACCACTATTCAGCGTGGCCATTATCGGTATACCAATGCCTGCAATAAGCATTAGAGACGGGTAGATAACTGCATTTTGCACTACGGGACACCTCTACTTAGAATCACGAGCCGACCCCAGAGGGGCCGGCCAGGCCATGTATTAGCTGGCAAGCTGTTTGGCGATGGCAACACCAACACCGTGTGCACTTGCTGGGTTCTGGCCGCTAATCACTCGCCCATCTTCAATAACAAACTCCTGCCAAGGTTGTACTTTGTTGTAGCGGGCAGCGCCCCTCGCCAAAGATTCTTCCAGCAAAAATGGGATGTCATTAATGGTGCCGAAGTCAATCTCCTCCTCACGAGTGAAGCCGGTGACAGACTTGCTAGCCAAAAGCTTTTCGCCATTGCTCAGGGTGATAGGCAGGAAACCAGCGGGACCGTGGCACACTGCGGCCAATGTGCCACCCTCTTCGTAGATCTCGGCACTTAGCTTTGCGAAGTCTTCGTTAGTTGCCAAGTCAGAAAGCAGACCAAATCCGCCGGGGTAGAATACTGCATCATAGTCTGCAGTATTCAGTTGGCTCATAGGGATGGTGTTATTGATACGGTTTTGGAAATCTGAATCATTAAGCACATTTTGGTTGATGTCGTCACCTTCGATGTCAGTGCCATAGAGTGGTGCTTTCCCCCCTTTAATAGAGGCGATGTCATAGTCGAGTCCATTCTCCATAAATACGTGAATCGCGTGAGTCAACTCAGGTGAGTAAGTGCCATTTGCCTGGTCAGTTTCACCAAGAGTGGCGTGGTTGGTCACTGGAATAAGTACTTTCTTCATGTTTCTTTCCTCTGTTGGTCAGCATTCAGTGGGGAGGGATTGTAGATTGTCCCTCTTCTGCTGATAATGCGTAAAATCTGTTAAATACCTTTGCAGAATGGCAATAGTCGAGATTGAGAAACATGGAAAATTTTGACGGCATAGTCGAGTTTGTAGCGGTGGCAGAAAGCCAAGGTTTCTCAGCGGCTGCCAAGCAACTTGGCTGCAGTACTAGCCATGTGAGTAGGCAGGTCTCCCGTCTGGAGGAGCGCTTGGGTTCATCCCTTTTGGCCCGCTCAACACGTCAGGTAAGTCTGACCCAAGCCGGGACCGCCTATTACCAGCGGTGTAAAGAGTTAGTGATTGGCCTTCAACAGGCGAATGAGCAGGTTAGCCAGCAACAGTTTCAGCTCAATGGAACACTAAGAGTTAGCGGTGCTGGTATCTTTGCTGAGCAATATGTTGCCCCTGCCCTGATGGAGTTTGGCTTGAAACACCCGGGGTTGAAAATCGACATGGACTTCAATAGCAGGATGGTCAATTTCGTCGAGGATGGGATTGATTTTGCCATACGCTATGGTCGCCTTGAGGATTCCGGCTTAGTTGCTCGTAAACTGGCCGACCGCCAAATGATGGCTGTCGCAAGCCCGAGTTACCTGAAAGAAAATGGTATACCCAATCACCCCGATCAACTAAAAACGCAGAGTTGCTTGGTGGCTAACAATGATGAATGGGTTTTTGACCTGAATGGAGAGCCTGTAAGCGTAAAGGTTAGTGGGCGCTGGAGAACAAATAATGCCCATGCGATCGTGAAAGCTAGTGAGCAAGGCCTGGGTATAGCTTATATGCCCAAAAGCAGTTTCAGTGGTTCAATTCAACAGGGCTTACTGGAGCCTATCTTGGAATCTTTTTGTGGGCGCGGAGCCAGTAGCTGGATCGTGTATCAGAATCGTCGCTTTTTACCCATGCGAGCGCGAATGGCGATTGACTATTTGGTTGATTACTTTTCTAACTGGGTTGAATAGAAATCAATTGGGTTCGTTGAAAGGAATAGAAGCACTTCCCATTTCTTGCAAACCTTCAATCCAGAGGATTAATATCCAGCCTCCTCCAATCGACTGGCATTGATTATGGTCCTGACCAGGGCATTTTATCGCAGTGGTCACACTGCAACCCAGCAACGACAACCCGTTTCGTTTGTGGATGTCAGGAAGCGATTCGGCTTTCGCTCAATTGCTGTTGGCCGATGGGTCACTCGCGAGGAGCGCGATCGGGCCGCTGGGCTTTTTTATGATGCACTTGTTGATCTAATGACCATTCTTCAAGGACCGGAAGCGTTGGTATCTCTACGAGGTACATTGTCTTTCCAATATGGAATCGGCGGGCGCCCGGGGATGGCTGCCTTTTATGACCCTACTGCCCGGAGCTTTTCTCTTGCCAAGAATGCGGGGCCTGGCTCTATTGCCCATGAATGGTTTCATGCATTTGATCATTACTTGGCCCAAAAAGCGTTCAGTGATACGCCCAGTACCATGTATGCCTCAGAGGCCTGGTTGCGGAATGCAACTCCAGTGCCCCACCCGCTCAATGACTTACTTTTTACGTGCTTTAAAACTGTGATGCTGGATGAGAGTGGTAATAACCCCAGTGACTTGGTGACTGCTTCCATCAGTGCCGATAAAGCAAATGGTTCTGTCTACTACAGTGAGCCTGTAGAGCTGAGTGCTCGGGCTTTCGAAGCATTTATTCAGGATGCCAGTATCAACAATAATTTTTTGGTTGCTGGCTCAAAGGCTAGTCAAGAGGCAAAGTTGGGACTATATCCACAGGGGCAGCAACGCAAAAGAATTAACCAGGCTTTCACAGCCTATTTTTCCTATTTAGGACGAAGCCTTAGGGCTTCCACAAGTAGAGACAATGACGTCAACTCTTAGAAATACCTTTCTTCTGGGCACGGCCCTTCTCGCTGGTGTAGTCGCTTGGGTATGGGCTGAGCTTTCAAAAAGCTATGAATTGATTGCAATAGCCAGCGATCCCGTGTTGTCAGCGGAGCGTGGATTCTTTGATGCGGAAGATGATTTCACTCATAAACGGGCTGAGTTCGTGGATGTTTATTCTCCAGGGGTTGGCCATGTAACGCCCGGGATACTAGAAGAAGACTTGCAAGGTAAGTATGCTGAATTCAGACCTCAGGAAACATTTTTCTTATGTGGAACCGGCTTCCATATTGAAGATTACGCTCTGGATAGCGAGCAGCACAAACACAATAAATTTTACGCTCAAGCATACAATGCCAAGTTACTACAGCTGATTACCCATTCAGCTTCAGAGTGATCATTGACCGGCTCCTGATCAATTCAACTAACCATATTTAGCCATTGCCCATTGTGGTAATTTGCTCTGCATCATTTTGCAAACAGCCAGTGTCTTCATGAGCCAAAAATTGCCCTCACAATTTAATATCCTAATCGTCGAAGATGATCGAGGCCTAAACGACCAACTTAGTGAGATGATCCAAGATGCAGGGTATCAGGTGAATACCTGCTTTGATGGGCATACCGCGCTTTTGAAAGCTACAAAGCACCAACCACAGTTAATTCTGCTCGACTTAATGCTGCCAGAAATGGACGGGATTTCCCTACTCAAGATTTTACGCAAAACCAGTCAGGTTCCAGTGATTATCCTCACCGCGAAGGGGGCAGAAGAAGAAAGAATCACTGGCCTGCGCCACGGGGCAGATGATTATGTGGCTAAACCGTTTAATCAGACTGAACTCTTGTTGCGCATTGAGGCGTTATTGCGCCGCAGTCAGCCGGCGCAGACGGAGAACGTCGACCATGCCGAGATCGACAATCTACTGCTCGATTTGAATACCCAGCAAGTTTTTGCAGGCGACTCTCCAATTGAATTCACAGCGATTCAATTCAAATTGCTGTGGGAGCTAGCGATACACCGCGGTGAAGTATTGAGCAAGGCATATCTTTCCCAGCAGGTCCTCAACCGCACTTTGGGTGCCTACGATCGCAGTTTGGATATGCACTTGAGCCGGGTCAGACGCAAACTAACGAGTGTAGGCTGGCGTGGAGACCGCTTACAAACGGTGCATGGCAAGGGATACTGTTTGAAATGAACCGGAAACTTTTTTGGAAACTCTGCTTACTGACTACTGCCGGTATCGTTGCCCTCTTCTATCTGATCAACTCCCTAACTATCCGCACCGAGGAACAGATGAGCCTGCTAGAAACTTCTCACCGGGAGGAGTTAAAGCAGTGGGGCAAAGATGCGGAGATGTACTTTCTCACTGGCAACAAAGCTGAATTGGAGCAATGGTTGTATATGCTCCAGAAACGAGAGAATACCTGGGCCACTGTTACTCAGTATGAGGTAACCCACATCGCAGGAGAGAGAGGGAATGAGCATCGCTACATCGGATATAACTTAGGCCGCGATGTAGATTGGAAAGTCCACCTCTATTTTGCGGACAATCCGGTAATGGAGATCCCATTTGAAACAGAGAGAACCAGCTTGCTGATACTGCTTCCGGATAGGATGCGCCCTGGTAGCTACTGGCAAACTACCCGACTGGCACTGCAAATACTGTTACCCATGGGCATTCTAGCTTTCATTTCCCTGATGCTATACCGCCACATTATGAACCCCCTACGGAAGTTGGAGCAGGCAACAAGGGAATTCAGTCGAGGAAATTTTGATGTTCGTGTCCATCGCCAGTTAGGCAATCGCAACGATGAGATCTCTGAACTTGCCAAAACTTTCGATCAGATGGCCACCCGAATTGGCGAGCAAATCGTCAACCAGCGCCAGTTGATTGCTGACCTTTCCCACGAACTACGAACGCCCCTAACTCGCTTGGACATTGCCATCGAAGGTGCAGGTAACCGTTATTCAAGTGATCGAAATATCCAAAGGATTCAGCGGGAATCCTCTCATATCCGACATTTGGTTGAGGACACCCTCACTCTCGCCTGGCTAGATAATGAGCAACCCACTATGGGCAACGAAGACCTGGACTTGGTAGACCTTATCGATGTTATTGTTGAGGATGCTCGTTTTGAATTCCCCAACCGCACTATCTGCACCCACTTGCCGGACTCGGTGGAAATAAGACAATCCAACCATCAAGCTGTTGGTCAGGCCCTGGAGAATATTCTACGCAATGCGATGCGTTATACCCCGAAGGGGCAAGCTGTTCATGTTCTTCTGGAGCAGACCGCAGAAAATAAAGTCATTATTGATATCGAAGACTCGGGACCCGGAGTTCCAGAGGATCTGTTGGGTAGTATCTTTAAGCCCTTTTTCAGGGCGGATCAATCACGCACCTCAAAATCAAAAAATTTTGGGCTTGGTTTAGCTTTAGCACGACGCCAACTGAAGAGTGTTGGTGCAACTGTGGAAGCCTCCAATCGTCCCGCAGGGGGCTTGTGCATGAGAGTGACTCTTCCCTCTCAATTTTCTGGATGCTTAGAGCCAGCTTAGGCTAAAGCGGACATCAAATGTAACAAATGCAACACCGCTGTACTTTGCGAGTCGCAATAGGAATAATTCGCATTTGCAAATAAGTAACTCTGCGAAGGACAGCCAAATGGCCCGCAACATTTCTCATAGCAAACACGCGTTACTCCCCTTGATGGTATCCAGCGTCCTGGCTTCTGGCATTAGTCAGGCACAGGAAGTAAAAGAGCGAGAGACTACCACTGAACCCCCTTTGGAAACCGTGGTCGTTGTCGGCGTCGCTACAGATACCGAGATTACACCTGAAGAACTCGACATCCAGCAGGCAAATGATCTCAGCGATATATTTCGCCAGATACCCTCCGTATCTGTTGGTGGGTCACTGGGTATTGCGCAAAAAGTCTATGTCCGCGGTATGGAAGACACACTTCTTAATGTGACTGTTGATGGTGCTCCACAAACAAGCACCCTCTTCCATCATATTGGTCGGGTATCAATAGAACCGGAGCTATTGCAGAAAGTTGAAGTGCAAGCTGGTGCTGGTGAAGCTACCAGTGGGGCCGGTGCCATTGGCGGTGCTATCCGCTTTAAGACCAAAGATGCGGATGATCTACTAGATGACGGTGAGCAGTTTGGCGCAATAGTGAAAGGCGCTTTCTTTAGTAATGATGGTGAGAAAGCCAGTGCTTCGGTATATGGAAAGATTACTGACAATTGGGGGCTGCTCGGGTCATTTGTGACCGTTGATCGCGATAATATGGAAGATGGCGACGGTGACATTATCCACGGCTCAGCTTCCGATCAAGATCTCGCCTTTATAAAGTTGAGTGGCGATTTGTCTGAAAATCAAAAACTGAGTATCAGCTTTGAACAGCGGGAAGAATCAGGCGAGTTCAGTAGACATCCCAACTGGCCCGCCCTGCAAGGCGAAACTCTTTACCCGATGGAAGCCGAACGCCAGACCTTTGTCATAAACCACCAATTTGCCCCCAGTGCACTGGTCAATTTAGAAACAACGGTTTACCACACCACATCAGAAGTTTGGCGGGAGCTATGGGACTACGTTGCTTCCGTGGAATCCATCGGTTTTGATTTACGTAATACCAGCAGTGTTGGTCAACATACCATCACCTATGGCATTGAAGCCCGTGAGGATGAAGTGGAAGGGGTGGAGGGAGGCCTCAACTCCTGGCTTGAAGAAGGACATGTTCGTGGAGCTTATATCCAGGATCATTGGCAGGCTACGGACGCGCTATTGCTAAGTTTTGGACTTCGTTACGACGAATACGAGCTGGAACAAGTGACTCATGATGACGAGACGGATAGCCAGGGTTTCAGTCCCAATATTGGAATGAGTTATTCGCTTACCGATGCACTCACCTTTACTGCGGGTCATGCAACAGCGATGCGCGGCAAGGAGGTTGGAGATGGGTTTACTCTGTGGTCGGCAACTCTTGATCCTGACCTGGATGCTGAGACGGTCGACAATACCGAGTTGGGGCTAGAATACAGCCTGGACGGCCTTCAACTAAAAGCCGCTATCTATCGCAGCACTATCGATGACGTTATTTTTGATCAGGTCGGGCGTCCCGTTTATTATGAAAATATTGGTGAGCTGGAAACTGAAGGGTTTGAACTCAGCGCCTCATATGTTTGGGATCAGTTAATCATCAGTGCCGCATTCAGCCACAATGATTCGGAATTGAATGGAGAGACTGTAGAGGGGTATGAGCACAACGGTTTAGCAAATGCTCGCGGCGATACATGGAACCTGACCACCAGCTATGCTATTACACCGAAATTAGAGTTGGGCTGGAATTTTACACTGGTACAAGACTTAAATGATATTGAGGTTTTACACCGCTCAGTAGAGGTCGACGACGATGTCGACAGTATCCAAGAGGTTGACAAGCCCGGTTACCAAGTACACGATCTTTACTTGCACTGGGAACCACTGGCAGATGACAGTCTGAATGTGAATTTAGCGGTTCAAAACCTGTTTAATGAGCACTATCGGGATCACTCCAGCGTAGCAGATTATACAGATATTACCGGGTTTGGTAGCGTAGCCGGAATTTATGAGGCAGGCCGCGATATCAGGTTATCAGTAGACTACCGCTTCTAATTTCCTTTATTTGTTTTATTTACTATCAGGGCGCAATGCATTTGCATTGCGCCCTTTGTTGCCTATGAAATCCAGATACCGTTTACTGTGGATCAAGCTCCACACCTATTTTTCCTGCTTTTTTCTACCCATTGCCATTTTGTATATCGCCACGGGCGTGCTCTATCTATTTGATATAGAGGGGGGCGTCGATGAACAATTTGAGTACACAGTTACTCTACCCAAGGGCCTGCCCAGCAATGAGCAAGAGACTCTGGATACCATATCTCCGTTTGTTCAGCCCACTGAAGTATCATTGCCGGCAGATTTCTATTTGGAAGATGAGTGGATTGGTTGGTACGGCTACAAACGCCAAGTCTATTTGGAGCCAAGCCAGGATAAGCAGTCAGCGATACTTCATGTAAAAGAACACGATCTATGGCATCAATTTCTGCTGATTCATAAAGGTCATGCCGGTCCCCTCTTCTGGTTCTCAGCCATTATGCTTGGTGCAAGTCTGTTATTTAGCCTGATTAGTGGATTAGTGGTCGCCTTTGCGGTACCAAAATTCAGGAAGACCGCTATACAATTTACTTCTCTCGGTTTTGTTGCGCTGGTAGCTGCCTTTTTTATAGGGGGCTGAAACCTGTCACTTAAGGGAGTTTTAGTTAGGGAGCCTCTGAGTAACAATCTAGTACCTCTATAGCTCTTAAAGGTCTGCGATAAGCAACTTTAAGAGCGGGTTCATGGAATTACTCAGAGTCTCCTAGATCAAGCTTAAAAATTTTAAGCAAGTTGACAAATCTTATCCTCCAACTGCTGTTTAAATTGATAAAGATGGATGCCATCCAGAAAGCAGTGATTAACTTCAACATACATCGAGGTGACAAGGCGGCCCTCTTGGCGATGGTATTTACCCCAAAAAATAAAAGGTATTCCTGGATCACAACCTTCTTTCTGTACAGGCTTTACCTGTAGACCAGAGAAGTCACCCCAGGGGTAGCAGCTGATATTCAAGATATCATGGCGGCTGATGAAATTTTCTACGGGGAGGTACTCAGATTGCGCCTGTGAAAGTCCCTTAGCCTTGTGGACGAACTCTGTCAGATTCGTTTCCATTCTTGCCATAACGAGTTTGAATAACTCATTATCCCCTAAATCAGAAAATAAAGGGTGCAGCATATCGTGCTCAATGGGCTGGCCATTGACGATACGATGCCTGAAACCCGCTATTTCATTTCCCACCTGCGTGACCAGAAAAATAAGGCTGTAATAAAAAGGGAGTGTATTTTTTTTACAGAAAGATACCAGATTTGTCACATCGACCGGCTGGGTTAAGCCTATCCGAGTTGACCCTGCACTGCTCATAAAAAATTCAAAGTGGGCCTTTCTATTCCAGCGTTCGATATCTATTGGAGTCATGGACATATGAATATCGAGCCTTCAATGGATATTCATAGTTTAGGTTAGATTATAAGTAGCACCGGCGTTGCTAGTAGCTTTTATCTAGTTGGGACGCCTGGAATATATTTAGAGGCTTTAGCTAGCATGCCGTAATCGCCATTTCAAAACGTTCTTCCCTTCCGGCTAATACCATTTTAGTAACGCTATTATTTCTCTCTTTCGCCCCTGTTTGGGGCACTAAAATAAGTCCCAACAACAGACTGTGCCACCTCATAAACAGCGATCATCTGTGCATAATTTGCAAAAGTGATGTTCCTGCTTATAAGTTTTAAGAAGGATACAGCTCCCTATAATAACTTCCAGCTGTTACAGCGAAATATCATCTAGATAACCAGGACTATTAACTATGACTACCAAGTACGAAAATGCCGTTTTGGATGATCAAGCATTGATTGAGGGACTTAAGTCTATTAACCCGGTATGGGGAGATCTAGCTGTACGAGTCGCAGGCGAGGTATGGGGAAAGCCGCTTCTGGATCAGAAAACCAAAGCACTAATCACTATCGCTATTGACCAAATGGCGCTCAATGTAAATGGTGAAGGTAACCCGTTTGGAGCCCATGTTGATATGGCACTCAAACAAGGGGCAACGTATGAAGAGATTGAGGAATTGATTGTTTTTGCCTCAATGTATACAGGCTTCAATAAAGGGGCTACCACTATGGGCGCACTGAATAAGCTTCGACATGATCGAGGAGATATCTAATGGCTATCCCCGGACTTAAAAAAGCAGATCATATAGGATTCACCGTTCCGGATGTTGATTTGGCCGTTGAGTTCTTTAGTACACACTTTGGCTTTGAGCTGGCTTATACGTTTGGGCCATTTGCCTCAGACGATACCTGGATGACGGATCACCTTAATGTAAATCCTCGTGCAGAGATCAAGAAAATTGCTGTTATGAATGCTAACAGCATCAATCTGGAAATATTCGAGTATGCCGACAACATAGATCGAAATAAGGTGGCACCAAACAATGCTGATGTTGGGGGGCATCATTTAGCATTCTATGTTGAAGATATTGATGCTGCGGTTGAATACCTTAAGAAACAGAATATAGAGGTACTCGGCGCTCCTACGGTAATGACTGAAGGGCCAACTGAAGGAGAGACCTGGGTGTATTTCATGGCTCCATGGGGCATGCAACTTGAACTTGTTTCATATCCTAATGGAAAGGCCTATGAGCAGTTGACTAACGTACGCCTATTTGACCCTCGATGAATATTCTCGCCACTATTTTGGTTGTTATTGCAGGTATGGGGCTCTCCGTCGAGGCGGGATTGTTAGGGCCCCTAGGTATGCAGGTTGGTCACTTGTGGGCCACCTTAAGCATATTTGGTGTTGGGACAGCCCTACTTTGGCTCATCAGTCTATTTGTCCCCAGTGCAAAATATATAAGCTGGCGAGAGGTTCCAAAGTGGCAGCTTTCAGGTGGCTTATTGGGACCTGTTTACGTTGTTGTTCTAACTTTAGCCACTCCTATACTTGGAGTAGCTATGACCATGATCGGGATTCTTGTGGGGCAAACAGCCAAAAGCTTCCTAATTGACTCACTGGGGTGGTTTGGGGTACGTAAACAGCCCATTAATCTCCTGAGAATATGTGGGGCAACATTTTTATGCCTTGCATTATATTTTACCTACTTGGGAGCCAAATTATGATTGGGCTGATGTTACTCGCAGTACTATCCGGCGTAGCGTTGAGCTCCCAGGCGGCAATTAACGGAAAATTTGGAGAAAGTGTAGGAGTTGTCCAAAGCGCCCTATTTACCTTTGGTATCGGAGCTGTAGTGATGGGCTTACTGGTGTTTTTCTTTGGAAAACACAGCGGCCCATCAATTCTTTCCGTACCTAAGTGGCAACTAACAGGTGCACTTTTTGGTATCTTCTACATGATAGTCGTAGTTGCTGTTGTTCCCAGAATTGGTGTGGCATCAACAACAATTGCAACGATTTTTGGGCAGATGAGCATGAGTTTGATTATTGATACCCAGGGATGGTTTACGAATCCGTCTATCCCGTTAAGTTCCTGGCGAATTGCCGCAATGGTTTGCGTAGTTCTAGCGTTGATCTGTAATTACCTTGCTAATCGGAGAGCGCCAGTTCGCAGTAATGAGGCACTACAGCCCGCTATCCAAAGTTAGCTGAATATACAGGAGTAAAGCACTACTCAGAGGGGCCATAACATCACTCAACAGTTACCCACTATCGACCGCTAGCTAATGAATTACGATATATCAATATTAGAGTTAAAACTGTTCTTAATGACGGCCCAATTGGGTAACTACTCTGAGGTTTCCAGGCAGCAGGGAATGACACCGTCCTCTGTATCGCGAAAAATGGCTCAGCTAGAGGGGAAAGTGGGAACCAAACTACTGCACCGTCATACCAGGGCAATATCACTGACGGATGAAGGTACGGCCTTTGCAAAGTATTGTAGCGATATTGTTCGTCAGTATGAGTTAGTTTGCGGGCAAATTGAGCAAAGGGCCAACACACCACGGGGGGTTGTTAAAATCAGCGCCCCCGTTGCTTTTGGGCGGCTTCATATTGCTCCTTATATTCCAGATTTGTTAGAGCTTTATCCGCTGCTTAGGATCGAAATGCAGCAGACAGATAGCTTTATTGACCCTGCTAAGGAGGGTATTGACTTACTTATCAGAATTGGAGCGCTCCAAGATTCAGGCTTGAAAATGAATCGCTTTGGCAATCATAACTTTGTATTGGCAGCCAGCCCGGAATATCTGAGAGCAAATGGGGTTCCGGAAACCCCAGAGCAGTTAATTGCTCACAACTGTTTGGTATTTAAGGGAACCAATGGGCTACAGCGCTGGTTTATCGGTAAAGATGGTTTGACACCCTATGAAGTTAAGGGATCACTTTACAGCAATAATGCAGAAACGCTGGTTTCCAGTGCTATAGGGGGAGCTGGGGTTGTTATGTTCCCAACTTGGTTAATCAATGAAGAGATTCGGTTGGGCAAGCTGGTTCCTATTTTGACTGACTACCGCGCATCTTCATCGGCAGAAAACCAAACTATTAATGCGCTCTACTTACCTACGGATAACCTGGCTCCCAAAGTACGTGTTGTTATTGATTTCCTAAAGGAGAAATACGGTAGTCCCTGCTATTGGGATGCTAAATAGAGAAGCCCTCTTGCTATGACGTGTGCATTGTAATGCAAACAGGTTTTGGTTACAGGCAGGGGCTCCTGCCTCGGCCTGTAACTTCTACTTGGTATTGAATAGCCGGCTAACCTAAATAATCTACACTCATCAAATACCGTAAGAAGAGTTAAAATTTATAACTCACCATTAATGACGTACGTCTAGAGCTATCAGTGTCCACGATTGGGCTATTACTAATCTCATCGCCATACCAGGTTTGATATACGCCTCCCATAAGAATGAGGTTTGGGCTAATGCTGTAACCCACTTGTACACCTAACCGGGTAATGATATCTGCATCTGCTTCATACGCTGCCCTATCTTGGGTTACCTCATTTAGGTCCACGCCATAGTAGTAATCCAACGCACTATCACTTTGCCAGCTAATAGTGAAGTCGGGTTTGATGATCCACTTTTGGTGCTTGTAAGGCAGACTATATCCAGCCGATAGACTGTATCCGTCGTGGGTATCACTGATATCTTGTGAGATGCCAACCTTCCAAAGGCCCACAGGGCTTTTATAGTTCATAGATAAGTTGGCAAGAATCGCCAGGTCAAGCTCTTCCATATCGCTGAGCTTATCACTGTCCCCTCTGTCTCTATCACCAGCGAAGTCGCCGCCAATACCAAGCTTCACTCGAAGTTTATCGTCGTGGTACAGATCAGCACCCAACTCAAAACCCTGAAAGTAAAAGCGCTTGTAGCGGGCTGAGATCAGTGGAAATATGTTGTTTTGGTCCTCTCCATCAACGTAGATTGACTCAACGCTAAAGGTCCCAATACCTACAGAAAGTGCCGTCTCATCCTGCCTTGGCGGCTTCTGGGTAACTTCATCTGCAAAAGCTAGGCTGGATAATGCCGAACCCACCAGCGCGGTGCACATACTCAAAGTTAATGGCAGAGAACTCTTATGGTTTTGATCTCGCAAACTAGACATATTGAATCCCAATTTGAACTGGTTGAAGTTCCGTTATTTCTGGAGTGGATTCTATGCCGATAAAGGTAAACGCCAGGTAAATAAACTCATGCCCAGGCCAGGTTAACGGTTAAGTATTGTTCATTTTTGTTGTAAGAAAAGATCCATTGCTGCTGATCGGCCACTTGCTTCAGGATATGAAGGCCTAAACCAAAACCCTGCCCTTCCCCCCTGTCAAAATGCACCTGCTGCTCCGGCAGTATGGGGTTCTGAACCCGGATTCCATTTGCATCAAAATCAATATCAATACTTCCCTCAAGGGTATGTTCAAAGGCATTTCTGAGCAGATTGGTTATAGCGATATCCAATAGCACTTGTACTTGCTTCAAGTTGACCGAACTATCCGAATTGAGATGAACTTGTACATCTCGCTGACCCAAGAGGTATTTGAGCTGCTCAACTCGAGTTTGAAGCATATTACTGAAATCAAATTCTTTTGATTCCAGATTTACCTTGCTTTGAGATAGCAGTAGAAGTGCCTGTGTTAGCTGGGTCATCTGCTCATAGGAGCGCTCAATCTGCTCCAGTTGAGTATCGATTGGCTTACCTTTTTTTTGCCTTACCTTCACCACATGCAAGGCACTGCCAATGGTTGCCAAAGGGGTTCTCAATTCATGGCTCGCATTCTGTAGAAATTGCTTTTCCTGCTCTTGATGATTCCATACCTGCTGTAGCGACTCTTGCAGTACTCGCCCTACACGACCAAATTCATCCTTCCTTTGCTTTAAAGATTCCGGGATCGGAGTCAACTTATGCCTACTGTTCTGCGCAAATTTCTCCAGGTCTTTTAATGGCGATATCACTTGTCTTGCAAGAATAAGAGGCACACTTAATGCTAAAGTAAAGGTTAGTAAGACACCGATAAGAACTTCAATTTCTACCTTTTTGTACTTGCTGGGTATTGCAGCTTCTTCTATTTCCAGCACGTAGTAAGTTGTCTTAAGGGCGCTTTCAGCATAAGGCATAATGGCTAAATAGTAGCGATCATCAATTAAGTCTTTGCTAAAGTGCACCCTTTTTTCTTCGCCGTCAGCTTCCTCTAACACACGCCTTGCCGTATCTGGCAGTGAACTGTACTCATCATATGTTTGTAACTGGGCAAAAAAAGGGTCATCAACAACCCCTCCAGCCTCATTGATACGTTTTTCAGCTACAGATATCAGTGTCGCACCTAAGGCGTGCTTAACCATTTTCACTTTGGATTTCTCAACGACAACTGCACTGCATGCCACAATTGCGGCAAGAATCCAAATATAATGAAAGAAAAATTTTCTGCGAATGGAGCGATCAAAGGCTTTCATCACGCTTCCCCAAGATAACACCCTTCCCTCTGATCGTGTGCAGTAGTGGAAAACTGAACCCCTTATCAATTCCCTGCCGCAACCGATACAGATGTACTTTGATTACGTCGGATTCGGGGGAAAGAAACTGCCATAAATGCTGTTCAATTTTTTCTTTAGTAACCAGCTTTGGACTCTGTTGCATCAAAAACACGAGCAATTCCCAACAGATTGGGGGCAGATTTATAGATTTTCCCTGTCTGGTGACTTCATGGGTCTCTAAATTAACTTCCAGGTCCTCAACTTTATAACGGGTTTGGGTAACACGTCGTTTTATTGATAGAGACCGAATCCGCGCGACCAGCTCAAGCATTTCGAAGGGTTTAACCAGATAGTCGTCCCCTCCAGATTGGAAACCGGTGATTTTATCGTCCAATTGGTCCAGCGCGGTCAGCATCAATATTGGTGTCGAGCTTCCTTCATTGCGCAACTTAGAACTCACCTCGAAACCGCTTCTACCCGGCATCATGACATCAAGTACGATTACATCGAAGTCATGCTTTGAGGCCAGCTCAGTGGCCATTATTCCATTGTCAGCGTAGTCACATCGAATATTGTACTCTTCGAGGCTCTCAATAATATTGGACGCCAGTGCGTGATTGTCTTCAGCTAAGAGTACCAATAATGGCGTTTTGCAGTCAGGCCCCATTGATCTAGTCACTCAAAAGTTCTCGATAGCCTGGAATAATAAGGCTCAATGGGTAAACGGTAAGTAAACAAGTGTAAAAGTGATGAAATTTCAATCACCCGCATAAAGCTTGCTTGTGAGCAGGCCTGACTACAAATACGAGATCTATAGCCCCTCTTCCCAAAAGGCTATTTGATTGCTGGATTACAATTTTGGTTAAAACTCATTTTCGGCAATAGTTGCTGCCAGCTGCTTAAGCTTTGGCTGCTGCCCCTCGATATTGGTGAGCCCAATTATTAAATGGTTTTCTTCAGGAAATATGACGATTAGGGCGCTAAAGCCATAGATTCCGCCAGATTGCGTATACACTTTTTTGCCAGCGACTGTGGAGGTAACCCAGCCAAAACCATATCCCCTCTCGACAAAAACATCCTCTTTGTCAGCGGCAGGAATCAAAGAGCCTGTGGCAATGGACTCGGACCAGGTTTCCAAGTCTGCCAGGTTACTGGACAAGGCCCCCGCAGAATAAGGAATCGACATATCAATATAGTTTGCCAGCTCAGCCTGGTTAGCGGTTGCATAGCCTTGAGCGTGGTTCGCTTGGGAGATTGTACTCTCGCCATATATTGTATGATCCAAGCCTAGCCCCTCCAGGATATGTTGGGACAAGTACTGCGTGTAGGTGTACCCGGAGATCAACTCAATAAGGTACCCCAGTAAAATATAGTTAGAGTTTGAATAGCTATATTTTTCACCAGGCTCGAACTCCAGAGGCTTAAACTTAGTCAGATTGACCAATTCCAAAGGGCTAAAAGATTCATTGTGGTCAATTCCGTAAAAAAACTCCGGGATACCTGAGCGATGAGTGAGGAGGTGTCTAAGGGTGATCTCATCTCCTCTTGGGTAGTCCTTCACAAAATGTGAAACAGGCATGTCGTAGCTGGGAATTTTTCCAGTGTTTTTTAGCTGTACAACCACTAATGCCGTCAGGGTCTTGGAGAGAGAGCCAATTCGATACTGAGTATCAATTCGGTTAGGTATCTTTTGGGCTACATTGGCAAAGCCGAACCCTTTTCTCAAAATATCGGTGCCATCACGCTTGACGAGAAATGACCCTATAAAACCTTCAGATTCAAGCAAACTTTCAGCGCTAGTGTAATCCGAGTGGGATGGATGACTGTAGACTTGTGGAGAGAGTGCACCGAAAGAAGCGATTAACAAAACCGCAAGACAAACTGCTTTCATTCTTATATCCGTGAAACTGTAGATGAGCTGTAATCGGCTCCGGGCCATGGGGCGAGAAATACCCTAAGTCTTTGACAAAAGCTAGTCAATTTTTGGGGGTTACTAGATCGACAGTGCGTGATAGACCTAAAGAGCTGGCCGTCACTACAAAAAAGAGAGGGGGCATATAACAGGAGAGGTACCTCCCCAGCACATGTCTGGCTGGGGAAGTGAACGGTCTCGCCCCTTATTGGGGGCGAAGCCTAAAGTTTACAGGCAGACAATGTTTTCTGCTTGTGGGCCTTTAGCGCCCTGAGTCACGGTAAACTCTACCTTCTGGCCTTCGGCCAAGGTTTTAAAACCGCCACCGGAAATTGCGCTGAAGTGAGCAAAAACGTCGGGACCGGATTCCTGGGCGATGAAGCCAAAACCTTTCCCTTCGTCAAACCACTTAACGGTACCAGTAACTGTATTAGACATAATAGATATCCTTGATTGAACAATTGCGCTCCAATTGAATGGAGTTGTGCGGGCAAAAAGTATTATTTTAAACGAGACCGAACGAAGGATTATGACTAAAACTACGAGGTAAACTGCAATAAAAAATGGCTTTTAAACCGGCGGACGAATAGTAGCACTAGCCTGTCACCTATGTCCACTTTTGCCTAAATCTACTCCCGACATTGGTACTCAGACTGCCGTCCACTGCCGCATAAAGGCGCGATGAACCGGAGGCACTGAGGCGATGCAGTGGGCCGATAGCCACAATGCCGATTTTGCCAAAGGATTGCTCGAGGAGATCAGCTTTCTCGCCAGCTCTGTTTTCTTAACCACGGACTCCCCTGCCTCATGCCGGGAGGTAGAGTAGCTATCGACCGCACCGTTAGCGATAGCAGAGGCTGCGGCTATGGCATCGGCCATACCCAGATTCATCCCCTTCCCTCCCACTGGAGAGTGGCAATGGGCTGCGTCTCCAGCCAACAACACCCGGTGCTTTCGGTAAGTTTCTGCCTGTCGGATGGAGATTTTAAAGGCCGCTGTCCTTCGGATGTTGGCGATTTCTATCGGCAGCCTGAGGGTTGCCAGGGCATCTTCGGTTGATGATGCGATGCGAGCGCGGCGCCACTCGATAGGGAGTACCAAGGTGAACTCACCTTCCCCGCCGTACAGGTCCAGGGCAATCTCTTCCGGATCGAAGTTTCCTCTCAAATCCACATCCGCAATTGACCACTTATTGGGCAGATCAATACCCGGGTACTGTATTTTCAGCTGTTGTCGCACGGCGGACTGTATACCGTCTGCGGCAATCACCCAGTCAAAAGAGGCGCTGGTATTGTCTGAGAAATTGACGGCCGCCTTGTCTGGGGTGGTTGTGATGTTAGTGACTGAGACCCCGTACTCAACTTCGACGCCCCTCTCGGCAAGAGTATCCCTGAGGATTCCCTCAGTCCGGTTTTGCGGCAACCCGAGAGGAACCCTATCGCGAAACTCATTTCCGCTGTTGTCGATATAAACCAGGGTTCTCTCATCGCGCAATATGTGCATTTTCCTCAGAGGCATCGCCTCTGCAAGAAAGGGATCTGCGGTTCCCAGCTCCCGAAGGGCATCAATGGTGGCCGGCATAATGCCAACAGCGCGGGAGAGTTCGGAAGGGCTATCTTTGCGCTCAACAATACGGCACCTCAGCCCCAAGGAAGTGAGGGCGACTGCAGCAGTCAATCCGGTCGGACCGGCACCAATTACCAGGATATCCATCGATACAACTTGTAGCCTGAAAGCTCAACCGGTCGACACAGAATGCCTCGATCGCTACAGGGAGCTTGTGCTGCAAGCTTAGACAAATTTCTACCGCTATAGAGGGGTGTTATGCACTCTAAATGTGCTCAGCCCCTCTTCTGTGGTATCCCTACTTAAATACTTTTATCTCTGTCGGAGGAGTCGGGAATGTCACTGTAGCCCAGGGCCGCTGCGGGCTTATCCATCGAAGCACCCTGGCGATCCAGAACACCGATATCCAATACTGGTGAGGCATCGATATGTTGAGCGTCCATCATTTGGGCCACGCGCTGTAGTGAAGCAATAATCATGCTCTGCTCCCAGTCTTTCAAATCGCCAAACTGACGAGCAAACTGGTCCTGGAGCGGTATGGGGGCATCGCGCAAAGTCTCAGCGGCCTCTTCAGTAAGATATGCATGCACTTTGCGCTTATCCGCCTGGGAACGCTGGCGATAAACCAAACCTCTCTTCTCCAGGCGGTCAAGAATATTGGTCACGGTTGCCTGACTCAGGCTGACCTCGTTGGCCAGTTCGCCGATCGTCACTTCACCCTTGTTGCGAATAGCTTGTAGCAATAGCACCTGGGGGGCGGTTAGACCGGTGGTTTTTGCCAGATGCTTGGAGTGCAAATCTGTGGCTCTTATTACTCGTCGCAAGGCCACTAGCACTTGTTCGATACTGTTCAAAGCTACCTCTTAATCTCGAAATCTGGGTGATTGTGTCAATTATATCGCTGGAGACTTTAATCGCTAAGCCCTTCTAATTTAAAGGCAGAGTACGCCGCTAAAGCGCACGCTGTTCAAGTAACCCCCCTCTGGATACCCCCTGCCCAAAAGCAGTTCCAAATTAATCCCAAAGCTTTACTTTCGATCTCAAAGGAATATTTTATGGCTTCAATAGGTGAGTCATCCCAATAAGTCACCAAAAATTAGGTTGTATTATGCATAAGGCGTGGGCTGGACTTTACACTTTACTGCTGTACGATGCTTAGCCCTCAATACAAATTCACAATAAAACCGGTACAAAATCACTTAATTTGGGTTAATTTTCACCGCAGTGAGCTTATTTTAACCGTTAAAGTGTTTAGAGCTAAAATAATTGGTTGCCGGTTACGGAGGTTTTTTGTCTAGTTCAGAGAGTATTTCATTGCGAATCCCATCCCTTGAAGACGGTATTGCAGCCCATCGATTAATCGCCAACTGCCCACCTCTGGATACAGATTCCAACTATTGCAGCCTGCTCCAATGCGGCCACTTTGCCAACACCTCGGTAATTGCAGAAGCTGGTGGAGAGACTTTGGGGTTTACCTCTGGATACATAATCCCCGACCGCCCAGACACATTGTTCATTTGGCAAGTTGCGGTGGCTGAACAATCCCGAAACCTAGGGCTTGCCTCTCAAATGCTCAGCAACATTATTGGACGCCCCCATTGCAAGTCGGTGAAGTTTATTGAAACCACAATAACCGAGCACAACCTACCCAGCTGGGCACTTTTCCATAGCACCGCAGAAAAGTTAGCTGCCGACCTTGACTCTTCACCCTGGATGGATTCACTGAAACATTTCGATGGGGTGCACCCCTCTAAAACACTTGTTCGTATCGGGCCCATAGCCCAATAAACATTTATTCTTCATGGGGAGGGAGAAGCCTCCTGGGCGAAGGACCTGAGTAACCCAGATCTAACGACGGTAAAACCCTGGCAAAAGTTGAGGACCTGCTAGACTTAAGGCACCTCTGCACGGCTCCTTATTTTCACTCAGATAGATCGACTACGCAGGTCGTAAGTTAGAAGTATCGATGACCAGACAGCCCCCAATGCCAGAGACTCTCCACCCCGATTCTCAATTGCAGTCGCACTTTCAAATCCCGACGCGGAAGCTATGCACCCCCACTCGATACAGGGGTGCTGGGACGGTTTTGTGATGAGCCACTGCCCGGTTTCTCTCGCAGCAAGTAATCGACCTCGATCTCCCGGCCTGAATTTAATTTGATTCTCCCACTCTTTTTTCAAGCAAGAGAAAGGATCTGTTAGAGACGATGCATACGATAGAAAAGATTGGCGGCACCTCCATGACGGACTACGAGTCAGTCAGGGATAATATTATTAAAGGTAGCTCCAAGGGGCTCTACAACCGTGTTTTTGTAGTCTCCGCCTACGGGGGTATCACCGATCTACTTCTCGAGCAAAAAAAGAGTGGTCAGCCGGGGATTTATGCTCTCTTTTCCAGCAGTATTGAAGATGATAGCTGGCTGACTAAATTCGCCGAGCTTCGTGAAGCGCTACTGCAAATCAATAGCCGCCTGTTTGAGCGAGGAGATCTCCTGGCTGAAGCCAACGCATTTCTGGACGAGCGGCTGGAGAGCGCCAATAAATGTTTGCGAGATCTGCAAAGTCTCTGCCAGCACGGCCATTTTTCCCTCGATGCCCATTTGGCCACCGTAAGGGAAATGTTAGCCAGCCTGGGCGAGGCCCACAGTGCATGGAATACCGCAAAATTACTCCAGCGGGATGGTGTTAATGCCTGCTTTGTGGACCTCACCGGCTGGCGAACTAATAGGCACATCCCTTTGGATGAGCGCATTCGCGATGCCTTCTCCAATATCGACTTAAGCAAGCAGCTTCCCGTCGTGACCGGTTATGCCCACAGCGACAAGGGACTGCTGACTTCATTTGATCGCGGCTATAGTGAAATGACTTTCAGCCGCCTCGCGGTCCTTACCGGTGCAAAGGAAGCGGTAATTCACAAAGAGTTTCACCTGAGCAGCGCTGATCCCCACTTGGTGGGAAAGGAAAACGCGGTACCGATCGGCCGAACCAATTACGATGTTGCAGATCAGTTAGCCAACCTCGGGGTGGAAGCAATTCATCCAAAAGCGGCCAAGGGGCTGCGCCAACAGAATATTCCCCTGAGAGTAAAAAACACCTTTGAACCCGAACACGCCGGCACCCTGATCACGGGTGATTATGTGAGCGACTCCCCAAGGGTGGAGATCATTGCGGGCTGCAAAGGTGTCTATGCCCTGGAGTTATTTGATCAGGATATGGCTGGAACCATTCACGATTATGATCGCGAGGTGCTACTGGTTATCAAGCGCTTTAAGGCCCACATTATTTCCAAAGATACCAATGCCAACACCCTTACTCACTTTCTCTCCACCAATTTGAAAACTATCAAACGGATTCAGTCGGCATTAGAAGAGCGCTTTCCCGAGGCAGAATTGAATCAACGCAAGGTTGCGATCGTCTCCGCCATCGGTAGTGATATGCAAATCCCCGGCGTACTTGCCAAGGCAGTGCAGTCGATGTCCACTAACAACATTCAAGTGCTGGCTATGCATCAGTCTCTGCGCCATGTGGATATGCAGTTCATTGTTAATGAGCTGGACTATGACACAGCCGTTCGAACCCTGCATGAGGCCCTGGTTGAAATTTATGATCACGGGACGGCAATATGCCTCGCCTCTTGAGTGCGGGTGCCCTGCTCCTGGTATTTATTTCAGTTATATCTGCTGCACAGGAGGCAGGAGAAAAGAAGCAGGATCAGGAAAGTGTGCAAAGCGAAGTAGATACCCTCCAGAAACCCCTATACACCCCCTTTGTCGAGCGCTATGTGCTCGATGAAATCAAGCAATTGCGTATTGATCAGGCTAAAGCCAAGCAGGAGTTAATACAGCAAATCGTCGATCGGGAGCACAACTCTGTTGATCGCGCAGTGGCCTATGCCACCGATACGGTGACCTACTTCTTTTACCTGATAGCCGCAGCCACTTCGATTCTGGTATTGGTGGGCTGGCGATCGTTCCAGGATATTAAGGAGCGCGTGCACTCCCTGGCCGATGAAGAAATATCCAAACTGGTCCAAGAGTACGAGAAGCGCCTGGAAGTTATAGAAAAGCAGCTCCAGCAGAAAACCCAACATATCGAAGAAAACCGCGAGGAAATCGAGCTAACCCAGGAGGTTCAGTCCCTTTGGTTACGAGCGCAACAGGAATCCTCTATTGCCAACAAAATAGCGATCTATGATGAGATATTGCGCCTTCGCCACGAAGATGTAGAGGCGCTTACCTATAAGGCTGATGCGGTATTGGAACTGGATGAGCCCCAGTGGGCCGCGAACCTTTGCCATCAGGCCTTGGGTATCGACCCGGATAACAGCCACGCCTTTTATCAGTTGGCTTGTGCCCATACCACCATGGGGCAATTTGATGAAGCATTGCGCTATCTGGCTGAGGCAATTCAGCGGCGGGAGAGCTATCGAGAAGAAATCATCAGTGATAGCGCTCTGCAACCCTTAGCTGAGAGCAAAGTCTTTAAGGATCTGGACCAGGTTATCGCAAATACCCCCTTCCCTCAGAACAGTGGCAAGGGCTCATAAAACAGGCCGCTTACAAGCAGGCCATATTAAATCCCCAAGCCGGTTAACGACCTGGCTTTACCCTCCCTCTGGATAGTCTTATGAGTTGCAGGCCCAACCTTTTGTATGATTTTTAAACAGCCCTTTTTATAGAGTTCAAATGAGATTTTTGGCCCAATTCGAGCCTAACCTACCCCTCTAGAAATCGGTTTTACGCTGTATCCGCCGGGAAATAAATCCCCTACGAACCTGCCGCTTTTGTTGCATTGAGTGCTAACAATTAGAGTTCAAATTAAAAATATGTTACATTTTGTGTCATATCGCTCGATAAACGACTATCGAGACCGGGCTGGAATCTGACGATTAGGGACAAATGTCTTCGTCAGACCGGCCCTTTTTTATGATGACTGGACCTTCACGATCGGCCCATTGCGCCCTTCAAGTCCATCGCCAACGAACAACCGACTGACCCTCTGTTAAAGCAGTATGGAGAGACAGATGTCACTGGACAAACAACGGAATTTTGTAGACGGCCGCTACCTGTCGAATGAGAGCGGCGAGTGCTTTGATGTATATAACCCGGCGACCAACGAGGTCAGCTACCAGGTTGAGGTTGCCGACGAGAAGGTACTCGCAGAAACCATCGAGAGCGCCAAGCGCGGTTTTGCCCAGTGGTCAGCGATGATGCCGGTAGAACGCAGCCGCATCCTGCTGAAAGCAGTAGCACTGTTGCGCGAGCGCAACGACGAACTGGCAGCTATCGAAGTGACTGATACCGGCAAGCCCTGGCAGGAAGCCAGTGTTGTCGACGTGGTGACTGGGGCCGATTCCATCGAATTCTTTGCCGGCCTGGCTGCAGGCATTGAAGGCAATCAGCAGCAAGTCGGTGAGGACTTCTACTACACCCGCCGCGAGCCCCTGGGCATCTGCGCCGGAATCGGTGCCTGGAACTACCCCTTACAAATCGCTTGCTGGAAAGCCGCCCCGGCCCTGGCCTGCGGTAACGCCATGATCTTCAAACCTTCCGAAGAGACCCCCAAAGGTGCTTTGAAGTTGGCTGAAATCTTTATTGAAGCGGGCATGCCCCCGGGTGTTTTCAACGTAATCCAGGGTGATGGCGCCGTGGGTGCCTGGCTGACTAGCCACCCGGATATCGCCAAGGTTTCCTTTACCGGCGAAGTGGGTACCGGCAAGAAAGTGATGGCCGCAGCGGCTTCCAACCTGAAAGAAGTCACCATGGAGCTGGGAGGCAAGTCCCCGCTGGTGATCTTTGATGATGCCGACCTGGAGCAAGCCGTTTCTGCTGCCATGCTGGGCAACTTCTACACCCAGGGTGAAATCTGCACCAACGGTACCCGGGTATTTGTACACCGCAGCATCCACGATCAGTTCCTTGCTCGCCTGAAGGAGCGTGTTGAGCAAAATATTATTGCCGGTGATCCGATGAATCCGGACACCAACTTCGGCGCCCTGATTTCTGCCAAGCACCAGCAACTGGTGATGGACTACATCAGCAAGGGTAAAGAGGAAGGCGCGACCCTGTTCTGCGGCGGCCACACCCTCTCACCTGAGAATTCACCTAACGGTTACTTCGTTGCTCCCACTGTATTCACCGACTGTCATGACGATATGACCATTTGCCGCGAAGAGATCTTCGGCCCGGTAATGTCGGTACTGGTCTTTGATGACGAGGACGAGGTGATCCGCCGCGCTAACGATACCCGTTTGGGCCTCGCCGCCGGCGTATTTACCCGTGATATCACTCGCGCCCACCGTGTTATCCACCAAATGCAAGCGGGTATCTGCTGGATTAATGCCTACGGCGCTTCCCCGGCAGAAATGCCGGTAGGCGGATACAAGTTATCCGGAATCGGACGCGAAAATGGACTTGCGACCCTGAACCACTACACCCAGCTAAAAGCGGTGTATGTGGGCCTGGCACCACTGGAAAGTCCATTTTAAGCGGTACCCTGTATGAGTGAGTTTGACTACATCATTGTCGGCGCCGGCTCTGCCGGTTGCGTTCTGGCCAACCGCCTGTCTGCCCAGGAAGATAAAAAAGTCCTCCTGGTAGAGACAGGAGGTAGTGATCGCAGCATCTTTATCCAGATGCCCACCGCACTATCTATTCCCATGAATACCGACAAGTACGCCTGGCAGTTTATGACTGAACCAGAGCCGTACTTGGACAACCGCAGCATGCATTGCCCCAGAGGCAAGGTGCTCGGGGGTTCATCCTCGATTAACGGGATGGTTTACGTGCGCGGGCACGCCAAAGACTTTGATGAGTGGGCACAGCACGGCGCCGAAGGCTGGGACTATGCGCACTGTCTGCCCTACTTCAAACGCTCTGAGACCTGGGCTTTCGGCGGTGACGATTACCGTGGCGACGAAGGTCCTCTGGGGGTCAATAACGGCAATGAGATGGCCAACCCCCTTTATGGAGCCTTTATCGAAGCCGGTAAAGAAGCTGGCTACGACTACACCGCAGATTACAACGGTGAGCAGCAAGAGGGCTTTGGCCCCATGCATATGACGGTAAAAGATGGAAAGCGTTGGTCTACCGCCAACGCCTACCTGAAACCGGCAATGCAGCGCCCCAATTTGACGGTATTGACCCACGCCACTGTACATAAGGTGATTCTGGAAGGTAAACGGGCAGTCGGAATCAAACTTGAACGCAAGGGAAAGATCTTGGAGTTCAAGGCGCGGCAGGAAGTCATCCTCAGCGCAGGTCCCATCGGCTCCCCTCACCTTCTTCAGCTCTCCGGAATCGGAGATCCCGACACACTGGCAGAAGCCGGTATCGAACTCCAACACGAACTCCCCGGCGTCGGCCAAAACTTGCAGGATCATCTGGAGTTCTATTTCCAGTTCCGCTGCAACCAGCCGATTTCCCTGAATGGCAAGCTCGACCCCTGGAATAAATTCCTGATCGGCGCCCGCTGGATACTGAAGAAGGATGGCCTCGGAGCCACCAACCATTTCGAGTCCTGCGGTTTTATTCGCTCCAAAGAAAATGTGGAGTGGCCGGACCTGCAATATCACTTCCTGCCGGCAGCCATGCGCTATGACGGCCGCGAAGCTTTCGACGGCCACGGCTTCCAGGTGCATATCGGGCACAACAAGCCCAAGAGTCGCGGCAGGGTCAAAGTGGTGAGCAGTGATCCCAAGCAATCCCCTTCCATCCTGTTTAATTATTTACAGGAGAAAGAGGATGTTGAGGGTTTCCGCGCTTGTGTACGACTGACTCGAGAGATTATCAATCAGCCGGCTTTCGACGAGTACCGGGGCGATGAAATCCAGCCTGGCACCGATATCCAGACTGATGAACAAATTGACGCTTTCGTACGGGAATCCGTCGAGAGTGCTTACCACCCGTCCTGCTCCTGCAAGATGGGCACTGATGTAATGGCAGTGGTAGACCCGGAAACCCGCGTACACGGTTTGCAGGGTTTAAGAGTTGTAGATTCCTCCATCTTCCCAACCATTCCCAACGGCAACCTGAATGCGCCCACCATTATGGTGGCGGAGCGGGCTGCTGACCTGATTTTAGGGCGCCCTGTATTGGCGCCCTCCGAGGCATCGGTAGCGACCAAAGCTACCAGCACTCAGCGACCTGGCCGCCCTGCGCGCTCAGTGAGCTGAATTTACGTCGGCGCTCTGGCAGAGATTTGACTGCCCCCTTCAAATGCGACGGGGATACTCAAATCTCGCACAGCAATGCCCTCTGGGGGCGCCGGCATACCAATAACTAGCTGGAGACTCAGCATGACAGCTTGGCTTTCTGCGGGATTATTGTTTACCTTCACGGCAATAATTTTCTCGCTGATTAAATGGGGAAATGTGAAGATGGTCGGGGTGACCCCGGTTAAAACCTTCACTTTTATAGCGATCCTTTTCACCTCCGGCCTCGATGTAGGCCTTATCATGTTCCCCCTCACCGAGTTCGGTGGCTACGCAGACCTAACCGCAAACCCAGAATACGGCTTCACCAACGCGCTCGCGATTGAGTTTGGTTTTTGGGCCTTCCTGATCTGGGGCTTCTACTTCCTCACCTGCTTTTACTTCTGCATTATCGAACCCAAAGTTAAATTCTTTGAGATAGGCCTAGTAAAACTAATCAACAATGTAGTGATTATCGGAACCTGTGCCTTTACCGCCTACTTGCTGCTCAGCAACCTGCCCTGGTACCTGCCGCAAGTTGGCGATGGTGAAACTATTGTTGGCACCTTCTACCTGATCGTCTTTGCAGTGATCGCCGCTGCGGTCTACTCATCCACCAGCCTGCGCTATGTACGCTTCCTCAGCCTGGCGACTACCTGGATGTTTATTGGCCTGATCGCGGTAATGTGGGTAGGCGCCTTTACCGGTGAGAACGGCAGCGTTGGAGACTTTGCTTCCACCTTTGCACTGCTCGGCGGTTACTTCGGCAATATCCACCAGTTCGCACTGCCATTAAATGACTACCACGAGTTCTACCTGTTCTGGTGGTTTGCCTGGAGCATTATGATTGGCCAGTTTACCTCCCGCTTTGTGGGCGGCCTGCGCACTTACCAAGTACTGGCGGCGATGCTGATCTTCCCATCCATCCCCATCGCGCTCTGGTTCACCGTGCTCTACTACTACTCCAGCCAAGGCCTGGATACCAGTGGCTTCTACAACCTGGCCATGGTGATTGTGGGTATTACCTTCGTGATCAATTCACTGGACTCCTTGATTCGCCTGTACACCGACAACCTGGGTATGACCGTTGCGCGTCTGGGCAAGTGGAAATACTTCGTGCTGAACCTGGTTGCGATGAGCCTGCTCACCCTGTTGTTCAAGCTCAACTTCCTGCAAATCCAGTGGATCGGCGCCCTGGTAATTGGCATTTTCTTCTGCTGCCTGGGTTACATCCTGGTGAAGCGCTTCAGGGCGGTAGCAACTATCGATTCCTCGCCTAAAGAAAACAAGATCGACTTTAACAAGATCGAACTGGCGAGCTAACTGTTGAAATCCCCCGCCTAGTTTGGCGGGGGCTACAAAAAATAAATAAGTGGTAATTGAACAATGAAATCAACTTTGAAACTTTCTGCACTGACCTGTGCTTCCCTACTGGTGCTTGCCCAACAATCCCAAGCAGAGCTGTCTTCTACTGTAAATCTGACCACCGATTACACCTTTAATGGTGTTAGCCAGACCAAAAGCGACCCAGCACTGCAGGCAAGCCTGGACTACGGCTTCGATAACGGTTGGTACATTGGCTCCTGGGCTTCCAATGTGGATTTTGTAGGTGATGACGTCAATCTCGAGCTAAATTTCTACGCTGGCAAATTCTTACAACTTAATGACAAGGTAAGTCTGGATACTGGTATTGCTTACTACACCTATCACGGTGATAAGGATGTCTCTAGAAGCTATGACTACCCAGAAGCTTATACCAAGCTGGGTTATAGCTCCAACCTGGGCGAGTCCGAAGTGAATGGCTGGTACAGCTGGGACTACTTTGGTCTGGGCGGCAGCCACTACATTATGATGCTGGCTCACACTTTTGAATTTGCAGAGGGGCATAACGTTCGTTTCAGTGTGGACCGCTCTACCTCTACCAATTTGGACAACTGGAGTTGGGGCAATAATAAAAAATCCTACAACCACTACCGTGTAGAATACATGACTTCTCTAAACGGTTTTGATTTCAATATTGCTGCTGAGAACACTACTATCGATACGAAGGATACCGACGAGCGTATCGTTTTCTCTGTCGCTCGCACTTTTAGCCTTTAAGGTATAAGTGCAGCCGGGGCCTAAAATAGCCCCGGCCTATCTTACTAGCCTGCACTCAGGGTGTTTCTTCTTTGCCTCCCGGGCTAATCTTCTTTGCAGACTTCATCACAACTTGCCCTGATTCAGCATTTCCACTCCAGGCACCTTCCTCAGCCACCCCTTCCAAAACAATTTCCCTTTCAAGGATAACTGGGTGCAAACTCAAGTCATGCCGGGCAACTTTAACCATTGAGATACAAAGCAAGAGGGCAATTAGCAGCAAAGGGACACCAGCGATAATGCTTGCCGCCTGCAATGCTTCCAGCCCTCCAATAAGCAACAAAGCAATAGGCATTATTGCCAGCGCGAAGGCCCAGAAAATTCGATTCCACCGAAGCGGCTCGCCATGGACCTCTTTCTGCACAACTGCGGCAAGAATATGAGATATGGAGTCAAAAGTAATGACCGTAAAAACCAGTGCGATCAGCGTATACAGCAACACAACTAACTGGCTCGCCGGCAACTTATCTAAAACGGCAAAGATCACGGTATTAGCCCCCTGCTGATTCAGTATTTGCACCAAGTCCAGCTCGCCCGAAAAATGCAAGTAAACGCCGTAGTTGCCTAGCACCATAAAAAACAAGAAGCAGCCAAAAGTTCCAAAAAATAGTGCCCCAAGAATCATCGCCTTGATAGTCCGCCCTCCGGAGATACGCGCAATAAATAAGCCAATACTCGGAGCAAAAACCAACCACCAAGCCCAATAGAAGACCGTCCAGTCCTGAGGGAAGCGAGTACTGGGGAACTGTTTAAAATGAGAGAAGGACTCAGTCCAAGTGGCCATTTGCAAGAAGTTATGCAGCGCTCTACCCAGGGAATCCAACCCACTATTGAGCATAAATAGTGTTGGTCCCGCGATAAACACGAAGAGCAGCAAGACGAGTGAGAGAAAAATTGTAAAGTTTGATAGGACACTAAGGCCCCGCTTTACGCCGGCAAGAGCACAGTAACCAAACAATAGCGCACAAAATATCAGTGCCCCAACCTGAAATCCCACTCCAGTAGGAACCCCAAATAGCTTATGCAATCCCAATATAATCAACGGCGCCGCAATACCAAGCCGTGTAGCCGCGCCCCCTAACATGCCAAATACCAGGGAGGTATCGATAAGCTTACCAATGGGCCCTCCCACGCTACGATCACCCAATACTGGCGCGAGCGCTTGGCTTAACTTTAGAACCTTGCGTTTACGCACATAGTAGTAATAGGCAATTGGCAGTGCTGGGATCAGATAGATAGACCAAGCCAGCGGTCCCCAGTGAAAGATACCGTAGGAAACTGCCCAGCGCGCAGCTTCAGCTGAGCTTGCTTGAACCTGGAACGGTGGCTGTTGGTAATAGTAGATCCATTCAACCATCGACCAATACAAAATAGAGGCGCCAATACCGGAAGAAAACAACATGGCAGCCCAGGATAGAGTTGAGAATTCGGGGCCCTCTTTCCCCCCTCCCAACTTTATCCTGCCGATATCACTAAAGGCGATATACAGCACAAATAACATCGCACCTAGGCCAAGCAGGAGATAAAAGACCCCCAACTTATCTGTCACCAAATCTTTAGCTGCCAATAACCATAAAGAACCCGCCTCGGGAAAGAGGATCAAGGGCACTGTCGCCACTAGTAGCAATGCAAAAGAGCCCCAAAAAGTGGGCTTGTCTATGAGGTCCTTTGATCCCCTATTCAATAGGGCCCCCTCTTGAAAAGATTTTCTCAAAGAAAGTGGAATTAAGCTGGCTGTTTAAATGATCACGGCCTGGTGGTTTTATAACCCCCAAAAACAGAACCGTTGAAAGCAAAAGCGCCAATCTTTAAGACAAGCACTACACTGCCATTGATCAACGACAGGCACGACGTGATTAGCACCCTTCTGATTGCTGATTTAGCAGGCCGAGTGCAATTCAAGGAACAGGATGCGCATACTCAAATACTATTTGAAATGGGGCTTTCCCAAAGGAATACCGAGAAGTGATATGTATAAGAAGGCCATCGCCGCCATCGCGGGCTTGGTGCTATTTGCATGCACCAAGGACCAGGCCAGGAATATCGATATTAATGATTTTAAACCTGAAGCAAAGACAGGCATTTATGACATATCCCAAGAAGACTGTGAGCTAATGAAGCTCCGGCAGGTACTTCGGAGCAACTCCCCTATTGGCTGTGAAAGGCTGAAGAGAGTCGTCTTCGACTATGCGCCTCTCTTGGATACCCCTGCCCAGGATAATTTTGGCATCGGAGCCGATCTAGACCGCAGGGGCGCTGTTGTTGTCCTTGATATCGTTGCCGAGAACGTCCTGTCTTTATTTGGTGAGATCTCCCGATCTCGCTTTCCAATACAGTCAGCCATTCCTGTCGAATATTTTACCCTGCAAGAGCGAATGGCGGATGATCGAAACAACACGCTGGCCTTTGATTCGCGTCCCATTACAGGTGGGAGCAGATGGTCTGAGCACGCTTATGGTGCCGCTATTGATATAAACCCCCTACAAAACCCCTACCTGTATATTGATAAACACACCCGGGCCAAAGTAATCCCCAAGGATGCAACAGAGGGATATTTAAACCGGGCAAAGTTTCGCCCGGGAAAGCCAATCCGCATGGGGTTGTCTGAAGATGTAACCACAATCTTTGCCAGGCATGGCTTCGCTGTCTGGGGTGGAGACTGGAATGTCCCGATTGATTATATGCACTTTCAGATTGGTTCCCGTCAGTTCATTAACCGCCTTGTAACTTTGCCAAAGGAGAGTGCAAAACAACTATTTAACCGATATACCCAGCAATTGAATCGCTGTTTTGAGGAGAGCAACTCGATAAAAAACGCTACTCACCTCAGAAAGCATTGTGTCGATAAAGTGGTATCAGAATTTGATGGAGAGCAGGAGTGAAAATGGCAGCCTCCTCCTGCTGCCCAACTATTAAAGTCGAGACGGATGGCTTCCCGGATCGCCCTCTATATGGGGTTTGTCATCATGGGATACGCCGTGCTCTGCCTGGGCAGGAACCTCCCAATTCCCCTCTTCTGTCCACGGATCATCCTCTGGAAACTCTTCAATATAGATTTCCTTCTCTTCGTAGCTTGGCTGGTAGCGCAGGTCATAGTGAGCGGCTTTCACAATCGATATACACAGCAGCAAAGCAACAACTAAAAGCGGCACGCCACCGATCACGCTGGCAGTTTGCAGCGTATCCAGGCCGCCCAAAAACAGCAGCGTTATCGGCATCAGTGAAAGCGCAAATGCCCAGAACAGGCGGTTCCATCTAGCCGGCTCTTCATCGACCTCTTTCTGCACAACAGCAGCAAGAATGTATGAGATGGAATCGAATGTAGTTGCAGTAAAGATGAGGGCGAGCACCGTATACACTAGAATCACTAGTTTACTGCCGGGAAGTGTCTTGAGTGTGGCAAAAATTGCAGCGGTTGCGCCCTGCTCATTTAGCATCCCCACCACATCCAGCTCACCGGAAAACTGTAAGTAGACGCCGTAATTTCCCAGCACCATAAAGAACAGGAAGCAGCCTAAGGTGCCATAAAAAATGGAGCCAACCACCATGGTCTTAATGGTTCTCCCCCGCGAGATACGCGCAATAAACAAGCCGACACTGGGAGCGAAAACCAACCACCACGCCCAATAGAAGATGGTCCAGTCTTGGGGGAAATGGGTATCCGGGAACTGCTCAAACTCTGCAAATGGCTCAGTCCAGGCGGCCATATGGAAGATGTTATCCAAGACACGACCCAGGGCATCCAAGCCAGTGTTCAACATAAATAAGGTGGGGCCAACCAGGAAAACAAACAGAAGCAGCACAATAGACAGCCACATATTCAGGTTGGAAAGTGCGCGGATACCCTTCTTAAGCCCAACAAAAGCGCTATAGCCGAAGATTGCCGTGCATATCATCAGCACTACAACCTGGGTTCCCAGCCCGGTAGGCACGCCCAAGAGTTCATGAGCCCCCTGAGTAATCAGCGGCGCGGCTATCCCCAGGGTCGTAGCGCCACCGCCCAACATGCCAAAGATAAACAGCACGTCGATCAACTTACCAATTCCACCTTGGGCACGCTGCTCCCCCAAAACGGGCATCAGCGCCTCACTAATTTTCAGCACGCTGTGATTTCTAACGTAGTAGAAGTAGGCAATTGGCAGAGCGGGAATCAGGTAGATGGACCACGCCAGCGGGCCCCAGTGAAAAATACCGTAGGCAACTGCCCAGCGCGCAGCTTCGGGTGTGCCTCCTTCAACCTGGAAAGGTGGAGTTTGGTAATAGTAGATCCACTCGACCATAGACCAATAGAGAATCGATGCGCCGATGCCGGCACAAAACAGCATTGATGCCCAGGAAATGGTGGAGAACTCAGGGTTTTCTTCAGGTGTTCCCAGCTTGATCTGGCCGATATCACTAAACACGATATAGACCATAAAGAGAATTGCCCCGACACCCAGTGCCAGATAGAAAACCCCCAGCTTGTCAGTAACGAAACCTTTAGCGGCTAAAACCCAGGCGGCACCAACTTCCGGGAACAGCACCAGAGGGATTGTCACTGCCAACAGCAGCGCCAGCGAACCAAAAAAAGTGGGTTTATCGATGATTTCTCTGAAATGATTGGACAACACTTGCCTCCCAAATGCCTTGTAAACCGCGGCAAATAAAAGCAAGGGGGACTTTATATAAGGAACTTTATTATGCGGTGTTAGTGAGTAGGACTTATATAAGGATAGGTAGATCAACTACAGCTAAATTTGCTCTTACTTATCTTTAATAGTACCAGCTAGTCAAAGTATTTCAATTTGACAGGTGTCACATCTGTTTAGGTGCGACAACCAATTGAACTGGGGCTATCAACTGACGACCGCCCCAGCCTGCCGGGTTCTGAACTACTGCTTACCCAGAGATTTTTCCAGTTGAGCAAACTGTCCTTGTAGCATTGCCTTCTCCTGTAGAAGGATACGATTCTCGTCTGACAAGGTCTCTATCCGGTCTTTTGTAGCGCCCAGTTCCGCATCCAGCCTTTCCAAAGATACTTGCTGAAGCTGAATCTCTTTAGCTTGTCCTACACCGCTGCTCTGGAGGCGGGTAACCTCATCCTGTAATCGTGTAATTTCAGAAGACTGGGATTCAGCGCTTGCTGCCCGCTCTTCAGCCTGCCGCTTGTAGTTTGCTGCTTCGGCTTGAGCGGCGCCTATATTTTCACGCAACTCCTGCTTTTCCCGATTGAGTTCAGTAATTAATGCCTGCCCCTGTTTGTACAGGAGATCCTGCTCAGAAATCCTCTGTTCCGCCAACCCAAGTTGCTCCGTCAGTGAGGCCACCTGCCCCTTAAGTTGCTCACTGGAAGATCGAAACTGATCTCGCTCGTGCTGCCGGTCTGTAGCTGTTCGTTGCTGGAAGTGCTCAAAGTGCTCGCGCACATCGCGATTCTCCTGCTTTATCTCTTCAATTGAGGCCTTCTGCTCCTCAACTCGAACCGAAGCCTGCTCCAATTGAAACTCACTTTTTTCCAGTTCTGACTGAGTTTCACCCAGGGTAACTTTGAGGCGGCGCTTCTCACCTTCAGAAGCTGAAAGCTTCTGCTCCAGCTCGCGAATCAATGCGGTTTGCTTGCTACTGGTCTCTTGAACTTCATTTAGTCTCTCTGTTATCTCCAGATCTTTAGCTTCAAATTCCTGCTGAACCTGCTCCACTCTTTGGTCTGCATCGCCCTGGATACGCTGATGAAGCCCTTTCAGCGCCTCCACCAAATCTTTAGGCAAGCCGCTGACATCAGTGCTGCTGGAACTCTCGCTTTTCCACCGCTTTAGAAGCGGCGCAATTGTACTTTTACTCCCAGTCCCCAGATGAGCGCGCACCCTATCAACTGTCGGCTCCTCGCCCCGGGCCTTAATCGCCTTTGCTGCTTCAAAAATGTCCAGATAGGTGACCCCTGTGCGCGCCATTAACCTTTCCTCAGATTATTTTGTACCAAATTACGTATTACGTAATAATACATAATATATGAAAATAAACCAATTCTTGAATTAACCTAACTAACCTTCGATAATGATTCTTATCGAAGGTTATAAAAGTAAGGAAGCCCCCATTTAACGTACCCTCAGTACAAATGGTGGCTTTCAGGTGACACAGAATTCATGAGAAAACAGCCTCTAACCTCAACCAAAATCCAACCCCAATCCCCGCTCAGCAGTACATCTAGCGGGGCTGGAGCACTTCTGACTGAGGATGACATTCAGAAGTACCTGCGAGCAGCGACTTCAGACAGCACTCGCAAAGCCTATCGGTCTGCCATTCGCCAGTTTGAGAAATGGGGAGGTCGACTCCCCACCGATAGCCATTCACTGGTTAGCTATCTATTGAGTCGGGCCGAGCAATTGAACCCGCGCACCCTGGGTTTGCACTTAACCGCCATAGGCCAGTGGCACCTTTATCAAGGCATTGCCAACCCAGTCGCTGAGCCGCTGGTGCAGAAGACCATGCGCGGTATTCGCCGCACCCACGGAAAGCCCAAGCAAAAAGCCAAGGCGCTGAGCCTCGAACACATTGCAGCCCTCACCCGACAGCTGCGCTCTCAGCCCAACTCCAAGAAGAAGGCCCGTGACTTGGCATTGGTACTGGTAGGTTTCTTTGGCGCCTTCCGGCGCAGTGAGTTAGTGGCGATCCAGGTAGAAGACCTGATATGGGAGGAGGAAGGCTTGATCATTCGCCTACCCAAATCAAAGACGGATCAAAGTGGTCAGGGAATGATGCGCGCCCTTCCCTACGGCACCCCTGAAATCTGCCCCGCACGAGCACTTAAGTCCTGGCTAGACGTTAGTGGCATTAGAACTGGGCCAGCATTTCGGTCAGTCAATCGCTGGGATACGGTGCAAAATCGACAGTTAAACCCCACAGCTATCAACGATCTACTGAAAAATCTCGGGGAAGCCTGCGGTTTTGACTTTGTTGCCGAACTCAGCAGCCACAGCTTTCGCCGAGGCCTGTCTACTTCCGCAGCGCGAGAAAAAGTTGGCTTTGAGCTGATCAAGAAGCAAGGTGGCTGGAAGAGTGACGCCACTGTCTGGGAGTATATTGAGGAGGGGCAACAGTTTACCGACAACGCCTCAGCTATCTTGATGAAGAAGATGTCGGAACTACTCTCTTAAGAAGCTGTTATTGACCTGCTGGCAAGTCCCGCCTTTGAGGCGGGCAGTATATGTGCGGAAGTAATCAGCCTGGCTGCAGGGTGCTTGTTACGGCACAAACTTAACAAGTGTGTGATTTTCGCCTTCAAGTTCATTTTCTATGATGTTGGAAATTACCTCCCAATCTCCACCGGCAAGCCCTGCACCTATTAGAGGATACCCAATCCTCTTTCCCGGAAAATCTTTCTTAACTTTGGTGAATACACTGCGTATAGCCTCATAATCCGCCATTACCCCCTCACCTCTCCAATGAAACTGAGTGTAAGCATTGACGACCGTAAAGCTGGCCTCTAACTGTGATATGTAGGCACTTGAATAGGTGCCCAGTTTAAGTCGTGAGCCTTTTTCTGTACCCAAGTCCGCCTGGTAGGCTTCAGGGAAAAGCTTCTTGATAGTTAAGGCTATCCCCTTTCCCATTTGGCACTGGCAATTACACCCATGAACAATTACATCAAAATGGCCCTCAAGTGCCATTTTGATCAAATCACCTTCTACTACATTCATTCTCGAACTCCAGAAATCCAAAACGCCTTGGCAGTCTTCAACGCGTATACAGTGAAACGAAAGGCAAACGCTCTAGCGCAGTTTCAACTTTCTTGATTGATTAACAACTCTCAACTAATTGACACTAGATCAATATAATATGCACCAAGCTGCTCTGCGCTAAGGCACACTGAAAAGCCTTACCCAATTTGTTGTTGCTAAAAATAACTATTGATAACTTAACATAGAAGTTATCGCTACGAAGAATTTAAGTATGGGTAAAGAGGAAATATGAGCGGACCAGCAAAATTTGGTGTCGTTGTATACGCAAATGATATCAATGAATTGTCAAAATTCTATATAAATATGTTCAGCTTGTCTGTACTTCATAAAACAAACCAACTGGTTAGTTTGGGCGGAGAGGGTTTCAATATTGTTGTGCATACTCCCCCTATTGAACTTCCCGAGGAAAATTTTAATACAGTCAAAGTATTTATAGCAGTACAAAGCCTTACAAAGGCACGGCACCAAGCAATAGAGTTAGGTGGCAAATCCCTTGACGGAGAGTGGTCAAATCCAATATTCAAAGCCTGCAATATAGCTGACCCTGAAGGCAATCATATTCAGCTTCGGGAGTTCACTAATAGTACGACTAATAAATAGATCCCCCTACCCGTTTGCGGCGCCTATAGGCGTCGCCACCATCTTATCTCCCGTTTACAGCCGCAATAAAAGAGGCTCTTGTTTATTAGTATTGATTGGATCGGTAGCCTATTTATCACCCTTACAGCTAGATTTTTTCATCAGTTTACACTAGTAGATATCGGCGACTAGCCGATCAACTTAAGTACATATGGAGAGCCAAGTCAGTTCATTACCTGAATTGCTCTAAAGTAATTTAGTTTTTAGATCTAGTCGGATGTGTCTTAGGTAGTTTTTTGGCAATGTCACTTGCTTCAGGCGAGCAGGCAGGGTGCCCCCAACCACCAGCGCTAACACCACCCACAATGTCATTGACGATGTTATCGTCCTTGCTAGGACTCACCCCTTCAGGTATGTAGTCCATCTTGAGCATATGACGAACTTTCCACGCAATATTATGGTCCGCACATGAACTATCACCACTTACCCCAACTGCTCCAAGAAGCTTACCGTCGTCTTTGTACAGCGCTAAACCACCACCAAAAACATTAACGCCTCCAATTTTCTTACCAATCATTGGGTCGTGTTCTGTACCAATATCATTGGGTAGCCCGCTATAAGCAACATTGGTATCAACTGGATTGCTATGCTGTAAACCATACAAACTTCCACCAGGCTGAACAGCTGTAAAAAGGTTTGCTGTCGATAAGGGTAGGCCTGGCAGACTGAAAGCATTTGCTGTATTTGCTTTTTGCGCTGAAATGACGCGGCTACCGGGCCATTGGTCGCCTCTATCTTCTCCGGAAAATACAACAGCTCTAACTATTCCATCTCTATCAACTACCGTTGCCCACATATTTAAGCTAAAACCGCCATTCTGTTCTTTTACGACATCTTTTAGCACCGCCTTAAGTTCGGAATATTTTGGTAACTCCATTGAATTAACCTGCATAATCTATATCTTCATTTCTTGCTGAGAGTGATGGGCCGTTGATAATACTAGGTTAGATTAATATAGAATCAATTATGCCCTTGGGTTTTAGCTATATTTTTAACACTCCTAATAAATGTCTTTAATGGTTGGCTAGAGTAGGCATGAAAAATCGCACTAGGTCGCCTTTCGCAAAGGTATCGACGATACCGCCTTAATAGAATTACGATCTTTAGCTAATTTGCTGAATTGTTTAGTTATGGTAATGACATCGCATCCCCGGCAGTATCATTAGGCCCAAGCACTTATTGCTTGATATGGGTCTCATTGAAGATTGATTCCCAGTCCTGATCAAAGGTCTCGGGTATTGACGAGGAAGTCCTCCGAAAGAACAACACACCAACATGAGCTTCATGACCCTTCTTAGTGGTGCTGTCAGCAGTAACCTCCTCGATAAAACCTCGCATAGTGCCACTGCCATCGAGGGTCAAATTTGTAACGCTCTCATCGGACACATCAACAGCTACCACTTGAATTCTATTGCCACTCTTCATATAGGCAAAGATACCGATATCCTTAGCTATAGTGGTCTCATTCACCTTCTCTTCAACTGCAGTTAGTTGGTGTTTAACATCCGGCTTCTTCGTTACCTCAAGATAGCGACCACCACCACCCACCCCTGTTTGCTTGAGAACTTTAAAAGTTCGGCAAATCTGCTCCTTTTCTAAGGTAAAGGCGTCTGGACTGTGCTCGTAAAAAATAAACGACTCACCTTCAATTGCACACCAGACTCCTTCCAAGGAATCTTTAGCTTCCGATTGGGCATTGGCGTGAGTGGCAACAAGAGTCAGAAGTACTGAGGACAACAGGAGTAATAGCTGATTGATTATTTTCATGGTGACCTCCAAGGTGGTAGTCAGTCAAATATAGGCGCAGCTTTACGGTTAGATAATCCCGGGGCAAGCCGAATCACGCCAATAGTAATGACCCCCAGCGGACCCTGGATGGATAAGTCGAAGCCTGATACCCGTAAGTTATATGGACTAACACCGTGTCGCAGATCTATTTGGGTAAAGTTCAACGGATCCTCTTTGAAATCACGGGATTAGAACTCAGGCTATTATCTAAGTGGTGGCAAGGAGGCCCAAAATGACGACGTTAAATCAAAAGCAAATTGAAGACTGCAAGTCTAGTGCGTCGGACTTCTCCGACCTCAAGGCGCTATTCCTCAACTGCACTCTAAAGCCTACGCCTGAACTCTCCCATACAGACGGTCTAATTCGCATATCCAGGGAAATCATGGAGCGCAACAAAGTCTCAGTTGAGGTTTTACGCCCTGTTGATCACGATATCGCTTTTGGTGTTTACCCGGATATGACGGAGCATGGCTGGGACACTGATGAGTGGCCACTGCTCTATCGCCGGGTTGAAGACGCAGATATCCTGGTTATAACCACGCCGATCTGGTTGGGAGAGAAATCCTCTATCTGCACCCAAACTATAGAAAGGCTCTATGCGAACTCAGCTGACCTGAACTCTAAAGGCCAGTACGCATACTACGGTCGGGTGGGCGGCTGCCTTATCACCGGCAACGAAGATGGCGCAAAGCACTGTGCCATGAATATTCTCTACTCTCTGCAACACCTTGGCTATGTTATCCCTCCCCAGGCAGATGCGGCATGGGTGGGAGAAGCTGGCCCCGGCCCCTCGTATCTTGACCCCGGTTCCGGTGGTCCACAAAACGACTTTACCAATCGCAACACCACCTTTATGACCTGGAACCTGATGCATATGGCGCGAATGATAAAAGATGCTGGGGGCATTCCCGCCCACGGCAACCAACGCTCTGCCTGGGATGCCGGCTGTAAGCCCGACTTTCCTAACCCTGATTATCGATAGAAATATCCTGCATTTTTAACTTTATAGAGCTAAGCAGCCTAAAGTTGTTGCTGTTTGGCCAAGTCTATCCGTATTTACAAAATCCTATTTACAAGATGTAGCACCAGGGATAAATTCCCGCCTTCTTTGCTCCCATTAACACCCACCTGCCCGGCATAGCACTCCTTTCTCCATAAAGGGGCTAGGCGTGGCCATATGAATTGGTGGTCCAGTAATTCCTGTGAGGTCCCTGTCCCGAATGAAACCAGAGTTCTTAGCGCATATCCTGGATAGCAAATTATTTATCACCATATGCCTGATCTCATTAGTGATGTTATTACGTGGCCTGCTCACGCTAGTAATAGCACGAAGTAGTTGGCAAAAAGCGGATAAGCGCCGCCGTATCAATACCGTACATAACCTAGGCAACTTATTATTGGTAGTTGGCTTGATAGCAATTTGGGTAAGCGAACTCCGGGACTTTGCCCTATCCATTGCCGCTTTCTCTGTGGCAATTGTATTGGCACTGAGAGAGGGGGTGCAGTGCCTCGTTGGTGGTCTGTATCAGGCAAACATGCGCTCGTTTACTGTGGGAGACTGGATTAAAGTCGGCAATCAATTTGGTGAAGTCACCGATAGTGACTGGCTAAGCACCACCCTTTTGGAAATCGATCCGCACGGTTTGGGCAATGGCTATACAGGAACAACTCTGTACATCCCTAACAATGCCTTCTTTACCCAACCGGTAAAGAACCTGAACTTTATGCGCCGGTATATCGAGCATACCTTTTCGATTACCCGGGAAAGCAAAGGAATGAATCCATTTGAAGCCAAGAAGTTTATCTCTGAGCGACTTAAAGAACACTGCGAGTCCTTCCGTGAAGTTGCCGAACGCTACTGCAACCTGATCGAGAATCGCATGGGCGTTGAGCTGTCGGGGCCTGATGCAAAAGTCTGTATCACGACGAATGAACTCGGCCACGATGTAACCACGGTAACCGTCTTTTGCCCCCGAGAGGAAGCCACCAATATCGAACAGCTGGTGACTGAAGACTTCTATAACTTTTGGTTCGAGAAAACTAAGGACGTGGAGTCCAAAGCTTAACGCAGTTGTATTGAAGGGTATCGGCGATTGAAGCCGCTAGCAGTTCTGCATTGCTGGCGGCTATTGTATGAATTTGCCGTTAACTTTCCCCATCGACCCGGAAGTTGGCAACCTCCCAGGCGCGCTCACGGATAACCCGCGCATTATCCTCTAGATTGGAGGTACCTGTAGGGTCTCCATCTATTGTGATATCCGGGTTGGACCACTGCTGAATTCTGGGGCCGCCTCGATCCGACGGGCAATTGTAGGCCATCACACTCCTCCAAGTTGAAGGGGTGGTATTACAGTAGCCGTGGCCATATTCAAACGGCTCCATATTCGAATCACTATAGATGATATGCCGGGCTCCCAGCAGGTGGCCAATTTCATGGGCAAAGCTGAAGTACCCCGTTGCGCACCCTTCCCTTGCGAAAGCAAAGGCTGTTGATTCCGATGCGTAGATCGTCTTAGCCAGTCCACATGATCCGCTGTACAAATCATTGCCGGTTAAAACAATCATTACATCTGCACTATACAAGTCTCTAAGTTCGTATAGTTCTTTAGTTTCTGGATATGCGTCATTCGAAAAGTACTCGCGGTCCACATAGAAGCTACCGCTTTCTGCATAGCTGGTTCTATAAGCGTGAACAATTTCTACCGAGGTATTGACTACACTATTGGCAAATGAAACATTGGTTTCCTCCTCCAATAAATCCATATAGGCGGGTACATCACCGGCGTCTGCCTCAAAGGCATCGGTATAAGCAACTATAACGGTTATTTTTCCACCAGAGTCAGTAGTCGCAATTCCTGAGGTTGTGTTTAGCGCACCAACCTTGGAAGTAAAATTCATCTCTTCGAAGTAGTTACTATCATGGTCGACAAGTGAATTGTCTGGAACCTCAGCGATTGTAACCGCACCGTTTCCGGCAGGTCTCACTTTGTAGAGCCTACCTTCAGATTGTATTGAGCCAACAATTCTACCGTTGTTCTCGGCTAAGGTTATAAACCCTTTTCCATCCTCAGAAAATGCAGATAGTGAAGCCCTACTTTTTGTTGAGCGAATATTTTGCAAGGTAAACCGTTGCTTGCCGAGCTCACTGGGAACCTCAAGGGTACTACCGGGCTTCAAGCTAAAAATCTTGTTATTTAAACTTTTTTTAGTTCTATTTGAGATTAGATTTGATCTACTTTCACTCATGGAAGATTCAAAAACAACATGCACATTTTCTTCTGAATGAGCGCCAAATGTAGAAAATAGCAACACGAAAGGCGCAAAAATTTTAAAGCTTTTCACAGACATACTCCCTGTATCTACTTCTCGGAAAATCAATTTAGAAAGATCCGCACTAAAGATAAAAATAAATCTATTAATGCAGCCTTTAAAAGACTGAATAGAAATATTTATTGAAATCCACAGTGCGCGGCTACTCTATATGATTCTTAACTAAAAAAATATTCTTACGCCTACCGATAATTTAACTTCGCAAATTTTTGACAAGTTACTATCTGAAGAGCAGATAACTTTTTGGAAAATTAAATTCAAATGAAAGCTTAATCACAATCCTTTAAATGGAAGCTGAAAATATTTTACTTAGCCACTCAATAAATGCCCTAACCCTGGGAGATAAAAAGCGATTCTGGGTGAACACAACTGATACCGGCTCGCTGGGCGGGCGAAAATTGGGCAATATTTCAACTAAATTTCCTGCATCCAACTCTTTTTCTACATGAAACTTTGGAAACTGAGCTAATCCGAGCCCCCGCTTAACGCCATCCAAGTAACTCTCTGTCCCAGTTACCGTCAATTGCGCCGGAACTTGCAACGTCTCTACCCTATCGCCAAGACAAAAAGAGAGCGGCGTAGACTTCCCAGTCGTTATAGAGCGAAGCGCTACAACACGGTGACCATTCAGTTGTTCCAAAGAGCTTGGGTGGCCGTAGTGTTCCAGGTATTGCGGCGATGCGCATGTAAGCCGTTCCAGCATGGTTAAACGCCTGGCAATCAGCTCACTATCTGCCAAGTGTCCATAGCGAATAGCACAGTCAACCCCTTCTTGGACTAAGTCCACCCATCGATCCCCCTCACTCATTACCAAAGAAATGTCAGGATACTGGGCAAAAAATTGGGGGAGTTGCGGCATAACAAAATGACGGGCAATAGTCCCTTGTACATCTACCCGCACCTCACCGCCTGGCAATAAACCTGTAAATGCCCCTTCTGCTTCCTCTACGTCCGCAAGTATTGAAATACAGCGCTGATAATACAGTTCCCCATCCAGTGTTGCCCTGACCTTGCGAGTCGATCGCTGCAACAACCTGACTCCCAGCCGTTTCTCTAGCCGGTTGATGACCTGAGTCGATGTCGACCTCGGAATCCCAAGATCAGTAGAAGCGGCTGTAAAACTGCCCCGCTCCACAATCCGCACGTACAAGCGCATCGCATCCAGCTTATCCATATCGCCCTATTGTTTGTTTATTTGGAACAATAGATTCCATTTTAGCCGGATTATCTACATGAATAACACGAATAGTATGGAAATACAGCCAAATCAGGGAGCTGCAAGGGCGGCTCCAGTAATCACTACGGAGATCATTATGGAGAAAGTGGCACTGGTAACAGGAGCTTCCCGTGGCATAGGCGCGGCGATCGCCTCTCGCCTGGCAAAGGATGGCTTTACCATTCTGGTGAACTTTGAAAGTAATATTTCAGCTGCCGAAAAGTTGGTAAAGCGCATTGAAACCGAGGGTGGCAAGGCGGTTACTGCCCAAGCCGATATCAGTGATCAACAGTCGGTTTCACGCCTATTCAACTCGGCAGAAGTCACCTTTGGTGGAATCAATACTGTCATCAATAATGCGGGCATTATGAAACTAGCCCCTCTGGCAGAATGTGAAGAAGCTGATTTCGATCGTCAGGTAGCTGTAAATCTTAAGGGCACCTTCAATGTCATGCGTGAAGCCACCGCAAGGCTTCAAGAAGGTGGCCGGATTGTCAACTTATCCTCGAGTGTTGTCGATTTGTGTATGCCGACTTACAGCGTATATGCGGCGACCAAGGCAGCGGTTGAAGCTCTGACCCAGGTAGTCGCCAAGGAATTGCGAGGGAGATATATCACCGTGAATGCCGTCGCCCCAGGGCCTACCGCTACCGAGCTATTCCTGTCGGGAAAGACCGATGAAATGGTGAGTACTCTTGCCAAAATGTCACCACTTGAACGGTTGGGCAGGCCTGAAGATATTGCAAATACCATTGCCTTTTTAGTCAGTGAGCAAGGTGGCTGGATCAATGGACAGGTCATACGAGCCAATGGTGGACTTGTCTAGCCTCACAAACAATCGCCCTTCTATTTAACTATCCCCAGCTAAGCGTTATCCGAGCAGGGATGATTTAGGACTAAAAGCCAATGACCGCTCAATCACCGGTACTATAGGGTAAATACATCAGGGACACCCTTATCGCTGCAACCGTTGCCAGTGCAGCAGCATTTACTTGCTATATGCTAGAACTTCCTCCCTGGGCCATGTTTGTTGGATGGGTTGCTTTCTTTACCCAGCCAAATTCTGCCTCAAGTGCAATCTCCAGCGGGATTTGTATTGCTCTGGGAATATTGATGGGAATGACAGCAGCTATAGTCAATACCCTTTTGCAGCCAGTGGTAGGCAGCATTGCCTTTGCAGTTACAGTTTTCTCCGTTGCATTTGTGGTGGTATCGCTAAGAGGACTGCCACTTGTAGGTAATATCATTGCCTGGTTTTTAGGGTTAATCACTTTCTTTGCTGCCCATTCAGGAAATGCTCTTTCTGGAGTGATTGGGCTGACAATAGTGACCGCTCTTGGCATACTCGCTGGCTATTGCTGCTCCTACCTACAATCTATTACTGGAGAAGGTAACGCTACTTGATAGTCAGGGAGTCTAGGCATTATTCAGTAATACCCTAGAGGCCTTAAGAGGCTCCCTGATCTTAAGCTGGTAATCCCAACTTATGTTCAAAACTATATAAATTGAGCGCTAAGTCGTATCCCCCCTCTCTCAATTCACACCGCAGATATCCAGTATCTTATTCATTAGATCATTATTTCTACTGCTTAAAATACGCGATACGGTATAGTGGTTTTTATTTTTCAAAAGTATATATTCGCACGGGCTTTTCGTTTGCTGTAGCTTCCCACAGTATCTTTTTGACTGATCAATAAATTCCGCAGTCTCATCATCACCTACTGCAACAATCGCTTTGGTGAAACATCTAATATCGCCAAAAATGGGACTCAAATTAGTAACGTCATCTTCTGATAAACGTAGAGACTCATTGAGATAAGATTGCCTCATCTTTGTTAAGTCATAGAGCCCGCTTAACATAATAGCGCCGCTAATTGAGCTACGGACTTCAGGTGTCCACTCAAATTCTAAAATTTTAGCCACAAGGAATGCCCCAACAGAGTGACCACAGATCACTATATTACTGGGGTTGCCATTCCAGCGATCGATATTTTTATATATCCATAAGAATGCCTTTATATTTTGCTCAATAATTTCTTTAACACTGACGGCGGGCGCCAAATCATAGTTGACCAAAGCAACTGTACACCCGGCCTCTACAAAGGGCTTGGCAATATACCGGTATTGCTTTTTATCTAGCGCCCGGAAGTACCCTCCGTGGATGAATACAAATACCGGTGCATTGGGGGATTTAGCAGGAAATATATCTACTTTCTCACCGGAGCTATCTCCATAGCTGATATCCAGCGAGTTTCTTAGGGTTTGTGTAGCCAAATAGCTTTGTAGCCCATTGATTAGCAGATGGACTCTACCAAATGGGTGCCGCTTACGCAGATTAAACTGATCATCATACTCACTCATTTACTCTGTCAACTCCGCAATTACCGGCTTAAACTGCCTATTTTACACCAAAGGAACTCTCTAGAGTCTGAAGAACCTCTAAGCAAGTTCGTGACTCCCCTGGCTTACGGGGCAATTCATGCTGAGGCGAGGCTTATCTTTCAGGAGGCAGGTTTATGGGGTACTCCTCGAAACACTAAGGATGGACATTGAAACCTCTTTCGGACCGATGCCCTTATATGAGCTAGGCCTGCTTAATGAACGCGTAAGTCTACTATTAGCAGTTCGAAGAATAAGTATATTTCGTACAAAGGCTATTCAACAAAGAAGGAACCCTGTAATAATTAAGACCTACAGAGTATTTAACAAACAAATATCTGCCAAATATATTAACAAGCCAGATATTGCGCACAGAAATTATAAGGCCATCTCGCTTTTATTAAGCCAAATAAAGAAAATGTAATTTAGTCAGGTTTTCTGATCTATATATAACGCCTATAGTTAAACTTTTAGTTTTATCCTACAAATTTTGAACTACAGATCCGCAGAGGACCAAAAGAATGTTAAAGCGTTTAACCGTGTCTATTCTAAGCCTCGTTATACTGTGCGGCGTACCCTTCGTATCATCTCAAGAAAACCCAAAACCTTTTGTTTTCACTGCCATTCCAGACCAGGACCCAGAGCGCTTACAAAAACGCTTTGGCAAAGTTGCACAGTATTTGTCCGACGCGCTTGGGGTTGAAGTTAAATACATACCGGTCAAATCCTATAGCGATACGGTTGAAGCCTTTAAAAATAACAAAGTTCAATTGGCTTGGTTCGGCGGATTTACTGGAGTACAAGCCCGTATTGCGGAGCCTGGCGCCAAGGCCATTGCCCAGGGAGAAGGAGATCAAAATTTCACCTCCTATTTTATTGCGAATAAAAGTACTGGACTCACTCCTTCAAAAGAGTTCCCCCGTGGTATTGAAGGTATGACATTTACTTTTGGCTCAGAGCACTCCACTTCTGGACGTCTAATGCCGGAATACTTTATTCGAAAAGCGTTTGGTAAGCCCCCTGCCGAGGTGTTCAGCCGTGTGGGCTTTGGAGGTGACCACTCCAACACCCTGGATCTTGTGCAATCTGGGAAGTATCAGGTTGGCGCCCTAAATCACAAGGTGTGGGAAAATGAAAAGAAAGCCGGCAAAGTGGATGAAAGCAAAGTGCAAGTGATCTGGAAAACCCCAGGATACCCAGATTACAACTGGACAATTCGTGGGGATGTCGATGAAACCTGGGGCAATGGCTTCTTAGACAAGGTCCAGCAAGCGATTTTGAATATGCGGGACTCTAAACTACTTGCCGCATTTCCCCGCAAAGGGTTTATCAAAGCAGACAACTCAATGTACCAGCCAATCGTCGAGACCGCTCACGAAATTGGCTTGTTAAATAATGAGTGAGCGAATCAGGTTCAAATTGTCCCTACTAACCAGTTCATGGCCTAGCTAAGAAGCCTCCGGGGGTGTCAGATCCTGCAAACGGTCCCTAATAATAGCCGCCAATCTCCGTGCGCCGGGACCGATATCGTCCCGGTTAGGGAAGATCAGGTACATAGGGACCTCCCTTTTGCTTCCTCCTTGGAGGGGCAAGGGTTTTAAGCTTCCCTCAGTGAGCTCATTCAGAATTTTGTCTTCTGGCAGCCATGAAAAACCATAGCCTTTACAAGCAGCGCCAATCAAAGAAGACATGCTACTTAGAGTCCACCGCTTAGCCACTTCAACCGTGAGCGTTTTACTACCACTCTGGGGGTTCGTATCCCGAACCACCAGATGACGATGATTGCGTAGGTCATTCATAGTTAGCGGGCGGTCCAGTTCATGCAGGGGGTGCTTGGGATGGGCCACCGGGATTAGACGTGCAGGAGATGGCAGTAATTCACCGTTGTAGCCCAGCGGTATTCTGGGGCTGATTGCAAAATCAACTCTCCCCTCATTCAAGGCTTCTAAAGTTCCACTAATCACCATCTCATGCACTTCAATACGAGTTTGAGGGCTCTCTTCGCCAAAAAGCGCAAGGCAATCCAACAACAACCAAATTGGGAATAGCACCTCCACGGAAATCGCAATCTGGGACTCCCATCCAGCCGAGGCCCGGCTGGCGGCCTGCTCCAATGCAGAAGCATCCTCCAGTAATTGCTTTGCGTGACGGTAGAGCATCTCACCTGCGGGAGTCAGAATCGCCTTGCGTCCACTAATGGTGAAAACCGCTACAGCCAGTAGTGATTCCAACTTCTGCACCGAATAGCTTACCGACGACTGACTCTTGTGCAGTAGCTCGGCGGCCTTTGCATACCCTCCCCCTTCAACTACCGCTATCAAGCAACGCCACTGCTCAAGAGTGATCTTTGGGTTTGATAATTGCGTTAACTGTTGTTTCATGATCGAATTTTTCGATATAAATAAGCAGATAATTCTAATTTTTAATCAATTTAATGAATGTTTCAATAGCGTCATACAAAGTTAGTTACGAGGAAGCAGTCATGGCAAAGGTACTCAACATCAAGTCCAGCCTCTTTCAAGAGAACGGCCAGTCATCTCAACTTGCGGACAATTTCATAGCGCGCTGGAAGGTTAAGAACCCGGAAGATGAAATCATCCATCGTGACTTGGTATCCGAGCCTGTACCTCATCTGAGCCTGGAGCACTTTCAAGCCCACAATACGCCAGCTGATAGCCGTTCAAACAAGCAAAGTGAAATTGCAGAACTTTCGGACAAGTTGATAGAGGAGATATCATCTGCAGATCTGCTGGTGCTAGGTATCCCGATGTATAACTTCAACGTCCCGTCTAATTTGCACACCTACTTCGACTTTATTGCACGTGCCGGGGTAACATTCCGATATACCGAAAACGGCCCTGAGGGCTTATTAAGGAACAAAAAGGCCATCATCTTCATTTCACGGGGTGGTGTTTATGGTGACGATCATCCCCAAAGTAATTACCTTCGACAGTTCTTGGGGTTTGTTGGTATTACTGATGTGGAGTTTGTCTATGCTGAAGGCTTGGCAATGGGAGAAGATGCAAAAGAGAAGGCGCTGACTACGGCAAGAGAGCGTATTGCTGAGCTAGTGTGAAACGTGACTTGGGGGAGCAGAATCCCCCCATTTAAAGCTTCCCGAAAATGGGACACCTAGATTCAAGGAATCTACATGGACCGCAACTAAACCACATAACTATTGCGACCCATTCACTAAAACGGCTTACCAACCATAGCCTGATTCATCTTCCTCAGAACTATCGGTCTCTCGCTCTAGCGTACCAGTAATCACCTCATCCCTCTCTTCCATTTTGGAAAGTTCTAAATTGTCCAGAAAATCCCATAGAGGGAACTTACTAACCTGTAAGGCTTTTTCACTAGGAGTGTGGTAAGGGGGCCAGAACTGGCTAGGCGTATATGCAATATAAAGAAGGTGTTTGTCGGATAAGTGGGTATAGAAGTTAAAGCACCAGCTTAACGCACGAGTTCCATCAATGATTTCATACCAACTTCTATCTTTAATTTTATACTCTTTAATTTCGTCGGGGGTCCAGGCGCTAAAGCGGTCCTCATCTCCGTCCTCTAACCGGTCTTCCAATAAATCTTTATGCTTTTTAAATATAAACTGCTTTAATTGGTTGCTGTCAGAAAGGTTAAAGCCCCCAGCTTTAGCAAGCTCCCGTAACTGTATCACTCTTATCTCAAAGACCGCACTCCCAACAACCCAAACCTCATCTTCCCCCACCTCGACCCTACAACCGGTTCTAATAGGGTGAAAATCAAACCAGACATAGGGGCTTTCATGGTTCCAACGCGGTAGATTACCATAAAACCTTGGGTAGCTCTTTTCATTATCAATGTGTGAAGTATATGAGGCATAATTACCCTCACTATACAATTGCGGCTCCAACTCGCCAGTCAATGAAAGGTGCCAGGGGCCTAAGTCGTAGTGATGCACTGGCGCCATATTAAAAGGTAGCCAATATATCTCCTCAAGCTGCTCAATAATGGGGCGATTTGTGTCCAGTGAATCTACATGGGCCATAATTATCTCTTCCACCCCTCGTCCAGATCTTTAAGATTATTTCTAATATATCTTACCGCCTCTGAAAAAGTACGATCCTTATTGCTACCAAGAATATGATGATTTTGGTAAAAATCATGGAGAGGATCTGCTATTTTGTCGAAATTAGTCCAGGGTTGATCCATTTTTTGCAGAGCTTGAAGTGTACCATCTGCATCCTTTATTTGATGCATCTGACTGGCTATCTGCCCCTTAGTTGCCTTATAACTTGTCTTTTTAGTCTGTGCGCCTACGGAGTCCATCTCTCGCTTCAGTAGGCCAAGGTTTTCGTGAGGGTCGACAAGATAAAAGCAGTGCTGCTGCAGTTTTTTGCCACCAGCAAGCTGCCTAAATTCTTTTAAAGCCCGGGAAAGCATCTTAGCTCCTTCTCCGAAAACATACCAATGATGCTTTATAGTATCATCCCTATCATCCCAGGGAATTGTTTTATAAAGAAGCTGAGCCAACTTAACTGGACCGGCATTAGGGCCAGCAATTTTCTGGGCTGAAGTTTGCCACACTCCTAGTTCATCGACGATATAACTGGGCGCATAATAGAGTGAGAAACTGTTGTTAAGCTGTTGCTGATTTACCCCATTATTTCCCGCGAGATACCCTCCGAATCGATTGGCTGTGAGTTCGGCATCGTACTTGATACCATCAAAGCTGGCACCAATAGCCCCGATCACGGTGGGAATAGTTTCATCTTTTTTAATCGGACTTAGATCCCAGCTCCCGTCTCTCCATTTCGACTGATAAAAACCTGCCGGCAAATCCTTAGAGTTATTACCTGCATTAATTCGTTTTAGGTCTGTAATATAAACACCAGCCCCCCTATTCTTGGCACCATCATCCTGAAGTACAACATAGCTAACTTCGACATTACCTATTGGCTGGCGATGCTTACCCGCTTCAGTTATACAACTATCTGAGGTAAGACCTGACACTGTACTTTTGAGCTCTTCTAACTTTTTGATAAATTGTTCGGGGTCTCCGAGGTACCCCATAGTCTGTGCGATACCTCGACCTAAGGAAGCGCCGGTATTTATTAAATCAACAAAGCGTGGAAGCAACCCGGGATCGATATATACTGCTTTGCCAACTTCCCCTCTGACACGATTATCTAAAAAGATAAAATTGTTGTAGTCTCTCATTCACCTCATCCCTAGTCTGATAGCAACCCAACAAAACAATTAACAAAATAATATCATAAACTATGAAGCCCCCATCGGTTAAATCTCTCCTCTGAAGGCAGAGCTAGGTGATCTGCATCACAAAAAAAGTTCTATAAATTTATTTTATGTCTACACTCACCTTACTGGAACCAGTGTCCCACAACATTATAATATGTGTGCCTGAGTTTAATAATAAACCTTGTACCTCCGTACTCAAAGAGAACCTCTTCAATATCCTACCAATCAGGAAGGGGGAAAGTAGAGAGAGCAAATTTAGAATAGGCCATTAATTTGCAAAAACATCTAATATATAAACACCTAAAAAATGGTCACCCTCCTAAAAAGTAACAATCCATTCAAAGCTCCCTTTGGGATACAAATCCACCTTCCAGCAGCACTGAGTAACTTAAATAAAGAAGATAGAGGTGCTCGGGAGCGAATGCGTAATAGGCCCCTATGATAATTGCATATTGAATAAATAGGGTTCCTTAGACTGAGGCGCCTGTCATGCAGAAGAATATTTTTTGTTGAAGTATGGTAATAAATTTATTTCTTAGTCGTCCACCGCATCATCCATATAAATCACGGATTAACCAACAGAAATATCGAGCACTCCGGCATTACCATTAGCTTATCCAAACTCGCCCCTAATACATCAATTGGAAATGGCAAATGGGTGATTTCCTCAATGACTTTTTCATTATTTGGGTTATTAATCTTAATACTTGAAATCTGGAAAGATAACATCATTGAATGGACATTATAGCCTTCAATTTTTTGTGTGAATACTTTGGAAAAGTTACACGGTATTTGTTCAAGACGCTTGAGATTGAAGTTAAGTGCTTACTGGTGAGCTCCTACAGAAATGCTGTTGAAGCCTTTAAAAATAACAAAATTCAGTTGGCCTGGTTCGGCAGATTTACCGGAGTGCAGGCCCGTATTGCAGAACCTGTCACCAAGGCTATTACCCTGGGGGAGGGAGGTCGAAATTTCACCTCCTTTTTTATTGCGAATAGCAGTACTGGCCTCCCCCTCCTCAAAAGAGCTCCCTCCTGGTATTGAGGGTATGACCTTTGCTTTTGGTTCAGGGCGCACCACTTCTGGACGGCTCATGCTGGAACATTTATTCGAAATACGCTTGGGCAAGCCCCCTGCCGACGTATTCAGTCGAGGGGGCTTCGGTCGTGACCATTCCAACACCCAGGAACTTGTGCACTCTGGGAAGTATCAGGTTGGCACCCTAAATCACAAAGCGTGGGAAAATGAAAAGAAAGCCGGCAAAGTGGACGAAAACAACGTGCAAGTGATCTGGAAGACCCCGAGATATCCAGATTACAATTGGACAATTCGTGGGGATGTCGATGAAACTTGAGGCAACGGCTTCTTAGGCAAATTGCAGAATCAACCTCTCTTATTTAAGGCCTCCAAAGTTCCACTCCTCTAATCACCATCTCATGCACTTCAATACGAGTCTGAGGGCTCTCTTCGCCAAAAAACGCTAGGCAGTCCAGCAACAACCAAATTGGGAATAGCACCTCCGCGGAAATCGCAATCTGGGACTCCCATCCAGCCGAGGCCCGGCTGGCGGCCTGCTCCAATGCAGAAGCATCCTCCAGTAATTGCTTTGCGTGACGGTAGAGCATCTCACCTGCGGGAGTCAGAATCGCCTTGCGTCCACTAATGGTGAAAACCGCTACAGCCAGTAGTGATTCCAACTTCTGCACCGAATAGCTTACCGACGACTGACTCTTGTGCAGTAGCTCGGCGGCCTTTGCATACCCTCCCCCTTCAACTACCGCTATCAAGCAACGCCACTGCTCAAGAGTGATCTTTGGGTTTGATAATTGCGTTAACTGTTGTTTCATGATCGAATTTTTCGATATAAATAAGCAGATAATTCTAATTTTTAATCAATTTAATGAATGTTTCAATAGCGTCATACAAAGTTAGTTACGAGGAAGCAGTCATGGCAAAGGTACTCAACATCAAGTCCAGCCTCTTTCAAGAGAACGGCCAGTCATCTCAACTTGCGGACAATTTCATAGCGCGCTGGAAGGTTAAGAACCCGGAAGATGAAATCATCCATCGTGACTTGGTATCCGAGCCTGTACCTCATCTGAGCCTGGAGCACTTTCAAGCCCACAATACGCCAGCTGATAGCCGTTCAAACAAGCAAAGTGAAATTGCAGAACTTTCGGACAAGTTGATAGAGGAGATATCATCTGCAGATCTGCTGGTGCTAGGTATCCCGATGTATAACTTCAACGTCCCGTCTAATTTGCACACCTACTTCGACTTTATTGCACGTGCCGGGGTAACATTCCGATATACCGAAAACGGCCCTGAGGGCTTATTAAGGAACAAAAAGGCCATCATCTTCATTTCACGGGGTGGTGTTTATGGTGACGATCATCCCCAAAGTAATTACCTTCGACAGTTCTTGGGGTTTGTTGGTATTACTGATGTGGAGTTTGTCTATGCTGAAGGCTTGGCAATGGGAGAAGAAGCAAAAGAGAAGTCGTTGGCTGCTGCAGAGAAGCGTATTGCAGAGCTTATGTAAAATAGAAAGCTAACAAGTCTGTATGTGAATACTTGAAGGGGGGAGGCTTCCCCCCCTCTAAATAAAAAACTCAGATGATTATTACTTGACCCATTCTAGCTATGTAAATTCTCATTTAGATCTTCTGAAAGTTGATAGCAATGTGTTTGCAACCCCAATAGAAATCCAACGCTAGAGGAAATTTCGTCTTATTATCCGAGGACACTTGGCCACTATGTAGCAAGTCCTCACAAGCCATAGTTACTCTCGCCGACTTACTAAGTTAGCTTACCAGCTACTATCAAATTCATCTTCTCCAGAAATATCGGCTTCTCGCTCCAAGGTGCCAGTATTCACCTGGCCACCCTCCTCCATTTTGGAAAGCTCTAAATTATCCATAAAATCCCACATGGGGGATTTACTGACCAGCAAAGCTTTTTCACTAGGAACATGATAAGGCGGCCAGAACTGTCTGGGCTCATAAGTGATACACAGCAGGTGCTTATCGGATAAGTGAGTATATAAGTTAAAGCACCAGTTTAAAGCTCGAGTTCCGTCAACAATTTCATACCAATCCCGGCCCTTAATTTTGTACTTTTGGATCTCATCTGGGGTCCAGGCGCTAAATCGGTCCTCATCTCCTGACTCTAGCAGGCGCTCTAGTGAATCTTTATGCTTTTTAAATATAAACTGCTTTAATTGGCTGCAATCAGAGAGCTCAAAGACTCCAGATTTAGATGCTTCTTGTACTTGAATCACCCGAATTGAGAAATAGCCACCACCCACAATCCATGTATCATCCGGCCCCACATGGACACTACATGTCGTCCTGATAGGGTGGAAGGTAAACCAAATATAAGGACTTTCTTTGTCCCACATAGGTTGTCCACCATAGAACCTAGGGTAACTTTCTTCCTTATTAATGTGTGTGACATATGGGGCATACTTCCTACCTCCATAGGTTTGCTGTAATAGCTTTCCGTTAAACGAGAGATACCATAAACCAAGGTCAAACTGGTGTATTGGCATCATGTCAAAGGGTGACCAGTAAATTTCATCAAGCTGTTCGATAATCGGAGAGTTTAAGTCCAGCGAATCCACGTAAGCCACAATCAACCACCCCAGCCACTTTTAAGTTCGCTTCTAATATGGTTAACTGCGTCCGCAAAAGTTCGACTGCTATCACCGCTAGCTATCAATTTCTCCTGGTAATAGCTACTGCACTTTTGCAAATCTGTATCAAATCTGCTCCAAGGAGCATCCACTACTTTTTGTAGGCCTCTCACAGCACAATTACTATCCTTTATTTGATGTACCTTACTAGCGATATCATCCACCATCTCATGTTCGTAACTAGTCTTTTTCGTCTGCGCGCCAATAGCTTCAACCTCCTGCATCAATAAACCTAGATTTTCTCGCGGGTTAACAAAGTAGAAACCGTGTTGCTGCAATTTTTTCCCACCCGCTTTTTGCTTAAATATTTTTAAGGCTCGATGGAGTATTTTTGCCCCTTCTTTAAAGACATACCAGTGGTATTTTATGGTTTGATCCCTCTCATCCCAGGACCTCTCCGCTTTATTTAAAATACGAGCCAGCTCTTCAGGCCCAGCATTAGGCCCTAAGAGCTTCTGGGATTTTGTTTCCCACCCTCCAAGCTCATCAACTACAAAGCTAGGTGCATAGTAAAGTGAGAAACTATTATTCAGCAGTTTATGGCTTACCTTTCCTGAAGCCTGAAAATATTCACCATACTCCTTTGCAGTAGATAGGGCATCATAAGCGGTTTCATCAAAGACGGCACCTATTGCTCCCACTGCTGTTGGAATAACTTCATTCTTTATTGGCCTCAACGCCCAACTTTCATCTTCCAAAATCGACTTATAAAAACCCGCTGGCAGAGCTGCTGAGCCAGAGCTTCCATTGGCCCGCCTTATTTTTTTGATATAAACCCCTGCTCCCCTGTTCTCAGGACCCCCTTGCTGAACCACCTCGTAAAGAACCTCTACAACACCCATTGCTTCGCGGTGTACACCTGCTGTTTTTAGGTTGCTGTCAGCAGTAATTCCCCCTGCGGCCCCTCTAAGCTCGATCAGCTTACTTGCAGTTCTTTTGCCTTCAGCAGAGCCTATATCTACTAAATCAATAAACCTGGGGAGTAAGTTCGGGTCGATAAAAACAGCCCTACCATCTTGCATCCCTGTTGTTTTTGGATGAAAAAAAATAAAGTTCTTGTAACCACTCATGAATACTCATCCCTGAAACTATCCGACATAATCTTACAAGGATATTAACATAGAAAAACTAGACATCGATGACCCCGCCCCCCCTCTTAAATGCATTCCTCTGTGACCTATCTCGCAAAAATGAGCCTTTTAAATCACTTTCAAGCCGCCATTTTTTATTTGAGACTTGTGTTTTAATTACGCCAATTGTTGGCTCTTCTATATTCTCTACGAAACAGAAATTATCGTTCCAACCACCAATGAAACATCAACTAAAACCTGGCCACATCAATTCAGCGCTAAACCCAGTAATATCTTTTCAAAAACGCCATTTTTCACTACCCATTTGTCAAACAGGAGCTATTTGTAATAGCAAGCAAAAAACCACCCGAGAAATACTATATCTTTTTCTCAAAGCCAACCACTGGATTACAATTTGACCTCCAAGGCCGCAGGTTATGCTCGATTAAAAGTATGAGGGGAATAGAAAATACATGTCACACCCAGGGATCTATATGGCTTTGCCACCAATTATAAACTAACAAACACGACATGTATTAATTCGTAGAATTTTAAACTAAGTCTATTGGGAGGAAGGTACGAACTGTGAAAATGACTACCGCCTCTTTACACTTTTTTGAAATAGAGTGTTACCCCAAGCGCACCGCCATTATCTGTAAAACCTAAATAGCAATGTAACATAGCCTCCCTTTGAATTTGGGATAGCAACCTATTTAAATCATAGTTATTCATCTGCATTCTTGGAGCCATAAAAGGCTCGCCTTTAAGAAGGTTAAGGATATTTCCTGAAAAAGGCACAGTACTACTCAAAAATGAAGTCAACCTTTGAAGTTTTGGTATATGAAAAATGGGCAACGCAAACCCCGCCCGATTCTAACTTATCAAGCAGAAGACTAAATAGTCTTTGCCCTTTTTTAACAGGGATATGTTAAAACACTATAAAGGAGTGGATGAAGTTGAATTTCCCCTGAACTAGAGAGCTTCTCATCAGCTTTCACAAATTCAACATTTTTTAGCAATATACGCTAAAGGGATCGCTACTCTTCCAACTCCACAGCCAAAATCAAGCGCCCTCTTGGCGACAAAGCTATCATCTACATGTTGTTTCACTTTTGTCAGTATATTGTGAACATGGCTTTGTCCCGTTTTAAAGAAATCTTGCTTCGCGCTATCTGTTAAGTTTTCCTTCCTAAATTTTTCTTCGGTTAGAACACCGTAATAAGCATCTTCTTTACCAAACTTTTCCCACTCTTTGTCAGAGTCAGCAATAAACATTGACATTCTCCCGCTACCACCTCACTCACTCCGAATCTAAGGCCATTTGAAACAAGCAATTCTATTTCACCACAAATACGAGACGATTGTACCAAGAAATGTATTTCCAAAACGAACATTTATAGGGTACTGGTGTTCCACTTTCATCCTTGAGGAACTCAAAGCATATTGACGGCCTTGGCAAGTCAGCTCTATTCAGGTTAAGTATTTCTTACAGAGACCCCAATCCTGTTTAGCTGCAACTTGATTCCACAATATGCATTTTGCCAACTGAACCATCAGAAATAGTGAGCTTTTACTAAACGAATAGAGTTGCCTTCTCGATATAATTCAATGCGTTGAGCCCCTGCAACTCTAATTAGGGGCTGTAAGTTTGAGACGGTTATCACATAAAAGGATATTTGTTTTTGAAATGTAGTAAAAAGACTATTATTTAGCTGCTCACCGCATCATCCATATACTCCACTGCCTCTCCTATAGAAATAGTGAACACTCCGGCATTGCCATTAATATATTCACGCTTCCATGAATTATAGCCATCCTCATAATCAGGTATCTCACACTCCCCCATCAGTTCAGATATGCTTGACCCTAGCGCCTCAATTGAAAACGGCATATGAGTAATTTCCTCAATGACCTCTCCACTATTAGGGTTATTAATCTTTATACCTGAAATCTGAACATGCACTACCATTGAATCGTCCTTAGACTCTTCAATTTTTAAGTTGCTCACTCGCAGAATATCAAATAGGAGTAAGAAGACAGAGGGCCGTGCAATCAAACAGATTGCTGAAGTCTTATCAGTCCGTGTGTAAAACCATAACTTACAACAACGGAGGTGAATTCGCCGGGCATCAGTCGACCGCGCGGAAACTAGGCTGCAATATATATTTTGCCAAACCGTATCACTCGTGGGAGCGTGGCTTGAGCGAAATTACCAATGGACTGGTGAGGCGTTTCTTTCCAAAAGGGATAGAGGTTAGCAAGCTACCGAACAGACAAATTGACGATGCAGTGTATCGTATTAATGCCCGACCTAGAGTGATGTTAAATTATTGGAGCCCACTGGAATTTCTGGTGGGTAAGCGTCTGTCACTTATGTTGGCAGTCTAGCTAGTGCTCTGGGTGCTCATTGAGAATTCCTGATCGTTAAAAAACAGGAGAGTAGAGAAAAGTTGGTGGGTATTTTAGGTGGGCTTGCTTAATCGCTTACGAAACCTCCCGGTTAAAAGTGTTTTTTGAGGATGTTCCGTTATTTAGCAGTGTGAATCTTTTTAGATAATCCTTCTTCGACTCTGCGAAATCAACAAATCTCTACAGATTTTTGCTCCACAAATGACACCGCAAAACATGATAAGTAAAATATCGGGTCGGGCGTGCTGCTTGCGTCGACCAAGCCTAGGATCTTCCATATCGCCAAAGTAGTGTAAAAGGCTTGGGACTGCCCTCGGTAAAGCACCATTAATACTCATACCCCATAGAATTAGGGTATGAGCGGAAATTCTATAAGTTAGTACGGGTACGGCTTCTGCTGGTCAAAATCATTCCCTCGACTAGGTGACCGACAAGCAGTGAAATGTACCCTATCGTATTTTAAGTTGTTTTTAGTGATAACCTCGAAAACATCAGCCAATTTAATGCTGGCACCCTCTTTCACTAAAATCAGATCGTGGTCATGAAGTCCACTTTCCCAAGCGGTTTTGATATTATCCAGGTGTGGAAGGCTTTTTTCGTTATACGAAAGATTATAGTTGCGAACATCTGAACCGTAGCCAGCAATAGAGATCACTTTCCCAGATCCCATTTTCAGAAATATTTTAGCTTCGCTAAATTTGACTAAACCATTCTCGTTATCCTCGTCGGCAGGCTTACCCGTTTTAGTCAAACTTTTGACTGCATGATCAGTAGAAGCAGATCCATGAAAGGAGTAAAAGTACATTGATACGTCTTTTGGCAGCGCCACAGTTGCGGAGCCTTTATCAAATGAACCATGCGCATAAAGAATGGCCTCATTCCCACTCGCGTTACTTTTCCTATGTACTATTACGTTTCCGAATTCACGAGTTTCCATAACAATCTCTATCAATTAAAAGGTTATTTAAAATTCCCTATCCGGGTCTAGCTGTATTAAATACTTACAGATTAATAAATTCAGATCAACGGTAAAATCCGTAAGGGCCTCACCCCGCCCGCTATTAATAGCCACAAACCTGCTTTCCGAACAACAACATAATCATGCACACCTGACATAACAAACACATTAGGATAAACATCTCACAAAATGGGTTGGGGCATTAAATTTATCAATTAAGGAATTTTCCGTGCACATTTCAAAACAGAAAAAAAAGGAGCGATACTAAAGTCATACTGTATATTTCTCTCTACAAAATATACCGATTAAAACTCACAAAATAAGTATGGATATTATGGTTATTTATAGAAATAGTGGCCATACCGCCATCAAGAATTGCTAAAACCTCCATCAACATACGACACTTCACCACTTGGAATTGATTTCTTTCCTGTATTCACAGAATGTAAAAAATTGAATGTGAACAGGCTTACGCTCAAATTAACTAAGAACTATAAGTTGCCTCATAAATTGATTGAGCCTTGTCTTCCCCAGCTACAATGTAGAAAAGTAGGTCTGAAACCTATTGATAACTGAGTATGTTTTGAGGCTACCTTATGGATTTTGCTATCAGGTTACGATAGAAAGACCATCCTTCACCTTACCCTCCACTGAGCACTTGCTGGAAAGACCTTAGTTTTAGCGCATGCTTGTTTCGAGGTATGGAGGATGTTTCTCAGGTAGTTTGATCAGCGGTCTCTACTTAACTAGTAGGGGTGTAACGAACAAACTATTTAAATATAATTTGGCTGCTCTTGGTATACAGACAGTGCCCGCCCCCGTAACAATAGCCCTCACAGACGAGGAACGTAAAGAGTTTCAACGTCTCTGTCGCAGTGGTAAGACTCCAGCGGGAATCAAAGAGCGTCTGTCAATTTTATTGCTTGGCGATGAAGATTTATCGAACAGAGAAATTACTGAACGCTTGCCCTACCCTGTTTGCCTTGGGTAACAGCTACCAGAACATTCGTACACATATTGCCGATATCTGTGAAATGGAGCTTTCCAACGGTACCAACAACACCGTTACAAACAAGCTGTGCCTGGGCTTAAAGCCTGGTGTGAGTGTGATCTGGAGGCTATTTACCCAATCGTCTAGCTCGACGCTTTTCATTATATGATCAAGGAAAATGGTCGTTATGCTTGCAAGGCCATTTACACGATTCTTGGTCTCAATATCGAATGCAAGAAGGAATTGTTGGAACTCTATTTATCCGACCAAGAAGGCGCCCACCATTGGCTGAACGTCCTAACTGACCTCCATAACCCTGGGGTCAAAGATATCCTGATGGCATGCAGGGCTTTCCCGAGGCCATAGAGATCATCTGCCCAAATACCGAGATCCAGCACTGCATCATTCATCAGATCCGCAACTCGCTGAAGTATGTAGCTTCAAAAAATCAGAAGACCTTAATAGCTGATATTAAGTGCATCTACAAAGCGAAAGCGCTCTATACCGCCGAGAGCGCTTTAGATGAGCTGGAAGCTAAGTGGGGGAGAAAAATATCCAATGGTAATCAAGTCGTGGGGCAGTAAATGGACAATTCTCTCTACCCACTTTAACTACCCGGAATCTATCCGCACACCGATCTACACGACAAATGCAGTGGAAGCCGTCCGCCGGCAATTCCACAAACTGGCCAAAACCAAGGGAGGCTTCGCCAATGAGAATAGCTTACTGAAGCTTCTGTACGCCGGTATACTAAAAAGCCTCCCAGCGCCGGACGCACCCAATTCAAAACTGGAATCTGACGCTGTCACAGCTAACGATCCACTTCCCCGATCGTTTGGAGAAATACATCAGCCTCTGAGGCTATGGCTGACACAGAGTTTTGAATACCCTCCATTTGTCGCTGAAATGTGGTAGCAAATCTATTATTTAGCTGTTCACCGCATCATCCATATACTTCACAGCCTCTCCTATAGAAATAGTGAACACTCCGGCATTGCCATTAATATATTCACGTTTCCATGAATTATAGCCATCCTCATAATCAGGTATCTCACACTCCCCCATTAGTTCAGATATGCTTGCCCCTAATGCCTCAATTGAAAACGGCATATGAGTAATTTCCTCAATGACCTCTCCACTATTAGGGTTATAAATTTTAATGCCTGAAATCTGAGCATGTACCACCATTGAATCGTCCTTAGACTCTTCAATTTTTAATATGATAACCCGCGAATTCTCCTCGCCCTCTCGATTATCATATTTCCACACTTGACCTTCTTTAACTTTTAAATCCATCCCGACTCTTCACTTTAAATTATCTGCTAATAACATTTATGCAATATCGGTGGCCCCATAGAAGTAATAATCTATGAACGTCCATATCAGGCTTCTATACTGCACTCTATCTAGCTTGGAAGTGAGGCTCAATCATGTATGGATAGCTACTCACCTTGCCTGGGATTAGCATTTTGACTCCAAACACTATTCGGCTTCTTGATTTAAATCATTGCTAATGCTTCATTACTTCAGCGAATAATTTAAAACGATGACATGTTGGCGGAGCTGGAACTAAAGAGGTTCACTTTGTATCTTGAGACTGGCAGTAGCACCCTATTCAGGGATCTTATGACTTATGGGGGGCCAGAAAGTAAAAAGCCAGGCCCATTAACCTGGCCTGGCTTTATTTACTTTATAGTTAAAGCTCTGTTAAAGCGCTTCGGCCGCTTCTGCTCTCTCATTTTTTTCTGACGAGATGTCTTGTTTAGCCAGCTCCACTTCCTGCTTATGCACTCTCTTGCCAAACAACCGCTGCACAACAACAAAGAACAGTGGGATAAAGAAGATTCCCAGTAGAGTTCCAACAATCATGCCGCCGAACACACCGGTACCGATTGCCCTTTGGGCACCTGAGCCAGCTCCGGTTGCTATGGCTAAGGGCAACACCCCCAAACCAAAAGCAAGAGATGTCATTAAGATCGGGCGTAACCTGTCCCGTACAGCTCGCATCGTGGCATCTACCAACTCCATACCGTCTTCCAGGTTCTGTTTGGCAAACTCCACAATCAGGATGGCATTTTTACTGGTTAGCCCCACTGTAGTCAGCATCGCGACTTGGAAGTAAATGTCGCGCTCCATGCCCCTTAGGCTATTGGCCAGTACTGCACCCAGGATTCCCAAAGGAGCCATCAATAGTACTGCTGTCGGTACGGTCCAGCTTTCATAGAGAGCAGCCAAACACAAGAACACGATTAAAAGGGACAAGGTATACAGCAATGGGGTTTGTGCTCCAGCAGAGCGCTCTTGATATGAGAGACCACTCCACTCCATACCAATACCTGCGGGTAGCTGCGCCACTAGGCGCTCAACCTCTTCCATTGCCTCACCAGAGCTGACTCCGGGTGCAGCCTGCCCATTAACCTGCATTGATGGAACGCCGTTATAGCGCTCCAAGCGGGGGGAGCCGTACTCCCAGCCAAAGCTGGCAAAGGAAGATAGCGGTACCATATCGCCTTGATCGTTACGCACTGACCACAATTGGAAGTCTTCCGGGACCATTCTAAAAGGAGCATCAGCCTGCATATACACGCGCTTTACTCGTCCGCGATCGATAAAGTCATCAATATAAGAGCCACCCCAAGCCGTACTCAAAGCGCTATTGATATCATCAATAGAAAGACCGAGCGCTGCTGCTTTCGCATTATCAATTTTCACACGAAATTGCGGAGTATCCTCCTGGCCATTGGGGCGAACATTCGCCAGAAGTTCACTTTGTCCGGCCATTCCCAGAAACTGGTTCCTGGCTGCAGTTAATGCCTCATGGCCCAAACTGCCGTTGTCCTGAAGGTAGAAGTTGAAACCACCAGAAGAACCCAACTCAGGGAGTGGCGGAGGTGCAAAAGCGAAAGCCATCGCATCTTTAATTTGCATCAGGGCGCCCATCGCGCGCATGGCGACCGAAACGGTGCTTTGCGTTTCCTCTTCCCGCTGGGACCAATCTTCCATATTGACGAAAACAATACCGGTATTTTGTCCGCTACCGGCAAAACTAAAGCCTTGCACGGAATATACAGACTTAACGGTGCCCTGTTCGTTATCCAGAAATTGGTCTTCCACTTTCTTTATGGAGCCCATAGTACGCTCCTGGGTTGCGCCCACCGGCGCCTGCACCATAGAAAAGAGCACGCCTTGGTCCTCATCCGGCAGGAAAGAGCTCGGTAGACGCAGAAACAGAAAAGCCATTGCGGCGGAGAGCACTGCAAACAACAGCATAAATCGGCCGCTGCGTTTAAGAATACCTTGCACCCCGGTCTGGTAATGCTGACTACCCTTTTCAAAGTTTCGGTTGAACCAACCAAAAAATCCTTTTTCTCCGTGACTCTCACCCTTAGAGATCGGTTTGAGCAAGGTTGCACACAGCGCTGGGGTCAAGATAATCGCCACCAACACTGACAGCGTCATAGCTGCAACAATTGTGGCGGAGAACTGACGATAGATCACACCGGTAGCACCATCCATAAATGCCATAGGTACAAACACTGCCGATAGCACCACGCCAATTCCGATCAGAGCCGCAGTAATCTGCCGCATCGACTTCTTGGTAGCCTCTTTCGGTGATAGCCCTTCCTCCTGCATCACGCGCTCGACATTCTCCACTACTACGATGGCGTCATCTACGAGGAGGCCGATAGCAAGCACCATGGCAAACATGGTGAGCATATTCACCGAAAAGCCCAGCGCAGCCAGTACGGCAAAAGTGCCCATCAACACTACTGGCACTGCAATCGTTGGGATTAAAGTGGCGCGGAAATTCTGGAGGAATAAGTACATCACCAGGAATACCAACACGATCGCCTCAATCAAGGTACTGATAACCCCCTTAATCGAGACCTCGACAAATGGCGTCGTATCAAATGGAACTACCGAAGTGAGGCCACGCGGGAAGTAAACTTCCAGCTCCTTCAGCTTGGACTTTACTGCATCCGCTGTTTCTAAAGCGTTAGCCCCGGTTGCCAAGCTAATAGCGATACCTGAAGCGGGCTGACGGTTATAGCGGGAAATGAACTCATAGCTCTCAGCTCCCAGCTCAACACGGGCAATATCTCCAAGCCGTAGCAGAGAACCGTCCCCATTGGCTCGGACGATAATATCTCTGAACTGCTCAGGGGTTTGCAAGCGTCCCTGAGAAGTAATCGCTGCATTCAACTGCTGTCCCGGGATCGCCGGCGCAGCGCCAAGGCTCCCCACTGTAACTTGAGCATTTTGCGCCCGTACTGCGTCAGCGACATCACTAGGCGCGAGGCCATAAGTGTTGAGCTTATTGGGATCAAGCCAAATCCGCATGGCGTACTTGGAGCCAAACACTCGAACATTACCGACTCCCGGTACTCGACTTATCGGGTCAACGATGGCCGAGTTGATATAGTCTGCAATATCATTGCGATTCATACTGCCGTCTTCAGAAACAAAACCGGCAACCATCATGAAGCCGCCCCGAGACTTACTAACATTCACACCTTGCAGCTGAACTTCCTGGGGTAACAGCGGCATTGCCAGTTGTACTTTGTTTTGTACCTGGACCTGGGCCGTGTCTGGATCAGTTCCATTCTCGAAGGTCAGTGAAATGGAAACGCCGCCATTAGACTGACTGGTGGCAGACATATAAAGGAGGCCATCCAGCCCCTTCATATTGCGCTCAAGAATTTGGGTCACCGAGTCCTCAACCACCTTGGCTGAAGCCCCTGGATAATTTGCTTCAATACTCACTGATGGAGGGGCAATATCCGGGTAGCGCTCTACTGCTAACTTGCCGATGGATAGTACACCTGCCAGTATCGTGATAATTGCCAGCACCCAGGCAAAGATGGGCCGATTGATAAAAAAACTTGCCATAACCCCTACCCTTAAGACCCCTGCTGTGCAGGCGCTTCGCTAGCCTGTTGATCACCTTCAGCCGCCGGCAGCTGCTCATTTTCGCGCTCGCTGGCCTGTACCGGGGCTCCCGGGCGAATTTTCTGCAGCCCGGCAACTACGACCCGGTCCCCGGCCTCGAGTCCATCTTCCACTAGCCAGCGATTGCCAATCGTACGACTAACCCGCACAGATCGCTGGGCAACCACATTTTTCTCATTAACAACCATGGCTGAGGTGTTGCCCTTAGGGTCCCGCGCAATTCCTTGCTGAGGTACCAGAATTGCGTCTTCACGGACACCACTACCGACAATTGCGCGCACATACATGCCCGGCAAAAGCATGGTGTCCGGGTTTGGGACAACTACTCGCAACAATACGCTGCCCGTTGAGGGGTCAACACTGGCTTCGGCAAACTCCAGCTTGCCCTGGTGCTCAAATTTGCTGCCATCTTCTAATAGGATTGTCACAGGTAGATGAGTGGCATCGGCCAATGTGCCCGCTTGAAGCGCTCGGCGGAGGCTAACAAGTTCAGCTGCCGACTGGGTAACCTCAACATAGATCGGATCTAGTTGCTGCACAGTAGCCAAAGTTCCGGCCTGATTGGCCGTTACCAGAGCGCCTTGAGTAACTGTGGATTTGCCAATTCGGCCTGTAATCGGAGAGGTGACCCGCGCATATTCCAACTGGATTTCAGCCCTGTGCAGCTCCGCCTGAGCTGCGGCTACATCGGCTCGGGCCTCCTGAAGATCGGCTTCCGCAGCATCATTTTCCTGCGTGCTAACAGCACCATTACCCACCAGGTTCGCGGTACGCTCGGCTTTGAGGCGAGCGATGTTCATAGCCGCCTTTGCGCCTTGCAAACTTGCCCTGGCACTATCGACGTCAGCACGATAAAGAGCGTCATCTAGCTGGTAAAGTGGCTGATTTGCACTAACTTGGCCACCTTCACGGAACAACTGGCGTTTTATGATGCCATTAACCTGCGGGCGAACCTCAGCCACTTTAAAGGGGGAAGTCCGCCCCGGCAGCTCCCTGGTAAGAGTGACGGATTCCGGCTGAAGTGTGACTACGGTCACTTGGGGGGCCATTCCCGGTGGAGCCGAAGCTTCCTCGTTACACCCCGCCAACAATGCGGAAGCGACCAAAAGGCTGGTGAGAGCTCGGGCTTTTAACATGGTTACCTCTAAAAATGACTGCGCAGACAAAATATTGGCAGTTAGCGGAATTTTTAAGTGACAAGGAAATCTGAGTAAAGTAGCGTGGCATTTTATGAGTACGTAGGAAACAGGATCAACTGTTCATAATCGTGCAATTTTCATCTAACATGCACTTTCACCCAGTATATTCAGGGGTTTGCACATAAAATCCCTTTGCATACTTGCGGTTAAATGCTGCAAAAATGAGCCAGAGTGAAACTAATAATTGATTAAAGAAGCCGCTGTTCCCCATGACCAAACGCAGAGATGAGCAAATTTTAACCACTCGTGAGCGTATATTAAACGCCGCGCTCAATGTGTTTCATGAATATGGAGTGTGTCGCCCTTCCCTTTCCGAGGTCGCAAAGCTGGCTGGAGTTAGTTGCGGTGCTGTTACCGACCACTTTCACAGCAAAACCGGTTTGCTACTCGCTCTGACAGAACGCATGGTACTACCCGGCGAACAACTTTGTCATAACGCCGGCGAGCAACTCAACGCCAATCCTCTCGGTACACTGCGAACCCGCTGGGTGTGGCTGTTTCAGGAAATTGCTTGTAACCCAGAGTGGCAGCAGGTACTTGAGATTATCTTCCATCCCTGTGAAGAAAAGGTTACCGAGAACAATGAAGCCCACTTGCGTATGAAGCAAGGGCGCACCCGCGGGCTTGAGCGAATGGCACAACTAATTGCCCTCGCAGTATCCGAGCGCCAACTGCCCGAAGATCTTGATACAGACCTCGCGATGCAGATGTTACACGGTGGCCTGTTCGGTGTGATTGAAACTTGGCTCTTATCCTCAAGAATTGAAGATATAGGCGAACTCGGAGAACGCTATATCGACTCTCTGATCGATATGATCCGCTTCTCCCCCACCATGCGCTTAAGTTCACGACTGGTCCACACCCTGCACTGACACACCTTTTCTTTATCTACACAGACGGGGCTTATTGCTTTGTAGCATGCCCCGACATAAATATCTTTGCTTCACCAATACCTTCTCACCCCTCACTAGAATCGCTCACACACGTTAGCTTAGCCCTGAGATTATTGATTACCAGTTTTCTCAACTAGCAAAAATAAGTAAATTAAGCTAATTAAGGCTAGTTTTTTTGGCTAGGCGGCAGGCGCTTAATAACGAAACACACATATTCAGTTTCCACAGCAGCCAAAAAGTAGAGCACGGCGCTACCTTTATCAAGCATCAACAGGTTCTCAAACTCTTCATCACAAAATGTTCCCTATATAAATATATTTTGCTTATGGGGGCGTAGAAAAATATTTTCTCAGATAGATAGCCCTTTTCGAGATGGGCTATTCGATAGATATGTCAGTAGCCTATAGTGCGCCACCAATCATGCTGCCGCGAAAACATCCAAAGTAATTTATTTTTCTAAGTGGCCTTATATAGTTTTTAACAAGCGAAAAGATACGAAATTTCACGTAGTGATCGAGAATCCATTCCAAAAGGTCTCGCTTTAAGTTTATTCACTCAGCTAGGTACGGGTGAAAAATGGCCAATAAAGCTAGAACGAACTGTTATATTCGCATTATTCAAATACTCGATACTCCCTATGCTTATGCGCAGAATAAGTATGAAAATTTACAGAAAGGTGCGGACACGTCCCTGTGTCCGCGTGACTGGGTGGCAATCAGGTTAGAAGCTATAAGTCAGCCCCATATAGGCTCGTCGCCCTGAATATGAGGAGCCCCAAACCCTGTTTTCCTCGCCCCAATATCTATCCACCTTCTCTTCGGTAAGATTGATTATGGAGGCGGTCAATGTCAGGTTATCCATCAAACGATAAGACGCATTAATGTCCAACTGATCGTATTCATCAGTGAAAGTGTTCATGCCATTGTGAAAACCATCTGCATAGTCACTGCGATAATTGTAAGAAGCGCGAATGCTAAAGTCGGTATTTTCATAGTAGAGGGACAGGTTGTATTGGTCCTTCGAAGTGCCGGCAATTTCTGTTTTGGATTTGATACCTTCAGAGTCAATCTCAGCTAGCTCCGTATCAGTGAAGGTATAGTTTGCATAGACTCCAAAGCCATTATCAAAGGCATACTGAACAAACAGCTCTACACCTTGCGCGGTAGCATCAGTGCCATTTACCGGCATAGACATAGACACTGTCCGGGTAACACCATCGATATCCCTTGTCACCATGGAACTGCCGTTGATCACAAACGAAGCAATATCCTTTCTGAACAAGGTCAGTCCTGCAGCAGAGGCATCATCGAAATACCACTCCAGACCCAAATCAAACTGATCAGCTTTATAAGGTTCCAATTCAGAGTTGCCTGCATACCCTTGACTGACTGTTGAGCCGGGCAAAGGAGCGTGGATCACTTCAGATCCACCGAGATTATCGTATTCCACTCTCGCTACGACTCTGGCGAGAGCTGCGCGCATAACCAGTTCATCGGAGATATCCCAAGCGATATTAGCACTCGGTAAAATATCAGTATTGCTGCTGTCACGAATATTGGGTTCGTCCTGTAAGACCCCATCAATATTGTCGTAGGTGCTCGCATACTGCTTGGTCTGGACTGCTCGAATGCCAAAATTTCCGCGCAGGACTGCCGAGGCAAAATTCTGCTGTACATAAGCAGCCGTAATTTCCTCACCAACACGGTAAACCTGATTTTTCTCGACGATTACCTTAGGGTCACCATAGGTTGCGTATAGAAACTCTTTTAACTTATCAAACTCCAGGTATGCGAAATTTGGCACATTCACACCGCCAATAATATTATCGAGAGGGCCGTTTGAAAGGATATCGATTGTGTCGGGCACACCATCGGGGTCAGTGTGGAATGAATCACTTGGCCACCAGGGGTAACAAGCTCCATCAACATCACCCCAGTTAATCGTTGGACAGGGAGGATTATCATCATCCCAGGATTGTTTGGTGATGCGGCGGTTTATCTCGTGTTCCCGGTACTTAACCCCAACATCCAGGGAGGTAAGCCAGGCATAATCCATATCGATGGAAACGTCCAGCTGGTAGTAACTCTCCTCGTCCTCGCTGCTGGTCCAATGGGATGAGAACCAGTCATATAAAGGATAAGTATTGGGATCTCCCAGATCTGCACTGGTATCAATTTCAGCAGTACCACTGCTGAGATCCCAGCTCCAATCGGTTGCAGTGCCATAACGGGAATTGACTGATGCAAACAATTTCTCGGAGGGGCCGCCCTCTGCACTGGTATTACCGACTACCAACCGAGCACTATACCCATCTCCCTCGTAACTGATATTGAAATCCAGCGTGTCCGAAACATATTCCGCTCGAGTGTAGTCACCAGCTACCTGTGGAGACTGTAACTCTGCCTGGCCCCGATCGAGCATACCAATACCGAGCAGAGTATCACCATCTTCATCAAACTTGAGACTGCCCGGCGCTATTGCATCCCCGTAGTTCCACTCAGGAAATACGATACGATAATTCTCTGAGTTGCCGCCCAGCTCAAAGCGGAAATAATTGACACCAAATTCCAGCTGTTCTACCGGACGCCATTGGGCACTTAGCTGCATGCCATCCCGGGTCCGATCCTCTTCCAAGACACTACCGACAACGGCTCGCGGCGCATAGAAATCCCGGTATTCATTACCATCGATATCCACCATCGCCCCCCTGGCCTCTACGCCAGCCTGGGGGGACTCATCTCCCTGCCAACCCCAGTTTTCTACCGAGGTGCTAATTACCCGGTTCTGACGATCCTGCTTTGAGTATCCAAACAATACACCAAAGGTTTCCTGATCATTTTTCCATGAGTAAAAACCGGTGTACTGAGGTTCGTACTCCTCAGTAACATCAGCATAAGTACTCTCAACGGATAACATGCCCTCCCCGGAATCCAGGTCCAGTGGCTTGCGGGTGTGTAAAATTACAGTACCACCTATCCCGCCTTCATCCAGTTTTGCTTCTGGACTTTTATACACATCCGCTCGGGAGATCATCGCTGAGGGTAGCAACGCGTAGGAAAATGATCGGGATGGATCATCGCCGGGAGTGGCTATATAGTTTCCATTTAGCTGAGTAAAAGTGAGCTCAGGTGCAGTTCCTCGGATACTTACCTCGGCACCCTCGCCGCCGCTTCGAACGATAGATACTCCTGGAACCCTCTGCAAAGAGTCCGCAACATTCTTATCGGGGAATTTACCCATATCTTCAGCGGTAATTGAGTCTACCACCGCATTGGAAAAACGCTTTACATCGAGATTTTTCTCCATGCTCCGGCGAATACCCAATACTTCTACTTCCTCTAGCACCAGACTCTCTGTATCAGATTCACTGGTGCTTTGGGCATTTGCCATACCAACAACACCGCACAACACTAGAACACTTACAGACGTCCTCAATAGATCTAGCTGGCGATTTGTATTTAAGGGTATATCTCTCATTGCTCAAATTTCTCTTTTATTATTTTTTTCTAGCTTTCCGTTCACCCTAAAAGCCCGGCAAATCATTCGCCGGGCCACCGGAATATGCCCTACTCTTATCGATCCAGTTCTGTCTCGATATTTTTATATGTGCGTATAGCGCTATAGCAAAAAGCGTCTTTAGCTATCCAAGCCAAGTCGCTTGAGGACTTCAGGGGGTGCTCCAGGGAAACTCGCCATTGGTCGGTTACCCACATAACCAATATCCGCCATACCTTCCTCGGTGGTATAGAAAGCGGTGGACACGAGAATTCGAACTTTGTCAAAGAAACGAGCACCAGCCTGGAACTCAGGCTTCGCCGTGCGAGTCCACTTGATATCCTCACAGATGGCTACTTTTTGAGGTTCATTCAGATCGACAAAGGAACCTCCAAATCTGCGCTTGGACTCACCCTCCAGCCAAACAACCCCTCCCCGAATCGTGACAAGATCTGCTTTATTATTGGAATATGGGGCGCTGACATATTCGTTGATGTAGTGATGGGCCCCTACTGAAGAGGCACTCGGAGAAGTTTCATCTGCGGGAATAATGACGTCGCAAATTGCTGCCAATACCGCTAACTCACCCATTTCAAGCTGCATCTCCCAAGGCACAACGGGATTAAGGAGGTCCGGATCTGTCGGCGTGCCCCTGGCCAGGGTCTGCTTCGGGGCGTCCAGGTTCTTTACTGCCGGTTCAGCCGCTGGCACCTCCTCTTTCACTACAACTTTTTGCGCTACTTTCTCAGAACAGCCAATGACTGGAACTGCAGCAGCGGTGGTAGCAATCAAACGCAGGGCGTTGCGCCGACCCAGATTGGTTTTTTCCTCGCTCATATCAGATATTCCTCTTCTTGAACTGGTCCACGATGTAGTCGCAGGTGCGCCAGGCCAGCGCCATAATGGTCAGGGTTGGGTTCTTATCAGCATTGGAGACAAAGGGTGCGCCGTCAGTAAGGAAGAGATTCGGTACTTCCCAGGACTGGCAGTAAGGATTGAGCACGGAATCATTCGGATTTGAGCCCATGCGCGCGGTGCCGACTTCGTGAATAATCGCACCGCCGTTGATAATTGCCTTGGCACCGTCGGTTTGCACGGTAGAGGTGACCTTACCACCCATACCCTCAATGATTTCAGCAAAGGTTTTGTGCATGTGAGCGGCCTGGTTCAATTCCTGGTCACTCCATTTCCAATGGAACTTCAACACCGGGATGCCCCACTGATCTACCTGGTCCTTATCAATTTCACAGTAGCTGTCCTCGTTGGGAATCATTTCCCCGCGACCGTCAAACCACACAAAGGAGCCGTAGTAACGCCGGCAGGCTTCTTTCAAGTCTTTGCCATAAGCACCACTGGTAAAATCACCCATACCGCCGAAGGCACCTGCGCCCGGCATACTGCGACCACCGCCGAATTCAATGTGGTAGCCACGGGCGAAATCCAGGTCACCACGCAATTGTTCCTTGTACAACCACCAGGGCATATACATGTGCATCGCCGATGCGCCGTCCTCGTTGTGGGCAGGCATACTTTCCAAAGCGGGAATCTGCCCGCCGATACCCGCTCCCACTGTATCCATCAGGTATTTCCCTACCGCACCGCTGCCATTGGCGATACCATCGGGGAATAAAGTGCTTTTGGAATTAAGGAGAATGCGCGAAGTTTCAGCCGCACTGGCTGCAACAACCACAGCGCGGGCACTGGCAAATCTTTCCTGACGGGTATCTTTATCAATATAAATAACCCCGTTTGCCTTACCTTTTTTATCAACGGTAACTTCACGCACCATGGCATCAGTAATGATATCCAGGTTGCCCGTCGCTAATGCCGGTGGCAGTAGTACAGTCGTGGACTGGAAATTTGCCTTAATTGAGCAACCGCGCCCACAGGGCGTGGCCCAAAAACAGGCTGCGCGAGATTTCATTGATTCCCGAGTGACGTCCTGAGCCAATTTATTGTCCGGGAATAATTTCTGCGGAATATTTTCGTGATCCAGACGCTCACTGAGAATAGCCAGGTGAGAGGGAATTACAGGGATCCCCAGCCTATCACACGCTTTTTTGGCCAGAAGTTCATAGGCACGGGGCTTCGGGGGTGGCAGCAGCACTCCTTCGGAGGAGTCAGGAGTGTTTTCTAACCCCTCGTTAGTACCATAGACACCTATGAGCATCTCGGTTTTATCGTAGTAGGGAGCGAGATCGTTGTAACTGATCGGCCAATCAAAACCGAGTCCATCCCTTGAGTAGGGTTTAAAATCATACTCACCCATTCGCAGGGAAATACGTCCCCAATGGTTCGTGCGCCCACCCAGCATACGGGCACGCCACCAGTCAAAACGGCGGCCTCTCTCTCTGGAGCCCTGAGTGTAGGGTTCGCCGGGTACCTGCCAACCTCCGTCAACCGTTGCATCATAGAAACCGAACGGCTTTTCCGGTGTGCTCCCCCCACGCAAAGGCGCATCTTTTGGGAGGTTAAACATTGGGGTTTCCTTAACCGGGTCATAGGATCTCCCCGCCTCCAGCAGTAGAACCTTTAGCCCTGCAGTGGCTAGTACATAGGCAGCCATACCGCCGCCAGCACCAGATCCAACAATCAGTGCGTCATACTCTTTCTTCTCGAAGTCATCATTCGGCATCGCCTCTCTCCTACTTCATCAATTATTTTTGTTTTACTCGTTTAATTTTAAATAACTTATAAGATAAATCTGTAACCGGTTACATTTTTTGCCAAAAATTTTTACTTATCCGTTACATTTAATGTCTAACTTATGTTTTTTTAACCAAAAAGATTAATTTTTATGAATATTTTTAACGAACCTAGAAATCTCTAAATACTTTGATCAAAAAATGAGAGTAACCGGTTACATTTTTAACCAAATAATTATTACTTACTCACCATATAGCTCACCCTGTCGCGACAAGCGCAGCAAAAGCTCTTTCGTTGCTTTGATCCCCCAGTCTTCATCGCCGGCGCCTTCATACTCAATGCCGATATACCCCTTGTAACCCGCCTTTTGAATTATCCGCAGCATCCGGGCAAAATCCGTATTGGTCTCATTTCCCCGCTTATCAAATGAAAAACTCTTTGCACTGATTCCGCGGGCAAAGGGCATCAACTGCTCTACTCCCAAGTAGCGGTCGTAGTCACCAAAGTTTCCAAAGTCTGGCAAACTTCCACAGTTCGGCATATCCACTGACTGTAATAATTGGGATAACCAAAGTCCGTTTGAGGAATAGCCACCGTGGTTCTCCACCACAATATTGATGTCAAAATCCAATGCAAACTCTGAGAGAGCCCGCAGCCCATCTCTACAAGCAGAACTAACCTCCTTGCTACTACCCTGTCCGCCAGCATTCACCCTGATAGAGTGGCAACCCAAATATTTGGCCGCTTCAACCCACTGGAAATGATTTTCTACCGCTTGTTGTCTTTCGCCAGCATTTGGGTTACCAAGATCACCTTCTGCATCAACCATAATCAAAAGGCTTTTAACCCCGTGATCTATTGCACGCACTTTCAACGCTGAAAGAAAATTCTGATCCCTGGCCTTATCGGCAAAAAACTGATTGACATACTCTACCGCGTCAATTGCAAATGCCTTTCTTGCCTTAATAGGAAAATCCAATACCTTGAGAGCGCCACTTCGCAATTGCCGATGCAGGGACCATTGGGCCAGGGAAATTTTCACAGGGCCGCCCGGGGTATTGGTAATGATTCGCCCACTATTACCAAACAAGGGGGCGGTAAAAGCAGCTGCAGCCAAGCCGGCACCAACCTGTAGCAAAGTTCTACGCTTCATTCCCGCTCCCCAGCTTGGAGTAGATTGCCAGACAAGTTACCTGGGGAATCTTCTCTAGTGCCATCCTTATCGCTTTGATGCAATGAGCGGCGGAAACCACTAATCGCTCCTCCAAGGTCCTCTCCCAGACGGCGGATCTTGCCACTACCAAATAGTAGAACCGCTAACACAAGAACAATAAGTACCTGCCAAATACCCACGCCTGAAATACCCATGATTTACAGCTCCCGAATTCTGATATTGCGGTACCACACTTTGTCGCCGTGGTCTTGTAAAGCAATAAAGCCACTCTCACTACGGGCAAAATCGGGGTAAGAGGAAAACTTACTGTTGGCAAGACGTGTATCCCAATCTTCAGACCAAAGTTCATAGCTGACAATCATGCTTCCATTCAGCCAATGTTCAACCCGGCCATTCTCCACTCGAATACGCGTTTTATTGAATTCTCCCGCCGGCTTTACCTCATCTTCTCTGGGTGCATACAAGTCGAAGACTGATCCCGCGCTGTGGCTCAGTTTTTCCAGTTCGGGAAAAGCACTGTTATCAAGTACTTGGTATTCCATACCTGACATCCAGACTGGTGCATTGCCACCAGCTACCCGATAAATAATGCCGCTGTTGCCGCCTTCAGATATCTTCCATTCCAGTTCCAGCTCAAAGTCAGAAAACTTATCTGCAGTGACGATATCCCCTGCTCCACCAGCAGTGAGCACCAGGTTGCCATCAACGACCTGCCAGGCCTCTCCTACATGAGAGCCATTGGCACCGGTCCAACCCTGCAACGTTTTACCGTCGAATAAATGCCTCCAGTCCTTATCCGCTTGTATACCGGACTTTTCCGGCATCCGTTCACAACCCCCTAGTGTGACTAGTAGTGCTGCAGAGGCCAGTAAAGACGTGCAAAATTTTGTCTCAGTGAATTTTTTCATCGTTGTTATCTCCACATGAATTGGTGTTTATCTAATCAGTTCGCCGTGATGGTTTTACATCCGTACTTTATTAATCCTGATAGCGGGCAGTACTTCCCCTTGCCACTAAATCAAAGGGCAAAATAGTTCGGCTCGCTTTTAACGGTTTTCCATCAATAATGCGGCGCAAGGTTTCCATCGCATATCTGCCCAGCTTCTCTGCGGGCTGGTCAATTGTTGTCAAGGGTGGGTCCGTAAATTGCGAAAACTCAATATTATCGAAGCCCGCCACCGACACATCCGCAGGCACCTGCAAACCCATTTCCTTCGCTTGATGAACAGCACCAATAGCCATTTCATCATTCATACAAAAAATGGCGGTAGGCGCACTGGCTAAAGAAAGCAGTTTTTTTGCACCCTCCGCACCAGACGGCATAGTGAATTCTCCGTTTACAACCAGGTCAGAATTCAATTCGAGACCGTGCCGTTGCATCTCCTCCTCAAAACCGGCCAGGCGATCACGCACAATCGGACTATTAAGTGGGCCGGTCACTATGCCGATCCGGCGGTGACCCAGCTCGATCAAATGGCGAGCCATGGCTTGCGCCGCGCCAGAATTATCCAGTTCAACAACCGGATAGCGGTCGTCTTCAGCAATGCGCTCACACGCATTTACCATTGGAATCGACGCTGCTAAAGCTGCATCTTTCTCTGCAAATGGATAGCGGCTATCCAGTTGAATAAGCCCATCTGCCTGATTCGTCAGCGCCATTCCCGCATAGAACTGCTCATGAGCTGGTTCGCCCTTGGTATCTCCCAGCAATACGGAGTAACCCTGGTCTTGAGCTGCCTTTTCTATCCCTCGGATAACTTTGGAAAAAAATGGATTGGCGATATTTGGGACCAGAACCATCACCGCAAATGACTTACCGGAACTAAAGTTTCTCGCTAACATATTGGGCCGATAGCCGGCCTCTTCCACTGCTTTCAGCACGCGCTCCCTGGTCCGCGGAGAAACCATTTGCGGGTCTTTCAGGGCTCTGGACACGGTCGCGACGGAAACACCGGAGCGACGTGCAACTTCGCGAATGTTTGACATACTTTTCCGTTACTTTGTTGTTAGTAGTCGACTATTTTCGCACAAATGGAAAACGCCTACTGGTTGCCTACTGCAGTGACACCTTGCACTTTGCTCGCTGCCTGCCTGCGATCCCAAAACCAGATAAACGCAAAAATCGGCAGCAAGATAAGGGGAACCACGGCCAGTGACTGGAATGATTCGATAGAGGCAGTTGCCAACACAGCATCCAGTTCATCGCCCGTTAACTTTTCAAAGGCTTCCAAACCACCGGCAGCCTCAATCTTGGCGTTGTCGAAAATTTCTCCAAGTTTCGGCAGTACGAACTGAATAGACATTCCCCCAGCAAACCCCAGCAACCCCAAAAACAGTGCGCCACCGCGTACAAAACGCTCGGATACCGTAGCGAGCATGGTGGGCCACATATAGCAGACACCGATGCCCCAAACTGTTGCCGCTAAGAATGCAGTTACCGGGGTTCTCGCCATTCCTAAGCAATAGAGGCCAACAGCTGCAAGTAAACTACTGAGCCACAAGAGTCCAATGGGAGAGAGAGTTTTGGCCAGCCGTCCGGCAAAGTGGCGCATTACAAACATCAACATGCTGACATAAACCAGAATGAGAATGCCCTTCATACCGACTACTCGAGAGAGCGTCAGGTCAACCCACTGCCCTGGAGCCAGCTCTGTTGCAGCGGTTAGCCACATACAGATCCATAGCACGATAAACATCGGCTGCCTGAAAACTTCTTTAAACATCTCGCCATAACTGATGCCAGAGGAAACCCGTTCAGTTACCGGGAATTCTGTTCTGGACACAAGCCACGCCATGACCACAGCCGGTAGGGCCAAAACAATCAGGTTCAACTGCCAGGGAAGTTCAAGCGCAGAAATGGCTAACCCAAGTAATCCGCCCACCACAATCCCGGCAGGCCACCAGGCATGTAGTACATTTAGCCGCTGAGTTTTATTTTCAGGATCAACCGCTGCAACCATTGGATTACTGGCGGCCTCCACTGCCCCCCAGCCCAAACCGGTAAGTAACAGCCCCGCAAGAACCAAGTTCTCAACGCCCTCCCCGGGGGTTACCAAGGATGCTGCAATAATAAGCAGGCTGCCCAACACGTAGCCTATTGATGAGAGCATTAACATCCGTTTGATACCGACCAAGTCTACCAATGCGCTGCCAAATAGCAGGGTTAGGGCAAACCCTGTAAAGGTAAATCCAAGCGCTTCTCCAACCATTGCGGTGGAGTTGGCAAGATCAATATGATCATAAATATCCGACTGTAAGTTGCCGGCGATCGAAGCCCTCACAGCAAACCCAAGGCCAATCATAAAGATTGACAGATTTCCCACCAGGAAGACGTTCCTGTGCAAAGCCTTTGTCTGTGTACTCATCTATCCAGTCTCCGCATGATTTATTGTTATTCGTTGTTCACTGGGATTGGCAAAAACTAGTCCAGCCCTAAAATCCTACGATTTCGAGCGCGATCTGTTTCAGCACCGGCAAAATCATCAAAAGCTTTGTCAGCCACGGTTATCAGGTGCTCCCGAATAAATGGCGCACCCTCGCTGGCCCCCTGCTGTTGATCCTTAATGCAACACTCCCATTCCAATACCGCCCAGCGATCGTAACCGTACTGGGTCAGTCGGCTAAAAATCCCACGAAAATCTACCTGACCATCCCCCAGGGAGCGAAAGCGACCGGGGCGGTCAATCCAGGGGGCGTAACCGCCGTATACTCCAGCCCTTCCACTCGGATGAAACTCCGCATCTTTCACATGGAAAGCCTTGATTCGCTCGTGATAGATATCGATAAAGGCCAGGTAATCCATTTGCTGTAAGAGCAAATGGCTCGGGTCATACAAGATGTTGGCTCTAGGGTGATCTTCCACCTCGTAAAGAAACCGCTCGAAGGTCAAGCCATCATGCAGGTCTTCACCAGGGTGCAGCTCATAGCAGACATCGACCCCCGCGCTGTCAAACGCATCCAATATCGGACGCCACAAACGGGCCAGTTCGCGAAAACCTTCTTCAACCAACATCGCTGGGCGCTGGGGCCATGGATAAAAAGTGTGCCAGAGTAAAGCGCCGGAGAAAGTTGCATGGGATTTGAGCTTCAGGTTGGCACTGGCCCGGGCTGCAAGAACTAATTGATTGCTCGCCCACTCTGCACGGGCTTGCAAGTTTCCGCGTACTTCCTCCGGAGAAAAAATATCCAGCATTTCCTTATAGGCCGGGTGAGCTGCGACCAACTGCCCCTGCAAATGCGTAGATAATTCAGAAATCTGTACCCCAGCCTCCTCACAGATTCCCAGTACATCATCACAGTAAGCTTGGCTTTTACTGGCCAGCTCAAGATCGAAAATCCGCTTGTCCCAAGTGGGAACCTGGACGCCTTTGTACCCCAGGTCTGATGCCCAACGAGCCATAGATTCAAGCGAAGCTGGCTGTTCGCTCGATGGGAGAAACTGGGCGAGAAAAATTCCGGGCCCCTGAATTCTGGGTGCCTTCATTTATTGTTATCCTTTTTACTGCTGTACTTATTAATTCTGCAACCAACCCTTTCCAAGCGATTGGTTTGCACCTTTTGAGAAAACTCTTCAAAAGGTAACTGGCCGCAGGCTGACACCGGCACCTCCCTGTGCCGTACTAGCTGCCGGACGCCCACCCTGCCAGAGATACCTAAATTCTGTGAGGTTGGACCTAGCCGCTCACTTCCAATAAGGCGCCAGGGAAACCCATGAGGATTTTGCGCGACTGCTCTCCAGCACACCGCGCACAAATGCCATCGCGCGAACACCTGCATCAATGTTGCCAACGGCAGGACTGTTCTTCAAAACTACCCCCTCGCGGCGGCCTCGGACTTGACCAGCAAAATCGCGATAGATATTGGCGAAGGCCTCTATATAGCCCTCCGGGTGTCCTTGAGGTGTCCGGCAGAAAGACCTGACGTCTCCATCCAGATACTCACAATCCGCACCGGCTTTCCAAATCGCCACAGGCTGCCCCCTGCGCTTTACTTGCAATTGGTTTGGGGCTTCCTGCTCCCAAAACAGCGAACCGTCTTCACAGTAAACACTGATATTCAGGTTGTTCCCCTCTCCTCCACAGACTTGACTGGCTGTAAATGTTCCTCGAGCGCCCTGATCTAATTTAAATAGCGCTGCACCGTCATCATCCAATGCTCTTTCATCAACTACCGCCTGCACGTCTGCGCAGACTTCAGAGATATGCTGGCCAGTAAAAAACTCCACCAGATGATGAGCATGGGTGCCTATATCCGCAAAGCAGCCACTTTCTCCCGAACGTGCAGGATCTGTTCGCCAACTCGCCTGCTTACTTCCCGTGGAATCACCGGCTAGTGCCAGCCACCCCTGCGGATAGGCAACGGTAACTCGCCGAATAGACCCCAACTCTCTCCTACCCAGGATTGCTCTCGCTTGCATAACCAGAGGGTAAGCAGCATAGGTGTGGGTCAAACCATAAAGATGCCCGCTTTGCTCCACTTCCTTTTTAAGCTCAAGTGTTTCTTCCAAAGTGGAAGCGGCTGGCTTGTCGGAGAGGACATGGAATCCCGCTCGCAACGCAGCAATAGAAACGGGTAAATGGAGATGGTTGGGAGTTACTACAGATACAAATTCAACTCGATCATCAGCGCTGCGACGGGATTCCTCTTGGAACATCTGTTGATAGCTTTGGTAAATCCGGTCCGGGTGAAGCCCCAGCTTTTCACCAGTTTTACGACTGCGGTCGGAATCGCTACTAAAGCAGCCGGCGACTAGCTCTATCTCACCGTCGAGAGCTGCAGCCATCCGATGGATTGCACCAATAAAAGCACCCTCTCCACCACCAACCATGCCCATTCTTATTTTTTTAACCAAACCCCATCCCCTCGGGCCACTCAAAGAACCAGCTGAATAAACAGCCTATTTATTTTTATTTCCGTGTTTTGTAAGCGGACGCGCTGTTTCCAGATCGCGGTTTTCGTAGCACTCCACCGTTTGAAACAGAATGTAACCGGTTACATTTCAATTTAAGATACAGAAAAAAAATGTCTTTGCAAGCGAAATACGTTGTTAATATCGCCTTATTGGACTCATAGACTATTGGCTCGACGCCGTAATACTAAGCAAATCACCTGATTGGCAGGCCCATTTTCTGGACAAACTCAGCCCAAGAGTGCCACTTCAGCTCGTCGCTTTGCCATTTATTACAAATAGCTTGATGACCAACTGACTGCGACAGCAAGCTACCTATCGCTTCAGGTTGAGGATGCCGAGGCTTAGCTTTTGAGCGAACCCATTTCCCGGCCTCCTTTGCAGCTTCCACGGCGAGACCCCAGTGATTCGGCCAAACCGCCAAGAAATTGGCTATATCAAAGCTGTGGATGTGGTATGGACGCGGATAGTTTAACTGCACAAGAGCATCCCCATCCGGCCCTGGAGCGTCAGTTTTCCAACCTGCGTAAACACCCCAATGGCAGCCGGCTGCCCAATCCTCAAACCCGGTCATACAATTTGCCAATCTATCCAGGGTATCCCGGATTAACGCCCTCTCTATGGGCGGGGCCACCCTCATGTCAACCACACCAGAGCGAAATCTGGGGTGCTCTGGATTAAGGGTGAGTATCCAAAGTCCCTCTCCACTTTCCAGCGGGTGATATGCCACTACCATGTCCATCAGGAAGGCTGAGATTGGAGGGGTATTAGCCCCCTTAGCCAGCAACATATGTAGGGGCCGAACAACTTGGCTATCCCGCACACCTTGAGCTGGCACTCCAAGACTTTCGAGTATTGCTGCATTGCCCGCCCCGCATGCTGAGAGAACCAGCTGGGGTTTTATTTGGTGGGAACTACCACCGATATCGGCAGAGACCTCAGTCACGCCATCACTATCTTTGTCGAATTTTCGGATACTCCCTTTCACCAACTTCTCGCTAACAGGAGCACTAAAATGACGATAGGCTTCAGCGCCGTCAAACATAAGGTCATCAGCAAATCGAAAGCACTGATGCGATGGCAAGCTAGTTGTTACCAGAGGAGCTGGTATCGGAACCTCTTCCACTGGAATACCCGCCGCAATCCAGTTGGGCTCGACAGTATCTAAAAATTCTCGGGGAAGCGCGGCATAGAAATCTGTTATGTGGCTATCAACACCATCGCTCTCCAGTTGTGTGCGCCAAAACTGTGCGGCCTTTAAGTAAGCCTTTGCCGCACTTGGGTGTGCCGCATTCCAGCCTGAGGAGAAATAACCATGAAAGTGTAACGACTCAGCATCGTCTAACCCCTGGTCTATTGCCATCACAGAAAAATCTGTTGATAGCTCTCGCAACAATGAAATCGCTTGAATTCCGCCCCCTAATACCAGGACGTCTACGTCTACCGTTTTAGCCATGGTCAGCCTCAAACAAATCCTATCTATCACCACTTAGCAAAGGCTGAACTTCTGTCAACTTCTAAGACCTCAGCTCATTCACCTAGGTGACACTTTTTTGAAATTCAGATTAAACACAGAACCTGGTTAATCCGTTCCAGTTATATCCCCGTAAAGAGATTGTCGCTTAGCTATGAAGCTGGCGGCCTAAAAAACTGCGAACACAAGGAGCAAGGAAATGAAGAGCTTATTGAGAGGTATAGGAATTGTACTGTTTGCACTCAGTACCCAGGCCGTTCTGGCAGATGATGAACTGGAAACGGTTCCCTATGTTGATGTGAATCAGTATCTCGGCAAGTGGTATGAGATTGCCCGGCTACCGCAAATTTTCCAGCCAGCTTGTACTGCGGTAACAGCGGACTACGGCCTCAATGATGATGGATCTATCAGCGTTTTCAATTTTTGTCGAATCTTACACCCAAAATATGGGTTCCCGATCAGTGTTCAGGGCACTGGAGTCCCCATTGACGAGACGAACAGCAAACTCGCTATCACCTTCTTTGAGGGTAAAGCTGCCGGCGACTACTGGATACTAGAGCTAGATCCTGGCTATCAGTGGTCACTCGTTGGTGATCCGGACCGCTCCAGCCTCTACCTGTTAAGCCGCACTCCCCAGCTGGATGAAGCTATTACAGACTATCTACTAGACCTGGCAGTTACAAAGCATGGTTATAACATTGACCACATCATCATGACCCGCCAGCTTACTGAGTAAATAAGAAAGCGGGTGTCACACTTCTGGCACCCGCCACTTAACAAACCACATTAACTTTTTATTAATTCTTTATAATCAACAGGTTAGCTCATTATATTAATGTGTTTTCTTATATTTTGTGTGCTTTATGTTCGCCAGAGCATTCCTGTCAGCTAGCAACCCATATCAGTTATAGTTACCACTCCATTTAATAGAGCACCCCATACTTGGCAGCTGCTTTTCCGGCCCTGCCCCAGTCTCTGCGATCAACTTCATTGCATTGACCAGCTCCCTGGTTCGGCCAGCCGGATTTCCCATTCCCGCATCATCGATGCGGCCTCGATATTGGAGCTCTCCATCCTTATTCAGCCCGAAGAAGTCCGGTGTACATACCGCCTGGTAAGCTCTCCCTACGGACTGATCTTCATCAACCAAATAGGGGAAAGTAAACCCATGGTCTCGGGCAAACTTCGCCATATAAGGAGGACTGTCAATTTGGTAATCGCGATAATCGTTTGACATAACGGCCAGAACATTAATGCCCAGCCCTTGTAGCTCTCGCACATCCTCAGCTAGACGATTTGCAATCGCCTGAACATAGGGACAGTGATTGCAGATAAATGCAATCAACAGCCCCTTGCTTCCCAGATGGTCCGACATCCGAAAGCTCTTGCCGTCAGGGTCTTTCAAGGTAAAGTCTGGGGCTTTCCATCCGAAATCACATACTGGAGTATCTAGTAACATTGCCCGATCCTCTCTTGGGTTCTAAATTAGCTTTCTATCTCAAGTACGCCCTTGGCATAGGGAGCGTAAATTTTTGCGACCTCTTGAGCCATCTCATCTGGATAAACAAAAAAATCACCCGTTGTTAGTGCCTTCATAATGCCATCGAATACGATACTCGCTGGAGGGGCTCCCTCTCCCATGCCTGCGGAGTCGGCCATATCCGTCTTGATTGGACCAGCAATAACACTGATAACTTGAGTCCCCTGCTCGACCCAGGCCTCCCTCAAACCCTGAGTTACTGCATAGGCAGCCGCCTTTGAGCCGGAGTAACCAGTAAATGGGAGAAAATTTTTGATGGATGCCAGTGAGTTCATTTGGACAAAGACACCCCCACCATTAGATTTCAAAACAGGGCCAAACGCTTTGGCCAGGTTTATCAGTGGGTAAACATTGCCCTCCATTTGATACTTGAAGCTCTCCACAGCATCATCGTCCAAGGGTGTCGATAGCTTCACTACGCCCGCATTAGAGACAACCAGATTGACATCACCGGCAACCTTTACAGCGTTTTGAATGGTTTCTTCACGTGAAAGATCAAATTCAAAGGGGACGACCCTTTCACCATACTTTTGAACGAGCTGCCTCACCGAGGCTAGGTCGCGAACAGCGGTATACACTTTAACCGCGCCCGCATCCAACAGCCCCTCTGTAATGGCCTTGCCGATACCTCGATTTGCCCCTGTGATTAATGCAGTGATATTGCTAGCTCGAAGAGTCATTTCGTATACCTCAGTTACTTAAGCCGAATAAATTCAAATTTCGATTCGCAACACAGTTGCGGGCTCCGCTACGAATTGTTGATGGCCACCCCATGTCTCCTCAGTGAGGGCTGGATGGCCAATCAAGCCCAGGCCAGAAATCAGGCCACTGCCTCTCCTTCGGGAGTCCACTCATTAACTACAAAGGCACTATCCAGGGCGGTCTCGGCAATGTGATTTGTATAATTGGACATAACTTTTAAAGCGGTACCTAGAACCACTTCCAGTACGCTCTGCTGCGTGTAGCCAGCAGCAAGGAAAGCGCTAACTTGTTCCTCTGTCGGCCAGCCACGGCTTTCATTCACTACCGCAGCAAATGTACGTAATGCCTCAAGCTTTTCATCTGCAATCGGTGTGTTACTACGCAATGCTTCAATTATTTCCGCTTCAACACCGGCCATTTGGGAAATGGATGTGTGAGCAGCCATACAGTAACGACACCCGTTCAGGCGGTTGTTTGTCATTAAGATGATTTGGCGCTCTGTCTCGGAAAGATTGGTTTTATCGAAAATTCCCGCCAAGGTCGTATAACCCTCAAGTAATGCGGGGGCCTCTGACATAGTTGCGAATAGATTGGGCACAAAGCCCATCGATTTCTTAGCGCCTGCAAGAAGAGGCTGAGCAGCAACAGGAGCGGATTCAATCGTGTGAGTCTTGAAAGTAGCCATCATATTTCCTGACTAGATAGTTTCACTTGTTTGTAGCGATCGGTCCAAGCCTGGTTAAAAAATAAGGGGAGACACCCCCGTAAACTGTATGTACCGATTGCTACAAACAATGCTAATGAGTTTGTACCGATCGGTAAAGATGATTTATATAACTATTTGCTATGCATTAATGCCTACGGAGAATGAACAGAAAAAATATGAAGCCCTATCCAATGCAAAATTGACAGGAAGGATCAATGGAGGTCAGGAGAGGGAAATCACAGTGCAACCCTGGCAACCGAGAGGACGGCGCCAAGGCCCTACGAAGAGCTTTCAACGCCAGAAGAAAGATCAGGTCAACGCAGCAAGTCTAATGCCTGTACCTTAATTCTAGAGAGGCTTTCCTTATTAAAAACTCCACGTGCCAACACTCGCAAGCCGACTAACAGAGTCAGTAAACTATTGGCGCAGACTTCCGGGTCTACCCGATCAGATATCACACCTTTCTCTATCCCCAGGCGAACCTGCCTTGCAAAAAATGACTCAGTATCCCGCAAGCCCTTTTTTACAGTATCCCCAATATCGCTATCCAGGTTAGGCATATCGAGTGCGGTATTAACCAAAAAGCAGCCCTTCTTTTCCGGATCTGCAAGGCTTTGTTCAATTAGGGAGTCGAAAAGCTGACTGATAGCGCCGATAGGATCTTCCAACGACTCAAGCCGGGCCATTACGTCGCGCCGCTGCTCTCTCTCATACTTGAGTAAACTCAGGGTAAAAAGCTGCTTCTTACTGCCAAAGGCATTATAAAAGCTCCCTTTAGTCAGCCCAGTAGCTTTGAGCAGGTCGGCCAGAGAAGTCGCTTCAAAGCCTTTTTTCCAAAAGGCTTCCGTCGCTTTATCAACTGCGCTATCGACATCGAAACTTTTCTCCCAAGGCATAAGCACCTTACCTCAAACAAATCTACTGGCCATGTTACCACTGTTTGGACCAAGTGGTAAAAACACGATTCGCAGATACAGATACTGGCACTCGCCCGATATTCGCCTATTGCTCCGAAATCAAAACACCATTTTTGCGGTCACATTGATTATTGGAGCAACACTTCTAGCTGAGGAGCGCTCATTCGAATTAATAAAGTGGCAACTGGTGCAACTTCATGACCCTAAAAGCCTTCAAAGTCATCAAAGTGGTTCTGACCTATTAGTCAAATTGCTTATTTTTAACGCTTTTTTACAGTTGCAGTTACACAATAGTTATGATGACCATACATACTCAAGCCTTCAAAACGAGAAAAAATGCCTCAATTTTACACTCAATAGGAAAGCTATTTTGCTAAATACAGTGTTAAAGAAAAAGATCCATCTCTGATTAGAGGTATTTCATGCCCTTTGGAGCTTTCAGCCTTTATACTTGTCCTAAGCTATAGGTCGCCGAGCCATAAGGGCCGGACGCCTATGAAGTAGGACGTATAAAGAGACTCCCTATGCTTACCAATCGGATCGCCGCTTACTTTTCCGGCTTCTTGGTCATTGGCCTTCTTTCCACAAGTGTTCTGGCAGAGCCAGAGCGAATAGCCCCCGAAGAGGGTCAAGGTGGTACTGCACAAGAGATAGTCAGCAAGCTTGAAATGCTGCACTACAACAAAATCAAAATCGGCGACGAAATGTCCGAGAACTTGTGGAACGAGTATATCGATGCACTCGATCCCACTAAAAGTTACTTCCTCGCCTCTGATATCGATGAGTTCCGCGCGTGGGAAGCAGAGATGGATGACCAGCTTCGCGCTGGTGATGTCACCGCTGGGTTCAGTATCTACAACCGTTTCCGCCTGCGTATGGGCGACCGGCTAGATAACATCCTGTCCCAACTAGAGAAAGGCCTGCCCGCCTATGACTTTTCTCGGGAAGAGACCCTTGAGCTGGATCGGGAGGAAAGCCAGTGGCCCAACTCGATCAGCGCTGCAGATGAGCTTTGGCGTAAGCGCTTAAAGAGCAGCATCCTGAATCTGCGCCTTACCGGTAAAACCGATGAGGAAATCCAAGACCTTCTTGTGCGCCGTTACAAAGGCCAAAAGAAGCGTCTCGAGCAGCAGAAGAGCGACGACGTATTTGAGCTCTATATGAACTCACTGACTCGTCTCTACGATCCACACAGCAACTACCTGTCACCGCGCTCATTGGAAAACTTTAATATGAGCATGTCCCTCTCCTTGGAGGGTATCGGTGCTGTGCTGCAGGCAGACGAGGAATACACCAAAGTTGCTCGCCTGGTACACGGTGGTCCAGCCGATCGCACTGGCAAGATCAAGCCCAACGATAAAATCGTGGGTGTTGGCCAGGATAAAGAAGGCGAAATGGTCGATGTAGTGGGCTGGCGCCTGGATGATGTTGTCGACTTGATTCGCGGCAAGGCCGGTACCTATGTTCGCCTGGAAACCATCCCCACTGGTGGTGACGGCACTCATAAGACTATCTTGATCAAGCGCAGCAAAGTGAAGCTTGAAGATCAGGCGGCCAAGAAGGCAGTGTTTGAGTTCTCTGATGGCAGCAAGAATTACAAGATCGGTGTGATCAACCTGCCGACCTTCTATATCGACTTCGATGCCTATCGCCGCAGAGACCCCAACTATAAGAGCACCACGCGAGACGTTGCCCGTCTGCTGAGTGAACTTAAAGAGGAGAAGGTTGACGGTATTATTCTGGATCTTCGCAACAATGGCGGTGGTTCACTGCAAGAAGCCACCATGCTCACAGACCTGTTTATTGATCAGGGCCCTGTTGTGCAGATCCGCCATGCCAATGAGCAGATTTCCCGCCACAACCGCTCGCGCTCCCGCGCCATGTATCGCGGGCCGCTGATGGTATTGATTAATCGCTTGTCGGCCTCAGCATCCGAGATTTTTGCCGGTGCAATCCAGGATTACAACCGAGGCCTGGTAGTGGGTAACCAATCCTTTGGTAAGGGTACTGTGCAAACTATGGCTCCCCTGAAGGAAGGCCAGTTGAAAATTACCCAGTCCAAGTTCTACCGGGTTTCCGGAGACAGCACACAGCACGCGGGTGTGAAGCCAGACATCGATATGCCACAGTTGATTGATGCCGAAAATGTCGGTGAAAGTGCTTACGATACTGCCCTACCCTGGGACCGTATCCACGCTGTGCCTCATGCGAAGTATTTCAACTTGAAGATGCTGATCCCGAACTTGATTACCAAGCACAACAAGCGCACGGAAACAGATCCAGATTTTGTTTTCCTGCGCGATCAGTTCAAGTTCGACGCCGAGCGGGCTGACAAGAAGTATGTCTCTCTCAACGAATCAACTAGAGAGAATGAGCGCAAGTCCGTTAATCAGCGATTGCTGGATATGGAAAACCGTCGCCGCAAAGCTAAAGGCCTTGAACCCTACGAGAACTTTGAGGCATACGAAGAAAGCGAATCTGAAGAGGTGGCCAACATTGGTGGTCCTGTAGAGATCAAGTTGGAAAAAGATCCAATTTTGAATGAAGCGGGCTATATAATGGCGGACTTTATCGGCCTGGCCGATAAGGCCAGCAAGGCCCCGCCCCAAGTTGCTAACTTCTAAATACTGATAGGCACTGGGCGCGGCGTGCGCCCGGTCCGCGAACTAACTCTTAGGTCGGGCTAGCCCGACCTTTTTTATTTTGGGGGAAGAGATGAAGGTTGTTTCCTTTAACGTCAATAGTATTCGCACTCGCCTGCACCAGATGCAGGCCCTGGTAGACAACCATCAGCCCGATATCATCGGCCTACAGGAAACCAAAGTCACCGACGAAGATTTTCCAGTAGATGCGATAAAAGACCTGGGCTATGAGCTGATTTATTTTGGCCAAAAAACACACTACGGCGTTGCCCTGCTCTCACGCCTGCCCTTTATTGATCGCGAATACGGTTTCCCAACCGATGCCAGCGACGCCCAGCGCCGTATGGTTGCCGGAAAATTTGATATCGGTGGTCCTGAGCCTCTCACGGTTATCAATGGCTATTTCCCGCAAGGTGAAAATCGCGAGCACCCGGTTAAATTCCCGGCAAAGCAAAAGTACTACGCCGACCTGGACACTTACCTGCAAACCACGTGTAAGCCGGAAGCGCCTGTATTGGTTATCGGCGATATGAATATTTCACCCAGCGACCAGGATATTGGTATTGGTGAACCCAATCGCAAGCGCTGGCTGCGCGATGGCAAATGCAGCTTCCTTCCAGAAGAACGCGAGTGGCTTCAAAAAATTGAAGGCTGGGGGCTCACCGACACCTTCCGCGCACAAAACCCAGAAACAGACGATGTATTCAGCTGGTTCGACTACCGCAGTCGTGGGTTCGATCGCGAGCCCAGACGCGGCCTGCGTATCGACTTGATTCTAGCCACCAACTCTCTTCTAGAGAAATGTGTCGGGACTGGCGTGGACTACGATATTCGAGCTATGGAACGCCCATCAGACCACGCGCCTGTATGGGCCGAGTTTAAGCTCTAAGCACAGGTTACAGCCCGCTGGTTCAGTGGGCTATTTTTAAGACTATGAATATATGGTTTTCCATATATAATTGTTAAAAAGCCAAATGGAGCCCTCCAATGAAAAGGCGTGTTCTGTTTGTTTGCGCTGGGGACTCTGCCCGCTCACTGATGGCTGAGGCACTGTTGCGGCATTTTGGAGGCAACTCGTACGAAGCCGTTGGCGCCGGCACCAATGTCCATACAGTGGACCCACGCGCTCTGCAAGCACTGGAGCGACTGGGGGTTTCAACAGAGGGACTCATTCCCAAAGTTGTAGAAGATGTAGCTGACCAACCTTTTGACCTGGTCATCACACTTTGCGACAAAAGCCGGGAAGAGTACGTACCCTCCCCAAAAGTTGACAAGATGATTGCCTGGAATTTTAAGGAACCGACAAAGCGGCACTGCTTCTGCCCTTTTTACACCACGGCACGTGAGTTGAGCACTCGCATCAAACTACTGGTCTTGGCCCAAGCCGAGGCGGATTTACGAAAAAGAGCAGCATGAACCCAGTACAGTTTTACAAATGCCTGGCCGATGATACACGGCTACGCACATTGCTCCTTATTGCTCACGAGGAAGAGCTTTGCGTATGCGAGCTAACGGCAGCCCTCGAATTGAGCCAGCCGAAAATTTCCAGGCACCTCGCCTTGCTGAGAAGTTCAGACCTGCTCCAAGACCGCCGCCAGGGGCAGTGGGTGTTTTACCGAATCAACCCGGACTTAAATGCCTGGGCAAAGTCTGTACTGTTCGACACCTTACAGGCGAACCAGCACTTTATTACCGAAGACCTCAACAACCTGATTCAAATGGGAGACCGGCCAGAGCGCACAAGTCTGTGCTGCTGATAACGCCTGCCGACCTAAGATTTAAACTATCCAGATATATATGATTTTTCATATGTGCCTGGCAGAAACGGAGCAAAATTAACAATGACCATCAAAATTGGGATCAATGGATTTGGCCGAATTGGCCGGCTGGTACTGCGCGCTGCCTGGGATTGGCCTGAAGTTGAGTTTGTCCAGGTTAATGACCCTGCCGGTGATGCAGCCACTCTCGCCCACCTTCTTAACTTTGACTCTGTACACGGACGCTGGCACAGAGAGGCGAAAGCCGTTGATGACACAATTCAGGTTGATGGCAAAACAATAACCTGTAGCCGCAATACCGCGATTGCAGAGACCAATTGGAAAGACTGTGATCTGGTGGTAGAGGCCTCCGGTAAAATGAAAACTACCGAACTTCTTCAACCCTACCTGGATCAAGGGGTAAAGAAGGTGTTGGTCTCTGCACCAGTAAAAGAGGCTGGAGTACCGAACATTGTCCTTGGAGTGAATCAACATATATACCAGCCGGACAAACACCAGATTATTACCGCCGCTTCCTGTACGACTAACTGCCTTGCTCCGGTAGTAAAGGTTATTCACGAAAACCTGGGTATTCGTCACGGTTCAATCACCACTATTCACGATATCACCAATACCCAGACTATCCTCGACGCACCCCATGGAGATTTGCGCAGAGCCCGTGCTTGTGGTGCCAGCCTGATTCCCACAACAACAGGTTCAGCTACAGCTATTGCCACCATCTTTCCAGAGTTGTCCGGCCGCCTAAACGGCCACGCAGTTCGTGTTCCCCTAGCCAACGCATCCATTACCGATTGTGTTTTCGAAGTAGAAACCCCCACTACCCCAGAGGCAGTAAACCAGTTATTTAAGGACGCGGCAGAGGGTGAACTAAAAGATATCCTCGGCTATGAGGAAAGGCCCCTCGTCTCCGTGGATTACAAAACCGACCCCAGATCGAGCATTATCGATGCTCTATCGACCATGGTCGTTAACGGCACCCAGGTAAAAGTTTACGCCTGGTATGACAATGAATGGGGTTACGCCAACCGCACGGCGGAATTGGCTCGAATGATTGGCACCATGGGCTAAGCAGCCAAAGTACAACGGGGCCGGAAGGAAAGAACACACTGCACCTGAGGGGTACGCCTCTCCATGAGCTCATATTTTTTCCTCCTGCTTTTAGTAAGTAGCAGTACACAGAACAAGGTCATGCAGTTTCTTCACAATTTATCGTCGCCAGTGCGCCAATACTTGCTGGTAACAGGCAATTACTGGGCATTTACTTTGACTGACGGCGCTCTGCGCATGCTGGTGCTGCTGCACTTTCACGAACTCGGCTACAGCCCTTTGCAAATAGCCTTGCTTTTCCTTTTCTACGAATTCTTTGGCGTAGTCACTAATCTTGTCGGCGGCTGGCTCGGTGCCCGGATTGGACTCAACCGGACCATGAATTTGGGACTGGCCTTACAGGTTGTTGCTCTTTCCATGCTGCTGGCACCCAGTCAGTATCTCTCGGTCCCCTTGGTTATGGCCGCCCAAGCCCTCTCCGGTATCGCCAAAGACCTGAATAAAATGAGTGCGAAGAGCTCAATCAAGTTACTGGTGCCCGATCAGGCCAGTGGCACCTTGTATCGATGGATCGCCCTCCTAACCGGCTCGAAAAACGCGCTAAAAGGCTTGGGCTTCTTTCTTGGCGGTGCCCTACTCGCCTCACTTGGCTTTCAAGGCGCGATTGCATCGATGGCCCTAGCTCTTGGAATAGTTTGGATATTGAGTCTCAAATTTCTTAAGCGGGACTTAGGGAAAGCCAAAGTAAAAAGCCGATTCAGAGATATCTTTTCCAAGAGTCCCGCAGTCAACATATTGTCGGCCGCGCGATTACTCTTGTTTGCTTCCCGGGATGTTTGGTTTGTTATAGCTCTACCGATTTTCCTGGCCAGCCAGTTCGGTTGGAGCCACTGGCAGGTGGGTGCCTTCCTGGCATCCTGGGTGATCGGATACGGCATAGTGCAAACCCAGGCCCCAAAGGTCACGACGGCACGTTCAGCCCAGGCTCCGGATGGCCGAACCGCACTCTTCTGGGCAATAGCGCTCACTGCAGTGCCCGCATTAATCGCAACCGCATTACACAAAGGGATGGATCCACAGCTCGCCGTACTGGGTGGACTTTTGATGTTTGCTGTACTCTTCGCCGTAAACTCATCTTTACACAGCTACTTGATAGTTGCCTATGCTCGGGAAGATGGTGTCTCTATGGATGTGGGCTTCTACTATATGGCAAATGCCGCTGGGCGATTGCTCGGGACACTGCTCTCGGGGTGGGTATTCCAAACTCAGGGGTTGGTGGCTTGCCTACTTATTTCCAGTGCTTTTCTGCTGCTAACCGCACTGGTTTCACTGGGTTTGCCCAGACACAAAACCGGGGCTCAGGAGGTTGGCAGCTTAAGTAGGAGCTAATCAGGTCGCAGATAAGTGCTACTTGCCAGCGAAGGCTGGCAAGTAGGCTGAGGGACCATTTCGACCTGCGCGATTCGATACAGTTTGGACTCAGGAATGCACCCCATTTGAAATAGAATCAAAGCAAGGACCAAATACCTCATATAACACCCACCTCAAGTCCAAGTGCACAGTTCCACAGGAGCTGCAAAAACTCGAGGTTAAAATGTCTGGATTTGGCGCTCAATGCCTATTTGCCACTACTTTCTGCCAAAACCATCGCAAGAACTATGACTTCTTAGTCGCGGTCATCCTTAGCAAAGTCCGATCCTTTTTGATGTAGTGGTGGTAAAGAGCGGCCATTACATGCCCCAAGATTAAGATCCAGACCACCCACTGCCCTAGAATCTCTTTATGGATAAAGTCCACAGGCTTCTCAAACTCTTCAAAGGTTAGCCCCATTCGATCCTGAACTATCGCCACAAAAGCTTGGGTGTTCTCAAACTTCGGAATCTCGAACAGAAAGAAGTAGTCCGTATCCACACCCGTTCCAATATACCCTGTTAGCGGAGCGACGATCATAATCAAGTAGAGAAGAACATGACCGGTATGAGCGGCAAAATGTTCCAAGGAGCTACCTGGTTCTAATGGCGGTGGTGGATTAGTGAGACGCCATACGATTCTTAGGATGACGATCACCCCAATGGTGACACCAATAGATAGATGTAACTGCAAGGCAGTCCAATTCGCCGGTGTTTCCTCTTGAGTAAACCACTGGCGGTAGTAGACTGAAATATAGGACCCCAAAAACAATAAGGCCGTTAACCAATGTAGCCACTTGGCTACTGAACCATAGCCGTTCGGATTATTTCGTAGACTCACTTTAACCACTTTTCTATATGGGCTGAATATTATTAATAATACTTATATTATCTTGTTGAGAAATATCTGTGCAATCCGATAATAAAACATGCAATACCAACAGCTTGAACAATATGATAAATGCCGTTGTAATTAAATTTCCAGATAAATTCAAATGATAATGTACCGTTTATTTGGATCAGCATTGCGACAATACTGATCAAAGCGCCTAGTGCCATTAACCAACTTCCAGGTAGATACTTCTTCTCGGCCACAGATATCGCAATATAGACAACTAAAGCTACGCTAGAAATCAACATTTGATAAATCGCAAATCCAAGAAACTTATCTTTCAAAAACATAGAGCCTATAAGTACAGCTAAGTAAATACCAAATATGACCGGAATAAAACTCTTGGAAAACCCTTCCCCTATGAAGTCGACTGCGACAGCCAACACAAATGTAGAGATAAGAAGCCCAAATAACACAAGCACGCCATACCACAAAAAATGGCGAGCACTCGGTGATAGTGAAACCCCATGATATGCAGCAGCCATTAATGAAACGATAAACATGAAGCTAAAGAAACAGATCCAAATATCCCTCTTCCAGGATGGGCCATTCACATATATCAGAAGATATAAAACACCATATATTGCAACAAAAGCCAACCCTAGATCGGTTGCCGCAGTGGTCAGTTCTATTTCATCATGCACAATTTTCATTTTGCCTAAGGGAGACCATCAGTCGGCTACGACTTAAAGCTAATAGAAACTTCAAGCAGTCTACTTTCATATGAATATATCTCTACTATTTTAAAATTTATATTATTAAATAAATTCAGCGACCCCAAAATCTTATGCCGTAAGAGAATATCCAAAACCAACAGCCTCATTCAAATAAAAATTCTGGCGCCCAGGTTAATTTTAGATCCTAGCTATTTGTTACTTATCGGATCATTCATCGAAACAATCACCTTACCTTTTGCTCGCCCGGAAGCAAGATATGACAATGCGTCTTTACCCTGCTCTAAAGGGTAGACCTTGTCTATCACCGGGGAGAGAATCTTCTGCTGGTACAGATCCCCCAACTCATTCAACTGCTCTCCATTGGCTTCCATAATAACCATTCGATAGAGCGCAGATTTTCCCTTTGCTGCCTTCATTAGCTTTCGTGACTTAAGCGCCACTAGCTTGCGGAGCAACCAACCTAGCCCAAGCTCTTCAGCTGTCTGCGGATCTAAAGCCCCTTTAACAGAGACAACACGCCCACCAGTTTTCAGGACCTGAAATGCATCCAAAGCATACTGACCACCCAAAGTATCGAATACGACATCCATATCAGATAGTAATTGCCGGTAGTCATCTTTTTTATAATCAATAACAAGGTCGGCACCGAGTGCTTTCACCCACTCCACATTCGCGCTACTTGTTGTAGTCACCACATAGGCGCCTACAGACTTCGCCAATTGGATCGCCATAGAGCCAACACCACCTGAGCCTGCATGTATCAGCACTTTCTCGCCGGACTTCAAACCCGCAACTTTGATCAAAGACTGATAGGAGGTCAGCCCAACGAGCGGAATACCCGCCGCTTCCCTGTGTGACAAGTTTTCGGGCTTTGCAGCCAAGTGGGAAACACTAACGGTGAGATATTCTGCAATAGTGCCCACATGATCCTCCCCCACCCTGGAAAACACCAGGTCCCCTACACTGTATCCAGCAACATCATTCCCCACTGCTACAACTTCACCGCTAACATCCCGGCCAATACCAACCGGAAATACTTCCTTTCGTACCGATTTAAGCTCCCCCCGCAACATCATGTTATCAACTGGATTTACGCTAGCCGCATGCACCCGAAGCAAAACTTCACCAGCCTTGGGGGTGGGAACCTCAGCTGACTGAAACTCCAGGCTGCTATCAATATCCCCATAGCGAGTCATTTTCAAAGCTTTCATTGGTCATCCTAACAATCGGTTCAACAAACATTGAAAGCGATAGTGCCCATACTGCGAGCATAAAAACAGGTGGTAATAGGTATAAGTCTTTTGTCATTTTGGCAATAATGGGGAATATTTTGAGCCGATGACAGACAGTTAAAAGTTGATTATGGACAAAATCAGAGCATTGCGTTACTTCAAGCGGGTGGTAGAACTGAATAGCTTTACTGCAGTTGCTGAAGAATTCGAGGTTCCCGCTTCATCAATCTCTCGCCGCGTAAAAGATCTGGAGCAGTCCTTAGGAGTGGAGTTACTGCAACGCAGTACCCGCCAAGTCAAGGTTACTGAGCTCGGAAAGCTCTACTATTCGATGATAAGTAAAGCAATTCGCCAGCTTGAACAGGCTGATGAACTGGTTAGCCAGACTTTTGAAGCGCCCAACGGTCTGATACGCATCAGCTGTCTCCCAACTTACGGAGAGCAGCATTTAACCCCCCTTCTTGAGAAGTTTGCCCAACGTTACCCCAATATCGTATTCGACTTAACCTATAACGATGACCTGTCCCAGTTAGGGAAAGATCCCATTGATATTGCGATTCGCGGAGGATTTGCCCCGGATGAGCATGTTATTGCCAAACGCCTATCGGATAATGAGTTCACCCTCGTGGCCACACCGCAGTTTATCGACAAGTTGGAGCATTGCCTCCCCTTAAACAAGTCGGCGATTGAGTCAATTGCTACCTTACAATACCGGGGGCCGCGCGGCGTTATTGAGTGGTACATACACAATGACGAGCACTGGGAGCCCCTGAAGTTGACTCCAAAAGTTATCAGCAATAACGGAAAAGCACTAACAGCAGCCGCCCTCAATCACCGCGGTATGTTCTGCGTACCTTCCTGGAGTATTTGTAACTATCTAGATACAGGGGAGCTTGTACAGGTACCTTGCGAGGGTAAAGTTTCAGTCAGCCCCGGTGGCGATCTGGGAGTATTTCTTCTTTATGAACGCACTAAATACCAAATTCCCAAAATAAAGCTTTGCGTAGATTTTATCTATGAAAATTTGAATGGGCGATAGAAGAAAGCTAAAACCCCCTGCTTTACTATTTAAATCATATCGATCATCAATACTGATTTGATTAAGATCGCCATTAGAGAATCACTTTTCTCTCGTTACTATTCGAAAAGATTTATATCCGATTACAAACTTATATCCCGAGTCACCAACACACTGGACATATAACAACCTCACAGAAAAATAAAAATTGATCTATTTCAAGCTACCCGTAGATTTTCTTGGAAGCATAATGGGGGATATGCTAGGTTGAAAGATAGAAATTATGCCAAAAGTATATTTATCTATGAGTAACTAAAAGGGAGAGCTAGTACCAATAAACCAAGGCAAACCACTTATATCAAAACAGCCGGCGACATAAGGATTGAGCCATGCCAAGTTATGATGACTTTATCAGCTTATTAGAAAAAGATTTTGAATTAGCTTTCAAAACCTATGAACTCGACTTTAATACAGAGGCCTTCGACTGCCAATCAGGTGCCTACGAAATTGAGTTTGATTTTGAATTTGTAAAACCCAACAAAATCATGATGGTAAAAAGCGGAAATTCTGGCAAGAAAGCGACATATCTCACCTGGGCTCGGAAAACAGCTGTACCTGTAACTCTAAATAGTAAAAGTCCCCCTTACTTCTTTACCTCTCACCTCAGTAACTGTCGAATGACCTTCAAGTTCCATGACGACCAGAGTAAAAGTGTAACGGTTATCCATGTTGCAGGTGATGTTTCCCACGGGGGGACTATCAAGGGAAGCGAGCAAAGAGATGACCTAGAGAAGATGGTAAAAACTCCCTATGTAACCGGGGAGAGGCGACTTTCAATAGGCGGCCCCAAAGGAGGTAGAAAAGGAGCACAATTCAAGAAGAAGCAAGCAACACTTGGTACCGCATACTACGATACCTGTGCACGGGTATTCGGGGTTCGAGATGATAGTGGTCAGTGGACCTTTTACACGCAAAATATTGGTCGAAAGGACGAGCTTTTAGGCTTTTTTGAAGTTCAGCAGTTTGATTAATAATTTCGCCTACCCGAAAAATTACTATTGGAAGGTAGGCGCCCTCCAATCTCTAGCCCTCAATATCTTCACTAACATTTATAAAGGCCGAAGACCAACCGAGCACAAAGTACCCACACAAAAAGTAAGCGTACAACGAAGCGGGGGAGCCCGTTTTCACTTCGGATGTCTACTTAGCAATAATATCTAAAGCCGTTATCTGTGAATCCGGGTACCCCTAGCACATCTATATCACTTGAAAGACAGCAGATAACCGTAAAAATACTGCTTAGCATCCGCTCTCGCATATCTACAGACCCAGACATGAAAAAGTGATAGCAGATAACCAAAACGGCGAATCAGGTATTTCAACGCCATAATGAAAGGTCAGCCCAAAAGGCTACCTATAAGCATTCTAGGAAATCATTAAAATATTAACATATTGTTGATATTTGGTCATATTATTCTATCTAATATGTATAAGGTATTTGCATACCCTGCTTAAGTGCTACTTGGTTGGTTAATTTTAGATACCTACTAAGTCTAGCAAACGGCCCTTATTAGCTATCCTATCACGCCACTGAATCGCATGTTGCTCAACACTTAAGTCAAAGAAGGTAACTCTAAGAGTGACCATTAAAATATCGGTATTTAGCTCGCTATTTATCAGTTACTTGGACAAGCGCAGTGAAGCAATATATAAACCCCTTTTATACTAATTCATTAATCTAGTTAATCTCTTGAGAATCGGGCCGACTTAATTCGCCAAATTACCATAATTAGTCACAAACTAAATAATCAGCTTATTGCTTTCAACATAATTATCAGCAAGAGGTCAAAGGTCTATCAGATTCCAGCGAGCATTATTTTGGCAATTTATAATCTGTTGATCAATGGCGGCTATTCGACCCCGAATACGCTCCCAATTACTTTTCTTCATTTTCAGCTCATCAGTAATACTTGCACTGTAATCAATAGCTTGATTATCAGCTAAACTTGCCGTCCGAGTGTCATGGTGTTCTTGCCGTATAGTAATCCAAATATTAGGGTCCAGCTCCGATGTATATGTGATGGCCTGACGGAGCTTCGTGGGTACAGATTCTACTCTGACGATGCCATTTCGATCCGTAAAGTTAAGTATTTTTTGTTTGTCCACATTGACAATATAGAAAAATTTACGATTTTGATTTAAGACCCAGTTCGCAATACCTTCAAAGGGGATCATCGCAGTATTTAGGCCATGACTGCCAATTATCGTATTGTAATTAGAGTAACGGCGTTCATGTAAAATACCCGCGCTTACTCCAATTAGGTGAAGCCTCTCCCAGCTGCGCCCCAGCCCAGAATCTCGATCCCCAATTATTGCTCCCAAATCACCGCTAATTAGCCCCATTGCGGAGCGAGCCATATCTCCTGGCAATGGACCTATAACTCCTGCTTGGTTATGCAGTGATCTATGCACAATCCCTTGTGGAGGATTGTAAGGCTTAGAGCTCGCAAACCATTCAATATCACCTGAAATATCATACCCCGCAGAACTAACTCTAAAGTACATTATGTCGCCCCTATAATTGAGGAAATTCCGTTAGCAACTAGTTGTCAACTTATAAACTTGGAAAGCGAGGGAATTTATCTGCCTGAAATCAGATAAGCAAATAGTTAAATTGGGGGGAAAACTAACAATCCCTCCCATGCCCTGAACATAATATCAGCAATCCTGAGCACACAATCACCTGTGTACTGCGCCGTAAGAAATGACTCAAATTTTTGTCCGGCGAGAACCAATTATAAACACCGCCGACACATTATTAGGTACCTATTTAGTTTGATCCAATAACTGCAATAGAGACATTATACGCCGACGTTTTCTGTAGAAATTAAAGTTCGCCCATCGACTTTAACAATGACATTCTCACTACTGATTTGGCATGCTGATCATTATCGGCCACAACAAGCATCGTGGCCGAATTTCATAGGGTTTAAAATTCAGAGGAGTATCCAAAGTGCGGCTATTAGATTCAGTGACATCATTATAAAGTCAGTGACAAAAATAAAACGCATCACGCCTTTAACTTGCCACGGCCCTTCACCTTTTCGGTTTTGTAGGGCTACCGGGACATTGTAAATAAACTGTGTTCCGTGAGTGACAGCAAACACCAGCAGCAACGTAGCGCGTTGTACCTCCGTAGCAAATACTGAGGGGCTGATTAGCAGTAGGATATTGAGTAGCGCCAACGACAGGTTAAAACCACCCAGAAATTTTCCCGATTCTGCCAAGATATTAAATACGGGGGTATCCCTTTGTTCCCTGGGTACCAGTAACTTCGCAAATATATGGTTTCTCAAAGAGAAAACGTTAAATCCCATCAGAAACCAAATCGTGTTTAACACCAAAACAACTTCATAGATCATCAATATCTCCAAGACTTGTTGTTTGCCCGCCACTAAGGTCAGTACATCTATTAAACAAATTTGTACTTACCCCGTAGCAGGGGTTGAATCCTCAGGAATTACTCATTACCGGCCAGAGATCCACTATCTCGCCTTTGCTATAGACCGCAATATCACCAAACTGCAGGAACACGGACTCACTCTGTGTGGGCCGGAGAAAGACCCAGTCGTCTTCATTCAGCAGTACCTTTTTTGAGCCATTCAGCATTTCTTGGTTGCTGGAGCGGCCATAGATGGGGTTGATCGACAGACCTTTTGGTGATTCTGGTTCCGCCTTCCAATAGCCGCCAGATATAAAGAAGCTTTGCTCCCGATTTGGGTTCAACCAACTAAAGGGTCCGGTGAGCCCTTCTATGCCGGGTATCTGTGTCTGTGACAATTTCTTCAATACCGGACTTGCGATATACGCCGCTGGTAAATGATCAGACAGGGTGGGAATATCAAAGCCCGTCGGTTTAACCAGGCACGAGCCAGCGGCAATCTCGTTACAGGGAGCCCGGTCTGCTCGGGATTTGTACAGTTGGTAGGTGGGGCTTCCGGCAGCGTTCAAAGTGGCCGCTTTCGGGAATGCACTTCCCAGCTGGGTCTTAGCTTGCTCCACCCTGCTTTGGTAAATATCCAACCCCCGAGTGATTGCCTTTTCAGGTCCACCGAGAACACCTGGCATTTTTGCGGCGTGGGCGTCGTAACCCATAAAACCGGAAAATTCCAAATAGGGTTCCCGCTGAATGATACCGAGCATCGCGGAGAGATCTTCCGCACTGGCAATGCCACCCCGGTGTAGGCCTACATCAATCTCGATATTAATTCGCAAGGATTGTTTGAGCGATCGCGCCAGATCGGCGTATTGACTAAGTCTGCGGGGGCTGTCAACCAGCCACTGTAACTGCCGCGTAGGATCAAAATGCTCCGCCCTAGTGCCAAAATAAAAGGCCTTTGCCGCAGCAATCGGCAGAGGTTTACCCAGTAAAATATCACTCGCTGGATGAGATTTAACCAGCTGCTGTAGAAATGGCAGCTGGAATACCATGATGCGATTGGTATTTGTTCGCTGAGTAATAGCATCCAGCAGGTTTAGCGAGGGCAAGGATTTAGCCACTACCCGGTAGTCATAGTGACCTCTGAGGTGGCCGGCTAATATATCGGCGTTCTTTTGCAGATTTTCCAGGTCTACGACTAAGGTGGGACCAGAAAAGCCGGCATGATCCAGAGCTTTAGAAACACTGGAGAAGTATTCGTTGTGCCCTCCCTGCCCTTGCGCTTTAGGGCGAAGAACGGCGACACCTGCCACCGCTCCTAACGCGACCCCACCTAGTATTAGCTTTCGTCGCTTGATATCCATTGTGCTTTCCTCTTTGAGGGTTCACTGCTGAGCAGCGTTGCTCAGGTAAAAAGCGTTTTCAGATAGGGGTTTAAGAACTTACCACTGGGGTCCAGCTCTCGGCGAACCTCAAGAAAATCCTGCCACTGAGGGTAGAGCTCGGCAAAGTCCGAGCCTTGTAGCTTGTTTAACTTGCCCCAGTGCGGGCGGCCCCCATATTTGCGCATAATGGGCTCAATGGCCTGAAATAGCGGTAGGTGGTCCTCTTCAAAGTAGCGGTGTATGGCGATGGACACGGAATCTTGCTTATAAAACGGACTCAGCCAGATATCGTCAGCTTTAACGAAACGCACCTCGATAGGGAAGAAAACATCCAGGTTATTTTCCTCAATCGTTCGACGTATTTCCGCGAAGGCTTTCAAACCGCCCTCGCGGGGCAAGTGATACTCCATTTCATTGAAACGTACGTTTCGCTCACTGGCGTAATTCCGCCAGGAGGACTCGACAACGACTTCCCTCTCGATATCTTCCATCGCATTTTGCAGCGCAAACTGACGCAACTTCGGTGACCAACCCAGCCAGTCCCGCACAGATTTCAGGGTCATTACTGCTTCATTAGTATCTTCCCGCTCCGTAGAGAAGATTTCCTCTGTGGTCGGCTGGTGGGAATCAGCCATGCACATCCCAGAAAACGGGATATAGTAAAATTCAAAGTTCCGATTGGCCTCTGCCAGTGCTGGAGCCTGATCCAACACCTCTTCCAGGGGCGCTACCCAAGATTCACGCCGCAAACGGTAGCTGGGCTGGTTCTGCATACGCACCTTGGTCACCATACCCAGGCTGCCAAGGGATACTTGCGCTGCCGCGAACACCTCGGGGTTTTGCTCACCATCACACCAGAGCGTATCTCCTCCTGCGGTCACCAGTTCCATACCCGTTGCATAGCTGGACATACAACCCAAGCCTGCACCGGTTCCATGGGTCGCGGTTGCCAGGCAACCACCTAAAGTCTGCTCATCGATATCTGGTTGGTTAATCAGCGCTTGACCGATATCCTCTAAGGGTTGGCCAATGTCTGCTACACGGGTGCCAGCGTAGATTGTCGCCTGGACCTTGTCGGAATCGTGGTCGGCGACGCCAGTAATGCGGCCCAATGAAATAATTGTGTCGTCAGTGGGTACCAGTGCAGTGAAGGAGTGACCCGCACCTACCGCCCTGACCGTACCTTGCGCTTCCGCAATTATCGTTTGCAGTGCAGGAATATCTTTGGGTGCCAGACGATGGGCCGGCAGACACTCTTGTGAACCAGACCAGTTCCGCCATCGAACACCCGCTTTTTTTGTCGGTGGGGCTGCAGCTTGCAATAAGGTGCGTGCAACTGATGAGATGGGCGCGGCCGCTAATGATGCGGAGCCGATCGCAATAGAATTAATAAACTGGCGACGATTGAACCCCATATCCTTTACTCCGCTGTAGCCATAAAGACAATCAACTGTTCAAACTGCTCGGGGGAGCACTCAAAACAAAGGCCTAGTGGCGGCATACCCTGGAACCCATTGATAGCATTTTCCACCAACACATCCATCCCCTTCTCCATACGGGGCTTCCAGTTGGCCAAATCTCCGGTAAGGGGGGCGGCGCTGGCGCCAGTGCTGTGACAGCTGCGGCAAGTGCGAGTATATATTTCAGCGATTTCCGGATCAGCGGGCGCAAGAGACAGCGCTCTTTGGGTCAAAATTGCCCGGCTTTTTTCACTATCCTGTGGAGGCTCAGAACATCCTTGAATGACATTTAGTACCAAAAAAAGAGACAAGAGCTTAAAGCTCCGGCGCAAGACTTCCAGTTCCATATGCGTACACCTACTACATTATTGTTGTTTATTTCTTCTTGGCTATTGCCAAAGCTATCGTGTACATATCGCTGGCACTATTGTTAATCATGATGACTGCTAAAACAACTACTTGAGTTGCCTGTTCTCAATTATTTCTATCGTAATTTATTTGCGTACCACTTAGAGAACCAAAGCCTATGCACATCTCGAAGTTAAAATCAGCATTTATTACAGAGATAAAATGACTCTTGTTAACAGTAGACAGGCTTTGCAAGCATCAAAAAGAGCTATTTATATTTACGAATATATAGCCATAAATAGAAACCGCCGACCAAAGTGCTCAGCGGAACATTTAGTACACTCACTGTTGAAAATATTAAAGCTAATTCTGGGGCATACCTTTTATCTAAAAGGACAGCAATGCCAGCAAAGCCCCCCAAAATATTCAAAGACGCAAACAGTATTATCATCAACCCCATAAGACTGAATATATTGAATGGCATACTCAAAATTGAATTCCCAAAAACTGCGCATAGGAATAACAATATTGCGCTGGATATCAATAACATCAAAATTGAGTAAGTAATTATCAACCAGCCGGAAACTTTTTCCTCGTACTAACCATGCGGTGCTCCTGTGAAGGTAAAAGCCCAAGCCTCTTTAGTGATCCTCAGAACATCAGGGCATTGAGAAATGACTCTAAAATTGCTCCGGTTTCAGTTGTCAGCTAGCTCAACGATCAACATGACTCAATGACATTTATGACACCGATGACGACTTTGGGCTGCCTACCCTTCTACTTTAGGCGTTGAGTATCAACAGGAACAGGAATACCCTAATGCTTTTCGATCAGGTAGGTATTCAGTGGTTAATAGAGTGCTAGCTTCTCCAAAAGGACCAGAACTGTCAGAGTTGATCCAAGGCTACTGGCGTGTGAGTGATTGGAATTTAAGCCCTCAGGAGCGCCTGACATTCCTAAAGCAACATATAGACATAGGGGTTACCACCGTAGATCATGCTGATATTTACGGAGATTACTCCTGCGAACAGTTATTCGGCGAGGCCCTTAAGCTGGATAGATCTGTTCGCAATCACATCGAGATTGTCACCAAATGCAATATCAAATTGCTTTCTGAAAAATATCCAAACAGGAAAGTTAAGTACTATGACTCCAGCGCTGAACATATTCAGCACTCGGTTAATAACTCCTTAGCCCACCTCGGTGTAGAGCACATCGACATCCTGCTTCTTCACCGACCTGATGTTTTGATGGATGCAGATGAAATTGCCAGCACATTCGCCGAACTGCAGAAGTCCGGTAAGGTATTACATTTCGGCGTTTCCAACTTTACCTCCCAGCAATTTGATTTGTTGCAGTCCCGCCTGAGCTCACCACTGGTGACTAATCAGGTCGAGATTAATCCTATCAATTTTAGCGCTGCGGAGGATGGAACTCTGGATCAACTGCAGCAATATAGAATTCATCCTATGGCTTGGTCCTGCTTAGCTGGAGGGGAAATTTTTAGTGGATCAAACACCCAGGCAACACGGTTACGAATCGCCCTGGAAGATATCAAGGAGGAAATCGGGGCAGCCAGTATTGACCAGGTAATCTATGCGTGGGTACGACGCTTTCCCTCCAAGCCCCTAGCAATTATGGGGACGGGAAAAATTGAGCGCGTTCAGTCGGCGATAGAAAGCCTGAAACTCAATTTGAGTAGAGAACAGTGGTATAGAATATGGACCGCCTCTAAGGGGATTGAAGTTCCCTAGATCCAGTTTTCAGCCTAACAAATTATTGATTACTTGGCTTACGCAAAAAATAATTTATTAAGACTAACCTCTTGCTTAATTATTAGGTGGTGTAACTTTAATTCGGTTACACCACCCATCAACCAGATAAGTATATTTGCTCTACGGCCCCATCTGGCTTGACCACTGCATCAAGCGCCCCTGGGACATATTTTTATTTTTCTCATCCCCATTATTCATAAAAGATGCCAGTTCGGTTACCAGATTTGCCTTTCGCCACTCATAAAGAAAGCTTGCAAGCACATGGAAGGCAGCATCTGAACAGTTGGAAATGACTTGCAGCTGACCATTATTATTCCCTTCCAGGGAACTCAAACGCTCCATCCACTTCCCTGGGGCAAATGCATAATGGTATGAGACTCCGATATTATTGAGGTGGGGCCCGAAACCCTGGGTACCCAAAAGATCTTGCTGCAAAAAATCTCTGAAATTACCATGCTGTGTCTGGCTAACTTGCAGGCCATAATACTGAGCTGTTGGGTCTGCATTCATCCCTGTGTCATCACGCCAACGTCCAGCAATAGGCCTCATACTATTGTGACGCCCGCCCACTGAGCCTTTAAATGCATCCCAAGAACTGTTGGGGTCCCAACCTACAATAGTATCGATAACACCATTGTGACCTGATATTAATGCCGTGTGACCATTCCATGTTCTACCCAGAGAACTTTCCACCCCACCATTATTCCACCACTGCGCGTAAAACCTGGAAAAAAGAGAACCGTATGACCTCAAACTGGATACAAAACAAATACCTGCAAAGTATCCTCCACACGACCTAGGATTAAAACCTCTTCCGCTCATCGCCCACATCCTCCATAACGACTATGAAATTTTTTGCCAAAATTGTTATTTAATATTTTGACAATTCAAGAACTCTTTCAATTCATCGCTAAAGCCACTGAATTATTATTTTTATTACTCAGGACCTAATGAAAATTGACAGACTTTCTATATAACTCGAGATTATTTGATACCAAATCTGGTACTACCGTGTCAACACGGCAAATATTTCAAGCTGAAGAGAAGGGGTAACTGAGAGGCAAAGTAAAATAGGAGTTATGTATCCTCTAAAATTTATCAGAGAATCGCAAACAACCCAATGGGTCCATAGTAAAACTCAAGATAAGAAAAGATATAAAGCAGTTATTAGATATTATTTGCTTATCACCAAGTATAGTTGAATCATGAAAATTAATAGGAAATTACAAAACAACAACCATAAGAGAACTCACATACTAAAAACTCCCGCATAAAGGACTCCTTTTATAGGCACAGCTGTACAAGGAAGACTCAAAAGGCTGGGGGTGAAGCCACTCTAAAGATCCTTTCTCTCATCCACAATCACGTTTAACTTTCCCTACCCAACCTGCTCAATCGCATTACTCACGAGCTACTTGCGCTAAAGATTTCACTCCCCCCTACTTACTTGAGCAAACATTTAAATGGGGATAATGATTGCAAATTTCAGCTATCTTTCGAAATAGATAACTTTACATATCTACAGTTCTAGGCAATTACCAACTGCTTATCGGACAAATTGATGATATTCCAATTAATTAACCAATAGACATCAAGAGAACAAAGATAAAAGAGGATAATTCGACTGATTTTGAAACTTCACTTTTGGCTCACCACATCAATGGCGTAGAGTCAGGCGAGCCCCAAGAAAGAATTTACTTATTAGCCACATCGATCGCAGGGTTACCAAGTGCACTGTTTAGAACAGAGGCCAGGCGAACTCCCCCCTGCTGCAAACGCTTTTCAAGGGAGCCCTGACAGCGCAGAAAGTACTTTTCCCCAAGTTGTGTTTCGCTGGTATAGGCGAGACCATGGGCTAAGTAATGAGACTCCCGGGCCCAAACTTCGGCCGAGGTAGACTGCCAGATCTGCCTCTCAGCCGCACTAATTTTATCCGTTTGCTCCTGAGCGTAATCTTGCCAGTCTAAAAACAAACGGGCGACCATATGGATGTCCCAGAGCGCGTGTAAATTCGTTTCGACCCCATAGAATTGGACTTCCACATCATTACCCCCTTTATCTGAAAATAATCCGGTATGTAATGGCTGATGAAGGTCGCCAACAAAGTGGGCAATAAACATCAGTGCTTCTGCACGCTCCGTCTTGGTGCGCGAGCGATCGGCCAATACTTCCTGATATCTTTGAATCGCCTTCAATATGCATCCTGCAGCTGGGCAATCCCGCTCCTCAACATAAGCAGACCAGTCTCGAGACAAGTTTATATAGTGAAGCGGCGCAGCCCAGTTATAAGTCTCATCAGACCTAATTCGATCAGCCCAAGTTGTGGATTCAGCTAGGTGCGGCTCACCGACTTCATCAAGGAGCAACTCTATTTCGGCGGCTACCTCCGGGTCCAGGTAATGCCATGCAATTTCTCCAACGACCCTGTGACCATCATCTCCCCAAGCGTGTGCTTGTGTCATAGCTGTGAGTCCAAATAGTGCAACTGCTATACGGGCAATTATCAATCGTATGCTCATTGGGCATGTCCGCCAGAGTGAATTTGCTGCGTACTTTAACGCCAGTATGTGACAAGTTCACGGCTGTAATAATTTATTTATATGTGCACTACATAATCGCTTCAGCTCTTAGACAGTACCCAATAAAAATCACATAACAGTCCCCACTGGAACTTGGAACCTAAGTTGCAAGAGCAAAACTCGATAATTACTTGGGCCACTTGAGTTGGCAATTCTTTAGACCAGGAAAACGCTATGAAACCTTCTCTGTTCCCGCGCGTATTACTATCTGCGGCGATTTTTTCTGTTGCCAGTATGGCGCAGGTATCTCAGGCACAGGAAACTGCAGCCGGCATTCGCGGCTCTATTTCCGCAAGTAACGGTCAAGCAATTACCAATGCGACTGTAACAGTGGTTCACACCCCCTCCAATAGCCGCCGTGAAGTAGAAGTCAGCGACGCGGGGCAATTTAACCTGAGTGGCCTGCGAGTGGGTGGCCCCTACACCGTCACCATCGATTCCGAGGAAGGCCAGCGAGTTATTGAAGATATCTACCTCTCCGTTGGTGATATTCTCCCTCTGAGCCTAACCCTCGGCACTAGCAATCTGGAAGAAGTAACCGTATTAGGACAAGCGCTCAGCACCTCCCGCTTAGCTGTAGGTCCATCTTCGCACTTTAACAGTGACGACCTTGCCAGCGCCCCTTCCATTAATCGCGATATCAAGGATGTGCTACGTCTCGATCCACGAGTTTATGTGGATGAAGCCAATGTTGATGCTATCCAGTGCGCCGGCGCTAACCCTCGCTTCAATAGCCTTACGGTTGATGGCGTACGCATGAATGACAACTTCGGCCTGAATAGCAATGGCTACCCCACTGAACGTATGCCGTTCTCGTATGATGCTATCGATCATGTCGCCGTCGAACTGGCGCCGTTCGATGTTCAGTACGGCGGTTTCAGCGCTTGTAATATCAACGCAGTGACCAAGTCCGGCACCAATGAGTGGCACGGTTCATTTTTCTACGACTACACCGATGATGGTTTCCGTGGTGACTCCCTGGAAGGTGACGATATCGATGTGGCCAGCTTTGATGAGAAGCGCTACAACGCAACTCTCGGTGGAGCCATTATCGAAGATAAACTCTTTTTCTTTGCTGCCTATGAAAAGCTGGAAGGCGTTGCCACTTTTGACCGGGGGCCGGCAGGGAGTAGTTCTGCCACCGAAGTCCAGGGGGTTTCCCAGGAGCAGCTCGATGAGATTGTTCGTATTTCAAACGAAGTCTATGGCTACAATCCAGGAAGCCTACCCACCAGTATTCCAGAAGAAGACGAAAAGCTATTGGTGAAACTTGATTGGAATATCTCTGACGACCACCGCGCTGCATTTACTTACAACTACAACGACGGTTTCTCTATAGCCGAGGCCGACAGTGACCCCGATGAGCTGGAATTGTCCAACCACTACTACAAGCGCGGAGCCGAATTAAACTCCTATGTGGCACAGCTTTTCTCTGATTGGAGTGACATATTTTCTACAGAGATGAAAATTGGCTACTCCGATTTGGACAACCGCCAAAACTCCCTGGGCGGAACTGATTTTGGTGAAGTTCAAATCACCACTTACAACGATCATGACAACGACGGCAATGACTCCCGTGCGACAGTCTATCTAGGTGCTGATGATTCTCGCCATGCCAACAAGCTGAGCTATGAAAACCTGACATTTAAGCTCGCCGGTAAATTGCTGTTGGGTGAACACAACATAACCGCCGGCTATGAACATGAAAACTTCGAGGTCTACAACCTGTTTATACAGGAGGCTGCAGGAGAATACCGTTTCGATAGCATCGAAGATTTTGAAGCTGGGACTGCCAACCGTATTACTTATGAGAATGCAGCTGGCACCAACCATATTTTAGACGCCGCCGCTGAATTCAGTTACAGCATCGATACACTCTACGCACAGGACGAATACACCTTCGCAAATCTAGACCTGACAGTGGTTGCGGGACTTCGCTACGACCGCTATAGCAGTGATGACAAGCCAGTAGCTAACGCAGACATAACCTCTACTTATGGCTTTTCCAACCAGCACAATATGGATGGCCTGGACCTGTTACAGCCCCGCCTGGGCCTGAGCTGGAACCTTAACGATAGCCTGGAGTTACACGGTGGTATCGGCCTTTACTCCGGTGGGAATCCCAATGTATGGATTTCCAATAACTACTCAAATAATGGTGTTCTGCAAATCGAAGCCCAAGATAGAAGCGGCACCCCCCTATTTGATATGGACTGGACCAATAACGGCGATCCGATCTATGAAATCCCACAAGACCTCTATGATATGGTCGCAAATAGTGATGGTTCTGTAGGTGGGGTCAACCTGATGGATCCGGATTTTGAACTGCCATCCATCTGGAAGTATGCAATCGGCGGTAGCTACGAATTTGAATCCGGTTATTTAGCATCTATAGACTATTTGTACAGCGATTATCAAGATGCCGCAATTATTCAAGATATCTCTCTTGAGCAAATTGACTCGACTGCTGATGGGCGCCCGATTTACGGCAGTGCCAATGGTCGCAGCGAAGACTTCATGCTGACCAATGTGGATGGCGACTCCGGTTATTCCAGCGTACTTTCTCTCGGCCTCAGCAAGTCTTTTGATTTTGGCCTGAGTATTGCCCTTGGCTATGCCTTCACCGAAGCTGAAGATGTTAACCCCATGACCAGCTCAGTGGCTTACTCCAATTACACCAAAATCGCTACCGCTGATGCACAGAATCCAGGCACTGCAACATCAAACTATGTAGTTCCCCATCGCTTCACTTTGAAGTTGGATTACACCCAAGAGTTTTTCTCAGGCTACGAAACACGATTCACCTTGTTTGGTTCTGCCAATGAAGGCATTCCTTACAGCTACACGTTTGGTGATCAGATCTTTGGTGATGCGGGCTGGGGTCGAGGCCTACTCTACGTACCCACGGGCACCGATGATGCCAATGTTGTATTTGCAGATGACTTCGATACTGAGGCCTTCTTCGCCTGGGTTGACTCTGAAGACCTGGATAGCGGGACTATGGAACGCAATTCACTTAACAGTGATTGGTGGACCAAGTTCGATTTGCGTATCGACCAACAACTACCGGGGTGGCGCGCGGAAGACCGGGTTAATGCGTACTTTGTTATTGAAAACCTGGGCAACCTACTGAATGACGAATGGGGTGTTATGTATGAGGGCGGATTCCCTCGCTATCAGTCAGCGGTAACGGCCAGTATCGATGACCAAGGGCGCTACGTATTTGAGGAATTCCTGGATCCAGCGGGGCAAACCCGAGTGACCGATGCCTCTCTATGGAGTGCTCGTATGGGAATTCGCTACGAGTTCTAACCCACACTTTGTCGAATGCCGCAGCATTTGCTGCGGCCATTCCTATTTCCCTAATCAAAAACCGTTTCTCGGTGCCGATCATTTCAATAGCGACTGATAATGAGTCTTTGGAATAGCACTTTTCCCAACTTCCAAAGCCACAAGACGCCCACCTTGAGTAAATGGGAAATAAAAAAACCGCACTGAAGTGCGGTTTTTATACTGAATATCAAAGCAGGATCTGTAAGCTAAGCACTACCCAGCCAACGCGCCAAGGTTTCCCGAAGAAGATCCTTGCTCAGAGGCTTAGTCAGAAAATCATCCATACCTGCTGCCAGGCAACGGCCCTCAAATTGCTCTTCAGTAGTACTGGTTACAGCAACAATAGGCAGGCGATCATCCGGGCGGTGCTCAGACTCCCAGCGACGCAGTATCTCGATAATCTGCGCACTATGATCCGTATTTTGCTGGCAGTCCACTAACACCAAATCATAATGACCTTCAGACAAGCGAACTAAAGCATCATCCGCATCTACCGCTATATCTACCTGGTAACCCAGGGCCTGAAGCATTTCCTCAGTCACCCATTGATGAGGCCTAGACTCCTCCACCAACAACAAAGAGTAGTGACGCGGCTGATCCGCCCCACCGGTAACCACTCTTCGACAACTTCTTTTCGCACCGCCAAACAGTAATCCCACTAATGCATCGTGCAGTTCTTTACGGGTCACCGGTCGACTCAGATACTGTGCCGATGGTAAGAGTTGCTGCAAGTGAGCAAACTCACTTTTCTGGCCAAAGCCGCCCAGGCATACCAGGCGACTCTCTTTTTCACCAGCTTCTTGGGACTCTTCAAAGAAAGGCGTAATGGAGTCGAAAAGAGTCGAATCCCCCATTGCCGGTGCCATCATTACCAATTGGTTGCGTTCTACCGCTTGGCGAAGCAGCTGCTGGACTTCGCACTCACAACCTTCACACCAGCGGATCGACTTTACATCCATCCCAAAAGAACGCAGCACCTGCACCAGACCTGAAATAAACAGGCCTTTCTGATGAATTAACAGGACTTCAATATCCTGTATCTTTCTGTCCGGTGTGAGGTAGGTTCGCTGGTTTGGCTCGGTGGAATACTTGATCACCACCTGATAGCGGTTGCCATCTGGGGTTGAATGCAGTTGAAGGTAACCGCCCATTGCTTCGGCTAGGCCTTTAGCAATCGAGAGTCCGAGACCTGTAGTTACCTGGGTGGTATCCATACGGGAGAAGGCACCGAAAAGTTCGCTCTCGTCCGGCAATATCTCACCGCGCCCATCATCCATCAAAGTGATCGAGAGCTGCCCTTCTACCGTGGTGATCGGGTTATAAGATACCTCACCCCACAGCTCGCCTCTTTGGGCAATGCCAGTAGCGGAGTCCACCAGATTGCGAATCAGCTGGGCCGTCTTGCGATTATCCCCTGTCACCATCACCGGGAGATTGTCATCAATCTGGAAGTTAAATTCTAACTCCTGACTGTGGGCAGCTCTCGCTGCAAACTTGAATGATTTTTCTACAGTCTTAACTAGGTTAAAGGGGCCCTGGCGCAACCGAATATCTTTGCGAGCCACCCGGGTAAACAAGCCCACATTATCAACCAGTTTGAGTTGCTGGCTACTGGCAACCTTGGCCAGCTCTACCCATTCGCGCTGACGGTCACTCAATGGCTCAGCTTCGAGCAGCGCTAAGGCACCAAGGGAATCAGACAGCTGACTGCGGAATTCCTGTCCGATATTAACTATGAACTCATTGGTCAGTTCAACTGCAGCTTCAGAGTGTTTGCGGGCTGCAGCCAGGCTACTCGCTCTCTGTTGCAGCTCCTGCATCGCAGACAGACGCTCCCAATAGTTCTCCGATTCGCGACGGCCCTGGTGGGCGGTCAGCCAAATAAAAGCGAGGGTGAGAGTCCCGTAGATGGTCCCAAGGATCATGCCCGAGAACAGTGCCATTAGCGCTGCTGGCAGTAGTGAGGTTGCTGTGAACCAAGTCAGGAAACGATGGTAGGGAGAAAATACGGTGGTGACACTGGAGCAAAAGATTACCGAGTAGATCCACAGGAAGTGGGTCTCAGGCGCAAACCCCATTAAATAGACAAAGTAAAATAAAGTAATGCCCCACCAGGCTGAGCCGATAATCGAGAACAGGAAGTAACGATTGCGCCAACGATTTGGTCCCGAGCCATACAGGTGGTCGAAGCGAAAAACGTAGTAGCCCCTAATCAGGGTTAGTACTACCAGGCCGATTCCCATTGTTAATAACAGGCGCGGAGCTTCTAGGCGCATGTCGCCAATAGAGGCTGCGATTAGAAATGCAAAAAGGGAGAGCACCATGCCGCGCCGGGTATATTTGGCGATACGCATATCAGTTGCGCGGCAAATACGTCTGTCTTTTTGAACCTTGAGTTCAGGGCGATCAAATATAGACATTGCGACCTTCCCTGAGAGACTGGGTATCCGGTGCCATTGAAGCTCCCTAGCCTATCCCGAGTACTTCAACCAAAACGGTCTTTATTAGAAACCCCAGCAATCCAAGCCCCAGAGCGAGGAACAGAATAAATGTCCCAAATCTACCAGCCTTGGAGTCTTTTGCCAGGTTCCAAACAATAAACACCATAAATAGAATTAGTGCACCGATTCCCAACCACAAGGAATACTCTTCAAACTGCTCAAATGTCATGCGTGCATTCGCTTAAAAAATTGGCGCGCATTGTACAGTGCTTAAGGGCAACTGGTAAGTCATTGGCAAAATCTAGTCGACCACCGTACCATTTGGTAAAACTATAAATTCAAGCGCCCTGATAGTAGTCGCCATCCTCTGAAGCGTGAGTGCCGCAACGAAGCCTGCGAACCTCTTTATCGCGGTAGCGGCTGTCATGCCAGCATCTAGGAAGTGGCTCACCAGAGAGGAAGCATAAGTCAGTTTTATCGAAGACTTCTGGGTCCTGAATCTCTTCACCCCACAAATAACGGCCTACCACAGTCAGCTCGTAGGGATTCGAAAGTGTGACGATATCAGCCACTTCTACCAAATGCTTGGTGGATATGTCTTTAAAAAGCATAGTGGCACCTTTTTCCTCGTTACTAATCCATTATAGGGCTAAAGATGACATTTCCGCCTAAAACCACCCGACTTCTGTGAGGGTGCACACGATTGGGAGCCCGATGACAGAGTGAGCTTAAGAGGTGGTTACCGGGGAGAAGCAGGCCCGAGTTCTATATTCGAGCCTGTCAGTAGGGAGGTTACTAGCCTTCGATCGTCAATCGAGCGGAGACCATACCTTCATCCGCAAGGGCATCCAGATTAATCGTGCGAACAGCCATTTTCTCCTGCATTAGGCGATTCAACCAGGGTTGCAAATCCTGATAACGGACTTCTTCAATCCACAATCGGATGCGGTTTTCACCCTCAGGCTCAAAGCGCTTAATCACAATCTGGTTTTGTTTGGCCGCACCAGTAACGCGCTGCAGAAGAGTTCCTGAAGCACCACCAGCACCACCACCTGCGGGCTTTATTCGCTCCAGCGTTGGGCGCTGGCCCTCCATCCAGTTAACCAGCTCACGATTTTCTTCCGCTCGCAAGCGGGACTCATCAAAGAAGCCCTTTGCCGGAGAATACAGGCCATAAACAATAAAAATTACGGCTCCGAATATACTCAGCAGACCCAAGGCTCTCTGGTCATTGGGCGGAAGTGCCTGCCATTTTTGGCGCCACTGTTCGATCTGTTCTTTCATTATATTGCTACCACCAATCTCTTCTTACGCCTGGCTGCTTTATATAAACCGCTGGCTCTAACGTAAGCGAATACGGCCTGAAACGCCTTTTTTCAACTCGTTCGCACCTAACAAGTCCGCCTTGATCCCACCGCCAGATAGCTTGCTGACAAATGCATCGAGATCAGACAGGTTTTCTGCCTGAAGCTGCAACACCATTTCTCCACGCTGGCCATCAAAACGAAGGGACTGCAATTTTAATGCGCCCCCTTTGTGAGCAATCCAGACTTTACTCAACTGCTGCATCTGGGTAGAGAAAGCACCCCCCTGATTACCCGCGCCTTTCAGGAAACCTTCAAGCTGTCGGCGCATCTGGGCAGACGGTCGAGTATTCGGGAACAATTCCGTAAACATCGCCCGGGCCTGGTCTTCAGCCTGATTGCCCTTCCACTGATAAAAAGCACCGGCACCGACAAAAAACAGTAGCTGGATAACAAAACAAGCGGCAGCAACTTTAGCCGGGCGCACCCACCAAACCGCAGCGCTTTTATTACTCGATAACTGGTAATCTCCAGTTAGCAAGTTTGTTAGCAGTCCCAACTTGAACCGCTCAATAAAGACTTCTTCCGCTGAGCGCTGGTTCAGCTGTAAGCCATTGCCAAACTGGGATTCCAACTCAGCAATCAGCAGCCCATCCTGCTCACCAGCCCCCAGCAGTACTACCTGTTTGTTATCGATCGGCTCGCCGCTTTCTGAATCGTCTTCGCCTTCGGCTTCATCACCTTCATCAACTAATAGCGAACCGAGAAGAGGTTGTAAAAAATCGCGATTAACAGTTAGACCCTGCCCTGCACCTTTCCAGATATGCGCTTGGCCGCCATCGAGCCACAGGCGAATGTCACCTTCGATCAAGCTAAGTAATTCATACTCCGGCACTACAGCAGCCAGTGGCCACTGGAGCCGCTCCAACTGGGAGTGAAGCGCTTCTATTTTTTCAACATCAATGGCGTATACGCTGCAGAGATCACCGGTGCGGGGCCTGCAGGCAAAGTGTAAGTCCTCGACATCCTGGGCTAAGTGCTCCTCAACCATATAGCCAATAGCACTAGCCTGGCGACGAGCTGCCTTAGGTATAGTTTCGAGACCGCTCCATACCCAGTTACCAGGCACCATCAGTAGCGCTTTGGCGCCATCAGGGAGGTTGAGCTGAGGGAATTCAGGCCGCTCTTCGACAGCTTCAAATTCGGGATTAAATGCCTGAGCAAATTCTGAATCCAAGGCTACTTGTTGCCAATTACCCTCTTGCCACTGATGCAGGCGCAGAGTCAAGTCAGCAGTTTCGCTCAGCCGCAGCAGAACCAGAGACGACTGAGGAGGCGCTGTAGGGGCTTCAATCTCGTTAATGCTTTTCTTTTTAAACATACAATTTCTAACTATTCGCTCTCTTCAGTGCTTTCGTACTCGAGCAACTCCTGCATCATTTGACCAGAAAAGGCCCGGCGCTGGCGCTGGCGCACCCGAACCTTGCCATCTGTACTATTCCGAACCAGGGCGGACTCCCAATACTGCCTGTATTCGCCATCGCTTCCGAGTTGGACAGCAATTCGCGCCAGAAAGTGCTGGCTTTGAAAAGTAAAAGGCCCCGAGTTAGCGATTTCATAATCTGCATATTCACTCGAGTCACTGATATAACCACCCGACTCGCGAAGTTGCACCAACTTGGAAACACTTGCGGAAGGCTCAATCGCCTCGATTAACTCCTCAGAAGCCGTGTTGATATTCACCAGGGTTCCTGTCTCCGGGAGGGCACAAAGGAAAGGCACAAGTTTCTCCCAGTCCTCTAATTCCATATCTACTACCGATGACAACTCAGTAATATCAGTGATCATCATGTCCGGTGTTCTGTGGGCAAGTTCCCTTCCCAGGTAGCCGTCATCCTCTGTCCCCGAGGTTCGCGGGGTATCGCCATCGTCCACCCAATCCGCAATTGACTTGGCCAGGTCAGACTTGCCGGTAACATTATTCACCAGGCGCTGGAAGATCTCGAATTGATCACTATCGCTGCTATCAGACAAATTATTCACGTTAAAACATGAATGTAAGTCTTTGATATTCATGCGAATTTTGCCATTATCAGGATTGAACTGCAGAACTGGGAATGCCCAGGCCTCCAAGGCATGGTCTGCGGTTTCCTCCTCTTCCTGGTCTTCCTCGAAATCCTCCAACAGCGCTACCCGTGTCCAGGCCTCTGCCGCTTCAACAAACTCTGCCAACTGTGTGTTGGCCAACAGTGCACCGCTGCGGGAAATCGCAATCTGATCGCGCAAGATAGCGTGGGATACCGCCGCGATGGCAATCACCATCACCAGCAGTACAACAATCAGAGCCACCCCTTTTTGACGAGCCAGCGACCTCGGCATTTTTCTACCTTTCATCGCCTAACGCCCGTCATCATCATCGTCGTCAGCAGAGGAACTGTCTTCCGCTGCCAGTATCTGGAAGACACGACGGACCTCCCCGTACTGCCGAGTGACAATAACAAATTCAATAGCTTGCGGAAGCCGTATATCCGCTTCTGTTTGGGAACCGTCCGAACTGATCGGTGGCCACTGGGCAACCCAGGCATCAGTGTCTGGGTCCAGGTATTGAAGGCTTAAACTTTCGACTCCCATTAGCAGAGGCTCGGCGATGGGCGCAGAATCGGGAGACCGATCCAAGACCTGCCAGCGACTGCGCAGTAATAACCCACCTATATCGTCCTCGCCCTCCCGGCCAGTGCCGGTGGTCAGGGAGTCGATCTCAAGATCCTCGGCGTATCCGATGCTATAACTCAAACGCAATAGCTCGCCCCGAGGTTCCCCGGTGAGATTTGCCGCACCAAGGCGTGTAAATTCCAACTCGTCTTCATCACCACGTAACGCATGCTCATAACCGCTGTAGGCATTCTTAACAGCGCGGGCAGTTACCTGGCGAAAATCATTGTCAATACGGTACATCGCCATAGAAAAGCGACGTAGCTGCTCGGCCCTCTGGTCCACCATCTCTTCGGTGTCAAAAAAGAGTCCCAACAGTGAAAAGGAACCGACACTGATAATGGCGACAAGAACTAAAACTATGAGGACTTCAATGAGGGTAAAGCCCGACTGGCTGGGAAGGCGCAAAGACATATCAGTTACTCCTCCGCAGCCCAAGCATCCAGGGTCAGAGTTGGGTACTCAGCATCCAGGTGGCCTACTTCAATAATGATATGGCGCAAGCGCTCATTACTGGTGGCCTCCACTCGGGCACTAACCTCCCACTCCCTTTGCCCCAGGACCACCTGATCTGTTTGTTCCCCTAAAGGAGGCCAAGGAGTTTGCACACGGACTTGGGAGAGCACTTGTTGGGCAACCCAGTTTGCCGAGAGGCGATCCTCCATCACCCGCTGCTGGCCAACACTGCGCTGCATTGCCTTCAGAACACTGGCGGCAATAACCCCAAAAATAACCAGGGCTATCAAGACTTCTACCAATGTAAAACCGCGCTGGGCTCTCTTAAAATTCATCGGCCTGCCACTCTAGCTGCAATCCGTTCAGGCTGGTGTAAGAAATAGTTGCACCTCGAACATCGTTGCCATTTTCGACAAGGTACATGGCAACTTCCACGGGAAGTACCTCTCCACTGGAGAGAGCAACAAATTGCGGAACGACTCGATCTTCATTGGTCTCTTCTGCAAATTCCGTGGATTCTGTCGACGGCAGCTCCGCCTCAGTTATCACTTCAAGGCGAACAATTTCCGGCAATTCATGGGTGGCAAAACGCGCAGCACGCCTCCCCGACGCAACCGAATCTATCGGCAACCAGGTCATTGTTTCTTGCTCAAAATGCACCACGCTATAAGTGCCCTGTTCAAAAACAACGCCGTAATGCATTTTGTCAATCAGGGCTCGATCCGCAACCAACTGCAAAAGGGCCGACAAGCGCTGGGCTTCTTTTTGCCACACGCGCCCGCCGGAATTCCCCATCGATAGAGTCGCCATGCCAGCCAGAGAGGCGATGATGACAATCACTACCAACAGTTCGATCAGCGTAAAGCCACGGCTTCGACCGATGCTATACATCAAGTGCAAATTTCAGGTGTTACAGGTCAGTAACGTAGATATCAGCAGCTTCGCCCTCACCGCCCGCTTTGCCATCGGCACCGAGGGTGAATAGGTCGTAGGCACCGGCACTGCCTGGGCTGATGTACTGATATTCATAGCCCCAGGGATCTTTTGGCGCTTTCTTCAGGTAGGGCTCAGTCCAGTTCTTCGCTTCGGGGAAGCCGGATGGGCGGGATACCAGTGCCATCAGGCCCTGATCAGAGCTGGGGTAGACAAAGTTATCCATGCGGTAAAGGTCTAGTGCAGTCTCGATAGCTTTCAGGTCAACCCTGGCCGCTTTCATTCGAGCTTCGCCGGTCTTGCCAAGAACATTAGGTACAACCAGTGCACCAAGCACCCCGAGAATTACGATCACCACCATAATTTCAATCAGGGTAAAGCCACCACTTTTACGTAGGGTTTTCATTTTTCTCTCCTAGTTCACTCTAATTCTGGGAACCCCAAGGGTCACGATACCCTTCGTGACCCCAATTATTTAAAAGTCACCAAATCAGTAAATTACACGATTCCCCAGCCTAAAGCAGCAACATGCCCAGCAAAACTGCCGCTCCCAGCCCAACAAGAATCTTCGACGCCTCTAGCAGTGTAAAGCCGGCGCTGTTGCGCAAGGATTTCATACCAACCTCCTGAAGCAGCTACGCAATTTCTCTTCGACCTACATCTAATTTGAGCATTAAACAACCAATTCGTTCATGCTCAGAATCGGCATCATAATAGCCATAACGATGAACAACACGATGGCAGCCATTATCAGCAGCATCAGAGGTTCAAAGATGCTCACAAAGGCAGTTACCGCACCCTGCAAATCCTGCTCTTGCGAATCCGCCGCACGCTGAAGCATTTCATCGAGAGTGCCCGAAGACTCACCACTTGCGATCATATAGATCATCATCGGTGGGAAATAGCCTACATCTTCCAGGGCTTTACGAAGGCTCCCGCCCTCGCGCACGCTCTTTTGAGCCGCATCGAGTCGGTCTTTAAGGAAGGTATTGGTCATTACTCCACCGGCAATACCCATGGCTTGAACCAGCGGCACACTGCTGCCCGTAAGAATCGCCAAGGTCCCTACATAGCGAGCACTCTGCGTCCCCCGCATCATCCAGCCAATAATTGGCAGCTCCAGCAAACGGTGGTGGAAACGATATCGAATTGCCGGGCGCCGCAGCATCATCACAGCACCAAAAATGAGCGCCCCAAGTGCCGGCGGCACCAGCCAGCCCCAGGCAGAAATAAAATCGCTCATGGAGACCAGGATGCGGGTAGCCAGCGGCAAAACCTGCCCGGTGCCAGTAAATACCTCGATAACATCAGGTACCACGTACACCATCAAACCGGTTACAACCAATACACAGATAAATACCAAAACAACTGGGTAGATCAGAGCCAGCTGCACCTTCTGCCGAAATTGCTGCTGCCCTTCCGTGTAGTCACCAAGGCGATCCAGCACCGCATCCAAATGACCAGAGTGCTCCCCTGCTTCAACCGTAGCGCGATAGAGTTTGGGAAATGCCCGAGGGAAACTACTCAGGGCCAAGGCAAAGCTGTGCCCCTCAAGAATTTTGCCCCGAACAGCCAATACCACGCGTTTGATTTTTTGGTTGCGAGTCTGGTTGGCAATGGCCCCAAGGGTTTCTTCCAGGGGAATACCCGCTCGAAGCAAAGTGGACATCTGCCGAGTTAGCAGGGCCAGGTTTTTAACACTCAGCCCAGGGCTACCAGATAGAAAGCTGGCGCCGCCCTTCTCTTCTTTCTCGGTAGCTGCACTGACTTCCAGGGGCACCATGCCTTTCGCGCGCAGTTGCTGCCGCGCAGCGCGCGCGCTATCCGCCTCGAGCGTACCGCGACTCTTGCGGCCGGATGCTGCCAGCGCTGTATACTCAAAAGCTGCCACAATCAGGACTCCTGCGTAACTCGTAGTACTTCCTCAAGGGAGGTCCTACCCGCTAGTACTTTCTCTACGCCATCGTCACGGATGCTGGGGCCAAGCTTGCGGGCTTCCGCAACCAACTTGCTCTCTGAAGCGCGATCGTGGATCAATTGGCGCATCACTTCGTTGAGCGGCACCAATTCATAGATACCGATACGACCGACATAGCCACTGTGATTACACTCTTCACAGCCATTAGGTCGATAGATGATCGCTTCCTCATCAGGCCCGACGCCCAAAACCTCACGCTCGCTGCTGTCAGCCACATGAGGCTGCTTGCATTCAGGACACAGAACTCGCACCAGGCGCTGGGCAAGAACACCAATCACGCTGGACGATAGAAGGAAAGGCTCAATTCCCATATCCACCAGACGGGTTACCGAACCCAAAGCGGTATTGGTGTGCAAGGTTGAAAGTACCAAGTGTCCGGTCAAACTCGCCTGGATTGCAATCTGCATAGTCTCCAGATCTCGAATCTCACCGACCATCACTACATCCGGGTCCTGACGCAGGATCGCGCGAAGCCCCCGGGCGAAAGTCATATCAGCTTTGGTATTTACCTGAGTCTGCCCAACCCCTTCCAGGTTGTATTCCACCGGGTCCTCGACCGTCAGAATGTTCTTCTCACGGTTATTGATACTACCGAGGCCAGCATACAAGGTGGTGGTTTTACCGGAGCCCGTTGGTCCGGTCACCAGGATAATGCCGTGGGGGTGTCCCAACAGGTCTGTCATCACGCGCAAGTCGCGATCTGCCATCCCCAGCTTACTCAGGTCCATTTTGCCCGCTTGCTTATCCAGCAAACGCATTACCACCCGCTCACCCGCCGATGACGGCATGGTGGAGACACGTACATCTACCTCTCGGCCAGCCATCAAAAGGGAGATCCGGCCATCTTGAGGCACGCGTTTCTCGGCGATATCCAGTTTTGCCATTACTTTAATACGGGATACCAGTAATGGAGCCAGAGCTCGCCGGGGTTGCAGTACTTCACGAAGTACACCATCGACCCGGAAGCGCACGACGAGGCGCTTCTCAAAGGTTTCAATATGAATATCCGAGGCGCCCTGCTTGAGCGACTCGGCAAAAATTGCGTTGATCAATTTGACGATAGGTGCATCGTCTTCCTGTTCCAACAAGTCCTCAGTCTCAGGCAGCGAATTGGCGACCGCTGCAAGATCCAGGTCTTCACCCAGGCCCTCGACTTCGGAGAGGTTGCCACCCTCCCTGTTTTCATACAGACGCTGCAAAGCACCCTGGAAAACATCTTCCTCTACAGCCTCCAAAGATACAGCCGCACCACTGATGCGCTGTACTTCGGCAACCGCTGATGGACTCAGCGGCGCCACATATTGGCAGAGGGGTTTGCCTTCCTGCTCGGTTAACAGAACCTTGTGACGCTTTGCGAAAGCGTAAGGAAGGCGGCGAATTGTTGGAGTCCCTGTTCCTGTTTCAGCCGTCATTTAGCTTCTTCTACCTCCAACACCTCAACCTCAACATCCACGTCTTCTTCGACTGATTCAATGGCAGCACCATCTATAGAACCATCTACTGGCGCAGGGCTCTCGTTGTAGGTGCCTGTTGGCGGCATCAGGTCAGGTAGTACATCACCGCGGTGCCAATCCCAGATCAGGCTGGTGCGGTCTTTCAGGAATATTTGCTTCTGCTGCATATCCATGTAGCGCTTGCGCGTCTCCTCATAGCCAGCAACCTGACTGCTGAGGATTCTGGGACGCAGGAACACCATCAGATTAGTTTTGCTAACACTCTTCTCAGTGTTTCTGAACAGGCGACCAATGCCGGGAATATCACCGAGGAGAGGCACTTTGGACACGGTTTCATTCACCTGATCCTCCATCAAACCACCCAGTACCAGGATCGCGCCATCATCGATCAATACTTTTGTGCGGATCTCACGCTTGCTGGTAACGATATCGGACGCACCTTCCGCTGCAGCCGTAGCAGAAGACAAAACGTTTTCAACCTTTTGCTCGATCTCGAGAGTTACCGAATTGTTGTTATTCACACGGGGAATCACTTTAAGAGTGGTACCCACATCCTCACGCTGGATGGTGGTAAACGGATCATCGTTACTACCAGACAGCAACTGTTCACCGGTAATAAAAGGTACGTTCTGGCCCACCAAAATCTCAGCTTCTTCATTATCCAAAGCCATAATTGTTGGTGTAGAAAGGATATTGGTATTGCTCTCCGACGCTACGGCATTAATCGCAGCACGGATATCACCGCCACTGAGGTAGCCCAGGTGCAATGCGCCAGCTCCCACCAAATCAGTCACAGGAAGTGAAAATGGGTTGGGTTCCCCATCGGAATCCGTACCTAACTGGTTATTCCAACCGGCAACAGCATTACTGCCGGAACCAGCAATCCAACTAATACCCAGTTCGCTACCTGTACCTTCAACTACCTCTACAATAATTGCCTCAATCAAAACCTGCGCTCTGCGCACGTCTAACCTGGCAATAACACCTTTCATAGTTTCAAGGAGAGCGGGAGGAGCAGTTAATACGAGTGCATTGAGCGACTCGTTAACTTGAATGCTGACTTCAATATTCGCCGCTTGCTGGTCTTTCTCTGTGTTCTGGATACTACCGCTCATACCCTCGAGGATAGGCTTCAGATCTGCTGCATTGGCATACTGGATATAAACAACTGCGGTGTTGCCTTCGCCATCCAGCGGTGCATCAAGACGGCCTATTACCGTCTTAATCTGCTGGCGGGTAACAGGGTCTCCGGTCAGGAGAATACTATTGGAACGTTCATCAACAGAAATACGCAGTGGTTGCACTTCCTTACCCGCTTTGCCTCCACTCGATTGAAGTAGATCGGTAAGAACTTGCTTTACTTCCTTCGCAGAAGCAAACATCAACGGCACCACTTCAATATCAATAGCGCCGGCGCGGTCAAGTTGCTTCACCAGGCGAATAATCTGGTCAATATTCGCAGCGCGGTCAGCAATAATCAGAGTGTTGGTATCAGCATAGGCAGCCAAGTGCCCAGTTTGCGGAATCAGCGGGCGCAACATAGCAATCAGCTGCGAAGCGGAAATATTCTCAACCCTTACCGTGCGAACAACCAGGGATTCCGCAGGAGCTCGAGTGGTCTCATCTGCGACAGGTATCGCCTGCTGCTTGGCCAGCGCATCGGGAACCACTTTCCAGGTTCCGCCCTGTTCCACCAAACTAAAGCCATTGACTTGAAGCACCGACATAAATACATCAAAGGCTTCATTGTGAGTCATTGGGTCACCGGCAACTACGGTGACCTTACCCTTAACATTCGGGTGGACAATAATATTTTTGCCAGTGAAATCAGCAGCCCAATTGATCAGATCACGAATGTCTGCATTGTCGAGAGAAAGGGTAACCCGCTCCGGGCCCTGAGCCAGCGTTGCAGTACAAACAAAAAAACTCAATCCGACCGCAAGCAGCCGTCGATAAAACATCTTCATCATTATTTATCTGGCTCTAGTAAATGTTCAAAAAATCAAAACAATCTAGGTAGATAGTTTTTATTTAGGCTCACGCTGAGCACGACGCTCGCGGGCCAATTCACGCAGTTGCTCCATTCTCTCCCGAATGTTCTGCTGGTTCTCATCTCTTTGAGCAGTTCTTCTGGAGGAGCTGGAACTTGACGTTCTCTGTCTGGAACTGCTGACGCCTCTCAATGGTACGTTTGGCCTTCCGTCCACTTCTGGGTATGTCAGTTTTTCCATCCTGCCATTACGACGAAGAACCACATGGTCAACCTCAACAGAATAAAGTTCGGCACCACCCGGAAGCCGATCACCGACATACAAACGCTTGGAGGGTTTACCTTTCTCCGACACCAGAGCACTGGCTTTGGTTTTATTGGAGCTGTCAAAAACACCGGATAAAACAATATTCAGCTGGGTCAGAGGAATATTTTCGAGGTCGACTTCAGGGACTTCTGTAGCCTTTTTAGGTTCAGCACGTCCAAAGAACGGCGTGCTGGGAAGACTGGCAGCGCTGGGGGGAGGAGCACCTTTCGGGCTTTTACGCTCCGCGAGCAGGGATTCCTGAGGATCGCTTGGGACCAATAGGGAGCCATAGGCAAACAAATTGCCAGACAACCACAACAGGCCAATAGCTGACGCCGCCATAGTGCCACGGGAGAGACCTTTGCTCGACTCGCCCTGGGCAAACTTATTGCCAATTGAGCCAACGGCTCGCGCTAGAGGGGACATGAACATACCCACATACAAGTTCAACTTTCTGAGGTTATTGGTTTTTGACGCCTATTTTCTTGCCTCAGCCCGGGAAAGGCAACGCTCTTTCAAGTTAAACGCCGCAAACCCTCATTTCGTCCCTTAAATTGCACACTAGTTCCGCAGGTTGTCACCAAAAAACGAAAAAAGGCGGCATGACGCCGCCTTTTTCAATGCCCGCTAGTATAGCAATCGGGCATTACAGCTTTGTTTCAAGCTCTGGTACAGCTTCAAACAGGTCAGCTACCAGACCGTAGTCAGCAACCGAGAAGATCGGTGCTTCTTCGTCTTTATTGATGGCTACGATAACTTTGGAGTCTTTCATACCTGCCAAATGCTGGATTGCGCCAGAGATACCAACGGCAATATACAGGTCAGGAGCAACGATCTTACCGGTTTGGCCAACCTGCATATCGTTAGGTACGAAGCCTGCATCCACAGCAGCACGGGAGGCACCAACTGCAGCACCCAGTTTGTCGGCCAGCTTGTACAGCATTTCGAAGTTTTCGCCATTCTGCATGCCGCGGCCACCAGAAATGACTACGCTCGCAGCGGTCAGCTCAGGACGATCGGATACAGCCAGCTCTTCGCCGACAAAAGAGGAAACACCAGCGTCATCCGCGATATCTACAGACTCAACCGCTGCACTTCCACCTTCAGCCGCCACGGCGTCAAAGGCAGTGGTACGTACAGAGATTACCTTGATGGCATCAGAGCTCTGTACAGTGGCAATGACGTTACCCGCATAAATCGGGCGCTTGAAAGTATCTGCACTTTCAACAGCGACGATGTCGGAAATCGGCTGAACATCCAGCAGCGCAGCAGCGCGTGGCAGCATGTTCTTACCGGTAGTAGTGGCTGGAGCCAGGATATGACCGTAGTCTTTACCTAAGTCCGCTACCAGCTTGGCAACGTTCTCAGCCAACTGGTGCTCGTAAGCGGCATTATCTGCCAGCAGTACCTTGGAAACACCTTCAGCTTTAGCAGCAGCTTCCGCTACAGGGCCGCAGCCAGATCCAGCAACCAATACAGCAACATCACCACCAATAGCCTTGGCAGCAGCGATGGTGTTGAGCGTAGCGCCCTTCAGTTCGGCGTTGTCGTGTTCAGCAATAACCAGAATGCTCATCAGATTACCTTCGCCTCGTTTTTCAGTTTCTCTACCAGTTCAGCAACGTCAGCAACCTTAATGCCTGCTTGACGCTCAGCCGGCGGCTCAACTTTCAGGGTTTTGGTGCGGGGAGTAATATCAACGCCCAGCTCATCCGGGGTCGTGGTATCGAGAGGCTTACGCTTTGCCTTCATGATGTTAGGCAGGGAGGCGTAACGCGGCTCATTCAGGCGCAGGTCAGTAGTAACAATGGCAGGCAGTTTCAGTTCAACAGTCTGCAGGCCGCCGTCAATTTCACGAGTTACCTTAACAGCGTCGCCTTCTACGGCAACTTCAGAGGCGAAGGTACCCTGCCCCATGCCAGTCAAAGCACCCAGCATCTGGCCGGTCTGGTTGTTATCGCCATCGATGGACTGCTTGCCCAGAATTACCATTTGAGGCTCTTCTTTCTCAACAATCGCTTTCAGGCATTTGGCTACTGCCAGAGGCTGCAGCTCAGCATCGGTCTCAACCAGGATACCGCGGTCGGCACCCAGGGCTAGTGCAGTGCGGATTTGCTCTTGGCATTGCTTGGAGCCCATGGAAACGGCGACTATCTCGCTGACAACGCCTTTTTCCTTCAAGCGCACCGCCTCTTCTACTGCGATTTCGCAGAAGGGGTTGATAGACATTTTGACGTTGGCTGTATCAACGTCAGAGCCGTCCGCCTTGGGGCGAACCTTGACGTTGTAGTCAACAACGCGTTTCACAGCTACAAGAACTTTCATGGAAATCCCGTCTCAAATATGCTTTTTAACAGCCGCGACTGATAATTCACGTCGCGAACGGATACGGTGTTCTGGTCAAACAAGTGTTTGAACGGCGTGTATGGTGGCGGTTCTATAGCGCAAAATCAATAGTCAAATGGAAGTCCCTCCTGCCATTCACAAAATCTATTTCCGGGAATAAGAACCACCTATCCACCCCCAGTAAGCCGTTGAAATACAGCGCATTTGCCATAACAAATGAATAGTCATGCAATTGGTAGGGTTGATTAAACGCCTATATAATCCGCCAGCAATATAAATGATAAGGCCGGATTGGCCGCAAAAAAGTTGAATACAACTGCTGAGGAGAGTGCCGTGGAACGCGAATCAATGGAATACGATGTAGTGATCGTGGGTGCCGGCCCCGCTGGATTGGCCGCGGCCTGTCGTATTCGTCAGCTCAATGAAGACGTCTCTGTATGTGTCGTGGAGAAAGGCTCAGAAGTAGGAGCTCACATCCTATCCGGTGCTGTATTTGAGCCCACCGCCCTTAATGAACTCTTCCCCGACTGGAAAGAACGTGGAGCCCCCCTCAATACTGAGGTAAAAGGCGACGACATCTACGTCCTGCGCAGCGAAGAGAACTCTATAAAAGTCCCCAACATGTTTGTGCCCAGCACCATGCACAACGAGGGCAACTACATTATCAGTCTCGGCAACCTGTGCCGTTGGCTGGCAGAACAAGCCGAAAGCCTGGGAGTGGAAATCTTCCCTGGCTTCGCCGCTGCTGAAATTTTGTACACCGAAGATGGCTCTGTAAAAGGTATCGCTACTGGCGATATGGGCATCGGCATGAACGGAGAGCAGAAAGACTCTTACATGCCGGGCATGGAGCTGCATGCCAAATACACTCTCTTCGCTGAAGGTTGTCGCGGTCACCTGGGCAAGCAGCTGATCGAACGCTTTAAGCTAGACGAAGATGCCGACCCACAACACTACGGCATCGGTATTAAAGAGATTTGGAAAGTCCCTGCGGACAAACACCAGCAAGGCCTGGTTGTTCACACTGCTGGCTGGCCGCTGGAACAAAGCTCCACCCACGGTGGCGGCTTCCTTTACCACCTGGAAGACAACCAGGTTGTTGTCGGCTTGATTACTGACCTCGCCTACAGCAACCCCCATGTGAGTCCATTTGACGAGTTCCAGCGCTATAAACACCATCCGGTAATCAAGCAGTACCTGGAAGGTGGCGAGCGCGTCGCCTACGGTGCCCGCGCCATAGTAAAAGGTGGCCTTCAATCCCAGCCGAAAATGACCTTCCCTGGCGGCCTGTTGATCGGTGATAACGCCGGCACCCTGAACTTTGCCAAGATCAAGGGCAATCACACCGCGATGAAATCCGGCATGATCGCGGCTGAGTCTGTAGTTGAAGCCCTCGCTGCTGAGCGCAACAGCGAAGAGCTGACCGACTACACCACCAAGTATCGCGATAGCTGGGCCTGGAAAGAGCTGCACATGCAGCGCAACTTCGGCCCTGCCCAGCACAAATGGGGCAACATTCTGGGATCTGCCTATGCATTTGTGGATATCAATATCTTTAAAGGCAAGCTTCCCTGGACCCTGCGCGACACCAAGGCTGACCACGCCCAGCTCAAACCTGCTGCTGACTGCGCAAAGATTGACTATCCGAAGCCCGACGGCGTACTCAGTTTTGACAAGCTATCTTCCGTGTTTATTTCCAATACTAACCACGAAGAAGACCAGCCTTGCCACCTGACCCTGAAGGACCCAGAAGTTCCGCTGAGTCACAACCTGCCGATTTACGATGAACCCGCGCAGCGCTACTGCCCTGCCGGTGTTTATGAGGTTATTGAAGACACCAACGGTAAGCGCTTCCAGATCAACGCTCAAAACTGCGTACACTGTAAGACCTGTGACATTAAGGACCCAACCCAAAATATTGTTTGGGTAACCCCTGAAGGTGCCGGCGGCCCCAATTATCCAAATATGTAATTGGGTCTACACATAAAAAATGGCGCCGATGGCGCCATTTTTTTTATGTGAGAAAGTTAATCTCGCAATATCCCTAAAGAGAGTAAAGTAGGTACCGTATAACCCCAGGCAGTATTTGAACAACCACTCACCCAAACGGCCACTCTTTTGTCAGCAACTAGTGCAGTCATAGCAACACTTAACTTTTGATCTGCATCAACAGCATCAGCCTGTATTACTATTCTATCAGACCTTTCGCAACCATCTGGATTGAGAAAGTCATCTGAATACGCCTCAAAAGCGATCTGATCATCACCCACTAAACGGACCGACTCTAACTTCCTTGTCCCACCATCACCAATGGCCCAAGCATTTGAAACAGCACTCAACAACAAAAAGAAGCCTATAGCTACCCGCTTAGCTCTATCAATATTTTTAAAATCCATGAATAAACCCCCTCCCTAAAACCTATAGTGTATTTAAAAAAACGCTAGGCAGTAGAAGTGCACCGCCTGAAACTCAGGATTAGCAAAGAGCGGCTATATACCATGAAGTGAATCAACTGCTCTTCATTGAGATGACCCTGATAGCGACATTATATCCATATCAAAAGCCATACAAAGATAGCAATTTACGATAGACTACATCATCGCTTTAACATGTCACCTAGAAGCTAAGACGTTAGACAGCAGCAAATCTGCTCAAGAATACTAAATGGGTAGACACACCAATGCGCACCTACCCTCACTGAGACCTTCGACTAACTTTAGAACTTATACTGCGCACTCAATGCGAAAGTCTGCCCAACCTCCTCCTCAAAAACGGTGACACCCTGCCTCTCAATTTCAATGGCTTCACCCAAAAGGTTCTGCACTTTAGCCTTCACCGTCACCTCGTCAGTTGGATACCAGAAGTAAGTCAAATCCAGAGAGTGGAATGGCTGCTCAAATGAATCGGGATGAGGATCTCGCCCCGCTTTGTAAAGACGCTCACCAAATACGTTGTAAACCAAACTGGCAGAATGGTTCCCGTCCGGGCTGTCAAAACCGAGCAGCATATTAACCACATAATCAGAAGCCCCTGTCATTTCGCGAACTGCATTAGTCGGTGCATCAGCCTCATCACCAGCAACAATTTCAGAGTCTTGAAGCGTAATATTGCCCAGCAGGAAGAAGCTATCCATTGGGTCAGAGATAAAGCCAAGGCTTTTCATACCCTCTATTTCTATACCGGTAATCTCACCAGACTCAGCATTTATAATCTCTCGCGCAATATTGTCATCACTTGAGGCAGCTTCAAAAAACTCAATAGGATTAACAATATCCTTATAGAAAGCCGAAATAGTCAGGCTATCGCCGCTATCAAAAAACCACTCTGCACGAATATCGTAGTTGTCGATCTCCGACGGCCGAACATTGGAATTCCCCCTGATCTGATCATCAGTGTGCGGATCTATATAAATAGCGTCGGTAATTTCACGCAAGTCGGGCCGAACAGCGGTCTTGGATGCACCGAATCTCAACTGGAATGTCTCCGCCCAAAATGACCCCATATAGGTCAAGGATAATGAAGGATAAATATCATCATCCGTATATACCGCTTCAGCCAACTCCTCGGGGTCATTCGTAATCTGTGGTTCACTTTGTGAGAAACTATAGGGGTTCCACTCTAAAGCAGCTTGACTATAGTCCTCCCATCGGGCCCCGGCTGAAATACGCCAGGTTTCCTCAAGGGTCCAATCGAATTTACCGTAGATCGCATCTGTCGAAGTAGCGGCCAAATAACTTTGCTTGTTACTACCTGACTTGGCAAAAACAAAATTATTGTCATCATCGGTAATGTTGGTATCACTGAACACATCACTCAGAGGATCATCAAGAATTGCGCTATCAGCGACACTAAAGATATCCAATCCGAACTCGGTTTGCTTATAGGAGCGACCTTTTTCAATCCGAGCAAATCCTCCACTCAACTCCAGCGTGGACGAGGAAAATTCAACAGGCAATGTTGCAGACCAACCGTAGTTTCGAACCTCATCCTCCAGCTCAGTAAATCGGAAGCTAGCGCTCCGCGAAGCAATATCGACAGTTGAACTGATAACTTCACCTGTTTCCGGATCGGTTTCGGTACTCGCAATAACCTCAACTTGATTAGGGATATCTGTCATCGCCGTTGCATCGGAAATGAACCAATCAACCACCAACTCTTCAGGCACCCAGCTTAGCAAGCTAATGGGCAACAAACCCTTGGTTTCTGAGCCGAGAGAGTGGCTTCCCTTTACCTGATGAAGTACCAACTCCCGCTCTTCATACTTCAGATCATAATTTCTAGACCCAGCGCCATCAGATAACAGGCGATTTGAATCAAAATAATCTCGAATCGAAGTCTCGTCGTCCGTATTTCTCAAATACAAACTGCTACTCTCAACCACATGCTCATCTGCAAAACGTATACCGAGATTTAAATTACCGCTGATATCTATGGAGTAGGTAGACTCTGTTCGGCGATCAATTTGCTCCCGTGGATTGCCGTAGTCACGGATAGTGCGTTCACTCTCCCTCCACTTGCTCTTGTAAGAACCTCCAGCCAAGAAACCGAGCTCCCAGTCTTCCCCAAAATAGAAACGGTTGCCCACATTAGCCTTGTAGTCCTGATCAGGATCGCTAGATTCCTCTTTGATCGAGATATCGCGATTCAATCCCAAGGCCAACTCTCTGTTTAGCGCTTGAGCCGCCCTCTCCGCCTCCTGATTACTGGAATACTCATTGCCTTCAGCAATCAGGGTGTCGCGGATACCCGCAACATTAAGATTGCCCTTGAAGCGTTGCAAGGCAGCAGAAATCTCCTTCGACATCGCCCTGGTACCATCATCGGTACCCCAAGAATCATCACCTCCACCGCTATAGCTGAGCACATCACCACTGACTTCACTATTGGTACCTGTACCAACTTCGATAGAGTAGGTCAGATCATCAGGTATCCCCTTGGTGCGGATATCGACATTGCCACCACCAAACGAGGCAGACTTATCTACCGAGTAGCTCTTCTGTACCGCCAGAGAATCCACAACGGAGGTTGGAAACAAGTCCAGCGGGATAACATTTCTTGTCAGATCTGGGGATGGTACAGTCGCACCATTGAGAGTTGTACTTGAATAACGCTCTCCCAAGCCCCGCACATAGATAAACTTGTCACTCACCAGCGATAACCCGGACACTCGCCGCAGCGCTGCTGCAACCGTAGAGTCCCCCACCCGACCAATCATCTCTGCCCCAAGAATATCGCTGACCACCTCTTCGCCTAAGCGCTCACTAATTAGGACTTCAGCAGAGTCCTTCAGTCGCCCTTGGACTACAACCTCTTCAATCCCGGGAGCGGCACTATCAACCAATTCTGCATCCTGCGCATAAACACTAGCTGTCAAAGTAGAGCCCGCAGCTATCGCTAAAACAAGCGGCGCCCTTTGAAATTTTTCATACTTAGCCATCGAACCGGCCTCTTTTCGTTCCAAAGAATCGCGGTCTGAAATCAAAGAAGGCGCCGACTCCATCAGCGAAGGCGGCGCCTTATTTGATTGGGATTAGCCCCCCAACCGCTACCTCGACCTATTATTCAAACCAGAGAGGTTGAGCTCGGTCACCCTGGTGAAGGCCGTAGGTCCAGCCGTGGGTCCAATCGGTACCTCCCTGCTCAAGGGCACCCAAATAAGCGCGCCCCAGCTCGGCAGAGACTGTAGGTGCAAGACCGTCAATCAACTGAGCAGACACATCAACCGTAAATAATGCCGGGGAGCCACCGAGCAAAACAAAGTCAGTGTCAGCATTAGAGGTTGGATTAACTTCGCCGGTAATAGTGGCAAATTGATTTCCACTATCGACGGCCCAAATCTCTACGTTGAAGCCAGCATCATCTGTTTTAGTGCGATCTTCACAGGCAAAAATGTTGGAAGTCAGAGCCACCTCAGTTCCAGCAGATGCTTCGCCGCGAGTTTGAGAGCTCTCAATACGCAGACAGTAGTTATCGCCGGCCACGCCAGTCTCATCAGCAAAGAAGGAGGCCACAACTATAGAGTTAGTGATCATTGGATAAATACCCTCACGCAGGCGCCAGCCTGCACCGGGGTCGTGAGTACCCTCTTCTTGAGCGGAAACAATACAGGTCAGCCCGTCAATTACTGGTCGACTGTTGAGACCCTGGCTGATCAAGGTGGAATAATCAGCCCCATCACTGTATGAACCAATGCCATCGGCCTCTATACAGTGATTGCCGTCAGTCTCACTTTGAATCACCAAAGCATTGGTAATACTTCCACGATAACCTTCATCAATATCAATGGAATCATCGCGAACGTAGAGCGCAACATAATTTTCGACATCTACAGCGCCACCGAAGAACTCGATACCGTCATCGTAAGTTGAGTATGTTTGAAGGTTACGGATCGTTGTGCCATTACCTACAGCATCAAAAGCAATTCCGTTCAACTCATCACCGCTAGCGACCTCTGCTCCGGTATGTTTGACAACAACGTACAAAAGCTCTCCCGAGTTATCGGTATTGTTGTCACCGCCATAGTAAGAGGTATTATCATCAGTGGATCCTTCAGCAGCTACGTGACACTCGCCATCAAGAGTCAGATCACCACCATCAATAGAACCTGTATATTGGCATTTGTTCGTGACACCAAAGCCATTAATAACCATTCCACCCCACTGTGAAACATCCTCCGGACCTACAGTGCCAAGGACATCAGTTTCTGACGTAAAAGTGATAGGAGATGTTTCTGTACCGCGAGCAAAGACTTGCGATCCACGGTTTACAACCATAAATGCTGAATTATCTTTAAAAGCGATAGTGGCGCCCGCCTCAATTTCCAGTTTTACGCCGTCGCCACCCTCAGAAATACCAGCTGCTACCAGGTCAGAATCGCTCGAGTAACTTTCTCCAACAAACAAACTACCGCTAAAGACATGAGCTCCATTGCTATCCAGCGCAGTGAGATATAAATCTTCAGTTAATGGGTTTGCAGCAGAAACAAAATCAGTTGTGTAATAGCAGTTACCACCGCTAAATTCACCTTGTACACTTGAACTTTCTATAGTGGCACATGGATTTTCATCAGCGGAACCTCCGCCAGGATTTGTCACTGAATTATCTACCGAGTTGTCCACCGAGTTATCTACTGTTTCTGGCTCGATGCTCACACCGCCACCGTCACAACCAGCCAATAGCGCAGCAATCGCAGCTGCCAGTAAGAGCTTATTCTGTACTCGCTTCATGTTTCCCCCTATAGGAATTTCAATCCAAAACTTTAATTGCTTCAACTCAGCCATTTTTAAAAAAATAAATGGCAGCAACCAAGCAAATAAAAACTATATTTTTTGTTTCGCCGTAGCGATTTGGACGAAGGGAAGTTTAGAAATGCACTGTTGCGGATTTGTTACTTATTTAGATATTTCCGTAAATTATCGAATTAATATTTTATTTCTTTCAGAACAAATACACTTATATTTCCATAAGATTTCAAACACTATCTTTTTAATAGAAATGAAATACACCAACACCATAGATAAATAGTATAGATATGTATATTCCCCGGCTATTTTTCGGATTCAAGCAATCACCGGCACAATCAAGTATAAATTCCATAGTGGTAATCAAAATACAGGAGCGATCGTGGCATCCACCAAATAGTTTGATGCTAAAGATTTTAATATGGAAAGTTCGTCGATAGAGTAAAGTTAGATGCTATAGAGTCAAGCAAATACTTTCTAAACTCGAACAGTGAAGAGCAAGGCTATGAATTAAAGCCCCAGCTACAAATCAGCGCTGAGGCGCGAGGAATCCGCCAGCAGGAACCGGGAGCTACCTAATTGCAAGAACCCAGCAGGAAATCTTTTCCTTCACTTTGCACAAAAAGCTTATCGGTATCGCGACCCCCTTCAAGCGCCCAGTCTACCAACTGGTAAAAAACATCGCGGGAAACGCGAGCCTGCAACCCCCCTCGAATCTCCAGGTAGGGGATTGGCTGCGGCGGAGCACCAAAGTCTCTCAGTTGCCACTGCCCCTCTTCCGACAGCTCAACAACGTCGCCCACATTTGTGGTGAAAAGTAGCTGTTGATGAGTACTTCCGGGGTTGCGGGCCACCTGAGTGATCACAAATGGAACATCTTCCACTGTGATTCGCAGCTTTTCGACAGGGGTGACAAGGAAGTATTCATCCCCCTCACGCTTCAAAATGCTGGCAAACAGTTTCACAAGAGGGTGACGACGAATCTCTGTTCCCTCGTGGATCCAACGGCCATCAGATTTGATGACCATATCCATATCCCCACAAAGCTCTGGGTTCCACCTTTCTACAGGTGGATGCCCATGAAATTCAGCCTGTAATTTTTGCAGCTGCTGGAACAGGGGCTCAGCCAAGGGCGGACCCCGCAGAATCGCTGTGATGGCTTGTCTGGCTTCCCTCTGGCGTTTTGCGAGAGGACATATCACCGATATGCACACCCACATCCATAATAAACTCCATCAAACCTTCCCTGTCCTCTATTACATTGGCAAAAGACTTGGAGTGATAAAGCTCTACCGCCCCTTGCACAAGCGCCCAGTATGTTGAGTAATAGAAGTATGCAGGAACGTTCTTCAGCATGCCCTGCTCCATACGGCGCTCAAAGACCCGATTGAGAGAGGTGGCATTGGAATTACGAATATTGTGGAGCTCCGCAATCATTTCTGGAGCCAGGTTCAACGCGATAATCTTCTCCTCCAGGCGCTGGAAGAGTCTATCTTTGCCAGGGTCGGCCATACGAGATTCAAAATAGGCGCGGGCTGGAGCGGTGATATCACCTTGCTCGGCCAGGGCTACAGCGGTCTTGAGACGTTCAGCGAGGGATTTTTCATAATCCATCAGCAAACGCATGTAGATTTCTGTCTTGGAAATGAAGTGCTTGTAAATCGTGCCCTTACCGATATCCACACGCTCGGCAATCTGTTCGACCGTGACTTTCTCTTCACCGTGCTCCAACAGAAGCTCCAGAGCCGCATCCAGGATACGCTGCTCCCGCGCGCGGAACCGCTGAACCTTCTCTTTTGCCTTATCCATACTTCCGACCTTCTTTGCCCTTAAAAATGGGGACTGAAATTGACTATTCATTCATGAATGATAGGCAATTCAAGTCGGTTGGAAAAGTAAATCGGGGAATTAGACTGCCTAATATTAAAAATATTAGGCCATTTTGCTCAAAATTTACTCAAAATGAGCCAATTTTAAGCTGAGAGCAGACCTTTTATTTTAGCATGTGGTGACGCTTGGCGAGCCCAAGCATTGCACATAACACATAAAATTCGACGATTGAGTGATTGCGGGGTAGTCCATTACCCCAATACTTCCGAATGAAATCAAGAACTACACCAGAACACAAGAAGCCACTATTAAACGGACTTCAGCTTTAGCTCCAACAGAGGCGCGACTACATCGTTGTCCTGCGTGCGTATCCAGAGCATTTCCTCCTCTGAGTAGAGCTCTGCAACAATCGCATTAGCTAATTCACAATCATGAGAAATCAAATGCTGCGCCAACCACTCTGCAGCAAAGGTACGTTTTTTACCGAGCGTACCCTGTGAACGCTTGTACAGGTTTTTTACTGCCTTGCGCGCATATTCTACTGAGGCGATTCCCGGAGTCGCTTCAACCATTTTGCGATGCAACTTTTTGCTTTTCTGTTCGATGATATAAGGAAGCACTTGGCCAGAAACATAGTCGTGGGCGACCGATCCTTTACAAGGACAGCTATACGACTTCCTGTTTTCGTAGATTTTTTTTAGAGCATTGAGGTGATTATTGGTCTTGTATGCGGATCGGGCCGCCAAACCAGCGTAACCAATGGACAATGCTGTTCCAGCAACAACCAAACCAATACCCGTCGCAGAAGTCGCAGCCGCTGCACCGGTAGCCAGGCCGGTTAGAGTGGCACCTGTAGCCGTCTGTGCACCCCACACCCCATAATAAGCAGCGGAGCCAACCCCTCCAGCCACAGCCTTTGCGGTACGGTGCCGACTGACAACCTTGCCGAAATTCAGTGGTGGACGTATATCAATATTGTTGTGTGGCACCTGTGGTATCTCCTACTTCTCTTATTCAATCTTTGTTGGATAGCTGCAAACGAATTAGTCCAACTGTCCCAACAACTATTGGCGCTTTATACCACAGAAATAAGTAAGAATTCGATATATCGCAATAGTCAATAGCACAGAGTTTCAACTTGACTGAGAAAATCAATAGCTAGTGTATGGAAAAGAGCTGGATAGCTATACGAGGTGGCACCTGTGACCAAAATGGGCCTAACGTTCAAAATATGAATGGGGTTAAAGGGATTTGCTGTTATTATCCTTTTGATTAAGAGCGCAAAGCTCCCCATCTGCAAACTCTGTTAAGTGGAATAGGTAACGGGCAAAATCCCTTATGTTGGAAAAATTAGGTAAGTTATTGGATGTTGAAGAGCTGGATCGAAATCTCTTCCGCAGTCGTCATCACGTTGAAAATTATCGTAAAGTGCTTTTTGGCGGGCAAGTTCTGGGCCAAGCACTGATGGCAGCAACTCGTACCGTTGAGCATCGCCTACCCCACTCCCTGCACGCCTACTTCCTCCGCCCTGGCTCTAGTGAGCTGCCGGTGATCTACGAAGTAGACCCAATCCGCGATGGCGGTAGCTTTACCACTCGTCGCGTAGTCGCCAAGCAGCGCGGGCGCGCGATCTTCAATATGTCCGCCTCCTTCCAAATTCGGGAACCCGGATTTGACCACCAGGCCGACCTGCCTTGTGTCGAGATTCCCTCTCCTGAGAGCCTGAAAAACACCCAGGAGCTGGCCCTGGAAGCTGGATTGGTTAGCCCGCAGTACGATCAGCGGCGCTATATGATCGATTTTCGTCCGGTAGACCCGCAAAGCTACTTTGGCGCTGAAACCCGCGAAGCCAAATGCATGTTCTGGCTGCGGGCAGAGGGCGAGATGTCGGATGACCCGATGGAGCACCGGGCAGCACTTTGCTATGCATCCGATATGGGACTCCTGGGTACCTCCCTACAGCCGCACGACATATCCTTATTCGACCCCCAATTGATGCCGGCGAGCGTTGACCACGCGATGTGGTTCCACCGCGATTTCCGCCTGGATCAATGGCTTCTCTATGTAACGGATAGCCCTTCGGCAACCGGTGCCAGAGGCTTTACCCGCGGCCAGATCTTCACCCGCGACGGAACGCTGGTAGCGTCTACCTGCCAAGAGGGACTGATTCGACAAATAAAAAATTAAATCAGTGGTTTACAGCAGAAAAATTGCTGCTATAGTGCCGCCCCTTCGCAAATGATGCGAAACAAAAAACGGTGAGTAGCGCAGCCTGGTAGCGCACTTCGTTCGGGACGAAGGGGTCGGAGGTTCGAATCCTCTCTCACCGACCAGATTTTCAAAGCCCGCTTTTAGCGGGCTTTTTTGTGCCTGAACTCTTTAGCTTGAGCTGACGATAAGCCGTTCAGATTACCCCTCACTTTCCCCCAGTGCATCGCACCAGGAACAGTACAAGCAACTCCTACATGTTTACCTTGCCGGGCTTAATGCGGAAGCGCATTACAAAAGTTAAAAGCGATGGGGACAAATAAAGAATTAGCTTCAGAAGTACCGAAGAGGCACGAGGCTTTGAGCATGACTGGCTTAGCTATTTACACCGATAAGCAACTAAGAGATAACACCCTCAAGGCAGCTGCGTAATTGCCCATGTAAGCCTTTAAAGTAAAAGCGCTACCAGGAATGAAATCATAAACACGAAAAAGCCCGCAGAAGCGGGCTTTTTCTTTTTGTATGGTCGGTGAGAGAGGATTCGAACCTCCGACCCCTTCGTCCCGAACGAAGTGCGCTACCAGGCTGCGCTACTCACCGAGGCCGCGAATACTACTCATCCATTTTTCAAAGATCAAGTAATTTTTGGCGCTAATGTCATCATAGGTCATTTTGCCGACACAACCGATCTTTGAGTTGTCCTCAAAGGCAGTCTAATCCGCATTATAGCTGGACCTCCCCGGCTCCAAGCGCCTCTTTCTACACTGGAGATTCAAGCTTTACGGTTGCTAGTAATTGCCCCAATCTCCGACACATCCATTTAGTCTGCCAACTAACAACCAATCCCTTGTTCTCCTTGGGTCGAACACTTTCCACCAATCTATCCATTCTCTGAAACCCTCTTCACATATACGGCAAACAGTGGTCGCCAAAAAAATACCGATATTATTCCTATCTACTTTCTTGTATTTACGTATCTTCAACGACTATCAAGTACTTTTAGTTTTGAGAGCACACGTATAAAAAAATGCAAAGCTCTCCACAGAGGATGCAAGAGTTTGGAGCAGAAAAAACCAAGAAGGACATACGGCGCGAGGCAATAGCAAATTACATTGAAAAGCTACTAGATATCATTTTTGATGTTTTGAGTAAGTAGACCTTTACATAAAAGCGAACTGATAAGCTCGTTAAGCTGCTTTTCCAAGACATCGATATAAACAGTTACCTTTAAATTCCAGTTCGCTATTTACGGATATTTCTACAAGTGCCGCTATTTTTCACCGGGCACCCGAGGGGATTTTTCCCGAGCCCTAACACCAACACAAGGGAGCAGCACCCTGCACGCCACAAGAATATTAACCGCTTATTTAAGTAGCAAATCCCGAGTAAGACTTTATTTTTAAAAAAATACTCCTTTTGGAAAAATTACAGAATTTTAAGAAAAATGGTGACTACAATTGCGCCCCCATTACCTTTTTGTTTCCCGCTCCATTTTTTTTCAAACTTTCCCTGTGCTTCTGAAAAGCTTCTCTATACTCAGATCAGCCGGCTGAATGTCCGTCGCAAGATGCAACAATTCGAAAGCTCATTACCGATTTATTATCAGCAGGCTGATCCTAAAAACGGGGCTCTATCAAGCTCCAAAATTCTCACCCGTAAACCATGAAATAACCTGGGCGATAGCCCCCTATCGTCATTGGTCTACTCGAGGAGTACGTTCATGTACCAACCATATGCATATGCTCAAGGGATCTTTGGACAACCACAAAACTATGCCGTACCTCCGATTAATCCGGTCGTCGGGCTCACTCCCCCCCAGCCATACCTACCGCTTCAACAGTTAGCACCACAAGGGTTGCTGGGAGAGTTTATTAGCCGCGCAGCTCCGGTAGTTGGTGGCATTGTCGGTGGACCACAAGGTCAATTGATCAATGCACTCGGCGGATTGGGCCAAGTACTGCCCTTCCAGGCCGCACCACAGCTTCCACAACAGTTAGCGCCCCACATTCCTCAGCAGCTTGCTCCACAAATTCCACCTCAGTTCGCTCATCAGTTTGCCCCCCAAAACTATCTCAGCGAATTGATAAATCGCGCGGCCCCTGTTTTGGCCAATTACATCAATAACCCTCAGGCACAGCTAATCAATGCAGCCGCTCAACTAGGGCAGCTCTTACCCTATCAAGCCGCTCCGCAACTGCCACCGCAAGGTCTCCTCGGTGAGTTGATTAGTCGTGCCGCACCTGCTCTTGGCAACTACATTGGCGTGCCTCAACAAGGTCAACTCCTTAACAACTTGGCGCGCCTCAACCACCTGCTGCCCTACCAGGCCGCACCGCAATTCACGCCACACCTCGTTCCTCAGACCTACATCGGCCAACCGGTAAATCAACTGGCACCTGTGGCTCCGGAGCAGTATGGATCGGTTCCCCCGCAGGCTTTTGCACCACTGAGCCAACCGGTGCCATTCCAGGCTTTCCCACAACCACCTCAGCAACCCCTCCAGAATTTGAGTGGCATCGGGCAGCCACTGCCCTATCAGGCAATGCCGCAACCCAACTCAGCCTTTCAGCAACAGGCTTATCTGCACTAAAAATGCAAAAAAAGGGGCTTCACGCCCCTTTTCCTGGGGGTGGGTTCGACCCTGCCCTATTTTGGATGGCGCAGTCACAATGAGAAGAAAATGAAGAAGTTTGAGCAATATGTAGCCGTACCCAATCGTAAAGTATCAGCTAGCACTCTGGAGCTAGAGGAGCTGGTGAAAGAAGCTTCAAATTGCCCCGATGTTAAGGACGTTACTTTGCGCAAAAGCAACGTCACCCTTGTGGCTACACCCGATGCCGTCGACGACCTAAGAAAGAAATTGAGAGGCAAAGTAATTATTGATCCGGATCAACCTGTCCACCCTCTCAATTGAGATTGAAACCCACTCGATTCACCACTTTCAGACGTTTCACACGCGTACTAAATCAGTACCGCACTGAAAGCGAAGGAACATGAACATGACTGAATCCCGACAAGAAAAGGCCGCAGGAGAACCTTCGGTCGAGGTTGCAGAGAAAGTCGAGTTACTTATTTCACCCCGCCGTAGCCTGATGGCTAAATCCATGGGCGTGCAGCCATTGAGCTCGGGCTCAATGCACCATGTGATTTCCACTATTGCCAGGCAGGCAGGTTGTGAGGTGCTTCGTGAAATACGCCCCGGCAGAAAACTAAAAACGCTGTCCTCCGCCGATGAGGCCACCAATATTTACAAAGTCCGTATGGATGTGGATGCTGCTGCGGCACTTTACCAGACCACTCCACCAAACGTCGCCGTTGAACTGGACTCACTTCTCTCTTACGGGCAAGCGAGTTATTCACCGACCTTTTCCGCAGTTTTTGCACAGCAACCCGGACTATTGCGCGAATACCATGTCCAGGCTCAGCAGGTGCACTTCCGCGTTATCGGCGCAAAAGGTGAGCCCATACGCGACGCTCAAATAATTGTTGAAAGCGCGGGCTTTCCCCAGGAGGGGGTCACTAACAATAAAGGGGAAGTTGCGCTCAGTATTTTTGCGCAAAGCGGCGGCGCTCAAGTGAAATCACTTCTGATCCGTCCCGCCAAAGATTTCTGGAACAAATATATTCGCAGCCCTTCCCTGTCGCTCACCGGTGTGAACCTGGTGAAACTCCAACCCCTAAGCGAAGCCATACCCAACTTCCCCAATGATGCTTCCTATGGCTGGGGGCAAAAGTACATGGGCCTGGACCAGCTACCCGATGAATACACAGGCAAAGGTATCAAAATCGCAATCATCGATTCCGGTGCGGACAATAAGCACCCGATACTGAGCCATTTAAAGAATGGTATCGATGTCACCAATAATTACGATACCAATAGCTGGGTAGAAGATATTGTCGGCCATGGAACCCACTGTGCGGGAATTATTACAGGCCAACCCTCTGGCTCCGAGGCAATACGCGGATTTGCTCCTGAAGCCGAAATCTATGTATTCAAAGTTTTCCCCGGCGGGCAATTTAGTAGCTTGATTGATGCGCTCTCACATTGCATAGAGCTCGGCGTTGATGTGGTGAATATGAGCCTGGGCAGCTCTGATTCATCAGAGGCTGTTGAGCAGCAAATCGAGGAAGCGGTCCAACATGGTATCGCCTGTATAGTTGCCGCAGGCAACAATGGCGGGGCAGTCCAGTATCCAGCCAGATCCCCAAATGCTATGGCTGTAGGCGCTCTTGGAATGCTCAATGAGTTCCCCAAAGATTCCTGGGAAGCGCAAACAGTAATACCCTCAACAGCATCAGCCGACGGTCTGTTTGTTCCTAGGTTTAGCGCTTTCGGCCAGGAAATTTCTGTTGCCGCACCTGGTGTGGGTATCGTTTCGTCTGTGCCTGACAAAGGCTTCGATGTTCAGTCAGGTACATCAATGGCCGCGCCGCATATTACCGGTTTGGCAGCACTACTACTTGCCCACCATCCATTATTTAAAGGTGCGCTCCGGCAGAAAGATGTATCCAGAGTGACCGCCTTATTCCAACTGATCCAATCCTTGGCCGCACCAATGCCCCTCGGGGCAGAGAGAGTTGGCGCAGGTGTTCCCAAGCTTTTCGGTATCAATTCCGCTTTTGAGTCCGCCAAAGAGCAAGCAAGGGCCGCGGGTACTCATACCGCAACCGCGCAAGGTCCCTCCCCAGCCACTCCATACTCTGGATTTACCATGAGTCCGTTACAGGGCTACCCCCCTCAAGCTACACCCAGTTGGCAGGGGCAGTTTGTGCCGGGAGGTTATTACCCTTCCGAAATAGCCGCGGTTAACCCCCAGCAACCAATGGTAAGCAGTTTTCCAGATGGATTTGCCCTGAGCGCCTACGGTATGCAGTTCGTTGATCCCCGTGCAATCAGATATTGGTAGCTCTGTCGCCATCGTTAGTTAGACTGCAAAAGACCTTTTAAGACCGCAGCTATGCTGCGGTCTTATCCTTCGTAGCGCTCAATTCCCACTTAGTCAGCATGCCTGCCCACTAACCCAGCCCTCTCAAAAGATGTTTGTGCCGGCCCACCCATATCTATCTTCTTGTTTACTTTTACGGGAGATGCTTACTAGTATGCGCCGCCATATGATAACGACTTTGTAAGTGTATTCTTTTTAAGTGGTACATATCTGAAAACCAATCCAATGAAACCTGACGGCACAAAACTGTCACCTCATAACTGGCTAGCTTGTGACCAGTTTGCTTGAAGGTGACACAAGGGCACCTGTAGGCTTAGATACTGTCGAAACGACTAATTGTTGGATTTCCCGCTGAAGAAATGATGCTTAAACGATTACTAACACTGCCGCTATTACTCGCCACTCTATCCCCTGCTGTTCAGGCTTATGAGATTCTTTACAGTGCAGAGATCTCGCCCAACTCCAAGCTGGCTGAGGTGGAAATGGCGCTCAGCGGTGATGATATGCCAAGTAAGCTCGTTCTAAACTTGCGCTCTGGCCGCTATCAGGACCTGGAAAGTGACACCCCACTAAAGATCGAGGGCGACAAAGCAACCTGGCAACCCGAAGGGAAGAACCCCGTCCTCAAGTACCGCTTTGTCATAGATAACCAGCGTAGCAACGGTGGCTACGACTCACGGATCACCAAAGACTGGGCAATTCTCCGCAGCGATAAATTGATCGCACCGGTATCGGCAACCAGCCGTGGCCGCTCTACCGCCCGCCTTAAGCTGGAACTTCCTGACCAATGGTATTCGGCCCTACCCTACCCTGAGATCGAAGATAACCTATACGAGTTATCTGACCCCAAGCGTAAGTTTGTAAGACCCAAGGGCTGGATGATTGTAGGGAAAATTGGCAGTCGGCAGGATATGATTGCCGGCACTGAAACCCGTGTTGCAGGCCCTAAAAATGAGAACATTCGGCGGCAAGACATCCTGGCCTTCCTAAATTGGAACCTGCCAGAGCTCAAGAAAATCTTCCCCCTCTTCCCTGATCATCTATTGATCGTAACCGCTGACGACCCCATGTGGCGCGGTGGACTGTCGGGGACACGCTCTCTATATATGCATGCTGATCGACCATTGATCAGCGGCAACCGCACCAGCAGCATGATCCACGAGCTAGTTCATGTGGGCACTGGAATTCACGGCGACGATGAGAGCGATTGGATTGTAGAGGGGCTAGCTGAGTTTTACTCCCTGGAGATTTTAAGGCGAACTGGTGGCATCAGTGAAACCCGCTATCAGGAGGCAATGGATAAACTGATTAAATGGGGCAAGAAGGCTCCCTCACTATTAGTCGAACGCTCGTCCGGCCCCATTACCGCCCGTGCGGCCGGGGTAATGCAGCAACTGGATAAAGAGATTCGCGAGGCCAGCAATGGCAAGGCAAGTATTGATGACGTCGCACGAGAACTGGCTCGAACACGCGGTGAAGTGACTCTGGAAAGGTTTAGATCCCTGTCTGAGAAAGCAGCCGGTAAACCCGTGGATACATTAGCCACAGAAAACCTGACAGACCGGACGAAAGGCTCCAGTAAATAGCAGACAAAAAAAAGCCCTGACGACGGGGGGGGAGAGCGTCAGGGCCAAGACCATTAGGAGTGAAACTTGGAGGATTTCATCCTTGCTTCCGGGTGGCAGCCATGTGAGCCACCCTACCAGCATTACTAAACACGTTGGGGGAGATGTGTTAGCCAGATAAAGACAGTATCGAACACAGGTCACAGATTGCCAGCACACCTGAAGATTAATTTAGAACAAATGGAAATAGGTTCTTGAGCACCAGCGCTAAAAGTTATTACAGCCCTCCCCCACCATCAGAAGGTAACTTTTCCTACTTTTTTTCACTTGTTTGCAACATTGATGAAAACAATGCTTGACTAATCCTCTAGAGTCCCTAAAATGGCGCCCACTTACACAGCGAAACGCACGTAAGTATAAGAAAACGCTAGGATTTTTCAGATTTATCAGATAGAATTCGCAGCGTTCTTTTCCGCCAAAGGCGGATAAAAAAGGCTAGGTGGCAGAGTGGTCATGCAGCGGACTGCAACTCCGTGTACGCCGGTTCGATTCCGACCCTAGCCTCCATTTTCCTCTTCATTGCAGTATCCTGTTGAATGCAATGAAAGTGAGAATGAAGGGCAACTGTTAAACATCGCCCTCTCTCGCAAAGGATCTGCCCGGGTGGTGGAATTGGTAGACACAGGAGACTTAAAATCTCCCGGCTTCACGGCCGTGCCGGTTCAAGTCCGGCCCCGGGCACCAATCAGATCTTTGAAATCAATAAGTTACATTCCTTTTGGTGCAAATTTGGTGCACTGATTTTTATCTCCCTCAAGCGATACAAATCTAGTTAGAAATTTTTTCCTGAGTGAAAAAAATAGAGCCTCCCTACCCCTGACACTGATCGCACCTAAACCGGGCGATGATTCCGCACAGATACTTTAACCACCCCTTCAACTAACAACTCCTTCCCATACCGGTATCGGCTTGTATTTGCCATTGGGGACAACAGCCGGCCTCGCTTAAGATCCAAGATTTTACATGTTAGCTGGCCATCCAGAGCGACCACAACAGCGTCACCATTCATAGGTGTCAGTGAGCGATCGACAATAAGCACATCACGATCAAAGATGCCCACCACTTGCATAGAGCCACCATTAGCCCTAGCCATAAATGCTCATCAAGGCTTAGCGGTTTTCTCTTTATAGTCAACTGCCGGAGAGGGAAAACCGCAGCTAATGCCACTACTGTATAGAGAGAGTAGTTTCATAGTTAAGCGCACACTGTATTTTCATACAGCATGTGTAAGTAGGTACTAGTCAGGCAAGAGGAGCGCGTTGCGAGCGGCCCCCTGCGCCTTAACAAAACACTACCTCAACAGCTCGCGAAGCTGCTCCTGCTTCTCAGCAAGAGCATTCAGCTCATCCACCAAAGAACTAACTGCCCCATCCAGATTGTTGTCCTGCACTTTAAGAATGTCCCTAATTTTTGGGTCAGCGGTATCAGCAGTCATATGTATCGTGTCCAGGTAGGCTTTAATCTCAGCTTGAGTCTCTATATATGCCATTGCAATCAACTCCTTCTTTCCATTGGGTACAGGCCATCGTACAGCCTTTGCCCATAATGCAAGTGTGTCCTAGGGGCCCCCTTTATACCCTGTTATTGAGTAAATCCAGTAAATTGCCATGTCATAACAAACCTGGCCCCCATCTCCGCTTTGGAACCATCCCGTAACACATGGTCAACCTACCAGAATGCTGTATATATATACAGCATTCCTACTTTGACACTCTATAGGAATTGCCCTTCCAGCCATCAAATTGTGAGTCATCTGGCCTATTTGCTCAAACTGGCCGGACAGATAATAATATTGAGATAAACTAAAAAATTCATTTCTTAACGCGTAACAGAGCTGCACTTATAAGAATTTGTACCCAGATATCAACTAAATAGCGATATTTTGTAAAACAAACAGTTTGGAGCAATGATCTATGAGCTGGACAAATTCACAGAACCATTAACCAATTTTTTGCCGAAAAGAGCTGTAACTTTTGAATATGCATTTTTTACATAGTTACACGACAGCAGGCAGGAGAGAATATAGTAAAGTAAGATTCGAGAACTGGTATTTGGCACTAGAGTATCAACAAAGAGTTGGCTACTAAACCCATCTTTTGATGGCACTTCCAGACTTAGGGGTGACCTAGATAGCAAGCATCACTCACCCATTTAGCAATCTTATCCTGCTACACATCTAGGTTAAGATATATCGACATTTGCTCATAACGTTAGTCTAAAGGAGTTAGAGGTTGACAAAAAGAAAACTAGGAAGCTCACTACTGACCAATTCAATTATTTTTATAGCTGGACTGCTAACATTCTCTTCACTAGCTATCAGCAACTACCTATTTTTACTATTGTTACTATTAAGTTTATGCTTATGCTGGAAATACCGGCGAGAACTTAAAGACTGGTGGTCCCCCCAAAAGCCGACAAAAGAACGTACTCTCTGGCAATCAGGGTACTTTAAGCTTTTTCTACTTCTCCCAGTAGCGCTTTCGATTATTGTTGCCGGGATTATTTATCAGGAGGGTAAGTTTTCGTTTGACCCATCATATAAGGGTTGGAACCGCCTATTTGAATATTTCAGGCTTCCATTATCACTTGCAGCACTTTCCCTCCCTCTTACTGGTCTTTTTGTGGCGCATCACAGATCATCACAAATGGCTGAAACCCTTAAGGAAGCAGCAACGCAAAACGTAATTACAAAATACTATTCGCACAAAAAAGAATTCTTTGAGCTGCTGGAGAAAATAGAAACAGACAAAGAAGTAAAATTTAAATACAACTCGCTTTATCGAGCGCTATTCCCACATAACAATATAAAGAAAACGCATCCAGTTTTTAGCCCTACGTCTACAGGGCATGAGGATCAGCAAGACCTACTAACAGAGTTGACTAATGACCTTATTGAGGTAAATGCATCCTACGAAAATATACTAAGGGATATCAAACTTACAAAGCTTAGCAAAGAAAGTGAAGTAACAATCCCTTGTGCGGGAGAAGAAAATATTAGGGATAATATTTTAGAATACTATAAGAAAATAACCAAAACCACCGAACAACTTTTGTTTACTATTGAAACGAATAACGAAACCACAACAATCTTTAACACTACAATTTTATTTAGTGAAAGCGACCCTCTTGCTCAATTAAATTTAATCATTGATGTTATTGAAGAGCTTACAAGGTTTAGTGATGTTGAAGAGACCGCTGGAGCTTTAGGTTATGTAACGCCAGATAAGGAATTTGGTGTTATGGCAAACTTAACCATTGGGCGCAATGAACAAGCCTTAAATGGAGCTTTCAAAGGTATTCCTCTAGGGGCCACAAGCTAGATGGCTTCATGGCTCCAATGAAAATGATTATATGTTAATCATTTAGAAGAGATAAAATCTGGGCTGACTCCTCCTGTGAGAACTTCAGCCCCCACTTATCCTCCATGCTCTACACACACCCACAACAACTCAAGCTCGACATTCACCTTCATACTTTTATTCGAGAAGTTATAATTAATAGCGAAATATTGCCCTTAGAATACAATATTCAAATATTATTCTGTTTTCTAGACTACGAACAGTAGACTATGATTAATTTAAATTACCAAACCACAACCTCTGTACAACTCTGAATTTACATAGCAATACAATAAGGAAATTATATGGCTACCTATCTATTTTATCCTTTTGACGATGGTCAAGGAGTGAATATATTAGATAATTTGATTGTAGGAGTAGGCCCAAATGAACCGCCCAAACTAATACAAAGCCCAAAGTGTGGAGAGATATATTGCAGTAATGGAACGTCCCCAGGCGGATTATGGAATGTTGGTAACAACGACGATCTCTATGTTATTGGGCACACTTTTAAAGGAATGAAGCACCTTGGTGATCACAATAGAAATCTTATAGATCAAACAGAAGTTGTAGAACGTATGATTAAATGCGGCCTGAAACAAAAAGTAACTTGTACCGTTTACGTTTACGCATGCTACTCAGGCAAAGAGCTGGGTGCAGATAAACCATTAGGCAGCATGATAGCTGGAGCACTAAAAACAAAACAATATGCATGCCATGCAAATGTTTATGGGTTCACCAGAAAGGTTTCAACGAGTGCCCCACGAGATGCTCTAGGTATTAGAGGGTTATGCATCGATAATAATGGTAGCTGGGAATCGTTAGTACATCATCGTCGCCACGTCTGTGTTCACACTCCTCCCAACCATTAAATCAATAGCATAAAATACAGCGCCAAACGAAGCTAAACCCTTGCCTAGAAGAGACCTTCAAGCTTAAGGCATGAACCAACACTTTTAAGGGACGCAGACACAGGAGTGATATTGCTCCTGCCCCATGTAAAATAATCGAGCAATGAACATAATTGAGCTTCAGCGCGGCGATCAACGATACCCTCTAGGATTGGAGAATACCCCTAGCCCGCCTGCGGTCTTGTATGCACGTGGGGATGTTGCCCTTCTTTCTAAGCCAGGTGTCGCCATTGTGGGCTCGCGTGATGCATCCACAAATGGGCTAGAAATTGCCAGAAGAATCGCTACCTGTCGTTGTCAGCGGTTTAGCGCTTGGGATCGACGCTGCAGCCCATGAGGGGGCCCTTGCTGCTGGCGGAGGCACTATCGCTGTGCTTGCCCATGGCCTGCATACTGCAAATCCTCGAGCAAACTATAAGCTGGCAATGAGAATACTTGAGACTGGCGGCCTCTGGGTATCAGAACACCCGGAAAGCGTAACACCTCAAAGATATTTCTTTGTAGCTAGAAACAGGATACAGGTAGGGCTTTCTCAGTCTTCAGTCATTGTAGAGTCAGCCACATCAAGCGGAACCATGAAGCACGCTGACTTCTGCCTGCAAGCACGACACCGCCTTTTTGCTGTAGCTCCTCACAACCCTGAAAACTCATTAGGCCTTAATTGCCAAGACCCGATTAAGCTCATCAATGACGGTAAAGCTACAGCTCTAAGAACCAAGACTGACTACGACCTCTTAGAACTGTAAGGCCTCACTCTTCCAGAAGTGCCAGAATCTGGGATGACTCTTCCTGCGAGAACTCCAGCCCATACTTCTCCACTATCGCCATGAAGCGCTGCACATAGATAGCCTGGACGGGCTCATAGGGTGGCATCCACTCATCGGGGCCCTTATCACCCTTGCTTTGGTTCCGGCCATCATCGACCAGCCAAAGGTTTTCAGGGTCTTCTGCAAACTGCCGCTTCAGCTCTACAGTCCAATTGGCACCACCGTGCCCGTGAGCCCAGGACAGCGGCACGATGTGTTCAACATCCAGGTCAGAGGCCAGATTGAAAAATTGGCCCATGTATGGGTCCAGCCAAAGGCCAGTATCTACAGTGCACTGCTTGTCATTAGTGAAGGTTACTGGAGCCAGGGAGAATTGAACCAGTAGCTCATGGCGGGTGCTCTGGCAGTCTCTGGCAGTCTCTGGCAGTCTCTGGCAGTCTCTGGCAGTCTCTGGCAGTCTCTGGCAGTCTCTGGCAGTCTCTGGCAGTCTCTGGCAGTCTCTGTCAGTATCAGACCAGCGTGGCAGCCATTCCTGGATCGTATTCGTTGGTATTGGCTACAGCCTCAAAACAACCAGACAGAGCGGTGGATAGGATAATTGGTAGAATTAGGCGCATGACGACCCCTCTTTATTGTTTAGAGGGATCGTACTAGAGATAAATAAGCCGGACAAATACAATGAGGTACACTGAGATTTACTTTTCAGACAAAAAAAACCAAATAATTACAGCCGCAAATAATAGGCCTAAGGGGATTCTAATTAGCCCATTCAATTGCTCCATCCCTCTCAAGAACCTCGATTTCTTGCCAGAGTCACTTGTAAGCAGGAAACCCAAATACCAAACAAACAAATTAAGTAATAAAACTATAACCAATAAGAAGCCTGAAGTAATCCCAAATAAGCCCCGCTGCCACCAAACTAAGTCATCAGTCGATAGAAGTGTGAACCATTGACCAAGCAATATCCCGACTGTAAGACAGCCAATTGCATAAGTGTTTAGCAATATTTGCCTTGAAACCAATGCGGGAGTGGAGAACTGGGGAAACATAGCAGCCACCGAAAAAGAAAATAAGCCAAAGGCCCCAATCACGTTCCAAAGATTTGGACCAATGCTTTCCCTAATTGCAGATTGATAAAACTCAACTTCTGGATAGAATCTATTTGCCCAAAGAACAAACAAAAAAGCTGGAACCGTCCAGGCAAGGAATATAACAATTGCTTCTTTTAAGCTTTCACCAGGAATAAAGTCACTCTCTTCAAAATGAAGAAATTTTTGAACTATATAATCTCTCACTTCCCCTCCTTGGGTAGTGTCCCCACTTGTGATACGTAACATCCTTCCTTGATCAAACCTAACGCAACACCCCGCCACAAGCAACTGAAAACAGGGAAAGGTGAATCAGAAGCTCCTGGCGAATATTCATGCAATCGCCAGGAGCAGCGGGATAGCCGCTAGGTGCCACTTACTCAAATAAAGAAAACTTGTAAGTTTAACAATTAATAGTTTAGTTTAAACCCACTTGTATCTTCACTCCACATCGGCATAAAAAAATGTTTTTGAAGGGAAGTTAGCTCTACCCACCCTATTCAAGGAATTCATTAAATTTGAGGCTCCATTAGTACATTCTTCTAGCTGACGCTTAATATTTCTCAAATGAATATCCAACTCGGCAAAAACTCTATCTCCCACCATTTCTCTAAAGCTTTCCGGGGTAACCCGAATAGTAGGAGAGTCAGTTTGGCTCGCCAATATAGGGTAGACAGTCTCTGAAAAATAAGTATTTCTGTTATCAATAGACTTCAGAAGCCAGCTAAAATTTTGCATGAGGTCTGAAAAATCTATTAAACAATCCACCCCCCCCCTCTGACGACCAAAAACTTCAATCCATCGAGGTCATACTTCAAATCTTCAAACGACGGATACTCATGATGAGAAAGCATTTTATCTATATCATTATCAAGCGATTCAAGATCCTTCTCTATGAGGCGCACAGATTTCTTAATGCGAAGTATATATAAAAGGGCAAAATTTATTTCACGTATCTGCTTTTTTTTCTCTTCATTTGCATCTCGCAAAACATTGTATTTGAAAGCCAGAAAAGCACCTGCAAATACGCCACCAACTGTAATCACAGTTCTCCATAGGTAGTCATAGTATTTTGGGATTACAGCCTTCTCAATAGCAATTCCCGATAAATATAAAGCATTCAAAGCCAAAGTAGCTGTTAAAACACCTAATACTTCTGGTCGATAAGATTCCCACTTGCTCACGCCAACTTCCTATTATTTTTATGCAATGATGGGTTATATGGCTATTCATTCAACATGCCAAATCAACACACTAAATATCAACTTCCTGAATTTAGTTGGTCTCGCCAATGTTAAATTTTACCCAATCATCCAATTTTTGTATAACCACCCCAACATAACCGCTGTCTACATCCTACTCATCACCGGAAACATTGAGGATAACCGGCCTTTATCATAACCCTTATTAATCTGCATGGAACTGTTGAGCGCCCCTGGAACACAACCTATTTTTACAGTCCCAACCAATATTAAAGCAAATCGAAGATTATTTAACGGCTAAAACACCTTGGTTGTGGTGCTCGTCATCCCCACTTAACAATAGAGCCGGTGACACACCAGGGGGCACAGAGGTTCCACCTATCAGCACACCGAGTAAGGTGGCAGTATCACTGGACACAACGAAGTCACCTTCCACCAGGCCGTTCTTTTTCAGATCTCGCCAACGGCGGCTCTTGCTAACACTCTCTGCCCCCTCACGCATAAAAGGTAGCCATTGAGTAATAATGCCAACCTTATCTACCAGTGCACTCATCGGCCCGGCTAAGTGGTACGCTGAGCCCGAAAAGTTCTTCTTGCGCACACCCTCCTGCAATTTCCGTAACTCGCCTGCAAATTTGTTCCACCGCCCCACCTCAGACTCATCGAACAATGCCCGCAGATTACTCTCATTATTCTTTAGCTGGTCGGATAGCCGGTTAGTATAATTACCCTTGGATAGCTGCAAACTTCCATCTTCTGCCACCCTAAAAGCGCAGCCGATAAGGTATAAATTAACAATGAGCGCATAGAATTAAACTCCATAATTTTCGAATAGTAATGGAGTCTCGTTTTTACCAAAGAATCAATCTTTTGTACTTTAGTATTATCGCTAAATAACAACCCAATGCCTAAGCTCTTTAAGTGGTTCAAAATAGAAATAGAAAACGGTGTCAATTATGCATTTCGGTTGGATCAATCATTACTGCATGAGTTACGGCGACCGAGTAGCAAACATTGCTAGTAAAGCAGCTGCCGAACTTATTCCATTCAAGGACAGTACGTGTCCTATTGACAAAGAAATGGAGGTCCTATTCAAAACACTAAGTAGTCTGACATGCTGGGATGCTGCTATTTATTGCGCCTGGTATGCTCGGGGTGTATTAGTGCCTGGATTAACTACAAGCCCTTATGATGGATTCTCTTCAGTTGGACCTGAACCCGATAGTTACAAGGTTCTGTTCCCCGTAACAACTAAAGCCGTAAATCTAAGAGAAATGCATAAGATTCCAAAGGGGGCATTTCTAGGCTTTATTGACGAAAGCAATAGGCTGTTACACGTGATGATTTACCTTGGAGACGGGTTTGCTGCGGGCAACAAAAATCAATGCGTAATAGAGGGTGGAGCCCCAGAAGGAGGGGAGCCTGCTATGGCAACTGGTTGGCAAAAGCTTGATTTGAACACATGGTATAATGAGCGCAAATCATGTAAATCCCGGTCAACTGCTAGCATTATTTATCAAGAAATAAAGTATCAGCCTATAACTATAGGTGCGGCCAGCAGTACCAGCAGCTGCGCAATAATGTAAAAAGCCTTTTATGGTTGCTGCATTGCTACTTTAGGCCGACTGGTGGCATTCAAAACTTCGCGCTTCGGCCCGAGGTTACCTATTTTATGGCCAGCACTCCCTGATTGCGCAACTCGTCATCCTCACTCAATAACAAGGCTGAAGTTACACCAGAAGGTGCCGGTGCACCACCCAGCAAAGCGCCTAGCAACTAAGAAAAGACCTTTCAATCTTAGCCTTACGGTTTAGAGCTAAGCACAAATAGCCAACCGAATATTAAAATTCCAGCGTTCTCATCTGGAAATGAGGCCATAAACTCCCTCTCTTTAACATAATAAACCCCTGGTAACTTTCCGTCTGCGGTGACCTTCTCTCCAATATTCGGGGGAGTTGTGCCATCAGGAACTCTCACGAAAATTGTTTCGTTCGAAGGCTGCCCCTCCAAAGAAAATGCCCATTCCATAACTGTATCCTTTAATATTACCAACGCCAGCTCATTTGTGAACTCCGAATATAACGGCCCCTGAGACCGCCAAAGTACGAAGCACTTAACATTTTAGTGAATTGAGGTCTAGACAATTTCACTGTCCAAAAAATCACCATCCAGAGCCCTCAGCATCTACTCCCCCCCCGCCACATCCGCTGAAGTATCCCCACTAATCATCGACGACGTCGCCGAGCGATTTGCCAGTTCAAAAGTCGAGTCCGGACTATCATCATCATCCGAATAAACCCGGTCGTCATAGTTCACAGCGGTCATGCCTACCCACTCGGAATCGCCATAGCTGCAATAGAACTATGCACGGCCAGGCGATTCGCCACTTCACCAATACAGTCAGAAACAAGGCCGGCTGCCTCATCAACAACGTTAACCGCCTGCCCTGCATCTGTGGTGAGTGTTTTTGTTGTCACGTAGACCATATCCATCGGATCTCCGGCGGCATCGGTCTGCACGTTGTTCTGATCATCAATCACGGCGATCGCACACTTAAGTACGGCTACCGCTTGAGCTTCGGAGCTTGTGGGCTTGGTCTTTTGGGTAATTGAAGCGCGCACAATCGTGCCTGCGCTATGGCCATCATCGATGGTGTAGGCAAACTGCCAAATCTCTAAGTCCGGCACAGTTATCGGGGAAAAGCTGGGCATTAGCACCCTCCTTTATGGCTTGATAACACCGTTATGGGTTGCAATAGTCAACTCAGGCGTGCGTCCGGCGAAAAACATGCGGTTGCCGAAGTCAGGCTTTAGTACTCGCCTCACACCAATTCTGTGGAGCTGTGAGATCATAGATATTCGTGGAGAGCTCTCGCACAGCACATAAACAGGTTTATCAAGCATGTCAGGGGTATATGCGATTGCCCCATCAGGTAGGTCCATAGGGGTGGACTTTGACTGCCATATCTCGGCACCCTCAAGTGTGTGCAGGCTGTAGCACTCCTCCTCCCCTTCGCTCATTGCGCGGAGTGGAAATTCTCGGCGCTCATCGGTTCGAACATCAATACAATCAACTAAATCGCCTAGTTGCAGATCCCGCACAAAGCGACCATCTGGCAACACTGTGTCATAGTCAACACAGTACGGTAGATCGGGGATTGTGGTACCCCCGCCATCGGCCGGAGTGGTGATAGCCCCTACTTGCCGCCGATCGTCACCGGCAGATAGCTGCCAAATTTCAGTGGTTGCGTAGTAGGTGACACCGCTGCCCGTATAGAAAGGGTCATCCACGTAAACGTAGTATCTTGTCGAGAAATTTAGCCCGGTGATAGAACCAGAATTATAACTACGGGCAAACCGCCCATATTGGATCGTGTGTGCCGCTATCGATATCTTTGCCGAAGAGCCATTATCCGAAGCTGACAACACATCACTACTAGTCGGTAAGCTAGCAGTGGAGCTGATATTTTGTGGTAACTCCAGTTGGTTCTGGACGATCTTTCTGATTTTGAGGTTATGAACAAATGCCGAGCCGGTTTGTCCTTCATCGGCATTTATCTGGATATACCCTTTCGCCATTGCCCAACCGGCGGGAACAATTATCAAGGCTTCTACAAATCCACAGCCCTGGTCTGGGATTCGCGAGATAAATCCACCCTTCAACCAAACTCGATTAGAGCTGATGGCAATACCGGTTCCAAACTCGGAAATGTCGGAATAATGTAAACCGATATTGACATTCCCTCCGGTGCTCGAGCCTGTGTAAATATCGGCGGAGATATAGAAGCGGTCACCTTCCTTTACAGGAAACCAATATCTCGCATAGCTGCCACGATCGGAAACCTTTAAAACTTTCACCCCCTCAGGGAGGTAGGGGTAATCTGCTGTATTGGTAAAAACCTCTCCCTTGCTCCAATACAGCTCATCATCGGAGAAATCACCTTGGACCAAGTTATCGCCGGAGGCGAGTTTCGCGATCTTACCACCTGTAGCCTCAGCCACGACTATGGCTTGGTCGGCAATAGCCTTCAGCAATGCACTCTTAGCACTACCTACTGCCATCCAGCGAGTATTCCATGTCCCTCGTGCTATCGGTGTCGTATTTTCTATATCGTCCCAAGGTGGGTCCAAGTCTTCCAGATAGCTGGTCAATAAATTGAGTTTAGAGATATAGTTATTTTTTTCGGTAGTAATGCTAAACCTATCTGCTTGAGCCTCGATATCCGCCTGCTCCGCAATCAGTTCGTTGTATTTACGAATCTCCCCCACCTTTTCAGAGGGGTGCAACTTACCATCTGCGGCTATATCGAGAGTCTCTTGCAGAGCGATAGCTGCGGGCAAGAATTCTCTGCCTTTTTAAGGTAGATCGTATTGGATGATGATGACCTAAAACCAAACTTCGAACATCACATTCAGACATCAACCTACCAACAAGAAGAAGCGACCTTAAGTTAAGCATTTGGCCTTCAATCTTATACTCGCTTTGCGGCCTCGCTAAACTCGACTGCAAAGCGAGCCCTAACCCAGTTAAGGGCAAGGCATCCTATTTCGGGAGCTCCAGTATCCGGGCCAAATTTTCCGGAAAGGAAAATTTGAGGCAATACATCTCCCCTATCACCATAAACCACAGAATCTAGAAAGCTTAGAGGAGCGGATAAGATGACATTCACTCGTCAGCGGCTCTTTCATCTTAACTTTAATTCCGGCCATTATTGGACGACCAGAGGTTCTTAGCCGCACCTCCATGCCCGTACACCCAAAAGCACAGAAAAAAGAATCAAGCCTACCCCCTCAATGGCCAATGTATGCCATACGCTCATTTAACTACCCTAAACTAGAAATGAAATAAACCGACCAAGGAAGAATAAAAAAAACCGGCTTGGGGGCCGGTTCAAGAAAGGATGGTTGCTGCATGAAAACCAAAGCAGCTGTAAATATATTACCCCTCATACTAGAGAGCTGTCAATGCATACAGCTGTATTAGTATACAGTACTAGATGACATTTATGCCAATTTGAGAATCAGGCTTTGAAGTATTTAGTTTCGAGCGTTTCCGTTCTTTTGATGGTTGCTTAAAGAGGGACATACCACTTCCTTAATTGAGTACTCAAGTTTAGCCAAAATCCTGGCAAATCTATATTTCTACAATAAAATGTGTGTGTTGGTTTCAATTAAAAGAGATCGGTCCACTCAATACAACGCTTAAGCTCGATTGGCTTAGGGAGAGATTAGCTCACTCGAATAGCAGCGCTACCGAGTCAGTCACTCCAGAGCACTATTGTTCAATAATCCAGCAATGTTAAAAGTGGCACTCAGGTAAGCAATGGGATTGAGCTGCTCATAATACGAGAAAATTCTCGCATTCATCACCGTCGCCAATGCGTACAAATTAGATACAAATTGCAGGTATAATCACCACCCAATATACCCTTTAGTACCTTAATCCAATTAGCTCGCTCCAGCAGGTTATACTTAACTAAAGCGAAGGTGGTTACTCATAAGCTCCAATACACACTTGCTCCAGAAACCCATCTAAGTTTTTTGAGGTAATCACCAAGAACAAAAAATAATCGACCGCAAGATATACCGGCCCCAGCTTTTATGAAAAACTTACAAAAAAAGATTCCAATGAAGATAAAGACATCACCTATAAATGCATTAATTTCTACATTTTTCACTATTACGCTTTCCAGTTTCAGCTATGCAAAGGACGCTGAGCAGGTTAAATTCCTGAACCCAACAGGATCAGTCTCAAAGCTACCATTTTCAGAGGCTGTAAAAGTTGGCAACCAGCTATTTCTTTCTGGCCAAATAGGGCTTTCACCGGAGACTAAGCGGTTAGCCCAAGGGGGATTCGCTGCGGAGACCAAACAGACTCTAGACAACATAAAGCAAACTCTGGAGCGCTACGACTACGAAATGAAAGATGTTGTTAAATGCACGGTCATTTTAACAGATATCAAGAATTTCCCTGAATTCAACAACATCTACCAGAAAGCTTTTGCCTCCCCCTTCCCTGCAAGGACTACCTTTGCAGTGGAGTCCCTAGCGCTGGACGCCCAAATTGAAATTGAGTGCATCGCTGCCAAGTAGTCAATATTAAAACTGGGAGTGCCAGACTAATCCCCCTAATTGACTCATCAGGACTTTTACTGCGGTCTAAATTCTCTAGTTTACGCTTGCACTTAAACTCAACGCACAGGGCCGCCTAAGCGACCCTGTGATACCTAGACAATAAAACAACCCTACTAACTTATCTAAAAGTTGAAATCATCCAGCTTCCACCAGCAGTGCCCATCGCTAGGTATATCAAAGCCAGCTGATGTAATTCGGCCTTAAAGCGGTTGTATCCATTAAATACAAAGGAACCAAAATTGGGGTCAAAAAGTCTCCAGGTATTACCATTCTGTACTTGAATTGCAATTGCATGGCCGCTGTTGGGGCCCAGGAATCCTATCAATGCAAAGCCTTGATTAAGGCGGGCCATCCCCTGCCGTATCCATCGCAAAAATGTGGAGAAAGGCTCAAATGGATTCAACTGATGCCCACGGGCGATACAGTGCTCGGTATACCCATCTGTCCGACAAATCGTCCTTAACCCTGACGATATACCCATCACATTTCCCTGGATCTGCTGCTGCGCGGAAATTGCCCTTTGCATTGTATAGATAGGCTGCCCAAAGGTGGTGGTCGACCCGCCAACAGCCCTTAAAAACATACCTGGAGTTGCTCTGTTGAGGGCGTTTCCAATTCCCGTATTATGGTAACGCTGTTGCAGTCCTGCCTGGAGGTGCATATTTATATGACCGCCGGGTTGCAAGCCGAGCCTCACCCACATGTAGGATAATGCGTAACAAACTCCGCGCCTTACGTCATTGTGGACACCGGGTTGGATGTAATTTGCTTGATCCAATAGAAATTCTGTTTCTGTTAGATTCGGATTGAACATGGAGGTCTCCCTATTCTTTATAGATAGTGGACTTTTGCCTATCCGCGGTATCGCGGCCCATGTTCTATTTTTCTCACCTACAGTTTTATCTCTATCAATTTTCTTGTGGCTTTTTTAGCTTTAAGTCATTTTAAAAAGTAAACCGGAATTTTATTACACTTTATTTCAATTGGATTTTCAGGACGCTAAGGTCAAAATTTGATAGAAATTTCCAGTTTAAATTGCGTTTGGATATGTGCAGAAAGTAAATTTATTTTTAATCATATACGAGTGCAAGTATTGCGCTGGTAATAACAAACTCATCAGAACAGTGAGCTATCAAATGCCAGCGCTAATATATCTGTTGAGAAGGCTGCGGAATCTAAGTTCAACCTTCCTATATGATATTAACTGGGGAGTTGAGTAAGGAAGAAATCTCTCAGGTTCTCACCCATTACTTTACGGATCTCTTCTTCAGTAAACCCTTGCCGAAGCATTTCTGCGGTAAGCACGCCCAGTTCACTTACGTCAAATGCAACCTTTACACTGCCGTCATAGTCCGACCCCAATGCGACATGATCCACACCCAGTGTATCAACGGCATAACGAATGGATTTAACAATGCTCTTGGGGCTTGTATCACAGACAGCACCAGGCCAGAAACCGATTCCAACCAAGCCTCCTTTGCCCGCTATCTCCTTCATTAGCTCGTCACTGATATTCCGGCGTGAGTTACATGCCCCTTGAAGCCCAGTATGGGAAACAATCACTGGGCGCTCGGCAATATCCAAAACTTCGCGGACGACCTGCTCGGAGGAGTGGGCGACGTCAATCACAATAGAGCGCCTTTCCATCTCCTGCACTGCTTTCCGGCCAAATGCGCTCAAACCCTGCCCGCTTTCTCCATGCAGGGAGCCACCCAGCTCATTGTCGAAAAAGTGTTGCAACCCCATCACTCGGAAGCCAGCATCGTATAGGCGACCGATGTTTTCGATCTTCCCTTCCAAAGGATGGGCACCTTCAGTGCCAAGGAGTGCGGCCAAAACCTCGCCACCCTGCTTCCTTGCTACAAGCACCTCTTGTAAATCTGCCGCACTTTTGACGATACGTATTTGGTCAGGCGCAGATTGCTGTAGCGCATTAACACGCTCTGCATGATAGAGCGCCCGCTCATACAGGCTGCCCCACGCCTTTACTGGCCACGCCTGAGCAATGGCCAATAAGGTTATGTTATCGCCAGCTTTGCTGGAGTTCTTCTGATAGTTCTGCCCCCGGGGAGACTTGGTAACTGATGTGAAGACCTGGATACCCAGGTTACCTTCTCGCGCCCGGGGGAGATCCAGATGACCATAGTCGGCTCGCTTCCTCAAATCCCTGGCCCACAGGAAACTATCTGCGTGGAGATCACCTACCAATAGACTTTGGTGTAGCGCTTTAGCCTCAGATGACAGCGCTGCAATTTTGCCCGGCTCTACTTTGTTCATCGACTTTTCAATAGCCGGAAGCAAAAGCCATTTCCAGCTGGCGAACAATATCACCACCATTGTTGTCAGAAGAATGAACCACTTGCTCATCTATTGTCTCCGTTAGTAGAAATCCATGGGGAAGTTTGCACAGAGGCAACAACCTTCTTCGATCCATCAGGATCGCAGAATGAAGCAATTCGAGCGGTTGCTCAATAAGCAAGCAAGAGAAATAAAACTATGGTGGTCGTGGAATAAGCGCTGGGACACCAACCTCGTACTTATCAGAAGAGAGAAAAATGAAGGACAAGCAGTGATCAAACTTTTACAACTGAACTTACTCGTATTATTCGCTCTATTCATGGGTGGTTGCGCCGCTTTATCGCCCAATTTTCAGCAGCCCGAGGTTGAGATTATTGGGCTGGAGCCGCTTCCTCCTGCCGTCGGCAGTGATCTGCGCTTCAGAATCCATTTGCGCATTTTCAACCCCAACAACCAAGAGCTACCCCTCTCCGGGATCTACTACAAGCTCAGTCTTGCCGGCCATAAAGTGATGACAGGAACCTCTAACAACCTATTGCCCATTGCCCCCTATGGCCAGGATGATATCTCGGTAGACGCAACTGCAAGCTGGATGGGGTCTCTATTCGCCGCCGCTGAATTAGCGAATAGAGGGCAGCAATCGGTACCCTATGAAATTCAGGCAAAAATTGGCCTGAGCAGGTCCCTTGTGCCTTCCATTACAGTGCAGCGAAGTGGCGAAGTTCGACTGAATCAGAATCTGGGCCTCTACCACTAGTCCAAGCCTACTCACTTTGGAGTTAACGTTTTAATCTCCCCAGTCGCCGACCTTGTCGGCACCGGGGATCTGATACTCGAGATAGTCTTCAACAGTGAATGGCATCTCACTGATGACTGCGCGCACGCGCTCACCAATAGCCTGTGTCTCAGGACGCGCATTGGCCAGCCCGGTATAGGGTATGCCTTTGCCGCTGGCTACGTCTGGATATTTACGTTTGAATAAACGGTGGCGAGCCACCATATGATTGAACTGGCCCTGGGTGTAAATTAACGGCACCAACTGCGGGGACTCCTCCCGGGGGTCCATATATAAATCGTAATAGGCTTCCGGCATCCCCGACCCTGCCACCTCCCCCGCTCCCAGCCAATGCCTCTTATATCGCCCCTTTACTGTTGCCCCCAATTCCTTACCCGTATAGATAAATACATAATCCCGGCGGCCATGAGTATCGCCGTTTAGGAACAGAGCGGTCTGGTCGAGGCCATCAACGACGCGATCCGTGGGAATAGCATCAGTTGCTCCACCCAAGCGAGCGAAAGTCGTATACAGGTCAGTGATATGAATGATATCTCCTGCCGTTTGTCCCGCTTCGATAGTTCCTGGCCACCAGGCAAAAGCAGGTACGCGAACGCCGCCCTCAGTAAAATCCCCTTTGCCACCCCGATACAACATGGGCAGCATTCCCCACCCCGCCGGCGGACTGTGAACCATAGGGCCGTTATCCGCCATTGCAACGAACAAGGTATTTTCAGCGAGCCCTAAGCTTTTCAATTCTTGCATCAGCACCCCGACAAAGTTATCCATCGCCGGGAAAGCATCCGCAACCATCAGCCCGGCTACCGAGCGCTTGGGGTTATACATCGCCATGAAATTAAGGAGATTGGGCCAGTAGGCAACGAAAAACGGTTTCTTCTGCTCTGCACTGCGACGAATAAAGGCCAGCGTTCTCTGTTCTGCTTCTGGATCAAACTTAGCGAAGCACTCGTTGGATGTTCCGCACCACTCTCGCCCGGGCTGTCCCTTTTTCCCTTCAATATTCATTACCCAACCAGCGGGAATCAGACCAGGGCTGTCCAACTGATAGGGATCAGGTGGATAGATTTCGGGGAACATGCCCAGCACCGCATTTGCTACATTTGCCTGGGGGTTAAACAGGGAGGTAATCTGGTTCATCGGAGTGAACAACGCCTCATCGAACCCCTGATTGTGTAAATAACTCTCCTCGATATCTCCAAGGTGCCCCTTGCCGAAAAAGCCTGTCGTATAACCCGCTTGCGAAAGTACCTCGGCAATAGTGACCTCTTCTGCGCGTAGACCGGAAAACTCATGGGGCATACCCACTTCACCCATGCCATAGCGCACCGGTAGCCGTCCGGTGAGCGCAGCAGCGCGGGTTGGTGTGCATGAGGGCTCAGAGTACATGCGGGTAAAGTTGATACCCTCTGAAGCCATCTGGTTTAGATTTGGCGTTGAGTAGCCAAAGTTCTTTTGTAACGCAGGAAAGCCAACAGCTCCAAATGCAGTGTCATCCCACAGCAGAAATACGATATTCGGTGGCTGTCCATATTTCTGCCGCAACTGCTGTAAGCGTTGCTCAAGCTCCGCATCCTCTTGATCCCAACGTTCGCCGTTTTGCATCTTGAGAATATAAAACTCGGCATCGTGTACAACTTGCCCCTCGACATTGAGAGTGATGCAAAGCAGCCAGATCATAATCAGGTGGCTTTTGACGGACATGAGCTTCCTATAGATCGCAGAAAAGTATCTAACAATTTAGAGGAGCGCAGGGGCTTGGAAGAGGAAGAGCGAGTTTAAGCGGGGTAAAGAGCGCCTCGTTTTCCAGCAAATGCCAGAATCGAGGCGCCAATTTCGTGAGAGAAGTAATCCCCCTTTCTACTTATCCCGGCTGTCGGCCATAAGGGCCGGCCATGCGGCGCGCAAGTACATCACCATCGTCCACAAGGTGAGGCCGGCAGCGATATAGAGCAGCAGGTATCCAATAGTTTCCATCACCGGAAACTCCCTAACATCGAAGGCAAGCAGAACAAGAATTGCTGCCATCTGTGCGGTGGTTTTGACTTTGCCTACATAGGAAACGGCAACACTGCTGCGCTGCCCCAGCTCAGCCATCCACTCCCGCAACCCAGAGACCGCGATCTCTCGACAGATGATCACCGCCGCAGCAATCGCAAACAGCGGATTGTCATGCAGTCCCACCAGCAAGACCAATGCCGTAGCCACCATTAGCTTATCGGCAACCGGGTCCAGAAAGGCACCGAGGGCAGTACTCTGATTTAATTTTCTGGCGAGATAGCCATCAAGCCAATCGGTAATTGCGGCAACTGCAAAAATTGCAGCAGAAGCAATGTAACTCCACTTGTACGGCAAATAGAAAACCAAAACAAAAAATGGGATCAAAGCAACACGTAACAGTGTCAGTTGATTGGCGATTGTCATACTTTTCTCTATTCTTGCGGAGGGCGTACGTTATCAAGCCATCGCGCAAAATGAAACGCTTTGGAAAAAACTGGCCATTTAATCGCCAGCTCAATCCTGTTCTACTCGTGGTGTAGTGCCGAGTATATATCCTGAGCCAATTTCCGGCTGATACCATCCACGCTGGCAATCTCCGTTACTGTTGCGCGCTTTAGCTCCTGCAAACCTCCGAAATGTCGCAGCAGCGCCCTGCGGCGAGTGGGCCCTACTCCAGCGATACCTTCCAATGGAGACTCCCTGCGTTTTTTATCCCGTTTTGCTCGGTGGCCAGCGATAGCAAAGCGGTGCGCTTCGTCTCGCACTTGTTGAATTAAGTGCAGCGCTGATGAGTCGGCGGAGAGTACAAGCTCTTTGTTACTGGAAACCACATGTAATGTTTCAAAGCCCGCTTTTCGTGTAGTTCCTTTGGCAACACCAATAATTTGCACTCCGACAATGCCCAGCTCATTCAGAGCTTCGACCGCTTGTGTAACCTGGCCCTTCCCCCCGTCGATCAACAGGATATTGGGGAATTTGCCCTCGCCACCGGAAAGGCGCGTATAGCGCCGCTTTAGCGCCTGCCCCATTGCCGCATAATCATCGCCCGCCTGGATACCCTCAATATTGAATCGGCGATAATCCGACTTCACCGGGCCTCCGGTATCAAATACAACACAGGACGCAACCGTGGCCTCACCGGAAGAATGGCTGATGTCAAAGCACTCAAGCCTCTCCGGGAGCTGCTCCAGTTCTAATACTTCCTGTAGCTTCTCGAAACGGTTGTAGAGTTTTTGCTGGGCTGCAGTTCGACTAGTCAAATTCTGTTGTGCTGCCTGTTGCGCGATCTCAACCCAAGTGGCCCGCTTGCCACGCAACTTATGGGTGATACCAACATCGCGACCACACTGCTCGCTAAGAGCCTGTTGAAGTGGTTCGAGATCCTGTAAGGCCTCTGACACTAAAATCTCACGGGGGATCTCTCGGGGACTGCCCAGGTAAAATTGCGGGACAAATGCGGAAAGTAGCTCTGGCGGTGTGAGTCCCAGGCGCTCACTGGGAAAGTAACTGCGACTCCCCAGAATTCGCCCCTGCCTGACAAACAGGACGTGTACGCAACAGCTACCGCCCTCACTGGCTATCCCCAGCACATCCACATCGCCACTTGCACCTTCAGCTACCTGATCCGCTTGTAGACGACGCAGCGCGGAAATTTGGTCCCGCAGTCTCGCGGCTTTTTCAAATTCCAGCGCCCGGGATGCCTCATCCATTTGATCGGCCAACTCCTGGATAATGCTGTCACTTTTACCCGTGAGAAACATCTCTGCGTGGCGAACATCCTGGCGATAGTCCTCGGGAGAAATAAAATCGACACAGGGAGCGGTGCAGCGCTCTATCTGATACTGAAGGCAGGGCCTTGAACGGTTGCGAAAAACACTGTCTTCACAAGAGCGGATTCGAAAAGTTTTTTGCAAAAAGTTCAGGCTGTCGCGAACCGACGATGCATTTGGAAAAGGTCCGAAGTATCGGCCTTTCTTGCGCTTGGCACCACGGTGGAATGCAATACGGGGAAAAGTGTCATTGCTGGAAAGAAAGATATAAGGGTACCCTTTATCATCCTTCAGCATCACATTGTATGGGGGCCGCTGGGACTTGATCAGGCTTTGTTCAAGCACCAGGGCTTCGGTTTCACTGCGCGTAACGGTGACTTCGATGTTTCCAATACGCTGCACCAGCGCCATGGTTTTTGTCGTTAGTCCGGAGCTGCGAAAGTAGCTCGACAACCGATTGCGAAGGTTCTTGGCTTTCCCTACGTAGAGGATTTTATTCTCGGCGTCGAACATCTGGTAGACGCCGGGTTTGCGAGTTACTGTCGCGAGGAAACGCTTGCTGTCGAACATCTGGCAACCGGCCTCAATATTTTAAGAAATCAGCCACTTTTCAATTAAAGTGCAGCATCTGGGTCGAGGATTTGGTGTTTAACAGCGAGGATCGTCAACTCTACATCACTATTAATATCCAACTTCTCAAAAATCCTGTAGCGGTAGCTATTCACCGTTTTGGGGCTTACCGAGAGAGACTTTGCAATATCCGCAACCTTGGCGCCATTGACGATCATGTCTGCAGTCTGCAATTCCCTTTTGGATAATTTTTCAAACGGAGATTGCTGATCATCCTGGCCACTGACACTGCGCATCGCCATTTTGGTTGCCATGGAATTACTGATAAACACACCACCTGAAATAACCGTCCGTATCGCTCGAACCATTTCTTCAAGGTCCGCGCCTTTAGTCACGTAACCCATTGCCCCAGCCTGCATCAAGCGGCCCGGGAATAAATCATCATCGAGTGCACTAACGGCAACAACCTTTGCCTCCGGGCACCGCTGCAGCAGCTTTCTAGTCGCTTCAAGGCCGCCCATTCCTGGCATTTTTACATCCATCAGAATGACATCAACATTAGACCGGCGAACGAATTCCAGGGCCTCCTCGCCACAGTTTGCCTCTCCGGCGACTTCTATATCCTCAACATCACCCAGCATGCGCGAAATGCCCATTCGCACAAGATCGTGATCATCCACCACTAAGACTTTGATCAAGCTATCCCCAACTACGGATAAGTGCAGTGGCTACGCCGCGTATACATCCCCAACGCACGAGCTCTATAAACTGCGTTCTTCTTTTTAGCTCACGGTGAAACTACCCCGTGTAGGTCCCCCCGGAACCCAACCGCAACATACCAGACAAAAACGCTACTGCAAAGCAGAAGCACCGTTTCAAATGCTGCTGAACAGACATTTGGCCACAGGATCTTGCTGCCTTTATAACATTTAATTATAGCGTAAAAACGTACCAATTAATTTTTCTGCGATCAAGATGAGCACTTCCGCAAAATTTGCGATAGAAGATTCAATTTATCGCAGAAAATATTTATGAAAGAAATCGGAATATGAGAAAATGTTAGAGGTTGAATTCGTTATAACAAAATAATCGTCAACAACTAGAACAATTCTCTACTGAAATTCAGGCTGAAAACTGCCAACCCCACCCAATAACTTGCACTTTTCTATTGGGTACTTTCTAACTGCAATTCAGTGAAGAATAAAAGAAGGGATTGTCCGCACACTTATGCAAACAATCTTGAATGGATTAAGGGTAATAGCGCGGCTCAGGCTCCAGGGTAACACCAAACTTAGCCTGCACATCAGAAGCGATAGCGCGAGCCAATCGTGTCACCTCATCACCCCGGCCCCGGCCGGGATTAACCAAAACCAATGCCTGCTGGTGGTGAACTCCTACCGCTTCTTGCCGCCTGCCCCGCCAACCAGCGCGATCAATTAGCCAACCTGCCGCCAGCTTCCAACCCTCACCGCTGGCATAAGCTACTAAATCGGGATGTTCCGATTTTAGGTTTTGGTAAATGTCCGCATTCACCACAGGGTTTTTAAAGAAGCTGCCAGCGTTGGGAATTTGATCGGGGAGCGGCAATTTACTGTTGCGAATATCGATAACCGCAGCGGAAATTTGTGCGGGTGTTAAAGAGTCACAATCCCAACCTTGCTGGTCAATAAATTGCTGTAGGGCCGGGTAAGCTACCTTGGGCTGCCAATCTTGTGCAAGGCGAAGGTTAACCTGGGTAATAATAAATTGATCGCGCAACTTCCCTTTAAACACACTGTCCCGGTAATCAAACTCACAGTCCGACGCGGAAAAGTTATGTAGTGCACCTGTAGAAATTTCCATGGCCTGCAAGCTGCAAAAACAGTCTCGCAACTCTACGCCATAGGCGCCGATATTTTGGATCGGGGCTGCACCCACTTTACCTGGAATCAGCGCGAGGTTTTCCAAGCCTCCCATGCCCTGCTCGACAGTAGACATAACCAGCTGGTGCCACCCCTCCCCGGCCGCCGCCTCAATCGTACCGCCACGACCATTGGGAGTAATTGTTAGCCCTCGCAGCCCGACCTGAATGGCAAGCCCGGGAAAGTCTCCCGTTAATACGATATTACTGCCCCCACCCAACGGCAGAATCGGCAAACGCTTCTGCTGCGCAAAGCTCAAAGCCTCACGCAATTCATCCAGGGTTTCCACACGCGCAAAATAAGCGGTGTTTGCTGAAATCGCGAGAGTATTGTGGGGCTGTAAATCGATATTGGCTTCAATCATTAGGTTCTACATCAGGCCAAGGCTTCTCGCATACGCTGAAGATCCTGTTCAGTATCTACGCCACCGGGCACTTCTGCGCAGGCATCCGCTACGTGAATCTCTTGGTCGTGGTAAAGAAAACGCAGCTGCTCCAGAGCCTCGAACTTTTCTAGCGGGGCCATAGGCCAGGAGACAAACTGGCGCAATAGCGCAACACGGTAAGCATAGATACCAATATGGCGACGAGGTTCCAAGCCCCTTGGCAGCTCACTGCTATCCATCGCAAAGGCATCTCTGGGCCATGGGATTGGCGCTCGTGAAAAATACCTGGCCAGCCCGGACTCTGTTGTCACTACCTTGACGATATTCGGGTTGCGAAAATCCTCCACTGAGGTGATGGGCTCCGCCAGGGTTGCAACGCCGGCTCGCTTGCTAGCCGCCAGGTTTTCAGCTACTTGATTTATCACCTCGGCGGGTATCAAGGGTTCATCGCCCTGCACATTGACCAAAATGCGGTCCTCGGCAAGGCCCAAGTTCTGAGCCACCTCCTGCAGTCGGTCAGTTCCCGAGGCATGCTCGGCAGATGTCATACACACCTCGGCGCCGAAGCCGTGGGCCACCTCCGCTACACGCATATCATCGGTGGCGATAACCACCCTCTGAGCATCGCTCTCACGGGCACGCAAATAAACATGCTCCACCATCGGCTTGCCGCCGATATCAGCCAAGGGCTTGCCTGGCAGGCGGCTCGAGCCATAGCGTGCGGGAATAATGACGTCGAAAGAAGAGTTACTTTTCATTTTCACTAAATTGTTGCAAGTGCTTGTGTACTTTTTGATAAAAAAGGTCTGGCAGCTTGGCCCGCACCTCGAGCGCCCACCAATGACTCTCCCAGAAATCACGACATTTCACCGCATCTTTCATGGTCATAATCACTGGGGTTTCCCCATCGAAATGCAGTTCCTGGGGGCTGAATTGATGATGATCGTCAAAAGGTTGCTCTGTCACCTCGAACCCTAGCGCTTGCAGTGACCGGAAAAACCGCTTGGGATTACCGATCGCCGCCACCCCGTGGCAAGGCCCCACCTCAGGCCCTGACGGCAGGCGCAATGTGGAGGTTTGATCGAGGTTAAACTGGTGCCAACAGGAAGGCTCGAGCGTCATTTCAAACTCTAAAAGCCCACCGCACTGATCCCTGACTTTGGCTTCTGGCTCTCCATTACTAACCAGCATGTCGACGCTTTGCAGGCGTGTCACCGGTTCCCTCAGAGGTCCTCTGGGCAGCATATGGCCATTGCCCAAACCGCGATGACCATCAACTACACAAATTTCATAGCTGCGCCACAAACTATAGTGCTGCAGCCCATCGTCAGACAAAATAACATCGCACTGGTGGTAGTCGATCAGGGCCTGCGCCGCCTCGGTGCGATTGGGAGAAACCATCACCGGCACACCAGTGATCAAGTGCAGCATCAGCGGCTCATCCCCCGACTCCAGGGGGTGGGATTGGGCAGTCACCTGATAAGGATATTTTTCTGCACGACCACCATAGCCACGGCTGATAATCCCCGGATTGCGACCCCGCTCCTTTAGCCAACGAGCCAGCTCCGCCACCAATGGCGTTTTACCCGCACCGCCAACGGTGATATTACCGATGACGATGACAGGAACTGATAAGGGCTCCGGTGGCGTGCGAGAACTCATTACCCGGCGCCGCTTGCTCACCCCCCCATAGAGTAATTCCAGCGGGGTGAGCAGGGAGAGCGAGCGACCTTCACCCTTTTCGGGGTACCAGCGCTTGTTAAACCAGTCTTCCAGTGACATCCAGGTGCCCTACCCCATTGTTTGCTGCTGTAACAGAGATGCGTATCGACCACCCTGGGCGAGCAGCTCTGCGTGATTCCCGCTCTCTACAATTCGACCTTTCTCCATCACCAGAATGCGATCGGCATTCTCGATCGTACTCAGGCGATGGGCGATAACAAACGTAGTGCGGTTTTTCATGACTTCAGCCAGAGCCGCCTGAATATGGCGCTCCGATTCATTATCCAATGCTGAGGTGGCCTCATCCAAGATCAGTATGGGCGCATCCTTTAGCAGGGCGCGGGCAATAGACAAACGCTGGCGCTGGCCGCCGGAGAGCATCTGCGCATTATCCCCCAGAACCGTATTCGCTCCCTCAGGCAGCTCTTCAATAAATTGAGTTGCATGTGCCTGCTCCATAGCACGCAGAACATTTTCCTTGGGTGCATGCTCTAATTCACCGTAGGCAATATTGCGATATACAGTGTCGTTAAACAGCACGATATTTTGGGAAACCATACTGATATGGCGGCGCAACTCTTTAAGTGGCACCTTGGAAATATCAGCCCCATCGACCAGGATACGTCCACCTGTCGGCTCGTAAAACCTAGCCAGCAGACTTACCAGCGTGCTCTTGCCGGAGCCAGATGCACCCACCAGGGCCACCGTTTCTCCCGGATTTACCGCGAAACTGATGTCGGAGAGTACTTTGGGTGCTGCCGGGTCATAGCTAAACTCAAGCCCTTCAAAAGCTACTGTGCCATTCACAGGCTTAGGTAGCTGAGCTTCACCATCCTGGGGCTCTCTGGGAGCATCCATTACTTCAAAGATACTCTCCGCTGCCGCAATACCCTTCTGGATATCGGCAAAAATTTCGGAAAGGCTGCGCACCGGCTTGGCCAGGGATGCAGCCGCACCAATATAGGCTGCAAAAACCCCAGCAGTCATGGACTCAACCATACCCGGTGCCAGAGCCAGCCAGACAATAGTTGCGGTAGACAAACCAACCAGTATCTGAATCACAGAAACACTGGCATTGTTTGCTACTACGAGCTTCATAAACTGCCGACGGTTATTGTCACTGGCAGAGAGGAAACGGGATTTCTCGTAATCCTGCCCCCCATACATCCGCACCACTTGATAGCCATTGATCGCCTCCTGAGTGACATGGGTAACGTCGCCCATGGAATTCTGGATGCGATGGCTTAATTTGCGGAAACGCTTACCCACGATGCGCACAATAAAGGCGATCAAGGGGGCAAAAAGGAAGAAGGTTAAAGTCAGCTTCCAGTTCACCAGTAACAGGTAGGTCAAGAGACCGATTACCGTAAACGACTCGCGGAAGAGTACCTTCACCGCCTTGGTGATGGAGTTGGTTACCTGCTCAACATTGTATGAAACCTTTGAAATCAGGTAAGCGCCGGTATAGCGGTCAAAATAGGAGCTGGGGAGCTGGCCAATTCTCTCGAATAGCTGTGTTCGCAACTCATGGATCACTGCGCGGCCCACATAGGCTAAACCATAGCTGCCGACAAAATTGCCAATAGCCCTAAGGACAATAATCAGCAACATTGCGAGCGGTACAAGCCAGCGAGCAGTCTCCTGGGGCATTACCCCGTCGGGGTAATAGGATGCTACAAACTTTGAGAGAAACCCGCGACTCTCTTGGATTCCAGCCCCCACTGCATCGAGCAAAAGCTCGGTCACAGCAATAAGGCTGACGCCCATGATCGAAAACAGGAAGAAGCCCAGTACCGCAACCCCGAAAATCGCCATGTGCGGGCGGGCATAAGTGAGCAATCGACGGTAAGTTTCCGCCCCATTTTGCGGTTTGCTGGGGGGCGCTTTTACTTTCTTCATACAGACCAATGAATGGACTCGCCCCAACTGGGGCGAGTGGGCACAGAAACCGAAGGTAAGTCAGCTCCCTACAGGGTTCCGCGCTAGTTTTCTTCCGGCTGCCGTGTAGTAATGCTTAGGTTGACAAAGCCTAGCTGTCCAGCGGCATCCATTGCCCGAACCACGGCTTGGTGATGAGCGGTGGCGTCGGCGGTTATCACAAGCGGGCGATTGTACTCGCCTGCGGAAACTTCCGACAGCGCAGATTTGAGGGTGTTGATCTTCTTATTGATCAAAGCTTGTCCATCTACTGAATAAGAACCATCAGCACTGATCAAAATCTCTACAGATTTTGGTTGATCAACAGACTGAGGACCTGCTGCTTCAGGCAGGTTCAGCTTAAGATGGCTTTCCTTGGTGAAGGTTGTAGACACCATAAAGAAAATCAACAGCAGGAATACCACATCGATAAGTGGTGTCAGGTTAACCCCTTCCTGCTCTGTGGCTTGGCGGCGGAATTGCATCGCTTGCTACCCCGCTCAGGCCGCATCTTCGATTTTACGATCGCTGTGCAGAGCATCCACAAGCTTGACAGCTTCCTGCTCCATTGCCACAACAATCGTGTCAACGCGACGCTGGAAGTATCTGTGCGCCATTAACGCTGGGATAGCGACAGTCAGGCCAGCGGCAGTAGTGATCAATGCCTGGCTAATACCACCGGCCAGTACGCCTGCATTACCGGTACCTTCCACCATAATCGCGGTAAAGACCTGGATCATACCGATCACAGTACCCAGCAAACCAATCAGCGGTGCTACGGCAGCAATCGTGCCCAGAGCACCCAGGAATCGCTCCAGTTCATGCACAACCTGGCTGGCAGTTTCCTCGATGCTATCTTTCATTACTTCGCGACCGTGGCGGGAATTGGACAGGCCCGCAGCAAAAATTTTTCCCAGTGGGCTGGAGTCGCGCAGCTCCTTCAATTTTTCCGCATTGACCTGGTTATTTTTAAGCCAGCCCCATACCTCACCTAATAAAGTACGTGGTGCAATATGCTGCGAGTGCAAAGTCCAGAAACGCTCGACACAAATAGCAATAACCGCTACAGAGCAAAACAGGATTGGCCACATCAGCAGGCCGCCGGATTTTATTATCTCAAACACTTTCTTAGCCCCAGAAAACCAGAGGGAATTTTTGGAAAATTATTACTGCGTCCTCGACGCAGAGCAGCACTTTATCACAGCTGGTGCCGGCGGCTAAGTCCTCCCACGCATCCTTATTCCCTGTTGTGACTCGCATACCAAAACCGTGGTGCCAAACGAGCCTGTAAAATTTGCGGCTCTTGATCTCCAGCTCGCCAGAAAAATTCTACCGCTCCGCTCTCCGCAGTACTGAAAATACTGGCACCGAAGTTTTGGTAGCGCTTCACAACATCGGTGTGAGGGTGGCCAAAGTGGTGACGGAAACCGGCACTAAATACAACCCGTTTAGGTCTTGCCCACTCGAGCAAAGCGGCCGATGAGGAAGAGCGGGAACCATGATGGGGCGCAATCAGTACGTCAACAGCGGAAAATTGTGGATACATTTTAGACAGTTGATATTCAACCTTACGACTGATATCCCCAGTAAGCAGTAAACGCACCCCCTGCCACTCAGCCAAAATTACACAGCTGTGATCGTTCTCCTCACCATCCAGTAATTCCTCTCCCTGTGCCGTTAAGGAAGGCCATAACCATCGAAATGATATATCTCCCAGTTGCTCTTCCGTTCCTGCCCGACACTGCTCAGTAATCGTAGCTGGCGATAATGGTAAATTGCTAGCTAAAGTCCCCGGAGCATAGAGCTTTTTTGCTTCAATGTTTCTAAGTAAACCCGCCACGCCGCCGGCATGATCCCTGTCGCCATGGCTGACGATCAGCACATCGAGTTCACTACCTCCGCTACTCATCAAGTAGGGAGCCACTATCGAACCTCCCGCGCTCCAGCCCGAGGGGATTGAAGGCCCTGCATCGTAAACAATACGGCTTTTTCCGGTGCTGATAACTACTGACAACCCCTGACCAACATCCAGCACTGATAATTTCAAACGCTCATCTGCCGGTGCCAATGTAGAAAGCCAGGGCTGAGCAACTGGAAGAAAAAATAACCAGCCCAACTTGCGCCCTGGCAACCCTTTAGGCAGCAAAAGTAGCACCGCGCCAAGCCCGGCAATGACTATCACCAATGCAGTGGAGGCAATCACAAAACCACGAAACCCCGGTATCGAATGATCGACAATATTGAGCGCCGTCATCAGCAGATCCAATTGCCAACCTGCAAACTGCAGCAGCCAAACACCCAGCTGAGTATCAATAAATACAGCACCTAACATAAGTGATGGCAAAATAGACAGGCCCATCCAGGGAATCGCTACAAGATTGACCAATACACCTGAAAGGCTAAAGCCAGAAAAATATATTATCGATGGGATAAACAAGCCAATTGCAATCAGCCACTGGCTTCGCAACAGCTGCCATAACGATAACTGGGAAAATCGGTGCTGCCATGAGGTTACAGCACCAGGGGCCGCAGCCTTCGGCCTCCATTGCGGCTCTCGACTTAAGCTAATTCGCCCACTGAACCCCAAAAGCAGACTGCCGACGGCCACAAAGGACAACCAAAAACCAGCACTGTAAAAAGCCAATGGCTGCAGGCTAAGCACTATTGCCAGTGCCAATGAAAAAGCAAAACCCGCTCCCAGTCTGCGCCGCCAGTGCCAACCCAGTAATAGCACCCAGGTCATTACAAGCGCACGTTGCGCGGATAGAGGAACGCCGGCGATCAAGGTATAAACAAGGCTCGCCACCAAGGCGAGTCCTATCGCAATACCAAAACGGCTGGTGCCCGTAAAAAGCCCAATCCCTTTTACCAGTACGGTGCCCATCAACAAAATACAACCGGCCACCATGCCCACATGTAAGCCGGATATGGCAATAAGGTGGCCCGTACCTGTCCTTTTAAGCAGGTCGGTATCACCTTCGCTCAACTGACTGCGATCCCCTAGTAATAGCGCCGCTATCAGGTCCGGTCGTTGGATCGGTAACTGACTAATTTGGGAGCGCAATTCATCCCTTAGCTCGATAATGCCATTCCCCTGCCCCAGCCACTGAGGAGGATAATCGCGGGGGCGAACATACCCTGTTGCCGTAATCCCCTCTCGCAAAAGCCAGCCTTCATAGTCGAATGTATGTGGATTCACACTTCCCCTAGGGCTTCTCAATCGCACAGGCAATATCCATTGAGAGCCACCCCGCAGACGAGCCAGAGCCTCACCGTCAGCTCGGTACCAGGTTAGGTTGAGAAGGCTTCCGATAGATAGCTCTGGCGGTGCTAACTGGCCACCCTCTTCACCTAAAGAACTGGAAACAATCTCCACAACTCGAGCGCGAAAACGCACCGTGTGTGATTCTGAACTAGCGCCAAACCCTCCCCCCTCAGTTAATTCAGGCAGCGAGACCAGGTTCAACTGAAGTACAAAGTCCGCACCATGTGCACCGAGGGGGAGCCGGCGATCCAGCGATGCTTCATGAGAGTCGAGTGCCCAGGTCGCACCAATAAAGGAGAGAAAGATCAGAGCAAGGGGGCGCCAGCGGCGTATTACCATCCAGGCAAACAAGGCTAGAGAGAGATACAGTGCCCACAGAGTGTTTTCAGCAGGTAATCGGGCAAAACAACCCACCGCGATAATAGAAAGCGAGTAGACCCAAAGGTATATGCTGGGCCCCGTGTAGCCGAGAATGCCTCTCGCCTTAGCCAGCAGGCGAGAAAGCCCGTAAATTCTCTCCCGAAAACTCCATAATTCCTTCCCCTGCGCCATCCCTTGCACCGCCCTTTTTGTTCAACTATTGACCACCTCTACTTAAATCAACGATGATTGCGGCCCGCCGCTTCAGGCGCCTAAAACCTTACTATAACTAGCTTACCTGCCATTCATAGCACCGGTCGGTCACATATTTTTAAGAAAAATGCCATTTTTAACATGTTTGTAATATTCAAAACGCAGAATCCGCACCAAATCGAAAGGCAGCCAACTAGGACGACACGGAAGGCACCTTTCAACCCAAAACCATAAACTGTGCGAGACGATTATGAATAAGACCGCTCTCTCTCTGGCCATCGTTGCCATGGTACCTGCTCTGGCCAACGCCCAAGATGAAGGCGATGTACTCGACTTTTACGGCAAAGCCAATGTCACTTTCCAGGCAGCTGACGAAGGTGACGATTCCGTCACTGACGTTCAGAGCAACGCTTCCCGCCTGGGCGTTAAGGGTGAAATAGCCCTGACTGAAGGCGTTAAAGGTATCTACCGTATGGAATACGAAGTAGATATGGACGGTGACGCTGACGATACTTTCTCCCAGCGCAACATCTACGCAGGTCTGGAAGGCGGCTTCGGCCAGGTCATCGCTGGTAAGTTCGATACTCCCCTGAAAGTTGCCCAGAAAAAAGTTGACCTGTTCAACGACCTCGAAGGCGACATCAAGAGCCTGATCACCAACAGCGATAACCGTGAAGAAGATGCGCTTCAGTACACTACCCCTTCTTTCGGTGGCTTCAAAGCTTCCGCTGCTTTCATCAGCAACAAAGAAGAAGTTATTGACGACGTAACTGGCGAAGAACGCAACAACGGCGTATCCATGTCTGTCGCCTACGACAACAACGGTGTTTACCTGGCCTACGCTATGGACCAGGACGTTGAAGATCAGGACGTTGATGTTCATCGTTTCGTAGCCCAGTACAACATCGGCCCCGTACAGGTAGGTGCCCTGTTCGAAGAACAAGACGCTGACGACGGCGAAACTGTTGATGGCTGGATGAGTTCTGTTGCTTACAAACTGGACCAGTGGACACTGAAAGCCCAATACGGCCAGTCTGATATCAAAGAAGAAGGCGGTGAGACTTTCAGCCTGGGCGCAGACTACAAATTCAACAGTGCAGCCAAAATTTTCGGCTTCTACACCGACGAAACTGCTGACGACGACTACGATCGCAGCTATGCCGGTGTTGGTGTTGAATACAAGTTCTAATCATTCCTGAGGTGCGGCGATCCAATTTGGGAAGTGCGATTCTGTCGCGTAGGGAAGATTAAGCAGTAAAAAAGGCGGCCATTGGCCGCCTTTTTTACTCAGGAATTTCCTAAGGAGCCTTCTAAATAACCAATAGATCCATAAAGCGATTAACTGACAACTGCTTTAATCCTTGAAGATCATTAATAGCTGCAAATATTTTGTCAGCCCGCCCTTGAGGGAATCGCGTAGCTAAATTACTACGGAACTTATCTTCCAATAACGGAATCCCCTCCCGTCGGCGACGGCGGTGTCCCATCGGGTATTCAACTTCAATCTTTTCTGATGCGTCACCACTTTTAAAAAATACTTGTACCGCACTGGCTATAGAACGCTTATCTGGGTCTAAATAATCTTTTGAGTAACCTTTATCTTCTATCACTTCAATCTTTTCCCGCAAGATATCGATCTCTTTGTGCTCGCGATGAAAATCGTCTTCATAAAAACCTGGCTGTAAGTCACCAAAAATAAGCGCCACTGCAACAATATATTGCAAACAGTGATCCCGATCTGCCGGATTATTTAATGGACCTGATTTAGTGATGATGCGAAGGGCTGATTCATGTGTGGTCACCACTACTTTAGTAATATTATCGATACGCTCTGCAACCTGTGGATGTAAAATAATTGCCGCCTCACAAGCTGTTTGACCGTGAAACTCAGCCGGATAAGAAATTTTGAACAGGATATTCTCCATGACATAGGAGCCAAAACTTCTGGGGAACTGAAAATTGCGTTCTGATGGTGGTTTCAGTTGCTGCTCAGCATTTGTCTTGCTAAACAGGACATCATAAAAACCCCATTGCTTTGCCGTAAGTACTCCGGGCACTCCCATTTCTCCACTTATCGCCAAATCAGCCAAGCGAACCCCGCGGGAACTGGCATCACCTGCAGCCCAGGACTTGCGTGATCCAGTATTCGGGGAATGCCTATAGGTCCGCAATGCTCCACCATCCGCCCACGCCTGAGACACCGCCGCCATTACTTCCTCCCGCCCAGCACCTTTAAGCCAGGCAGCCACAGCGGCAGAAGCAACCCGCACCAGTAGTACATGATCGAGCCCAACCCGATTAAAGCTGTTAGACAATGCCAAGACACCTTGAATCTCGTAGGCTTTGACCATTGCTTCGAGTACCGCGCCCATTTTTATTGGGCTTCCCCCTTTAACTAATCGCCCTTGCGACAGGTGGTCACAAACGGCCAATATTGCCCCAAGATTGTCAGAGGGATGCCCCCATTCAGCCGCCAACCAAGTGTCGTTGTAATCGAGCCATCGAATTGTACAGCCGATGTCCCATGACGCTTTTATCGGGTCCAAGCGAAACCGGGTGCCAGGTACTCGGGCCCCATTCGGCACCCATGTCCCCTCCACCCAGGGTCCTAACAACTTTGTACATTCAGGGAAACTCAACGCCAGAAAGGCACACCCCAAGGAGTCCATCAGGCTTAACCGTGCTGTTTCCCAAGCATCACTGGAACCCACTTTGAAATGAAGCACATAATCTGCGATATCCTGTATCACCTGATCGTAATCGGGGCGGATATTCGGAGCGGGGTCAGCAATCATGATTGAATAGCCCGTGAAATTGTCGGAGGGCAAAACAGATGGAGTAAGATTAGCTGCTTCCTAAACTTCAGATAGCTAAACAAACGACCGAAGAATTCTATATTGTTAGGAATCTCTAAAAACAGGAATCAACCCACTTGCAACGAACTAGCGACCCAATAAAAACACTTCGATTCCTCAAAGAAACGGTATTATTCCGACAAGGGGATTCTGGTCCCCAGATTTATTTTATTCATGCCGGCTACGTCCTTATCCAAAAAGTGGACTACTGCGGCAACCTAGCCATTATCGATCTCTATGGGCCCGGGTCATGGTTTGGACCAGGTCTAACTGGGAAAAACCTGGACATTCAAGCAACCGCCAAATCCGGCAGTGAACTGGAAGTTACATCCATTCAACGTCTAAACGCCATGATGGAGCGCCAATCACAGACCCACGATGGGCTATTGCAACAACTAGCCACAAGGGAGTCTCAGCTTCAGCAACGTCTTTTCCTCCACATCACCGCCCCCTTACCGGTCCGGTTGGCCAACCTGTTAGCACAACTATTTAATTACCGGGGACAACCCTGTGGCCATGGACATCAACTAGACATCAAGTTGACCCAGTCCGAATTGGCCGCCATGGCCGGTGGCAGCAGGCAAACAGTCAGCCAACAGCTTAAACAGTGGAAGTCTGATGGAGTTATCGACTATACGCGCCAATATATCTGCCTTCTCGATCAAACCGCGTTAAAAGGCCTGGCAGAGAACCAAATATATGCGCCAGTGTCAGCCAGCTGACAGTTTTACCCTTCCCGCCTTCATATACTTTCCAGCAGCTGAAACCCGGGTATAGCTCTCCCACATCAACAGCAATGGAAAAGGATTATGCGCAGCGCCTACTTATTTACCTCTTTAGTTCTGACACTCGTATTGGGTATTTCTGCAAAGGCCGATGAAAACCTCAATTCAACCTATAAAAGCATGGTTGATAGCCAGGGGAATATTACTTTGCCGGATAATTACCGCCGGGAATGGGTCTTCCTGGGCTCCTATCAGGTAAAGTCCTCGAGTGGCGATGGATGGGATACTCATAATGTTTATACCCAACCCCGGGCAGTAGAAGGGTATCGCAAAAAGGGGAAGTTTCCCGATGGGACAGTTTTGGTAAAGGATGTTAATAGCACCCAATCGGAGCCCTTAACCACAGGGTTGGCTTATTACTCCTCAGACCTTCAATTCACTTTTATGATGGTAAAAGACGATAACAACCGCTTCCCAGAAAACCCGGCTTGGGCCGAAGGCTGGGGATGGGCTTTATTTAAGCCAGGAATAGCCAAAAGTGAAACTGAAACCTGGAAAGGCACCGGGCTTAACAACTGTTTTGGATGTCATTTGCCTGCCAAGAATAGTGACTGGGTATACACACAGGGTTATCAGCAGGTCCTGCAGAACTAAAAAGTAAACAGCAAAAATCAGAGGTTAGAGGTCTATTATTCGGCTAGAGTAACAGCATAGATTCCCTCCATAACAGCTTATCACCCCCACCCCAGCGCCAATTGATTTATATCAATTAGCGCGATCTTGAATACCGTTAACATGCGGCCGCATCCGACTATTCCACTATGAGTTTTTCCGTGTTTAAACCTGAGTTACTGTCCCCCGCAGGGACTTTAAAAAATATGCGATATGCGTTTGCCTATGGAGCCGATGCCGTTTATGCCGGCCAACCCCGCTACAGCTTGCGTGTGCGCAATAATGAATTTAAAAATATTGAAACCCTGCGCCTAGGCATAAAAGAAGCACACCAGCAGGGAAAACAGTTCTATATCGCATCTAACATCGCCGCTCACAACGACAAAGTTCGCAGTTACCTGCGGGACCTGGAAGAAATTGTCGAAATGGGGCCTGACGCCCTGATTATGTCCGACCCAGGCCTGATAATGATGGTAAGGGAGCGTTGGCCTGATCTGCCAGTTCACCTATCCGTACAGGCCAATGCGGTAAACTACGCGACCGTAAAGTTCTGGCATCGCCAGGGGTTATCTCGGGTGATACTTTCCCGGGAATTATCCCTGGATGAGATTGAAGAAATTCGCCAGAGAGTGCCTGAAATGGAGCTGGAAGTCTTTGTCCACGGTGCGCTCTGTATCGCCTATTCCGGGCGCTGCTTGCTTTCCGGTTATATGACCCATAGAGATGCCAACCAGGGCGCCTGCACCAACTCCTGCCGCTGGCAATACCAAGCTCATGAAGCCAAAGAGAATGAAGTTGGCGAGTTGATTCATGTGCAAACCCAGGAACCCACCAAGCAACCCACCTCCGCCAGTGACAGTACTTCTCAGGCCTTTTTACTACAGGAAGAAGGTCGCCCTGGAGAATATATGCCGGCCTACGAAGATGAGCACGGTACCTACATCATGAACTCCAAAGATCTGCGGGCCGTACAGCACGTCAAGCGCCTATCGGAAATGGGCGTTCACTCTTTAAAAATCGAAGGTCGCACCAAATCCCACTACTATGTGGCTCGTACTGCTCAGATCTATCGTCGCGCGATAGACGATGCTGCAGCAGGAAAAGACTTTGACATGAAGATGATGGACGAATTAGAAACCCTCTCGAACCGAGGCTACACGGAAGGTTTCTACCGTCGCCATCCACCAGCAGAATACCAGCAATATGAAAAGGGATTGATATCAACTCCGGGCCAACAGTTCGTAGGCGAGCTTATTGACGGCAGTCCTGAGTATTTGACGATTGATGTAAAAAATCGCTTTGAACGCGGTGATCAATTGGAGTTAATGACTCCCAGCGGTAGCTTGTTCTTCCCCTTGGAGCAAATGGAGAATACGGAAGGCAAAGCGATCGATGTAGCTCCGGGATCCGGGCATATCGTGCAAATACCCCGACCAGAGGGGGTTGATGACGATCAACTTCAACAGGCGCTATTGGTCAAAGCTCTGGGATAACCCTCGGCCTGTAATTTGCACTATGGCTTATCAAGCTCTTCGTTTTGCAAATATATTTTGTTAAAGGTGTAGTGGTTTAGACAATCTACCGGATTCACTAAGCCACGACACCTTTATTCCCACTACATCTCCACAATTTTACTTGTGAACCTATCCTCAAAATGCATTGGGTAATCGTTAAACCTCTCAAGTTACTGCCCACCTCATAATATTCAAACCGTCCTGTATTTCCCCACCATTCACCGCAAGCAACTGGTTCTTGTACCAATTTTCCTGCATTTTCAGCCTCACCTACAACCCTTTTAAAGCCCTGAGTTTTGATCACAAAAATATGCTCGACAGTACTAATTACAAGATAAAAACCCGCCCTCCCTCGGAGTTCCAACAGGAATACACCCGTTTTAAATAGTTATGATTTTCCACCTCTAACTCGCCCCCGCATCAAGGTTTCACAGTAGAAAAGCGTGCAACGATTGCTTAACCAAGGAAATGCCGCAATATGGATATTATTAAACCTAAGAAACGCCCCCTGATTAAGCACCCTTTAATGCTAGGTGGTGCTGCTCTTGCTTTTGTGGCATTTACCAGCACCCTCTTGTTACTTCCTGACAGCGCCTACAAGGTTGAGCGGGAACAGCTGATGTTGGGTACCGTCCAACGGGGAGACCTGCAGGTTGTGGTAGATGGCTACGGTAGGCTGCGTTCAGACAAGCAGACTTTAATTACCGCCCTAACCGCAGCGAATGTTGAAAAAATCATGTTGCGTCCCGGTGCAGAAGTACAAAGTGATAGCATCATTATGCAGCTGAGTAATCCAGAGTTAATGCGCGACCTGGATGCAGCCGAAACCTCCCTGGAACAAGAGGAAGCTAATCTGCGTCGGCTTGTTCTGAACAACCAGCGCGATGTTCTCGCGGAGGAAGCCATACTCGCGGAACTGAACTCCAATTACCAAGTGATCAAGTTGCGTCGCGAAGCTGAGGACGAGCTGGTAAAAAGTGGAGTGGTTTCCCAGCTCACCTACCAAACCACCGTCTTACGCCAGGAACAGATGAAAAAACGTGTGGACCTGCAAAAACAGCGTATCAATCACTTGCGCAAAGTCGCCGTCGAATCAGAGTTAATCCAGCGCGAGCAAATCAACCAAGCCCAAACCCAATTGCAAAGTATCCAGCAACGTACAGACCGAATGACAGTACGCGCCGGCCTGGACGGCATTCTGCAACGACTACCGGTAGAGCTGGGGCAAGGTGTCGATCCCGGGCAGGAGCTGGCGCTGATCGGCAGTGAGACTGATCTTCTCGCTTTGGTTCAAGTACCGCAATCCAAAGCAGAGCAACTGGAGGTTGGCCAACCCGCTGAAATTGATACCCGCAGAGAAAAAGTCGAAGGTATGGTAACCCGTATTACTCCTGAGGTTAGGGACGGCAATATTGAAGTGGAAATTGCTTTTAGCGCGGGCGCTCCAGAGTCTGCCAGGCCACAGCTCAATGTCGATGCCCGGATCTTCACTGCCACGATGGAAGATACGCTGTTCGTCGAGAGACCTATCAATGTGCAGAGGCACAGTGAGGCCAATCTGTTCCTGATTAACGAAAACGGGGAGGAAGCGGCACTCCAGCCCATCAGCTTCGGCGAGGAGTCAGGTCGATATATCCAGATCACCCAAGGCCTCAATGAAGCAGACCGCATCATCCTCTCGGATATGGCCAATTTTAATGAAGCTGAGCATATCCAGATTATTGACTAAAGCGAGAACAGGGAGTTCGCTATGTCCAAGCCAATCCTTCATATGGCCGGGATCACTAAGGTGTTCAGCACCGAAGAAATGGAAACTCACGCCCTGCGGGGCGTTGACCTGAGTATTTACCAGGGGGAATTTGTATCTATCTGCGGCCCCTCGGGTTGCGGTAAATCCACACTTCTCTCGATTCTCGGACTGCTGGACCTCCCCACCAGTGGCAGCTATCAGATTGAAGGGTTTGAAGTCGCTCAATTGTCGCTGAGTGAGGCAGCGACTATTCGCAACGAGAAAGTAGGCTTTATCTTTCAGTCCTTTAACCTGATTGACGAACTCTCTGTCTACGACAATATAGCCTTGCCCCTGCGATACCGCCGCAATCCCATTCCTAAGCCTGAAGCCGACAAAAAAGTGAAACACTGTCTGGAGAAGGTGGGAATGAGTCACCGGGCCTCTCACAAACCTAACCAGTTATCCGGTGGCCAACAGCAGCGAATCGCCATAGCCCGGGCGCTAGTTGGCAATCCGTCCCTGCTACTAGTGGACGAGCCCACCGGCAACCTGGATTCCCACAATGGCGATGCAGTAATGGAAATGCTGCGGCAGCTCAACAATGAAGGGACCACCCTGTGCATGGTGACCCATGACCCTCGTTATGCAGACATGGCCAGCCGCCAATTGCATCTGCTGGATGGAAAAATCTCAACGCCGCAGCCCTTAAAAGAGCTCCATGAGATGGCCCTATGATCACCACAAAGGACCTGTCCATTGCCCTCCAGTCCCTCAACCGGGCGCGGAGCTACGCCACCACTATTATTCTGACCCTGGGTATCACCCTCGGCGCCCTGGTAACGCTGTTTAATCTCAATTATCAACTGCTAGCCGCCCCCCTACCCTACCCAGACGAAGACCGGCTGTATGTCGTGAATGGTAATCTCTACCAGAACAAGCAGCTGCGGCTGGAAAACAACAGCCAATACCCCGCCCTGGTTGAAATCTATAAGAACGATAGTTTCTTCGAGTCCAGCGCCCTGGTGTACTTCTGGGAAGATGTGGTTCGCAATTTATCCGGATCACCACGGGTTAATGTTTCCTATGTCTCTCCGGAATATCTCCAGCTGGCTGGAGCACCCCTGGCCCTGGGCAGACAATTCAATGCCGATGAAGGGCTCGATAGCCGAGTCCCTGTGGCGGTTATCAGCTATCAAACCTGGGAGCAGATGTTCCGGCGCAACCCAAATGTCTTGGAGCAAAGCCTGCAATTTGGGGAGGTGGACTTTCGCATTGTCGGCGTCACCGCCAAAGACTTCATTGAACCCCAAATCTATAAACAGGGCCGGCAAACAGAGGTCTGGCTGCCCTGGGACTTTAACGATACACAAGTAGAGCGCAGAAATAATTGGAGAGGCTTCCTGCCTTTTCGCATGCTCACAGGAAAGCTGAAGCAGGGCATTGACCCATCCAATGCAGGGCATGAATTGAGCACATTAATGGACGCCCAGTATCAAGCGGCCCTAGCGGGGAGATCCTCTTCAGTAGAAAGGTCCGTTGAATACCGACTCACCTCCTTCGCCAATAAAATCCTTGGTGACAGCGCCACACGAACCCTAATGGTTATGGGCGGCACACTGGTACTTCTGTTAATTGCCTGCGCCAATGTTACCAACCTGATTCTTTCTCGCGCAGCCAAACAACAACGCAATATGGCGATACAGGCCGCGCTGGGCGCACACAAAAAACATATCTTTTTGGCCCTGCTATGTGAAATCGGCCTACTTATGTTAGGGGCTGCATTACTTTCTCTACTTTTAGCCCTGGGATCGACGGAAGTATTAAAGGTGATGGCTACGGAACAGATTCCTCGCATTCAAGAGCTCACCTTAAACTGGCAGACACTGGTCTTTGCACTGTTGTGTGCCTTACTGCTCGCCCTGTTCTTCTCAGCCATAGTCAGTCGCCAGGTTAATTACCGCGCACTGAATCAAATGCTGCAGAGCAGCGGCAAAGGTTCCGGCGTACAGATCTCGCCTCTAATCCGCAAACTCCTCATCAGCAGCCAAGTGGCGATGACCAGTTTGCTTATCGTCGCCAGCTTGCAGATTTTCCTTCAAGCTAACCGACTGATTAACCAGCCCTTTGGCTTCCCCTTGGACAACGTTCAAGTGATGACTCTGAATATCGGCAATCTTAGGAGTGCCCCCACTGCCGAACGGGAGAGTTACCTGAAGGCCATCAGGCAGAGATTACTGGAGCACCCTAAAGTACAAAATGCCAGCCTGAGCTTAAACACTCCTATCTCTATCAGCCGACCACTCTGGACCACATCCCTGAGCCATGATGCCAGCCGACAAAACCCGGTGATGGCCAAGACCACAGTTGTCGACGAAAACTACCTTTCCATTTTGCGTATGCCACTGGTAGCTGGCCGCCATATCAATGCGGCTGAGTTTTCCGATAACAATCGCATGATGCTCGTTAACGAAACCCTGGCCCGGCAACTGGAACCGGAAGGAGAGGTATTAGGCAATCGCTACTACTGGCGAGGTGACTTGCCCTACCAAGTGGTCGGTGTAGTGCGCAATGCAAGCCTGCCCGGCAAAAAGGAACCCGCCCGCTTATTTGTCCGTGGTATCAACGTGAGCTATCCCCTACTGGTACTCAGACATAAGCCTCACCAACCACTCAGTACCACAGAGATTAATCGGGAGTTTGCCGAAGTAAACAGGCAGTACAAAGTTTCTGAGCTATTCACCCTGGAGCAGGCGCGAGACCTACTCCTAAGTAATGACCGGGTCTCAGTTTGGGTAACCACCGCCCTGACGTTACTGGCACTCAGCCTCGCTGCCATCGGTATTTTTGGAGTACTCAGTTACAGTGTACAACTGCGGCGTACTGAGCTTGGCGTGCGCATGGCAATCGGCGCCCGCCCAGCGACGATTTTCTATCACACTCTGATCGATAGCCTGATTCCCGTCGTTATCGGTATCGCTGTAGCGACTTTGGTAGTAGTCCCACTGGCACTTTGGCTTGAGCAAAGCGAGTTCAGTATTGAAACCAGCCTCTGGGGCTGGCTGCTACCACCACTGCTTATTATCGCCCTAACCGCTTCGGTTTCCCTGCTTTCTGTATGGAGGATAATCAACAAGCCCGCGATATACGCATTGCAAGGAACAGGATAATTACTTTCCACCTGATAGCCGCTGCTTGAGGTTGCGCGCTCATCGTGCAATCTTTACAGCAAATACAACAATAAGAAATGGAACAGCCAATGCAGCCTCAGCAGTGGTTATCAAACGGAAAGATTTTTGATTATCAAAACCATCAACTCTTCTATGTCGATAGCAACCCAAGCTGCCGACAGAAACCAGTACTGCTTTTGATTCACGGTTTTCCAACCAGTAGTTACGACTGGCAAAAGGTATGGGCCCAACTGACAGCGCACTATCGCTGTATTGCTATGGATATGCTGGGATTCGGCTACTCAGACAAACCCAAGCAGCATAACTACAGTATCCACGAGCAAGCTGATTTACATGAAGTTCTTCTGCAACATTTAAACATCAACAAGGTCCACCTGCTGGCCCATGACTATGGGGATACCGTTGCCCAAGAGTTACTCGCCAGAGCCAATAGCGGTGGTACCACGAGGTATACCTCAGCATGCCTACTGAATGGCGGTCTATTTCCAGAAACTCATCAAGCGCGTCTCGTACAAAAGCTGCTGCTCTCTCCCGCAGGTTTTCTGATAAATAAACTAATGAGTTACCGACAGTTTTGCCGCAGCTTCAGTGCCATTTTCGGACCCGACACACAACCCTCTGACAGAGAATTGCGAGACTTGTGGCAAATTCTCCAATATAAGAATGGTAACCGGCTCCTCTATAAACTAATCAGCTATATGCGCGACAGGCGCCAACATCGTCAGCGCTGGGTCGACGCCCTAAAGCGATACCCCGGCCCCCTATTGCTAATCAATGGCTCACTGGACCCAGTTTCAGGGAAGCATATGGTGGATCGATTTCGTCAAGTGATTGATCGTCCAGCAGATATTGTTGAACTGGGAACGATTGGGCATTATCCGCAGTGGGAGGCACCTACTCTTCTAGTCTCGACCTATCTAAAGTTTATTGAGGCCTATTCAAACAAAGAGCCTCAAGTCAACCTATAAACAAAGCCTGGACTGCCAAAACCCACTCAAGTTGATAAAAGGCCAGTATCAATGAAAGAATTTCCAAGGAATATAGCCCCATATAAGAAAACCCCTGAATTCACTGAGGAGAATATCCCTCCAGGGCTATTGAAAGATCATACTACCAAGGAAGGCGTATGGGGGAAGATAGTGATCCTCTCTGGATCATTGGAATATACGATTCAAGAGCCCGAAGTGGAGATTATTGAACTGAGCCCTAAGAAGTTTGGCGTCGTAGAGCCAACTATAAGGCATCACATAAGACCGTTAGGGGATGTAAAATTTTATGTTGAATTCTATCGGTAAAGAATCATCAAGTTGATCCATATCGATAACTGAACTTAATCACCGTTATTGCCGCTGTGATTCTGCGAGCTTTCGAAAGCAGATAGCTATAGCTATTCATGCGAATTTATGAAGAGTCCAGGTTCAATTCGCATATTAATGATTAGAATATTACAAATAGATAATCCTGAGCAGCGAAAAAGAAAGCTAAGTGAGCCTATTAGAAAACCAAAGATGACAACAAGCTTTCATTATCTTCAAAATTGATGAAGATACACTTTATATTTACAACAAAAATATAGGTAGATGACTGAACACACTGCATACACTTATATAAAAGTGATAATAATGGGCCAAAAGCATAAACGTTCTTTATCAAGGTCATAGCAACTAGTAAACTGTGCCGACTCACCTCATCAAAGCCCAGATAGCAACTCGCCTTTCAAGATCACTATTAATCGCCTTAGCAATTCTGGATATTGAGAAATTAGAACAAAGTTAAACTTAAGACCAAAAAACTAGCTGACTTCTTTATATACCACCAACAACTTCAACTACCGAGGAAATTTAGAAAATACTGAACGCTTTCGATTTCATGCCCGAGTAAGCCTATCGTTGCGCATTAGTTATCTACGAGGATTTTTTGACGCGTTGAGGATATTTTCACACGTCCGTTCTAGTTTCGGAAAAGCTAGCAAAGCCAGGCAATATTCTGATATAAAGCACCGAATTTAACTACCGTATTCATTTTGGCGGTTTCAGATTAAAAAACAACCACTTTCTTATATTCGGAATAATAGGTCAGGGATAGAGATGGGGATGAAAATTTTCAATCGTTTTGTTTTTTTGGTTATGCTAGTACTGCTCGCCAGCTGTGGCGGCGGCTCCGGGTCGGGAGCATCCGACGAACCGGCCGAAGATTCCGCTTCGTCTACAACGGAACCAGAACCAGAACCAGAACCAGAACCAGAACCAGAACCAGAACCAGAAAATATACTGGAAATGGTTGGCCGTTGGGGACAAGGTTCCTGCCTGGATTTTGCTGTTCAAAATGATATCGTCTATTGCGCAGCATCAGGCGCGGGCACAGAAATATATCGAATAATGTCTGGAAACTTTACCCCTGTTGGTAATCTCGACACTTCCCAAACCAGCCAAAATTCTGCCGAAACAAGTGATGTCAAAATAGTCGATAATCGCCTGTATGTTGCCAGCCGAGGTAACTGGCTATCAATATATGATATAACTGTGCCTGATACCCCGATTTTATTGGGGAAATTTACGGATTCGGACTATGCAGGCGTTAACTCTATTGAAGTAAAAGGGAACTACGTTTACATATTCCTAACTTATGGAAAAATTACAGTTCTTGACGTCCAGGACCCCAAAAAAATTAATGAGGTAGGCCAACTCAGCCTTTACTACGAAGATAATACTTACAGTGAGTGGGGGTATATGGCAATAAACGGAAATGTCTTGTATGCCACAGATTACGATAGTTTTTATATCATCGATATCGCTGATTTAACTAACCCTCAGATTATAAGCAAACGGATACTTGGCACTGCCAGCGCGCCCGGTGCTGCAGCATTTTATCTGGATACCGACAGACTCTATTCTGTGAATACAGATGGACTTGATGTTTTTGACATCTCAGACGCATTTAATCCTATTAAGCTCAGAACTGTTGGAGGTAGCTATGGTGATGCAGTAGCAATACACAATGGACACCTATTTTATTCTTCATACTATGAGCCACTATCCATTTACAGCGTGTCTGACAGTAGTTTTTTCGGAGGGCAATCCGTCAATGTGGAGCTTGGGCATGTCTATACTATGAGAGTGATTGATGAGAGCCTTTACATTTCAAGTGCTACTGGGCTATGGAAATTAGTGGACTACAACGAAACAACCATAGAGCTGGAGTCCGCTTTTGACAGCCAAGGAAATGCAAACAAACTCTTGGCCTACGACGGATTTATATTCTTACTTAATGGCGGCGGCCCCATCAGGGTCCTTGATCAGAACTTGCAACTGATAAATTCTATCGATGGCCAATTTGGGAATATGGCCATCTCAGAAAAGGGCTTATTATATGCATCAAATAGGTCAGCTTTTACAAATCGTATACAGGCCTTTGATATTGTTGATGTTGAACAAATTACGCTACTGAGTGAAATTAATCTTAATGATAATCTCAATCCAACTGGGTCTGGTTGGGCGGAAAGTATCGCTGTTGAAAGTGATATGGTTTTTATCTTTACTAGCGTCTGGGGAGCGGATGATCAAGTTCTCTCATTTGTAGATGATAAGGAACTTCCATTTTCAGGTGGAAAATCAGTACCCCTAGAATTTGATGCTTATGAAATGGTTGCCAATGATAATAGCCTTTATTTTACTGGCTCCGGCAGCTGGATAAAAAGGCTGGACTTAAATTCCTGGCTTAATGACCCAGTATTTTCTGAGTTTTCAGCATACACAACACAGGTGACAGATATCAATTTTGCCAATGGAAAGATGTATGTAAGCACTTATCAAGATGTTGAAATTTACGGAAAATCTAATACTGGTGATCCAATATTTGAATTCAAATACCATTCGCCCGACATTAGTGACTATTCGAATCAAATTAATGGCGCAACAAACTTTCAGGATAATTTGGTCTATCTTTCTCAAAACAGCCAGCTTTGTTTACTGGCAGCGCCATTGACAGAGGATTCGGAGGCTACTTGCGCTGATCCCATCTCTGGTTATACGGCTGATTTACTAGTCATTGGCGAGAATATATATGTAGCTGGCGGCTCAGATGGTCGGATCTATAATTATAATTACCATTGATGGTAATGGCTACTTATAGTAGTCGTTACTGAGTGCGTCATGTAACGCTAACGATAAGAGCTGATTAGAGGGGTAAGTTTTAAAACGCTCTTACCCTTCCCCGCTAAATTCGAGCACACAGTCAATCAGGTGAATATAAATCCACCCGCTGCTGCCTTGAGGTGGGGACTGGAAAGCGATTGACATCGTGATATCTGGCCCCATAACTCAAAGAAACCTGCAGCCCTGAAGGTTTATTCCTTCGTGAAGAAGAACTAGGCGTCCATGAAAACTCGCAGACGTCCTGGCTCATACTGTGGTAAGTACCTAACTGGCTAGCATGGCAGTAGCACAACCACCTTGAGAAGCGATTTCCCGGCAAAATAAACAAATTCTCCAACGCCAAACATCGACATTCACCAGAAAGCTACAAGATCTAAATTTTCTGGCTATAGATTCTGAAACATTAAAATTACGATGCTAACTTGACATCTATCACCAAGACATAACATTCAAGCCTAAAGAGAAAATGACAAAAAAATTAACACTATTTAATCTACTCCCCCTACCCCTTATAGGCTGTGGACATCAAGAGGATACCCTTTAAATACAGCGGAGATAATGAGAAAAAAGCAATAACCCCAAGCACATTAACTTTTCTCACTCATATCCGCTTAGGTGTGGAGCAGGACCGGGCCGCCGCTGTCGATTCATGGAAGCAAGTCGTAAAAAAGGGAGGAGTGAAGCGCGAAGACACCTCGGTACAGCCTACTCAGGCGACCAGTATGAATACAAAGACCCTGTTCAGGCACTGGGCTGGTATGAGTCTATATTTTACACTATCCATATCATAAAGATTTCAGTGAATCCAATCAAAGTATTTATCTGGATGCGAAGAGAGAGGTTAGAAGGCTGAAAGCTCTTCTCAGCCCAGAGGAACAATCAGAAGCTTTACATTTTGTAAAATCAACCCTGTAAAACCAATCCGGATTTATAATGCATCTTTCACTATTGATATATGGCTCATAAAGAAGAAAATAGAGCAGCAGTGATAATCAATGAATATCAAGTCTGCCCTTTTTGGAGGAAGAGGAAGCTTCCCTAAAGAATTATCACACACATAGAAACTACCAGTTGCCATCACTCCGATGGCCAGACGTGTAGAGTTCAATATGAAATATATCCCACTTAAATATCTATCTCTTTTTCTTGGATTTGTCGCTCATACCTCCCTCGCTGTTGAGACAGAGGAGGGTTACGATTCTCACAACGACAAAGCTACGCCGGAAAATATCCAACTAGCAGAACTATTTAACCAGGATCAAAATGCACGCAATATACCTCACAGTGAAATTGACTGGAGTTCACTCAATAAAGAAGACGAGGATCGACGAAAAAAGTCTCAAAAATGCTAGCAGAAGGCCGAATCAGAACCTCAGAGGATTACTATAATGCGGCACTTATCTTTCAGCATGGTAATAAATCAGAAGATATAAGACTGGCCCATGCTCTTGCCACTATTACAGCAACCCTGGCAGAAGATAAGAATAAAGCTAATTGGCTAAAAGCGGCCACTTGGGATCGCTTAATGATGAATCTTGGTCAGCCACAGTGGTACGGCACTCAGTTTGTTAAAGATGACTCTGGAAACTGGAGCCTTTATAACATTGATTCTGATATAGTTTCTGATCAGCAGCGAATAGATTGGTCCGTTCGTACACTAGAAGAATCAAAGGCCATGGAAAAGTCGCTAAATAGTAAAAAGAAAAGTAAGCATTAATAAATGCTTTGCAGAGCCAGCCAGCAGGTATCTGGCTAGTCAGTTCACCACCAATCTCTGGCCAATGCTATCAACCATAGGGAGAGACAACAGTATGATACGAGCAGTTAAAGCTTCTGACTCTGCTGGGATTGCTAAAATCTACAATTACTATGTGGAGAATACCTGTATCACTTTTGAGGTAGAGCCAGTTTCTGCAGAAATTATCGCCGACCGAGTCGAAGAATGCTCAAAAAACAATCTTCCTTGGTTAGTTGCTGAGAATGAGGGCCGTTTAATTGGCTATTGTTATGCCAGTAAATGGAAAGGACGCTGTGCTTACCAGTATTCGGTGGAGGCTACCGTGTACTTGGACACGAACTATTCCTCTAAAGGCTGGGGCTCGAAGCTCTATAATGAACTGTTTAAACAGTTAAGTGAACTCAATGTCCACGCGGTAATCTGCGGTATAGCTCTACCAAATGCAGGCAGCGTAGCACTTCATGAGAAGTTTGGAATGGAAAAAGTTGCTCATTTCAAAGAGGTCGGCCGAAAATTTAACCAGTGGATAGATGTTGGTTATTGGCAGTGCTTACTCCCCTTAAGAAAGGAGAAAGCATGAAATAAGTACTTCATGAAGGAGTACATTTTAAGCAACTTTTATGTACCCACATTAACCCCACTAGGGAATTTTAACCTAAATTTTACCAAATCCTCTCTAATCTAAGGTCATAACTGCGCGCTTTTGCGCAGCAAGGGCTATTACATTGAGTAGCCGAGACTTTATTGAGGGCACTGATTCCCCCCCATTATACCAAAATAAAAGTGGACAACTTACTATAGAGAAAGTTGCAGCAATTACTGGATTGCTTTTAATTTAGCTCATATTCCATCAAAAGTTACTGGCCTATATGATCATTACACTTTTCACCCCGGAACCCTACCTCATTTAATGTAAGATAAAAGCTAAAACCCAGAAAAGGTACGGTAGCTAAAAACAAACATTCGACCACCATCAAACAATTAAATATATTCGCATAACGGATCCAGGTTAGGGTAAGATCACCAAAAGAGCCAAAAATATAGGTAATTATCATTAAGGAAATGATATGATTTTTTCAACTACAGAGACAGTACCAGGAAGAGAAATATCGGAGGTACTGGATATCGTTACGGGCAACGTTGTTCAATCAAAACATATCGGCCGTGACTTAATGGCAGGTATAAAGAGTATTGTCGGTGGAGAGATACGAGGCTATACGGAAATGCTGACCGAAGCGAGAAACAAAGCTTTTCAAAGATTAAGTGACAGTGCCCGACAAAAAGGCGCTGATGCCGTGGTAGGAATTCGTTTTACTACAAGCGCAATTATGGATGGCTCCTCAGAAATTCTTGTTTTTGGTACAGCTGTAAAACTAAAAAAATAGGTTGGAATGCCCCTAAAGTTCTACCGCAAACTGCCCCAGTTTTCTCCGCACCGCAGGAATAGAACTGGCGGCAGCGATTAACGCTCTAAATTCAAATCTTGCTTTCAGGGATTGTCCAGTGATCATTTTCCGGCCACGCTCAGTAACCTCAATAACCTTTTTATCTTCTTGATGGCGCAATTCAGAGTAGCCTAAGAGCTGCCCCTCAGTAATTCGTTTTGCCAATTCGGCTGCATCAGCTATCCCAAGGTTCATACCTCGACCCCCAACCGGAGAGTGACAATGGGCAGCATCCCCAGCTAGATGTATCCTACCTTTTGAGTAAGTTTCCGCTTGCCGAATTGAAATTTTAAAGGTTCCCTCCCGCCTAACCCTCTTAACATCCACCGCCATCGGAAATGCTTTAATTGCATTATCACAGCTAGCTACCAGACGGTGTCGGCCTTCTCCCAAAGGCACCGCAACAGCGACCACGCCAGATTCCATTTTGACCAAGGTAAACTTTCTTTTAGGAGGCCAATCCCCTGTATCAACATCCGCGATTGACCACACTTCTTCCAAATCAAATCCAGGATAACTGATGCCTGCAGCTTCACGAACAGTACTGCGAATTCCATCCGCTCCTACGACCAGGTCAAATCGCTCCTCTTCACCATTATCAAAAAAAGCCACTACCCCACTCTTCTCCTCGGTAAGGGTTTTGAGTTCTTTCCTGTATTCAACTTCGACTCCCATACCAGATAAAACCTGAGCCATGAGAGCTTCAGTCCTGTCTTGAGGAAGTCCAAGAATGGCGGGGAAATAGGTCCGATTGGAATGGAGGGGAAACTCTAGTGCTAAATGCGTATTTAGGTAAATGCATGCGCTCTGAACAGCGATCCCCTCAGCAATCAACTTTTCAGAAACGCCAGAGTGTGAAAGCAACTCAAGGCTGCGAGAAGTAACTCCCACCGCTCGACTAAGGGTTGAAGCGCTATCCCGGCGGTCCACAATTCTTGGCAATAGCCCTCGCCGAGCAAGCTCGACCGCTGTAGTAAGGCCAGTGGGCCCAGCCCCAACAATCAGTACTTTCACAGGCTACCTCATATAACCCCACCTAACAGTAAGATAGTACATATGAAAGAGTAAGGTTGACTATCTAGTCTGAGACTCCCTATAAAAACCTAGGCCGCTATCTGTGATCTCTTTACAGCAATACCAGTCACCGCTTGGTGAGAACGTACTTAAACTTGCGAAGTCGAAACCTCTAATATCTGGCAACGATCTACAAAAGACTCGTCTTGGCAATAAGTACCCACTGTTATATCGATATTTTTTATATTTCAGCTCTTAGGTATAATTTCTAAATGATTACACCACTTTACGATGATGTACATGAACTCGCACTTGAGATAGTCAATAAATCCGCCTCTGGAGATAAAGCTGGGTGCCAAGACTCCCTCAACTCGCTAGAGAGACTATGCGCAAAATATGCCGAAGGCGAGCTAGACCATCCCCTACAGTGGGAGGCTCTGGGTGATTTTTCAGAAAGCTGTGAGGATGCAATACAGGCATACACTCAGGGACTTAACTGCTCCATAAAATTAGATCTCCCTTCGTATTCAGCTTCAATTGCCCTGGAAATGGCTGAACGTTTCTTGATGCTAAACAAACAAGATAAAGCCTTGGAATTTGCCCATAAAGCACGTATATATTCTGTCAGTACAGAGGATTACGAACTACAAGAATCAATTAATAATTTCCTTAGAAATCTAACACAGGTTTAGTTTATCCTTAAAGGCCATCCAAGCTGAGTTTTCATAGTTAACTAAAACAATGATTCTAAGACCACTGATTACTTCTATATTAGTCAGCCTAAGTTACACTCTGGCTGCACATTACATTTACGATAACTCTTTTGGTGAAGGTGAAATTCTGAAGATCCAGGCCTCCATATTGATGTTTCAAGCTTCAGTCGTTTTCATACCTACATTAGCTGCCTGCTTACTAATCACATTCTGGCAAAGCAAACTCAATAGAAAGACAAAATAAGACATTCTGTATGCCCCCAACTTCAAGCATCATGGCTACCGCTTCAAAAATCAGCCTTTGCCTTATAGCAAGTTCAATAGCAACTCTTATTTCCATTATGGAGTACTGGCGAGGGCTTAATGGTAACGAACTGCTTCTAGCCAAAAGTGTCTCCGCTGTAACAGCTGCCAGGCAAAGCGGCCCCAAGTATTTAGAACCGACGCTAGTTGCCGGAAATGATGGTATTACTGAAGTTCAAGTCATCTTAATGGCTCTAGGCTTATCGGCACTTTTGGCCTTAAGTTCGCTGATAGTGGTGACGATTTACAGGATCAGGCATGGCCATCACAAACTCTATCTGCCTTTAGCTTTCTGTTCCACAGTTCTATGCTTGGGCATTATTTATGTTGGGTTTAAGTCCGGTATTCAGTATAGTCTTTGAAGTAGGATAAGCTTAGGGTAGTACTGAGGCATAACAAAGGAATATCAAAGTGAAAAGAATTGCCACCGCACTGCTATTTTTATTTGCGGCGATTGCCTGCTACGCTTTCGGAGTCCCTGTGGGAGGAGTAATCTTCCTTGCTCTTGGCATTATCTTTGAAGGAATCTTCTGGATTAAGCTATTTAAACGTAAAAAGAAGCCAACATAGGTGTAGTGATACAACGTTATTTCGGCTAGATTCAATTGAACTAGTGATTATCGAATAAACTACACGCCTCAACCTGGCACCATAGAACAGGAAGGTCGCTTACTCCCTAAACCATCTAATTGCCATCCCATCATTCTATAAATATATTTTCTAGCCATCAGTAATCCCCGCCTCACTATTGGTACACGCTTGCATCAGGAATAGATACCGAGCACAGAAACCATGGAGGAAACTTGAGACATATTTAAAGACGGACTAAATTGTGCGCCGTTAAAAGGATTCTATAAGGAAATTCCCATGTCCCTTCACCGCTCACCACGCTGGATTGCGGTCATTCTTCTTTGTCTTATTGCTATGGCTTGCTCACAAGAAAAGCCAGAGAAGAAACTCGCTGACACCCCCAAGCTTGCGGAGGGCGGGAGCGTTGATGAGGGTAACAACCTGGAACAGACTCTCAGCCCCACTGAGAAAGTGCATAAAAAAGAAGCGGCCTCTTCTAGTGAAGCACTCTCGAAAGCTGATGAAGCCCAGCGCACTTCTGAAAGAAATTCTACTGATCTGACAGAGAATGATGCTACCCCTTCACAAGTCACAGCCAGTGCCAGTACTCAAATCTCCGGGGATCACTTTCTAAAGGTCCTCCATGTTGGGGAGCGGACGTTTAAAGATGCAAGGGCCATCGCTGTTATCTTTTCTGAACCTTTACTGGGCAATGCCCATTTTGGCTCCTACATGAATCTATCCCGTGACGATGGCGAGCGTGTAGATGGTGGTTGGGTTCTCTCCGATAACCAGAAAATTCTCTATTTTCCTCATATTGAACCAGATACTCGCTATAAACTCACCGTGCTCCCGGGTCTGCCCGGCGAAAACGGCTTGGAGTTACAGGAAGAGAAACAGGAGAAGATTCGCACCCGACGGATTGAGCCCAGTATCAGCTTTGCCAGCAATGGAAGTATTTTTCCCGCGACGGTAACTCCCGGCCTACCTGTTACTGCAGTCAGTGTTGAAGCTGCACAGATTCACTTCCATAGAGTGAAACCTGAGCATTATTCCGAGTTCTTCAGGCTGATCAAAAGCCAGTCACTAAAATACTACTATCGCTTAAAGTCTCTCAATCAAGTGGCCGATTTTGTCTATAGTGCCCAGTTCGATCTCACCAAGGAGAAATACGTCCAGCGAGATTTCGACCTCTCTATCGGGCATATAAAGCCCCTGCAACAACCAGGAATCTATGTCGCAGTTATGCAGCCGGCAGGCGTGTATGACACTAATCTCTATGATGTCACCCACTTCTCCATCTCCAACTTAGGCCTTCATGCGCGGTACTATCCAAACAGTGTTGACCTCTATGTTTCATCTCTGGATGAAGGGCAGGCTCTTAAGGGCATTGAGGTTGAGCTGCTCAACAACAAAGGGGAGCTAATCCAGCAATACACAACCGACCAAGACGGCCAGGTGCGCTTTGCTCTGTCGCAGGAACAGGAAGACTCACAGCGCTTCTTCATCGCAAGAGATCCTGACACCGGTCACTTCTCCATACTCGACCTACGTGAACCTGCATTGGACCTTTCGGATTTTCAGTTGGGCCAGCGCCCTTCAAGGCCGATGGAGTTTTTCATGTATGGCCCGCGAGATCTGTATCGCCCCAATGAATCGATCCAGGTGAGCGGGCTGCTGCGCAATTATGATGGTCGCTATATCAAAGACCTGCCGATCAAGGCAGAACTCATAAAGCCGGATAATACCAGCGCGCGCGCATTCACATGGCACGCCAGCGCGCCCGGATACTACGAAAATCTTATCCCACTTCCACAAAATTCACCTACCGGTGATTGGCGCTTGGAGGTTGAGCTAGCCGATGGGCGCAAAGTGAATTATCCATTTAAGGTAGAAGAATTCCTGCCAGAGCGAATGAAGCTGGTTTTGCAAGATGGTGAAGAGCGCAGTCTGGTAGAGGGCCACAAAGAATCTTTCGAACTTCAAGTAGAAGGTAGTTATCTCTATGGCGCGCCAGCGGCAAAAAACCGCCTGGAAACTCTGGTGCAAATTAGCCACTATCGCGAGCCCTTCCCCCAGTGGAAAGGGTTCTTATTTGGGAACACTAATGAATCTTTGCCCACGCGACAGTTTCATGCCCCAACGATTGAGCTCAATGAGGAAGGGTTGAGCAATCTGACCTTGCGCTCCCGTTGGAAACGAGCAAAGAGCCCGCTGAAAATCAACTTGGTTTCCAGCCTGTTCGAATCCGGCGGCCGCCCGGTAACTCGCCAACATCCAGTCCTGATATGGCCCACACACCCGGTGGTAGGTATTCGCCCAAATTTTGGAGAGGAAAACCCATCGGCCAACAGCAGGCCAGAATTTGAAATAGTGGTTGCCGACGCAAAGGGCGAGCCTGTTATCGGGCGGGATCTCAAAGCGGTGTTAATTTCCGAAGACCGCCAGTACTTTTGGGAGTACTCTGCAAATCGGGGCTGGCACTATGAATACTCAAGTGCTGAATTTGAAACTTTCAGTCGCAAGCTCCAATTCACCGAAGAGCAGCCACTGAAGCTCACAGTCCCAGTGGAACACGGCCACTACCGCTTAGAAGTCACTGATACCAATACGGGGGCAACCAGCAGCTTACGCTTCCACGCCGGCCGGGACTGGTATTACTGGTGGCGTAAGGACCAAGTAGCCAAAGGCCAGGCTGCGCGTCCAGATACCGTGGCCCTGTCACTGGATAAACCAAGGTACTCTTCTGGAGATCTGGCGCAACTCACCATAGTACCGCCCGCTGACGGAGAGGCGTTGGTGTTGGTGGAGAGCGACCAACTATTGTGGTCCAAACGACTACCTGTAGAAAAGTCGGGCACCAATATCGAAATCCCAATCTCTCCTGAGTGGGATCGCCACGACACCTATATTTCTGTTACTGCTCTGCGTCCTGCGGACAAGAATGAGCGTATCGCCCCCAATCGCGCTTTTGGTCTCGCCCACTTGCCCCTGGATCGTGATCCTCGGCGTCTGCCCATTTCACTAGAAGCGCCCACGAATGCCCTCCCCGGCTCGGAAATTGAAGTTACCATTTCTGCCGACGAAAATTCTATCGAACAAAACGGAGACAAAGCCTGGGCTACCCTGGCCGCCGTCGATGTCGGTGTGCTCAATATCACCCGCTTCGAAACTCCGGATCCCTTCGAGGCCTTTTTTGGCCAGCGCCGTTACGGTGTGGATGTAAGGGATATTTATCATCGCATTATTGAATCCAACAGAGGCAAACTGGTGGAGCGACGTTTTGGCGGCGATGCGGAACTAGCCCGAGGGGGCAACGAGCCCAACTCCGACGTCCAAATAGTATCTTTATTCTCAGGACCCGTTGAATTTAATACTCAGGGCCAAGCAAAGGTCGCGCTACAACTACCGGAGTTTAACGGACGGCTGCGCTTAATGGCGGTTTCTTTCAGCAAAGACCGATTCGGTAGCGCCGACGGAGAAATAACAGTCGCCTCACCAGTTGTCACCCAAGCCGCCTTGCCTCGCTTTATGGCCCCTGGTGATAGCAGCACACTGGCCCTTGATCTCAATAACTTAAGTGGCCGCTCCCAAAAACTCAGTGTAAATATGCAATCAGTGGGCGCGGTAGATTTGGAAATGGGTGAGCGGTTACTGGAACTGGCGGATGGTGAACGTAAAACTTTGCGCTTCCCAATCACCGCCAAAGATGCCACCGGAGATGCAGAGTTCAAACTAGTCGTGCAAGGTGCCGTCGATAAAGATGGAAATGATATCGATATCGAACAGCAGTGGCGCCTGGGCGTGCGCCCCGCTTGGCCGGCAACCACACGCAACCAGCGCAGACTCCTGTCCCAGGGCGAGAGATTCAGTGCCGATAGCAGCTTCCTGGATTCCCTAATGCCTGGAACTGTTCAAACCCTGGTATCCCTGGACAGCCGACCGCATCTGCAGTTACAGGATCACCTATCCAACCTGCTGCAATACCCCTACGGCTGCCTGGAACAAACCTCCAGCCGGACCTTCCCGCTAGTCATGGCAACGCCGCAGCGACAGCAAAAACTGGGCCTTGAACCTCTGGATGAGAATGAGCGGGCCGAACGTATCGACGCGGGTATTGAACGCATTTTCAGTATGCAAAAAGGGAACGGCAGCTTTGGCCTATGGAGTTCCGAGTCTTCCGAAAGCCAGTGGCTAACCGCCTATGTAGTCGATCTTCTATTGCGGGCCCGGGACCAGGGAATCGTATTTGACAATAACCGCCTGGAATCCGCACTCAAGCGACTGCAGGACTACACCCGTGAGCGCGGTACTTTCTATCAGCAACGCTATAGCTATAGTCCCGATTTCTATGCTTATGCCTCAAGAGCTTACGCTGCCTATGTGCTCTCACGAGTACAGAAAGTGTCTCTCGGGCAACTGCGTACCCTTTATGAAAGCGGCTCTAGCCTGACCCAATCTCCCTTGCCAAATCTGCATATGGCAATCGCTTTGCACACCATGGGCGATGCCACCCTGGCCCAGGAGGCCCTGCAAAAAGCGCTTAAAATTGAGCGCAAACGCCGCAGCTACTATGGCGATTATGGATCAGACCTACGGGATACGGCCCAAATGATCTCCCTGCTCCTAGAGCACAATTTCGCTGGTGATAAAACGGAATCCCTGGTGTTCGAACTGGCAGATCTTCTCCACGGTCGCCAATATCTCAGCACCCAGGAGCGCAATAGTGTGTTTATGGCTGGAGCACAGTTGCAACTCAATAGCAGTGCAAACTGGTCTGCGACTTTGGCCAGTATTGATGGCTTGCGCGAGCTCAATAGCGATAACCCGCACAGCGCATTATTCCGCGGGCGCGAAGCCGCCAGCGCACTTGAGGTAACTGCACAAATAGAAAAACTCTATGCAGCAATTACCATCAATGGTTACAGCAAGAAGTCACCTGAGGCGGAAATGGATAAAGGTGTCAGAATCAAACGCAGCTACCACAATTTGGATGGCACGGAAGTCATTCCCAATCAAGTTCGTGAGGGCGAGCTTTACCTGGTGCGTTTGCAAATTGATGCGGACCAACGCCTGCCCGACCTACTTGCAGTGGACCTATTGCCCGCAGGTTTTGAGCTGGAGAATCAAAACCTGGCCGACAGTGTCAAAGTGGATGAACTCGAGTTCGATGGCAAAAGTATCGCTCAGTGGCAGGACACCCAGGACAATATCCAACACACTGAATATCGCGATGACCGCTTTGTGGCGGCACTGGATCAGCTGAGATACAAAACCACCAATCTCTTCTATATCGCCCGTGCAGTAACCCCCGGCAACTATCAGGTGCCCCCGCCCTATGTAGAGGATATGTACAAACCGGAACGCTTTGCTATCGGTGAAAATCCCCTAACGCAATTGCGGGTAATCGGTAAACAGTGAAGCTGTTGGCCACTATCCGGAGAGCCTGGCAAAGCAGCAGTCGCAGAGTTCACGCACTGCTGCTTGCGCCCGCCTCCCTCACAGCGGTACTGCTACTGCTCGACTTTGTTTTCCCTCCACCTCTTCCCGAAACTCAAGATTTTGCACGGGTCGTTGCAGATCGTTACGGTAAACCACTACGCTTCTTTGCCGACAGTCGCGGAGTTTGGAGATACCCAATATCTCGGGAAAATGTATCACCGCGCTTTATCGAAGCTCTTCTCACCTACGAAGACCGACACTTTTATCGGCACCCCGGAGTAAATCCGCTAGCCCTATTGCGAGCTTCAGCCCAATACCTTCGCAATGGACGAGTCGTTTCCGGCGGTTCCACTCTCACCATGCAGGTAGCGCGACTACTAGATCCACACCGCAAAACTCTGCCGGGCAAAACCAAGCAGATATTGCGTGCATTGCAATTGGAGTGGCACTTCAGCAAGAATGAAATTCTCGATCTGTACCTGAACCTCGCACCTTACGGCGGCAATATTGAAGGCGTGGAAGCAGCCAGCCGTCTATACCTGCGTAAATCAGCCTCCGATCTTACCCATGCGGAAGCTGCACTGCTAGCTGTACTGCCTCAGGCGCCGAGCCGCCTGCGACCAGATCGGCATCCTCTAAAGGCACAAAAAGCCCGGGACAAAGTTCTGGATAGACTGCAGTCATTTACCGTCTGGAGCGCAGTGGATGTTGAGCGCGCTCAACTTGAGCAGGTCTATGCGGAACGCTTGGAATTCCCACAAAACGCCCCGCATCTAGCCCGCAGGCTGGTGAATACCATCAGCGATCAAGAAGTTATTCGCACCACAATCGACGGCAACATCCAGCGCAGATTGGAAGATTTTCTGCGCGATCATATGGATAGCTATCCAGCCAAAACATCTGCAGCTGTTGTAGTTTTGGAGAATTCCGATTTATCCGTGCGCGCCTACGTGGGAGCTTCTCATTTTGGTAACGGACGCCGCTATGGCTATGTGGATATGGCCAGGGCTGTGCGCTCACCGGGCTCTACGCTCAAGCCCTTTTTGTACGGACTTGCCATTGATGAGGACCTGATCCACAGCGCCTCCCTGCTCAGCGATGCGCCCCGCATCTACGGCGATTACCGCCCTGAAAATTTCCATCGAGGCTTCGCCGGCCCTGTCACCGCCACTGCCGCCCTTCAGAAATCTCTCAATGTCCCTGCAGTACAGCTACTGGAACATTACGGCCCCGGTCGATTGGCCGCAGCCCTGGAAAATGCCGGACTAGCACTAGAGTTTCCCAGTAACGGTAGACCCAACTTGGCCATGATTTTGGGGGGCGTAGGTACTCGTCTTGACCAGCTAACAGGTATTTATGCCGCACTGGCACGGGGAGGCCAGACTGCAGCTCCCCGCTATTTACCCGAGGAGCCGGTACGTGAAAGGCATCTGATGTCTTCTGAGGCAGCTTGGATTACATTTGAAATGCTCGCTTCCAATCGCGGAGGTTCCCGCCGTTGGCGCAATCTGGTGCGACAAAACAAGGCAGATATCGCCTGGAAGACAGGCACCAGCTACGGCTATCGGGATGCCTGGGCGATTGGCGTAACTCCCGGCTACACCGTCGGCATTTGGGTAGGCCGACCGGATGGCACTCCCCTACCCGGTTACTATGGCTCCATTAGTGCCACACCTCTGTTGAACGCAGTTATCGCCGCATTACCAGACAACAAACAACAGCACCTGAAAAAGCCAGACTCAGTAACTCAAGAGACTATTTGTTGGCCGCTTGGGGGCCAGAAGACGCTCACACAAACCAGCCACTGCCATCTGCAACACAACGCCTGGTTAATCCAAGGGCGCACACCCAGAACACTATCGCCGCAAGGTGAGCCTCTGCGGGCAGCACAAACCTTTAGTTTCTTTGCAAACCGGCAAGGTATGCGGGTAAAGCCCAGTTGTATGGATTCTACTACTCAAAGGCATAGCCTAGCCCTTTGGCCAAAAGAACTGGAATCCTGGCTACCTGAAAACCAGACCCGTGCCCAACAAATTCCTCCGACGGCTCCCGAGTGTTACACCCCGACTGCAACAACAGGGACCCCACTAAAGATTATCGGAGCTGGAGATGGTAACCAGTATCGACCTACCGGCAAAAATGCCCCACTTCCGCGTTTAACTCTGAGCGCGATTGGCGGACAGGGAAAGCGCTATTGGTTCCTAAACGGTGAACCCAAGGGCGAAACCCTCGGAAATGAAAACCTGGCACTACTTCCGGGAAGTGGTAAGCACCAAATTGCTGTACTGGATGCTAGCGGGAATGTCGATCGGATTGAGATTTTTGTAGGAAGCGACAACTGATTTTCATAAAGCAGAAGACTGCCATGTCGTTTCTCTCACAGAACATATCCCTTAGTGTCACCCTATCGGCAATCGAGTGTCCGCATTGGCGTGGAACATCATAGTTCGGGCTTAATTTTAGTAACTCCGCAACTTACCCAAAATAGGGAAGACGCAAATGCACAGTATACCTTAAACACAGTATATCTTTCCGTCTTCTCCAGCAATATCACTTACACGCTTCTACTTTCCCCAGATTAAAAGCCTCCCCGATCTTAATCCAAACAGGCAGGTTCTGCTGTTACATGAGTATTGCCAATCCAGGTATTACTTCCACTACAGGTTGGATCGGTAGGATCACGTAAATCAAATGCAGAATTATCAAGCGATGTATTCCCTACCACCACATTATTCTCATTATTGAATCCAGCGATATTGATACCGGCTGTATCAGGTGAGCCATTTGTCCCATTTTCCATTACTATGTTTTGTATTATAGAAGTACTTGATACATCCACATTGAGTTCAATCCCATTACTCGCACTGCCGGTAACAAAGTTCTGAATAACTGTTGTGTTACTTTCATTAATATCAATTCCGTTATCACCATCAGTACTACCGACAACAGTATTTAGCTGAACCAGTGTAAACACACCATTTACCGTAATCCCCTGATCGCCGGCTGATTCAATATAATTATTGATAATTTGGTTTCGATCGCCTCTAACATCTATACCATCATCATTGCCAGTATCAATAATTTGATTCCCAACAATATTATTGGAGTCACTATCAATAACAATTCCCTCTCGTGGAGAGTTTAAGATCATAATTCCATCTATGGTATGAAATCCATCTCCCTCCAGGTTTAAACCATCTGGACAGTCGGTTATCGTCCCACCATAAACGGCACCAGATAATCCATTAACTAAAATTCCAGCGATACCTTCTAGATTTGGGTTATCACAAATAATTTCCCCGCCCTCTGCCATCGTAAGACTTCCATTGGGTCCAGTTACTGTCACTGCATAGGGATTCGCCAGGCTCAGTTCACAATTCAGCGTTTCCGACAAGGTTTCAGCTGTTGTTATTACATCGCCACAATCAACAGCCATAACTAGTGGTGATGAGAATAAAGTAGCACTTGTGACGAAAGCTGTGACTAACTTGTGGTAACAGGTGTTCATGGCAGGTCCCTCTCATTGATATAAGAAAATTGTAGGCATAAGCCACACTTCACGTTTCCAATATCAATGAAAAGAACTCATTCTGAGCCTAAGGGAGCTTTTATTATGTTGCTCTATCTCATATCTATTGTTTGCGCTAGGCAAACATAACGAAACTTTGATAACGTCAGCAAATAGACACTGTAATTGCCTTTACAATTTACACAATTAATCCTTGAGACTTACTAAAAGAGCCTCAATAGCGATTCACCCCTATTTCTCATCACCTTAAAAGCTATTCTCGAACAGGACGTCATTTATCGACAGCTGTCCACCACGTCCATTCGCAACTTTTGCCGCTTTTCCAATCACTATCATCATCCCGATCAAATAACCTTCGGGCAAATTGATCAGCTCAGCGACTCTCTCTGGGTCAAACCCAACCATTGCACCTGTGTCATATCCCATCGACTTTGCCGCTAACATCATGGTTTGTGCTGCCAATCCGCAGCTTCGAATAGCCTCGTCCCGCTGTAGTTGCTGCTTACCCTTGTAGAACTCAGTTAGCATTGGCACTAACACATCCCGAGCCTCTTTCGGCGCATCGGCCCAGTACCGCTCCGGCCGATCACTCCAGGCATTAATATCTGCACAAAGTATGACCAACTCAGAAGCATCTTCTACTTGCTGCTGTCCCCAGGCTGCATCTTTAAGCTGGCTCCGGAGGGAAATGTCAGTGATGCGCAGGAAGCGCCAGTGCTGGATATTGTAAGAAGTCGGCGACAACATAGTCGCCTGGACCAGACGGGTGAAGTCCTCGGCAGGCATCTCTGCTGTGACATCGAAATGCTTAACCGAGCGGCGGGATTCAACAGCTTTAAACAATTCCATAAGTTTCTCTCTGACTATCGTTCGTTGATTGAATGTCGATGAGAAGAAGCTTATTGGGTTTCCTTATCGTTGATAATGGGGTTCGGCGGAGACTTACTGTTGACGAAAAGTTAACAGTTTACTGATCCCAATAAGGTGTATCGCCGCCAAAGTACTCTATTGCAAAGTCTATAAAGGCGCGGACTTTGGCTGGCATAAACTGCCGCTCAGGGAAAACCGCGTAGATAGACTTGGCAGGCATCTGGTACTCCTCGAAAAGAGGAATTAGCTTTCCAGCCTCAATGTCTGGTCCTGCCACGAAGGTGGGCAAGCGGCCTATCCCTACTCCTTGGAGAAGAGCTTCCCTCAGTGCCTCACTATTATTTACCTGGTAGTTACCCTTCACCTCAATGGTATGTAAGTGATTGTCTTTGAAAAAACCCCACTCTTTCACATCCCTGGAATAAGTAAAAATCAGGCAATTATGGGCGCTCAACTGCTCCAGTTCTGTGGGCTCTCCGAATTCCTTCAAGTAGGAAGGTGACGCACAGAGTACACTTTTCAGAGGTGCAAGTTTGCGGGCAATCAGGCTGGTATCGGGAAGGTCACCTCCGCGAATAGCGATATCAAAGCCCTCCCCCACTAAATCGACAACTTTATCGTCCAGTACCATGTCGATACTAATCTCGGGGTAACGCTTCATAAATACGGGAATTAAGGGAGCCAGATGCAATCTACCAAAGGACATAGGAGCATTGATCCGCAAGCGCCCCCGAGGCTCCCCCTGTAGCTGCAGAACTGCGTCTTGTGCATCTTTGGCCGATTTATAAGCAATGCGTGCGTGCTCATAAAAATGCTCCCCAGCCTCCGTCAGGCTCAACTTTCGCGTAGTTCTGTGCAAAAGCTTCACACCAAGCTGCAGCTCCAATTGGGTAACCCGCTTGCTTACCGCTGATTTTGAGATGCCAAGTAACTTTGCCGCCGGGGAAAAGCCACCGGTTTCTGCCACAGTCACAAATATTGGAATCGCTGCAATTGTCTCCATAAGCGACTGTTTCCTTATCCTCAACAGTGAGTGTCTATAATACTGGATTATCAGTTTACCAGAAACGACATACACTTATCTCTCGCTAATAGAGGGAAGAAGCATGGGTGAGCTTACTAGGGGCATAACCCCATCAACTACAAGCGCCAACACCTCGCTCTGGTGGGTTCACTGCCTGATGATACTTTGTACACTACTGGTCGCAGGATCATTTCCTGTTGGGGAGTTAATCGCCGATTCACTCCCGGCGGATTCCATGATGTTGATTCGATTCTTAATTGCGGCGGGACTATTTGCACCCTTCATATTTTTAAAGCACGGGATTCAGCTTCCAGAGCCAAAAAAACTACTGGGGTATGCACTACTCAGTATCCCATTGGTTATCTTTTTCTGGTGTATGTTTGAAGCACTCAAATACACCACCGCAGTAAATACCGGCGCTCTTTTTACAACCGTTCCGGCGATGACTGCCATCTTTACTTTGATCATCAATGGCGATCGGAGCAGCACCCGCAAAGTTATTGGCCTAACCCTTGGGACTCTGGGTGCAGCCTGGATTGTATTCAAGGGGAGTATCACAACAGCGATAACGCTAGACCTAAATAAAGGGGATTGGATATTCACCTTAGGTGCTATATCGCTCAGTTTATATAACCCACTTATCAAGAAGGTTCACTCAGGGGAGCCTACAGAGGTTATGACATTCTGGGTTATTCTATTTGGCGCGCTCTGGTTACTATTGCTCTCTTTTCCAAACTTGAACCAGATAGATTGGCGAAATATACCTACCGAGACTTACGGCGGGCTATTCTATTTAGCCTTATTCTCAACTTTAATTAGTTTTTTTCTGCTGCAATTCAGTACATTAAGGATCGGGGCAACTAAGGTTGCAGCATATAGTTTCTTGAATCCGATATTTGTACTAATAGTGGCCATAATATTGGAAATGGCAAACTTTAATATCAGCTTTATACCTGGAATAGCATTGGTCTTTGCAGCCATGCTATTTATCCAGGCGGAAAAACCTAAGGAATAATATCTCTGAACAGCTTATAAGAGATAGAATCGTACTGTCATCAACAGGTGCAATAATTCTAGTCGACAGGCTTTTCTATCTCATAAATTGCATCAGAAATATCCTCCAACTTAGAGGACACTATTACCTGAGCATCATGTAAACCCTGATTATAAAAGCCGGCTCCCATCTCCTTTGCAAGGAAATCAATAAAGAACTCCGCTTCAAAGCCGCCAATTTCCAGCTCAAATTCTTTAGACAGATAACCTCTAACCTTTTCGATTAGCTCTAACTTCCGTCTTTCTTCCAACTGTATTTCAGACATACCGCCACCCCCAATAGAGAAAGTGTGCAAGTATGACACAGATGCAGCAGTCTTAGCCCCAGACTTCTTACCGAACCACCATATGGTGGTATCTGAGGCGGCATCTAATATCAAAACTTTGCCGGCTATTTAATCCACTATTTTAATTTTTGATGTCCCATACTCACTGATAATATCTCCGTAAGTATCAGCGCTCGGGCCATTTTTAGATCTCACGGTATCATAGAGTCGCCAGCGGCCGGTAAATTGATCACTCTCAAATTTACTAATTAAGTAACCCGCCCTATTCCCCTTACGGAACTTCATATGAGGATTTTTCTTTAGCGTAGTCTCAGTGCTCCGGTTGTCTGCAATTTCGTACCATATAGCACCACCATCTCCACGAGTGAGGGAGGGAGCCGTTATTTCAATCGCGACATTATCTCTACCTGCATTGTAATCATCAGTAAAAGGATCTAAAGCTAGCCCTGAGGCCATTGCTTTATGTAATCCCCCGGATAAAACCACAATATTATCTTCAAGCTCACTAAACAGATTCAACAACCATTTATGGGATTGGGGGTATCCTCTCCAGGCGCTCGGTGAATAATTATTCCACCATTCAAAAACCGGCGCTCCAGAACAGACAATTCGCCAACGCGCATTAGACTGCTTTATAGTCTGCTCAAACCAAGCAGCCTGTTCCTGACCAATAATACTCCGGCCAATGTAATCAAGCTCTGCAAATATAGGTTGGCGCTTCTCAAGGTTATCTGGCATATCATTGATTGGCTCATCCCGATCATAGAAGCACATGTCCAGGAAAAAGATATCGGCCATATCACCATAAGGTATAGAGCGCCATACGCGCCGCGGTGCAATGTAACGGATTGGCATCCAAAGAAAAAAAGTTTCCATAGCAGCCTCCATCACTTCCTCGAAGTCTGCCCCCCTGATTTCCGGGCCTTCTCTCCAGACACCATTTCTCAGATCGCCATCATCCCAAATCAACATCCAGGTGTGCATTTGATGAGCTTGCTGTAGAAATGTATCCCTTCTGATTTCAGAATATCTTGCTCGGTAACTCTCCCGATCAAACTTAAAATCAGAGTGCTCAAACTTACGGTAGTCACCAGAATTTGAGGATGCATAGGAGTAATCCCCGAGGTGGATAACGGCATCTATATTCTGTTCCCGCTCCACCATATCTCGGTAACCCACAAACTCTCCATGCTCAAAGTGTGAGCAGGAAGTGACCACAAACTTAAGAAAAGGAGCTTCCTCACCAGAGGCTGGAGCTAGCTTTATACGACCTATAGAAGAGACCTGATCCCTGTACTTAAATCTATAGACATAATCTCTACCATAATTTAACTCCGTAACATCCAGCTTAACCGTAAAATCTTTTGACTCATCCGTTTGTAGATACCCGGATGAAACAACCTGACTAAATGTCTCATCAAGTGCCACTTCCCAATAGACAAGGGGGAAAACCTCCTCAGTGGTTACCCTTGTCCAAATAATAACCGAATTGGCTGTTGGGTCTCCGGAGGCTACGCCATGTATAAAGTGGCTGGAGGTACTGGCGAGTCCATCATATTCATACTCGGGTACATCGCTACTGGCCCTCAGTGATGGGGCCATAGCACTAACGGTTAACAACCCACCCCATTTTAAAAGCGTTCGTCTATCAAATTTGTTCATTGTAAGCAGCCTTGCCTTTGCAACGGTATAAATGTTGACGCGCAAGTGAAGCAAACGGTGATGACAAACAGGTTAAAGCTAGACTCCCTTTAAAACGCGAGCCCCTATTTCATTGGAAATCTAAAATACCCATGCAAGTATTTACACTCACAGTTGCTTTCAAATAGCTTACAACACATATTTTGGGGTATTTACAGCAACAGGTTATTTATTGCTCTAGATAGCTCACAATATTATTGTGTCAAAACAGCTGAATTAATTACATCATTAGATCTGCGACATCATGTAAATAATATATTGGTAAGCGAGAGGTTCATTAGGCAATAAAAAAGCCGGACTGCACAATATAGCCCGGCTTTTTTCATACTCGCTTAGTAAAAACTACTTAGAAGTTGTAGTTAAAGCGCACACCGTAGCTCATTGGAGTAGAGAATGGACCAGATACCAGGCCATCACTTCCATCTGCATAGTACGGAACAACTTCGTCAGTCAGGTTGTTACCAAAGGCTTCAACATTCCACTGATCGTCCGGACTTACATACTTCACGGAAGCATTTACCATCCAGAAAGAATCACGGCTGTCGTCATAAGCAGAAGTGTCTCCAACAGGGAAATCGTGTTTGTCAACATTCCAATACGTCAGGTAAGACTCATCTTCCCAATGGATGCCTATAAACGGAATAATTGCACCGCCGTGGGCCAACTCAAAGGTGTGATCATAATTGATGGTGAAGCTGAACTCAGGTGATGCAGGCAGCTCATTACCCTTCAAATTTCGGAAGAGCTCTTCATTAGTATTGTCATGAGCTAAACCGTAATCCGAAATTTCGAATAACGCTTGGTTATTGAAATTCCAGCGGTTTTGAAAATCAGAGGTAATTTCTGTTTGCATCCAGGTAGCAAAACCACTGACTCGACCATTCGGATAGGGAGCCCAGTCAAACTCTAGCTCTAACCCCATAATCTCTGCGCTAGCAGCATTCTTGGTAAGGTAAATGACCACGGGCTCGGTAGTAATTTCACCTGCGTCTTCACCTTCTCGCTCTACCGCATAGTACGAGTACGCAGTATCAGGAGCAGCTAGCTGCATATCCTTATAGTCGGAGAAAAAGAAGGTACTAGCCAGATTTAGACGCCCATCCAAGAAGGTACCTTTTGCTCCTAGCTCCCAGGTAATGACCTTCTCCTCATCATAGCTAGTGTCAACTACCTGTTGAACAACCCGATTTCCCTCATCATCGTAGATGTACTCAGCCGTATCCGGGTCTTGCTCGTATTGGATGACAACATCACCCAAACCACCGGACTTAAATCCACTTGCAACATATGCATACAGCATGACTTCATCTGTCAGGTCATAATCGAGACCAATTCGAAAGTCGGATGAATCCCAGCTCTTGCTGACATCATTGTAAGTATCAATTGTATAAATTGAGCTGTCAGCAAAGTGGTTAGTAGAGAAGCTATTAAAGGTGTCCTGTAAATAGGCAGGGAAGCAGCCATACTCTTCATCTGATCCAGTGGACCAGTCTCGAGTACAACTCAGGTTGTTGCCGCCTTCATCACTCTTCTCGTCTTCTGTATATCGACCACCAACAGTCAGGTGGAGGGTATCAGTAAGGTCATAGGTAGCCTGAGCAAATACTGCACTGGCCTCTATGGTTCTGTCTGGCTGGCGCCAGAATACGGCATTATCTAATGAGGCCAGGAAGTAACCATTCAGATCAGTGGTCTCGTGGAAATAGAACAAACCTGTAATCCACTGTAGGGGACCATCACCTGTAGATTGCAACTGCAACTCATGGGAGTAAGAGACATTTTCTGAGTCCGTAATACTCATACTCATATCCCAAGTATTGCGGCCAGCATCAATATCAATCAGGTTGCTTCGTTCCTGAACGGCATAACCAGTGTTATACACAAACGCCATGGTATCGCTGAAATCCCAGCGGAAGTTAGAGCGGAATGAAGTCATGGTGAGATCAAGCTCACCCGGTACATTAACTGCGACTGTGTACTCGTCAGCTCCGGATCCGTAGTAGGTTTCGCAGTTTACACCATCTTCTCGCTGCTCAGCCTTTTCACAGTCAATAGTGTTGATGCCGCCTGCACTACTATCCTGATAGTGTTCCGCTACGGCATACCAAGAAATATCGTCAGTTGGTTCCCATAACGCACCTATACGTACCGCCTGCTGATCAACATTCCCATAAAAATCATCAGCATCAGCTCTAACTAGCTGATAGTCCGTAGCTCCTTCAGCATTATTCGCTTGAATGAAGGTTTTTGAAGCGTCATCAGATAAAACGCTCGCACCTACAGAGTCAGCATCAATATAGCGATTGTCCCACTGGTTAACGTCATAATATCCGGTAAGGTAGGAATCCCTAGTCTCGTCCATAAAGGACGCACGTAGAGCAAAGGCATCTGAAACCGGAATATTAATAACACCTTTTACCAGCTCTTGATTCCAGCGACCAAGCTCAACTCCGAATGAACCTTCAAACTCGTCAATTACCGGTCTCTTGGAGATAACATTAATGGCACCTACTGTGGAGTTGCGTCCATAAAGGGTACCCTGTGGCCCACGCATGGCTTCAACCCTTTCAGAGTCAAACATCATTGCCATAGCAGACTGGGGGCGCGAAGAATAAATACCGTCGAAGTGTAAGCCAACAGCTGGGTCACCAAACTCAGTGGTATTAGTAGAGCGCACGCCGCGCATAGAAATTACTGGGGAGGACTGGGAGGCATCGTAGCCAATATCCACGTTGGGGATAGTGTTGCCCAGATCTTTTACATTCTTAATACCCTGTCGATCGAGCTCTTCTTGCGTAAATGCACTGATCGCTACGGGGGTGTCCATCAAATTGGTTTCGCGTTTGGTTGCGGTAACCGTTACTTCTTCCAGCGCCCAATCGTCATCCTGTTGGCTATCTTCCTGAGCCCAAGCCGACACTACCGCGACATTTGCCATTGCAATTGCAAAGGTAAGTGGTTTTTTAATTCTCATTGATGTCTCTCCAATCTGCTGCAAAAGGAAAGCCACATTTATTTTTTAATGAATGGCCATCCCATAGGGCCGTCGGCAGTACGGCGGCTAGGCTAAAATCTCAAAAAGAAGGGACGTAAGAAACTCAGATACGATAGAGCGGATCGCGACTAGGACAAAGAGGACTAGTTCACAATTTGTTGTCACTAGCTGCGACCAGCAAGTCAAGTAAGTACTGAAACCGTAGGATTCATACACCAGCTTTCTACGAATGTTGGGAGTTTTTTAGAGTATATCTGCTTGCTCACCCAACGCCTCGCATCCCAACAGCAGGCCTTAAATATACGTACGCTGAGCAATAAAGGCTATATCTAAACAGACCTAGATGTGACTATTAAGGCAAGCCCTATCTCACAATGATAAAAACGCAGCCTTTTTTCTCAGATAAAAAACCTACAGGAAAACACAGGAAAATCGGAAGAAAAGTTAATGTCAGGATGACTGATATTAATATTCGCCTACAAAATTAAATATATAGGGAATATAAAATTTCATTGGAGTAAAAATTTAAAACCGATTCCTAATCAATTTTTAGAGAAGGAAAATAAAAAGGGGCCCAAAGGCCCCCTATAAAGAAATCACTAAAGCCCTAAAAGCTATCGCCAGGTATTCGCACCCAACCTTCCATTAGGATTCGAGCGCTACGACTCATAATAGCCTTGGTAGCAGCCCACTGACCTTCGACCTCTTTGGCTTCAGCACCCACACGCAAGGTACCCGATGGGTGGCCGAAGCAAACAGAGCTGCGCTCACCCCCACCAGCTGCAAGGTTAACCAATGTGCCCGGGATCGCTGCAGCGGTGCCAATGGCTACTGCTGCCGTGCCCATCATGGCGTGGTGCAACTTGCCCATAGATAAGGCGCGCACGAGGAGGTCGACCTCGGAAGATGCCACTGCCTTACCACTGGATCCAGCGTAATCCTGCGGTTTAGCAACAAAAGCAACCTTAGGGGTGTGATGACGATTTGCAGCTTCTTCTACGGTAGAAACCAATCCCATCTTTACCGCACCGTGAACGCGAATGCTCTCAAACATCGCCAGCGCTTTGCTGTCACCATTAATGGCATCCTGCAATTCAGTGCCGGTGTAGCCAATATCTTCTGCATTGACGAAAATCGTCGGAATTCCAGCATTGATCATGGTGGCCTTGAGCACACCTACATCGGGCACTTCCAGATCATCGACCAGGTTACCAGTAGGAAACATGGCACCCTCACCGTCGGCAGGGTCCATAAATTCCACTTCCACTTCAGCCGCCGGAAAAGTCACTCCGTCCAGCTCAAAGTCTCCGGTTTCCTGAACTTCACCATTGGTCATGGGTACATGGGCAACAATGGTCTTGCCAATATTGGCCTGCCAGATACGCACGGTGCAGATGCCATTTTCTGGCACTCTCGCGGGCTCTACAAAACCGCTATTGATCGCAAAGGCACCCACAGCGGCGGTTAGATTTCCGCAGTTACCACTCCAGTCAACAAACGGCTTATCGATAGAAACCTGGCCAAACAGGTAGTTCACATCGTGATCGTCTTTATCGCTGGGCGACAAGATTACCGTTTTGCTGGTGCTTGAAGTAGCACCACCCATACCGTCGGTTTGCTTACCGTAGGGATCCGGGCTACCAATCACGCGTAGCAGCATATTGTCACGGGCCTGCCCCGGCACTTGTGCAGCTTCGGGCAGATCTTGTAAGCGGAAGAAAACACCCTTGCTGGTTCCCCCGCGCATATAAGTCGCGGGGATTTTTATTTGAGGAGCAAACTTCATAACTCAGACCGTCGCTTCTGCTTCGAGGAAATCTTTGGCAAAGCGCTGCAAAACACCCCCAGCCTCATAAATGGAAACTTCTTCTGCGGTATCCAGACGACATGTAACAGGAGCCTCAATCGTCTCACCATTGGCGCGGTGGATAAGCAAGGTCAGCGTGGCATGGGGAGTGCGCTCACCGATTACGTCGAAACTCTCGGTACCGTCGATACCCAGGGTTTCACGGGTAGTGCCCGGCTTAAACTCCAGCGGCAATACACCCATACCGATCAGGTTGGTGCGGTGAATTCGCTCGAAGCCTTCGGCCACAATCGCTTCCACACCCGCAAGGCGCACACCTTTCGCAGCCCAGTCACGGGAGGAGCCCTGCCCATAATCGGCACCCGCAATGATAATCAGAGGCTGCTTCCGATCCATATAGGTCTCGATGGCTTCCCACATGCGGGTAACCTGCCCTTCCGGTTCGACTCGAGCCAGGGAGCCCTGACGGACCTCGCCGTTATCATCGCGCACCATTTCGTTGAGTAGCTTCGGGTTGGCGAAAGTTGCACGCTGGGCAGTGAGGTGGTCGCCACGGTGGGTCGCGTAGGAGTTAAAGTCCTCCTCCGGCAATCCCATTTTCGCCAGGTATTCACCGGCAGCACTGCTGGCCAGAATGGCATTGGACGGAGACAGGTGGTCGGTAGTGATATTGTCACCCAGCACCGCCAGCGGGCGCATGCCCTTCAAGCTGCGCTCGCCTGCCAGGGCACCTTCCCAATAAGGTGGCCGGCGGATATAGGTACTCATCGGGCGCCAGTTGTAGAGTGCGTGGCCCTGCTCTTCTGCGGCATCCCGCTCTTCGAACATGGGAATATACACATCGCGGAACTGCTGTGGCTTCACGCTCTGACGTACGATCGCATCGATCTCTTCATCGCTGGGCCAGATATCTTTCAGGGTAATCGGGTTGCCATCGGCATCGTATCCCAGCGCATCTTTTTCAATGTCGAACCGGATGGTGCCGGCAATAGCGTAGGCAACGACCAGCGGCGGTGAAGCCAGGAAAGCCTGCTTGGCATAGGGGTGGATACGACCGTCGAAGTTGCGGTTTCCGGACAGGACCGCAGTAGCATACAGGTCGCGATCAATCACTTCCTGCTGAATTTTCGGGTCCAGGGCACCGCTCATACCGTTACAGGTGGTGCAGGCGAAAGCCACTACGCCGAAACCCATCTGCTCCAGATCTGGTAGCAGGTCGGCCTCTTCCAGATACATTTTTACCGTTTTGGAGCCTGGAGCCAGGGATGACTTGACCCAGGGCTTACGGGTCAGGCCGAGCTTGTTCGCATTGCGGGCAATCAGGCCTGCGGCAATCATATTGCGCGGGTTGCTGGTATTGGTGCAGCTGGTAATCGCGGCAATAATCACAGCACCATCGGGCATCTCACCGGCTTTCTCTTCCCAGGCTTTAGCAATACCGCGATTAGCCAGTTCCGAAGCCGGCAGAAGCGCGTGGGGGTTGGAGGGGCCAGCAAGGTTGCGACCCACTGTGTCCAGGTCAAACTTCAGTACACGCTCGTATTCGGCATCCTTCAAGGTGTCGGACCAGAGGCCCGTTTCCTTGGCAAACTTCTCTACCAAAGCTACCTGCTCATCATCGCGTCCGGTGAGTTTGAGATAGTCGATGGTTTGCTCATCGATAGAGAACATGGCCGCAGTAGCGCCATACTCTGGAGTCATATTGGAAATAGTGGCGCGATCGCCCAGGGTCAGGTTGGAAGCCCCCTCACCATAAAACTCCAGGTAGGCTCCGACCACGCGCTCGCGGCGCAGGAATTCAGTGAGAGCCAGTACCAAGTCGGTACCAGTAATACCCGGCTGCAACTTTCCAGTGAGCTCCACTCCAACAATATGCGGCAGACGCATATAAGAGGCGCGGCCAAGCATCACGCTCTCAGCTTCCAGGCCGCCAACACCCACAGAAATCACACCTAGAGCATCTACCATCGGCGTGTGGCTGTCGGTACCGACACAGGTATCCGGGAAGGCCACGCCCTCGCGCACCTGCACCACCGGAGACATTTTCTCCAGGTTGATCTGGTGCATGATGCCGTTACCGGGGGGAATCACATCGACGTTTTCAAATGCGGTTTTTGTCCAGTTGATAAAGTGGAAGCGGTCTTCGTTACGACGCTCCTCTACCGCACGATTTTTTTCAAAAGCATCCTTCTCAAATCCGGGGTGCTCTACCGCGAGGGAGTGATCCACAATCAACTGGGTGGGAACCACTGGATTTACCTTGGCGGGATCACCGCCTTTATCGGCAATGGCATCGCGCAGACCGGCCAGGTCTACAAGCGCAGTTTGGCCGAGGATGTCGTGGCACACCACTCGGGCTGGAAACCAAGGGAAGTCCAATTCGCGCTTGCGCTCAATAATCTGTTTCAGGGAGTCGGTCAGTTTTGCCGGCTCGCAGCGACGCACCAAGTTTTCCGCCAGAATACGTGAGGTATACGGCAGTTTGGCATAGGCTCCGGGCTGGATCGCGTCAACAGCGGCTCGGGTATCGAAATAATCGAGGTCTGTACCGGGCAGTGATTTGCGGTAATCAGTATTCATAGCAGGTAAATCAGTCGAATCTTTTTTTAAAATCGTATCTCTTCTGAGAGTGGCTCCAGGCCACTCACCAAAGGCAACCTGGAGCCGGCACACCGGGTGTGCCTCATTTCAAAAGTGAAATGAAAATTAACCGCGCTCAGCGATTGGAGTTACTGTACGGGGTTCAACACCTACGTACTCCGCACTCGGGCGAATAATGCGGTTATCAGCGCGCTGCTCGAATACATGTGCAGCCCAGCCGGTAACGCGGGACATTACAAAAATCGGGGTAAACAATTTTGTGGGAATACCCATAAAGTGATACGCGGAAGCGTGGAAGAAGTCTGCATTACAGAACAATTTTTTCTCACGCCACATCACTTCTTCACAGCGAACAGATACCGGGTACAACACGGTATCACCAACATCTTCAGCCAACTTTTCAGACCAGCCTTTGATAATCTCATTGCGCGGGTCGGACTCGCGGTAAATGGCGTGGCCGAAGCCCATAATCTTCTCTTTGCGCTCCAGCATGCCCAGCAGTTCTTTCTCTGCTTCGTCTGGATTGGAGAAACGCTCGATCAGTTCCATTGCCGCTTCGTTGGCACCACCATGCAGAGGACCACGCAGAGTGCCGATAGCACCGGTGATGCAGCTGAACAGATCGGACAAAGTGGAGGCACAAACGCGAGCGGTAAAAGTAGATGCGTTAAATTCGTGCTCTGCATACAGAATCAGGGAAACGTTCATGACCTGCTCGTGCAGTTCATTGGGCTTCTCATCGCGCAGCATATGCAGGAAGTGGCCGCCAATGCTGTCGTCATCGGTTTCAGTTTCGATGCGCACATTGTCGTGGGTGAAACGGTACCAATAGCAGATTATGGAGGGGAATGCGGCCAGCAGGCGATTGGCTTTATCCAACTGCTGGGCGAAGGATTCTTCACCTTCCAGGTTACCCAACATGGAACAACCGGTGCGCATTACATCCATAGGATGGGCATCAGCCGGAATGCGCTCAAGCACTTCTTTTAATGCTTGCGGCAGGCCACGCTTGGCTTTCAGCAGCGCCTTGTACTCCGCCAGCTCTCCCTCAGTGGGTAATTCCCCATAGAAAATCAGGTAGGCAACTTCTTCAAACTCACAGTGCTGGGCCAGATCTTTAATATCGTAACCGCGGTAAGTCAGGCCGGAACCGGATTTGCCCACTGTAGAAAGTGCAGTTTTACCTGCTACCTGGCCGCGCAGACCAGCACCGCCCAATGCTTTCTCTACCATCTTCTTATTTCCCCTGTTGTATACACATTTGCTGTGTTCATCCAATTGAAAGCGCAGCGCCCGGCTTTCGCACCGGGCTGCTTGGGAGCCTATGAATAACTCCGTAATGCCTACTTATTGAAAAGTTCGTCCAGCTTCTGTTCAAACTCGTGATAATTCAGGTAATCGTACAGCTCCTCACGAGTCTGCATGGTGTCGACAACCGCTTGCTGATCGCCATTTTGCAGGATACTGGTATAAACATTTTCCGCCGCGCGGTTCATCGCACGGAACGCCGACAGTGGATACAGTACGATATCTGCGCCCGCTTCGCCCAAATCTTTGGCGTTATACAGCCTGGTTTTACCAAACTCGGTAATATTCGCCAAAATCGGCACATTTAGCGCGTCCTTAAAGGCACGATAGTGCTCAAGTTCAGTAACTGCTTCCGCGAAAATGCCGTCGGCGCCAGCCTCAATACAAGCCTGGGCGCGTTCAATAGCCGCATCGAGCCCTTCCTGTGCAAAGGCATCGGTGCGAGCCATTACAAAGAAATCGTCATCGGTACGGGCATCTACCGCCGCTTTGATACGGTCGACCATCTCCTGCTTGGAAACAATCTCTTTATTCGGGCGATGGCCACAGCGCTTCTGCGCTACCTGATCTTCGATGTGTACCGCAGCGGCACCAGCGCGGATCATCTCTTTAATGGTGCGGGAAATGTTGAAAGCGCCACCCCAACCAGTATCGATATCCACTAAAAGCGGCAACTCACTGGCAGCAGTTATGCGGCGCACATCCTCCAGTACATTATCGAGACTGGTCATACCCAAGTCCGGCAGACCGTAGGAGGCGTTGGCAACACCGGCGCCAGAAAGGTAAATCGCCTTGTGACCAATACGTTCGGCCATAATGGCGGAATAGGCGTTGATGGTACCAACCACTTGCAGCGGTTGATTCTCGGCGAGTGCAGCGCGGAAACGCGCGCCAGCAGAAGGCTTTTGGCTCATGCTCTACCTCAGTTTCTTTTCAATGTTTATTCTCGAGGCGCGGATATGCCGGCGCATTAATAGCTCCGCCAGCTCACCATCCCCGGCCTCAATGGCCTCAATAATATGGTTGTGCTCGCGGAAAGCCCGCTGGGCCCGGGGACTGGCCATCCCCAATTGGTAGCGATACATACGAACACGGTAATAAAGTCGATTGCACAGGGTATCGATCAGAAGATCATTCTTTGATGCCTGCACGATACGGAAATGAAAATCAAAATCCCCTTCCGGCTGGAAGTACGCCTTACCGGCCTGCAGCTCTTCCTGCTGCTCATGGTGGTAGAGCATTTGGCGCAGCTCAACCAGGTCTTCCTCGGTGCGCTGTTCCGCTGCCAGACGGCAAGCCATACCCTCAAGGGCTTCACGAACTTCATAGAGTTCCAGTAAGCCGCGCTCACTTAACTCTACAACCCTTGCTCCAATATTGACCTTGCGTTCCAGCAGCCCCAAAGACTCCAGGCGCATCACTGCTTCGCGCAAACTCCCGCGACTGGCATTAAATCGGCGCGCCAGTTCCGGCTCGCTAATTTTGCTGCCAGAGGCGATTTGCCCCTCCACAATTTCAGCGCGCAAAGTCAGAAATAAGCGTTCAGCAAGGCTTTGACGCTCCTCTGAAGCTGAACCGGCAGTACCAACTACAGTCATGCAAGACCTAGATTGTCGACAATCTTAATGGGGCATGACATTAAATCACCAGCATTCTCTCGTCAACTGCAGGCATCCCCGATTAAACATTAAGGATTGTTGACAATAGGGCAAAATAGGTGACTTTCAACAGAGCAGTAGTCTTGCCATGTTTAAGTGGGCATAATAGCGCCCGCGCCAGATGAGCCTGTTCGACTAACGCGAGCGCTCTATGCTTTATTTGGGGCTTAGGGAAAATCCCACAGAAAGAATATCCAGGCCTCGGAACAGCGCTTGTTTTAGGCTGCCACCACCCAGGTTACAGACAGAGTTATGCCGAAGAGTATTATCAGGCGATGGCTGCCAAGCCCCGAAGAAGTTAGAGCCAACAATGGCCTCAAATTTCTGGGGACTCTTCTCCACGACCCCAACCTTTTTCATTTGAACCGACACTCAGTCTCGGTCGCATTTGCGGTTGGCGTATTTACCAGCTTCCTCCCTTTGCCTGGGCAAATGGTTATTGCCGCTCTGCTCGCACTTTGGCTGCGCTGCAATCTACCTTTGTCGATGATTCTTGTATGGATCAGTAACCCGATCACCATGCCGGCTATTTTCTTTAGCACTTACAAGCTTGGCGCCTGGGTTCTGGGGGCGCCACCGGTGGATTTCAGCATCGAACTGTCGTGGGAATGGTTGACCAGTGAAGTCGGGAAGATCTGGCTGCCACTATTTACCGGCTCTCTGATTGCCGGGGCATTCTTTGCGACAGTGGCCTATTTTGCCATGCGTGCCCTCTGGCGCTGGCACGTTGTGAAAAGATGGAAATTGCGAATCCAAAGGCGATCAGCGGTCAGTTAACTTTTCCCACTGTAAACCCTCTGCAGGCACCAACAGGCAAAAGCCCCTGAAGCAATTGCCAGCAATGCCTGCAGGTAATACTCGGTAAGAGCACCTAGCACCAGAGCTGCAATAGCTCCAACAAATAAAGCCTTGCGGGCCACCTTAATTTTGGCGGTAGCCGCAGCCAACGCGGCCGCCCACACCACCATAAACGCTGAAAGTACTGCTCCCAGTGAAACAATCCAAATGGGCCAGATCTCCCACCCCTCTGCGTAGCAAACGGAACCACTACGCATATCAGGCGGACAAAAAACCCGTAGGTACCACCCATCCAGCATCAAGGTAAAACAGGCAGCCAGCACCCAAGCCAAAATTGCGGCGGGCACCGGCAGATATCTTCTGAAAATTGAGACCCTACCCAAAAGCCCGGCCCGACTTACTCATTGCGCAAGGCTGCTGCCGGCTGAACCCGACTGGCCTTAAAGGCCGGATACAAAGTTGCCAGCAAGCTAAGCAGAAAGCCCGCCGCCACAACCAGTGTCACGTCTGCCCATATCAACTGGGACGGCAAATAATCCACGGGATAGACATCAGACTTTAGGAACTGAATGCCGAGCATTGATTCCAGCCCCGCTACCAATTTGGTCACCGTCAGGGAGCCTAACACCCCCAACGCACCGCCAACTACAGCCCCCACGAGCCCGACCAGCGCACCCTGACTCACAAAAGTCAGCAAAATCTGCCGGGTACTGGCACCCATAGTACGGAGGATGGCGATATCGGTATGCTTATCGATAACCACCATTACCAAAGTGGAAACCACATTAAAAGCGGCAATCGCAATAATCAGGAAAACCAGTAACCCCACCAGGTTGCGGGACATCTGAATAGCCTGGTAGAGGTTGCCGTGGGTTCGGCTCCAATCAGTGCCGTAGAAATTGCCCCGAGGCAGGTCTTGCAGAAGACGCCGCATAATCCAGTTGGCCTCGAGCATTTCATTGACCCGTAACTGGACCCCTGCCCCACCGCTACCTCCAGCCAGAGTCCTGGCCTGCTGCCAGGCAACCAGGGCGAGAGATTGATCCAATACAGTGCCAGAGTGAAAAACCTGCGCCACTTTAAATCCAGCAACCCTGGCTGCCTTGCGTGCTCCGGTGGCACTATCGTTATTTGGCACAATCAGGGAAAGGTAATCACCCGCCTCAACCCCCAACTTTTCAGCGAGCCCTTTACCCAGAACCACACCCGGTTCAGACGGGTCAAGCAAGGCATCGAAGGATGAGGATTCAAGGAAGTCCCCGATATTGGAGACTTCGGTAATTGTCTCTGGGTTGACCCCCTGCACCAACAGCGGCGTCACTTCAGCCCCACGCCTGGCAAGCGCATTAACCTGCCACACTTCTGCCGCGGAGAGAACCGCAGGGTCGGAAACCAATTGCTGGCGCAACTGGGCCCAATCCACATCAGGGCTCCCGTTGTAAATAGTGACATGGGGCATGATTCCCAGGATTCGCTCGCGCAATTCCCGGTCAAAACCATTCATCACCGACATCACCACAATCATCAAGGCAACACCGAGGATCAGGCCGATCATCGACAAACCGGAAATGAATGAGACCAACCCGGCAGAATCATCATTTCTACGCTGGGCACCGGCATAGCGCAGCCCAATATAGGCGGGAAGTGGCTTAAACATGATCACCCTGGTGCCAGTCAGCAGTCAGTCGCCCATCGATCAGATGCAGGCAGCGATCCAGGGCTGCCGCCAGATCCGGGTCATGGGTAACGATCACAAAGCTAATTCCCATCTCCTGATTCAAGCGATCCATCAATTTATGGATCTCTGCCGCCGTAGCCCGATCCAGATTGCCGGTGGGTTCATCCATCAAAACACAGGCGGGCCTTGTCACCAGTGCCCGGGCAATGGCCACCCGTTGCCGTTCACCGCCAGAAAGCTGTGATGGCTTGTGCCCCATGCGCTCACCCAGGCCTACCGCCGTGAGCATCGCCTCGGCCTCTTTGCGGGCTTCGGCAACTGAACGCTTGCCTATCAGTAATGGCATGGCGACATTTTCCAGGGCGGAAAACTCGTTAAGCAAATGGTGAAACTGGTATACAAAACCGAGACTGCTATTTCTCAACCAGCCCCGCTCATTGGCATTGAGTTCAGCGAGATTCTTACCCGCAACCCAGACCTCACCGGAGCTTGGGGTATCGAGGCCACCAAGCAAGTTGAGCAGTGTCGATTTACCAGAGCCAGAAGCGCCGACGATGGCCAATTTCTCGCCCCGCTTTACCTCAAGCTCAACACCACTCAGAACCTCCAGGTCCCGGCCTCCCTGGCGGTAATGTTTGCGCAATTGCCGACAAGCCAAAACAGCACCATCCGGGGCCGGAGCTGGCTGCGCTTTTTCCGTATCTATTTCCACTCGACTGTTCATCAAATTATTCGCTGTCTCTCAACATCTATAAATCACACCAAAACAGGCCGACTTATATAAATTATTCGTAACGCAAAGCTTCCGCCGGCTCAATCTGTGCCGCTCGCCAGGCAGGAAATATCGTTGCCAGCAGGCTCATACAAATTGCCGCCGTTAACACCACCACTGCATCGCCGGCACGGAATTCAGAAGGCAGGTAACTAACAAAGAAAACACGGGGATCAAATATCTTGGCGCCTACTACCGACTCAATCCAGCTCACCATTTCAGTCAGGTTCATCGCTATCACGATGCCTAAAACAGCACCGGCAAAAGCGCCGATAATGCCAATGGCACTGCCCTGAATCACAAATACCGCCATAATCTGACGGGAGGTCAGCCCCAATGTTCGCAACACTGCAATATCGGAGCGCTTATCCGCAACCATCAGTACTAATGCGGAGACAATATTGAATGCGGCCACGGCGACAATGATCATCAGCATCAACGTGACAACAGTCTTCTCCATTTTAACTGCTTGGAAAAGACTTCCCTGGGAATCCCCCCAATCTTCACCCTGAAAACCCTCGCCCAGCTCATTTGCATAGACAGAAACAAGCCCCAGCGCATTGTCCATATCGTCAAAGCGCAACTGCAGCCCCTGGACCTTACCCGTCATCCGGGTCAGGCGCGCAGCATCTTCAATATTGATCAGCGCGAGATTCTGATCCACCTGCGCACCCACAGAGAAAACACCGGCAACCGTGAAACGCTTTGTTCTGGGGAATATACCAGCGGGGGTCACGCTGACTTCTGGCAGGGTCAGTATTACCGAATCTCCGGGAATCACATTGAGCTGATGGGCAAGGATTCGCCCCAGAACCACCCCGTAGCTGCGGGGCTCGAGCAAATCCAGGTTACCCATCACCATATGCTCACCGACAGTAGACACCTTGCGCAGCGCTTGCGGTTCCACACCTTGGAACTGGGCACCGTGACTGCTGCCATGAGCACTCAAGAGGGCGTAGCCATTCACAAAAGGGCTGGTCGCTTCGACATGTGGCTGAGCTTCCAACTGCCGTGCAGGTGTCTCCCAGTCCACAAGACCGCCTTCCCGCTCTACAAAGCCGTGAGGTACAACACTTAGTATTCGGGTTTTAAGCTCACGATCGAAGCCGTTCATAACAGAAGCGACAACGATCAACGCAAAAACACCAAGGGCCATCCCTAGTAGAGAAAAGCCATTGATAAAGGAAATAAACTGCTGCCTGCGGCGGGCAGCCACGTAGCGCAGACCAATAAATAGGGGAACAGGTTTTAACATAGGGTCGATTTAAACGGAAAAACGTCAGGAAATCCAAAGATTTAGGCAAGTTTACCGAACGTTGTATGTCTTGAGCTGGGCCTTCAGGCGCTTCAACGCCTCTTCATCCCACTCCTCTGGCTCTGTAAGGGCGAGCCACGCTAAGGTGTATCCCCACGGGGTATACCGATGGCCAAAAGACAACGGAGCGAGCCCTACATTTAAGTCTGCCAGCAGCTGCAAGCCGGTAACTAGAGGGTACCACTGGAGATCCGGCGATACATCAGGTCCTCTGGGATGGTTCAACCAGTCGGGCCTTTCCAGCGCCCAGCGCACACTAAAGAATACTATCGGGTCACTGGCGTGCTGCAAAAATGCAATCCTGAACTCACCCCATGGCTCACGACCAATATAGCCTCCGTACTGATTACCAAAGCGCACCACCTCCCCCCCTTTGAACTCTGGCAGCCAGGCGGGAGTGCCCGGATCTCGATTTCTGACAATCCGGCTCCACATGCCTACACCGAGGGGCGGCCCAGCCCAAAGGGCTCCATCAATCGGGTCATCAATAATGTCATAGAAGTCGAAGGAGTCTTCGGAAAGTTGAGCGCCAAGACTGAGGCCAAACAAGTAAACTCGGGGCCGCTCATCTTCTGGCAACTCCGTCCAATAATCATAAATGACCTTAAACAGTGCTCGCGCCGACTCAAGCCCCTCAGAATCATCCGCCATCAGCGCTATTGGACTGGATAAATAGGAGTACTGCGCCGCAACAGTGGCGGTATTACCTCGATACAAAAACTCTAAAGAATTTACAGCACCGGGATCAACCCAGCCGGCGCCGGTTGGAGTTGCCACTAATAAGATCTCACGCTGGAATGCACCAACCCGTTTTAATTCCTCCAGCGCCAACTGAGCGCTCTTCATGGGCGTCACAGCACTATCAAGCCCAACGAAAACCCTGATGGGCTGTACTGCAGAACCAGCCACCTCTTTTATTTCTTCCTCTGTCGGCCCCAACGTTAAGAACCGGCGCCCTTGATTGCCAATGTCATCCCACTTAATCAGCGAATTGGCGCCACCAGGAAGATTGGGGTCTGCCGGAGGGGGAATACTCTTCGCATAAGAATTATCTAGCCGCTGATAGGTCGATGAAATCACATGCAAACCTGCTTTCAACAGCACTCCATTAAAAACAGCCCAGTAAAGGAGCACAGCCGCCAACACACCCACAAGCATCGCCACTCGCTCGGGCACATGCTGCTCCACATAGCAGGCCACCAGGAGAACTATTCGCTGAAACCCTTTTCCCAGGCACCACAACACCAGGAACATGAGGAGAGATATTACAGCGATCGTAATAGGCTCTACGGATCCAACCTGTTCCATACCCATAAGGGCGCGGATAGAGTTCTGCCACTTCACTCCCTGCCAGAGAGAAACAAGAAAAAGAAGGAGACATACTGCTAATACACTTCGATCAAATAGACGTTTTTGCCATGTGGAAATCGGCAGATTGGGGATACCCAGGTATTTCCAAAGCCAACTCAGAAAGACGCCGAAAACATAGCCGACAAAGAATGCGACGCCGCCCAGTATTCCCTGCATTACATCACTGCGAGGAATAAGGGATGGCGTAAGGGAGAGCGCAAAGCAGATAGAACCAATAAGAAGGCCGAGAATTGAAAAGGTATTAACCAGCCTCATTCTTGTCCGCTCGACAAGCCAAGCATAATTAACAGCCTAGCATAGGCGCCGATACAGCCAGCCAAGCCGTCTTCTGTTAAATCGCATCAAAATTCGAAGTAGTAGCGCTGCAAGAATTTAGCCGTCAACTCATGGCACCTAACATCCCAAAGAGGCGCATTTATTTCTATTCTTGGCGCGAAAACGTGAAGAAGAACAGGAGCATTGGCGGAAATTCTGTTTTAATGGGACGGCTAATGGAACATCTACATCGGAGAACAAAAAATGTTCAGCAGACTCCGCAGCGGATTGAATTGTCTCGCTGGCTCAATGGCACTACTTCTTACTTTTGGCGCCCAGGCGACAACCATTGAAGTACCCGTAGGCACCCAGGGTGGGGAGCTCACCATTGAAGAAGTCCGTGGGCTTAAAAAACATGATGTGACCTCACGCCTGGGGGAACCCCTTGGTATTGAGGGGCCAATTGGCGAACCCGCTATCACGCGCTGGGAATACGGCGAGTTCTACGTTTTCTTTGAACAGGACACCGTCCTACACACAGTGAAAAAACCCAGCGGCTGATCTAGCACATCCTGGCAGGCGCTCAACTGAAGCTGCCTGCCTCACCCAAAGTGAAGCGCCCCACTCTAGCTGCAGCTGCAGCTGCAAGATAATTCAGCCCCGCCCTTTTGCTGATTCGGAAAATTTATATCACAGCAACCTGAATCAACCACCTCCAACCGGAGTTACAAGCCGTGCGCTATATCGCCATTCTGCTTTTTACATTAACCACTATTGCCCAGGCTGAAGTCACCCTGGTGGAAGTGATTAAGTCCGAAAACAAAATGCACTTGCTCGATGGCGACAAGGTTATAAAGAGCTACCATGTAGCCTTCGGCGGGCAACCCCAAGGACACAAGCAGCAGGAAGGCGATGAAAAAACCCCCGAGGGACACTACACGCTGGACTACAAAAAAGAAGACTCCTCTTATTATCGGGCAATGCATATCTCCTACCCCAATGCCGAAGACCGCGCTCAAGCTGAGGCTCGGGGAGTCTCGCCAGGTGGCTTCATTATGGTCCATGGCCAGCGCAATCGACTCGGCTGGCTCGCTCCAATCACCCAACGTTTTAACTGGACTGATGGTTGCATTGCCCTTACCAATGACGAGATGGATGAGTTTATGGCTCTCGTAAAAGTCGGCACCCCCATTGCAATCCGCTGGTGAGACATCACCAATATAGAGGCCATAACAGCTCTTCAAAGTCCTTAGGGAGATTTTGAAGAGCTGCCCGATAGCCAAGGGACTGGATTTCCCCTCTACAACCAGTCAATATGCCCGCCGTAACTTCACCTTGGTGGGGTGGTCAACTTTTAGGCAAGCTGACAGAACACCACCTTCCGGACTAATGAGAAACCGATAGAAAATGACAGTAAAAGTCGAATCCGTAGATAGCCTATTGAAATCCAGCGGTCGCGAGGGCGAAGAAGTCCGCGTTCAAGGCTGGATCAGAACCCGCCGCGACTCCAAAGCCGGCCTCTCTTTCCTGGCCGTACATGACGGCAGCTGCTTTGATCCGATCCAGGTGGTTGCTGAGAATCACCTGCACAATTACCAGTCAGAAGTGCAGCGCCTGACTACCGGCTGCGCGGTAGATATCCTCGGTACCATCAAACCATCCGAAGGCAAGGGACAGTCTATCGAACTGCTCGCCACCGAAGTCCAGGTTGTCGGCTGGGTGGAAGACCCGGATACCTATCCCATGTCCCCCAAGCGCCACACTATGGAGCACTTGCGCGAACACGCTCACCTGCGCCCGCGCACCAATGTCAGTGGTGCCGTAGCCCGCGTGCGTAACTGTATCGCCCAAGCAATTCACCGTTTTTATCACGAGAACGGCTTCCTCTACGTGCACACCCCAATTCTCACCGCTTCTGACTGTGAAGGTGCTGGCGAGATGTTCCGGGTCAGTACCCTGGATATGGAGAACTTGCCGCGCACAGATAAAGGTGCGGTGGACTACAGCAAGGACTTCTTCGGCGAAGAGAGCTTCCTCACTGTATCCGGCCAGCTGAATGTTGAGAGCTACTGCCTGGCCATGTCCAAGGTGTACACCTTCGGCCCCACCTTCCGTGCAGAAAACTCCAATACCACTCGCCACCTGGCAGAGTTCTGGATGGTTGAGCCGGAAGTTGCCTTTGCAGACCTGGCAGATGTAGCCGATCTCTCTGAGCAAATGCTGAAGTATGTATCCAAGGCGGTACTGGAAGAGCGCGCCGATGATATGGCCTTCTTTGCCCAGCGCATCGACAAGGAGGCTATCAGCCGCCTGGAGAATATCATCGACAACGATTTCGCCCGCATCAACTACTCCGAAGCGATTGAAATCCTGGAAAGCTGCAAAGAGAAGTTCGAGTTCCCCGTATCCTGGGGTATTGATCTGGCCTCTGAGCATGAGCGTTACCTGGCAGAGAAGCACTTCAAAAAGCCAGTTATCGTGATGAACTATCCGAAGGACATTAAAGCCTTCTACATGCGCATGAACGACGATGGCAAAACCGTTGCCGCAATGGACGTTCTGGCACCGGGAATCGGCGAAATTATCGGCGGTGCCCAACGTGAAGAGCGTTTGGAGAAGCTCGATGAGCGTATGGATGAAATGAATGTACCCAAGGAACACCTGGACTGGTACCGCGACCTGCGCCGCTACGGTACAGTGCCTCATGCGGGCTTTGGCCTGGGCTTTGATCGCATCGTGTCCTACGTAACCGGCATGGGCAACATCCGCGATGTAATCCCCTTCCCGCGCACACCGAAGAACATCTCGTTCTAAATAAAAAGCCCCGCAACGCGGGGCTTTTTATTTCACATACAAATCTTCAAGCGCTCAGCCCAGTTGCTGTAGCAATGATGTCATCGCTCGCCTTTTCACTGATCATATAGACCGGCACCACAATGAAAAAACCGGGGATTCGGGGGAACACCGAAGCATCCACCACCCTTAAATTATTGGTGCCGTGAACCCGGAATTTACTGTCGACAACTGCCATAGGATCACTGGCAGGCCCCATTTTATTTGAACAGGAAGCGTGATGTCCCCAAGCTTGGTTCTTAACAAAATCGCCAATTTGCTGATCTGACTGAACCTCTTTACCGGGCAATAATTCCCTGGAGACCTGCTTGCTCACAATAGGGCCCGACATAATATCCCTGGAAATTTTTACCCCCTCAACAACTGCCTGAAGGTCTTCTCCCAGAGCATCATTACCCTCACCAAAATAGTGGAAGTTGATCTCCGGCGTGTCCCTAGGATCAGCAGATTGCAGGGTCACACGTCCGGCAGTATTGTTCGTATGACCTTTCAGTACAATCCAGGAGAAACGGTCTTTGTAGTCCCGCAACGCCTGGGAGTACCCGGGAAAGTATCCATGGAAATCGGAGGGCACTCCGAAAATAAACAAGTCGGGATCTTCCAGCTCCGGCTTGGAACGTTTGACCAGAGACAATACTGGACCATTTCCACTGTAGGGCCCCTGATTGAACCAGCCATAGCGATAGCGATTTAAGCAGGGATCATTCCCCTCTCCCCAAGTGCAATCTTTAAGAAGGGCAAGATCCTCACTCATCTCACTAACGATTCCGACCTCATAGCGATCCTGGAGGTTCTCTCCTACCCCAGGCAGATCTACCAGGGGCTCTATGCCGTGATCGCGGAGCTCATGGGCGGGACCAATTCCCGATAACTTGAGAAGTTGCGGGCTATTGAAGGCCCCTCCAGACAAGATAACCTCGCGATTTGCCCGCACTTGCCTCAAGACTCCGGCAGTACCACTTTCGTCGTGGTAAGGGTCTGCCTTATACAGGCTCGCCCCCTCTAAAAACTCCACCCCAACAGCAGTATTCCCCTCAAACAACACACGAGTTGCCAGTGAATTTGTACGAATATGAAGCAAGTTTGGGTAAATTGACTGAGTATCTAAGAGGTATTCGCGTACACTGGTACGGCGGTTTCGGCTATCTGCTGCCATAGGGGCGATAAAAGGTCCTTCCTGGCCACCGGCCACGTCCCAATGATTGATATCCAAGCGAAGATTACCGCTGATAATTTTTTCCAAAGCCCCTTCGAGCCCATACTTGGCCAACGCAGCCTGGGCAACTTTCAAGATCGCCGGGTCTTCCAGCAACAACGCGGGGTTGCCGCGATTCGTGGGCAGCCAACCATCAAAACCGTGGCGAGATGGATTGGAGAAAATTGGGCGGGGCACATATTCACAACGCTCTAATCGCTCAAAATATCGCCGCATATTTGCGCTATCCCAGGAAATATCCCCTGTATCCCGAGCTATGCGGTCAAAGTCATTATTATGTGGATAGACCGTAATCAGTGCGTGGTGCGTAGTACAACCACCGATAGTACTCGCCCGTGGGTAGAGGATTCCCTTCCCGGAAACGTATTTTTCGTCAAGTTGCTGCTGATTGATATCCGCATAATGCTTAACAAAAAAGTCCCAGCTCAATTTGGGGTCTTCAGACGCAAAGGGGTGCCATGCTGGAATATTATGGGTGTCATCACTGGGGTCGTCGGCACCAGCTTCCAACACCAAAACAGAAAATCCCGCCTTTGCTAAATTTACCGCTAATGGCCCTCCACCCGCACCGGACCCAACAATCACGTAGTCATATTGATCATAGAAATTCCGATCCAACATTGAGAGAGCGGAAACCAATCCTGTCGAAGCCGCGCTGGCAGCAATACCCAGTTGCACCGCCCCTTTAGTAAAATTTCTACGGCTAATTTTTTTGCTCGACACTTTCTTGTCAATCGAATCCTTCTCTTCCATAGTGCTTATCCATTTTTATACGTTGTATCCGAGATAAGCATTATGCACGCCAGCTTTTGCAATTCTGTCTTACAGGGATTGCTTTAATCTAAAACTCGACCTACTTACCAGCGCGAGGATGTATCACATGCCTAAAAGATATATCGACGCAAGGCTTCTTAAATGAAATTAAATAAACCTCTCCCATTCCACCTGGAGACTCCAGAAGGAAACCACCTGTGAGGCATCAAATAAAAAGACGAGCGAGTTTTTAAGCTGGCCAAAACCAGAGGTCACGCTTCAAAATTCAATCAACCAGGTAAACCTTCAAACACTACCTCAAAAAGGAAATATAAATAAATTTGAATAACTGCAAGGCAGTTTATTATTTTAAGTATTACGCCAACGCTTAAAATAATAAATTACCCAGTCCGGCAAGTAACAAACTCAACTCACAATAGCGGTTTTCGTGAATTTTCTACACAATCAGTCGCTGTAATATTCTTAGCAACCTTATTGAGAGTTTAAAACATTGCCCAAAGTATCAATCTGTCTATATGATGCAATCATCGAATTTGATTGCGATTCTTGGAATAACAACTAGATTAATAAACACTAAAAAATAAAAGCGATCCGATTCAACCCAAAATGCTCAGGAGCATCGGACACAAGTTTTAGTTGATGACCGTGAGAAGGAGATCAGAATGCCTGGGAAAGAGCTCTATATCACCTACGAAGAACTTTTAAAACTCGAGAGTTTTAGAAAACCCAACTCAACACCAAGAAAACCCCAGAACATTGATACCACCCACCTTGATGATATCGAAGTAATCATTGCTAACGGCAAAGGAATTCAAGCTCTCGATAGAGAAGCTATCAACAAACTAGCACTAACAGGATGGGTTTGTAGATTCCCCGCCCACATTCACCCCCCCAAAGGGTTGAAACTCGTTCAAGTCAGCGAGCATCTATTGAATATTGCTCCAGCTAGAAATATGCCGTTGCAAAAATTTGAGACTTTAGTCAAGGAACTCACTATCAGCGCCATCACAATATTCAAGAAGCAAGGTCGAGCCGTCTGATATATGACCCTGATCACGGCCGACTGCAAAACGGTATGCTATTGAGCTGCCGTTTTGCTATCTCTCCACTAAGTACTTACCCCCTAGCCTATTAATTTCTGAAATGCGATTAGCTTCCTGATATAAGCTCGCATTTCCGGAGTATCAAATTTCCCCTGATAACGATCAGGATCGTTGACTGAGCGCCCCTTAATACCGGGACAGCCGCCAAATTGTATTAGCGTGGAAAAAGCAGGCATTAACTGCAACTCCTCTACCGAAGCCTTGATTTCTAAATCCAAATGATCTGAGTACTCTTCAATATATCTGGAAACCGTCCCCATACCTGAAAGTGTTTGTGCACAAACCATATTCCCAACTGTCCCAAACTTGGGGAATCGATGAATTTCTTTAAAATCCACTTTATCAAAGCTGGCCAATAGATTTTCCTTCAATACCAACTCGGCAAACTCCAGGTGCTCCCCCTTTTTGGGTTTCAAGCCTGTCACCTGGTAGTGGAGCGCCTCAAAGGGAACAAAAAGATTGCTCCACCCCTTTTCAATTTTTGAAATTGCATATTCCTTATAAGCAGCTTTTTCCTGATACTTATCGATAGTCTGAAAGATTGAAAGCGCCAGACCAACAACTGCCACCCCGGCTGCAACACCGCCTATCCTGGTTACCCTTTTCAGGCCAATTTGGGTTTCATCCCATGTTTTCCCATGAATTGCCAAAAGAGCCGCGATAGCTGTAAGTGCATGCCCTAAAATAGAAATAGTCAGATCCATAAGCTCCCCCAGAAAAAGCTCAAATTTCAATATGCACTAAAAATCAAACCTTGGTATCACTATCTATCGATACCAGAAAATTTCAACACAGTAGATACACGCCACATTGCGAAAATCACCGCCAAACTATCTATTCTCATTAATGGGCAGGAACAAATAGAAAGATACACTTACTCAGAAAAGCTATTCAATAAGTTAAAATTACTATTTTTAGACGGGAGCCTTATAAGAAACCCAAAACAAAACAATCGTACCCATTTGGGTTCACCTCATCGCACACAATTAAATAGCAATATACGAAGCTTGTACTTTTCCCGTGGATTTAATTAGAAAGTAGGCAAAGCAATAAGCGGCAAAGCTTGACTCACAAGATAGCGTTTTACTAACCATACTATTTAAGTCAACCCCCCTGACTCCATACAATTAATAAATTTAAAGACCAATTATAACAACCGACCCCCAACTACCTGCCAAACATCCCCGTTGCGACCCAAAGGCTACTATTGGAAACCTCTTTAAAACTTGACCCTGAATAGCTAACTACTATAACTATTCACAAGGTTGTATAACACGCAGCATCTACTGACCAACTGGTATCCATATGATACATCTATTTGTACACGCAAATGTTAAGGACTTCAACGAATGGCACAGAGCGCTAAAGGAGTTTATGCCTATAGTTGAGCAAATGGGTGCTACTGCCACATCCGTATACCGGGAAATTGATAATCACCATAATGTGACCGTGATCCATGAATTTCCTTCGAAGGAGCATGCCATTAAATTTGTCAATAGTAGTGAACTTGAAGAAGCCAAGAAGAAGGCTGGCGTGCTTGTGACTCCAAAAATTTGGTATACAGAAAAATTATAATTATTCCTTATTTTGGCATAGAAATTTATAAAGCTATCTTCACCCCCCAATAGGCCTATCCATTCAAGGGGTGTATCTTGATCAATGGCTCTTCCTTTGTAAATAAGCTGACTCTAGAGTATCCCTCCACTAACAGTACCCATATAACAATACTGATAACCCCTGCCTTTAAAGTAACTTCATATACTTGACTGGCACATGATCAACCAGCCACACATTATTAGCAGAGCGATAAAAATCAAAACCATCTCGATGCATGGATTTAGCCTCCACCCTTAACAGTACGGGCTTGCCATACCTGGCACCAACAGATCGAGCAACAGCCTCAGATTCTGACAGGTGAACATGATGCCTTTGCATTTTCTTCAGTCCTTGCGCGAGGATATCTTCAACAAAACGCTCTGCAGTGCCATGGAGAAGCGCACCTGGTGGTTCAAGGGGGCTTAAATGTAAATTAATATCTACAGAATGTCCCTGATTGGCTCTGATAGAAAGACCATCATCACTTATAGAAAACCGCTGCTTATCATTGGTTTCCACAACGACAGAAACCAAATCCCTGTTTAGCTCAAAGTCTACAGTTTTCTGAATCAACTCATCAACTGCCACCCATCCATTCTCATCCATAAACAAGCCGATGGCTTCAGGCTTATGCCTGAGCAGGTAGCTGAAGTATTTTGATATCCTACTCAGCTCTCTACTGAATTCAGTATCTCTGTTCAATTCTAATATTCCACAACTAAGAATATAACTCGAAATTTTATGATGGGGCATTCACCTTGGCGAAAATGTACTCATCAAAATAAATACCCCCTTTTTTTACTGAGCAGCTTAAAGTCCCTTCATGCTTATACCCCGCCTTCTGTAAAACCTTCACTGATCCGACATTTCCAGAAAAGACAGAGGCATAAAGCCTGACAATATTTTGTGAAGAAAAAATCTCACGAGTAAACTGAGTCAAAGCAATAGTAGCAATTCCTCTCCCCCAAAATTCTCGCGCAACCCAATATCCAACCTCACCGGAGTGAGAATGCTCAAACAGCTGCTCGCGCATACTTATAATCCCGCAAAAGGCCCCTCTGTACTCTATTGCCTTTACAACCCCTTCCTTCTTACAACCTTTATCAACCCACCAAGCAGCATCTTCCAATGTATAAGGGTGAGGAATTCTCGATGACAAATACTTAAACACAGACTCATCATTTAAGTACTCAACCAGTAGTGCTTCATCATTCTTTTCAATATTTCTTAATTCAATCATTCGTACAAACCATCAATTCCTTAACCTATTACTGACACCCTTTCAAGGAAAATCAATGCTTTGTTGACGGCTAGGGTTCTAAGCTATCAACTCTTCCTACCTAATCTCCAGTCGGCACAATAGCTTTTTAGCTTCCTACGACTGTTTCACATTTATTACTACATCTCAAAAATGACAGCCATTATCAATTATAATCGACCCTATTTGTACGGAATTCTATCAATATGTACCCTCAACAACTCAACTTGGCAGTATGGGCCTCACTAGCCCCTGCTGCGTTGGTGTCTGCCCAGGAAATAACTCAAACGGTAGAAGAAGTTGAAGTTATTGGTAGAGCCCAACAATTTTATCTGGACTCTCATACACAAGCTGGAACTAAAGCAGACGCAGACTTATTAAATATTGCGATGTCTGCTCAGGTACTAAGTGAACAGCTCATTGAAGACCAGGCTGCCCGCGATATCACTGACTTGTACCGCTCCATCGCAGGAGTTAGTGAATTCAGCTATTCCGGAGTCACATTTCGGGGATTTCGAGACAATAAAAATATATTTTACGATGGAGTCCGCGGCGATCCCTATTCAGGGTTTAGTGTGCCTCAAGTATCAAATGTAGCGCGCATCGAGGTACTAAAAGGGCCATCCTCCGCCCTCTATGGCGGCGGTGAGCCCGGAGGGATGATTAACTACACCTCCAAGAGGCCAACCTTCGATGAGCGTCGTGAATTAACAGTCACCTCCGGAAGCGAATCGCTAAAAGGAGCTTCTATCGAGCTAACAGGCGGTGTAATTGAAAATATCGCCTATCGTTTAGGAGGATTCTATGAATCTCAAGATAGCTTTCGCAATAATGCGAACAGCGAGAACATTGAACTTGCCGGGGGACTACTATTTGACCTCTCAGCAGGCACTCACTTGACGACCACCTTCGAGCACATAGAACAAAACCTAGGCGGTAACCGCTTGCGCGGCGTACCCGTTAATGATGACGGCAAATTCCTGGTAGATCCTTCCTACAACACCAACGAAAAAGCTGATTATCAAAACCTAAAAGCCTTGGTTCTTCGAACTAAAGTCAAGCATAAGGTGACAGATAGCCTGAACTTTAACGCAACATTGCGTTACATGGAAAATGAAAGGGAGCAGGCTTATCACGAATCACGCGGTTGGGTAGACATCAATGGTGATGGAATGGCCAATGCTGAAGATGGAACCATCCGCCGTGAGTACCGCGATCAGTACCGGGCAAATGAAGAGCTGAGCCTTACTTTGGATTTTGTGTATGACACAGACATTTCAGGTATGAATCATCAGATTTTGCTTGGTGGTGACTATCATGATGTTGATACAAAATATGACTATTGGCGAGCGCGCCCTGGAGCAGACGGTGTTACAAACCTCAACATCTACGAACTCAACTACGGCATAACTGACCCGTCAACTTACAACCTTATCAATATGAATAAGGATGGTACGGCCAGCATCCGTACCAGCATTTATATCCAGGATACTGTGGAATTGACCAATCAGTGGTTCTGGATGCTAGGTGCGCGCCTTGATCAGTTCGATGAAACTGAAAAAGAAAGCGGCAATAGCTACAAAGATAATGATGCAAGCTACCGTACAGGCATCACTTATAAGCCCGTAGATACACTATCCCTCTATGCAAATTACTCCCAGAGCTTTAATCCGGTGAGCGCAGACGACTTTGAGGGCGGCGCCGAGGAGCTTGAACCCAGTACTGGCAGTCAAGTGGAGATTGGTGTGAAGAAGGAATGGCTGGATGGGCGTATCCTGACCACTCTAGCCTTCTATCAGATAAAAAAAGCAAATATGGCCCAAAGTAACCCCGCCTATATCAGTGCCGATGAGACCCCGAATGAAGCCGAAATTATCAACCTCGGGCAGGTTCAAAGTGGTGGAAGCGAGTTCACCTTAGTCGGTGACATAACTGAGAGACTCAGCATAACAGCTAATTATGCGTACAACGATACGTATATCGCTGAGGGTGACTCACGCAATGTGTCAGACTCAGGTCAGTTCGTAAATGCACCCAAGCACCAAGCAGGCTTGTGGGCCCGCTATGACCTCAGTATATGGGACTCAGCATTTGCCATTGGTGCCGACTATGTGAGCGATCAAATAAGCTTCGATGATCAAAAAGTAAAGGCCTACACTGTACTCGATGCCAGCTGGGCAACTCGTTGGGATGATATTCAGCTGAGTATCAACGTGAAAAACCTTTTGAATAAAACGTATGCAGTGAGCGGTTTTAATGAGCGGCAAGGACATTTTCCCGGCCAACCACGAGAGCTAATCGCCCAGCTTTCCTATGACTTTTAGCGACCTAGCAATTTATCGTCAGCGGATTTCCACTGGCGATATCATCTTGTTCTATACAGGAAGGAAGTTCTTTGACGATACACTCACCAATATATCCCCGCAGACTTACCCACCTGTTCAGCCCTTCTTCTAAACTTAGATATTATGAAAACGACACTGATCCCCCAGATTGAATTTCTATTAGCAAATATTCAATCCGAGGTTGCACCTTCAATCAAGACGAGTACAGACCGTATAAATTTCGATCGAATAACCTCTCCATGACGCTATACAGACAGCAAACTCCTATTAATCAAGTTGGTATTCAAAGTCGTAGTAATGAACTCCACCATCCACCTGAATAGACATTTTCCCAGAGAGTCCCACTAGTTCTCCAGTGCCAGAATCAGGCACAACTTCTAAAATAAGGAAGTCCTCTCCTTTCTTCATAGTCCCAAAGTGCTGTAAAACAAACGTGCCTCGCTTACCACCTAAAGTACCGGCAACTTGCTCTATAGCTACATACCCCGCAGATCCTTTTACGGGAGTCATTGCACTTAACATTTCTCCTCGACTTTCTCCTGAAAGATCACCGTAAAAGACTTTATTAATTGACATACGCCCCAAGCTGTTTCCTTCACTGCCTTTCGCATACGGATCCATCGGCTTTACAGTAACCTCGAACTTTCCTGAAATTTTCACTCTGCCTCCTTTTTAAAGCAGTAAAAGTCTAAATTAAGCCATAACCATCCAAGCCCTATTTGAGCCCTTAGCGTTACTTGCCAGTTTTCCATTCTAACCCACAACACTGTATGCATATACACAAAGTTAGTGAACACCTGAGTAGATTGAATTGTAAACATTGATCTCAACCAAAATAGGTAACCTTGGTGTACCAGCTCTGCGAAACCAAAGACTTTGATAAATTGAGCCAGAACCTTAAGTCCACAGCGCCAATATTTAGTGGAACGCTTATTGTTGACGCTTCCCTTGCAGAAGTATCTGTAGCCTCTTTGGCGGATTTTGCAGACACGGTAGAATCCGAAGGAGTAGAAGAAAAGGAAGCATTTCTTGAAAAGTTACTACTGAGACCTCGGTAGCGGCATTGAATGGGGCTACGGGAACCATCCATAAAGTGATGAATGTAGCTATTGACTCCGTTACCAGTGATGCACCCACAGTATTATTACTTGCTACTGGTGGAGTAGCAAGTAATAGCCACAACAGTGAAGCACATAAGAGGTAGCCCTCTACAAAAAGCAAGTTTGCTTTTGGGCAAATGTACCATGGAGACTTGTATTCAATGTCTACGAGCACATTGATCAGCTTGAGGCAAGCAACTAAATTTCGTGCTAACCTCACAGTTTAATATCAGCCTGTTAGTGTGAAGCCCTAGATGTTATTTGGTACTACGACAAACCCTAAGGGGCCTGACTTTGGCAAGTCAAAGTCGTTAAGATGTAACTTGTCCGGCACAAGGCTTAATTTCGTAAAGCCGCTCAGTAATACTTTGGTACCAGAAATTACCCCTTTAGACTCCGTCTTAGCTCTGAATCCGGATCTAAACATTTTCTCTTTGGAGGGTTTTGTTGAGTTTTCTGATAGAGCTTGGGGATTTCCTCTTGCAGAGGAAAGCTATAAATATCACGGTACGCCGCTATGGAATCCTGATATTGGCGGAGTTCACTTTACTGCAGAATTGAGAAGACCTAGCAGCCACCCTAACTTGCTTGAAGCTGCTAATTATAAGCATTGGATCGAAAGAGATATTAAAGCCTACTACGAGCCAAGCACAGGATCAGCTTTTGATGACTGGCTATACCTACTTCCTCTTTTTTGGAAAACATTTAAGCTACCCAAAACAGGCAATATTCAATGGGTAGCCTATCTCGTTCAGAATTTCTGCGGCAGAAAGGACAATCAATTCACATATTTTGTACGGAGCGCAGTTTCAACAGAGCATGATTTAACCTTTACTTTTATAGCTGCAGATCAATATAACCCCGGTGCATTCAACCTCTTCAAAAAGATTGCTCGCTTTATTTTGAACAAAATTGAAATCACACTTATCGACTCCACTGAAAAGAAAATTAAGTACCTGGAAAAAGTAGGTCTACGTGACTTTACCGAGGAAAAGTCAATCTGTCGATATGACGATGCCTCCAAAAACCATTTTGGGAACTATGAATTACTGGAAGCCCCCTACTTTTATTTCACTAAAATTGGCAAAACTATAGGTCGTAGGCTTTGGGTCGACAAAGCCTCCTCTATACTGCCTAACTGAGCCAACCTTCAAGGAAACTCAACTAGACTTCATTCAGAAACACCTCTCTGAGTGTGCTGTAGTTTTCCCTAACACTGATCAGGTAGCAAAATGTTTAGCATTACCTTCTCATAACAACTATAAAATCATAGACATCGTGGAGATATGCGCAACAGTAAAGAACCTATGTTACTTCACCACTTAATATCAGCTTAACAAAGAAAATTGTAAATGTTATTTGGAACCACAAAGAAACCTAAGGGACCGAACTTAAGTAAATCCATGCCAGTAACTTGCAACCTATCTGGCACCAAACTTAATTTCGTTAAGCCCCCCAGCAATAGGTTCGTACCAGGAGCGGTCGACTCAACCCCTGTTCTCCCACTGAACTTCAACTTAAATATCTACTCTTTTAAAGATTTCGTAAAGCTGTCAGATAATGCTTGGGGTTTGCTACTAGCCGAAGAATACTACAAGTACCGTGGCACACCCTTATGGAATCCAGAGATTGGCGGGATGGACTTTCGTGCAGCACTTAGACGACCAAATGGCTCCCCAAGTTTATTAGAAGCCAACAACTATGAACGATGGATTGATAGAAATATTAAAGCCTATTACGAGCCTGACACTGGATTATCTTTTAACGAATGGTATTATCTATTCCCTCTTTTTTGGCAGACTTTTAAACTACCAAAAACAGGAAGTATTCAGTGGGTCGCCTATATTGTTCAGAAATTTTGCGCACGAAAAGGAGATCAATTTACTTATTACGCAAGAGCGGCAATTTCCCACGAGCACGAACTAATCCTATCCTTCAGAGCAACAACAGATCAATATGAATCCGGTGCTTTTAGTCTTTTTAAAAAAATCGTTCGTTTTATCTTAAATAACATCGAAATCAAACTCACCAAATCTATTGAAATTGAGATTTCGGAATTAGAAAAATCAGGACTGCGCAACTTCAGCAAAGAAAAGCCAATCTCCAGGTACGATGACACACCAAAAAATCCTTTTGGAGACTATGAACTTCTGGAGGATCCGTATTTTTACTTTACTGAGATTGGCAAAACTGTTGATCGCAGGCTCTGGGTCGACTAAGCCATCATTTACACGCCTAGTTGAGTCAGTCATCGGGGGACCAAGCTAGGCTTTATTCAGATTCACCCTTTTGATTAAACTGCAGCTTCCCCTAACATTAGCAGGATGGCAGCCTGTTTCAGCATCACCTTCTCATAACAGTTTTGAAATGAAGTATATCGTTAATATATTCGTAACAGCATTATTTGAACTGATTGGATTTCAACAGTTAAGAGTTCGCATTAGATTCACCACTTGATATCCGCTTGCTAGCGTAATTTGTAAATGTTATTTGGCACCACACAAAACCCCAAGAGACCAAACTTAAACAAGTCTGCACCTGTAATTTGTAAATTTTTCGGTACAGAACTTCGTTTTCTGCCCCGCTAGTAAGATTCCCATGCCCGGTAGAGTAGATACAGATTCTGATCTACCTCTGGATTTTGATATAAACATACACTCTTATGAGAACTTTTTTAAAGTTACAAATAATGCCTGGGGCACCTAACCAGCAGAAGAATACGATTAATATGAAGGTCTACCTTTATGGAATCCTGACATCGGAGGAATGGAATTTACTGCAGTTTTAAGGAGACCAAAAAATCGCACCAACTTGCTTGAAGCAGCTCATTACGAACACTGGCTAGACAGTGAAATTCGAGCTTACTACTCTCCAGGTGAAGGCGCTCCTTCAGAAAAGTGGCAATATTTATTTCCCTTATTTTGGCAGATATTCAAGCTCCCAAAAACTGGAGGAGTTCAGTGGATTAGCTATGCAGTACAATATTTTTCTAGCAGAAGAGGCGACCAAATTATATATTTTTTCAGGGCAGCTATCTCACCCGAGCACGAATTAGTACTTTCATTTAGAGCTACAACTAATCAATACGATTCTGGCGTCTTTGATTTATTTAAGAAAGTTGCTCAATTCATCTTGAAAAGTATAGAAATATGTCTTGTCAAGCCTGTCGAGAGCGAACTTCAGTCCCTTAAAAAATCAGGGCTACGCAATTTTTCAGAAGTTAAACCAATCTGTCGATATGATGATGCCTCCAAAAATTATTTTGGAGACTATGAATTGTTAGAAGACCCCTGCTTTTACTTTACTAAGATTGGCAAAACTATTGATCGAAGACTTTGGAAAGACTAGCCCAAAGTACATTGCCTAGCTTATTACTACCACTTTGGGTGCACTAAGCTAGGCATTATTCTTCATGATTAGAAGGAAAGTATTAACTACTTGGCGCAGTTAGCATAGGCGCCGGTACTAATACGTCTTCGCCATCACTCTCTTCTTGAGGTTCAGTAAACCCAAAGTCCTCCAGTATTCCATAGAGCGCCGGTAGTACCAGAAGGATCAGAATAGTAGAGCTGCTAATACCAAATACAATACTGGTGACCAGCGGCACCAACACCTGTGCCTGCAAGCTGGTTTCAAATAGCAGTGGCAACAGGCCGGCAACTGTAGTCAGTGAGGTAAGGAAGATTGCTCGGAAACGATCGCGACTGGCCTGGCTTGCCGCGCTGTGAACGTCCATTCCTTCACGCACTCGCCGCTTCACAAACTCCACTAGCAAAATTGAGTCATTGACCACGATTCCGGCGAGAGAGACAAATCCCATCATGCTGGGCATAGACATATTCTGCCCCATAATCAGGTGACCCCAAATTACACCGATCAGCGCCAAAGGAATAGCTACCAATACAATCAGCGGCTCCACATAACTGCGGAATTGCAAGGATAAAAGGAGGTAGATACCAATAGCGCCAATTAACAGGGCCCGGCCAATAGACGTACCGGTAACCTCACTATTTTTCATTTCCCCTTGCATATCAACGCGCAATCCTGGGAACTCACGGGTAAGCTCAGACAGGAACTTCTCCTGGGTGTCGCCAAGTACCTGGCCAGCGTTCGCCTTCTCAGTGAAAACATCAGCAAACACACTCACAACCCGCTCACCGTTAATACGCTGAATTCGTGCATACTCCCGATTCATTTCTATATCGGCAACGGCAATCAACGGAACCCTTTGTTTGGTAGCTGGATGGATTATGACCAACTCATCGAAACGGCTGAGTGCGCCACGGGAATCTGCATCCATACGAACCTGAATCTCGTAGGTCTCCCCCCGATATTGAATTTCATCTATCTCCATCCCTTGGTAAGCAGCTCGCAGCTGATTGGCGACACTACTGGCATCCAGACCAGAAGCATAGGTACCTTCACGCATTTTAACGGTGAGCTGCGGTTTGCCGGGACGCAAGTCATCCACTACATTCACAACGCCGTCGTATCCACGCAGCCAATCCTGCAAGCGAATGGACGCTGCCTTTAATTGATCCAACTCCAAGCCAGCAAGGCGTAAGTGGATAGCACGGCCGGCAGGACCTAAGGCCGGCTCCTTATAAAGAATAGCGATTGCTCCAGCCATATCGCCGGCAGCCTTATGCCAGGCATGGCGCAATTCATCCATACTGGTAGTACGACCTTCAGCAGCGAGCAAATCGACATTAATGGTGGCCACATGGGGGCCCGATTCAAAGGCATCACCATTAATACCAAAAGTGACACTCGTATGATTCACCAGAGGTGCGTTTTCATTTTTTGACAACTCTGAGGCGACCTGATCCAGCGCCTTCAACTGCTTATCGACTAACTTCTCCATATCAACCAAAGAGGTTCCCTGGGGCATCAAGATCCGGGCTTGTAATAAATCGCCCTCTAAGGTCGGAAAACCCTGAAACTTAACAATCCCGGACGTCATCAGACTTACCGTGACCAGGAATAAACCAAACACTCCCCCGACAAAGGCGTAGCGATATTTAACCGCCCAGTCCGCTGCGCGCCCTATATTTTCTCGCCAACCATCAAAGCGTTTAGCAAAACCCTGCTTCCAGGCGGGGATAGAGCTTTTGTGCTCAAGAGCATGACGCAAGTGCGCCGGCAGAATCAGGAAAGCTTCCACCAAACTAATGAGCAATACAGAAATCAATACAATGGGCAACACCTTGAGGACTTGCCCAATATCTCCCTTAATAAAAACCAGTCCCCCAAAAACCATTACCGTAGTTGCAAATGAGGACAAAACGCCACGGGCCACCCGCTTGGTGCCATTGATAACCGCTTCCAGCGGAGATCTTCCCTCGCGGTGTTCACTGGCAATACTTTCCGATAACACAATGGCGTCATCCATTAGGATACCAATGGCAATCAGCAATCCCACCAGGCTGATCATATTAATGGACACGCCCATGGCCGTGATCAATGCAAACGACCCCAGGAATGAAACCGGCAATCCCATGACCACCCAAAAAACATAGCGGCCACTAAAGAATAGGTAGAGAGCCAATGCTACCAGGATCAGCCCCTGCCAAGCATTGGTTATAACCATCTGCAAACGATCCGCAACTATAGAGGCGCTGTCTTGGGTTAAGGTGAGTTTCATGCCATCAGGTAGAATTTCATTTTCACGGTCGACAAAGTCGCGCACGGCTTCAAGCACACGCAAGCTATCATCCACACTATTCTTCTCAATATTGAGAAGCGCAGCGCGATGACCATCAAAAGTAATTTTGTCTTCAGCCAACTCAAAGTCATCATAAATTTTTGCAATATCCCCAAGTCGAACTTCCGCCCCATCACCACCTTTAATCACTACAAGGTTCTCCAACTCTGTAACCGTGCGGCGCTCTTCAGTAAAGCGCACCTGATATTCTCGATCTGGAGTGGAAACCTTACCGGCGGGCATATCGATAGCTTGCTGGTCAATAATATTGGCCAGGTCCATCACGCTAAGCCCGTATTGGCGCAAGTTGTAATCTGAGACTTCGATCTGGAGCTGATGATCAGAGAAACCGGAAATACGCACTATCGGGATGGCGGGGTCGCGGAGCAATTCACGGCGATAGTGTTCGGCCAGTTGATTCAATTGAACCAACGGCAGATCGGCACTGATAGCAATACTAACCACAGCCTGAGTACGCCCCAGTTCCTCAACCACCGGGCGCTCACTTTCTGCAGGAAGCGAGTCGATACCGTCAACTGCAGACTCCACATCAGCAACAAACTGGTCCATATCACCCGCTTCTTGCATTTTAAGAGTCATCAGGCCCAGATTATCTTTCGCCTCACAAAGTCGCTCATCAATAAAGCTGATTCCATCGGTGGCCTCCTCCAAAGGAAGACAAATACTATCTTCCACCTCGGCCGCCGCAGCGCCGGCATAAGGGACCAAAACCTGAACCTCAAACTTATCGATTTCCGGCATAGTTTCACGCTTCATGCCAGGCAGAACAAAAAGCCCGCTTAGCATCAGCGCAACCATCAATAAATTGGCCGCCGTTGGGTGACCGGCAAAATAACGAATCACTGCTGGTTACCTCTAGCACTAGCTGTAACAGATTGTTCATCACTAACGACGGAAACAGCCATTCCATTAATTGCAGGGATTACATCAGTCACAATAACCTGCTCACCGGGATTCAATCCCTCACGGATCACAGTGATATCGCCTTGGTGGTAGTCAATCTGTACAGGGCGGACTCTTAGCTGGCCATTTTTTACCAGATAGACATTGCCTTCATGGAGAGCGCGGCGGGGGATAGCGAGTGCCGGTGCAGCGGGAGCCAACAACTCGACGCGGGCATACATGCCGCGAAATAGCGGAGGCTTTTCACCAGTCACCGCCTTGCCATAAGGATCATCCACAGCAACCACAACGGAGAGTGTTCGACTGGTGCTATCCAGGGTTCCCCCCAAACGCACAACCCTCCCCTGCCACTCATTATTCCCCGGCCCCCCAACCAGGGTGATTCGAGCTTCCAGCCCCAGCAACATCTTTGGTAGATCTTCAGGAGTCGGTTTGGAATCAATACCCGGCCTTAAATTACGCAATAGTGGAGCCACATGCACCATGGGAAGCTCTGCTGCAATTTCTACTTGGGCGAGTCCACTTGCATCAAATAAGCGAGCACTGCCAGTAACATATTGGTTTTCCTCTACATGGACTTCACCAATAAGAGCATTAAATGGCAGGGTCACCCTGGTGCGCTCCAGGTTGTATTTACTATCCCGTACCTGAGCTTCCGAGCGAGCTATCTGTGCTTCAATCACCTTCCGGCGGGTCGGGAAAAGGGAAAGTTGGCTGCTCTGGTTCTGCACTTCCTGGCGCAAGCGCAGCATATTTTGCTCTTCAGTATCTACGGTAGAGCGGGAGACGGTTCCCTTCGCAACTAACTTTTGCTTGCGAGCGAGTTCTTTCTCACCCAACTTGAGGGTGCGCTCGGCGATTTCCAGAGAACGTTGACTATTGGCCTCCTCCACTTCCAGCTCTTGCAAGTTAGCGCGATTTGCAGCCAGGTCACTTTCAGCCTGCGCCAGGGCAAGCTGATAGCTGGTATCATCGATTTTCAAAACCAGCGTACCGGCAGAGATAATATTTCCCCGTTCCAATTCCGGAGCTGTATACACCACCCTACCACTGACTTCTGCATTGGCTTCCAGGAAAGTACTGGGTTTCACCTCTCCATATGCAATAGCTTGAGCTCGCAACGGCAGCTCCTGCACTTTTATTGCGTCTACCGTTGTTATAGGAGACGTGATTGCATCGTGTTTAGGCTCACTTTTAGTGACGTCCAACACTAAGGATACAACCACCGCCGCCGCAATCAGTACCGGCAATGCGAGCCGGCTATTCATCAGAGCTTTTATATGACTCTTAATTTCCATTGCTGACTTCCTCGCCTTTGGATATAGATTTTTTAGAAACACCTTGGAGTAAGAGTTGAACGGTATGGTTAATCCATCTCTCCCCACTTTCCTCCCCCAGAGCAAAGCCAAATTCTTCCTTAAAACGGGCGCCAGCAATAAAGGGGAAGGCGATCAAACTGGAAAAAGAGATTGGCATCAGGTCAATATCCAAATCCTCTCGCAACTGGCCATTGGACTGAAGGGTTTGCAGTAGAGCACGTAACTTGGGTATCAGTTTTGAGGCCAACCTATCGGCAAAGAGTTCGCGCATTCGACCGGATTTGGAAGCTGCTTCATCAACAATTAGGCGAGGAATCCAAGGCTCCTTGATATATAGGCGTATCATTCTGCTCATTGCCTCTCTCAACAATTCTAAAGTGGGCTCCCTCCCATCCAGCCCGGCAGTGATGAAAGCAGGGCCATACTGCATTATTTGGTTCCGCACTACCTCGATAATCAGCCCTTCCTTGCCACCAAAGTGGTAACTGATCATTGCCGAATTCACCCCTGCTCCCTGGGCAATCTCGCGAATCGAAATATCACGAAAGGCCTTATCCCGAAGTAGCGCATACGCTGACTGCATGAGCGCTTCACGCACTTGGGATTCGCGCTCAGGATCTTTTGGGCGCCCGCGCCCTCGTGTGGATGGCTTATCAGTCACAGGTATACGACCTTAATTAATCAGCTGATTAATTAAATAGGAAATACACCCATGCAACAACCCCAAAAACCGACCAGCCAGTCAGACTGAGCCAGGTTAATTTCTGATCCACAAACTGAACATCTTGGGGCGCAATACGTGGCAATGATCAAGGATTTGACGGGGGACTAGCAAAGCAGGTCGTAACAATAACCACCTGCAAGTGGCCACCTTTCGTAAATTCAGCGGTACATACCAAAACAATCCCAACCAATTAAATTGGTACATTTTCAGGCCAAATATCCAAATTTCTACTTAAAGCGACCTGAATATGAAACCAGGAAAATCATTCAGCTGGAGCAGAAGAATAAGGTCGCAATCTCACCCCCTTCCATATCCGAACGCCAATCCCAACAAGACTTTCTGTATAAATGATGAGTGATGAATAATTTTAACCTTTAGATAAAGCATTACTACAACCACCACCCTTCCCGGTGTTAGGATTAGGCCGTTTCAATATGAATCTTCTACAGACCCTATCTATTTCAAGAATAATTTAACCTTCAAAGGGCATATAACTTATGGTCAAGTATTTGGCTCTCATCTCATTTTTTCTTATGGCTACTTTCGCAAAGGCTACAGACCTTAAGAGTTCTCCCCTGGTAATTGGCGACTCAATTAGTTTTCAATCAAAGATATTAAAGGAAAAGCGCACCTTAAATGTCTACTTACCCATGAGCTACCATCGTGAACCTAAAAGAAACTACCCTGTAATCTTTCTTTTAGATGGCTCCTTATCCGAAGACTTTATCCATATAGCGGGAGTGCTCCAATTCGGCTCATTCTCATGGATTAATATGCTTCCAGAATCCATTCTTGTAGGCATAGAAAATATTGATAGAAAACGCGACTTTACATTTCCATCCAAAATAGCTTTAGATCAAAAAGAATTTCCATCATCAGGCGGATCAAAGGAATTCATTGATTTTTTGGGCAAAGAGGTTCAACCCATTATTGCGAGCAATTTCCGTACAAAAGAAAAGTCCACACTGATAGGTCAGTCTCTGGGAGGACTTGTAGCTACAGAAATCCTGATAAAGCATATGGACCTTTTCGACAACTATATTATTATCAGCCCAAGCTTATGGTGGAGTGGAGAATCTCTTCTGACAAGCATCCCTGAAGACTGCTGTGAGGACAAACAGATCTATATTGGAGTTGGAAAAGAGGGGGAAGTGATGGAGCGCCTAGCGCGAACACTATACAACAAGCTAGATAACAAGAAGAGCAACACAAAAATACACTTCGGCTACTTTGAACAACTAGACCATGGTGACACTCTGCATCTTGCTGTTTACGATGCGTTTGGAAAGCTGTTTTCAGACAAAGCCCCTAAAAACTAGAAACATTTTTCAACTTAGAGCTGGTTGCTTTCGTTTCAGGAAATGGAATACAAAAACCTACGGAAGCAACGCACCACTAACCTCACCATCAATCAAGTACACAATTTCCATAGAGTCACCCTCATTTCTGCGACGTTCTGAAAGAGAGGCGGTGTGATATTTACAGTAAACACCGCCAACACCCTACATTTTCTGAACCTACGTCAAAACTGCACGACGGAAATTGTACACAGCTACCTGGGACAGAATAAATAGTGTAAATGTCACCACCAAACCAGTCAGCATTACGGGCTCGTAGCCCTCAACCAATACAGAAATAAGCCGCGAAGAACCATTAAATAGAAAGTACATCGAGGCAGGAAGTATTAATAACCACTCTTTGCGAAAGGCACCAATTGCTGTAATAATCGCTAAGCTAAGTGTGGGGGCACCGAGAGTACGTAGGTTAGTGAAACCGTAATTAGTTGTGGCATCAAACCCTGCTGGACCATTAACAACTTCCGGGAAAAGCATGGTCACTAAGCCAGCCGAACCCAATATAAGTACAAATATACCGGAAAGAAATTGTGCGAAACGAATCATATTAAATATTCCATCTGGTTGATTAAATGAACAGAATGAGAACTCAAAGATCCCCTGAAAAATTCCTTATCATTTCTGCGAGACCTCAAGAGGCCCTTAGCCCGGATAACAGACCAAAGCAGTGCTACTAATTGACTGTATCAAGTCTCACTATTTTTGATTGCGCAGGGGGCAGAGTGATTAGCATTCAGGCTTCCAGCAAACATGAGCAAGTAATAAAAGTGACTGGTTTATAGTCTTCAGCGGTATCAGCTATAGTTTGCCCTAGGAGGGTTCTAATCAAACCACCAGGACGACAACTAATGCTCGTCGGGCTAAACGTAAAACCAACATCACCATTAGCACCAGCAATGAGCATGTATTCATTCTTTACCCCCTCAATAACAAGAGGGTTTAAATATAACGACATATCGTTAGAAAAGTACGCTGTTAAGACAAGGACTAGATTAACCAGCAAGCCAACACTTTACTTGGAACATCCAGTCAAGGATTTGTACAAATCCGTCAAATCGCCTTTTTACGCATTTGGGAAGGGGCTACTTGATAGTGCTGCTTGAACACCCGGGAGAAGTAACTAAGCTCATCAAAACCACACTCCAAAGCAACTTCAGTCAGGCTAAGATCGCTATTGAGAATCAGCTGCTGTGCTTTCTCCATCCGTTTCGAGGTAATATATTTCGTGGCACTACTGCCATAGACTTGCTTAAATTTACGAGTAAATGTTGACTCGCTCATATGGCATAGAAAAGCTAAATCCGCCAGCTTCAGAGAGGAGTATAAGTGAGCTTGCACCACTTCCTGAAGTTTAGGCTGTTGCCTGATGAACAACTGCCCCAACATCTTCACAACTGTTCCACTGCTATCGAGCCTGGGGATGAGCTCTACTAATTCTCGAATCTTTAATACCACCAGTGGCTCACTGAATACTTCTGGCTGCTGGATATAGTCAATTATGCTACGCATATAATTAGAGAGCAGTACAGATTCCTGCAGGCGCTCAGCCGAGGGGGGCTGATTATTGGACTTATTATCCTCCTTAACAGCAGCCCTTCTTTCGCCATTATTACCAAAGACATCAGGCATACCACTTGGGTAGAGTCTCTGTAATAGCTCTGACGTTAGCCGAAAACCGATGAAATTAATTTCATTGTTTATTCCATCTTCATGCCACTGATTAATAAAATTATCTGTCTTCATTAGCACAGTGGCACCTGGACTCAAGGTGAGGGTTTCATCACCACAAACCAGGGTTGAACAGCCACTAATTACGTAAACCAGCCTTGCCTCATCAACTAAACGGTCTTGATAACTTAACGGTGCCCTGAATTTACGCTGACCAATTACCATTTTCCCTTGTATTTTAAATACAACTGATTCTTCACTATCTGGCATAAATTATTATCTTTAACAGGAGATATTTGTTAGCAATAAAACATGAAGTCCATCAATTTTTCAACCTGTAAAAACAAACAATCACAGGTGACACCTAGTGCTTTCCAGGCAAATAATCAAGTTAAAATGGGTGCCCATAAAGAATGTGTTCTAGCAAAAATTCCCGAAAACAATAGCCTAGGGAGCTTCTGAATATTTACTTAATATCTTTACGTACCTTGCTGACTGCATCTGCACAAGTTGACGGTATAAGCAATTTGCCCACTGGAGATTACTCTCCACGTCTTTTTGGCGCCCACAACCCCAAGCAAGTGACCAGGAAGTCATTATTATATATCCTTGATTACTTATATGGCTAATTAAATGAAAGCTCACCTGGAGGTGCAAGCCCAACCTTAGACAGAATAGCCATGGCTTGTTGGAGGGGAATGTAAATTTGCAAGCGAACCCCCTTAAGGTGGTATTGACCAGAGTCTTAAGCTTGATAGATTACGGCTTAACCCACCTTTTACAAAACAAGTACCTGTACTGACACGCCAACTAAAGAGTAAACATCTTCTCGAAATGTCAGGCAGTCAAGACTAATTTGTTGCAAGAAAGAGGATCATATAAAAAACCTATATCATCAATGTTCGACTAGAAGACTGTACTGTGCAATAAAATTTAGGAAATAATTTTAAGATTCCGCAAGCACAGAATTAACTCACCCACAAATAATACATATAATTAAATTAACCTAGAACAATATTATCTTCGTACAATTTCTGGCATCACAAGTATAAGCAACGCAAAGTTATAGAATTTATCAACTCAACCTCATATACGAGATAATTGAGCTTTCCGAAGTCGCTCTGCTAGCTCCTTAATAAGTTCAACGCAACTTTTAATGATCTAAATCGTAAATAAGGGTTTTTACCAATCTGGTAATTTGAAATATAGAATGCCCCTCAAAGAGGCTTTATTTTACACCCTACTCTGCCCATTACCTGACACCTTATTCAATCCAAATCTGATATCGACATCAGGCCAAAGCATGCTATCGAGTAACGAATTCCACTTGGGCAATCCGTGTAAAACAGCTTCCCTAGAAAGGACAAAAGATATACAATTCACCCTTCTGGATAGGATTCAGATCACATTATCCATCAAGGATTATTAATTATCTTTTCGTGACTTTTACCATGAGAACCATTCTAGTTTTATTGTTTGCCTTGACCGCACAATCTGCCTTTGCAAGCATTGAGCGATCCCCGTCCTCTAAAATTAAGCGTATTACATCCTACCACAATCAAGATATCTCTATAGTTCTTGAAGAAAATGGTGATAATTGTTCAGGAGGATACTGGATCGATGAAACTAGACCGGGATACTCTTCCAATCTAAGCCTGCTGATTTCCGCCTATCATGCAGGGCTTGCAATCACTATTCGCGGCTACGATGATGATTTGTGGAGCGGATCATCAAACAGCTACTGCAGAATTTATGCGGTAGAATATGGGTATATTTAATTATAAATACTGAACTTACCCTCTTTAAAGAAAGTGATTAGCGGCAGGCGAAGCTAACCTGCTGCAAATTCAAAATTAGTAACAGCGCCAGTTTAGATTTCCTATTCTTAACTCCCCTTTTGCAGGCACAAAGCTACCACAAGAAAACCCCCTATTTAGAAAAGGCTGCTGATCCTACCATTCTAGATACTTTCTCCATGCATATAGCAAAGCTCCTGTTCTTCCTAAAACTTAAGCCTTCTCCGGAAAACTCTCGATGATAGATAATAGGATGAAAGACCTTCCCATAGTGTGCCTGAACGCAAAACCCACAAGGTACCTTCGAAATATATTCGGTCATCTATGGGTTTTGGACCACCCTTACGACACTATTCTGAGGGAGGCTGAATTCAATTAATTTTCACTCATCGTAAGCCAGTTCTGACTTTAATAAAATCGCAGCCACTCCTCTTCTACTTTGTAAGCGCAAGTAAATAGTTGATTCCAATTCATAAATAGTCACTAGCATTACAAGATAAGATTTTACATCTTGTGTGCTGATGCATTTGACACGCTTCATCTCCCCCACCCCTAGTACAGCTCAGCAATGCATCCGTATAAGGTGATGGTTATGCTTGCACAACTCTAACTCATCAAGAGGTCACCACGTATAAATGTAAAAACCACTCTTCGATACATCGAGTAAGCTGCATAGCTTATTGACATCGCCCCCTTATGGTTGCTCTCGATTTTCCCAAGAGCTTTACTTTTTAGTAAAAGAACCGCTCGGCCTTTTTAGCAGGTCAATCTAGCCGCTGCCATTGAAGAGCTACGTACTAGCTTCTTGATTTTCTTTCTGCGGCGGCGAGCATATCTTCTATATCACAAACAAGATCTGTTCCATCGGGGCGACCTTTAGTTGACTTCATATCCTTATTTTCCTATAGATCTTATTGCGGTACCCAATCTGCCACACCCTTTGACTGAATATCAGCATGATTAGTCAACTGTACGACCTGAAGATTTTAATCCAGCATGTAACAACCGCAGCTTCACTTTTTTGATCTTCCACATTCTGAAAATCTTTCATGAACAGTGAATACATGTCACCTTTCTCACTAGAGCCTTATGGAGCCTCCCTATTTTAATTATCCCAATTTAATCCATCTTAAATAAAAAAACCTACCTGACGAGCAAGACGCCACAAACAAAGGAAGCATATAACTGTAAATATTCTTAAAGAAGTCAACACCATCACGCGAAGCCAAATTAATCACATAAAGAAAAATAAAAACAACAATAAATATAACAAAAAACAACTTAATACCTAGAGAGAAACTTTTTCCTTTCTCAATAAGAAAAGCAGGAACAAACAAGACGCAAAACAACACAAAAATTATAAAGATAAAATTCATCTTCAGTTACCTATTACATGTTCAATTGCACTACCGGTACCAAATCCAGAAGTAAAGCCATTTAGCTCCCAGATAGCAGCACCTCCCACAGATCCAGTAGCCGATCCTGCCTTCGAAAAACTGGCCCAACTGCTATAGACGCCCCTCCACTAATTACTGCGCTTTTTAGTGAGACGGGGTTCCCCATCCATGAGTCATACAACATGCTGCTGCCTACTGAAGCAACACACCCAACATTAACCACACAAACCGGAGCTCCAACTACAGCCAAAGTCTCATGTCTAATACTTTCCGCTAAGCTTGATGGGATTCCCATAACCATATCTTTACCTAGAGTACCTGGAGGAGCTTTTGGGCCAAACGGACCAGGGATTCCAAAACTATCACCAACTTTTGCGGAGCCCCAACTTGGTATTGACATATCTGTTTGTGGAATCTCTTTGGCCCAACAGTATAAGGAGCTGCAAATTCGCGGGTGTAGGAAGGTGAAAAGCGCCAACCGCAGTCCCCTGAGGCTATAGCCAAGAGGAAATGATGACTATCAAGGTGCTCTTATACTTCTCTTGATCTATGGGTGTCCTGAATTCGACACGGTATATAAAATAGCAATCTCTTAACAAAGCTATCAAATCGCGTAATACACCAGCCGCGCACGTATCAGCATAAGGCAAAAGCAAATAGTATAAAGGGCGCACTTCCTATCACGAACCATCTACAGTTTCACCAATTTCGACCCCAGCCCAAAATTCATTTTACTTCCAAAAAAAAATTTATGGTAAGAACTAAACACATCACCATGCTCTTTATTTCTGGACCCTCTGCATCAACAACATTGACTTTACCGTCAAAACAACGATCGGCAGCAGGCATAGAGTAAAATACGCACTTACATTAGATGCAACCCTAGCCCAAGGAGAAGCCATCAGTAGTATATCGGCCTTCATAGGCGACCGCTGAAATACTTAAAAAAGCATCCCGAAAATTAAATATCTCTTTATCTCATACACTATTAACACCTTGCGCAATTATTCAAACAATAAAATCACTTAAAGCAACTGAGATAGCAGCCGGCTTACACTCAACACAACCTTTACTTCAATAGCCGAGCCTATACACTAAGAATAACTTTACCCCCTCAAAAAAATGCTTCGCTAGTTAGCATCGCAATTACTTTCATTTACAACCTTGTAACGCACGACAACCTTACTATCCTTAAGCACTTCTTGAATACAAACCCTCGAACCAGTAGAGAAAAAACGATCTGACCAAACATCGTTTATTTCACTTCCTGCTCTCCTCACTGACAGGAAAAATCTTGGCAGTCCCTTAGCCCCACTAGCAGGGCCAGTGCCATGAGATAAAACAACTTCCACCATAAAAGACTTACCTGGCGCTAAATTTCTTGTCGAGTTAAATGCCATAAACAGTGCAAAAACAGCTACTAGGAAAAATATCAACAAGCTAAAAAACCCTTTAAGTGGATAGAATAAAATCTTCAATTTCAATCTAAAACTCATAATCTTTATTTCGCCACTAATACGGCCCCAACAGCGGGCGCCACTACTCTTGGAATTGCTGCACCCCCTATCACTGCGCCCCCCTGTGAAGCAGTAAAGAATACCTCCCCCATATATGTCCCAGATGCCGCCACATTAGGAACACCTTGGATTTCGGCCATAGCAGTTAAGGCTCGGTAAGCAGCGATCTTTCCCGTAGGACTTCCCAAATAAACTGCTCCAGCGCCAACTCCTTCACCGATTACTAGCGGAGCTGAAGTTGCTACAGCAATAACAGTTACAACTTGTGAATGTGCTTGATTTATCAAGCGCTGATTCCAACCAGTTAATTGTAATTCAGTACCTAGGAGTCCTGTATTTGCTCTAGGCCCAAATGGATCTGGAATTCCAAAACTATCACCAACTTTTGCGGAGCCCCAACTTGGTATTGACATATCTGTTTGTGGGACTTCTTTGTGCCCTACAGTATTCGGAACTGAAAACTCCGGATCATACGAAGGTGAAATATCTAGCTCCACTGCCATATCAACAGTTTTGACACCTATTTCTAACTCTATCTCACCAAAATCTACCCGAGGTCTATTTTGTTCCGCAAGGTTAGCCAATCTTTCTTGATATCGACCAGCAATACCTGTGATCAATGCGCTAAATGCCGACGACTTCGCTCCATTTGCAAACTTACCACCAGTAGCCTTACTGATAGTTCCCCCGACAGCAGCGCCAACCGCGGTTCTGCCAAAAATTTGTATTGCGCCATTTCCTTGTAGCCCTGGTATTCCACCTGTAATTCCCCCGACAAAAGCAGATGTGAAGCCATGCCCGAACTTTCCACCTTGAAGGATCGACGTAATACCTCCTGCAACCCCAAATTTAAGACCTTCAATTAAGAACTGCTTTCCTGTTGCGCCTAGCAGATCAATATATCCACCTCCACCACCACCCAAATAGGTTAACGCTGCTGAAGATATGCCTGAAACCAATGCATCAGAAAACGATGCACCATTAATCATCGCCTCAGTAAAGCCAGCAACTCCAACCATGATCGCAGCAGTTACTAATTGCACATCCAATGCAATTGCTACCGCGGCCGCAATTAAAGTTACAAAATATCCACTTGGATCAGAAGCATTCAACGGATTGTTCCGCACATAACTATAGCGGTTATACATCTGCGTATCCGCAGCAGCCTGAATAAATGGATCAGCCTGCATAAAGCGTCCTAAACGCGGATCATAGATGCGGCCATTCATATGAATCAGGCCCACCTCATCCAGCATTTCATGGCCGGTGTAACCACGGGTGGTTCGGCTGTGATCGAAGCTCGATAGCGCTGTGAGAGAGAGTGCATTCCAGCTAGTCGTATCCCTACGTTGCCCCCAGGCATCGAAGGACATCTCCTGCACTACAGTACCAGCCTCATCGGTAATCAGATCCATGGAACCCAGATGATCTTTGTACAAGAACAGCTTGTCCTTGGATAGCACCTTATAATCCAGATCCGTTTTTACGGTATAGATAGCTGTACCACCCAAGTGCCGCTTCCATTCAATTTCATTGGGAGTACTGGACTTTTGGACACGCTCGATACCACCGATATACCAGGTCTCCGTCACTTCGCCATTATTACTATTGCTGTCCTTGCGGTAATACCGACTATGGTTAGGACCATAGAGGAACTCTGTGGTGCTGTTGCCCTTTTTGATCAGGGAGGCTTTATCGAAAGTGGTGTAACTAATAGTCCGACCACCGTCGAAACCATCTGCGGTCATATTGCCATTGGCATCGTAGTTGTAGCTAACGCCGCCGGCTGTTGTCACGGCATGTGGCCCTGCCCCATTCTCACCGTAGACATAATCCCCTACGCCAGCCTTATAAGTGATATTGCCGATCGCGTTATAACGAATATCCTGTTCAGAGGTACTGAGACCACTGCAACTAAAGCTACTGCTACCGACATGGGTTTTGATCAAGCGGTTGAGGTTGTCGTAACAGAAACTCTCACGTAGATCCTTCTTACCACTTTGGTTGTGGCGGCTAGTAAGGTTGCCCAGGGTATCCCACTGATAAGTGATATTTTGAATGCCAAAGGCGCCCAATACTGTGGAAGTCTGGTTCAGTAATCGACCGGTCGTGCTTTCGTAGCTAAAGCTCGTGGTGGCACCGTTGCCAAGCAACTGTTCTTTCAACTGACCACGCGCGGTTTGATCTTTTGCCTCTTGGATTAGGTCCCCAGTTGCAAGATCTACAATTTTGTATAAATAGCCATAGGTATTGTAAAAGTTCTGAATACCCGACTTTCCATCATCGAGCATGCTATCCAGGGCATCATAGCTATATTCAATACGCCCATGACCATCGAACACAGTGGTAGAAATATAGGAGGGTTGAGAGCCATCCCCATCAAAATCCACGGCCTGAATATGGTTTCGACCAACATAGTCATACTGATACACCGCCTGGTAACCTGAGACGCTGTCCATGACCATCTCTACCTGTCCCAGGCCATTGGTAGCGCTGTCATAGAACCAAGCGACATCGCTGGTTGGAGCAGAGTCACCCTTCAACTTTTCGGTACGAGTCGACTGCCGACCCAACTTGTCATAGGTGAACTCTACAGTATGGCCATTTGCATTGGTTTGCTTTTTAAGCTCACCGTAACCCGTATATTCGTATTGCCAGTCTCCCTTATCAGGGTCATCCATGCTGATTTTACGACCTAGATCGTCATACTCGATGGTGACCACAATGGGATAGTTGAGATCATCGCCTTCATCGATATGACTACCCGCACTATTCACCTTACCCCATGACTTGGCTTTATGCAGATTACCCTGACTGTCGTACTCATAAGTAAGGCGGCCGTCTATAGCATCGACAACTTCAATCAGTTCTCCAGCGACATTTTTTATCTCAAATTTCTGCTGACCTTTATCATTTGTAGTAATGGCCTTAAGACCTGCATATGAAATAGTCGACTCAGCATCATCTGGAGTAGTTACTCGGGTTGGACGGCCGAGCAGGTCATACTCCATCTCAGACCATAGTCGTGTATCACCAGAGAAGTAAGGTTCGCTGGTAAATTTCACCCGACCTAGATTGTCGTACTCTTTGTCGGCGTAGATTCTCTGGTTAAACCCCTTGGTTTCAGTACGAATAGAACGGCCTAACGAATCAAAGTACTCCCTGCTCCAGCTGCCAGTACTACTACTGATGGTAACCATGTATTGGCCACCAGCTGGGCATCCGATTACACAGCGCTCATATTCAGTGATTTTGTCAGCACCAGTATTGCTTCGGCTAATCGTCTTCCGACCAAATTGATCATAGGCAAATACCGTTACCAGACCATTCATTCCCTGAATTTCCAGTGGAGCGCCAAATTGATTGCGAGAAACCACTTTCTCTGTCAGGTGGCCGAGCGCGTTATAGCTTTCCGATACAAATCGACCGGAAAGGTCATACACCGTAGTTGCACTACGCTCTTCTTCACCGGAAGCCGCTACTGTCTTTTTATTAACATTGCCAAAATCGTCATATTCATAGGACGTTGTCTGCTTGTACTGTGATTGATTTGGCTCAATGGTTTCAGTCTTCAACAGCCCTTGGTGGATACCTGATGAGTAATAAGTAAATGCCGATTCCCGTATATGGCTAGACATGCCAGGGCGAGTGTTTGTCACTTTTGAGCTAACAAGTCGGCCTTTCTCTTTTTCCCAGGTAGAGCTTCCGTAAGTATTTTCTGTTTTCTTGGTAAATTGCTCACCAGAGACACCGTCTTCAGTGACTAAGGTAATACTGAGCACATTGCCATAGGCATCATAACTGTTAGTAGTGGTAACGACTTGCAGTAAGTCTCCCTGAGCGGCACCTTCGTCTTTAAGATCGTAGGTTTCTTCTACCGCCTCATAAATATACGGCTGGTAAGGTGCTTGCGGTTGACCACTGCCACTCCAGCCCTGCAAACGCCAGTTGTTCTCAGCCTTACTTAGAAGTTGCCCCTCTTTTGAGCGGGTTTCTGTTTGCAGCGGCATACCTACAAATGGGAAATCCTGACGGTATGTAGTTTCCGTGACCACACCTGTTTGATTGTCGGTGGTACTAATTTTCTGGAAGCCCAGCATACCCCGGCCCGCTGCCTGGAGCTTCATTTGATGGTAGTGATAGGACACCGAACTTAACGAAGTCTGGTTTACTGAGCCAGGGGCGGCGCTGGCGGCTGGAGCGGAACTCTCAACTTTAGAAACCAGATACATGGGACTCAATATATCTAATACCGGCTTATCCTTACCTAGGGTATGACTGCCACTAGGCAGTGTCCAATTTCCATTTAGCGCAGTATAAAAAGCATCATTACTGCCTTCTGTCGATATATCCAGGCGAGAGTAGACCCCATCGCTCACCATGTTTTCATAGGTGACTTGGGTAATATTTCCTAAGCCATTATCAATTTTATTAATAACGTTTCGCGGAGTATTTTTGTATTGGGAGTCAAGGGTATTATCCAATCGGGTATAGACTTTACCACTAGAATTATCATATCGGTGGTAATCAGGCTCTCCGTCGCCGTCAGTGTCTGCAAACCAAATTAAATCATTATCTTCCAGGCCGCCACAGGCAAGATTACGCTCTATGAGTGAAGAGAAACAGGGGGGAACAGCATCAAAATTCTTACGATCACCTAACTCAACAAAGTCGCCAGTATTTTCATCGAAGAATCGAGCATAAACCATATCACTACTGGAAGAAGGCCAGACAAAATCTTGATAGCCATCGTTATTAAGGTCTACAAAAGTACCTCTACTACCGCCCAGATAGCCCAAGAAAACAAAGCCTGTACCGGTACTTAACTGGCCGTGTAAGCTACCTGAATCCGAGGTATAGGCAATATCAGTAAGGCCATCACCATTAATGTCTACTGCGATTGGACTTTTGGTCGCATTGGTAGTTGAAAGGATGCCCATGGAGTTGAACTCCCCAGCATCCTGATCAAAAGTTGCAACCTCAAACCCCTCAGAGGTTGCCACCACAATATCCATTGCACCGTCGCCATTAAAATCCCCCAGGGTATCTGGAACACGGCTGCCGGAATTCATATTGCTGGCGCCAGAAATATTTAATGGATAGGTGATGTAATCATCACTGAACTTGTAATACCGGTCAGATAAAGCCGCCTCTCCAGAAGCCTCGAGCAAACGAACGAGTACTTTTGCTCCAGAACTACTACTGTAAGAAACTGAGATGTAGTCCGCCAAACCATCTCCATTGAAGTCGGCAAAAATTACATCTTTATTGGATCTTCCCGTACTGATTGGCCTTGAATCCAGTTTCCAGCGCTGACTCCCACTATCGTAGCGGCTTAAGAAAATATGCCAGTAATTACCAGAAATTCCATAGGCTGTACGGGGATTATAAATTGCTAAATCATGGCGGCCATCACCATTGTAATCTAATACTCGAACGGCAAAACCCTTACCAACATTAGAACTGGTATAGTATTCAGAGCTAAACACTCCACCGGTAAAACTCTGCTTAACAAACGTTGAACCGTTCGAAATTGCGTATTTAACACGGATATCAGTGTCACTTCCATCGTCACTGTATCCCTCAATCCAAACGATATCCTGCTTACCATCGCCATTAAAGTCTGCGTATTTATAATCGCTTAAAAAACGATTTTTAGTTGGGGAAAAGTCTATTGCTTCTGATTGAGGGCCATATTGTCGCCACGGTGCCTGCAACCAATCGAAACTGATTGCCGGAAGGCATTTAGAATTTACGCACTCCTGTAATGATGTTAGTAATGAGGTTCTATCGTTATAATTATCGTCAGGAATAAAAGGCAGAACCGGTTTATACTCCAGATTATACTCGCGAATTACACTCTCGCTGGATTTTGAAATAATTTTCTCCAGCCGCTTAGTGGTAGTCAGTTCAAAACCTGAAGTAAAGCCCCGGAGATACTCAGGGCGAGCTTCGTAGACAAACTCTATTTCTGCCTGATAGGTGCCGGAGCCATAAGCATAACGAATGAACTTAACGCGATGCCCTGTTTCCGAACTACCGTCATAAAGGAACTCGATATGATTACCGACACTGTCTTCAAAACGACTTTGCGCCCAGGTAAGAACGTGATCTCCCACAAGTTGTTTCGAATCACTGCTTTCTCCATAGTAGCTAACTGATCCGTCCTTACGCTCCACCTTGAAATAAGCTGGCTTGCCAAGACTGCCACCAATAGAGGTAATCTTTGCAAAGGAGTCCATTTCTGTCTTATAAACCGCACCCTCAGCACCATATTGCAAATTACTTACATTTATTAAGCGCTGCCCATCAAGGCAAAATCTATCGGATTCGGTCCAGTTAATTGGTCCCACATTGCCATCAATAGATAGGGTTTGTCGACATCGGGAGATACCCGAAAGACCACCAATAGCCCAGCCCTTACCAACAAGACCATTGCCCCCGCTACTGCTATAGTTCAGCGAAACCTCAGGTACAACACCAGCGGTGCCCGCTGCGGTGGCTATCGGAACAGAGTAAGTAGCAGCACCAGATTCATTCACCCTAAACTGACCGCCAGAGGCACCTGCCATGTTGGGAGTTCGAATATTGTCTGGAGTCGTATAGCTACTAAAAGTGCCACTCTCATCCGCTTCAAATAGAAAGTTTCCAGCAGAAATATCATCCCTACCGTCACTATTATGATCCTTAACAGCTATAGAGTTCGGGCTTACATTAGTAAGGATTGCAGCAGCATAAGAGATGTCATCATCACGGCTCTCGATAGATAAGACTTGAACTAGCTCAGGTAAACCATCCCCCTCGGCATGGATAACCAATGGCATGGTTGTTAGCACTAATAAGTCAGAAAGACCATCACCATTAAAATCCCCCACCACAGAAAGATCATCATCTAAGGGCTGGAGATCCGCGACCTCCGACTCAGATAATGTTATTTCTCTCGGATCTTCGTAATCTTCACTACCAAACTTTAAGTACAGAACAAAATTCGGCAACTGCGGCATCACTACCGGAGTGGAAATGTCCCCATGTAAAAGAATTACCGGACGATGGTATTCAAAATATAGATCTTCGCGTCCGTCACCATCAATGTCTCCGAGGTAAATCTTATAGCCATTCTCCCGTATTCCAGTTGAAGAATTTGCAGTAACAGAAAGCATACCTGTAACTAATAAGCACAGGAGACCAATAACGGAACGCATAGAGTCAAACCCGGAACAACCGGCCCCAAAACATATTTTTATGAACTAACAAGAAAAAGTTAGCTCTAAACATCAAAGCCGCGCAATGTACGAAATACATCCAGCTGAGGCAAGTATATTTATAACTATTAATTCCCTCAGGCTCATGACCAACAAACCTAATAGAGTATTTACTAAAAAAACAACCCATCTTAAGATTTAAGCGCAGAAAATAATTCACGATTAAATTAGTGGTGAGCACTTTCAGCCTATTAAAGGCGAAATATACAAGACACAAAATTTCGCATCAGTGAATGGCAAGTCTAAACTCAAGCACCGATCAGAGTTTTTAGGTGAAGTATTAAGATCTAACAAAATCCTACAAAAAGGAACATATTACCCATAAAGATATTGTTCCAAAAAACAGAGCAAATTGAGAATTTTTCTATTTGATAAGTTTTATAATATACAAAATAGAAACTTCAGAAGATCATTTAAATATTAGATTGCTGCAGCTTTTCATTAGTTACAACGATAGCTATTTGGGGTACTTTTTAGAGCATTAGCTTTACCCATAAAAAGCGCACTATTCTTGAGCCTAATAAGTACTCATATAGTCAACAAATACTGCTAATAGCAGATGCAATAGCGATTAGTATATCTCGGACATGATCACACTTGAGAATTAACCTCAACTTTAATTCCTACCGGATCAAAAAATACTAATTGCCGTACATTGCGTCCGGGCACATCCATTAGGTGATTGGCGACTCCCAACGCATCCAGACGCTGCTTAACCGGCTCAAGCTCATCTGTACGGAAAGCTATGTGATCCAGGTAGGGTTTCTCAGGCTGGTCACCACTCACCTCACCGTCTATTAAATGCAAAATAGCCCTACCACTGCCATAGAGCCAAAATCCATTACGCTTGAAATTTGGCCTCTCACCCTCGGTCAGACCGAGAACCTGGGCATAGAAGTCCCGTACCCGCTTTAGGGTTTCCATAGGAGCAGTAATATTGACGTGGTCGAGTTCCATCTGTTTTCCCTAATTTACAAGGCACATCCTTGTGCCTGATTATCAGCAAGTTATCTATCTATAACTTACACAATACTCTTGTTCCGCAACTCTTCTACTTGCTCGTCACTTTTACCAAGCAAATCTCGCAATACTTCCTCAGTGTGCTCACCCAATACTGGCGGCGCCTGGGCGTATTCGAGTGCGGACTCGGAGAAGATTACAGGGTTGCGCACGGTCTTCACCTTTCCAGCTTCCGGATGATCCTGCTCAACCACCATACCCCGGGCCTGTACTTGAGGATCAGCAAAAACCTCCTCCAATGTATTGATAGGCCCACAGGGAACATGAGCATCACTAAGGTGCTGGAGCCACCAAGCGGATTCGTGCTTACGAGTCGCAGCTTCAATCTGCGGCACCAATTCTTCACGGGCCATAACCCGCGCTGAATTAGTCCCGTAGGCAGGATTTTCTGCCAGTTCTTCTACACCTGCGATTCCGCAGAAGCGTTTAAACTGGTCATCATTACCCACTGCCAACATAAAATAGCCATCTTTTGAAGGGACTGCCTGGTAGGGGACTATATTGGGATGGCCGGTACCCTGTCGCTCAGGGCTTTTACCAGAGGTAAGGTAATTTTGGGCTTGGTTAGCCAACCATGAAACCTGGGTATCCAATAAGGCGAGGTCGATATGCTGGCCAACGCCCGTATGCTGCCGGTGAACAACAGCTGCCAATACAGAAGATACCGCGTACATCCCCGTCATCAGGTCCGCTACGGCCACCCCCACCTTTTGCGGGCCCGCACCCGGTTGCCCTTCCGGCACACCAGTAATACTCATCAGACCACCCATCCCCTGGATCATCGCATCATAGCCTGCTCGATTTTTGTACGGGCCAGTTTGCCCAAACCCTGTAATCGAGCAGTAGATAACACCAGGATTGATCGCCTTGATGGATTCATAATCCAGGCCGTACTTTTTCAGCCCATCTACTTTGTAGTTTTCAAGAAGAATATCGCATCGGGCTGCCATCTCCTTGATCAAGGCCTGGCCATCTTCAGTAGTGATATCTACGGTAACTGATTTTTTTCCGCGATTGGCACTTAGGTAGTAAGCGGCATCAGCAGTGTCATTTCCCTTCTCATCCTTTAGGTAGGGAGGACCCCAGTGGCGAGTGTCATCCCCTCGTTCCGGGCGCTCTACTTTAATAACCTCAGCCCCAAAATCAGCAAATACCTGCCCAGCCCAGGGTCCGGCGAGAATACGACTTAAATCGAGTACCTTTAAGTGTGCGAGTGGACCTGCCATAACTTCCTCATATCGCTTACTTGCGGGTTAACCGCATATTTTTGCGGCAGCCTAACAGATAAATTGTGCCCGCGCCCTGATTGGCGTCTGTAGATATTCGTCTTAAACTTAGGAGTCTCTGAATAAACCCGCGATACGGCTAGCTTACGGAGCGATTCATAGTTAAGGCGCGACCTCGCAGCAATGCCTGGACCTTGCAAGAACTCGCAACGCAGAGATATTACGGTTTTGTTCAGCGGCTCCCCAGATTGTGCAATAAAAATAAGGAGGCACAGCATGGCCGCAATAGAAGCGCAAAAATTTGAATCTTTTCGCGAGTTTTATCCATTCTACTTACAGGAACATAGCAACCTCACCTGTCGTCGGCTGCACTTCTTTGGTACCAGTCTGGTGTTCGTGACAATAATTGCGGCTGTAGTAACTTCCAATATGTTGTGGCTAGCAGTTACTCCTGTCGCGGGCTATGGGTTTGCATGGATCGGGCACTTTTTCTTTGAAAACAACCGCCCGGCAACCTTTAAGTATCCGTTCTACAGTTTTATCGGGGACTTTGTTATGTTTAAAGATATGCTGATCGGACGAATCGAACGCTAAACAAACTATTTTTTTTTGGCCGACAAACCGTATTTCCGCAATTTGTTGGCCACAGCGGTATGAGAGATACCCAGCTCCTTAGCCAGCTCCCTGGTTGAGGAGTGACCTTTGATAATATCCGCCAGCAACGCCCTCTCCAGCTGCTCCATCATTTCCTTATAGGTAAGTCCACGGCTCCAGTCCCGCCAGGGAAGTTCCGCCTTAAGCATTAAATCCGGCACATCCGCACAACTGATCGACGCCGCCCCTCTAATCAAGCATTGACTGGATGCGGCCATTAAATAGTCCCTGAGGCCGTTGAAGTTATCCGGCCAGTCATGGAGTTTGATCAACTCCATGACCTCGCTATCAAAATTGAGCTCACTAGCCTCTGGAGACTCCTGGCGCATTAAAGTACTGGCATAGCGCGGCAGAGCCGGTCGCATATTTCGCAACGGGGGCAAGGACATCGCTAACGACGAAAAGAGCTGCGCAAGTGGCGGCGCAATAGATTCCCTATCAATAGCGGTGGCCACCAATCTCAGCGATGCCGGCAAATTGCGGAGTTTTCTCAATAAATCAACTTGAGCTTCTGTTTTGAGAGTATGTATATCCTCAAGAATCAAAGTACCCGTTCGACGAAGATGTGAAGGCAGCTGCATAGTGCCGTCACGGGGGATAATTCGATAGCAATCAGCCCTTGAGGCCGATGGGGAGAGGTAATGCACCGCACAGGCAAACGCTGTCTTTCCTGTGCCCCGCTCACCCAGTATCAACAGCGGTGCACTGAGTTCAGATAAGTCCTGTAACTGGAGGCAACTCCTTCGACGCAAATCAAAATCCCACAACACCATCGGTCTCGGCAGCTCAGTGACAAACTCGCTGCTATCCCAAGGCTGTAAACGCAGTACCGCCCCAGCCAGTGAGTCAACCGCTCCGGGATTTCCCTCCAGAGTTATCGGGGACCAGTCCACACGAAAACTCTGCCCCCTTACCACCAGAGGCAGTCCGTAGCGAGGCACTGCAAAATCCCGCAGCAATTCTGCGACCTGCATAAGCGGCAGGAATCTCTGCAGCTGAAGACCAGGCACCTTGTCCAGGCTCACACCGAAGGCCCTTGCCGCTGCCAGATTGGCAGCGACCACCCTGCCCTCGCGATCCACACTAAGAACCGGATCAGTCACATGACTCAGCAAAGTGTCCAACTCGAAATGACGTCGCTCCAGGGGCAGTAGAGAGATCCTCCGCACCCGCTTAACTCCAGGAACCTGGTGCAGGGACTTCTCGATTGTCTGGTATTGAGTGGCAAGCATCCCGGGCGCTATCAGATAGACCTTATCTCCACTGTCACCCCCGAGCTCACCAGAGGTCACATTTATCCGATATTTACCGAAAATTTGCATTATTTCGTGCAAAATGCCGACACGATTTGCACAAGTAATCTCTACCCGCACAGCGTCACCTGTAAAGAAATGTTTACAGAAAGTGTAATTTGAACTCCCCAGAAGGCGCAATAGCTCGCCTCTACCTCTCCCCACCATGGGCACGCCTGGCTAAAAATAGAGGTCGAAACATAACAACAACAGGTTCAGCGGCAGGTGCTGGGCACTGGGAATCAGCGAGAGCTACCGAGCCGCAGGAGAGACATTCATGAAGAAAGAAGCAAAGAAGGCAAGCAAGTACGTTGCCCGTGAGCCCAATGAAGACGGCTTTATCGAGTATACCGACCTTGAACACCAAACTTGGCAGCGTCTGATTGAACGCCAACTGGATGTCTTACCTGGCCGCGCCTGCGATGAATATATGCACGGCCTGGAGCTGTTGGACCTACCGAAAGACCGCATCCCCCAGCTCGAGGAAATCTCCAGCGTGCTGCGCAGGGAAACTGGCTGGGAAGTCGCCCGGGTTCCCGCTCTTATCGGCTTCGAAACCTTTTTCGGTCTTCTAGCGGATCGCAAATTCCCAGTTGCTACCTTTATACGCACTCCCGAAGAGTTTGATTATCTGCAAGAACCAGACATCTTCCACGAGATTTTTGGCCACTGCGCCATGCTCACCAACCCAGCATTTGCAAACTTCACACAAAAATACGGACAACTGGGCCTTAAAGCCTCGCCTAAAGAACGCGCCTATTTAGCCCGCCTCTATTGGTTTACAGTGGAGTTCGGCCTGCTGAACACCGACGATGGTTTGCGCATTTACGGTGGCGGCATTCTGTCTTCCCCGAAAGAGACACTCTACGCACTGAGTCACCGACCAGAGCGCTACGATTTAGATGCGGTTACCGCACTGCGCACCCCATATCGCATCGATATTGTTCAACCCATTTACTATGTTCTCAACAGCTTGCAACAGCTGCAGGAACTGACAGAAATTGACCTGATGGCCAAGGTCCGCGAGGCCATTGAGCTGGGACTATTCGAACCCCGCTTCCCGCCCAAAGACGCAGCCTGATCTGCATTCAAGATTGGGCGGCCAACTTCCGCCCAATCTTACCTCTGCTAAAAAGCTCCCCCAGAAGCGTTGCACATCTAGGGAAATTCCACTACCAGCACTCTCCCCCTGAGCCTATCGTATCTGCAGTAGGTGTGATGGTAGTTCGATGACTTTCATCCAATAGCCCCCACACCCACTCGCCCAAATACCGTTAGGGGTAGCCAGGGAGGCAATGCAATCAGCGCAAGGACACAAAACCCCTACCTTATAGGGAGCGCATAGCACTATGTCCTCACTTGACGCGATTGATAGAAAACTTCTTGCGATTCTGCAATCTGACGTCAGCCTTTCGATCGAGGAGCTGGCGGAGCGTGTGGGCCTGACAAAAACCCCATGCTGGCGCAGGGTGCAGAAACTGGAAAAGAGCGGCATCATTCGACGCAAAGTCGCCTTGCTTAATGCCGAGATTTTAGGACTTCCGGTCTCAGTGTTTGCCCAGGTTAAAACTGACCAGCACACACCGGAGTGGGCCGACAACTTTGCCGAACATATGGCACAGTTGCCAGAGGTAGTGGCTTGCTACCGTATGGCAGGCGACTACGATTACCTGTTGCGAGTGGTAGTTAGCGATATCACGGCCTATGACCGCTTTTACAAGGAGTTAATCCGGCATGTCGGCATTAGCGATATTGTCTCCAACTTTGCCTTGGAACAGATCAAAAGCACTACCGAGTTACCGATTCCATCCGGTGAGTAAAGTCTCAGCGCAACCACTTGGTAGGCACATAGACCTTTCAGCTGTTCGCACATCTATGGATAATGGTTAAATCTCGCTCACACACAAGGATGGCCTGTGGCGGACAGCTCCCTTTTCCAATCATTCTTCTTGATCTTTAGTGGCGCAGCAATTGTTGCCTCACTGGCTCTTTTTGGACGACAACCGCTTCTGGTCGCTTACATCGCTCTCGGTGTTTTACTCGGCCCATCCGGCTTTGCAGTAATCGACAACCTGCGACTTCTATCTGATATGTCCAGCGTTGGGATTATCTTCCTGCTCTTCCTGTTGGGGCTGGATATGCAACCTCAAGCGCTGGTAGCTGTATTGCGCAAAGCTACATTTGTGGGGGTTGTAAGCTGTGCGATCTTCCTCGGCCTTGGCTTTGGCATAGGCTTGCTGTTTGGATTTACTACCGTTGAATCCTGGGTAATTGGCATGGCGCTGATGTTCTCTAGCACCATTATCGGTATCAAACTGCTTCCCACGACCGTACTTCACCACAAGCACTTGGGTGAACTTATGGTGGGACTTCTTCTTTTTCAGGACTTTGTGGCAATAGTCTGCCTAATGGTACTGCTGAGTGATAACACCGGTGACGAACAGATTTGGCAATTGGCTCTCTCCTTTGGATCGCTGCCACTGCTGATACTTTTTGCTTGGCTAATAGTAAAATATATTTTATTGCCACTTTTTACCCGCTTTGACCGCTTCCACGAATACGTATTCTTAATGGCACTTGGATGGTGCATGGGAATGGCAGAGCTGGCGGAAGTTGTTGGCCTTTCAAGAGAGATCGGCGCATTTATTGGTGGTATCACGCTGGCTGCCAGCCGGATTTCACAGTACATCGCCCTCAGCCTTAAACCCCTGCGAGACTTCTTCCTGATCCTGTTCTTTTTCAGCCTCGGAGCGCAATTCAAGCTGGCCATGCTGCCCGAAATTCTACTTCCTGCCCTGGTCACAGCCGCCGCAGTTCTGGTAATAAAACCCGTTGTATTTCACTTCCTGCTTGGAAATCGCAGTGAGCACAAAGTGCTCTCGTGGGATATTGGATTTCGACTTGGGCAAATTAGTGAATTTTCCCTGTTAATCGCTCTGCTCGCTTATACGCAAAACCTGATTGGCAGCGCAGCATCACATTTAATCCAGGCAACCGCGATTCTTACATTCCTGGTGTCGTCTTACATTGTTGTGATGAACTTTCCCAACCCCATTGCAATCAAGGATGAGCTGAGAAGAGACTAAACCTCTTAGCCTCTTCCAATAGAGCAGTTAAGTTAACCACCAGAATCAACCACAGTGACAAACAGTCGATCAAAGCTTAAACACTCTCTCTGCATTCTTATACAAGAAGAGTTCCGCAACCTCATCATCCAAATCCAGAAGGTGCATTTCCTTTAAGCACATCTCCGGTGTCAGCATGGGATAATTAGTCCCGAACATCACCTTATTCTTACCGTGAGACTTGATAAATGAAACCAACTCTCGGGGGTATCTTTTTGGCTTATAAGCAGAAGTATCTATGTAGACATTGGGAAACTTGGTCGCAAAAGCAATCATTTCATTGTGCCAAGGATACCCAATATGGCCGCAGACAATCTTTAGATCGGGAAAATCGAGAGCAATCCGCTCAATATGGGCAGGACGGCCAGAATCAGAGCTACGCAACGGCCCGGTAAGGCCCACTTGCAAACAAACTGGCACACCCAACTCAACACAAGCCGCATATAGCGGATAATACAAAGGGTGAGTACAAGGCAACTCCCAGAGCCACTGCACAATGCGCAGCCCTTTAAAGTCATGTTCCAAAACGTACTTGCGCAGGGTTTGCACAGCCTCTACTGGCTTTCGCAAGTCCACTGATACCAGACCGCAAAACCTGTCAGGATGAGTTAAAGTAAGATCCAGTACTTCATCGTTGCTAATCAAGGCTCCGCTCGGCCCATGCCAAGCAGAAATCAATGCCTTGGACACATCTGCCATATCCATAGCTGACAGGGTCCACTCAAGGGGCACTTCTTTAAAATCCTGCCCCATCCAGCGCTTCAAAGTATCAAAGAAAGGTTCAGCAAGAAAACGTTCTGTAGGATGCTGGGCCCAAACATCAATCACTTTCATGCTAGCAACTCCCTGCTATTGAAATCCTTAACCGGGAAGGAGAAGCACTTATCCCCCCTCTATTCTCTGGTAACACAAGTATTGCCAGTGAACAGCTACACCCTTTTAAAGAAGTGTTATTGACTACCTACTTGAGAGGCATCGCCACACTACTAAAGAAATCTCTTTCCTTAGAGAAGGAAAACGCTAAAGATGTAACTTTGCCCATAACCCTATCACGGTCAACCAAGCCCCAATATCTCGAATCCAAGCTATCGTTGCGATGATCTCCCATGACAAAGTACTTACCTTCAGGGATCTCAATAGTCTTCCCAATGTATGGCAATGTCTTATTACCACTAAGCTTGAACTGATGCTCCCTGCCATCAATGACTTCCCTACCCAGGATGTCCGAGCCCACCCCACTTTCCAGGCGATACTCAAGCTGAGCTCCATTAACAAACACATTCGCCCCTTCAATACGTAAGCTATCACCAGGGACGCCTATTACACGCTTAACATATAGTTGATCAGTGTGAGGTGGCAAAAAGGTAATAACATCTCCTCTGGAAGGATTCCCCCATTGAGCAACCTGCTTATTGAAGAAAAATAAAGTTGGCCCATAACTCGTCTTATCTACCCACAAAAAGTCACCAGGATGAATAGTAGGCTCCATAGACCCACTTGGTACTGGAGACCAGTCGGCATACGCTGACTTGAAAAAGTACATAAGAAATAGAAACAATATTGCACCGCGGTTGTTTCTTACCGCACTCTTAAAACTAAACCTACTCATTCCCTAAACTCCTTTCCCAGGGCTACGCACCACTTAAAACTGATCACTCAGAAATAACAGAACCTATAAAAACTAAAAAATCAGCCTCTAGCTTTCATTAGGTGGGACAGTACCCTTATAAGAACGTTCGAAAAGGATTACTCTATTTGCAGCACATCCGTACTAAAAAAGAGAGCCATAAATATCAAAGGGCACTCGTATTACACAGCGTTTATAAACTCGGATAAAGCTCCAAAATTTTTTCCCTTAGCCATCGATGAGCTGGGTTTGTTGTCTGCGACTTATGCCAGGTGAGCTGAAGTACTACCTTTGGAAATGCCATTGGCAGTTTGAGCATACGTATGGGAAGTTCTTTATAATAGCTTGAAATCATCATTCTTGCTGGTACAACGCCAATTAAATCGGTTGTGCAAACCACATAGGGGAAAGACGAGAGGTGTGGGACTCGCAAACAAATATTACGCTGTAACTTTCTGGGCCTGGCTAGCCTTTCCATTGGAGAGCCCATAGGGTTTCCTCTTAATAGGGATACTTGTGGCAACGATTGGAATTTTTTTTCACTGATTGTCTCACCCACATTTTTATTATGTTTGCTGACAATAATCACAAGCTCTTCTTCTGCGATAGGCTGGTTAATATAGCTGGGGGAATTGACAGGTAGGTAGTCAATGATTAGGTCTACTTCCCCATTACTCACCATTCTGGCTGTCATTTCTGACTCATCGGGGAGTACAGTAAGCCCGATGCCGGGTGCAAATTCTCGCAGCCATTTGCAGAAGCCGGGGATCATCAGAGTTTCCACCACATCGGGCATAACGATGGAGAATTCCTGCTCTGCTTTCCGGTAATCAAAAGACGCTTGCTGGAAGCCTGAGCGGACGGTGTTGAGTGCCTGGTGAATAGAGGGGTGCAGTGCCAGTGCGCGTTCAGTGGGGCGCAATCCCCTAGCGGTCCGTATAAAAAGCTCATCTTCATAAGTAGCTCTCAACCGCTTGAGGGCAGCACTGACGGCCGGTTGGCTCATATGCAGTTTTACTGCAGCTCTGGTCAGGTTTCGCTCAATCATAAGTGCTTCAAAGACGGGAAGCAGATTTAAATCCAGTGATCTAAGATGCGTAGACATTATCAACCTGATGAATAATGCATTTAATAATTATTTATTAGACGATACATGATGTCCCTAATTATATTTATCGTCAATAGCATGAAAAACCGTAAATACTATAAAAAGTCAGGTGAAATATGTCGAACATGCATGATACGGCGGCTTTCAGAGAGCAATATAGAGCCTATGCCCATAGCCGCTATAGCGGCTGGTTCCATTTAGGGAGTATTCTACTGATCAGCCTAATCGGCGCTATTTACTGTATTTTTCAGATAAGTGAGCTGAGGTCGCATGAACTGCTAATAATTCCACTGGGAATTCTTGCTTACAACGCTGTAGAGTATGCCGCCCATCGCTGGTCTGGGCATAATAAGTTGAGATTTACCAAACTGTTTTACAAGAGGCATACTGGCGATCACCACAGTTTCTTTTCTGCGCCTCTACTGTCTTTTGAGTCAACTCGTGATTGGCGTATAGTACTGTTTCCAATCTATCTAACAGCTGTTATCACTTTTATTCTGGCACCACTTTGTGGTTTTTTTCTATCCTGGGTGGCTTCAGGTAATATGGGATATATCACAGCGGCAACCATGATATTAAATCACCTGTCTTATGAGCTAATGCATATCGGTTATCACCAACCCAAGAGTCACTGGTTTCATAAAGTGCCAGTGTTTCGTGAGTTAGCCCACTTACACAGAATTCATCATCACCGTAAACTAATGAAAGTTTATAATTTCAATTTAACTTTTCCACTATTCGACCTTTTATTAGGCACTTTCTATTGGGAGCCGCAGGATTCCTTTGACGATTTTCGCGACTGATAGCTTGTAGATTACTTGTACTTTATTACGCACTAGGTTCTGCTTTTGACCTTAATCTTCTTCCTGCAATCTTGCCAGCATTGATTTTTGGATAATTGGCACTGGCGCGTCACCAAAACTGAAGAACTCCTTATGGAAGGCCTTGAGATCATACTTTTCCCCAGGACAACGCACCACTAAAAGTGATCACTCTATTTGCGGCACATCCGCACCAAACAAAAGGGGGCCATAAATACCAAAAGGACAATCGCATTACACAGCGTTGACTTGGCCGGCATTCTTATACCAACCAAGAAATTCAACAATAAATCCTGGGGAACTAAGAGCTGAGATAATTAAGCATTGAGTTACTCCTACACTGGACAGAACACCTCACCAAAAGGTGTTCCGCTTTGTAGGCTTATCCAGCAATAGAGGGACCATAGAAGCTCGTACCACTATGTATAGGCAACATTCACATCAAAGCGATTGGTAATAAACTCGGAAAGTTGCTTAACTGAACAATTTGACTGCTTGATCGTAAACTCTTCTGCAATTTTTCGCGGATACTTAACCTTCATCCTTTGATCTTTTTCAGAGCTATATTGAAACGTTATTTTCTCTACCTTATCAAGGTCTACAGTCTTCTTTATAAAGACTCCGGTATAAACCGTTAGTGTATTCCCATTAATTTCTGCAAGTGGAAGTAATCGTATCAAAGAAAGGTATATATAAACGATAACACCTAATGAACCTAAAATCACAAAAGTCCAAAAAGTAAGATCTGACTCACCGCTCTCGGCTGAAGAGCCAAACATACGTGTAAAGATAAGAGCAACTAGTAATGCAATACCTATAATACCAAGATTGACAGTTAAGATCTTTTTCGCAGACTCACGTGAACCGAGTCCATTTCTATAAATTTTTTCCATACATCCCCCTCAAATCATTCCGTTACTTGCTATAGGCATCCACCAATTATACATGCCCAAAACCGGTATCAGTAGTGGCAGCCACCCCCCAAAAAAATACCGACAAAACGAATGAAGTTCGTCAACCAGTAAAGTAAGGACTTAAGAGGGAACTTCTATTTCCCGAAGGATTCTATTAACAGCATCGGTTTTATCCAACAAGGACAACATCTTATCATCAGATACATACCCCTTCTCCAAGTGTTTCTCTCGAACTTTAAGTGGAGCTGACCGTTTCAAGGGCGCAGGGATATCCAAATATTCAACATCCTGTCCTTGCACAGATTCTAAACAATCAATATTTGGGCTAATACTGTGCTCAATATCGCCAAAGGGGTCACTCAGTGGCATTGCCGCAGGGACTGCGGGGCTAACAAAGCTGATCTTCCTTTGCAGCATTTCAGCCTCTGACTGAATGGATGCTATCCGCTGCTCCATAATTGACTCAAATTGAGAAAACCTTTCTTTTTGATGGGCAATCTCTAGCTGCAGGACTTTAATCTCCTTTTTGTGGATCAGATTGGAAATCATCCAAGACAACGCAACCCCGCCACTTAGTAACGCAAAATAAATACCTACAATATATTCCCAGTTATTAACAACACTCTTACCTATAAATGTTATTAACTCTTCATCTGTCACGTATAGCACTCCACTTCTACACAATTTTTCTCAAGAAAGTAAGAGCCTTTGGCTCCGTCACTGATCCGGTGCTTTGAAAGTTATGGCTTCCGAAATTTCAACCTCACTCTCATAAAAATCAAAAGCAGAAATAGACAAAGAGCCTCTCAACTGAATACTGCACAGCCCTCCCCCTAAACTAAGCCGCCTAACATTCCCGGGGCTCTTTCTCTGGCCCCACACAACAATAAGGATTGCGCCACTATGAAATTAAGTTCGAATTCTTTGACCTGTAGATGACACTAACCAGCCCTTTTAGCGCGACCCATCCTGTCAATTAAGCCAGCGCTCACGAAGCCCTCAGAAATGTCAAAAATTTTAACTGGAGCCATAAACACCAGCTCCTTACCAATAGCACCACCTGTGCGGACATGCAACTTAATCCTCTCTGATGAGTTCACTTTTGAATGACTAATATGAATAATATCTTCAAAGTGGACCCTCTGCTCTCTATCCCCTTTCCGAAAAAGCAGCGATTCCCCTTCATCGTACACTTCGTCAGTCAGGCTCCACACCATCTTTTTGAAAAAAAGAAAACCAAATACAGCCATAAAAAACAGAGTAAACAAGTGGCCTAGAGATGACTCTTTAACTGCGCCCACCAAAGCAATAAGTGCGAGAAAGACAAACCACAAACCAGGAAATAGAATTTTCACAAAGAACGAATCCCCCGATATTTTCTTCATACTTCAAATACACTCAACATCAAATTTACACTTACACAACATTTTGAAAAAATTCTCTAGGGAATAAGCCGGGAGTTAAATACAGTAACTTTTTATAAATTTACTTTCAACTTCATTGGGCCACCAAAGCCTACCTTGGCGTTAGAATTATGAGAAAATACTTCTCCTATCGGCCCCATGTGAAAGGCATCATAATACCAAGGTATCAATTTATCTATATTGCTAGGATCTACGTATACGATGATAGATCTAGCTTCTTCGCTTATAGAAAATGAATCCTTAAAATGAGTTGAACCATCCCACTCTGAACCTGGCTTCATACTACTTTCTTTGCGAAAAACTTCTTCATAATCTTCATTCAACACCAATATAGTCACAAATGGAACATGCCCCAAAGCTTGGGCGAAAGTATTGAACAAGGAAATCACTTCAACTGTAGCTTTGGATTCAATTTCGGGCAAAGAAAATCCTTTGTAAAAGGAAAGTCCATTGCCGAAGTCGAATACTTTACCATCATCGCCCAACTCAAACTTATTGGTTTCACCTGGTGTCAAAAGTGTATATTCAAGTTGATCAAAAGACTGAAGCGAGCTAGAGGTAGATCTAAGCCTACTTTCATACTCACCCCTATCCGGATATATTGCACACCCTGAAATCAGAACCATCAAAAAGACAAAGATCCTTTTCATTTTTTTGCCTGCCAACCTTTATTATATGTAATTATAGCCTAGACATATTAATAGTTAATTTATACCGCGCACCTATATTTCACTCTGCTTATTCCCCTAAATCAATCCATAGCAATATAAACGAAGAACACCAAGAGCGATTCCATTACGTGAATATATAGCCACTATTTCAGGACCATCCACTCTCGATCATATTGCCATCCACTAAAAAGTCAATCAGCCACCCCTTCACTAAAGTATTCAACATCTTGTTATAAGTCTAATAAACCAAAGAAATGGAAAATGCGAGACTTGAAGTCAATTCGTATAAGTAGAGGCGCCAATTGATAATGACTATTGTAAATATAAAACCGAAGCAAGCACAGACAAGACAGGATCAGACAAAGCTTATAAATCAGCAGGCAGCCCCCTACCCGCTGATCCAAAACGCCACCCGCAAACAGGAAATGACCCAGTACTAAAAAGAACGCCCCAAAATCCGCTTGGCAGCATCCATCGCAAAATCCTTATAGTCCGCCTCTACTTGCGCCATCTCCAACTCATACTTGAACTGTTCTTTACGCGGCAGTTCTTTCCAGTCTTTGAGAATTGGGATATGACTGGTTTTCTCTGCGATGGTGTAGAAGGCCACAAACTCTTCACGCACTTTATCTTCCACCTGAAGTGCATCCAAAAGAACGCGAATACGAATCGAGGCTTCGGTAAGCCCTACTCCATCATCCAACAGGGTGCGGGCAATAATCTGGATGCTGTCGTTTACTCTTTCGCGCTGATCTTCGGCAGCTTGCTCTAGCTCCGCCAGTTGTTCAGCTTGTTTCTTTTGCGCTATTGATAGTTTGCGCAGATAGTAGCCAGCCACAATAGCGAGAGCAAAAATGATTACTGCTGCAAGAATAAGCAGCCAGGTTGGGAAAACGGTCATTAAAAGTACACCTTAAGCAATGCCAGCCCGATACTGGCAGTAACAACAGAAAGCAATGTGCTGAGCCCCACAATATTCGCCGTAAGCTGGCTGTTCCCGCCCATCGCATGGGCCATTACAAAGGCCGAGATCGCACAGGGAGCACCCTTCATCAGGATCAAATATCCCAAGTACTCAGGGCTCATGCCCAATGCCAAACCAATCAACAGGCAGACAATCGGGGCAACAACCAGTTTAAGTAATGAGGCCGCCAGCGCCGTAGGGGAACTGCGCATCAGTGTTCGCATTTTCATGCTGGCACCAATACAAATAAGCCCCAATGGCAAGCCCACAGATGCGAGATACTGAATGGTATCGTGCAGCACCTCCGGCAACCTTACAGCCAACAAACGGCACACAATGGCTGCGATTACACCGAGGATAAGAGGGTTCTTGACCAGCTCCCACAGCATCACCCGCCAGCCAAATTTTCTGTCCTTATTGTAAAGCACGAAAAGAGCGACGGCGATAACATTAAACTGAATCGTAAGTGCCGCGACCAACCCTGCGGAATTGGAAACACCCTCACTTCCGTAGGCTTTTTCGATCCAGGCAAGGCCGACAATCGCCACATTTCCACGAAAGGCTCCCTGGATAAATGCACTGCGATCCATTGGCGCTACCGGCCGTGCCAGCAACCATGCCAACGGGAGCATTACAAAAGTGCCGAGAACCCCTGCTACCAGTAGGTCTATTTCTTGCGCGGGGCTGGTATCCGAGGAATAGATATTAATAAAAAGCAATGCAGGCAAGGCTACGTGGAAAACAAGCCTTGAAGCATCATCAATAAAACTGTCCCGAACTATCCCTTTATACTTGAGCAGGTATCCGCCAATAATCATCAGGAAAATCGGCCCTGTGACTGATAGCGCGAATACAAGATTTTCCATAAAAAGTTATTCTTCCGCAGCAGTTTCCTCAGCCTGTGGCAATCCCTTTACCTCAGGCTGATCCGCTCGTTCCCTTAAGTCCGCAGAGATCTGTTTACGGGTTTTAGCACCCAGCTTACGTAAGCTGTCGATACGCTTCACCGCGTTGCCACGGCCTGTCGCCAGTCGCTTGTAGGTCTGCTGGTAGGCGTCATCCGCTTGGCGCAGGCGGTCACCAAGAACATCCAGTGATTCCAGCACCATAGCAAACTGATCGTGCAGCTTGCCGGCTTCGTCAGCGATTTTTTCCGCGTTCTTGTTTTGTTTCTCGTAGCGCCAGATATTCTCGACGGTGCGCAGGGTCGCCATCAGGCTGGTGGGGCTCACCAGGACAATTTGCTTCTCATACGCGAAACGGAACAGGTCCGGGTCCGCTTGCATAGCCAACATATACGCAGCTTCAATGGGCACGAAAATAAAGACGAAATCCAGGGTGCGCACACCCTCCAGCTGCTCGTAGGCTTTCTTGTTAAGGCCGGTGATATGGGCGCGCAGGGAATTCACATGCTGTTTCAGGGCTTGGGTGCGCTCCTCATCGGTTTCCGCCGAGCTGTAACGTTCGTAATCAACCAGGGAGACCTTAGAATCGATAATCAGGTCTTTGTTTTCCGGCAGGCGCACAATCACATCCGGCTGGCGCCTGCGGCCATCGCTCGTCAGGGTTACTTGTGTTTCGTACTCGCGACCCTTCTGCAAGCCGGACTCTTCCAGCAAACGCTCAAGCACCACTTCACCCCAGTTACCCTGGATCTTGCGATCTCCCTTCAGGGCCGAAGTCAGGTTCAGGGCCTCATCGCTGATGCGCTGGGTTTGCTCGCGCAACGCTTTGATCTGCCCCAGCAGGCTATTGCGCTCGGCATTTTCACGATCATAGACATGCTCCACCCGCTTGCGGAAATCCCCCAGCTGGCGCTCCAGCGGATCGAGACTTTTGCGCAGGCTGTCTTCACTGCGGCGCACGAAGCTCTGCTGCTTCTCTTCAAAAATCCGGTTGGCCAGATTCTCGAACTGCTCACCCATGGCAATACGCATTTGCTCCATCAGCTTGCGCTGCTCCGCCAGGGCCGCCTCCCCTTTTTCTACCAACACTTGGCTTCTCGTGAGCTGTTGCAGCTTGTCCGCCAGCTCGGTACGCAGGGATTCCACCTCAACCCCAAGCTGGGACTCCCGCTCGCGGCTGCTTTCGATACGCGCCTGGGCCACCTGCAAAGCGGCTTCGCTCTGCAATAAAGCGCGGCGGCTACTGGCTCGCGCCAACCAAAACACCAAGCCCAACAGAAACAAGATGGCAACAGCCGCCATCACCGCGTGATCGGCATTCAATTGCAGCGGGAACGCTGGCATAGAGTGGTACTCCCAGACCTGGAAAGAGATGGATAAATCAGGATTTTGCCAGGGGCCTCGCCCGCTGGCCTGCCCGGGATACCACCCAGGCGAAGGCGCCATTCTACCAGCTTGCCCCTGGAAAGTACCCCGCGCCAGCCCGGCCGATAACCTCAGTAACAAGGGATAGGTTTGCGCCCGAGAAGACCCAGCGGGAATTTTTACGGGGTTTTAGGTATTCTTGGAGGATTGGTTTCGATGTTGGTACTCCAGAACGCATGCACAAACACAGCGCCCACCCAGATAGCCCAGCTCCCAGCGCCCTGATCTTTGATTCCGGCGTGGGCGCCATCAGCATTGCGCGGGAGATCCGCCGCCTGATGCCGGGCCTGACCTTGCACCTGGGTGTGGACAACGGCTTTTATCCCTACGGCAATAAAAGGGAAGAGGAGCTGCGCCCACGGATCGTCCAGCAGGCTCAGGCCATGATGCAGCACTGCGGGGCCGATATTTTAGTGGTGGGCTGCAATACCGCCAGCACCTTGGCCTTGCCCCAGCTGCGCGAATCACTGAAGAAACCCGTAGTGGGCGTTGTGCCCGCGGTGAAACCCGCCGCTGCCGCCAGCCGTTCCCGCACTATTGCCCTGATTGCCACCGAGGGCACCGTCAATCGCCGCTACACCCGCGAGCTGATCGAGCAATTTGCCAACGGCAACCGGGTAATTAATGTGCCCGCACCGGAGTTGGTGCATCTGGCGGAAAGCAAACTGCGCGGCGAAGCCATCACCGCAGAGGATTTGGAGCCGGTATTACACCGCGTATTCCACACCGCCGGTGGCGACCAAGTGGATATTGCCGTATTGGCCTGCACTCACTTTCCCCTGCTGCGGGAAGAACTGGACCAGTTCGCCCCACGCTCAATCCAATGGCTGGATTCCGGCGAAGCCATCGCCCGGCGCGTACGCTGGTGGTTGGAAGAACTTGAGTTGATGCTGCCGGATGCCCCAAATACTGGCCGCCTGATCACCAGCACGGTTGACCTAACCGGCAATATAGAAAGGGCCTTCCACGAGTTCGCTCCAGTTGCCGAACCCCTCGCACCTAACCCCTAACAACAAGCCATTAAATGATGAGAACCGCGCAACAGAGTTGACAGCTCCGTCACAAACCGCGACCGTTCCCCGAATAACAAGCCCTAACCGGTACCCGAATTCATGCTGAAGCCGGCATTTCCCGCTCTCGAAATATTTGCGCAGCTGCCCCCCGGAGGACTGCTGCTCACCCCCAACAACCGTCTGCGCAACCGCTGCCAACAGGTGTTTGCCGCGCAGCAGTCGCCCGGTGCCTGCTGGATGCCGCCGCCGGTGGAGTCCCTGCGAAGCTGGCTGGACAAGCTCTGGTTCCAGCTGCAACAGCGCAACTGGCAGCCCGCCTTGCAGCAGATATTGAATCGCGAGCAACGGCAGTTACTCTGGCAGCGCGCCCTGGATGAATCCCTGGACCGGCAACTGCTCAACAGCCAACAACTGTGCCGAGATGCCGATAGCGCCCTGGCGCAGCTACTCCAATGGCAGCTGATTTCCGATCTCTCGCAAACAGATGAAGCGCTAACTCCCCTACTGGAGCAGTTCGCACTCTCTATGCGCAGCGACGAACTGCCGCTGTGCGCCATGATTAAGGCCTTTGCTACTGAGCTTCAGGCCCACAGCGCCATCACGCCAGACCAGCGCGATCAATTGATCCTGCGCGCATTCCAGGAAGGCATTCTGGAACCCCTGCCGCAAATTGATACCGCCGGCTTTGCCCAGATTTCGCCCCTCGCCAATGCCCTGATTCACGCAGGTGCAACAGCCGTTAATGAAAGGCCGGGACTTACCCAGCAGAGCGAGCTGTCCGTAGCCGCCTGCGCCGATTTGGATGAAGAACTCTATCAGGCAGCCCTTTGGGCCGGGCAGAAACTCGCTGAAAACCCCGGCCACAGCGTCGGCATAGTGGTGAATAATCTGGGCCAGTGCCGCACCCAGGTGGAAGCGGTATTTTCCCGCGTGCTCGAACCCCAATACCTGGACCCCCAGCAACCGCGCTACACACTGCCGTTTAACTTCTCTGCCGGTACGCCGCTGGCGCAAACACCAGTCGGCAGCGCCGCCTTACAATTGCTATCGCTACTGCAAGACGAATGGGATTACCCCCAATTGCAAAATATCCTGTTCAGCCCCTTCTGGGGTGACGACAGTGAAACCTGGCTGCGCAGCGCCCTATTCCGCCGTTTACAAAAACTGGAACTTCGCCGCATCGACGGCGCCACCCTGCGCTACTGGGCCGAGCGCACCGCAGAAGTGCTCCACCTGGAATCGCCGCAACTACCCCGCCAGCTGGAACAAATGGCCGAACGCGCCCGGCGCTGGCAGCGAGCCCCCGCAGAAATTTGGGCTGCGCGTTTTTCCGAAACACTTAGCGCATTAAATTGGCCCGGCAACCGCAACCCGGACAGCCAGGAATACCAGCAGCTGATGCAGTGGGAATCCATCCTGGAAGAGTTCGCCGCACTCAGCGCCTGCGGTGGCAACCTTACCCTCACCCAGGCCCTGCAATTGCTGCGTCAGATTGCCAGCCGCACCCCCTTCCAGGCGGAAACCCGCGATGGCCCCCTGCAAATTCTCGGGGTACTGGAAGCCGGCGGCCTCGCTTTCGATCACCTGCGCCTGGTCGGCTTCGGCCAACAGCAATGGCCACCGGCACCGGCGCCCAATCCGCTGTTGCCAATTCAATGGCAAAAACACTGGAAGATGCCCCGCGCCAGCGCCGAGCGGGAATTGGAACTGGCCCGCGAACTCACCGCCGACCTGCTCAATGCCAGCGGCGATATCGTCGTGAGTTACACCTGTGAAGAAGACGGTGTGCAGCAAGGCCTGAGCAGCTTGTTTGAAAGCCCGCAACAAGCCCAACACTTTGCCGCGGGCGCCCTGCACAATCACTACAACCAACTGGCGCAAGCCTGTCAGCTGGAAAAAATCGAAGACAAAAAGCTACCGCCACTCACCCCCGCCGAATGCGAACGGGTGCGCGGCGGTGCCTCAGTGCTCAAGGCCCAAGCCCTGTCCCCGTTAAATGCGCAATTGCGCTTCCGCCTCGGCGCCAGTAATTTTACCCAACCGGATATCGGCCTCGGCCCCGCCGAGCGCGGTAATGTGGTGCACCAGGTGCTGGCGGAATTCTGGCAACAGTGTGGCACCCTCACACAACTGCAAGCCATGGACGATGAGCAACGCCAAGCGCAAATCGAGCGCACGGTGGAGCGCTCCCTCGGCAGTGTGCGCAAAAAATACAATCACCTGCCGATCGGATTTTGGGCCATGGAAAAGCAGCGCCTGGAGCGCCTGCTGCAACAATGGCTGTCCGTGGAACTGGACAGGCCCAACTTCTCCGTAGAAAAAGTCGAATGGGAACAAGCCGTGGAAATCGGCGGGCTGCACTTTAACCTGCGCCTGGACCGGCTGGACCAACTCGCCAGCGGCGAACAATTGGTAATCGATTACAAAACCGGCGTCCCCAGTATTCGCGACTGGCTTACCCAGCGTATCCGCGAACCCCAGCTGCCGCTCTACGCCTTGTTCCAACCGGACGCCCACGCCATCGCCTTCGGCCAGGTGCGCAACGGCGACTGCAAATGGAATGGCTGCGGAGATCTGGAGCACCCCATCACCGGCATTAAAGCCGTGGGCGATACGGAAAAGGAATCCCCCTACGGCACTTGGAGCAATCTGGTGGAGCACTGGCGCTACAGCCTGGAATCCCTCGCCACCGAATATCGCAGTGGTGTAGCCACCCTCGCCTTTGATCGCCCCACCGACAACAACAGTGAACTCTGGCCCCTAAACCGCTGGCCGGAAAGGGAGCAAATAACCGAATGAACGAAGTCGTGACCACTCCCGCCCTGCGCCGCCCCATTGATGCCGACGCCCGCAGCCAAGCCCTGGACATCAGCCGCAGCTTTGCCGTGTCCGCCCCGGCGGGCTCCGGTAAAACCGGCCTGCTCACCCAGCGCGTATTAAAGTTGCTCGCCGCCTGCCAGCAACCGGAAGAAGTGCTGGCCATTACCTTCACTCGCAAAGCCGCCGGTGAAATGCGCGAGCGCCTGATCGACGCCCTGCACAGCGCCCGCGACCAAGCCCGGCCAGATAACCCCCACGATGCCATCACCTGGGATTTGGCCCGCGCCCTGCTGGAGCGGGATCGCGAGCTGGAATGGGAACTACTGCAAACACCCCAGCGCTTGCGCATTCAAACCATCGACGGCCTCTGCCGCAGCCTCGCCAGCCAACTGCCGATCGAAAGCGGCCTGGGCGCACCGGGCGAACCCCTGGAGCGCACCCAAATTGCCTTCGAACTGGCCGTAGTGAACCTGCTCAAACATCTCGATGGCGAAACCCCAGACGCAGACCTACAGCAACTACTGCTCCACCTGGACAACGACCTGGGCCAACTCAATAAGCTGCTGCGTATTTTGCTGGACAAGCGCGAGCAATGGCTCGGCCCACTTTTGAGCGTTAACTTCGATGGCGCCCAGGACTATTTCCATTTTGTCATCGACGAACTGGTAGCAGAAAAACTGCAAGATCTCACCACAGCCCTCGGCAGTTACGCCGGGGAACTGCTGGAGCTGGCCAGTTATGCCGGCGGCAATTTACAAAAGGAAAACCCCAGCCACGGCCTGTGCCTCTTCGCCGAACTGGACGATTTCCCCAGCACAGATAGCAGCGGTCTGCCCGCCTGGCTCGCCCTCGGCAGCCTGCTCCTCACCACCACCGGTGATCTGCGCAAAGGCGGCGGCATCAATAAAAAACTCGGTTTTGGCCTGCCGGATAAAAAAGATCCCGAGCGCCCCATCGCCGAAGAATACAAACAGCGCATGAAAGACCTGCTGGCAGAACTGGCCGGCAACGAACCACTGCTCTCCGCCCTGCGAGAAGTGGGCAAGCTCCCCAGCGGACTGCAACAGAGCCAATGGCAACTGCTGCAAGGGCTCGCCCAGGTACTGCCCAAGTTAGTCGCCGAATTAAAGCTGGTATTCCAACAGCTGGGCGCCACCGACTATACCGAAGTGGCCCAAGCCGCACTGATCGCCCTGGGCGATAGCGATAACCCCACAGACCTGGCCCTAAAACTGGACCTACAAACCCAGCATATTCTGGTGGACGAGTTCCAGGACACCTCCCATACCCAGCTACAACTGCTGGAAAAACTCACTGCCGGCTGGCAGCAGGGAGACGGCCGTACCTTATTTATTGTCGGCGATGGCATGCAGTCCTGTTACGGCTTCCGCAATGCCAACGTGGGTATTTTCCTGGATGCGCGCAAACGCGGTATCGGTGAAGTGCCCCTGGAAGCCCTCGATCTCCAGGTAAATTTCCGCTCCGAAAGCGCAGTGGTGAACTGGGTCAACGAGACTTTCCAAAGGGCCTTCCCGCAAGCGGACAATATCGGTCGCGGCGCCGTACGCTATCTGCAATCCGAAGCTTTTAAAGGCAGCAAATGGGCCGAGCCCTCGGTGAATTTTTACGGCTGCATTGATGACGAAGACCGCAACCGTGAAGCCACCCAAGCGGTTGAACTGGTGCAGCAATTACAAGCGCAAGATCCAGAAAGCCGTATCGCCATTCTGGTGCGCAAGAAAAAACACCTGCAAAAAATTCTGCAGGCCCTAAGCGCCGCCAATATCGCCTTCCAGGCCCCAGAGCTGGCGCCACTCGCCAGTAAAATGGTGGTGTTAGATTTACTCAGCCTCACCCGCGCCCTGCTCGACCCCAGCGACCGAATCAGTTGGCTGGCCGTACTCCGCGCCCCCTGGTGCGGACTGCAACTGCCAGACCTTTACACCCTGGCCAACTGGGGCAATGGGGATATCACCGTAACCGACACCAGCGCGCGCCCACTATTAATGGCCTTGCAGGAAGTGGACGATATCGCCCTGCTCAGCAATGAAGGGCGCACGCGCCTGACCCAAGTGGCCCCCAAACTGCTGCACGCCTGGCAACAGCGCGGCCGCAAACCCCTGCGCACCTGGATTGAAGGCCTCTGGCTGGAACTGGGCGGCCCCGCCACCGTTGCGCAAAAATCTGACTTAAATAATGTGCAGGATTTTCTGCAATTATTAGAAGCCTTCGATACCGGCGGAGCCATTACCGACTGGCAACAGTTCACCCTCGCCCTGGAACAGCTCTACGCCCGCCCCGCCCAGGATGCCAAAGTGCAGGTGATGACCATTCACAAATCCAAAGGGCTGGAGTTCGAACACGTACTGATCCCAGGCCTCGACCAAGGCGGCAAACCCGGCAGCGACCAACTGCTGCGCTGGAGCGAATGGCTCAACCGCGAAGGCGAAAGCCGCTTCCTGCTCGCCCCCAAAAATGCGCGCGGCGGCCGCGACCCGGTATTTGAATACCTGAAGCACGACAACAGCGAGCGCGAACGCCTGGAAGGCACCCGACTGCTGTATGTAGGTTGCACCCGCGCCATCCGCTCGCTGCACCTTTTGGCCTGTATCAACCGGGATGAAAAAAAGGGTCACCTAAAAGCCCCCGGCAGCGCCGCCCTACTCGCCGGCATTTGGCCCAGCGTTCTGCACCATCAGGAAAGCGACTGGTGCCACTGGCTGGAAGCGGAAGAACCCCTGCTCAACCAGGAAGAAGCCAGCAGAGATCACGACTACCTACTGCGCCTACCCAACCAATGGCAACCCCAAGCCATGCCCCGGCAGGAATGGCTGGCCCAATACCGCATGCCAGACTACCAACCCAAAACAGAGGAAGAAGACAATATTCCCGAACTGGGCCAGGTAGCCCTGCGCTGGTTAAAACACGCCGGCACCGTAGCCCACGAAACCCTGGCCACCATTGCCGAGACCAATAATAACGACTGGACACCCACCAAACTGGAAGCCCAACGCCCCCTATGGCAACTGCGCCTGAAACAATTAGGGCTATCCGCCACCAGCCTGGACCGCGCTGCCGAGAAAGTGGAGATCGCCGTACGCAACAGCCTCAGCTGCCCCACCGGCCGCTGGCTATTGGATGGCTCACTGAGAGAGTCCGCCTGCGAGCTGGAACTGCACAGCGGTGGCCGACAGTTAAGACGCTCCATTGTGGACCGCACTTTTATCGATAATGAAGGTACCCGCTGGATTGTCGATTACAAAACGGCGGAGCCCAGTGGTGAAGAAAGCCAGGAAGAGTTTATTGCAGCTCAGCTGGAGCAGTATCGGAATCAGTTGGAGAATTACCGCAAGCTTTTCTATGCGCGGGGGGAGCGGAATATTCGGTGTGCTTTGTATTTTCCGCTGATGCAGAGGTTGGTGGAGTTGGATTAGAGCGAATTTAGTAAAGTACAGGGCGTGCACCTGTACTTTTTATAAAGCAACTAAAAGTAATTTATATTTAAAGCTACTCAGTTTTAGCAGAAATTGTCCGCAAGAGCTTTGTGGCCCTACCGTCAATGACTTCATTTCTTAAATATTTCCCCAAAAAAATCCATTAGTAATTTATTCCAGAAATGGCAAGATCTGACACCCGTAGTTACAATAAAGCCTATGTGTCAAAATGGTTATCTGGTTTCACTAGTTGAGTGCGCATCAAAATTAGTACTTGCACACAGAGTACCAAATAAGAGTAAAAGGATAGTCATGCAAATTGTTGGAGCATTATTAATCCGTCCACGAAACCCTATCAGTCTTGAGAGCAAGGACTGAATTAAAACACTAACGGCTTATTACTGCATTCCTTTCCGAATAGAGTGGAAATTGGCAAGATACCCAAAAGCCGTATTGGTTATACAAAGTGTCGAATAAACTCTCAACCAAAGAGAATGCTAAATTAGTTTATCCAACTGAAATTCTTGATGAGCAAGCATGCTTTGCTTATGTTGACAACCCAGGAGCTTAATTATTTTTTGGGTATTGAGCCTCAAACTCAAGATATATATCAGAAAACCTGTATACTTTACGATATTTGCACAGGACTTAAGCTCATTTAGCCATGAAAAATAGCGGTTTATTTTCTTGGCTAAATCCTAATTATACCTATCAGGGGATGCTTTAGATGCCAATAAATATTTAGTTCATTGACAAAGAAACGAGGCATGTATAAGTTGGTTGGCGCATAATAAATCAAAAGGAATGCATTATGAAAATAAAAAATATATCTGTATTGTGCGCACTTGTTTTTACGCTTTCGCAAATGACTTATGCTGAGGAGTCTAGCGAATCTACTGAACCAACCACTAACGCAGCCTGTGGCTCAGCGCCACCTTTCTGGGACCCAAGATGCTGGGACCGATTGTAATTAGCCTTTCTATTCAGGGGGGCTCCCTCCTGAATAGAAAATCGATTGTCATTCTGTAATTTTATTTAGCTTTAATTTCAATTAGGATCTCTCCAATCCCTACGGCTTAGTACTGATTATTAAACAAGCATCTTGTAGTGACTCGCTAAATGTGGCTACTTGGTTTAGATTGGTATTATAACGCTCAACAGATTTTAGACATACAGAGTAGTCAGGCCCCTTATCTTCATACATCTGCTTGAGATTTTTCCCAAAATTTTCAGTCTAAATTATAATTTGACCGGCATTGTTTCGTGTTTCTGCGCCTTCAGACTCTAATTCTTCCTATATTTTTTGTAACTCGATTTCATTCAGGCGTATCAAGTTTAAAACATCGGCGATATCAAGCACAATAATAGCTTCTGTAAACATTCTGCTAGGTTATCAAGCAATATACAAAATGTGGAAACAGGCATATTTCAACTTAGTCGAATCGTGCAATTAAAACACTAACTATTCAATGAGAAATTGATAGTTCCAATATGAACACATAGAAATTATAGGCGCAAAAATTGTCTTATTAAAATTAATTAGGTTTTTCTAAGCATCAATTCTGCGTAGAATTGACTGATAATTATCAAAAATTGGGACTGCGGGCAGGCAAACTCTGTAAGGTCTACCCTAAAAATAGACCCAAGAATTTTCTAAAAAGAGCCACCTCTTCAACAGGAGAACAACAGCGTGAAGTAAGAATAGAGAAAGGCGCTGACCCAAGGTGCTGCAACACCAGGGGCCAGCTAACCAAATTGATAAACACGATATCAAGATGGCTGTATGCATACTACGCTAGAAACCCGCTCGTCTTCAATAAAGTGGAGCACAATCAACAGTTTGGAGCGATTCTCCAAGCGCTGGGAGCCTAGCGCCCGCCTTTTCCTATTCTGCGCCCACCGCCCCCGCGCCCCACCCCACTCTTCCATCAAGTATCACTTACCAAGCTTTCCCAGCAAGGAATGCCCACCCACAGTTTGAGTATCGGTAGGAAGAAAACATGTTGATCCTAAAGCGTCGAACAGGCGAGAACCTAAGAATTGGGACGAATGTCTCGATCACAGTCTTGGAAGTAAAGGGAAATCAAGTAAAGATAGGCATCCGTGCCCCCAAATCTCTTCCCGTCCATCGGGAAGAGATCTATGTGCGCATAAAGAGGAACAAAAACTAGGCATTGAGGAAAAATTCTCCATGGAAGGAGCTCCTAGCTTTGATTACGTTATAGAAGCTAAACTTTAAATAATTCAAGCTTTGATTATCGCACTAAAGCCGCCACCTCAAGCCAGACATTGGCAAGGCCCAGCCAGAGCACTTATTGTTTTGATAGTTATGCTTGGCTTTACTAGGCATTTTCTAATTCTTCTAATAATCTTTTGGCTGATAGTACTTTGGGGCTATACACGAGACTTCTAGATTGTTTTATTGATCTTTCTAATTTTAAATCCAATGTAAGAAAATAGTCCGCATCATTTATCTCTGCGCACCACAAGAAGTATGCATCGGCAAGTTGATTATAATTAGCTTTCTTTCCTTGCAATGCACCCGCAAATTTCGCCAACTCTAAGAACCTAGGGTTCTTTAAGCAATGAAGAAAATTATGGAATTGCTTGTCGGTAGGACTTGGATTCAACCAATTTGGCGCACCCAAAAGTGTATTAAATTCAGGTGGTCGTTCCGCGTATTCAATATCACTACCATAAAAGTAATCTTGCCTAAATCGCCCTGCTCTACGTACCTCGGAGTAGATATTATCGAAATCTACGACAAGAGTAGCTTCTATGGCATTCAACTTATAGGCTAACTCCCTCAAACAATCAATTTGTTCCTTAAGATTTTTATTTTCTATCGGCTTCTTATCAAATATTTGGACAGGCCCCTCTCTTACTAATGATTCGCCTGGCTTAACTCCACCAAACTGTATATCCAACGTTCGATATGTCGTCGTAGAATGTTGAATCACGTTACTATCTAGGAATACCTTTATATTGTTCCACACTTAGTGTCCGCGTAAAAAACGCAGGCGCGATTATAGCAATTGAGATATTTATAATGATTGTCTTTAAGGTAATTCAAAAGAACCTCATCTCTCTATACAGCCCAGACTGAATGATTTTCCCTGCAAATCCCATGCTCTCGATATGCTTCTTATATACCCGATATAAGCTTTCACTCATTCTAGGATCAAATGTCATAGCCTTTACGTGTTCCAGTGGATCGAATTGATACTGGTGTATTTTGCTGTCTGGCCAGTTCTTCGGGTCAAGGTAAATTAAGCGAATCTCTTCTTCATGCTTGAAAGCAACACGTTTCATCAATAGAGATCTGGCTTGGTGATAGCTTCCAGTCATACTTTTACCATTATCCCGAACCTCTTTGGCCAAAGCGGTTAAATTACTTTTAGGGTGATAATCAACCTTACCTATATAGCATGATATTTTTGGATATTCAGGCGTACTTCGATATAGTGAGTTATATAAATTGCTTATAGTTGTTTGAATTTTAACCCCATCTTTTCCGGGCGAGTATATTCTCCACATGGCATCACTCTCAACATTTAGTGACCAACACTGTCCGTATGCCCTGTCTCTCAGCACTGAAACGTATTCTCCCCCATTATTTTGGGGAATGGGGGTATTGAATAAAAAATTTTCGAAGGGGTCATCCCATAGACTTGGTTTTACCAAAGCGTTTTTATTTGTCTCAAACATTTCAAGCAGTCGATCTACCGTTAATATACGGTAGATTTTTCTGTTTCTTTGTGCAGAGTCAATATTAATATAATTATTCATTTTCTTGATGCGGTTTTTTTCATTTTTCGCTAACAACGTATTCAGCGAATACCCACTGTAATACTTTGCTAGCACACACCCAAAAGATTGTTTTTTTGGATCACAAGCGATAATCCAAATACTCTGGGCCTTCACACCAAATATTGATATATCCATTTCTCAGATATGGCCCTGTTTCCGAAAGTATAAATACCATCTTTGGCTTTACATCGGCTATTTTTTTTAGTGTGTTGACATTAAAACGTTTGAAGCCAGATTCTTTAAGCTTATCCATTGATATATAAGTTGAAGGTCTTTTAGAAATATCCCCCGATCTGAGATTACTATCAAAAACAATGGAATAGCCATTTTCCTTTTCGTTAAACCAGGCTTTTCCATAATAAATCCTGTACTCATCATCAAGATCCGATAAATCCTGACCATATATTTCGACAAATAAATCACTAATTTCAACTAAGCCAACTTCAGGTAACTGTACCATGTGCGACTCTTTTGCTCTAAAGGAGTCTATTAACGATGACAATGTCTTTGAACGTTGGACTTTACGTTTACCTGATTCAGGATAATTACCCAGTTGAGATCTACCGACTGTTTCATCTGAAATTTGAATACCATCAATTGATTCAGGTCTTTTGGTACACGGCGGTTGCAGGTTCAAACGGATAGCATTTTCAAAATATTCATCACTGTCACTGTAAATATCTATAATCGCGCTTGATCTTCTTCTTTGAAAATCGATATCTTTTGCTAAATCACACTCAGAACTATGATTGCCAACAACCTTATAATAAGGCTCGCGCTTCCTTTTTTCCTTTGGGCGATCAAGATTCGCACAGGTAACTTGTGCGTCGCAGTTTTCACTTGGGCACTGGAAGTTGAACTTGGACTTTATACTTCCTTCAGCAAAATGTTTATCTGCTTTTTGGGCAGTAATATTTGATTTAATATCGTCCGAGAATGCCTTTTCTAACTTCACTCTATTTATCCTATCTTCTTAATAGTGCCAGGGTTGCCACTAGGAGCGCTTGCGTGCAAAGTGCGCCACGTAGGCTGTCTAGCCTAGCCACGGAGGGATTAGGCGAGTTTGTTTGATCTAGCTATAACTGGCGCGCACTGAACAGGATAACTTCTCTCTGCCAGATAGCCTCCTGTATACCAGCCAATAAATTGACAGGGCAAAATACCATACTTTCACCACCGATCAACTCTCTTATTGATCCTCACAATAGTGCAGTAGGCTTGTAGAGCTTGTTGATTTAAAGTGAAATCACTGGAGCCAAACTATAGTACCAGCTTACAGGAAACCTCTCTGATGGAATGCTCAGGTAGAGGTTTGATTGCAGCACCTCAATACAATTCTCGACACCCACTGAACTGAGAGGCTGGCAGGGCAACTGCAGCACAATGAAAAAATTAGTATTGGAACTATAAAAGTAATTTAAATTCAACACCTTGTAGTGAAATACGAACTCAGGAAGACTACCCCTCCTCCCTATTCCGCACCACCACAACCGTTTCCCATCTCAAAAGTGCAACTTACCTAGCTCCCCATCAAGGAATACCCATCCACGGTTTGAGTATTTTCAGGAAGTAAGTAGGTTCGCTAAATCGACGAGAGTCTTAGAATTGGAAAAGGCATCTCAACTACAGCCCTGGAAGTGAAAGGCAATCAAGGGCAGATAGACATCCAAACCCCAAAATCCCTCCCCGTCCATCGTGAAGAGATCTATATGCGCATTAAAAGAGAGCACAAATTAGGCAATTGAAGGCGTTGAGGATAGGCTCTCCAAGGAAGGAGGCTACCACCTGTGCAATCACTCCTGTGGTAGCTGACCTTTTGGACGGCAAAATGTACATCTGTGGTCATCGCTCTAATGCATTGCTCAGCTTCTACCTGAATGGGAAATTTCATGCGAACACAAGGTAGAACTCAAGGTAAAACTAGGGGCTATTCGTTTTATCTGCATCCACTTTCAGGGGTTGGTAGTAGACAACTTCAAACTCTTCTAGTCCTGGAATCATTTTTTTCGCAGTATTGACGTCCCTATCCCATCTATTAGCAAGTACTACATTCTCATTAATCAATGGCTTATCCAAAGCTACGATTTCTCCTAGGTAGTTTAGCTTTCCTCCCTCCAGCTCTATCTTCATCATAATTGGGGTTTCTTCATTGCTATCTGGGAGCGAAACAAACATCCCGCCTCCCGCGACCATTGAGTTATAACCGCGTCCACTACGACCCGATAAGTAATAGATTCCTTCAGGAACTTCCAATATATGCATAAAGCCATAGTAGCCTTTATCTAAATCACCCGTGGGCCTATATAGGCGAACTTTTTCGGCTTGAAGGAAAGCCACCTTTTCTAGCTGATTATTATCATCAAGGCGGAGTAAATCATAGCTCACAAAAACACCCCCTATTCCTTTGTCCTTTCTTCCATGAGTTAACACTACGAGGGCGATATCGTCTGATATTTCCCCAGCTTCATTTAAATTCGGTTTATAGGTGGGGGCAGCGCAGCCTACCAACATAAAGAAAAATAGGCTTGCGACATACAAATAAACTTTATTACTCATATAGATTCTCTCTTTTTATTGGTATAGATTTATCAATTTAGAAGTACGTATTTTTAATCTACAACCTGATATTTATCCACAAGAATCACTTATTAAAACCTGCCATCACAAAATACTTGCCTGCGGCATACGTGGCAGTTGGGAATCCCTATTATCCCTCAAAATTAGGGTCAACAATTCTGCCCCCCACCTAATAGAGTGGCGAGAAGGACAGCAGTAGCCATATGAGAGAATTTCTATTGAAACTAACAAGACGATGTAAGTTCAACAAGTTAATTCGGTTCGCTAGCTCCGGGGGACTAGCCCCCTATTCTGCTCCGCCACAAACCTTCTCAATCCGAAAAGCGTCACTTACCAAACTCGTCCATTAAGGAATACCACCCACGGCCTGGGAATCATCGTGAAGCAAATAGGTTAACCACAAAGCATTGAAACAGCCAAACCCAAGAATTGGAACAAGTGTCCCAATCAGAGTGCTGGTAGTAGAAGGCAATCGAGTAAAGATAGATACATACACTCCCAACCCTCTCTCAATCCTAGTAAGAGGATCTATATGTGCATCAAAATTGTACAAAATACAGGCTGCGGAAGGCGTTGGTTCAGATTATTCGAGAAGCGGCCCCAGGTAATTCCGAGGCTTCACATCAATACAAGGTGAGATCTTATTAGACAGCTCCTGAATATCACCATAATGTCGCTATGGAGATCTCAGGTATCATTTGTTGGGATATCTAGAACCATCACAGAATTTCTAAGACCTCCAAAGTAAACTTTCCGTTATTAAGATCTACTTTGAAAAAACTACACCCTCTCTTCACTCACCTGAGAAAGGGTGTAAAAAACTACTATAGCTTGGTTGCGTGTTGTGGAGATACAGCAAGATCGCTATAAAATTTCTTTAGCTGCTTACCTTCTTCATCCTCATCAATGACAATATAAGTCAATGTGTTTTCAAAATAGAAGCTATTCTCAGACATCGGAATAATTTCAAACTTTGGCCCATCATTTCTATGATAATAAACTTTTTCATTTTCCATAGACAAGGTTCGGACGGTGCTTTCATCCACCTTGTAATCTCCCAAGAAGCTCTTAACTTTTCTTTCATTTAATTTGAATGGCTCAAACTTGGGAACGTGTATATCAAGCACTTCAGCTGCCAAAAGCTTACTAATTAAGTTTGGATTAGTGCCGCTGAAATTACTTAAAACAGCAATATATAGATCTTCTGATGGAATATAAAATGCATCGGTAGCAAAACCAGGAATACCGCCACTGTGTGCAATAACAACATGTTGATTAATCTTTCCGATGCCTAATCCATAACCATAATTTGATACTGAGCCATCGCTTAATTTAAACGGCTCAGTCATTTTTTGATAGCTAGCATTTGATACAAGCGCACCATTACGAAGTGCTGTAAACCACACATTCAGATCTTCCACAGTAGACAAAAGAGCTCCTGCGGCATGAGGCCACATCATGTCAATATACATGGCATTAACTACACCACTGGGCGACATATCATAGCCATTAGCTCTATTATGAATAATCTTAGATCCACCATAGTGACTAGATTTCATACCGATTTTCTTAAAAATATTTTCATTGATAAAATCAGCATATGAGTGCCCACTAGCAACTTCGATGATTTTCCCCAGAAGAACGTAGCCCGTATTCGAATAACGCATTTGCTCGCCTGGTTTAAACTTCATTGGGTGCTTGGAAAACCGAATCAGCATATCATCTATGGTGGTCGGCACCTGTATTTCTTTAGCAAAAATCTCCTCATCTTCAGTATAATTTGCAATACCAGAAGTATGGGTCAATAGGTGCTCAATAGTTACATCGTTACCTTCGGTTGGAAAATCCGATACATATTTGTGAATATTATCCTTTAATGAAAGTTTATTTTGCTCTTGCAGTATCATTATTGCTGCTGCAGTAAACTGCTTAGTTAAAGAGCCCAAGCGAAAAATACTGTCAGTTGTTAAAGGTATATTGTGTTCTAAGTTTGCAAGGCCACGAGCCCCCTTGAAAACCACTCGTCCATCTTTACTAACAATAACGGCCACACCAGGCTCATCTATATCAATATTTTCTGCCAAAATAGTTTCATAATTTTTTGTTCAACTTCCAACATATCTGCAAATGATACATTTAAACTAAAAGCTGACAGAACTACACCGAATATTAACTTTTTCATGTTACCTCTTATTTTTATCGATTTTATGGAGAATAGTCGCACAAGAGCGTCTCTCAACTATTGAATATATCACTAATTAAGACCTCTGTTTAAAGACTCACATGCTTTCATTTTAAAGATTTGATAATTATTAGTTGACTTATCCAACATTATCAACTTTACAGGTGTGGCTTCTGAAGGACAAAAAGGAGTAGCCGAAGGGTATTTCTATCCCTAGACTAAAAATTGATACTAGAGTCTTACTTATCGTGATAATTCTGAATACTCACCAAATGGAGAAGCGAATAAGACTTTAGTACTCATAGAAGTAAACTGTCATCAATACCTTAAAAACGGAGCAAAATCGACAATTTTTTCAGCATCTTAAGTTATGCCTCCCACCCATAACCCCTTGTCATCTATCGAGGAGACATCTACGTGCGTATCAATCATGAACAAAAAGTAGGACTAGAGAGCCCTGCTGTAGTATCTATTTGATAGATGGAACATAACTGTAAGAGTTTCTATCTCTTGGGCAAAGTATGGGCTACCTCTTTCATTGCTTTAAAGGTTGAACCATGCAGAAAACTATTACGATTATTGGCGCCACAGGCCATTTAGGTCGTCAGGTAGCACGAAAACTGGATCATAAAGGTGTAAAGGTAACTGCGATCGTGAGGGACGTAATTAGTGCTCGCACTATCCTCCCAGAGAGTATCCAGCTTATCGAGGCAGATGTCTCGGATAAAGAGAACCTTGTGTCTGCACTAGTTGGTACCAAAACACTTTATATCACCCTGAATACCACGTCACTCGACCCGACTTTACCCTTTCATAGTGAGCGTGAAGGTGTGATTAATATCGTGGAGGCTGCAAAGATCAATGGTGTGCAACACATCATGCAGATTGCTGGTATTGATTATCTCCACCCAGAGTTTGCGGGCAAGGGGCTTGAGTACAAGACCAATGTAATCCGTAAACCGGGCATAGAGGCCATTAGCAATTCGGGCATTAATTTCACTTTCTTCTTCTGTTCATTCTTCCTGGATTCTTTCCCCACATTCATCGAGAACGACCAATTTTCTATCATCGGCGATCATGTCCACCCTATCTACTACACCAATACAACAGATCTGGCAGAGATGATCGGTAATGCTATCGGGAATGAGATGGCCTACAACCAGAGTTTTTCAGTTCAGGGTACTGAGGGGATGTCTTTACCAGAGGCGGCCAGAACGTTTGTAGAGGCATATTCTCCGGGAACAGAAATTGCCGTTCACCCTATCGCGGCCATTGCAGAAATGGGACTGCCCGAGGAGCAGGCAGTATTTATGGAACATATGCTGACTTACGTAGAACAGCTAAAGGAGCAACCAGTGAGTCAAAAAACTTGGCAGGTGTTAGGTAAGCCAGATACAACTATCACAGATTTTGCCCGAGATCTGTCAAACGCTTCATAGCGACTGATCCTTGTTCAGTATTGCGTCCTCTGTGCTCAGCCGCTTCATCAAGTCAGTGGCTGCAGGACCCAGTGGACGCTTACTGGACCAGATAATATCTACGCCGTGTGACAGCTCTTTCTCCTGCTCAAATACCAGAGGGAGCTGTATCAGTTTTTTCGCCGCTATCCCCTTCGCAACCACGTGTAGTGGCAATACTGCCCAGCCCAAATTGGCGTCGACAAGGTCAAGTGCATCATCGACACGTGACACACTCCACACGTCGGGAGACACCAGCCAGCGAGTTTGGCTGGATATCTCAAACTCCTGCAATAAGATTTGTCGGTATTGTTTCAGGTCTTCCCAGGTTACTTCAGTAAGTTGTGCTATCGGGTGCTCAGCACAGGCGACGCCAGTGAGCATCAGATGGCCCAGGGCTCTGAAATCGTACCCAGTGGGCACATCTTCTTGCTGCGTAATAATCCCGAGTTGGGCCACATCCCGTTCGACCCAGGTCTGTACATCCTGAACACTTCCCGCTCTGAGCGTAATTTGAACATTTGGATATTTGGTCTGAAACTCTTGAAAGAGTCCACCCAGGTTTTTAATCCGCACATGCTGGGCAATAGCTAACGTCAACCGGGCCTCGACATCCAGAGACAACCCCTGTGCGATCGCCATCAAACGCTCGCGTTGCTCGATAAGATTCCGTGCGCGTTCCAGCAGTGACTCACCAGCGTCCGTCAATCGCGGGTATCGTTGACTTCGATCAAATAGATTGACTCCCAAGTCAACCTCCAGGTTCGATACCAGTGAGCTGATTACCGACTGCGCCTTTCCACATTTACGTGCAGCCGCTGAGAACGAGCCAGCCTGCTCGGTTGCTACAAATGCTTCCAGTTGCTCAATAGAAACTGCCACGCGCCCAACCTATCTGTTTAAGGTATAGTATCTAACTTATCCCACCTAAAATAACTATATATCATTCAGGCATATTTTCTCAACCAGAGTGAGTATGGCTGATGACTAAATCATTGAAGAATCGTTTATTCCATGCGGTTTCCTACGAGTTTTTTCTGCTGCTGACAGGTGGCTTACTGGTGGTGCCAGTGTTTGATCTGGAGGTACACCAATCGCTAGTACTTGCTGCTGGACTATCACTGTTTGCACTGGTCTGGAATATGGTTTTCAATCACGCCTTTGACTGGTACTTATTGAATATACGTAAAAACCCTGAGAAGACATTTATCGTTAGAGCCATGCATGCGTTATTGTTTGAAGGGGGTATGTTGGTACTGACGTTGCCAGTAATCGCCTGGAGCTTTAATCTGACTATCCTAGAAGCATTTATGCTTGAGATAGTCATGGTGATTTACATCGTGATATATACCTATGTATTCAACTATTGGTTTGATAGGCTCCATAGCTCGTTTCAAGTTACTGCACACAAACGCTGAAGATCTGCTAAGCAGTCTGTTTTAGGTCAAATGTTGGTACCAATTAAGATACACTACGTCGGAGTCACCCGACGAAAGCCAGACGCATGCCTTTGCTATGTGTTTTGCTCAATACAAATACACTTTAAATTTGTTAGCAGTTCTTTGTATTGATCGGATTTGGTAGATAAATATTGCAATTTAAGGTGCCTTTTAACTTCCCAATTACCAATGACAGAGTCAATTTTTGTACCGGATGCCGATGGTTCAGCATCGAAACCAAACTCAAATCCACAGCTAAATATTTGAAAATAACCAATACCATCCTCTAAGCAAGCAGGAGCCCCCAACTCAAGGCTACTACATACAGGATAATGCCAACATCCATTAACTCTTTAACAAATTTTCTGGCTATATGCTTATTAATGGTTTTGAAGATGCCAGGGGAAGCACATCAAGTAAGATACGTGCCTACTAAAACTAAGCATATCGATTGGATGTGACCTCTTTTTAAGTGAAGTGGTTCAGGATTGATCTGACAGTTAACAGAAATTCTGGACACTAACCTAATGTAGCAGGCACAGGACTGATACTTATTCAAACAAATTGATTTAGGACTTGTGATAATTTTAAGTTGAATGGTAAGGCTTCCGAAAAATCTAATAGCCAAAGAAAGTATTTAGCCCATATAATGAAATCTGGCCGTTTGATCAAAATTCGGGGGTAAAACAGAAGTATTCTCCACTCTGTATTCCATCTCTGCGAAATTATATTGGTTCCCCTATTGAACGTAAAAAGGAAATAATCATTGGACGTTAATTTACGTGAAATAACAAAAGATAACTGGGTCGATATGATTGATCTTGATATTACAAAAGAACAGGAAAGGTTCGCGGCTCTCCCATCAGAGGCTATTGCCGCATCTAAGTTTTATGATCATTATATCAATCGAGGTATTTATCTTGGGAATAAACCAATTGGATTCATCCAATACTACCCAAATCACAACAACGGAAAGCCAAACGAGATCTTTATAGATCAATTATTGATCGATATTAACTTGCAAGGTCAAGGCTATGGTTCTGCTGCAGTGGAACTTGTTTTAGCAGAAATAAAGAAACTTAAAGGCTTTAACTCTATATCCATCTGTTACGTTGAAGGACATGATATCATGAAACCCTTTTTCGAGCGTTTTGGATTTAAAATCGTAGATCAGGATGAATTCGATGAGACGATTATGGAGCTGCATTATGCTTAAGGACAAGCATTCGGTACTAATATCACAAAGATGTATAACACACGTTTAGCAAGTTAAAATTGTCCAGCGAATTTATAACCCGTTAAAACATAGTGGCAGGCCTAATCGGGTCAGCTACTTATGTCTATTTACGAGTAGAAATGGCTAAAAATCTTTTGCAGAAGACTTTACACTTTAAATCTTAGTAGTTTTAAGATCATGAATTTATCAAAAAAATGTATCATTGCTGATGGCACAGTAATCATTATTAGGAATTCATATTTACAAATATTTACTTGTTTAGCGGGTTTAAGCCTGCTAATTTTATATATAGCTAGCCTCACTATAGATTTCGGTCCTGAGTGGGTTGTTCTTTGCGTATCTCCCATATTGTTTTCCGCCTTAGTTGGTCTAAAGGGGCTTCTTTTTCCTATGCAGACCAAAATAGACTTTAATAGACAGGTTGTATTCATGAGAGGTCTAATTCCATGGAGGTGGAAACCCATTTGCAGATTAAAATGGGGGATAAAAGACCTGTATATTTCCAGCTATATTATGAAAACCAGGCAAATACCAGCCGCAAAATTCAATACGCTCTGCCTAAAAGCAGGATTACGCGAATATGTTTTATTTGAAAGTATGGATGATTCGGCTATGAGACTGAAAGACTATATTCATGAGAAATCCTACAGTAAGAGAAAGCGTAAATGAATTTATATGGAATAACTTATCTAACCACTGATTAATCTCTGGAACACAGCAGCTCTAAGGAACCCCGGCATAAGGGAATTGCACTTCTTACTTGAAACCAAGGGGCATAAACTGTACGAGTTCTATGCCCCCAAGGCAATGTAATTTATAAATGTTGATAGCAACTGGATTCTATCACTAACAGTTTTTGGGTTTTATCGACTGGAGTTCCGCCCATACAGGGTGAGAGGAATTTTGTGGAGAAACAATAAAGTACCAACGAAGCTCATCAGTTTTTTCACAGTTAACTTGATTGCCTTTAAAGTAAAGGGTCTGCTCTTTATTGGTTACAAATGGCTCAATCCACTTTATCTGACCAGTATACTTGCTATCATCCCATTCAATTGTAATAGCCGGCTCATATTCTTTGCCTTGAGTGACGGCCTTGTACAACCCCCTATAGTAGGAGGCTATAAAATCCTGGATTTCGACCTTCCCAAAAACTTGGTTTTTCTCTGGCTTGTGAGTCCATGAAAAAGCATAACTAAAGAAATCCTCTTTTTCTTGTTTATACATACCAGGCAGAAACACAAGCTCTTCAACACCATTCAAGGTGATATCTGAAGCAAATTCGATCGGGAAAGGAATCACTTCAGTCTTTGAACTCTTTGGGAATTCAGAATAAGTACTAAGTCCTTCAGCAAAAAGCAAAGGTGAAAATAGGAGAGTAATACAAGCAACCAATCGAATTAGAACGCCATCAAGCTTTAGATAATTATCCATTTAATCTTACTTTCCTTTAATTCCATACAGAAGCAAAAACACGCAACCAGTTTTTACCAATTATTTTTTCTACCACTCGATCAGGAATTCCCTTTTGGCTTAGCCTATAGGCAATAAGCTCCATCCGCCGCTCAGAGTTCAGCTCAGGAATAAACGGTGGACGACTTGGCGTTTCTCCGGGCGCAGAAATTCCAGCCGCAATACGACGCTCAACTTCCTTACGGATACTTTCTCGATACTCAGGGCCATCATTGACCGGCACTACGCCTTGGTCACTACCTATGGCAATATGATCTTCACCACATACTTTATAGGCATGCAGTATATGTTCTATCACCACATCGGCCTTTATTTCATGCTCCCCACCCTCCAAAAATGGCATTAAATAGATTCCAACCAAGCCACCGGTGTCTGCAGCAGCTTTTAATTCGGTATCGTCATTATTCCTAGGGTGGTCATAAATTGCGTTGCAGCCAGTATGAGAGATCACAATCGGTCTTTTTGATTGACTGATTGCACTAGACACTGTCTTCTTTCCAGAATGCGAGAGGTCGATCAAAACCTTCTCCGCCTCCATAATCTCTATGGCTTTCTTACCAAGAGGAGTTATCCCTGTATCCTCCTTAACGAGACCGCCGCTACCAAGGATAGAGGGCCCATTGTAGGATACCTGCATTATCTTGACGCCCATTTTGGCGAATTCTGAAATACCTGAAAGTGACTCATCAAGCATTTCAGTTGATTGGAATCCCATTATGATACCGAGCTTACTCTCCTGCTTCGCTTTCAGGATATCTGGTGCAGAATTGATTAAGCTTAAGTAGTTTGAGTTCTGTTCGATGATAGATTTGGTTTTTTCAACCTTCCTTAAAGTCTCTGTATAGTCATCACCTGGATAGGGGACTGTCATATTCAAGGCACTAATCCCCGAGTTCTTGAATATTCCCAGGACTTCTTCAGAGACTGGCTCCCTGAGTGAGAATGCTCCGCTGAGGCCATCAATTACAATCGATGAACCGTATTGATTCCAGGTTGATTTTCCTGCATCAACTCCAGAAAAGGCATTTAATATACCCGAGTTAATGGCCAAGTATGAACCAACACTACCTGATACTAGAGATTTAATCAGTGCTCTTCTATTTATATCGTTCATAAGTCCCCCACTCCAGAATTAATCAGCGCTTCGTGAAGCTATACACTCCACCTCAGCTTTTGCATCAAGTGCCAGGCCGCTCGCTGCAAAAGCACTCCTCGCAGGTTTCTTTCCGTTGAAGTACTGGAGGTAGACTTCGTTCGCCGCTGGCCAATCATCAATATCAGCGAGCATCAAAGTACACTTAACCACATCGTCAAAATCCAGGTTTTTGCTTTCTAGAACTTGGCCAATATTCTTCATTGTTTGATGCATCTGAGCTTCCAGACTTTCACCTGCCAAGGTTAATGTTGAAGGGTAATTACCGATCTGCCCAGATAACCAAATGGTTCCATTCACTTCACGTGAAGAGGAGAAAGGCAACTGTGGATCGTCGCCAATAAAAATAAAACGACCGTTCTTAACCACATGAGCTATCGATTGGCTATTTTCGATATTCTTTTCGGGACTTGCTGAAAGTACAACAATATTTGCTTTCTTTCCCTCTTCAATACTACCGACAGAACCTTCTATCCCTATCACTTTCGCAGCATTTATAGTTGCAGCTTGAATTGCCTCAAGAGGTGTCATACCAATTTCATCTACGAGCAGCTTAAGCTCATGATGAATCATCGGTGTAGTGTCATTTTCAAGGTCACTAAATGCATCCGTGCCAGCAGCAATAGTGATGCCGTTTTGATAGGCAAATTGTGTCATTTGTGTACTGAGCTGATCAAGTTGCCTGTACTTTTCGTTTAAGGTATTCCTTCTTTCAAATACTGTAAGCGTCGCATCTAAAATTGTACCGTTCTCTTTCATTGCATCAAAAAGGTCTAAATAGCTATCTTTTTGCAGCATTTTTTCCCAGGTTAAATCATCGAACTCAGCAGTTTTTCTGCGCCACGCCTTGAAGTTATCAACTAGCTGAGCAGACATATCTGAGGCATGTGAAATAGTCTCAACACCAGCATTGACAACATCCAAAGGTTTGGAGGGCCCTATATATGCATGCGACCAGACTTTTAAACCATGTTTCTTGGCTGCACTTGCGAGTAATGGCACCGTCTCGGCCTCAACATCAGCATATATCTTGATGCCTGTTGCACCAGCGCCTATGGCCTGGAGCATTATTGAATCCATATCTGAATTTTGATCTACCGCTCTCATCCATGTTGTGTGGCCTGGAGTACGCCCTTTAGCTGAGGCAATGGTTCTCGGGTCCGAGAAGAAGGATTCTCCACCAATAATGACTGAAAAGTAGATGTCTGGCGAAGCGATGGAGTCGATCTCTGCTTGACGTTTTAAGTAGGCCAACGCTCGTGCATCACCGCCCATATCTCTCACAGATGTGACACCACCACGAAGCAGGTATCGAAGTCGCTCAGTAGTGATAGACAAATTATCCCAGCTATCCGGATCTGTCGCATGGTGGACATGCGCATCTATCAGGCCAGGGATTACAAACTTCCCTTTTAAATCGACAACACTGGCCCCCCTTACCTTGGAGAGATTTTTCGTTGAAGAAATTCTCTTGATCTTATCTCCTTCGATAAGAATCGACTGGTTTTCATCAACTTTAAGCGCATTAACGTCCACTATATTGGCGTTAATAAGCAAAACTTGCTCTAGCTTTCCATCCTCTGCTGATACAACGCCGCTGGTAGCAATGTGTAGAACCGCCAGAATAAAAATTTGTTTTATTTTCATGTACTTATCTAATGTGAGACCGTGGGACTTTTAATCTACTAGCAAAATTTTGCGTCATTTAGGATGCACTTTAAATGTAGATTTGGTTTATAGTGTATAAACTATTTGTTTATTATGTTTGTCTGTATACTCCAGCTAATGCCCACCGTAAGAAGAGAAGCGGATTAGCCATCAGGGGAGTCAATGAACAAGTTACACGCCCTTGAGGCATACTGTTTAGTGTGCGAAAAGCAAAACTTTGCAGCTACTGCTCGCGAGCTCGGCATTTCAGCAGCAATGGTCGGTAAGTACATTAAGCAGTTAGAAGAGGAGCTGGGCTGCCTATTGGTAATGCGCAATACACGCAAAGTATCCATAACCGAAGCTGGCGAAAATTACTATAAACAGGTTTCACCAATACTAAAAAAACTCCACTCCGTCGACCAGGCGATGTCAGAATACAATCAAGAGCCTAGAGGCAGACTATCGATATCGACCAGTATAGAGCTAGGCAGTCAATATTTTTCAGGATTGATTGCCAATTACCGTAATCTATATCCTCAAGTATTCTTGGATTTTCATCTCAGCAATGACCCACTCGATTTACTCGATAATAAAATCGATCTCGTTTTTAGAATCGCACCAGAATTGCCAGACTCTAGCTATATCGTCCAATCTATCGCAAAAACTAAGCTAGCACTCTGGGCAAGTGACTCTTACATAGAGAAGAATGGGCTCCCTGAAAGCATAGAGTCATTAAAGAAGCATCAATTACTCTTCTTTAACCACAGTATTCGAGGGGATCATTGGCTATTTCAAGACAAAAAAGAAACAAAAAAAATCAAACTTCCCTGGGCCTGGCAATCTAACAATGGGAGGCTATTGAATGAGGCAGCTGCTGAGGGACAAGGAATAATCCAAGCCCCTTATTACTCTGTCAAATCTTATGTCGACTCTGGCCAGCTCACTGAGATTCTACCTAGATTCACAATAAAGCCACTAACTATTTTTGCGCTCTACCCTCATCGCTGCGAACTTTCCCTGAAGGTTAAAACCTTTATAGATGTGGCTAAGAGCTATTTTGAGCAAAATCATTCCGAGCAGTTCTGATTCAATGGATGTATTCAAACGTACTTTCTCAAATCTAGGCCCTGGTATCATTTGGGCTGCAAGCAGTATTGGCGTATCTCATATCGTGCAGTCTACTCGCGCAGGTGCAGATTACGCTTTCGCTTTGATTGGTTTTATTTTCCTGGCTCATTTAGTCAAATACCCTTTTTTCAAAATCGGACCAGAGTACGCTGCTATCACCGGCGAGAGTTTGTTAGAAGGCTATAAAAAACACAGTCGACTTGGTTTTTATAGTTATATGGCTCTCACATTTCTAACAATGTTCTTTGTTCAAGCTGCGGTTACGATTGTCACAGCTGCTTTAGCTCTCAATTTATTTGGCGATATCTTAAATGTTTCAGAGTGGTCTGCCATCATTTTGGTCATTACATGTGCAATATTGATTGCTGGCCAATTTAAATGGCTGAATGAAAGCTTAAAGTGGATGGTCCTCATTCTGGCTATTGCCAGCTTGATCACTCTCATTGCCGCAATAAGTCAATATGGGCTTCTTCCCTCTAAATCCTATTTAACAGCCGATATGGCACCAGCTGTGAGTATCGCATTTGTTGTCGCCTTAGTCGGATGGATGCCAACTTCAATTGAAGTTTCTGTTTGGCACTCTATTTGGTCGGAGCGAAGGATAAAGGAGAGACCGGATAGAGGGCTTGCCAAGAAATCCCTCGTATTTGACTTTAAGGTTGGTTATTTCACCAGCTTGATTCTAGCTATTGTATTTGTATGGCTAGGCGCATTAGTAATGTTTGGGAAAGATATTGAACTATCTCAATCTGCAGGCATATTTGCTGGTCAGCTAATCAATATTTATACCGAATCTCTAGGTGACTGGAGCCATTTAACAATCAGTATTATCTGCTTTATCGCGCTTTTCTCAACTACCTTTGCAGTCTCCGATGGGTTTCCTCAAGTTTGGCGAAGTGCCTTGAGGTCATCGAGTAGTATTAAGATTCCCGAAAATAGAGTCTACGTATCCACTCTTATTATACTAAGCCTCATAAGCTGGTTTATTATTTCCCTATTTGCCAACCAGCTAAAGAACTTAATCGACTTTGTAACTACTCTATCTTTCGTTTGTGCTCCAATCTTTGCTTTACTCAACATTCTTGTTATGAACGGGAAATGGGTACCAAGAGAACATCACTTAAAGGGATGGTACTTAGTTTACACTTATGCCTGCCTGTGCCTAATGATAGGTTTTAGCTTTTACTTTATTTATTGGCGCTTCTTGAGTAACTAACTATTCCTGTGCAACATCAGCCAGCTTGAAAAGTCTATAGATAATAAGCTCAGGGATGAGCGCAACATATAAGGCCATCTAAAGCTTAGACATCAGTCACTCGTCAACTTAAGCTTTTCTAGCACTTTACTGATAAGAGTACTCCCTTTGAATTGAAAAATTCACAAAATGACACCGTGGAGGGGCCTGGTCACTTGTTAAATTCCATTTTGTCCATGCTCGCTATACTTCTCAAGCCAGCCATCCTCAGAATAGAGTTCACCACTCAAACCATCTGACTGATTGGCTGCAATTTGGCCATTTACTGCTATGCTAATACCTTCTTTCTCTTCTTCGATAGCAAATAGGAAACCATGAATTCCAGAATTTACACATTCTGTAAGTAGCTTTCTTATTACTATTTTTTGTTCTTCAGTGAACTCACTAAGCTTTGATATTAGCTCCTTTAACTCTGGAGATTTGAGATTTCCTGCCTCTAAGTCAAGATATCGATTTAATGATCTATCCCATAACTCTTGAGAGATAATCTTTCCAAATTTTTCTAAATTATTCATAAATCTCTTAAAGACATTCCACTCTCTTCTAAACAGCACTCAGAACCTGTAGAGGCAATCTCAGTCGAGAACGTAGCTTTTTTGGCCGACAAAGATTTAAGCAAGTCGGCAACACAAGCTATCGATAACTCGCTATTAATAAAATCAAGCAGGCAATAAAAATAGGGAAGAATAGCAAACCAAAAATTGCCGAACGCCTGAAATTTTCTATCCTTTGCTCATCCATTGCTTCAATTTCTTCGCTGCTGAAATCAGTACCGCAAATATGGCAATCAAATCTACGCTCCTCGTGTGCAGCTCGACAGTGAGGGCAACTCGCAGTCCGTTTTTCATACAGCCATTGGACTTGATCCAGTAAATGAAACATAAGCTGAATCCCAGTATTGAAACACTATAAGTGATAGCAGTTTGTTCAATAGCACAATCTAAATATCACACTTTCCCATAACTTAAAAGTTAGTCAGCCCGATGACTCCCAGAAGTTAGCAAATAGAGGGATTCCCAAGTCTCTTGCAGCTTGGCATTTGCTTTTTCCTATTCTGCGACCCCGTACCCCATTCCTCCATCAAACTTAATTTATCAGTCTTTCCCAATCAGGAATACTCACCTACGCTCAAATTTCACAAAGAGCACTACTGGCGCACGTCTAAAAGTTTGAGAGCATGCCTCAGTCAAGACAATAGAGATGAAAAGAAGTCACGTTAGGCTTGGCATCCCCAAACCCCTCCGCGTCCAAAGAAAAGAGATCTATGCCCATATCAGAATCGACCAAATATTAGACAATGGGACATTAAAGGCAAGTTCCCCAAGAGAGGAGGCCCTAGCCAAACCCTCTCTGGTGAAATTAAACTTTGCTTGGTAACAAGATACGATTACTGTACAAAAACTGCACAGCCTTGTCGGTCATGCATTAGTGCTTACTCAGACATTACTTTTGTATAAACCTGGAGCATCGACTGAACTAGGTTTGATGTTAATTCCTTTGATTAACAGCCATAGGCCAAATGTGATTTCAAAAAACGCACCTGGAAGCATGAAGTGTTTCAATATTTGGGGCGGCTCGAGTAACAAAATATTTGAAAACCCATAAACCACCATCGATATATACGTGAAAGCCCCCCAAAGAACTAACCACCTAGGCACGTAATTTGAAACGTAAAATAAGTACATGAAAATAGTAGCGCCTATGCCCATTATAATTAAAAGAACATCCCACATCGAACCACTCATATTCACAAATATACTCGCTAACGCATGTAGCTGCTCTTCTTGAAATACATTCGAATATTCCTGGTTTCTTAAAACTACTATAACCGTCAATGTAATAATTGTTGCTACAAAGCCAAGAAGCCCTTCTCCAAACCTAAAAAGCAATGCCAAAAAAGCAACATTTTTGTTAATTGTTTTTGTAACCAAGTACTGCGCCCAAGATGCCCAAATAACGGCGATAAACATAACTATATCTATAATCTGAGCGAACCTGAACCTCACCTCTGTCTCAGCAAAAGCCGCAAAATCATATATTCCTTTCTTGACAAGTAATGAATTGAGCACCCCTAAAACGATATAAATTAAGTATGCGGCACCTAAGTACTTCGCATATAAGCTAAGTGATGATTGTGTATTATCCATCAGTAATTATCCTTTGGCTCTCGCATACGACGAAAGTCCTAATCTTTATTTCAGGTGCGAAGCAGGCGCCACCTGAATATAGTTGTTAGAGTTCTTGCTGCAGTGTGCCAATACTGCTTAAAAATGACGTTAGCTGAGTTGCGGAATCCTTTAATGACTCGGCTACGGCAGCGATCTCTGCCTTCTTTATGGTTTCATTGAAATTAGTATCACCGAGTTCTTTGCGGGCAGAGAACTCGTTACTTGACACAACCGTAAATGGCACTATACCTGACCGAACATCAAGTAAGACTACTTCCACTGAACAGTATGCCTTTGTTTCATTCGGATCAATAAACTTATACTTCTCAAAAGTACGGCAACTTGAACGGTAGGCTAATAGTAAATCAGCTTGGTAGCGTGCAGCAGCTTCTCGAAGATAAGGCACTGTACGTTGCTCTGGAACGAGCATGCTTGGTAAGAATGAAGCATCGTAAACCCTTTCAGACTCTCTCAACTGCCCTACAAAGTCCCTAGCAATAGTTTCGTTTAGTTGCGTAAAATCATTAGAGTAATGGCGCCAGTAGCTATCATTGGACAACTTAAGTATTGCAATTCTATTTTGTGCAGGAAGCTTTAACTCATAGTTGAGGATGCGGTCTATGTCTATATCCCCTAACGATTCACCAGTGGAGCCAAATAGAGGCTCATTATTCGCTTCATTACCCCCAGCCTTATAGTAATCGCTTGGTCGATGAGATGTAGCTACTGTAGCGCAACCTGTAACAAGTATCGCAATTATAACTATCAAGTACTTTGTCATTTTTAATCCTTAGGTGGCAATTATTAACTCTTGGCGGTTAATTCAAGTGAAGCATCTATATATCACGCTTCTCTAGAATTCCAAAGCTAGCCAGTCTGATGAAGTAAAATCTAGAGGAACTAAGATTGCTCTTTAACTAGCACAAACGTTCAGCACTCAATGTAAATTGAGACATTCATAATTCGGAAATTGCCCTAATTTATATTTAATGACGATGCTCCACGTCTTATGGAAAGATCTATTCTATCCAAGAAACAACAGAAGCTGCGCTTAAATTCTGATGGGAAAACCACCTAAGTGACGTCTTTTAGCAGTTCAAATAGGTACTCCCTCTCTATTCCGTCACCAAGAATCACTTACTAAGTCACACATTAAGGATAGCTAATAACATGTTCCTATTCATAAAGTTTCACGGGTAATTTCTTTATAACGCAGTTAATGATAACGGCTTACTGTATACGTACTGTACGTGGGGGTTGGAGACATGGCAATTTATAGCTAAGCCCTATTAGTATCTGCGATTACTTCTTCTCTAATATTTTCAGCGCTACCTATAAAAATAATTTAACTTCCATCAACAACAAACTATATTTTAGAAATATCTTTTTAAGTAAAGCTGCCTTGTTATGGAGCGGCATCCAACAACGCGCAGAATAGTTATCAGATAAAATTTCCAAAGAGAATAAAGCTAGTATATATTTAATGCATTATTAATTTTACATCAATAAGGCTTTATGGCTGACGTAAGCAGCAATAAATTTTAAGGATTACTCATGGGATTTACCACGCTTGAGGAATATATTTAAAGCATGCTTTGACTCAAATAGCAGATCACACCACTCTTGAGAGGACTGTTTCGAATCTGACTGAACTCTCTCCCAGAATTTATTTACAACTAATAAATATTCAATTTCTTCTCTCACAAATACCTCTTTATCAAATTGAGTTATTGAATTAGCATCAAACCAATCATCCCAGAATTCAAGGTTACCGACTGCAACATCAAATCTAAATTCATCTGAGAAAAGTTCTAGAACCTCTATGATCCTATTCCTGACTCTTTTCTCTATACAATTCTTCTCTTCAGGTTTCATATTTTAGATATCTTATTCTCGCCTTATGCATAACGTCGCGCTAGACGACAGAAGCTAAGCCGACTTGAACTCCTTTTTATATTTTTGTACTCATTAAGTATTCTGGGTGACCAGTATGCTCATCTCTTTGTTCTTTTACTACTTTAAATTCTTGAGACAAGTAAAACTGATAGCTAGAAACGTTCTCTTTGTAAACAGAAAGTATCAGCCTATCTCTTTTTGACTTTGCATGGTTAAGGAGTTGTTTGCCTACTCCTCTTCCCTGTAGAGAGGGAGAAACAAATATAGCTGCAAGCGTATCGCCACTAAGTGAGTAAAAGCCTACTGCTTTACTTTCCATCTCATAAACATATGTCTCCGATGTAGGAATGTAAACATCTCTCATATCACTTAACTGTGCCTCCCAGAAATCTGAAGGTATGAAATCATGAGCTTGAATAGAAGCTTGCAACCAAATATCCAATATAGTAGGCAGATCGTTACGGTTATATAACCTAATCATTTTGATAAATTCTCAGCAAATTCGATAATATTGCTTTTATTTCAACAACAATCTCAGTAAGGATAGTCGCATGAGTGAGTTTTCTATTTAACAACGCTCTTTAAATAGCCCTGCCATCTAGTGATTTATAAAAATGCATAAAAGCCCCTGAGGGGCACTTCGCAAAATTGATGAGTTTGTATTTTGATGAAATTTCACCACTTTCGAACAGTCGCTTTCCTTCTCCAACAACTACTGGAAACGTCCAAAGCCTAAGCTCATCTACCAAGTTATGCTTTAGAAGTGACTGCACCAACTGCCAACTTCCATGAACTTGTAGTAAAGGCCCATTCATTTTCTTAATTTTGGTTATCTCGACGACCGCATCTGCCCCCTTTAGCTTGAATGAATTATTCCATGTGAGATCATCACTACCTGATGTTACGACATACTTTTTTGCTTGATTAAGTTTGTCTGCAGCTGGATTTCCAGGTTTGGCATTTGAAAAACTTGTGGCAAATAAATTGTACGTATTACGTCCTAATAGCAGATCATAAGGTTCCGCCATGGCCTCCCTTCCGACTTGCTCCATGACTTCATCCCAATAATCCTTGGCCCAGCCTCCATGACTAAAGCCACCTGAAAAATCTTCCTCAGGCAAACTCGGTGCTTGCATTACTCCGTCAAGTGTTTGAAATACTAATATGGCTAAGTTTCTCATTGGTTGATTCTCGCGAAAGAGCCGAATAATTTGTGCCGAGTAACGCCAAGCTCAGCTATATAGACGCGATTACGCCGGAAGCGAGTATAGCGCTGGATTATAAAGACCACTTACAACTTGAAAAAGAAACACGGCAAACATTTACCATACATGAGTTCAATAGCGATATGAACCTCAAGTACAAGTAGTAACGCATTGATAGCATACCTTATACAGCATAATGAAAAAATATCTATTGGATGGCAACATGGATTAATCGTATACTTCTCGGCCATAGCCGCTTCTATGTAATAGCAACAATTAATACTCCGATAATCATAGCTATAAACAAAAACAACAGCACCCAACCTGATATTTAATAAATCCAGTAAACCGGCCGAACACGCGCAAGTGTTTCCGGAGTAATGCCATGCTTAGCCGATCTATATTTAATACATAAATATATTTCTTTCACAGCTTCGGATTGAGTTCTCTTGTCTATATTCCCTAAGTAAGAATAAAACGTGAGGGTTAGTATTGCCCCACTAACAAACCAAACTCCAAATATCACCCCTAGAAATTCAAACATCTTTGTTCACAAAGTGCCCCAATTAACAATTAGAACTCAATTGTTTGTTTTGTACTATTAAATTACAAACATGTGACAAATTTGATATCCAGCAAACTCACCGACAACTTAAGTTCCCTTACTATATTTTTTACTATAGAACGGCAATCTGATAATTGTAGAATTAATGGCGATGTAAAAAAGTAGATGCGTAAGTAGAGCTATAGATTTACGGCTATCCCATACCAATCCAGCGAGAAAAACTTGGAGACTTGAAATAGTTGAAGCCTACGAGGCTTACGTCCTTAGTATGCCTCCGCAAATTATCCACCCACCGCTCTTAATATTGAAAGTGGCGCCTGTATACAAATACAACCGTACCCTCTTCATCCTTGAGTTCACCATGAAAGTCGGAGCGCTTTCCAACATACTCTGACAAGTCTGATGAAGATATCACAGGATAACTTTCTATATGACCATATCCTAGTACAGCCGTGGTGACCTCTGGAGTAAGAATTAGGACTTTATTGCCGCCAAACTCAACATTACTTAAAGTACCTGTAACTTTTACCTCGCCTCTATCGACAACTGCAACGCAAGCAGAAGAATCAATCGATATTAAAAATATAATAACAACAAGTAAGTTTTTCATAATTTCCTCTGCGGAACTTATAATTCAAGGGTATTGTTTATATATCATACTTCCCCATAATTTAATATCTCACCAATCAAAAAATTTAAAAAGGTGTAGGGAATCATCTTGAATAATTAAATATGCTCAAGGAAAGATATTAGCTAAGTCCTATAGCTCTGTTACCTTACTCAGTCTGTATCTTTTGAGGAAGGCTCTATTAAAAATATGTTATGGATTCTCACTAGAAAAAAGCCATGAAGTTATCGGAAGGGTTCACTTCAAGTCTATTTGAAATGGATCTAACAAAGTGATGCCCCACCAAAACCAATTTAACCGATGGAGTTGTTTTTAAATAAAACACCTTGAGGTTTATGGTGTTGAATGTTAGCGAAACTCGCCGAGCGTTTGTGCTACTAAATGTCCATCTCAACCGGCGGTTCTGCTGACATAGGCCATACCAGTCCAGTTCTTGTTACTAGGAGCAATAATACAAAAGACATCTCCAATGCGAGAAATATACCAATAGGGTGATTAGGAACCCCACGTATCATTAGGTAGAACAAATAGCTCGTAGTAAGCAAATTTACCGCGAGAGTAACGTTGAGGGCACGGCGACGTTCTTGCCAGAGTGGCTTACAGAGCAGGAGGTTCAACACCGCCGTGCCGGCGAGCATCACACCGGGTAACATCAACAACAAGCGACGGGCTAAACCAGTCCCATCGCTGGTTACCAAAGGCCAGATGGCAACAAAGTGGCCCTGGGCTCCAAGGAAGAGGAACAGCCCCAGAACCACAGTGCCACAGGCGGCAAGGCGATAAAGTGCATTGCGTTGCAAAGCGGGCTTTGATCTAGAAGCCAACATCACGCTCCCCCACGGTGGCTAGGCCACATTCATAGGCGAATACGACTGCCTGCGCACGATCGCGCACCTCCAATTTTGACAGCAAACTGGAAACGTGGGTTTTCACGGTAGCAGGGCCAATAAATAGGGTCTCGGCAATCTCTGCATTACTCTTGCCTGCGGCGATGGCTTCCAGTACTTCACGCTCCCGGGTGGTCAGGCGCTCCAGCCGCTTTGCCAGGTTGCGCCCAGTTCCCAGTTTCTGTGCGAACTGGCTTATCAAGCGTTGGGTGATGCCCGGTGCAAGCATGGCACCGCCCTCTGCTACGGTGCGCACTGCCTGTACCAGCGCCTCTGGGGGAATATCCTTGAGCACAAAGCCACTGGCGCCAGCCCGCAGCGCACGAAACACGTATTCATCAGGATCGAACGTGGTCAAAATAATGACACGGCAAGTTGCATCACTAGCTTCCAGGATGCGCGCTGTGGATTCCAGCCCGTCCATCTCCGGCATACGGATATCCATTAGGATGATATCCGGCTGGTACACTCGCGCGGCTTCAATCGCCTCGACGCCGGTACCGGCCTCGGCGACCACCTCGATATCGGGCTGGTTATCCAGAATCAGGGCAAAACCGCGTCGCACCAAAGCCTGGTCGTCCACTACCATCACTCGCAACATTATGTTTTCACCATTCCTGTAGGTAGTTGTACATATACCTCAAAACCGCCACCATCGACTACACCCGCATACAGATAGCCACCGAGCAGTTCCGCGCGCTCGCGCATTCCCGCGATGCCGTGCCCACCGCCTGGCTGCCCATCAATAGCTATTTCCCTCATGGGCCGCTCGCCGTGAGTATTTCCATCATCGCGCACTCGAATTGTGAGAGTGCCGTGATCTGCGCGTACACTCACTTGCACTCGCGCTGCGGCACCGACGTGCTTGATGACATTGGTGAGGGATTCCTGAACGATGCGATAGGCGGCGAGCGCGACGCTGGTTGGCACTTTCTCCAGTGCACCGTTGGCCTCATAGTCAACCTGGGTTAACACCTGTCGGACCTTTTCAATCAGATCTGGCAAATCGCCGAGTTCTGGTTGCGGAGTGAGCGCAGTGTCGTTATTAGTCGGTCGCAGTACACCGAGTAAATGACGCATTTCTGCCATGGCCTGACGGCCAGCCGCCTCTACAGAAGCCATAGCCTCATTAGCAGCTTGCGGGTTATTGCGGCTGATAGCTCTGGCGGCACCGGCCTGCACAGTCATAAGACTCACTTGGTGCGCCACCACATCATGCATTTCACGGGCGATTCGAGTGCGCTCGGCCACAACCGCGCGCTCGGATTCGGCATTGCGCTCGCGCTCCAAATACTTGGCCCTCTCTTCCAACAAGCGCAGATATTCGCCGCGAAAGCGCAGCCGGCGGCCGATATACCACAGCGCCCATACCAGCATCACCGTTACTGTGCCTGCTGCAGTTGGCTGAACCGGAATACCCTGATCAAGCGCCACAAAAACCAGCGTCGCGATAACCCAAAAAAAGCTGGCCCGGGTATTGGCCTCGTAATGACCGAGGCTATACAGCGAAATCGCCATAGCCACGATGCCATCTGCCGGCAAACCCAGCTCCAGCAATATTGTTGCGCCGAGAATAACGGCCTGTACCTGCCAAGGGTGGGTACGACGCCACAACAGAGCGAAGGAACCAACGAATGCACACTGGAAAGCAGCAACATCCCACAGGCTCTGCATGGATAGCACTTCGGGGGAGCCGTTGCGCGACCACATCAAAAGCGTCAGCAAAAACATAAGCAACGCAATAAACAAGTCGGTCAGGTGCGGCCATCGCTCAAACGGCCCACGTAAGGGCCGCCACATAGGGAGCTTGGGCAGTTCCGTGCTGGCATTGGGCGGATTCGGCGCAGGCGTACTTAGGGACGAAGATTTCATTTCCGCATGCTAAACCAGGGGCAACCAGCTGTCATGGGACTTTCAGGGGAGATGGATACGGCAAGCTCTCCACCTTTTGGGGGAGTTCGATTCCTGCCTGCGGCCGATGTGCGTAGGTCTTAAAAAGCAGAACATGTCCGGCAAGCACATTCAGACCCAATACGGACCACAATCGCCTGGAGAACCCCATGAACGACGCTGTACTCAGCCAAACACTACCGCGACCATTCGATACCCGGCGGGCAGTTAACCTGTCGGTAAAAACCTGGTTCTGCATCGCGGCTATCGGCCATGCGATCTTCTTTGCCTATATCCTGGCCGTCTTCTACCCACCCATTGCCGAATCAGGAGTGCACGGCTTGAAAGGGCTCCACCTGCCGGCAGGCTTCCGCGAGGGAGATATATTAGGCAACCTGGCTTCGGTGAGCCACGTGCTATTGGCCGCGATTGTCATCGGCGGTGGTCCACTTCAGCTAATCCCTTCGGTGCGGCGCCATGCCCCTAACTTCCACCGCTGGCTGGGACGCAGCTATCTGCTGACCGCTGTCATAGCCAGTATTGCGGGGCTCTACATGACCTGGACGCGGCACACCTTTGGCAACCTGGTGTCGCAGATCAGCATTACAATGGACGGCATACTGATTCTGTTATTTGCCTTTCTGGCAGTGCAGACTGTGATGGCCAGACGCATTACTGAGCACCGCCGCTGGGCTTTGCGCCTTTTTATGGCAGCAAGTGCAGTGTGGTTTTTCCGTGTAGCCTTGATGGGCTGGGCAATGCTAACCGGCGGCTGGGGGATTGACTGGGAATCCTTTACCGGGCCTTTCCTATATGCACTGGGCTTCGGCCAATACCTGCTCCCACTGGCCATGCTGGAATGGTATTTTCACTGTCAAAAGCGTGGAGCCGCACAGGGTACCCAGATTGCGTTTGTCAGTACATTAGTACCGCTGACCGTGTTTATGGCCATTGGTCTTTTTGCTGCTACGATGGGAATGTGGCTGCCACGGATCTAAAGCTACTTGGGTTGGTTATCGTGAACTTCTTATGGTGATTTGGCTTTAGAGGTTCACGACTTGGATATCCCGCTCTGAGCGAAGAATTAGAAACTAGAGTACTAAATTAATTTTGGCACTATGCATTTGTGTGATCCGAGGAGTTACCTCGTACTGACAGCTCGGCACCCACCTTCCCCTATTCTACACCTACAAGCTATTTTAGATGCCTGTTAGCCTGGCTCTCACTTCCATAAGTGCGAACCCTAAAAGATTAAGGCCTTTCAAATCTTTAGGATTTTCTGACGCAGAATTCTCTTGGGCCAGACCAATCCCCCATATTCTATCTACTGGACTAGCCTCGACTAATACTCTGTTTTCAGTATTAAGCAAAATTGCTTTAGCTCAGAATTTTGAGAGCATTTGGCTAGATTAGCATTTACCACAAACTTAAAAGGAATGAGAAGCAGGGAATGGCAAGAGATGTAGGCGATGATTATCGTGCTGACTTCAACATAACCAGCCACAGGTAAAAAATAATACAAGTTCAGTAAAAGCCATGTAAATGGCTAGGGCGAGATTTATATCCTGGTTGGCTGGCACTACCGCACGATATAGTCCGATCACCAGCTGCCCTGGATAATCATTTGGTTAATATATGACATTAAGGTCTCTCTTTGTGTGACTCTCGCCTTATGCAATTAGCTTAAAAGTCACCCCTCTATAAGAGTCTTAGCTTTAAAACTGATCACTTCCGCCCGCTTAGCAGGGGGCAAGTTCAACTGGAACTTGCCAAACGTCACTCAACGCCCCTAAAGGCTATGCCACCACCGACCGCTACCAGAGCAAATTGTAACCGGTCCTGTGGAGCCCCGTATTTTGTGCCCGAGACGGCGTCAATGATCTTGTTATGGACTTACCGGAGGCTCCGAACTTTGAGTGTTACTGGTATTAAGTTAAAAATTGATCTTCCCATCTTCACCCAAAATTAAATGCTCTAAGACTTGATCTTTTGACAATTTACTCTTTCGCCGAGTATCAATCTCTCGCTGTTCCAGCATTTTAGCTCGAGGGGTTTTCCCGAGATCTTCGTTAGCCCCACCGCTACCAGAAATGTTTATATATGGATCGCCAGACCAAAGCTCAGCATCCAGCAGATCTTCCTGGCTAGCACACCCTGTCCCGCACACAGCCACAAAAATAGCCATTATAAAAATCAATTTTTTACTCATAACCTCCAGACCTCTACACAATGCATAATCGTAAATATCAGTAGATTGATCGTGGCATAGCCTGGTTATGTATTGGTGAGATACAAAAAACAAAACCAACTTCCATATGCCAACCACCTTTAGAGCAGCATATTGTATCTTGATTAGAACATAATTCAGAGAGATTTTTCCAAGCCCCATAGATTTGTCATAAATGAAACCCTAAAACACCAAACTAGTATGAGGCAAATAACTGCTACAACCGTTCCATCAGATGCAGTAGCAGCAGAAGGTAATCTAGTAAAAATTGACTCCTACATCCCTTAACCCCCTCCCTCCAACCATAAGGGGTCCTTGTGCGCACCAAACCTGATCAATAAACAAGCAGTTAAGATCAATTAAGATGACATATAGATGATCTGACTCTAAAGGCTCTCTATTTCTGAGCCACCTAAATTTCTAAAAGTTGGAAAATTTATGTCAGAACTATCGGCGTACGTTTTATTTTTTTCATGACGAACAGCTCACTTTCTTGTTGTGAGCACTACTCGGTTTTTCCGTCGCCATTATTATCGTTATCTTTCAAGCGACTCCTATCAGGGAGGGGCAAGAAATAGCGCAAGGATACTCTTGGTTCAGATTTTGTGGAGAACTATCAAACTATTCACAGACTTACTATATTGCGCCAATATAAAGGTCAGTGTATTTTTGGCTTGCCCTTACACACTAATGGGCTAAGATGTTTGAGGGATAGTGGAGTATCACGTTTCTACTGTAGTTTTAGATAGCCCTATATCCGCTTCATTCGAGTACGGCACGTAATCGAGACTGCTCACTAGAGATTGCCATTGCATATTTCACATTTAGTTTATGTATAATCCGAAACACTATTTGCGCCTACGTCTGAAAAGTTAAGGAGTCTTTGGATTACTGCTCTATAAATATTTTAGATTCAATATTAGCCATACAGTGTAAAGCCAAAATTAAGGTGCATAAAACTTCTTAACTGGGCACTCATAATTGGGACGCAATCATGCAAGAGGGCATATATGTTTACTCAACCTTCTTCTTTAATTAAAAAAATACTTATAGGTAATCGCAGCTGGGAATGGGTACCCATTTTAGTTGCACGCGTATCTCTGGGTCTATTTTTTTCAGTATCTGGGTATAACAAACTATTCGATCCTGAGAAACATGCAGACCTTATTAATTTAATGAACGAAATAGGAATGCCCTTCCATAAATTTATGGCGCTGGTTTTAGCCTCTATAGAGTTCTTCGGAGGATTACTTTTAATGATGGGCCTACTGTCAACACTTGTTGCCATTATCCTATCCATTGTAATGATTGTTGCTATTGCCACAGTTGAAATCGAACACGCCATCCCTAAAGGCATTGGACCGCTGGATTGGATGAGCTGGTTTCTTTATTTACCCCAAGTTTTGTATATTATTTTATTTATATGGTTAATAACTACTGGCCCCGGCCGATTTAGCTTAGATCATCTAATTGCCGATAAGTTGGGCCTCAACAGAACAGTTAAATAAAATAGATAGATTTGCAGGCCTGAAAGATGGATATTAAATTGCTACCAGTACTAGCGCAATCCTTACCTTTACTCTGAATCAAAACTTGCAAACTCCCGAAAACATGCAATTTTAAACACTCGTAAAATGCACCTAAAAGACTAACAACTAGAAGGGTAATTAGGGAAACTGGCAAACATTCAACCAACCTTGTATTGTAAACATTAATTCTTACACCTTAGAATCCAATATCCTTGCGCCACATATTGAGAGTCTCGATCTGAATATATAATTAGCTTTGGCTCTAATTTTTTCTAATTTGTAGCCATTCATGGAGTACAATACACCACTCATCTTTAGAAGGAGCATATTCATAACCATCTATATTTTATTTAAAATATAGCACGTTGCTGTAGTAAGCTCTACCTCCAGCAGCACTTATCAAGAACCCTTCTCCAGTACTAAAAATTTCACAATCATATTCTCCTCACTAAACTCCGGTATAACCTGATCTCTAAATAAACATGAGTAAGAATGGCCCCAATACTCAGAGCGGCATTCGCTGCAGTATTTTGACGTGGGTAGACACTCTCCTTTCAAGCACTATCAGTTATTAGAATTGGTCTACAATAATCCAAATCAGACTACCCCACTTACCACTACTTAATTGTAGGGGATACTTAGTGCGGGAGTGTGGAACGACTTAAATTTACTGGAACATGTTGTAGTTCCCAGGGGACATCAAATGGAAAATCAACACGCCATAAAAAGTACCCGATTTTGGCTATGGATTTCGATTCTTATTTTTGCTGCCTCCAACTCAGTCGTTGCAAAAATTGGGGAGCTAGGTGCCAGTCACCCTATTAATGGAAACAACCCAATCTCTTTTTGCAACCTTTTGTTCGCTGGAAATCTCTTGGCGGGTATCACTCTTTTAATAATCTATAGGAAAGATTGGCGTCTCAGCATCTTAAAGCAATATCCATTCAAAGACTGGTTTTATATGTTCGTGCTTATTTTGATGTCTGGAGTTCTTGCCCCCGCTTTCTTCTTTATTGCTCTGATGCTCACAGAAGTGACCAATGTCGTTTTAATTGCAACTCTAGATGCTCCCTTGGGGCTTTTGTTCGCTTATCTGATGTTCAGGGAAAGGCCTACGGGGTTCGCAATAGTGGGGGCACTTGTGGTAACGGTTGGCGTTATTGCAATTTTTGCCCTACACCAATCCCCGATGGAAGATCCAATGAGTATGAAAATGCTCAATCTTGGAAATCCAGCCATGAACCAATTTCTTGAAAACCTCCCCAAAGCTGGAGAAATTTTAACCGCTGTAGCAACACTTTTAGGAGTCATTGCCGTTCAGGCCAGTCGGAAACTGCTTGATCGCGTCCCTATTGGCGTCTTTTCAACTTTCCGCATGCTTGCAGGGGCGATACTCTTTTCGGTCATTGTCCTCTCTGTATTTGGCCCCCACCACTTTGACGACCTTTTCTCTCCTTTCCTCTGGGTGTGGATGCTTGTATACGGAGCAATCATTATTGTCTTTGGGCAGATCACCTGGTTTAAAGGACTCCAAGGTGGAGCTAGCTCTGCTGATATCTCTATCGCGACAGCCATTACCCCCGTAGCCGGTACTTTCTTCGCCTTTCTTATCCTGCAAGAGGTTCCCAACTTCGCTCAAATCATTGGGGGTATCATTATTATGTCCGGAATAGGTATCTCATTACTCGGCCAATATCGCGAGCAAAAAGCCGTCGAAATGAAGTATGAAAAACCATGCTCTTTTAAAGGGATATAGAGCTTAGTAGATGAAACAGATACTATAGTGGAGACTTAGGTGACGATATAGGCTTTGCAAGGCTAGGTAGTGGACTTTGCGAAAATTCAAAGCTCAAAACTATCGCCTATATTGAGAGAAATCTCTGTTCGCATGGAGGTATAGCTAAAAGACATTGGTGAAAAATTTCTCTTACTCGGAAGCTAACTTACCTGAGGTTGGATTTCTGAATTAGCCAATCCTGACTAAATGGCAAAAAGCCACAGCTATAATTTAAGCAGGTAAATACTTACATTTATCAATTCAAATCTGACCTTCCAGTTACCTCTGTTGCAGAAAACATACTGCCAATCAAAATCCGAATTAATACAAGCAAGGCTCACTCTCGGGTCAACTTTAGCCAACTATCTATTCATAGGCGAGTAGCAATGTGTTTTCCTAATAAACTAATTCTCAGGGAACCATAGCGATTTTATATTACTCTAGAACATCATACTTTCCAATTCCATCTATACCAACAATTACCGAGGTCACGCCCTGAAAGATCTGGGGTAACATTTTTTATCCTGCGGGTCATTGAGATCTGCATGGCTATGCATGTCAATAAACCCAGGAGTAACATATAACCCCTCAGCATTAATGGTTAATTTAGCCTTGCTCCTAAGACTATCAGCGTTCCCTACAAAGACTATCTTGTCATCGACCACTCCTACATCTTGCTTTATCCATGGATTACCTGAACCATCGACAACTTTTCCATCAAGAATCAAAATGTCCAAATAATCTATTATATTGTTCTGTGCCAGAGTTACCGCACTGTAGAAAAGGAACAATAAAACAAGGCAATACTTAACCAATAAACTTTGTGTAAATTTCACAAATACTCCCCCGTCAACTACATAACCAAAACCAAAACCAAAACCAAAACCAAAAAACTTCACGATACGGCGAAATAGACAATTCAACACCTTTAATACTCTACACTTTCAAATACCGCTATTTTTAGCACAAATTTAAACATCAAATAATATTATACCTGCGATGAGGAAATTGAGAATCGACTTGGCATTCATAATCATCCTTATCAATTTATCTTTATATGGCACATCACAAAAACACAGATTAACGGACTTAAAATTCACCGCATTCTAACCTTATCTGTTACAACCTTTGAATTAAACACTACTTATCGCTTAAACAAGACTGGCTATCGATAGAATTTCATACGGATCTCGAATTTTCCTGGCATTGCAATACTAACGTTTAGTTAACCTTATAAATATTGACTTAACCAATGCCTTCCCAGCACTAGCAGCTTAATATCTAATTTTCCATTCTACATCTATTACCCTTTTGCCTTGCTCTACTCTTCTACCAAAGATCAATTACAAGAACCTCTACGCACTAAGCCTTTCCTTACCCAAAGTATCACTAGGAAATAGGCTACTGATTCGACTCGGAACAAGCTAGTGAGCTGGCACCACTGTTTCAGAGGCAGTTAAAATAGAAAATAATCGAATAGGAGCCATTTAGGACAAAACTCCACTGCCTCGCCTCAGATTCTACCCTTATAGAAGCTGCCCATTATTAGACGAAAGCACACATCAATTTCCAGCTATCGCGCTTAACAGCACAACTGCCGCATTTTCTGGGAACGAACTTGCATTTTATTCACATTCTTGGAGTATCGCTAAATTGTGGTGTTTTACAGCTTACTAAGTTCCAAATAGGTTTGCAGGTCATTTTTCATGTATTCGAGTACTGAGTTATGTCGCACCATATTGAAGCCCTATTAAGTGAATGGCAGGCATCGCCTGAGGATGATTGGGTACTTGCCGTAATCACCAAAGTTCAGGGCTCTGCTTATCGCAAGGCGGGAGCGATGATGTTGTTTCACCCACTAGGTAAGAGTATTGGCCTAGTCAGTGGTGGTTGCTTAGAGGCCGATTTAAAACGATACGCTCAACGCGCTATTCAGTATGATACTTCGATTAAAGTGATTTACGATGCCAGTGATGAGTCAGATGCTAGCTATCAATTAGGCTGTGGTGGCATTGTAGAACTAATTTTATTTCCCCTCACGTATAGAAACCAATATCTTCAGTTGCATTGCCTTTTAGAATATTTGAACTCGGGAAACTCCGCTTTCTACGAACTGGAGTTACCTATTCAAAATACCAATTCAAGAGATCTTGTTGCGAGAGTTATTGCCCCAGAAGCAATGGGCTACCAGATTGATAGCACTACCAAAGCTACCCTATCACTGCAAAATGGAAAAGCAAATGCTCTGCATCCGAGATTAATTATTCCCTGCCTACCCCGCTTTCATATTGCTGTTTTTGGTGGCGGGTTAGATGCTCAGCCAGTTGTCAAAATTGCTCAAGAAATAGGCTGGCACATTACGGTGATTGATGAACGCGCAAGTTTTGCCCGTCATTACGATTTCCCTCGTGCAAGTATTCTAAAGAAACCCTATTCACAGCTGACCACATCGCTGCTGAGTCAGTTTGATGCGGCGATTGTGATGCACCACAACTTGGACTTGGATGCGAAGGCGTTACAAGCCGTAAGCCTGACGGAGCTACACTATGTTGCGCTGCTCGGCCCTCCACATAGACGTGATAAAGTTCTTGATAGAGCGGGGATAAAAGTAAGTGATTTCTATGGTGTCTTTTCCGCACCGGCAGGTTTAGCATTAGGTGGTGAGCTACCTGAGTCCATTGCTTTGAGCATCCTGGCTCAATGTCACGGAGTATTGCATCAAGCTAGATTGTTACCTCTAGACAAGGTCGCAACGTGAATAAATTTATCCGAGAGACAGCTAGACAACCTTCAAAACGGATACTGGTAGCATTGCTCGCTGCCGGAGAAAGTCGTAGATTTAATGGTATAAAATTACAAGCAACAGTAGATGTGATTGACTCAAATGGGAAGATTAAGAGTCAGCCTCTGCTGTTGCAAACGCTTGATAAACTAACCAGCCTAAACACAAAAATATCAACCGGGCTAAAAGTAGAGTTATTGGTAGTTCTGGGAGCGCATCAAGAGAAGCTGGCTAATTTGTTGTCTTCCGATGTGAACCGGCGATTTAACCCTAACTGGCAAAGTGGTATTGCAAGCTCTATTAAAGAAGCAGTTATCGAAGCCGAGGCCCTTAAGGTAGATGGTTTGCTAATTGCCTTGGCTGATCACATAGGCGTAACTTTGGATGATTATCAACAATTAATCACTGTGTGGCAGTCATATGGGCAAACTTGCTGCGCCCAATATCAAAATAGTTTTGGCGTACCTGCAGTATTTAACTCCTCAGATTTTACTGATATCGCATCTCTCACAGGCGATACGGGCGCAAAACACTTACTGAAAAAGAAATCTAATCTTGATGCTTTATCAATAGTTGAGATCGAGGGTGTCGCCATAGATATAGATCGTAGAGCTGACATAGAAAAATGGCAACAAATGATTGTGGAAAATCTCAGTTAGGGCTTATTTTCAGTTTTTAGTGAGAGTATCAATTTACATAAGCACTTCCGTAAAACTAGCTCTGCGATACTCAGATTTCCAAGTCAGAGCCAGTTAACGAAAAGAAGCGATTTCGCCACCGATACGCAATTACTAGCGGGATTATCAAGGAGCGGGTAATGTCAGATAAGAAGTTAACCTTAACCATCAACGACGAAAGTTACGCACTAGATGTTGCACCAGAGATGCCACTTTTGTGGGCAATCAGAGATTTGCTTGGATTAACAGGCACTAAATATGGTTGCGGTGCTGGATTGTGTGGAGCTTGTACAATCCACTTGGACGGAGCGCCTACGCGAGCATGTTTAACGACGGTTTCGCAAGCCAACGGCAAGAAAGTAACTACCATCGAGGGGCTGCAATTTGCTGAATTGAAGCAAGCATGGAGCGACAATAACGTTCCACAATGTGGCTATTGTCAGTCTGGCCAGCTTATGACTGCTGCCGCGCTATTGACCCAAAACCCATCACCAAGTGATGAAGAGATTAACTCTACCATGGCTGGAAATATTTGCCGTTGTGGTACCTACACACGAATTCGAGCTGCTATTCAAGACACCGCTAAAAAGAGAACTTAATAATGAGTAGCTTTACAGCTGTAAAAAATTTCAGCCGCCGGGATGTACTTAAACTATTTGGAGCAACTGGCGGGGGCTTAGCTTTAGGTGCAAGTGGGATAAGCTGGAGTCCGATGGCCATAGCACAAGGAAAGGAGCCGAGGTTAAACCTGTTTGTTGCTGTTGGCGAAGACAATAAAGTCTATCTTACCTGTCATCGTTCAGAGATGGGCCAAGGTATTAGAACCGGGATACCTCAGATACTCGCTGATGAGCTTGAGGCTGATTGGCAACATGTCGTTGTGATTCAAGGGTTAGCCGATAAGCGCTATGGAAGCCAGAATACCGATGGGTCACGCAGTATTCGTAAGCATTATGACAAAATGCGACAAATGGGGGCAATAGCTCGGACCATGCTGGAACAAGCTGCAGCAGACTCATGGCAAGTGCCTGTCGGAGAAGTGGAAGCCAGGAATCATAAAGTCGTGCACGTAAAGTCGGGCAGAAGCTTTAGTTATGGAGAGCTAGCAGTTGCTGCTGCGAAACTGCCCATACCAGAATTGAACCACGTGAAACTGAAGGAAAACAAGGACTTTAAACATATCGGCAAATCTCACAAGATTGTCGACATGGATAATATACTATCCGGAAGAGCTAGATATGGCTACGACATTCAAATAGATGACATGCTGTATGCCAGTATAAGCAGGCCCCCGGTTCTAGGTAGTGATGTAGAAAGTTTAGATGATACCCTGGCTCGCAAAGTTCCCGGGGTTGTGGATGTGATTCAATTACCTGTGCCCGAAGGACCACCTAAGTTTCAAGTTTTAGGTGGTGTAGCAGTTATTGCTACTAACACCTGGAGTGCCTTGCAAGGGCGTAAAGCATTAGAAATAACTTGGACTGCCAGTAAGAATGATAGCCACAGCAGCACAAGTTTCATGGAGTCGTTAATTCAGGGGGTCAAGGAGCCTGGTAAATTAGTTCGCCAACAAGGAGTTGAAAACACCGATTGGCCGGAGGACTCTACCCAGCAAGCCATATACACAGTGCCCTATTTGGCCCACGCACCGATGGAAGCTCCTGCTGCTGTAGCTTCAGTTACACCAAATGGCTGTGAAATCTGGGCATCAACACAAACACCGCAAAGTACGCAGCAAAATGTAGCAGCAAACCTCGGGCTCAATGACGAACAAGTGAAAGTTAACGTCACGCTATTAGGGGGCGGCTTTGGAAGGAAGTCAAAGCCTGACTTTAGTGTGGAAGCGGCACTATTGTCTAAAAAGCTTGGACGGCCGGTTAAAGTTAGCTGGAGCCGCGAGGACGATATCCAAAACGGCTACATGCACGCAATTAGTGCCCAATTTTATCAAGCAAAACTTGATAGCGATCAAATGCCAACGGCAATACTACAACGTACCGCCTTTCCATCTATTAGCACTACCTTTGCCGAGAACGTGGAGTACCCCTCAGCTGGAGAACTGGACCTTGGCTTTGTCGACATTCCATTTACTGTGCCAAGTCATCGTTGTGAAGCGGTTAAAGCATTGGCGCATACCCGTATCGGCTGGATGCGCTCAGTGAGTAATATTCAGCACGCCTTTGGTATTGGTAGTTTCGTGGATGAACTGGCACACAATGCCAAAGTATCATGCCCAAAGATGTGGAAAGAAATGTTGGGCCAACCTAGGCATATCGACTTTTCCGGTCAACAGTTCAAATACGGAAACTACGGAGAGGATCTATCACGTCACCCAGTCGATGTTGGTCGCTACCACCAGGTGATTGATATTGTTGAAAGGAATATGGCTGAATTTGCACCTAACCAGTCAAATCAAGGCTGGGGCTTTGCCGTTCATCGAAGCTTTAATAGCTATGTAGCTATAGCGATACTGGTGGAGGTGGAAAACACAAACCTTAAGGTACTGCAAGCAATTGCAGCCATTGATGCTGGACTTGTTGTTAACCCTGATAGAGTTGTCTCACAAACCGAAGGCGCGGTGATTTTTGGCTTAAGCTTGGCGATGATGGGAGAGATAGCCTTTGAAGATGGAAAGGTTAAGCAGTCCAACTTCCATGATTACCCTGTACTTCGTATGGGGCAGTGTCCTGATATTTCGGTAACGGTAGTGAGTGCCAGTTCTGCTCCAGCAGGCGTTGGTGAGCCTGGTGTGCCACCAGTAGCCCCTGCATTGACCAACGCAATATTTGCAGCAACAGGAACCAGAGTTCGCGATCTGCCAGTAAACAAAAAACTTAATGTTTAAATTATGAGTACAATCGCAAAGGTAGAGCTTTATATCCCCCTACTCGTTCTTCGTGAAGGGGGATATATAAAAGAAAACAGCGTAGACAAAGACCCACAGAATTGACTGAACATAATGCAATTCCATTATTGACTCATCAAACTTGTCTCGACCTACAACTTAAAAATCAAATCGCTCAAAAGTTTCTTAATAAAAGCATGGATTGCTACGTAGCAACGGGATACAGGGTTAAAAATTTTCACTTTTCCGACTTCCTCACACAGAAGTCTCATAATTTTGGGCCATAGCCTTTACCTTGTAAGGCAACATCAAATAAAGACATATCTACAAAAACCTCGTTCGGCTTGCCATTATCATTATTGGGATAGTGTTGAATACTGCTCTTACTGGAAACTAAATTACTTTTTGTTCTAACCGAATAAATTTTAGAGAAGCTTGTGGCTATATCAACTGATTCCGGAGAACATGCGGGATGCCCCCAGCTATGGTGCTTAACGCCCGGCCTGTGTTTCATACACATCATTTAAGTCCATTTAAAGCCTCCGCTGCCTCCATATAATGGAGAAGCTTTGTGTACCCCCGCCAAACAGTTTTAACTCCGGGCTCACCATCGCCATTCCGTCCCAGAAAGCCTCCAAGTCCTGCCAACATACGAGTTATATCTCTCATACTTGGAGCTTCATTGGGTGGGGAGGTTTTAGCTTGCATTATCCATATCATACGCCACTCTTTTTCAGAGTAGAATTTCGTACACGACGTATCAGGAAGCGTTCGTGCTCGTGTTTTCATGGAGTGTAGACGCCACCCAATAATCATATAGATTGCAATACAGTTCAGCATTCGCTGCTCGGTTCTAAAGCGATTACTTTCTATCTGGCATCCGCCTTTCACCACTCTAAAATAGGTTTCAATTTCCCATCGACTTCGATACCACTCAATAATGATCCTCGCTTGCTTAAAGTCCTCAACTGCAAGATCGGTCAGCAGCATCCATTCAATACCTTTTTTGCCTTCTGGTGGGCTTAATTCCTTAGCAAAAACTGCGTAAATAGAAAGAGGTCGTTTTGATTTTCCTTTTCCCTGTAATCTTACTTCTGCAATGGATACACTGACCTTAGCTTCCCTTTCCGGCTCTCCATTCCTTTTGGGGATACCTACTGAGTATTTCCCGATGGACTTCTGTTTGGTCATATAGTCCCAACCAATCTATAAAAAATTCGAATTAACCAGATAATACCGTATACCGAAAGCGAGCCGACAATAAACCAAGACAAACCTATTTGCAGCCACGCCCCCCAATAAATTGTACCCTCACAATGAAACTCACATTGCGGATTATGCTGCCAAGCAACATATAGGCTAAGTACCGCAATAAATAAACCAAAAATGAGTGCTGGAATAAGATTGAATTTCATTATCTAACCGATGGCTCATAACGTTGCCAGCAAGGGCAGCCGAAGCGAAGCGTAGGCTGTCCAGCCCAGCCTCCGGCTGGGCGATCTTGCCTGGCCTGGTTATACGTGACCTCGCACTGTGAATAAAATTATTTCTTTCTAGGGCCGCCTGCAAAGTAGCCAGCCAAAATTAGTATGACGGCAATACCAAGCGTGTACCACTTGCTAACACTAGGGCTATCTGAGGGAACAACCTTGTAATAGCCATTTTCCAGTGTAGATTGCACCCAATTCAGCGGAACGAAATCCACTAACTCAGGAATTCCTGTAGCTATTGCTATCAGTGTGTAAACAAAGATCAAAATCCCTAAGTAAAAAATTATCTTAGCCATTCTCAATCGGCCGCATAATCGGCAGGCGATGCGCAGCATTGCCTGTCCGGTGGAAGCCCGTAGGGCTGGAACGAAATTCATGCGCTTGTTAAGTGTTTTTAGAGAAAAATTCTTTGAGTTCATAAATCGACTCTCTAGATTTTTTACCAAGCCATTTCTCAAATTGTACCGGCTTTATGCCACTGTGAGAGCCCACTAACAGTATCCCTTCAAGAAAACCAATTGTTGCCAACTCCGAAGTTTCCTCATCGTTAGATATTACACCTTTCTCTACAACACTAAATAGTTTATCGAAATCCGTATACTGGTTCGATACATACCTATTTATTATGTAATGAACAATAACAGAAATATCATTATAAAACCCTGGTATATCTCCTTCCCAGAAATCTAGATGTTCCTGCCAATCATCTTCTATATCGTCACAGGAACTAAGGAGTGCATTTATAAAGTCGATCTGATTCATATGACACTTAACGAGGCTGTAGAAAAACATTTTTAGGAGAAGCTGCCATTTCCCAGACTCCTCCAATTAAAATTTCAGCTAAAATTTATCTATACCACTAAATTTCTTTCATTGTATTAAATTTAGGCGTCTTGATGCCCTTAATTTATACTCAATCAGTGGATACTGCCATATCTCATCAATTTTTCAATGTTATGTACCAAGCAGAATATCTGCCATTGTCCCTGAACCTTACTTTTTCCTCGTAGCGAGAAGCGATTCAATCGCTTATTGGTACCAATGTCCCCAAACACTGGCTCGACAACAGACATTCGATGTCCATAAATGGTCTTGCCTTCGGCACTATCAACCCGCTTTTTCATCCAGTCGGTAGCTGTCCGTCCATTTGTCCAAGTAAGAGATACTTGCCTTCCGTGTCCTTTTCGAGAGTCAGCAGAACCTGGGTTTCGCATACATTGATTTTTAAGGCTGCATGCCCTGCAGTCAGTGAGGCGCCCTTCGAACAATAGCTTTTTCTTACCTTCACTGACATGCTCTTCCTTTAATAGAAGCATAGATTTTCCTGCCGGACAGATACAGGTTTTATTTTTCTTATTGAATGTAAATTCACTAGCAGGGAAAGTCTGCTGGACATTAGCCCTACCTTTTTGTTTACGCTTGCCATACTTGGCTTTTTGCTTAGCAAAAGCTTTATCACGTGAACGGAATTTATTGTCAGGTATGTAGGCATTGATGCCGCTCTCTCGCAGGTAGCTGTAGTTAGCGTCGTTGGAGAACCCAGTATCAGCAGTAATGATGACCTGTTTGGCCAAGATATCTTCATCTATTCCTAACTGCTGATAATGGCAATTGATGCCATCGAGAATAGGCTTCAATGTATGATGTTCTTGCCCCTCACCAAAGGCCTGTGCTTCAACAACTATCTGATGCTTCCTATCAACTGCGGCAACGCTGTTATAGCCCTGGATGGTTCCCTTGCTGGTAGTCATCTTGGCTGACTCATTGTCTGTGATATTACTTTTTACTTCTTTAGGGTTTTTACCTTGTCCCATCCTGGGGATTGATTCTTTAAGAACTGATCAATTTTATCAAAGTGTTTCTGAAGAGTATCAGCCGCTTTAGCTACCGCTTGTTTTCGCTCTTTTTCTTTAGGCTTCCTGCCATCAAGCCTCCTGTGCTCTTTGAGGCAATATTTGATCTTCTTGCGAATTTTTTCCTGCTTCTGTTCTAGTTCTTTAAAAGTTCCCGAATGTTCTTTGCTGGCATTGGATGGCATCTTGCATCCATCTATTGCAAAAAGTTCGTTGCCAAGCAGCCCCTGCTGATCGCAGACCAGTAACACTTGCTCAAACACCGACTCAATCGCATCAGGATAACTGCTTACGAAACTCGCAATACTAGTAAAATGTGGAACGGTATCGCATGACAGTGCTTTGAAGAGGATATTATTCTCACATTGTCATTGAATTTCACGGCTCGAGGTAATACCTTTTGAGTAAGCAAACAATATGATTTTTAGTAGGATAGCCGGATCATAAGCGGTTCGCCCGCCGCAATCATCTTGATATTTTTTATGGAAGACAGAGAGGTCGATATGGTCATCAATCAGATGATGAAGTGTAAACTCAAAGGTTTCAGGTTGTAGTTGTTCTTCGAAATTGATGACGACCATTGCATCTTAGTTGTAATCGTAACGTTTGAAATTGGGCATATGGATAATCTCGGCATCAAGACCTCCATTTTAACAAAAAAGCTACCTTTTAAGAGTTTTTCTACAGTCTGAAGGCAAAAAGCAGCGGTTTATTCGCTGCCTTTGATTGTTATACATTACCACTTGACAGAAAGAGGGTCGCCATCTGAACACATATCTTTTTCGACTTTATTTGCATGTATTTTATTTTTTTCTCCATTAGTAATTTTGTATACAGAAACTTCACAGCGCTGTAAAGCTACGCCTACAAAGATATTACGCTTCCCTCCGATACGCTCATTAACAACTATATATTCCTCACCTTTTTCAGGGACAAACGAAACGAAGTCATAACATCGCTTAGCCCAACCACTATTGTACCAACTTACAATAGAGCCTGTGGCCAATTCCTGGCCTGGCTCTACATAAATACTTTTGCTTGCCCCTAATTCATCTACAGCAGAATATGTACTCCCCTCTTTGCATACCAAAGGAAAGCCTTTTAATGGAACTCCTTCATAGGACTCATATTTAATATCAGCACTAAATGTTATTTTCGCGCTACCCGTTTCATTACGATCTTCATGGGAAGGAAAAGCTGCTGCGTAACCAGACTCTGAGAACGGCCTGGTGGTGCAAGCGTATAATAAGAAAATAATAAAAAATATTGGTATTTTAAGTATTGATTTCATGTCTGGCACCTATAATGAGGGTGTAGAAAAACGCAGCCCTCTTTTTGTATTGTGCTTCTACGTAAAAAAATAGCCTACTTATCAGTGAAAGATAAACCAGAAATCACGTAGAATCATCATTTATGGTTGATATTCTATCATATTCGAGAGGGCAAATATATACATTAGTTTTCAACAGCCTGAACGACTACAACAGGGGCGGCTGGAGCGTAGCGTAGGCCGTCCCGCGAAGGGCCAAGGGCCCGTAGCAGCCTGCTTGTAATTGTTAATTTTAACTTCCAAAGGCCGACCACCATTCACTAAACACAATTACACCACACAATAAAGTAAGCCAAACCCAAATTGGGAGCACTCTACTTAATTTTGCTTTCCTTAATTTCAGTGGATCTTTGTGAAACACGAAAATATATTTATCTCCTTCAGGGTATTGCTCTAGGTATTCACCTACTTCTTGAGCATATTTTTCCGGGATTAAACTTATATTTTCATACTCGACTCCGTTCAATTTGTATTTGGCTCTTTGAGCCTTAAATTCATCTACGCTCTCGTCCATGTTTTCTATATTGAATCTGGGATCATCACCAGAGATACCATACTCGAATCTTCTATATTTTGGAGCCATAACTCTTTCTCAAAACATAATCGGGATAGGGAGGCACCTCACGATGGCTCTCCTCCCACACCACCAGGCATACGGATCACGTACCATGGCGGTTCAATTCTATTCCCCTTCCTATCTGCCAATTCCGGCAGCCCCAAGTTCCTAAAGTATCTATTTGGCAATGCTCTGTAAAGGGCAGGACTTTTGCTTAGCCTCCATGGTCCATGCGCTGATTTGGCCGTGTTCCACGCTAAAAAGCGATCAACACCCAGCCTTCTTAATCTGCGGTAACCACTACGTCCCCATTGCTTCCATAAATAACATCGCAACTTCCGCCTTATCCACTTGTCCAGATCTTTCAGAGGGCTCAGTACTTCACTGATGTCAAAGTACGCTTTCCAACCAAGCAGGGACTTCTTTAACTCTTCTATGATCTGAGTAAACTTGCGGCCTCGTGTTCGGCGGGTGACCATTCTGATCTTTGCCTTCAATTTATTAATCGATGATTCTGATACCTTTATCCGGGCATCCTTCTTCAGCAATCTAAATCCTAGAAAGCTCCGCTTCCAGAAGTGATCCTCTGCACTCTTCTCAGTATTTACTGTGAGCTTCAGCTTACATTTGATGAAGTGCGTAAGGCTTACTTTTATCCGCTCTGCAGACCGACGACTTCCCACCAGAATTTGAAAATCATCGGCATATCGTACAAAACTGAGTTGCCGCTTGTGCAGCTCCCAGTCCAGTTCATTAAGCACAATGTTCGCTAGAAGCGGAGATAACGGCCCACCTTGCGGGACGCCTTTTGTTGTAGCTATTACCTTGCCATCGACTACCGTTGGCGCTTTTAGGTATCGGTTTATCAACCCCAGCACATCAGCCGGTATTCCGCTTTGCTTCAGTGTTAGCATGAGCTTGTCATGATTCACTTCATCAAAGAAGGATTTCAAGTCCATATCGATCGTCCAGCGCTTTCCTTGCCGAACAAAGTTTTGGACCTGTCTAATCGCCTGGTGTGCCGATCGATTTGGTCTAAAACCAAAACTAAGAGCATGAAACTTCAGCTCCCATTGCTCACTGAGTATCTGTGCGATAGCTTGCTGGATCAATCTATCTTGCACCGTTGGTATACCCAATGGACGCAGGCCTCCATTGCCTTTTGGTATAAAGACGCGTTTCACCGGTTGAGGACGATAACTACTACTAAGCACCTTTTGTCGGGTAGCAATCCAAGTCTGCTTAAGATGTTCCGGCAGTTGTTTTACCGTCATACCATCGAGACCTGGCGCACCCTGGTTACGAGAAACTTGTTGTAATGCTCGAAACAGATTATTCCTATCTAGAATTCGCTGCATTAAAAGAGATGGGAAATTGGACAATGTATGATTAAGTTTCCAGTTTGATGTTCACCCAGAAAAAAAATTTTTTTTCTCTGGTAACTAAGTTACTTGTCAGATGCAGTCATCAAGCTCTGCGTTAATAATACTGTCCAGAATTGTTCAGGCCTTCAGTAGCACGAAATCTACCTACTATGCCCTCTGCTGACTTCTATGGATCGGTCAAAACCAATCTCTCAGTTTTCAGTTACTCCATTAACAACCCATAGACCTCCCAGGGTAAGACATTTAACTTTCTTCACGTAGATGCTGGATTTATAAAAACGTAGGCCAATTGTGGATGGAGAGCTTTATGGTCACGTGCCCACTGGCTCCACCTGCGTCACACCTCATATCCAGTTCTTGTTCATCACCCCGTGAATTTGCGTTGGGCTTCCTCCAGCCAATACCTCGCGATATTAACCTTGCCCTTTCGCTAACCTTCGGCTCCACGAATACCTGGTAAGAGGGCTTTCACCTCTCTAGTTAAATGCCATGCCTGGCACACACGCCTATATCAGGTGCGCCGTATGCGTCACCTGGATTTACTTGTTAGCTGCATATTTTAATTTGTACTCTTCAGCAAGTTTTTCGGCTTTGCTGATATCAGAGCCTAAAATTTCTTTGAGTTGGGCAAGGTTTTTTAACGCTTGACCATCTCCAGCTTCGGCAGGCATTTTGATCCATGCATAAGCTTTAACATAATCAAGTTCAACGCCATGTCCTTGAGCAAACATAAGCCCGTACTCGTTCTGTGCTTGAATAACACCACTTTCAGCTGCACTCCCATACCATTGAGCCGCTTTTTCTTGGTTCGGCTCTACACCAAAGCCTTTACGATAAAATTGACCAAGGTTGAAAATACTTTGCAAATCACCAAGTTCTGCTGCTTTTTCAGTGTACCTAAATGATGAATTTGGATCTTGCTCTACACCGTCACCCTGCATATACATAAGACCCAAATTAGCAATAGAAGGTAGATACCCTCCTTCAGCAGCTTGCTTGAAGAGCTTTACTGCAATCTCTAGGTCTTTTTCGACTCCTAACCCTTGGTAATACAAGCTTGCAGTTAAATGCTGACCAGCAGGGTCACCTTTTTCAGATTCAGCATTAAACATTACAAATGCTTCTTTGTATTTTCCTGCATGATAAAGCTCTATTCCTTCATCAAGACCCGCATATGTGTTCATTGAAATGATTAATCCTACTACTGAAATTATCTTCTTCATTTACTCGTACTTTTAGGTGTGGGAGTAGCTAACGCCCGCAGTTGCGGCTGGTTTGGAGCGCAGCGAAAAGCCAGTCCGACAACCTGCGCTTGTTAAATGTTTTTCTTCATGTACTGCTTAAGGTCGTCAATGCTATCGGCGATCTTATCAGCATACTGTGATTCCATACCGATGGATGGAATTGTAAATACTTCGCCTTTTGCATTTACTGCCAATATTTCGTTGCTTCCGCTGTCCCCGAAGCCAGTGAATTCTGGAGCATATTCTGAGAATTGATACTCTTTATTGAACTGATCAATTTCTTCAGGCTTCCAGATAATGTACCAAAGCGGATCAATCTCAAGTTCGCCTTCTACGTAACCTTCATTGATTAATTCTTTAACTTTTTGCTTGATATCCATGATGACATTTAACGCCGCTAGCAAGGGCAGCCGAAGCAACGCGTAGGCTGTCCAGCCCAGCCCCGAAGGGGGTGGGCGAGCTTGCCTAGCCTGGTTATGGCTGGCGCGCTCGGGACCGACTACTAGCACTTTGCCAGCCATAGTTTGGCTGGCCGCTGCCCAATATTTACGAGGGAAGAATACCGCACTTTCCCTAACCAATTCCTATCTTACTGGCAATCCGCGAAATTGCAGCGGACTGCCTCTTTTTACAACACCCGAGCGAACACTCTTGGAGCGAAACTTCCTGAATAGCAATCAGTAAAATTGCTCAATACCAGATGCTATTTAGTGGCACGAAACCTTCAGTTACCACGAAAAATCAATAAAACCGACCGCCACAATAACGTTGCCAACAAGGGCGGCCGAAGCGTAGCGTAGGCCGTCCAGCCCAGCTCATAGCTGGGCGAGCTTGCTTGGCCTGGTTATGTGCTGCTGTGTCATCCATGGCTTCCAGACTTCAACATAGATTCAAATAAAATTATTAAAAAAGCGCCACTTATAACTGGTAAAATTATTCCGGAGATAAGAAAAATAACAGCCAATGAGTGACTACCCATCTTATAGCGTCTATAACCCTCCATGAACGGATACAAGAAGAATCCTATTAGCACGCTATACAAGATGAACTCCGGGACCTTCAGTAAAGCTCCGCCCCCTAACCTTTCTAGGCCCAGGAGATAGATTATTGGATAAAGCAAACCGGCCATGACAAAAACAACTATTAGGTAAAGCCATTTACTCAAAGTTCATATCTCTTCGTTGAAGCACATAACGCCAAGTTCAGCAGCAGTTTGTGGAGCGGAGCAAATGTATTATAGCGTAGCGACAACACATTTGAGCAGTGGAACAAACTGTCCGTCTGCAACGCCTTGTATGGTTGTTCTTGCCTGATTCTGATGTTGAAAATCCTTTTCGTTAACGGGTAAATTGAGACCCACCTTCGGCGGCCACCGAAGGCCTTGTTTGTCACAGTTCGTTGCTGCGCCGGTTTATAAAGACCGTTAACAAGTAGGAACGTGACAGACACTCACTAGGCATAACTCGGATAGTCATGTGGGCCTCGAGCCCGAATAGCAAGGCGGAGATAGCTTATCTTATGGAACCTCAAGAGATCAATGTCGGTATCGATACCAGCAGTAAACAACTCGATATTTATGTGAGACCTACTGGCCAATTCTTTAGTGTTGCCAATGATAAAAATGGCATTAAGGATGCCATTAAACAATTACAACCTCTTAAACCCCAAAGAGTACTAATAGAGTCTACAGGAAGACTCGAATTAGAGTTTGTTTGCGCCGCCGACAAAGCAGGATTACCTATTGTTGTTTGCAATCCTTCTCAGATAAGAAGCTTCGCTAAATCCGCAGGGCGTCTCGCCAAAACCGACAAGCTAGATGCAATGGATATTGCACATTTCGGTGAGGCCATGAAGCCAAGGCTATCGACGCTAAAACCAGAAAAACTTAGGGAGATCAGTGACTTACTGGCGGTAAGAAGTCAGTGTTTAGAGATGAGCACAATGCAAAAGAATCGGCTTCAGAGAATGCCAAAATCAGTACACAAACCTATACGGACCATTCTAAATACCATCAAGAAAGAGCTACAAGGTATCGACAAGCAACTAGATAAACTGGTTAACAGTGTGTCTGAGTGGCAGCAAAGGCGCGACCTATTGTTGAACCCTAAAGGAGTCGGAAATGTATTGGCTTATAAGCTGATGAGTGAACTTCCTGAGCTCGGAGAATTGAACCGTAAAGAAATCGCTGCACTTGTAGGTGTCGCCCCAATTAACCGTGCTAGCGTCAGCTTCCAGGGAAAGAGATATATTCGGGGCGGAAGGCATTGTGTACGCACGGTTCTGTTTGTTTCCATCAGGCCAGCCATACAGCATCATCCCAAACTAAAGCCGATGTATAAGCGATTAGTCGATGCTGGCAAATTTAAAGGGTCGCTCTAATTGCCAGCATGAGAAAGCAGATTACGATCCTGAATACGATGGTGAAAAATAACACCTACAGAGATGAAAGTATGGCTTAATAACTTGATGGGCAACCATAGTCACTTGTTAGGCGGCTGCTCCCATAACTCGGTTCAATAATTTTCTTTCTGTGCAATTTCCCACACTTTCAGAAACTCTTCTTCCGTTAATTCTACAAGATCAAACTCTTTCTCAAGACGAGGTATATCTCCCTCAGGAAACTCCGGTTGATCAGTAAAAAAGTATACCTCATTATTTTCGGTGTCAGGTGTCGCCCAAAAATGGCATCCATCGATAACGTAAATTTGCCTCACGATTAGCTGGTCTACAACTTCACAAAGGAATGCACCTTCCTCACCTTCCATGCCCTCAGCATACGATTTATAAAATCTTCGATTCATGGTTTTATTTAACCCTCATCGCCTAACGCCCAGCGCAGGCGCAGCCAGCGCGGAGCGCATTTTGTGTTAATGTTTGAGCGCCAGCGAGTAACACAAAATGTGCGTAGCGTTGGCCGTCGCTCTGCCGCTGTTTGTTATGCATTTTCCCATGCAAAAGCCGGGAGCTATCTCGTGCATTAGTGGTCTTTTTTTAGAACTGACAACTTTTCTTCAAGCTGAATATTTTTTAGCGTTAAATACTCTAGAGTGTTCCATATTCTTTTGAGCTTTCGCCCATCAATTATCGCTCCTTCTTGAGATCTATTGTAAATATTAACCATATTATTGTAGATACTGGTTACATCGGAAGACGAGATACCCTCTTCCACATTAAATTTACAAAGAAATTCTTTAAATCTATCATCGTTACGAAAAATATTGAAGGATCTATTGATTTCTTCAAGGTATACCCTTTCAGCCTCATTACTCATCCGCTAAATACTCTATGCATAACGTTGCCAACAGGGGCGGCCGGAGCGTTTGCGTGCGAAGCGCGCCGCGTAGGCTGTCCAGCCTAGCCCCACAGGGGCTGGGCGAGCCTGCTTGGCCTAGTTATGGGGCCCCATTGTATAATAAGTAACCCTGAATTATCCCATAAAATAACACGCCCACCACAACACTACTTGGGACATAGTAACGAGCGTTATTTACCGGTAAAGCCGCAGTCAATAATGCTGAACAAACTGCTGAAACCACAGCAACACCAAACCAATTTCCCTTTAACCCTGGTGAAACTGCCCAAAGTACATATGCCATGGGAATCAAGCTTGAGACAAAAAGACAAACCATGAATTTCCACAGATATACACTTAATTTTTGGTCTTTGTGAATTTGGCTCAATTTCTAGCCCTATAAACGCCCAGCGCAGGCGCAGCCAGCGCGGAGCGCATTTTGTGTTAATGTTTGAGCGCCAGCGAGTACACAAAAGGTGCGTAGCGTTGGCTGTCGCTCTGCCGCTGATTGTTATGTGTGGCGCTACGCACAGCGCGCTTTAAGATACTTGGCCAGAGCGCCAATGGGAACCAAAATAGCTGACCATAGAACGGAAAATGCGAGAATAACGACTACGCTAGAGCCAGCTCCACCTTCGAGCTCTACATTCAGTAAAAATGCCGTAATTAAAGCCAGTATGAAACAAGCGATTGTCATTTTGTACGGCGGGAGCTTATAAGCATCAGGCAACCACAAATATGCACACAGCCAAATTACTAGGCTAGGAGATAGTGCTACGCAAAGTAGAAGCAGCATGATCAAAATGAATAGAAAACCTTCCATACTCTACTTTTGCCCTTACTTACACATAACGCCCCGCAGCACAGGCCGGAGGTGCGAAGCACCGGAGGTCCAGCACACGAAGTGTGCGATTGTGCCTGCGTTTGTTAAGTGACTCACATACAGTTACTAAATACGCCACCATACCTCATCACCAGATATACATAGCATTACGTCTTTAAATACACGTTTATCCGACATACGCACCAATTGCAGTTTTAAATTATCAATTGCAACAAAGGTATCTTCTGATTCTTCAGAATCGAATTCTTCGGTTTCTATAAATTTCTGAGCTTTTTCAAAGAGATTACGGTATTCATCAAAAGGCGGAGTTGGAACCAACACACCTATGAACCAAGGCTGATCAAGGTCTATTTGTGTTAAGTCGGCCAACTTTTGGTCTTCTTTGTATAGTTCCCAGATATTCATTTTTCACTTAACGCCTACAGCAGAGGCAAACCGGAGCGAAGCATAGGGTTGTCCTGCTGGCTGTACTTGTTAGGCCATATTTGTAAGTTGCGTTCAGTCTGTTCGCATGCATTCTTGCTTCCACGGAGAATAAACGACTTCACTGAAATCAGCGAAGCCACCGTACGTTTCCATTTCGTATCTTGGCTTACTAAAGTCTATGTCTAAGACATGCACAGGATGCCACACAGTATCTATTTTCTCGTAATCACCATTCAGCCAAGAAACGACAATGCGCAATCCGTCCCCGGAATTCCAAATTGGCTGCAAAACTGAGCCTGACGGCATAAACCATTCGGGGCCGGATATTTTCTTGTAAATAACTGATTGGTTGTCTGCCGAAAAGGTAAAAGTGAATATTGTTCTGTCTTGTTTGAAAGCTTCGCCTTCTTTAACGGTGTACCGCTCACATTGCAGTGTTTTGTCTGCAAAGACATTTGTTGCTACAAGCAGTAATACAGTCATGATAAGAGTTCTCATTGCTTGTTCCTTTTGGGCCTAACGCCGTGATATGAGGCCGGAGGTGCGAAGCACCGAGGTCCGGTGGAGGCCCGTAGGGGCGGAACGAACATCATCACCTTGTTAGGCGAACAATCTATCTTAGCTACCATAGTTTTCTCTACACTTGCTGCAGTAAAGAACCTCTTTTGTCTTTACACTTTCAACCCAGCAAGGCCCATAAGCCACAACATTAGCATAAGGATATTTTTCATTAGCAGTTCGCTGCTCCGCTTCTGTAGGAGATTTTCTTGTACCATAAATGATTTCAACATCATCTAGCTCAAACTCAACTTGATGTAAATGGCAGTATTGAAACAGCGACCATATTTCTGGGTATGTTTTTTGGCCTAGATCATACTCGCTAGCAAATTTTTCCCATTCAATCTCTTGTTTGAATTTAAGGCGATCATTTTCTTTGCTTGAGCAACAAATAGTGGACAGAAAGCTCACATACCTTTCTGTGCCAATGAACTCTTCAAACTTTTTTCTTATGTCGCTAATTTCCATCAGGGACTCGATTCTCTTGGACGCCTAACGCCGCAAACAGCGGCAGACTTGTTGTTGATTGTTTTGTGCAATAATGGCGAAGCCATGCACAAAACGAGTAACGGCAAGGCTGTCCAAGGAGCGCAGCTACTGATGCTGCTTTGCCTTGTTAGGTATTTTCCACCTCTATTTGCCATACAAATTCGTGATCTGTACCTTTCTTTAGAACTTCGATAAATGTGGTTACTCTCGCTCTCCTGCCAACTTGATAGTGCTTCATGTTTCTTCTTCGATTCACTACGCAGGTGTATGAATAAGTACCACCGTTATCCAGCTTTAGTGTGAAGCCTTCAGCCTCATTATGCATTCCTGTAAAGTGAATATCGTCAATGACCCCTTCATAAATCTTGCTAGGTACTTTGCCAGTATAAATATTGTCCCACCATTCGGGAGAACCATATAAACCATAAACACCTTTCAGTCCCAGGTGAGGCTTACTACTATCGAGAGACAGTTTCTGTGCCTTTTCAACTCGTGAAGGATCATCTACATGCTCAATTTCTAGTGAGAATATTTTCTTCATGGCTACTTCTGCCTAACGCAAAGCACAACGGCGCGAGCTTGCGAGCGTCCGGCAGCCGAAGGCTGCGAATTGCTGCGCCTTGTTAGGTGATTGTTTAATTAGCTGGCACATCTGATGAGATTACCTTTGTAATTTTGCCATTACCTACCAAGTGGCCACCCTCCTGAATGCGCCATGTAAGACCTGGGACAAGATCTATTACATAACCTTCCGGCATTATGAAATGAATCTCAACTGCCTTTGATTCTCCCGGGCTTATCCACTCATCATTATCTACGGTAATTTGGCCCATTCTCATTTCATTATTATCTGGCCCACCGAAATTATGATTAGGTCGGTAGCCAGATGTAATACCTTTTTTGCGACCAGATTCACTGCCCGGCAACAATGAAACTATCGCTTCGACTTTTATTGAATACCATTTATCATCGTCCGACATTGTGCGCACCTAACGCCTCAATCAGCCGACGCTTTAGCGGTCGACTGAATTGACTTGTTAGTGTGCTTAATTCCAAGCCCCACCCAAAACTCTGGAGGGTACTGAAGTTCAGGCTTTCCGACCCACCCATTAGTAACGGATAAAGTATAACCGCCTTTAACTCTGCCATACTTTACCGACTGCAAAGCAATTTGATCCCAGTCTCCAATGAACTGGATATCGCTTAATGTTTCTGGATACGAACCAGTACGTATATTATGAAGCTCGATTAAAGAAATCGCTGTTTTAAAGTGTTGATCTCCAAATTTTTGGTTTGCTTCTTTTTGGATTTCACAACCCGTAAACATGACTATACAAAAAGCTATTATTAATCTATTCATTTTAAAACCATAATTAACATTCTGTGCTGCACACTAACGTCGCAATCAGGCGCGGCTTACTTTGTGTGCTTTTTGCACGAAAATGAGAGTATAGCGACTGTGCAAAAAGTGCATAAAGTAAGACGTCGGCTGCATTGCCTAGTTAGGCCGGCAGTCTATATGCGAAGTGTATGCGCCTCGATTACTTTGCGAATAGCCTCTCCGTCATTTAGCACAGTTTTATAAATCCATTTGTAAAAATACTCGGAGTTCTTAGAGATGATCTCTGTTGCTCTTTTATCTCCTATATTTTGACGCAACCCATCATACTCTAAGTAGCATACTATCAAGTGCAAATAGGTAGAGTACTCATCTCTTGCTCCGTCTGGACGCTTTTTAGGAACATTTGGATATATTTTCTTCAAGTCTTCAATGGCCGCATTTACTTGTGTTTTGTTTTTTTCTTCAAACCAGTGAATTTGCTCATGCAAAAAGCTAGCAAGAAAGGATTCATCACTTCCGATGCGCTTAACATTGAAAGTTAAAACGGGATGACTTGAAGGGCGAATTGCGTTTTCATCAATTACAACTCGGCTGGTAAAAATCCATTTCTCCAGATCATACGTGTCTAAAATTCTCTCTACCTGCGCCTTCCTTAGCCCCTCTCTTTCTGTTGCATTTTTGAGTAAAATATCAATGTCTTCGCTACTTGCTTCAGCATTTCCATAAAACAAAGAAAGCAAGATATAAATGACCTTCTTCACCTCAATATCTCCTTATGTGGCCTAACGCCCTAATCAGCCGCGCCGCCGTTTGGCGTCGGTTGAATTTGCTTGTTAGGTGCTGATTTCTGAGGTTTCACAGTTGAACCTGAGACAACCATGCCACAGTCAATTCTTTCTTGTGGTGTTGGCAGCTTATTACACTCCAATAGTTTCGGGTAAGCTACTTCGAAGCTCCCAGGAACATGTAACCCTTGAAGTTGTCTGTGACAAGACTCAGCAGTAAAAGCTGAGTATGATCTCACCTCCAAATCTTCAAATGTATAAATTTCATCTGCTATCCGATGCATATTTTGGGCTAAGTGTTTTTGTTTCGAAAAAGGCATCACAATTAAAGTTGTGAGATCTGGAAGAGGCGCTAGTAATTGTTCTTTAGTCATACCTTTTTCTTTGTGAATAAGTGCTGAAGTCGCAATCTTGTAGAGTTGATTACATAATGGGGTTAAATCGTATTCATTTTTATTTTCCTCAGACCAAACAGTTTCACTGAATGCCAGTAATAAAAGTGTTGCAATAAACCTCATAAGGCACCTAACGAAAATAGATATGCGGAACCGTTAAGAAAGTTGGCAGTGCCTTTGTGCAAGCAAAGGGAATGACAACTTTTAGGTTTCCGCATAATCGGGTTGTTATTTGTTGCTCGTGGCACTGTGTACAAATCCACTACAAATATCTTTCTTTTATTGTCTACCACGATTCGGAGAGAGAAACTAGCAGCACTAGGTTCGCGGCCTTGCTTCGAAGCGGCTGCGCCGTCCGCATTAACTTCGTTATGCGAGCGTCGCTGAAGCTTCGAAGCTTACATGAAGGTCGAACCGTTGGCTATGGGCTTTCCCGCCAATACTGTTTTTTTATACAGCAACCTAATAATTACCTGCTATTCTTTATTGAACCCCCGCAAAACTGGAGCGAGCGACCAATAACAGTTAATTCAAAAGAAGCGTCTTTATATCACCCTTCTATATAATTCTACTCACTTCTTTCAAGATAACCTCAAAAACCCAATAATATCAAAAAGTTAAGAGCTTTGACATAATTCTCAACAGGTAGATATAAAGCAGGCGCTATATATCCACCTGCTTTTTCTGCTCTTTATAACATTATCAACCCTATAAAAATCAAAGAGATAGATCGTCACTTCCAGAAATAGGAGAAGCTTCTCTTGAATTCTGATATATAGAGCAAGCCTCAACTGTCTTAACCGCCTTTATTTCCGGGTAACTAACCGTGCGCTTAGTCTCAAATAGCTCTATCGCTCTTACCTGGCTTACGCTGCTCAATGACAGGCTCCGTCACCTATTCATCACCTGCTATCTTGCTTTAGGCAGCAAAGCTGAAGCTGGGGGAGGAAGTGGTTATGTCTGCCATGTGCCGTTTAGCCCTTTTGGCAGTAGTTTTTGTAGATCTGATGGGTCAGGGATTGCTGTTCCCGATCATCAATGAATTGGTTATGTCGACAAAATTCCAGTTCCTACCTACTGATACGCCACAATCAACTCGGCACTTGTACTATGGAGTTGTGATCAGCAGCTTCTTTCTGGCGTGGTTTGTTGGGTCCGTATATATCGCCAAACTGTCTGACAATATTGGACGCAAAACTGCCATGGTGCTGTGTTTGGTGGGGGCCATGGCCGGATACGCTATCACTGTCCTCTCTTTGCTAAGCAATAGCCTTTGGCTTCTTATTCTCGGACGAGTGATCAGCGGCTTTACTGCGGGAAACCAACCTATTGCTCAAGCAGCAATGATTGACGCCAGCCAAAGTGAGCTGGAAGCCTCCAAGAACCTAGGGTTATTGGTAGCCGGAATGAGTGCTGGGGCTGTAGCTGGACCGATTATGGCAGGAGTCCTGGCAGACAGGGAGCTATTGGGGAGCATAGCCAGTATCCAACTACCCTTTTACTTTGCTCTGGTACTTGTCGCTATTACTTTGTTTTTGATCCTGACCTTTTATCACGATACCCGGCAAGCCCCGATGCAGCTTAGGCTTCGCTTTCTGGATCTATTTACTCAGTTTATACATCTGAAGGACCGTCCTCGGGTTGTCCGACTTTGCCCTGCCTATCTCTGTTTCATGCTGGTGCATCTCAGCTTTTATATATTTATCACAAACTATTTAAGCAGTAGATTCCAGGCAGGCCTGCTAATAACCAGTATGGCCATGCTGACTATGGGTATTGCGGTGGCAATTTCCAGCCTCTTTATGGTCAAGCCTGTTTTGTCCCGCTGGACTAAACCCCTGGTAGTTACAGTTTCCGCCTTAGTGATGGGCGCGAGCGCGTTAGTCTTCGTATTCAGCAGCCATATTTGGCTATGTTATCTCAGTGTGTTCTTCGCGTACCTTTGCTTTGGGCTCGCTTACCCCGCCCTCTTGAATATATTTGCCAATAGTGTCGATGAAACGGAACAGGGTTGGGTGATGGGAATAGCTACTGCGGGCTTCACGCTGGTAGCAAGCTTGATTTCGCTCGCGGGGGGCATGGCAATGGAAGTTGATATCCGCTTACCGTTTTACATTACAGCAGCTGCATCGATATTAGTATTTGTTTTAATCCGCTGGAGCTGGCGCAAACTCCCTGGCGTAGCATAGTGAAAAATCAGGCAAATAAGTAACCGACCTACTCTGCCAGTGGCACCAGACATGGGCCCATCAGGGTAAGCTGAAAGGCCCAAAACTTTAAACCTCGCCCCTCATTAGTTAATGAATCGCCCGCTCTCTAGCTAATCCACAGTCTACAGGGTTATTTACCTCCACACTTAAATCTAGAATACGGGCGATCCACCATATAAATGGCTCAACCTGACCGCTTAAGGTGCAGCTACCTGTACAAATATCATCAAGTAGCGACTGAACATCGTGAAGCCGCAAGGCCGTGACAGACCTCTGATTTCTTAGCGTTACTGAGCAAAAAGGAACGTCGTTGACCGAGAGATCACTCAAGGTTACTTTGCCGCCATCAATTAAAATCCTCACCGGCTCAAACTGTTCAGCAACACTCACAGACAAGCACAAGTTGGGCACAGGGCTGGATAGTCGATTGATATATTCCTGTAGGAAGTTAGAAAAGGTATTTGCCCACTCACCAATTTCAGCAAGGGCTTGCCCCAAATCCATAGCCTCCTCTTTTGTTTCCTGGGATTGGGCATCAACCTCTTTTTCAGCCTCAATAAGAGCTTCCACGGTCCTATCAACATCCTCCCTGGTGTGAGCTGCCGAGCAGATCAACCTCAGGCGACCGCGGCCACTCTCAACTATCGGGTAAGTGACGGCCGAGGTTTGAATACCGCGCTGATAAAGCGCTTGGACTATCCCGTATAGTTTTTCTTTATCCTTAAAATGGGGCGTGATAATAGGCCCATCACCTGTTCCCAAATCGTATCCGGCCTGCTCGAATTTCCGACGCATATAGCGGGTCGTATCCCACAATCGATCACGCAGTCCATCGTCAGATTTAATCCGACGCAAGGCAGTCAATGCGGCAGCAATATCTGCAGGACTGATAGAAGCCTGAAAGATATATGCCCTGGCTGAGGACCTCAGCAAGTCGACATACTCCTTACTCGCAGCAACCACACCCCCAAGGCTACCGAGCGACTTACTGAGTGTTGTCATAATAAAGTCAACTTGATCAGTAATACCTTGAGCCGCACAAATACCGGCACCACGCTCACCATAAAAACCGAATGAGTGTGCCTCATCAACTAAGGTCAAAGCGTTGTATTTCTTTGCTCCACGCACGATTTCAGCTACTGGCGCAGCACCTTCCCCCATACTGTAAACGCCCTCGAGAACCACTAGTGTTGTTCGGTAGGGAGATGCTTCAGATTCCAATACCGACTCCAGATCAGAGGCATTATTGTGTTGGAAAGTTCTGATTTTGGCACCACTGAGACGGGCCCCATCAACAATTGAGGCATGGCAAAGCTGGTCTATAACCACAACATCATCTTTACCTAATATTCCTGCCACCACCCCGACATTGGCCGTATAACCCGTTGGAAACAAGCAGGCTCCAGACTTGCCTACCAAATCAGCAAACTCCGTTTCAAACTGGAGGTGAAGGTCCGTCAGGCCCGATGCCGCCGCTGAAGTGCCCATTCCTGTTCCGAAAAGCTGTACAGCGGATGAAGCCTGTTCGATAACTTCTTTATCTCTATTCAAGCCAAGGTAGAGATTGGTCGTCCAAATAATCGCTTCCTGGGTATCATCGTTATAAACATCTGTAACAGTACCGTGCGTCCCACTACCTGTACGTAAAACTTTACTGTAAGGATTCCTCTTCTGATTGTTTGCCATGGCTATCACCGCCTGCACCAACTTACTTTTGTCAGAAGCAGACCAGGATGACGCCTTTGCGGCCTGAAAAGTTGGATGGCTCAACTGGAGCTGGGACTGGAAGTTAGCCAGCGCATCAATTTCAGATTTGGCAACCTCATTAGCTGATTCACTACTGATCCTACCTTCCGTCAAATCAAGCATATAGCCAGCCAAAAGCTTCGGCGTGGGATAATCGAAGATTGTTTGCGCAGATAGGGGGTGTCCAATGCAATGACTCAACCGGCTGGCCAATTCTAATGTTGTCAGCGAATCCAGGCCCTGCTTGTCGAAGGCTATCTCTGGGAGCACAACCTCCGGATCTGGGTGGTTCATGATGGAAGCCATCTCACCGCGGATAATTGAAGTAAAAATTGCCTCGCTATCTACTGATAAACCAGCGAAGTGCTCGCCCATTCCGCTGCTTCGATTAATATCATCGCTTGCAGCCAAACTGCTTTCAGTTGGAACGACAAGCTCCGCTTCAAGGAGGGCTAATCGTTTACGATCCAGCTTATTATTGGGTAGCAAGGGTAACTCTTGCAGATGCTTGACAAACTGAGGGACCATATATTTTGGAAGGCGCTGTTCAAGAAACTCTTTTACTGCTACTTCGGTAATTGTCTTTTCGCTAGCAACAATATAGGCCACCAGGATCTTCTGCCCCGCCCCGCCATCAATAACGGTAGTAGCGGCAGCATCAACGCCTGGTATAGACTCAATTGCCGATTCTATTTCTTCAAGTTCAATACGATAGCCCCTAATCTTCACCTGGCAATCGGCGCGCCCCAAGTATTCTATTTCTCCATTTGCTGTCCATCGGCACAGGTCTCCCGTTTTATACAAGCGCTGATCGGGAATTCGGGAGTTGGAGGCAGGCTGTATAAAACGCTCCTCGGTCAGGTGCTCATCATTTAAATAGCCCCGAGCTAGCTTATCACCAGACAAATACAACTCCCCCTCCTCGCCGGGAGCAACTGGCTGTAATCTCTCATCCAAAATATATGCGCGTGAACTTGAAACCGCCCTTCCAATCGTAATTTGGTCGCTATCGGGGCTAACCTCTGTATAAGTTGAGTAAACCGTGTCCTCTGTGGGGCCATAAACATTAACTATCCGCAGTTGTTCAGCCCCCGCATATATTTGCTCGACCAGGGATTGCTTAAGTACTTCACCCCCAAAAATTAGGCAACGCACTCCCTGAGGCAGCTTGTCTATCGAAAGTAAAGCCTGAACCGCAGATGGAACGGTGATACAAGTTCGCACTTGCTCTCGAAAGGGAAGTTTTGGCAACTCCAAAATATTTTTTGACAAAATAATTCGGCCGCCCAGTGAAAGAGTCCCGATAATTTCCATCACCGAGGGGTCAAAGCAAACTGAGGTCGAAGCCAAAACGCCTCCTAGCTCTCCATCGCTCAACAGCTCACTCATAGACTTACTGAGAGCGATAAGGCTTCGGTGTTCGATAGCAACCCCTTTCGGGCTTCCAGTAGAGCCGGATGTGTAGATTACATAGGCTAAATCACTCGTCCGTGGTCTGGTATGTCCCGATAGCAACTCCGGTGCCTGCTCTCGTAACTCATCGATCCATAACAGCTCTTTCACGCCAAGGCACAAGTTTGCATTGTCGTCGCAATCGACGATTGCTGCGGCAGCTCTGGAGTGGTCAAGCATATATCGCACCCGCTCTAGCGGATAAGTTGGATCTAATGGGACATAGGCACAACCTGCGCGCATTACGCCGAGTAGGGCCGCGACCAGCTCCCAGGACCGACTCATACAGACACCAACCAAGGAACCGGGCTCAACCCCACGATTTACCAACTCAGCCGCAATCCCATCCGCTCGCTTCATCAGGCAAGCGAAATTTATTTCTGTGTTGCCATCGATAATAACGACCTGATCGGGGTTCTTTCGCTTTTGTCTTTCGATCAAATCGCAAACTGTATCTCCTGATGATACAGCGCCCATTTCTTCCATTTCAAAATCTAAGGGCTGGGCATTATGTTTATTTATTGAGCTACACACTGAACATAACCTTTTATGCTTATTAAAACCCAAAAAATAACTTTCAATACACTTCTCTGTCTTTCAAATTTGGTCCAAATTTTCTGTTATTTGAATTACTTGAAATTTATTTACCATATTGAAAGTATGCCGGAAAATAATTTCATAACATTAAACTGGAGCAGTATTTCAGCTACCGCAGTTCCTGGCCACAAAGAAAATTAAATGAAGGTGGTATTCATGGAGACAGAAACGTAATTTGGAAACTGGTAGTTAAATATCAGTTATAAAATTAAATCTCAGAGGGAAAAAGCCGGTAAAAAGATACCGGCTACCATTGAATTTATTTCTGTGCGATCACACCGCTACGACCAAAGCGAGCGATGATATTTTTCAATCTTGCAAACAACTGGGGAATATCTTTACCCATCATTAAATAGAGACAGGGTACCAATAACAATGAGATCGCTGTGGCAGCGAGTATTCCATAGCCCAGCGAGATCGCCATTGGAATCATAAAGCGCGCTTGCACCGAGCTTTCAAAGATCATCGGCATTAAGCCGCAGAAAGTTGTTATGGTGGTCAATACGATCGGGCGAAAACGCCGTGTTGCCGCTCCCTTAATAGCGCTTTCCAAATCAGCACCATCATTTCGGAGACGATTGCTGTACTCAATCATTACCAGAGTATCGTTAATCACAACTCCCGCCAGTGCCACCATACCCAGCAGACTCACCATACTGAGTCCATACCCCATGCCCAAGTGACCAAGTAACGCACCGATCACACCAAAGGGTATCGCCACCATTACGATCAACGGCTGTACGTAACTCTTTAAGGGAATTGCCAATAACAAGTACAGCACCGCCATCGCAAGGGCAAAGGTCATCGCCAGGCTTGCCAATCCCTCTCGCTCCTCCGCTTGGCGTCCCTCATAGGAAACACTTAGGCCGGGGAATTCCGCTTTCAATTGGGGGACCACACTTTCATTCAACTCATTAATCACAAGCGTCGCTTGGTCACTGGGCTCCACATTGGCGGTAATTGTTGTAACCCTGCGGCCTGCCCGGCGATTAATCGTGGCATAGGCGCGCCCTTTATCAATTTTTACCAGATCTGGCAGGGGCATCCAAAGTCCATTGCTGGCCCGTATCATAATGCTATTCACATCATTGATATTGGCCCGCTCATCCTCAGGCAAACGTACCATGACCTTCACCTGATCCCGGCCGCGCTGTTGGCGCAGGGCCTCAGCCCCGTACAACGCTGCCCGCAACTGCCGACCAATATCCTCCGCAGACATGCCCAAACTTTTGGCCGTTTCAGTCAGCGTAAGGTCCAACTGGGTTTTACCGAGGGAAATACCGGGATCGATATCACTGACATTCGGGAATTTCTCCAACTCATCCCCTAAACGTATCGCAGCTTGCTCCAAGGTATCCGTGTCGGTATGGCGAAGCTCCACGGTTAACGAGGAGCCAGCACCGGGACCGCCACGGTCAGAAGCTGTTGTCGCGCTAAGGGCACCGGCAATGGGCCCCACTTCCTGGCGCCAGGCGCGAATAAACTCACCGGTGGAAAAAGGACGCTCATCTGCGGGAACAAAGAAAGCGTCCACCATAATCGCGTCATCGCCCATCAAACCGCGAATCCCCAGGAAGACCTTTTCTTTATCGTATTGCTCGAGCACCCTATCGGCAGCAGTAATAATCTGCGAGCGCGCTTTTTCCAGCTGGGATTGGGCCGTTCCGGTAGGAAAGGTGACGGCAAAGCGACCGGAGTCACGCTCCACCCTAGGCATCAAGGTGAACCCCATACGGCCGCTAGCCGCATAGCCGCCAACCACCAGCAGCGCCGCTACCGCCACGGCAATAGTGGTATAGCGGTGCTTGATACATATATCCAGGAAGGGCCTAAAGCGCTGCTGTACAAAACGATCCAATCCCCGCGCCAGCATTTTCTGCCGCGCGGCAAAGCGGCGCGCCCGGCGACTTTTATAGCCGCGACGAGAGTGGGCCAAGTGACCGGGCAAAATAAACAGGGCTTCCACCCAGGAAATAATAAATACCGAGCCCACCACAAAGGGAATCACACCAAAGATCTTGCCCATAAAGCCGGGTAAGGCCATCAATGGAAGGAAGGCGACAATATTAGTCAGAATCGCAAATGTGAGCGGCACCGATACCTGGCGGGCACCGGCAACGGCAGCCTCCAGATTGCTGTAGCCTTTTTGTCGCCACTCGTGGATATTTTCACCGGCAATAATTGCATCATCCACCACTATTCCAAGGGCGATAATAAAGGCAAACATACTTACCATGCTGATGGAAATATCCAGCCCAGGCAGGAATAGCAATGCCCCCAGGAAGCTGGTAGGAATGCCCAGTGTTACCCAAAAAGCCAACCGCAATTCCAGAAAGGCTCCGAGCACAACAAATACTAATAAGAGCCCGATAAAACCATTCTTCAGCAGCAGGGTCAGACGCGCTTTGAAAATTTCTGAGTCGTCATCGCGAACTGTCAGGGTCACCCCCGGGGGCAGGCTTGCCCTGACCTCATCAACGACTTCATGGGCAGCCTCACTGACACTCATTGGTGTCTGGTCGCCCACTCGGTAGATCTTGATGCTGATAGCTGGCTCGCCGTTAAACACCATATTGCGCGCTTCTTCCTCAAGCGCGTCGCTGATATTGGCAACATCCTTTAAATAAACGGCACCGCCACCAGCGCCCTGGGCAATAACAATATCGCCGAACTCACGAGCCCAATCGCGGCGCTCAGTCACCCGGACCAATATCTCCCCCGCATCAGACTTAACACTGCCGCTGGGAATATCTACCGCTGCATTTTCTACGATGTTTGCCACTTCCAGCAGGGTAAGCCCATAGCGACGCAGGTCATCGCGGCGAATCTCGATCGCCACTTGCAAGTCCCGCATCCCTCGCGCTTCCAGCTGGGTAATACCACTGTGCGCTTCGAGCTTATCGTAAACCTGCATCGCCAACGCACGCAGGTTGTGCTCGGTAAGATCGCCGTGTAATACCAGATCCAGCACATCCCGTTTGCGCTCGGCCAGACTGACCTGGGGCTGCTCAATATCTGTAGGGAAAGTGGTAACAGAATCGATAGCCTGCTGAATATTCTGGTACACCAAGGCAGCATCAGCATCGCCTTCCAGCTCCAAGGTTAAAGAGGCACTACCCTCATTGGCCCTCGCGGTCATCTCTTTGATACCTACCAAGCCCTGCACCGCCTGCTCGGCAGCCACCAGTACACCGCGCTCGACTTCCTCAGGGCTGGCACCGGGATAGGAGATGGACACGCTCACAGTATCCAGGCTGAATTCCGGGAAGACTTCCTTTTTAACGATGGTCGAAAAAATCAAACCACCAATCAAGAAGACCAACATCAACAAATTGGCAGTTACGTGGTTGCGCGCCATCCAGGCGATGGCGCCCGTGCGGGTATCAACTTTATCTCTGGATCTATTCTGTTCAGTCATCTGCGCCCCCAGCGTTGGGTCCACCGGGGCCGCGTCTTGGCGGCCGTTCTGCAGAGGCAGCCGCATCTATCGGCGGACGCTGCTGGCGATTACTGTCTCCGGCAATTCGCACCGGCATACGCTCAGTAACGGTTACCAACCGGGTCGTCACTAAGGCTTCTCCACCGCTGAGTCCCTGCTCCAGGACTGCAAAGTCGCCGCTCATGTAGGCTACTTCTACCGGCAGAACCGTGGTGCGGTTCTCGCGAACCACCCACACATTGTTGCCGTCTTGCAGCGCAGTGAGGGGAATACGCACGCGCTCATCCTCACTTTGGGAAACGATCTCTACTTTCGCCAGGTCGTTGAGAAGCAGCTGCGGCTGGGACGGATCCTGTACGGAAAGCGGGTCTTCCAGCTCTACCAACACACTGGCGAGACGACCCTGCTCTTCTAGTACCGGGATAACCCGGACAAACTCACCGCGGCGGTAGACGCCCTGCGGCCACTGGCTGCCGTAAATTCGAACTTCAACATCACCGCGTCCGAGCCGGTGCAGTTGCGACGCGGGAACCTCAACGGCTATCTGGAAGCGGTCGGCACTAGCAAGGCTGTAGAGAGTATCGCCCGGAGAGACGCGATCACCGACGTCGGCATCACGCTCAACTACCAGGGCATCAAATGGGGCGCGAATCTCGGTAAGCCGAAGATCGCGTTTAGCCAAGGCCACATTTGCCTCTGCGGATTTTACTGCCGCCTCTGCTGCTGCTCTCTGAGGCTCGCGCAACACCAGAGCCTTATCCGTTCCAGACAGGGCTGTGCCGAGAAGCTCGTATTCCTCTTGAGCAACTTGCTGTTGTCCTTGCTCCTGCTGCAATTCAGCACGGCGTTCGGCGAGGGCACTCTGCGCAGTCATCAGGGCCAACTGGTAGGGCTCCTGGTCAATACGCAACAGCACCTGCCCTTTTGGCATTACGGCTCCGGGGCCCAGATCATAGTCGAGCCATTGCACCTGCCCCTGTACCTGGGGCTCCAACTCCGCTAACTCACGGGCACTCACTTTACCCAGCGCGCTCAGGGTTACAGGAAAACGACCCTGCTCAGCAACGGCTACATCGACTGTCGGCGGTGGCGATTTGCGCTCACCGCGACTGACCGACGGTTTTTCCCGCATCATCCAGTTGAAGGCCAAGAATGCCAACACCACCAAAATTATGGGGATCAGCAGGCGCCAATTGAGTTTCTGCAACATCAGTTATTTCCCTCCAGGTACAACTCCAAATCCACTGGCTCGGGGGCTGGGAGATCCGCCTGGGGGATCCCGCCGGAAAGCGCGCGGTAAAGTACTACTCGGTTTTCAATCAGTTCGCGCTCGGCAGACAAGATTTGTCGCGCCAAACTCTGTTGTTCACTCGTCGCGGTCAACACATTGAGGAAGTCGATGGTCCCCCGCGCATAGGCGCGGCTTTGGCGCAGAACCAAAAGGTCTGCGAGACGCTCACGCTCACGTAGATGGTTGAGTCTCTGCTCGATCAGGCTCTCCCGAATCAAGGCCTGCTCTACTTCAGACAAGGCTTCATTAACTGCACTGCGGTAGAGCGCCCAGCGCTCCTGCAGAGCGGCATCCTGTTGCTCCTGGGCGGATGCCAGGGCGCCACCATCAAAAATCACCCCCTCAATAGAGGCTGCGATGGCCAAAAGCCAGTTTTCAGTCACGTCACTAATTAAACTGGTGCCATTGCTGGCTACTGCAGACAAACTAAATACGGGCAGTCGATCGGCCCAGGCCTCATCGGCTAAGTGATAGCCCTGTAAAAGGTCTCGCTGCGCCTCAACGACATCCGGGCGGCGCAATAACAATTGCGATGGCACGCCGGTCTCTGGCAGGGCTGGTAATGCCGGCAACCCGGCCTGTTCGTGAATAATGCTGCTAAGTTCCTCGACATTGATACCCAAGAGCACCGCTAACTGTACTTTTAGAGTTTCGGCATCCGCTTCCGCCTCATCCAGTTCCTGCTGTGACTGCTGGACCAACTGCTGTTGCTGCAAAACATCGGCTGCACCTGAGACGCCGCGACCAAAGCGCAGTTCCAGAACCTTCAGGCTTTTGCGATTGATCTCCAGCTGTTGTTGCAGCAAATCCCGCTGCCCCCACTGCTCCCGCAACTCCAACCAGGTAGCTGCCACCTCGCTCGCCAGGGTCAGGGCTGCCGTCTGTAAATTCTGTTCCTGGGCCAGGTAAGCCGCCTCTGCTGCACTGGCACCGGCACGGACCCGCCCCCAAAGGTCCACTTCATAGCTGGCGGCGATACGGGTACTCCAACTATTGCCCTCCGCAGAGGGATCGGTGAACTCGCCGGAAGAGTAGCGCTGCTCAGTATTTTCAATACTGGCGGTCAGTCTTGGCCAAAGGCCCGATCGCGCTCCCCGCGCAGTGGCTGCGGCCTGCTCCAATCGCCAATAGGTAGCCTGAATATCCGGATTATCTTTCAGTGCCAGCTGTACCAAATTGTCCAACTGCGGATCTTCCAAATCTCGCCACCAGCGCAAACTCGGTGCGACAGTGCCCGATGCACGAAAAGATTCTGGTAACCCCAAATTTTCATCGGGTTGAATGGTTTCAATTGGCTGCGAACTACAGCTGACAAGCAGCGGAACACAAATTGCCAAAATACGGTAAAAGGACAAGGAATATCACCGAAATTAAACGTTTAATCGTAAAAAATAGAGATTTATTGCGTGCATTATCCGCCCCCCAAAATCGCTCGCAATGCGTTTTACTCTTGTTTACAAAGCATGCGTAAAATCAGGCAAAAAATTGCTGCCCGCAGGAGTGCCGAAAACCGACTACTTCGGTATGATGCGGCACACTAAACTGAATAGTCATCGGGGTTTGACGCGGAGCTTATCCAAAAAGTCTCCCCTCTGTACAAAGGTGCTCGGCCTTCTTCAGCCGGCCCCCTTGGACGCTCCGGTGGAATTAATAACGGAAGTAGAAGAGACAAACCATGAGTAAACATCAGCCACTCGCCCATTGGGACGATATTTTGCTGCTGGACCAACAGCTGACCGACGAAGAGCGCATGGTGCGCGACACGGCACGTGAGTACTGCCAAAGCAAACTGATGCCCAGAGTTCTCGAGGGTAACCGCCACGAAATCTTCGATCGTGAAATCATGAACGAGATGGGTGAATTGGGCCTGCTCGGTTCCACCATCGAAGGCTACGGCTGTGCCGGTCTCAACTACGTTTCCTACGGCCTGGTGGCGCGCGAAGTTGAACGCGTTGACTCCGGCTACCGCTCCGCCATGAGCGTTCAGTCCAGCCTGGTTATGCACCCGATTTACGCTTACGGCAGCGAAGAACAGAAGCAGAAGTACCTGCCCAAGCTGGCTTCCGGCGAATGGGTTGGCTGTTTCGGCCTGACCGAGCCCGATGCGGGTTCCGATCCCGGCGGCATGAAAACCCGCGCCAAGAAAGTCGATGGCGGCTACCGCATCAGCGGCTCCAAGATGTGGATCACCAACAGCCCAATCGCCGACGTTTTCGTTGTTTGGGCGAAAGATGACGACGATATTATTCGCGGCTTCGTGCTGGACAAAGGTATGGAAGGCCTCTCCGCACCGAAGATCGAAGGCAAGTTCTCACTGCGCGCCTCCATTACCGGTGAGATCGTGATGGACAATGTGTTCGTTCCGGAAGAAAACAAATTCCCGGAAATTGGCGGACTGCGCGGCCCCTTCGGCTGCCTGAACCGCGCTCGCTACGGTATCTCCTGGGGCGCCATGGGTGCCGGCGAGTTCTGCTGGCACGCCGCTCGCCAGTACGGCCTGGACCGCACCCAGTTCAACCGCCCTCTGGCTCAAACCCAGCTGTTCCAGAAGAAACTGGCTGACATGCAGACCGAAATTACCCTGGGCCTGCAAGCTTCCCTGCGCGTTGGTCGTATCATGGATGAGAACAAGCAGTTCGACCCCACCATGATCTCCTTGGTTAAGCGCAACAACTGTGGTAAGGCACTGGATATCGCGCGTATTGCTCGCGATATGCACGGCGGCAACGGCATCTCCGACGAATTCCACGTAATTCGCCACGTGATGAACCTGGAAGCTGTAAATACCTACGAAGGTACCCACGACGTACACGCCTTGATCCTCGGCCGCGCCCAGACCGGCCTGCAAGCATTCGTGTAAAACACGTCTAGTTCGATGCTCACGGTAGTTGCCGTGGGCATCGCCCTTATCCCATCACTTCTTATCTCCTTACTTCTACCTCGCCTCCCAGGTTGGTAGCACAAAACCATTAAACTAAAGTTCGGAATAGTCACGCAAAAAGGCGGCGTATAGACTGTGGAGCAGTATTAAATTATCACCCACTCTAAGCAAAGTACTACACCGAAAAAAACGTTTGGATTTAAAGTAAAGATAATTTGAGAGCAGGCCAAAACTCACTGTGACCATTTACGCACCATCGAACCGCGAAATAAGTAAAGACAGCCCTCAGCAATTATTAAACTCTCAATAATGGTATTAAAAGGAAGTTTTGGGAAGCGCGGAAAGCCCAAACAGAGAGCCCAACAAACTGAATAAAATTATTACCCCTCCCCTAACTTCCCTCCACATCAACAATCTCCTGCCCCGGATTTCGATCATTTAATTTTACTACACAAAGAGCAATACCCAGCAACACGACAAAAGTCGCTACCCACTCGACAAATGTAAGATATTCACCAAGGATAATTGATGAGCCGATTATTCCCACAATAGGAACCAGCAACCCAAATGGTGAAACGCAGGCAGAGGAATAGCGACGAATTAAATCACCCCATAAAATATAACCAACCAATGTCACCATGCACACTTGGTAAACAATTGAAAACCAACTGGCCGTATGCGCCTGAAAAAAGAAAACCCAGGGAGTATGGCTCTCATAAAATATTGACAAGACCAAAAGAGGTACCGGCGGCACCAATGAAGCCCAAACCATTAAATGAAGTAAGTTAACACCTGGCATCCTGCGGAATACGATATTCGCTATCGCCCAAGACAGCCCCGCCCCCATAATAAGGATAAATCCCACTATCGTTGTCGACCCACCTTTATCGGCATAGTAGAAGAATACAGAGAACCCTACAGCCGCTATTACCAAACCCAAGCACTGCTGCATATTTATCTTATCGCCAAACAGCATTGCGAATAGCAATAGGGTGAATGGCACCTGCGACTGCATAAGCAGTGACGCTACACCCGCTTGAATATCGGCCTTCATGGCGTAGTACATCAACCCCAGAGAGAGAAACTCTAAGAAGAAGCCGAGCGCAACAACATTGAGGATCGAGGTCTTGGGGAATGGACAAAAGAAAACCAGAGGAACAGCGACGAGGGTGAAGCGAACTGAAGCCAATAACATTGGCGGGAAGTCGGCCAGCGCCACCTTGGTTATCGGGTAATTCAGTCCAAAAATTGAGACTGCCAGCAAAGCCAACAGTATGCTTTTATACGGCATCTCTACAGCCAGTGAACAATGGACGTAACCAAAGGGTAGCAGCCTCCATTACTCTTCTGCGCCTAATGAGCCCTTTGTCATTGTTTCAATAGCTCCCTGGTACCGATCTATTGCGGCGCCTCACACTTCTCACCAGTCGATCGCTGCTCAATTCCCTTTGCGTAGACAGAAGTGCTATTCTCCCCTGCCCGCCAATCTCTGGATGTAACGATGATATGGATGAGCTGCTGCACTGGTTTGAATTGATCGGTATCGCGGTCTTTGCCTTCAGCGGCGTACTCGCCGCCGGCCACAAACAGATGGATTTATTTGGTGCAGTGGTACTCGCCTGCGTCACCTCTATTGGTGGCGGTACCGCCCGGGACATTATTCTCAACGTCCCTGTATTCTGGCTTGAGCACACCTATTACCTGTGGATCGCCTCAATTACCGGTGTGGTGAGCTTTTACCTGATACGCTATCTAAAGGTCCCTATGCGCCTGCTAATGGTGGCAGATGCCATTGGACTCGCCGTTTTTGTGGTGCTCGGAACCCAGAAAGTACTCGAACTGGGCTATTCCGCGACCATCGCAATCGTGCTCGGCGTAATGACCGGTACTTTTGGCGGGGTGATTCGGGATGTGCTGTCCGGTGACATTCCACTTTTACTCCGGCGAGAGATATATGCCACCGCTGCCCTTACCGGTACGGCCATACTCGTTGCCTTGGACAATGTAGGGTGGCTACCCCATGAGCTAGTGGTGGCTATTGCTGTATTTGTGACCCTAGCGATTCGCCTCGCGGCATTGCGCTGGAATATCTCCGCGCCAGTGGCACGCTTCGGCAAGCACTGACCGTTCAAAGGCCTGGAACCATAAACCACTACTTAATAGCAGTCACAGGAATAATCTAAGTGCAAAAAGCCCGATTGCGCATACTCCTCATTATTCTCATTTCCATGGTGATTGGAGCCTGTGAGCGCTCGACAAACTCTGCCCAAACCGGTCAATCCCAGCAAAAACAATACGCTCGCCTGGTAGCAAAGCCCTGCTGGTTCAAAACCGATGAAACCTGGCCTTTCACCCAGTGTTTCATGATGGAGGTGCCGGAGAATTATGCCCACCCGGAAAAGCGCAAAATCCGCTTCCCGGTAGTGCGCTTCCGCGCCACAAACCCCGACCCCAAGAAAATCCCCCTACTCCACCTCGGCGCCGGTGGTCCCGGAGCCAGCATGGGGTTAGAGCCCGAGAACGCCAGTGATTGGCTGTGGCTTAACTATGCCGCCATGACAGTAGAAGATGGCCGGGATCTCTTTGTTATAGATCCCAGGGGCACCGGTATGGCCCAGCCACGCCTCACTTGCAGCGAGTTTATCGAAGACGCCGATACCGCTTTCCGGCGCAACCTGTCTCCGGAAGAAGAGGCCCGTGTTTTCTCCTTCAGTATGGAGCGCTGTTACAGTCGCCTGAGCAAAGGTGCCGACTTGGCCCAGTACAACAGTTCTGTGATCGCCAGGGATGTAGAAGAGCTGAGAAAAACCCTCAAACTCGATAAATTCGACCTCTATGGGGTGTCCTACTCCTCCCGCTACGCCCTGACAGTGGCCCGCGACTTCCCGGAATCAGTGCGCACCCTGGTGCTTAACAGTGCGGTCTTCCCCAATATTGTCTACACGCAACAGCTCCCTCAGGACTCCCTGGCGGCCTACGAACGCGGCCTAAAGCATTGCATCGAAGACGAGAAATGTAACAGTCGCTACCCCAATTTGCGTCGCAGATTGGAAAACCTGATCCAGACCTTAGACGAAGAGCCGCGCACCATTCCGATCAAGCACCGCTACTCAAAGCAAAGCTATCCCTTTGTGCTTACTGGACAGCGCTTGCTGAGAGTTCTATTCCAGGCGCTGTATAACGAAAACTTCTACAGTGAGCTGCCCAAGATGATCGAGGGCCTGGAAAATGAGGGCGATGAAGGGCTACAGCCGGCCCAAGATGCCATCGCACACTTTATGGAGATCGTACTGGACCCCTACTTTGGGGATGCAGCCGGCGTTAGCCACTTCTGTTATGAAGAGGCTCCCTTTGTCGATTTTGATCAGGCCAGGGCCAACGCAGCAGACACCGGCATTCTCGGCGGGGCCGTGCGATCAGATTTAAATTTGTTGCAGCTACAGTGTCGCATCTGGGCAATCCCCTCTGCTCCTCTCACTGAGTCAAAAGCCATCTCCACCCCAGTTCCAGTGATAGTGTTACACGGCGGCCTGGATCCGGTACTGGCTGCAGATGATGTCGATATCGCACGCAAAGAGCTACCGAATCACCAATGGCTGCTATTTCCCAACCTGGCTCACGATATTATTTCCGCAAGCAACTGCGCAGAGCGGGCAGTAGCGCGCTTTCTCGACAACCCTGCCGAAGATCAAACCGAAACTACCATGACTTGCCGCAAAGCGGAGCTGGCAGACCAGATTTCCACCGAAGAAGAGTCTGAGTCCCAGCAAGAAGCCGAACAGCAGGCCGCCGAACCCCAGGCAGCGGAAGTCCCAGCTCCGGAAAGCGGCCAATAACCAAAAACAACAGCTGAAGTTACACGACAAAAGCGGTATCAAGGATTGAGGAGAGGCCGATGGAGAGCGACAACAACCCTGTCCTGATTGAAGTTGCTGATTTGGTAGGACTCAAAAAGACCGGCGAACCCGTAATATTGGACTGCCGCTATAGCCTGGCGGATCACGATAGTGGTGAGCGGGACTATCGGGCTGGCCATATTCCCGATGCCCATTACGCCTGCCTGCACCGTGACCTCTCTGCCCCTGTGCAACGCTACGGCGGCCGCCACCCAATGCCGAGTGCTGCACAGTTCCAGGACTACGCTCGCAATCTGGGAGTCGATAGTGACACACAGGTAATCGTCTACGACGACAACCGCCTGGGTTTCGCTGCTCGTGCTTGGTTCCTGTTTTTCTTCTTTGGCCACAAGAAAATCAGCATTCTGAATGGCGGTCTAAAAGCCTGGCTCGATGCAGGGGAGGCATTGGACACAAGCGAGCCCACTCTATCCAAGCAAGGAAACTTCAGCGCACAACCAAAAGAAAATCTTTTGGTTCATTACGAGAACATCAAACAAAACCTGGGTAAAGCACCCTGGCAGTTAGTAGACGCCCGGGACAGGCAGCGCTTTGAAGGAATTGAAGAGCCTATCGACCCGATTACCGGACATATACCCACAGCCATCAATCAGCCCTGGCAAAACATAACAGACAAAAACAATGGCAAAGTGAAATCCATTGCCGAACTTAAATCACAGTTTGGCAACTTGGCAGATGGTAAACCACTTCTCAACTACTGCGGCTCCGGAGTTACTGCCTGCGTTAATTTCTATGCTCAATATTTAGCTGGTCGCCACGACTCACTACTTTATCCTGGGAGCTGGAGTGATTGGTGTGCACATCAGTAAAAGAAAAAATCAGAAATCCTTAGCACACACAACTGTCAAGGGATTCATTTAAGTAGATATAGTGTGTTTGCACAAACCATATGACTATGAGGTAAGGAGGTTAAAAAAGACATAAGCTTCGAATTTAAATATTACCCATAAAATGCACTTAGGTAACACCTAATTAGACACAACTACCACAGGCCAAACTTGACAGGAGTATTCTAAAAATTAATTTTCAGATCAAGACAAAATTGCCATATGTACTTGCTGAGTGTAATCGATATTTACACTCATACAACACCCCATTTTTAGCCTGAACATTAATCAAACTCAACAAATATAAACAACCACTGACAAAGCAAACCTTCCCTGCCCACTTTACCCACCCTCCACATGAGCGCCGATCGAACGCTCTATTGCAGAAAGTTGTGCCTCTAAGGATAAATTTAAAATACCGATTGGGGTTTCGAGAATGCAGCTACCTGGAGCCACTTTATCATCAGAAACTACCTCAAAATTTTTCAAGGTAGGATAATCCGCTAAAAGCTCAGCAATTTTTTCACTTGCCGGCCTATACTGACATGGTGATACAAACAATTTGGCGCTATCAACATTATAATGGATTGACACAGCTCTTTCTATCTGCTTCAAAAGCTGAGTATCGGTTTCAATTTCACCAATTAACTTCTGCAATACTACCTTAACAAGGCTAACCACCTCTTGCTGCTGCCCTTTCAAGAACTGCTGGCAGAGCTGGAGCGTCGTCAACAGAGCTTCACTTTGATCGCTCAAACCCGCTTGAACACCATCCGCATAGCCCTGATCGTAACCTTCTTTAATTGATGCCTTAGAGCCGGCAACAATTTCGGCTGCATCTGCCTCGGCAAGAGCGAGAATATCTTGCGCTTGAAGATAAGTATTATACTCATTTAACTTCACCACCTTACTCTCGGGAGACAAGGCAACAGCTTGAGGAACTATCTCAACAAAATTTCCCATTCTGGCTCCATATATTTTACCAGCTTACGTATTAAAACATATGTTCGGCTATCGTTGACCGCTTCAACTATCAACTTTTGAGGCAAGCCGCTATCTTTACATTCCGGATACTGAAATTCATAGTAAGTTTTCCATAAATCCAGCATATCTTTTGTTATGAGGTTGCTTTTTGCCTGCCGAACCAGATATGACAGGGTTTCAAAAAATACAAGCTCCCCGACCTCAATCAAAACTTTAGAGCTAAACGCTTCCAATTTAAACTCAGCGGCTTTCTTTTGTATTTCATCGAAAATGAAGGGGCGAGAGCTAAGCAGAAAGGGGCCAAGCCCCTCAATATTCTTCAAAGTAACCTGTGGCAGCACTGCAAATAAATCTTGCCTGCATGATTTTTGTATAACGCGATCCATTTTTACATCAAGACACAAGTAGCCTATCATTAACATAATACGCTTTTGGATCAGCGGAGGAGCAAAAAGGAGTTTAGCAGGAGAAACACTAAAGAAAAACCAATCCAAGCCCTCCAGTTCGAGTCGACGCCTAATAAGCTTCTGTGAAGAAGGCATATTAAGCAATTCAACCGGGATCCCATCAAAACAACCCTCTAAATAACTTTTGTGAATCCATTTAGCAGGGTAATGTGTCATCCTGAGCCAGCACAAAAAGATCGGATCACTCAAGTTTCTCTTGCATTCATCTCTAATTACCTTATTCATCAGTTATCGGCGTAATTAGAAATTCCAGGGAAAATAACTACTGCTACATTTTCATAGTCAAGTTGGTCCACCGAATTTGAAACCATCGCCTTTATCTGAGGAATATAGGATTTCATTGGTGCTCTACTATCATATTTTATGAATACAGACGCTTTAACAACAGTCGTCTTAGAAACACTCTTCGCCGCTTTCTTGCTTTCTTCTGCTGGCAGCACCAAGTGAACCTTAGCTGTTAACACTCCGTCAATATTTGATAAAGTAGACGCGATATCTTGTGACATAGCAAAAGTGTAACGAGCACTATCTGCCATTGGCGATTGTATCAATCCACCCTGAGGGAAAATTTCATTTAATGTTGCATATTTCTTTCTTGGATAAGAATGTCTAGACAAGATTTCAATTGCACTTGTAAGCTGAGACTCTTCAACCACTAATGTTATGCTTCCACCCTTACCCGGCTCTTTTCCAGCAGACACCCCCTCAGATAATAACAGAGCGAGCATCTCATTACCCTCCTGCTCTTCCAGGCCGGTATATAGCTCTACTTTACATCCAGTCAAAACAACAATAAAAAGAACTAATAAAAATCGGGCATTAAACATTACTGCGCCTTGAGTAAAGTATCAACATTTTGCGTACTTTTTGAGATCCCCTTACTAATCAATTCTTGCTGAATGGTGATCTCTGCGATTTCGAACTGTAACCTAAGCAGGTCTACAGGCGCTATTTCATCAACACTTAGTGCTGATTCAATTTCTGTCGTTTTTGCTCCAATCTCCTCCTTGGTGTCCGAAATAATCTGGAAAAATTTATCCCCCAGAGTGGCCTCCGAAGCAGAAAACTGGTCTTCTCCAGTGAGAAACCCGCTCTGACCTGAAAGCGGAGAATCAAAAGCAACCGGCTGTACACCTGATATTGTTTCCATAATATAACCTCTAAACTAATGTCTGAGAGTAGACTTCTTTCACCATATTTTTTATTGTGCAATCAATCGAGGATGCCATTAATTTACAACACAACTCCTTAGAAGCATTAATTCTGCCCGATCGCCACAAAGCCAATGCCAAATATGCGTGTGGCGTATCAAGCTGGTCCATATTCTGATTGCACCAAGGCTCAAGTACTTCAATTGCTGATTCGGGTTTATCACTATAAACCAGCAACAACGCCCGCAATGTTATTTTCGAGACGTTGCTGATAGACTCAGCCTCAAGCATAGAGATTATGCTTTCTGCTTCGTCTATCATGCCTTCTGCAAGACCACTAATTGCAATTTCTGCTAGCGCCTTATTTAAGTCCATAACTATCTTTACATTTTTTGAACGATCGACATAGATGCATCTTTAACCACTTTGTTGATTGTTGATACAACATTCATAACAACCGACCACTTCGCTACAGACGCATTGAAATTGGCCAATGCCGCGGGATCATCAGGGTTAGCAGCCAATATGGCAGACTGCTCATTCATTTCCGTACTGACTTCACTGGCAGCAGGAGATAGCACTGCCGAAGCTGATTCGATAGAGAAACTACTATCAATTGATGTATAAGCCATTTATACGTCCTCGTTTATGTATAATTTAAGAGCCCTCTAAACTTTTTAGAGGGCCTGTTGTGATAATTTATCTATCCCTAATTTCCTGACAATCGCTTGTGCGCTCTCCAGCGCCTCCATGCGTTTGGTAAGGGCCTGGAAAGTAGATGGTGCCTGTGGCAACCGTAACTCGTTCTTACAATTTAAATACTGTTCATCCAAATAATTTAGAACGCTATTCTTCGATGTTTTAACGAAAGGGAGTAAATTCGAGTCCATCATCGTAAAGGCTCAACTAATTCACTAAAAAGCTAAATTTAGGGCTCTCATTGCTCGGCTTCAAATCTTCATAACGTAAAGTATACGATTGAAGGCCGCGTATTAAAGTAATTTCACCGTCAGAGAGCGTCTGCAAATTGACACCATTTGGCAACCTAGCGCCAACCAAATAACGATTACCGTTTTTAAATGTGACATAGGGGGTACCCCCAGATCGAACAGCCGCAATTCCGAAGTCCGAAAGCGTTTTAGGGACTTTATGAACTCTGGGAGTAATGTGTATCAAGCGCGGTGTATCACCAATCCTTTCCCTAAATTCAGACATAATTTCATTTAATTGACGCTTTTCCGGTGAAGCAAGACTCCCAATGATTTCAATCCTATCTTTCCTCTCCTTGAAAGACAATTGCGTAGAAAAACTATACTCTGCAATCATTGATGTCAGCCTTTTAAGCGGACTCACCTCTTTACTGGAAGATACTTCCCAAATCAGTAACCCAGGAATATCAGAGAGCAATACCTTTTCGGCCTTATCCCAAGTCCTCGAAAAATCTCCATCCGTAACAGCTACTAAATGACCTGGCTTACTACCACGCTCAATCTTCTCTGGCACCAGCCCCAGGTTTGCTAAAATTAACCGCGCAGACTGCTCCATCTTTTCTACACTATAAACATTAATAGAAATAGCAGTAGAGATTGCTTCAATCTGCTGCTTTAAAATATGTAAAGAAATATCATCTTGGACATAACCAGACACCAAAATATTTTCAGATTTCTCATCGGCGCTCACATTAAGATCTTGATACTTCGCCTGCGAAAGAAGTTCAGATAACTTACTATTCCCTAACCTCTCTGAATCTACCTGCGAGCTTACCTTTTCGGGTTCTCCATGACTCACCACCTCCTCTACAGCCGGCTCCGCAGGAATACTATCCTTTGCTTTATACATAAAGTAACTATAAAAAGATGTTATTCCTACTCCAACAGCCACTACAACCCATTTTGTAGCAGGCATAGCTGCAATGGAGGTTAATCTACTTTTAGAATCTGTGCTTGTATCCTTCGCATCCCTATCAATGAGTTCCGGTTGCCCTTTTGGATTTACAGAGATAGAAGGACTGGAACATTGCAGCTCTTCAACCCACTCTTCAGTTTCTAAACGCAATGCAAAGCACAATCTACCTGCAGTAATAGCTTTTTGAGTAGGCAAGTAGTCATCGGAAGAGATAATTTCACCATCTGATTCAAGTGAAATATCCTCCTCGAGAAGTTCAACTTTTACACCATCTTCATCCGAATCAAAGGTTATGTACTGCGCGGAAACTATAGTAGAGCTAAGCACCAAATCCGCCAGCTCTTCGTCACTGCCTAACACCATATTGCTATGAAGCGGTACTTCGGCACCATAATGTTCGCTATTTAATACTTTAAGCTTCCATCGTTTCATTGGATTATACCATTGACGATTAATTTGAAGTTACCACACGATAAGCATCAACCGCATCTTCATTACATGGCAGAATACGTGTCGATATATTTGCAGCCATCAAATTATTACGCCGCTGTCTCGCCTTGTGAGCAGGCTCACAAAACCCCACCGATTCCAGTTCATGAATGTTCGGATTATAATTAGAAACATCGGAGAATTTACCTGGAATATACTGGTTTTTAAGATGGCTATCGCTATGTGATAACTGAGATTCAAATAGTGATTCTGACAAGATTCTTGGGCTTAACATAAACAGTCTAACCAGTTGAGATTGGCTATCATCATCACGCCGAAAGAAACTTCCAAAAATTGGGATTCGCCCTAACATTGGTACTCCCTCCACATTACTAGTGGTTGCTTCACGATAATATCCACCAATAAGTAGGGAACCACCATTCGGGACAGATGAACGAGTGTTGATTAAGGTATTCCTAATCGATGGGATAGAATCAACCCCACCATCATTCAGGCGATTTGCATCCTCAATCTGAACATCAAGATTGATGACCGAGACCTCTCCCAAATCAGACGAATCATCAACAATACGAGGAACAACTTTTAATAGCGTACCGTATGTAATTTGCTCTAAGCTTGCTACTCGCTCTCCTTCGACACGTACAAAAAAGGATTCATTATTATCTAACAAAGCTTCCATTCCATCTTCAGTAACGACAGCCGGTCTGGAAGTAACACGAGCCTTGCCTTCAGATTCGAGCGCTCTCACTGTTGCTAGGAAATCTACATTCGTTTGGGCAAAAAAATCAGCATCCACGAGCGTACTTCCAGGCAAGACTAAATCCAAAAGACCGCCTCCACGTGCAACCGAGTCAACATTCCAGTTGACGCCGATCTCACGTAATGAGTTAGTTGTTAGATCAATAATCACCAAGCTAATTTCAAGCTGTTGTCTCTGCTGGTCCAATTGCCCAATCAAGTTTTCATAGAGAAGTAGTCTAGAGTTGTAGTCTTGTATAATTACTGAATTCGTACTTGGGTCAGGATAAACCGCCGCATTAGGATGCGAGGCACCACTAGAATATCCCAGCTGGTCAATAGTATTCGCTCTATTTTTAGACTCGGCTCCAGGCAGTAATATCTCATCAAGCTGTGTTCCCTCAGCTTGAGTATTATCTAGATCAGGAAAAACCTGGGCATGTTCAGATATTGAACCTGAACTAAGAAGACCTTTTAATAGTGTCGCAACACCCGGCAGTACCACCTCTTCATCTCTAACATTCACTCTACGATCAGCTGCAGATGCATATTTCAACTTATAAATTTGAATGGCTAGCGTATCATTGTTCGCGGCAGCTGCGTGCAACTTCAACATCTCTACTGTTTGATCCACCAAATCGAGATACCTAGGCGGGCCCGATATCATCGCAATTCCACTTACTCCCAATGAACGCCATTCGAACCTATCATCCCAAATTGATAGATCCTTCATTGTCTGCTTAAGAAGCTCAGAATTAATTGTTTCGAGCAAGAACAGCTTGCTATCCATTGAACTGATAGGGTCAACATAGATGGTTGCGCCGTCAAAGTACCATACAAGATCAAACGCCCCAGCGAGAAAGTTTAGTGCTTCCTCACTATCTCGTTTCATCAAATATCCACTAAAGTTGCTATCGATTTCTTCATTCACCTCTACACCTAGACGTGAATGTGTTGCTATCGAGGTAAGTACATCAACCAGTGGCTGCTCCTCGCCATAAAACTCAAAAGGATCTCCATTAAGAGTTTGGCTGTGAACCTTAGCAAAAGGCAATATTACAATTGCAATCAAACACAAAGGGATACTATGGCGTAATAAATTCATGATACCGCAACTCGTTTACTTGACTAATAGCCACTTGCCTTAATAGAACCTCACAATATCCACAATGATGATTGACAACGTCGAAAAATTCATCATACGGTATGCTACTGGGCATAGTACTTTGAACCCCAAAGTTGTCGGAAATATCTGATACCACAGACAGCTTCAACCCCTTCCAAGCATAACTCCTATGCATTGCATCCAGAAGATTTTGCTTGTCAGAAATCAAGCCGAGCTCATTTGTGCAAAGAATGTATCTATTCTGATGCTCGATAAATTTCACATTGAACTTCGAATCAAAACTCAAGGTATAAGAGCCATCACTACCAATCCTCGGCATAGGTAAGAATACTTCTGAGCATAAAGCAGAAATTTTAGCCTGAAGCGTCATAGTAACCCGAATATTGGCAATATTTATTTTTTTACTATATCAGCGATCAAGGAAACCTTCTTTAAGAATTGATCGCATTTTTTTAGATAAAGGTCATTTTTAGGCCCGCAAGTGGGACTTATGCTCAATAAATTTAAGCCACAGCGGAATATTAAAAATGTCAACTCCGCTCTGGATAAGCCGGGATTAAATAGCTATAACACGGACACACAGAATATTGGGTGTTCGGTGACCAAGATAGGCTATCAAGTCCAAGCTTTGCTCCCCCCTAAGACGTATCAAAACACCTTCCTGTTTAAATATACCGCAAGCGACCCTGACACTCGCAAGGCTACAAATTAGCACGGTAATGGTAGAGTTCTGCGCTTGTAATTTACATCGCCCTAATACTGGCCAGCCCTATAAAGTTCTGACGAGTACATTCCATAGACATTACACTGAAAAACCAATGGGTACATTAGTTGATCATACATTTGCTGATCAACTAACGCTGTGATAGGGATAAATACAGCAATCAGTCCGCCGCAAAATGGCCTGGTCTATATTTACAGTTCGGATTTAGCCCCACCACTTAAATAGTTGACGCCTAGCGTTACGACTTTAAGCCGAACATACCCCGTGCAATTCATCAGCCCCGTCAAAAATGGCTTCAATTATAGTAGTGATATAAGTGGCCACTCGACTGTTCCAACTCCATGAATGCAATTGCTTAAAATAATCGGCTAAATACCATTCGTAAAACGGGTGATGGTCAAGTGATGCAGGAAACAAGACTGACAATGATTCCTATATTAAGCTTCTACATTGCCAGCCAATCTATTCTTAGAAGGTCTATCTAATAAAGGCCTATACCTATAGTTACACTTTTATCCCAAAGTCATGGTTCAACACAGGAGCCCCATTCGTTTCAACGGAAGCATCTCCACCGTTAACCGATATTATTTCCTGCCAGTAGACTGCCGTTTGGTACAAAGCTTTTACTCTTTGAGTGAAGGACTCAATCTCTACTACTTCTGCACGCTCTTTATCGCATAAAACTATCATCTGCGACTCAGGATGTAAGGACAGTGTTGCATACTCACTGGCTACCCAAAGGTAGTTACCTTGGAGCATTAACTTACAGATATGCTCCTCCTGCCCATTTGGAATCTCACCAATATCCAAAGTGACAATAACCAGCTCTTTGCCATCTTCCTCATGCAGGTAAATATGCATATCAACCTCATCCCAAGAGATACGGCAAGCGTCTTCAACGGGCTCCATAAGCGGTTGCTGCAAGTTTACTGCTAACTCTTGAATCAGCCTGGGAAAATCAAGATTCATAATCAAACTCCAATGTCTATACGTCTCAGTCAGTATGGGGTGTTTTTTGCTCACGCAACCAGCGGATAACATCCGCCACCGGTTCTACAAATTCATCCGTAATTTTTTGGTCTATATCTATTTTTGCGTAAAGACCTCTTGCGAGAGCCACGCTCTCGATAACCGGGATTTCATTTTTTTGTGCTATATGCCTTAATTTTTGTGCAAATAACATTTCACCTTTGATTGTAACAAAAGGTAGCTGGGAAACTGTTTGATCATACCGAATTCCTACCGCAAAGTGTATTGGGTTGGTAATCAAAACGTCTGCTTGTGACACCCTCTTTTGAACCACCTCCTCACTCATAAGTTCGCGATGCAGCTCTTTTCTGCGCCCCTTAATCTCCGGATCACCCTCAGTCTCTTTATACTCCCTTCTCACCTCATCAATAGACATGCGGAGTTTCTTGAAGTACAAAAAACGTTCGAGCCCAAAGTCAGCCCCAGCCAAGAAGACAAATGCCGCAAGGCAATATAGGATTAACTTCATCATTAATGATCCGGTTATATAGATGGCGCAATCAGCACCACAAGTGGGTATCTCCATAATCAGCGCAAGATTATTTTTTAATACATACCATGAAACATAGCTAAGGACCACGATCTTGATAAGGGATTTAACAAACTCCATGGCATTTTGCGCGCTGAATATTTTCTTTGCACCATTCACCAGGCCTATATTTTCAAACTTTAGCTTGACCGTCTCCCCACTAAATATCCATCCGATCTGCATAACGTTTGATATAATTGCAAAAACAAAAACCACAGCCAGTATTGGCAATAATATTTTTGCCGCTATATAGAACGCCTCAACCGAGGCATTTAAAAACAATTGACCAACCGGAAGATCTATATGCCTCGAAAGATCATAAAAAAGACCTTTAATCTGGAAAAAAATACTTTCACCAAATAGCCAGAAATACCCGGTTACAGACACAAGCAGAACCAGGGATACCACCTCTTTACTTTTTGCTACCTGGCCTTTTTCCCTGGAGTCTCGTATTTTCTTGGGCGTTGGGGGCTCCGTTTTTGATGATGAACTCACATTACACCACCAAGAGTGTTTCGCATAAAGTGATGCATCCCTTCAAAAGTATCAGTAACAACACTATCGATATGGCCTAATAGGGCGTGGATATATACAACCAAAACAAATATGCCGATAGCACTTTTAACTGGCATTGCCATAAAGAAAACGTTTAATTGTGGTGAGAACCTGCTAATCAGCGCAAGGGTAAACTCTGCCAAAAACATCGCAATGACAATTGGTGCGGAAAAGACAACAATGGATTTACTTAAAAAATCCAGCTGTGAAAAAATATAGATATCCGCACCAGCCAAATTTCGGGGAAACATTTCATTAATTGGCCAAAATATGTAGCTCTCGTAGATTACTCCCATCATCAGCAGAAACGCTCCGCTAAGAATAAAGAAGGTGTTCAATAAATGACTGAGATAAATACCTAGTGGCGAAGTCTCGTCCCCCAGCAATGGGTTGACAATATTCGCCATAGTGGCCCCTCTCTGATTGTCAATTAAAAAACCAACCCCCTCGGCAATCCAAAATGGGATTGCCACGACCACTCCAATGATCAATCCAATGGCAGATTCTTTAAGGAGTATTGAAATATACCCAAGCTTTCCCAGGTCCGGAGGCAAACTACCTTCCGTAAGCGGAAATATAAATAGAGACAAACTCAATAGAATACCGTTGCGCACCATTGAGCTACCTAAAAACCCTCTACTCATCATTGGTAGAACTGTAAATACCAAATACACGCGTGGCAATGATAAAATATAGGCCTGAATCATTGCTTCTAGGTTATTTAAATCAAGATCCATTTTATATGCTGTTGAAAGCAGTCGCACCAAGAGCGACTAACTCAGCCCCCATCCAGCTGCCCGTACCAATCAATGCAAAGATAACCGCAACCAGTTTTAATACAAACCCTAGCGTTTGTTCCTGAATTTGGGTCAATGCCTGGATGAGGCTCACCAGAGTGCCTACTATCGAGGCAGCTACAATAGCAGGAAGAGAAAGTATCAACACTAACATCATTGCCTCCTGTGCCAACCTCATCATCTCACCTACATCCACAACTCTACTCTCGCGACCAAAAGGTAAATATAATATGGTGTTTTTCTCTCACTAGTAGGCCATGACCAGACTATGAGTAAGGGTTGTCCATCCATCTAACACAACAAACAACAATAATTTAAATGGAAGCGAGATTGTCATTGGAGATACCATCATCATACCCATAGCAAGAAGTATGTTTGAAACAATGAGGTCAATTACCAAGAAGGGTAAATAGATTAAAAACCCAATCTTAAACGCTTCAGTAACCTGACTAACGGTAAACGCTGGCAACAAGACCAATAAGCTATCATCCGTTACTTTATCTGCGTGGCGCTCAGGCCAAATTTCCCTGGCAGTATCCAGAAAATAGTTTTTTTCTATTTCGGTCGTATTGTTTTGTAAGAATGCGGCATAGGGTTTAACTGCCCCTGAAAATAACTCTTTATAATTCTCAGAAGATTCCGTTAAATGACTATTAGCCTCAACATATTCTTGTATATCAAACCCCACCGGAGCCATTATATATAGCGTCAGAATCAAAGCCACGCCATACAACGCCATATTAGGTGGTGTCTGCTGAACTCCCAAGGCATTACGGAGCAGTGAAAAAACAATAACAATCTTAACAAAGGAGGTTCCCATTACCGCCAGAAACGGGACTAATGCTAGAGCACCAAGCGCTAATATTATCGATATATGGTCAAGCTGGCCGCCTAGAAAACTAATCCCCATTTTTACCCCACTTCGAGACCTGTACGCCCAACTGACCTTCTATGTTCACCAATTGCCCTTTACCTATTACAGACCCATTTACAATAATGGCGATTTGAGTTGAAGCCGAGTCAACCAATTGAAATGTATATCCCTCTGATAATGCCTGAACATCCTCGATCGTCATTTCTACTCCGGGCAAAGCAAAACTGAGAGTCAAAGAAACATCTTGTAGTTTTCGAGTTACTTCCGCTGCATCAGAGGCTTCATCAAGCTCCCCTAGTGAATCATCAGCTTCGCTATACTCATTATCCATTTGTTCACTCCAAGGATATTTAAGTGTAATACTTTTCATATCGCATTCTGCTAACCAGATTAGCTGGCGGCAAAACATTACTAAACAATGCTGCTGTGATAGATATGATTTCTTTATTAGGATAATATCACCGGCTTCAATACCTTCTAACTCATGGATATCCAGGTGGGTAGTGCCAATAACAAACCTAATGGGCAGCGCAGCTGGCAGAGGGTGCCGTCTTTTGCTAACACAGCTGCTTATTGGCAGCTCAAAGCCTGATCTTGGGATCACACAGAAAACATTGATACAATTTTTCTGCTCAGAAACCCGCAGTTTGCAAGCCAGATTAGCTGAAGAACTTGACTCGCTTGTTGTGACAATTTGAACTCCACCAAGGTGATAATCTCTCAACCCTTGATTCGCCTCAGCAATATGTTCAAACCATAATTCACATGCTGCCTCAATCAATTCGCAGGGCAAGCCTGAAATACATACACCTTGAAAATAGCAAGACAGCAGAGTACTGGCCTCACTCAAGGAAACGTAGAATTTCCAGTGTGTATCGCCCCCCCCTCCACTTAACTCAAAGTAAAGCGCCCTTTCTGGCAATTTACTGGTACAGCCGACTGATCTGATGTGCAATAGCGGCGGGATCTCTTTGTCTGGCGAACCCAGCTCAATATCCAGCTTGTTACAAATGAGGAAATTTTTTAACGCCACTTCTTGCATGGTCGTTTTTAGCAATGCAAGCTTATTTATATTCATTTAGTTAGACCACCAAGCAAGTAATCTATTTCCCACTTCTCTTCGGAAGGGGCGTCACGTTGATTACCATCATCACCCGAACTATTCCCATCCCGCTTCTTTGAGTTATCACTTGCACTGCTCTCTACTTCGACCTGATCAGCGCTGCTCGTAGTTACCGACACATGAAATTGTGCGTATTTATGGTCAAGCATTGCCCGAAGCTCGGTGAGCATAGAGGTACCAGCTACGCCCAAGTCTTGATTTTGTATATCAAAATGCACTGACAATTTTCCATCTTGCAATTCAACAGTAACCCTAGTATCCGAGAGCGCCCTACACACCACCTCAGCGCGAATAACTTTCTTACTGATTGATATAGTCTCTAGCCCGGCCCCCTGCAAATTGGACAGCAAGCCAACATCCGATTTCACTTCACTGCATTTACTTACCTGTGATAAATACAAACGATCAATTGCAGAAAGTGCGGATTGCGCTACATAAATAACCTCACCTTCTTCTAGATATTCGACACCCTCCAAATTCAAAATCAATTGTCCGGCCTGCTCATCAGACAATAAGCTTTTGAGGTTATTAACCGGGGTGTTGGCGTAGGTACCCATTTGATGATCTAGTGACTTATGACCACCACTAGCTGCTGAAAAAAACCAGTCTTTTAAGTGCTGAGTCCCATCGACATCGATATTTTGGGGAGGCTGGATAGACGGCCTGGCAAGTCCATTATCCACAGAAGTTGCTCTTTGATGCCCCTGCGATCCAATATCGTCACCCGCCGCTGAATAAATACGCTCTTTTCGGTGTTGAGTCCGATCGACATCGATTTTTGAAGGTTCCTGCATAGATGGCTTGGCAAGTCCATTATCTACGGAAGCTGCTCTATGATGCCCCTGCAACCCATTATCACCACCCGCTGCAGAAAGAATATGATCTTTTGGGTGTAGAGCCCGATCGACATCGACTTTTGGGGGCTCCTGCATAGACGGCTTGGCAAGTCCATTATCTACGGAAGTTGCTCTTTGATGCCCCTGCAATCCAATATCGACACCCGCCACTGAATAAATACGGTCTTTTCGGTGTTGAGTCCCATCAACATCGATTTTTTGGGGAGCCTGCATAGATGGCTTGGCAAGTCCATTATCTACGGTAGTTGCTCTTTGATGCCCCTGCGATCCAATATCGCCACCCGCCGCTGAATAAATGCGGTCTTTTCGGTATTGAGTCCCGTTAACATCGATTTTTTGGGGAGCCTGCATAGATGGCTTGGCAAGTCCATTATCTACGGAATCTGTACTTTGATGCCCCTGCGATCTATTATCCATGGCAGCTTCATGGAGATAGCCTGTGGAGGTCTCCGCTTGTTGGCTAGATGATTTATGATCATCAATCATTCCTGCACTAACACGCACAGTTTGATACTGATCCCCATTGACCTTTTTTCTTGACAGCTCCGGCATAGATTGCCTTTCAGGCCCATTATCCATAGGGACTCTATCGGTATGGCGCTCGAAAAACCCGACTAGGGAAGTCAGTTCACGTTCGAAGTCCTGAAGGAAGTCCTGATAGCTTACGGCTTCATTACCATGACTCTCTTTCACTTGAGCTCGTTGCTGGAATTTAGCTGCACTGGTATCGGCATCAAAACTGATACCTGAATCCTTCTTGCTAGAAAAAATACTTGATGTCCATTGGGTCGATTCCAAGGGTGCTTTTCCGCTCACCTTAATACGTTCTAATTCTATTGACATCAATATTTCTACCTAGTAGAGGTAATTAAAAATTCATCCAGCGTTTCTTCACTAAGCCGCTCCTCTATGGCTCTTTCCATGTTATGCAGCTCTTTTATAAGCTGCTCGTACTTCTCGACTCCCTTCAAACAATGCTGAAGTTGCCTATGACAGCTTTCTTTGTTGTCTATGGCATCCTGAAGTAGCTTTTCCGACTCGATGGCCTTCAATTTAAGCGATGCCTCATCTTCGTGCATCGCTGCCATAGAGGATCTAAATTTATCTAGCTGTGCTGTTTGAAGAGGTTGTCCCATGATGGCTTTGTATTGCCTGGCCTCTTCAGAGATTCGCCACAACCTGTGGTTTTCAAACTCTTTCTGCGCTAACTCAAGCTGCGTCGTTCTCTGGCGTAGTAATTCAGTTGCCCGCTGAAACTCCTTTTTCGCAGCATCCAGCTTAAGTGTCTTTACTGTTAAAATACGGTCTAGACTAACCATGCATCGCCACCACCACACGGAGCTTTTGGTATTATATTGATGGCCTAAATATTCTCTTTATAATTTGGTTTGTTTTTTTTAGATTTAGGCCATTTATTGCAGGAAAGTGCTAGATAGGTCAGCTCCACGCCTTATCCCTGACACTACGAAGGAAACATCTTTAAAAGTTGCGTCACACTAGCATCAAACGGTATCAATTCGTGGGTACCCTGTTTCAGGAATGAATTTATCTCATCAATTCTATCTACAGCCTCATCGGTGACCGGATCATTGCCGCGTTGATACTCACCGATACGCACTAACAGCTCTACTTCTTTATACTTTGCCAATAGATTCTGTATCTTCATGGCCGCCAATTTGTGTTCCGGTGCCACAAAATTATTCATTACCCTGCTTGCGCTTTGCAGCACATCGATCGCTGGGTAATGTGCAGCTGCTCCCAAGGCACGAGAAAGTATTATGTGGCCATCTAGGATAGATCTCGTTTCGTCTGCAACAGGCTCTGTCATATCATCACCTTCAACGAGAACGGTATAACAAGCCGTGATTGACCCTTTGGCGGAGTTTCCACTACGCTCCATTAGCTGTGGTAGCGCAGCGAATACAGATGGAGGGTAGCCCCGGCGTGTTGGGGGCTCTCCGGCAGCAAGTCCAATCTCCCGCAACGACCTGGCATATCGTGTTACGGAATCCATCAGTAACAAGACTTTTTGTCCCTTTTCCCTGAAGTGCTCTGCAATTGCTGTCGCGACCAATGCGGCCTTAGCGCGCTCCATAGCAGGCCTATCTGATGTTGCTACAACAAGAACGGCCCTCGCTAGACCATCAGCTCCTAAATCATGATCAATAAATTCGCGGACCTCGCGCCCTCGCTCTCCAATTAGCGCAATAACGATAACATCGACTTCCGCATTGCGGATAATCATAGACAGTAATGTACTTTTACCCCCGCCAGCAGCAGCAAAGATACCAATCCTCTGCCCCTCTCCACAGGTAAGGATACTATCAATAGCTTTTATGCCTAGTGACACCGGTCTATCGATTAACTGCCGCTCCATGGCATCCGGAGCGTCAGCTATAACCTGAACTCTCTCTCTTGTTGCGGAATCACCATCATAGCGGCTGCCCTTTTTTAACGGGTTCCCCAAACCATCAAGCACACTCCCCAGTAAAAACTCACCCACTTCTATCTGATGACTGCGACCTGTGGGCAATACTTCTGTTTTATTCGATATTCCCGCGAGTTCACCCAGGGGGGATAATAATGCAATGCTCTTTTCTAACCCCACCACTTCAGCTAACAGAGGTTTTTCGACTCCAGGGGAAACCAGTCGACACAATTCACCAATTTGAACATCTGGAACCTGGGCCTTGATAATCGTACCGGATACATTTTGGACCCAGCCTCGCATCCGCATACAATTACATTCAGCAATTGCATGGTATATTTTATGCTTATTGTCGCCCCACGTTTCCTCAACTTGAGAAAGGTAAGACTTTAACTCCAACTGAACATCAACAGCCGGTTGCTCTTTCGGTTGTGCTTTCTTCACAGTCAGTGTCTTCAGCTAATAGATATACGGGCAATTGGTTGAACATTTATATCCTTGGTCAACTCCTGAAAAGACAGGACGGGAAGCTCATAAAATTCATTTTCAATCAGCTTGCGAACATACCGGCGTATATCCATGGCAATTAACAGAACGGGCTTTCGCTCCATCTGCAAACTATCTTTCGTATAAATTGCCAAGTTATCGGTAAATCGCTTTGCCACCGAAGGGTCCAGAGCCAAGTAATATCCTGCTGAAGTCTGCCGGATAGCCCCGCGAACACTATCTTCCAGCTCCTGATCCAGCAAATAACAGGGGAGCGTACTACTTCCGGCTGAATACTTAAAACAAATCTGGCGCTTTAAACTGCTCCTTACGTATTCAGTCAGCTGGACCACATCTTTTTCTTTTTGGCCCCACTCAACCAAAGCCTCGAGTATCACCCTTAAGTTTCGAATAGAAATATCTTCAGAGACCAATCTTTGGAATACATCACTAAGGCGCTGTATCGGCATTACACGTTCAACTTCCTTTACAAGCTCGCCAAAATGGGGCTCTACCTTCTCTAGCAGATACCGCGTTTCCTGTATTCCTATAAATTCCTCTGCATATCGCCTTAAGATATAGGCCAAATGGTATGTAATAATACGATTAAAAGAGAAATAGGATAGATTGTTGCTTTCCAGTGTCTCTAGTTGTGATCTTTGGACCCATAGGCTATCTATATTCGGTAAGAATTCGTCTTCTTGCTTGAACTCAATGTCTGCTATAGATAGCTGATCCTTTGGTTCCGTTACCAGGATGCTATCAGGTACCAACTTTCCATGACCAACGGGAACCTCCTGGTTAAGAATATGGTACTCGTGATCAGGGAGATTCTCATTGAATCGTAGATGTACACCAGGAAAGGGGACCCCCAAATCCAGGTATAGTGCTCTCCTTACACGGCTTAACTCAGCGTTTAGCTCCTCGCCATCCAATATACCTTCTAAATCAGTTGATACGTCAACCAATAGTGGTACCGTGATAGAGAAGTCATCTCTACCACTACTCGCTGCTCTTGCAGCCAACTTCTTGGATTCGGGGGATGCAGTAGCAGCTGAACCGCCGTCCTTTGCCAATATAGCAGGTAAGTTTTCACCTCGTGATTGATGCTTTTTAGCGAGCCTTGCCAAAAAGAATCCGCCCCCACCAATAACTAGAGCCAGGGCAATAAAAATTTCTGTAGGGAAGCCAGGGATCGCAGCCAGGCCAAACAAAAGAGCAGAAGACATATAAAGTGCACGTGGATGTGCAGTAATTTGCGAACCAATTACTGTGCCTAGGTTGATGTCTTTACTCTCCAGCTCATCCTCCGTGGAGGCCACACGAGTAACGATCATCCCCGCCGTCATGGAAATAAATAGAGCAGGAATCTGAGCTATAAGCCCATCGCCAATGGTGAGAATGGAATACATTTCCAGTGCATCACCTGTAGTCATCCCATGCTGAGTGGTGCCGATTAAAATTCCACCAATGATGTTGACACAAATAATGATAAGGCCGGCAATCGCATCCCCTTTTACGAATTTCATTGCACCATCCATCGAACCAAAGAGCTGGCTCTCTCGGTTCAATGATTCCCTGCGATCCCGTGCCTCCTCCATGTCAAGCATTCCAGCGCGCATATCACCATCAATACTCATCTGCTTGCCTGGCAATGCGTCGAGAGAGAATCGCGCACTGACCTCAGCTACACGTTCAGCACCTTTGGTAATAACTAAGAACTGTACAATGGTAATGATTAGAAAAATCACCAGACCCACGACTAAATTACCGCCCACTACAAAATTACCAAACGTTGTAATGATGTCACCGGCATCACCATTCATAAGAATCAGGCGAGTGGTAGTAACCGATAGCGCTAATCGAAATAGAGTACTAATAAGTAGCACAGCTGGAAATGCACTAAATTCTAAAGCAGACTTAATATAGACAGATAGCATCATTAAAAGTACTGCAATAGCAAAATTTACTGCTATTAAAGCATCAACTACACTGGTGGGCATTGGCAGTATCATCATAAATATGATAGCAACCAATAAAATCGCTAATGCAAGATCAGCGCGTCGACTGAATGCCAGTATCAGGTTTTTCATATGCTCGAAACATCCTCACATGTCAGTCTTAGGTAATTTTCATGATCAATTTTTGCGGAATCATATAGTCCAGCCTTCCACTTGGTTGTACTCAAGCAATAATACAAGGCAGCTGACTGTTCACGGTCCAAGTTATATGTAGCTATAAGTTCACTTGACTTATGTTCAAGATTTTCTAGATTTTGCAATGACGCCCATGCCTTACACAGCATTAGCCCAGTGGACAAACTGCCACCGTATATTTCCTCAACCAAGAGCAACAGGGTAACGGCTTTATCTACACTGGCATAATTTAACTGTAACTCTGCCTGCGCAACTATCCATTCTCTCATGATATTTAATTGGACCTAACAAACTCAATTAAATCATTTAAACTTTACAGAGCAGGTTTCTCTGCACCTGATCTTTCAGCTCTAGCTCAGCCAACTCCATAAAAATATGCTCAGATTTATCTCTTATTTCTGCGGTCAAATTGCAATCCAGCCCCCTAATCCATTCAAGTGCGTAAAGCGCTTTTTTCTCACCCTCATAGCGTGCTGATGGCTGGATGTCACTTCGATCAGGGACACACACCTTATTCAACAGTTGCTGCCCATTTGAGCGCTTAAATAGTTCTGACAGATGTGAAGGAGATGTATTATTGTTGTAATAGATTATTCGCTTAGCAGAGGGCAAGTCTCGCGTAGTAGGTTGCTGCTCTAAATAAGAAACACCGGAGATTCCACCATGAAAATTAAGCACATCCTTAGATTTGGCAGATAACATTACCTAAAACCCAACTACAGATTGATTAACTTGATACAAATTGTTTAGCGCAGCCTCAAAACTGACAACATCTAAGTTTTCCCTGTGAATCAACAACCTAAGAACAATATGATCCGAGAACAAATGGCACGTAGGGGATAATAAACTTTGACTGCAATAGGAGTTCAATTCCAGCATCACTTTTAATATGTCATCATCAACCCGATGGCCCAACCTAAGGGAAACTAATAACGCTTCATCCTGAGATAAGTAATTTAGCTCAAGATTGCCAAGATCTGGCACATCTACTTGCAAGTATTCCTGGCTAAGCTGCCATTGATCGACCTCAATATTACGACGAGAAAAAACCCGGATTAATATCGCTTCAACCCAATTAGGCACTGGCACTCTCTCTTTTAGCAAACATATCTGTACATTTAAATATTGCATCAATGCACTGACGTTTTTGCATTGGATCACCATATATATGATCAGGCACAAGACCTACGATATGTTTAATCTGCACTGCCAGGATATTCATCTGTGCCAAATCGCTAACTTCTAACTTAGTGGCTATTTGAGTAATATCCGAACTCTCTACCCAGTTCTTTTTTTGAAGAGATAAGACTTCACTTAACAGGTTGCTGGTCAACTCATTCTTTTTATTTAAATCTGTGGCAGGTGTAACCAATAGTCTAGCGGTATCGCCACAAGCATCAAATAACGCCAACAGAACTTTAAGCTCACTCATATTCCTCATCAGGGATATAAGTTCTGAGCTATCAATATTCCGCCCACCCTCATGGTATTGCGCTGATAATTGCTTGCATAGTTCCGCTGCTCCTAGTGCAAGATACCTCTCTCCAAACTTCTCCCTTAAATCACATACCACCTGGTAGATATTACCAAAGTCGACGGCATATGATGGCTGGGTTGCCTGTTGGAGCTGGTACTTGTCCAGCCCACCCTGCTCCGCCAAATCTGAAGCGCTATAAGCCAGAATACCCGCTTTAAACTCCAAAGAGTTTGATATAGGCTCTAACTCCGCATCGATTTCGGAATTTATCTCACTGAGATTTTGGACAGGCTCAGGGGCATCTGCAATCTGTGACTTAAGTGAAAGCAGGGCCAGCGCTCGCTGTGTAGAATCAGAAGAGAATTGCTGTGAAAATTGTCTAATTTGATCCAGTATTTCGGATTTGTTATACCGCCCCTGCTTAATCCCACCGGCCAGCTCAGTGATTTTACCTACCTGATGCTGATTAAGTGCAGCATTTGTAAGCTTCTTTATTTCTGAACTATCAAAATCTTTACGGGACTCTTTGGCTCTACTACGATTTAAGTTCCTATATTTATGTAAATAGGAACCGGCCTCTTCCAGTTGATCACTTGCCAGCTCAAGCATGGTCTTCCCGGAATGAGCGGGCTGTACTTGCCTATGCGCACTATCGATAGCCGTAGGTTTTTCTATAGTACGACTAACCCCTAAAGGCTGACCGTTTGGAGAACTCATAAGACTACCTTAGAAGTAATATAACTCATTGATGGCTAGGCTTTATTACGATCATTGTTTGTTTGTACATCTAAAACAGTGGAAACCTGGGTTTTAAATAGCTTTTTTAATGATACAGTAAGCGCACGTCTTTCCTGCAACGTAAGGCTACGAGCATTGAGGCCAATTGAGAAAATGGCACGCTCAGTGTGTTTCGCCCTGACAAGCTCCAAATCATATTTGGTTAGGATGTAGTTTTGCAGATGGCGGGAATCTATATCTGGAATAGAAAGCGCATCAATATCACCATTTTTCAGCATCATAAGGCACTGATTTAGTGGCCCGCACTCTACAAAAGAACTGGCAAAAGGGTGCAAATTCAAAATAGAGGTATCAATACTTATACGCGTCCCTTCGGTTACATACCCAACGGACTTAACCTGGGAAAAAAAAGTATATTGATCTGCGGCTCTTAAGATATGATCGCTCCCCTTTAAGGCAATATAATTGAATGACAAGGCCCCAATTACATAAGACTCCCAATCAGTGAGATTCGGGTCATTCCCTATTTTGCTCAAAGAGCCAATCACCACATCACAGTTCCCCAATGAAAGTTCCCTTTGAAGTGCCTGCACCGGTAGTGATTTCACAGAAGATGGACTATTTCCTGAAGCTGCATCCCCAGAAAATAATATATCTGCTGCTTTAGTAGAGATAGGGCTGTCTAATTGAACCCCGACATTAATCGTAGGTAATATATCCTGATCATTCCCATGCTGAGCCGCACATCCAGCCACCATTATGGAAGAAACCAGGCAAATAAGAATTGCTCTCAAATACACTTTTGACGCGCCTCTGATGGTGAGACACCATACTTGGATTTATACAGTTGTGTGAAGTATGACTGACTGGAAAACCCACTCTCTATCGCAATATCAACAAGTCTCTTGTCGGTTGTACGCAACTGGAAGTCAGCAGCTCGAAGCCGCCTTTCATTGATCCATGATTTTGGGGAACAATTTTTAAAAACTTGCGCAAACATTTTCTTAAATGAGGTGAGGCTCATACCAACATTCTTTGCATAATCTGCAACGGACCAATTTTTGGCGATATTTTCCTCCATGAACAACCTAAACTTCTCATGCGCGGGATCCACCCGATCGAGGAACTCATTTGCAAGGGTTTGTCCATTTTCACTATTTAACTTTAGTAGCAGTAACTCTTCTAACTTTAATGCATTCAATCCATCATGCCCCATCTGGCTGAACAGGCGCAGTGAATCTAGTGATATCTTCGTTAGTTCGCAGGCAGGAAATATGATTGGCATCTTTCCTTTAGGGGCATATGACTCAAAAGAGTTAACTGGATACTTTTTCTGCAAAAGATCATTGTCATACCTGTCGTAAAACCTTGCGAGCATTGCTGCAGTAATGCCCACGCAGATAACAACTATATCTTCCTGCGCATGATCGTTGCTTAGCTCATACTCTTCACCAGAAGACACAAGCCAAACTTGCCCCATTACGAGATCAAAGTCCAAATTCTCCGATGTAACATGGGCAGAGCCAGCTACCATCATCACCAAATTAACAAAGGGTGAAAATGTAGGTACGATAGATTTTCCACTTGGCATTAAAAACGTTGTTAATTCAAAGAGCTCTCCACTAAATTGGCTCTCGACAATCACTTCCCTGTTACTCTCCTGCTCCCTGTAGGAAAGATTGTTCATTTCTATCATAACTCGTAATTAAATAACGATTTATCCGTACCTAACATTTACAAATAGCGAGTGTAAATCTATCTACACTATTGATTTTGATAGTGCGTTAACTGTTGCGCTATGATGTGAATGAAGATCATTAATCATTGATGAAAACGTACTGGTCAGGTTGTCGATTAAACTAATATGGGCACCAGCTAACTCTGCATCCTGTTTATCCAGGTTAATTTCCGCATCTAACTCTACCTGCCTAGCCTGTAACATCGAATTAAGCCTTTCAGCTTCTGCATTTAACCTATCAATTTTAGCTTCGATGTTATATTGCGCCGCCTGAGCGAAGGAGCCAACTGGAGAGCCGCCACCGGAGCCGCCACCGCCACTCAGACTGCCAAGCCCCAATGCGCCGTGCATTATGCCTATGCCCATCTTCATGTTCGCAGCTCTCATACGCGTGTCATAGATCTCACCCGCATATTTAATAATTTCATCCCGCTTTTCCAGTGCGGTGTCAAATTGATCGATATATTTATTAACACGGATAGAGATTTCCCCCTCCCGCATATCTCTATACACCGCCTTCAAATTATTATTTAACGTATTGATTAGGCCGTAGATATGATTGTTGTGGGCGAAAGCCTTCAAGAAGTTCTGCACATCCTCTGATTCGCTATCTAAAGCCCGGTAGGAGCTAGGCGCATCCTCGGCACTAATAATTGAAGGTTTCGGCCCGCCCTTTCCTGCTGGATTGGTGTTGTCCAGCTCCATTTTTTCAGCGCGGTTAAGTGAATTGGAACTAATTCCCAAATTATTCTCTGATAAGGTAGGCACAATACTATCCCTTTATACTCTCTACGATTAATATCAACGGCAATATTTAAACACTGAAACTGGCGGCTATGCGTGTATTGGCAGCGCCACGATCCTGAATTGCACCATTAAGCACTTTTATTGCACTTTCCACAGGGCTAACAATCGCCCGACACCACTGCTCTTTTAAAAGCTGTATCAATTGATTGACGAATTCCTGCTTGGCTATAACGGCTTCCAGTCGTGCTTGCAAACGTTGGATGTCAAATTCAAGCTCTGCTTCACGCCTATCGTAATCCCGCTGTATTTTTGCATCATAGATCTTCATCCCTGCATTTCCTGCATTTTGGACGGTGGCTGAAGCGACAAAGGTACCCGTTGATGATTTTACATATTTAGTGGATTTTGAAGTCGTTGCTTTTGCGCCTTCCTTCGCCCCTCTCTCAGCAGAGGCTTCTGCACCTTCCCTTGCCGCACGCTCGGCGCCCTCCTCGACCCCCTCCCTGAGTGCCCGCTCTGCTCCCTCTTTAGCGCCTGCTTTTGCCGCAGCAGCCCCCCCAGCCAGGCCGGTGCCCGCACCGCAGGTACCCATGACTATACCGGCAATCATTAATCCCAATGCGGCGTCTCTAAGCTTCCCTTCAAGTTCAGCGCTGCCACCCGTCAGCTTTACGACTTCAGCTGCAATTTCCAATGACCCGGCAGCTATTAGGCAGGTGCCGCCGGCTATAAGTGCGGGGTTACCTGAAACCACCCCTCCCACAACTAACAGCGCCCCACTAACAATTTCCGCAGCCGCAAATGTAAAATTCATCACGCTGCCAAAAACCCCTGAGCGCCTTTTCTGATTTTCAAAGGCTTTGCGAGCCTCTACCTGCTCTTCGAGGCGCTCCTGATTTTCTTCAATTGTCTTTAATTTATCTTTGAGCAGCTGTTTGATTTCATACTGTTTAAATTGCAGCTCTACCTGAATAGTGTCCGCCATGTCACCCATAAGCCCTGCCATTTTAGACAGCGCAAGTGTGATTGTTTCGTAAAAATCACCCGTCTCAGTATCTGCAGAAGGAACTTGCAACTCGGCCCTTTGCGCACTCTTAACCTCTTTGTTCAAACTGGCCAGGCCAGCATTACCTGCTTCGGCCTTTAACTGCTCTCGCTGTGCAATTTCCAGGCTCTCCTGTGAAAGCTCAGGGAGGACTTGTAGGGTGTTAGTAAAGATTGAGGGGGGTTGATTCCCATTAACCGTCGTCATTGCTTTTGTCCTTAATTTGCTGTTCCCTGTCCAGTTTGGCTTTTAGCCTTTCAAACTGAGCAGTGGCTTTTTCATTTAGGGTTTGAAACTCTGGCTTTCCTTCGCACCTAAGCATGGTCATCTCAAAACCGCTTCCAGCGCTACGCCAATCACCTAATGCCAGGTGGCACTCGGCAGCATAATATGGAAATCGTGGGTCGTGCGGGTGGACAATAGCTGCAAAACTAAAAGTCTCTCCAGCCAATTGATGTTCACTCAACGCTTGCCTGGTCGCACCCAACCCCAGCATATACTTGGCTTCATAGTGATCACACTGACACAACAGCTGAAATAATGATAAGGCTTCCTTGTAATTGCAGCTTTCATATTTTTTATAGGCTAATGTATATATGGCCTCCAGCTCCTCGGCATTAACATCCAGAGCCTCCGCCAAGGTTCCGCCTTTTTCCAGGAAATTAATCCAGTCATTTTCATCAATATCATCAGTCAGGGAGGGCACACTATCTACTTTCGACATACTTGCCCCTCGCTATACCGGGTTCATCACAAAAAAGGGTTTTTTTACGGGCGACAAATCGATCTGCTCTTTCTTATACAGGGTTTCGTCCAACAACTTTCTGGCCATAAATTGTTCCTGCACTCCTGCCTCCCCAAATTGCTGCTTTACCTGATTTACCCATTGCTGCCGCGAGCACCCGAGGGCGCGAGTCAGCTCAGCCTCTCGCTTTTCGCTTTGCCGTATTGCGCGATTGGCTCGATCCAGCGTGTTTTGGCAGCGTTTAGCAGCTTCTTCAGTATCAATAAACATACCCTGCACCATTCCTGAAAAAATTAGCATCCAGCAAGTAGTAACATTTGCCAACGGAATTAGTAGATGGAAAACCTTTTCAGTGAATCCAATACTGACTTGTTGTAGTTGTTCATTGCTTCGATCAGGTTGTTATAGCGACTATTATCCACGTTTAGGTTGGTGCCCAGCTGCTCAGTCACCGTAGACAGTGTGGATACCCGGGCATTGATATTTTCCTTGGCAGACGTGAATGTGGTTGTATCGAAGGCGACTCTATTGGTTTCTTTCGCTTGGTCAGTGCCTCGATATTTATTCCCCCCCGCCGCTCCGGTGCTATTTTCCCAGTTAAAATCTCGAGTGGCGATTTCTGACTTCTGTGAAAGGCCTTCACCCGACATCGGGCCTTTTGTATCGTATTCCTTATTAGGCATCTCCTCTCCCCACTCGGGGGTGGTGAGGCCGGAGCCTTCCATCAGGCGGTCGTAATCGCTGCGAATAGAGTCCATGAGTACATCGCCCTCCTTACCCTTTTCAGATTCCATCTCCGGGAAGGTTTCCGCAGCAAATTTATCGAAGTCTGATTCGTGGCCTTCTACCTCGTGCCACTTACAAAAGTCATACTCATCGTTATAACCTGATCTTCCCCAACTGGCGCCGATCATAGCTGACCCTCCACTATAGGCCCTCTTTTTTTCGATATAGCACCTTTGATCAATATCATAGAGAGCAACCACATGATCCTCTTCACTTTCTTCAAGCTCTGCCTGTACCCACCCATCGACAGCAACTATGTCACTTTTTAATTGGTTGAGCTCAGATACCTGATTCGTCAGGGATTCAATCAGAAGGGCGTTTAATTCAAAGCCGACACTTTCCGGCGGAATTGCCACGCCGTTGTGGTAAACCTGGCCGGCGTCATCAACAGTAAAGACACCGGCTTCAATATCCGCCCTCATCTTATTGCGCAAATCGACCGTTGCTTGCTGGACTTCTTCAGCGATTTCCTCGGTCGTTTTATCGGCTTGGGCATGAAGGGCGGCGATCGCATCTACATCATCCTGGTAATAGCCGTTAGCATCGAAGCGCAGCAGGTCGGCGCCGGTAGAAAGCACATCCACCATGGCCGATGGAGAGCTTTTGGTTTCCCCAAGGATTTCTTCCGAGCTTGCCAGGCGCACATCGCCATTGCCATCCATGCGAAATTTGGAGGAGCCAAAGAACCACAGATCCCCGCTGGACTCTGCCGAAACAGATTCGGCTTCTGCCGCAGATGTTGAACCGCTTTGCGAGACACTGTCGGTACTCGCCACCTTTACTTGCGTGACACTGTCAACCATAGATCCCCCTATCTCCAAGCCTTGCAAGCTAAACTGAGGTATGAGCGCTTGCCGTTATCAATCACGTTACTGTCAGTCGGCACAGAAGCCCTACCTGACCCAACATTCAGTACCATCATACGTCGCCCAAAAATCGCCGCTTTAGATTTCTGGTATTTTTTTTTTAGATTTCAGTTTTTTTTCACGAAATATTTAATTCGCCACTGGAGCTGCCCGGCTGCTCAATACCTCACTCACCACAAGCCCGCTCCTTTAATATTCATCGACACCCAAGCGTGCTTGCCACTATCCAGGCTCTACCAAAAACAAGTTAGCGCCTACTCAATCGGGGTTAGCCCTAACGCTCCCCTCCTCACTTCTAAACCTCCCAAAGTACAGCTGGGGAAATACCTCCCACCTAAAAACGGTCAAAGTTTAGTTTCACCATTTGTCCTCCTGCGGAACTGGCGAGTAGCAAAATAAAATCTCGCCATCGCTGTATTTCTACAGGGGTAAAGAGTGGGCCTGGAGAGCGGGACTGCAAGCGGAGTGAATGCAAGCCATCTAGGTTAATTAGGCATTATCCCCGGAGACCATTGAAGCTATCGTGGAAACCACCGTGGAAACCACCGTTGAAATTTGTCACTACCCGAGTGCGGCAGCAGGAGGAGCGCTGGTGAATTTTGGGCGCGATTGGGATTGGGATTGGGATTGGGATTGGGATTGGGACTACAGGTTAATGACGGGAGGATAACCCTGAGTAACACCACAATATCCAGCCAGACCTCAAGTTGGTGGGCAATAGCGTGACCTGTAACGCAGATGCTGTAGTCTTTAACAATCGCCAGCTGAAGACTGCAGAACACTTCGTGCTCCGCATCGAGATCCTGCAAAAGTTAGGGTTACCTCCAGAAAAACCGCACCCCAACAACAAGCCACGGCCATCACTATAGTGCTCCACCGGCTTGCAGAATTGATAAATATCAACCGGGATGTATGACCGCAAGTGCGCGTAGGGGCTTCCGGCATACCCCCCCCCTTGCGCACCGGAAAAGACGCAGAAGGCTTTACTCATGGCCGGCCTGGAGATCTTCAGGCCAAGCCATGAGTTAAGTATCTTATACAGCATCAGGAGTTCCCCATGAACCGCACCCCGAACTTCGCCCGCAAAAGCGGAAGAAAAAACTTAACTTTCTTTCTGTAAACGTGCTGCCCGTAAATAGTCGTCCACTACAAGCTCACCTTCCTTCTCTGAATCGCACTCCCAACCACAGCAGGATATTACGTCCGGCAATGTTCTCGCATCGAGCTTGGAATTATCGACACCCGCCTCCTCATCCTTTTGCCAAGAGATAGGCCCTAGTTTATCGTAGGCAACTTCTACCGGATGAGGCTCTCTGCCCGGCAATCTTCTCCCCACGGACTTGGAATCTCCTAGCTCCTTGAACTGCCCCCAGCGCCGATGAAGAGCCTTACGGGTTGTTTTTCCATCACGAAGCGCTAAGGCCAACTCTATAGAGTCAGAATATTTTTCGAAAAACGAATCATCACTGCAACTCGCCCCCTCCTGTGGACGCATAAATTTTCCTGTAGACAATACCGTTTTTTCATCCTTGCCAATGATGAAAACGGTTTGCTTGCGTTCTCCCTAAGCCTTTTAAAGCCAAACGACTTCTTAGGCCGCGGATTTTCCTGGTTTACACCTGCCGCTTTCTGGTTGCTGGCCGTATCTACTGCCTGCTTACCGCTAGCGCTTTTTACACTTCCTGGCAAACTATATCTCTTTAAAAAACCATTATTTAAGCCCCAGGCTTCCAAAACAATTATTGGCGCCCGGGGCAATTAAACCTGTGGTAATTGCACTTTTCCTCGCAAAGCCTTTGCCCCAGGGCTTCAGCTTTGCAAGCTATCATTAAGGGAAACGTGCCGCTTTCCAGTTTTCAACGGTAGCAACCTACGGCTTCACTACTGCTCGCAATTAATCCAAGGCTTTCGGCATCCCCCTTGTTACCGGACTGAGGGCCTGACACTTGTTTTTAAACGCTGCACTAAAGATACCGAAGCGATAGACCTTTCAATTTTTAGTGACTTCTTTAGGAAGAGCATCATCAAATGATAGTCATCCGAATATTTCCTTTTCGATATCTTTAATTGCGTTTTTTGTGACCTCCGCTGCATAACCCTTCGGTACTTCACGACCGCGCCCTCGCACATAGCCTTCACTAGCGGCCTCCGACTTGTCACGAACGTCGTCCCACCAGTCGGACGTGAACTCTTCGGTTACTAATGTTTGCGCATCGAAATCTGTTACGCTATCAGGAGCATCTCCGACATCCACACCCTTGCTTGTATCAGCAGAGGCTGGTGTTACCTCCGGCCCAAGCCCATATCTAAACAATTGCCGAAGGTCAGGATCACTAGGGAAATCAGCAGAGGCTACAATTGGCGATAAGACTGGCGCAGCGGGTGTCTTTTGCGGTGGCGGTGGCGCTGTCCGAGAGTCCACCTTCGCCGCTAACCCTAGGGTATCCGTCTTTGTATCGGGCTTCTCAGGGAGAAGCTTTTGATCATTATACTTCGCTGATAAAAACAAAGATTTACGACCACCAAACGTCTTCGATAAAAATACAGAGCGTTTATTAGGATCTATAGGATCCTTAAGCATATTTTCCCTGAATTCCTCCAGGCCTTCATTTGGTTTTCCACCATTACTCGCCCCCACAAACTTTGGACGCATAAATTTCGGCATCGACAATACCGTTTTTTTCATCTTTGCCATTGATGAAAAGAGTTTGCTTACGCCCGCCCTAAGGGTTTTAAAGCTAAACAACTTCTTAGACCGCAGATTATCCCGGTTTAAACCGGCATCTTCCAATTGACTAGCCTTTCCTACAGATTGTTTACTGCTAGCACTGTTTACAGTTCCTGGCAAAATATCACCCTCCAAAAAATTATTGTTTAAACCCCCTCAGTTTCCAAAATAATTATTGGCAGCAGGGAGGGTAATTAAACCTGCTGTAATTGATTACACTGTTCCCAGTAAAGCCCTTACTGCATAAGCCTCACTGTTACAAATTCGTATGCTGGAGATACCGCTATACAAAGGGAAATATATGCGCGCATATGTATCCGAAGAAATAATCTACCGTCTGCTTTATTGAAAACAAGTAGTGGCGTTATCTATCTTCACTCAAACATAGTCCGCACATTTACTTTTCCACTTCTCACACACTCCTTGGAGCTTTCCGCGCCCTTATTTCAGTACGCTCGGAAGACTACCGGTAATGCCAACTTCCCGCTTCTCCGCCTCTGCACCAGGAGCTTTATCGAACCAAGCATCAATGGAATCTTTTGCGCTGTCGAGTAGCACACTGGGCTGCCTTTTGGGTTGCGACGACACCTTCGGCGCAGCCATCGCTTCTTCTTCAAATATGTCAATCCACTTACTGGAATCTCCAACTACCGCCAGCTTGCCAACCTCACGATGCCCAAAAATATTACTTAAATTCCTATCATCAATTTTTGTATAGTCCGGCTTGTCGCCATTCACCTTGCTCTCAGAAGAACCTGGGATTGCATTAAAATTCACTTTAACCCCATTGAACTCGCCTCTCACTCGATAATGAGAACTCTCAGGAGTTAGTGGTGTATGCCGGGAACTATCGGGGTGCTTTTCTACAGTGATCTGTTGCGGCCGGGAATGGGCAACCCTATTTTTTACACACACCATTCTGTAAAAAATAGCGCTTAGCGCGCTGCGAATTCGCCTAAACACCCCTTGCCGTTGTGCACGTGCGGGAGTTGCACCCTGATTATCATTAGGGGAGTTGACTTTTTGGCTATGTGAGCCTCTAACGCTGAGAGTGCTACCATTTAAATCCGACATATATCTAACCTTCTTATTTTTAACAATATACCTAGGAAGCCTTTTCCCTAAAAGTTCTAACCAATCTCAGAATGGGATATTTATAAAATCAGAATGGGATATTTATAAAAATAGCTTCAACAAATACCCCTTAACCTCCAACTCAAAGCCCGTTACACGCGAATTTTAGCCGCACTGCCCCAGGCCACTAAGCGACCTCGCAACTTTACCTTATTTTAAGCCATCTGTTTCAAGATAAAACTGAACAGCGCGGTGTCCGGGGTTTTCCCTAATCCAGTCAGCCAGCCTATTGCGGAGCAAATTATTATTACAAACTTCGCGTTTATCTTCACGATTAAGAGCGATCGCTACAGAATTAAACATGCAGTTCCCGTCAGGCTTGACAGGAATGGTTTTAAGATCCCCCTTTCCTGCTTTGCCTGCAAAGCTGAAAGATTCCCGCCCTTGATGATTTAATTTTTTTAGCATAGGCTGGTAATGCTGCTTGCGCTTATCGAGATAAAGGAATATCGGCTCTTTCCCTGGGTACTTCACATCCACCTGAATGCACTGCATATTCTTTACATTTTTGCCCCCTCCCCTACCATTAGGACTCACAACATAAATTGTTCTTTTAAGATGCGCGCTAATTAAACCAGGCAGCGAGTCCCCGATTTCTGAATTCCACTGACGATCCTTTTTAATAAACGCAATCAGCTCTTCTATTTTTTTTTTTGCGAATCGCTCAGGTCGTCCATTGCCTTGGGGGAGGCCGCCTTGCTACCACCCTCAAAATCACTCCAATTATCATCCAAATTATCACCCGACTCTTCCGGAGCTATATCTTTTCTTATTTCAAATATCTTCTGTTGGAATTGCTCAAGCGGGGTTGACTCAGACTTCGCTATTGGCGCGCGCTCCTTTGTTTTTTTTAGGCTTTGTAATGCCTCCCCTAAGACATCACGTGTCATCACAAAGCGCTTACCGCTAGTAGGCTGCCCAGCCATGGCTGGTTTAGTCTTCTCTATTGGCGCAAACTCCTGCATCCTTGTTTTTTTTAGGTTTTCTATTGCCCCTCCTAAGAGTTCAGGCGTCAAAGCAAGGCGGTTACCGTTAGTAGGGGGCTTTCCTTGTGCTCTTTCCCGCTTCTCTGTTTGTTTAAGCTTTCCTATCTGATTGTTAAGGTCTCCAAGTGTAAACGGCGCATGGCGAGCCCCAACCGTAGACTTACCTTGTGCGCTTCCTGGTGCTTTCAATTCGCTCGCCTGCCTCTGCGAGGCAGCATCTTCACCTTGAAGCTGGGGCAAGCTACTAGATCCGCCCTTTTGTGGATCGATTTTATCAATCACCTTTCCAAGCTGAACTGCCAACTGTCTAATTACAGTCAAAAGCTCCGTCAACTGCTGATCTACATTTGAAGTTTCAGCTCTAATTTCTTTTGGGGCAGCAGGTTCTTCATCCCTGTCTTTGCCCCGGGGCGGAGATGCCCAACTGGTAAGACCCTTAAAAATCAGCTGTGCGCCAATCCTTAGCTTTTGAACGCTACTCATGCTTTCCACTTGCTTAAGTAGTGCCGGGTCGGTTTTAATGGCGGAAGTCAGTCCCGAAATTGAAGGCAGATGTAGGCCCATACGCGATCTCTCCCCAAGTTATCTAGAGGTAATTAAAATTCAATTCAACAAAAAGCAGTGGGCTTGCGCTCCCAGCAATTGAGCTATCAATCGCCCCCGGCAAGTTTTTTATCAGCCACTTGTATAATGTCTTTTAGCTGCTTAACTTTCTCCGCCGGACTCGAAGAATTATCGATCGAAACTATATCGTTCATGCCGCGAAAGAGGTCACGTAAAACTTTTTTCTCCCCCCCGGGGACAGTGTGCGCATCCACCTTATCGATAGACCTGGGACTGGAGAAAGGCTGGCTCTGAGAGGGGGCAACATCGGCCACAACCTCTGTCTGGCGATTTTTTGCAAAGGTACTAGGGACCTTTTGTGCATCCTGGCTTAAGGGGGCAGCACCACAACCATCTATGCGAGCCCCCGGGGCAGTGTGGGCTCCATTTAACTTTATACTATTTGACATAATAAAATAGGCTCTCGATTAAATGGTTGCTATAGAGGCAGGGTTTCCAGCTCACACCTGGTCCTGAAGGGTGCAGCTGCCTTACAGAGACCAACTTTAGCCTCACACAGTGCGTCCAACTCTTTCGCTCCAATTGATGCAGCATTAATAGAACCACCCAATTAATAATTTCCCTTCCCAGCGGGAAGACTAAGTGACACTATCTAAGATTACCCAACCTAAAACGCTTTTTCTTTAGGTTTTCCTGATGTAGTTGTGACTTTTGGTCATTTTTGAGGGGTCCCAACCAAGTTCACCCTGAAGAGCTCCAGGCAGGCAGCCGCCCGATAGGAGGCATCGCCCATCACAGACGGATATATGGCAAGGATTCCTTGGCTCCTTGCGACTTAGGGAGCCCCTGAATAACTCCGTGATACCCGATTAAAGTTAAAGCGCCGGGAACTACTTTTAAGTACGACGACTGCCCCCAAAAAGAGGGCTTGCCTCCCAGGTACTCCAACCCCTTAAAGACGTCAACGGGCTGCACCTGAACCATTGGCAGGCACTACGAGGCAGCGCAAAGGCTTCCCGCCTGGCTGCCGGCCACGCTTGACTCCGCAGGGATTGATTGGGGGCTTAAGATTTAGCTCGCAAGCTCAAATATGCTGCCCACCCTTAAAGCCAGGGCCGGGCAGCAGGATCAGCATAGGATTTGGAAGCCAAGGCATCAGCCCCCTGCCGCACCCTCCAGGGCTGGTGACTATTACACCCTCTCCAGACCTCATGACACCAAGCAGGGCCACACGAGCCTGTCGCGCTCACTCTAGACCCACAAATTAGATGTAGTCACCACCTTTGCGGATTATAGAGGGCGCCAGCCGGCATAACTCTTGGCTTTTTCAAAGTGATCAATGCCTGTTTTCCAGCTGATCTGCACCGGGCCAGCCTCTACATCAAACCAAACCACCTCAACCATACCACGTCTTGTGGCATCTTCATTTGTGGGCACTCTCTCACGGCAGTCAATCCAGGGGATTTCAAATTCGCTGCTCATTTTATACCTCAACTTCCGGTAACAAATATCACATCTTCTGGCACTAATGGTAATTGCCCGGCGCTGATTAATCTTTCAACTTTGGACTTATTTTTTTAGAAATTGGTTTTTCCAATCATTCTATGCCCCCGAAAGAACCCTGACAGATTGACTTTCAATCTTGTATTGCACCTGCGTAGCGCCAAGCTCGCAACGACCATTGTCCATATTTACCTGCCCCCAGGCCCCAATCCGAGGCCTGTACTTTACAATCACCAGTGCACCCCAAGGCCGCAGCTGTCACGCCGAGCCGGCAAGCAAGTAATTCCTGGGAAGCTATGTCCAGCGGGCCGGATACGGGATTGGATCGAGGCACCACCAGGTGCTCAGCACCTAAATTCCGGAAAGGTTCCTCTTTGGCGGAAGGGGAATAGTAGCAGCCAACAAAGCTTCTTATATGTACCGAAACCTTGGAACACCCATTAAAGCCCAAAACCTAAAATCTAAAATCTAAAATCTAAAATCTAAAATCTAAAATCTAAAATCTAAAATCTAATAGCAAAATTTAAGAGACTCGAGGATTAAATTGTAATAAAATTTAATCTGCTTAAGGTTTTGCACTGCTCTTTTTTAGCAGGTTCAATTCGCCTACCCAACCTCGCTTATTGAAATATGCAGTATGTAGCGTGAAAACAGCCAATACTGCCGCCTCAACACAGGCAGGTAGTGCTCCGCCAAACTAGTGGTAACGCCAGACGATAATTTAGCGGCACCAAGGCGTAAGGCAGGCCGCTCAAAAATGAGGACAGCTGAGCATAATCCAGTTTATTCCCGCTACCTCCCAGCAAGTGCAGCCCCTGTTTCCAGGCCAGGGAGAGATCACCTTATCTACTAAAGATCATACAATTGCTACCCTTAAGGAAGTGAATAAAAACTCAATGCAACTATACAAGTCACCACAAATAAGCAGCGCGCTTTAAACGCTAAACGCCTCCGGGCGGCAATATCCCAGGGTGCAGTAAAAGCGGAAGGCGCTGTGCCTGTGTTTATAAAACTTCCGCATAATAATTAATCATAACAATAGCCCCTTGCGAATCGCGCTTTGACTGCGAATTGATGGGAAAGGACTTTACTGGCACTAAGGAAAAATGGTAATCAAAGATTATAGTCAACAGCTCAATCAACTCGCTGAATTAATGCATCAACGTGAGACGGAGTTATCCTTTAAAAAAAAGGAAAAGCCACCAGAGCAATCGCCCCCCACTGAGTACCCGAGCAAAGTACTTTGGGGGAAATGGGGAGGGCATTATATTATTGTTGTCCGCTTTATGTCCGGCAGAAGGATATCAAATATTAAACAACCGGAACGATACCCTGATAAAGACTCTGCAAGCCTGGCAGCACTGGAGATTATTCGAAAGTATCCACAGGCTGATATTCGCTATCTATCCACTAGAGAGCTATCGGTATATCTTTTGTGATATTGAAAGCAATATATAACGGTTGGGGGGCATCTTTCCCGGATACCCCCCTTCACTCGATGATAATTAGTATAGCCTATAATACTACCCTGCCATTGATCGCACATGCCTGGGCACAACCACTGTGTGCAGCTATTTACAAGCCCGGCGATCCAGCATGGAAGATGCCCTATTAGAGGCTCAGGTTAAGTGCTGGATATAAACCTCCGAACTTCCTCCACAAATACTTTTGAGGCCGGTTCTCGCCCCAGTAACAAGTGCCCATCACTGTTCAAACTAATAAACTTCGAATTTGGAATACTTGATGCAATATCGTAGCCTGTCTTTACCGGAATACGTTGATCTCCCAGAGAATGAAGAACCAGCGTAGGAACAGTTACCTTGCTCAATCGAGAACGAACATCAATACTGCTAAACACCGACAGGAAGCGCACTGCATTTTCCGGGGAGGTTGTCAGGCGCTGAAACTCATTAAACCAAGCCAGTTCGCTAGCATTAGCACTTGGCATAAAGGTTGAGGAGAATATTTGCCGATAAGCGGGATTATCTTTGCCCCAACCAGTCCCCGTGAGAGTCATTACCGCTTCCCTTTCTTTGACAACAGCTTCTGTAGCCCCTATCCGCCAGCCCGCTGCATAACCGCCAAACAAAATAAGCCGCTTTACTTTTTCTGGATGCCGTATCGCATACTCAATAGAAACAGCCACCCCCTGAGAGATACCCAGCAGGGTAAAATCATCCGCACCACAGGCCTCAACAACCGTCTCAAGATCCGTTACGAAAGATTCAAAAGATATATCACCGACATTCCAGTCTGAAAGACCATTGCCGCGCTCATCATAGCGCGTAAACTGGTGATCTATCGACAGCTCCTTAAATAGCGGGCTCCAGATCGGTGAGTCCCAGTCATACTCCAAATGGCTCAACCAGTTAGCAGCCTTCACAATGGACGGCCCCTTGCCCAAGGTCGCATACGCAATGCGCACACCATCGGAAGCCGTACAAAATTTAACTTCCTGCTCCGTGAGAAGTTTACGCTCCAGAACTGGATTGCCAGCGGTCTCCCGGTTGCCCGTGATGGCACTTGACACAAATGGGGTCCAGGCTAATCCAGCCTTGCGAAACCTGTCCACCAAAGCGGGGCGCAGCCTTGCCTGCTCACGCTTTAGGTCCAGCTTATCCAAACACTTGAGCAGGTTTGTCGCTGCCTGGGGGTTAAACGGCTCAAGAGCCTCCCAGGCTCGCGCCCATCTCAACTGATCGGGTATTGGTATATCTGGATGCACAGACAGGCGTGACAGAACACTACCACGCAGACGCCCTACTTCCTCCCGCTCGCCGCGCAGCCACTCCTGGAATAACGGCTGGTCCGGCAAATCCATCCCCTCTAGAAACGGCTCTTTTAGATCAGTATAAATGGCTTTGAGTTTGCCGGCTGATAATCCTGGTGATTCCAGCTGCGTTGCGATAACGCTGATATCAACCAGAAAATCATCCCCTTTTAAATTGACTCTTTCCCGATCCGCAATTAGGCGCTCGGCACCAGGATGATTAACAACCGACCGTATTTTACTTAATGACCACCGCAGCGATGCCCTTGGATCATCAGGCATTTTCCAAAAGACTTCACACAGCCGATCGCGACGGTGTGGCCGAGCGGCCATAATCAAAAAGGCCAAAAGTGCCCTTGTCCTTCTGGACTTCGGCAAATTGAGCAGCTCTCCATCACAGTAAATCGTCAGCTCTCCGAGCATTTTGACCGTCATACACATAACCGCAGAAGCCCCTCCATAGGTTCAGTGGTATCAGCTAAATGTAAAATTAGCCTTATAGAAGCGGGTGAGAAAGCGCGCATTAACACTCCAAATACATCAAAACAACTCCCAGGGCGCTTCTGAATAATTCCGTAGTGCTCATTGCTTTCAGAGCAGTCGCTACCAGGCCGCAGGTAAGGAGCCACAACGCAGCTTAGAAAAACCCCAAGGTGGGCCTTAGAGACACACAGAGAGCGTGGAACTATTCAGAGAACCAACCTCTTCCTTAAATAGGGTATCAGGTCCTGAAGGAGCCCCAGTCGTTATTTCCCTGCCTTGCAGGGTCTATAAGCAGGGAGCCCGTGCAACAGTGCGGATACTAAAATATGGAATTGACTATTCAGTCTAGGCAGCAGGTCACGCGGGCAGAACTGAGGCTTGATACAATAGCGGCATTATACTTTACAAAATGTTGATACGGAATGAGCCGGGCAACTTTAAGTTTGGGCTCTATTGGGATACTTGGGAGTACCCCCAAAGAGCCTATCGATATTGGTACTTTTGAGTCAGGGAAAAAATTCTTTATACCCCCAACCAGGCTGGGCAACTATCTCGAAAACCTGGCTACTACCCCCTCTTTTGTTCTGCCGGACTCACAGACTTCACCCGAAATACATGGGAGCCGGAAATTCTTCTTCAGCCAGCGCAGGTGCCGAACTTATGCAAGGGGTTCCATATGCCTGTCGTGGCGCACCAAATTTGCACCTCCTTATCAATGGTGATAATCCTGCTATAAGTCGCTTTCAGGTAGGTTTGAGATCCCCCCTTACATGAAATATCAAGTACCACCAAAACGGTACTTTCACTCGGGCTGGGGCATATACATTTCTTTACAATCAAACTTTCAAGTCAGGCGCGCAAGTAACGCTACCTATCAGGGAAAACTCACTTCTCTATAATTCAATCGCCTTCCGGATTTCGTCCTATTTTTAGTATTTCGGTTTTAGTGAAAAACACAAGAAGCCCGCAGGTATCTCCAGTGACTGCAAAAAAATCAAACGCCACCATAAGACGCTCTGTATTATGGTAATAGCGACAATTCCAGCTCCCCCGAGAACACCGCACGCTCAAGCTGATAGCTACTGAATTCGACCCACCCTCTCAATCCCTGGCAGCAACTCAAATTATGCCCATAAACTAAAAATTACGGTCAAACTCAAAAGACTTACCCGATAAAATTAATATAAGATCCAACCTGAATGAAGCTATAGCAATGGCTCCAGCCCAGCTTGGCCCATCCGTTAAACCTCAGTACTTATCTTAAATTTCACCAGGAGTGCAACATGCCCGGAGTAGGTCAACTTTCACATAGATCAGCGCACGTATCAGGCACTGTACCGGAAATTCAAAATGACCCTAGCAGAAACAGAGCAGGCGGGAATAGAGGCACATTTTCAAAGCTACTAGAGAGCGCAAAAAAATGGTTCGCTTCCGCAGTAAACGCCTTGAAGCGCATGATAGGGCTTCAACGCCCAGAAAGGGCACTCAATCATCGCTCTTCACTTTACCAGGCGCAGTACGAATCACAAATCAATGAAGGCGTAACTCAAAGAAGTGTAAACTCCCGAATTACACATGATTCAGCCGAATATACCGCAGAAGCATCTGAGATAACAATTGAGGACCCAAACAAAGCATACCCTTTGGTACCGGAACATGACCCTACATCCTTCGAGGTTCCGGATGCCACTAAAATAGAAGATGTACCGGATGAAGAAAAAAATGCTCTCCCCGTAGCGGGAGAGTTTCTCCTCGCTACCAATGGAGACTAAATATATCCGTTAAGGCGGGCAGCCTGGATAGCTTTTCTGGTCCAGGCATTCCCGGTGGCAGGCTTGCCATATAAAAGGAAACATCCAACAAATAAAATTCTTCTACAAATTCATAGCCTGCATTCGACAGAATAAAGAAATAACCGCCCAATGACTAAATATTTAACCCAACCAAATGACTCCCCTTTAATTGGTAACATATTTGTTATCACTGGCGGAAGCGCAATTTAAAGCCATTTATTTACAAAGAGTGAAGCAGCTGCTTCCCGCCAGTTAAATTAAAGGCTAAGCTACAAATATCAGACACAAGGGTAAGCAACTATTTTTTTAGCCCGGAGTGGAGAGCGCTATTTTTGCTATATGGTGCAGCCCTGGCAAATACTCACTATAGTCAGCGACTCCTAATACCAACCCGCCCTCGATATAATTAGCCACTGCCTAGCGATCCATACAACCTGGAAATAATACTCAGTAGACTATCCAGCTTTGTTGTTCAGAGGTTAATTACTCCCTAAATATTGCCACCAACAGGCAGGGAGTGATCGAATATTTTGGCATTATTGGTAAACCCCCAGTCTCACTCCACACAATGTGGAAATTTGACCGAAACCTAAAAATCCTCAATGAATTCGAAAGACACAGTGCAGGTCAATTATTATCCTGGCTATCAACCATCTTCACAACGCCGGTATAAGCAAGGAATCTGTATGTGCATCACTAAATCACGCAAACCCAACGCCCAATCCAGCCGCCCCAATAACGAGCGTCGAAATGCTGATACCAGCGGCAAACAGGGTGGACCTTCATCTACTTTTTCCACCAGGAAGCACCAAGTCCAAAAGAAATCTGCTTTTGCAAAGGGATTTGAAAGATTTCAACTCACAAAAAATAGTTTGGAATCTCTGAAAAAACCTTTGGGGGGAGACAAAGTGCTTGAGCGAAAATATCGCAATTCCCAGAAAGAGACTGCCAAATATCTGGAAGAGCTCCAAAAAATGGATGATAAGCAACTGCAACTGCACGTTAAGCAGGAAATGGCCTGCCAAGCAAAGGCCGCCGAGAGTGAGGCAGACCTCTCACCCAAGGAGCAACTGAAACAAAACCGGAAAAAAGCACTGATGCCAAGAGGCGGAAAGCTAAAGCCGAAAAGGGGTGATTATTTTCGTCGCGTGCGCCCCACACAAGCCCGCCAACAAGATCCCCTCAGAAAACTAGCACTGGGACAACAAAACATCTCCCTCAAGGATAAAATCGATTCACTATTAAAATCGGATTATAAAACCCCCATCGCAATGATTTATTCTCAGTTAGAGGGAAAGAAGCCCTTGGACCTCCCTCACTGGCATAGCAATATTGACCAAATTAAGAAGGCGATTACTACTTACGATGTAGCCCTTAAACAATTAGTCGATATAGATGACACGGGCACACTAGACTATGAGCGTGAACAGATACAGACCCTAAACAACAACCTCCCACAAAACATTGCCAACCAGGGGAAAAAGTTAAGTGATCTTTTACAAAGAGTACATACGGGTGCGCCTCAAACAACCATAATTAAAGGCGGCGCAGTATATCCCGGCCAGGGAGAAGATACGGGCAAAGCAAAAGGAGACTTTTCTACATTACTCGCCCTTGCGGAGGACTACTTAAACCAGGTCCACTGTCAGTTGGAAAATAATAAAGAGAAAATTGAAAACTACGTAGAACCTATGATCGAGGATTTCGATAGCGTAGTCTATGTCGGAGATTGAGCATTAGCCTGGGCCACTCAATAAACCCTTCCGGTACCCATTGCCTGCCACGATAGGGTAATGGAGCCGCAGAGCTTTCTTCGACGGCCGGATAAATAACCATCGTTAACGAGAACAAAGAAAGCTCTGAATAACTCCGCAGTACCTCTGCAGGTCTTGAAGTCTGCAGAGGTTAGGCGCAATTCGCCGCGAATATCCTTAATCCTTAGCAAGAGCTGCAACGCAGCCGTTGTGGTCTTCAAGAGCCACCCTTTAGGGCTTGCAGAGTGATTCACACTCCGAATTGCGACTTCTTGAAAGGTCTAGACATTCCTGCCAAGCCGCGCCTTGATTGTGAACCGCTCTACATACCAGAGGTATCACGAAGTTATTCAGAGGCTCCTTAGCCCAAAAACACTGGAATCGACCAACCACTCAAGCCATTGGCAACCATTCAAAATATGTCCAGAAACTAAAATTCCAGGTCAAATCTAAAAGACTTAATCGATAAATTTCCATAATATTTAACCTGAATGATGCAGCGGTAATGATCTTAATCAAACCTAGCTCATCCACTAAATCTCAACACCTAATTTAAGTTATGCCAGGAGTATAAGAATGGCTGGAGTAGGTCAAGCAAATAGCAGAGCAGCTTCCACAACAAGTTTGAATGCAGTCAATGGCGGCGCCCCCGCAACAAACGAACAGGATGGGAATAAAAGCAGCTTTTCCAAGCTGCTAGCGGGCGTAAAGAAAAGTTTCTTTTCCGCAGTAAACCGCTTTAGGGAGAAGTATGGATTCCATAGCCGAAGAACATGCAACCTGCCTAAACAATCATATGTACAAGAATTTAGAGGTTCAGAGTACCTCGTTAAGGATTCCGAGAGGGACAATAGAGGAGCAGGAAGAATTCCCTTAGTTGCAGCAGTCAGAAGATTCGATAAATGTGATGACTATGAGCTACGAAAATCCGATGGAAGTAGTAATTGTGAACTTCCAATAACTTAAAGCGCCATCTATATCAATACGGTAAATTATCGCCCGATAGTTAGCGATCACGAAAGGTGAGCTAGCCATCTCCTCAGGGCGAGATTGAAATTTACTGCCAGTAAAAATTGCTGGTTAAGCTGTAAGCGCGGCCTTATCAAGACCGCGCTTCAGGCTCCTGCATACGGTTCAGGGCTGAAATGGCCATTTGTACTATAAAGATGGAATCGATTCCGGTCTTTTCTATAGAGGGCGGCCCTGGCAAACACGGGCTCTACCGTTACTTTCCCCCAGCAACAATCTAATCTTGATGCAACCTCACGCCCCTGTGCCCAGGAAATACCGTCCAATTGTATCGACTGTTGCGAGAATCCAGCAAACCGATCATTGAAAAATTCACCGACATAGTATGTATCACTGAAAAGCCTCTAAATTTAGGGAGCCTCTGAATAATTCCGTGATGTCTCTGGCTTGCAGAGCGGTTCACAATCAAGGCGCGACTTCGCAGGAATGTCTAGACCTTTCAAGAAGTTGCAACGCGGAGTGTGAATCGCTCTGAAAGCCCCATAGGGCGGGCCTTGAAGGCCACAGCTGCTGCGTTGCAACTCTTGCAAAGGGCTATGGCCATTCGCGGCGAGCTGCGCCTATCATCTGCAGCCTTCAAGGCCCGCAGAGATATTACGGAATTATTCAGAGGCTCCTTAATGCCAGCCATACTGCTTATATAACATTTCGAAAATCAAACACTCTTAAAACCCAAAGCCCCAACTTGATCTAAATCAATTTCACCAGGATAAAGAATGATTGGAGGTTAAATTTCAACGCTGGTTCAAACGATAGTCCGTTAGGATCGGTGTTCTTGTGCCTCTCAGGTACAGGGGAAGGTGCTGGCGGCAAGACCAGGCTTGGGTCGCCAGTAACGATACTTTCCCCAAGTTATCAAGTCGGAACTTTATGCCAATGAAGCCCCCCCTGGGAGATGAAAGTTTCAATCCCGTTATCGGGCGGCTCGAATTTGGCCTAATCGCAGCACGGCTTCCAGCTGAACAACGCTGCAATATCCGTGTGGAACTTTTCGAGTTCCCTTAAACCGTTGTTTAGTGGTGATGCTTGGCTGTAGTGCCCTTTAAGCACCATCAAAAAGACCGAGATCAAAAGAAGTCAACGCGAAACCTAAAGCGTTCAGCATTAGAAAACGTAACATTAGGGCTAGACCGGCCAGTACTGAGTGACAGTAGGGATAGTATGGGATGAATGTCGAACAATTACACAAAACATGGCTCCAAGCCCCGAATACAATAGCCATTATTGAGTGTTGCCACAATGGATTCAGGGCCCCCCTTCAGGCTGGAGTCATTCCAACCTGTGCGCAGCCCTACACCCAACCCCTGCACCAGTAAACCCTGAACAGCCCGGGTTAATTGCCAATTAAAGCAGCAAAACCCATCCCCAAAGACTTAATCAGAAAGTGGTTTAATACTAAGAAGTGAAAAGCATTGAATACTCCTCTTACGAGAGGCTGAGCAAACTGACGGCCACGGAGATAGTTGTCGAATGTCAACATTGTGGGGATTTATTTGAGATACAGACGCTACTGGTTCCACCCGGAAAATCTATTGAGTTAAGTCTTTCCCCTTTTTTAAACCTGATCATCATGGACACCGGCTATGCGAAGGTCACCTCTCGCAATAGCCCCTTTGAGCTTTCAAAAGGGCAGGTTTGGCTAGCGGGTTCAGGACACAGCTGTAAACTCAGCAACACCAGTAGCGGCCAACAAGCGGTTATCGTGGCTGTCGGCATCCGGGAAACCATGCTCAACCGCTTCTGCAAAAGATATAACCATTCGTTGCACAGCGAGAAACACAGGATCACCGTCGAAAAACCAATGTTCCCTGAAGGGAGTACGCCAATTATATTCCCCAACTGCCATTTAACTGACCTGACTTTGTCATCCTTTAAGCTGGTTAAGCAGCTTGGCGACAATCAACTGAGTGCATTAAAGCTGGAAGAATTGTTACTCTTAAAATTAAGCAGTACACACGGCCAAATTCTTGCAGGCGAACTCCTTGACAGGGCAAATCCTGAGATCCATAGCTTTAAACGCTATATGGAGGAAAATGCCACCAAGTGCTGGACCGTAGCCATGTATGCCGAAAATATTGGAATGTGCCTAACCTTATTTAGGAGAAAATTTAGGCTGGTATTTAATGGCATCTCTCCTAAATTGTGGCTCATTGAGCAGCGTCTTCGTCACGCAGACTTTAAATTGCGCACCACCAATATGCGGCTCGTAGATATTGCCGAGGAATCAGGCTTTTCCAGCCAGTCATATTTCACACAGACTTACAAAGCTAAATATGGCTTCACGCCTACCGAGGCAAAACAAATCGCCCAAAAAGCGTGATATTTCGGCCTATTTAATGGCAAATAGAGTGTCGAGTATCATTAGCCTAGCGATACTCGACTGCGAACCAGAACCAGAACCAGAACCAGAAAAACTACGGCTTCCCCAGGCAGCTTAGAATTACTAAAGAGCCTGTAAATAAATCTACAGTCTCCCTGCCTAGCCTGAAGGTTATATGTGTTAGGTGTTGTTCGCTATTGTTGAAGATCAGTCTTAAACCTGTGCCTTGCTGCTTTTGAAGCTCCCGATGTTCGCACGCTTTTTAGTATCCCACTATGATAGAGCTTTAGTAGTACCATCTATATCCCCCCCTCTCCGGTTGTTACTTCGCTAGGGTTCCTACATCGCTCAGCTTTGAAGAGTCAGTGTCTCCCGCCAGGATACGAGCGTAAGATCATCAAAATTGTCGTATGGGTTTATATTCTATGCCCCAAAGGCACCAGGAAGTTCTTATAGCGGTAGCTAAAATCAGAAGCTTCTGAAGAAGAGTCAGAGTCAGTCTCGCCATTTAGAATTTCTTCAATTAGTTCATCAGGGGCACCCAGCTGTCCAAGATTACCAACTTCCGAAGCAAATTTTAGAAACGGTGGAAGATCTTCGGCATCCGATGATAAAGATTCAGAATTACTATCTACAAGTGCCAGTATTTTTTCTTTCAGCCTGGAATCCTGACTTGTAGCCTCCCCTGGCGTTTCGCCAATGGCCGTTTTTTTAAATTCAAGGCCTTTACTGGTCATTAGTGAGTGCTTGCTTTTTTCCGAGGGATTCATATCTTTCTCACCCTCTTCTTTCCCGAGATTAACCGGCTGTATTTTTAACGGACTTTTTGGCTGCCCCCCTTTAGAATTAGGTGCCCTTCTCAAGCCCCCCATGGATTTCAAGATTCTTTCTTTCAACTTTGAAAAATAGCTTTCCTTTTTTTTGCTCTGCCCAGTATCGGGCGCCCCCTCACTAGATCTCAATTGTGGTTTTTTGCGGCTAATGCGCGGACCGGCCATCAGTGTACCTTCTTTGTCAACGGTAATAATTGTCGGATCTGCCAGATGAGTGCTTCTGATTAGTAAGCACAGGCATATCGAGATAGACACATCCAATAGTAGGGACCATTGACCAATTAAATCTTTCAGTTTTAACTTGTTTTTTTAGATTGTAGTCTTTTCGGCCACCTGATAAACGCCTTCGGTAGCGAAGGGTACTGCGCCAGATTGGTGTCCATGCGAATAAGGCACTCCACCCTGCGCTTTCCAGGGAGAATGACACTAGGGCCAAGTCCCAACAGGCAGGATTGTCTAAGCCCAATCAGTAGGTAATGGTTGCCCCGCCCACATAAACACTAACACTCAACTTGAATGCGCTGGCATTCTAAAACGAAATATCCAGGAAGCCCCGGGGAATCCCGAAGAGCGAGCGGTGGAGAGCGCAGACATTGCATCAGACCTTTTCAGCCATAGAGACCGACACAGAGATGACTGGTTTACTTCGCCCTCCTATTAGCAGCAGTAAGTACGACTCTCCATAGCCTTAAAAAATCCACAAAGTTACCGGGCCCGCATATGAACCTTCTTAGGGAGCCTCTGAATAACTCCGTGATATCTCTGGCATGCAGAGCGGTTCACAATCAAGGCGCGGCTTCGCAGGAATGTCTAGACCTTTCAAGAAGTCGCAACGCGGAGTGTGCATCGCTTTGCAAGCCCCGAAGGGCGGGCCTTGAAGGCCACAGCTGCTGCGTTGCAGCTCTTGCAAAGGACTACGGCCATTCACGGCGAGCTGCGCCTAACATCTGCAGCCTTCAAGACCCGCAGAGGCATTACGGAGTTATTCAGAGGCTCCTTAGTTTCTGCGGGTGCGGGAACTATAAAAACGGTGTCGAACTGCTGAAACCCTATTGCCTCGGAGAAGGAAAATTAATCAAGGTTCCAATAGCCAACAAGGCTCTGCTGGCCAGGCAAAAAGCCAGGACACTATCATTTTTAAACGGTGGGTAATACCCGCTATTCGAGCCCCCACCCAAAGCGGCGGGGGATGGCCTTACAAGGCCGAGCGGTAATTAATAAATATAGACTGCACCAGCAGAGGTGGCGTCAATATTGCGCTGGTCACCATTGATCCCGGTGGCATTACTGGACTCACCATAAGCGCCCACCGCCAGGGTAGCGCCATCGGCGCTGAGATTTACAGATATACCAAAAAATGCATGTAAATCTGTATTGCTTGCCTTTACATAAGCCTGCTGCGTCCAGCTGGCCCCCTGCCGGGTAAACACATAAACCGCGCCCGCGCCCTCTAATTGGTTATTGTACTGCTCTCCATTAACCCCCCGACTCTTGCTATGCTCATTGTCGGCGCCTACCGCCAGGGTATTGCCATCGGCACTAAGGCTTACCGACCTGCCGAAGAAATCGCCCGCTTCGGCATTACTGGCCTTGAGATAGGCCTGCTGCATCCAGCCAGCTCCCTGCCGTACAAACAGGTAAACTGCGCCCGAATCTTCCGCTCCAATGCTGCCCTGGATACCACCGACACCTGTAGCACCACTGGCATCACTGGGCATCCCCACCGCCAGAACATTGCCATCAGCATTGAGGCTGACTGAAACACCTCTCTCGTCAACTTCATCGATACTGTTAGCCTTCAGGTAGGTTTCCTGAATCCATGCATCACTCTGGCGGGCAAACAAATATACCGCCCCCCCCTCATAGCGGGTTCCCACCGCCAGGGTGTTGCCATCAGCACTGAGACTGACAGACCAACCAAAGTGCTTACTTGTATCAGCATTAGCGGCGCTCAGGTACGCCTGCCGCTCCCAGCTGTCGTCCCGCCGTGTAAATAAATAAACTGCGCCAGCAGTTTCGGCCTCGCTATCCTCCTGATCCTCCTGATCCTCCTGATCCTCCTGATCCTCATTGGCACTAGCTATTTCATAAGGTGCACCCACCGCCAAGGTGTTGCCATCGGCACTGAGACTAACTGACAAACCAAAGGAGTTATTGGTATCGCTATCACCCTCCAAATAGGCTTGTTGCGCCCAGCTATTATCCTGACGTATAAAAATATACACTGCTGCAGGGCCGTCCCAAGAGGAACTGGCGCCTTGTGGTCGAGTACCGACTGCCAAGCTGGAACCATCGGCGCTGAGACTGACAGAATTACCAAAGCTGCCCGAAACCGGGGGATTACTGGCCTTGAGGTAGGCCTGCTGCACCCAGCGAGCATCCTGTCGCGCAAACATATAAACCGCACCAGAAAGCGGAAACTCATTATTGTCCTGATCGCCATCGACTCCCGAGGCACCACTGCCCTCACCAGGCGCCCCTACTGCCAGGGTGTTAGCATCAGCGCTGAGACTGACAGAGCCTCCAAAGAAATCATATCCATTGGTATTGCTGGCTTTAAAATAACCCACCGCAGAATCCAAAGAATCACTAACCGACAGCGGCTCTGAGTCGGTGCACCGCTCCTGGTCACCCTGCCCACTACATGCCTGAATCAAGTATTGCGCATTGGTCCGCGCATAGAGCGGCACCTCCAGTGCCAAGGTTTCACTCCCCTGCGGAATATCCTCTGCAACCCGGGTAAAACCGGAGAGCCCGTCGGGGTTTTCCAATAGGTGGTAATGGCTGGCGTTCGCAGCATCAGTCCAGGTGAAACGGAACACCTTTATCGGTTCAAAGTCGAGCGCAAAATCCCGCACGGCATTTGATGTGGCCGGCGGATCTTCAGCTGGTGGATCTTCAGCGGGCGGGTCTTCAGCCGGTGGATCTTCAGCCGGTGGGTCTTCAGCCGGTGGGTCTTCAGCCGGTGGGTCTTCAGCCGGTGGGTCTTCAGTCGGTGGGTCTTCGACAGCTGGCGTTTCAGTGGCCGAATCATCGCTACCCGATCCCCCGCCGCTACAGGCCGCCAGGAAAGAAAGAAGTACTGCTATAACAATGGCTTTTAAATATTGGCTGGTCATATTTACCTAACGTATTGTTCTATTATCACCGGAGGAGTATCCAAACTTTTCTTTATGGTCCTTTAATTTTGTTGCACTTTGTAATTGTCAGTGAAATATCAATGCAATACTGCCGGCCTTTACGAAAGAGCCCCTGGCAAAAAAGGTATTTCTATATACAAGTAGCAATATTCTGCAAGTGCGAAGCATCAGCGAAATCAATAACGTACTAATAAACTGTTACCTTGTGAAATTGATAAAAATCAACAAACTGCCAAAAAGACAGATTAACAATATGGTATTTCACATTAATACCAGGCCGCAAAGAAAATTGAGTTTGCTGGAGCCCACTAAAGCTGCGGTAGACAAACGTGTGTCGATCACCTTGCCTTTCTAGGGCCCCTTATCTTCACTAAATACTAGCCGCCTTAAAGATCATCCCGATCATGTTTTTTCAGCACTTTTACACTTTCTATATTATCAATACGGTTACCTTTAGCCGTACCATAAAAAGTAACGCGATCTCCTATGCCTACGCCTTTATTCCTTGCCTGCCCAGAATTTATCAAGTAGTAACTACCTGAGCTTTCATCTTTAATAGAAAAAAAGTACTCCGACTTATCAATATCTATTGTGTCGAAAACTATTTCTTCCTCAACGATTCCGCTAAAGTGCTCCCCTGCATGGGCGATTATTGAAAGTGCCAACCCAATAGTAAAAAGCAGTGTGCGCATAATATTAGACTCCCTATCTTGAACTTTCCGAATCTGTCTAGTCGTTATAAGTTATTGATATCGTTGCAGTATTTTTACTGATATCTTTTGCTTCAAACTTTATTTTAAGCCCATTATTGTAATCAATAAAATCATCTCCAAACTCCTTCAGAGTAGAAACACGCGTATATACTGGCGAGAAATCATTGTTGGGTAAGTAGCTAATGGTTATATGGCCAACATTCCAGAGATTTGAATTCATGATATCGTGTTCGATATGATAACTAATATAATAGTTGTCATTCCCATGGTTGTTGTTCGCGCTGCTAATCTTCACTTGTTGCGGCAATTCTTTTGATAGCTCATTTAATGGAAGCTGTATTGCCTGCAGCTCAACCGTCTGGACCATACCCGCAACCGGCGTTATTGTTTGCGTGTATTCTGGAAACAGGTCATACCAGCCCAGTAAGTCTCGATGGCCGCTGCCAAACACCTGGCTCCAGGTGTTTCCCATTATCTCACCGGTTCCAGAGTAATTTGCGCCAACATCCACTTGGCCATCATTGTTGCGGTCTACACCAGAATGGCCAAATCGCATATTATGGCCTATCTCATGCATAAAAGTGAGCTTGGTTATTTCCGAAGAACCATTTTGCAGCCCCACCATTGTCCAGTTACCGCCATTAGAGGCGGTACCTAAAACCGCAAGTCCAAATATAGACTCAGGAAAAAGGTAAACCAAATGGTCCCATTTATTTAAGTCCAATGGCTCATTGTTTTCATCGACATAAGTAGCTTTAGCCCATGCAGCGGCTTCCTTGCTGAACGTCAATCCTCCATCTGTATACTCACCACCCAAGTGCTCACGCTCATATAGCTCCTTATAACTGAGCGCATCACCATTAATTTTGTCAGGGACTTGATAAACAATACAGTCTAATGCGCTCTTCTCTTGGCCAGGGTTCCCATAACAATAGTTATCCAGGGACTTATCATTTACACGGTGCCGAATAAATTCATATTGGCCCAGAGAATTATTTGAAAATATCGTAGATATAGAGTCATCATTATTGAAAAACAAATCAGCCAAGTCAGGTACACTGTAGGCTTCCAGTGCCGACTTATCATCAAACTCCATATAAATAAATACGACGCTACGTTCCGTATTTTCTACCGTTTTTATTTCAAACACTACAGGGTGAGAGGCACCATCACTCAGTTTAATATCAACGATATCCTGGACCGACTCGCCGACCTCTAAACTTTGGGAGGCTTCTGTGAGAGAATACTCCCAATATCCGTTACTGAAAATTTCGAGGTCACCATATGCCCCCCGAACTTTTTCTTCTGTAAAATTGGGCGTATTACCATCAACGTCATCTATAGTGAGATTACCAGAAGAAAATTCTACCTTTTCTACATACAGGGTTGCCAGGGGGCTTTTAATGTTCAACGCGTAAGGATCATCAAACCCTAACACACTAATAGAAACAGTAGCTGTATCATCAGTTCCAACTATTCCCACCTGAAAAGAGTCTTTAGCAGTTTGCCCCCCAGCAATGGGGTTAGACAACTCTTCGTCAATAGCATAGATCCAGTGCCCACTCGAATCGACCGAAAACTCTCCATAATCACCTTGGAAAGTACCTGAATCAAATGTCACATCCTTACCATTTACGTCTTTGAGTTCCCCTGTAATCTCCTCTTCCAAATCCTCTTTAATACTGCCTGATCCACCATCTATAGTGTATGAACTTCCACTATCATCTGAACCTGTGCCATCCCCGCCTGAATCGCCTGAACCCGAACCGCCTGAACCGCCTGAGCCCGAACCACTTGATGAAGCACTGTCTGAGCCTGTGGCCTCTGACCCAGAACTACCACCTCCACCACAAGAGGCCAATAAAACACAAATAATAAATGCTGAAGCAAGCCTAAGATTTTTCACCATGCCTTTCCCTCGATTAAACTATAAGGAGCCCGTGAACAAGTAAGGATACGACCTGAAAATGTGAACCAGTTTTGTTATTAACGTACGAAATATGTTTAGCCGTATCCAATACTAGCTATAATTAGAAACTCTATTCATTTCTATAGAGCGTTCTACATCACCTTACAGGCCGCCATTATTTATTCATTTGGCGTCAAGCGCTTTAGGTTTTGATGCGGTTATTTTAGTTTTTGGGCTTTTTTTGATAAAAGCAAGATCCTCTATTCAATTGCTAATGCGGGCCGGTTGACTCCCGCACTAGCAAGCTATCATGGCAAAGCGATATCGGATCGAGATCTTGCAATAGGTTAATTACCCTAACATAGCAACTTTCTATACACCTCTGGCGCGAGAGCATTAAAATTGAGTCATGTATAAGTTCCAATCCATAAGTCACAGGCAACAATGTGCAGACGCTATGCATTACTGGCTAAATTAACTGTGCCTACTAGCTGGATTTTGAGAAATTAGGGTCGCAATTGCTGTATTTTCTAAGCTCCCTCGCCCACAAAAATCTCCCATGGTATTTAAAGCGGGCTCGATAATGGCTTTTCTAGGCGGGACTCTGGCCATACCTATTTTAAGTCGCTCGCGACAGACTGTAGCTTCTATATCTACATAGATACGAGCTTTACATCCTTAAAGGTGACACCTTTAAGGCGTTACGACTCTGTGTAAGCCCAGGCGGGTTCAGAAATTGCACCCCGGGATTAAGAACTCCTGGGAACCAAGCAAATCCCCCCCCTCAGCCTGCGAACTATTGGACTTAGCTAAGGAGCCTCTGAATAACTCCGTAATGCCTCTGCGGGTCTTGAAGGCTGCAGATGTTAGGCGCAGCTCGCCGTGAATGGCCGTAGCCCTTTGCAAGAGCTGCAACGCAGCAGCTGTGGCCTTCAAGGCCCGCCCTTCGGGGCTTGCAGAGCGATGCACACTCCGCGTTGCGACTTCTTGAAAGGTCTAGACATTCCTGCGAAGCCGCGCCTTGATTGTGAACCGCTCTGCATGCCAGAGATATCACGGAGTTATTCAGAGGCTCCCTAACAAATTTAGCCTCAAACCGAAACCACACCTAACCCCTAAAACGATCTATTAAAGGGTGCAACCAGAATAAAAACTTGGTTATTATAGGTGCTGCGTAATTACCCTACTAAAACTTTATTGATAGACCTAAACGGCAGCCTCTCAGGAACCAATCGCGCGGAGCGACATATGCCCATAAAAAGCTTAACAGCCACGAAGTCTGGCCCACTAAAACAGGTGGGCCAGGCGCGAAATACCTATCGTGAACATACGAGCAATTTCGCAAAAGCAGTTAGCAAGTGTAAGAAAATTGCTTTTGCCTCCACGCAACTGTTGAGTCCCAAGAAGATAGCTTTCAACCTTCCAAAGAAAATAGTCTTATGTAAGAGTACACTTACGAAATCAAGGATATTATTTTCAAGTGACTTTAAGAAAATAAACAGCACGCTAAAAACTAAGTCACTTGAGAACCCACCCTTAAAAAGTACCACTCCAGACAAAGCTAAAGAGGCTCCTTGCAAAGGAAAGTATCCGCACTTTAATGCGGACTTGAGAGAATCGGATCCATTGACCCCATCAGTTATATCCAAGCCCGATTCTACATCTCTATATTGGGATGATTTCAGCTCCTATAATTTGCAGGCATCTGATGGATTTCCCCGTACCCAGAGAGTACATTTAACCTGGGATGATTTTTGAATAGTGTCAATCAGGAACCGGGCTATTTTGCACTCTATTCAAGTGAAGTCATGAATGACAACCTGAATGAGGAGGCCGTGAGAACTTTCGCCCCCGCCTGCGAACCTTGAAGGTTAACGATATTAGGCCCGGCTCGCAGTCCTTCTTACAAGGAGCAATGCAGCAGATACAATCTACAAGGTGTCATTCGGGGACTTTTTGATCGGTTTACGCCCAGCGTTGCACCACTTAAAAATCCATAGGCTCCTGTAAAGTCTTATCCTGATTATAAACCGCACCGAAAGACAGAGATAACGCAGAATTATTCGGAGACTCCCCGCCCCTGGAACACCCCTCACACCTGGCGATAGCTAAGGTATCCAGGCCTGATGTCCCGCCGCAAAACAAGCCGAAAGTATAGCCCCCGTCTGCCAGCCACGCTGAAGCGGCGGTATCAAGTGCTGATATCACTCGACCCGACTGCTCAATCCCACTGTTCAATTCAAACAATTACACCAAAGCCTTACACCACCAACAAAACCGTTGGCCGGGGAGCGATCAAATAAATGTCCAAAATATAAAAATATCAGTCCAATATCAAAAGATATTCCCATTTAAGGAATGTAGGGTACACATTTTTTCTTCAGGGACAGCTAGCCCGATATTATTTTAGTGGTATCACGGAGTTATTTGCCCCCCTTGGATGGACCTGTCGTGTCACGTTATGTTTTTTAACGGCGTCAAGCCGCAGTGTACATGAGGGTATGGTTTTAAGTTAATTCTAAGAACCTACGGAGCCTCTGAAAAATTCCGCAATACCTCTACGGGGCTTTCAGAGGCACCTTAGATTTTGCATTTGGAGAGAGCAGGTGTTGATAGTGGCATTAGCAATTAAAGGGTTAAGTGATGACTGGTAGAGGGTGTGCGCTTAAGCTGGCGCGTAAGTTTCAAGGCAGGCTTGCATGGGATTTTGATCAGGGTCTACCTGTGCTGGGTGTAAAAAAGGAGTTTAGCGCCTGTGTATGCTTAAGTGCCCATTGGGTTAAATATCGTTCCGATGGTAAGCATTTACACCATAGGCTGGGCGGTTATTTTGATAAAGGAGAATATATTTCATTCAATGACAATTTTTATAGTTATATTACACATTTAGATGTCCATTCACAGCTAGGGCCCAGCTCTTGGGACCATTATTTGCAACTACTGGGATTGAACAACCTGCATCTTGAGTGGAAAGGCGGGGAACTGGGTACCCTACCAGAGACTATATCAACGGCAAATAGTTGCTGTGCGATAATCGTCTTTTACTCAAAAAAGGATAAAAGTACTCCCCATACGGCCTCCGCATGGCTCTCCGGTGATGATGGACTGTTTTTCTTCGACCCCAATATTGGTGAACTCCAGTTTGGGTCTGGAGATAAATTTTCTACTTTCCTTCATCTGCTGATTAGCACCATATATAACACTGATGTTGAATATGACTCATGGAAAATTTGCTGGGTAAGAAATAGGTGAAAGCGGGTCGCTGGACGCATGCTCGCTAGAAACTCCAGCGAACCCTAGCAATTTAACCCGATTAGTTCGGGCCCGACCTGACAGAACGCCTCCTGGAAAACAAGCGACTACAAGGCCAAGCAAGAATCAATCCTGTTGAATCAACGAGAACAATCATAATTGGCCTTGAAGTGTTTCGGTAAAAACCGTCCGGCATTCCTGCTATTGAAGGAGAGGATTATCCGGAAGGCCTGACTACAAATTCCACTAACCCTGAAGGTAACAATATTTACAGAACAATTTATATCCTATGATACAGCTCGTAAAGAGACTGATTGGGTCGACAATTCATTCTTTTTAGTTCAGCCGTCACTACGTCGATTACTCCTCGCTGCATTTGCTGTTTTGGAGTTAGCTCATGTCTAATTCTACTCTGTGCCTCATAAATAATACCAATGGTCCTCTCAAAAAAAGCAAGCTCGTTGATATTCTGTTTAGCCCATTTCAGCGAGCTAATGTGATATTTATGATATTCACTGTCCGAACTGTTAAATTTCTCTAGAAGGTCGTCAATAACTTTAGATCTAAATTCCGATGAATAATCGAAGACATTTGCATCCTCTTTATAATAAAAGCTTGTCAAAAGGGCCGCCTTTGCTTTATAGAAGTCTGGCGCTATATTTAAGCGATCCTCCTCCGGAAGGCCATTCAAGCTAAGGATAACCTCTTCAAATCCAACCGTTTCAAGCGCTGACTCCTCAACGCCTCCATCCGAACTATCACACTCCACAAGAGCACTCATAATATCCACCATCTTGACTTTTAACTCTTGGTACTTTGAGAAAAAAAGTGCCTCTGCCTTTGTGGATTTCTCTTTATCTTCAGCCGAATATTTTTTAAGCTGTATAGCCGCCCCCATCTGCTCTTTATCGTTTTTTAAGGAAGAAGAAACCTCCTCTTCTGCGCTGACACTCTTTGATGTTATCGCTGATGGAGCCTTAGTCATTGCGAGTGGCTTTTTGCTTACTAAACCCATCCTGGAGAATAGCGCTTCCCTTGCCTGCCTAAACCTTCCAGGCCTTGTTAACCTTCTTGTTGCATGGGCTTCTACTCTATTAGCGGGAGCGGTTTGCTTACTATTGACTTTTGAAAATGGATAGCTCATTTTTTTCCTTGGCTACAATGCCAATCTAATAGTGATATCTGATTGTTAAATTAAAAATATAGACTTAATAGTATCAATAACCCCAATGCTTGCCTTAAAGGAGCTGGGATCATTTTTCGTTTCTTCCATAGCCCAATACAGCTCATCTAAGCAATACTTGGTGCCTGAGGGCTCCAAATTTTTAGCCGGTTCACCTTCCTTTTCAGGGTTTCAAGGAGATCCATTCTGAATCCTTTTGAGCACTCCTCAAGTGTTATATTTTTTCATGATTGAAGCTTTTAATGAATTCTTCCATTGCCTTCCGCTCCGCAATCACAGTAGGTTGCAGGACAGGCGACATATAAATTGGTGTCGGATTAAAATTAAAAGCCTCCTATTCAGGGGCGGGCTTATTCGGACTTTGCACCTCTACCGCTACTGAATGAACATTCAATCGAGCCTTATCTGATTCTTTATGCTTTGAAAAAATTGCTTGCGCCCCCTCATATTTGTTTTTGCGCTCTGCATCTGTTTTAAACAGCAATTATCGCTTAGAGGCAGAAATCTTACTGGCAAAGGGAATAGATACAGGATTTTTAGCATCCCTTTCTTTACTTTTTTCGGGGAGCTGGCTCACATTAAGAAATTGCTTTTTCAGCTTATCCAGCTTTTCTTATTTTTGCTCTAGCAGATTAAGCCGTGAATTCTGGACCTGACCTCAATTATTATCAGAAGTCGCACCCGTTACCGCCTGTTTTTTTGCCACTTCCGATAGTTAAGGAGCCTCTTTCACTCCACATACAGTACATATTGATTAGAAAGAGTTGTCAGATAGACCTCATTAACAATGAAGACCTATCAGCTATCACACCATGATTATCAATGTGCTTGGGGGATTGCTTGGGGCCGAAGCCAGCACAAGCTATCCCCCTTTGCTAACGCCAAGAATATTGGGTTTTGCCGGGGCTAACGCTAACGTAAATAGGTGAACGCATCTTCTCCAGCCTCACCATTCTCATTAAAGAGATTAACCTCCGCCTCAGAGCTACAATCGGAGCCATAGTCAGATTCAAGCTCAAATTCAGGTTCAGGTTCAGGTTCAGGTTCAGGTTCACGCACTAACTCGAACGCAAACTTTGTTGGAGGCTTCTCGAATTTCGCTTTATACTCCTTAGCAAGCTCTTCCACCTTCTCACTTTTTTCATCCTTCGTGAAATTATGCCAATTCTTTAAAGATTTCTCAGTAGAGGGTGGGTTCTCCGGCAGCCCACTTTCTTTCTCTTTATTTTTGGCAAGAGAAGACACCTCTTCTCTTTTATCGACAGCAGTAACCGATGTAGGATTTTTAGGCTCTATTTCTTTATTTCCCCCCTGAGGCTGCCCCGCATTATTGAGCTGTTTCCCTAACTCAGCCTGCGCTTCACGCCTTCTATCCGCCACTCTATTCTGTGAATGACGAGCCTGGCCTCGATCATTATCGCCGGGCGCACTCGTTACCGCCTGCTTTTTTGTGGCGCTACCAATGGGTAATTCTGGGGGCATTTTTCACTCCATATACAGTTTATTTTTGCTGGAAAGGATGTCAGATAGGCCACTTTAACCTGAAGGGCTTAACATCAACCCTTTGCTCAAACTGAATTCTACCCCTATTCAACTTTCTGGATCTTTCACAAACGGCCCTAAATTTTTAAATTTTGAGCTTAAATGAGTTCCCTGGCACCGATTTTTAGATACAGGCAGTTCTGGTACGCAGTAAGCCAGGCCAGAAAATTTAACTTCCATCTAATTTAAAACTACACTTAATGAGACATCCGACTATGCTGACTCTTTACGCCACACACCAAGTATGTCAGCTATGCTCAATAGCCAGTAGAAATCGACCCAAAGTCCATTACCTTTACATATTGAATGCCTGAAACCACCGAAAGCACGCCCCGTTCAACCAAACTATTTCTTATTATTAAATGTTAGAGGTGGTCGATACTTGGATTTATTATTTACATACATGCCAGCACTTTCACCTCTCTTAAAAACCACTGTGTAACACCCTACCATTAAAGAAACACATCAAGTTAAAAATATATCAACCGCCTTTTTTCTCCACCTGTCCGCTGCAGCCTCATCCCCTTCAAATAAATTTCTAACGAACTTACCTTGAGTCGCCAACCTATTAATAATAAATTCTGACGACCTTGGCAACTTTGCACTATCCCGCTCATGCCACTTCTTATCATTGGAATTAAAAAAATCTGCATAAATTTTTGCAAATTCATCCGTTAATCTAGTGAAACCCAGCTCACGCAACTCCTCAATTTTCTTATTAATCTCATCCGTGAAGCCTCCACCTTTAACAGGAGTCGGCGATCGATCCGATTTACGTGAATCAAATTGTTTAACTGTTGCATCAACTAAATATAATTCATTCGGATTCTTTTTATCCCGGACTATACATATCGCATGCCTAGCGTTATTGCCGGGCAAGGCATCTGCCAATTGATAGACTTTTGCTGACACATCTTGGAACTGCTCATTAAGCTTGTTTGCAATAAGCTCACTAAAAGGTCCACAGCACGCTCGAAGATGCGGACCATTGCCAAAGGACTCTCTTAGAAAGCCTATAGATTTTAACATTTGCGCCCGAGGGTTGCTGGAAGGGGCTACATTAGCTGATCTTATACTATCGGAAGCGGACACAAGTATAGGATTTTTAGGCTCTATTTCTTTATCCCCCCCTGAGGCTGCCCCGCATTATTGAGCTGTTTCCCTAACTCAGCCTGCGCTTCACGCCTTCTATCCGCCACTCTATTCTGTGAATGACGAGCCTGGCCGCGATCATTATCGCCAGGCGCACTCGTTACAGCCTGCTTTTTTGTGGCGCTACCAATGGGTAATTCTGGGGGCATTTTTCACTCCATATACAGTTCATTTTTACTGGAAAGGATGTCAGATAGGCCACTTTAACCTGAAGGGCTTAACATCAACCCTTTGCTCAAGCTGAATTTTACCCCTATTCAACTTTCTGGATCTTTCACAAACGGCCCTAAATTTTTAAATTTTGAGCTTAAATGAGTTCCCTGGCACCGATTTTTAGGCGCGGGCAGCTCGGACGCTCAGCGAATCAAGGCTGAGGTTGAACCCCTATCTAGTTTAAAAGCTGTGCTTAATGACACGTCCAACTGGAACTAACCACAAAATAGAGATAGCCATCCCCCTCATCACCACAACCAATATTCCCCCCCCTAATAGGGAGCCCACTCTCACTAAAAGAGCCTTTGAGGAGGTATCCGTCGATTGGACAAGATTGACGTCATCTGCCCTTCAAGAGCCTGCTCGTGGGCAGACTCGAAACTGAGATGAACTACGCAAGCGTGGCCTACTTGCGGCTCCCAGTTGTGTTCGGCGCAACAGGCTTGAATATAACCAAGCCAAATTCCAACTGTGATCAAAAGCGCTTAAAGCCAAGGTAGTTGTGAAGGGGGGTGAGCCTAGTGGAATCGCAGACTCAGGCTTTGGAAAGAATGCAGCGTGACTGCAACCTCAAGTGAAATTGATGCTTAACGCCCCAGTCATCCAAGCTCGCAGGGGACATTTAAGGATCTTGAACGTGTTTATCAACGCGTCGTTTGTCAATACCCATGCAAAGGTTACCCATTGCTATCTGTGCACCACTAAGGCACAAATCACGGCAGTAACTTCTTTGAACAATCGAGTATTGTCGTTTCCCATCATAAATAACCTGCCGGTACTGCATACCCTATCTGGCCAGAGTACTGGATATTGCGGAACGCTGGGGCAGCATAATTATCAGTTGTACTTAAGTATTAATGGAATAAAACATCCACAAGCGAATATACATCCGTTCACGCCGCAAAAAACATTTTATAAGAACTCTAGCAGCCTTCATTACGACGATAGATCTATGGGTTAATAGAAGAGCTTCAAAAGGATTTGGGGAAATAGCTAGTATATTGCCATAATGATCACACTCGGCAGGAACAGAGTATTGTGAGCGCACACCGACGACAACCCTTGCAGAGGGTAAAAGCATCCGGAAAGATAATTTCACAAACTGAATTAGACCTGACAGAACACCTTATAAGAAATCGGTAACTATCAGGTCTAAACTAATCGAACCTAGGAATCCCTAATCCTTCCCAGGTCACCCCGGCAAACCATAGACCAACAAAGTTCTATTTTTAGTATTTAACAAAACGCTTACATTCGTTGCTGAATTATCCAGATCGATAATGTTAACATTCCTTCCTGTCTTTTCAATTGCTTTAGCTATCGCGGAGGCTCTAACATAATTTCTTTTTGATCCCGGTCTTCTAACAATAAATACCTCACTACCACTTTCTATATTTAAAATATCCGTGCTAAGCCCACCATCTCTAGATACTATAATGCCAAGATAGTGAGCAAGGGTACATTGACCATTCTTATCAAATACAACCACGGGAGTACAAGGAGCAAAAGACGAGGAACAAAGATGACTAACCTGCTCCGGGTTAACCGTTTTATATTTGGAGGTAGGTACACTTTGAGCAGTTATTTGCTTGCCGGCCAAATTGAAGTTAACCAACCCACCTACATTATCTTCAAGCTCTCTTATGCGGCTTTCAAGGATAGGCTTAAAAATCACATTCAAGCCAGTAGCTTGCTTCGTATTACAATCGGCCATAATCTCCGCAATTTCTTCATCAGCAGCATCTGTCGGCGGAATTTTTTCAGACTTATTTCGTGCCTGTATTTGACTGGCAACAGCCTTAAAAGCATTTGGAAAACGCAAACTATAATTATTGTAAGATAATCCATAGCCAATCAACCTAGAAAATTTCAACCTCCTATCTTTTACAACTACCCTCTCGTCTTTATTTCTCTGCAAGGATTCTGAAGGCTTTTTTTGAGAAATTCCTGTAGATATTCTTAAGTTTGTCATAGAGTCACTTAATACTTGAAATCAAGTCCCATTTAATCAAAGTTGATATTTCTTATACCTTAAAAGATCTCTGCAACTCAACGCCTTAATAAAAATATGTCCAATATTGAAAAAAACAACCCAAAGCATAAAAATATGCTGCCGATAATTAAATTGCGAAAGCAAGCTGTAGTGCGCTTCTATATACTCGAAGATGAAGCCGAGGACCATTAACGTCCTTTTTATTGCTGACCCTTAATTAGAAGGTCAAGCTTACCCTAAAATATTGATAGCCGGTGTTTTCACAGTCGCGTCAAATAGTATTTACTGTTATTTTATTCTTTTTTTAAGGAATCTGCTTCCATAGCCCTCCACCCTCAATATACTCTCAAGTTCTTCACTATAACAAGTACTGCCCGTCCAAACATTTCTAAAGCTTTTACCATAAAATAATTTAGTAAACACCTGAAAGTCAGTTACTTCAGCAAAGGTTGCCTCCTATCCCTATATCAGCCTGTACTCGTTGTTTATGCAAGCATATTAAAGATCTGCGTGTTGGTAGATCTGGGTCAGGGCGGCTGTGAGTAATTCCATGATGCATCCAGACTTCAGAGCAGGCCAAAATCTATGCACGACCTTGTAAGAAGGCCTAGACCTTTCAACAGGTCGCAATACGGGGTGTGAATCTCCATGAAAACTCCATAGCGCTAGGCTTAACGGTAACACGTTGCAGCTCTTACAATGGTAGGTTTATCCGCAGCGAGTGCGGCCTAGCCTCTGTAGCCTTTAAGTTCCGTAGAGGCATCGTGGGATTATTCAGCAACTAGCCCATCACTAAAATCAGTTAGGCACCGAGAGTTTGAATTGTTGAGTAAGAATTTATTAAGAAGTGCGATTTAAACCATACTGCATTCATCGCTCAGTAATGATGGAGCTTCTCGACTCCCGGCATTATCCATTTGCCATTCAAAAAGGTATCCGATGGATTGTAGATACGAAGAGTTAAGCTGAACTCACCTTTTGGGGAGGGCAGCCAGTTTGTAATGTTCCCTTTCGGTGCCTTATTGGCGATCAAAATACTTAAGGCCCCATCCGGGCCAACGATCAGAGGGTCTCGGCTGCTGAGAAGGTAGCGATTTATCGGATTATTTACCAGATAGCCATCAACATCATAGAGCGTCAGGGACCAAAAGGCATTACCTGGTGGTGCTGATGGAAATACCAGTCGATAGCTGTTTTCTCCATCGAGAAATTCTCCCCGACTATCCACGTAAGTCGTTGGGTATACTGCTTCATCCGGTTTTAGCGCACCAAGGCCCGCCATGGCAACGCCCGCACGAGTGGCATAATTGGTGCCATACTCACCAATCGTATCCCGCCAGACTCTCCAACCATTTTCAAGGTTATCTTGTCGCCTGCTTTCAGTTGCCTCATGAAGACGTTGGTTAGCAATATTGGATCCCATAGTGAGAGCCACACGCCGCCACCAAGGCAGCCTATCCAGCGAGAAATCATTTTTAGTCAGCAAATCAAAGCGCATTAAATTTTTTAATGCAAGCGGGTCCTTGGGCACGATGGCCTGTTTTCGCAACAAGCTAACAAATTGCTGAAAAAACTCGTCGACAGAAAGCTTGTCGACAAAAGCCTTGGGGTTATCATGCTGATTAATCCGGCTCTCGCTAATTACCGTTGATGGAAACGATTCACCGTCAGGCCAGCGAGACAAGGGGGTAATTGCAAACCCCTCTTGGATGGTAGCTACATTGGCTACATCCTCATAACTATAGATTTCAATGCGGCCTATCATCCACACCATTAAAGTAGGAGAACGAATAACCTCAAGATCATCCGGTACTGAACCACTCCACTCGGGCCCAACCAATAAATATTCACCCGATTCACCATTATTAGAGGAAGTACCTATGCTACCAAAAACATTGGTCCAAGCATCCATAAATGGCAGTATGTAATAGCGCTCCATCGCTGGCACAGAAATAACCATGGGACCATCAGTAAGATCAAACCATACTACGCTGTAAAGCGTATCATTATTGGGTCTTACCACATTTCGAAAGGTATGATCCGGAAAACTGTGCATATGGTATAGGTGATTAGATTCCCTTCCGGATACGAAATCGACAGCCATACTTTGACGGGTAGCCTCCATCACTACCAAAGGGTAAGCAAACAAGTAGGCGTTAGCCCCTTGTTTGAGAATCTTAAAACTATACCAGCCAATGATCGCCCCTAGAAAAACTGCAACCACCAAGACACCAGTAAATTTATTCATAGATTATTATGTACTTGTTATTGAATAAAATTATGCCCCTATAACGCTAGCGATACACATAAGACAACAAAAAATAGCCACCTGAATTAGGCCGAAATTAGGCTCCAGATTTTTCACTACTCGATTAATTTTTATTATTTTCTTAGGTGAAGCATTTGTAGCTGCACACCCAATATTGCATCTAAAGGCCACATTTTCGCAACCTTTCAATCCATCAATATACATTATCACAATTACTAACAGGCGCAAGCATCTATCTGCGGAAACTTGCAACCTATAAAGTCCACCAAGATTTAACTCCGCAGACCACAAAACCTATCCCAAAAACGTATAGAATTTACAGTTTCAAGCACCATCTACCTTGATGTCGTATAACGCACTTATTCGCAAACCTATATTCCAGTAGAGTATCTATAACTCCCACCCCAAACATAAAAAAGCAAAGAAATAATCCTACCCAACAAATAAACACACAAAATAACTACCAAAATACAAAGTTGCTCGTCCATACGGTTAATTCAGAAATATTATCTATACCAACCAACCTAAACGCTTCAAGAAAACACCTTCCGGCGAAACAATAGCTTTAATTATGAGTTGTATGAAGCTGTATGTAACCATTGTTCTCCTGGGTTACTTCTGCGCACAATCTCTCACAGTGCACCCATCTTAAAGTGGATTCTCCTGATGACGAGCTAACCGGAAGCAAATGATAACTTTTGAGCAGAGCCACTGGTTGTGAGACGCCAATTACAAATGTGGGAATTCTAGAGACAATATTCAATCGCTTTTACGATTTGAAAGGGACACACCAATACTACGGATAATCAAACGTCAATTTAAACATACAGACTTATAGCTATGGCGTACGGATCTTATAACCAATTACATTTCACACAAATTTACAAAGTAAAATATAGACTGACACCCTCAGAAACAACGTAAATACGCAACTAAATAGCAGCCGATACCAGCCAGTTAGCGGCTGGCATCTTTCACATAGCTTATTTGTCATTACAAAAATCTTTACATAACGTCATCCAACATACCTTTTTACGTAAGCATCAACTGCCCAGTAGCCCGTGTATTGACTCCCCCCAGACATATAAGCAGTCCGATAATAGCTTTCAAAAAAGCGGAAGAAATCATCTCTGGTTGAAAAACGATACTCACCGTAATTGGGATCAAAAAATAGTGCTCCCACCTCCGTACGCCACGGGACATTGGGGTTAGACAGCCAAGCGGCCACACTGTGCGCCGCTCCCATCGAAAACATCCCCATTTTAATGCGCCCTCCGAAAGTTATCATTGCATATGCATCATATAAATTGCGTAGCTGCAATGATAAAGCAATATTATTTGGGGGCTCCCGTCTTAGTGCAGGCCGGGGCTGTCCCGGTATAATCTCAACCCTATTAGCAGCCATTCTATCTACAGAGGAATCACTCCAAGCCAACTTGTATTCAAGGCCGTGCCATATCAACCATTCCTTAATTTCTTCAGATTGACGACCGGTCGCTCTCCAGGCCTTAAACTGTTTTGCTACTTTCATTAGATGAGTTATATTTAAGGACTGGTACCTTATATATGTAAACGGTCCAAGCTTTACTCGCTTCGGATACAACCCCAATTGAGCAGGTAAGCTTGTTTCATCCAGGGCATTCGTCTTAACCCAGTTCGCCGATAGGCCTTCACAAATTCCCTTTGGACTATGGATTGCATACCATGGGTAAACACGCAATCGTGTTGTAGTCTGTGTAAACGCCCAAGTTTTTACTCCACCGTACATCCTCGCAATTCGATCAATGTGCATAAATTCAAATCCTTTTTTCAAGCATTAATTTATTTACATCTACGAAAATCTGAAGCTTTCAGGTATCACACACCATCTACTATTAGCCACCTTTTCCACGAGAACCGTATATATCAACTGCGACCTATTGGATCCCAGCCCTTGAGGATTTTATGCTAAGGATTTCCGCCTGCATGACATCTAGGGTGTTTGATTGGCTAGATTGCTCAACTACAGGTTAGCCCTCCCTGGTAGATATAGTACTAATTACCCTTTAACCTCCTTTTAATATCGACATTAAATATATTGCTACCATTAATACCTACGCAGGTATCAAGTACAACCTTCCATAGCTTACTGACGATTGTATGGTTACCTACAGAGACTATTTTATAATCAAGGTACCTCCATGGGACTCAAACAGGTCTAAATCCACGGGATATAGAGGTACCTTTTTTAAATTAAAAGCCGGCCTTTTGGTTCAAAGTTGCAAGTCCACTTACTAGGCCATTAGCAATCCCCTAAATTAGTTCCTTCTCAATATTTTTAGAGTTAAACGAAATATATCACCTACAAGAACTACTTTTCCAAACTCTATCAATAAGGCAGGAGTCATAACCAAACTTGGGCCTGTAGTATCGAGTAAGCAATATATTAAAAAATAGGAAAAAATGCTCTCGGTCCTGAAACCAAAATTCACCAAAATTTGGATCAAAGAAAAGTGCATCTTGCTGCAACTGATTAAATGTCGGAGCCCCTACCCATGCGGCCATTGAGTGTGCATCGGCGACTCTTTCATTTGGGCGCCTCATACTCGAATAACTTAATAGGATCGATGCATATGCACCATTGATTTTTGCCAGTTCTAGTCGTGCATAACCAAACTCTTTGCCTTTATTTTTCCCCCAAGACAATACCTTCAGCCCATTTAGACTTAGCCACCTTTGGTAATACTTTTCCCAGTCACCTGACTTACTCCATTCATCTTGCCTACTCTTTATTCGTAAATAAGCATGAACATTGAATGGAATATACGCTCCACTCCAACCTTTGACACCGCCAAGGGTATTAACCAAATGGTCGTCATAAGCATGATGCTTGATCCAATCGGCAGAAAAGGACTGGGACATACTATTAAAACCAAGCCAAAACCCGACACTCGTTCCAGACCCTGCTTGGTTTAAATCCCAAGTACACACTCCGTTAAGCTGTCTAGCCAAATCATAAACACTATTAAACATATTTTACTACTACTCAAATAATTTGTTGTTAGTGCAATAAACGCACACAGTTCTTACGCAGGGATATCATTTACGCTCTTTTCCCTTCAAATTGACTCTTGCTGAAATCTCAAGTGCAGCGTGTTAGAAGTGATAAGCTTACGGGCAAAAATTAGGCAGAACTTTAGATAATGGGTGGGAATTTTTAGATTTTGGCCATAATTTAATAACAGCCAAATACAGGGAGCATCTAGAAGAATGGGAAAGCTAAGGGGGGATGTAGCCGTGTTCTGGATGGCGAAAACAGGCGACATCCGCTGTGTCGCCTGCTTCTGCAATCTATCAATTCTTAGTCATGCATTGGGTTGCGAAGAATTGGGCAAACCGCGTCTTCATTCTTAGCCATATATTGCTGGTGGTACTCCTCGGCGTAGTAGAACGGTTGAGCCATGCTAATTTCGGTGGTGATTGACCCACGATCTTTGGCGTCCAACGCTTCCTGCACAGCCGCCCTGCTCGCTTCCGCCTCCTGTTTCTGGCCTTCGTTCAGACAGAAAACACAGGAACGGTACTGGGAGCCGATATCATTACCCTGGCGCATACCCTGGGTTGGGTCATGGTGATCCCAAAAGATCCGCAGGAGCTCTGCGTAGCTCACCTTTTTGGGATCAAAGATTACTTTCACCACCTCTGCGTGCCCGGTACGGCCGGTGCAGACTTCATCGTAGTTCGGGTTTTCAGTGGCGCCATCGGTGTAGCCAACGGCAGTGGCAAACACACCATCCGTATCCCAGAACACATGCTCTGCGCCCCAGAAGCATCCCATACCAAAAATGGCGACTTCCAGGTGCTCGGGGAATGGTTCTTTAATGGTGTTGCCATTTACAAAGTGGGTGCCACTGATCTCCATCGGCTGGGGCCGGCCGGGCAGCACCTGGTCCGCATCGGGTATCTGAAATTTGTCGTATTGCATACTGTTTTCTCAAGTGCAGGTATTTTCTTTTGTCAGGATAGCTCGAAGGCGCTTATCCTCCCAGATCCAGGGAGCCTCTGGATAATTCCGTGGTGCCTCTGGCTTTCAGAGTGTGAATCGCTCTGAAAGCCCCGTAGGGCGGGTCTTGAAGGCCACAGCTGCTACCTTGCAGCTCTTGGCCATTCGCTGGCGAGCTGTGCATAAGCTTTGCAGCCTTCAAGACCCGCAGAGACCTTACGGAATTATTCAGAGGCTTCCTTACTATATTAATCCGCGAATCAAGTAGTTAAGAGGACTCTATGATACGCAGAACAAACATTGGCAGATCAACACTATAAGGAGTCGTCATTGGCGCGCTTAATCTTACTGATTTTAATCGCCATCGGTGCCTGGTATCTCTGGCAAAAAATCAAATCTAGCTCACCGCAGGAGCGGCGCAAGCAGATATTTATGGCCTGTATCGCCGGTGTCGCCGTAATAGTGGTTGTGCTGGCTATCACCGGGCGCCTGCATTGGGTAGGAGCAGCGCTCGTGCTCATTCTTCCTGTGTTGGGCCGTTTACTCAGTCAGCTCTCCCGTTATTTACCTTGGTTGATGCCATTGTTTGAAAAGTATTCAAGCAGGCGCCCAAATCCAGGGGCCACTCAACATCCGCCGCCACACAACGCCGAGGGCCCGCCACTCTCGGAACACGAAGCGCGCCGAATCCTTGGCGTTGACGCCGATGCTGGCAGAGATGAAATCATTAGTGCACACCGCAAATTGATCCAAAAACTCCACCCAGATCGCGGCGGCAACGATTACCTGGCATCGCGTATCAACGCCGCTAAGGAGTTACTACTGAGCATTCTTGGTTAAACCTTACAAAGCAGGTGGATATACCTGGCCAATTGCCGATAGGGGTCCACCTGGGAGTATTCAAGCTCCTTTTCCACAATGGCCGACGCGGGCAACTTTTCCCGGATTGATGGCGTCATAAAATCGTGGAAGCAGCGGATGCCGCTGTGACAAGCCACAGAAAAGCCCGCTTCGGTCAGCCAGTCTTCCACCCATTCCGGCAGCAGTGGATTCTGTGGTGTGAGGCTGCCAGGGTGGCCACCCCAGTTATCCCCTTCAATATTGCGGTCCAACTGGCGAAAGCTGCCCCGCTGTAATAGACGGAACTCAAGGGCACGTCGATTGTAGAAAGTGAGCGAAAGATGCCCACCAGGCTTTAACAGGCTGCGCAGCTGCTGCAACGCCTGTTGCGGCTGCTCCAACCATTCCAACACAGCGTGGCAAATTACCAGGTCGGCGTCCTTTAACGCTTCTACTTGCGGCAGTTCTTGCAGGGGTTTATGCAGCAAGGTCATTTGCTTTTGCAAATGGCGCTGGCGAATTTCCGCATCCGCGAGTTCAAGCATCTGCGCAGAAATATCTGCGAGAAAAACCTCGTGCCCAGCCTCAGCCAGATCCATGGCAAAGTGGCCCTGGCCGCCCCCAGCGTCAACGATTTTTAGAATGCGCTGCTCGCTCCCCAACAGCGGCGCCAGATCCCGGTTGAGCACTGCCAAGCGGATATCCCCTTTAAGGCCGCCATAGATACGGTTGCGAAAACGGTGAGCGAGATCGTCAAAGTTTCGATCTTTACGCAGGCTGTCACCCATCGGAGCCCTCACCTTGCAAAGCCTCATTGCAACGGCGGCGGTTCTCGGCGAATTTGCGCTGTAGCGCCTCTTCCATATCAACCCCCAGTACAGCGGCCAGTTTGCTCAAGTACATCTGAATATCCGCCAGTTCAGCGGCAACTTGCTCGGCCTTGTCGCCTGCCATTAGATCCTGGATATCTTTATCACTGCACCATTGAAAGTGTCGCCCTAACTCTGCAACTTCCACAGATAGCGCCATGGCCAGGTTTTTTGGGGTATGCAGTGACTGCCAGCCGCGCATTTCAGCGACTTCATCAAAAGCCGCCAGGATTTCACGGTCTTTCATCGAATTTTTTCCTCTGCTGGCGCTCCAGCCCGCCCTCCCGGGCCGCCAAAATTGAATTCAGTGCGCGGGACAAAAACTCACGCCTGTATAAAACACAGACAACAAACAGATAGCCGGCAACAAACAGGATTGGGTGGATAAACCAGCCCAGCACTGACATTGAGAAATAATAAGAGCGCAGACCGTAGTTGTAACTGTGGCCCGCATGGTCAATCACCTTGGCTGTACTGATGGCAAATCGGCGTCGCTCTTCCTCAGATAGATCACCGGTTTCCGGCGGCGGTGCTGCGCCAATAAGTACATTGGCGAAGGAGTACTGGCGCAGTGACCAGGTAAAATTGAAAAAGGCGAAGATAAAAATCAGGATCAACAACATCACCTTGAGCTCAAACTGCTCAACGGTGGTGGGCTCCGCAAAAGGCAAACTGGTAAGCACTTCGATGGCGGCCTTGTTCGCCGTCAAAGCCGTCACTAAACCCGCCAGGATAAGAATACTGGTGGAGGCAAAAAAACCAATGACCCGCTCCAGGTTACTGAGAATAGCGGTATCCGCCATGCGCATATCCCTATCGAGCATACGCATCATCCATTCAACGCGGTACCACTGAAGCGATGAAGTAAGACACCAGGTTTCTTTGGCTTTTTTTCGCGCAAAAACGGTGTAACCCACCCATGTGATAAAAAAGCCAATGACACTGGCAATATCCAACCAGGACAACCTCTAATATCTCCGTGTTCGTCTACATTTATGCCGTAGCTTCGGCAAGCGAAGTCTTCGCCCTACTGGCATCCTTGTCAACACTGTCTTTCCGATGTGTGCAAGCGGTAGAATAGCGCCCTTTCGCCGGCAGCAGTGGCCGGCCAGAAAATTCATATAACTCCAGGGAGCTGTCTTTTGAGCAACTCACATCCTGCATTTGAACTGGTTACCAGCGCAGATATTGATTCTCTCGGCGTGCGCGTCGAGGAATACCGACACATTACGACCGGTGCCCAGCACCTGCACATCGCCGCAGACAACTCGGAAAATGTTTTCCTTGTCGCCCTGCGCACCGTGCCTGAAGACTCCACCGGTGTCGCCCATATTCTTGAACACACCGCCCTGTGCGGCAGTGACAAGTACCCGGTGCGCGATCCTTTCTTTATGATGATCCGGCGCTCACTCAATACCTTTATGAACGCCTTCACCAGTTCAGATTGGACCGCCTACCCGTTTGCCAGCCAGAATCGAAAGGATTTTGACAACCTTCTCGACGTCTACCTGGATGCGGTATTTTTTGCGCGCCTGGACCCGCTGGACTTTGCCCAGGAAGGCCACCGCCTGGAATTTGCCGAGGCGGATAATGCGAGCAGCGAGCTCGTCTACAAAGGTGTCGTGTTCAATGAGATGAAAGGCGCCATGAGCTCCGTCACCTCGCAGCTGTGGCACACCCTGAGCAAATATCTGTTCCCCACCACCACCTATCACTACAACTCCGGTGGCGAACCTACTGATATTCCAAAGCTGAGTTACGAGCAGCTGGTTGCCTTCTACCGCAGCCACTACCACCCCAGCAACGCCACCTTTATGACTTTCGGTGATATTCCCGCAGCGGAACACCAGGCCGCGTTTGAAGAAAAAGCGCTGCACAAGTTCGAGAAACTCGACAAGACTATTTCCGTTGGGCGCGAAGACCGCTACCAGGCGCCGCTGAAAGTTGAAGAACACTACCCGTTAAATAGCGAACCTCTGAAGGCCAAGACCCATATCGTATTGAGCTGGCTGCTGGGTGATGTCACCGATCTTGAAGAGGCCCTGACCGCACACCTGCTCGCCGGTGTACTGCTGGATAACAGCGCCTCACCGCTGATGAAGCTGCTGGAAACCACCGACCTTGGCACTTCCCCTTCTCCGCTGGTTGGCCTGGACGATTCCCAACGCGAACTGGTGTTTGTCTGCGGTATTGAAGGCAGCGAACGCGAAAGTGCCGACGAGCTTGAGCAACAAGTTCTCGACGTGCTGAGGGACGTGGCGGAAAACGGCATCCCCTACGAACAGGTAGAAGCCAGCTTGCACCAGCTGGAATTGCAACAGCGGGAAATTGGTGGCGACGGCTACCCCTTCGGCCTGCAATTGATTCTCACCGCATTGACCGGCGCCACTCACCGTGGCGATGCCATCGGCCTGCTGAATATCGATGCCACCCTGGAGCGTCTGCGCGAGCAGATCAAAGATCCAAAGTTTATCGCCAATAAAGCCCGTGAACTTCTGCTGGAGAACCAGCACCGCGTACGTATGGTACTGAGTCCCGATGAGCAGTTGGCTGCGCGCCGCGAGCAAGCGGAGAAAGACCAGCTGGCGGAAATCAAAGCCGCTCTCAGCGAAAAAGAAAAAGCACAGATTGTCGAAACCGCCAAAGCCCTGGCCGATCGACAAAACCGCGAGGACGACGCTTCTATCCTTCCCAAGGTCGGCGTGGAAGATATTCCCGCAGAGCTTCCGGATGTCGAAGGCGAAGCAATAGACTTGGGCCCACAGAAGTTGACCCGCTACAGCGCGGGCACCAACGGCCTGGTTTACCAACAAATGGTCTGCGCGCTGCCGGAATTCACCGAAACCGAAAAACAGCTGCTGCCTTACTACTGCCAGGTACTGAGCGAAGTTGGCCTGGGTGAAAAAGACTACCTGGAAGTCCAGCAGTGGCAGACCAGCGTGGTAGGCGCCCTGCACGGTTTCACCAGCAGCCGCACTGCCATCGACAACCTGGATCACTTGTCCGGCCACTTTATCCTGTCCGGTAAAGCGCTGGCACGCAATCAGGGCGGCCTGACCGAACTGATGCAAGCCACCATGGAGCAGGTGCGTTTTGACGAGCACGCCCGCATCAAGGAACTGCTACTACAAACCCTCGCCCGCCGCGAACAGGGTGTTGTCGGCAACGGCCACGCCCTTGCCATGGCTGCCGCCAGTGCCGGCTACAACCGCGCCGCCTGGGAGAGCCATGCCAGCGGTGGTCTGCTGGGATTGCGCAACCTGCGAGCCCTGGTTGCCGGACTGGAAAAAGAGGAAGGCCTGCAAGACCTTTCCACCCAATTCCAGGCTATCCACCAGAAAATCCTCGCAGCACCGCGCCAGTTCCTGCTGGTGGGTGAAGAAGAGAAAATTGGCGATTTCAGCCAGACACTGATGCCACTGACCTCGACTTCCAGCATCGCCGCAGCCAACCCCGCTGCACCTTTCGAACGCAAACAAATCGAGGAACTCTGGGTTGCCAACAGCCAGGTGAACTTCTGTGCCAAGGCCTACGCTACTGTGCCTATGTCCCACCCGGATGCGGCCCCGCTGTCGGTTTTGAGCGGCTTCCTGCGCAACGGCTTCCTGCATCGCACCATCCGCGAACAGGGCGGCGCCTATGGCGGCGGAGCCGGCCACGACAGCAATATCGGCGTATTCCGCTTCTACTCCTACCGCGATCCGCGTATGGGTGAAACCCTGGAGGACTTCGACGCATCCCTTAAGTGGTTGGCCGAAGAGAAGCACAAGGAAGAACAGGTTGAGGAAGCGATCCTCGGCGTCGTCGGCGGTCTGGATAAACCCGGCTCCCCCGCTGGTGAAGCCAAGAAGAACTTCCACTCGGGCCTTTACGGTCGCACCCACGAGACGCGCCAACAATTCCGCAAGCAGGTTACAGAAGTTACCCTGGAAGACCTGCAACGCGTCGGTGCCACCTATCTGGACCGGAGCAAGGCCAGTACCGCCATTGTTACCGGTCCCCAGGGTAGCGAAGCGGCAGCCAAACTCAACCTGAAGGAAGAGAAGCTCTAACTGGAGCTCGACGATTCCCCGACAATTTGTCCGGGGAAGCTCTGCGGCGCCGGCCAAAACCGGCGCCGATCTATCGCCGTTATCCTCTAGCGAAGTTCCAATGAGTAAACACGACAATATTTATGCAAACCCACTGGGCCAGGTAGCCGGCTTCGAGTTCGATCGCCAGGTGGTGCAAGTTTTTCCCGATATGATCAAACGCTCCGTGCCCGGCTACACCACGATCGTAGCCATGATCGGCACCCTGGCAGAGCGCTACGCCCAAGCTGGAAGCCGCTGCTATGACCTGGGCAGCTCCCTGTGCGCGGCAACCCTGGCCATGCGCCATCGCATTCCCGCTGCCGACTGTGAGATCGTCGCTGTAGACAATTCGCAAGCCATGGTTGATCAGGCGCGTACGGTCCTCGAAGCCGATAGCGGCGAGGTTCCCGTTCAGCTTATCTGCGACAACCTGCAAAACGTAGCTATCGAAAATGCCTCGGTGGTAGTGCTCAACTTCACCCTGCAATTTATTCCGGTGGAAGAGCGCGAAGAAATCCTGCAGAAAATCCACGATGGTTTGCGCCCCGGCGGCATTCTGATTATTTCCGAGAAAGTGGACTTCGCCGATAAAGCCCATAACGATTTAATGATCGAACTGCATCACTCCTTTAAAGCCGCCAACGGTTACAGCGCGCTGGAAATCGCACAGAAGCGCTCTGCCCTGGAGAATGTATTAATTCCGGAAACCCTGGATACCCACCGCACACGACTGAAAAATGTCGGCTTTACCAGTGTCGATGTCTGGTTCCAGTGTTTTAATTTTGCCTCTTTAATCGCCATCAAAGGCGCGCCGGAAAAGTAAGTACCCCGTGATCGACTACACCCAACTCTATCAAGGCCTGCAACACGTTCCCGCCCTGCGCACCTGGCTGGCCCAGCTGCCAACACAGGTGGCTGAAAACCTGAGTCCTCATCGCTGGGGCGACCTGCCCGATTGGCGCGCAGCGGTGGAAGCCCTACCGGAAATCACGCCCTCCGCTATCGAACTCAACCGCAAGGTCAGCGCAGGCACTGCCGCCGATGCCAGCCCGGAACAACTCGAAGCCCTGGAGCGGGAACTGCGCAAATTACACCCCTGGCGCAAAGGCCCTTGGGAGTTATTTGGACTAAATATTGATACTGAGTGGCGCTCCGATTGGAAATGGGATCGGGTACTTCCGCACTTGGCACCACTGAAAAATCGACTGGTGCTCGATGTGGGCTGTGGCAATGGGTACCACTGCTGGCGATCCTACGGTGCCGGCGCGCGCCGCGTAATCGGTATTGATCCTTCCGCCAAATTTGTCGCGCAATTTTACGCGCTGAAAAAATACCTGGGCCAGGAAGCACCAGTGGATTTGTTGCCCCTGGGTATTGAAGCGCTCCCGGCAAACTTGCGCGCTTTCGATACCACTTTTTCCATGGGGGTACTCTATCACCGCCGTTCACCCATGGATCACCTGCGCGAATTGCGCGAAACCCTCCGTCCCGGCGGCCAGCTTGTACTGGAGACACTGGTTATCGACGGCGGACTCGGCGATTGCCTGGTACCCGAAGACCGCTATGCAAAGATGCGCAATGTGTGGTTTTTCCCCAGCTGCGCCACCCTGGAGAGCTGGCTGCGCAAGTGCGGTTTCCGCAACCCCAGGACCGTGGATTTGAACACCACCAGCCTGGAGGAACAGCGGCGCACCGACTGGATGCACTTCGAATCCCTGGCAGATTTTCTCGACCCGGAATCGCCAGACAAAACCGTGGAAGGTCACCCCGCGCCCAAGAGAGCAGTTTTGGTCGCGGAAGCGCCGTAGCTTGTCTATACGCTTAAGGTCTGGGAACTCATAAATTCCGCAAAATTTGCTGCTAATAGAATTTTGTACGGAATGGGGAGCACCATCTTGATTGTTGCGACTCATAAGGCAAAGTGCGCCCCTAAATAGTGCAACTATATCCTTTAGGGAGGGCTGCCGCAGGATGCAGCCCGGCGCAGAGAATATTTATGAGTATTAGCGTTTTTGAGCTTTTCAAAATTGGGGTTGGCCCTTCCAGCTCCCACACGGTGGGCCCCATGGTCGCTGCCCGCCAATTCGTGCAAGATTTACAAGACCGGGACCAACTGCCCCGCACAGACCGCGTACAAGTCCATTTATACGGCTCACTGGCCCTGACCGGGGTTGGTCACGGCACCGATATGGCAGTTCTGATGGGGCTATTGGGTCAATCTCCAGACACCATTGATGTCGACTCGATTGACGAGAAAATGGCGCAAATCCAGAGCGAGCGCCGCCTGTTATTAAATAGTGACCAGGGTATCGAATTTATTCGCGAGCGCGATCTGGTTTTCCATATGGAGGAATTTCTTCCCCAGCACTCCAACGGAATGACCTGCCAGGCTTACGCTGGCGAAGAGCTGCTGTTCGAGCGCAGCTATTTCTCCATCGGCGGCGGCTTTGTGCTCTCCGAAGAAGATTTCGCTCACAAAGAGGAAATCGCCACCCTTCTGCCCTATGACTTCAGCAATGCAGAACAGCTGATGAAGATCTGTGATCATCACGGTTGGACTATTGCCGAGCTGGCCATGGAAAACGAAAAAGCCTTCCGCAGCGAGCAGGAAGTCAAAGACCGTTTGTGGAATATCTGGAAAGTAATGGATGCCTCTATTGAGCGAGGCTGCCACCAGAATGGCATCTTGCCCGGCGGCCTCAATGTTCGCCGCCGCGCTGCCGAACTCTACCGGGAGTTGAGCAAACAGAGTCCGGAAGAACGCAACCACGGCCTCGCCATTCTCGACTGGGTTAGTCTTTTTGCCCTCGCCGTAAATGAGGAAAATGCCGCGCGCGGGCGCATCGTCACCGCGCCCACCAACGGTGCCGCCGGTGTGATTCCCGCCGTTATCGCCTACTACGTGGAATTTGTACACGACAGTAAAATTCACGGTGAATTGAAAGACCAGGTAGTGAAATTCCTGCTCACCGCCGGCGCTATCGGTATGCTGTTTAAAAAGAATGCCTCTATTTCTGCCGCTGAAGTGGGCTGCCAGGGAGAAATCGGCGTAGCCTGCTCCATGGCTTCCGCCGGCTTGGCCGCCGTAGAGGGCGGCACCAACCAGCAGATTGAAAACGCTGCTGAAATTGGTATGGAACACAACCTCGGCCTTACCTGCGATCCAATCGGCGGGTTGGTGCAGGTCCCCTGTATCGAGCGCAACACCATGGGTGCAGTAAAAGCCATTAACGGCGCACGCCTGGCCCTGCGCGGTGATGGCGCTCATATCGTACCGCTGGACAGCGTTATCGAGACGATGCGTCAAACCGGTATCGATATGCAGAGCAAATACAAAGAGACTTCTCTCGGCGGGCTCGCAGTTAACGCTGTGAACTGCTGATATTTTTCGGCAGGAGCACAAATCCGCTCCTGCCGCTTACTTAGCCCGGAAGATACCAAATTCTTTTTGTGGCATATCTCCAACGAACCCCCACCGGTCTTTAAAAGTCACTGGTTAAATATCAACGAGCGATGAGCTCCAACACCCGCCATGGTGCCGGATGCAATCGCAAAGGTTCCGCTTTGCATCGGGTTGGATAAATCCCCAGCAGCAAAGACTCCCTTTACAGAAGTTTCCTTAAAGCCATCCACCTTCACAATCCGCCCGGTAAAAGACTCCTCCAGCTCCAACCCCAATTTATCGATAAACGGAGAGGTCAACTCCGCTTTGGGGCTCACGTAGAGCCCCTCCAGTGGCAACTTGCGGCCATCCGCCAAAACAACTTCACTTAAACTATCCCCCTCTCCCTCCAACTGCGTAATTGGGGCTTCTTCCAGCATCACTCCTCGAGCCAACAAGTGATCTAGTACCTCACCCTCAGGATTAAACCGCCCCTGGGTAAACAAAGTGGTAGCGCCCCAATCCGGAATCATCGCCGCCTGGTGGAAAGACAGCTCGCTGGTAGCCAGCACACCTAAAGGGCGATCACTCAGCTCATAACCGTGGCAATAAGGGCAGTGAATCACACTCCTACCCCAGCGCTCTCTCACGCCAGGGATATCCGGTAGCTGGTCCGTAATGCCGGTTGCCAGAATTAGCCTCTTCGCTTCAAAGGTGGTACCTCCCTGTGCAGCAACAGCAAACCCCTCTTCATGAACATCCACAGTATCCGCAGTGTCTTCAACCACCTGGAAGCTCGAGTAAGCATGTAGCTGGGAAAGCGCCGTGCTACGAATTTCCTCGGGCGTCTTACCATCCAGGCAAAACACTCCATGGGACGCTTTTGCAAAGCGGTTTCTAGGTCTTTTAGCATCCAGCACAACGACCTTGCGCCTGCCGCGAACGAGCTGCATCGCCGCAGACAGACCGGCAAAACTTCCACCGATAATCAATACATCCGTATCCATAGCCACCCCTCCGATATCATGTAACTTTTATTGTTACACAAAAATTCAAAGCTGCACAACACACGTAACAGCAAAAGTTTCGTGATAAACTGCAGGATCAGAAATTTAGGTGAATTATGCGCAAAGACAGCCGATTATCCCGGGCACTTCATGTCCTTATCCATTTGAACATGACCGACAAGCCGGTTACTTCAGACAAGATGGCGGCTATGCTCCTCACCAACCCTGTGGTGGCTCGCAGAACTATGGCGCTATTGCGGGATCAGGGGTACGTGCGCTCCAGTAAAGGGCACAATGGGGGCTGGTCACTCGCGAAGCCCTTGGATGAAATTACACTTCTGGATATCCATAAAGCGCTGGGAGACAGCTCAGTTTTTACCATTGGCCTCACAGACGAACACACTAACTGCATCATTGAGCACGCAGTAAATGCCGCCCTGAAGGATGCAATGGATGAGGCGGAGAGTATTTTACTCGCGCGATTTGGAGAGATCACTCTGGATCAGCTCGGTGGAGAATTTACACACATAGAGACTTCGGAATAATTCGCCTCTCCCTAGGGAGCTCCAAATTTCGATTCTGAGCCTCCCTAATATCCAGGTCCATTTTGCGATTGCAAGATGCACCCTATGCTTTAGCTTGGTACTCAGGATGTATTCTCGCCATCAACAAAACGTCTATATAACGACCCGCCTTAAACCTACCAAGCCGCTTAGTTCCCTCCACCTGAAAACCCGAGCCCTCATAAAGTGCTTTTGCAGTACCATTATCAACATGAACTTCCAGCTCCAATCGTATTAGATTGAGCCAATTATCCGCCTGATTAAGCACCTCTTTCATTAACATCCGGCCAACTCCCCGACCGTGAAATTCAGGATGTACCGCAATTGCCAGCACAGCACTATGTCTATCCCGGATTTTATTGGTTAAGAACAGAGTGACATACCCAACGACCTTGGTATCCAACTCAGCGACCAAGGTATAATTATTCGGATCAGAAAAAAGATTAGCGACTTTATCAGAGTTTAGGAAAAGTAGTTGAGAGGTATTTTCATTTACTGAGGCAAAACTATGAATCTCGAACAAATCCTTATTATCGGATTCTTCTAGGTGTCTGATTTTTATATTCAACGGAACTCCTTAAGGGATATCGAAAACAATAGAAAGTACTTCTATTGTTCTCTTTACTCCATATACACCAGATACTAATTTAAAGCGCGAACTGATCAATCAACCCGTGTTAGCCGAGCATCATCCACTGTCATCTGCCAAATCCCATCCTCTTCATAAGGGGGATTGGAAACATGAAAATTTGCAGTCAAAAATAAAAATCCAACACTGAAATCATCTCCGTTGAACTCTTTTATCGGCCCCTCTATAGAAGTTGTAACGCTCCCTTCAACCCGTTCATACAAGACCCGGCCATCAGTTGTTATGATCAAACTTATTTGGCTACCAATCCAAGGGCCAGCGTAATCTAACTTGTCTTCAGGAAGTGGTTTTGCACAACCGGCTAACATCAATAAAATAAAAATCCAAAAGGTATTACGCACTATCAATCCTCTTACCCCTTTAATATTTCGAGAATAACACCCTACCGTATCCCTGCAAAATCCCAGATAACAGGCACGTAATTCAGAAGCAACTCTTTAAGCCAGAATACAACTAAAGGAAACACTCACCCCATAACCAATTAGTACGTAGTAATGAATTCAATATTTGAAAGATCCACTACAACCCATGTGTATTGTCACTTCTGCACCAGGCGGCACCTTCTATATAACTAGACTAGTCTAATCTCTAAGGTACTCAGAAAAAGGGGGGAGTATGACCAATTACAACAGCCTATTTAACCGTCACTTCGCAAGTTCAGAACGGCTTAAAAATCGAGCAAAGCAGAGAGTTCCAAAATTTTCTTATGACTACTTAATAGAAGGCTGTATGGATGATATTGGCTTATGCCGCAATCGCCAGGCATTCGATTCTGTAAAGTTCACCCCCCAATATATCCGACCAAACTCCACACCGAGCTTAAAGTGTGAACTTTTTGGGAAGCTATACAGTGCCCCATTTGGCATAGCGCCCATTGGGCTACAGGGGCTTATGTGGCCAAATGCGCCCGTAATACTTGCCAGGGCTTCATATGAGCACAAGATCCCGTTCATCCTCAGCACTGTATCTTCTGAATCACTGGAGCGAATTTCTGAAGTCTCACAGGGAACAGCTTGGTACCAACTCTACAACCCAACAGACCCAGCTATTCTTTCTGACCTACTATCCCGACTAACCTCAGCCCAATACCAACATTTAGTCATTACCATTGATGTTCCTACATTTGGCTTACGCCCCAGAGACTTCCACAACGGATTGGCAATGCCACCGAAATTGAATGTAAAAAACATCTGGCAAGCGATACTCAGACCAAATTGGAGCCTATCCACATTGCGATACGGTCTCCCTAAATTTAAAAATCTAGAGCCTTACATTGATACCGATAACAAAAAACTTGAACTAACCGAGTTTATGAACACCACAACTATGGGCCCACTGGATTTTGGCAGTGTAAAACGTATAAGAGATCTATGGCCCCATAAACTTATTATTAAAGGGATAATGAGTGAACCCGATCTTCAACAAGCGATTAAACTCGGGGCAGATGGAGTCATTTTATCCAATCACGGTGCACGGCAACTTGATTTAGGCGAAGCGACTCTCCCCTTACTGAGACGGTTTTCCAGCTATCAGGATAGGATTTCCTTGGCTATCGATAGTGGAATCAGATCCGGTGTGGATATCGCAAGTGCTTGTGGCCTAGGGGCAAACTTTTGCTTTCTGGGAAGATTTTTTATGTATAGCGTCTGTGCCCTTGGCAATGAAGGAGCTAATCATGCAATTTACCTACTTAAAGCTCAAATGATGCAGGTGATGCAACAAGTTGGGGCTAATACGCTTAAAGATCTTTGTGGAAAGGTAGAACTCTCCATAACTCCAAGACCTATATGATGGTGCATAACACTATTTATCCTAACGTTATCTTTAGGATAACAAATTAGAGTTGAGTTATCCCAAGCTCACCTTTATGCAGAACAATAAAAGTTACAGCGAGCTAAAACAAAATTTCTAGCAACTTTTCATATTAAGTAGGCTGACCGTAAACTAACCTGAGTAGGCGCAATAGGATTACTTATCCACCTCTTACATAAGAAGATAATTAAACATTATAGGCACTTAAAAAATCTCACTTCCTATTGTTTTCTAACTTTTACGATACTTAACCATACGATCCAAACTCCAACCAAGAAGAGAGGATTTTTCTTGCGCCAACAATGGCAGATTAGCCTCAATAAAACGCTTATATAATATTTGCACTCCCAGGACATGATTGAGCATCGCATCCAATTGAACCTTTTTTGATCGATGTAGGGTCGGTAACTTATACTCTTGAATTAAAGTATCTATTTCCGAATATCGTAGCAATCCAGCTAAATTAACCTCCTTTGGGCTGAGAAATTTCTCAATAACTCGCTGCACCCGAGTCCAAGCTCCGGTAGCTGTCTCTACCGGAGGAGCCATGAATGCAAATTTTTGCTTTTTATATAGAACATCCGGAAGAACTCCCTTCATCGCTTCGCGAAGAACATACTTTTCTGTAGTTCCTCTAATCCTGACCGATGGTGGGATTTGTATAGCAAACGCTGCCAGGTGATGATCGAGAAAGGCCGGACGGGTTTCAATGGAGTGTGCCATATCTACTCGATCACTTACCCAGCCCAATATCTGGGTCTCAAACATAGTTTTAATCCAAACATACTGAGCAACATCCAGCGGATGTCTATCTTCGAGTTGTGATAAATCTAGCGTATCAACAATTGCCTTACCGGCATCATAACCAGATATTTCTTTACGCCACTCTTTGTTAAGCAATTTTTCTGCTTGATGATGACAGCTTAACCAAGATTGCAAGCATGTAGGGGTGAATCCTAAAGTCCGTTCCATTCCCTCTGATCGATAACTATCAATTGGTAGCATAGCTCCCTTAAATAAGCTATTGCTTCTTTCTAGATGTTGCTGCCAGGTTCTTCGTTTATTCAACTCAGTTTCAGATGTGCCATACAAGTAAAAATCTTTTTTAAATGCAGGATACCCAGAAAATAGCTCATCTGCCCCTTCCCCAGTAATTGCAACCTTGTAGCCATTAGACTTAACAGCTTTACTGAGCAAAAATTTAGCTACTGATAATGTATTGTAAAATGTCCTTTCGGTATGCCAGATGGTTTCTGAATAATTTTCATATATTTCTTCATCAGTTACCTTTACTATGAATTGGCTGATACCAATCTCACTCGCGGCTTCCTTTGCGATATGAGACTCATCGTAATCCGGATTTTCAAACGCTATCGTAAAGGCGGTGAGATCCTGCTGCGAAAGCGACTGCCCTACTCCAAGTAAGCTACCCGAATCAACACCACCTGAAAGATAATAGGTTACTGGGACATCAGCTTGAAGCCTCAAAGACACGGAGTCTATAATTTGTTCCCGCAAGCCCTCAATATAATACTCATCAGACTTGTCACGAGCATACTCATCTGAAATCAAAAAATCGATATCCCAATATTTATGTTGAGTAACAGCCAGTTCAGTGTTATCTCGCTTAACTTTTGTAATGCACCCAGGTTCAACCTGGAAAACCCCTTCAAAAGCGGTTGTTCCAGGAATCGACACCTGAATAAGCTGGTGATACACTCCATACGCTGTTAGTCTTCTTTGGACATCAGGGTGGGCAAACAAACTTTTAATTTCAGAACCAAATACTAAACCTTTTTTGATTCTTGCCCAATAAAGTGGCTTCACTCCAAACCGATCTCTAACCAAGTAGAGGCAATCCTCCATTTGATCGTAAACGGCAAATGCAAATTCTCCTCGAAGATGTTTAATAGCCCGAACAAGACCTAACTCCACAATAAGATGCAAGATAATTTCGGAATCACTTTTACTTAAAAAAGAAGCTCCAGAGGACCTCAGTCTGGCTCTTATTCGCTGATGATCATAGATTTCACCGTTATGAACCAAATAGTAACGACCATCTTCTGACACATAAGGCTGAGAAGCGCGCTCATCACTCAGGTCATTGATCGATAAGCGCACATGACTCATCCCAAATCCCAGACCTGGAGGGTTTGTAAAACCTACACCATCCGGGCCGCGGTGGTACTGGATAGCAGCCATATTTAGAAGGAGTTGACCATCGACAGGCATTGTACGCGCACTATGAAGAATCCCAGCTATTCCGCACATAGACGATACCCTTTATTGGGGTCATTTCGAAACTGGAGCGGCTAGATAATGTCTATGACCTCACTAGGGCGGCCACAAATAGCCATTGCCAAGGCCATTCTGACGTACACACCACCTTTTGCCTGTATAAAATACCAATTATGGGGTGTATCATCCAGATTACTATCAAGCTCCCCCATTCGGGGTAAAGGATGCAGCACAATAGCTTGTTTTTTCAAAGGAGAATTATTATCTATAAAATATCCAGCCCCAAAATCTCTATGCCCCGCTGTTTTTAGGGATATAGCATTCATATAGACCACATCGAGTCGGGGAAGAATATCTCCAATCTTATCCGTTAACCTTATTTTTAAACCTTTTTCCTGAAGCATTGATAATTGCGCTTGCCTAAACGGTTCTTGTTCTTCCTCATCACAAAGCACAAAAACCTCTGAGAAAATATCAGGAAAACAGCTCATGAGTATCAAGAGGCTTCTCGCCGCTCGCATTCGAGCTGGCGCTCCAATTAAGCCAATGGAGAGTTTTCGACTTTTTCCTGACAGAATGGAAGGGTTCCACTTGAGAAGTGCATATAGATCGATAAGGGATTGCGTGGGGTGCTCATCTATCCCGTTACCAGCATTGATGATTGGTATACTTAAATTATTAGACATAATTTTCACTGAATCTTCAGAAGAATCCCTCAAAATTACACAATCACCATAATTACTTACCATCTCTGCAACATCTCTTAAGCTCTCTCCGACACCAATACGTGTTGTCCCTTTATCTGTAATTGAAACAGTACTCCCTCCAAGTCGCAGCCAGGCGCTTTCAAAAGATAGCCTCGTCCTGGTGCTCGACTCAAAGAATGCGCTGATTAATATTTTATTGTTTAAATGACATGAGAACTTTCTATTATCCAGCTCACAACGAGCGGCAAGTCTGAGTAACTGCAATATCCCATCTCTATTAAGCTGACTGCTCGATATAAGGCTTTTACCATTTAGGGACTCTAAGTATCTACCCCGCTCTGGGATAGCCTCTACCAGAGCTTTTGCCATCAAATTTGTATCTTTGTCGAACGGAGCGCTAGTCATCATAACCAAAGCCTAAATAGAATTTGACGGGACAATTATCGCTTGAATAATCTGTGTGCAGATAAAGCACTTACAATACGGTTACTTAAATTCATATATCTAGTACCACCATCAAACTAAGAAGCTTCAACCAATTTATTGAACCTTATTCCAATACGGTGTTCTTTCTAGCATTTCCTGCTGAATATCTTCTGGAAGAAGTTGAAATGGTGGAATTTCCTGCTGTATCTGCCATCCGCCTCCTAGCGATAGATACACCTGCACCAGATTCGCAGCCACGGCACCTCGTGCTATCGCCAAAATATCCTGCTGCTGAACATCTGATATCAGCGTAGTTATCACAGTATCAAATTCCACTTGACCATTAGTATATTGAGACAGGGAAATATCGACAGATCGCTGGGAGGCCTGGGCAGCCACCTCATAGTGAACTAATTGCCTTTGGGATTTTATATAAGCGACAATAGCGTTCTCCACATCAGCTTGCGCCAACAGAACTATTTGCTGATAGTCAGACACCAACTGCTGAAAAATCGCATCCTGTAACCTGACATTGCTCCGAAGTCTTCCGTAGTTAAAGAGGTTCCAATCAAATTCAATAAAAAGGTCCCAGGCACTACTGCTGCCATTAAGTTGACCGCCATTGATATCGATAGCCCCTATCTCCCCCCCGATACTAAAATTTGGATAGAGTTCCGCCCTCGCAACGCCTATTAATTCACCTTGAGCTGCCAGCCGTCGCTCTGCTGCACGGATATCAGGTCGCTGTCTTAGTAGATCCTGAGGCATACCAACAGTAACGACTGTGGGAATCATAGGAATGGATGAGGGAAAAGAGACGATGTACCTCAAACTATTAGGAGGTATTCCCAGAAGGACTGCCAGGGCATTTTCAAACTGCTGTAAGCTTATCTCCAGTCCCGGCACGCTGGCTTCCGTGTTACTTAGCAGAGCCTGCGCTTGCTCCGCATCCAGTGCACTGACCTCTCCTGCACGAAATTTGACTCTCGCGATCCTTAAACCCTCGCGTTGTACGCGAATGTTTTCCCGGGCAACTTCCAGTCTGCGTTTCGTTGTGCGAATATTGATATAGGTTTGCGCCACCTGGGCAATAATAGAAACCAGCACACCATCATAGTCAGCTATGCTGGCTTCAAAATCTGCTGCGGCCGAATTAACCAGCCTTCTTAACTGCCCCCAGGTATCTAACTCCCAGGTTAAATTAAAGTTCGGGTAATATTCAGTCTGCAGATTGCCAGTGATCCCCGATCGAACATACTTTGAACGATCAATAAGTCCCTCAAGCTGCTGTGTTTGGGGATACTGGTTACCTATTGCAATAGCTAGCTGTTGCTGGGCCTGGAGAGCCCTGAGAGCCGCAGAACGCAGCTCCAGGTTATTCTCAATCGCAAGTGAGACTAATTCGTCCAGCGTCACATCTGAAAATGCCCACTGCCACCACAATGGGTTAACGGCTTCCAAGGTATCCAGTTTTGAGCTGGTTTGATAGATCCACTCACTTTCGACCTCTACCGGCGGGGGATGGTAATCTGGCCCCAGCATACAACTACTGCCGAAGATGAGCAGCAATGCCAACAGACACCCCTGTAGGCTCCGTATTAACCCTTTCCTGAAACTATTGAGATTGCACCGGTTCATCTTGCTCGGTGCCCGCAGAATTGCTCATTACTAGCACTGAGCTGGTAAATCCAACACGAAGCTTCACAGATTCGGGAACTTCTGTCAGATGAATCCTGACAGGAATACGCTGTGCAAGGCGAATCCAGTCAAATGTGGGATCTACCATTGGCAATAAGTCATTACCTGCAGTTCCATCTTTGCGAGCAATACCCCAGCCAATACTTTCAACATATCCTTCCAACTCTAGATGAGGATAAGCCATCAACTTCATAAACGCCTTATCCCCCGGAGCGATCCGACGAACAAAAGTTTCGCGAAAAAAACCATCAATACGAAAAGTGCTTATATCAACTACAGAAAGTGCGGGTTGGTTGGCGACGGCCTGATCACCGTAACGAAAATCTATATTGGTGACATAACCAGTAACCGGAGCAACAACTGTTGTGTATTCGAGATTTAGCCGCGCCTGCTCCAGCAGCGCAAAAGCCGCACGAACGCCCGGGTTATCGGCTCCAAGCGCTCCCAATTGTGCTCTAACCTGCTCCAGCTCCGCTTGGGATTGCTCCAAAGCAGCCATAGATTCCACCAAGCTGGCTTCTGCACCCGCTCGATACTCAATTGTGGATTCATACTCAGCCTGAGCCGCTTGCAATGCCCTTACTGATGTCGCTCTCTGGGGTAGCAGTTCTCTCTGCCGATCATATTCAGCTTTGGTTCTTGCAATTTCCGCATCAAGCGCGCCGATATTACTTTTTGCCAGATCAATATTTGCTATTGACTCCCTAATCCTGGCCTCATAAGCGAGAACATTCTTGTTTTGCGCTCGGTATGTATCGAGAGCTTCCTCGTACTCTGCCTTGGCCTCTTCCAAGGCTGCTTCATATATTCTCGGATCAATCTGAAACAGTAGTTCCCCTGCTTTAATAAACTGATTATTCTTAATAGGCAACTCAACTACCTGTCCAGTTACCCTGGGAGTCACTTGAATAATGTCCGCCTGCACTTTTCCATCCCTGGTCCAGGGATTATTGAGATATCTCCAGAACTGGATAATAAGTAACAGCAGTGCTACAAGCACTATTGTTCCAGTAAAAATATATTTTCTATACCTAGCCACTACTATATTCCCAAGAATATCCTTCCTATAAAAATTGAATAAATTACACTGAGGGAGATAATAACAATCGGTGGATTGGCAAAATATCGGGATAAACGATACCGATCCAAAAGCCTAGCGGTTAACAAGGCCGCAACAACACCAAACAAAGCTATCACCAATATTGGTGATAGATAGAAACTGCCTATTGATATATCGTGCGGTACTCTTTCCATTTAAAACCCTACAGACATTAAAGACACCTTTCCTCACAGAAAGCCTTCCAATCCACAGTTTCTGAAACGCGACGAAACTCTACCAGATAGTTATTGATGCAGTGGGCAACACCCAAGAAATAAAGAAAGTTTGTTACACCCTCTCTGGATTTTTCACTACATTCCCTTAGCTCCATCAACTCACCGACATCAATATTTGCCCTTTCAAATATCCTCCTATAACCTCTTCGCAGGGATTCAATATCAACCTTTTGGTTGCCACCAGAAAAATAGATAAGTATTTTGCTTGCAAGCCGCCTCCATATGAATGCCTCGCGAAGTAATCTTTTAGGAGCCACAAAATTGATTTTCTTCTTATCTATCTTATATAACAGCCTAACCTGGTTGGATATCAACATAGCCAAACCTATAAGGCTTTGCATCTGGCTTCTGGTCATACCCCGCATTTTTTTATCAGAAATACCCTCCACCCAATAGAACACTCTCTTCCTTGAGATCATAATAATATTCAGGTGGTACAATATATATAACCGGAAAAACAATGATTTCCTCTTCTTTTTCGGAATATCGCCCTCCACCACCAGCCATGCGGCACTATTGAGAATTCTATCAATACTTCTCTTCAGGTTTATTTCTGGATGGGCAGTGAAGGGGATATTTCTTGAAACGGCCAAAATACAAAAAATTATTGCCAACACAAATAGATAATTTGTGTAAACCACAAAACTATACTCTTGAGAGTTGTTAAAATTAAAAATAATCTGGGGAAAGATAAGAACCAGGGTTCGAATCATCGACTGGGGTCCAAAGACCTTATTTGAGGAAAAGCTTACTACAAACGTCCATACAAAGATCACGACAGCCAACGAATAAAATCCATGCAATTTCGGCATTAAAAAGAAATATATAGGTGCCGATAATATGCACACTAAAATCGTGAAAACACAGGTTTCAAACAATTGAATTTTGGGGGTCATTGAGGCGAGAATACCTATTACTGTTATCAGTAATATAACCAGCAATCCACCAATCATGTCAGGGATAAAAAGATATGCCAGATAAGCGATCCACATTCCCATCTGAACACGGACAATATTAGTCAACCTGTCTGGGTCGGGCATCAAAGCTCCAAGCCACCCTATACCGTCACTACTTACCTGTCTCGAATAGGAGTCACCCCGGGTTTGTATATCATTTACTGAATCAATCAGAGATCGGGTTTCTACCTCCAAGTCATTTAAGGATTTTCTAGTAACGGCTAAAGCAGCGGTTTCAAAGGTTGACAGCCTCTTTACCTCTTCAATATTTCCTCGAACCACTCTTCCATTGGCACTATCTGCTGGTCTTTCCCCTGAAAGCGCTGCCTCCACTTGCGCGAGGCGCCCCTCAATGTCAGGCATATATTCCTCTACACCAATAAGGAATTTTGATATACCCAGATCACCTGAGAGTGCTAAGCTTTCTTCCAACTTCAAGAGGGATTGCGTGACGGCTGTCGCAGATTGACCAAAGTGACCCCACTGCTTTCGACATTCCCACACCTCATAACTATCTGAGCTCGCATCGCCAATGGCTGTTTGTAAGCGCGTATCAAGCTCTAAAAGAGCAACACGCTTTTTACGCCTAATCTTTATTTTCTCGCCACTTCTAACCCGAGAAAAACAATTATCCACAAATCGACGATGTTCTCTCAATAAATCCAGAGATGCTCTTCTCAACTCACCACGACTACAGTTAGGCCAGATCAAAACGGCTACCAATCCGTAGACAATTATTCCGAGCAAGGACTCCTGAATACGTAAAACCCCAGCCTTGTAGGAGATAGAGAAGTCGCCACCAGTCACATCCCACAACAAAAAGATGACATAACCACTTGTAAGCCAAAAATACTGATAGTTTGATCTCTGCAAAAAATAAACGCAGATAGATACCCAGATAGATAGGGCGATCATAAACAACCAGCGATCCTGTGGAAATAATGCGACGATTAACCAGCCAGCCAGCAAGGCAAATAGCGTCCCTAAAATCCACAAAATGGCTCGATTAAGAGACTGCCCCAGATTCGCCTGACTGCAGACAATAACAGCAAATCCACCCCAAAAAGGCTTCTCCCAATTCAGGCCCAAGGCAATGGCATAAACGATCACTAAAGCTGTTGCTAGCTTAATCGACTCTTTAACATTACGAGACAACTGCAAAGCTTTCTCCGACCATTTCTACATACTATTAATTCGTCATTTTGATCTATGACACAGCAATATATATTCACCCCGAATATATACCGGATAACCAAAAGGAAGTATGGCATACCAAGAGCTAAAGAAATTCGCTATCGGCGAGCTTATCTAAACCAACCCCAGATCTAAGAATCAATCCAAATAATAATAAATATAAAAGCTGACAAACAATAAAAATAAACGCCTACCCCCCAAACATGCAGGTACATCTTTATAGACTTTTCCTTTCTGCAAGCCTAAAGATCAAGATTATGACTAACTGAGCCACACCCCAAATACACTACTTATAAATCTTTAAGGCATGAAGGGAACGAAGTATTTGCTGTATTGCCAGACCAAATATTGGTCCCAGAACTACAATCTGAAGCCTCGTTGTCATCTAAAAGGTCATCAAAACCACTGCTTGCTACTGTATTTCCACTAACTACATTGTCCATATTCTGAATGACATAGGGACCTCCAATCGCTATGCCCCAAATTTCATTATTCTGGACATTATTACTGGCAATAACACAAAAAGAAGCACCTACAGTCACACCATCAATTATTCTTGCTCCCAGGCTTATAGCAACAGCATTACCTTCTAAATAATTATTCCCAATATAAGAAAAGAAACCAAAGCCACCTATTCCATTTTCAAAAAAACCAGAGACACTATTTCCAATTGCAACATTAGCCACCCCTTCCAGCACAATACCCGATGCCTGAACATTAGTGGTGTTTGACAAGGTATTCTGTCGGATAAGGTTACTATCACTTTCTGCAAAAACGCCTGCGCCACTGGATTCCTCGACGGTTACACTGAATACTCTATGTAGGCCACTCCCCGCCAACTCCAATCCAGTTTCACAATTACTAACAACTCCACCCGTCACAACTCCTGAAGTTCCTAACATAAGTATCCCAACCCCATCGGTAGTGCATTCAATTGCGCCTTCACCAGACATTACAAGACTACCGTCAGGACCTTCAACCGTTATTGCTGGATCTTCGCTGCAAGAAAGCTCACCAGTAAGAGTCTGCGCGTCAGTAATAGTATCGCCACATTCAACATCCGCAATGCAGACTGAAGAAAAACATAGAGTTGAGATCATCACCCCAGGAGCAAGGAGTGTTTTTGGAGAGAAGGACATTGATGGAACCTCAGCAAGTAGAATATAGCTTCACCAAAGTGTCGCCTCTTTACGATCAACCCACTATAGGAATATTTTCTTAACTTCTAAAGATTTTTAAGGCAGGATGGAAATGATGTGTCAGCAGTATTGTTAGACCACACATTTAAGCCATCACTACAATCTGACTCTTCATTATCATCCAAAATATCATCATTACCACTTCCAGTTACAGTATTCCCTGTCACTAAATTATCCATGTTAGGATATGTATAGGGTGCGCCTATTCCAATTCCCGTACGTAGACTGCCTACCACTGTATTACTTTCAATTACGCAATACGAAGCACCTATACTCTCTCCATCAACTATTAATGCACCCAATATAATCCCCAACTCACTATTCTCTACATAATTATTTCCAATATATGAATAGAAACCAAAGCCAGCTATTCCATATTCTAAAAATCCGGACACATTATTACCAACGGCAACATTTCTCTCACCATCTAGCTCCAAACCAGATGCTATTACGTTAGTAGTGTTCGATACCGTGCTTTGACGAATTAGATTGCCGTCACTTTGTGCAAAAATTGCTGCACTAGAGGATTCTTCAACTGTTACACCAATCACTTTATGGGAACCATCTCCATCCAACAACAACCCTAAATCACAATTAGTGACAACCCCGCCCATGACAACTCCAGATCTCCCCAGCATATGGATTCCTATGCCATTAGTAGTGCACTCAATAGAACCCTCACCTTCTATCACAAGGAAACCCTCCGGCCCCTCAATAATTAGCGCTGGATCATCACTGCAAGATAATGCGTCAGTGAGGACTTGAGAATTGGCAATAATATCTCCGCATTGGACAGCCAAACTATCGGTAGAATAAACACATGAAAACAGCATCACTAATCCAGTCGCGTAGATATCCTTTGGGTAATTAAACATGGATTGAGCTCTAGTAAGAATGTAAAAAAATATCACCTCAGTATCGCCTGTCCGTATTACCCTGCCATAGGAACATCATCTCAATCCATAGAAAATAACATGCCTGCACAGACCAATCCCCAACCACACATAAGAAGAATTCTTCCTTCTTCATCAGCCCCTCTAAGGTGCACTGCTTATTTTGCCTTGGTCACCCAACCCAATAACGAATAACAAAGATGAAAAACTCTGCAAGTTAGAGTTCCATAATTTAACTTAATCGCCAATAGAGAAGCTACAGGATTACCCGCAGCAAAGTGGGTTAACGCGGAACAATCAAGCTCGTGCCAATTAATTAATAATCCAATGACCCCCAAAATAAAAAAGGCCCCAAATGGGGCCTTCTCGAACTCAACTAGCTCAGCAATTATGCATTTAGAGCTTTAAACTCGCGTCTACGACGGTGCAGAACCGGCTCGGTATAACCATTCGGCTGGGCACAACCTTCGAATACCAGCTCACAAGCAGCCTGGAAGGCAACGCTCTTATCAAAGTTCGGTGCCATATCGTTATAATTGGAGTCGCCGGCATTCTGGCGATCTACCACAGCAGCCATACGCTCCATGGTTTCACGCACTTGCTTTTCGCTAACGATACCCTGCTTGAGCCAGTTGGCGATATGCTGAGAGGAAATTCTCAGGGTTGCACGGTCTTCCATCAGGCCTACATCATTGATATCCGGCACCTTGGAGCAACCCACGCCCTGCTCTACCCAGCGCACTACATAGCCGAGAATACCTTGAGCATTGTTGTCCAACTCAAGCTGGATATCTTTAGCACTCCAGTTGGTTTCAGCCGCTACCGGAACTGTCAGAATATCTTCCAACTTAGCGTGATGGCGATGTTGAATCTCTTCCTGGCGGCGATTCACATCCACTTTGTGGTAGTGCAAGGCATGCAAGGTAGCAGCCGTGGGCGACGGTACCCACGCCGTATTGGCACCGGCCATTGGGTGGGCCAACTTAGCGTGCATCATGGCTGACATCTGGTCTGGAATTGGCCACATACCTTTACCAATTTGCGCCCTGCCCTTCAGGCCACTGTTCAGGCCAACATCCACATTCCACTCTTCGTAGGCGCTAATCCAAGTGGATTGTTTCATATCACCCTTGCGAATCATGGGGCCCGCAAGCATGGAAGTATGGATCTCGTCACCGGTGCGATCGAGGAAGCCAGTATTAATAAAGACTACACGCTCTTTCGCTTCGGCAATACAAGCTTTGAGGTTCACAGTGGTGCGACGCTCTTCGTCCATAATGCCCATTTTTACTGTGTAACGGGGCAGATCGAGCGCATCTTCGATTCGGTTAAACAGAGTATTGGCGAAAGCCACTTCCTCCGGGCCGTGCATCTTTGGTTTTACGATATAGATGCTGCCTTCACGGGAATTCTTGATCGGGCTCTCACCACGAAGGTCATGCAAAGCGATCAAACTGGTGATCATGCCGTCGAGAATCCCTTCGGGGATTTCCTGGCCATCGCCGAACAGCACTGCATCGTTGGTCATCAGGTGGCCGACGTTGCGCACGAACATCAGGCTGCGCCCTGGTAAGGTAACCTGGTTGCCGTTCGGGGAGGTGTACTCACGATCTGCATTGAGCCTGCGCTCAAAGGACTTGCCGCCTTTGCTAATGGTTTCCTTCAGGTCGCCCTTCATCAGACCTAGCCAGTTGCGGTAAACCACTACCTTATCTTCAGCATCGACAGCCGCTACCGAATCCTCGCAATCCATAATGGTGGTCAGCGCAGATTCCATTAGCACATCTTTAACACCGGCATCATCGGTTTTGCCGATGGGGCTCTCGCGATCCACCTGGATCTCAAAGTGCAAACCGTGCTGCTTCAGCAGGATGCTGGAAGGCTCTTCGCTGTCACCCAAATAACCAACAAACTGCTTGGCATCTTTTAAGGTGGCGATGTCGCCATTGGCCTGTACCACTTCCAGCAGCGAGCCATTGATGCGGTATTGCACCGCCTCAGCGTGACTGCCACAGGTAAGCGGGGCCGACTGATCGAGGAAGTTGCGTGCATATTCGATCACTTTAGTGCCGCGAACCGGGTTGTATTCCGTACCTTTTTCCGCGCCACCCTCTTCACTGATCACATCTGTACCGTAGAGTGCGTCGTAAAGGCTGCCCCAGCGCGCATTTGCCGCATTGAGGGCGTAGCGTGCATTCATTACCGGCACAACCAGCTGAGGTCCCGCCAGGATGGCGATCTCTTCATCGACATTTTCGGTAGTTGCGCTGAATTCAGCAGGCTCGTCGGCGAGGTAGCCGATCTCTCGCAGGAAGGTCTGGTAGCCTTCCAGATCGCGGAAACCTTCGGGGTTGTCCGTGTGCCAGCGATCCAGGGTCTCCTGCAGTTCATCGCGTTTTTCCAGCAATGCGCGATTTACTGGGGCCAAATCGTGGACAATAGATTCCAATTTGGCCCAGAAAGCTTCGGCGCTAACTCCAGTTCCTGGAATCACCTCCTCGCAAACCAGGTTGTATAGTTCTGGTGCGATTTGCAGATCGCCGATTTGGACTCGTTCCGTCATACCCAGGGCCTCTCATCAGATTGTTGGAATAGCGGCATTCTAAACAGCCATTTCCACATACCGCTAATTTATAGACACAATTTCCACTATTCATAGATCGAATTTTTATGACAAAGCAGTTGATGTGTGTTTGCCCGGACAGAACCGCGCAGACACAGCGTCCACCTGCAACATCGTTACAAAGCGCGGCCAATATCGAGTATTAAACGGCGCAGCCAGCGGTGCGGGGCGCTCTGTTGCAACAGCGGGCTCCAAGCCATTTTTAACTCTAAATTGGGAATATCCAGGGGCGGATCACGCCTCACCACGCGGGGATTATCACTGGCCAGTTGGGCCAAGCGAGTGGGCACCGTTACGATCAGATCGCTCTGTTCAGCCAGCAGCATAGCTACCTGGTAGTGACGGGTGAAAACGGAGATATCCCGCTTCTCTCCCAAACGACCTATGGCCTCATCTACCCAGCCCAAGCGCTGTACATCTTCCGGGTTAACCCCGACACCCACCCCCATACCGGTCTTGCTCACCCAGATATGCTGGGCTTCCAGATAACTCTGCAGATTGTAATCCCGGAGTATCGGGTTATCAGCGCGCATCACACAGGAGAAGCTGTCGCGCCATACGGTGGCCTGGTGAAAGCTCTGCGGCATGCTGTCAAAGCGGTTGATCACCATATCCACTTTGCCTTGCTCTACATCCACAAAGCTCACATCACTGGGCGTCATGATATCCAGGCTGATACCCGGGGCGTCATCCCGAAGCTGCTTTAACAGCGGCGGTATCAGGGTAGACTCGGCGTAGTCACTGGCCATGATGCGGAAGGTGCGGCGAGTATTGGCGGGGTCAAAATCCCGATTTGGCTGGATAACCCGATCAATGGAGGAGAGTGCTTCGCGCACCATCGGCTGCAATTCCAAAGCCCTTTCCGTGGGCATCATGCCCTCACGGGTGCGCACCAGCAACGGATCGTCAAACAGTTCCCGCAGGCGCTTCAGGCCATTACTCATGGCCGGTTGGGACAGCCCCAGGTAATTGGCTGCACGGGTCACATTGCGTTCGCGCAGTAGCACATCGAGGTAAACCAGCAGGTTCAGGTCAGCTCTTTCCAGTTGCATACATCTATTCGCCAAATCGATAGTGAAAATAAAATCAATAAATTAGGCAAATTATGCCACTCCTCCTAAGATACTCAACACCTAATCGCAGTCACCGTTTAAGGATTTACAGTCATGTCCACTTACACTCAAGACATCGACGCGGTAGCAAAGCTCCGTGAAAGCCATGGCAGCTCCTGGGACGCCATTGATCCCGAATCTGTTGCCCGTATGCGTGCCCAGAACAAATTCAAGCACGGCCTGGATATTGCCAAGTACACCGCTGATATCATGCGCGCCGACATGGAAAACTACGACAAGGACACGTCCAAGTACACCCAGTCCCTGGGTTGCTGGCACGGTTTCATCGGTCAGCAGAAGATGATTTCTATTAAGAAGCACTTCGAAGGCAATACCGACCGCCGCTACCTGTACCTGTCCGGCTGGATGGTTGCCGCTCTGCGCAGCGAATTCGGTCCTCTGCCCGACCAGTCCATGCACGAAAAAACTTCCGTAGCTGCTCTGATCGAAGAGCTCTACACCTTCCTGCGCCAGGCTGATGCCCGCGAACTGAACGACCTGTTCCGCGAAGTGGACGCCGCTCGCGAAGCTGGCGATAAAGAAGCTGAGAAAGCTGCCCAGGACAAGATCGACAACCACAAGACTCACATTGTACCGATCATCGCCGACATCGATGCAGGTTTTGGTAACGCCGAAGCAACTTACCTGCTGGCCAAGAAAATGATCGAAGCGGGTGCTTGCTGTATCCAAATCGAAAACCAGGTTTCTGACGAGAAGCAGTGTGGTCACCAGGACGGTAAAGTAACCGTTCCTCACGAAGACTTCCTGGCCAAGATCCGTGCAGTTCGCTACGCATTCCTGGAACTGGGCGTAGACAACGGTGTTATCGTTGCCCGTACCGACTCCCTGGGCGCTGGCCTGACCAAGCAAATCGCTGTAACCAATAAGCCGGGTGACCTGGGTGACCAGTACAACTCCTTCCTGGATTGCGAAGAAATCGATGCTTCCGAGCTGGCCAACGGCGACGTAATCATCAACCGCGAAGGCAAGCTGCTGCGTCCTAAGCGTCTGGCTTCCAACCTGTTCCAGTTCCGCAAGGGCACTGGCGAAGCGCGCTGCATCCTGGACAGCATCACCTCTTTGCAGAACGGTGCAGACCTGATCTGGATCGAAACCGAGAAGCCTCACGTTCGCCAGATCGGCGGCATGATGGACGAAATCCGCAAAGTCGTTCCCGATGCGAAGCTGGTTTACAACAACAGCCCGTCCTTCAACTGGACCCTGAACTTCCGCCAGCAGGTATTCGATGCCTGGTCTGAAGAAGGTAAAGACGTATCCGCATACGACCGCGCCAACCTGATGAGCGCCGAGTACGACGACTCTGAGCTGTCTGCAGCGGCCGACGAGAAGATCCGTACCTTCCAGGCCGACGCGGCTCGCGAAGCTGGTATCTTCCACCACCTGATCACTCTGCCGACTTACCACACTGCGGCCCTGTCTACCGACAACCTGGCCAAAGAGTACTTCGGTGAGCAAGGTATGCTGGGCTATGTGAAAGGCGTACAGCGCAAAGAAATCCGCCAGAGCATCGCCTGCGTTAAGCACCAGAACATGGCTGGCTCCGACATTGGCGACGACCACAAAGAATACTTTGCTGGTGACGCTGCCCTGAAGGCTGGCGGTAAAGACAACACCATGAACCAGTTCGGTTAATCGACCGGTACGGTTTCAGTAAATTTGAGGCGGCACTTGCCGCCTCTTTTTTTGAACCTATTGGGTTCATCTCAAAGCACCGCAAGTTTGCCTATGCTTTGATCTCTGCAATTTTTATTACTTGGGCCGCTACTGCGGCCCTTTTTTATTCCGAAACTGAACTACTCCGGTTCTTTCCCTCGCAAAGACAACTCCTCGGCTAGCCTTAAAGCACCCTCGTTGAAATTCGCGCATCATGAGCGATCAAAATTTAATTCTGATATTCAATTGCGGCAGCTCGTCAGTGAAGTTTTCCGTGCTGGACCCAGATTCGGGTGCAGAACACCTTGCCGGTATCGCGGAAGCCCTTGGCACCCCCAAAGCCAAACTGAAGTGGCACTATCAAGGAACAGAAGACTCCCATAGGCTCGCGCTGGATAGCGACCACGCGGCGGTAATTAATGAGCTGGTAACACAGTTTGACCGAACCTGGTCAGAGTTACAGGATGGGTTAAAAGCGATAGGTCACCGAGTCGTCCATGGCGGCGAGCATTTCTCCAGCTCCGTTTTGATCAATCAGAAAGTGATGGCCTGTATCGAAGAGTGCTGTGACTTGGCCCCCTTACATAACCCCGCTGCTCTCAAGGGGATCTACGCCTCCCTCGATGCCTTCCCCCAACTACCCCAAGTCGCCGTCTTTGATACCGCCTTTCATCAGCAAATGCCTAAGTACGCGTATCTATACGGGCTCCCCTACCCACTGTACGAAGAGCACAAGATCCGCCGCTATGGCATGCATGGCAGTAGCTATCAGTACATTTGCGAGCGGTGCGCTGAACTACTGGGAAAGCAGACTGCTGAACTCAATATTATTGCTGCCCACCTCGGTGGCGGCGCCTCTATTTGCGCCATCAAACAGGGGCGCAGTGTAGATACAAGCATGGGGCTTACACCTCTTGAAGGACTGGTAATGGGGAGTCGCTGCGGCGATCTGGACCCGGGAATACTCCTCTACTTACAGCAAGCGCTGGGATATACCCAAGCCTCACTTGAGCAGCTTCTAAATAGAGAAAGCGGTATGTTGGGCATATCCACCCTGAGCAGTGATTGCCGTGCACTGGAGCAAGCTGCCGAGAAAGATCATAAGGGAGCCAAACTCGCCCTGGAAATATTCTGTTACCGCCTGGCCAAATATATTGCTGCTTACACCATCCCCTTGGGTAGCGTCGATGCTTTGGTATTCACCGGCGGTATCGGGGAGAACTCCTCCGGGGTGCGAAGCCGGACCATCGAATGGCTCAAGCCCTTAGGCTACCAACTCAACCCCGAAGCCAATCAGAAAACCAAGTCGCAAGTAGAGGGGTTAATCTCTGCGCAGGAAACTCCCAACATCCTGGTAATCCCCACTAAGGAAGACTGGATTATTGCCCGGGATACATCGCACTTGGTGCAGTCTTAAACATGCTGCGACACAGCAATGCCAGAACCCTGATGCTGGTTCCTCTGGAAGCGGGAGCCGGTATCACCTCTGTAAGCCTGGGTTTAATTCGGGCGCTAGACCGAAAAAGTATTGAGCTTCAATTTTTTAAGCCCGTCGCCGAGCCCCCGCCACCAGACGGCACTATAGAGCGCACCACTGAGATCTTGCGGCAAACATCCAACCTGGCCATCCCCAGCTCACTGAGTGCCGAATATGCGGACTCGATGGTATCCACCGGAAAAATGGCGGATTTACTGGAAGAGATTCTCGCCCGCTTCAGACGAATCTCGGCGAAGGCTGAAGTTAATGTGATCGAAGGCGTGCTACCCAGCCGCGACAATCCCGTGACTAACCAACTGAATTATCAAATTGCCAAAACCCTTGATGCGGAAGTGGTACTCGTCGCCTGCCCATCTCCCGGTGCCAGCGATTCAATCAAGCAACTTCGCGAGAGACTGGAGTTTGCCGTACGTCTCTATGGCGGCGAGGATGCGAAGCGCGTAGTGGGCTGCATCATCAATAAAGTGGGTCTGCCTGCGGAAATTATGGATACTCCCGGAGCTCATTTAATTGGGCTGCATTCACAACTGGAATCTAGTAAAGAAAGCCCCCCTAGCCTGACCCCAGAGATACTTTCCAAGCAGATTCCACTGCGTATTGTCGGTTTTATTCCCTGGAATGCAGAACTACTCTCTCCCCGTGCACTCGACCTGGCGCGGCACTTTAATGCAAAGGTACTCAATAAAGGGGAGCTGGAAACACGCAGGCTGCATACCGTTACTTTCTGTTCTCGCTCACTGCCCAATATGTTGAGAAGATTTAAGCCCGGGGCCATGCTGGTAACTTCTGCCGATAGGCCCGATGTGGTTGTGGGCGCATGTTTGGCCGTGATGAATGGAGTCAAAATTGGATGCCTGCTATTAACCGGCGGCTACCATTTGGACAAAGCCATTTTGAAACTGTGCACCCCGGCCATGGAAACAGGCCTACCCATTTTACTGGTGCCATCCAATACCTGGCACACGGTGATGTCACTGCAGACTTTTAATTTGCGCACCCCATCAGATGACAGAAATCGCGTGGATCGGGTACAAGAATTTTTCGCCAGTCGCCTGGATGAGGAGTGGGTGGAATCACTGAGCCAACAAAGTGAAATCCCCAAACGCCTTTCACCCCCGGCATTCCGCTACCACCTCACGGAACTGGCCCGGCGCCGCACTATGCGGATTGTCCTACCCGAAGGAACCGAACCCCGCACCATTCGCGCCGCCCAGCTCTGCCTGGAGAGAGAGATTGCACACCCGGTTTTACTGGGCGAAGAAAAAGATATTTTCAAAATTGCTGAGCAGCAGGGGTTAAAGCTCAATAAAAAGTTGGAAATTGTCGATCCCAAGGCGGTGAGGGCACACTATGTGGAGCCCATGGTTGCCCTGCGTAAAAACAAGGGACTTACTCAAGTAGTGGCACTTGAGCAGCTACAGGATAATGTGGTTCTCGGAACCATGATGTTGGCATTGGGTGAAGTGGATGGACTGGTGTCCGGCGCTATTCACACAACAGCCAATACCATTCGGCCCGCCCTGCAACTGATCAAAACCGCCCCGGATGAAGAGCTGGTTTCCTCGATATTTTTTATGCTGCTCCCTGAACAGGTACTGGTCTACGGAGATTGCGCGATCAATCCCGATCCCGATGCACAGCAACTCGCCGCTATAGCCATTCAATCAGCAGATTCCGCAGCGGCATTTGGTATAGAACCCCGAGTCGCAATGATCAGTTACTCCACCGGCACATCCGGCAGCGGCAGCGATGTCGATAAAGTCCGCGAGGCCACCCAGCTGGCCAAACAGAAGAGACCGCAGCTAATTATTGATGGCCCCCTTCAATACGATGCCGCCTTAATCCGCAATGTCGCTGCCCAAAAAGCCCCGCACAGTCCCGTGGCCGGCAGGGCCACAGTTTTTATCTTTCCCGACCTGAATACCGGCAACACTACCTACAAAGCCGTTCAACGCAGCGCTGACTTAGTGAGTATTGGGCCAATGTTGCAGGGATTGCGCAAGCCGGTTAACGACCTATCACGGGGCGCACTCGTGGATGATATTGTGTATACCATTGCCCTCACCGCCATCCAGGCCCAGGGCAAACTTCACTAATTTTATTTACTCACGGCGCAGGGGCCTTCGCTGGTCGATATACTCTTGTAACGCGGCCGCAACGGTATAGGCTTCCAGCCTGTGCTCATAGGTCTCTGTATGATCGTACCCCATTCGCTGTAAGCAGCGCTGGATATAGTCGGCACTTGAGGATTTATCGTGCCAGACCCGACGACCTTTAAAAATATTGGCCAACACTTTCCACCAACTTTTATCGGCGGAGCGCAAGTGCTGTAGGGCTACCGCTAGCAGGGCTTCCTCATCAGAGAAATCAGTACCCAGTGGATAGTGAGGCAGTTCCGCCAGGCATTTTTCGTCATTGAATACACTGGCGAGGTGTTCAGGTGTGTTTTTATTGAAACTCTCGGGAATCGAAAAGCTTTTTTCTATCTTCCCCGCGTGCTTGGCCTGCTCTAGCAATACAGCTTGAAAGCGGGTATCACAGATACTGAGCATGGCCACCATTACATCCCGGTCTGTTTTACCACGCAAATCGACTGCGCCATATTCCGTCACAACCACATCGCGCAAATGCCGGGGAATCGTCGTGTGAGGATATTCCCACACAATATTACTCTCGCAGACACCATCGCGCATTCGCACACTGGGGAGCGCAATAATGGATCGGGCCCCTGGCAAGTCCCAAGCCTGGGCGACAAAGTTATATTGCCCTCCCACCCCACTCACCACGTGGTTATCCACCAAGGCATCCGAGACAACCGCCCCTCCAAGTGTCACCATCATGGCCGAATTTACAAAGCGCGCATGCTGTCGCTGCGCCAGCTTTAGGTCTCTTTGGGATTGGAGGTCATTGGTAAAACTGATGTCAATCATATCGAGACCTGCACCCTCCTTAGGGTCCAGATCCCGCAACTCTCGATACATAAGTTCCGGCCCCAGATAGAAGCCGCCATGTAACCAGATCCCCCCAGCGATCTTTTTATTCAGGCAACTACCAATTAGACGGCGGCGCCCATGTTCGCTGTGAAGATCACACTCCTCTTCTTCACCATCAGGAGTCAGCAACTTATGGCCCCGCCAACTGTAGCTGGGGTCCACAATGCCAAGCTGCTGTAAAAAATCTGTATCTGCCACGGTTAAAGGGCAACTGATACGGCCAGCATTCTTTAATGCAAGCAGCGTTTCTTCCTGCACAGTATCAGTAATCTGATCGCTATCGAGCAGATGTTGAATTGTCGCATCAGCGTAGACTCTACGGGTCAGAACCCCCGCTCTGCGCAAATGGAGAAAACCGTGGGGCACCATTTCACTGGCCCCATAAAGGCCCCGCTTAAAGGTGCCAGTACATAGAGGCAGTTCCTCTCGGTAGCGCTTAGCATCCTCTTCCACCAAGTCATCCAGAATCCGGCAAAAGAGGGCGTTTTCCTTATGCCTCAAGCGCAGTACATGGCAAACCGCATCTCCCAGGGCGCCGATACCTACTTGAAGGGTTCCTCCATCTTCAACCAGACTGGCGATATGGTAGGCGATGCTGTATTCGGTAAAGGTTACTGGCAGGGCCGGAGCCGCAAACAGCGGCGTATCAAAAGTTTCGCCTTTCAGCAAAAAGTCAAAAGCACTGGCCGGTAGCTCACTGCTTCCATGGATATAGGGCAGCTGTGTATTTACTTCACCCAATAAATACAGGGGGTAGTCCTTGCGCTGAGCAGCCAGCTTTAGAACAGGCAGTGTCAGGTCTGGGTTGCAACTTAAACTGAACTTACCTCCACACTCTGAAGGCGCCACCATTTGCGCAATAACGTTAACCCCCCGACTGATCAGCTCACCGGGTACCTGGGTATAATTTGCACTCACGTAGTGTTGCTGCGCATAGTTGTTGCCGAGCAGCGAACCGGGCTCCATAAAGAATTCAATAACCTGGATATTACCTGGCAGGTGCCCTTTCCTCCTCGCGGGAACATAAGCAAGGTCTTGGTATTGACTGTAATGGGTATCCAGAAGTGGCTGGATAAAGCGCCGGGAAATATCACTATCCCCACGGGGGCGCTCCAGCGTCAGGGCCGTAAATATCGTCAGAGAAATCGTATGATCTTCTGCCGCTCGAGCGTATAGCGTATTAGCGAAATGGTTTGCCTTACCAAGCCCCAGCGGTAATGCCAGAACTATTTTCTTGCCGACGACTTCTAAAAGCTTATCGACACATTCCTCGGCACTGGTAAAGCTCTCTGGAGAATTCTTGTGCGCAGATTCCATCGGAGGTAGCTTTCCTCAAACCTTATTGGACTGTGCCCGCACACCCACCCAAGTGCTCGAAGTGATCCACCTGAATTGCCTTCTCTACAGCATCCGCTGCATCGTAGAGTATCTCAGCCTCTTCATCGCTGATTAGATTTTTCTTTAACCCTTCTTCCACGCTATCCCTGCTCAGGTTGCGAATACCGCCTTTTTTTAATTTTTCACGAGCCCGCTCGGAAGCGCATACCCGATCAAACGCCTGCTCAACAATATCCACTCCATCCCCGGGAGTTCCGAGAAAAACTCCACTGGTCAGCCGGTCGCGAGTCGCCGACGGCGTCAACAGTAATTCCGCACAGGCCTTGGCTTGCCGATCCGATGCGGTGTGGACACTGTGCCCCCAAGGCATGGTGAGGAAGTGCATTACTTGGCCAATAAATGGCCGGGGGAAATTTTGAAACACTTCCAACAAATTGACTTCGATCTTATGCAATCCATCTCGCATGGCAAATTCCAGCAGAGGGAGGTCATCCTTAGGGTTGCCATCATCATAAAAGCGCTTCAGGGTGCAGCTGAGCAGGTACAACTGACTCAAGACATCGCCCAATCGGGAAGAAATTAATTCTTTTCGCTTGAGTTCTCCTCCCAGAGTCATCAAGGAAAATTCGGTGACCAGAGATAGCACCGCCGAATACCGATTCAGTTGCCGGTAGTACTTGGCAGCGTGCCCTACGTTGCGAGGGCTGCTGGCAAACAAGCCCACCGTCCAGCCGTGAAAAATACCCCGACACAGGGTTTTGAATTGAAACCACATATGCTTGGGCAGCAACTTATCCAATTCATCCAAACCCGCTTCATGATCCGGATTTTCTGCCGCCAACATCTCCTGCAAGATATAGGGGTGACAGCGAATTGCGCCCTGACCAAAGATCATCAAACTGCGAGTGAGAAGATTGGCCCCCTCTACCGTAATTGCTACCGGTATCGCTCGATAAACATTACCCAGGTAATTTAATGGACCATCCATAATGGCCTTGCCCGCATGAATATCCATTGCATCAATAATGGCCTGGCGTAGACCACAAGTAGCATTGGCTTTCATAATTGCGGTGATCACCGCTGGCTTTCGCCCCTCATCCAGGGCACGGGTAGTCGTTTTATGGGCGCTGTCCAATACAAAGGCGATAGAAGCAATTTCAGCCAAGCGGCGTTGCACGCCTTCAAAGCGGCCAACAGGCACATTAAATTGCTCTCGAACCCGGGCGTAAGCGCCGGTCATGCGCGCGGCCATTTTTGCCCCACCGGTAGACAGGGATGGCAGAGAAATTCCTCGGCCTGCGGCAAGGGCACTCATCAGCATCTCCCAACCTTTGCCGACATTCTCCTCGCCGCCAATAATCCAATCCATCGGCATAAAAACATCTTTTCCCCAGTTGGGCCCATTCTGAAATGCTTGCAGCGCTGGGAGATGCCTCTGACCAATGGAAACTCCCGGTGTATCTGTGGGAACCAGGGCAACCGTAATACCCAGCTCTTCTTCATCGCCGAGAATATGGTCCGGGTCATAGAGCTTGAAGGCCAAACCTAACACTGTGGCTATCGGGCCCAAGGTGATATAGCGCTTGTGCCAATTAACACGCATACCAAGGACCTTTTCGCCTTGATACTCGCCGTAACAGACTACGCCACGGTCAATCATGGATGCCGCATCAGATCCGGCCTCCGGACTGGTCAGCGCAAAGCAGGGAATATCAGTGCCATCTGCCAGGCGTGGCAAATAGTAATCTTTTTGCTCTTGCGTACCGTGAGCCAGTAGCAGCTCTCCCGGGCCCAATGAGTTAGGCACCATTACTGTGACACCCACACAGGTACTGCGGGTGGTAATTTTGGTCACTATCTCCGCATGAGCTGTCGGGGAAAAGCCGAGGCCGCCATATTTCTTGGGAATAATAATGCCAAAAAAGCGATTTTTCCGAAGGAAATCCCAAACATGCTCCGGAATATTGCGATCCACATAGCTAATTTGCCAATCGTTGATCATTCGGCACAGCTCTTCGACTGGCCCCTCCAGGAAAGCCTGCTCCTCTTCATTGAGCGCAGGTGGCCCCATCCCCAACAATTGATCCCAATGTGGTTTACCTGACAATAACTCAGCATCCCACCAAACTTCACCCGCTTCCATCGCCTCCCTTTCTGTTTCAGAAATTGGCGGAAGTACCCGTTTAATAATTTTCAAAAGAGGCGCGGTAAAGAATTTTTTGCGCAATTCGCTCATTTTCACCTTCCATAGCGGCAGCCGTTGCAACAAACACTGCTAATTCCCGCAGGGTCGAGAGAGTCATCAATGCACAATAATAGGAGACGTTTGATTGCAGGTAAGAATTCACAGAAGAAATCCATGCCCCTACCCGGATAGACATTTTATTTTTCAACAAAACCGGCGTTGTTTTTTTTAGGGCCATTGAAAAGTTATTGAGATTAGCTTTTTCTCACTCCGTCCACAGCAATTCGTATTGTGAGACCCCCTCACCCCCTTTCAATTAAATAACCATTTTTTCCAGGGACTTGGCCTTATAACTTTTTGAAAGGGAAAGAAAAATAAACAAGGATTTTGACATGAAGCGATTAACGGCAATATCTCTCACCAGCATCAGCCTGATGCTCCCTTCATTAATTTACGCCGATCTTATCGGCGAAGCACCGCGCTTAGACCCAGCAGATAGGATTAGCCAGGATGAAATTTCCCAAGGACAACTTCACCTCGACGAAATACGTGAAGCGGGGCTGATTATTTTCAGCACGCCTTTCAATCGTTACGACGGCTTTGGTGATGGCCCCCACGATTTTTCTGAACCGGACAACCACTCCCCCACCGGAGGTAACAGGCCCACCCTGCAAGGTAATGGCACATTTTTACGGGTCAATGGCCTCGATGCGCAAAATTGCCTGGAGTGCCACACCGTTATCAGCAATAGAACAACGCCACCCAGATTGGGCATTGGCGGAGGTGGAGGATTCGGAACCAGCGTATTATTCCGTCCCGCCAATATCGATGTTATCGATGAAAACTTTGACGGTATCGCAGAGTTTGATGGGCGGCTGATTAATCCGGTATTTTTATTTGGCGCTGGGGGGATTGAATTGGTTGGTCGTGAGATGACCCATGAATTACAAAATCTTAAACAACACGCCCTCAACAACCCCGGCACCATCGTTGAACTGGAAACAAAATCAGTCAGTTTTGGGAGCATCATTGCCGACGAGTACGGCAATTTGGATACAACCAATGTCGAAGGCGTCGAGCACGATTTGGTTGTCAGGCCATTTGGTCGAAAAGGTGACAACGCCTCAGTCAGGGAGTTCGATGTCTCCGCCTTGGCATTTCATATGGGGATGCAGGCCTCGGAAGCCTTTGGCGGAGCAACAGCAGATGCTGATAATGACGGAGTCGTCAACGAAATCACCGTTGGGGACTTATCCGCACTGAGTATCTTTATTACCACCCTGGAACCACCATTCGATGTCGATGACAGAGAACACCGTGACGGCCGGAGGCTTTTCTCCGATATTGGCTGCGCCGACTGCCATCGCCCAACGATGGTCACCCAGAGAAGGACCCTCCCTTATAAACTTACCGGCTCTCCAGAAACTCCCTTTGAAGACATTTTTTACGAAGTGGACCTCACCAAGCAACCGACAAATTTTCGCCAAACCCGCAATGGCGGAATAGAGGTCGCAATGTTCTCTGATCTCAAGCGCCACGATATGGGCGAGGGGCTGGCTGAGAACGCCTTCTTCCAAACGGACCAGCAAAACCGTGAGTTTATTACCGCACGCCTTTGGGGAGTGGCCGATACCGCGCCCTATTTACACGACGGCAGAGCCACTACGTTGGCAGAAGCCATATTTCTCCACGACAACCCCGGAAGCGAGGCCAGTAACGCAGCACAGAATTTCAAGTATTTAAGTGAAAATGATCAGAATAAGATCTTGGCATTTTTGATGTCCCTGAGAATGCCGGAGAATCCCGCTGATGATCTAATTGATCCCCGCTGAGTTGATTCTCAACAACTGGCAGCGCTTTTGGGCTGCCAGTTTCCAGACCTAATGGACTTACTGGCGTTTTTAGGTAAGTGCCTTACCCGCCACAATTACACCGTTGTTATCCGCGTAGAGGTATTCCCCCGGGCGGAAATCCACACCGGCAAAGCTCACCGCCAGGCCTCTTTCACCAATTCCCTTTTTTTCTGTTTTCATTGGGTGGCTACCAAGTGCCTGCACTCCCAGGTCCAGTTCCGCGATTTCATCTACATCGCGAATGCAGCCATACATCAGGATACCTTCCCAACCGTTGGCAACCGCCTTTTCTGCCAGCATATCGCCAAGACAAGCCCGCCGCATAGATCCACCGGCATCTACTACCAAAACCTTGCCCTGCCCCGGTTCAGCCACCAGTTCTCGCACCAGGGAGTTATCTTCAAAACATTTGATAGTGACAATCTGCCCACCAAAACGATCTCGGCCACCGTAATTGATAAACATAGGATCAACTACTCGCACCTCATCAGGGTAGGCATCACATAAATCGGGGGTTGACTTGAGCATCAATATTCTCGCAGCAATCTATGGAAGAGAAGGATAATAGCGGGAAAAAAGTAGAAGAGCTAAGAGGCAAATAAATACCGGGTATCACCACGATGGATAATACCCGGCCAAGCCTTCGCTGCCACGAAATTAAAACTAGTGTGTTACACGAACCGGCGTGCCTACACGCACATGCTGATAGAACTTTCTCGCCATATGTGGGGGCATACGTACACAACCATGAGAAGCGGGATAGCCGGGCACATGGCCAGAAGCATGTAAACCGATACCGCCATTAAAACGAATGTAATTATTCATTTTTGCACCGCGATACACAGTACCCGCAGGGCGACGATGCTTTCGAGTATTTACATTCGATCTCACGACTCTGCCAGTGCGTCTATCAACAAAACTGCCATAAATAGACGAGCGGTGATAAGGGTGTTTGGACAACACACGAAAATGTCCGGGGCGTGTGCTGTAACCGCGCTTCCCCGAAGAAATACGGGAGACACCAACTAATTTCCCACCTTTATACAGATATGCGCGCTGCTCACTTAAATCAATTCTAATTGATGGACTACCACCCCTGGCTGCGGCGCGATCATCAAACCAATTAGATGCGCGTGGCTTTGCATCTGCCGGTGGCGCTGCCATTAAAGCCATAAGGCACATCATCAAAAAGACATGAAGTATGGGGATTTGAAACTGTCTACTCGTTTGCATAGCTCACCTCACCGAGTCTGGGTACCCTGCCCTGAATCCAACAGATAAACAGTCTGTCGGTAATTTTCAGGTGCGCGCCAGTGGGGCCAGGGCCCACGGCGAACATTTTTACGGAGCACATTGCGCAATCTGTTTTTCGATTTACACGCAACCTTAAGACTCTTCCGATTCTATTGAGGCGAGCGGAAAGATTTAGAATGAATTCTTCTGTGTGGATCAGCTGATAGAGGTTTGTATTTTTTGGATAATGTGTCGTTTAAATTTTTCAAACACAATTAGCAGAACAAAATCAGATGTTTCCGGGTTTAACCGCAACAACGGACTCATTTTCCACCAAGGCAAACATCGCTTCAGCAGAAAAATTACAATTAAATATAGCGGGGGAAAAATTGGGAAAGCGGCCCACAATTGGGCCGCTTAAAGAGGAAAATTAACCTTCCTCGTTGGCCAGGAATAGCCAGGTATCTACTGCGGTATCCGGATTCAGGGACACACTGTCGATCCCCTCATCCATCAACCAGCGGGCGAAGTCTTTATGGTCAGAAGGACCCTGACCACAAATACCTACATATTTACCCGCTTTCTTACAGGCTTGGATTGCCCTGGAAAGCAGTGCCTTGACCGCTGGGTTGCGCTCATCAAACAAATCGGCAACCAGGCCGGAGTCGCGGTCCAGACCAAGCGTTAGCTGGGTCAAGTCATTGGAACCGATGGAGAAACCATCAAAGTGCTGCAGGAAGTCTTCCGCCAGCAAAGCGTTGGACGGCAGTTCGCACATCATAATGACCTTAAGGCCACCTTCTCCACGGCGCAGGCCGTTTTCAGCCAGCAGACCGACTACTTCCTCAGCTTCTTCCGGGGTGCGGACGAAGGGCACCATGATTTCCACATTGGTCAGTCCCATTTCATCGCGGACTTTCTTCAGTGCACGGCACTCCAGGGCAAAGCACTGGCGGAAATCTTCAGAGCGATAGCGAGCTGCACCACGGAAGCCAAGCATTGGGTTTTCTTCGCTTGGCTCGTACAACTGGCCACCCACAAGGTGCGCATACTCATTAGATTTAAAGTCGGACAAGCGTACGATGACGCGATTCGGTGCGAAGGCTGCAGCCAAGGTAGCGATGCCTTCCACCAACTTTTCGACAATAAAGTCTTCTGGAGAATCGTACCCACCGATACGCTCGCGAATATTCTGCTGCAGATCTTCCGGCAGGTTATCCAGTTCGAGCAGTGCTTTCGGGTGAATACCGATCATGCGGTTGAGGATAAACTCGAGGCGTGCAAGGCCAACGCCCTGGTTCGGCAGATGGCTGAAAGCGAATGCTCGATCCGGGTTGCCCACGTTCAACATAATTTTGAACGGCAGCTCCGGCATTTCCGCAACTTCAGTTTCCTCGCGCTGGAATTCCAATTCACCAGCCATTACAAAACCGGTATCGCCTTCCGCACAGGAAACAGTCACCGGGGTGCCGGTTTCGAGCAGCTCGGTTGCATTACCACAACCTACAACTGCGGGGATGCCCAGCTCACGAGCGATAATTGCCGCGTGACAAGTACGGCCGCCGCGATTGGTAACAATAGCACTCGCTTTCTTCAGGACCGGCTCCCAATCCGGGTCGGTCATGTCGGTAACCAGGACTTCACCATCCTGCATCAGCGCCATATCTTCTACGGATTCAAGCTTGCGAACGGGGCCCGCGCCAATGCGCTGGCCGATTGCGCGGCCTTCACACAGTACGTCACTGCGCTCCTGCAAGCTGTAGCGCTCAATGCTGGTTCCCTGATCGCGGGAGCGTACAGTTTCCGGACGCGCCTGTACGATAAACAACTTACCGCTGTCGCCGTCTTTGGCCCACTCGATATCCATCGGGCGACCGTAGTGCTCTTCAATTTTACGGGCCTGGATTGCCAGGTCTGTCAGCTCTGCATCGTTGAGGGCAAAGCGCTGGCGGTCTTCGTCTGCCACCGGGATAGTTTTCACGGAACGACCACATTCACCGCTCTCGTCGTAAACCATCTTGATCGCTTTACTACCGCGGTTGCGGCGCAGAATCGCAGGGCGGCCCGCATCCAGGGCTGGCTTGTAGAGGTAAAATTCGTCCGGGTTAACCGCACCTTGAACAACGGTTTCGCCCAAACCAAAGGCGGCGGTGATAAAGATCACATCGCGGAAGCCACTCTCGGTGTCCAGGGTAAACATCACACCCGCTGCGCCAGTCTCACTGCGCACCATGTGCTGGATACCGGCAGACAGAGCAACGCCCACATCCGCATAACCGGTATGCACGCGGTAGGCGATAGCACGGTCGTTGTAGAGGGAAGCAAAAACTTCTTTTACTGCCTTCAATACAGCGTCGATACCGCGGATATTAAGGAAGGTCTCCTGCTGACCGGCGAAGGACGCATCCGGCAAGTCTTCGGCGGTTGCAGAGGAGCGAACTGCAACAGCAGTTTCCGCACCACCCAGGGCCTCATAGCCCTCGCGAATCTCTTTTTCCAGCTGCTCGGGGAACGGAGTCTGTAAAATCCAGTTGCGGATTTCATCTCCCGCCTGGGCCAGCTCGGTGACATTACCAACATCCAATCCTTGCAAACGCTCGGCTATACGCTGCTCCAGCTGTTCGTGAGCCAGGAAAGCCCTAAAGGCTTCTGCGGTGGTAGCGAATCCACCGGGTACGCTCACGCCGGCACCGGCGAGAGAGGAGATCATCTCGCCCAGTGATGCGTTCTTGCCGCCGACTTTGTCGACATCGGCCATGCCCAGTTTTGCGAAGTCGATCGTGAAGTTCGTCAAGTGAAGGCCCTCTAAAATTCAGGTTGAGTGGCGGCAGATTATAAGGATGAGTTTTGTAAAAAATAGCCCGTAAAAATTGGCCAAAATGTTGTAAATTTTCTACAAAAATTGCAAAACGCCAGAATAAAAGACCTTTGCCCCATTCCTCCCCTACAATAGCCCCCTCACGCCGACAAACTGAGAACAAACATGGCAAAAGACAAGCGCACGGCTTTTTTTATCTCCGACGGAACCGGTCTCACCGTCGAAGCGATTGGCCACAGCCTACTCGCACAGTTCCGCGATCAACAAGTTGAGCAGGTCACGCTTCCCTATATCGACTCCACCGAAAAAGTTAAACAGGCCCTGCAACGCATAGAAAAAGCAGCCGATGAATCCGGTTTACAGCCGATCATTATTACCAGCATTGTTTCTGACAAGATCCGGGAACAGCTACACCAAAGCTCTGCGTTGATGCTCGATATCTTCGAGAACTACCTCACGCCACTGGCCAATCTGTTTAACCGGGATCCAGCGCAGATGGTCAACGTCTCTCACGGCATTGACGACAACCGCCGCTACACCGACCGGATTGAAGCAGTGCACTTCGCCATGGACAATGACGATGGCCGCAGAGTCAGCGAATTCCAGCAAGCCGATGTAATCCTGTTGGGCGTTTCCCGCTCCGGCAAAACGCCTACCTGCTTGTACCTGGCACTTCAGTTTGGCCTGCGCGCGGCAAACTACCCCATCACCGAAGAGGATATGGACTCCACCACCCTGCCCAAGATCCTGCGCCCGTTTCGCAACAAGCTGTTTGGCCTGACAATCGAGCCCGAGCGTCTGATGCAAATTAGACAGGAAAGGCGCGCCAACAGCCGCTACGCTTCTAAGGAACAATGTGAATTCGAGGTGCGCCAAGTTGAGCAAATGCTGAGGCGGGCCCAGGTGCCTTTCCTCAATGCAACCCAACTTTCGGTGGAGGAACTCGCCACCCGCCTGATGTCTCAGGCCGGTATTGAGCGCAGGATTGACTAAAGAGCCACACACCCTTTAATTGCCGCCGCAAAATGTGTAGTGTGCGCCGTCTTCCGGACTGCTGTAGCTTGATATGCAAATTGTCTCTCTGCCCTACTCATTAAACACGCCCGCCGCATTTGCGGCGATAGCGGATTTACCTATCCCCGTTTGGCTCGACAGCGGTCGACCTCTCGCGGAGGGTGGGCGCTATGACATCATTAGTGCCGACCCAATAAATACCCTCGAGTTAAGTGCCGACACGCCCGAGCCATTTGCCCGGCTGGATGACCTCGTGTGCGAACTCTGCCCTCAGGACAGGGACTCACAACTGCCTTTTTGCGGCGGGGTTATTGGTTACGCTGGTTATGAACTCGGTGTAGAGGGCAATTATCTGCCGGCAGATATGCGCCCTACGGACTTGCCCGCAGGCTTTTTTGGGCTCTACACATGGGCCTTTATTGCCGACCACCAACTGGGCAGCAATCACCTGGTTTTCCACCCCGCCTGCCCACCCCAGCAAGTTCGCGAATTGATACAGCGATTTAAAGCTATCAACTGGGAGACCACGCTTACACCCGGGGACTTCCGGCTGCTTTCACCATTTGAGCACGAACTGAGTGCAGATGATTATCGGGCACAAATTGAGCAGATATTGGAATATATCGCCGCCGGCGATATCTATCAGGCAAACTTTACCCAGCGTTTCAGGGCCCCCTACAGCGGCGATCTGTTAACAGCTTACCTGGCATTGCGCTCTCAAGCTGCCGGTCCCTTTTCTGCTTATATGGCCCTGCCCCATGGCAGTCTGCTCAGTATGTCGCCGGAGCGATTTATCCGAGCTGATGGCGCCAGTTTGCGCACGGAACCGATTAAAGGCACTGCTGCAAGACACGCTGACAAGATGGCAGATCAGCGCGCCGCCTTCTCGTTGCAGAGAAGCCCCAAGGACCGGGCGGAAAACCTGATGATCGTCGATTTACTGCGCAATGATTTGAGTAAGCTGTGTCGCAGTGGCACTGTACGTGTTCCCGAGCTATTCCAATTGGCAAGCTTTGCCAATGTCCACCACTTGGTCAGCGTAGTAACTGGCGAGCTAGCCGAAGAGTCGGTCTACAGCGAATTACTCGAAGCTTGTTTCCCTGGAGGGTCTATCACAGGTGCTCCAAAGCGACGCTCTATGGAAGTAATTCGGGAGCTGGAATCCAGTCCTCGGGGGATTTATTGCGGCAGTATTGGCTACATCAGCAGCTGCGGCCGCGCTGACACCAATATCGCCATCCGGACCTTCAGTGCCAACGATGGACACCTAACCTGCGCGGCAGGTGGTGGGATCGTTGCAGATTCCGATCCCACTTCAGAGCACCAGGAGTGCTTGGACAAGGTGCGCTTACTACTGGAAACAACTGAACAATTTTTGCAGTAGGCATCAAATCGCCGAAAAACGACCAAAAAATAGCCTATTTTGGCGCCTTTTGTAGCATCACTACAAATTTCAGTTATAAAGGTATCGGCGATTGATATTTCAAAGTTATTAGGGGTTCTGATAGATTCAGTCCATCTTGCCTTTAATGGCATTGCACTGGATCAAGGAAATTATCGTGAAGATCACACTGGTCAAGAAAATTCTCGCCGACGGCTCGCCCTGCGCCAAGTGTCGCGACGTTGAAGAAAAGCTGGAAGAAAATGGCCAAATGCAATTTATCGACCAGACACTTATCGCCGACGTGCGTGACCCGCAAAGCCCAGGTTTACAGCTGGCTCAGCAGTACAAGGTAGAGCGAGCGCCCTTCTTTGTCGTAGAGCGCGAAGGTAAGGAAGCAGAGATTTTCACTGTTTACTTCAAGTTCGCCAAAGAAGTGCTGCGCCCCCTGATCGAGATGGAGGCTTCATAGCCTCCATCCCTTACCTTTATTTCGGCACCTTTATTCAGCAGCACCTCTAGTAAACCGGCAACTCCATATCGGCGAACAGCGCATCGACCTCAGAACGGGATGTCGCCTGTGCCGCTTGGTCAATCAGCTCACGGCTGAGATGGGGGGCAAATTGCTGGATAAACTCATACATAAAGCCCCGCAGGAAAATCCCCTTACGGAAGCCAATTTTCGTAACACTCGATTCAAATAGATCACTGGCATCGAGAGCCACAAGGTCCTCATCTTCACCATCAACGGCCATATCAGCCACAATGCCAATTCCCAATCCCAGACGCACGTAAGTTTTGATTACATCAGCATCGGCGGCGGTAAAGACTACCTTAGGTGACAACCCTTTCTCCAAGAAAGCTTCATCTAACTTGGAGCGGCCGGTAAACCCAAATACATAAGTAACTATCGGGTACTTCGCCACGTCCTCAAGGGATAGCTTGCTCACTTGGCAAAGCGGGTGATCTTTCGGTACCAGAATGCAGCGGTTCCAGCGGTAGACAGGCATCATCACCAAGTCGCTGAAAAGCTCTAGAGCTTCGGTAGCTATAGCAAAGTCTGCAGTGCCATCTGCCGCCATCTCAGAAATTTGCATAGGGGTTCCCTGGTGCATATGCAGGGAAACCTCCGGATAACGGCCTATAAACAACTTAATAATCGGGGGCAAGGCATAGCGCGCCTGGGTGTGAGTGGTGGCTACAGCGAGACTACCTTTTTTATCATTGCTGAACTCTTGCGCAACCTGTTTGATATTCTCCACTTTGCGCATAATTTCGCCGGCAGTCTTTAAGATTGCCTCCCCTGCCGGGGTCACCCTTGTGAGATGCTTGCCGCTGCGCGCGAAGATTTCTACGCCAAGCTCATCCTCCAAAAGTCGGATTTGCTTACTGATTCCCGGCTGGGAGGTATAGAGGCTCTGCGCTGTAGCAGAAACATTGAGGTCGTGATGTGCCACTTCCCAGATATATCTCAACTGCTGCAGCTTCATAGATCCTCCCTTTCATTAAGTTCGCTCATGGCCGAGAGCGAGTAATACCATTTTTTGATCGATAGTTATAAAAACTATCTTGAGTTATACGAGAAAAGAATAGCAGTGAATCAAAGCCAGGGCCAATGGACGGTTGAATATCCGTGGTAGAGACGAAAGTGTCAATCAACTTTGGGGGATCCCGGACTTTCTGTCGGCTTTATTTTCTAATAACTAGAGCTAAGCCTCTCGGATGAGGACCGGGAAAAGTTCGAACATTATCGGCATAGAGAGCACTGAGTGATAACGTACACCTTTATCACTTTTGAACTTTTTATACCTCTGCATTTGCGATTCCATGAGGAACATGACCCGTAGCCACATGCTCACCTGCAGAAACACAGTGACTAGGCTGATCATCAAAAAAGACATCGGCGCCAAAAGCCCGCAGGAACTCACCTTTAGGAAGCCCGCCGAGAAAAACTGACTCATCCACTCTAATATCCCAGGCGCGCAATGTCCTGATGACCCGCTCATGGGCCGGAGCGGAACGTGCCGTTACCAAAGCCGTTCGTATCGGGCAGGTATCCATCTCAAATTCAGCCTGCAATCTCTGCAAAGCTTCAAGGAACCCCTTAAAGGGACCTCCCCCCAGTGGCTTCTGTGCTGAGGCACGCTCCGCCTCAGTAAAAGCAGCCAGGCCTTCCGTTTTGTAGACTCGCTCAGCCTCATCAGAGAAGATTACCGCATCGCCGTCAAAGGCAAATCGCAACACATCATCACGATATTCGCGATTTCCTCCGGCAACCAAGGTTGCCGCAGCAACCCCCTGCTCCAACGCTTGGCGGACATCTACACCATCAGCAGACAAAAACAGGTTGCATCCAAATGGGCCAATATAACGGTAAGGGCTTCCACCATTGCAAAAGGCCGCACGAGTAATATTGAGTCCATAGTGCTCTATCGAGTTAAATACCCTTAATCCGGTATCGGCACTATTCCTTGATAGCAGGATCACCTCCACCCGTGGCTCCCCGCCAAGAAGCTCATTGATCTTTAGAAACTTCTCAACCAGGGGGAATGCGTCCCCTTTTTCCAGAACATCGTTCTCACGCTCAACTTGATAATGAGAAAAGGCGTGCAATCCCTGCTCCTCAAAAACCTTGTGGCTATCGCTAAGGTTAAACAGAGCGCGAGAGGAAATAGCGATTACTAACTTATCTGGACGCACAGCCATTAGAAAGCCTCTACATCGTTAATCCACCGACACCGCAGCGTCACTGAGGGCAGTGAGAGTCTACGACAAATCTCAAACTTATATCCCACAAATTGAGCGATATGTACAGATAAGAATGCCAACCCTTCCCGATGTTACCTCCAGAGCGCTGCACAAGTGTCCAGGGAGTCAAAGTTGCCTTGACTGCGGGATTAAGACGATGGAGCAAAACATTTCAAAACTCGAAATTGAAACCGCCCCAAACTACCGCGTGCATTTTACTACAGTAAAGTTTTGGTAGAGTTAATATCCACCCCCATTAAACTCAGAAAGGGTTAATACTTTAATCCTTTAGTTTGACAACCCCTTAAAGAACCCAGATTAATACACTCCTTCAAACTTAACAAACATATAGCACCCTCCTCATGCAAATTGAATTAAATTGAAGAATTTCGCACCAGAAACAAACAAAAATAACAAAACCACAGAAAGCTTTACCGTTTAAATACAATTCAAAAAAAGTTTGCCACTCAGAAAAAAGCTATAAACTAACCAATTAAAACCCCTCAAATAACCAAAGTTGCAAATATCTGAATTCGTGACATACACATCAAAAAAACAATTTGACCTTTCAAGTTTACATCCACTACAAAAAAATTATTGTCAGGAATAACAACAAGGGATATCGTTATTTCGCCTGACAACGGCAAACAACCCCCAAGAAAATTTTGCACATAAACTCCATACAGCTCTCAGCTCATAGCGCGAGATATTCTTGGGGTGTGATTCAATTGGCCGCTTAACCAGACAGCATTAACTACTGAGCGTTTAATTTATGCTCCCGGTTAACTATGGCCATTAAATTATAATCATAAAGAGAATTACTTAATGAAATATTTGTTAGGAGCCGCTAGCACACTCGCACTCGCTATTAGCGCCCAAGCTGCGGAGCGTATTAATGTCACACCAGAGCTACTTTCCAATCAATCCCTAGCCTCAATCGCTGGCTCAGATATGAAGCTGGAAAAGGTTCGTGAGCGCACGCTTGCCAATGGAAGAACGGTTGCCCGATATCGGCAAACTCACAAAGGCATACCCGTTTGGGGGAGAACCATAACCAGTTCCAGGCAAGGCTTAACTGAAAAAGTGAGAGGCCACGTACTCTCTGGTCTAGAGCTTGAGGTACCTACCGCCCGCGCAACGATTGATGCCGATAATGCTATTGATCGAGCCATGAACCATCAGCTGAATCTGCGCACTCAGGATGGTGACAGTAAAAAAGCTCTCTCAATGTCGTCCATGCGCTTCAACGCACAAAACCAGAAAAAAGAGCTCTATGTCTATGTCGATGAAAACGACCAGGCGCGATTAGCTTATTTGGTTAACTGGGTCGAATACGGAGATGAGCCGAGCAGACCGTTCTATTTTGTAGACGCACTTACTGGTGAAGTTATCAAACAATGGGACGGCCTTGCCTTCCAGGATGCCACAGGCCCCGGTGGCAATGAAAAAACCGGGCGTTATGAATATGGAACAGACTTCCCTGCCCTCGAAGTTGACAATAACTGCTCCATGAACACAGCTAACGTAGAAACCGTGGATTTAAATCATGGTACAAGCGGAGGTAGCGTTTTCTCCTTCACCTGTCCGGAAAATGATTACAAAGAAATCAATGGTGCTTATTCTCCATTGAATGATGCCCACTTCTTCGGCAACGTCGTTTTCAATATGTATAGTGACTGGTATGGAACATCGCCCCTCACACAAAAATTGAGAATGCGAGTTCACTACAGCAACAACTACGAGAACGCCTTCTGGGATGGCAGCCAAATGACATTTGGTGATGGCTTCACAACCTTCCACCCACTTGTCAGCTTGGATGTATCCTCTCATGAGGTGAGCCATGGCTTTACTGAGCAAAACTCCAACCTGACCTACGCCAACCAATCCGGCGGCATCAACGAAGCCTTCTCTGACATGGCCGGTGAAGCTGCCGAGTTCTACATGAAGGGCACTAACGACTGGATGGTGGGGGCCGATATATACAAGGCTGATGGCGCTCTTCGCTATATGGATGACCCCACCAAAGATGGCAGATCCATTGGCCATGCTTCCGACTACTATAGCGGCATGGATGTGCACTACAGCTCCGGCGTATTCAACCGGGCTTTCTACCTGATTGCCAACTCAAGCGGCTGGAACACCCAAACTGCTTTCGATATCTTTGTGCTTGCTAACCAAACTTATTGGAATCAAAGCACTGATTACATTGAAGGGGCTTGCGGAGCCCTGTCAGCTACTGAAGATCTCGGATACGATACTGCAACAGTAATCGCAGCGTTCGACACCGTAGGGGTATCTACCAGTAACTGTGGCGATGATGGTGGCTCAAACTCAGAAGGCTGGGAAGAAACCAACTTATCAGGCCGCCGAAATAGCTGGCAGCACTTCACTCTGGATGTACCATCAGGCTCATCATCTTTGACTGTCGAAATGCTCGGCGGCAATGGCGATGCCGATTTGTACGTCCGTTATGGTGCCACCCCAACCACCGACAACTGGGATTGTCGCCCTTACGTAAACGGCAACAATGAATTCTGTAGCTTTAGCAATCCAGCTGCAGGTACCTGGCACATCAGTGTACAAGGCTATATTTCGTACAGAGGCGTAACTCTTTCCGCCCAGAGCCAGTAATATTTAAGGCCGGTGCCGACACATTAGTGTGTCGGCATTCTCTATCACATCATTCAAAGACTAGCTTCCAAACCTATCTAACAAACTGTGGTAAAGCATCCCCAACACCAACCCCGGCCACCTCAATAAAGTGCCACCTGGAAACTCTACTTTAGGAAGAGAAGAAAACACGTTATAACCCTCACACTCCCCATAAATTGCATCAGCCAGAAGCTTGCCGGCAAAAGTCGCCGTAGGCACTCCATGTCCAGAATACCCCTGACTGTAATATAGGCCCGACTGCAACTGTCCTATACAGGGCATCCGATTCATAGTAATGGCCAGCGTACCCCCCCAGCCGAAATCAACAGCAGTATTTTCCAGCTGCGGGTAAACCCTCAACATATACTTGCGGACGAAACTGCGAATATCTTTAGGGAAACGCCTGGTGTAATTTTCCCCTCCCCCAAAAATTAAGCGATTATCGCCAGATAATTTCCAATAATTTATAACAAATAGAGTATCTTGCAGTGCGAAGTCATTGGCTATGATTTCCCTAGCGAGCCCCTTCGGTAAGGGCTCTGTTGCCAGCACAAAATTATTTATTGGCATTATGCGCCCCGCTAAGCGGGGCTCAAGATCTTTCAAGTAACCATTGCAAGCTAAAATCAACTTTTCGGCCTTCACCTTTCCTCGTGCAGTTTTCACCGTAAAGGGAGAAGAGCTCGAATACCCTTGCACACCACTACACTCAAAAAACCTGGCACCGGCAGAAACTGCTGCGCGGGCAAGACCTAATACAAAATTGAGAGGATGAAGATGTAGCGAACCAAAATCCAGCTGTGCGCCGAGATATCGTTTGCTACTTACAAGCTCTCGAACTTCTTCTTTCTCTATATACTCAACTTGCCTGTAATCATATTTCTCTCTGAGTTCTTCAGTTTCATCCTGCAGATATTTATCGTGACTGGATTTTGCTGCAAGATGCATAATCCCGCGTTTTAAATCACATTGAATCTGGTGCCTGACTATAAGGCTTTCCACCAGTTGAACAGCATTGATACTCAAATCCCAGAGCTGCTTAGCGGTGTCGAATCCGAACATGGCTTCCAGATCACCCTGACTTCGCCTTTGTCCAACACCGACATGTCCTCCATTCCTTCCTGATGCGCCCCAACCAATCCTATTGGCCTCCAGAAGCACCACACGGTAGCCGCGCTCTGCCAAGTGCAAAGCACTGGAGAGTCCCGTATAACCACCACCAATGATGCAGACATCTGCCTCTACGTTACCCTCCAGGCATGGATACTCCTGAAGGTCGTTAGCTGTAGCGGCATAATAGGATTCCGTGTGCTCATCCAACCTATTCATCAGCTTCATATTTCTACCAGATACCCTCAATGCCATTTAAATAAACGGCCCTGTTCCAATCGGCAGTATATAGTTCCTTTACACAGGAGGAATTATTTTCAGCGCAACGCTTTCCGGCACTGATCATAGAATTTCACTCAGGAAGAAAAAGTAAGCAATGGCTATCCAATGGATAAAATTACAAACTGGCTGGCAAATCACAATATTGCAGAAGTTGAATGCCTTGTTCCCGACATGTCAGGTAACGCCAGAGGAAAGTTCACCCCCACCGATAAGTTCTTAACTCAAGACAGCCGTTTACCGGAAAGCATTTTGGTGCAAACTGTCACGGGGGATTATGTCGACGAACACAATGAGCTTGTTGATCCAGCAGACACCGACATGCTCCTAATCCCTGACCCCAACTCAGTGCGCCTAAACCCTTGGGCCAATGATCCGACAGCACAAATCATTCATGACTGCCATTCTCGAGATGGGGACCCTCACCCTATCAGCACCCGTAATATTTTAAAATTTGTCCTCGAAAAATATGCAGACAGAGGATGGAAGCCTATTGTCGCCCCTGAGGTAGAGTTTTATCTTGTAAAAAGAAACCTGGATCCGGATGAAAAGCTATCCGCGCCTGTGGGAAGATCGGGACGCACAGAAAAAACCCGACAATCCTACAGCATTGATGCAGCCAATGAATACGAGCCCATCATTGAAGACATGTATGATTTTTGTGAAGCTCAGGGGCTTGATGTCGACACACTGATCCACGAATCAGGCACTGCCCAGATGGAAATTAACTTTCTCCATGGAGATCCACTTCATTTAGCTGACCAGGTCTTTACCTTTAAACGCACAGTGCGCGAAACAGCTCTGCGCCACGGCATTTATGCAACCTTCATGGCAAAACCGATGGAAGACGAACCTGGAAGCGCGCTGCACTTACACCAGAGTGTGGCGGATAGAAAAACCGGTGAAAATATTTTTGTCGATAATACAGGAAAAGAGAGCAATAATTTCTTGCACTTTATTGGCGGCATGCAGAAATACACTCCCGGTTTTATTAGTTTTTTTGCTCCAAATGTAAACTCCTATCGCCGCTTCACACCTGAAATGGCCGCACCCACCAGTCTCCACTGGGGTTATGACAATCGAACAACAGGCCTTCGGGTTCCCGACAGCTCGCCACAAAGTAAACGTCTTGAGAATCGTTTTCCCGGGGCAGACTGCAATCCCTATCTTGCCATAGCAGCTTCCCTTGCCTGCGGATATTTAGGAATGACCAATAAAGTCGCACCGAGCGCACCTTATCAGGGCGACTGCTCCAAAGAGTCAATTACACTTCCCCGCACCCAGGAACATGCCCTGACACTGCTATCAGATTGTGATGAAGCAACAGAAATGTTTGGCAGAAAATTCGTAAAAGCCTGGAACGCAATCAAGAGAAACGAATATGAGGAGTTTAATCGTGTGATCAGTTCATGGGAGAGGGAATTTCTATTATTAAATGTATAAATAACCGTTCCACTAAAAGCTAACAGAAATAATAAACTGTTATCGCCAAATTTATTTTTTCGGAAAAAACAACTCATCTTTTCCACCTCACAGGCAGAACATCACTTCCTAATTTGTGACGATCCGAGCAAAAATATCGAAAACAATTCAAATATATTAGTTTGCCATCACCTTTTTGTTGCCTAGATGCGTATGCAGGGTAATCTCAAGTTGCCCAATTAATTAGGGCAACCGGTTTGAGAAAGCGAACGCCACTGCCGCTACCGCGGTCCCTTCCTGGCGACGGTTATCTTCTGCTGTCTTACCACATAAAAATCCAGCCTGTATTGGCCAACCAGATTTAATACGGTCCCCACAAGGGAAATACGGCTGTATACCGGCGGATTCATATATAAAAAAGCTATAAAAGGGAAAGCTAGCAATGAAGCATTTTGTAGGACTAAGCTGCACTTTAGCCTTGGCTATTAGTGCACATGCTGTTGAGCGCGTCCCCGCCACGGCGGACATGCTCTCACCACAAACTTTAGCTGCCACCGGCGGATCGGATATGGCGCTCGAAAAAGTTCGTGAGCGCACTCTCGTCAACGGCAAAACCGTAGCCCGCTACCAACAGACTCACAAAGGCATTCCTGTCTACGGCCAAACAGTAACCAGCTCCGGGCAGGGTCTGATTACTGAGGTTCGCGGCAATGTCATCACTGGGCTGGAACTGGAAGTACCCAATATCAAAGCATTTATCAATGAAGATAATGCTATTGAGCGGGCAATGGACCACCAGATCAACTGGCGCACGCAGCAGGGCGTTATCCAGGGAGCTTTGTCAGTTCAGGCTTTGAAGCTGGAAGCACATAACCCCAAAAAGAAACTCTACGTCTATATCGATGAGCAAGACAATGCCCGCTTGGCTTACCTGGTCAACTGGGTTGAGTACGGCGATGAACCCACACGCCCCTTCTACTTTATCGATGCAATGACTGGCGAAGTTCTCAAGCATTGGGACGGCTTGAACTTTGCACAAAATGCGACAGGCCCAGGGGGCAATTCAAAGACCGGGCGCTACGAGTACGGTACTGACTACCCCCACATGATTGTTGACGACAGCTGTGCCATGGATACGGACAATGTAGAAACCGTTGATATGAACCACAGCACGAATGGCGGTAGCATCCACTCGTTCACTTGCCCGGACAATGACTATAAGTCAATCAACGGCGCTTACTCACCACTCAATGACGCACACTTCTTTGGCGGTGTGGTCTTTGATCTCTATAGCGACTGGTACAACACATCCCCTCTCACACAAAAACTGAGAATGCGGGTGCACTACAGCAACAACTACGAGAATGCCTTCTGGGATGGCAGCCAGATGACATTTGGTGATGGCCAGAGCTACTTCTATCCACTGGTTAGCCTCGATGTTTCCGCTCACGAAGTCAGCCACGGCTTTACCGAGCAAAATTCGGACTTGAATTACTACAATCAGTCCGGCGGTATCAATGAAGCCTTCTCTGATATTGCCGGTGAAGCTGCCGAGTACTATATGCGCGGCAGCAATGACTGGTTGGTAGGGGCCGAAATCTTTAAGTCCAGCGGAGCACTCCGCTACTTTGAAGATCCAACTGACGATGGCAGCTCCATCGGTCATGCCGATGATTACTACAACGGCATGGACGTGCACTACAGCTCCGGCGTCTTTAACCGGGCCTTCTACCTACTGGCGAATACCAGCGGCTGGAATACCCGCACAGCATTCGACCCCTTTGTTCTTGCCAACCAGATGTATTGGAGTGCCAATACTGATTTTGAAGATGGTGCCTGTGGTGTTTTCTCTGCAGCATCAGATTTAGGCTACGACACTGATGACGTTGTTGCCGCATTCTCCACGGTAGGCGTTTCCACCAGCAGCTGCGGTGGCGGCGGTGGTGGTGGCGGTGGTGGTAATGAAGGCGGAGAACTCGAAAACGGGGTTACCGAGACCGACATCGAGGGCAGCAGTGGTGATGAAGTTCACTTCACCCTGGATGTACCCGCAGATGCCACAGGCCTGTCTTTTGCAATGTCAGGCGGAAGCGGCGATGCCGACCTCTATGTTCGCTTCGGCAATGCTCCAACCACCAGTACTTATGATTGCCGTCCGTACACTTCAGGCAACAATGAAACTTGTGATATCGCTGACGCTGATCTACAGGGCGGAACTTATTACGTCATGGTGCGCGGCTACTCTTCCTTCTCCGATGTCACCCTGGTAGGCAGCTACACCGGTGGTGGCGGTGGTGGTGGCGGTAGCGACAGCTGGGAAGAAACCAACCTTTCTGGTTCTCGCAACAGCTGGCAGCACTTCACCATTGAGGTTGATGCTGGAGCTTCTACCCTGAGCGCCGTAATGGAAGGTGGCAGCGGAGATGCAGATCTCTATGTTCGCCACAGCCAAGAGCCTACCCGTACAGCGTACGACTGCCGTCCCTACCAGTGGGGCAATGACGAAAGCTGCACCATCAGTAATCCGGATGCTGGAACCTGGTATATCAGTATCCGCGCTTACTCTGCCTACTCTGGCGTTACCCTGAGTGCAAGCACTGAGTAATTGAGCTGATTTCCACCCAGCAGGTCTCTGCTGGGTGGGCAAGCTCTAGACCGATCAAAGGATCGGCGGTGCACAAACAAAAAAGGCGGCCATACTGGCCGCCTTTTTTAATCAAACCCAGACAAATTATTTATGGCTTGGGTCTTTCCAGTAGTCCTTCACGGTATCTTTCATCTCCTTGGCCAACACAGTTATACCAAACAGGTTGGGCAAGGTCATTATCACAATGGCCACCGCAGAGAGGTTCCAAATAACTGTGGTGTCCTCAATCGCAGCCCAGAAGAATGCAATAACGTAAACTATTCGGTAAGGCATTACTGCCTTGGGGCCGAAAAGGTAAATCATTGAGCGGTCGCCGTAGTATGACCAGGCAATTGCTGTAGAGAAAGCAAACAGCAGAATTCCCAAAGTAACAATCAGACCACCGTATTCACCAAAGTAACCGCGCTGGAAGGCAAGATTGGTCAGGGCCACAGAGTGCACCAGGGACTTACCCCAAATATCCACATCTTCATTGGCAAACTTACCATCTTTCACATCCAGAACACCGCTGAAGCTGTCATCCCCCACACGGAAGTCCAGGTCTTCAGCAATAGAACGGGCGTGAATGAGGGTAAAGTCCTGGCTGTTCAGCGGGTGGCCGTCAGTCACAACAATGGAGCCGTTATAGGCCTTAACATCACTCTCCTGACCGCTCAAATACTTGAACAGCTGCTCAACATCCTGGGTATTCTTCTCATCGTAGCTACCCGCTACAACGTAAGTATCTGCACCTTCAAACAGGTTCTCGTGTTTCTCAGTCCAAACACCAGAAGAAAGAATCACAAGTCCGGTTAAGGTACAAATGATAATGGTGTCGATAAAGGGTTCCAGCAGGGAAACCATACCTTCAGAAACCGGCTCGTCTGCGCGAGCGGCGGCGTGAGCAATAGGTGCAGAGCCCTGACCCGCTTCGTTCGAGAAGAGGCCACGGTTCACACCACGGTTAAAGGCATAGGCAAAGCTCGCACCCAGGAATCCACCTACAGCCGCACTACCGGTGAAGGCATCGCGGAAAACAGCCCCAAAGGACGGCAGAATATTTTCGTAGTTGTAGATGATAACGCCCAAGGCACCTATTACGTAGATAACTGCCATAGTGGGAACAATGGTGGAGGTCACTTTAGCGATTCGGGTAATACCGCCAATAATCACCATGCCCAGCAAAATCGCCAGGATGCCACCCGTCAGAGCCTTCTCAACACCGAAAGAATCGTGCATTGCCTGGGCAATATTGTTGACCTGGGGCAAGCTGCCGGTACCGAATGAACAGATAACGGTCGCGATTGCAAAGAGCACCGCAAGCCATTTCATATTCAAACGACGCTCCATGTAAAACATGGGGCCACCCGCGTAGTAACCATCCGCTGCTTTAATACGGTATTTGTGTGACAGGGTCACTTCCACAAACTTTGTGGTCATACCCAGGAATGCGGTCATCCACATCCAAAATAGCGCAGCCGGACCACCGAGGAAAATAGCCAAGCCAACGCCACCGATATTACCGGTACCTACGGTACCCGACAGTGCTGTAGCCAATGCCTGGAAGTGGGAGGTATCACCCGGGTCTCCGGGCTTGTCGTACTTACCGCGCACAATCTTGATCGCATGCCCAAAATAACGAAGCTGCGGAAAACCAAGATAAATGGTGAAAAAGAAACCGACTCCAAGTAACACCCAGGGGAACCAAGGTGCTGAGCCGAGCATGCCGTCTATTAACAACAGCAGATTGTTAAAGGAATCCAAACTAACCCCCCACTACTCTGACTTATTTCTGTTTGTTTTATATACAGATACAACTGTAATTTGTTGCGCAGGTTAGCAGCTTACGCGGCACGAGAACAGTAATGTCGTATTATTCGGCCACTGGGAAGAAGTGAGTTCGGTGGGGGAATAGGCCAAATTGCCCTCCGGTATGAATAAAAACCAGGTTGTCTGAGCCCTGGTAATTTCCTTTTTTTAACTCCTGTAGCAGACCATGAAATGCTTTGCCGGTGTAGACAGGATCGAGAAGAATCCCCTCCAGGCAAGCCAACTCTTTAATAGTTTGGTAAACCTCTGGCTCCGCCACCCCGTAAGCGGGACCTTTATAGTCGGCATTAACCAAAATCTTGAGAGACTCAAAATCAAGCGATACACCAGACTGTGCCATCCACTGCGAAATATCCTCACGCACTTTCACTTGGAAATAATTTGCACTGTCGCAAACGGCGAAACCCGTAACATTCGTACCGGCTTCCAGCAAGTGGCATCCCAAGGTCAAACCCGCTTGGGTCCCACCGCTGCCAGTAGCGCATAAAATATGATCAGGCGAGAAGCCCCTATCTGCACAGTCTGCCAATAATTCCTGAGAGGCCGAGATATAACCCCAGATGCCTAAACCGTCGCTGGCACCAGTGGGGATACAGAAAGACCTCTGCCCTCTGGACAGATACTCAGCAGCCCAGCTGTCAAAGAGGCCCTGTAAATTCCGGGAGTATTCCTCCGGTGAGTAAACTGCAATTTCAGCACCTGCCAACTCATCCAGTAAAAGGTTGCCATCGGGATTTGCAGTGCGCTCGCCACGTAAAATCAACTGAACCTTAAACCCCAATCGAGCCCCCACCAAAGCAGTGGTACGGCAATGATTGGATTGAATTCCACCGCAGGTTATCAAGACCTCCGCTCCCACAGCCCGCGCCTTTGCTGAAACAAATTCGAGCTTGCGCAGCTTATTTCCGGACATTGCGGATTCGGTAAGATCGTCTCTTTTTATCCAGATTCTCGGCCCATCATAAGGCAAGGAATAACGCTCGGTGATACGGTCCAGCGGCTGTAGTGGCGTTGGCAGATTTGCAAGGCGTACGCGATCGGGCAGCTTGATAGGCAAACTCTTCAGCAATTTGAGCACCATGTTAGCAATCTAAAAATGCGAGCAACTGAAAGCTGGCACCAACATAGGTGTACAGCTGGGGGGTCAAGGGTCGTTATAAATCAAGGATACTTCAGCCGGAACTGAGTTTATTGCCGTTTGCAGCCCCATACAGGCAGTCCGACAGGCGGCCACCATCCTCTCAATAGACTGCCTTGGCTCTTCTGATTCCACAAACACAAAGATATCTATACCCTCGCAAAGCCCCTTATGAGGCTGGTCATCCGTGGAGTTTTGCAAGCTGTAAATTTCAGCTTTAAAGCGCATCTGCTGCTCCAGGCGCACACTATCAACCTTGAGCTTGACTGAATTAATGTATATAGAAATATGACTGAGAAAGCAAAATGCAATTCCTGCTGACAAATAGTCTAGCGGAGCTGGAGCACTATCCGCACCACCTATAATACTGCCCTCGTCACATCGTAATTCAAACGCACTACAACCTGGCACACTAGCCTGAACAACCCCTGTTTTCAGAAACCCATCTCCAACAGAAGTTTTAGCGGAAAGATTTACCTGAAAATAGAAGCTTCCATCATCCTTCTGCGGCTCCTCTACCTGGACTTCCTGTAAAGTGGGCAATGATCGGACTTTTCTAACAATACTGATTTTTTCTTCTTTTTCACCCGTAAACGACATAGCACTCACCTGAGACTATCTATCAACAAGGTAAAATTAGACCAAGCCCTCAAAACATAAAGCTGGCAGCAATAAAAAAGCCCGGCAATTGCCAGGCTTTTTTAGTTACGACATTCAAAGATAAACCCTGAATAGGATTAGATCTTTTTAATCGTACCTTTCGGTAATACTGCGTGCACAGCTACTTTTTGGAACTTCAAAGACATGCTGTCTGCAACTTCCAATACGATGTAGTCCTCATCAACCTTGTCGACGCGGCCCAGCATCCCGCTGCTCATTACAACTTCGTCACCCTTTTTCAGAGCGCCAACCAGCTCTTGATGCTCTTTCTGGCGCTTGCGCTGTGGGCGAATAATAAAAAACCACATGAATGCAAACAAACCCGCAAACATCAGCAGGGTTATCATCGGATTACCCTGTGCTGCCGGCGCCGCTTCCTGTGCCATGGCGGAGGGGATAAAAAAGCTCATGCAAAACCTCAAAGAGTCAGCCTATTAAATTGCCGCCAACTCTAACGGGTTTGCCCCGCCGAGGCAACGGATTGGGCCGATCCCGTAGAGACCGGCCAAACCAATCCACACTCAGAACCTCTGGCGGACCTGCCGGCGGTAGCCAGTGGGAGACATCCCGGTCCAGCGTTTGAACGCGCTGGTAAAACTGGTTCGATCAGAGAAATCGAGAATTCGTGAGATTCCATCAACGCTCAGCGCAGTATCTTTGAGGAAATGCACCGCGTGACGAAAACGAACATGGTCACGTAAAGATGCAAAACTGAGGTTGTGTTCCTGCAACCGGCGTTGCAGAGTCCGGGTGGACATACTTAGGTCGGACGCTACCGGGCGAATAGCGAGAGAGGCCTTACCGATACGCTGCTCCAGCACATCTATTACCCGTGCGGCAATACCAAAACTGGTTGCTTCGGGGGGGGCCAGCAGCTGGTCGAGAATATTCGGGTCTCCGGATATTCTGGCCTGCTGAAGTGATTTGTCTTCAGAGAGCGAAGTCTGGTCGGGCTGAGTATGGTTCATCGAGCTGCTCCTATTGAGTTCCGTGAGCCGCAGTTATTTTTCTATGTCCGCATCCAGCGAATCCCGGTTGCCCCTGCCCACACCAACACAACATCAACTTCGGCGGACGACTACGTGATGCGGGATGCACCAAAAAACAGACATCGAATCCTTCACAGAGATGTACAATTTTTAAACTAACCGCTCCGGCAATTCCCGCAGAGAGACTCTCTCTAGCCGGCGCACCTTTCCTTTACAACTGCCAGTATAGACCAAGAATTAAGAAAGCAAGGGGCGACAGTGCTTTTTTTCATCTTATTGTGTACCAAGGGCCCAAAATACTTACTTTCGGTACCCACGTGTCGCCTTTGAGTCCGAAAGGTAGGGGCTACAGCAGACCAAGCACCAGTCCAGCCCCGCCCCTCAGAGTCTGGCAATTAATCCAGGTTCTCGCCAATCCAATTCAAAACATCAGTGTCATGGGTCTTGGTTTTAACTTTGTCGATAATATGGCGAAGGCGCCCACTCTTATCGATAATAAAAGTTGTTCGCAGAAGCCCCATGTACTCCTTGCCCATAAATTTCTTCAAGCCCCAGCAGCCATATTTATCAGCAATCTTGTGTTCTTCATCAGATAGCAAATCAAAATTCAGTTCGTGCTTGTCGATAAAGCGCTGCAACTTTGCTTCTGGATCCGGGCTCACCCCCAACACAACAGTATTGGTTTTTTTAAATTCAGCCGCACTATCGCGAATCCCACATGCCTGAGTGGTACAACCGGGGGTAAGTGCTTTCGGGTAAAAGTAGAGGACGACATTACTTTTGTCACGAAAATCCTTAAGTGACACTTTCTCGCCACTTTGGTTGGTCAGCGTAAAAGCCGGAGCCAAATTACCGATCTTCGGAAAAGCCATCTGATATCCCCTGTGGAACAGTTAAGAGTAAAGCGGGGATTATAGCGAAAAGAAACAAACGAGACGCCAGTTCTATAGAGAAATCAGAACTGCTGCAGACGAAACTCTTTCTCTTTCCTGGCACAAATGCCAAAACGACCTAACTTCTGCACCAGCTCCGCCTTTTCAGCTTCGGTGAGGAACTCCCCGACTTCAAGGCACCCCTCAGGACCACTAAAGTTTACCGAAGCCATTTCGGTAGCACTGCTCCCCATCCTTACGAGTACTGCCAACTTATCGCGGGCGAACTCCCGGTGATACACCGTTTGCTGCCTGAACCCCTTACAGCAATCCAGAATTACCAACTCCTCATTGATGCGTATTACTTCTCTGCGGGTCCCTTCGAGGTACACGTAGGTAAACAGGATGCCCAGCAGGATCATTTCAAGCCCGGCAAAGGGAAGAATCATCCAGGCTCCCGCCATCGCAAAAGCGAGGCTGATTCCAAGGGATACCCCAACCAGGGAGAAAAACACCCACAGATTGCCGGAGAGGGACAGGGACTGGTTAGGCTGCAGCAGGATACAGGCGCAACGGGCGGTGTTGCGGCCAACTTCAGTGACCATAGCAGGGACATCCGGCAGATATATAAAATCAGTGTAGTGCCGATGGCGGCAGCTCACACGAAGATACTGACCGGGAAAGTTTCCTGGTCCGGGCCGGGGTTTACAAAATTCAGGCATAAAAAAACCCACACCTCAGTGTGGGTTTTTGGGAGAGGTCTGCGGCCAAGGCCTGGGACCTGTCACTCCCTATTACGGCAGCAGGTGTGCTACTGCATCACGCTCTTCCGCCAGCTCCTGCTCGGTAGCAGACATTTTCTCGCGGGAGAAGTCGTTGATGTCAACGCCTTGAACAATTTCCCAGTCGCCGTCTTTGCAAGTGCAAGGGAAAGAGTAAATCAGGCCTTCCTGAATACCGTAAGAACCATCGCTGAATACAGCCATGCTGGTCCAGTCACCTTCAGCGGTGCCCAGAGCCCAATCGCGCATATGGTCGATAGCAGCGTTGGCAGCGGAAGCCGCAGAGGAAGCACCGCGCGCCTTGATGATAGCTGCACCACGCTGTTGAACAGTCGGGATGAAGTCGTTTTCGTACCATTCCTGCTCCACTTTATCCATGGCTGCAGCACCGGAAACCTTCACTTGGTGCAAGTCTGGGTACTGAGTGGAAGAGTGGTTGCCCCAAATGGTCATATGGATGATGTCGTTAACGCTGGAATCAGTTTTGTTTGCCAGCTGAGACAGAGCGCGGTTGTGATCCAGACGGGTCATCGCGGTGAAGTTACGCGGGTCCAGGTCTGGCGCATTGCGCTGAGCGATCAGGGCATTGGTGTTAGCCGGGTTGCCAACAACCAGTACTTTTACGTTACGAGAAGCAACGTCGTTCAGGGCTTTACCCTGTGCAGAGAAGATAGCAGCGTTAGCTTCCAGCAGGTCCTTACGCTCCATACCCGGTCCACGGGGACGCGCGCCTACCAGCAAAGCGTAATCTGCATCTTTGAACGCAACAGTAGCGTCATCGGACTGAACGATACCCGCGAGCAGCGGGAAAGCGCAGTCTTCAAGCTCCATAGCAACGCCTTTCAGCGCTTCCAATGCCGGAGTGATTTCCAGCAATTGCAGAATAACCGGCTGATCTTTGCCCAGCATTTCGCCAGAGGCGATGCGGAACAGCAACGAATAGCTAATCTGACCGGCAGCGCCGGTAACAGCAACACGTACAGGTGCTTTCACGATAGTTCTCCCTCGTTTGTAAGCGGCCGCATTATAGGGCCTCGCGAGTAAATTTCATCTTACACAAGCGAAATAGCGGCTCAATTTGTATGACAAAACCTCTCAGACTGTATTGGACACTCTTTGCGAGTGTTTATGTCAGCGCCAATTCCCGGTAACGCGTCTGCAGTGCCTTGTAAACCTGATCACTGTAATCAGCAGCAGATGAGTCCAAAAGTCCGGCAATTTCCGCTAGGTGTTCATTGTCTTCACGGCCCGCCCAGTTTTTTACATAGCTGCCATCTTTATAGCCGTTATCCTGACGGAATCGGTTGAGTACATTTTTACCAACGTATCGCTGGTACAACTCAGCAAAAGACATTTCTGCATCGGCCAATAGTTGAGCAAAGCCAGCAACATCAAACTGCTTGGTGGCCAGGGTGTTCAAGGTGAAAGACTCGAGGTTTTCACGGAAATCACCCGCCGTACGCTCGGAACCGGCAAACTCCTTCAGCATGATCTCAGCCACTTCCTGCGGAGAGCCTTTTTGCAACTCAAGGCTCAAACCGAAATGCCAGATATCCACCAATTCAAGCTTCACCTGATCCATTTCTGGAAGTTGCTTCTTCCACCACTTCCAACCGTAATGGTCTAACAACTCTGCACTTTCTACCCAAATAGCGCGGTACCAGGCAAAGTTTTGCTCACGCCAGTTTTCATTTACTACTGTATTAATCTGGTCTTGCAGAGTCAGCATGACTTGCAACTGCTGCTTCATCATAGGGGAACATCCAATAGACCCGGATCAAACTGCCCGGGGGAATAATCTGAAAAAGTTTTCTGAGGTGATTTCGGCCAGCTCTTCGTAGGGAATACCGCGTAAATCAGCGATAAATTCTGCCACTTCACGCACATAGGCCGGAATATTGGGCTTACCCCGATAGGGCACTGGAGCCAAATAAGGGGAGTCGGTCTCAACGAGCAACCGATCCAAAGGCAGCCTGCGGGCGACATCCCGCAGCTCTTCGGCATTTTTAAAGGTCACGATGCCGGACAAAGAAATATAATAATTGAGATCCAGGGCAGCCTTGGCCATATCCCAGCTCTCGGTAAAACAGTGCAGAACACCTGCGGTATTGGTATTACCGTGCTCTTTAATGAGAGCGATAGTATCTTCCCGCGCATCTCTCGTATGCACAATAACCGGAAGCTCTGCCTGCCCCGCCGCTTTCAGGTGTGCAATAAAGCTCTGCTGCTGGATTTCCTGGGTGTCAGTGCTGTAGTAGTAATCCAGACCTGTCTCCCCCAATGCAACAACATTGGGCTGGTTAGCCATTTCCACCAGTCGCTCAACATCCGCCATGCCAGAGTCGACATCCAACGGGTGCACACCAACGGAACAGACTACGTCCTCGTAGCGGGATGCGATTTCAACAACCGCATCGGCGTTTTCCAAACTGATACCGACACAGAGGAACTTGCCAACACCGCGACTGCGGGCCAGGTCCAATACAGTATCCAGATCGCCATCAAATTTATCGAGCTTAAGTCTGTCCAGGTGACAGTGAGAATCAACAAGCATTAGAGAGTTACAACGTATGGGTTGGGCGGCTGGATTCTAAGGTTCCCGCCAAGTGGGTTTCAATCTTGTTTTGCGCGATATTGTCCTTATCGCCAAATTGAACTCCGATTCCGGGAGTGCGGTTGCCTTGAGCACCATTGGGGGTAATCCAGATCACCTTACCGGCAACCGGAATCTTTTCCGGCTCATCCATTAAGCTCAGAAGCAGAAAAACCTCATCGCCAAGGTTGTACGATTTATCCGTACTGATAAACAAGCCACCATTCTTTACGAAGGGCATATAGGCCGCATAGAGCACAGATTTATCCTGGATTTTCAGTGACAGGATGCCGTTGCGGGCACCGCCTCCCATGGCTTTCATGGACAACCTCAATGTTTATATTTCTAAATGATGCGCTAACTTATCTAAGCCCGCTGCCTGTGTCCAGGCAACGTCAATTACCCTACCCGACTTGTGCAAGATGCCTAAGCAAAAAGCTTCGCCCAACGAATAAATAATTCTTCCAGCAGCAAACGACGATTGGGGTTAGCTGTGCCCAGTAACCCTTTCCGCGCCTGAAGCAAATGATCGTAGAACGCAAATACTGGCTGCAAGCTTTGCTCACTCGACCCCGGCAACCTCTGCAAAAGAACCATTAGCTGGGCATCTCCACTAAGATCACAACTGCGAATCTGCACCATCTGGGTTAACCAGTGCTGCCAAAAAAGCAGTAGCTGAACCAATTCAACACCCTCGGCCGGTGTTTCCCAACGGCCCGCTGTAGAGACTGAACTTGCCGTACCCTGAGCTACAGCAACCAAATCTTTAAAAAACTGCTCACGTACTTCTCTCGACTTGGGCTCGGCCAGCTCCGCCGCCAATAATGGTGCCCCGCCTGCCAGAGTTAAGACACGCTGTGCCAGCGGCTCTTCCAGCCCATTGCTGTATAGCCACTGTAGCGCCACCTCTCCAGTTGGGGGCGGAAAAGCTATAGATTGACAGCGACTTCGAATGGTTGGCAAAAGGCCTGTGGGGGCATCGGTGATCAACACAAAGATAACGGAGGGTGCCGGCTCTTCCAGGTTTTTCAACAGGGCATTGGCTGCGTTGACATTCATCGCCTCCGCCGGCGACAAACAAACCAGACGCGCCCCGCCCCGCCCACTGGTGCGGGAAACAAAGTTGCCCAGCTGACGGATCTGTTCCACTTTCAGCGGGCCACCGGGCTTTTCAGGTTCAACTTGCAGGAAATCAGGATGCGAGCCAGCCATCCACAACCGACAATCCTTACACTCTCCACAGGCCTGACCTGCCCTCGGTTGCTCACATAGGGCCAACGCAGTAAAAGCAGCCGCGAATTGTCGCTTTCCCAACCCCTCCGGGCCAGTCAGCAGCAAAGCGTGCGGGCAGCGGCCCGCCTGCAACTGCAAGCCCAACCGCTGCCATTGCTCGGAGTGCCAGGGAAGAGGTACCGGTATCGATTTATACTCAAAAGTTTCAGGCACAGACATCAGCCACAATTCTTATCATTTAAAAATAGATTCTGGGGCAAGATAGCTTAAAGCAACAGCTCCAATTGCTTGGCTAGATCCATCTGCACCTGCTCCAGAGATTGGCCGGCATCCACAACCGCGTAACGGGCAGGTGCAGCTTCAGCTCGATCGCGATAAGCCGCACGCACCCGCTGAAAAAACTCCAGGTGCTCACTCTCAAACCGATCCGCTTCCCCAGTCCGTGCGGCTCGCTGTAGCCCCACTTCTGGATCGAGATCCAATAAAAGCACTTTATCTGGACGCAAATCCCCTTGAACTGTCTGCTCCAACTGCTCGATCAATTGTCGATCCAGTCTACGACCACCGCCTTGGTAGGCATAGGTAGCATCGGTGAAGCGATCACAGATCACCCAATCCCCACGTTTTAAGGCGGGCAGTATAACCTGAGACAGATGTTGCGCGCGGGCGGCAAACACCATCAATAATTCCGCCGTGGGATCAACGGATTCATCCCGCTTGGCCAATAACAGCTCGCGCAGCTGTTCTGCCAACGGGGTGCCTCCCGGCTCCCGAGTTTGGATAAAGTTAATATTGTGCTTTTTGAGCCACTCGGTGATGAAGAGTAAATTGGTAGATTTCCCCACCCCCTCTACACCCTCGAGGGTGATGAACTTGCCGTGCGACACTAATTCTTTCCTTTTGCCGGACTCGAGCGGTAATCCGCGCGCCTTTTCAGCTGATACTCCCGCACCGCACGGTTGTGCTCTGTCAGAGTCGCTGAGAAATGATGAGATCCATCCCCTTTGCCAACAAAATACAAGCTCTTGCCGGGCTTTGGATTTAAAGCGGCCCGAATTGCCGCTCGCCCAGGTAGGGCAATCGGCGTAGGGGGAAGGCCATTAATAACATAAGTATTATAAGGTGTTGCCTGGCGCAGGTGTGTACGGGTCAGATTTCCGTCAAAGTCCTCACCCAAGCCGTAAATTACGGTGGGGTCTGTCTGCAAGCGCATACCTTTATTCAGCCTGCGTACAAAAACACCAGCTATTTCACTGCGCTCAGATGGCTGCCCTGTCTCTTTCTCGATAATTGAAGCCATGATTAAGGCTTCATAGGGCGACTTATAGGGCAGATCATCCCCTTTTGATTGCCACTCCTCATCCAGTACCTTCTGCATCCGATCATAGGCCTGACGCAGCAGCTCAATATCTGTGGTACCGGACCGGTAGACGTAAGTATCCGGGAAAATCCAACCCTCGACTTCATCTTCCTTTAGGCCCAGGGCCTGGGCAGCGGCACTGACATTGCTCCCCTCTTCGGACTGAACGATTCTTTCACCGGAGCGGATTTGTCGCAGGGCCTGGCGAAAGGTCCAGCCCTCTAATAGCGTAATGCGATAGCGGGTAACTTCACCGCGATTCAGGCGCGCAATCAAGTCCCGCGCGTTACTGCCAAAGGGAACTAAATACTCGCCGGAATGGATTTCTGTTGTGCCCTCCCAGTAGGCATAGGCGAGGAGTATTTGCGGCCACTGGATTATCCCTTCGCCCTGCAAGCTTCGCAGCGTCCGGGACAAACTTCCGCCCTTTTCCACCTGAAGCGTAAGCCCATCTTGTGCAATCGGCAGGGGGGATTCCAAGGCTTCCTTTGCCACGTATAGAGAGGCAACTGCAACCAAGCAGGCCAATACCAGCCCACCAAATAACAGCTTCAACACTCTCCAAGCGAAACTCGCTTGCTTTTTCTTCACCACAATTTATCCAATATCAGCTTCTGTAGCTTGCGGGTCTCGACACCCACAGGCCAATTTTTGTAACCGATTACCTCTACCACCGGTAATACACCTCGAACACTGTTGCAGAGAGCCAGCTCATCGGCCTCACAGAGTTCGGAAAGCTCCATGTCTTCCTCTTGCCAGTGGATATGGCTCGAGAGCCACTGCCGCATCACACCATGAACACCACACCGGTGCAGGGATGGAGTCATCCACTTCCCACCAAATCGGGCCAGGATATTACAGCGCAGGGTTTCGATGACCCTTCCCGCCGAATCCAGCATCAATCCATCGAGAAATTGACCCACCGGCAGCTCTGCTTTTGCCGCATTATATCGGTTACGGAGTAAAGTTTTGCAGCCCTGGTTCGAATTACTACCGATCGGCAAGCTCGTCGAACAAGGGAAAAGGCTAGTGCCCACCTGCCCCTCAGCGGTTTCAATCAGCGGCCGCAGCACCAAATCCCAACATTGCTGCCCGCGCACACTGCCAACACGCAGGCGCGCAATCGCCTCAGGCCAGCGACAGCCGGCTGTCAATTTTAACGTCGACTGCTCAATTTCTCCCAGACAGGCCTCATCCAACACTCCCGAACGCTCCAGGCGAGCGCGGTGGAAAGACCAAAGCGGTAGACCTTTGTTGTGACAGCGCATTGTTTCGAGGATTCCACCCGAGTAATCAGCATCATCTGGTAACTGATCAACGGCCAGCCCCCGAAAGTACATTTGAGGTAACTGGTACATGGAACTCCCAAGGCAGGTGTGCCCACCTCGCGGTGGGCACGGGAATCAGACTCGCTTGAATATCAGTGACCCATTGGTGCCACCGAAACCAAAGGAATTGGATAGGACTGCATTGATTGCCATCGGCTGGGCCTCTTGGGGCACCAGGTTAATACCGGCACAGGCCTCATCCGGGGAGAAGAGATTAATAGTGGGGGGCGCAACCTGGTCGCGCAATGACAATACCGAGAAAACGGCTTCAATAGCACCGGCAGCCCCCAGCAGGTGACCGGTCATCGACTTGGTAGAACTCACAGCGAGGGAGTCCGCCACCCCCGCGAATACTTTTTTAACCGCCAGGATCTCAGCTGTGTCTCCCAGCAGAGTAGAAGTACCATGAGCATTGATATACTGGATATCACTTGGGCTCATACCGGAATCTCTCAAGGCATTTTCCATTGAGAGAGCAGCGCCTGCGCCATCTTCCGGAGGAGAGGTCATGTGGTGGGCATCACCGCTCATACCAAAGCCAGCTACTTCTGCATAAATCTTGGCTCCGCGAGCGATTGCATTTTCGTACTCTTCCAAAACGAGTACCGCAGACCCTTCACCCAGTACAAAACCATCACGGTCTTTATCCCAGGGGCGGCTTGCTGATTGCGGATCATCATTGCGGGTGGACAGCGCCCTTGCCGCACAGAAACCGCCGAGCCCTACCGGGGTGGTAACCATTTCTGCACCACCACATACCATCACATCGGCATCACCGTGCTGAATCGCACGAACTCCGAGACCAATCGCATGGGTTCCTGTGGTACAGGCTGTTGTCACTGCCAGATTGGGGCCTTTGAGGCCATATTTAATCGAGAGGTTACCCGCAACCATATTAATGATGGCGCCAGGTACAAAGAAAGGTGATACACGGCGAGGGCCTTTTTCGGCAATCAGCAATGAATTATCTTCGATAGCCAGGATACCGCCCATACCAGAGCCAATACAGGTACCCACGCGCGGACCCAGCTCTTCGGTTACCTCCAGGCCGCTATCTTGCATAGCCTGAATACCGGCAACCAGTCCGTACTGCAAGAAAGTATCCATCTTGCGCGCTTCTTTTGCGGGCATGTATGGCGTGGGATCAAAATCCTTTACAGTAGCGGCGAAGCGGGTTGAAAAAGCCGAGACATCAAATGTCTCAATCGGAGCAGCACCATTAGCTCCCTGTAGTACCCCAGACCAAGTATCCTCTAGGGTGTTACCTAACGGGCTAACGACTCCCATTCCGGTTACAACAACTCTTCTTTGCGACACTGCGCTCCCCCCTGAAATTTTCTGCTACCGTCCTTCACCAATGTAGTTAAAAGAACAACATCCGGTCAGCAGTCACAATTCCGTAGTACCAATAACAAGAAAGCCGCGCTATGAAACATAGAACGGCTTTCAGAATCGCTCGGCTAGGTACAGCATATTGAGCTGCCCGTGCCTAAACTACCCAGCAGGAATTAACCAAGGTTATCCTTGATGTAATCCATTGCCAGCTGAACAGTAGTGATTTTTTCAGCTTCTTCATCGGGAATTTCAGTTTCGAATTCCTCTTCCAAAGCCATAACCAGCTCAACTGTGTCGAGTGAGTCAGCGCCCAGATCTTCAACAAAAGAGGCTTCAGGCTTAACGTCTTCTTCCTTAACGCCCAGTTGTTCAGCAACGATCTTTTTAACGCGCTCTTCAATGCTGCTCATGATTCAATTTAACTCCTAGTGGGTAAAAATCTGTTTTAGTCGCTATTGTTTTTCACCGTATCCAATGTTGTTGGTGATAACGACCGGCTCACACAGCTTTTGGATAATTCAGAGGCCATTGTACCCCAAGTTTTTCGGGATGTAATGTGCGGCCCCTCAACACCATCAGCAAAAACATAAATATCTCTAAAATCAATAAGTTAAAGAGACATTCTGAAACACAAACTACGCCATGTACATACCGCCATTGACATGAATTGTCTCGCCGGTGACATAGCCTCCCGCATCACTCGCCAGGAAGGAAACCACCGAAGCAATTTCTTCCGGCTTCCCGAGCCTCGCGAGAGGAATCTTACCCAGAAGCAACTCGCGTTGCGCTTCAGGCAAGACTTTTGTCATATCAGTATCAATAAAGCCGGGGGCTACGGTATTAACCGTGATTCCTCGGGAGCCCACCTCTGAAGCCAGGGAGCGGGCAAACCCTCCCACACCAGCTTTGGTCGCCGCATAATTGCTCTGACCGGCATTACCCATACTACCTACGACGGAGCTGATATTAATAATCCGCCCCCATCGCGCCTTGGTCATATCGCGCAGGCAAGCCTTACTCATGCGATAGACCGCGGTCAAATTCGTATTGACGACTGAATCCCACTCGTCATCCTTCATGCGCATCAACAAGTTGTCCTTGGTGATGCCAGCATTATTAACCAATATCGCAGGAGCACCAAACTCATTTTTTATCGCTGCATGAAGCTCGGAAATACTTTCCGCATTGCCCACATCCAGAACTTTACCGGCACCTGCGATACCGGCTTCTGCGAAGCGGGCGCTTATTTTTTCAGCACCGGATTCGCTGGTGGCAGTACCAATAACTGTGGCACCCATTCCACCGAGCATATCCGCAATTGCCGCACCAATACCGCGACTTGCACCTGTCACCAAGGCAACTTTACCCTCAAGGGACATCTGTAAGGTCATTCTCACTTATCCTTATTCGACTACTGGACTACTTTTTGAGCGATTTATACCGCTGTAGCTCGCAGAGCTTCATTAAAGTTACTGGGGCTATCGATTGCGTGACAGGAAACACTTCGATCGACACGTTTGATCAGGCCAGACAAAACCTTACCCGGACCACACTCAACCATTTGCTCCACTCCGGAGCCAATAATTTTTTGTGCGCAGGCAGTCCAGCGAACCGGGCGATAAATCTGCTCGATCATCAGGGTCTTAATTTTTTCCGGATCCGCTTCAAGCTCAGCGTGGACATTGTGCACGATGGGTATTTCTGGCGCGTTAAATTCTGTCGTCTCTATTTGAGGGGTCAGCTTTTCCGCCGCAGGACGCATCAGTTCAGTGTGGAATGGGGCACTGACCGGAAGAGGCATGGCCTTCTTTGCACCGGCAGCTTTACAGGCTTCGATGGCGCGCTGCACCGCCGCGCTACTTCCCGCAATAACAATCTGGCCGGGAGAGTTGTAATTCACCGCAGCGACTATTTCACCCTCAGCAGAAGCAGCACAAGCTTCTTCAACAGCTGCATCATCAAGACCGATGATCGCAGCAATAGCGCCCTCCCCTACGGGAACCGCCTCTTGCATCAAGCGGCCGCGCTCGCGAACCAAATGAACCGCATCTTTAAATGCCAGAACGCCAGAGCACACCAGTGCTGACCACTCGCCCAAACTGTGACCGGCCATGAATGCAGGCTGGGCACCGCCGCGAGAGCGCCACATGCGATAAAGGGCAACACTGGAAGTCAGTAAGAGAGGCTGGGTACGCTGGGTGAGATTAATGGCTTCCTGCTCGCCATTCTGGCACAGGTCCCAGAGGTCATAGCCGAGCACATTGGATGCTTCGGCAAAAGTGGCCTGAATTTCAGGCGCCTCTTGGGCAATCTCAGAGAGCATACCTATTTTCTGGGAACCCTGCCCCGGAAAGACAAATGCGAGTGCGGCATTGGTCATAAGATATCCTTAACCTAAATGTGGCTGATTTCAGTAAGGGAAAACTGCTTTTCACCCTTCATCCATGGAGCGTCTTTCGCCGGATTGTGCCATAGCGGCATCGACCCTGGCTGCCAGGTCAGCATCGGCACACTCCTTCGCCGTAACCATCGCCCGATAAAAAGCTTCGCTGCTGGCACCGCCGTGACTCTTGATCACGTTGCCCTTTACCCCTACAAAGCTGGCGCCATTATAGCGAGCAGGTTCCACCTGTGTACGCCATTTTCGCAACAGCTTTATGGCCAATTGGCCAAAAAAACGCTTGAAACACCCTCTTTTCTCGATTGTGAACGCTTTTTGACCCATTAGTCGAATCACACCCTCGGCAGATTTCATCGCGACATTACCCATCAGGCCGTCGCAAACAACCACATCTACCGAGCCGGTAAAAATATCATGCCCCTCAACAAAGCCAACATAATTGACCCCGGGGTCTGCATCGAGCAGCTCCGCTGCACGGCGTATTTCGGCGCTACCCTTATGTGCTTCCGCCCCAATATTGAGCAGCGCCACCTTTATATCCTTCACACTCTTGCGGGCAGTATGAATCCGCTGAGCCTCTATCCCCATACGGGCGAACTGAAGCAAATCCTCAGCACTGCAATCCACATTGGCACCAAGGTCCAAAAGATAGCAGGAACCCATACCCGAAGGTACAGACTTACCGAGCGCCGGCTTCCTAACACCTTGGATATTACCGAGAATACTGCGACTCAACGCCAACAAGGCGCCGGTATTGCCGGAGGTAACTGCAGCCTGCACATCTCCCGATGCAACACTCTTCAGAGCCATCGCCATGGTTGAATCGCGCTTATGGCGAACAGCCTGCAACGGATTGCACTCTTGAGTGATGACTTGCTCGCAATGGATAATTTCGAGACGGCGGGTAACGCGGCGGCGATGGCGCTGCAGCTCTTGATGAACCAGAGCTTGAAGCTCTGCGCGCGGACCGAATAGCTTTAGCTGCGCTTCAGGGAAGTTTTGAAGAAATCTAATACATGCCGGAACGACAGAGCGGGGACCTAAGTCCCCGCCCATTGCATCCACGGCCAATCGCAATTGGCTGGACAAAGCTTACTCTTCTTCAGAGCCGCCGCTAACTTCGATCACTTTGCGACCACGGTAGAAACCGTCTTTGGTCACGTGGTGACGACGGTGCTTTTCACCGGTAGTCGGATCGACGGAAAGGGTAGCACCTGCGCCCAGCGCATCGTGGGAACGGCGCATACCGCGACGGGAACGAGTCTTCTTGTTTTGTTGAACAGCCATTGCTAGCTCCTAAAATAAACAAATTTCGCTGGAACCGGGGCGCCTACCGGCGAGCCCAAACTCATCGGGAAACCTAGGATTTACCCGACGAACCCTTCAACTGCTCCAGCACTTTAAAGGGGTTTGCCTGTTGCTCATCCGCCTCGGCAACCTCGCCACCAAAATGAAAGCTCTCCTTGGAGACACATTCTTCCTGGTGATAAGCCACCATTGGCAAATTGAGCAAAATTTCATCTTCAAGGATCTGGTGCAAGTCCAGCTCATCGCCGTCCTGGATCACCGGGTCCAGATCTTTGGGCAGGGCCTTACCCTGCTCCTCAGTCCATACGATACCCCAGCTAAACTGTGCCTCGATCTGCTCATGGACCGGTGACAAACAGCGCTGACACAAAAGGTCAACTGCAAGTTGAACCTTGCCACTCACCGTTTGGTGACCTTGCAAGTCTCGCTCAAACTGCAATTCAGCAGAAATCTCTCCGTGGACAGACTCAACTGCGCTACCAACCCGAGGCAGGGACTCCAACGGCAAAACACCATCGAGCAACTGCTCTCGCTGTACCAATTTCCGAGCATCAATGCTCTTTGGCAATACTGATTTAGAGGGGGCTATCGACATAAGCGCGCAATTCTATGGACTCACCTTAGCCTTGTCAAAACAAATCAGGCATTGCAGTATCGCCCGGTCACAAACCACTACTCGACCCAGCGGAAAATCCACCAGAATGCCCCACCCTCTGATACTAGCCTCCAGCTCTCCTTACCGCAGAACCCTACTACAACAGCTTGGCATCCCCTTTCAGCAGGATTCGCCCCATATAGATGAAGCACCACAGGCGGGGGAAGCGCCAGCCGCACTCGCCCTGCGCCTCGCCACAGAGAAAGCACGCGCCCTGGCAGGCCGCCACCCGAAATCACTGATTATCGGTTCAGATCAAGTTGCCTCTTGCGACGGTCAAATACTTGGCAAGCCAGGCAGTAGGGAGCGCGCCATCGCCCAGCTGCAAGCCTGCAACGGCAAAAAAGTGATATTCCACACCGGCTTGAGCCTGCTGAATAGCGCAAGCGGAGAGCAGTTGGGCGATACGGAAACCTTCACCGTCTACTTTCGGCAGTTGAGCACAGAGCAAATTGAACGATATTTAGAGCTGGAACAACCTTACGATTGCGCCGGCTCTTTTAAGGTGGAAGGGCTAGGTATCGCCCTGTTTGAGAGGCTTGAAGGGGCAGATCTCAACACCCTGGTTGGGCTGCCACTAATCCGCCTTACCGATATGTTGAACCACTTTGGCATAGATCCACTGGGCCCGCAGGCCACTTAAAGGAGTGGCGGCCAGCGGAGCAGCTCAGAGAAACGATCGATAACAACCTTGGGGCCACACCCCTGCAGTCGGGTTGGGCAATGAGCGCCATAGCTCACCCCGATAGAGGGCATACCGATCGCCGCCGCCATTTCCAAGTCGTATACGGTATCCCCTACCATTACCGCCTGCTCCGGACCGGTTCCGGTCTCATGTAGCAACTCATTCAGCATCAGCGGGTCAGGCTTGGAAGCGGTCTCATCCGCACAACGACTGGCGGCAAACAAGTGGCCGAGGCCGTGCTCCTCAAATTCCCGGTTGAGCCCCTGCCGACTCTTCCCGGTCGCTACCGCCAACTGGTGACCACCGCACAGCAACTGGTCCAGGGTATCCAGGACTCCCTCAAATAACGGCAGGGGTTCAACCCGGGCCGCCATCCACTCATCAAAGTAAAGTTGGCGCAACGTGAGCTTTTCTTCACTGGCAGCCTCCGGAAACAGAGAGGATATCGCTTCCGGCAGACCAAGCCCGATAATGTTGCTAACCGCTTCCGGGGCAAGCACCGGCAAACCGGCTCTATCTGCTGCCCGCAACATACAATCGACGATACGCGCCTCAGAATTACAAACCGTCCCGTCCCAATCGAGGATTACCAACATAACAAAAGAACGCCCTACTCTTCCCTTAACCTATTCAGCACTGCACTCAGCTCCGCAGGGAGTGGAGCCTCCACCTCAACCTTGGAACCATCTGGCAAAGAGCAGCGCACTGAAGCCGAGTGCAAAAAGAGACGCTTCAGACCGCGACCACGAAAGTCACGATTGACTTCGTCCGAGGTGTACTTGTTGTCGCCCGCCAGAGGGCAACCAACAAACTGAGCGTGAACTCGAATTTGGTGTGTTCGCCCGGTGACCGGCTCTGCGGAAAGCAGAGTCGCCGCCTTAAATCTCTCAATCAACTTAAAGCGGGTCTCTGAAGGCTTCCCCTCAGGGTGCACTGACACCATTCTCTCGCCGCTTTTCAAAGTGTTCTTGCGCAAAGGTGCCTCAACAACGCGGCGACCTCGGGGCCACTTGCCCACCGCCAATGCCTGATACGATTTACCGATCTTTCCCGCCCGCAACTCCGACTGAACATGCTGCAATACCGCGCGCTTGCGGGCCACCATGATGGCGCCACTGGTATCCCGGTCCAGGCGGTGCACCAACTCAATAAACGGGCTTTGCGGGAACATCTGGCGCAAAACTTCAATCAGGCCCAATCTGACACCGCTGCCGCCATGGACCGCAAGGCCCGACGGTTTATTGATCACCATAAGCCCGTGCTTGTCATAAAGTATGGACTCTTGGATCAGCTGGCGCAGAGATTCACCAGCGAGAGGGGCCTCAGCCTGCTCGGCAACACGAATTGGCGGCACTCGCACCACATCGCCCGCCTTTAACTTGTATTCAGCCTTTATTCGTCCTTTATTTACTCTTACCTCACCCTTACGCAGGATTCGGTATATACGTGAACGCGGCACACCCTTGAGGCGCGCCTGGAGGAAATTGTCGATCCTCTGTCCCGCCAGCTCTTCAGGTACAGTTAAAAGCTGCACGCCGCCAGATGGATTCGAGGTCTTTGATGGGGTCTCGGCCGGAGCCTTCTTAGGGTGGGGTATACTTCGCATGACGCGCATCATAGCGTTGCCAGGGATACAATTGAAGCACCTCCCTGCCCATGCTATATTCGGCCGGCCTGAATTCGGCGTATTTTCGGTCAAAGGCGACTTCCCACATGAAGAGATAGCCGTGACCCCAACGAAAATACCCCATTCGGTCGGTGCGCGGGGATGCCGCGTCATTGATAAAACTTAGCCGTTGAGATGTCCCCCAATTACCAGAACCAGAGGGGAGCTCACCGGCAACAACAGCCCGCGGTTATGCGGGTAATTATCGCGAAGGTAAGACGGGCCGTGACCCGCAGCGCTTGAAAGGACGACTCAAACTTGCGTCCGGTTTTGCAGAATACGACGAGCCAGCAACCGAACTGGCAACCAGGGCAGCACAGCTTCCGCAAGCCTGGTAAAAAAATTAAGAAGAATGGGTATCAGCCAAAAGCTGAACTGCAGAACCTCTGATGATTGACGCAAACCTTGCCGCCCAGCATGAAACAAACCAAGGGGCGGCGCCCAACCCTGCTGCAGAAGCCTGCAGCACAGGTACAGGGCAGTACTAACAAAAGGTATTAAAGGTACCAACGGATAGCACAATAACAGCGCGTATCCGGAGTTTTTGCAGAGCGAATAATAGGCAAATGTCAGTCTCAACAAGCCGCATAGATCCATGGCGCGGTAGAGCTGGCATACCTTATTTTCCCTGCCCTGCCTGGTGGTCCTCTCCACCGGACAGCCAACAAGCAAGCCTGTGAGTAGCGGTGTCACACCTTTGCGCAACGCAAGGAAAACGACACGCATGAAAAGAATGCTAATCAACGCAACCCAACCTGAAGAGTTGCGTGTTGCCCTGGTCGACGGCCAGTGGCTCTATGATTTAGATATTGAGAACCGAACCCGCCAGCAGAAAAAAGCGAACATCTACAAAGGTAAGATTACCCGTGTAGAACCCTCCCTCGAAGCTGCATTCGTCGACTACGGCGAAGAGCGCCACGGGTTCCTCCCCCTGAAAGAAATCTCTCGCGAGTACTTCCTCAAGCAGCCCAAAGACATCGAAGGCCGCATCAAAATCAAAGATGTTGTCAAAGAAGGCATGGAAGTTATTGTCCAGGTGGACAAAGAAGAGCGCGGCAACAAAGGCGCCGCCCTCACCACCTTTGTCAGCCTCGCCGGCCGCTACTTGGTGTTAATGCCCAACAACCCTCGTGCCGGTGGCATTTCCCGCCGCATTGAAGGTGATGAGCGCTCCGAGCTCCGCGACGCACTGGCCAGTGTAGACGTCCCCTCAGGCATGGGCATCATCGTGCGCACCGCCGGCGTTGGCCGCAGCGGTGACGAGCTGCAATGGGACCTCAACTACCTGCTGCAACTTTGGAACGCCATCAAAGAAGAAGCTGATACCTCCAAAGCGCCACACTTCCTGTTCCAGGAAAGCAACGTCATTATCCGCGCCATCCGCGACTACATGCGCGATGATATCGGCGAAGTTATTGTCGACGACAAAGGCGCCTTTGAGCTGGCCGCAGAGTTTGCCCGCCAGGTAATGCCCCACTACGCCAATAAGGTGAAGTACTACGAAGACGCCATCCCGCTGTTCAATCGCTATCAAATTGAAAGCCAGATTGAGACAGCGTTCGAGCGCGAAGTGAAGCTCCCCTCCGGTGGCTCCATTGTTATCGATGTGACAGAGGCTCTGGTATCTATCGATATCAACTCCTCCCGCGCAACCAAGGGCGGCGATATCGAAGAGACCGCGCGCAATATCAACCTGGAAGCCGCCGACGAAATCGCTCGCCAGCTGCGCCTGCGCGATATGGGCGGACTAGTTGTAATCGACTTTATCGACATGCAGAGCAAGTCCAACCAGCGCGAAGTTGAAAAGCGTATGGAGAAGGCCCTCAGCATGGACCGCGCCCGCGTTCAGGTTGGCCGCATCTCCCGCTTCGGACTTTTGGAAATGTCCCGCCAGCGCCTGCGCCCATCCCTGGGTGAAACCACCTTCCGCGTTTGCCCCCGCTGTAGCGGTCAAGGCACTATTCGCGGCACCAAGTCTCTGGCTCTCTCAATTCTCCGCTTGGTAGAAGAGGAAGCGAAGAAAGAGCGCAGCGCCGAGATCCGTGCAATTACCCCGGTGAATGTCGCAACCTACCTACTGAACGAAAAGCGTAAAACGATCTCCCAGATCGAGTCCCGCAATTCCACTCGCGTAGTAGTTGTGCCCAGCGCAGAAATGGAAACGCCGCACTTTGAAGTTCAGCGCCTACGTGACGATGACACTGCCACCCTGGAAACCTCCTACAAGATTTCTGGCACTGCCGAAGAGACAGTGACCAAGAAAGAGGAAAAGCCACAGCGTCCAGCTCCAGTGCAAGCGGCCGTGCAGCAAATTGCCCACACCGCTCCAGCACCCACTCCGGAGAAAAAGGAAGAGCCTGGACTCTTCAGTCGATTGATTAGCGCTATCGCCTCCTTCTTCACCGCAGAAGAGGAAGAGCCGAAGAAGCATCAAAAGTCCAAAGGCCGCGGCAAGGACTACCAGCAGCGCAACCGCAATCGCAACCAGCGCGGAAATCGCAACAACCGCAGCGGCCGCCCCGCGCGCCGCAAAGATGATCGCCGCGAAGACAATAAACGCGACGACCAACGTGAAGATAAGCGCAGCGCCAAGCTGGACGAGCATGACAGCGCCTCCGATCGCCAGGGTGAAGGTCAGCGCAGACGTCGCCGTCGCCGCAACGACAACCGCCGCAGCGACAACCGCACTCAAACTGCTGAAACCCAAAATACCGTTGATACCAACGAACAAGCCGGAGACGCTTCCGATCAGCAACGTCCAGCGCGTCGCCCGAGCAATGTGCGCGGCCGCCCTCAGGCGCGCCGTCGAGGCGGACGCCGCAGTGAGAACACCGCAGCAACCGCGGTAGCTCACAGCCAGGAAGAGCTGAATCGCGAAGTTCACGAAGCCATTGACGAAGCTGAAAGCGAAGCCCGCAAGACCAAGGAAGTCGTAAAAGAGGCTCGTACCGAGGCGCCCAAGCCAAAGGCGAAAGACTCTCAGAAGCCTCAGAGAGCCCCCAAGCAAGCAGCTCAGCCCGCCATCACAATGCCGGTGCGAACTGCTCACGAGGAAAAATCTGAAGCACGAGAGGCCCAGAAGCCTGCAGCCCAACCACAAAGCGCCCCGCAGGCAGCCAAAGCAGCCGCCTCCGAGCAGCAACAGCAGCCTACTCAGCCCAAACCCAAAGCTACCCCGGTAGAAAAAGCAGCTGCGCCAGCTGCCGAGCCGGCCAAGCCTGTAGAGCAAGCGCCAGAACAAAAAGCCACCACGGCAGAAGTTCCGGCTGCCCCCAAAGCTGAAACCACTCCTGCCAAGCCAGAAGTAGAAGCAGCAGAGGAAATCGTGCTTGAGGAAGCACAAGCTGCAGCTGAAGCTTTACAGGAACAGGCAGGCACCAGCGAGCCGGAAGTTCGGGAAGAAATTGTTGCCGCCGAGCAGGCAGCTTCCGAAGAGAAACCGACCGCACCTAGCCAGGGACGCGCAGTAAATGATCCGCGCATCAACCCCAAACCACTGGGTGAATTCTCAATTGTTACTGAGCGCCGTGAAGTGGGCTCCCAGCAGCCGCTGGATACCGCACAGCCGGCAGCGATTGAGCACAATCCACGCGCCCTCGCCCGCCCGGCCAACGACCCGCGTATCAGCCGCAAGGCCGTGAAAATTGATGCCAACGCAGATATCGATCGCGACTCTGCAGAAGCGAGCTAAGCGATAGCTGCCAAGCCGCCCCAGCCAATGGCCAGGGCGGCCTTATCAACCTGACAGTAAGCCTTGAACTGGTCAATAAATCACCTAACTTATTGAACTATATAAAAAAAATCAAAATGGCGCTTGTACATCCCCGGAAGCCATGTATAATGCGCAGCACAATTTGGTGGGGTGGCTGAGTGGTCGAAAGCGGCGGTCTTGAAAACCGTTGACTGTAACAGGTCCCAGGGTTCGAATCCCTGCCCCACCGCCATATAAAGTCTTGTAAATCATTGACTTACAAGCAACAAAGGGTGGTACCAATTTTCTTGGTACCGCCCTTTTTCGTATAGATCTCAACAAAGCCTCAACGCAAATTCATCTCTTGTTGCCAATGAGGCGGGAAGTGTATGCCTTCATAGCGCCGGTACTCTCCTCCAAGCTACGAAAGAAAAGTAGAAAAGCCATTTGAAAATGAATTTATATCGCGGGCTATAAGCTAAACATGCGCGAGGAGCTAGAGCTCAGATATATTGAACTCAGGCGGCAATAAACCCAAATGGCTAATGACACACGAGGGATGCCAGATACTCACCTCACACTTGTCGATAGTACCTCTTTCCAGCAATGGGAAAATCATCCTAACAGGGGCTGCCCCTCTTCTGGGCCAGACTGAAAGCTTAAATCCCCCAAACGATTTGAATCTGCCACTTGAGCTGTCAGCCACTTGGCAAGCTTTATCATGGGGCGCCCAACCTATTGCAGATGGAACTACATTGAGGGACCACCAGAAGCTGGTGAGCCACATTTTGACCCTATACGCCCACGCCACTCTTCTCGGCTCTACGTGAGTAAAAATCACATCCCTCCTCATAAATAGCAATGTCCGAGATTGCTATGAACACAAAAGACTCCAGCGCAACCGCATAAGCGATAATTGTATCCGGACAATTATTTGATAAATAACAATATCAAAGACCTCAATACTGCTCATCATGAGAAACTCAAAGGGCTTTCCAAAGAAGAGCGAGCAAGAGCTAGGCTAGAGAAGCTGACTCAACAAGTGAGAGCGGAGAAAGGCAAGATCAACGAACCTAAAGGTTTGACGTCCTGTAAAAGTGGTAGAGATAGAAAAATGATCATTGATCTGGATGAAGACGATGACGATGAGCAACAGACCACTAGCGGATAAAGAAAAGTAAATCACAACTCGGCCAAATGACGCAGCCCCGAAAAACTTATACACAAAGGCAATACAAGTAATCCCCAAGGCATTAGCTGAAGTGAAAAAAGGTAAAGGCACAAGTTAGTTATTACCGAATTGGAAGATCCGTAGGCTGCCACTTGCACCGGGTACAGTATGGAGCACACCCCTAAGCTTATAGGTCAATTGCCCGCTAAAAAGGCCGGCCTAATAGCAGGCAGCAAAGAAGAGATGTGCGCATATATAAGAGCACCAGCTCTATAGCTGGGCATCCCACTATCAGTCATTCGCATCCATCACCTAGTCAACCATTCGGTTAACTAGAGGCCTCGGCTATCATTCTGACTACGATGGAAAACCATGATTGAGCCAAAGCTGAAAATTGAGCTTTCGGTGCCTCAGATTACTCCCCCTAATTACTACCTCTATAGGCATTGGTTTCGAGATGGCGGCTCATACCCCGACACAGCCAGCAAACGCATACATTGGAGCTTCGAGCCTTTGAGCTTCTTCGTGGCGACTTATGCCCTGCCTCAATTCATACAGCCCGCACCAGTATTCTGAGGTTCTAAATCGGTGAAAATATATTCCGAGCACCTAAAAACGCTCCACGCCGTGAAATCTACTTTGACCACATACCTCGCACCAACTCAAGCGCCGCTTGAGTCATTTCACAAACTAAGAGCGCCCCAAGAATCAGGAGAAGTAAACGGCGACCCTTTAGCTTACACAATTACCAATCAAGTAAAAACAAAAGGAGCAAGATATACGGGCTCTCACTCTCAAATAGTCTTAGAGGGTTTACATCAACTTAGCCACCTTGCATATCGGTCAGGGCACATTGAAGTAAAGTGAATTCCACCTGACGACAGATCATCCAATAAAACTTGAACCTAATAAACTAAATTCATTGAGGCTAAGAATCTTGCGGCAGGGAATCACAAATAACTAGCGAATTTTATAGGTGAAAGAGCAAAACAAAAACACAATGCAAGCGGCAAAGAGAGACAATGGTACAAGTTAAAAAGCATACAACTCTATTAAATCTAATTGTAAAGAAAGATTTCAAATAGGCTTTCTTACCCCCCCGAAAAAATTCAAAACAACACCTCGCAATAGATTTTTTACCAACGGAAACGTCACCCTGCCAAGATTATTAATTACCAACATCTAAAAAATGGTATTATAGAATTTGATGTTTTTGGAAAATCAATAATGCAAAATCAAGATTTCTTTTTTGACCAAGGTAATCTTCCGAACAAAGAACAAGTATGGGGCTATGCGTTTTCTGGTACTAATTTCGTATATAACAGCTTACTGAATAAAAACAGCACACCCTTTGAGGCAGACAGTGATGGGTGCTATGCTCATGTACGTTTAAAAAACGATTGCGCTGTTTTGGAAACAGATTATCGCGGGTATTTCCCAGTCTATTTTTATCAGAGCGGTGATAACTGGGCTGTCTGTAGTTCTTTCCGACAGCTAGTGCAGGTTGCAAAAAAACGTGGCTGGAATTTAACCATTCTTCCCCACCACTTACGCTCTTGGTACTCTCAACGTACATTTTGCCTCCAGTCAGTGTCTGAGCAGACCATTTATAAAGAAATCAAGCAACTTTCTGCATCAGAGACTCTTGAAATTAGGCAGTCAGGCCTCAAGCTCGCTTCGAAAAATCGTAATTTCTTTCAGGAAATGAACTACGAAGAAGCAATTGCACAATTCGTCTCGGTTTGGTCTTCCCGCATCGCGGCTATTTTACAATCAGGCCGCGTTATTCGCTTAGACTTAACAGGCGGGCTGGATAGTAGAGTGGTGCTAGCTCTGCTCATCTACACTGTAAAAACCTATGGCTTGGAAAATGCATTCACTGATGGTTCGATTCTTTTTCATTCGATCAAGCGTAAGGAGGAAGATTACGACTGCGCTACGCGGATTGCCCACAAGTTTGGCTTAAAGTTAAATGCAGGGATGAAAATTCAGCGGATAGGTCTTCCTGCTGAGCAAAGCGTCGAGAATTGGCTGGACTACAACCTGGGACGGTATGCACCCCATATTCTGTCGCTTGGTAATAACCAAGGGCGAGTTGTAAATTTTCCGGGTGCAGGCGGTGAGGATCACCGGGATTTCTATCTAAAATTCGGCTCCACGAATTTTGTAAGCTTCCTCTTTGGCTACCAGAACCATTTTTCAACGACCGAAAACTTCAAGGCATGGATGGGTGACATTATCTCCAATACCGAGAAGTCGGCGGCGTTGCCTGAAAATCGCGGCATTGAAATGTCAATCCGCCACTATCGGGCAAACAGAAGTCGCCATCACGCAGCAAAGATGCCCCGCACTGAGGTGATGGGCGTCACACTTGGTAGTAAGTACTTTTATCAACTTGTCCTGAGTGCAAACCCATTGCGTGTCGGCAACGGCCAGGTCCTTTACGATATCATGCATGTGTGCTGCCCCGATCTTGTGACAATGCCCTATGACACACAGAAAAAGATGCCTTCGTCAGATATGCTGGAAAACTTGCCCAACTCAATAGACATTCCGGTATTGGAGCCAGGCCAGGCAACCCCTATTCAATCCGAACTGGATCTAAACACCTCTGAGCAAAACCTTTCTGGGATAAAATGGGCCAAATCACTTTTCTTCGGAAAGGGGAAAGCGCATCCAAACGAAGTCCTATTTGACCGTACCAGATCAATACTTAAGGAGCTTGACTTCGTTTCATCCAAAGAAAAGCAAATGGCTGAGGATTTGACTGCAAATCTGAACAAATGGCAGTCGGAAAAAGTCACCCGTAACATGCATGGAAGCGGCGCCGCCATTCATTGGGCTCATATTCTCAAACTCAGCCGTACAGGTTCAATCTAGCAGTTTGCGACACCGATTACGAAGAGTCTTCAAGTCCCGAATATTTGTGGCGACCACAATCGCATGCCACCTTGTTTCGGGAAAATTAGTATTCTAGCGCTGGTGTTTTGTAATGAAGAGCGAGCTCAAACGATACAATATTCTGGGATATCAACCCACAATCGTCGCCAGTTCAGTATCCTGCTTGTTCGCGTCGCCCTTCTGCCCCGTTGAGGTCCCCAGCCTAGCCAAATTCCTTGGTCGCCTTCGGGGTACCATTGCCAATGTGCTCGCGGGTAAGGCCTGCGGCCGCATTGGCAATGGCGCTGATCACTTTGATTAATTCAGCCAGAATGTGCTGCAATTTGTTAAATCCATTGCCCACCTAAACGGTGTCGCTGTCCGTCACTACTAGGCATTGCTTCTATTTGGCAAAGAGTCCAGCTACTGCCTTGCATTACTCGCTAATATTTCCCGAGCCATCGATGCGATAATGACTGGCCACATGCTAGATCGGCAATAAATAAGCTATCCCCAACTGCGATAACAGTTGGTGGCCCCAGCGCAAGTGCCGAACTAATAAACGGACTATGCGGCAGGCCTTTTACAAAACCCAGATCCACTAGGGAGCCTGGCTGCGGGAATGCATACAAGCCCCGCTTAGCACCAATGCCAGTTATCAGCAACGGGACGTGTCGTCTGCGCTCAGTAGCTGCTCATCTACGAATAGCCAGACTGTCCACCGGCACTCTCCAGCGCCTCAAAGATGGTTGCCGGGACATTGATCGCTTACCCTACAACGGCAAGCCCGTCAGTTAACCCTAGAAACAGGTACCGCACAATTCGTTTAATGATTTTTCCAGCATGCTGGTGCTCGGCCCAAGGATTTGCCTACCAGATGATATCCATTTGCATCCCCGCGAACTCCACCTCGGGAAGCTTGTCACTACTATAAAAGCATCAAGGCGCAATGCGGGCAGTGCTGCTGGGACTGCACCGTTATGTTTGTGAATGTGCGCAAAAAGCAGCCTTGGCAAAATATCCCAGGCTATTACCACAAAGTGTTGTAGAGAAGAAAGTGCCACCCATAGCTCAGAGCCAGGCTCTCTTCATTTTACCGGCCTTTACTCTCACCGCCAGAGTCGGTCGGAAGTAAGCATCGAAGTTTATTGCACCCTGCTAGCCTATAACACTTCTCGATTGTCATTAGAAACGTCAGAACTATAACCCCCCCTCAATCTTCTCACTTGATAATCTATCGCTTAACTCTACCGAGTCCACTCCTGCTTTCAAGACGGAATAACACACAATCATCATTCTTGGGTATGACTGTGAATGGGGCCCTGGCATTCGGCACAATTTCTTGTGAATCTAAAGCCCTACTAAGAAAAGGAAACACTATTTAAACTTCAGGGTTATACTCCTGGCGATATAACTGAGACCGACAACAAAGAAATTACTAATGGAAAACCAAGATCTAGAATCTATCGCAAACCAGCTTTCATGCCCTGAGGGAGAGGCTGGCATTGAAATGGGCAACAAAATGAGTATGCTCAATCAGCTTATTACCAATCAAACCATTCAAAAGTTATCGCCGCAAAAAGATGAGTCAATCGTCGAAATCGGACCAGGTAATGGGTCGCTGTCGCTACCGATATTGAGCGGGTTAGGCATTAATGGCCACTATTTAGGTATTGAAATGTCAGAAGTTATGGCCAGTGAACTTCGAGAAACACTAAGAGGCAGCCAGTGTGCAGCGGAAGTAATTTGTGGTGATTGCCTGGAAGTCCAGCTTAAAGATGGAAGCGTTGACGGTGTTATCGGAGTTAATATTCTGTACTTTATCGACGATTTATTAAGCTTTTTCAGTCATATTAGCAACTGGCTTTCACCTGGAGGGCGAGCAGTTTTCGGGATTCGTTCAGATAAATCGCTCAAAAAAATACCCTTCACTCAATTTAAATTTCATATACGCTCTACGGAAGAAATTAAATCTCTTATGAAAAATGCGGGCTTTGATACCGTAGAGTCCTATTACTTTGACGAAGAACAAATTCCTTTTGAAAATACAACTGTACCAGCTGATTCGGTTATCATTGTTGGGAAAAAATCCATCTACACAGCGTGAAATACAAGCTCAACTGCAAAGGCGGTATCTCGTAAAGTATCGCAAGGTAGATACCGCCTTTTGATGTTCCTATTTTCAAAATCTAGAATACTGAATAGACGGCCAATTACCCTCTGATACGCCCTATTATTTGCAACTAAAAAGCTCCCTCCGAAGTTGTCAATTGATGCCACTGCCCTCCTAGAGTATAAAGATTTACGTAAAATTTCAGCCAGCACCCCAACTATGCGATACTTTCGCCCCAAAAGAAGTGAAAAGAAAACAGGGAAGACCCATGACCAAATTCACACTAACTCTGGTAGCGATTTTATTGGTTGGCTGTAGCTCAGTCACTCAGCTCTCGGAAAAAACGGCAGGGGAAATCAGGCAGGCCGTATCTATCCAAGCTAGTGGGGAAAATTCTGGTACTCAGTTCTCAGGACCGAAATTACAGGCCACTACTGATGGCTCTGACCTGAACCTCTACTACTACAACCTCCGCGCATTTGAACCCGCTGCTAACGAGCCAACGAAGTACCATCTACAGATCCATATCACCTATCGCAAGGCGTGGCGTCACTATGAGTCTGCGGAGTTAAATGGCGGACAACCAGTAGAGACGGCCCCTATTAACAAAAATGTCCTTCAATGCGTAAGTGGTAATGAATGTATGCTTGAAGAGATTCTGGATATTGCTCTCACTGAGGAACAAATACAGGCTTCGGTGCGCAATCGAGATAAACTCAAACTTAAACTGAGAGCAAGATCCGGGCACAGCTCTACCATTGAGGTTCCAGCAACCTACTTGCTTGGTTTTTACGCTGCGGTTGCCAATTACGAGGGGTGACTACCCCTCTCCGTAGGCAATAAATGTTGACTAAGTGCTCTTTTGTGGGGACTGAGAGTTTCCTGCCTGGCAATATGCCTGTGCAGTCTCCGCCAGACCTTCACCTAAGGCCACCGGGGGGGTCCAGTCAAGCAACTCTTTGGTTTTAGTGATATCCACTTGTAGTGAACCGCACAAGCGCTCGGCAACTGCCCCCCTTCCTATTAGCTTCAGCGCACTGGTGAGTGCGAATTGGGGAAGAGGCAATAGTCGAGCATCACATCCCATGGCATGGGATAAACCACGCAACAAATCTGTTACCGATACATCCAAATCATCGGATACCAGAAATACCTGGTTTGCCGCATTGGGGTGAGAAATGCAAACGCGGATCAAGTCGATCAAATTACCGATAGATACCAAGCTTCGGCGATTATTAATAGCCCCAAGTGGCAGTGGGATTCCCTTGGTAAGCCAACGCATCATCACTTGGAAGTTCGCCTTGACCCCAGGGCCATAGACCAGAGGTGGGCGGATAATAACGACTTCCATCTCTGTTGACTCAGCCAGCTCAAGCAGTGCGTCTTCGGCCTCCTTCTTTGAAATCCCATAGGGATCCGTAGGATCACATTGTTCATCCGCATTAAATGGTAAGCGGTTGTCGGTAGACTCCCCGTTAACCTTAATAGAACTAAGATAAATAAAACGTCTAACACCAGATGAAGCCGCCTGCTGTGCCAGCTTGATAGTGCCCCCGACATTCACCCGACGGAATTCCTCCAGAGGGTTAGCAGATGTCTCCGTCATTACATGGACACGTGCTGCGGTGTGAATGACTGTATCTATATCAACAAGCCCCTGAGCCCAATCCGTATTGCTTGACAGGTCACCGATCTGAAAGCCGCCCTCAACTTCCCGGCGATACACCGGCAAAACCTGGTAACCGTCTTTGCGAAGCTGCGGCAAGAGTGCGGTTCCCACAAAGCCACTAGCGCCGGTTAGTAATATACGTCCTTTCAATGGAGGCCTATTTCTCAGCTGTAGAATTCACGTTAGTTTACACGGACCACTTTTTCGACACACCTTTATCTCGTCAACTACATAGCGAACATGACAAGCTATCAAAGCATCGCTGTCTATTAGAAGTCTATTCAATACCACAAAGGCGTTCTTTATCAGTAATAGCATTTTTAAGCCGAGCCCGGACATTCTTCAGGGCTCTCCCATGTGGAGCTTGAGTATCCGGCCTGCCCCAACGGGCCTCCCAGGCTTCCCTGGCTTGTAAACAGGCTTTCGCTTGCTTGTACTTCCAGTTCGCCTCCTCGCAAAGAGACAACCCTTTGGGTGACTGACGATCACAAATCTGGTGGTATTTTTTATGGGCTATCTTTTCCTGAAAGTTCTTGGCAGTAGCACCTTCAAAGTGGCGGATCGGTGGAGCTTGCACTTTCCTATCCAGGCCAACCTGCTTATCCGCAGCACTATCCAGGTAGAGCACGCGAAAAGATGTAACAAACAAATACTCTTTAATAGCATACTGATCACGACCGGAGCTGGTTGATAGCCCTAAGGGATGGGGGGTCGCAAGAACAAGGGGGGGCATTGCCAGCAGGAAAAGTAGCAAAGTCAACAGCAACCAAAATGGCCGCCCAGTCGAGGTCTGTGTTGGCATTGAAGTATGAAGCCTCCCTAAATTATCTACCTACGGCAGTGAATTACGCATTGTGAAGGCCAAATGAACAACACACAGAAGTTTAGTGAACCACCTTATCACTCCCAAATCAGCCTGGAGCTACAACACTGGCTGTGAACTACTGTACCCAATAAGTCAACACAACAGGCAAAATAAAAATGCTCATAATAGTTGAGAGGAAAATAATACCGGATATCTTGGGGGTATCTTGGGGGCGATAAATAGATATCCAGAGGTAAGTACTAACAGCACATGGCATAAGGGATTGCAGAATAAGCACCCCTCGCATAGCACCAGTAAAGTTAAACAGATTTGTCAAAATAAGCGCGACGGCGCCACCGAGAATTATATGTCCAATAGCAAAGACCAATCCAATCTTAGTATCACCCAGCTTAATTTGGGCCAAGCTATGTCCTAGGGTTAATAACATTAGAGGGATTGCCATACCGCCCAAAATATTAAGAGATGACATAACGGGCTTTGGTAAACTTATATTGAAAATCAATGCGACTATAGAAAAAACCACACTGTAAATTGCTGGGCTAAGCATAATTTCCTTAGCCGACCAGCTACCCGATGTTACTCCAGGGGCAACAACAAAGAAAAAGATCATTCCCACAACAACAAAAGCAATTCCGTATAGAACTCCCGCATGTCCAAATGCTAACGCACACACTGCAAGGCCTATATTGCCTACATTGTTCATACTTATACAAGAAAAGTAAGTACGTATATTTTGCCTAAATAAAGATAAGAGTAGAAGGGCTAGTACTGACATCAACGAATACATCAGGAAGGCGGCCAGCAGCATCCATAGAAACTTACCCAATACTATCTTCTGGCCCAGCATATGATCCAATATCAGCGCCGGATAACCAATATGGGCCATTAATTTGGATACCATTTTGGAATTTAGTTCTTGCTTACTTGCCGCAAATAGGTATCCAATAAGAACACAGATAAATACAGGAATAATAACTTCAAATATGTTCTCAAATAGGGTTCTCATCGAACATCAAACTCCCTCTGCCCTACTTCTCAGCACTGCGTAACAAGCACCCCTTTAATACGCTGACAGCCCCACTAGAGCCCACAGAACACACAAAAAATTCGATAATATATTTACCTTTAAATACCCCACAGAATTACGCAGGCAAAATTGCGATACTCTGACGGATTTTCAAGTGAGAAACAGCAACCGTAAAAAATGCCTATAAATTCAGCTGCAACTCCTTAAGGTTTAAGGTCGGAGTGATCCATATTTCAGCATCAAAGGCCGCAAAAAATTTTTCATTATAGGTCATCAGCTGATCTTGACAGTTCTCCTCAAAGATAAAAATTGCTGCCCGCTTTCCTTGCTCCAAAAAGAAGTAAGAAGCCTCAGGATTGGCTGAGGCGATAAAATCATTCATCGCCACAGACATACTATCATCAGCAATGGACTTATTGCCGGCCTTTGCCGGTATCAGGAGTTTCATTAATAGGCGCATTTTGATCCTGGCTGTTGTCGAGGTTATAGGATCAAAACATAGCCTTTTCACTATCCAGCTGCGCTGCATTAAGTGACAATTCTCAGAGTATATCAGTGGTAATTTACAACTGATGTTCAGTAAGTAGCCGTTTCCTTCCTGCCAATAGGATTATTAACTGCAAGAGTCATCAAACCTTAACAGTATGACTCAAGGGAGAGAAGCCACACTTTAGGTAGTCACCAAATCACTGGGGTCCCTACCCTTCTTTGACTTACGCTCAACCCACTTAATCCACTTTAAGTCCTCTACCATGGTTGTATAGATTACCGGCACCAAGAATAGTGTTCCAAAAGTGGCCAGGATAAGTCCGCCAATTTGTGCAAAACATAATGGCCGCCAGAGAGGGCCTCCGTGAATGGCTAAGGGAATCAAGGCGAAGGTAGTCGCCGCAATAGTGATTAAAATGGGGCGCAGCCTAAGAATACCTGCGTCAAGTAATGCCTGACGAAGCGAATCTCCTGCAGCATGACGCATCTCAATAAAATCAAACAGAACAATAATATGGCTGACAATGACTCCTATTAGGCTCACTATCCCTAAAAACGCCATAAAGCCAAATGGCTGGCCGGAGATATATAGGGCCACCAATGCACCAACCATGCCCAATGGCACAGTGGCAAATACAACCAAAGGCTTTATCAGGCTGCTAAATTGAAATACCAAAGCTAAAAAAATCGCACTGGAAGAGACAGCCATAATCATTAGTAGCTGCAAAAATCCATGCTTCGTACTGGCCGCATCTCCAGATATCTGTAGTTGATATCCGGCAGGTAGCGATTCAGAGAGTTCCTTCAACTCTCCCCCAATATCAGCCATAATATCTGATGAAATAAAACCGGCATATGGGAATGCATATACTGTGATTGTTCGAAACTTTTCCAGCCTATAGATTCGCTCTGTCGAAAACAGTATTGAGGTTGTTGCCACTTGCCGCAGTGGGATATGAATATCGCTATCAGATGCAAATACATATAGATTGTTGACATCTTCCAGCTGTCCACGCTCTGCCAGGCGAAGCTGGGCTACGATAGGAATTTCTTTATCTCCCTGCCGTAAGGTATCAACTTTGGAACCATTAAAGCCAGAGGATGAGGCCATGGCAATATCAGCATTAGTTACCCCTGACATCTCGGCGCGATCCTCTATCACATTCATATCCAATACCAGGCTTTTTCCAGCCCAATCAGCACGGACTACGCGGGCATAGGGAGAACTCTCAATAATTTCTTTAACTTCTGCGGCATATTCTCGCAAGAGTGCAATATCCTTCTCTTCCTCCAAAGAACCTACAGCCACACGCCCCGAAACTCTTATTTCAACAGGGTGCTCTACTGTACTTGTCTGCAGTTGACGAACGTCCAATCCCGCCCCCGGAATACTCTCAGAAAGAGCACTTTGGATAAGTGGAATTAGGATAGATGTTAGATTTTTATCACTTAATCGGACAATAATCTGCCCATAGTTAGACTGCTTTTGCTGAGGGTTGGCTGTGTACCAAAAACGCGGCGCCCCACCGCCCAAGGTGCTGCTAATCCCCTCCAAAATAGGTGCAGACCCTTTTTTTGAGTGTTTTTGCTCATAGTCCTCAATAGTTTTTCTAATTATTTCTTCGGCTAATTTTGCAACATTATCTGTTGCATCAATACTCGCATCATTTTGTAGCCACACATCCACATAAAAAAGATACTGAACATCCGCCGGGAAAAATGCATTCCTCAATTGGGTCTTTATAACAACACCAAATACAAGCAATCCCAAGGCAACCAACAAAATAATCTTTCTATTACTAATAGCCCAGCCTGCCGCCCGATAGTAACTCCCTGTCAGCCCTTCTTTTCGCCTCACCTCCAAGCTCCGCTCCTTTTGCTCCGGGGGACGCAATAATGTGTTACCCAGATAAGGAATAAACGTCATAGAAACGATTCGGGATGCAGCTAAGGCACAAACCATAACAATAGGAAGGCTATGTAGAAAATCTCCCTGATTTCCGGTTAATAGCAAGAATGGTAGGTAAGCAACGATATTGGTTAATGTCGCAAAAAATATGGCTTTCGCTAGTAAAGTTGGCCCCAACCAAGCGGCAATGATAGAGGGCTTACCGGATGCCATTTGCCGCTTGATCGCATCACTGGCAACAACAGGATCATCCACCAAAAGCCCCAAGGCTATAATCAGCGCCGCAATCGATACCTGCTGAATATCTATTCCCAACAACTGCATAAACCCAAAGGTCATAGTTAATGTTACTGGTATAGATATCATTAAAAGCACGGCGGATCGCCAGTCAGAGAATCCGATAAAAGCGATTATCACAACTAAAATAATGGCTTCAATCAATGCCTCCAGGAAGAGGCTTACACTTTCCCGGACCTGTCGAGGCTGATCAGAAACCCGGTCTATAATCAGGTCTGGCGGAAGATCTACCTTAACCTTGTCCAGTACCTCACTAACATTACGCCCCAGCTCCCCTATTTGTTTGCCATCCAGCATTTGCACAGATAAATTTATACTGCGACTACGCTGCCACTCTCCGTTTTCATCTTTATTGACATAGTAATTTAATAAGGGCGGCGGAGTTTCATACCCCATAATAACATCGACAATTCCGCGCAAATATACCGGCGTTCCTGTGTTACTAAGAGCAACGGGAACATCGGCAATTTCCTCATGGTTACCAAATTCGCCACTAGGCATAATGGCGATACCCAAGTCATTCGAAATGATGGTGCCGCCAGGAATAGTCGTATTACGCGCATTAAGAATCGGGGCAATCATATCAGGTCGCAGCCCATAGGAAGCCAGCCTCTCCTGAGAATACAGAAGTTTTACTTCCTGGGTAAGCACTCCAGTTCTCAACACTCTTTTCACTTCAGGAATAGTTCTGATATTTGCAGCAATAAGGTCAGAAAAATCATCAAGCTGCCGATAACTATATTTTGCACCGGCCACTTTCGTTAAATGTTCACGAGTGTTGGCGAGATCACGAACCACGAATGGATCCCAGGCATCGGGGAAAAAGCGCTGGGCGCTTAATTTGTCGGATAAGTAGCGTTTTGTAGCTGCCAGTATTTCGCTGTTACTCTTATCAGATAAGAAATCCACCCCTAAGTATCCGGCACCATTTAAGACTTCAAAATTTGTTCCATATCCCTGCTCTTCAAGCCAACTTGCAAAAATCCATAATCCTATTGCAGAGTACGTATTAGCCAACGACAAAGGGAGAGCAACAACAATACTGACACGCCCCTTACCATTCGATTCTTGTCCGCGAACTTCTGTAATACCTTCCCTAATGTCCTCTGCACGCAAGGTAATCTCTGTAGGGCCCGCTCGGGGGCTCGCCACGCTGAGTAATATAGCGGCTGTATCACCGAATTCTGAATTTAGGGAAATTTTGCCCGCACCAGACGGTAACTGCTGTTGTGCATCAATTAATTTCAGATTGAGATCATTAAATGCTTTAGTAACATCAGTTTTCGGTGCCAGCTGTGCTTGCACCATGGAGACACCATTTAGCGTTAAGGATTTTATTGCAAAAGTTCTCGCATCTGGCTCATGCAAGTATTCACTTTGCGCAATCGCTTCTTCAACTTTTCGCGTTACTAACTCTTCAACTCGAACTGCAGACTGACCAGGCCAATAGGTTGTTGCTATCGCTATACGCACAGGAATATCTGGATCTTTGCTTTTCGGCATGAAGAGATAAGCAACTACCCCCCATACCAGGATAGTGACCAGCAATGCAGCAGAAATACTCGGGTTATCTACAAAAAAACGAGCAGTATTGAAACGGTGGTGACTTTCCGCCTCAATAATTTCTGCCTGTCTTTTTTCTTCCTGATCTGCCATTCCCTAGCCCTCAAGGCACGACAATTATGGCTTCCCCATCTCTGAGCTGAGCAGCACCCGTTGATACTACCTCCTCGCCCTCAGTTAACCCCTGGATAATGACAATATTATTGCCAACTACTTGCCCCGGGAGCACTTTTCTTAGTTTTGCTCGTAAAACTTCACCATCTCGTTCCAGTACAAATACAGCGAATCCTTTAGATTTCTCAGGATGAGCAACTAAGCAGGAAAGTGGTATGAGAACCCTATCTGGAGGTATCGGTATTTTGTCCAAGGCCAGAGACATAATCATTCCTACCCGCAACTGCGCCTTAGGATTATCAACGGTAACAGTGACCGCAAAAACCCTGGTGCGGGGATCTGCCATAGGTGAAACTTCAGTGATCATTCCCTTAAAAACAAGATCCGGCAAAGACTCTGTACGCAATGACACCACACTGCCCAGTGGAGCATAACTCAACACGATGTCCGGTACGGAAAATACAACCTTAACGCGGGAAATATCAGCCACAACGAAGCCAACCGACTGCGAGTGGACCAATGTACCCACTTCGATATTGCGTTGCAGGATAATGCCCGTAAGTGGAGAGCGCAGTACTGTATCCCGCAGCTCTTCCTCTGCCCGATCTAAATGAGCCTTGGTACCGACCACCGCAGCTTGAGCAATCTCATACTCCTCCCTGGCTGAATCATAATCAGGAGCGGTAATACTAGCCGTGGCAAAAAGCGCAGTTGCCCGTTTGTAATTGAGATCAGCTTTACGCCGTTCTGCTTCCGCTTTACTCACATTTGCCGCAGCCTCTACCACGCGATCTCTGTATTGCTCGTCATCAATCTTAGCCAATTCTTCGTGACGCTTAACGTAGTCCCCTCCTTGCAGCAAACGAGTCTGCCCCAGCGCTTTTCGCGAGGGAATTACACGTACATAGCCTTCTGTACGAAAAGCTACGTCAACTTGCGTATAAGGATTGACGACTGCAGAGTAGGGATAACCAGCTGCTGCGTCTTGCGAGCGGGCAACAAAAACCTCTACCGGTGTGGGTTTTCTTTCCGGGGGTTGGCGGTGGCAACCACTAACGGACACTAATATAGCGATAATACAGAGGCAGATAACGCGCATTTATCACACCTCCCCCACCGACCTTTCATATTCCGCCAGGGATCCCCATACAGACAGTATCGCGCGGTTGTAGTCGCTATTCGCACGAAAAAGCTGTTTTTCCGCCTCCAGGACATCACTCAGAACGGCAGCTTGCTCGCGGTAACGATTTGTCATTACCCGCACTTTCTCCCTATAAGCTGCCTGTAATTCCCGTGCAACCCCCACTGACTCCTGAGAAGTACGCAAGCGACGCAAACTCTCACGAACCTCTATTTCTATTCGGTTTCGAACCTCTTCAGACTTTTTTTCCGCTTCAAGAATTTTATTGGCACGACTGGACAGTTCATCCCGTTTCCGCCCCCAATCAAAAAACTCCCAGCGCATTTCCAGGGCAATAAAAGCTTCAGCATCAGGTATCAACCTGACGTCATAGAGCTTCAGGTATTCAATATTCAAATCGATATCGGGGATGTATTCAGACTTCTTCACATCGTAACTATATTCAGCCCGCTCAATCGACAGCTCTGATTCAGCAAGATCTGGACGCTGCTCAAAGGCAAGCCCTAAAGAGGTTTCGACATCGAACGCTAAATGATGTGGGTTTGGAAGGCTCTGAATATTGAAGGGGGTCTCAACATCCCGGGCCATCAACGCATTGAGACGCTCCTTCGCTGTCGCCATCTCATCGGTAAGGCGCTGGCGCTCCAGCCTGCGTTGGGCCAGGCGTGCTCGCACATCCAACAGTTCATACTCGAGGGCAACTTGTTGTGCAACATAATTCCCAACAAGTTCACTCAAAGAAGTCAGGAAGATAATGGCTTCATCCACGGCCTGTAAATCACCAAGGATTCTGCCGATTTCAAAATACTGAATCTTGGTGAGGTAGCCTATATCCTGCTGCACCAAGCGAACCTTTTCCTCCGCCATTTCGGTGACAACATACCCCTCACAAATCTCTAGCTCTATGGTGTACAACTGTGTGATAGGTTGAGTCGCGCTGACGGAGAAGGTCTTGGTCACACCTTCCTCTGATGTGATTTCTATGTCCCGAGGGGGGATAGGGCCTATCGGAGAATTCTGCATAAAAACGCCACGATCGAAGGTGTACCTCTGGCGTGTTAGGTTATCGATTATTCCCGCATTCATTTCCAGCCGGGGATAGCGCCTTGTTTTTAATGCCTCGACGTCATCCCAAGCCTCGTTAACTTCGAGCGCGGCCGCTTGAATCCGCAAATTAGCTGTCACTGCCAAATCGACGGCATCTTCCAGGGTCAAAACCGGCTCGCTGGCATAGCTCCAGGCTCCGCCGCCAGTCAGCAGTATTGCGAGCGCACACTCGAACAACGGCCACCTCTATTTCCAGCAACAATTTAAATCTGCTCACTACGCAAATAAATTTAGGATCGAGTAAGTATATCTGTTGACAGCCACTGCCCGGACTGCTGACCCCAGACTGGCGGATTCCTATTTATCCCCTTGGACAATATTCACATTTTTAATAACTTAGTAAGTTTATATTCCACCGACTCTCGACTAGAGATTCATTTTCGAAAACACCAGCATCTCTTAGAGCGGACAGCCCCCTCCCATCAGTTTTCCGAACAGAAACTGTGTAGACGCCATAAAGAAGCATCACCTGTCGCGATCCTTTAGCTAGGCTAGTTAATGGCGGCAATCAAAACCGTATTTCTTTGGTTCCGTGGAAAACCCTATGGCGGTGAAGTTTATTCCTCTATTGATTCTCGCGGTTTGCACTATCGCCGTGGCTGGGGTGTTGAGCTTATTGGTTTATTTTGACCTGGATGATCAGATTATTGAGCTGATGCAGTGGCTCAATGAGCAGGGCTGGCAGACAAGTTTGCTATTTATCTTAATTGTGGCCGCAGCAATCGTCTTTTTACTCCCTGGCGTCATTTTTACCATGGGGGCGGGGTTCGTATTTGGCGTTATAAAAGGAACTCTACTGGTTATTGCCGGCACCGTACTTGGGGCAACCCTCGCATTTCTTATCGCCCGCTACCTTCTTGGCGAGAAGCCCTCTCGGTGGGTTATGTCTCATATCAAGCCCGCGACTGTTGGCGAAGTGATTCGTCGCGAGGGCTGGCAAATGATTATGTTGACCCGACTGGTTCCCCTATTTCCCTTCAAGTTGTCGAACTACTTCTTTGGACTGACTCCAGTTCGACTGCGTGACTTTGTGATCGGAAATTTCCTTGGAATTATCCCCCTTACATTGCACAACGTTTACATCGGCTCCATCGCAGCAGACCTCACCTCCCTGGGCAAGGTTGAAGAGCGCACTCCCGTTCAATGGGGATTTTATATTGCCGGATTCGCCCTGGCAGTCATTGCACTAATTGGGCTCACCCGAATGGCTCGCCGAGCTTTGAAAAGAATTATTAAAGAAGAGGACCTCTGATGCCTTGGATGAAATGGCTACCCTGGCGCTTCTTCGTACGCCGCTTTGCCACAGCTCACGGTTTCCTTGATCCACTCACTTTGATGGCGCACTTACAGCGCTTTGCCGAGCCTTCAGAGGTGAGTGAACCCATCGAGCTGCTACGCGCAGGGGCGGTATTTCACGCTCGAGCACTGATCAACAGTAAAGTCATACAACACAACCTGGACTGGGTGTGGCCCTACTGGATTCAGCGCCAGTTCGACCCCTATGACAAGTCGTTTATCCCTCGGGCTTTTTCCATTAGCCACTGCAATTTGAGCCACCGCAATTGGACCGCTGTAGGTATACCCGACTGCGAAGAACTGCCGATTGTCGACCCCCGAGGCCTACTTACACCCCACTACGATGGTTGGTCTATCGATGTCTGGGTCATCAGTGATAGCGGTGAAGAGCTAATGCCTTCCACCCTCGGCTTCTGCAACCAGCACCAGGAACTGGGAGATGATATTGCAATAGTTACCGAATCCCATCGTCGGGGTCTGAAGTTGCACAATAGGGCCTCAGTGAGCCTGCTCCAGGGCCACCCCCGCTGTGTGCTTGAACTCAATGCCCAGTGCCCGGGAGGCGGCTGGCTAATGGTGGTCTTGCGCCCCTGCAATCCTGAAGGCGTCAGCTTTGTTCACAAGGTTCGCCTGGGCGATAGCGGACGCAATTGGCTTATTGAAGACAAGGCCGCCGTAGAGTTCAGTCAGCCGGTAGACAAACACCTGGCATCCAATTACAAGCGTGGCGATATCTACCTCCATCTCCGGGACAAAGAAAGCAATCGCGAGGGACTCTGCGATATTGGCATGGCCTCCGCTGCCGCCATGTTTCGCATCGAAGACCGAAAATCCCGCAAGATTGAGGTTGCTATTCCCCTGGTCACAGAGGAGAGTAAGCAGCGCTCTCCCCTTTGCTGGGAACACGTCTTGGAAGGTCACTGCGCCCTGACCGTTCCCGACGAAAAGTTTCAGTTTCTCTACGACTCAGCAATACGCACCCTTATTCTCCACTCTCCCAAAGATGTCTACCCAGGCCCTTACACGTATAAACGGTTTTGGTTTCGAGACGCGGCATTTATGATTCAGTCGCTGCTTTATGCCGGACTGACAGACCGCGCAGAAAGAGCTCTGGAGCAATTTCCCCACCGGCAAAAGCGGGATGGTTTTTTTCACTCCCAGGATGGCGAATGGGACTCCAATGGTGAAGCCCTTTGGATCTTCAATCTCTATTGTGAATTAACCGGCAAACCCTTAAAGCAGCCGTGGTGCGAGCCTGTCGTCAGGGGTGCCAAATGGATTATCAACAAGCGCCTGCCGAATGATGGCAGCCCCTGTGGGGGCCTGCTCCCTGCGGGATTCAGTGCAGAACACCTGGGGCCCAACGACTGCTACTACTGGGACGACTTCTGGGGCGTCGCCGGTCTGCAAAGTGCCGCCAGTATTTGCACGCGCGAAGGTATGGATGACAACGCCCATCGCTTCAATACCGCTGCCAGCGACTTCCAAAGCACTATTGATCAAAGCTTGCAGGATGCTCAGGACCGCCTGGGCCGCCCCGCGATGCCAGCCTCACCAAACCGGCGCCTGGATGCCGGTGCCGTAGGGTCGATCGCCGCAGGCTATCCCTTGCAACTCTACCCACCAGAGGACCCGAGGCTGGTAGATCTGGCGGAATACCTGATGGAAAAGTGCTTTGTGAGCGGCGGGTTTTTCCAGGACATGATCCATTCCGGCATTAACGCCTACCTCACTCTCCACATTGCCCAGGTATTGCTTCGCGCTGGAGATGCCCGCTGTATTGACCTTATGCGCAGTGTGGCAGAACTGGCATCGCCAACAGGGCAATGGCCGGAAGCCATTCACCCCCATTCTCTCGGCGGATGTATGGGGGATGGACAGCACGCCTGGGCAGCGGCTGAGTGGGTGGCGATGCAACGCAATTGCTTTGTCCGCGAAGAGCAGGACGCTCTGGTTCTTATCTCCGGGCTACCCCCCGAGTGGCTCAAAGGTACTGACTCAGATCAGCCCATCCGCTTTGGGCCCGCGCCAACCCGGTTTGGCTCGGTCACCCTGCAAATTCAACCAGGCTCCACACCAACGGTCTCTTGGGCTGCCGATTGGCATGGGAAGCCCCCACCTATCGCCATTAAGGCCATCGGCTTCCGGCCAGTGCTGATCACCGACGAATCGCAGAGTGCGGAGTTGAGCCCCAAGTGAATATCGTGATGCTCACCAACACCTACTTGCCTCACGTGGGCGGCGTTGCGCACTCCGTCGCCGCGTTTAGTGAGGAATATCGCAAACGTGGGCATAAAGTACTGGTGATCGCACCTGAGTTCCCGCAAAAGTCTGACGATGAAGAACATGTTCTGAGAATTCACTCCATCCAGAATTTTAATGGCACCGACTTTTCCATGGCGCTGCCATTTTCGGGGGTTTTGAATGATGCGCTGGATAAATTCCGTCCGGATATCCTTCATGCCCACCACCCTTTTCTCCTGGGGCTGACAGCCCTGCGCATTTCTCGCGAGCGCGAGCTACCGCTCGTTTTTACCCATCACACATTGTACGAGCACTATACCCACAACTTGATGGGAGATTCACAAGCGCTCAAACGCTTTGTAATGGAAGTTGCCACCCGCTTCGCCAATAAAGCTAATCTGGTCTTGGCACCAAGCCTGAGTGTTGTGAGACTTCTCCGGGAGCGAGGGGTACAAACTCCAATCGCGGAAGTCCCTACGGGAGTGCACCCAGAGCAATACGCCCATGGAGAAGGCAATAAGCTCAGGAAAAAACTGAAAATACCTGCATCAGCATTCTTGTTGGGACACCTGGGCCGCTTTGGGAAGGAAAAAAACCTGGTTTTTCTTTGTCAGGCCGTCGCCAAATTTTTACAGGAATATCCATCCGCACACTTTCTTCTCGCTGGCAGCGGCCCACTGGAAAATCAGCTCCAGCAGTTTTTTACCGACAAAAAATTAATACAACGTGTACATATGCCAGGGAAAGTCATTGGTGATGCCCGCCGGGATGTCTACAGCGCAATGGACACCTTTCTATTTACTTCCACTACTGAAACCCAAGGTCTAGTGCTGTCTGAGGCAATGGCCTCTGGAGTTCCCGTGATCGCACTGGAAGCCAATGGGTCGAGAGATATATTGAAGCAAGGTATTAACGGCTGCCTGGTAACCAAAGAATCGCTCAATGATTTTGTCGCCGCGATACGCTGGTTCCACAACCTGTCTAACGACCACCGCCAGCAGATGATTAAGGAAGCCAGAATTACGGCCCAGGACTTTTCCATGAATAGCTGTGCCCAGCGAGCACTGGATCTCTATCAACCCCTCGTGCACTACAACTGGCCGCTTGATAACTCTATTTATGCGCGATGTATACGCACTGGAAAATTAATCACCATACAGTGGGAGATTTTCGAGGGCTTCACAGAAGCCGCAGGCGCAGCCTTGAATCAACCACCTAAGCGTTAGTCCAGAAACTATGTTAAGCCGTATCGGACTATCAATCAGACGCTGGCGCCGCCGACTCAGTCGCAGCGAGTGGATTACTCGCTTGCTCGGACTATCCACCAACCCAAATAGCCCCCATGCTCCGGGGCTAATTTTGATCCAGATTGACGGACTGGCCTACCCCGAACTTCTCAAAGCACTGGCCCGAGGGCGAATGCCATTTCTGAAGCGGCTAATCAGAAAAGAGCACTATCGCCTGGAGCACATGTACCCGGGAGTCCCATCGACAACTCCTGCAGTACAGGCCGAACTTTTTTATGGAGTGCGCCAGGCCGTACCTGCATTTGGCTTCCTCGTCCACGAGACGCAAAAACTCGGACGGATGTACGATCCCGAGGTTGCCGCCCTGGTCGAAAAAAGAATTAAGACTCAACACCGCGATCCACTATTGCGTGGGGGAAGCTGTTATCTCAGCCTGTTTAAAGCCGGCACAAAAACCGGTGAAGCGCACTTCTGCCCCGCCGACCAGGGATGGGGCCCAGCCCTACGCGAAGCCAGCCCCATGGCAATCGCCATTCTGATTGTCACCAATATTTGGAGCCTTGTTCGCACTACTGCGTTAATTTTGATTGAGCTGGTTTTATCTCTAGTCGACTGCGTACGCGGGATAATCGGTGGCCAAAACCTGATTAAGGAGTTGATGTTTATTCCCACAAGGGTCGCCATCACCATTCTCACGAGAGAGCTCTGCACCATGGGGGTGAAAGTTGATATCACCCGCGGCCTACCGGTTATTTATATCAACCTGCTCGGTTACGATGAGCAGTCCCACCGGCGCGGGCCGCAATCGGCCTTTGCCCACTGGGTATTGAAGGGGATAGACAGTGCGATAGCCAAAATCTGGAAGGCTGCTCACGGCTCTGAGCGACGGCACTACGACGTATGGATTTTTTCAGACCACGGCCAGGAACAAACAGTGGCCTATGAAGAGGTCAACGGGCGCAGCCTTGGCGATGCCCTTTCGAAAGCTCTATCCAATTTACCTTCAGCGCCGCAGATCAAATCTACCACTATCCCCAAAAAAGTCCGTTTCGAGCGAGCTCGACTGTTCGGCAGTGAGTGGATGGACAAAAGCAGCATCGAAGAGGAATCCACGCAAGAGGGCGATAGAACGCCTACTGCCATAGCGGCCCTGGGCCCAATCGCGATGCTGTACAACATTGATCTAAACGGTACCAGCCGGGCAGATGCCGCCAAAAGGATGGTGGAGCAAGCCAATGTGCCCCTAGTACTCTATCTGGAAGACCCATCCTCCCCCGCTTCCTCACCAGTGCATGGGTGGTGGAAAGATGGCCCCATCAAGCTTCCTGAAGACGGCCGCAAATTGATGGGGGACGAACACCCCTACCCGGTTGAAGCCGCAGAGGATATGGCCAGCCTGTGCCGGCACCCGGACTCTGGCGACTTTATGATGTACGGCTGGTGTGCCGGTATGCGGCAACCCATGACTTTCGCCATGGAAAATGGCAGTCACGGCGGCTCAGGCCCCAATGAGACCCATGCCTTCGCCCTGATGCCAGAGGATATCCAGCCCCCAGACCCCAGTCGGGGCTACTGGCGCCCGCAGGATCTGCGCTCCACAGCCCGTGCCTACCTCCGTGGCGCCCGCCCCATGAAGGTAGATAACCACAGGATACCAAAAACTGTTTTGCGCATCATGACCTACAACGTGCACAGTTGCCGAGGGCTGGATGGCAAGCTCTCCCCACAGCGAATTGCCCGGGTAATTGCCCGCTATCGCCCGGATGTGGTGGCATTACAAGAACTGGATGTCATGCGCAAACGCACCGGAGGCCTCGACCAGGCCGAAAGACTTGCTCGTCTACTGGCAATGGACCTGCACTTCCAGCCCACCATAAATATGAAAGAGGAGCGCTACGGTGATGCGATCCTCACCCATCTCCCCGCCCGGCTCATCAAGAAAGGGATTTTGCCCGGCCCTCCCTCCGGCAAAGGGGGACTTTTTAACCCCTCCGCAGACGAACCGCGCGGAGCTGTTTGGGTGGAAATCGAAGCCAATGGCAAACCTATCCAGATTATCAACACCCACCTGGGGTTATCCCGTGCAGAGCGGCTGCGCCAGGTGGATGCCCTTCTCGGCCCCGAATGGCTCAGCAACCCCCGCTGCACCGGAGAGCGAGTGCTACTGGGAGACTTCAACGCGCTACCCAACTCTGCCGAGTGCAAGCGACTCGGAGGCTATCTCAGGGATGCCCAGGAACAGGCGCCCCGCCACAACCCCAAAGGGACCTTCCTAAAGGTCCGTATTGATCACATGTTCCTAAGTGCGGGACTCAATGTGAAACGGGTACGGGTGCCCAGGACATCGCTGACCCGACAAGCCTCAGATCACCTGCCATTGATCGTGGATATCGACCTACCCATCAAGGGTGGAAAGTAATCGATCTCGGTTTATCGAGCCCCACACTCTTCGCACCCTCCAACCCGAGCGATAACACTTGAAAAATGCCCCAGAGCCCCCACAATAAGCGGAGAATATTTGAATAAATCCTTTAAAAATATAGGGTTTTTGTGAATTCATAGAGACTGGCAGACGGACGCTAAAAGGGTTTTCCCGACTTGAAGGTCCCCACTGCGAGCTATATGATTCTTCTATCACTTAATAGCAGGAGTCGCTAAATGCAACCGCAAGCTTATACTCAAACCCGCGCACTGGATCGCTCGGAATCGGCGAAGGTGTTGCGCAATACCTATGCCCTACTGGCAATGACCGTTCTCTTCAGTGCCATTACCGCCGGTATTTCCATGTCTATTGGCATGGGTCGTGGCATGAGCCTGGTCTGCTCCCTCGGAGCCCTGGCCCTCATCTGGTTCGTATTACCGCGCACAGCAAACTCCGCCGCAGGCGTTGGTGTTGTATTCGCATTTACCGGCTTGCTGGGTGCCTCCATTGGCCCATTGCTTAACCACTACCTGGGCATGGCTGGCGGCGGTCAGATCGTTATGCAAGCCCTGGGCACCACTGCCCTGATCTTCTTTGCCCTGTCTGCCTACGTACTGACTACCCGCAAAGACTTCAGCTTTATGGGCGGCTTCCTGGCCGTTGGCTTGATCGCAGTACTGGTATGTTTCCTGGGCGTTATCATCGCTGGCTTCTTCGGCATCCACATGCCGCTGTTTAGCGTGGCCCTGAGCGGCGTTGTTGCCCTGCTGATGTCTGGCTTCATCCTGTACGACACCAGCCGCATCATCAATGGTGGCGAGACCAACTACCTGATGGCAACCGCCTCCCTGTACCTGAACATCTTCAACCTGTTCACCAGCCTGCTGCACATCCTTGGATTCGCATCCTCTGACGACTAAGCATAAGCATCAGCTTTGTTGAGCAAGTCACAATGCCCCGCTCCGCGGGGCATTTTACTATTTGGCCCCCTATGAAGTTTTCCCTAGCCATCTACTCAGCCCCCCACAGCACCCAGTCTTCATCCAGTGCACTCCGGTTTGCCAAAGCCCTTCTAGAGCAAGGCCACGAAATTTATCGAGTGTTTTTCTACTGCGACGGCGTGCAAAACAGCAATGCCATTGCCGCCCCTCCCCAGGACGAAACTGATCTGACTTCAGAGTGGCAGGCACTGGGCCACCAGCACCAATTGGACTTGGTAGTTTGTATTGCCGCTGCGCAACGGCGCGGCGTGCTGAATCAGCGAGAAGCCGAGCGCCTGGAAAGACCCGCCGCCAACTTGGCTGAGGGTTTTGAGCTGGTTGGACTCGGCCAACTAACCGACGCTGTCGCCAACTCCGATCGCCTGATTACCTTTGGAGGCTGAGCATGAGTACTAAATCATTGGCCCTATGCCGCACCGCCCCCTACGGCAATGCCCTGGCGCGGGAAGGTATCGAAGCCGTACTGGCAGCGGCGGCGATGGAACAGGACATGGACCTGCTATTTCTCGGCGATGGGGTATTCCAATTGCTGGACCAGCAATCACCTGCGGATATCGGCCAGAAAAGCCTGCGACGCAATTTACAGGCTCTGCCGATGTTTGGCATTGAGCAGTTTTTCGTTTGTGAGAAAAGCCTTGCTGAACGCAATATCACCCTGGGGCAGATCCAGGTTGCCGGCGCAGAGACTAAAGCCGTAAAAGATACCGGCTCACTGATCGCCGCCTACCCCACCGTATTGAGTTTCTGATATGACTTTGCATATTGTCAGTAAATCCCCTTATACCAGCAGTGCCCTTAAGGAATGCCTGGGTGCTTTTACTCAGGATGACTCGCTCCTGCTTATTGAAGATGGTGTCTATGCGCTGAGGCACGAGGTTCTGGAAACAGTGCCAAGTACCCAAATTTTCTGCCTTGAAGCAGACGCCACTGCCCGAGGCCAGCAGCAACTTGCAGCAAACATGAATAGAGTGGAAATGATCGATGATGCGCGCTGGGTACAGCTCTGTACCGAGCATCACCCCATAGTCAGCTGGTTTCGGTAACAAAAAATGAGCAACCTAGTAGTCAATGGCCAGGAAATCCCCTTGGACAAAGAGGGTTACCTGCGCAACCTCAGCGACTGGAGCCGGGACGCCGCCCTTCAGTTAGCCAATGCTGAGGGTATCGAGTTAACCGAGGAACACTGGCAAGTTATTGAGCTGTTGCAAGAATTCTACCGCGAGTTTGAACTCTCCCCTGCTATGCGCCCGCTGGTGAAATATATTGGCCAGCATCTCGGCGCAGAAAAGGGTCGCAGTATCTATTTGATGCAGCTCTTCCCCCCAAGCCCAGCGAAAGTGGCCAGTAAAATTGCCGGCTTACCTAAGCCAACCAACTGCTTGTAATCCCCTCACTACACTTGGCCAGGTAAGCTAGAAACAACCTGGCCGGCAGACCACCTAAATGGATTTAATCTAATCACCATATAAGGTCAGTGCTTATTTGCGAGTTCTTTGCCCCTTGGGCTCAAATCCATATGTACTGCACACAACGCCCATGACTCAGGGTCCCAGCAGTTTGCTAAACCTTACCGGGCAGAGGGCTTACATCTCCAATCTTTTGCCGATTTAACTCGGCGCACTGGGCCCAGAATGGTTAAATTTTTTTAAATTTGTCAGCGGAAATAATTTCTAACCTTATTAGGCAAGGAGAGAAATCTTGAACCTCTTCCAGCTGAGATATTTTCTCCTCTTCAATATACCAGGCCCGATAAACTAGACCAATATTCCCGTTACCCCCCACCTTCTTTGCAAGCTTTCTGTTAATGCATTCAGATGAAGACCTGTTATATATGACAAACAACACGCCATTTATTTTAGCAAAGGACATTTGGGGACCATCATCACCCCCTCTAAACCATGGCTTTTCTTCATATACCACATCACCCTCAACATAACCTACACCTCGCCCCTCGGCTAAAGCTTCATGGCTTTTTTGAACCGAAGATCGTTGAGACATACCTCCATATACAAACATACAAATCAACAGTAGCCACGCCCCAAAAAAGCTCATCAACGACTTATATTTAAAAACCATCTTGCAATTTCCAACTAGGTATACTCTGTAACAAAGAGCAACCAGCAGGCAAGATAGCAAAAGAGCATTAATCCAACTTACATAGCTATAACCAACAACAAAAACTATTGGTTCTTGCAAATCACTATTTTGCATTTTGAATGCACAATCCCTTCTAAATCACCTACAACCTCATTACACCCCAAAGACTTTTCTAAGTCCAAGCATAGATATTCAGAATTTCATCTCACCTTAACTATAAAGCGGAAAGAAATAGCTACTGGGACTAACGCCAGCAACGCTGCTAGCACCTCTCTCTAATCTATGGGTGTACAGAATTGACCGGAATTACCGTTATCAATTGGAAGAGAATCCATCTAGGTTAATCCCTACACTGGAAAGACAACCCTTAATTTTCACGTATGTTCCATCCCTAACCGTCTTAATACCCCTAAGATGCTCTGCATCCAACCTTGCAACACCGCTGACAAAATCATCGCTTTGCACCCTTACATAATTGAGGCAGCTAAAAGTGCCACAATCCCTCCCCTTGGACTCAACCATCACACTTATTTCAGACGGAGAGCAAGTTATCGCATGCACACCCCCTAGTATGAGCCTCGATGACACAGCACTAGCAACAAGTAACGCAAAGATAACGACTAAATCTTCATTTTTTTTAGATAAATATTTTATATGAAACCTCGGCAGAACCAGCGCGGAAGCAAATAGAAACAATAAAAATAAAGGAAAAAAACTAGTAAAAATATTAGTATAATGCAGGTTACCCCTTGACACTAAAAGTCCCAGAACTATCGACAAAAATATTATTGAAAGTCCGATTTTTAGTTTTGTCATTGTAAGTTTATTCATATCTCTTACCAACCATCCTTTTGAGCAAATCACTCCAGAACATCATCTGATGTTCTCATCATCTGACCGTATAAAATCCACTCCAGTACTTATTATTTGTACCAAAGGCTCTTTCAAGTACTTCTTGTACACATTATAAAGAGCATTATCCACTGCGTAAGTTGTACCCACACCAAGCACAATTCTACCTGATACTGCAGCGGGCCTGCCAACACCAGCCGTTACAGCTCCGGTGCCAACTAGAGTTCCAGCAGTAGTTGAAATTACTCCACTTACCCAAAGCTAAATTGTATCAAGCGTATTTGCTGCCCAACACTCAGTTGTTCCCACTTCATATGTATGAGCATTTTCGATAACGTCAAGCGTAACTTCTGCCACATCCCCTACAGGCCCAAGAATAACATTTATCGACACCGGTCAAACGTAAAGTATAAACCGCCAACACTATTAACAAAAGAGCGCAAATCCACAAAGTACTGTATATTTATACACATTAATGCGCATACAATTGATGACTCTACCGCGAAGCACCCAGATATCTCTTGACGCAACACCTTTTTACCGCTGCGTATCCCGCTGTGTACGGCGAGCATTCCTTTGTGGTCGGGATAGTGTATCCGGCCAGTACTGACGCGAGTGGATTGAAAATCATATGTATGATTTGAATGAGATTTTTACCCTGGATCTTGCCGCCTATGCAGTAATGAGCAACCACCACCATGTGGTACTCTACATTGACGAAAAATCTGCTGATAAGTAGTCTCTTTTCAAGGTGATTGATCACTGGCAAAAATATTCAAAGCCTCTAATTTGGACCAGCGCTATATAAACGGCGATAGTATTGAACGCTACGAGCTTAAGACACTAGATCATGCCGTTTCACGCTTAACAGGTTTCAGCCTGTTTATGCGCTGTTTAAACGAGCCTATCACTTATCAAGCTAATGCTGAAGACAAGTGCACGGGTCGCTGGAGCCTTAGCCAGTAAAGCTTTCCCCAGCAATCTCTCTACAGGTCGTATCGCCCAGCAACAACCGGGCACTCTTATTATAAACAAATTATTTAATATAATATTAGTTAATTATACTTTTAAACAAAAAGATAGATTAAGGCTCTATAGAGCGCACTCAAATAGGACAAATTCCCTTCAAACACACGACAACCCCACTTAAAAAGAAAATATATTTTAATATAATTTTTATATAGCAATTAGACTGCAAACTTCACATGAACTTATAGCCTTAAATGCAAAATGACATTAGACTTGGACCCCATCAACCTCAGAAAAGTAACTATTTAAAATAGCAGCAAGCCACCATGATTGACCGACGACTATTTATTAAGATGAGCTCCCTTTTGTTCGGAGGCTCCTTATTCGCAAAAAAAACATTAGCCACACAGAGCTTAGCCTATAGCTCACTTCACATGCCTGATGAAAGTGGCCAACACAAAAGAACATGGATGGCTTTTGTTGCAAACAATTACATTTGGTCACACAAGCAAATTCCTGAGGTGAAAAAAAATCTGGCATTAATTGCGAATACAATTTCCAATTATGAGCCTGTATCTATCCTGGTGAGCAGAAAGGACTTACATGAAGCGAAAACACTACTGGATTTAGATAATTCAAATTATGAAATTGAGCTACACACTTTTGAAGTTGATGACTTGTGGCTCCGTGACACTGCCCCTATCTTCGTAAGATCCAGCTATGGAGAAAAAGTCGCTTTAAACTTCAATTTCAATGGTTGGGGCAACAAACAGGAGCACTCACTAGACAAACACGTCGCCAAGTATATCGCTAATCGATCTGGAGCAATCCATGAGAGAGCAAATATTGTACTGGAGGGTGGATGCTTTGAAGTCGACGGCAATGGCACCGCAATAATGACTGAGAGCTGCATTCTCAATGAAAATCGCAATCCAGGATGGTCAAAGTCTGATATTGAGGAGGAACTCAAGGTACTACTCGGATTACGGAAGATTATTTGGCTCAAAGGTATTAAGGGTAAGGATATCACAGATGGCCATACCGATTTTTATGCACGCTTTATTAAGCCAGGTGAAGTGATAGTTAGCCGGGATAATTATCAATCCTCCTATGACTATTGGGTTACTCGTGAAAACATCAAAACATTAAGCAATAGTGTCGACGCAGATGAAAACCCACTTAAACTACATATTTTGGATACACCAGAAATTATTAACGAAAGATTTGGCACTAGAGACTTTGCCGCAGGCTATATTGGTTACTATATTTGTAACGGTGCAATAATCTCTCAAAAATTTGGTGATAAAAACGCAGACGCGAAAGCCAGAGCTATTTTACAAGAGGCCTTTCCAAATCATAATATTGAGCAAATAGCAATTGATGGAATTGCCTCTGGTGGTGGCAGTATTCATTGTTCTACACAGCAAGAAATTATTATTTAAGGATCAAGTTACTAGACACTCATCAAACGTAAAGTATAGATCGCTAACATTATTGATAAAGGAGCACAAATCTGCAAAACACTAATACTCGTACAGCCGATGACTCTACCGCGAAGCACCCAGATATCTCTTGACGCAAACCTTATTACCACTGCGTATCCCGCTGTGTACGGCGAGCATTTCTTTATGGTCGGAATAGTGTATCCAGGAAAGATTACGAGCATCGACGCGAGTGAATTGAAAATCGCATGCATAATTTGACTGAGGTTTTGCCCTGGATCTTGCCTCCTATGCAATAATGAGCAATCATTACCAAGTGGTACTCTACATTGATAAAAAAACTGCTGATAAGTGGTCTCTTTTCGAGGTGATTGATCGCTGGCAAAGAATATTCAAGGCCCCTAATTTGGCCCAGCGCTATCTAAACAGCGATACTCTTGATCCCTGCGAGTCTATCGCTGAAGATAAGTGCACGGAGCACATCTGAGAAGGACGCGTTAAATCCCAAGCTTTATTGAATGAAAAGGCTCTTGCCGCCTGTGTGGGCTATATCGACCTCAAACTCATCCGAGCCAATATGGCAAAAACTTCAGAAAATCCTGATCACACTCCCATTTTACAGCGTATTCGTGCAGTAATCTTAGAAGTGCAACCCAAAAAGCTACTGCCACTTGTAGGCGGTGAGCGACAGAATATGCCTAAAGCGCTTCCTTTTCGGCTGGATCACTATTTAGAGCTAGTTAATCGGAGCGGACGGCATCTAGCCCCCAGTAAGCGCAGAGCCATTGATGAAAATACTCCTCCCATACTCGAGCGGCTGGATATTCCACCAAGGCACTGGCTTTATCTCAGCCGTAATTTTGAAAGCCGCTTCAAACGTTTGGCAGGGTCTGCTGAGGCCGTACGACACGCTTGCAGGTGACTCAATAAAACTAGGTACGCAGCATAGGCGATTCTCAGCTACACCTTTCTGCAACACCCTGCTAGCCCCCCCCGATTCTCTCGATGCTGTTTTCCATACTTGCCCATAACCGCAGTTTTCCTAAGGCCAGCATTGACCTTCAGCACTTCATCTCAACTTAACTAGGGAGCCTCTGAATAACTACGTAATACCTCTGCGGGTCTTGAAGGCTGCAGATGTTAGGCGCAGCTCGCCGCGAATGGCCGTAGCCCTTTGCAAGAGCTGCAACGCAGCAGATGCGGCCTTCAAGGCCCGCCCTTCGGGGCTTGCAGAGCGATTCACACTCCGCGTTGCGACTTCTTGAAAGGCCTAGACATTCCTGCGAAGCCGCGCCTTGATTGTGAACCACTCTGCATGCCAGAGACATCACGGAGTTATTCAGAGGCTCCCTAGCAAACAGAAAGAAATAGATACTGGGGTTAGCGCTAGCAACACTGTTAACGCCTTTCTCCAATCTATGGGTGTCCAGAATAATTTCTAATTTCCGATCGCCTGATTACCTTTGGAGGCTAAGCATGAGTACTAAATCATTGGCCCTATGCCGCACCGCCCCCTACGGCAATGCCCTGGCGAGGGAAGGTATCGAAGCCGTACTGGCAGCGGCCGCGATGGAACAGGACATGGACCTGCTATTTCTCGGCGATGGGGTATTCCAGTTGCTGGACCAGCAATCACCTGCGGATATCGGCCAGAAAAGCCTGCGACGCAATTTGCAGGCTCTGCCGATGTTTGGCATTGAACAGTTTTTCGTTTGTGAGAAAAGCCTTGCTGAACGCAATATCACCCTGGAGCAGATCCAGGTTGCCGGCGCCGAGACTAAAGCCGCTAAAGATACCGGCTCACTGATCAGCGCCTATCCCACTGTATTGAGCTTCTGATATGACTTTGCATATTGTTAGTAAATCCCCTTATACCAGCAGTGCCCTTAAGGAATGCCTGGGTGCTTTTACTCAGGATGACTCGCTCCTGCTTATTGAAGATGGTGTCTATGCGCTGAGGCACAAGGCTCTGGAAACGGTGCCAAGTACTCAAATTTTCTGCCTTGAAGCAGACACCGCTGCCCGTGGCCAGCAGCAACTTGCAGCAAATATGGATAAAGTGGAAATGATCGATGATGCGCGCTGGGTACAGCTCTGTACCCAGCATCAACCCATAGTCAGCTGGTTTCGGTAACAAAAAATGAGCAACCTAGTAGTCAATGGCCAGAAAATCCCTTTGGACAAGGAGGGTTACCTGCGCAACCTCAGCGACTGGAGCCGGGACGCCGCCCTTCAGCTAGCCAATGCTGAGGGCATCGAGTTAACCGAGGAACACTGGCAAGTTATTGAGCTGTTACAAGAATTCTACCGCGAGTTTGAACTCTCCCCCGCGATGCGCCCGCTGGTGAAATATATTGGCCAGCATCTAGGCGCAGAAAAGGGCCGCAGTATCTATTTGATGCAACTTTCCCCCCAAGCCCAGCAAGGGTGGCCAGTAAAGTTGCCGGCTTACCTAAACCAACTAATTGCCTGTAAATTTCTCCGCCGGCCAGGCGCACTTTGAAACAGCCTGGTCAATTTCCCCTCTAAATATCCGGCTGACCGCCCCCATCAATCACCTGCTCTAGACTCTGGTAGAAGCGTAATCTATCGCTCTCAATTTTAAATCTCACCAGGAGTCATCCAATGTTAAAGCTGCGCTTTGGAATAGTCGGCAGTGGCGCAATTGCCGACTTTACCTGCAAGGCAATCAGTCGTGCTAACAATGCCTGCCTCTCATCCGTTGCCAGCAGACGGTATTCGCAAGCCAAGGAGTTTGCCCATGAGCATCAAATTCCCAATACCTACGAGGATTGGAAATCCCTGCTAGAAGCGCAAGATTCGGATGCCATTTACGTGGCTAGCCCCACCACCAGCCGCGAGGAAATCTGCCTCGCGGCACTGGCCAACCATAAGCATCTTCTCTGCGAGAAACCTTTTCTCAATACTGCCTCGGTCGACAAAATTGCCGCCCGGGCTCAGTCTGAAGGATTGGCATTTATGGACGCCACACATTTCACCCACCATCCCCGCACGGCCAAAATTATTCAGCAACAAAAACAGCATCTGGGCCCAGTTAACAGAATTCACAGCGCCTTTTTTGTCTCGATGATGGACCGCGACAATATTCGCTTCAATTCACAAAAAGAACCCACTGGCGCAATCGGGGATATCGGCTGGTACAACATGCGTGCAATCGTCGAATATATGCGCCCTACAGGAGCAATAAAGACAATTTCAGGAGCGATAAAGCGGGACTCACAAACAGGGACCATTATAAGCGGTGCGGGCCTGATTGAATTTGCCAGCGAGCAGACTTCAACTTTTGAGTTCGGCTATGACTCAGGCGTTTGGCAAATGGACCTGGACATTCTGGGAGAAAGCGGCCTAATCCAGCTAGACGACTTTGTACTCGACTGGAGAGACAGCGCTGCCTTTTACAATCCTGAATATACGCCAGAGTTTGTGGTTCGCCGAGGTCAGGCATCGCCAGATAAGTTCGAACACCAACAAGTCCCAATAGAGCAATCGCAGGCGGTACAAATGATCGAAAACTTCTGCTGCTTAACAGGACCAGATAAGCAAGTTGACCGTATCCAGGCTATCGAGAGGGCCCGCGCAACCCAGTCATTGATCGACCAATACTGTCAGGCAGTTGGCGTAGCCGTCTAGCTATCGCCACCAACGCGCCGTATTGAATCAGATATGCAGGATAACGTGCCGAGCCCCGTGGTGATGGCGGTGCTCCCAAAGGTAGATCCCCTGCCAGGTACCCAGCATCAAACGCCCCTTTTGCACTGGAATGGACAAGCTGGTCGCGGTAAGGCTGCACTTGATATGAGCCGGCATATCATCTGGCCCTTCAAGGGTATGAGTGTAAAGCGAGTCATTTTCCGGCACCAGTCGATTAAGCCAGCTCTCAAGGTCACGGCGCGCGCTGGGGTCGGCATTCTCCTGGATCAGTAAGCTTGCAGAGGTGTGCTGTATGAAAAGTGTACACAGACCCTCATCGGGAGCCTGTTCACTGACCCAATCAACTACACTGCCGGTAAACTCGTGAAGCCCCTGCCCATGAACCGGAATTTTTATCTCACCTATTGCCATACGGTTTCCTATATAATTCGCGCCCGCTTTTTGTACTGACACCGCATTGTAATATGGCACTGTACCGCGTTAATACTGACGACTACCCACAACAGCTTCAAGACAAGGCCGAGCGCCTGCAAGAGGCTTACAGCAAGTTCACTGACCTGGAGCCGGAACTCTTCCCCTCCCCGCCCATTCACTACCGCCTGCGCGCCGAATTCAAGGTGTGGCATGAGGGAGGTGTAGCCAATTACGCCATGTACCGCCAGGGTGAGTACAAGAAGCCCTTTATCATCGATGAATTTACCGTCGGCTCTGAACTGATGAATCAGTTGATGCCGAAGGTGCTGGCTGCTGTCAATAATAGCGAAGTCCTGCGCAAGCGCCTGTTCTCCGCCGAGTTTCTTACCACGCTGAATGGTGATGCGCTGATTACGCTGATCTACCACAAGAAACTGGATGAGACCTGGGAGCAGGAAGCCAAAGCACTCCAGGCACAGCTAGGATTCCCGATTTTGGGGCGCTCACGCAAGCAAAAAGTGGTTTTGGAGCGTGATTTCGTTACCGAGAAACTGGATATCGTTGGGAAAACTTACCAGTACAAACAGGTGGAAGGTAGCTTCACCCAACCCAATGGAGAGATCTGTCGCTCCATGATCCAGTGGGCGAGAAGTGCCTGCGGAGATAGTGATAGCGATCTGCTGGAGCTCTACTGTGGCAATGGCAATTTCACCATCCCGCTCAGTGAGAAATTCCGTAAGGTCCTGGCCACTGAAATCTCCAAGGTATCGGTAAATTCCGCCCAGGAGAATATCGCCAACAACCAGATCACCAACCTGGATATCGTACGCCTGTCCAGTGAAGAGTTTACCCAGGCGATCGATAAGGTACGCCCCTTTCGCCGACTTAAGGATATAGACCTTGATAGCTACGACTTCTCCACCGTCCTGGTTGATCCTCCTCGAGCGGGCCTGGATGAAGACACCTGTGCGATGGTCGCCCGCTTCCCGAGAATCCTGTATATCTCCTGCAATCCGGAAACCCAATTGGAAAACCTGGAGTCGCTGACCAAAACCCATCGCATTGAACGATTTGCTCTGTTTGATCAGTTCCCTTATACAGATCATACGGAAACCGGGTTATTGCTAGTGAGGAAGTAGTGCCTCACTAGCTGAAGGCCTCCAGCATTCTGATCCTATTGAACGCTGGAGCCCTTCCTAAGTCCATTTATAAAATCACCATAAAGATTCAAAGCTCAGCAATACAAGTAGCTATTAAAAACTATACTCATTTCTCGATATTATCTGAGCCGAAGAGATTTCGGCTTACTTTCCAAACGATGAGCACCATTAAATAATCTACACACCCTGCTCAAGTCATTGCTGTATTAATCAATGGCCAAAACCAGCCACTCCAATAAGCTTGGGCTTTTTATACGAAGCAGGCTCGACGTAGCGATGCTCAATGTTCGACAACCATTCATAAAAAAGTACGGCTCACCTTTCAATATACATAACACCTTCGCGTATAAAAAATTAATTATCAAGACTTAGGGAGCCTCTGAATAACTCCGTGATACCTCTGGCATGCAGAGCGGTTCACAATCAAGGCGCGGCTTCGCAGGAATGTCTAGACCTTTCAAGAAGTCGCAACGCGGAGTGTGAATCGCTCTGCAAGCCCCGAAGGGCGGGCCTTAAAGGCCACAGCTGCTGCGTTGCAGCTCTTGCAAAGGACTACGGCCATTCACGGCGAGCTGCGCCTAACATCTGCAGCCTTCAAGACCCGCAGAGGCATTACGGAGTTATTCAGAGGCTCCTTAGAGCGTGACACCTAGTGCTGGTGAGTTTGTTAATTAATAAAAAACACCCAAGGGAATAAAGGTAACTGTGGGTAGAAAACTAAATACCAAACTTTAAACAACTATTTTTAGTTGTACCAAATCTTACACAAGACCTAAGATTAACTGTTTAACGCACCCAGCATCACAACTGACACACGATATCAATCTATAAGCCAGACCTATTAAATACACCGATCTAAATCACAGACATAAGGTGCGCCTTATCACATACTTTATGCGAAGTAAAACAGAAAGCTGAGAACAAGCTCATATCGCTGTCCTTTTTAACTTAAATTCATCCCTTCTGGACGCAGCATAACGATGCAAATAAAAAATATAACTATTATGTCGTCCTACAAATCAAGCTAGAAAATTCATATCCAATATTGGCCAAGAGTAATCATCACCAAAAGACAGCAGCACATACAAACAAAAGGACACACACCAAAAATAATAGTTAAATTATTTTTACCCCGAACCAAGCACCCTCAACAGGAATTTTGAAAATTCTCCTTTTAAATTACAGATAAAGTTCATTTCATCACTATTACTATAAATAGCTGTTGATAAAAAGAGAAATATATGGATCCGTATTTCAAGAAAACAATCAATCCACTGGCAAAAATCTGTTTAACAGCATTTTTCGCCTTATTCATAATGGTATTGTCCGGATGTGGTGGTGGAGGCGGGGATAATAGCTCTGATGAAGACCCCACAGAAGCTACCCCCAACTCTCAGGGCAACGGCTCCACTGATGAAACACCGACTTCAAGCGGTGACCCGGATGAGTCCGACGAAGAGACACCAAATTCAAACAGTGATCCAGCTGAGTCCGATAAAGAGGTTGGACAAAACATTGCAGGTAGTGGAACTATCTCTTCCAGTTCTGGCAACGGGGTCCTTGCCATTGATGACTTAAGAAGGACACTTTGGGAAAGTGGTGATACTGCCAACACATCAAGCCTCACCCTTGACCTTAAATCTACACACTTGCTCAGCAAAGTGGTCATAGACTGGGGCGACCACAACGCAAAATCTTACGAGGTACTGGGCTCAAGCGACGGCACAACATGGACCACCCTGGCAACAGCTGATTCAGGAGAATATGGCCAACGCATTGATTCTCACCTAATTGGTGGAGAGTATCGCTATATCCAGCTAAACGGAACTGAACTCAGTGAGGGGAGTTCGCAATATAGTTTGTGGGAACTGATGGTTTTTGATCGTGCGGCAGAGGAAATTAATCAAACCGCGTCCATAGAATATACCCCTCTATTTGATACTGAGCAGCCAGAAGAAGAGTCTCAACACTGGTATATTCAGGAAGATGGCACCATTGTAACACTGGCAAGTGGCCGAGCACGTCTGCGACATGAATCCGAAGATAGTTTTTACGAGTTCCCGACCTTCTACTTTGAACACAGAACCTTTGGCATAGAGATTCACGACCATACGCCCGCCGGTGAGAACCTGATTGAGATCTTTTACTCTGCCGAATACGCGCTTTATCGGCCACCCGAATGCCGCTCCTCTTATTCAAATGAACACCGCGCTGACTTTAATAGCAACGCCAGATTTGATGAAACCCCTTACCGGGAAGCTGATGAAGATGGGAGAGGCCAAGTCTGGGTATGTCGTATCACCTACGATGCTCACGATGGTGATGACGGGCAGCTGGAAGTCGGCGAATGGATGGAGGTGGAGTTTCAGCAATTCATTGGCATTGAGGAGGGCGATGAGAATGTCAGTGGGCAGACAGTTTACTACACAGACACCTACCGCATTCTCCTGGGCCAACCTGGTATTCATATGGTTGCAGACCTGGAAACTGAGACCGCTGTTGAAAGTGCCGGTGAAGCAACCGCAGCATACATCAGGGCTACTGACCCGGTACCCGCTTCAGAAGTCATTTCAGTAAATACTGACGATAATACTCTTACCTACTACGCAGGCAGCGATGGTAAATGGGCAACGGCTTCCGACGCTGATGCAGTTGAAGTCACCTACCCAATACTGGATGGTATTGATGTCTATGATACTTACATCGTGGATAGCGGAATCGCCGACTGGACAGCCTACTTCAGAGAAGCCCTCAACATCCAGTGGGAGACGCACAACGAGTTTCTAGATGGTCGCAGGATATTCCACACCCGGTTTAATACCGGAGAGCACGAGGAACTCGGGAACCCAGACTTCAACCAAATGGCAAACCTATCAGCAGGCTTAACCATTGAGCAATCATGTCTGGCGTGCCATATCAATAACGGCCGGGGCCCGGCCCCCTCAGAGGCTAGTGTTCCCAATTCGATGGTCTTTAAGCTGTCGTCCGGTGCAATAACCCAAGCAGGACAACCCCTGCCAAACCACTACTTTGGCCCTGTCCTCCAAACCCATTCACTCAATAGTGACATAGCTCCAGAAGGATCTATTCAAGTCACCTATAGCCCCATTCAAGATAGCTATGCCAATGGGGATAGCTACACCCTACAGTCCCCCACTTATGTAGTAACAACCAATGAAGGTGAAAACACATCCGCTGATTACTTTTCGCCACGTATGCCACAAAACATCACTGGCTTGGGCTTACTTGAGGCGGTTGACGAAACAGAAATCCTTGAGTGGCACGACCCTAACGATTCCAATAGCGATGGTATCTCTGGGCGAGTATCACTAGTCGATACGGGCTCAACACCTCTTCCCCAGGTAGGACGCTTTGGTTGGAAAGCTACCCAACCGAGCTTGCGCAGCTTCTCAGCAGATGCGTTGAACAATGATATTGGCGTGAACACAGCACTGGAACCCAATGCAAACTGTGGTATCGAACAGCTGGAATGTAAAAAGCACAGTAATCACGACGAAGAGCTCACTGATTCTCACCTGGACGACCTAGCTACTTATCTTCAGGCACTGGGCGCACCGCCCAGAAATCCCGATTTAATCAATGAATCCATCGTGGCTCAGGGTGAAGCTCTATTTGAATCGATCAACTGCTCATCCTGTCACCGGCCAGAGATGAACACCAATCACGCTCACCCTCTTGAGGAGTTGAGAGGCAAGGTCATTCGCCCCTATACAGACTTACTCCTGCATGATATGGGCGAAGGTTTGGCAGACAACTTAACGATTAGCGCGGAGTACAACCGCGAGTGGAGAACGCCTCCCTTATGGGGATTGGGTGTTAATAGCGCAGTGAATGGTCACAGTAATTTGTTGCATGATGGTCGCGCCCGGTCTATTGAAGAAGCCATTCTCTGGCACGGGGGAGAAGCTGCTGAGAGCCAACAGAACTATATTGATCTGTCGGCTTCAGAGCGAAACTCGCTACTCAAGTTCTTACAGTCGCTGTAAACCATAACCTAACCAATCACAAGGGTATCCAGCTAAGGTCATAGCTTGCTGGATACCTTTCTGGTGGAGATATACGTTATTGTTCACTGGAAAAATTCAAAGCTTTTACAGAAACGTCCATCCGCAAATAACGTGTTCTATTTTTATCAAAACTTAAAAAATCGATTCAGTAGCAATGGTGCGGCAAGCCTGCACTCTGCCAAAAAGACCTAGGCGCGTGGCTCGCGAAATTACAGCCGGTTAATGCTCCTCCCTCTTCAACTGAGTTATAACCGATTAATCGTTATACAACGACTACCATCTCTTCTGAGTGCTCGGCACCTCCAAAATCGATTAAATATTGGAGGTAGACGTATACACTTCCCTTTTTACTTGGATGACAGTTTAGAAATGGAGCCGTTGAGCTTAGTTACAAGGAAGTTAAACTAGTTTTCAACAGCCGGCATTAATAGCGCACTATTAAGACTCGCCATGATGGTTTCCCATCTCTTTTTCGCAGTTTCTTGTAATGCTTTTTTCTGAGGCCCGTCCATAAAATCCTGCTTGTGCTTACTTAGACGGGTGTAGTGCAGGGCTATTACCTCATATTTCTTATTGTCCTTGAATGCCTGGTAAACACTTTCGACATTCTCAAAACTGTCATCAATGAAGATAATGTTGGAAATTAGGTAGTGCTCACTACTATTAGCCGAAGAATTGTAGGATCGCAGCAAGCAGTCAAGCATAAAGCCTTTATCTTGCCCTGCTAAGTACATAATACCTTGCCGATAGCTTACTGGCCTTGCCTCACTTAAATCACAGGGCTTAAACGGACTTGCAAGGCTAAATTGATTATTTGGACTGAAGTTGAGAGTATTTGACCGAATAAGCTCTAATAAATTTTGGTAGGACGTATTCGGGGTTGGCAAGCGTTTGAACTGTCTCTCGGTAGCTGAAACATCTGCATCACCCCTTGCAGTTTCAACCATCAATCGCACCCCACTTTGCCTCAAACTGTCAAGTACCGGCACAATATTGTCATCTGTATAAACCATATTGCTCACAGAGAAGAGCAAACCGGATATATTAATCAACTCCTCTTTTGTTTTTGCCACAAGGAAACCTGAATTAGGATCGGTTTCCAATAAAGTTTCCTGCCATGAGTACCAAGCTGCGCCACCAAGATATTGACATTGAGACTTTTCAGCGCAAGGCATCATACTCAAGGTGTCATCATTATCCATAACCAGTAACGTATTTATTGGGGTAGCTGATTCTTCAATTATATTCTGGACGTCCTCAAAGCTGCTCACCTCTTTCTTAATAGCACCGGCAGACACACAATGAGAAGCCACAATTAAAACAATCGAATACAGTAGAGAATTAAACTTGCTCATAAAATAAATTCCTTTTTACTTACCCTGATTATTAACACAAAAAAGTGAATGGTTTTGGCGTAGCTGGAGACAGAGACTGTACTGGCATGATGCCTAGACTAGATAGTACTTAACTTGTGCCCCTGAAAAATAGCAATTTATCATTCAGAGCCAGAAAAACAGAAAATCGAATCAAGTTCTGAGGGGGTACCAAATAGGAAGCGTAAGCCGCCAGCTCTATTAGCAAAGAAATAATACTTAATCTGTGAATAATTTGAACAGAGCTTCATATTGTTGTCGTACAATACAACCACCAGTCCCTTCATAGATATACTTTCTCCAAACCAGGATATTAGATTCTGCTATTAGCGGCATAAAGCTGCCCCGCCCCCACCCCGGCATGCTGATAATTCGGCACGCCGGGTGCTTCTAAATAAGCTGCTCCCCATTAAGCAAATCTGCGATCCAAATTCAAGGCACCACAGCCCCGACAGTGTTTTATAAACGCTTCTTCTATGCCCAGGGGCTCCTGGCAGTAAAAACAGCATCCCTCTCTCATAGTCAAATGATTAGCAAAATTTTTGCTGTAGAGCATGGGCAGCTTAAGTTCCCTTCTCAGCGCCTTTAGTAAGCTTGCAGTAATGCGCCCCTCAGGAAAATTCCGTGCTATTCCTTGAATGTTCGACAGGGTCTCAGCAGAAAACTCCCAAACTTCACCACAGTGGTCACAGGAAATTATCATTTCCCAATTTACTCCACCTTTCCAAAGATACAATTATTTTAGTCCCAAAGGCTGAAGTATTTTTTCCATCTGCTTAAAGGAAAGGCGACACAACAAAGAAGGAAACAATCTTTCCAGCCACCACAGCAACTTAAGTTTTGCTGGCACAACAATGATTTCTTTGTTCTTTGCAATTTGAGACAAAGCCTTTTCTGCAAAAGCATCAGCAGATATTGGCCCCAGAGGCTCGAACATTTCTGCCTGCTGTTGAGGAGGAATGGGAGTTGGCATCCGCCCATTGACGCCACCTCCCTGCAAAATCGGCGTTGATACTGCCCCGGGACACAAAACACTCACTCGTACACCGCAGGACTCGGCCTCAGGGCGAATAGCCTTTGATATTGCTACCACAGCACTCTTGGAAGCTGAGTAGGCAGCCATTGCTGGCGACGGAACTAAAGCCGCCATCGAGGCAGTATTGATAATATGGCCAGAGCCCTGGCGCTTCATGGCCTGGAAACCACATTGGAGCCCATGAATAACGCCAAACAAATTGATATCAATCGCCGCTTTCCAATCTTCAAGATTATGATCGGAAAAATATCCTCCAACTCCTACGCCAGCATTGTTAAAAAGGAAATCTAACGGAGATACTTCACTAATGACCTGAAAAAATTGATCATAGTTACGAACATCCAAGTGAACAAACGATGCTCTCCCACCGGACTCCTGTATTTGGCTGACAACCTGCGTAGCGAGGTCCTGCTGGATATCCGCGATAATGACTTGAGCCCCAAATGCTGCCAGTCGACAGGCCAAGGCCGCACCGATTCCAGAAGCACCACCGGTAATCAGTGCCGTCTTGCCACTGAAGTAAGATACCTGATCCATAAGCGCTTTCCCTTCCTTGCTTTTACCACTTTATACCCCAGTTTCTGCTATCATCGCGCCCGCAAAACCTAAGGGGTGGCCTTGCCTGAGATGTCCGGGGATCAAATTGGTCTGTCGCGACAAACCCTTGAACCTGATCCGGTTAATACCGGCGTAGGAATAGGTAGACAAAGCAAAACCTCCCCACGTCGCACTCCGGGTCTCTTTCACTGCCGTTATTCGAGAGAGAACCATGAAAAAACAGTTTCCCACCCACCCTATTGCCTGGTCTGTCAGCCTTGCCAGCAGCCTGTTCGCCGGTATCGCCACCGCTAATACCGCAGAGACCGGGCTTGAGGAAGTGGTGGTTACGGCACAGCTACGGGAAACCAACCTTTTGGAGCTTCCTTCCAGTGTTACCGTACTGGATGAAAGCGCGATCGATGCGCGGGGCGCGGCCAATCTGGACCAGCTTTTGAACATGGCGCCCAATGTGAATTTTTCCTCCGGCGCCTCCAGGGGACGATTTGTACAGATTCGCGGAATTGGTGAGCGCAGCCAGTTTATCGATCCGGTAAACCCCTCTGTAGGCCTGATCATCGACGGTATCGATTTTACTGGCCTGGGGCTCGCAGCCAGCACCCTGGATATCGACCAAGTGGAAATCCTGCGGGGTCCACAGGGCACCGTGTACGGTGCTAATGCCCTGGCCGGCCTGATCAACATGACCAGTGCAGCGCCCACCAGTGAGTCAACCACCAAGGTGTCCGCCGAGCTAAGTGAGTACAATGGACAGAGTCTGTCCGCGGCTACCAGTGGTTCTTTGAGCGATGCTCTTGGCTATCGATTGGCTGCCAGCAAACGCAAATCCGACGGCTATACCGAGAATGTGTATCTCAACCGAGATGACACCAGTAATATTGATGAGTCTGTACTGCGCGGTAAGCTGGCCTACTCCCCGTCCGACGATTTAAAGCTGGGCGTTACCCTCTTCTATATCGATGTTGATAACGGCTACGATGCTTTCTCTCTCTATAACACTCGCGAAACCCAATCTGACCAGCCCGGCTGGGATCGCCAGGAAACCTTTGCCGGCGCATTGACTGCTCAATGGTCTGGTAACGAGAACTTTACCCTAGAAGGCACTCTCAGCCTCGCCGATTCAGATACAGAATATGGCTACGATGAGGATTGGAGCTATGTCGGCTTTCATTCCTGGGAATACAGCTCCACGGATAATTACCAGCGCGATAAAGACAATATCAGTATTGACCTTCGCGCACTCTCTACCGAAGAGTCCAAGTTATTCTGGGATCGCAGCCACTGGGTAGTGGGCCTTTACGGCCGCACGGAGCGCGAGGACCTGAATCGCAACCAGAACTTCCGCAGCACTTTTGATACTGAAAACTCTGCCATCTACGGCCAGCTCTCTACGGAAATCACCCCAGCGATCAACTTGATCACCGGTCTTAGACTGGAAAGACGCGAAGCCGATTACTCTGACTCCTATAACATCGATGCAGATAATGGTGAAAATCTGTGGGGCGGCAATATCTCCCTGCAATACCATTACACCGGCAACACCCTGCTCTACGCTACGGTTTCCCGGGGCTATAAAGCCGGCGGTGTAAACGGCAGAATCATCTCAGAATCAACAAGCAACACTGAGATCAACAGTGACATGTTCGAGTTCGATACCGAACAACTGCTCAACTATGAATTAGGTATTAAGGGCAGTTGGCTGGAGAATCGTTTGCAAGCCCAGGTTGCCGCTTTCTACCAGGACCGGGATGACGTTCAGGCCAAGGTTTCTATCTTTAACCCTGCCGACTACTCATTTAGTGACTACCTTGCCAATGCAGCCGGCGGAAGTACTACTGGTCTTGAGGTGGAACTGAACTATCAGGCTACCGACGCCCTGCGCTTTTTCGCCTCTGCTGGCTGGCTGAATGCAGAATTCGAAGACTACGAAAGCAGTTCCCACGTCGATGCCCGAGATGACTACGCAGGAACGGTGTTGGCTGCGGTTGATCTGGATGGCCGCGATATCGCTCACGCCCCCAACTACCAGTTCTTCACCGGTACAGAAATCGATCTGCTTCCCAACCTGATCTTGCGATTGGAGCTTGAGGGTAAAGACGAATTCTACTTCTCAAACAGCCACGACGAAAAATCCACAGCCTACGAACTGGTCAATGCTCGCCTGACCTACCAGGGAGATAACTGGGATGTTGCCCTGTGGGGAAGAAACCTGACTGATGAAGATTACTATGTGCGCGGGTTTTACTTCAGTAACCAATATGGCAACAACCCGGCCAACGGCTACGCACCCGAGCCCTACTATCAGTATGGTGAGCCCCGGATTGCCGGGGTAACAGGCACCTACACCTTCTAATCACTCAGTGACTTTGGGGCAGCGTTTCGCTGCTCCAAAACTCTCTATCAAGAGGGAAATTATGCAGCTCTCTGTCGAAATCAGTATGTATCCGTTAAAGGACGAGTACATCCCGGCTATTCAAGCGTTTATCGCACAGTTAAACAGCCATCCAGAACTCAAGGTAATCACCAATACAATGAGTACTCAGGTGTTTGGGAATTACGATCTATTGATGGATGTGCTCAAGTTGGAAATGCGCAAATCCTACGAGCAGTTTGGCCGCGCCATTTTTGTATGCAAGTTTATTGACGGCGACCTGGCCCCGGGAGAAGCGCATGTTTGACCAGGATATCAGCACCGCAATCAGCGCTTCGATTGCGGCCATGTCCCTCTGGGAGGTAGCCGCTGTAATACTGGCTCTGGCTTATTTACTTCTGGCCATGAGAGAGAAAATCAGCTGCTGGTATGCCGCCTTTGTCAGTACGACGATCTACTTGTTTCTGTTTTGGGATGTCAGCCTGTTAATGGAGTCTGCACTACAGGTTTTCTATCTGCTGATGGCAGTTTATGGCTGGTGGCAATGGCGAAATCACCGAAACCAGCAGGACGATCTGAAAATCCACCGCTGGAGCGGAAAAACCCACTCGATAGTTATTGGCGCTACCCTGATACTGACTTTACTGATCGGCTACCTGCTGGATCACAACACCAGTGCCGCCCTCCCCTACCTGGATTCATTCACGACTCTGGGGGCAATCGTCACCACCTATATGGTCACCCGGAAGGTACTGGAGAACTGGCTTTACTGGATTGTCGTAGACGGAGCTTCAATCTATCTCTACCTGGACAGAGAACTCTACCTTACTGCCGTATTGTTTATGCTGTACCTGGTGCTGGTTGTGATTGGCTATTTCCAGTGGTTGGCCATTTTCCGAAAAGAGAAACAACAACCCGATAGCGCTCCTCAAACAATGGCAGCGGCATAGTGACCAACTGATATGAGCCAGGACTTGAGCAACATCATCCCCAACGATTGGCATCATTGGAGCAAGGCCCGGCCCAGGGTGGTCAGGGCCCTGGCTGGGGGGCTGACCAATAACGCCTTTCTGGTTGAGTCCGCCGATCAGCTGATGGTGCTGCGGATAAACTCCGGCATCAGCGATCAGCTCAATCTCGACAGGGCTGCTGAACAGCAGGCGTTGCAAGCTGCCACATATTCCGACAGTTGTGCCCCTTTGGTTTACTGTGACCCGCATTACCGATATTTGCTGACCCGCTATATTGAAGGCACTCCCTGGGATAAAAATGTCGCCCACAGTTTGGAAAAACTTGCCGATCTGCTGCGCCGTATACACGGTTCCCCTGCAATTGATGCCCAATTAAACATCGGTGAGAAAATCTCAAGTTACAGGCAGTTTATCGATAAGCGAGCCAGTTATTTCCACTTGCTCGACACACTGCAAGAGAAACTTCCGCAATTAATTGACGCTGCTTATCGGATGGGCGACGAATTTTGCCTGTGTCACAACGATCTAACGGTTGGCAACCTGATCTGGGCTCCCTCTAACAAGCTATACGCTATCGACTGGGAGTACGCATCAATGGGGGATAAATTCTATGACCTCGCTGTTTTGGTAGAGGAACACAACTTGAATCAGCGAGAGCAAAATAGTTTGCTGGAGTGCTATCTTAATCGCACTGTGTCACCTGAAGACAATCAGCGCTTGGGGTTATGGCAGCTGATCTACGGTTACCTTTGTATTCTCTGGCACGGGGTACAATGGAGTAACCAAACCCAAAGGTCCCCGGAGCAAGGGAGATATATCGGGAAAAAAGCCCAACAGTTATTGAAAGGCCTATCGGTTCACAGCCTCAGCTGAGTAATCCCTGCTAGAATAGGCCCAATCCCCAAGAAGCGACTTTCAGTCACTGCGGCGCAATCCAAGTTGCTTTCGAAGTTGCTACCGAAGTAATTCAACTAGGGCCCGACTCGGCTAAAATACCCCCTTTTTCACACCCCTAAAAAATAACCACAGAGGTACTCCTGTGATCAGATCATTTTTTGCAATACTACTTACCTTGATCGCAATCAACGCACAAGCGGTAGAGAAACCCGAGGGTTTTAAAACGATAGATGGGCTGTTTGCTGCGCTTTCAAACCTGGACCACCAGGCTATGCGAGACGGCGTCAGCGACGATTTTATACTCCTTGAGCACGGTGAAGTCTGGGATATTGAAGACCTTATCGCCGTAATGAAGCCCAATTCCTCAAAGCTGGAAAGAATCAACTACTTCAGCATTATCAATTTTGAAGAGCGTGAGCACCTGCTGACCATCAACTACTGGACCAAGTCCATTTTTAAATCCGAGGATGGCAATAAAGAAGCGGTGTGGTTGGAAAGCGCCATTGTTAAGAAAATCGATGGCAAGTGGCTAGTAGCCCAATTGCACTCAACCCGCCTGCCCGCAGAGAAATTCCCCAAAGATGTCCAGTTTGAGCAGCAAGTCCTATAATAAAATGCCTTACAGGCCCTGATCGCACAGGGCCTATGTCCATTTGATCTCTCTCAGGTCCCTCCCAACTGGAACAACTACCGGATTTCAAAGCTTCCAAGTGCTAGTATGTGACTCTAAATTGCATATTAGTCTCCAGTTTTAAAGGGCCACTCAATGAAGCTTAAAGTTTACCTCTCCGGCGAAATCCACTCCGATTGGCGTGCGCAAATTATCGAGGGTTGCCAAAAAGAAGGGCTGGATATCTCCTTCTCTTCCGCAGTCACCAACCACGATGCCAGCGATGCCGCTGGTGATGGCTTGGGTGAGGAGCAGAACGCTTTCTGGCGGGATCACAAATCTGCCAAAGTTAACGCAATCCGAATCAAGCACCTGATTGAAAACTGTGATTTGGCGGTGATTCGATTTGGAGAGAAATACAAACAATGGAACGCCGCATTTGATGCCGGCTTTTGTGCAGCCTTAGGCAAGTCTTATATCACACTTCACGATGAATCCTTGGTGCACGCACTCAAGGAAGTGGACGGTGCCGCCCAGGCCTGGGCACAGACCCCCGCACAGGTTGTCGATATCCTGAAGTACTTAACCACTCAGGCCTAAAGAGCCTCTGGATAGCAAGCCGGCAGGCATCTACTGACAAAACTGCACAATCAGTAGGTGCTGCTAGTTAAAAGCCGTAATTAAGGACACCGGCATAGTTCGGCCGAGAGGCTGCCTCTGCTGATAGATTGTGCACTAGTTCGCCGCTACGATTGATCGCATAGATTTCTGCACCGCAGTGCTTGCAGAATGCCTTCTCCCGTAAAGCCCCCTCTTTAAAGTGGTATTTGCGCAGTGACTTTTCAGGATCGCTGATATGGATAGCGACTTCAGTATCAGCGTGCCCCCTTTGGCCCGATGGTACAAACAGGGCATCTATAAGCTTGTTGAAATGAATCGCTCCACAATGACAAGTTAACGGATTCATAGCCTTATCTCCCTGGTCGATTAGTATGGGGAAGCAGTTTACTATTTACTTTAATTTAACAAAGGGGATATATTGAAAAGATCTTTTAGCTTTAAGGAAACAGTCTGTGCGCAGAGAGTACGACAAATACCACTTGATCAACGTTTTTTGCAGTGTTGTTGATCACGGTTCCTTAAGCAAAGCTGCCAAGCACTTGGGCCTGTCTACGCCCACCGTAAGCAAGACTCTCGCCCAACTTGAACAGGCCCTTGGCCAGGTATTACTCAATCGCACCACCCGGGCAATCGCTGTCACAGACGCCGGAAGGATTGCTTACCAGAAAGGGCAAAAAATAATCAGCTCATTCACCGAGCTGGAAGACCAGATTGCAGAGGCGGCAACGCTCACCCGAGGAAAATTAAAAATCACTTTTCCGGAAACCCTCGGCTTAAAAGTATTCAGTCATATCTGCAATGATTTTCAGAAAGCATTCCCCGATTTCAGCTTGGAGCTTATCTTCAGCCCCTACCACCTGGATTTAATCGAGGACGATATCGACATTGCTTTTCGCGTATGGGAAACCCTGCCCGATTGCCAGTTTTACGCCCAGCCCCTATTTAGTATCCGCCCTATTTTTATTGCCGCGCCGACCTATCTGGAAGAACACGGCTGCCCCAAATCCATTGCCGAGCTCAGCCAACACAACATCATGCTAACCCGCCTTGACGGCCTGGAAGATGGCTGGTCAATTGATGGGAAGTTCTACCAATTCAATGGAAATTTAATCTCCAACAAAACTTTCCATACCCGAGCAGCCGCATTAAACGGGAATGGCATCGCCAAGCTTCCCTCCTATTTTTGCCAACGGGATATCAAAAAGGGGCGACTGGTAGAGGTACTCCCTGAGCTGGAGCGAAAAGATAAAACTGTAGGTGCTATTTATAAAGTAAAGCGAAAAGATTCAAAGAAAATTGACGTGTTTTTGAACTTTGCACAGGAGCGCTTGCAGGAGTATGACTTTAGCCTGTTTGATGAGTGAGAATGTGCCACTAAAGAACTCTGCAGCGATTAGAGATCCTCTGTGAAACACTCAGCTGTTTAGCACCACATTAGGTGGTACCATAGAACAATAATAAGCGGCTTGCTACTGGGGCTGAAGAGAGTGAAAACAATACTCTCGAAATACACTGTAAATACATCCCCTCTCCTTTATTGGTAAAGCCGCACAACAGTCATACATTGGAGATTGAAGTGACAATCACTAAAGAGGTCGAACAAGGCCAAGCTGTCTATTCCAAACCCGTACTTTGGCTTTATGATATGTGGGTTCTGGGCATATCAAACCGCTTTATTTGGAAGTGCCCAACTCCTGGAATACTAGAGCACTTCAATCGAAATATATCCTCCAACCACTTGGATGTAGGTGTTGGAACGGGCTACTTTATGGACAGGTGCCATTTCCCCTCCGACACAGTCCGCCTCGCCCTGATGGACCTAAACCAAAACAGCCTGGATATCTCAGCGCAAAGAGTGGCTCGGTATAATCCAACACAGTTCCGCTGCAATGTCCTGGATAAAATTACTTTAGAGACTGAAGTTTTTGATTCAATTTCCTTAAATTACCTATTTCACTGCCTTCCCGGCAAGCTGTCAGAAAAACTGGTTGCGCTGGATAATGTCGCAACCCTGCTATCGGAATCAGGCACCGTATTTGGTTCCACCATCCTGTCTGAAGGCGTACCGAAAAGTGGAGCTGCCAAGAAATTAATGGCTATCTACAATAAGAAAGGGATATTTTCTAATACCCAGGATTGTGAAGAGGACCTCAATAAATTCCTTGCCAGTCGATTTAAGGAGTACAAAATAGAAGTTCGCGGGTGTGTGGCACTATTCAGTGCGCGGCACAAAATCACTGGCTAGAGCATCTATAGGGCACTTATGAGGATGAAGTTCTCGTTTAAGCTGGGGCTGAGAAATCCGCTGATATTCGTTACCTTGTCAGCTTTAGTAGTAGTTCCCAATTATTGCCTGGGCCTGCATTTCAGTGTGTTTGAAGATAAATTTGAATGTCCTGACATTCACAACTCCTTAGACTGTGCAAGGTCAATCGAAAGTGGATTGAGTAATCAGGTCGACCATATCCAGCGAACGCAACCAAGGCACCTGACTATAGCCCTGAATAGCGGAAAATCACTGACGTACACAGACATCCTTCCCGCTAATAATCCCGCAGAACATATAACCTACTCTGCAATTGATCAAATAACTGATAACCTGCTACTGATTCATCAACAGCTCTGGGAAGCACATTCCTATATTTTGCTAGACTTGAGAAACGGCCATGAATATTCTCTTGCCGGCTACCCTTTGCTGTCTCCGCAAGGCGGATATCTTTTTGTTGCCGAACAAGACCTGGATGCCGGTTTTAATGAAAATGCCTTACAGGTTTACAAGCTATCTGAAAATACTTTGGACTTACTATACGAGCTAAAGCCTGAAAACTGGGGGCCAGAGCAAGCTTACTGGACAACAGAGAATGCGGTCTCTTTCACACAAAAGCAGCTTAACCCCAACTATTTTTCAAATGAAAATCAGCCCTTTTATATTGAGACTAAAGCTGTGCTTTCTATTACCCCTGATAGCCAAAGTGTAAACATTCGATATTTTGATTAAAATACCCCTCTTTAATTTACCCAAAGTATCTTGGAGCAATTTTGACAGCAAATTCAGTTCTCTCGATATTATTTGTCTGCCTCGGTAATATTTGTCGATCTCCCTTGGCGGAAGCCGTTTTCCGCACCAAGGCACAGCAGGCGGGTATTCCTGTTTCCGTCGACTCTGCGGGCATTATCAGCTACCACGCAGGTAAGCGACCAGATCCGCGAACTTTGGCTATTGGTGAAGAAAATGGCTATTCATTTGAAAATAGCTACGCTCGCCAGGTAGCCACTACCGACTTTACAAAATACGATCATATCTTTGCGATGGACAAAGATAACCTGGAAGCATTGCAATCCTTGCAGCCTGACTCATCAGGCGCCCAACTAGGGTTATTTTTATCAGTGTTGCAAGATAGTGATTTAGCTGAAGTGCCCGATCCTTACTATGGTGGTATTGAAGGGTTTCAACATATTCTCCAGCTTATAGAACAAGCATCTGATGCATTTATCGAGCAGCTTAAAAGCAGAGAGTAAGCAAAGCCCCCACAAATTCTACCGGGCTTGTGGGGGGAAACTTTCCTCCAAGGCAGACCTATCCCACATTCCCTTATCGGCTGCGGCTTCATAAGTACTCTGCAAAAAATCAAACAGCGCCTCATCGGGGGAGCGTGAAGCTCTCACCGCATCATAGGGCAGCAAGAACTCACCCAGATCTTTGGAATAGTAAGCTGAGGCGGGCGCGACCCTTGCTTCGGGAAATCCTTGGGGCTCTGGGTAAGTATATGAATAGAAGCAAGCACCATCTACACCACCGCCACCAGGCCAAAAACCGGCACTGCTAACTTCATGAGAGTAGGCTTCCCTGGCCACCCAATCGGGAAAGTGTGGAACGCCTCCAGGGTGCGGAGGCGCCTCCCTGCCAGAAAAACGGGTAAGTGCTAAATCAAAACTTCCCCAAAAAAAATGAATTGGACTGCACTTGCCAATAAAACGACTGCGAAACTCAGTGAAAACCCGATGAATTTGCACCAACGCCTGCCACAGCTGCCTAGCATATTCGGGATCATACTCGTAGTTATCCTGATCCCTCTCAAAGGGTATCGCATCCGCCACTTCGGATGGCATGGTGTTAATCTCAACCGGTATACCTAGCTGCTTGAGTGCAGCCATTACTTCCCAGTAGAAATCAGATACTGTGCGGGACTCCAAGGGTAATACCCATTCTCCCCCCTCAGTGGTCAACAGCTTCAGTACGTGATGATAGAAATCAAAGCTAATAGAAAACGACCGCCCTCCATAAGGGATAAGAGATGTCTCCAGCCCTCTGGCGGTAATATATAAAGGAACATGCCAGGAGTGATTGATCCAAGGAGTTTGTACCAGGCGAATCTTGCCAATAACTTGCATCCACATATGCAGGGTGGCAATCGTATTTACCGACTCAGCGTAGGGTAACTCTGGCCAGTCTTTACTCTCAGACCGATTCTTTAAATTGCTCACTAAATGTGCTCCAGCTTGCCAACCATTGGCCCCGTAAACTGCAGATAACGACAGACTCTCGATGAAAAATAGCCCTAGAATCTCTTATATACCACCCTAGACTGTGGGCAATTTAGCTACCCAACCAACAAGTATTATCAAAATAAAATACAGCACTATAACGACTAAAGTTCCCATGAAATTTACTCGAGTTAGCTTCCCTGATGTATCTGACAACCAAACTCTAAAAACTTTAGTCATAGCGGGTATAGCCACCCACGAAAGTGAAGAAACAATCAGCATACTCACAACAAAATTGGTTGATGCAAACGGCAAGTCCTTCACCAAGGGCAACAGCCATATTTCAATGGCCATAACTATGGGGTACAACATCAGTAGAACCAGCATTGCCATCTTCCACTGCGCGGGCCCAGGATTGTTGGCTCGTCCACGAGCATGAGTAAACCAATCCTCAAATCCGTGCCCTATCCGCTTTACATTTACATCCCTAAAAAAACCCTTCCCTAATTTCACCAACTTCTGATGTTCATCAGAGTCAAGCCAATCATCAAGATGCTTATTGGAATCGAACCGAAACACCACTACCCAATCATCCTGAACGCCTTTTATAGGTTTGGTAAGACCTGCCCCCAAAAAACCTGGAAATGCTTTAATTGCTTCATTTATCTTTTCCTGCCACTCCATATATTCGCGAAAGTACTCTGGTTTAACACTCTTGGAAATCACAATTGTCACCGGCACTGTCAACTGATCAGCTTCAGCTATAACTTGTGACACCACCTCAACAGAAAACTGCTTCTCCAAAAAAATAATCAGGTCTTTAAATAATCCATTACTAACAAACTCCTCCAGTTGAGTAATTGTCTCAAACTGAAAAATTTGAACCCACTCATTTTGAATTTTAGAGACGGGCTCCAACAAACTGACCTCACGTAATCCATCGCACTCTAGCGCAATGTCTACCAACTTTTGGTGGCATGAGCGGTACTCTTCCCCTAAGCGCTTTGGCACTTCCTGGGACAAGACAAGGCATGCGCCGGTACTCTCCTCCATTAGCTGGCAGCAATCTCCATGAAGTTAGGCAGAAAAACTAAAGTCCACATAAGTTGAAAATTTTATATAAACAACAAACTCGTCGTTGTCGATTTCCACGAACTAACGCTTTTTAGAAAGCAATGGGCAGCAGATAAATTTAGATGAAAAGTCAGAGCTGACATCAAGGGTAGCATTTGAGGAATAAAGCTCTGAAAAAATGACGGAACTGTCTTCGAAAGTGCCACCTTATCAGGTGGCACTTTTGGTGGGGTACTATTTAATACTTAGAATTCAACTGGCAAGGCTTTCACTAACAACCAGTACTTTGCCGTCACGCCCGCCTGCCGCAGCTATTCGTACCGCTTCTTTAATTTCAGACAGAGGGTATGTGCCATGAACTGGTGCAGATAACTTACCTTCCGCTACAAGCTTTGTGATAGTGCCAAAAACTTCCTGTTGCCGCTCTGGGGATGCCGAGCCGAACCATTTGGCCAACCAGAACCCGCGCACGGTGATATCTTTAAAGATGATCATCCCCGGTGCGATAACGCAAGGTTCCCCACTAAGCGCGCCATAATTCACTAAGGTTGCGCCATTTGACAGAGCTTCACCCATGCGAGCAGTTGCCATTCCACCAACAGCATCAATGCCTAGCTTGATCTCAGCACCACCAGTAGCCTCAGCCACTCGCTTACCCAGGTGCTCACCATCCACGAGAACCACATCAGCGCCTGCGGCCTTCATCGGCTCAATCAAAGACTCACGGCGGACAACATTGATCACTTTCAGGCCCCGCAACTTGGCCAGGGTTGTCAGATAAGACCCCACACCGGAATTTGCGGCATTCTGAATAACCCAATCCCCCTCCTTGAGATCTACAAATTCGCTCAACAGCAAGTAAGCTGTTGGCGGATTAATCGTTATCATGGAAAGCTGTAGAGGGTCTACATTATTCGGGAGCGGAATCAGCCCCTGGGCATTGGCCACCATATGTGTAGCCCAGGTGCCGCTTCCTACCGGCAGGAGAACGACCTGGCCAATGGCTGGCGCGGTAACATTAGGTCCATGTTTGACGACCTTGGCAACACCTTCATTGCCTCCAACCGCAGGAAGAGGAGGCAACATCCCATAATCGCCCGTCAGGGTCAGAACATCTGAAGGGTTAATTGGTGCTGCCAGCATCTCCAGCAACACCTGCCCCTCTTGAAGTTCAGGGGTATCAAAGGACACCGCCTCAATAACATCCTGCGGCACTGGTCCGCGCTCTTGATATTCCGCCTTTAACATATCGCCGTATCCTTTTTTCGATTGATTATGAACAACGACCTTCACGCTGTACAAAATGTACCATGAACACTAGAGTTTGACGCTTATTAACAGTGGGGCCATTTAGATTCCTCCTGATAAATCAAACCCATTTACAAATCGCCATTTGGATCTACTTATGTGTGGTTCAAGCTAGCAATTTCAAGTCAGCCACTTGAAGATACTAAAAAGGGAGAAGGGAAGAATACACCGCGCTTGGGACCCTATGAGGCATGGATGCCGATTAGGAGCTTACAGGGATGTATTCACAGCGTGTCTCGAGTGCGGTGTATTCTTTCCTTCCACCCCAGTAGTAAGTCCAATGAAGCAAATTGCAGCAGCGATAACAATAAGCAGATAAGAAGTTAAATTAAGCAGGCCGGAGTAAACAACGGCACTTTTGTGTTCTACCCGATCAATTACCGCCTTAAGCACCGGGTCCGCAACAGCAAATGCAGGGTCAGGCTCTATCACAGAAGCTAATTCCTGCCCTTTATTATTTCGAATACATGCAGTGTTTTTCCCATTGTTGCCCCCCAAAATCCTGAGGCCTTGTCACCGCTCTTACCCACTGCAACCTCGACCCCCTCCTCTAAAATTGCCCAATCGATAGCCAGCGTTTCAGAATAATCTTTACACTTTTCCTTATCAAGAAATTGAATACCCAACCGACAATTTTGCTCGCGAAAATCAAGCACCCTTTCTGTCTGCAACTCCAGCTCGTAAGGCACACTTAATTGCGATCGGAAGTTAAATTCACGTCTTCCCTTTTTTGTAACATCAACGGGATACTCAACCGCTACCCATTTATATTTGCTATAGGAAACAGTTGCATATACCAGAATCAAACCCGCAACAACAACTAACACCAGCACTAATTTAATGGTTAATCCCACATCTCTCCCCCAAATACTTTCCTTAATACTTTACAGCTACATCCCTTGAGGCCCAATCAGAACCAAGAAAACACACAATGCAAGCCAAACTTAGCATTTCGCAGTACCCAAAAGCAGACAAGCACATACTAAAAAGGGAGAAGGAAAGAATACACCACGCTTGGGACCCTATGAGGCATGGATGCCGATTAGGAGCTTACAGGGATGTATTCACAGCGTGTCTCGAGTGCGGTGTATTCTTTCCTTCCACCCCAGTAGTAAGTTGCCAAATAGCGCTCTCCAACACTGCTCAACAGGCAATTATTTAAATTTATTAAAATAATCATCATGGAAAATAAAATATATAGCAAAACGTACCAGTTGGGAGTAGAGTCGTAGAGGCATCCCTAAAATAATCATTTAGATAGTTACAAGATGTATTTCAAAAAAATTACAAAAAAAAATTTAATTTTCCAGGAATTCATCCTGCCTCGCTTACAAAACATACAACCTGACCAAAGAGAACTTTTCAGTTCAGAAATTCTAGGCAAGTACAGAACACTATTATCAAAATCATATCGATTAATACCTTTAGCTTTATGCTGCTTACGTATTAATTTCCATTTAAGAAACTTCAAAAAGTCACAGCTTTTCTCAGCCACGATAATTCGTATTGCGAGCAGGACGGGAGAATAACAATGGGACTCTGCATTGACTCCAGTAATATCACGTTTATCACACAAGTAAGGGCTGCCCTGAATACTCTTGTCGGCGGTGTCGGTACCGCGCTTACCTATACACAGGAGCGATACCGAACCGGGGGGCGACATGTGCTGCGAATTACAGAGGGAGTTGGTATTTTGACTGCAGCTGGTTTGAGGGCAAACAGCACCACTCTGCTACGCCGACTAATTACCAGCCGCCACGACACCAGAATTACTGAGCACCACGCTCTCGGATTTCGTCCCGACCAGTGGCTGATGGATCAGGTATGGAGCGGCTTTAAGAGCTACCTCCCACTAGTAAGCCCAGACAGAGGCTTTATGGCCAAAGTGATGAGCAGCGGCTCCAGCGGAGTTGTAATGTGGAACAATACAGCCCTGCAAACCGCCAACCTGGCCAACAACGGCACCGTGGCAATGGGGAATTGCCCAAGCTATATCACCCTGGCCCATGAATTGGTCCACGCTGACCGCTGTAATCGCGGGCGATACCTGTCGGGCAGTGCAAATTCCACTTTCCTGGCGGATGAACGCCAGGCTCCCATGGGTAGAGTGCTCCGCCAGCAAAATGCTCCCTTAACCATGGCCCGCATTGCCAATGGCGGTCTAAATATTGTTTATAACAATATAACTATCCCAAACCGTAACAACCTGATCTCAACCAGAACTAGCGGCTGGATTTGGGTAGGTGGCTCCATGGAATTGCGTGAGGAGATCGCCACTGTCGGGCTCAGTGACGATGACGGTAATGTACCTACTGACCCGCTAGCCATTAACGAAAACATGATTCGGGCTGAACATGGCGTAGCGCAACGGATGAAGTATGGCCAGATCAGAAACCTGAACTAATCTCGCGCATATGGGCCCCGCCAGCACCAAAGCAAACTGACAGATATGATCTGTACCTACTGCTAACGGTATCAACTTATGAGATATCGCTAGCAGCAGGTTTCTTGCCCTCCCCGCTTTACATATTGCATCCGACCGCAGCATGTCGTTATGCTTTGGCGGCTAGAATCACACCTTCCCTTTGCATGGAAGGCACACAGAACACCTTGGTCAACATACAGCAGATCATAACCATGATTGATTATGCCCTTATAAAACACGTCCACATGACCGCCGCAGCGCTCAGTATCCTGCTGTTTACCATCAGAGTGGGGTTGGAGTTCAGCCACAACACGGGCTGGCGAAATGGCCCCCTACGCTGGGTGCCACACCTCAACGACACCTTGCTGTTAGCTGCGGCTGCCGGACTGGTGGTTCTCGGCAGCTGGAACCCGGGCACATCGCCCTGGCTAGCTGCGAAAGTAGCCCTGGTATTTGGCTACATTATTGCTGGCATCTTTGCTTTGCGCCCCAACTTCTCCAAGCCAATTAGAATCACTGCCTGTGTACTTGCCTTCCTGCAAGTAGTCGCTATTTTCTATCTGGCGATGCACAAGCCCAGCTTGTAACTGGATGGCATTGAGCACTCTTGGTATCAACCTCAAACTGGTATCAACCCCAAACATCGTGCTCAATGCCTTTTATTTTAAATTTACTTCCATTGAACACCGGCTCACGCACCCCGGAAGACAACTGGCTCTCGTAATCTGCCATTACCTTAAAGGCCACACCAGACAAAAGTAAGATAGCTATAAGGTTTGCCGATGCCATAAAACCCATCGAGACATCGGCCATACGCCAAAGAAAGACAAAATTTTCTGCACTTCCCGTATCTGCCACCCAAGCCCCAAAAAGTACGAACATCAAAAACAATAGCCGATAACATAAGATGGATGTTCGAGTGTGGTAGAGATAATAAATATTGGTTTCGCCGTAATAGTAGTTACCGATAATTGATGTAAAGGCAAAAAACATCAATGCAGTAGCAATAAAACTACTCCCCCAGGTACCCACCTCACTCGCCAGCGCGTCTTGAACCAACTCAACCCCTTCCAAATTACCGACCATAAAGACATCTGCCACCAAGATAATTGCTGCCGTGGAAGTGCAGATAATAATGGTATCGAGAAATACCGATGCCATTTGCACGTATCCCTGCACCATTGGGTGTTTTACATCTGCAGCAGCAGCGACATTCGGCGAGGAGCCAAGTCCAGCTTCATTGGAAAACAGGCCCCGCTTGATTCCATTGGCCACCGCCGCACCAAAGGCCCCCGCCCCAGCCTCCTGAAACCCGAAGGCATTTGCCAGAATTTCCAACAGCACCCCAGGTAATTCAGCAATATTGGCGACCAACACATAGAATGCTACCAACAAGTAACCAATTGCCATAAAAGGGACAACAATACCGGCAAAGCGCGCAATTGAACGAATACCGCCAAAAACAATAATCCCGGCAAAGAGCGCAATAAAAAAACCCACCCATAAAGGGCTTACACCCCAAGCTCCATACAATGCGGCAGCCATCGTATTTGACTGCACAGCATTAAAGGTAAATCCGTAACAAATCATGAGAAAAACTGAAAAAGTCAGGGACAACCATTTCCACTGTGGTCCCAGCCCCTTTTCAATGTAATAGGCAGGCCCGCCGCGAAACGCCCCGGGAACATCGCCGCGCTCTTTGTAAGTTTGCGCGAGAGTATTCTCCACCAAACTGGTAGCCATCCCCAGCAAGGCCACCAGCCACATCCAAAACACCGCTCCGGGCCCGCCAGCGGTTATAGCCACAGCCACACCAGCAATATTTCCGGTGCCGATTCTCGCAGCTGCGCTAGTGGCAAATGCCTGAAATGCGGTTACTGAATTTTCATTTTCCTTATGGATGCCACGAATCATGACTTTGACCATATGACCAAAGTGACGAAATTGTATAAAGCGAGTCCGAATAGAAAAGTAGAGCCCCGCCGGCAGCAATCCTAAAATCAAGATTCCAAGCCACCAGATGCCACCGACGCCACCCCAGGCAAGCAGGTTTGCCCACTCGATCAGGGTAGTGAAATGATCTAGAAAATCCTGCATTACCTAACCCATTGACCGCTTATAGTTATAAATGCCGCCAGCCCGCTGGTAGTAAGATTAGCAGATATTTCAAGAATTAATTTTGAGAAAAAAATGGATCTGTAAAGATACATGACAGAGTTGGCGTAGAAATTATACCAACCTCAAAAACCTTCCTATTAACCTTGGAATACTCAGAGAATGGTATGTTGCAACACTTTAAGAACTACTAACCGCTAATTAAGCTTAACTAGCTTTAAGAAATAAGGTCTAGCAACTATAGCCGTTTCAAAAGACTTTTATTTACTTCAAAATTGAATCGTTGCGCAAGATATAGTACTTAGGAGGCATGCAAAACCAGTAAAACAAAATGATAATAATGAAATCTGTCAAATTCATAAGATCTATTAATGCGCTGAAGATCATTCATTAAAACGACACTCCAACACCCTCAGCGCGAAACCACTATAAAGCTGACTTAGAACACCAAATAAATATTTCGAATAAGAGTGGAAGTACCCTCACAGATCACATTTGAATTTCCTTCAATCTTCACTTTCTTCCCGGCCATTACAGAAGAAAGCAGCATTGAATATTGGGCCGCACCAGCTTCAGACGTCAAATAACCAGTCCACTGTCCACCACCACAAGTATCGTCAGACATATCTCCATCTAGCCTGACAATAAATCTATTCCCTAAGGATGAGTCTGACTCAGGCGTTTTATGGACCTGTAGAAAATTAATCTCACCCTGCTCTTCAGGAAAGTCCGCAAAAACACTAGCAGAGAAAAAAATCAAAAATAACGAAAAAAATCTCACATTAACACTCCAATAAAAAATTATTGTGCTTCTATCTACTAACGGGACAAAGTAAATTGTCCCGTTTAAAAAATCAGCAACACCTATCGTAATCTAAAATTACAAAAATCAGTTTGTCTATTGTAAAACCTGACCGTTTATACGGTGCGCTTAGCTTGATTCAATTTGCCTTACAGTTGTCGCACCGCCTCTAACCTAGATATATATCACTTTTACTTTTATTAACTATCTAATCAATAGAGAAAGCAATCTAATATTACCGCCAGTTGAACAGCTTTCATCATCGATTACCAGGTTTACTTCTTTTCCTGCTGAATGAGCGGTGAGAGCAATAGAAAGGATATGATCTAAATTCGGTGCATTTTCATCTGCCTGTACCATTAAATTAGCATCACTACAATCAAGTGGATCAGGCATCTCATCCTTTAACATTAAGTTAACCCTTTTACTTCCCCATCCAAGAGAAATTTGTTCGATGCTTGTCCATCCGGAGTATTCTGCTGCATAGCTATTAGCACTCAGCAAACCTGCCGCTATAATTGCCGCTAACTGACTTTTCATTATAAACCCTTATCCCTATTTTGGGACGATAATTATTTCATTTGTACCAGTTATAATAACTTTGTCTCATTTTTTAGAAATGAGGCAAAATCCAACTTATCTATTTTATACACAGCGAATTTGTTCGGCAATTTATACGAAAGTAAATGTTAGAACCATATTGTAATTTTATCGATTCGGAACCCCTAAACACCTGACTAAACCTTAAGGTTAATACCCACTGCCAGCAACTATTGAAAGATTACGAATTAGCCCTGCGTTTTTAGGGGGTAATCCATTTGATCACAGTGAAATAGAAACGTCCGAATTCCATTGCACCTTTTTGGCGGACAACTCTGTAAAAGATCAATTGATCTACTTGCTGTTGAGGCTGAGGTTTTCACGTGCCAGGCCAATCCCGAAGGTGATCGTGCAGCACTCTTTTAAGCCCCAGGGCTTGGTAGATGTATAAGCCCTTGCCAACTGTATGACCGACCCATATCACCTTTTAACCAATAGGTGTCCTGAATTTTTCGCTTACTAAATCCTACTAATTTCCACCCAATATTCTAACACTATCTGTTCTGTCTTTATCCAAACCCACCGTTTCGAGCCCCAAGTAGAACTCCCCACGATTTCATAGCGCTTAACTCTAAACCAGAAAGAAATAGCCATTAGAATAGGCATCAGAAACAAAAACCAGAGAAGGCGAACCCGTCTGATCCGCCGCTCGCAAAATCAAACTATTACCTTTAAGAAGCTTTTAACCTTATTCGATTCGCCTTACAGTTATCGTTTAAAGCAGTAGATACTTTAAACTGTATAGATACCGGAAGCCCCATACTGAAAGCGGTCAAAAGAGTACTATAAGCCGCAGAACTGTTAACCGCATTCTGCTCAATGTAAAAGCCATCGGGGCAGCTTGCATTGGGCTCTGTACTTGGCACAATCGATATCGCCCACGCATTACTACCAGAAGGCCAAACATCTAACTTCTCAATCGTATCCGTATGAGTTACCCAGTCTTCAGCTAGCGCAGATGTACTCATTAAGAGTACTGCTAACATTGCAGTTATACTTCTTCTCATCAATATATCCTAAAAATCACTATAATAAAAAGGTGAGGCTTGTGTATCATAGCACAATTTTGCACCTCTCCTACCCGGCACTCAACAATAAATTAAGCAGAATCAACGCTTCAATTAGAGTAGCAATCATCATAAGCTTTCTGTTTTAAAAGGCAAATACATTTTATTCATCATTCTATATAACTCACACAACAATTATCTTCTGGGCAGCTTGCCGCCCAACTTTAACATTTTTATATCGTGAAAATCACGCAATTAACTCTATATAAAAACAAAAGAAAGAAAAATAATCCACCTATCAAATAGCACTCAGATACTCTTTCCCAGCTGCTTCACCTCCCAAAAAAAGAGAGTTTCAAATGGAGCTAATGCACCAACAATTAAAGGTATCAACCTTTACACCTAATTCTGAGACGAACTCACTCGAAACCGAAAGAAAAACAACGAACGTATTTCCGGAAAGAAGCATCCGTATTTTCGGGCACTCATCAAAGAAATATATTTAAATGTTAAATCCATTAACTTAGTGTAAGGATCTCCACAAAATACTGGATATAAAAAAGATACCCTTTAATTCCATGACCCCACCTTGATACTCACAGATATCTCTTGATGCGGCACCCTATTATCATTGCATCTCTCGCTGTGTACGTAGGGCATTCCTTTGCTAGAGATGCTCAGTCTGGGAAAAACTATGAGCACCGACGTCACTGGATTGAGGCCAGAATACAAAAACTGGCTGGTACCTTTGCCCTTGATATCGCAGCCTATGCGGTAATGAGCAGTCACTACCATCATCTTATGCTCTATATTGACTCAACTACGGCCAAAACTTAGTCCGACACTGAAGTCATTCATCGCTGGCAAGAGCCTTTTAATACATCAATACTAGCTCAATGCTATATTCAGGGCAGCCCCCTTGATCACAATGATATGGAAAAACTCAAGGTGCTTATCGCCCTCTGGAGAGAAAGATCGATGGATATCAACTGGTTTATGCGTTGCATGGACGAATCTATGATCACTAAAGAGTCTAGAGCTTAAATTTTACAAATTTGCCTAGATACAGTGAGGATGCACCTAGGCCGATAAGCTTATTTAAGCAACTTAATATGTGCTGCTCCACTACATATTGAGTTGTCAGAATAGCTATATATGCTGACTCTTTTCCCAGCAGTTAAGGCTGTAATGGCTAAGCTAAATGCTCTGTTATGAATACCTTCATCCCCGCCTTCCTTGCCTGCAGCACCAAGAGGAAAACCTATTGTTGTATCTTCACATGGATAATTTCCATCACCATCAGTCACAACCACTGAAAAGCTTTGGCCATTAGAATTGGTATTTGTAACAGCTGTTACCTCAACATCTGTAGCAATCCAGCCTTTATCTGCAACTGCCTGCATGGAAAGCGCCATTAAGCTAGTGGCTATAATTTTCTTCATCATTACTTCCAGTGTAGTTTCTTAAATAGAGGGGAAAATCTTATTATTCTTGCCGGACAAGGTCAACTTGACTGCCCGGCAAGGTGGCTTATCTACCCCTAATCGCCACCAAGAAAACTAATGTTCTACTTAGCACAAACCCGCCTTCCAATAAGCTTACCCAAAGGAAGCGAACAGCGTCTACTTCTAGTTATTCAAAATATAAGAAGTCTCGACTAAATCACTACCTGGAGCTTATAGGCTGAAGTGGTCAACACTTAGGTTCCAGAAAGCGCGTCTCCAGTTCTAAGGGCGCCCCCTATACTCGAACGCCTGGGAGTACCACCAAAACACTGGTTGTATCTCAGCCGTAATTTTGAATACCGTTTTCAAGGCCTGACTGGATCGCGACAAGCCTGTATCAAACTCGGGAAACGCTGGGTACACGGCATCAGCGATCGCTGACGCTACCATTCTAGAGCACCCTGCTGATTATTTTTTCCTTCCCTAGCTACCTCCACTCCTCTTGGCTTTTACCTAAAGCCTCAATTTTTAAAGCCAAAACCTAATTCTTGCTCCTTTCAACCCTCGGGCGTCCAGAAACACCTTCCACATCTCACCCAATTAAAACTAAGTTGTAATCTTTCCAAAAATGAACTTAATGTTGACGGATTGGTAGCAGGGCTCACCAACCAAAAACCAATGCTTGAGAAATAAAAATAATCTTAGTTATAAGCGCCATGGAATTGAAACAAGGATCAAATGCTTTCTCGAACCTACATGCACAACCAAGCAGACTAAATAGATGGGATGGCAAACGATATAAATTTGCACGCTGCTAGCGCAGCGTAGTCAAAGTATTGTACCATACAGCCTCTACACTAACACCTTTATATTTTTTACAATTTACTACAAGGAAATCAAAATGAGAATTTTGGTAGTGGTTTTACTGGGCTTTTATTCCACATTCAGCAATGCCGAGTTTGTTTATTCAGGAAAGATTTCCCAAATTCATACAGGCCCCCTCATATACAAGCTCTGAAGATGAAGGAAAAGTCTTTATTGAAACTGAAGACGCTCCAACCGGGGAAGTAGCCTGCTCAACAAATACTAGTTTTTCATTTGCTTTCATAGGAACCACTGAAGAAGGGAAGATGTATTTAAGTATTCTTTTATCAGCACTGGCAGCCGGAAGAGATGTAGTAATAAAGAGCACAGATGACTGTAGTGTTCATTCAAATGTTGCTGATTTAAGAAATCTGTCTATACATTAATTTAAGCAGCAAAGACAGGTTAGCATATTGATGTACTGGGGGATGGCTACTTCACCATCCCAATTAATACTATTAAAGTCACCTTAAGGCTGAGCGAGCTCAGTTCAGGCGGTAATACAACCTCGATAAACTCTAAGTACAAGGTATAACCGACTAGTTACACTTTCTTATGTGGAACTTTTGAACCAATACAGTCGGTATATAGCCCCTAGAAAACGCGGTGGTATTGCCGGCAGCGCTCTTCCTGCCCACGAGTGATTGGGTATCAATTCCAAGCACGGGTTTTACTTCAATCAAAACTTGGAAGGCCGATTTACAGGTTGGGCGAGTTGAGTAGAGGCGGTGGAGAAAGCCAGCAGCCTCTTGCATTATACTAATCGCCCTTTAGCTAAACTTCTACTTAGATATAGAGCCCTACTTTTATTGCGAATACGCAAATACCCTCTAACTAGAATTTTCTCACCATTGAAGCTGGATGGGCTACTTACGGCCTAAATCACGGAGACAAGCTTTACATGATTCAAACCACACCTATTCAAAGCTACCAATCCAAAACTTATAATTAAGAATCTACAAAAACTCACCGTGAAACCTTCCTACAACTTTCAATCTATGGGTGCTCCATGCCCTATCCATGGATGAATAGGCCATAAAATATAGGCACGAAAATAATCTTATTAGATTTTATTCAGTTTGCTTTAGTGTCAAAGCTACGTAGAATTGACAGATATTTATCGATATTTTGGCCGTAATTGAGTATGCCTGAATAGGCTCGCAACCAAAAGATCAAGAGACCCAAGAGTTTTCCAACCCCATCTCTCAAAGGAGAACGGTAGCGTGACGTAAGAGTAAGTAAAAGGCGCTGACCCAAGGTGCGGACACACCAGGGGCCAGCTAACCAAATTGATAACCAAACTATCAAAGTGGCTCAGTGGATAATACGCTAGAAACCCGCTCGTCTTCAATAAAGTGGAGCAGATTCAGAGGCTTGAAGAGATTCTTCAAGCTCTGGCAGCGTTGCGTCTGTCTTTTCTTATTCTACGCTTACCGCTCTCGTGCACCGCCGCTCACTTCTGCCACCCATTACTTACCAAGCATCCCCCATGCGGAAGATCCGCACACGATTTTTAATCTCTGCAGGAAATGACCATGTTGATTTTAAAGCGCCGGACCGGCGAGAACTTGAGAATTGGAACCAATATCTCAGTTACAGTATTGGAGGTTAAGGGCAATCAAGTGAAGATAGGGATCAATGCCCCCAAATCCCTGCCTGTTTACCGCGAAGAGATTTATGTGCGTATCAGGAGGAGTAGCCAGTGAGAAACTGAATATGCCGAAAGGGCTGCCCTTTCGGCTGGATCGCTATTTAAAGCTAGCGGACTGGAACGGTCGACATTTAGATCCCAGAAAGCACGGCTCCATTTCTGAGAAGGCTCCCCCATACTCGAACGCCTGGGTATATAAGCAAAACACTGGTTGTATCTCAGCCGTAATTTTACAGCCGCTTTAAAGGCTTGGTGGGGTCAGCAGAGACTGTATCCAGTTCGATATGCGCTGGGCACAGGGTATAAGCGACTGCTGACGCTTCCTTTCTACTACATCCTGAAAATTTATACCCAATTTCTCAATACAATCCCTTCTGCTTGTATCCAAATTCATCATTTTGCGCCTTGATTGAAACTCTCCACGACTTCATAGCGCTTAGCTCTGAACCAAATTGAAATGGCCAATAATCATCAACGCCAGCAATACTACTAGGACCTTTCTCGAATTTATGGATATCTAGATTTGTTGCATACGCAGCCTGCGCTACAACGGCTTCACTACAACCATTAATGCCAATAGTGCATATGGTTTGACCTCTTAAGTAACAATGCTTCCCAGGGAGAATGGGATTCTTGGAATAGTCCATTTGTGTAGAATACCCTCCCCCGATCAATACTGATTCTGACTAATCATGATAGCAAAGCAGGCGCTTAACCCCTTGCTCCTCATTTGAGATATCAAAGGAGCTAACAGATCGAATATTTTTTAATGATAACTTACCAGTGATAGGTGAAACTGAAAAATTCCCCACAACCGTCGCATAAGACCATGGGCATTTTTCGAATACGGCTTCAGATGTAGAAGATCTATCAAAGTTAATTTTGTTCACCGTATTAGAGATTAATGCGTCAATTTTCCTAACGAATAAGCCTCTACTAGGGCCATTTTTTCCGCCAATATAACCGGATACCATCACAAGCTGGCCATCATATTTTTCAGGATCGACTATGAGCTTATAAATTGATATATGATTCGCTAATTCACCTCCCTGTACATTACAAGCAAGTAAACTGGCTAGTCCTACATAAATAATTTTAGCAATCGTTTTTTTTAACATGCCCCATCTTTCCATCCAGTTCTCATACATTGATCCTGCTGAAACCTCCAGCTAGTTTTATACCAAGGATAACTATTATCATTAATAGTCACAGAAACAGGCCCATCAATTTGACTAGACCAGTTTAGATAAACCCCTTTACTCCACTGCTCTGGAGATCTCCATGTCCCAGATACATCATTAATGGCTACGGCAGCTATACTTACCGCGTCAAGATCAACAGCAAATGAAGTGCCCGCAAACCCTTGATTATCAGGGTTAATCATATAACCACCCTCCACATCTGCAGGAAAGGGTTGTGACAGAATATACTTCCCATCGACTTCATATACATACATTCCTAAGTATTGACCTTCCCAAGTTGAGTTTGCACCTTCAAGGCCGCGCCTAAGAGCATCAAGTCGCGAATGAGCGTTATCAATAGCCTGATCTAGCGGGGACTCATGCAATGCATGATTAAGCACATAACTAAACGCCCCCGTAACTGCCCCATTGGCAAACTTCCCGCCTGTGAGCACTGAGGCTGTCCCACCAATAACCGCTGAGCCGATAATCCCTTCTGGAGTGAAAGTTCCTGGCTCACCTAAAATACCGCTAGCTGAAGCTGCCGCACTAAACCCTGCGGCTAAGAAGCCGTGGCCAAACTTACCACCTTGAAGCTCAGCAGTAATACCTCCCACCATTGCATGGGCAGCAATCCGGGCGGCTCCCGCCCCAGCACCTGAAGTTCCCTGAAAAGCGCTACCAATCCCATAAAAGGCCGCTGCGCTGGCTCCGCTGATTGCGCCTGCTCTTAAGGACTGTCCAAAATCCCCAGTTCTCGCATAGGCTACATCCGTCGAGAATTGAGCGGAAAAAGCAATTGAGCAGGGACCACAATAATAAGCGCTGATTGCCGTTCCTACAATTTGCAACGCCGCCGTAAACTCAGGACTTTCGGCAAATAAACTAGTAATTGGTTTATTTAATCGAGCAGAAACATACGACATTTCCAAAATGTCAAGAAAATATCCACTGGGGTCCGTGGCATTCAGGGGATTGTTGCGCACATAAGAATAGCGGTTGTACATCTGTGTATCAGCAGCAGCCTGAACAAAAGGATCTGCCTGCATAAACCGCCCCAATCGAGGGTCATAAATACGGCCATTCATGTGAATAATACCAACCGCATCCAGCATCTCATGGCCGGTATATCCGCGCGTTGTATTATCAGTATCATACTCAGCCAAGGACGATAAGCTCAAGCCACCCCAATCTGTACTGTTTCGACGTTGCCCCCAAATATCGAAAGACATCTGCTGAATTACCTCACCAGTATCATCAGTCAGCAAATCTATCGAACCCAGATGATCCAAATATTGGAATACTTTCTCAGTTGACTGGACAGCGTAACTAGCATCTGTAGTCAGGGTATAAATTGCTGTGCCGGCAAGATAGCGCTTCCACTGAATCTCCCCAGGCTTGGACGAGTTTTCAATACGTTCAATATTACCGAGGTACCAAGTTTCAATCACTTCCCCTGTAGCATTATTGGTATCTTTACGATAATAGCGGGAGCGCTCAGTACCATACAGAAATTCAGTAATATGGTTTCCTTTTTCTATACGCTCCGCTTTATCAAAAGTGGTGTAATCGATATCCCGGCCACCATCAAAATCATCGGCAGTCATATTGCCATTATCATCATAACGATAGGCGACACCTCCGGCAGAAGTGACCGCATGGGGACCAGAACTGTTTCCATAGGCGTAATCACCCACACCAGCCTTATAAATGACATTGCCAATAGCGTTGTAACGCAAGTCCTGGTCAGAAGAGGCCAAGCCAGAACAATTATAATCATTACCGCCAATATGACTCTTTACCAAGCGATTAAGATCGTCATAGCAGAAACTTTCACGTAGGTCTTTATCCCCACTCTGGTTATGACGACTTGTCAGATTACCTAAGGTATCCCAGTTATAGCTGATATGCTGGACACCAAATACACCCAGCACATCGGAAGTCTGGTTAAGGAGCCGCCCAGTTTTGCTATCGTAACCGTAGCTATTGGTTGCACCATTACCTAGCAATTGTTTCTTTAGCTGTCCTCGAGCAGTTTGTTCCAATACTTGCTGAATTAAGTCACCTGAAGCAAGATCGGTAATTTTGTCAAGATAGCCGTAATCATTATAGTGATTTTCAATACCTGACTGGCCGCCGGCCAACAAATCATCCAAGGCATCGTAGGCTTTGTAAATACGCCCAAATTCATCAAACTCTGTGGTCGTAACATAGGATACTTGGGAGCCACTACCATCAAAGTCCACCAATTGCGTGGTATTTCGGCCAATATCGTCATACTGATAGAGCACTTGGTAGCCACTAACAGAATCCTCAACCAGCTCTATCTGTCCCACACCATTGTTAGCAGAGTCGTATTGCCAGGTGACATTGGCAGAAACTGTAGATCCATTCTCAAGATCGATACGAGTTTTCATTCGGCCTAGAGCGTCATAGGTAAACTCAACCCTATGGCCATTTGCATTAGTCTGGGTTTCCAGCTCACCAAACTTGGTATAAGTATAAGACCAATCACCTTTATCAGGGTCGCTCATACTGTTTTTTCGCCCCATATCATCGTAATCAATCACGACCGAAATGGGGTAAGTCAAGCCATCATTTTCCTCAATATGATTCCCAGAAGAGTTTGTTAGACCCCAAGAGTGAATTTTGCCCAGATTGCCCTGACTATCATACTCATAGGTAATACGTCCACTGAGTGCATCGACAACCTCCACCAGCTCACCGAGAACATTCTTTCGTTCAGTTTTTTGTTGCCCCTTATCATTAACAGTAACAATTTCAAGACCGTCATAACTTATTGATAACTCTGAGTCATCTGGTGCACTAATATGAACTGGGCGGCCTAAAAGATCATAGCCTGTCTGTGTCCATAGGGTACCATCACCGGCGAAATAGGGTTCGCTGACATACTTGACCCTTCCCAGATCATCATATTCCTGATCCGTATAGATAGTTTTACTAAAGCCTTGAATTTCTGTGCGGATTATTCTCCCAAGCGCATCCATATACTCCGTAGCATTTGCACCAGTACTACTGCTCTTTATAACTTTATATTCAGCTCCAGCAATACACCCGGAATTACAGAGCAAGTATTGGATTTCTGTATCAGCGCCGGAAGAATCATATCGATACGTCTCCCGCCCAAAAACATCATAAGTGATATAACTTATTAATCCATTTAAGCCATTAACCTGAAGAGGTGCCCCAAATGAATTCCTGCTAACCACTTCCTCCGTAAGATGCTCAAGGCTATTGTATATCCTTTCTGCAAAACGGCCTGAAGCATCATATTCAGTTCTTGTATAACGACTTTGTTCACCAGAAGCACTTGACGTCTTTTTCTGAATATTACCAAAATCATCATATTCATAAGTCGTTGTTAATCTATATTCTGCTTTATTAGGTTCAACAGTTTCGGTGTGTAATAGGCCTTTTAATTCTCCGCTATCGTAATAAGAGAATTCAGATTCACGCACATGGTCAGCAAGCCCCGGTCGACTGTTTGTCACCCGGGTAAAAGTCAAGCGTCCTTTTTCAGACTCCCATTCACTCCCAGCTGAGCAGCTAGAATTAGGGTGGGTTGCCATAACTCCGCCAAAACAATTGAGCGTCTCTTTAGTAAACTGTTCACCAGATACCTCATCAACTGTTCTGACTTTTATTGAAGTTGCATTACCATCGTTATCATAGCTACTTTCAGTCATTACCGTTTGTAGATGATCGCCATGTGAGGCGCCATCATTTTCAAGCGAGTAAGTCTCCTCAATCACATTTTCTAAATAAGGCTGATAAGGAAACACAGACGTATTTGAACCATTCCATCCCTGTAAATTCCAGATATTCGCGGCTTTTCGAATCAAAGCATTGGATGCAGTTCGGACTTCAGTCTGCAGGGGCATTCCTATAAAAGGATAATCCTGACGATAGTAAGTGGATGTTTCTACGCCAGTCTGCTCATCAATGGTAGAAATTTTTCGGAAGCCAAGCATTCCTCGCCCTGCGGCTTGCAATTTCATTTGCGAATATTCGTAGGAAATTGCATTCATTGCTGAATAATCAACAGAGCCAGGGGATACACTTGCGGAAGGAGAAGTGCTCTCAACTTTAGAAACCAAATACATTGGTATCAAAACATCTAAAACTGGAGTGTCTTTTCCTAATGTAACGCTCTCCTCCGGCAGCGCCCAAGGGCCGTTGAGCTCAGAATAAAAATCATTGGGATTTGCCGTTTTCGTTAGATAGCAATATGGGGCCCCTGGAATTTCCAATCCATTCTCATCGTATTCGGTAGGCGTGGTGGTACACTCTTTTCCATTTACAGATTCAGACATCTCAAGGCGGCTGTAGAACCCAGCATCTACCGTATTACTATAGGAAATATTGGTAACATTCCCCAAACCATTATCAATTTCTGTAATTACTTTACTGGGAATATCCCGGCTTGCAGAACTATCATAATTCGAGACATAGGAAGTCAGCTTTCCTCCGTCTGTAATTTTATGAAAGTCCGGCTGGTTATCACCATTAATATCAACAAAGATATATGTGTAATCTTCGTCACTAGGTATAGAGATTACTGACTTTGTAGTGGCAAAGCTCGACGTCTGAGAGTCCCAAAGCTCAACTTTCAATACTCCAGAATCATGATCTGGCCAATAGACATCCAGATTTCCATCCTGGTTTAAATCCAATACCCCTGCATCCTCTGAAGCGAAGCCACTGGGAGTAACCTCGACCATTTCAGTGCCAGTGCTCAGATAAACACTTGTTGATGAGGATTCATGCAACAATAAATCTGTCAGCCCATCGCCATTAAAGTCAGCTGCAACATGAGACTCCATGGGGTATCCCCCAAGACTGTCAAAGAGATCGTAGCTATCTGTTTCAGAATTATAAACATATATCGCATGCCCAGAATGAGATGCTGTATAGGTATAGGAATACCCTTCTTTTATGTCTCCATTCTCATCAAGGCAAATATCCAAGTCTACAGATCTATTAGTACGATCGTCTTTACACCCACTAACTGAAGGCCTCTGTAAAGCGACCATTATATCGACATTACCATCACCATTAAAATCTGCTGATGCAGCTTTTAATGGTGTATTAGTAATCCTATTTATATTCCTATTGGATGGGAGATCAATAGAGTAACTTTTAGGATCCCCAAATTTATAGTAGGAGTCTGAAGTAATCGGGGCTGATCCGGTTTCAAGGTGATACACACGCAGGCTATCCCCACTTAAAACCACCAAATCAGAAAGACCATCAGAGTTTACATCAACAAAGACACCATCAGGCTCTTGTACTCCCGTGTCAATACCATTGGATGATAGCCTCCACTGAGAGCCAACATATGTGGACAGGTAAACATGCCAAGTTTTACTGGCATAGCGATTATCATATACAGCAATATCTGAGCGGCCATCGGCATTGTAATCAAGCACTCCAATGCTGATATCCTCGTCGGCATTGGCCCCTGAATATAAGTAGCTCTTACCATTAGTATAAGTTGTCGGATCAAATCGTACCCCATTTGACAGAGCATATTTGACCTGGTGATCTTGATCACTTTCACTGTCAACATCCAGCTCCAACCAAACAACATCTTGGTATCCATCACCATCGAAGTCGCCAACCTGGAAATCCTTCAACGACCTACTGCTGTTAGCGGTAAAGTCTACCGTACCACTGGCTGAGCCATAGCTCAGGTCATACTGGGACCAATCAAAAGTGAGGGCGGGCAAACAGTTACTACCCACACATTCCTGAATTCCATCAATTAGGGAGACTTGGTTTTTAGACAGGTCATCTATTACTAACTGATAACTAATATTGTATTCGCGAAGGGTACTACCATCTGAAGTGGAGGTAATCTTAGATAGGCGCTTAGTGGTTTTAAACAAGTGCCCAGCGGTATAAGCTTCCAGGTAGTCAGGTCTAGGGGTATAGGTAAACTGTACAGCTGCGGCATTATCTCCCGCTCCGTAAGCATATCTTACTTCATGAACACGCTTGCCAGTATTCGCGTCACCTTCATATTCAAACTCAATTCGGTTGCCAACACTATCTTGAAACTCGTTCTGTAACCACGAAACAACGTTTTCATCAGAACCATCTGCAGTTGCTCGGGAGTTAGCTGTATTACCATACCAGCTCGTAGAGCCGTCTTTTCTCTCAGCGGTAAAATACGCTGGCCCATCTCCTAAACTGCCAAATGAAGTAACCTTGATAAAGGAATCAATCTCCGTGCGGTACACAGCACCCTCAGAGCCATAAACCTTATTAGAGACGTTAATAAGCCTCTGTCCATCCAGGCAAAATCTATCTGAAGAAGTGAAATTAATAGGTAAAGCCTGCCCATCTGTAGCAAGGGTCTGCCTACAACGAGTTATACCTGACAGCCCCCCTATAGACCACCCTTTCCCTAATAAGCCATTACCACTATTACCTTGGTAATTAATGGATAACTGGGGGGCAACACCGGCGGTACCTACTCCAGTTGCTATTGCTAATGAATAAGTAGCGCTACCTGATTCGTTGACCCTAAACTGACCTGCAGAACTACCAGCAATGGTTGCGGATTGCATCTCGCTCGATAGAATATCTTGCTCTAACTTGGGTAGTTCCCCATCAGAAAGATAAGCTGTATAGGCTAAGTAAACTTCATCAGGTTGTAAAACTAGGTCATCAAGACCATCCGAATTTATATCATCTATGTAAAATCTATTTTGAGTATCAGACAATAAAGCTGACAAATTGTCAGATGACGGAAATGCGACGATATTTGCTGGAACCTCTTCTCCATTTACGCCAGTCAGAACAAACGGGGAACCATCTGCATATTGGTTCCTAAAAAGCGTATCTGTTATAGAGTCGCCATCAAAATCACCATAATAAAAATCAACCCCTTCTGTAAGAAGTGTATACCCTAACAGCTCACTATCAGACACCGTAAAAGGGGCAATTAAACCATCTGCATAAACTACATAAGAGGGGCTAGGAGGCAAAGTAATCGGAGTAGGAATTTCACCATGTAATATCAGATACCGTTCACGACCAACAATATAGTAGTCCTGCTCACCATCCCCGTCGATATCCTTGGTGTAAATTGCTTTCCCGGTCGAGTCAAAGGCATGTGCGCAAAATGACATCAGCAACACACCCAACAACAGTATAAACCTTACAGTTATATTGCCGCTCGGAACAACAGTACGCACCGCAATCATCCGACTTCCTTACCTATAGGGCATAAAAAATGGAGCGGATTTTGTACAAAAACACCATCAAAGTCAACAAAGTTGTGCTAATCACGACATTACGAATAAGGATAGATCGTGCTCGGCCACAGCCTAATCCATTTCCTGAAGAGGCCTGTAGCTTCCAAACAACTGTTTACTAGAAACTATACTTTGGGGGGCAGTAATTCTTTGCGACTTAAGATTGATCAATTTTTAGCAATCAGAGACAACATTATCACTAACTTCTGAAGAGAGCCGATTGCATTCTGAAACTTACCTCAGCAGCTGGTCCTAACAGTTTCAGATAAACCACCAAGATTTAGAAATACCGAGAGCCCCGACAATTTTAAAATAACCCTATTATTTCTTAAATTATCGCCCCAGCAGAGGTGCGCGCAGTGTTCAAAATAGTCCGACCCAGTGCCGGGCTATTTTGCAGAATTAAACCAATCTCAACAAAAAATCTCCCGCGCCCGGCTCGGCGATACCACCTTTCGCCCAGTCTCTTCAGCTACAGCCGCAAGAGCCTCAATCAATTGACCATTCCCTGAAGTCCGCTCTCCTCCCGGCAAGTAAAAGGTATCTTCAACTCCAGTGCGCAAATGGCCGCCCAATTCTGCAGTCTTGCGATGCACCGGCCAGATTTCCTCACGGCCGATCACTGTGCTCTGCCATAAGCTGCCGGGCTTCATATATTTTGGAATAATTTCCAGTAAATCGGGATCGGCAGGCATACCTGAAGCCACTCCCATCACCAGGTTGTAGTTGGGCTTATCCACCATCCCTACATCCGCATACATTCCCACAGAGCGAACGATACCAATATCAAAGCACTCAAATTCCGGGCGGGTACCGGTCTCCCGACAAACTGCCAACAGCTCCTCTACCTTATCGACCGGATTATCAAATACCATGGGTGGCCAAGCCCAGGTGCCGTTGGATCGCGCCTTTAAATAGTTCAGGCTTCCCGCATTACAGGCGGCAATTTCCGGCTTACCGGCACGCACACAACTCAAGGGGCCTTGCTGATCCCGTCCGATAGTGCCAGTTGAAAAATTTAGAATAACGCCAGGGCATTTATCGCGAATTGCATCGGCAATTTCCAAGGCTATTTGCGGGTCCCAGGTGGGTAAATGGCCTTTGTTTTCCTCTTGCGCGCGGAAATGAACATGCATAACGGAAGCCCCCGCATCGTAGGCTTCACGGGCGGATTCCGCCATTTCCTTGGGGGTAACCGGGACCGGGTGCTGCTGGGGGTTGGTAAGCACTCCGGTTAGGGCGCAAGTAATCACCACTTCATCAGACATCGCTGGCTCTCCTGAATTATCTTTGTTAAGGCCGCTGTTTACAGGGCTATCCAGCGTGTGCGCGTCGCTCCTACAACACCAACTGATCGTAAAAGGACCAGAGCGAGTGGAAGAGCTGATTCTGGATAGCGCATCGACAAAATACAGCACCAAGCGCTTGCTTGGTTATGCGAGACTATCATAGGGCCCCCGCCAAGGCACCTTGTTTCCCCGGATTCATCTCGGCAGAATGCGAAAAAACCCAATAAGGAAGTAAGTACCTCATGAGCGAGACTATCACTCCAACCATCGCCCCTTACGGCAGCTGGAAATCTGCAATCAACGCAGAACTTCTCGTGGAGGGCAGCGTTCGCCTGGCAGAAGCCAATTTAGTAGATGGCCGCTATTACTGGCTGGAGTCCCGCCCGTCTGAAAAAGGCAGGAATGTACTGGTGCAGTATTGTCCAAAAAATGGGCGCAGAGATCTCACCCCCGCTCCTATCGCCGTACGCACCAAGGCCCATGAATATGGAGGCGGCAGTTATCTTGTTTACGGTGACACCGCCTATTTCGTACTGGCAGAAGATCAGCGCATTTATCGCATGAAGCTCGACAATGCGATCCCCGAAGCAATCACCGCAGAAAATAGCTCCCGCTACGCCGATCTGATTGTCGACCCCCTGAGAAATCGATTAATTTGTGTCGAGGAAGATACCAGTGGCCACCAGCAGGGCGAGGAACCCCGTGCGCGCATTATCGCGGTAGACCTAAACAACCCACTGGCAAATCCGCCGACAATCCTTCAAGAAGGGGCAGACTTTTATTCGAACCCAACCCTGAATCCGGCCGGTGATCAACTGGCTTTTCTGCGCTGGCACCACCCTAACCTCCCCTGGGACGCGACAGAGCTCTGTATCGCCAAACTCGATCAGGTGGGGGATATCGGTGAAGTCACCCAAGTAGCCGGCGGTGAGAATGAATCCGTCTTTCAGCCCCAGTGGTCTCCTGAGGGCGAACTCTGCTATGTCTCTGATCGCAACAACTGGTGGAACCTATATAGGCTGGGACAAAGCGAACCCTTGTGGAAAAAAGAAGCAGAATTCGCCACACCACAGTGGGTATTTGGAATGTCCACTTACGGCTTTATTAGCCCCACGGAAATCCTCTGTACTTACACCCAGAGTGGCACTTGGCACCTTGGGAAGGTCAATATAAAAAGCGGAGAGCATCAAACTCTTCCCCAGCCTTATTGTGATATCGAAAGCCTGCACTGTGAAAATGGCAGCGGGGTGATGATTGCCGCAGGTGCAGAGAGCTTTCCCGCTGTTATTAGCTTTAACCAAAAGACGGGTAAAACGGAACAGATTGCCAGTAGCAATAGCAGCTCGCTGCCAACCAATTTGTTCTCCATCGCTCAAGCCGTCACTTTCCAAGTGGATAATCGTGCGGTACACGGATTTTATTACCCACCCCACAACCCCAACTTCCAAGCACCCAGTGGCGACAAGCCACCGCTGATTGTATTTAGTCATGGAGGCCCCACCGGCGCCACATCAGCAGGCCTCAGCCTGAAAGTTCAATACTGGACAAGCCGGGGATTTGGCATTCTGGACGTAAACTACTCCGGCAGTACCGGCTATGGCCGCGAATATCGGGACCGCCTCGCCGATAAGTGGGGCATCTACGACGTGGAAGATGTCTGCGCCGGTGCAGAATACCTGGTAGAAGATGGGCTCGCCGACCCCAATCGCCTGCTGATCAAAGGTGGTAGTGCCGGCGGTTACACAGTGCTGGCAGCGTTGACTTACCACGATACCTTTAAAGCAGGTGCCAGCCATTATGGAATTGGGGAATTGAGCAGCCTCGCCAAAGACACCCACAAGTTTGAGTCCCGCTACCTGGATAAACTGGTAGGACCCTGGCCTTCCGCAGAAAAAGTCTACCTTCAGCGCTCCCCCATTAACGATGTGGAAAAGCTGAATTGCCCCGTGATTTTCTTCCAGGGCATGGAGGACAAGGTAGTACCACCCAACCAAGCCGAAACCATGGTGGATGCCCTGAGGGAGCGAGGTATCCCGGTGTCTTATATTACATTTGCCAATGAAGGGCATGGGTTCCGCAGTGGCGACAGTATCAAGTTGGCCCTGGAGGGAGAGCTTGAATTCTATAGCCGCATATTTAATTTCCCGCTCGCGGAACCCGGCCCGGGAATTACCATCGAAAACCTATAATTAAACAATATTGAATTAAAAAGAGTTTAAAAAAATACTATGGGAAGATGGAGACCGCCGCGTCCACGCGGCTCCCGCTACATCACCGCAGAGGGCGCGCAACGTATGCGCGCCGAAGTTAAGCATCTCTGGGAGGAGGAGCGCCCCCGGGTAACCCAGGCGGTTAGCGACGCCGCCAAGCTGGGAGATCGCTCGGAAAACGCAGACTATATCTACGGTAAAAAAAGACTGCGGGAAATCGACAGCCGCGTACGTTTTCTCACCAAGCGCCTGGAAGAGATTACTGTTGTAGATCGAATACCGGACGATAAGGAAAAGGTTTTTTTTGGAGCCTGGGTAACGCTTGAAGATGATGAGGGAGAGAGCGTTTGCTACCGCATTGTAGGACCCGATGAATTCGATGTAAAAGCAGGCTTGATATCCATGGACTCCCCCGTTGCCCGTGCCTTATTAGGGCGCAAGCTCGATGATGAAGTGGATATCCGTCAGGGGGAAAAGTGGCAGACTTTTTATATTACTGACATTCGTTACGAGGAATAAAAACCTTGGCACTCTCAAACACTTAGTTTGGGAAGTCAATTTAGCTGCCGCGCAATTAAAAAGGCTTATTCCACAGGAATAAGCCTTCAAAGCTAAACTGCAAAAATATTCTCAGAGATTATTATAATACTGAATCACACCAACAGTGCTTCCAGTAGAAAAAGCAGATTTAACCTGTTCGGAACTCATTCCAATGTTCAATTCTGCATTGTTCACGTTGAGCTCAATAAACAGGCTGCCCGCTTGGGAATAAGCATCATTCCACTCGGCCACGGCATCGTTAAGGTCATTGATAACAGCTGTATAGTTCGCCCCCTCTTCATCAGAGATCGCAGTTTGAATGTCACTTATCGCATCGGAAACATCACTTTCAAGCGTTTGCCACTCTTGTAACACGGCCTGTAAATTATCTTCAACTTGCTGGGTTTCTTCTGCTAGCTGCCCAAAGCTCTGAGACAACATTTGTAGAGTAGATACATCAGCAGTGATCAGGTCCATCTCTGCCTGTTTATCCTGAATACTCTTTTGATCGGCAACAATTTTTGCAGCATCCAGAGCAATAAAGGTTGATGCCACAGCAGCCACCGGCCCCATCACAAACCAGGTCAACAAGCCCTCAGGAAAAGCCACGATAGAAGCAACCGTCCCCAGAGAGATAGCAGTGGCATCGGCAATACCCAGAGCAACGATGCTGGCAGTCAGGGATTTGATATCTGCCTGTAAATTCTTGATATCCTGCTTTAGATCAGCAATTTTCTTCTCGTCAGCCTGGGAATCCTTTACAGAATTGTCGGCAATTGACTGCAATTGTGTCGCCATATCTGGCAGTTTATCTTGAAACCCTTGAATTGCCTTAATCGCACCACTGATAAAGGTTGAAACAATTCCCAGTTGCGAGGTAATTGAGTTCAAATCATTCTTGAGTATTTGCAGTGCAGAACTATTACTCGGGTCATTTTTGAGGATATTCGCTTGAGAAAGGGCATCCTGTAAAAGCTGGCTGATAACACTGTTATAGCTCTGTACTTCACCAGGCACATCCAGAAGCCTGGCTAGTACATTGTTTACCCAGTCCAAAGCATCTGCATTGGCCTGTGTGTAGGCTGTTACAAAATCACTCCAGTCCGGTGGGTTTTGATTTAAAGTGGGCAAACTCGAGGACAACACACTGGTAACCAGAGTGTTAATTGCAACAACATTCTGTTTGTAAGTAATCTGAGTATCACGAATAGGTTCGGCACTTTTCTTAAACGCTTTGGCTAATGAAAGTTTCACCACCACTGGGCTGGACGTTTTCTTCGCCACCAAATCTAAGTCATCACTTACCTGTGACATATTTATTTCTCTCTTAATGAAAATTAAAGATGAAACCAGCGAAACGCCATGGAAAACACCTTTGTTGAACCGCGGCCAAATATATCAGGCTTTTTTATAATCAATAGGTTACTTCTTATAATGAATCGCAAACAAAAATATATTTATATTCACATTGCTGCTATTAAGGCGAACTCTTAAGGCAAATAACCGCCAAACAGAGTCACTCAACCAGGCAATTATCTCCGTCAAATGCTGCAACCAAGTCCAGAACACTTCCAACCTGTTTGTAGACCAGTAGCTTCCGACTATAAGAACCCAGCAGCCACGAGCCACACGCCACCCAATAAGTATCTTTTTTTGAGGTAACACAGAAGACACTTTGCGCATCAGATACACGCCAAAACAATCGTCCTTTGGAAAACCCCCTACTCTCGAGTCTCAAAACGCCAATATTATTCTGTTTAGCCCATTGAAGAATCTGCGCCCTGAAAAACTCGGATCTAATCGGCATTAACAAATAGGGAACCACACCCAATAGGGCCAATAAGGCCACTATTACATTATTCCCCAGAGAGGGGCTAAATACATAGGCCAGCTTTCCCAAAGTTACCGATATTATTAATACAATAAATGGACGCATATTCACTGCCGCCGATTTCAGTTCCCTTTAGAAAGAATGGTAGATAAATATGCAGAGACAAGATTTAGCTACAGGGCGATCGAGTGATCCCGAGTTGGTTACCCGCGTTATAGCATATTGAGACTAACAGGTAGAGATTGGTCGCATTGAGGCCAAACTCGTTAGAGCTTGACCCGCAGAATGACTGCCTAACGATAGAGCAAATACACAATAAGGTACTGGAGCAATTTAGTTGCTCTCGATTAAACCCAGCATTTCTTTTGCAACCAGCGCAGAAGAAGGTAAAAACATTGTAGAAACAATACGCTGATCGGATATGACATCATGCTTATCTGCAACATTATCCTTATTAATAATAATGGCTCCATTCTCTCGAAGGCGTTCCTCTACCAAGAACGGTAATAAAGTACCCTGTTTAGCCCAAGACTTCTCTTTTTCTGTGGAATCCGGGAAACCGGCAACCTTCTTGCCCTTTACCATATAATGGCCATCTTTCAGTTTCACATCAGCAAACGCACCTGCCCCATGGCCACAGCTGCCCACAACTCCCCCTTTCTGGTAAATCCCACCCATAATATTAGGGAGCCTCTGAATAACTCCGTGATACCTCTGGCATGCAGAGCGGTTCACAATCAAGGCGCGGCTTCGCAGGAATGTCTAGACCTTTCAAGAAGTCGCAACGCGGAGTGTGAATCGCTCTGCAAGCCCCGAAGGGCGGGCCTTGAAGGCCACAGCTGCTGCGTTGCAGCTCTTGCAAAGGGCTACGGCCATTCGCGGCGAGCTGCGCCTAACATCTGCAGCCTTCAAGACCCGCAGAGGCATTACGGAGTTATTCAGAGGCTCCTTAGCAGCTCACGATTAGATGCCACATCAAATAAGGTTCCATAGCCTCCACCGATATAAACAGCTGCATAATTCTCTATAACTACTTGCTCAGGCTTTAGTGAACTATTAGCCCGCTCTAAAAAACCTTCATGTTTGATGGTGTAACTACTAATTCCCAGTGGATCCATCATAAACGGGACCACCCCACCTTTTGGCGAAACAAAGTCCACGTCATACCCATGGGAAACAAAAATATGGTAAGGCGGAGCGTACTCCCACAAATTATTTCTTGCATCGTGTTTCTCCGGATCACCCATATCCTGAAGATTAGAAGCAACGATTAGTATCCGCTTAGTCTCAGCTGCTTGTGAAGTTGTAATAAAGCCCATCACAAGAATTATCATAGAGCAGATAAGGCTACAGATTTTTGCCGTTTTTCCCACGTTCAACTTCCCCATTCGAATAACTTTGATACGAAATAGATAGATTACATGAGTAACGTACAACCTTGACATAAGATCGATAGTTTGCAGGAGAAAAGCGATATAGCGAGGTCGAACTGCCCCTGAAGTAACAGCGGCCAACATTTCTATAGCGCCAAGCCTACCACCACAAAGTTAACACCCTATTACCGAGCAGCCTTAATAGTTAGGGCAGTAACAACACCCCAAATCCAATTGAAAAACAATACCAGGACTGGTGTTAAGACTCCCAACTCAAATCCGGCAACACCCTTCCCCGCCATCACAGGGAAAACCACAAACAATTGAAATGCAGAGGGAAAAAAACTAAGAAGAGCTCCTTTTACAAGTAACTTTGATGACCAGAACGGAAGAATAAATAGCAGTCCCCACAAGCCACCCCAAACAATACGAGGATAAAGCCACTCAGGAGATAGAGGAGGGGCAATTGATACGCCCAAAGCGGCATTAATCCCCAACTGGCCAAATAGCCACACCGCAATACTGTTTGCCAAAGCACCGAGGCTTCCGGCTGCGAAGAATATCAGTAGGTTTTTCATCTCCCTCTCCTAGAGCTGTAGAAACACTGCAATATTTACTGGCGAATCAAACCACAATATAGAAGAACCATCGTCACTCAACGGAAAATAACCTCTCGTACGAATCACAACCCCACCCGAGATGACAGAGTAACTTTTCTACTTTACCCACCCAATAATACAGAGCATAAACCAGATTTATCTTGAGTACGTCTGCGTACCAATTAGACACAGCGGAAACGCCAGAAAAATTAGATAAAGCACCAGCCCCCTACTTCTCAAGAATGACTACTTAAAAAATATTTTCAATTTGAGAACCAGCAATATCCACTGATCGTTTTTGCAACTAATCCCGAAAGAAAATAACTAGCTTCTCAAGCGCCAAATTTATGTAATAGATAAGTGGTACGCTTGTATTTATTTTATAAATCAATTAAAACCAAATAGGAACTAGTACTTATGAAAGTGCCATCAGCAGGAGTGCTGTACCCGATTTTATTAGGATTGGCGATTCAGTCAGCGACGTCTCAAGCCCAGTCCTTTGATGAGAACGCCTATATTGACAGGCAGCTGCAATATATTGAGGAAGGAGTCACCTCTACCAACGATACTGCCGTCGTACTTCAGGCATACACCGGTGATGATCTCAACTGGGATGCGCTAAATAAGAACCTGGATGTACTCCGCAACGGCGGCAAGAAAAATTCTGACTTCACTCTCACCCGCCTAATCCGCATCTTGTTCTTCCGCCCCGAAATAAAAGACGAACTCTTTGCCGCACTCGACGGCTATCACTTCTGGTTTAATGAAGGCGGGACGGGTGACCATGTCTTTGCTTCAGAAAACCATATGATCATGTACACCTCTGCCCAATATCTCCTCCAGGAGAAATATGGGGCATTTGAGGACGACAGAACTTATAAGCGCCTAAAGCGCTACCTGGAAGTGAAGAACCAATATGGTTTCTATGAGTTCTACTCCCCTGTTTACTACCCCTATACCCTCTCGGCACTGCTAAACCTCGTAGACTTTGCAGAGGATGAGGAAATCCGTGAACTAGCAATCGGCGCTGCTCATCGCTTGCTGCAAGATATTTTATTGGTGACCAACGACCAGGGGATCAACTTCGCCGCAGCCGGGCGCAGTAATGACGGCTACCGCCGCAATGGGTCCGGTGGGAATATCAACCGGATTATCTACCTCCTGACAGGCCTGGGCAAAGAGTCAGTACGCACCCCCAGTCCCGCCGGAGTAATGCTCGCCACTTCCGGATTGGAAATCACCGATGAGGTTTTCGAATATTTCGGTAAAGATCTCAACATAAATTATTCAGTCGGCCATTCGTTGGGGGATGCCAGAAACGAGATCTATGCAGACTTTCCCCGGGAAGAGCGCGTACCCTTCTATTGGAGCCAGGGAGCCTACTTCCACCCCGATGTCGCAGCGGATACCGCCTGGTTCGCCAGCAAATACCAACTCGAAGGTTATGAGGGGCTCAAAGCATTTGACCAGTTCCTGGGACTATCCGAAGCAGCCGCCCCTGCGGCCGCCAAGGCGGGGGCTGTATTCAGCCGCAGTTCCGTACTCTCCTCGGCCAACTTCTCCATGTACAAAGATGGCGGAGTCATGATGCACTCCATCCAGAATTATTGGGGAGGCCGCCAGGGCTACCAACAAACCCCCTGGATAGCCACCACCGGCTCCCAGTCTATCTGGGCAAAAGTCGGCGACGGCAATAGCACCATGCAAAATGACCACCTGCCGAAAATAAAGCAGGTAAACAATGTCGCCGTGATCCAGTACAACCCCTATCCGGAGATAGAATTGTTTCACTCCGGCGGCTCCGATGTCGCTCTACAGTGGCCCGAAGAGTTCGAGGAGGAGTCCCGCAGCGGTAACTGGAAGTTTGGTAGGGAAGATGATGGATACGTTGCCGTCCGCTACCCCTGCGGCAATGGTGACTCCAACACTGTGACCTGCGATTGGAACGAGCAGACCTGGGTCGTCATTATGGGAAGTGAAGAGCGCTACGGGAGCTTTGATGCTTTCAGACAGAAAGTACTCAATGAGGTAAGTTACGATGCCGACTGGGAATGGCACGGCTCCTTCTGGAAAGGTACCTTGAAGTATGTGTACGATTCAGATGTAAAGTTTGATGGAACCGATATCAGCTTGACTTGGTAACACCTAATTAAGCTCACGGGAAGGGGGTACCCCCTTCCCAGCCTCCCTACACCCCCATCCAAATTATCCTCCACAGACCACCAATCCAGCCTCTCTCCATCTAAGTTTAGTTGACAGAGTCAACCAATATCAATAAAGTTGACACTATCAACCAGTTAGCATGGCGCCATGAAAGATACCGCAATCAATGAATCCCTCCACCAGCTTATTCACGCCTACAAACGGCGTTTGCGAGCTGGCATACAGGAGCAGCAAATTGGCTTGCCGGTGAGCCATATACGGGTACTCAAAGGTGTCTTCAAATTTCCACTGAGTACTGCCCGGTCAATTGCCCAGCGGATGAATTTGGACAAAGCCCAAGTAACACGAGTGCTAAACGACCTGGTGCACTCGGGGCTAATCGAAAAGACCGACAACCCCAATGATCGGCGCAGCCAGTTTTTGACACTAACTACAGACGGAATAAGCACGCTGGAAAAAGTAAGCGGACAAGAAGCTGAAGTGGCCAGACAAATGACTCGCAACTTGAGTACTGAAGAACTAGAAAACTTCGCCCGCATTGCCAGCGTTATGGTCGCCAATATGAAAGAACACTCCACCCCTGACGAAAGGAGCTAAACCCTATGGCCGAGAAAGTTACCAGAGAATTGGTCGTTATTCGCAGGACACAAATTACTGAAAATATGCTGCGCATCACCCTCGGTGGCGATGATTTAAAAACTCTCGCCCCCAATCAGGAAAGCGCCTATATCAAATTTCTGTTTCCACAAGCTGGAAGCGAGCGTCCGCTATTGCGAAGCTATACCATCAGACACCAGCGTGAAACTGAAATTGATATCGACTTCGCCCTGCATGAACACGAAGGGCCCGCTCTAAGCTGGGCACTTAAAACACAGCCCGGCGATACGATCTTAACCCGCGGCCCCGGCCCCAAAAAAATGACCAATCCCGAGGCAGACTGGTTTTTACTATTGGGGGACATGACTGCACTGCCAGCCATCAGCGTAAACCTTGCGGAGCTACCCAAGGATGCAAAGGGGTACGCATTAATTGAGGTCTCCAGTGAAGCTGATATTCAAGAGCTGGAACACCCAGAGAATCTGCAAATCCAATGGATTATCAATCCGGCTCCATCCGGCGAGAAACTACTGGAAAAATTACAGGCACTAACCTGGCTCGATGGACAGGCCTCCGTATGGGCCGCCTGTGAATTCGACAGCATGCGCACCCTACGGCAATTCTTTAAGCAGGAAAGAGCAATCCCTAAAACCCATATTTATATCTCCAGTTACTGGAAAATTGGGCAGTCGGACGAAGGCCACAAACTCGCCAAGCGCATGGACAATGAAAAGATGGAAGGACAGGGATAACTTATGGGTAGGCGGGAAGAGAAAGCCTTCTGATTATAGGCTTTCCCTACTCAACAGAAACGGGCCTATCTAACCGATACCAATAATTAGACAAAAAACCCGGGCATCGGGTTTAGAAATCTGCCTGATAATTTCCGGGGCACCCGACCTACAGCGCCATTCATACATAGAGGCACGGCCAGCCACTACCGCAGGAATGGTCCCGGAACTTTGATTATCTTTGCAATAGGAAAGCATGGTAATGATTCATGCCTTGTGCGCTTTAAATTGACGTGTTAGCCTTCAAGAGACTTATATCAATTAAAGGATTAAATGATGATTAAAAAAATTTCTTTTAGAGCTTTGCTTCTAGCCGTAGTTTGTACATTTATGCCGGCTTTCGCCGCTGACGAAGCCTCTTCCGACCAAGACAACAAAACTGAATCTAATAGGTGCCATTATCCGTGGCTACCAATTGAGTGTCATCGCTCTGACTAATTTAAAAGAATTGTTAATTTAATACCACAAGAGGCTAGTCGTTTCATAAGCGGCTAGTGGTCTATGCGATTAATTCTGTAATGATTGTTTTTCTGTAATGATTGTTTTGCATGTTCTACTGAAGCCAGAATTTGACCGGCAGGCTTTGTCCATTTAAATGGCTTTGCAGCTTTAGCATTATGAATCTTGATAAAGTATTCCAGTTCTGACTTTAGCTCCGAAACACTCGTGAATACTCTCCAGTATAGCGCTCTACGCTCTAGTTGGGCAAACCATCCCTCTACTGCATTCAACATGATGAACTGGTAGGGGTAAAATGAAGGTGAATGCGCGGACGTGATTCCACCCAATCTCAAACCTCTTTCATCTTCTGTGCGCTGAGGCTATCCAATATTATATGGAGATCTTTATTTGAATCTGTACGTCGATCGACCAACTTCAAAAATGATAGAAATTCCTTGCTGATAGTTCTATTCACAACCTTTCCAATCACTTTTCCAGTCAGTGTATTGAAGGCGGCAAACAAACTCGCAGTACCATGCCTCTTGTAATCATGAGTCCGACTGCCTATTCGACTCGGATTTAGAGGGAGACCGGGCAGAGTTCTATCCAAGGCTTGAATTTGTGTTTTCTCATCAACACTAAGAACTACCGCGTTTTCTGGTGGGTTCATATATAGACCCACAATGTCGATAACCTTTTCAGAAAATTCAGGGTCACTGCTGATCTTGAACGTTTTTAGGCGATGGGGTCGTAGGTCAGCTGCTTCCATATCTGCCGAACCTGCCATGGTGTTACTTCTGCGTATTTAGCCATTAGCTCAATACACCAGTGTGTCGCTTCTTCCGGTATACGCTGTGTTGTTAAAAACAATACATGATCTACAACGTCCTTTTCGATAACAGTTGGTCGCCCACTACGAGTACGTTCTCGCAGTCCTTCAATACCTTCGTGTTCGAAGCGGCTTCGCCAGCGATGAACAGTCTTCGGTGACGCTCGCTGTGCGATAGCTACATCTGTAGGAGTCATGCCTTCGCTGAGCTGAAGAATAATCTTCGCCCGCATAATTTGACCATGTGGAAGAGTTGTTGACCGGCACCACTCGTTCAAAATATCCGTGTCACTGTCAGAAACTTGAACAGGTTTAGGTGTACGCATAATAGATACATTATACGGACAGCCCTAGATTAGTTACATTACTTTCCGCATGGACTAATAGGGCTACGGCGTCTTTTTTGAACTCCGGCTTGAATTGCCGGCGTGTACCTTTTGTTGTCATACTTCACCTCGCTTGGCGGTTTTACCGTCTTAGCGAAGTACCCGGAAGTATTAGACCACTACAAACAGCGTAAAAATAGTCACCACTAGAGCTGCCACTTTTAACATCATCCCAGTTCGAGCCATAAAGGGTTTACCTGCCACCTAATTTCCGCCCGCACTACTCAAGAGCCAAATCCAAGGGTGTTAACAACTTTAGTATGGCGCCCTCTAGTGCTTTACAAACTAACCTTTACTTTCCGTAGTAACCGAGCTTATCAGGCGGCAGAAATCACAAACAGCAACTATACTCATCCGAAGCGATTAGGCAGTGAGCAGAAGCTGCCGAGCTAGAAAGCTGGTTAAGAAAATTCCAATAAAAACCCTGTTTTCAAAAGGAGTAATCATTTGATCAATCACTCCCCCTCAATAACAGACAAAGTGGCCACTCCAGAACTCCCACAGTGGATCAGTTGCCGCGAACGCCTGCCCCATAAAGGGGATGCCACCAGCCGCGGCTATGTACGGGTAATATGGAAATCAACAAGATCTATTAATGGGGACGCTAATACCACCTGGGAAGTGGGTATGGATCATTATGAAAATGCCCGCACCTATTTAGGCTGGATGCCAATATCCAAAAAGGGGGAATAAACAGTACAAACTAATTGTGCCCACAATTAAATACACCCTAATGATCTTTAGGGTAGTATTTCAACATGAGATTTTTAGGCACGTACGTCTAGTAGCGATACCACTGCTATCCAGCTGTGCGGGAGAGCGATTCGGTGGCTATAACTTACCGCAACAGACTATTGAGAAAAGTAGAAACTGCGGCTTAGAATACCAGCGCACCCCAGACCAGGACTTTCCTACCACCCTTTCCCTCATCGAAACATGTACTAATCAAACAGATAGAAAACTAATTGGGTACTTCAGAGACAACTTAGCCATAGCGCCAGAAACGCACACCTTTGAGCCCTGTAACATCCAGCTTCTACAAGCTCAAACTGATAGAGTAATCGAACCCAAATCTATTTGGTTTAGTTCGCAACCAGATATTGAGGTTGTAGACTGGAGCAGTCATTTTCTTATCGCAAAAGGCGAACTACACGGCCCCGGCAGGTATGGGCACTTCAGTACTTACAGCTATTTATTTGTAGCCACCGAAATTATTCATATAACCAATAACACCAATAGTAACTGCGAACCCCACTTCTACAAGATTGACGAGCAATTGGAACATACCAAGCCTGCCGACCCAATACCCTCGACAAAACTAGACCTCTAGCTGAACAATAAACAACCAACCCGATTCCCCTAAAGAAACAAGCGGTCCCCAACCCTTGACGCCACCCGGCAGCTGAATCACCATCCCCAGCAGTACACAAAGGACAAGAGAGCAGCAATAGCGCCGAGCCCTGCTGGAGGACGCCCAATGACATTTAGCGAAACCCTCAATCTCGATACACCCATCAGTGAAGCCGATCTGGAATTTATTGAGGACGTGCTGCTCAAATACGGCAACGACGATTCGGTGCTGGATATCTGCGAACTGGACGGTTTTCTCACCGCCCTGGTGTCCGGCCCGGAAATGATTCCCCCCAGCCGCTGGTTCTCCGCCCTCTGGGGCGGCCCCGGCAATGAGCCGGAGTGGCAGAGTGAAGAGGAGATGCAGCGCTTTACCGCGCTGCTGTTCCAGCTGATGAACAGCAATGCCATGATGCTGGTGGAAACCCCCGCAGAGTTCAGCGCCCTGTTTCGTATCACCGAGCGAGAGGGCGAAGCTCCCTTCGCCATCGTCGAGGAGTGGTGCTTCGGCTATATGCGCGGCGTCGACCTGGGCCAATGGCCCAACCTGCCCGCAGAACTGGACACCCAGCTGCAAGCCATCGCCCTACACGGCCGCGAGGAACACTTCGATCACCTCGGCGCCCTCACCGATGCAGAGCACCAGCACAGCATCACCCAAATAGAACCCGCCGCCCGCGCCCTGCACCGTCACTGGCTGCAACAACGGGCCCCGGAACTCTCAACCAACTCCAGTCCCCACCGAGCAGACCCCAAAACCGGCCGCAACGACCCCTGCCCCTGTGGCAGCGGTAAAAAGTTTAAACGCTGCTGTTTGCATTAAGTACTCCAGCTAGAAATCCGGGGCAGTCCAAACCAAGAAAATAACCAGTTACAGGGATGATATAGATGGATACGGAAACCACCAGCGCCCGCAAACTCTCTAGCGCCGTTGCTACACTTTTCGGCGCTGCCGGAATAACCTTTCTCGATTCGAAAGCCCAGTGGGAAGCAGATTATAAAGATCTACTTTCCCGTATTCAGGAGGCGCGAGAAACCGGTACTATTTCCGATAAGCTACTGGAAGACTTGTGGTGGACCCGCAGCAATGGCGTCGCCACCATAAAGACAGGAGCCCTCTCACGGAAAGCGCTCGAACAATTACAACAAGAGTTTCGCAGCCTAACCTGGCAAATTTTTTCTGATGGCTCAGAAGCAACACACCGTCAGGTTGTCGATAGCTTTATTGCTTTTAAATCCCAGGGCTTGGTTATTGGCGTGTTGCACTCAGTGATTAACCGGGTCTTTGCTGCCGCTCACCCCAACCAATGTACCACTGTGGTATCCCCCAATATTTTTAGGCTGCTTTTAAATGAAATCCATCGGCGATGGGATATAGACCTTCCTGATGGAAAAGAGCATTGGTTGGCGAGTAATAAAGCTCTCAAGAAAATCATCAACCAGTACAAGCCGGAAACTTTTGATGATGTGCAAACCAATATTCTGATCTGGCGGCTCTACGCAGAGAACGATTCGCAAGAGAATGAGCTTATGGATGAGAAACTCCCCCTCACTAACTTACCTATCCAGCCTCTCAACCAAATCCTGTTCGGCCCTCCCGGCACCGGCAAAACCTACAATACCACCCACCTGGCCGTACAGATCGCCGACCCGCAGTGGTACGCCAATCAAGATGAGCCCGATAATCGCGCAGTGAGAGAGCGCTACGACGCTCTACAGGCAGAAAAGCGCATTGTCTTTACCACCTTTCACCAGAGTTTTGCCTACGAGGACTTTATTGAGGGTATCCGCGCCGAGAGTAGTGACAACGGGCAACTAAATTATTCCGTTCAGGACGGTGTATTTAAGGAATTATGTGAGTCCGCCGATGCCAAAGTTACCCGCCAGAGCGGCGAACAGATTGACCTTAATGGCCGCCGTTTTTGGAAAATGTCCCTGGGCAATACCCTGGAGGACAACGACGATATTTATCAGGAGTGCTTGGAAAATAATTATGTCTTGTTGGGCTATGGCGAGAGTATCGATTTTTCTCGCTGTACTAGCCGCGATTCCGTACGCAAACAGTTTGAGACGGCCAATAGCCTAGAGATTCAGCAGTCTGACTACCCCATCACTGCTGTACATAACTTCCGCAATACTCTTCGAATTGGGGATTTGGTGGTTATTTCCGATGGCAACCGCAAGTTTCGCGCAATTGCGGAAATCACCGGCGACTACCAACGCCTGGTAACCGATGAGCGCACCGGTTACCAGCAGGCGCGCCCGGTAAAATGGCACCGGCAGTACGAACCCAGCCTGCCCCGTGAGCAACTGTTTAAAAAAGCACTCTCACAAATGACACTCTACGAGCTGCGTCCTTCCACCATTGATATAGTCAAACTTGCAGAGCTATTGGCACCGCAGGATATTAGCGAGCCACAGCAAAAGCCATTGGTTTTGATTATCGACGAAATCAATCGCGGCAATATTTCGCGGATTTTTGGTGAACTGATCACCCTGCTGGAACCTGCCAAGCGCAAGGGTGCCGAGGATGCCCGCGAAGTGATACTGCCCTACTCCAAAAAGACCTTCGCCGTGCCGCCCAATGTGTACGTAATCGGCACCATGAACACCGCCGATAAATCTCTGGCTCAACTGGACCTGGCCCTGCGCCGCCGCTTTAGCTTTGTAGAAATGCCCCCCAATCCTGAATTATTGGCAGGTACACAGGTTTACGGTATTGATATCGGTGAGTTGCTCACAACCCTAAACCAGCGTATCGAGGCACTGTTAGATCGGGATCACCTGATTGGCCACAGCTACTTTTTGCCTCTGTGCAGTCTTCCTTTAGAAGAGCGCGAAAGTAAACTGGCCACTATTTTCCAGCAGCAGATACTGCCGCTATTACAAGAGTATTTTTTCGATGACTGGCAGCGCATCGGCTGGGTACTTAATGACCCGGCGAAACATCCGCACAACCGCTTTATTATTGAGGGTGGCCAACAACCTTTAAACGAATTATTCCCTGCGGATATCGCCAGCCAAATCAATGAGCGGCGTTTTTCCCTCAATACAGAGGCCTTTATCCAAGCCGATGCCTATCGCGGCATACTGCCCCCAGCTACCGCCACTGCATCACCGAAGTCGCCAGCATTGGAAAAAGCCGAAAGCGAAGTAGCGGTATGATCCAGGTTCGCGAGTACGCCACTCTGCACAGCGATCAAACCAGCTTCGCCAGCCTGGATAGTGCGCGGGTTTCGGCACAAACCCTGGCATGGCTGCGGGAACTGGGGCAGAGCCAAGGCAGTCGTTTTATTCGGGATAGCGGCGCCCACAGCATCCAACTGGGCAGCTATGTGGGGTTTCTGCAAAGCCCCACAGGGGAAGCCATCGAAATCCTGCCGAAAACCCACCGGCAACCACCCTCTGCCACTGAAGCGCAGCGGAGCCGGCAACTGTTGCAGAAAATGCTCGCCATCAGCCTGGGAATTATCCCCCGCAGTGCCGGCCCGGCCGATTTGCAGCAGCAACCGCTGCCCCTGCACGAGTGGATTTTTTCACAGTTCTTACAAGCCCTGAGCCGGCTGTTAAAACGCGGGCTGCGCAGTGACTACCAGCGCCGGGCGGAGGAGAGCCAGTTTATTCGTGGCCGTCTCAATATGGCCCGGCAGTCCCAACAAACGCCGGACAGGGCCACCTGGTTCCATATTGAGCACGATATTTTCAGCCCTCAAATCCGTGAAAACCGCCTGCTCAAAAGCGCCCTGGAAATTACCCTGAAGCTCTGCGCCAATGCCGATAACTGGCGCTTGGCCAATAGCTTAAATCAACAAATGGCGGCGGTGCCGGCAAGCCCGGTGCCACTGGCCGAACTGCCAAAATGGCGCTCGGACCGGTTGATGCAAAGCTATGAGGCGGTCAAACCCTGGTGCCATTTAATTTTACAAAACCTCAACGCCAGTTTTACCCAGGGCGAACATCGCGGTATCGCCCTGCTCTTCCCCATGGAACGGTTATTTGAAATTTATGTGGCGCACAGCCTGCAACAGGCATTGCCACCCGGCACTCACCTACACACCCAGGCAAGCAGCCAATACCTGTTAAAACACAAACCCAAGGGCACAGAAACGGATGGCCGCTGGTTTCAACTTCGCCCGGATTTGTTGCTGGAAAGTGACACAACCGGAGGTGGTCGCCCACAAGTGGCCGTAATGGATAGCAAGTGGAAATTATTAAATGGCCACGCCAGTAATAGCAGCACTAAGTACAAACTGAGCCAGGCCGATCTCTACCAGCTCTTTGCCTATGGCAACTATTACATGGATGGCCGCGGCCATATGGCCCTGATCTTTCCCGCCCATGGGGATTTTTACCAACCCCTGCCGCGCTTTAGTTTTTCCGACAACCTACATCTTTGGGCGCTGCCTTTTAATCTGCATAGCCAGCAGTTAGTAGCCGGAGATTGGCAAGCGTATTTTCCCGGCTTGCTCCACAGCCCGGAAACAGAGACACTTTTATCCCAATAAAAATGGATTTCCCTTTGGAGACATGCATTACCGTGGAAATGGATTACACAGCAGTACCGAAATTCCAAGAAGAATACGCCGCAAAGATCCCCGCCCTGGCCCTGTTATGCAATCTGGGCTGGTCGTTTTTGCCTCCCACCGAGGCCAATGCAGCCCGTAGTGGGCGCCAGGACCAAGTGGTACTCACGGAGATACTGCGCCGGGAGCTGGGCAAACGGACCTTCCATTTCGCCGGTAAAGAGCAGCCGCTCTCACAAAAATCCATCGACCACTTGATTGGCATAGTGTGCAATCCAGCGCTAAACAAAGGGCTGCTAGCAGCTAATGAAGAGCTGTACAACCACCTGCTCTACGGCATTTCGGTGACCGAATTTGTCGATGGCAAAAAAGCCACCCCCACGATTGCCCTGATCGACTGGCACACCATCGAAAACAATCACTTTGCCTTTACCGAGGAATTCAGCGTAACCCGCGCCAGCGGCGTAGAGACCCGCCGCCCGGATATGGTGTGTTTCGTTAACGGTATTCCCCTGGTAGTGATCGAAGCCAAGCGCCCGGATGGCAAGAAAGGCCCCTCTATCGACGAGGGTATCTCCCAGAGCCTGCGCAACCAGCTCCACGATGAAATCCCGAAACTGTTCGCCTACAGCCAACTATTATTGTCAGTCAACGGTGCCGAGGGTCGCTACGGCACTTGTAACACCCCGGCAAAATTCTGGGCGGCCTGGCGCGAGGAAGATATCGCCGATGAGGAAATGCTGGCGATCAAAAACCGCCCCCTTTCCAGCGAACAAATCCAAACTCTGTTTAAACAGCGCTCCCCATCAGATCTGGACTGGTACCAAACCCTGATCGCCGGCGGCGAGCTGGCCCTGGGCGGCCAGGATCGGTTGTTAATCAGCTTGCTATCGCCCCAGCGACTGCTGGAGATGGTCCGTTACTTCACTTTGTTCGATAAAAAGGCCGGCAAAATCGTCGCCCGGTATCAGCAGGTATTCGGTATCAAACGGCTCTTGGAGCGCATTGCCCAACGCAGCAATGACGGCGCGCGGGAGGGCGGCGTAATCTGGCATACCACCGGCTCCGGCAAATCCTTCACCATGGTGTTTTTAAGCAAGGCGCTGATCTTCGAGCCGAGTCTCAAACAGAGCCGCCTGGTTATTGTCACCGACCGGGTGGATCTGGAGCGCCAGCTCAGCAATACCTTTGCCAGTGGCGGCGAACTGGCGGGCAAGAAAGATAAGGAAGCGGCCATGGCCACTTCCGGCAAGCGTTTGGCCCAGCAGATTGGCAGCGGCAATGAGCGGATTATCTTCTCGCTGGTGCAAAAATTTACCGGCGCCACTGCCCTGCCGGAGTGTCGCAATGACAGTGCCGACTTGATTGTGCTGATCGACGAGGGCCACCGCAGTCAGGGCGGCGAAAACCATATCCGTATGCGCCAGGCCCTACCCAATGCCGCCTTTGTGGCCTTTACCGGCACACCCCTGCTGAAAGACGACAAAACCACCAATAAATTCGGCCCCATAGTCCATGCCTATACCATGCAGCGGGCGGTGGAGGATCGCACCGTAACCCCACTACTGTACGAAAAACGTATCCCGGACTTGAATGTTAACGAGCGCGCAATTGACCGCTGGTTTGAGCGCATCACCGTGGGCTTGAGCGAGGAACAGCAGGCGGATTTAAAGCGCAAGTTTGCCCGCAAGGGAGAGATTTACACTGCAGACGATCGCATTCGACTGATTGCTACCGATATCGCCACCCATTTTGTTAAAAATATCGATGCGGGTTTAAAGGGCCAGCTGGCCTGCGATAGCAAAGCCACCGCCATACAATACAAAAAGTACCTGGATGAGGCCCAACAGCACTGGCCAGAAGCGCAGAAATTTGAATCGGCGGTAGTGATTAGTGCACCGGATACCCGCGAGGGCAACGAGGCGGTAGATGAATCCTCGATGCCGGAGGTGGTGAAGTGGTGGAAAGACAATGTGGGCTCGCAAAATGAACAGCGCTACACCCAGGGAGTGATTGAACGCTTCGATAAAGACGACTCCCTGAAACTGCTGATTGTGGTGGACAAACTACTGACAGGATTCGATGAGCCCAAGAATACAGTGCTGTATATCGATAAGCCCCTCAAGGAACACAACCTGATCCAGGCGATCGCGCGGGTCAACCGCCTGCACCCGGATAAAAAATTTGGCCTGCTAATCGATTACCGGGGCATCCTGGCAGAGCTGGATACCACCATGCAGAAATACCAGGATCTGGCCGCGCGCACCCAGGGCGGTTACGATATCGACGATATCGCCGGGCTCTATAGCCCCATGAGCAGCGAGTACAAGCGCCTGCCCCTGCTGTATAAAAACCTTTGGGGCATTTTCGCCGGCATAAAAAATAAGCAGGACACCGAGCAACTGCGTCAGGTGATAGTGCCCAAAATTGAACAGCGCAATGGTGAGTTGGTCGATGTGAACCTAAAAGTGCGCGAGGACTTCTACGAGGCACTCACCCACTTCACCACCTGCCTGAAAGTAGCCTTGCAATCGGCCACCTTCTTCGAAGACAAAAGCTTTAGCGACAGTGATCGCCAGCACTACAAACAGACGGTTAAACAATTTGCCAGTTTGCGCCAATGGGCGCTACAGCAAACCGGAATCTCTGTGGACTATGACCAGTACGCGGCCCAGGTAAAAAACCTGTTGGATAAGCATGTGGTGGGCGTGGAAATCTTAGAGCCCGAGGGTAAATACGAAGTCAATAAAATGGGCAAGGCGGAGCGGCCTGAAGATTGGGGGGAGGACAAAACCCGCAACGAAACCGATATTATTAAAACCCGCGTAACCCGTATGATCGAACAGGAGTTGCGCGACGATCCCTATGCCCAGGAAGCCTTTTCCAAGTTACTGCTGCAAGCGATTGAGGAGGCGGAAAAACTGTTCGATCACCCACACAAGCAGTACTTACTGTTCGAAGCGCTGGAAGCCCAGGTAAAAGCCCGCAGCCTGGACGAAATCCCCAACGCTTTTGCCGATAATCGTCATGCCCAGGCCTATTTTGGTGTATTCAAGAAAAACCTGCCGGAGGTTTTTGCGGTTGGTGATAGACAGGTGCAGGATAAGTGGATCAAGCTGGCCTTCGAGATCGATACAATGGTTGCCCAGTCCGTAATGGAGCACTCCATCAGCCCGCAAAATATTGAGAAGGATATCCATAAAAAGCTGATGCCCAAATTATTTATGGAGTGCAAATCCATCGGCAGTGGTATGGTGCAGGCCAAGAAAATGGTGGCGATGATCCTACAGATCACCCGCGTTGGTTTAAGCGGAGACTAATCCCGGCATGAATGTGCCTATTTTTTCCCAAAAAAATAACCCCAACTTCCGGCAATTGAGCTTTGCCTATGGGGATGAACGCATCACGTTTGAATGCCAACCCCGCCCCCAGGCCAGTGGGCGAGTGCTGATCAAAGTACACCCAGACTGCCGTGTGGTGGTCAGCGCACCGGAACCTATCGATAACAATGCGGTTTTAAAAGCGGTAAAAAAACGTGGGCGCTGGATTTACCAACAGCTGCGGGATTTCCGCAAAGCGCTGGAATATATAACGCCACGGCAATATATCAGCGGCGAGAGCCACTACTATCTGGGCAAGCAATATCTGCTGAAAGTCATTGAATCTGAAGACACCCAACAACAGGTGAAATTACTGCGCGGCAAGCTGGAAGTATCCGTGCGGAAAAAAGATCCCGAAAGAGTGCGCCTGCTTTTGGACGAATGGTACAAGGCGCGCGCTAAAGATATTTTTCACCGCCGCCTGGATACACTGCTTGAGCAGGCCCTTTGGGTTTCCGGGCGCCCTCCCCTGCGTATCCTCAGTATGAAAACCCAGTGGGGCAGCTGCTCCCCCCAGGGGCGTATTACCCTCAATCCCCACCTGGTAAAAGCACCGCGCCAGTGCATCGACTATGTCATTTTGCACGAGCTCTGCCATATCGCCGAACACAACCACAGCGAACGATTTTACCGTTTAATGAATCAAGTGATGCCCAGGTGGGAAGGCACGAAAAACAAACTGGACGCTATGGCGAATTTGATTCTGGGTGATACCCTGGCTTTTTCACCAACCTGCACATAAGTTATCTAAAGTAGATCGCTGTCACACTACGGAAAGCCGACATGCAAAAATCGCCATGGGTTGAAAATGCCATCGCAAAAGCGGATGCACACTGGCAGGCATCCAAGTCCACCATTGAGGGCAAAGTATTCAGTGATGTAAAAGACAACCGGGGCCTTCAGTATGTCGATATCGTGATGGAAGGTGGCGGTATGCTGGGGATCGCCTTAGTGGGATATACCTACATTCTTGAAAAGGCGGGAATTCGGTTTCGCAAAATTGCAGGAACCTCAGCGGGCGCCATTAACGCACTCTTCTTGGCGGCGGCCGGTACACCGAGCACTGGCAAGAGCGAAAAGCTCTTGGGTATCCTGGCCAATGCGGACTTTGCCAGTTTTGAAGATGGCGAGCGCTATGCCCGCAAAACGGTACAGCGCCTGCTCAAGGGCAAAGGCTTGATGAGTAGTTTGGCATTGCACCCCTTCGATTCTATCCGCACCTTGCGGCACCTGCTCAGGCATAAGGGGCTGAATCCGGGAGATACCTTTACCCAGTGGCTACAAACGGAGTTGAAACAGCTGGGCATTACTAACACCGCACAGCTCAACCAGAGAATTAACCAGTTCCCACAGCTCCTGTACCGCGGCACACCGGACCACCTGATAGGTAGCGGCGAGGTTGCCCTGGTGGCAGCGGATATCACTACCGAGACCCGCGCGGTATTTCCAGCCAAGGCGCCGCTCTACTTCGATAATCCGAGCGCAATAAACCCGGCAGAGTTCGTGCGTGCCTCCATGTCGGTACCCGGTTTCTTTAAGCCCTACACCGTAAAGGGCATCCCCCAATTAAGTGAATGCAATACTGTCGCCGAGAATTGGCGCAGCATTAAAGGCATCGGTGATCCCAAACGTTTTTTCCGCGCTGGCTTTCCCAAAGATATTGAATTTGTTGACGGCGGCCTTGTCTCCAACTTCCCTTTCGATATCTTCCATAAACCCATAGGCACCCCCAAATTGCCAACCTTTGGGATCAAGTTGGAAGTGGACCTGTACCAGCCAAAATCAGATAAGGTAGGAAGGTTTGCGATGGGGCTGATCAGCACTTGTCGCAATATGCTCGACAACCATGTGCGCGCGAGCTTGAACGCGGAATACCATGCGCTGGTAAAAGAAATCCCCATTAACCCCACCGATACCGGAGAAAACCCGCACTGGCTGGATTTTTCCATGCCGGACCACCACTGCGAACACCTGTTCTTATCTGGCGTCAATGCAGCAATTGAGTTTTTGAATCAGGGATTCCACTGGGAGGATTACTTGGTATTGCGCCAGCCGGACTCCTTCTATACCGGGGAAAAGCTGGCTTAAATGCAGGCCCGATGCGATAGTCGCAGCGGGCCCAGCGCTCTCATTTAGAAAGAGCGACGACGATAAGAGCGGTAATCTGCACGCCAGAAGTTACGCTCTAGCAAACGCTCTAAATGCTCGCGACTCACCTTGGGCGCAACGCCATCCAATTGCGCCTGGGCAGCCACTGCCCTGGCAATATGCATGCTCACTTCGCGAATATCATTCAGGTGTGGCAATAGGGCACCCTCGCCATCCTTCACCACCGGCGCCTGCTCTGCCAGGGCGTTGGATGCTGCCATCAACATACTGTCAGTCACTTTGGATGCACCGGAAGCAATCACGCCGAGGCCAATACCTGGGAATATGTAGACATTGTTACACTGCGCTACCGCATAGTGATGACCATCGATTTCTACCGCTGCAAAGGGGCTGCCGGTAGCTACCAAAGCCTCGCCCTTGGTCCAGCTGAATATCTCAGTTGGAGTCGCTTCAGCCCGAGAAGTGGGGTTTGAAAGTGGCATCACCAAAGGTCGGCGGTGCCCCTTGTGCAAAGCTTCGATTACTGGCTGGGTAAACAGGCCACCCTGCCCCGATACACCAATCAGGATGCTGGGCTCAACATTACCGATCAATGTCTCAAGGTTCCAGCTGGACACTCCCTCGTACTTGCTCGGGTCCTGGGCCAAAGCCGCTTGGAAGTCGTGCAGACCTTTCATATCAGAAGTCACAAGCCCGTAGCGATCGAACATAAAGATCTGTTCACGAGCCTCGGCATCGGACAGACCGGCCTGCACTTTTGCACTGACGATTTGCTCGGCAATACCACACCCAGCTGAACCGGCACCCACTATTGTCACCTTCTGCGCGGCGAGGGTTTCTTGCCAGGTCTTGCAGGCAGCCAGGATAGTACCCAGTGCTACAGAAGCCGTGCCTTGGATATCATCATTAAAACAGCACAGGCGATCGCGATAGCGCTCTAACAACGGCGTGGCATTGGTTTGGGCAAAGTCCTCAAACTGAACCAATACCTTGGGCCAGCGACGCTTTACCGCTTCAATAAATTGCTCCAGGAATTCATCGTACTCTTCCTGGGAAATCCGCTCATGGCGCCACCCCATATACATGGGATCATTCAGCAAAGTGCGGTTATTGGTGCCAACATCCAAGGTGACAGGCAAGGTATAAGCCGGGCTGATACCGCCACAGGCGGTATACAGAGAGAGCTTGCCAATAGGGATACCCATGCCGCCGATACCTTGATCACCCAACCCAAGTATCCGTTCGCCATCGGTCACCACAATGACTTTGACGTTCTCTTTAGTGGCGCTGCGCAGAATATCGTCGATATATTCCCGGTCCGGATAGGAGACAAATAATCCCCGGTGGTTGCGATAAATACTGGAAAACTCTTCACAAGCTGCACCTACAGTGGGGGTGTAGATAATCGGCAGCATCTCTTCCGTATGGTGTTCGATCAGATAGAAGAACAACGTCTCATTGTCGTCCTGGATTCCCCTCAGGTAGATATGTTTTTCCAGTCCAGTCTTACACTGCTGGAATTGGAGGTAAGCGCGATTGGCCTGCTCTTCAATCGTCTCAACGGTATTCGGCAGAAGACCGACCAAATTAAACTCGAGACGCTCTTCCAAGCTAAATGCGCTGCCTTTATTGAGCAGTGGTATTTCCAGTAGGGAGGGGCCTGCGTGGGGGATGTAAAGTGGACGCTTTTCGTTGTTACTCATATGCCTGCTTTTGCCTATCGCCCGAAGCGATGATTATTGCGTAGCCATATTTCAATATGACTGAATTAGCCAACCATGTTCTTGAAGTTGCATAAATGTGCTAACTCAACTGGAGCCGAAGACTATCTATTGTGCCGATAGATAACAAGGCCCCCAGTGTGGCCCAATTCGCGAATAAACAGAGTCGCTCAACTATGCTAGCTGTAATTTATCTTCTCTTCGCAACGAATTCTTTTAAGTTAAAAAGCGATCCGACACATTCAGGAAATGGAGCCGCCATCGATGCACAAGAGCAAAGCTGGATTAACCCTGCTCCTCTTTATTCTTGTACTCAGCCTTTATAGTTGCAGTAAAAAGCCCGACGGAGATAAAAATACAAATTCAAACGCCCGACAGACAGAGGACGCCACTCCAGAAAAACAACGGCCGCTCACGGCGATGGCACCGGAGATAGAAGCGGAGCTGGAAGCCCAACGGGACAGCGATAAACGCATCGCTCGCAATGTCTATTTTGGCGATACACATGTCCATACTGGCTGGTCGGTAGATGCGGGGTTGGATGGCGCAATTCTTACTCCCGATGACGCCTATCGATTTGCCCTGGGAGAAACTGTTACCTCCAACAGCGGACTGAAAGCCAAGCTCAGCCGCCCTTACGACTGGTTCATGATCACCGATCATTCAGACGGTATGGGAGTTATCAGCGAGATCGTCGATGGCAATCCGGAAATGATGTCCAATGCCACCTTGAAAAAATGGCACGAGGCATTAATTTCAGGCAGCGAAGAAGCGACCAATGAAGCAAAAAGTGAAGTCATCGTGCTTCAATCAGAAGGCAAACTGCCCGAGCAGGTAATGGACCCCAAATGGATGAAATCCGCCTGGGAAAAAACCGTTGAAGCCGCAGAGAAATATTACAAACCCGGAGAGTTTTCTACCTTTATCGCCTTTGAGTGGACGGTTAACGCCGATGGTGGCGACAACCTGCACCGCAATATTATTTTTCGTGATGGCGCAGACCGCACTAAGACCCTGCTTCCCCTAACTACCTTTGATACCGAGAACCCGGTAAAACTCTGGGAGTGGATGAAAGCCTACGAAGACAAAACCGGCGGCCGGGTACTCGCCATTCCCCACAACGGCAATATGTCTAATGGCCGTATGTTTATCGAGCGGCAGTTTGATGGCTCCGAACTCACTCCGGAGTGGGCACAAATGCGCGCCCGTTATGAACCCCTTTATGAGCTGGTACAGGTAAAGGGACAAAGTGAGTCCCACCCTGCCCTCTCCCCGGAAGATGAATTTGCCAACTGGGATCTGTGGGATAGAGGCAACCTGATCTTAAAGCCCAAGCCCCCCGGTGCCCTGCAATACGAGTACTGGAGGGAGGCACTAAAGTCTGGCCTTCGCCTGGAGGAGAAGCTGGGCACCAACCCTTTCGTGCTAGGCGCAAACGCAGCCACCGACACCCATACCGGGCTTTCGACACCTGACCAGGACAACTTCTTTGGCAAGTTCAAGACCCTGGAACCCAGTAACAAGGAGCGCTGGGCATTTCCCCTGCTCAAGGGGGTTGGTGGAGAGTACTTCGGCTGGGAACAAGCTGCCTCAGGCATTACGGGAGTCTGGGCCAACGAGAATACCCGGGAGGCAATATGGGATGCGATGTACCGCAAAGAGACTTTCGCCACCACAGGCCCCCGGATCTCAGTTCGCTTCTTTGGAGGCTATGACTATAACGATGAGGATATTCACGGTGATCTGGTCGCCAATGGCTATAAAAAAGGCGTGCCAATGGGCGGGAAGCTACCTCAAGCCAGTGAGGGACAGGCACCGACATTCCTTATCGCAGCACTGAAAGACCCTGAGGGCGCCAACCTGGACCGTATTCAAATCATCAAGGGCTGGTTGGATAGCAGCGGACTCACCCGGGAGAAGATCTTTAATGTGAAGTGGTCTGGAAGCCGTAAACTGGATACCGAGGGAAAACTACCCCCGGTTGGGACTACTGTGGATATGAAGACGGCGGAATACACCAACTCCATCGGCTCCCCTCAGCTAGTCGCGGTATTCAAAGATCCCGACTTTAACCCCAAGGAAAGAGCCGTCTACTACCTGCGCGCCCTGGAGATACCCACTCCCCGATGGACTCTATTTGACAAGGTACGCTTCGGTATTGAAATGGATGAAAAAGTACCCCTTACCCAGCAGGGGCGAGCATTCAGCTCGCCAATTTGGTATTCACCCTAGAGTCAAATAGCCCGTATATATACGCGATTCAATTACTTGATGGATATGGCTATCTGAACCTCGTTTCCATCCACATACTGTTCAAAATCTGTGGTGAAAGCTCGCTGATGGGGGCAATCCTCCGCAGCGAAGTAACTCCAAACCTCGCCCCACAAATCAATGGCGACCTGAGGCATTTCCCCTTTAGCGGAAAACATCAGGTATTTGCCGGGCAGTATTTGAATCGACTTGAAATCCTCAGACATATCCTTCGACAACATATCTGAACATGCATAGACATCAAAAAAACCGTTATGGTCAGATTCGTAGTTGGAGTAAACACCAAATACCTTAGGGTTGCCCCTTAATTTAGGGGCCGCCTCTGCGCCGAAGCGTTCCCACATTGGCGTTATCTTTGCTGTTTTTGGGTCAGACTCATTGGCGTTCTTAGTGCGGGTATAAAAACCCACTAATTCCAGGCCTTCTAATTCTCTAACTTCCATTTCTGTGGACCAATTATTTAGTTATTCGTAGAGTGCCGAATACTATAACAGCTCTCCGGGAACTGACTAGGCGCATACGGTCACAAGAAATCACAAGTACCTTTTCAAGCTGACTTTACGGATTTCTGCCTTACCTCTGAAGGGGGGTACCCATACATCGATTTATAGAGCTGGGTAAAATAAGATTGACTTGAGAATCCGCTCTCCAGAGCTATATCGACTAAACGCTTATTGGTAGTCTTCAACTGAATATCAGCATGTTGTAACCTACGTTCGTTAATCCAAGCCTTTGGTGACTCAGCTTTAAAGACTTGGCCAAACTTATTCTTGAATGATGTGAGACTCATCCCAATCTGTTTAGCATAATTTGCTACAGACCAGTGCTGAGTAGCGTTTTCCTCCATAAATCGACGGAAACGCTCGTTCACCGGATTAACCTGCCGAAGCAGCTCGTCAGCTAAGCGACAACCGCAAGCACCCTTCAGCTTTAAGAGAAGTAATTCTTCCAGCTTTAAATAATTCAAACTCTCATCATTTAACTTGCTAAATGCACTCAGTGAGTCCAAAGTAAAGCGCGTGAGATCACACTCTGGAAAAACAAAAGGCCCTCTTTTGGGAAGCGTTGTCACGCTGGATGCAAGAGCATTCTTTGCTTTAATCAGTACGCGAGTGTGTCGCTCATAAAATCGTGTCAGCATGACCGGGCTGATACTCGCACAGATGATTATTAGGTCTTCTCCCTCAGACAAATTATCAACTGTAACATGGCTCATTTCACTCGATAGCCAGATCTCCCCCGAAGCCATAGGGAATTCGCAAGCATCACTATTGATATCAGCAACACCTGAAATCACCATTGTCAGATTAAAATCGGAAGAAAACCCAATTGAAACATTTCCATTTGGTGAAACAAGTATCTTTTGAAACCGAAACAAGTCACCTAAATACTGACTTTCAAATAAGACATTTTGCCTTATGTGAGTCTCCAAATCCTTTTGGCGAGGGGTAATCATGGAATTCACCACTAAATTTACTTCTTCTGTATCTTTACGATTCACCTGACTCAGCTGAAGCCAAGCTCCAATCACGACACTTTTGTTTCCGCTGTGCTCAGGGAGCACTCATCAAGAGATCAAAGCCGCTTTCGAGTTCAGCCATTAAAACTCACAATCGTTGAATTGAGCGTTTGAAGAATCATTTGAAAGGCGGATACAGTGAAACTATTTGCAGGACTAAAGTGCCAACCTCTTTGGGAAGGGCAACTTTATTAGCCAGGGTGAGAGGGAAGTCTCGTAAATTAACCTATAAACAGGAGTATACAATCCTGCACTACCTAGGGGACCCTCCCGAGAAATTCATTTATTCTTCATGCGCGACAAAGCAAGTAGACACCCCAGTGCACCCTTTACATTTATTTACACTACCTTAAACGGAACAAGAAGAGTCTCTGAGAGTGAGGGGTTGTGAGGTTTAAGCATCGCCTATTCTATTAGAAATAGTGTCACCATATGAAAATTACTGACTTGAAAACTCTAAGTATTCACTAGCAGCTCAGTAATGAGAAACCTCATGTATTTGGCAAAAGATATCTAAAGCAGGCCCCATAACCATCTACTGGCCTTGTAAATTATAGAAAACCCAAACAATTTGCCTGATAAAGTCCCTCACTCTGGTGTAATCACCCAAGAACCGCTAGGTAATCACAGAGATCCTTCCAGGATATGCAGCTGTTAACATAACTATCTGTAAACTTAATAAACATTTGATTTGTACCAGGTATGATTTTTTCCTAGAATGTGGGAAAATACCCCTTAACAATATCCCTCGGCTCTTCATGACAGACTCTGCACCAAATAGGTGCCATGGAACCAAGCGGAATATTGATTGATAAATTGAGAGAAGTTTTATATATAAACTATGCAAGCGGATAAGATCATACCCATACTTAACTTCTATATTTCAACTATAGGTTAGTATTTATCAAGATCTTTTCTGTTAACTCTTTAATTTGCCAGTATTAGTAATCAACAAAACACCCTAAACCAATAAACTCTTAAGCCTTTGAGATTTATGTCAACTAGTTACTCTAAAGAATTAAATCGGCTTGCCCAACTTATGTGGGAGCAAGAAGCGGAGTTGGAGCTTAAGCCCCAGGAAGAGAAAGAAGCGGCCCCTGAAAAGTCCTCAGTCAACAACGCTCCTAATGACGTTTTTTGGGGCAAATGGAAAGGGCGATATATCGTGGTAATGCGCTATATATCGGGTAGAACAACCTCCAATGTTAAACTCCCCAATATATATGCCGATGAGGCCGATGCCCGCTCCGCCGCCCTCAATATCATTCGAAAATTTCCAGAAGCATCTATTCGCTATCTTTCAGCTAAAGAACTGGCTGTTTACCTATAGCCAACCCTTAAGAGCTTTAGTTGTTGGTTTTTGAGCAGGGTGGCTGCACTGCAGAACCGCCCTCCCTCATATTATTTTTATAGGCATCACTATCAGCGATTAATGCTTTGATATAAATTGACGAACTTCCTCCACAAATACATTGGAGGCAGGCTCCCGCCCCAGGAGTAAGTGACCGTCGCTATTAAGACCAACAAATCGAGCACCAGGTATAGCAGAAGCAATTTCACAGCCCGTTTGAACAGGAATACGCTGGTCCCCTAGTGAATGGATCACCAAAGTGGGCACATTAATTTCTTTGAGCTTGTCCCGCACATCAATACTGCCAAAAACCGATAGGAAGCGGACTGCATTTTCCGGCGAAGTAGTCAGCCGCTGAAACTCATTAAACCATTCTAATTCGCGGGCATTCGCGCTTGGCATAAATGTCGTGGAAAAAATCTGCCGATAAGCAGGGTTATCCTGCCCCCAGCCCGTCGCTGTCAGGGTCATTACTGCTTCGCGCTCTTTTATCGTGGCCTCACTGGCACCTATTCGCCAACCTGCATGATAACCCCCAAACAAAATCAGCTGCCTAACTCGCTCCGGGTGTCTTACTGCATATTCAATAGATACTGCTGCTCCTTGCGATATACCTAGCAAGGTAAAGTTATCAACTTCACAGGCATCGACGACAGTCTCAAGGTCTGTAACAAACGACTCAAAAGAGATATTTTCAACCTCCCAATCCGAAAGGCCATTCCCACGCTCATCGTAACGAATAAACTGGTGGTCGACAGAAAGCTCCCGAAACAATGGACTCCATATCGGAGAATCCCAATCATGCTCTAAATGACTCAACCAGTTTGCGGCTTTAACTATAGGAAGCCCCTCTCCCATCTTGGCATAGGCAATACGCACACCATCGCTGGCCGTACAAAACTCAACCTTCTGTTGAGTTAGCAGTTTACGCCCCGTAGCTAAATCATCACCGGATTTCTGAACTACCGACTCACCAAGCCTGCAGGGCGACCATGTAATGCCTGCTTTGCGGAATCGGTCAGCAAGCCTTGCCCGTTCGAACTCCACTTCGCTACTCAATCCCAATGAGCTCAACAAATGCAGTAACTGCGTTGCAGCGTTTGGGTTATAGGGCTCCAATGCCACCCAGCTGCGGGCCCAAGTTAACTGGTCCGGTATAGGAACACCCGGGTGAGAGGACAAGCGGGACAGTACCCTCCCTTGCAATTGAACAATCTCTTGTCGTTCAGACAGCAACCACCGTTGAAATAGTTCTTGATCGGGAAGATCGATCCCATCCAGGAAAGGCTCCTGCAGCTGTCGATGGATATCTTCCAGCTCTGCTGTCAGAACGCCGGGGGAATCAAGCTTAAGTGCTATTTCGGCAACATCAATACAAATGCCTTCCGTATCCAAGCTGACACGCTCTCTATCAGCAATGAGGCGCTCTATTTCTGGGTCGTTGACAATGGATCGAATTTTACTCAAAGACCAGCGCAGGGAAGCACGCGGATCATCGGGCAGCTCCCAAAATATCTCACATAAGCGATCTCTCCTGTGAGGTCTCGCAGCCAACAGTAAGAAAGCCAAAAGTGCTCGAGTTTTTCTTGAAGGTGGTAGATTAACTGGGCTGCCATCACGGGAGACCAGCAGGTCGCCCAGCATTTGGATTGAGATTCCCATTGATAAGTTATTAACCCCTGAAATGTAAGGTACTAGCAGTTCTCAGAGAAAGGCGCCGGTGATTTTCTCAGGGATAATTGTTAGCTGCAAACACCGTTCGCGAAAGATGTGAAACCCTCTGCCAAAACCGCTTATTCCAAGATAGATAGCAATGAGAATACCAACGCCGCAATGGAGCTTAAATCTGGCCAAGAAAGCACACTCCATTGGGCTTCTTTATGGTTTAGAGTGGAATCGAAGAATTAATCGGGCTCGATAGCCTTATCAGGAGATACTGAAAATGCCCCAAATGGGCCCCAGAGAAAGGCTAGATACCCCCAACATATAATGGGCGGCAACAAGAAGTAGAGCAAACATATTGAGAAGCCGGACAACTATATCGGAAAGGAGTTAAAAACCCATTTTCAAAATCAAAACTATGTCAGTATGGGACTAATAGCCTAGGCCAATATTTGGAGCTTTGACGCACAAAAGGCCCTTAGAAACTCACACTAAAACAAACTTACGGAAGGGTTATCAGTAAAGAACCGTATGAGTCAAAAGTAGAAGGGAGAGCGGCTCCTCTAGGTTTACAACCCGTAGACACCCTACCCAACTATCCAAAGTGCTCTTCAAATGCGCAAGCGCTAACTCACAAGTCCTAATTTATCTGTCGCTATGAACAAAGATATCAAACCCCAAAGCCCTTGATGTTCTATATAATCTCGAATCACTATGATAGTGCTCATACCACTTTCTAAATTGTGAATATTTAAGAAATTTAAACTCACCCTTATTAGGATCAAAAAAATAACTTACTTTATCCGCAGATGGCTCAACACGAAATGCCATCGCATGTCCCCAACCAGTACCAGCTGTCCTTAAGACGCAGTGGATAGTATTGGACTGCTGTTTGAAGCAGTCTTTGGATTCAAGAACATCGAAAGATGCGGCGAACTGATCTTTCAACGAAGGACTTTTCTTCTTCTGTGCAATACCGCTACCCGCCTGCCCAATATTGCGAAATCCCTGAGATTCCAAATATTGTTTAGTCTCCTTAATCATCTCAAAAGATGTGCTAGGCCTACCCTCAGTTCCATTTGCAAACTTAAATCGATACATAGAGGCAAATCTCTGAGCGACCACGGCTATTTTTGTATCATCAATACTGCCACCGGTAGTTAACGCATCCTGAAGCCCCGACTGAAGGGCTTTACTGACCCAGCTAACTGACAGAGCCTCACAAATCCCACCCTTGGTATGCGGATGCTTTTTGGTGATTTTTGAATAGCTTCCCTGACTGAATTTCCAGGTTAACTGCCCACCGTAATTGGACGCACTTGCATCACTATTCAGTAAACTTGGCATTTTTTATCCTCACATCACAACCGAATATTCGGCTTTATTTATATTATCCGGACTTTATGCAAACAATGTGCAAATTTAGTGATTAATTATTATTAGAAAAAATATCACCCGAACATTTCCTTTAAAAACCACGACAAAAAATTCAAAGACTGCACCTCAACCGATCAACTCATCACAAGAAAGTGACAAGTAAAACACTGAGGCATCACCCACCTTTAAGGGAACCTTAAAATTAAAACGCAGCTTAGCAATGACTATATTAGTTTGAATGGTCGAAAATATAACGTTTTCAACATGCTATATTTTTACAGACTACAAGTCCACGACAAGCGATCAATGTCGCCATCAGGCAAAACAACCACAAAATAATTACTGTTATTTAAAATTCACTACAGGCAACAAGGTATTTCGGTTTACTTAAGGAGCCTCTGAATAGAGACCGGTTTTAAATATACTTATCAGTACAGCAATTTGACTAAACACCCAGTTAATTTTAAATCAATACAATGATTTCATTACCCTCGATAAACAGGCACCAATCCGTACCTTTCGTTACACCGCATAACGTACTCAAAAGAGACATAAACAAACGATCAGAAGAAAGAATCAATGAACTTGGATCAAAAAGGCTAAAGAGCCACTACATCGTGGCTCTTTTTTGTCTCGGAGGGATACTGCTATTGTTGTGCTCCATACCCGCCAGGGGAAGCTTTAACCTAGGGCGGAAGGAATAAATACTGGAAGCCCTGGAAACAACATCAGTTACACGAGAGAATCTTAAGTGTCCTGGCGAACCACTAAACTGCCAAAACCAATCAATAGGCCACCACTAAAACGCTGAACCCATCTTTGCATATTCCCACCAATGGAAGCCACTTTCCACTTCGACAACATAGTCGCAAGTGCCAGAAACCACAGGAATATTATTGATGCATGAAGTGAGACCAGCAGGAAAGCCTCATAGTAACTAGAGCTGCCAACTGAGATAAACTGCGGAAAGGCCGCGAGATAAAACATCGATACCTTGGGGTTAAGAATCTGGGTTAGAAAGCCCTCACCAAAATTTCGGTATGAGTTCCCAGGAGCTGCTGTAATTGGTGACAATTCATCCCCTGTATCCTTCACGGACGATTTTGACAGCGTGGCTAATATCGTTTTCACACCCAAATAAACCAGGTAGGCAGCCCCAAGATATTTGATAATTGTATAAACCTCAGACGACTGCAATATAATCGCCGACAAGCCCAAAATTGAAATGGCACCATGGGCAAATGTTGCTGAAACCAGCCCAAAAATATTCTCTACTCCCGGCCTCAGCCCCCTACTAGCTACTGTTTTAAGAATCAGGACGCTGTTCGGCCCTGGTGAAATAACCAACAAAAGAGAGATTGCAGCAAATGCGAGAATTTCACTCATAACAATAAACACCTTAAAGAAAGCCAGTGGATAAGGGGTACATCTAAGGGGTATATCTAAGGAGGTCTCCGAGCCAAGGGTTGGCTCGGACTAAGGTCAATACAGGTAAGTTGCCGTACCGGTAGCAATCAATTCATCCGTGTCGTTAATCAACTCCATTCTCGTTACAACCAGCTTGTTACCGGTGCGCAGAATTGAGCCATGGCAGAGAAAGTGTTCTCCCCTGCCCGGCTTTAGGTAGTCTACACGCATGTCGACCGTACCCAGCTTTAATAGGCGATCCACTTTTTCTTTCCAGTGCACATCTCCCAGATGCTGGTAGGCGGCGACCATTGCGGTCAAACCACCAACCGTATCCAGGGCGGTGGCAATTACGCCACCGTGCAGGATGTTCTTCCACACATTGCCGATCAACTGTGGGGTCAGTTCAAAGCCTGCGGAAAGTGTGAGCGCCTCCAGGTCCAGGTCGCGCATCTCAAGTCCAATTTGTTGATTAAAAGGAATCTGCTCAAAAAATTCCTTTACCAACGCCTGAAACTCACTGGGTGAGGGTTCTGTCATAGGCGGGCAACCCGGTTGAGCCCATCCAGTGCAGCACTGCGATATGCCTCTGCCATGGTGGGGTAGTTAAAGGTGGTATTAACGAAATAATCGATTGAATTATTCGGTGCTGGTTGTTTCATAATGGCCTGACCAATATGCACAATCTCAGCAGCCTCTGCTCCAAAGCAGTGAATGCCCAGGATTTCGTGAGTCTCGATATGGAACAAAATCTTGAGCATGCCTACGCGCTCACCAGAAATCTGCGCCCGCGCAGTGTGCTTGAACAGTGCGCGGCCAACTTCGTAGGGTACTTTGGCTGCGGTGAGCTCTGATTCGGTTTTACCCACAGAGGAAATCTCTGGAAGGGTATAAATCCCGGTAGGCGCATCTTCAATTACTCGATGGCCACGGCCCGCAATCGCTGCTGCAACCGCACGCCCCTGGTCATAAGAGGCACTGGCAAGGCTGGGCCAGCCAATCACATCACCTACCGCAAAGATATTTTCAATTTCGGTGCAATAGTGGTCATCAACGCTCAATTGTCCGCGATGGTTCGCTTCCAGACCGACATTCTCCAAGCCGAGGGAGCTGGTATTGCCAGTACGACCATTACACCAGAGCAGTGCATCCGCATGAATACGTTTACCGGACTGCATCTCCATAATTACGCCCTGCTCATTGGGCAGTACCCGCGCATACTCCTCCTGGTGGCGAACAGTCACGCCCATATCCCGCAGGTGATAGCTCAGCGCATCAGAAATCTCATCATCGAGAAATTCCAGCAGGCTGTTACGGGTATTAATCAAATCCACCTTAACGCCGAGGCCAGCAAAGATAGACGCGTATTCACAGCCGATAACACCAGCACCATAGATCATAATGGAGTGAGGGGTGTGCCGCATGTCCAGGATCATATCGCTGTCGTAGACCCGTTCGTGATCAAAGTCTACATCGGCGGGGCGATAAGGGCGTGAGCCAGTAGCAATAATAAATTTCTTCGCGGTAATAGTTTCCGCCGCACCATCGGGCATAAGCACCTCGACAGTATGTTCATCGCGGAACTTGGCTTCGCCGACGATCAGCTCAACCCGGTTGCGGGCATAAAAAGAAGTGTGCATTTCCACCTGATAGGAAATGACTTTATTCACCGTCTGCATTACCTGGGGGAAAGTAAGGCGGCGGGGTTCACCCAATGCGCGAAAAACGCTCTGGGTGTTATAACGCATCAACTGTTTGACAGAGTGGCGCAGCGCCTTGGAGGGAATGGTACCTTTGTGAGTACAATTACCACCAACCACTTGGCGCTTTTCAATAACCGCAACGCGCATGCCCTTTTTTGCTGCGCTCATTGCGGCGGCCTCTCCAGCCGGGCCAGAACCAATTACTACCAGGTCAAACTTTTGCTCTGCCATTAAATGCTCTAATTCTATTTTCCAAACGGAGTCCACAGCGCGCTAACGCCATTTACTCAATACTAAATATACGGTTATCGGCACCAGCTGTGCCAATGACATAAAACAACAAGCCCGTTGATCACGGGCTTGTTGGAGAGGGAAAGCTTACTTGCGTTTAGATGCGTCGTAAGCGAGATCTTCGGCAGTCATCTGCTGCTGTCTTTGTCTCTCCTGTTCCTTTTCACACTCATCGTCATCGCCACCGCAGACTGTGCAATCCTGCTTCATGCCGATATTGTTGAGCCCGCCACAAGTTCCCTTTAACGGTTTGTTCTGAACCATGGCCCCGATCGCCATACCGGCAACAACGAGCAACATGGCCACAAAGGCAAATATGAAAATTGTCACTTCTCAGACCTCTCTACATAAGGTTTAAAGCCAGAGCTAGAACGCTCTTCGAAACCTGAATCAGTTTTCACCACCATAAAGACGGCTAGATTATCTCTTTCTGCCAGCGCCATGCCGGCATCAGCACCGAGGACATTGATCGCGGTAGCCAGACCATCGGCTTCAGCACAGGTTTCCGCAATAACGGTTACCGATGCCAATTTGTGCTTGATGGACCGCCCGGAGCGTGGGTCAATGCTATGGGAGTAACGAACACCATCCCTTTCGTAGTAGTTGCGATAGTCTCCACTCGTAGCTACTGCCTTCCCGCTCACCGCGATCGGCTCCTGCACCATCTGACCTGCCGCGCTGGGTACTTCAATGCCAATTACCCAGGTCTTACCCTTTGGATTCACACCCTTAGTTCGCAGTTCACCGCCAATTTCGACCAAGTAGTTTCGAACACCCAGGTCTTCCAATAGCTCGGCAACCCGATCAACTCCATGGCCCTTGGCAATCGCTGAAAGATCCACCTCAACGGGGCGGCTCTTGATAACAGTGTCTGGCTTACGGGTCAGGGTTAACGCATCGGAACCGACGACGGTTAGCAGATCGGCAATGTCTTTATCTGAGGGGATATGCTCCGGTTCGGGCTGGGGACCAAAACCCCACAAGTTGACCAGAGGGCCGACCGTCACCTCGAAAGCGCCTTCACTGCGGCGATAAATATCCAGGGACATTTCCAGTACATCTGCCAAGTGTTGGCTAACCGGGATCGCCTGCCCTACCGGGCTTTGGTTAAAGCGCATTAACTCAGAGTCGTCGATATAGGTCGACATCTCCTGGTTGACCTGCTGCAACTCATCGTCGATCAACTGCTGCAACTCACCCTGCTTCAGCCCAGAGGGCACCTGAACGACGGTGATGTGATAGCTGGTTCCCATGGTGCGGCCAGCCAACTGCCAAGACTCCGGCGAAGGAGCACAAGCCGATAAAATTACAGCCGCCCAAAGCAAAAACAGGGCCGTAAAGACGGGCCCTGTTTTTGAGTTTGTCGGGCCTGTGATTGCTTTTAGCAAGCTAAGCCCTCCAATTATCCGCCGAAGTCATCCAGCAGGATATTTTCATCTTCTACACCCAAGTCTTTGAGCATATTGATGACTGCCGCGTTCATCATGGGCGGCCCACACATGTAGTACTCACAATCTTCTGGAGCCGGGTGGTCCTTCAGGTAGTTTTCATATACCACGTTGTGGATGAATCCGGTGTAACCCGTCCAATTGTCTTCCGGCTGTGGGTCGGACAGAGCCACATGCCACTGGAAGTTATCGAACTCGGAAGCCAGACCGTTGTAGTCATCTTCGTAGAACATCTCGCGCAGGGAGCGCGCACCGTACCAGAAGCTGATCTTACGGGTGGAATTCAGGCGCTTGAGCTGATCAAAGATGTGTGAACGCATTGGCGCCATACCGGCACCACCGCCGATAAATACCATTTCGTTATCAGTTTCCTTGGCGAAGAACTCACCGAAGGGACCGTACACCTTAATCTTGTCACCTGCCTTCAGGCTGAAAACGTAGGAAGACATCTGACCCGGCGGAATACCCTCAGTGCGGGGCGGCGGAGTCGCGATACGGATGTTGAACTTAACAACACCTTTCTCTTCCGGGTAGTTAGCCATGGAGTAAGCACGAACCACAGGCTCGGTCACTTTGGACTCCAGCTTGAAGAAGCCAAAGTGCTCCCAGTCGCCACGGTACTGCTCTTCGACATCGAAGTCAGCAAACTTGACATGGTGAGCCGGCGCTTCCAGCTGTACGTAACCGCCAGCGCGGAAGTCAACATTTTCACCTTCGGGCAGACGCAGGGTCAGCTCTTTAATAAAGGTGGCCACGTTCGGGTTGGATTCCACAGTGCACTCCCACTGCTTAACACCAAACACCTCTTCCGGCACTTCGATTTCCATGTCTTGCTTAACCGCAACCTGACAGGAAAGACGCTTGCCTTCTTTTGCATCGCGCGGGGTAAAGTGAGCCGCTTCAGTCGGTAGCATATCGCCACCACCGGAATTCACCTTACAGATACACTGCGCACAGCTGCCGCCGCCGCCACAGGCGGAGGCCAGGAACAGGTTGTTGGCAGCCAGGGTTTGCAGCAGCTTGCCGCCGGCCGGTACGGTGAGAGTCTTCTCACCGTTAACCAGGATGTTGACGTTGCCGGTGTTTACCAGGCGCGAGCGGGCCGCAAGGATCACCGCTACCAGCGCCAAAACGATGACGGTAAACATCGCTACGCCGAGGATAATTTCAATACTCATTCTATTGTTTTCCCCGCTTAGATATCGATGCCGCCGAAGGACATGAAGCCCAGGGACATCAGACCAACAGTTACGAAGGTGATACCCAGACCTTTCAGGCCATCCGGAACGTCACTGTACTTCAGCTTTTCACGAATACCGGCCAGAGCGGTAATCGCCAGTGCCCAGCCGAGGCCGGCACCGAAGCCATAGGCAACACTCTCGCCAAACGCGTACTCGCGCTCAACCATGAACAAGGAAGCACCCATGATGGCGCAGTTCACGGTAATCAGCGGCAGGAATACACCCAGCGCGTTGTAGAGAGCCGGTACATATTTATCCAGGAACATCTCCAGGATCTGTACCAGTGCCGCAATTACGCCGATGTAGGACAACAGGCCGAGGAAGCTCAGGTCCACGTCGGGGTAACCGGCCCAGGCCAGTGCACCGTCTTTCAGCAGGTAGGTGTAGATCAGGTTGTTCACAGGTACTGTCAGAGTCAGTACCACGATAACCGCAACACCCAGGCCAATAGCGGCCTCGATCTTCTTCGATACCGCCAGGAAGGTACACATACCGAGGAAGAAGGCCAGCGCCATGTTTTCAACGAAAACGGCGCGGATAATCAAAGAAATATAATGTTCCACGGATTAGGCCTCCTGCGCTTGGGAATTAGGCGCAATCTTGAACTCATCTTCTTCCACCTGTGCCGGTTTCCAGGCACGGATCGCCCAGATGAACAGGCCGATCAGGAAGAATGCACTCGGCGGCAACAGCAGCAGGCCGTTGGGGATATACCAACCACCGTTGCTCACGGTAGTCAGGATATCTACACCGAACAGTTTGCCGGCGCCGAAGAGTTCACGAACCACCGCGAGACCGATCAGGATCACACTGTATCCCAGACCGTTACCAAGACCGTCGAAGAAGCTGGGCAGCGGCGGGTTCTTCATAGCGAAGGCTTCCGCACGGCCCATTACGATACAGTTGGTAATGATCAGACCAACGAATACAGACAGCTGCTTGGAGATGTCGTAAGCCAGGGCCTTGATCAGCTGGTCTACCAGGATTACCAAAGAGGCAATCACGGTCATCTGTACAATGATACGGATGCTGTTCGGGATCTGTTTGCGGATCAGGGATACCGCAACGTTGGAACAGGCCACAACCGAGGTCAGTGCGATACACATTACCAGGGTAACCTGCAGCGAGCTGGTAACAGCCAGTGCAGAACAGATACCCAGGATCTGCAGCGCGATCGGGTTGTTGTTAAAAATCGGCTCTAGCAGAGTATCTTTAATTTTCATGCTTATGCCTCCCCTGCTTTCAGGTTTTTCAGGAAGGGACCATAACCCTGGTTACCCAACCAGAAGTTCACCAGGTTGCTAACGCCCTTACTGGTCAGAGTTGCACCAGACAGACCATCTACTTCGTGAATCGCGTCTGGGCTGTTGGGGTTAACTTGACCCTTGATCACTGCGATATCCACGTCGCCCTGGTTGTTGAAGACTTTCTTACCAATCCACTGGGCCTTCCAGTTCGGGTTGTCAACTTCACCACCCAGTCCCGGAGTTTCCTTGTGCTCGTAGAAGCCGAGGCCCGCTACGGTGTCGAGGTTGCTCTCCAGAGCGAGGAAGCCGTACAGGGTGCCCCACAGGCCATAACCGCGAATCGGCAGAATGATCTTGTCCAGCTTGCCGTCTTTTTCTACCAGGTATACCTCTTTGGTATTTTCCCGGCGGATAATTTTGGCAGTGTCCTCGTCAGCCGGCAGTTTTTCACTGTCAGACGGGATCTTGGCAGCAGCGCGACCACTGCCACCAGCCGGAGCCTGATCGGTAAACTTACCGGTATTCAGGTCGACGTATTTGATTTTTACGTCGGCGAAGGCCTTTTCGACTTCCGCTTTATCAGCGTGAGAGTCTTTCAACAGGCCGCCAGCCATCAGTACGTTGCGCTTCATGTCCAGCTCGGCATTCGCCTGCTGGGCAGGCTTCAGCATTACCGCAGCGGTGGATACCACTACGGAGCACACCAGGCACATTACCAGCGCGACAATCAGAGTACCGGTTACGGAATCTTTATTAGCCACGTGCCAACCTCCGTTTGATATTGGACTGCACCACAAAGTGGTCAAACAGCGGAGCGAACAGGTTGGCGAACAGAATCGCCAGCATCATGCCTTCCGGGAAGGCCGGGTTCACCACACGAATCAGGACAACCATCACCCCGATCAGGATGCCGTACCACCAGCGACCGGTGTTGGTCATCGCAGCGGATACAGGGTCCGTAGTCATAAAGATCAGACCGAAGGCAAAACCGCCCACTACCAGGTGCCAGTACCAGGGTACCTGGAACATCGGGTTGGTCTCGGAACCAATCATGTTAAACATGAAAGAGGTGGCCATCATGCCCAGCAGAGTGCCGGCTACGATGCGCCAGCTGGCGATCTTCATGCCCATCAGGATTACGCCGGCAATCAGGATAGCCAGGGTAGAAGTTTCACCAATGGAACCATGGATCTGACCGAAGAAAGCGTCGAACCAGGTTACCTGGCCAACAGCAGCATTGACGATACCGTTCTGGATACCTTCGCTGGCCATAACAGACAGCGCAGTAGCACCGGTATAACCGTCAACCGCAGTCCAAACCGCATCTCCAGACATTGCTGCCGGATAGGCAAAGAATACGAAGGCACGGCCGGTAAGAGCCGGGTTGAGGAAGTTCTTGCCGGTACCACCGAATACTTCCTTACCTATAACCACACCGAAGCTGATGCCCATAGCCACCATCCACAGAGGCAGATCCGGCGGACAGGTCAAGGCGAACAGGATGGAGGTTACAAAGAAGCCTTCGTTGACTTCGTGACCGCGCACCGCAGCAAACAAGACTTCCCAGATACCGCCCACAATAAAAGTGACCGCATAAATAGGCAGGAAGTACATAGCGCCGTAGACAAAGTTGTCCCACAGGCTAGCTGGGTTGTAGGAAGTCAGAGCGCCGATAATGGCGTGACGCCAGCCGGACAGATCCGGGTTGGTCATACCTTCCAGAATGGTGTTGGACTGGAAACCGATATTCCACATACCGTAGAACGCCGGGATCATGGCACAAGCCCAAACGGTGATCATAATACGCTTCAGGTCGATACCGTCGCGCACGTGAGCAGTGGTTTTGGTCTTATCTGCCGGCTGGAACAGACCGGTGTCAATCGCTTCAAACAGGGCGTAGAACTTTTCGAACTTACCGCCTTTGTGAAACTTGGGTTCGATCGAATCGAGGAATTTACGCAACATACTTACCCCTCCTTCTCAATACGGGTCAGGTTGTCCCGCAAAATGGGGCCGTACTCGTACTTGCCCGGACACACAAAGGTGCACAACGCCAGATCTTCTTCGTCCAGCTCCAGTGCGCCCAGCTTCTGCGCCATTGCAGTATCGCCAACGATCAGGGAGCGCAGCAATTGAGTGGGCAGTACATCCAGCGGCATGACTTTCTCATAACTACCGACCGGTACCATGGCACGCTCAGAACCGTTGGTGCTGGTGGTGAAGTTGAACAGCTTGTTCTTCACCAGGCGCGACAGGTAAATCGGGAATACAGAGAAACGCTTATTACCAGCACGCAGATAGTGCAGGAACGGACGCTCATCGCCCTCTTCCAGTACAGAAATCTGGTTGTGGTAGCGACCCAGGTAAGCCATCGGGCCAGCAGCGGTGCGGCCACCGAATACAGAGCCGGAGATGATGCGATCGTTATCGCCTTTCAGCTCATCAGAAGTCAGGGTCTCCAGACTGGCACCGAGGCGGGTGCGCAGCAGACGCGGCTGCTTGACCTGAGGGCCTGCCAGGGAAACGACGCGATCGGTAAACAGCTTACCGGTGGTAAACAGTTTGCCTACGGCGATCACATCCTGGTAATTAATGGTAAATACACTGCGGTTGCCAGAAACTGGCTTCAGGTAGTGGATGTGGGTACCGGACAGGCCTGCCGGATGGGGGCCGGCAAAGGTTTCGCGGCGAATATTCGCTGCGCTCGGTACTGGAATATCCGCATCTGGAGCAGTACAGACGTAAGTGGTTTCTGCCAGTTTGGAAAGAATCTCAACGCCCTGGGAGAAGGCTTTGGGATTCTCAGCAACCACTACTTCTGGATTGGCTGCCAGAGGGTTGGTGTCCATCGCATTGATAAACACAGCTACCGGCTCAGCGTCCAGGGCGGGAACGCGGCTGAACGGGCGGGTGCGCAGTGCGGTCCACATGCCGGACTCAACCAGGTTTTCAACGACCTGTTCGCGAGTCAGACCAGACAGTTTATCTGCGCTGTAGCTTTGGAACTGTTCCGCTGCATCACCGTCTATGCCAATCACGACGGATTGCAGAACACGACGAGCGCCACGGTTAATCGCAACAACACGACCGGCAGCAGGCGCTGTGTAGCGCACGCCTTCAGTTTTTTTGTCGCTAAACAACAGCTGACCAAGATTGACGCGATCCCCTACAGCCACTGCCATTGTCGGCTTCATCCCGTGATAATCGGGGCCGAGAACAGCAACGGTCTTGATCGCAGGTCCTTTTTGAATGACCTGCTCGGGCGCGCCGGATATGGGTAAGTCCAATCCCCGACGGATCTTTCTCATACGCCTATGCCTAAGTTTCTAGTTTAAAAAAATTGCAATAGGACCCACCGTCCCATGCCTGGGATGACGGGTCCTATTGTGGAATTCCGTGCTGCGAGGGCTTATGCCGTATCACCCGTGAACCGGGAGGAAGGAAGCTAACTAAAAAGGATGTGCGCGCTAACTTCTCGGCGCACGGCCGCCCCGCAAAATCGCGCGCATTATAAAGATGGGCCAGAGTCATTACCAGTCTGGAAAGTCTTTAAGTGGCACTAAGATTGGAAATTTCTGTTGAAAAAACAGGGATTTGGGGAGATATGGTGCGGCGACTGGAACAGTCGCCGAAACCCCGCAGTCGGATCTGGGTACCGACTGCGGCGAGGAGGCGTGACGCCTTAGTCCTCTTGCGGGAACAACTTGTAACGAACACCAGCCATATCTTCCAGGCAGCGAACCACCTGACAACTATAGCCGAACTCGTTGTCGTACCAGCAGTAGAGCACAGCGTTCTTGCCATCCACGATAGTCGCAGTGGAATCGAATACGCAGGCAACGCGGGAGCCAACAAAATCGCTGGACACCACTTCCGGGGAGTTGGTGAAATCGATCTGCTGACGCAACGGCGAGTGCAGTGCCACATCGCGCATATATTCGTTCAGCTCTTCCTTGGTGGTCTCCTTACCCAGGTTCAGGTTAAGGATCGCCATGGAAACATTAGGGGTCGGAACGCGAATTGCGTTGCCGGTGAGCTTACCTTTCAACTCGGGCAGCGCTTTGGCAACCGCCTTGGCAGCACCAGTTTCAGTCAGAACCATATTCAGCGCTGCTGCGCGACCGCGACGCTCACCTTTGTGGTAGTTGTCGATCAGGTTCTGGTCGTTGGTGTAGGCGTGTACGGTTTCTACGTGGCCGTGCTCAACGCCGTAGCCATCCATCATCGCTTTCAGGACAGGCACGATGGCGTTAGTGGTACAGGAAGCGGCGGACAGTACCTTGTCTTCCGGCTTGATGTCGCTGCTGTTGATACCGTAAACGATATTCTTGATATCGCCCTTGCCCGGTGCAGTCAGCAGCACCTTGGAAGCGCCTGGGCTCTGCAGGTGCTGGCTCAGACCTTCTTCATCACGCCATACACCGGTGCTGTCAACGATAATCGCATCGTCGATACCGTGCTGGGTGTAATCCACTTCCTGAGGGGAGTTGGCGTAGATGATCTTGATTTCGTTACCGTTACAGATCAGGGAGTTGGTCTCCTCGTCCACACGGATAGTGCCCTGGAAGGCGCCATGTACGGAGTCGCGACGCAGCAGAGAAGCGCGCTTCACCAAATCGTTGGGGGCCTTGCCCTTGCGCAATACGATAGCGCGCAGACGCAGAACATCACCACTACCAGCCTTGTCGATCAGCAGGCGGGCAACCAGACGGCCGATACGACCAAAACCGTAGATCACAACATCTTTGGATTCGGGCAGAGGCTTGCCGGCACCCGCTGCGTCGGACAGCTCTTCACGTACAAACTCGTCCACAGACAAGCCGCGATCGTCGCGCATGTACTTGTTGGTCATGGTTCCCAGGTCGATATGTACGGGACCCAGCTCCATCTTGCAGATGGCTTCCAATACAGGGAAGGTTTCAAACTCGGAGAGTTCATTTTCCTCAACCTGACGCACGAAACGGTGCGCTTTCATAATGCTCAGAACTGAGCGATTAACCAGGTTGCGGCCGTACATATAAATACCGACGTTGCTCTCACGGTTGAGCTTTCCAATCATCGGGATCATGGATTCAGCCAGTGCTTCACGCTGTTTCCAGTCCTTGAAAAAGTCCGCGGGCTTCGGTCGCTTCTGAGTCACTATCGGACACCTCTGCAATGTATTTAGTAGGCAAGAAATACGGCCTTGAAACCACTCAGGACCGCATGGCTGCGCATTATAGTGTTCGCTTTATACTGCGCAACTGAGCAAAAAAGAGCCAAAAAAATGTAGTAAAACTACCTTTTTGTAGTCCACCCGAGCGACATTGCGCAATCCATAAAAAAGCGTAGTTGTTCCCGACTGGAAACACAGGCAGGGTTAACATTCCCTGCAAGCAAAACTGTTCGCGGCTACAATAGCCGACCTCGAAGACATCTCGAATGAACGCGCGGATATATAAGGAAAGATGACAGAAATACAGCCCCTGACCCCACCGAAGTTTCGCTCCTCCAGTGACCGACAATTTTGGGGACAACTGCATGGCGCAGCTGCCGCGCTCGCCATCCTCAACGCGGCACGCAATAACAAAGCGCCCACCCTGTTAATCACAAAGGACAGTCTCGAAGCGCACCGTTTAGAGGTGCAATTGAAATTTTTTAACAAAGCGCGGCGAGATAAGGGGGAAAACAGGGAGCTGGAAATTTTCCATTTTCCCGACTGGGAAATTCTCCCCTACGACACCTTCTCTCCCCACCAGGACATCATCTCGGATCGCCTTGCCACCCTCTACCAGCTGCCGAAAATGGGGGCCGGGATCGTCATAATCCCAGTCAGCACCCTGATGCACCGGCTACCACCCTGCAATTATATTGCCGGCAATGCGCTGATATTGGAGGAGGGGCAGCAGTTTGATATCGATATCCAGCGGAGACTGCTGGAGCAGGCCGGCTACCACTGCGTAGACACCGTCTACGAACACGGCGAATTCGCTGTGCGCGGCTCACTGATGGATATTTTCCCAATGGGCAGCCCCCTGCCCTACCGCATCGATCTGTTCGACGATGAAATTGAATCCCTGCGGACCTTTGACCCGGAAACCCAACGCACCATCGACAAGGTGAAAACCATTCACCTTTTACCTGCACGGGAATTCCCTTTGCACAAGGCTGCCCTATCAGGGTTTCTGCAAAATTGGCACGGTGAATTCGATAGCGACCCCAGCCAAGTGCCAATTTACCAGGATATCAGTGCAGGAATTGCCCCGGCGGGCATTGAGTACTACCTGCCTCTGTTCTTCGATGGGAACTGCTCAAGCCTGTTCGACTATCTGCCCGAGGGCAGCCAGGCATTTTTACAGGGAGATATCCAACAGCCGCTGGACAATTTCTGGCGCGAAGTCAGCAATCGCTATGAAAGTCGTCGCGGCGACCTGACCCGTCCCATATTGCCACCACGCCAGATTTTACTGGAAATTGATGAGCTTAACGGTGCCCTGAAGTCCATGCCCCGGGCAATCTTCTCTGCGGAGAGTCTTCCGGAAGCCCAGGGCAACTGTAATTTTGACACTTCCGTACCCCCCTCACTGCCAGTAGATGGCAAGTCCGAACAACCCCTGGCTGCACTGGAAAGCTACCTGATGGAATACTCCGGTCGGGTGCTTTTTTGCGCTGAAAGTAGCGGGCGCCGCGAGGCATTGCTGGAGCTATTAAAGGGCATACGGCTCAGCCCTCCCAGCTTCCAGAGCTGGCAGGACTTCCTCGCCGCAAAGGACACTATCGGGATTACCGTAGCCCCCATCGATCAAGGGCTGCTGCTTGAGGACCCGCAAATCAACCTGATCGCAGAACCGCAGTTATTTGGTGAGCGGGTACTGCAGCAACGCCGCCGTAAAAAAGCCAAAGATGAAGCGGACAACGCGGTTAAAAACCTGGCTGAACTGCGCATGGGCACTCCCGTCGTTCACATTGATCACGGCGTAGGTCGTTATCGCGGCCTACAGCACCTGGAGATCGACGGGCAACCGGCAGAATTCCTGACCCTTGAATATGCCGACGATGCCAAGCTCTACGTACCGGTGGCCAGCCTGCACTTGATCAGCCGCTACTCCGGTGCCGATGAAGCCCTGGCCCCGCTGCACAGAATGGGCAGTGAACAGTGGCAAAAAGCCAAACGCAAAGCCGCCGAGAAAGTCCGCGATGCAGCTGCGGAGCTGCTGGATATCTACGCCCGCCGCGAAGCCCGTATTGGCCATGCCTTCGATAACCCTCAATTGGCCTACCGGGAGTTTTCCGCAGGTTTCCCCTTCGAGGAAACTCCAGATCAACAACAAGCCATCGAGGCAGTTCTAGGGGATATGCTCTCAGATAAGCCGATGGACCGACTGGTTTGCGGCGACGTGGGATTCGGCAAGACAGAAGTGGCCATGCGGGCTGCATTTGTCTCGGCCCACGCAGGTATGCAAGTGGCCATGCTGGTTCCCACCACCCTGTTGGCCCAGCAACACTATCAATCCTTCCAGGATCGCTTTGCCGATTGGCCGATCAATATCGAGGTGATCTCCCGCTTCCGCTCCGGCAAGGAAGTGGACAGCGTGAAAGAGAAGGTTGCCAGTGGCAAGGTGGATATCCTGGTTGGCACCCACAAGCTGTTGCAAAGCGATCTGGACTTTAAAAATCTCGGCCTGCTGATTATCGACGAAGAACACCGCTTTGGCGTCCGGCAGAAGGAGCGCCTCAAGAGCCTCCGCTCCGAGGTGGATATCCTCAACCTTACCGCCACCCCTATTCCCCGCACCCTGAATATGGCCATGGCCGGTATTCGCGATCTATCGGTGATCGCCACCCCACCAGCACGGCGCCTCTCTGTGAAAACCTTCGTGCGCGAGCGCGATGATGCCTTGGTAAAAGAGGCTATCCTGCGGGAGATCTTGCGCGGTGGTCAGGTGTATTTCCTGCACAACGAAGTCAAAAGCATTGAGCGAATCGCGCGGGAGCTACAGGAGATGATTCCCGAGGCCCGTATCGGCATAGGCCACGGCCAGATGCGCGAACGGGAGCTGGAACAGGTAATGAGTGACTTCTATCACAAGCGCTTTAATGTCCTGGTCTGTACCACCATTATCGAAACCGGTATCGACGTCCCCACAGCCAACACGATACTGATCGAGCGCGCAGACAAGTTCGGCCTGGCCCAGCTTCACCAGTTGCGCGGTCGCGTGGGGCGCTCGCACCACCAGGCCTACGCCTATCTACTGACTCCCAACAAGCGCTCCATGACCAATGACGCCGTGAAGCGTCTGGAGGCGATCAGCGAAGCCCAGGATTTAGGTGCAGGCTTTACCCTGGCTACCCACGACCTGGAAATTCGCGGTGCAGGCGAACTGCTAGGTGAGGAACAAAGCGGGCAGATTCAGAGTGTCGGCTTCAACTTGTATATGGAGATGCTCGACAAGGCAGTGAAGGCCATTCGCGAGGGCCGCACACCGAATATTGACGAACCCCTCGAATCCCCTGCGGTGGACGTCAATCTGCGGGTTGCCGCGCTGATTCCCGAGGACTACCTGCCCGATGTCCACGGCCGTCTGATCATGTACAAACGCATTGCCAATGCCACTGACGGGCAGCAACTGAAAGAACTTCAGGTAGAGATGATCGACCGTTTCGGGCTACTGCCGGAATCGGTAAAACACTTGTTCCGCACCACGGAGATCAAGTTAAAGGCCGAGAGTATGGGCATCCGCAAACTTGAGGCCTCTGCGGCAAGAGGGCGTATCGAATTTGCGGAGAATACCCGTGTAGATCCGCTCACTTTGGTTAAGATGGTGCAAACCCAGCCGGGACGCTACCAGCTGGCCGGCGCAAACCAACTGAATTTCAGTCTCAATGAGGAGGGTACTGATCGCAAGCTCCAGGAAATTAACGAAGTTCTGGAAAAGCTTGCACAGTGATACCATCCGGCAGGCAGCAGCGGGAGCTGGCGGCAAAACTAATTAGTCTCCTACTCCCGCTTAAACGGCCTGTCGGCAATGACACCCTCGGCACCCAAATAGAATTGTTTAAGTGGTAAACCCATGAAAAGGATAATTAGCCTCTGCTCAACCCTGGCGCTCACGCTGGCAGCAACCAGTGCCCAGGCCGTCAACTACGCTGGCAATACTTTCGAAATAGAAATGATCGTATTCGAGCGCCCCCAGGGGATGGAAAGAACCGCAGAGACCTGGCCGACGGCACCCCGTCTTCAGTATCCATCAAAGTGGATCGACTTTGACACCCTGCGCACTCCAACTCAGCCAACAGAAGATGAGGTGTTATCGCTTGAAGACATCATCTCGAGCCCAGAAACGAGCGGCCCAGCCGATATTGAATCATCGGAACTTGAGGGCGACGTGTCTACTAGCTTGCAGAACTCTGAGCAAGCACCAAGAAACTTGCTGCTAAGACCTGTACCCAGGCTGCTGGGCAACAAAGCCGCCACAATTTCCAGGGCTGGTGACAGGGTCCTGTTTCACAAGGCCTGGCGCCAGGTTTTAAAAACCAAGAGAAACTCCCCGGCCATTCTGATTGATGGCGGCAGCCAGCTCAGCGGCCACAGCCAGCTTGAGGGATCTATCACCCTGAGTGTCGCTCGCTATTTACATATCAGTACTAATTTGTGGCTCAGCGATTTTTATACGCAACCCGGGGAACACAGTATTCTTCTTCCTCAGCGCCCACAAAATAAAATCGAAAAGCCACTACAAATCCTAACCGGTAATTACAGTGACATTGAAAATTCATATTCACAAAATAACGGGTTTGATATCGAAAATAGTCAGGGCGCAATTAACACAACTGAGCCACTCACACTGGGCGAGCCGGAATTTATAAAAGAAGAACCATTATATGTAGCCCAGGCTGCGAGACTGCAACACGAGAGACGTTTGCGTAGCGGACAACTTCATTATATCGACCACCCTGCATTTGGCATTCTTATTGAAGTGCGCACTGTAGCCAAACCCAAAGAAGATTCGCAAAATATGGATATGCTTAATTCCGACCAAGAAATAGATAACCGCACAGAAAGTTAATTTATTTAAATAATCGACTTTCGCCAATAGCCCCTGCAAATCTTGCCGGGGCTATTATTTTAAATATACCTTTAAAACTCTTCACCTCAAACGAATTAATTTCACCATCACTGCAAGCACACCCCATCCAGCCGATATTTAATCAATTTATCTTTAATCAAAATACAGCCAGCAAACAAGCAAATACCGCCACCCCACAACAACATAAAATTGCTATCAGTGGGGCAATATTCCGGAAGTATTAAAATAATAATTAGCACAGCGGTATTGAGCACAATAAACTCACTCATATACACACAATTACATTGGGGACTTTAGGTGGGGCGGGATATGACCAAATCTACAAAGAGGGACACAAATGCAACTTAAAGAAGAAGAACCTATATCCACTGCAAAGTAGCAAACAAAAAAGCGGATCATAAAGATCCGCTTTTCAGAGGCGCTGACAGGGCCGGCGTCAATTGAGCCGCAGGACCCTACACGACAACAGTTCTTTCAACGAGTGATCTATAAATCACTCACAGGGAACAACATCTTCCGCCAGCAGTCCTTTGTCACCTTGTTGCATTTCGAACTCTACCGCCTGCCCCTCATTAAGGGTTTTGTAGCCCTCGCCGCGAATGCTGCGATAGTGAACGAAAATATCTTCAGTTCCTTCTCCACAGGTGATGAAGCCATAACCCCGTGCGTTATTAAACCACTTCACTGTACCTGTAACGCGATCACTCATTGAGAAAACCTCATTATTGTTATTGCGCCTACCTCTTTTACCTCACTGCTCAATTCGGCAAGAGGGGCAAACGCCACCCCATTGTTAACAAACTGCTCCATGCAGAATGCTATCTTGCTTAATCCGATGAGCATATACCCAAAGGACGTACCCTGATTCTTAGATAAAACAGCGCCAGTGTCTAGTTTTCTATGTGAAATAAATACTACGTTTTTCCCAATATGCGTAATTAACCGTCAAAATCTTCAATAGTGCTCAATTAGAAACTAATCATTTGTACCTTATTGCACTCCCATTCCTCAACTGTCTAACGCGGCCTCTCGCGTTAATGAAGGTATATCGGCAATATGTAATGTTGAGGTTGGGAATGCACAAGATGCCCCATATCCCTCAATTATTTTAAGAATCGTTAATAGAACATCCTGTTTTACTTCATGATAACGAACCCAATCGGTAGTGCGGGTAAACGTATATATAAAGAAATCCAAAGAAGAGGAAGCAAAACTATTAAAATTAACAATAAGCGTACGATTAGAATCAATTTCCGGATGTTCCTGTAACATATTTTTAACATCCGCCACGATTGCCGCCATATGATGGGCATCTTCATAACGAATACCAATCGTTTCAAAAATCCTACGATTTAACATACGGGAAGGATTTTCTACCGCAATCTGGGTGAAGATGCCATTGGGAACATAGACGGGTCGCATATCAAAAGTGCGAATTCTGGTCAGGCGCCAACCGATATCTTCCACGGTCCCCTCAATCTCCTTATCGGGGGAGCGAATCCAGTCGCCCACCGCAAAGGGCCGATCCAGATAGATCATCAGGCCACCGAAAAAGTTTGCCAGCAGGTCCTTGGCCGCAAAACCGACAGCCAGTCCGCCAATACCACCAAACGCCAAAACACCACTGACGCTATAGCCCAGGAACTGCATGACCACAATTCCCGCCGTGATCACGATTGAGGCCCTGACCAGCTTGCCGATCGCACGTACCGTAGTGGCATCCATCGGCTTGCCCATATAGCGCGGATCGCACAGATTGTGTTCCACGCTGTGTGAGAACCGCCAGGCAAACCAGGCCATCACCAGGATCAAGCCTATTTCCCGCGTCGGTGCAGCCAGGGAGAATATTTCGGCACCAGTGGCGTCCCCCGCTCGCTGGGCAGCGACAGTCAAGCCCAACAGCCATACCAATACCTGCCCGGGAGGGGAGAGCGCCCCAACCAAGGCATCATCCCAGGGGTTAACCGTTTTTTCCGCCTTAATGGCCATGCGCTGCACGAACCGGCCAAATAACCAGGCCAACACCCCAGACGCAAGTACTATGAGGAAAACAGAAACTATCCAGACCCGGTTCTCACCAAGCCAGGACAACAGCACGCTCTCAACGGACTCCACTCGACCCCCTCCGCTTTAACCAACAATCAGTAATATCCGTACAGCGCCTTCTCAATAGACGACGGATTTAAACAACTTATTTCAGCGCATTATGGAAGCTAACCACTCCCTGGTTCTGTGCCACCGCGCACTCTTCTCAAGCTCCTCCCAGGAGCCGATCACCGGCCTGCCACCCATGGCCGACAACCGATGAGTGGACTCCGGTTTGGGCACAAAGGTATCCAGTGCCGCCAGCGCCTCAAAAGCGCCGACACGATTGTTGCATACGATACCCATATCACAACCGGCTTCCAGGGCTGCGCGAATCCTATCGCCATAGCCTCCGGCCGCACCCGCCCCTTCCATAGACAGATCATCACTAAAAATCACTCCATTGAATCCCAGCTGTCGCCGCAATACATCCTGCAGCCAATAGCGGGAGAATCCCACCGGCTGGCTATCAATGTTGATGAAGCGGATATGGGCCGGCATCACCGCAGTAAGTTCCTGGGTTCCAATACAATCGATAAACGGAAGTGCATCGGTTGCCAAGACCTGATCCAACGAACGCTTATCCTCTGGCAACTCCACATGACTGTCTTCCAGCACGTGGCCATGCCCCGGAAAATGCTTACCTGTTGTGGCCATGCCCGCTTCGCGCATCCCTTGGATAAAGGGGCGAGCCAGTGCGGTTAACTGGGCCGGATCGGGACAAAAACTCCGATCGCCGATCACCCTGCTGTGACTGTCATCCGCATCCAAAACCGGCGCAAAGCTAAAATCCACGCCTACAGCCAGCAACTCTGCGGCCAGCAGCCACCCCACATCCTGCAATTGCTCGTTACTGGCGACAGCACTAAGGGCCTGCATTGAAGGTATTCGCGTAAAGTCATCGCGAAACCGCTGAACCCTGCCACCCTCCTGATCTACCGCTAGCAGGATCTCTGGTCGCACCGCACGGATGGAGTTAACCAATTGGATAAGCTGCTGGCGATCCCGATAGTTTCTCGCAAAAAAGATCAGCCCGCCCACCATCGGATGCCGAAGCAACTCACAGTCTTCCTCGGTGAGTTCAAGCCCCTCGATATCCACCATGACCGGTCCGGGTGGTAAAGACATATTAAGTTCCTTATCGATTTAAGAGTGCGCCCACTAATTATCTACCTTCAACATGGCCGAAGCAGCGGGTACCAATCGCTCAAGAGTCTGGGTCAGGGTACTGTCAGAACCGAAATCCTCCCGCAGGATAGCCTCAATCGCATCGTGGCTCGACAGTGTGAAAATGGTCGCTCCCAGCATAAAGTAGAGGCGCCAATAGAAAGTTTCTGGGTCCAAGCCCGGTAACGCTTCAGCCAGCAGTCCGGCAAAACGGCGGTAAGTATCCCCGTATCGAGATACGATAAATCGACGCAAATGCCCCTGGAACTGGGTATAGGCCAATCCTAAAAGACGCATAAATCGCTGTGGATCCTTTCCCTCCAGCCCAAGGCTTCCCAACCCAACTCGATACAGGCATTCGATCAGCTCCTCCACCCCCAGGGGCTGCCCCAGGGCAATACGGCGATCAAGCTCTTCTTCCAGAGCATTAGTGAAAGGCGTTAAAAAGCGTTCAAATACCGCCTGTATCAATTCTTTCTTGGAGCCGAAATGGTAGTTAACTGCCGCCAGATTAACCCCGGCCGTGCTCGTAATTGTTCTCAATGAGGTTTCAGGAAAACCCCGTTCAGCAAACAGCACTTCTGCTGCATCGAGTATCCGGCTGACCGTATCTATCTGGCTCATAAGTATCAAACCACCATTTAAAACATACGTTTAATCGACGCCAGAGTAGCACATTCTCATTGATCTAGAGCCCGCCAGCTACGCTCTCCACTCAGCAAGCTACAAGAGTAAAAATAACAGGGAAATGTATGTCAGGCGGTAAGATCAATACTGCTGGAGTTGATCTCCCGCCAACTTGTGCAAGTACGCCACCCCATCAGCCGGCATAGCCTTTTAGACCGGGGGCAGTTTTAACAAAAATAACTTTGAAAATTTTTTCGGTATTTTAAGATCATCCGAATAATTATTCTTTCACCTGCATATATTTCATAATCAGGGCCGCAGCCTCCTCCACACTATCAACGATATGAAAAAGGTCTAGATCACTGGCATCGATACAATCGCGCTCTAACACTGTATCTACCAACCAATCGTACAGCCCGCTCCAGTAACGCTTACCTACCAACACAATTGGGAAACGCCGCACTTTCTGCGTTTGCACCAAGGTAAGAGCTTCAAACAGCTCATCCAACGTGCCGTAGCCACCGGGAAGTCCAACGAATCCAAGTGCGTGTTTTACAAACATAAATTTCCGTACAAAAAAGTATCGGAAGTTCAAACTAATGTCCTGATATGGATTTGCCGCCTGTTCAAAAGGCAGCTCTATGTTTAACCCAATTGATGCGCCGGGCTGCCCGAAAGCCCCCCGGTTACAAGCCTCCATCAGCCCCGGCCCACCACCGGTAATCACGGGGATCCCTTCAGCCGCGAGCAACTCTCCCAACTTTACCCCCTGCTGATATTCAGGACTGTCCTCTGTAAATCTCGCCCCTCCAAACACTGTCACTGCACCACCTAACGCTATCAGCCGCTCTATCCCATCTACCAATTCAGACTGAATACGAAGCACTCTCCAGGCTTCCGGCATTTTTGCATCCAACATTATTTTTCCCTCTTTGTCAGTTCCTTCAACGCTTTCTTCTCTCCTTGCTTTCTCCATCAATGTAGCAGCTCACAAAGACTAAAACCTGAGGATTGCGCGAACAACAAATCTGTATATAATTCCAGCAACTGTATATAAATACAGAAAACTAGGTAAATCTATGACCAATCTCACCGCTCGTCAGTCCCAGGTTCTCGACCTGATCAAGTCCTACCTGGATGAAACAGGCTACCCGCCAACGCGGGCAGAAATTGCCCAGGAGCTCGGCTTCCGCTCACCCAATGCCGCCGAGGAACACCTGAAAGCGCTCGCCAGAAAAGGCGCCATTGAGATGGTTGCCGGCGCTTCCCGAGGCATTCGAATTCCGGATCACCAATCCGGCTTGCCGATTGTGGGTAGAGTAGCTGCGGGGAATCCCATACTCGCCAGCGAACATATTGAAGATTATTGCGACTTGCCCGCGAGCTTCTTCCATCCCCCCGCAGATTATTTGTTGAGGGTGCATGGTATGAGTATGCGAGATGCGGGCATTCTCGATGGAGACTTGCTGGCAGTGCAAAAGACCGAGCAGGTGCGCAATGGCCAAATCGTGGTTGCCCGTATCGATGATGAAGTCACTGTGAAGCGCTTTCGCCGCAAGGGAAATCAGGCAACCGTTCAGTTGCTACCTGAAAATGATGACTTTGAGTTAATTCAAGTCGATATGAGAGATAAGAACTTTGTGATTGAGGGATTAGCCGTAGGGGTTATTCGCCAAACGCCTTAAGCCCCTAAAAACGACAACAGCGGCCATTGGCCGCTGTTGATAAGACTCGAACTAACGCTGATGTTAGTGAATAGTATGATTTACCGGCATTAAATCGTCTTCTTCCTCGAAGTAACCAGCCTCAAGATCGTCTAGATTTTGTACGGCTTCAATGCCCGCTTCCAACATAGCCCTTGCCACAGCAACCTTGTTCTTGCGCAGAAACTGAAGGCTTTCTGCAGAAAAAGAAATACTTACCAAAGGGTCCTCTTTATGGCCAGCACGACGCAAAGCTACATCGCCATTAGCCAGCTCGATTATTTCAAAAGTTTCGGAGGACATTCGCTTTTCCTTCACGGCACAACAGTTTGCGCCCAGTGTACCACAGGCTTGCGATAAGTTTCATTCATCCAATTTGAGGGCTTCTGGCTCCTGACTTTCGAGGCAGTCTATTACCAGTACGCTATATCAAAGAATTACCTAAACCACTCAAGAGATCACAAGAGAAGAGTGAATTGCTTTGCACGTTGCACCGGTTGCGGGTTATGTCGAGTGGGCCACAACTACTCTATTGTGACTCACTCAAAGGACAGCGGACTTTCCCGCAGAGGTGCGCCTAATATTAACAACCTTCAAAATTCGCAGGAATATTACGAATCTATTCAGAAGTTCACCGAGGTCGAGTAAGCGTATTAGTTAACACTCATCCAAGTGAGCGCGCTGCCTCACCACCAACTCACTCAGCGAACGATGCCACTGAAGCAATAACTCTTTGGACAAAGGTGCAAACTCGGGCTTGGCAACTTCGTTGTGTAGCGGGATTAAATTAACCTGTTGCTGTTTTTCATCAGCACCCACAGATATTTTCTGCTGCTCTTCCCAGGCGTAAAGCATATGGGATAACCAACTCTGCGGATCGCCGACCAGGCCGGACAGCTCATTGGCCTCCGCACTAGCCCTACCCTGAACGCCCAGCGCATCAATGATCAACTGCGGAGACTCCGGTTCAAATCCCAGCTGAAGCTGGGCGGCCTGCTCTGCAAGAAAAGCCCGATAGGCCTTGCACAACTGCATCAACGCTGCCTCTTCCAGCGCATCGCGCTGGAGAGGCAAGTCCCACGACTGTTGCAGCAACAGCTGGCTCTTGCGTAGAGCCGAAGTGACATGAATCGTGTAAGAGTTACTCATTACCTACTTCTTTGCCGCTGTCTTTTTAGCTGCCGGTTTCTTGCGCTTGGCAGCAGTGCTCTTGGTGGAGGCCTCTACTTTCCAACCACCATCGCGATAAAAAGCACGCCAACCGGTCGCCTTGCCCTCTTCCTCAGATTGAACATATTGCTCCTGGGTTTTGCGGCTAAATCGAACTACGGTATCCCGCCCACTGTCATCTTGAGTCGGTGCAGAGAATAGGAAGCTGTATTTTGGATCGATCTCACTCTGGTGAGGCAGCAGCTCTTTAACTAGGGGTGCACGGGTCTCACGGTTTTTCGGGAACTGGCTGGCAGCCAGGAATAGACCCGAGGCACCATCGCGCAGGATATAGTGATCCTCCACTTTGATACAGGCCAATTCCGGCATGGGAACCGGGTCCATTTTCGGCGGCGCCGGCTGCCCATTTTTCAGCAGCTTACGGGTGTTTTTACAGTCTTCATTGGTACAACCGAAGTACTTGCCAAAGCGACCAGACTTCAACTGCATATCACTGCCACACTTATCGCACTCAATAATAGGGCCGTCATAGCCTTTAATTTTAAAAGTGCCCTGCTCAATCTCGTAGCCATTGCAATCCGGGTTATTGCCACAGATATGCAATTTACGCTGCTCATCTAACAGGTAGCTATCCATAGCCGTGCCGCACTTGCCGCAGCGGCGCTTCTCCCGCAGCAACCTGGATTCAGCTTCCTCGTCCTTATCCGCATCGACCGCCTCATCACCAGAAACCAGGTTCATGGTATTGGTACAACGCTCTTTTGGCGGCAGTGCATATCCAGAGCATCCTAAGAATACGCCAGTGGAGCCAGTGCGGATCTGCATATGGCGGCCACATTTAGTGCACTCGATGTCGGTGTCTGTCGGCGTATTGCGACGCATACCTGCATCGGCAGACTGGGCTTTCTCCAGGCGCCCGGAAAAGTCCTGATAAAACTCATCGAGCAGTTGCTTCCAACCCTTATCGCCGTCGGCAACCGCATCCAGGGATTCCTCCAGGTTTGCGGTAAATCCGTAGTCCATCAGGTTCTTGAAACTTTCACTGAGACGGTCAGTAACAATATCCCCCATTTTCTCAGCGTAAAAACGACGGTTTTCCAGGCGGACATAACCGCGATCCTGGATCGTGGAAATAATGGAAGCATAGGTGGAGGGGCGGCCGATACCGCGCTTCTCCAGCTCCTTAACCAGGGCCGCTTCACTAAACCGCGCGGGCGGCTTGGTAAAGTGCTGCTTGGGATCCAGCTGTTGCAGGGATAGCTTTTCGCCTACCTTCACATCTGGAAGCACCAGATCTTCATCTTTTTTGCCGCTCGGTGGCGCAACTTTCAGGAAACCATCGAAACGAATTACTCGACCCCGCGCACGCAACTCAAAGTCACCTGCGCTGACCACGATTGAAGAGGAGGTAAATTGGGCAGGCGTCATCTGGCAGGCCACAAACTGCTGCCAAATCAGGTTGTATAACCTCTCCGCATCCCGCTCAACACCGGACAACATATTTGGGGCGATACGAACATCGGACGGGCGAATCGCTTCGTGCGCCTCTTGAGCACCCTCTTTACTGCTGTAGCTATTGGGGCTCTCTGGAAGATACTTATCGCCGTAATTCTCGGCAATATAATCCCGTGCAGATTCCACAGCCTCTTTACTGAGATTGGTGGAATCTGTACGCATGTAGGTGATATGACCGGCTTCATACAAGCGCTGGGCCAGGGTCATGGTCTTCTTCACACTGAAGCCGAGGCGGTTACTGGCCGCCTGCTGCAAAGTGGAAGTAATAAATGGTGCGCTGGGCTTGGAGCTGGTTGGCTTATCGTCACGGGCGGAAACAACAAACTCACTGGACTGAAGCTGCTTGGCAGCACTCATTGCCAGCTCTTCGTTGGTAGGACGGAAAGCCTCACCAGCCTGCTTTTTCACCTCGAGGCGCAGCTTGGAAGCCTTTGCCGTCGCCGTATCGGCAAACAAGGTCCAGTACTCTTCCGGGATAAACGCGCGAATCTCCCGCTCCCGCTCAACTACGAGGCGGACCGCAACAGATTGCACACGCCCCGCAGACAAGCCTCTGGCTACTTTTTCCCACAGTAGAGGGGACACCATATAGCCAACGATTCGATCGAGGAAACGGCGCGCTTGCTGGGCGTTTACCCGATTAATATTCAGGCGGCCGGGATCTTTAAAGGCCTCCTGAATCGCAGACTTGGTAATTTCATTAAACACTACCCGGCGGTAGCGATCGTTATCGCCACCAATTGCTTCACGCAAATGCCAGGCAATTGCCTCTCCCTCGCGATCCAAGTCCGTTGCGAGGTAGATATGATCGGCGCCTTCGGCGAGTTTTTGTAACTCACTCACCACTTTCTCTTTACCCGGCAATATCTCGTAGTGGGCTTGCCACTCGTGATCCGGGTCGATCCCCATACGCTTAATCAGCTGATCGCGGTTTTTCTTCCGCTTGTAAGCCTCTTTCGCCTCGGGGGAAAGCTTGCGTGTTTCCGCTGCACGACGGGCGCGCTCCTTTGCGTCAACCGGTTGTTTATTGCCCCCACCTGTGGGCAAATCGCGAATATGGCCGACACTGGACTTCACAACAAAGTCCTTGCCGAGATATTTATTGATGGTTTTCGCTTTGGCCGGTGATTCGACGATGACCAGTGATTTACCCATAAGCCTTTGATTTCAAATGAAAATTTACTGCTATTGCAAGTCTTTCAAGCCCTCTTATCGGGCTTGTGCTGCGCGAATATATAAGCCTCACTTCAAGCGCGGTCAAGCAAAGCTGACAATTTTCCACTCACAGTCACCAAATTTGGCACTGGGCAGTCCGCCTAAATGCGACTCAGTAGACGCTCTTTTACACCGCTAATACGGCAATCAAGACAGCCCCTCAGTCGCCGCGCGTGAACTCACTTTTCGAATAGCTTCTTCTATTAAGGGGGTGTACTCATCGAGCGACGCCATCAGTTTCTGGAAGGCTTGATTGCCTCCTGACTCCGGCCACTGAATACCGAGACCCACTGGTGTTGCAGTAATCGCACAGGCGTCCCGAGGGATTTTTTCTAGTAGCTCGCGCAAATATTTCCATGCCCCTTGCGGAGCTGGCTGGCCATCAGCCCAATCCCAAACACCGGAAAAATTCAGTTCGTGCTCAATCCGTTGTTTATCCAAAACCCACCCCACACTCAGGCCTTTGCGGTTCTGCCAGCGGTGATAATAGACAGCCGCAGTCCCATCACCCAACGCCGCAGGCAGCGCTTGGATTTGTACGGTAATGCCAGCCTGGGCCGCCCGGCTACGCAAATCTGCAAGACGGCTGTCACGGGCATTGGGCTTGAGCCACATCACCGGCCCCAGCACCAAAGCGATGGCAAATCCGACGATAATCACCGGCAACCAATCAGACATAACCACTCCTCATCAGTGGAAAAAAGTGACTATTGTGCGGTGTTCCGCGTGATCTATGTCAATCGGTTTTTTTTGCGGTAGACTCAAAATAGGTGTCACAAGGGTGTTTTTCACAGTCAATAAAAGGGATAGGAGCAGGTAAATTATGGCGAAATACCGACACATCCTCGTGGGCTTGGACCTGTCAAAAGAGTCTTCCCAGGTGCTTGATAGGGCCGCTGATATGGCTGAGGCATTTGGTGCCGAATTAAGCCTATTACACGCCATTGAGCCCTTAACTTTTGCCTATGGTGGCGACATCCCAATGGACCTCTCCGAGGTACAGGACCAACTACAGTCCCAGGCCAAGGAGCAATTGCAAAAAGCCGCCGATCGGCTGGATATCCCCGCAGATCGCCAGCACGTAATACTCGGCCAGCCATCTACTGAGATTCATCGCTTAGCCAAAGATATCGAAGCCGACTTAATCATTATTGGCAGCCACGGTCGTCACGGCTTAGCGCTATTACTCGGCTCCACCGCTAACGGCGTTCTCCATGGCGCCAAATGCGACGTTCTGGCGATTCGGGTACATATGGAAGACGAATAATCCTTCAAAATTGGGGAGGGGGAAGCAGCAAGAATTGCAGCTTCCCCTTCAACTTAGTCGTCTCCCCCCTCCAGCTCTGACCAGCGTTCAAATGCCTCTTCGAGCTGGGCCTGCCTTTCCGTCAGGGTGTTCAGCTTAGCCTGCACCAACGCCTGCTCCTGCTGATAAAAACTGGGGTCGGCAACCTCTTGCTCAATAGCCCCTATCTCTTCTTCCAAAGACTCAATCAAGGCGGGTAGGCTATCCAGCTCTCTTTGAAGCTTATAGCTCAGTTTCTTTTTCTTCGCTGGAGCCGCCGCCTGGGACTGGGGCTTTTCCTTTGGTTTACTAGCAACTGGCTTAACTTCTTTCAGCTCAGCGACAAAGCTGCCACCTTGACGCACAAAATCCCCATAACCGCCCACGTATTCACGGATGCGGCCATCCCCCTCAAATGCGAGGCATGAGCCCACCACATTATCCAGGAAAGCACGGTCATGGCTCACCAGCAGAACCGTTCCGCCAAAGTCCAGGAGTAACTGTTCAAGCAGCTCCAGGGTTTCTACATCCAGGTCATTGGTGGGTTCGTCGAGCACCAAAATATTGGCCGGCTGGCTAAACAATTTTGCCAGCAAGGCGCGATTTCGCTCTCCACCACTCAAGGCGCTGACTTTAGTACGGGCTTTAACACCACTAAAAAGAAAATCGGCCAAATAAGACATTACGTGGCGGCTTTTACCACCAATAGTCACTGAGTCGCGCCCTTCGGCGACATTATCGAGCACAGTCAAATCGGGATTCAGCTGATCCCGGCGCTGATCGAAATAGGCCACTTGCTGCTTGGTACCCAGGCGCACACTCCCCCCCTGGGACTTTAGCTCTCCCAGCAGCAATTTGATCAGGGTACTTTTGCCGACACCATTGGGGCCTATTAAGCCAACGCGGTCTCCACGCATCAGCGTGAATGATAAATCCCTAATCAACGGTTGCTCATCGGGATAAGCAAAAGTGACACCCTTCAACTCAGCAACCAATTTGCCGGACATCTCACCGCTATCCAGGGCCATCTTGGCTATACCCTGCTGGGACCGGCGCGCTTCCCTTTGGCGACGCAGTGCTTGAAGCGCTCTTACCCGTCCCTCATTACGGGTTCGGCGAGCCTTGATGCCCTGGCGAATCCAGGCCTCTTCCTGTGCTAACTTCTTGTCGAAAAGAGCTTCATTTTTTGCCTCTTCTTCAAGAAGCTTCTCTTTTTCTTCCTGGTAACGGTCGAACTTGCAGCGAAATGTCCGCAGGTGTCCACGATCCAAATCCCATACGCTGGTGGCCAAACGTTGTGCCAATGCACGATCATGGCTCACAAACAAAAGAGCGCCACGATAGCTGGCGAGGAAATTCTCAAGCCATTCGACCGCAGCAATATCCAGGTGGTTGGTTGGCTCATCCAGTATCAGCAGATCAGGCTCCACCACCAAAGCGCGAGCCAGAGCAGCACGGCGCTGCCAGCCACCGGAAAGGTCGGCAACCTTTTCGTCTGCATCGAGCCCCAAACGATCTAATACACTGTCCACTTTCGGCAGCAGCTCCCAACCGTGAGCCGCTTCGATTTTGGCTTGTAGCTCTGCTGTGGGGGAGTCCCTGTACGCCGACAAAACAGCGCCTATTTCGCCCAATCCCATAGCCACATATCCGTAGACAGAATCGGGGCAATCGGCAGGTAACTCCTGCTCCAAAACCGCTTGAACCATACCGCTGGCACGAACAATCTCGCCGCTATCCGCGTCAACTTGCCCCGCTATCAAGCGCAACAGGCTGGATTTCCCCTCCCCATTACGCCCCACAAGGCATATACGATCTCCACGCTCAACTTTTGCGCTGACATTGTCTGCCAGTACCTGGGTCCCGTAACGAAGACTGACCCCATCCAATAGAAGCAACATAAATAGGCACTACAATTATCAAACCCGAACCTCAATCCCGCTGATGAAAGAAGCGAAGTCGGCTCTTTCGGGTTCTGTGAAAAATCAGCTATTTTACGCGTTTTTACCGTATAGTCAGTCATAGCTGGAAACACACGTCCAACTGAGGTAATTGAGATGTCAGCTGACGCAAAAGGAATCGCGCTTCTTTCTGCCCTAATCATCACCTGTCTCTGCACAGCCGTGCCCACTAATGCACAATCTGTTCAGGCAACCGCTATCGCACCGGAAGTATCCGAAGATAATCGTGCGGCGCAGAGAGAAAAGCTGCGCCAGGCCCGGCAGGCGATAAAATACAAGGATCGACGGCAACTTCGAGCACTTAAAGCTGAGCTCAAAGATTATCCCCTCGCTGCTTATATTGACTATTGGGCGCTCAGTGAAAAACTGCACCAACTGCCCTTAAAAGAAGTTGATCAATTCCTGGAGAGCAACAGAGGCACGGCTATTGGCGACTGGATGATGGTCAGGTTGTTGCGCCAACTCGGTAGTCAAAAAAAGTTCTCGACTTACCTGCGCTATTACCAACCTTCGCAACACAGTCGCACCTCCCTCCGCTGCTATTACGCCGATGCCCTATCGCGCCGAGACGGCTATCAGGCAGAAACACAGCAGTTGATATCAGAACTCTGGCTTGTTGGGCGGTCCCAAGTCGAGGAGTGCGACCCCGTTTTTGCCCGCTGGATGAAAAACGGCGGCTTGACGCAGGAACTCGCTTGGAAGCGGCACCTGCTGGCAGTCGAAGAAGGCAACCTCGATTTGGCACGCTATATCGCCAAAAAAATGACTCCAGCCCAAGCAGAGAAAGCCAAACTTTTACGCTCGGTCCATCGCAACCCTCAGAAGCTTCTCACTGACACCAAGTTCGCCTACAACCCACTGGAATATCGCGATATCGTGTTACACGGATTGCACCAATTGGCGAAAAAAGACGCGATCAAAGCTGAAACTGCCTGGCACCGCTATCAGGCCAGCTACTTGTTTTCCGATGCCCAGCAAGAAGCCATGTTCAAGCACTTGGCACGTCAATTTGCTCGCCAGGATAATATGCAGCGCTTGCAACAGCTGGTTGAACATCACACCGTGACCGATGGCCGCACCATCGAGTGGCTAGCCAGACAATCCCTACGTGAATTAAATTGGCAACAGGTCGCGTTCTGGATTGACCGCCTGCCTGAGGAGAAACAACAACTCGACCGGTGGATATATTGGAAAGCCCGCTCACTGGAAGAACTTTATGGCACAGGAAGTTCCGAAGCTTCCTCCCACCTTTACCGCAAAGCCGCCCGCAATCGCAGTTACTACGGTTTCCTTGCCGCTGATACCTTGGGGCAACAGTACAGCTTTGAGCACCGGCCGGCACCAATCACCCCCATTCAAGTGCAGGAGATGGCAAAGCGCCCCGAACTGCTGAGGGCCCGAGAATTACAAGCGATAGGCGAACTCTTCCATGCCCGAAGGGAATGGAGCTATGCCACAAGAGCTATGGACCACCAGGAATTACTTGCGGCTGGCAAAGTAGCTAGCGCCTGGGGTTGGTACCATAAATCAATCCAGTCAGTGCTTGCGGCTGACTACCTCGACGACTTGGAACTGCGATTCCCACTCGCTTTTTCCGATATTGTTCACGATGTGAGCAAACAGGTCGGTGCCCAGAGCTCTGCACTAGAGCCATATCTGATTTACGCTGTGGCACGACAAGAGAGCCACTTTAGCCACGATGCAAAATCCAGCTCTGGGGCCCTGGGACTTATGCAATTGCTCCCATCCACGGCAAAAGCTACTGCACGCAGAGCGGGGGTGCGCTATCGACGCAGCTGGGACCTTTTGAGCCCCAATACTAACATTGCGCTGGGCAGCTTTTACTTAAGTAGCTTACTTAACCGCTTTGACAATAACCGCTTTCTGGCAGCCGCCGCCTATAATGCCGGGCCAACCCGCGTAGCGGGATGGCTAAAAGAGACCCGAAAACAGCTGCCCTATGATGTGTGGATTGAAACCATTCCATTCCGGGAAACGCGTAATTATGTGCAAAATGTACTCGCCTATTCTGTAATTTACGCCTACCGAAGCGGCACCAAGCTGCAACTATTAAGGGAGAGTGAAGCTGCGAGCCGGCTGTAATTTAAAGCCGCTCCTTCAGCCAATCTTGCAATTGCACCTGGTCAAACGGCCAACCGCAAACATCGTCGGGGTCTCCAAGGCCAACCACCGGAATGCGGATAGAAAAGCGCTCCATTAACGCTTCATCCTCGGCGATATCCACCTCGCGAAGACGCAAGTTGAATTTTTCCAGGGCAGGCCAAATTTCAATTTTGGCTTTTTCGCACAGGCCGCAACCCAAAGTGGTGTAGAGCAAAAGCTCTTTTATATCGCTCATCCAAAAACCCCCTGGCTGCTGCCCCAGAGATATCCCGCAACACTTAGCGCAAGCCCCACTATTAAAAGCCACGTTTTACTTTTAGCCTTTGGCTTATCGACTTCCTCAGGTACCTCCTCGGACAAACTGGGTTGCACTGCGTAGGGGACTGTATCGGCTTCTCCAGAGACAGAGGTAGAACTGGGCAATTCGAACTCCGGCAAAGCCGGGCGTACAGCCGTGCGGTTGTTATCGTCAGCTGGGCCGACAATTGAAAAACTTAAAGTGTCGAGCCGGAGCTCATCTCCCCTGCGCACCCGACTCTCACTAACCTTTCTATTATTGACAAAAGTCCCATTTGCCGAACCTAAGTCAATAACGAACAGTAAGCCCTCCCTTACTTCGAGACGAGCGTGCCTACGCGAAAGATGAGAAAGCGAAAAAGTTATATCACACTCATCGGAGCGCCCAATTACCGCACTCTCTTTCACAGGGAACACCTTTCCTGCAATAGCCCGGTGATTGGCTCTTAGCGCCCAGGCAACGCCCTGATTCGAAGCAGCCTTAGGGGGGCCAGACTTAAGCTTAGTTACCTTAGGGTCGATTACCTGGAGTAAACGGCTGCCCACTTTGACCTGATCGTTTATTTTTAACTGGCACGGTGTACCAGTTGGCTGACCATTAAGCAAGACACGGGCCGCGCCCGACAAATTGTGCAAAGTCAGAACATCGCCATTAACCGCAATTTTAAGGTGCGACTTCGCTACGGAATCATCGGCAATACACAAGTCACTACTCTGCGCCCGCCCCACAGTTACTCCCGGCGATACCAGCCATACGCTCTGGCTGAGATCATTGACATCACAAAGTTTGAGCATCGAAATCGCTCCTAAAGCCAAAATGGCCGTGTGAAATTGGCCAATTATTGAAGACAGTGAGCTTAACTAATGTTAAAAAGCAGCCGAAACACTCACTTTTATTGATAAAGTTGAGTTTATCATGGGCGATATCATTAGCGTGTGATTCGGTTTGCAGCTTAAAATGGCCCAAAGGTCTAGTATTTAACAGATTCAGCGATGACCTACAAAGTGATCGGCAACTTGAATAAGCCGAGAGCACAACAGGGAAGAGGCGTGTGATTACCGGAGGGTTATCACCGTTAGAAAGATTAAATAAATTACAGGTAGTTGCACGCCAGTGAGTGAAGCCAAAGTACGCGAAGTATCACGGCACAGCGGGATAGTTCAGCATAGCAAAGACGCTACACGCAGTGCCGGCGCAACCCATACCGGCTATAAGCGTGAACAGAACGAAGATGCCTATTGGGCTGCGGAAGACAAAGGTATCTGGGTTGTAGCCGATGGCCTTGGCGGTCACCACGCTGGTGAACTCGCGAGCAAAACTGTTGTTGAAGAAATCCAAAAGTCAGCGGAAACTGACAAGCACTACGAGCGTGCCTTGCAAAAAGCGCACGCCCTTTTACTGGGCGATGAACAAACCACAGCCAATATGGGCTCTACTGCGGTCGTTATTGCTGAAGAGGGTGACTACTTTCATATCTACTGGGTTGGAGACAGCCGCGCTTACCTCTGGGCTCCCGAAGGCACAACAGGGAAGCTCACCCAACTAACCAGCGACCACTCCTACGTACAGATGTTGATGGATTCAGGCGCTATCAACTCCGAAGAAGCCGCAATTCACCCCAACCGGCATGTAATTACCCGATGTATCGGCGGTAGTACCAACCCCAAACTCGAAGTAGACCGAGTCTCCTATCGCTGGGCAGCAGGACAAAGACTACTCATCTGCAGCGATGGACTTAGTTCGGAAGTACCAGAAAATTCAATCAACCAGATATTGACAGAAAACAGTGATACACACAGAGCAACAGAACTTCTAATCGCTGCAGCATTGGATGCAGGAGGCAAAGATAATGTCACTGTTCAGGTCATAGATGCCCCATCCACAGCGCAACCTTCTTCTACCGCATCCCTCAACCCAATTAGCGAGCCCACCCTGCCCGGCTCCACACTCAGAAAGTATCGCCCCTTCATTCTCCTCTTCACAGTCGCCTTAGCCACCGCAGTTGCCTACGGACTTTCAACTCTGCTTTAAGATAGGGAAAGCACTTCATGGAAGTCGTCAATAGCGGCACCTCTTCACTGCAGATACCGGGCTACCGCATCCTCAAGAAGATCAACCAGGGGGGAATGTCCTCAGTCTATCTGGCTATACAGCGCAGTGTGGGCCGACAGGTGGCACTAAAAGTTATGTCGCCAGTACTGAACGCTGATCCAATCTTCAGTGAGCGGTTCCAGCGGGAAGCAAATATCGTTGGGCAGCTGTCACACCCAAATATCGTCGGTATTCACGATATTGGCCGCTACCGCAGCCTGAACTATATCGCCATGGACTACATGCCTGGGGGCTCGGTTGCAGAGCGTTTAAGCAAAGGTGGGCTTGAGCCTCTTGAGGCGCTTAATGTTGTGCGCCAGATAGCCATGGCCCTCGACCACTCCCACAGCAAGGGGTATGTACATCGAGACCTGAAACCGGAGAATATCCTGTTTCGCGAAGACGGATCGGCCGTACTCAGTGATTTTGGGGTTGCCCGGGCTATCGCGAGAACCACCCGTATGACTAACAGCGGGATGGTTGTGGGAACCCCTCACTATATGAGCCCGGAACAAGCTCGCGGAGCAGCGGTTGACGGTCGTGCCGACCTGTATAGCCTGGGAGTTGTTTTCTATGAAATGCTCACAGGAGCCGTGCCCTATCAGGCAGACGAAGCCGTCGCCATTGCAATAAAGCACCTCACCGACCCAATACCGCGATTGCCAGCCCGATACGCACTTTATCAGCCTCTACTTGATCACTTCCTGGCCAAAGATCCGGATAAGCGATTTCAACGCGGCCTGGATATCGCCGATGCCGCAGATGATTTGGTTGCAGCCCTCGCCGGAAAGCCGGCCAACCAAATCAGCCAGCTCAACAATTCAACTTTAAAAACTTCCAGCTTGGCAAAAGCACTTGTACTGACCATTTATGGCAGTGTGGCAGACCAACTCGGGAGAGTTGCTTCCAGTTGGAAACGGAAGGAAACGCCCGAGAAGCCAGAGCGTAAGGAGCAGGATACTGTTGTACGCCTGCGGCAGTTCCTCGCTGAGCCAACAAAACACAAGCGCTCCTGGCTTATGAGCAGCTTTATCGCTGTTGGCCTTACCTCAACCTGGGGCCTGTATAGCATTGTTGATCACAAGGCCGGCTGGCAACTTGGGCTACCTATATTGGACGACGCTGCCGATTTTACAGCTGCCACCCTACTAGGTACCGCGGAGCAGCCTGCCAATATTGCTCCAAATTCAAATACAGAGTCTGCGCCAACTGAATCAGCAGCAGATGCCCTAGATTCACAGATACAAGTTACCCAGCTAAATCTACCCTCCACGCTCAATACAGATGAACAACTACCCATCAGTGGTAATCAGGCACTGATTGCCAAGAGTAATATTGAGCCCCCAAAAGTACTCACACCTGAGCCTGCAGAGCCAAGTGCAGAGAACCAGCCCAAGCTGTACAGCCTAACGATTAATACAAAGCCTTCTGATGCCCGTGTGCGGATTATGAACATAGCCCCCCGCTACCAGCCGGGGCTTGAATTGAGCCCTGGCAAATATGATGTGGAAGTGAGTAAGCGGGGCTTCAGTAAAGTTCGCCAGTGGGTCTTGCTGGAAGAACAAAACCTCGAAGTGGCGGTCGAGCTGGAACCTGCCTACTTTATCGGCAAGCGATTTCAATCTGAATTGTCCTCAGGTGGCCTGGGCCCGAAAATGGTCGCTGTGGGAGCAGGCAGCTTTACCATGGGCAATAACCAGCGGCGATTGGCCAGCCCTGCGCACAGGGTAAATGTAGAGCAGGACTTTGCTATATCCATCTATGAGGTCACCTTTGCCGAATACGATCGTTTCGCCGAGGCCACCGGTAGTGCTAAACCCAGCGATGCAGGCTGGGGGCGCGGCGATAGACCGGTAATTAATGTGACCTGGCGGGACGCACAAAGGTATGTGAAGTGGCTGTCAAAGGAGTCTGGCAAGCAGTATCGGCTGGCCAGTGAAGCCGAGTGGGAGTACGCAGCCCGGGGAGGCAGTACCCACCAATACTGGTGGGCTTCCAGCGACGTCCGGGGAAAAGCGAATTGCCGCAGGGGTTGCTCTAGCGAATTTACAAAGCTGTTCAGCATCAGTACAGCTCCCGTAGGGCATTACCAGGCGAATCCTTTTGGCCTTTTTGACACTGCAGGGAACGTGGCTGAGTGGGTGGAAGACTGCTACCAAGCTGGATACAACCCAACAAAAACTACTTCAGCACCTATAAAGATTAACGGCTGCCAACTTCATTCTGTAAGGGGCGGCTCAATGCGTGATACCTCTAGTAAGATTTCTTCTGACTACCGAAAAGGCCTCAATGAAACCGCGCGCTCAAAGGATGTGGGGATACGGGTTGTAATGGATCTGAATGAATAGATCCAAGCTCACAGCGAATCGGGTTTCTGTGGTTGTACCGTCAACTTTCGCTATCTTTTTATTTACGTAAAGCTTTAGCTGAAAGCCGCTGGCCAAAATTAATCTAGAGTTGAATTGCAAGTAAATTGACACTGACCGGCAATTTACCTCCAGCTTCTAAATTCCCTCAATTTCAATGGTCAAAACTTATCAAGCCTCAGGTATTTTAAGCATTTAATTATGGCCGGCTATCAAATCAAGCCGACCACAAATCACTAAAGCGTTAGTACCACCCTACTTCAGCCGCAGCTCCCAAACATTGTGAATTTTCGGATTGCGCTGAAAATCCTTATCCAGAAGATTCAGCTTCTCTACCGAGTATTCACTGGAAACGTCCTCATCCATCTTAAAGCTGCGCAAGTTGTTGGAAAACACCAAGCGACCTTGAGGCGACAACAGGGACATACACTGACGAATCAATTTCCCGTGGTCCCTCTGAATATCTAATACCCCGCTCATCTTGGCGGAGTTGGAGAAACTCGGGGGGTCCATGAATATTAAATCGTAATGGCCTTTCCTGTTCTGTTGAGCAGATTCAAGCCACTGCAAACAATCGGCCTCTACCAACTGATGGCGATAAGGATCCATGTTATTAGCACGGAAATTTTGTCCCGCCCAGTTTTGATAGGTTCGCGACATATCGACACTAGTGCTCTGCTTGCAACCACCCAAAGCCGCTTGGACCGTCGCACTGGCGGTATAGCAGAAAAGGTTTAGGAATGTTTTACCGGCAGAAATCTCTCGCAGATATTTGCGCACCGGTCGATGATCCAGGAAAAGCCCCGTATCCAGGTAGCTCCACAGGTCTACCGCCAACTCAGCACCATACTCCCCAACCCAGAGTTCCTTCCTGGATTCGGTCTGCTTCTGGTACTGACTTCCGCCCTTACCTCCGCCCTTGTGGCTGTGGCGACGGCGCTCTTTAATACTGATATTCGCGCGAGGCAATTCGAGCACGGATTGAAGGGCCCTTAACAAATCGCGCAAGCGCCCCCGAGCCTTCTCTTCCTCGATAGTGGCCGGCGGACGATACTCCTGCAAATGCGCGTACACGGCGCCATCCAGGGTTTTATAGATATCGATAGCCGCAGCATACTCAGGCAAGTCCGCATCGTAGAGGCGATAACAATCCACGCCACTCCTCGCGGCCCATTTACCCGTAGTGCGCAGATTTTTGCGCAAGCGATTTGCTACCATCTCCGCCTGGGGTGAAAGCTTCGGCCCAGTGGCTTCACTCGCCGCCGCTCCGCTTTGCGCGCGAACCTCAAACATCAGCAACTGACTGGGGATACTGCCATTGTATAACTGGTACTGCTTATGAGAGCGTAAACCGGTGGCATAACCCAGTTCCGGATTGCCGGTAAACACACCGACCAACCAGCCCGGGAACTCCGCCTTTAACTGCCGCCCCAGTTCAAAATAGGTCTCCCGCAGAGCTTCCTGCTCACCCAAGCGCTCACCGTAGGGCGGGTTTGTCAAAACCAATCCCGCTTTGACTTCTCTATGGCTCGGTACCCTAAACCCTGCTACTGGGCGGCAACTCACTCGCACCTGGCGCTCCAGACCGGCCCGGGCAATATTAGCTTCAGCCGCAAACAAGACTTTCGCATCGGCATCGTAACCGCGAATCTCTGGCAGTTCGCGAGCCAGGCCAACGCCTTGACGCTGCAATGCCTCCTCGCGAAGCTCATTCCAGATATCGCTTTGGTGGTTCAGCCAACGCTCAAAACCAAAGCTATCCCGCATTAATCCCGGTGCTATATCAGCAGCGATCATCGCCGCCTCCACCAGAATAGTGCCCGAGCCACACATCGGGTCGAGCAATGCTCCACCCTGCTCGGCAATCTTTGGCCAGCCGGCTCGCAGCAACAGTGCTGCCGCAAGGTTCTCTTTCAGTGGGGCTGCACCGATATGGGTTCGGTAGCCACGGCGATGCAGGCTGTCACCGCTTAGATCGATGGCAATATCCAACTTATCCCGGTGCAAGCGCAAGGCAACCGTCAAATCTGGATGATGTTTATCAATACTTGGACGGGCTCCCGACTGGCGGCGAAGGCGGTCGACAATGGCATCTTTTGCTTTTTGAGCACCGAACTGACTATTGCGGATCTCTCGGTTGGTCCCAGAGAATTGCATCCACAGCTTGCCCGAGGAGCGAATGTGGAGCTCCCAGGGTTGCTCGGCAACTGCTCGGTAGAGGTCTTCAGCGGTGGCTACATGTACCTGCGCCAAACGCAACATAATGCGGTTTGCCAAGCGACTCCACAGACAGCAGCGGTAAGCCAGCTTCAGGGAGCCAGAAAAATACACTGCCGCCGGCTGCTCCCTTACAGACCCTGCACCCAGGTCGCGTAATTCATTAGCGAGCAGTCCCTCTATTCCCTTGGGACACGTAGCCGTAAACTCAAATTCTTCGGTTTGTAAATCTGTCAAAATACTTACTCATTAAGCTCCTCCTATGGAGGAAGTTTTGTGCGCCAATAAAGACCGCCCATTTAAAGCTGCCGGCAACGTCTGCGCCGCCAGTACGCACAAATAAAACTTGGAGGCAAAACCTTTACCGCCCCCAACTAGGGAAATTGAGCATTATCGCCTTGCCCAAAAGAGGACGATTATCCCATTTTGTGGCAGAAGAGAATACGCCCTGCCGTTAATTACTACCTGCCCCATAAGTCATACTGTCAACTAGAGATGTTTTCCGATTCCCACGCAGCCACTTTACTCTTACTAATAAGGTGGATTGGGTCGGTCCGTTCAAAGACTTATTTCCTTCACTAAAATTCATTGAGAGACACCCCCAAATAGAGCCGTTTGCGAACCTGCCGACAAACTGTCCACAGACCGACAAAGTAGAGGTGCCGTATACGATGAAACGCCAAAAACGAAATCACGCCGACAGGGCATTTTACAAGGGCTATTTGGCAGCCCTGAACAACAAGTCTATGGATAGCTGCCCATTTGTCGAAGAGGATCCTCATCAGGAGTGGATCAATGGTTGGCGTGAGGGGCGGGAAGATTACTGGAATGGCTTCGACAGAGTGACCAAGGCGCAAAAACTGGAGATTTATGGCGCCGTTTCTACCGACATCCAATACCCTGACGGGTGGAGTACCATTTAGAGATGGCGAGGGGGCTTATCGTCAAAAGCCCCCATTTTCCTAGCAGTCAGCAACTGATACAGCTTACCCTTGCTCTGTTCGGCGACGCTCCAAAGCAATTGCCTCTGCCGCCTCACGAATCAATTCAGGCCCCCGATAGATAAAACCGGTGTACATCTGTACGGCAGTCGCCCCAGCACGAATTTTTTCAGCCGCACTGTCACCATCAAAAATACCGCCAACCCCGATAATCGGGATCTGCTTGCTCAACTCTTTCGATAACAGCTCGATGACCTTGGTGGATTGCGCTCTCAGGGGTTTTCCGCTCAAACCGCCCTCTTCGCTACCATGGGGCAGCTTGGCGACTGAAGACTTATCGATCGTCGTATTGGTAGCGATCACCCCATCGATATCGTACTCACATAGCGCCTCGGCTATCTGCGCCACCGCATCGCCTTCCATATCCGGGGCAATCTTGACGGCAACAGGGACGTAGCGATCACTCTTTTGAGCCAGCTCCATCTGCTTGTCTTTGATGCTGCCCAGCAAGCGATTGAGACTGTCACCAAACTGGAGGTCACGTAGCCCTTTGGTATTGGGAGAAGAAACGTTGGCAGTGATGTAGTCGGCGTAGCGGTACACCTTCTCCATACACAAGCAGTAGTCATCGGCGGCCTTTTCCACTGGAGTATCAAAGTTCTTACCCACATTGATCCCTAAAACACCGCTATAACGGCGCTTTTTCACTCTTTCAATCAGGTAGTCAACACCGAGGTTGTTAAAACCCATACGGTTAATAATCGCATCGGCCTCTTCCACCCTAAACAGCCTTGGCAGCGGATTGCCGGGCTGGGGACGCGGTGTCACGGTGCCCACTTCAACAAACCCGAATCCCAGGGCTCCGAAACCATTAAAGGCCTGCGCATTCTTATCCAGACCAGCGGCCAAACCAACCGGGTTGGGTAGAGTGAGCCCCATCAACTCGACCGGATCATCCGGGACCGACTTTTTGTACAGGGACATCAAACCGAGGCGCTCTGCAGCGCCAATGGCATCAATCGACAAATGGTGGGCCCGCTCAGGGTCAAGCGCAAACAAGGCTTTACGCAGTGTTGAATACATACCTTTCCTTACGTGGGGAGGCGAACCCTTCAGAAAAACGAAGGGCTCTATCTTGTGATGACGATACTACAGGGGCCTTTGAGCGGCCCCTGGGCTCTATTCCGCTACTGTTCTGCCAAAGTTTCCCGGTCCGCAGTGGCGTGGGCGAGATACATTAACTCGCGCAAAGCCACAGTGAACATCGCAAAGTCACCGACAGAAGTAGACTTCAACTCGGCAATCATATTGTGCCAGCGTTGAATTGCGGGCGCCATGATAGCGCTCCAGCGGGACATTGCACCCTCTACATCAAGATTTTCAGCCTTGCCTAAGCGGAGAATGTTCACTGCCAGTGTCGACAACTGGCTGTCCAGGTCATCCATACTGGTCTCCCGGGCCTGCGCCTGCCAGAAGCTGTCTACCGGCAAGTCGACGATCAGATTGCCAAACCAGTGCAGGTTCAACTCATCCGACAGCCTGAAGTAAACCGTGGCAACTTCCTCTACGGGAGTATCGCTAGCTCGCGCCGACTCGGAAATACCCAGTGCCGAGTAGAGGTAGGTGGGCGACGCCGACAGCAGGGCCAGGGCCTCTGGTACCCCTGCTTCCAGGAGTTTCTGGTAGCGCTGCTCCCATTCGTTAAGGGGCTCGCCACTCAAGACCTGCGGCAACGCTGTAATCACCCGCTGTACCGGCTCCTGGAACAGCTCGCAGTTGGTAGCTGGCTCCAACTCATTGCGGCGATTGCGCAGGAACCACCGGGTTGCCCGGCGCACACGGCCTATCATCGAGTTCAGCAGTTCTGTTTGCAGCTCCGCTGGCACCTTGTAGTCCAGCGCAGCCAGCTGCTCCTGGAAGTCGTGCATCTCGTACACATCACGAGCGCTGACATAAGCGGCAGTTACATCGTTCACATCGGCGCCAGTAGCTGTACCGATACGGTTGTAGAAGGTGATACCCATACTGTTAACCATCTCATTGGCAACCTGGGTAGCCACGATCTGGCGCAACAGCGGATGGTCATAGACTTGGTCGCGATAACGCTCGACCAATTTTTCCGGGAATGCAGACTCAACCGCAAAACGCACCCGCTCATTGTCGGTGATTTGTGCATTTTGCAGCTCTTCTTTCAACTTGACCTTCACGTATGAAATTAGAACCGATAATTCGGGGCGGGTCAGGGACTGCCCTTTGTGCTCGCGCTCAGAAATCTGCTCGTTGTCAGGAATAAACTCCAGCGCGCGGTTCAATCGGCCGTCGTCTTCCAAAGTGTTGATGGTTCTGCGGTACTCGTCCAGGCGCTTGGCAACCTGATATTCCGCCACACTGAGGGCAAAAGTCTGCTCATAGTTATTGTGCAGCACCAATTCACCGACAGCATCGGTCATCCCATCCAGCAGCTCATTGCGCTGCTTTTCAGTCAAATCACCCTGGGCAACGACTTTATCCAGAAGGATCTTGATATTTACCTCGTGGTCAGAACAATCCACACCAGCCGCATTATCGATAAAGTCGGTGTTACAACGCCCACCATTGAGAGCAAACTCAATACGTCCACGCTGGGTCATACCCAGGTTGCCGCCCTCGCCAAAGACTTTGGCACGCAACTCCCGACCATCAACGCGCAAGTGATCATTGGACTTGTCACCAACTTCGGAGTCCGTCTCGGTAGTAGCCTTAACATAAGTGCCAATACCGCCATTCCAGATCAGATCCACCGGCGCTCTGAGCAAGGCACTAATCAGCTCGTTGGGGTTCAGTTGATCCTGTTTGATATCAAACGCTTCTTTCATTTCGGGCGTAATAGCAATGGCCTTGGCGCGACGCTCGAAGATACCACCACCTTTAGAAATTAATTTGCGCTCGTAATCTCTCCAGCTCGACCGAGGCAAGGCGAACAAACGCTGGCGCTCTTTAAAGCTGGATTCTGCATCCGGATTGGGGTCCACAAAAATATGCAGGTGGTTAAAGGCCGCTTTCAGGCAGATATGCTCAGACAGCAACATGCCGTTACCAAAAACATCTCCACCCATATCGCCAATGCCGACAACAGAGAAGTTTTCTTTCTGGACATCCACCCCCATCTCACGGAAGTGGCGCTGCACCGATACCCAGGCTCCACGGGCTGTAATACCCATTTTCTTATGATCGTATCCCTGGCTGCCACCGGAGGCGAAAGCGTCGCCCATCCAGAAGCCATACTCCCCAGCAATGCCGTTGGCAATATCTGAGAAAGTCGCCGTCCCTTTATCCGCAGCTACTACCAGGTAGGGGTCATCCTCATCCCGGCGAACAACATATTTGGGCGGTACAACTTCGCCATCTTTTAGATTGTCAGTGATATCCAAAAGGCCGCGAATAAAGGTTTTGTAACAGGAGATTCCCTCTTCCATCATGGCTTCGCGGCTGCCATCGGTAGGCGGGCGTCGAACGACAAAGCCACCTTTTGCACCACTGGGTACAATAACTGCATTTTTCACCGCTTGGGCTTTTACCAAGCCCAGAACTTCTGTGCGGAAATCTTCCAGTCGGTCAGACCAACGCAGGCCCCCGCGAGCGACTTTACTGCCGCGCAAGTGCACACCTTCCACGCGAGGGGAGTAAACAAAAATCTCAAACTCCGGGCGGGGTTCGGGGATACCGGGAATATCCCGGGGGCTGAATTTGATCGAAATATAATCCTTGGGCTGCCCTTCATCATCCACCTGGAAGAAGTTAGTGCGCAGGGTTGCCAGGATTAATTCCAAATAACGGCGCAGAACCAAATCTTCATTCAGGTTATCAACCGCATCCAAACCGTCGTGAATTTTAGCGATCAAGCGCTCGACACGGGGCTGCTCCTGCTTACCAGTGCTTAAACGGGGATCGAACATCGCCCTAAACAAGGCTACCAGGTTGCGGGTGATATCCACGTGGCTGGCCAGGGTAGCGGCAATATAGCTCTGGCTGGCACCGGACTTGGTTTGCTTCAGGTAACGGGCGTAGGCACGAAGCATGGATACTTCGCGCCAGTTAAGGCGGGCGGCCAGCACCAGGCGATTGAAGGCATCGCTTTCCGCCGTGTGATTCCAGATCGCCGCGAACGCATCCTGGAACAGGCCACGGGATGCCTGCGCATCAATTTTTGTGGGCAAACCAAATTCCAGATGGAATTCGTGCATCCACACATCGGTATAGCCACGGGGGCGAATCGTATAGGGAAATTCACCAATAACCCGCAAGCCCAGATTTTCCAGCACGGGAATCACGTCGGAGAGCGTCAGGCCGCTGCCCCAGTTGAATACCTTGAACCGCAGGCTGCCCTGAGCGGCCCCCACCGGCTGGTAGAAACTCATTGCTACCCGGTTATCTTCACTGAGGCTCTGAACGGCTGCTACATCCTGCACCGCAATACGAGGCTCAAAGTCTTCACGGTACCCCGCCGGGAAGGCGCGGCCAAAAGTACGATAGAGACGGCTGCCCTCTTCTTCCCCGCTATTTTCAATTAGTGATCTTTGGAAAACATCTTCCCAGGAGCGGGTAATATCCACAATTTGCGCCTCCAGCAGCGCGGCATCAAAATCAATAGGCTCATCGGGGGACACGCGGAAAACAAAATGAACCCGCGCGAGAATGGATTCGGAGAAGAAAGTGGTGAAGTCCGAGTCCTTCGCATTAATCGCTTTGGCAATATGCGCGCAAATCACCTCGCGCACATCACTGTTAAACAGCTCACGGGGAACGTATACCGTGGCAGTAACGAATTTACCAAAGGGGTCGCGACGCATAAACAGACGAAGGTGAGCCCGCTCATTTAATTGCAGCACCCCCATTACCACGTCAAACAGCTCTTTGGTACTGCCCTGGAAAAGTTCATCCCTTGGGAAGGTATCGAGAATCCGGCGCAGGGCTTTGCCATCGTGCCCCTGCCCGGAGAGACCGCTAGACTCGATGATCGAGGCCATCTTGCGGCGAATAATCGGAATTTTCGCCGGGCTCTCGGTGTAAACCGGCGAGGTATAAAGCCCCATAAACGCCGCTTCACCAATCACCTCACCATCGGTGTTGTAGCGCTTAATCATCACGTAGTCCGAATAGGCCGTGCGGTGCACCCGGGACTTAACGGAGGACTTGGCAAATGTCAGGTAATTGGGCCCTTGGTAGAAACGCTGCTTGCCCTCACTAAAAGAGGTTTCCAGCATCGGCGCGGCCTCTTCCAACTTTTTGAAAATACCGAGCCTGCGGTCTTCAACTTCATTGAGGATTTTTTTATCCCCGACAACACTGAACTCGTATTCGCGATATCCCAGGAAGGTGAAGTTACCGTCGCGCATCCACTGCAAAAATGCACTGGCTTCCAATAGGTTGGTGTCTTCGTCTGGAAGTCCCGCCTGTAACTGCCCCTCCATTGCGCTGCAGGTTTCCAGCATCGGGACATAGTCGTCCACTACCAGCTCCACATCGCCGAGTACGTCTTTTAAGCCAGTCATCATGCCTGAAGCGAACTCAGATGAAGTGTCGTGATTAATCTCGACATAAATCATCGCTTCATTCGTAATGCGCTTCCCTTTTGCCTGCGGCTTTTCACCCAGCAACTCTTCCTCTGGTGGCAACAGGCGAGTCAGTTTCCCCTTGGCATCGCGCTCAACTCGAACTACTGTACTCTTTATCGAATGAGTCACTGTATTTCGGCGATTGATCTCCATGCGAATGGAGTCCACCAGGAATGGCATATCCCGCTGCAGCACACCAATGACCGTATGCGAGCACTCCCAACCATCGTCTTCGAGGCGGGGGTTAAAGACCTTCACCTTGGGTAGGCCGCCCGGGCGCTGTTGAATAAAGTTCCACCAGGTGTATATGCAGCCATAGACGTCAACAAGACGACGACCGGCCAGATCCTCCAATGGGTACTGATTGAGGAACTGCTGGGCAAAAGCCACAACGGGTTCGGCTTCGCTGGTCAGCTTGTCACGAATCAGCTCGCAAATCTGCGCAACTAATTCTTCACGGCTGTCGGTAATAACCGTCGCCATATTCACGGGGAACCTCCCAATCTCATTTTTGTCACATCGAATCCAAACACTGTAGATCCGAAAAGGTCATCATCTCAGCCCATACGCAGCTGCAGGGTCGAGTCCTAAAAATTACACTTTCAGTCAGACAGTGAGGAGAAGTCCATTCCACCTCAGAATCTAGTCGGCTCGGCAGAGGCCTACGTCTCAAGAGTTGCCTCTTCATTTGGTGCCGCTAAAATCATCAGTCGCCACCTTCTCGGCGGCGACTATATATAGATGGTAGAAAGCCAGCCAGGTCCGTGCGGCGGCTAAATTCTCAGAAGAAGAGATACTATGGAAGCAAACCAGACTATTAGGGATCATATCGCCGCTTTGGGCGATTGGTTGGAAGAGCAGATTATCGGTCAAGAGAGATTGGTTAACCGATTGCTGATCGCCATGCTGGCCGATGGCCACCTTTTGGTGGAGGGAGCGCCAGGCCTGGCCAAAACCAAGGCCATTAAAACACTGGGCGAAGCTATTGAGGGTGACTTCCATCGCGTTCAATTTACGCCAGATCTGCTTCCGGCGGATATTACCGGCACCGACATTTACCGGCCGGAAACCGGAGAGTTCCATTTTCAACCAGGTCCAGTGTTTCACAACCTGATACTGGCCGATGAGATTAACCGTGCGCCAGCCAAAGTTCAGTCGGCGCTGCTCGAAGCTATGGCAGAACGGCAGATCAGTGTCGGCCGAAAAACTTATCCCCTTCCCCAGTTATTTTTGGTAATGGCTACCCAAAACCCTATTGAGCAGGAAGGGACTTATCCTCTGCCAGAGGCACAATTAGATAGATTCCTAATGCAGGTAAATCTTGCCTATCCCAATGCGGAGGCGGAAGCAAAAATCCTGCGCCTGGCCAGATCCGAGGCTAGCCTTGGCGAAAATCGCCCCACTGAAATTATCAGCCAAGAGACCATTCTTCAGGCGCGCAACCAAATTCTGGAAATGCAGATGGTTGAGGCCGTGGAAACCTATACTGTCCAACTTGTCATTGCTACTCGCGAGCCGGCGAAGTATGACAGCGAGCTGGCGTCATGGCTAGATTTTGGTGCAAGTCCGAGAGCAACAATTGCATTGGATCGCTGCGCGCGCGCTCACGCCTGGCTCGCTGGGCGCGACTACGTCACCCCAGATGATGTAATGAATGTCGCTCCCGATATTTTACGCCACCGACTCCTGTTGAGTTTTGAGGCGGAAGCGGCGGGAATTACTACCGACCAGGTAATTGAGCGATTACTTCAACAGGTGCCTGCGATCTGATGTCCGCCGAAGCATCCCCAACTGAGCTCGAACTGCGCGGGGCTTATCCCGAAGTAACGCCGTTGGTACAAATGCGCTACGCCGCACGGCAGTTGCAATTATTCAAACCGCGCCTGGCCCGCAGTGATCAGGCCGGCAGCCTGCTCACTCGCTACCGCGGCCGCGGCATGAATTTTGAGGAAGTGCGGAACTACCAGGCCGGCGATGATGTGCGCTCCATTGACTGGCGCGTAACAGCTCGAACCGGCCAAACCCACACCAAACTTTACCAAGAGGAGCGCGAACGCCCGGTAGTTATCCTGTTGGATTTGCGCTCGCCGATGTTTTTTGGCAGCCAAAGGGCATTTAAATCGGTGACGGCTAGCGGCATCGCTGCGGCACTGGGTTGGGCTGGTTTACAGCACAGCGATCGGATCGGGGCGCTACTTTTCTCCGACCGGGAAATAGACACAGTGCGCCCGCGCCGCAGCCACCACGCCGTACTTTCGATGATTCACAGTACGGTTGCCCGCGCTGCGGAACTGAACAGCCCCGTCCCCGAACAGGGCAGCCAAACACTGAAAACATTGCTGGAGGAAGCGCGAAGAATCGCACGCCCTGGAAGTGCACTCTTTTTAATCAGTGATTGTCATGATCTCGACGAGAGCTGCTCACAGCCACTCTATCTTTTATCCCGCCATGCCGATCTGCAGGTGCTGAGGGTATCGGACCCGCTGGAGCAACATCTGCCCGGCCAATCCCTCACTATATCTGACGGTCGCCAGCGCACATTCCTTCATGCCGGCAATCGGCCGGTACACGAACATTTTGCCGAAAAGCAAGCCCGAGCCCGCGTCGAGGTTGAACAACTGTGCCGGCGTTATCGGCTGCCGTTGCTGGACTTTGATAACACCCAACCGCTTATTCCAGCACTGATGTCCGTCTACGGCTCGCGGCAAAGAAATAATGGCTGGCAAAATACGAGAAGGCCCAAGTAGTAATGAGTTTGAAAGTGCAGAAAAAGCTAGTCGCCAGTGTTTTGGCGAACCAAGGAGCGAAGGCAAAACGCACTGGCAATTTAATTGAGGGCCAGTCGTGATAAAAGGAAGTCTTCTGGCAAAACAAATGCAATCCCCAACACCGCAAGCGCCTTCGCCCGAGGCCCAGGAACTGTTATCGCAACTCCGCGATATACAAGAGCCCAATGCGGTTAATTGGTGGCCACCCGCTCCAGGCTGGTGGATGTTGGCCGTATTAATTCTTGTCTGTGTGGCCGCCGCTGCTCTATGGTGGCGGCAGCGGCGCAAAAAAATTGAACGCAATCGCTATCGTGTCGAAGCAGCTTCACTGCTCGCTGCAGTAAATACTGAGGAGGCGGATGCAGTACCAGAAATTAATGAAATACTTAAGCGAGTGGCAATTACAACCTATAGCCGTACAGAGTGCGGCAATCTTATCGGCACAGCATGGGTCGAATTCCTGAAAAAGTCAGCCCCACTCGAGTGCCCCTCTGATGCGCAACAAGCACTCATTGAAAACCTCTATCGCGGCAGCTGTGCCCCAGACAAAAACCGAGCGCTACAGGAATATGCCATTTTATGGGTGAAGCAGCACGGACAACCCACCAACAATAGCCCACAACACCAGGGAGGGGAGGCCGCGCATGTTTGAATTCGCCTGGCCATGGGTTTTCTTTTTAGCCCCACTCCCGCTGCTCGCCCGCTGGCTGCTACCCCGCTCCAAACCCATGAGCAGTGCCCTGAAGGTGCCATTTTATTCGGAGCTATCCCAACGCGGCGGCGGTGAACAAAGCAATCTGCTCAATCTCTTTTTGCTGATTCTGATCTGGCTGCTTTTAATCAGCGCCGCAGCCCGTCCCCGGTGGTATGGGGAGCCGATATCTCAACCCAGCAGCGCAAGGGATCTCCTTATTGCCGTAGATATTTCAGGCAGCATGGAAACGCCCGATATGGTGATTAATGGGCGACCGGCGATGCGTATCAATGCAGTAAAACAAGTGGTTGGTGACTTTGTTGAACGGCGCAAAGGTGACCGTTTGGGGCTGGTACTGTTTGGTACTCGCGCCTACCTGCAAGCCCCACTTACCTACGACAGAGAGACGGTAGAAACTCTACTAAAAGAGGCCCAGATCGGCTTTGCTGGACAGGGAACTGCCATCGGCGATGCCATTGGGCTATCGGTCAAACGCCTGACCCAACGCCCCGCAGAGCAACGCGTGCTGATACTCCTCACCGATGGCGCCAACACTGCGGGGGAAGTCTCCCCGCTCAAAGCTGCCGAACTGGCACAGCAAGCGGGCATTACGGTTTACACCATCGGTGTAGGTGCCGACGAAATGGTTCAACCCGGCCTTCTGGGGAGCCGTTTTGGCAGCCGCAGAATTAACCCTTCGCGAGACCTCGACAGCAAGACACTCAAGGAAATCGCCGACAAAACCGGTGGCCGCTATTTCCGCGCCCACAACCCGCAAGAGCTGGCAGAAATCTATGCCGAACTGGATAAGTTAGAGCCTGTCGAACAGGAAGCGGAAAGTTACCGTCCCATGAAGTCCCTGTTCACCTGGCCCCTTAGTATCGCCCTACTACTGGCTGGAATTTGGGCCCTGATTCCCCTGGCGAGCAATTTTCAGCTCCCTGCCAGACGAGAAGAGGTAAGTCGTAACAATGGAGGTCAAGCCCAGTGAATATGCTCGACCTAATCCAATCCTTCCACTTCCTGCGCCCTGGGGTTCTGTGGCTGCTAATTCCCGCAGCACTACTCTGCTGGGGGTTGGCAAAGATGGTGCTCAACAGCGCTCAACTGCAAAAGGTCATAGACCCAGATCTGCTGCCTCACCTTCTACTGCGCGGTGGCAGTAAAAGACCCTGGTTATTCGCATTAATATTTGCGCTGCTGGTCGCGATGATTATCGCTCTGGCGGGCCCTGCCTGGCGCAAGCTGCCAACCCCGGTGTACAGCAACCAGGATGCCCTGGTCATACTGCTAGACTTGTCACCGTCCATGATGGCGACAGATCTCTCACCCAATCGACTAACCCGCGCCCGCCTTAAAATTTTGGATATTTTGCGCCAGAGAAAAGACGGCCTCACCGCACTCGTCGCCTATGCCGGAGAAGCCCATGTCGTCACCCCTCTTACCGAGGACACGGCTACTATCGCCAATCTGGTACCCGCGTTGTCGCCCTCAATCATGCCAGTCCCCGGCAGCAATATCGAAATGGCCGTCGATACCGGGATTCGCCTGTTAAAGGACGGAGCTGCCGGGCGCGGGCAATTACTTGCCGTTACCGACGGCATAGACTCAATGGCCGCCGATGAGGTCGCCAAAGCTCTGTCCAACGCAAAAGTTGAGATGAGCATACTCGCCGTGGGCAGCGGCGAGGGCAGCCCCATCCCTAGGGGAAATACCGGTGGATTTGTGACCGATAGTAAAGGGGCCATCGTCATCTCCAATTTCAATGCCGCTGAGCTTCGCCAGCTCGCCCAGTCCAGCGGAGGGCGTTTTGCCAAAATTACGGTAAATGACAGCGATATCGACTATTTACTGCCTCAAACTAACAGCCCGCAACAAGCGCAGCTCACTGAAAGGGAGTTCGACCAATGGCGGGATGAAGGGCCGCTATTACTCCTTTTAATACTACCTTTTGCAGCCCTACTCTTCCGTCGGGGAGCTCTGGCATGCGCCCTGCCCTTACTGTTGCTAACTGGGATTTCAAGTGAAAGCCAGGCTATTGAGTGGCAGGATTTATGGCAACGCAAAGACCAGCAGGGCCAGCGCCTATTAGAAGAGGGACAGCCGGCAGAGGCCGCGCAAGAATTTCATAATCCCGAATGGAAAGGCACTGCCAACTATCGCGCAGGCAACTACGCAGAGGCTCAGGAAAATTTCGCCCAAAGTAATAATTCACAGAGCTTGTACAATCTTGGCAACAGCCTGGTGCAACAGGGGGACTACGATAAAGCTATCGAGGCTTACGATGAAGCCCTGCAAAAGCAGCCCGAGTTTGCCGATGCCGAGCACAATCGAGAAATTGCTGAAAAGCTGAAAGAGCTGCAAGAAAAACAGCAGCAATCCCAACAGCAGTCCGGTGAACAGCAGCAAAGCGAGCAGGAACAGAACCAGCAGGGCCAGCAGCAGAGCCAGGAACAACAGCAAAACCAAGAGCAGCAAGCTGAGAACAACGAACAGCAGTCCAGCGAGCAGCAACAACAAGGCAATAATCAACAGCCCTCTGGTTCACCAGAGTCCTCTGAGCAACAGCCCCAAGGTGAGGAGCAGAAGGGCTCCCAAGAAAAGAGCCAGGAAGAGCAGGAGAGCGAACAACAACAGCAAGGTGAACAACAGGGTGAAGAACAACCGCCGCAAGGGGAATCGCAACCTACTGGCGCTGAAGAAAGCCCACTCGACCAGGAAACCCAGCAAGCCCTGGACCAATGGCTCCGTCAAATTCCCGATGATCCAGCCGGCCTGATGCGCGAGAAATTCAAATACGAGAGCCTGCAAAGGCGCCGCGCCTATCGCAGCGGAGAATGGGAGCCACCGGAAAATGGGGCGACACAAAGATGGTAAAGAACAGTAGAACAATGTCGCTGGATTCAAGGACACTGATTTCAAAACAGCCTATGGACGCAATCATTAACAACCGAATAAAACTTTGGAGCCTCCCACTCAGCCATGCCTTCGCTTTGCTACTTCTTGCAATAGCACTTTGTCTGTCGACACCGGTTTTAGCAAGCGATCTCAGCGCAACGGTCGATAGAGATAAGATTGGAATTGATGAGACAGTCAATTTACGTGTGCGCTATTCAGGAGACAAAAGTGGTGGACAACCGGACTTTGACTTGTTGGAACAGGATTTCGATATTCTCTCACGCCAACAGTCCAACCAGTATCGCGTTATCAATGGCCGTGCAGAGAGTTTTGTCGAGTGGGTACTGGCGCTAGCCCCCAAACGGGAAGGCAAACTGTTTATCCCCTCTTTTAACTATCAAGGAGAGGTTTCCGATGCGGTTCCCGTCACGGTCACCGAGGCGCAAAGTGGACCTAACGGCGGTGAAAAGCAGGCTTTTCTGGAAGTAACACTCGACAAGGAAAAGGTCTATGTCCAAGAGCAACTGCTGGTAAAAATTCGCCTGTACACCACTATCGGCTTACACGATATCGCAACAGAGCCTCTCAAGGTTGCCGGCGCTCATGCAGAAAAAGTCGATGAGCAGCGATATGAGCGCAAGCTCAATGATGTGAGCCATGCGGTTTACGAAGTTACCTACGCCGTTTTCCCTGATAGCTCAGGCAAGCTCAGCATCCCCGCACTAACCTACGTGGCCATCGCTGGGCGCAGGGACCCCTTCTCCCTATTTAATCGCAACAGCCAAAGGCTTCGACTTCGCTCCCAAGAGAAGTCTATCGAAGTGCTGCCAAAACCCGCTGACTACTCTGGCAGCCAATGGCTGCCCGCTGCCAGTCTCGGCATTGTTCAAAGCTGGAGCCAGGACCCGGACACCTTTGCCGTAGGCGAACCTATTACCCGAATTCTTACCGTACGTGCCGAAGGGCTCAGGGCCGCACAGTTGCCCCCACTTCCCAAACTCAACGTGGATGGCCTTAAAACTTACCCCGATCAACCGCAACAAGAAGACCAGGTTGGGCCCAACGGCGTTACCGGAAGCCGTATTGAGACAACCGCGATTGTGGCTACACAACCCGGGGACTACGAGCTTCCTCCCGTCACTGTGACCTGGTGGGATACAAAAAGCCAACGACAACGCACCACTCAACTACCGGCATTCCGCTTCTCAGTTTCCGGTACCGCTGCTGCAGTAACCAGCGACAATGAAACCAGTGCTAAAGTACCTCAGTCAGCTACACCCACCGAACAAGTCGGTACGGTGAGCCATTTTTGGCGCAACCTGGCTATTATCGCGATTGCCTCTCACTTACTGTGGGTGCTGTACTTTTTCTTTCAGAGGCGCAAACCCGCCCAGCAAATACCGAGCAACCACACCCAGGCTCCCGATTTACAACGTGAAACCCGTACCCTTAAAAAAGCTCTGGAGAGTGAGAACCCCATCCATATCCAGCAAGCCACTTTAAAGTGGCTTGCTGCAAAGTGGCCGCAAGTAAATGGGAAGAGCTTGGCTGAGACCGCGAGTCAACTGCACATCCCCGAGCTGGATCAGCTCCAAGCAGTTCTGGACGCCGCTATTTACAAGTCACCGGCTAGCCCTTTGGACATCGATAAGGTGAAAGCAATAGTCGACTTATTACTGAACGCGAAACCTGAAAGTGAACCCAGTGAAACGGATAGCGCCCTGCCCTCACTGTTCTCTTAGCAGGAGTCACTTCAAATCAAACAGGGAAAGGTTGGCCTTCACCGCCTATGGGTAAGGCCAATTCCTGTGTATTCGAGTAATTTAAGAGGTACTTTAAATAGAATCAGGAAAAAGTTTGTGTAGATGTGATTTTCTTTGCAAGCCCTAACAATTTCCAGGTTTTGATGAATCCGCCCCCAAACGCCCTGGGAACTAACACCCCCTTCACGCATTTTCACAATACATTTTGGCAAGCGCCTGAAGCTGATTTTATCCCGATGAAGAAAGCGAGCTAGCAATTCAAAATCTGCCGCAACACGGTAGTTGGTTTTATATAAACCTAGCTTTTTGTAACAGTCTCGCCGTACAAAAAATGTAGGATGGGGTGGCATCCAGCCCCAGCGAAATTTAGACACCCTAAATTTACTGGAGCCATAAAAACGCACTCTTTGGCTTAAGTTATTGCGAGCCACAATCTCCAGGTCTGCATAGACAGATTGGGCTCCCGAAACTAAAAATTCATTAACAACATTTGAAATTACACGACTATCAGAATAGACATCATCAGAGTTAATTGTGCCGACTATATCGCCAGACGCCAGGCATATGCCTTTATTCATAGCATCATAAATACCTGAGTCTTTTTCAGACACAACTGCCGCGACTTGGTCTTTAAACTCAGATATTATCTCTAGCGTGCCATCAGTAGAGCCACCATCAATAATTATATGCTCAATATTTGCATAATCTTGAGCCAACACGGATAGTATTGTGTCGCGAATGGTGTCAGCACTATTTAGACAAACTGTTATCAGGCTTATTTTTATCACAAAAAGTCTCAAGTTGTCGTTTCGTGAAAAGTAAAACCTCTCTTGAGAACTTTAGTATAAATTACAATATCTGACATTCGATCAACGTAAAATACTTCTATACCAGTCGTATGTTTTCTTTAACCCTACCCCCAAGGAAGTCTGGGAATCCCACCCCAACTTCGATAGCTTTGAGGTGTCTAGCAACTTCCGCGGCACACCATCAGGCATTGACCTGTCAAATGTAATATTTCCCTCAAACCCAGTGATCTCGGCGATTAAATAAGCCAGCTCCTTAACTGTGCAATCCACCCCAGTACCCACATTTAGGTGGGAGCACATAGGCTCTGTCACGGATCGATATACTCGATCTTCCAAACCCATTACAAACACCAACGCATCAACCATATCCTCTACATACAGAAATTCTCGTCGAACATCACCACTCCCCCAAACCCTGACATTCTGCACCCCTTCATTTTTGGCCTTATGGAAACGATGTATTAATGCAGGGATAACGTGTGAATTTGCAGAGTCAAAGTTGTCATGTGGACCATAAAGGTTTGTCGGCATAACACTGCGATAGTTACGTCCATACTGCCTTGAGTACGACTCGCACAACTTAATTCCGGCAATCTTGGCAATAGCGTAAGGCTCGTTAGTCGGCTCCAACCTGCCACCAAGCAAGTCCTGCTCCCGTATCGGTTGGGGGGAATTCCTTGGATAAATACAAGACGACCCAATAAACAGCAAATTTTGGATATCAGCCTTGTGCGCCTCATGAATTACATTGCACTGAATCATCAGATTCTGGTAAATAAAATCAGCTGGGAGCTTGCTATTCGCCAATATGCCCCCCACCTTTGCCGCAGCCAAATAAACAGTATCAATCGATTCCGAATTAAAAAAATCAGAAACAGCATTAGTATCTTTCAAGTCCAGCGAATCTCGAGGGCAAGTAATGACCTTACAGTTTTTTACCGGTCTCAGCCTCTGAATTAATGCCGAACCAACCATGCCCCGATGACCTGCGACAAAAACTCTCTGGGAGTATTTCACTAACTACTCCTCAAAAATAGGCTCAGTGCGATAACCATTCCCAGCCAACAACAAATTCCGCTTCGCTTCCCTCAAATCATACTTAACCATCTCCCCAACTAAATCTTTCAAGGTTGTTTTAGGTGCCCACCCCAGCTCTTGCCGAGCCAATGAGGCGTCACCTACTAGTGACACCACCTCTGTCGGGCGAAGATAACGAGAGTCCACTTTAACAATTACATCTCCACACTTAACTGCTGGAGCATCTTCTCCCACAATTGAAGCAACAACACCTACCTCTTTCTGCCCCTCTCCATGAAACTCTATCCCTATCCCTAACTCTTGAGCACAATTACGAACAAAATCCCGAACGGAGTATTGCAGCCCTGTAGAGATGATAAAATCCTTAGGACTTTCTTGCTGCAACATCAACCATTGCATTTCAACATAGTCTCTAGCATGGCCCCAGTCCCTCAATGCATTCAGCTCCCCTAAATACAAGCAACGCTCTAAACCTTGGGCAACATTTGCCAAACCTCGGGTTATTTTTCGGGTAACAAAAGTTTCACCACGCCGTGATGACTCGTGATTAAATAAGATCCCATTGCAAGCATATAAGCCATAGGCCTCACGGAAATTGACCACAGTCCAATAAGCAAACAATTTTGCAATTGAGTATGGAGAGCGAGGGTAAAAAGGAGTGTTTTCATTCTGAGGGGAAGCTTTGGCAGCACCGTAAAGCTCCGATGTTGAGGCTTGGTAAAACCTGGTTTTATCCAGCCCCAGAAGACGCATCCCCTCAAGTATTCTGAGGGTTCCAAGCCCGTTCACATTTGCAGTATATTCAGGGCATTCAAAACTGACCGCAACATGTGACTGAGCACCCAAATTATAGATTTCATCAGGCCGCACCTCCTGAAGAATTCGGGTCAAATTGCTCGTATCGGTAAGGTCTCCATAGTGAAGAAAAAACCTTCTACTATCATCTTGCGGCCCTTGGTACAAGTGATCTATGCGGCTCGTATTAAATGAAGAGGACCTTCTTTTAACTCCATGAACCTCGTACCCTTTCGCCAATAGAAATTCAGCTAAATAAGAGCCATCCTGGCCTGTTACACCGGTTATTAATGCTTTTTTCATGTCTCAGCCTGTTAGAATTATTGGTATACAAGCGCACCACCTTTCCACATCCAATACCGTCCAAACATTTACAAAGATCAATGTCGCTCAGGTTTCGCCCCTAACATCAAGCGAGCCATCTCCCGTATTTCAACCCCCCACAACCTTATCTGAACGAAAGTTGCCAACAATCTATAACCAATATAAATTTCCCTTTTCCGCCAAAAAAATACGACCGACCTTACCGGCGGAAGAAGGGTATATAGGATCAGCTTAAACCTCCCTGCCCCTTGAGAGAGGAAAAACTGCCCTCCCTTTATCCGCCTTGCTTTTGTCGCTACAGATTGCCAGGAGCATCTAACTCGATGATGGACAAAAGCAGATTTCAGAAATAAGACTTGGTACCCTCTTACCCTCAACCTTCTGCAAAACTCAAAATCACCACTCGAAAAGGAATTCTCACTAAAGCCGCCAAACTTCAGGAACAAAAACCGATCAACTACCATATTTGCTGTAGCCGCAACTCCTGCAGATACGTAAACTTCTTGTGGTATCCCTCTCATAAAGTCATAGACTTCATAGATATTGGAAAATCCATATTGCTTTTGACTTCGCACATCACCGGCAAATAACTTTACACTCCCTCCCCAACACCCAACCGCCCTATCAATTCCGGCTATCCACTTTGAATCCGGCAGGCAATCAGCATCCGTAAATATAAGCCAATCTCCTTCAGCTATCTCTGCCCCTCTGTTTCTTGCCGCATAGGATCCAGGCTTTTTGCACTTTCCTCTCTTAACCTGGAAGCTCCCTCCCCCTAAAAAGGATGGAGAATTCCCGTCGTTTGATATCAGTACAAGCTCAAAAAGGTCTTTTGAAATGACCTGAGACTCCAAGCAACAAATCAGCTCCTCAATGAAGTGCCACTGCTGATAGACCGGAACAATCACGGAAAATTTAGCCCGCATAGCAGCACCAATTGCAGATATTGTTAGACATTTGAATCATCACGCACTGACTAAACGATTAGCACAACACTTGGAATTAGCAACCTACAACATTGGCCAACAAACAGGATGGGCGGGGATTTCAACAACTGGATCAGGAGAGAGATAGATGGGAATTTCGACAGCAGCCAGGGCAGTTAGAACCTGACAACCTTAAGGGAAGACCGAAACAATCAATGAGAAAATAAATTTGGATAAGACTTAAAGCCCCACACACTTGAAACCGCAGAACACAAACATACTTCAGGGAATCGCAAGAGACCTGCCCGAAAAGAGAATGACGTAGAAGCTAGCGCTATAAAAAGATGAACCAAAGCCTGCTATCCGTAGATAGCAGCCTCCTCCAACACCTTCAAGGTGGCTTCCGCTGCTTGATCCCAAGAAAACTCATCTGCCCTATCGCATGCAGATTCCTGAAGACTATGGACCAAATCCAAATCTGAATGCAGCTGATGGATACCATTAGCCATGCTAGAAACCGAAAGAGGGTCGACTAAAATAGCTCCATCTCCAGCCACCTCCCGCATAGCTCCAGTATTAGAGGTCAAAACCGGCGTGTTCTGCGAAAATGCCTCAACAATAGGCAGTCCAAACCCCTCATAAATCGAAGGGATTAGTAAAGCTCTGGCATTATGATACAAGCCACTTAACTCGTGATCAGGCACATAACCCCGCACCTTTACCATTTCTCCTAAACCCAACCCCTCAATAACTTCACTTAATCGAGGCAGCCCCCAGCCTTGCCCACCGCAAATATAAAGCGGCAATGCTCCTTGAGTAGCCATATCTAAGTAAGCTCGATATGCGGCCAGCAGGCGCTCCAAATTTTTCCGGGGCTCCAGGGTACCGACGAAAAGGAAATACTCCCCATCAATGCGGTCGTCAGTATTTTCCAAGAAAGGTGCTTCAGGAATAACAACGGTCTTACCCACAGACTTTGGCATTAGTTCTGTGAGCTCATCGGCAGTAAATGCTGATACCGCAATAACCGCTTGCGCCGAACTCACAGACCGGGGCATCAACCCCCGTTCGAGATATTTACCAAATACAGACATAGTTTCAGGAAAGCGCGCCCAAACCACGTCGTGAATCGTCACAACCCGGCTTATCGAAGACGGCATCATCAGTGGTAAATGATGCCTAGGGGACCAGAATACCTGCAAGTCATCATGCTTAGCCCAAGATGGGAAGCGGGCTTGAGCAAAAAGAGTACCCAATGATTTACGCCCAACCTTCCCTGTCCGTACAACCACATTAGCTGCCTCACAGAACCTCTCAGGGAGCGGCGCATCACTATAAAGGAACCATTCATGCCCACTTTTTACCATACGCTCAATGAGGGCTTCCGTATAACGGCCAATACCTGTAGTGACAACTGACAATGGCCTGGCATCAACACCAATCCTAAGCACAGGAGCTCCGGTCGGAGTCAATCACCTCACCACCATCAGCCCCCAGAACTTCCCGATAAAGTTCTTGATACGATTCTCGCATCTTCTCGCCTGTGAACAGGGTTTCATAACGCTGGCGGGCTGCAGCCCCCATTATCTTAGCTCTTTCAGGGTTGGAGCTGAGGTCATTCATAGCCGCCCGGAGCGCGGAGCTATCTGCGGGAGGTATCACGTAGCCAGTTACACCATTCTCATTTACAAAGCTTGTACCGGTGCCTATCTCACAACTTATTAGCGGCTTACCGGCCATAAGCCCTTCAACCAAGGTGACTCCAAAGGCTTCAGAACGCAGATGAGAAGGAAAAACTACAGCACCACACAGTCTATACAATGCGGTCTTTTCTTCATCGGACACAAACCCCAGAAATTCAACGTTATTCAGGCCTAGCTTAGAAACAAGAGCCCGCATGCGCCCCTCTTCCGGTCCCGCCCCCGCAATCAATATGCGGCAGCCAGCCCCCTCAGCTGCGCGTACCAGGTATTCAAGGCCTTTATAGTAACGAAGAACACCAACAAAAAGCATGAAACCCTGGCCATACGTGCCCTCAATACGCTTCAAGTCGTCTTCACGCGGGGGCGGCAAGGTATCCTCATCAACCCCCAAGGGAATCACAGAGACCTTATGCTTCCAGCGCTGTAAAACAGGGCTTGTTGCCACATACCGCTCTGAAGTGGCTACGATACGATCCGCTTTGGCAAAGAAACGATTCATAAGAGGGGTATAAAGCTTAAGCAGCCACTTCTGTCTCACCACATCTGAATGGTAAGTCACGACTAAAGGGCGCCGCTTGCCTGCAAACAGATAGGCAAGATCACCAAAAGGCCAAGGAAAGTGCAAGTGCAACACTTTCGCTTTGCTACGCCATACATCCAGTAGCAAACCAGGTCCAAAACACATTGACTTGAAAGAAAACCAGCGGCGACTTGCCCGAACTTGCAAGCCCGGCTCAATCTCATAGGAACCAGGCCTGGAAGAGAGTGCTAACACCTCACCTCCCGATCTCGCCATCTGAAATATGGCCTGTTCCAGTCCCCCCTGGGTTTCAGGGAGGAATGTCCTATAACAGTGAGCTGCACTTACTTTTTGTACCAAAACATATGGCCTTTACAAATTCAACGTACTAGTCTACAGCATGTAAGCTGTTGTTTCTAAAGCTGTTACTGTATATTTGCCGCTACAGTGCATTTATAATGCCATACCTACTTGTAACAGTTACACCTGGATGCTTAAGAATTACTTCAATATTGTTTGGCTCAGAGGCGTTAACGCTTTGAAGGCGGACATGGAAAATACCTACTTGGGAACTATCTGGTGGGTAATGGAGCCGCTTCTCCTCACAGGGCTACTCTATTTCGCATTCTCATCTGGGTTTCGCGGCGGCGAAGCAGGGACCGGTTTTCTTGTATTTCTTCTCTGTGGCATGCTGCCGTTTAAGTGGTTTGCATCTAGCATTAGCGGTAGTGCCGAATCGATACTCAACAATAAAGGTATACTTGGCCAATTTTATCTGCCCAAGTGGATTTTCCCCTGCTCAATTAACCTATCAATGCTTTTAAGATTCCTGTGCGTCTTGCCAATATTGGGCGGAGTGCTTTGGCTGTCAGGGCTCCCCCCAACGATAGCATGGGTAGGGCTTATACCTATTATTTTTTGTCAGTTGGTCATTAACCTTGGGGTCAGCATGCTTGCTGCTGCCACAATTCCACTGATACCAGACCTCAAACACTTGGTACCCTTGGGCATTACTGGAGTGCTATTCACTTCAGGTATATTTTTTGACATCAATAGCCGCCCCCCAGATGTTCAGGAGCTGCTTATGCTAAACCCATTTGCTGAAGTACTTAATAACTACAGAATGATTTTACTTGAAGGCGAAATACCATCCTTCGGTGATCTCATGTATCCATTTCTTTTTGGTAGCTTATCTTTACTTTTAGCGCTCACTCTAATCAAGGCTCTTGATAAAACATATCCAAGGGTTTTGCTATGAGCTCACCCATATTAACCTTCTGCAAAGTAGGCTTGGCTTACCGGGGTAGAGTAAGCCTGTTTTCAAAGCGCAAATGGGTACTAAAAGATGTTTCATTTGACTTATTTCCTGGTGAGACTCTTGGAGTTATTGGGCGTAATGGCGCTGGCAAATCGACTCTGCTCAAACTATTAGCCGATATCATTGCCCCTAATTCGGGTAAAATTATCCGCTCCCCACGCATTAACTCCCAATTATTATCTTTAGGGCTAGGGTTCAATAAAAATTTAAGCGGCGCTGATAATGCGCTTATGGCCCTGGTAACTCAGGGAAGCAGCATTCGGCAGGCCAAAAAGCTAATCCCAAATATCAAAGAGTTTTCGGGGCTTGGCGAGGTGATCAGAGAGCCTGTCGGCACTTTTTCTGCTGGCCAAAAAGCGCGCCTCGGCTTTGCAACAGCCATTCATGCTACACCCGATATTCTCCTTCTAGACGAGATCCTTGGGGTTGGCGATAAAGAGTTCAAGAGAAAGTCAGCGAAAGCGCTGAAAGCTAAGGTCCAGTCAAACCAGACCGTGGTATTGGTTTCCCATTCTACTCAAACCTTAAACAACCTATGTGATCGAGTGTTATGGATTGAAAATGGTAAGGTTAAAATAATTGGGAACACACAAGAAGTCCTTAAAGCTTATGAGTCAGAAGTAATACCCGCGTAAGAGTGCGACTGTATTTTCTTCTTCAACATTTATCTAAAAAGCAAACTACATTAAACAGCACTCCCCTTATGAATTAAGACTCTCGAATGCTGTAGTGTAGATTAGGGCTCAAGTAAAGATTAACTACAGGGATTGAATCAGCCCAGCCTATAATTAGCGACTATGCCAAAATTAAGATCAGTTACAGCTTAAATCAACAAATTAGGAAGCACTGATAAGCACTTGCCCCTTCCGCAGGCCCCAGCTAAAACTCATGAAAATTCATATACATATCGGCTCAGACAAGGCTGGCTCTACAGCGATCCAATCTACCCTAAGCCAAAATCGTAAAGCTCTGCTCGAACACGGAGTCTGTTACCCAAGGCTTAAGGGAAAGCATATTAACCACGAGATTTTAGCGAAGGAGGTTCAGTGTGGCGAGAAGGGGCCTGGCTGGCAAGAGCTAAATAGTCTTCTCAGTAAGAGGCCTGCCCATATAATTCTTAGCTCTGAAGCATTCTGCATGCTCAACCAGGCAGAAATATTAAGGTTTCACGGCTGGCTAAATCATAAAAATACCCAAATACTAGCTTATATTCGTAGTGCGGACCAGTATTTAGAATCCGGGGTGCTTCAGCGCCTAAAGAGTGCCCAGTCATATAATTCATTCAAGAAGCAATATAGACTCGCTATCTATACGCCCGCATTATTAGATCGAAGTGTCTTTTCGGCGGCTTTAAAGGCCCGGTTCCTTACCAAGTGGAATGCGGTATTCCCCTCATCAGTAGTCACTCGCCCCTACGAAAGCTCACAATGGAATGAGCAGAGTATCATTAAAGATCTCTTAAGCAACTTCGATTTACCCAAGGAGGTCCGTGAACTCCCCTTCCTCACAAATAGAAAAAATATAACGCCAAGCATGGCAGGAATATATGCTTTATCAATATTAAGTAGAAATCAACTACCTGGTTTAAGGCATTCTTTATCAGACAGCCTAGAATCTATTTCCGGAGGACAAAAAAGCGGCCCTATACTAAGCAGGAACAAGAGAGCAATTACAAGATACCTATCCAAACTCTACAACCACCTTGCTCTACGCACACTTGCACCAGTGATTTCAAATCCCCCTATAGCTTATTGCGAAAAACAACCCGGCATGACTAGTATTGTTAATGATGCAGAAAACATCATTGCTCAATTCTTATCTAAAATTAATAACAAAAACAAAAAATTGAAAGCTCAAATAAATAAATAGTAACCCTCGCACCAGGGAGAATCGCCTTTCAAACTCACACTTTTTGTCATTTTAGGGGGGGGAGAACTGCACTCCCCACCTAAACCATCAGGGATTAAAACCATCAAATGAAGTGGACTCAATGGTGAAATAAAAGAAAATTATACATCCAGCTTAAATGGCTGACACCTAGACAACAAACTTGACAAGCAAATTCCTAAGCCTGAATAGAAACTTTGCAAAGCGAAACCTATTACCTAGCTTGAACCCCAAAGGCTGATTAAATTCTTTGTACATCTCCATTTTTGAGGAGTAAGTTTCAGCCATCCTCCGCAACGCAGAACCTTTTTCTGCCATCAACGCCGAGTGACAAGAAACTAAAGGTAACTGACCAAAAGAATATCCACTAAAATGGAAGCATCTAATCATCGCATCACCAACAAAAAACACTTCCCCCTGACAGCTAACCTCATCAGTCTTGTCAACTCTCCAATGTCCCAGATTTAAGCCTGCATCATTAGATATTTTGACTCCATAAAAAAGTGTAGGCACGAGATCTAACCATTTCTGATCTGCATTCACATTTCTAAAATAATCTATTGAGCAATCTGTGTTTACGCAATTTATCCAATAATCGCAAAAAGCTCGCCCCACCGCCCCCGCTTTCACGACAAAGAGACCAGCATTATATGTACCTGATTTCATCAATGTAGCCCACTCAGAGGCATCTCTCTGGTTGTCAGGCGTAAGGTGAGGGGTTAGCAATACACTCCAACTACCCTCCATAAACTCAAGATTATTATCAAAGAAATATATGTCTGAATCCGCGTAAAGCAGCGAGACATCTCTGTCACCATTTAATTTCAACATATAATGGAGGGCATGCACTTTCAAATGACAACACCGTTCAGTCAAAGAAAGAAGTTCATATTTCCCTTGATACTCCCCGCCTTCCCCAATCACTTCACGGGAAGAAACAAATTCTATTCTGGGGTCCAGTTCAAACCTACAACCAGACATATCACCAATATAAAATACGTAAAACTTTGAAAAGCTAGCCTCTTTCAAAGAATCAAACAGCGCCAAGGCACCGTTTATGCGATCTGTCGTACATACTGTAAATATTTGCTTATCCATTGAACCTTATACTTAAACCTAACGCAGCCAAAGAGAACTCAGCCTCACGCCCTAAAAGCCAAAATATTAACGCGGCCACAAAAAGTTAAAAATCAATCATTAAAACAATTGTACTTACTTGTTATTTAGTAGCACGCCATCAAAATAACCTAGACTCGCCTGCCAGCGTTCCATCATTCTATGATCAGAAAAAATTAAACAATTTAAAAATGGCATACATTCAATTAGACAGTTTTCAAGATATAAATCTGGCAATTTATCGTGGGTATCACCGTTTTCTGGAAAATAGACAGCCACCTCTGAAAAATACCGCAAAGTTCGGACTCTATTCCTCAGAAGCCGCCAACACAATAAAGAGCTAACCAATAAAATTCTCTCTGGCCCAAGCTGAATGAGTAAACGCTCAACCAAACAACTTAAATCAGTAAGATTTAAGTTTAGACTTCCAACACTAACCACATCAAAAGAAGAGCAAAGAGAATTAAGGGGGTAGCTTTTCTTCTCCCCTACCAGTACAAACAAGGCCTTACCACTTTCTATGCTCAGCCCCTCACTTTTGAAATATTTTGATGCAAAATCTAGCGCGGCCTCTAAATTTTGCGATATGAATACATACGAGTAAGATTTTTTCCGCAATGACGACTTCAGGAGAAAATAATGGCGCCCAAGCTTTTTATCATCCAAGGGTAGGTTGATATGCTGTATAGAGGAAATATCCTTTTTATCCCTCCAAACATTCTCATCAATCTCCCTAGATACGGATGTAAGGTCGACAACAGCCCACTCGGGTATATTTTTGGAGAGCCTTGCTCTAACAAGGCTATAGAGCCCCCTAATAAAACTGAAAAACCTCTTAATTAAATTGTTTAGCATATGTAAAGCTTAAAAATAATCAATAAAAATCCCAACTCCAGCTTGGGGGGGCTCACTACCATAAAGAATATACATGACCTGATTTAATCGAATATCTTAGACCGACCTATAGTAGCCCCGCCGTCCTCATGCGATTTACATAGCGATCCAAACACTTTTCTTCTCTCATATCTAACCGTTTTTGGGACCGAACGATGAATTTTTCCAAGAGACATAGTTTCAGCATTCCATTGCCAGTCTTCAAACCCCAAACCCGATTCAACTGCAACCGGCTGATAAGGGACTTCTTTAGCTAATGCTAAATTAGTTACCATGCAAGCATTCCAGGGATTTAACTTAAGGAGGGCCTCTTTCGCTACGCGATCCGCAATCTGATCAGGCTGACGCCACCATTGCTTCTCTTTGCCGAAAGTTATAATGATCTCAGGGTGGCAAATATACAGCTCGTTCGCCGCCGCTAACTCAACCGCTTGAGTTATCCAGTTTTCTGAAAAGTAATCATCCCCGTCAAATGTACCAACAAAATCACTTTCAGCAACTCCTATTAGATGATTACGAGATTCCCCCAAATCTCCTAGATTTACTTCTAGCACAGAATCATCTTCTCTGAGAAATGGGGAGGCCCGCAGCGTCCTTACCGTCAATTCATCAGCCTTGTCTGCCGAACACAAAATCCTGCACTTAATACCATGGTTTTCAGCGAATCGTCTGCACCGATCTATAGAAAGGAGGGTTTTATGCGCAAGAAGCCCCTCCCGGTGAAAGGTAACCAGTGCTGTAAAGCTAGTGAGAAAATTTCGCACAAATCACCATACTTAATATCTAACACGAAGTTGGGCAAACATGGAAATTATCTCCCCTGGCTTACAATCACAACCATTAATAATTAAGAGGGAAACTCATTTTCCCTTTATACTCGCATGGACGGCCCATACAGATTTTGCTACAACATGCACCTTACCCCCTGCTCAAAGCCAAAGACCAACAAGAGCAAGTGGCATAACTTACACTTTAATTAATTACATAGTTATCGGCTCGACTATCAACAGCAGTTAGAATAAAACTCAACTCTTAATTAATTTAAATCCTACTTGCTAATCTTCAAAAATTAACTTGTTACTTTTTTCCGACTTCAAGACCTTATAAATATCTTTAGCATCCTCATTTAAGAACAAGTTTAAAAGGTGTATGGTGTTTGGTCTAAAATAGTGATGCAGGTGTTGTGTACCTGCTGAGTATAAATCGACTGTACGAATCCCCTCATAACACCGTTTCGCCATATCTATAAACTTGATACACTGCTCTTCTCCGTATACGGGGAGCGCATCCATTATTGTCTTAAAGCGATGCTTTGAGCTCCTCATCATTGTATATAGAAAAGCGTCTGGGTGGTCTTTCAGGTTCTCTCTAACAAGAATAGGCCACGCAAGTTCGTCTTCAATTTTTTTAATAGACAACCCATACGTCATTGAATCGCCATTATCTCGGTAAAAATAAGTATAACTCGGGCAATAGGAAATTGACCCCGCTAGTGGCATTGCTTGACTGACAAAAACTTGATCTTCACCATACATAACCGGCTCATGAAACCATAAGTCATGCTTTAACAAAAATTTGACATCAAAAAGATAAATATATACGTTGCCCAAGTGCGGCCATAAGTTTGGCTCTTCTCCAAACTTCAAATGACTTTTATTTTCCATATGCCTAGCGAGCCACGGTTCCCTCCTTACTCCTTCAGCGGTTAAGCGTGCGGCATTACCACAAATAATGTCACTTCCAGTTTCAAGTGCTCGCCTCAATAATTTTTCAGTGGAGTCGTGCGGAATCACGTCATCACTGTCCACATGCCTCACGTAGTCCCCTGTTATATGCTTTAACCCAGTATTTCGAGCAGCAGGTAAACCCCTGTTTTCCTCGTGCTGGACAAGAGAAATTCTAGCATCTCTCTTCTGCCACTTTTTAACAACATCCACAGCTCTATCCGGAGAGCAATCATCAACTACTACAATTTCTAAATTTTTATATGTTTGATTAACTATTCCTTTTAAGCACTCATCCAAGAGACTCTCTGTATTGTACACTGGAACTACTATCGAAACTTTTGGATTTACCATGCCTCTTACCTGACAACTCGCCTATTAACCCAAGAACCCTTGAAGTAGAGTCCCCATCACAACAACCAACAAAATAGTCTCTAAATAACTCATACGCATATTGATCTACGACCCCTTCCCTGAGGAAATTTAACAACTTCAACTCATCAGGAGTTTCCATAACTGGACATGGAGCAAGCCCTCGGTAATCATATGAGAGCCCGCGATCAAGAGCATACAAATCTATATCTTCTGCATATAAGACTAACTTTTTGTTTGCCAGTACAGAATCAAATATTATTGAAGAGTAATCTGTGATGACCGCATCAGAAACAGCCAATAATTGCTCTATTGAATAGTCACGTGCATCAATAACCTTCTCGTCCACAAACTCAATATTATGGTGCCCATTGTAATCAAATATAGACGGATGCAGTTTAACCAGAAACACCTCATCTTCTTGCAGATGGGACGCCATCCTTAAAAAGTCCAACCTACAATCATACCAAACATCTGAGGGCCACCGCCCGCGAAATGTAGGTGCGAACAGGTACACTCTCTTTCCCTTTAAATTTTCATTCATCGAATAAAAATTATCCTTCATACTTTCAAGACTTGACGAACAAACAAGCCTATCGGTCTTAGGGACACCCACAGGAAGCACATCTTTAATGCTGACATTAAAGAATTTCGCATACTCCTTACGCATATCCTCTGAAGGAGAGGCGATTATATATTTAGAAGAAATTCTTTTATAAGAACGGTTATTTACAGATTTTACTGCCCCGCTAGCATGCCACAATTCAAGTCTATTTGCCCTTTGGTTAACTGTAGATTTTACTGCGCCACACGCAGAAACAATAACTTTCGCCCGGGCAATATTTAGCTCTTTAATAAAAGGATACGGTATATTCTCATAAAAGCACTCGCTTTCAAAAAAATCACCAAAAGTAGTTCTCATATCCTGAAAACCAGGCACATCAATAAAGACTACGCCTCGAGAGGGCAGCATTCCCCCTATTTTTCGGAGCAACCAGTTTCTGAAAATCACTTTCCTTAACGCTACTTTCTTGACAGACTCGCGAAAGTTAATTAAAGATTTTAAAAGAAACTTCCCCAATCGCAACGGTTTAGTGATGCGCCATGAGTATGACCGCTCAACTTCATTAATGTAGCGCTGCGCTTTCCTCCAATCTCTCAAATTATTCTTTGAAGGCAGCCTCTTCTGATAGGAGTAATTACTTGTTAGCTCATCCAACTCAAAGTCAAGCTGTTGCTGAAGGTTATAGTTAGATATCGAGTCAAGTTTAGAGCCATATGATTTGGACTGCTGTACAACTCCTTCAATCATATTCTCCCACTGATCAAATACTCTATTCCTGTCATATTTTTTCGCATCTTGCAGAGCATTTTTAGATAGTGACTCCAAATACTCCCCATCCTTCATGAGAGTTTCAAGCGCGATGGAAAGCGCTGATGAAGTACGATTTTGTACTAACAATCCATCTACACCATGATGGATCATCTCCTGCACTGCCGTGCAATCCTGAAAACCTATAGCCGGGACGCCTAGTGCTTTCGACTCAATCAAAGTTAAGGGACACCCTTCAAAAACTGACGGGATGCAAAAAATTTTTGATCTTCCAATAACCTCTTCAGGATTTTCCGTAAACCCTTTCAGCTTCACATGCTGATGAAGCCCCTTTTGAGAAATAATTTTTCTGTAACTCTCTTTGTCAGGACCATCGCCATATATATGCAACTCCCAACCATTAAGTTTATCTTTCAATATAGAGAATGCATGAATAAGTACGCTCAGACTTTTTGAAGACTCTTCTAATCTCCCAATAGATACAACTATTTTCTCTCTACTGTTAAAGCTAGGAAGATCGCCAACCAACATAGGCACTGAGTTTGGAATTACTGATAGCTTGCCTTTCAAAAAATCCGGCAAATCATCTGCAAATTTATGATTCAACAAATGAATTCTATCTGCAGCGTGCAGGGTCATTAGCCTTGTGCGAGCCCTTTCCTCTTTACCCCTCCCAAATGTCCACCACTGATCGACGTAATGTTTTGGGTCATTATGCTCTGAAAGGATCAAAGGGATCCCTGTCCCACGGAGAGCCGCTAAAAAAATAGTTACAATGGAGTTACTAAACATTGGAATAACTACATCAGGGCTTTCAGCCAGCAATATAGAGCGCAATTTTTCTATGTTGCTATTACTATAATTTTTATTGATTAAGTGTAACCTAATTCGTTCGTCTAAATTAAGATACTCCGTCTTAAACTCGCCTTGAACAGTTATATAAACTATCTCATGGCCTCTTAACACCATTTCATTGCAAATTTCTACAGCAACCTTATCAATACCTGTCATTTGCATTTTTAGGCTAAGGCTAAATACACATATTTTCATAGTGATTATCTAAACTCGATTACCAATAAAGCAGGTGTATTTATATCAAATCAACTGAAGTCAAGGGCCACTTGCTTGATTATTTTTGATGTCGATATCCCTTCAGTTCTAGAAAAATACTGGACCTTGCAGATATTTGAATAGCAATCAAACTTACCTTCCCAGTCATTTCCCATAACTAAAATATCTGCATCGTACTGCCTAATATACTGCCCCTTCAACTCCAAGGACTCCTCCAGAAAGACCTCATCAACGCAGTGAAGTGACTCAACAATTTTCATTCTGTCATCTTGATTGTAAATTGGCGGACGCCCCTTCTTACTAATATTTAGGGCGTCAGAGGAAACGCCTACAACCAGGTATGCTCCCAACTCCTTTGCTCTCTCTAAAATATTTACATGCCCAATGTGGAACACATCAAAAGTTCCAAATGTAATAACTCTCTTTAAAACTTCCATAACTGCTGCCTGCTATTAATTTTCACGTATAAAGTTGATCTATTTGCAGAAAACATCATAAACTCATGATACAACCTTTCTTACGACCGGGCCTTCGTTACGCCTTACAGCCTAGAGAGCTACCATCAAAATACCGTTGAAAACTCAACAATCGCCGGCTACATTTCACGTACTTACTAACAAGTGGCTGATATTCATCATCTACCTTTCACTGTAAAACACCATCTCACCAGCCCGCTTAAACTCTAAAACTTAATAACTGTGCCGAACCTTTAAAAGATTTTCCACTTTGTCTTCATGGAAGTCTTCACCTAAAAAATCAAATATACCTTTAACTTCTCTACGGGAAACAACTCCCTCATGGCTGACCAGCAAGCAATCGTCATATTTGTCTGCCAACAGATTGAATCTTTCCTCAGCATTACCAAGCTTTTTCCTGACAGTACTTTCATTATAATTTTTCCACCAACTGGACTTGACTACATCCGCCAGATCTCTCGTGTTAAAAATAAATGCCGGCTTGTCGAAGACTGATCTTAGAAACTTTAAATAACTTTCAAGCTCCTCAACCTGATCAGGCTCGATGTATCTTATTTCTTTAAATCCTACAACTTTAGCTCTCTTTTTAAAAAGACCCTTGTCACGATTTAACTGCTCTAAAATAGTTTTTCTTGTTGATTTTAAATACGTCTCAAGGTCTACCTTGCTAGCTCCATACCAAGGAGATGTAGGCGATTCTGAGCGTGAATCGCCAAACTCTTTTTCCGTTTTTTTTAGTGAGCAAAATGCTTTATATAAATGCCAGACGAAACTAAAATTCTCACCTCTTATTAAATATCCATCTATAGAGTTCAGAATACCCAAAAGCAAAGTGGAACCGCTGCGCCCATAAGTAATTACAAATACATTGCTATATTTCGGCATATAAATCACAACCTAGAAAAATAGGATAAATTTAAGGTAGAGAGCATGCTTATGCACCACCAGCCCAGCCAAGTTTGGAACGACATATTCCATAAAAATTATGTTCCAGGGGGTGTATGAGCGTTAAGCGATGCGGCTTTTTATGAATTCGAATTCGATCGCCCGGCTTTGTGATTACTTGGTCATGGCCGTCACAAGTAACATATGGCTTAGTTATATTTTGCTCGCCAATAATGAGCTCAAACTCACTGCTGCCCTCCACTACAATCGGACGGCTACTAAGGGTATGCGGATTCAGGGGCACTAAAACAATCGCATCTAACTTTGGATGCATTATTGGCCCCCCCCCAGAAAGGGCGTAGGCTGTCGAACCTGTTGGTGTCGATATGATGAGCCCGTCTGATCGCTGCGTATACACAAATTGACCGTCGATAAATAAGTCAAACTCAATCATTCGAATAAATTCGCCAGGGTGAAGCACCACATCATTCAGAGCAGAGCCTTTGGCAACCAAACTACCATTTCTTGAAACCGACATATCGAGCAGGAAACGGCTTTCGGCCATATATTTTCCAGCTAAAACTTCACCAACTTTTTGCTCAACCTCGTCAGGAGTTATATCGGTAAGAAATCCCAGGCGGCCGCGATTTATACCAAGTAGAGGCACGCTGAACTTAGCTAAAGCTCGAGCAGCAGAGAGCAAACTTCCATCGCCACCAACAACGATGACTAAATCACAGAGTTCACCCAACTTATCTCTTGGGGAGATGCGTGCACTGTGTCTCACTGCGGTTGACGTCTCCTCCTCCAATACGATGGAATAACCCTCCTTCTCTAGGAAAGCCATCAGACGAGTAAGTGACATTACAGCGCTACTGCTTTCAGTGCGTCCGATCAGTCCAATATTTTGAAATTCTGACAATGCTCGCCCTCTGAGTTCCCACGCCGGGACCCTATAATCCGCAGCCAACCTAACTGACACGCAATTTCATTATGCATGCATAGCCAATTGTGACAGGCAATTATGCCTTAGCTTGGTACGTGAGTCGAATTTAGAACGACAAGTCAAAGGCTGCGTTCTACAGAATGGCCACACTTTTAATTCAAGTGGCACGATAGAATCCGCGCCGACCCTGCAGTCCCCCAGAGTGAAGCGCCAACACCTTAAATCCACGGCAAATGCGGCCAGCACGAACTTCTTGAGAAAGAGCATAAAAAAGCTTTGCTGTATACACTGGATCCAAAGGGATACCGGACTGACGCTCAAAAGACTGATGGAAATCCAACAGTGAGACAGGGTACTTGCCATAGCCGCCACAGTGATACTGACTGGTCAGCCGGATGTCATTCTCAGCAATACGCGAATCACCAGAGTCTTTAATTTGCGATAACGCTGCCCGCCAATGTAGCGCCTCTCGCCTAATCCCGCCCCGTGCTCTTAGCACCTCAACACCATATACCGGGCAACTGCCTACCGATGCGGCCACCCCCCCCAAAGTTAACCCGGTACCACAGGCCACCCAGAGTTGGTCAAATTTAACCGGGGCCGTCTCTTCGATAATTTGCCCCAGCAGGCTCACGCCTCTTGCTCCAGCAAGGTTGGCTCCACCTTCGGGGATGTAGAGTCCGCAACTGGACGCTAGCCCAATTCGCCTCAAAAAATCAGGCTGATGACGAAGCCGATACTCTTGCCGAGAAATAAACACCAACCGCATCCCCCACCGCTCCGCATCCTGAAGCATACCGCTCATCACGGGTGGTCGCTGGCCGCGAACAATACCAACTGTACGAAACCCAAAGCGTGCCCCCGCTGCTGCTGTAGCATGCAAATGATTCGACCAGGCACCACCGCAAGTGACCAGGACTTCAGCACCCTTCTTGTCAGCTTCGATTAGATTGTACAGGAGCTTGTAAGCCTTATTTCCTGAAATTAGCGGGTCCAGCAGATCATCCCGACGAACCCACACTTCAACCCCGAAAAACTGATCACTATCGACTCGCTGGTAAGGGACTGCCCGTGCTGCATCGACAATACTCTCCAAATTAAGGCAAGTTAGATAGCGAATTTTTACACCCCCTCTAGCAGGTAGATATTCAGAAACTTACCCGTAATGTCACACTGCCAAGCGTTACTGATCAAAGCGAGAAGCCATTACTCCGAACGATACACCCCCCTCTACCCGTCATGTCTGAAAAACCACGTAACAAAATAAAACCGAGCAGCCTCTTCTGAACCGAGGCTTATAATTAATAGATAAAAAATGGGACAATATTTACCGAAAATCACACCATCACAACGGCCAACCTTACCCATTAAGCAGATCATACTCAGCCGACTGCTATCAACAAAACCAAAAACAATCGCCGAAACCAATCACCCTAAAAAACAGGCCCTCTACCCACTTTCCTTTTTCATCTAACCGAAAATCGCCTCCAGAGCCTATAAAACGAGCCATTACTGGGCTTTCCCTTCTCCAGGTCAGAATAATCAGACACTGCTCCACAACATTCCTGGCAACACTCAAACCCATCAGGCTAAAGTTGGGAATTTGCAATTAACCGCTCAATACACTCTCAATCGGTAAAGACAAATTACCTCTGCGGAAAATCAATTCTATCGGACCAGTTTATACTCGACAAAATAAACCACAGATCTAACCCCAATAACTCGCCTTGCCCACAAGGCAAGCAGTCAGCCAGACCAGGCAGAATTCTAAAAGCACCCTCAAAAACCTATTTTTCCGCCAAAAAAAAAGGCCCCCTCTTCCGAGGGAGCCTTTTAGATCTGGCGGACCGGACGGGACTCGAACCCGCGACCTCCGGCGTGACAGGCCGGCATTCTAACCAACTGAACTACCGGTCCTCGGTAGTAAACTTCCTCTGTGGAAGTTGGTGGGTGGTACAGGGGTCGAACCTGTGACCTACGGCTTGTAAGGCCGTCGCTCTCCCAACTGAGCTAACCACCCGGTGCTCTTTATTTTAGGGGCCGTGCCCCCTTGAGCGAGGCGAATATTACCCGACTGTAGATTTCTGTCAACAATTTTCGCGCCAAATAATCACGTCTGATTAATTTCCATCCGATTCGTCTGGTAATGAGACAGGGACCCCCCTCATTTCCGCGTCTTCAGTACTTGCCCCCTGCAAGACCTTACCCTGCCTGTAGTCTGGGTCTAACAGATGCCCAGCTATCTTCACTGGGATCCCCCTCGGTATCAGCTGCTCTTTTGGGCGGGCCAAGTCTTGCTCGTTGTAATTACACACACCGGTAGGAAATATTCTCTTTAGATCTGCCACACGACTGGAAATTTCCTCAGTGAATGGACCGTAGATCCCCTTCGCCAACGCCCGCTCAACCGGCTGTAGAGCACACTTAAAGATATCATCGGTTACTGGCGCCCCGGCCACTTGCCTTGATGTACTATGAATCGGGTATACCCTCATACACTTCCCGGGGGCTTGGCTATTCCATGGTCCATCCCAGACCTTGTCTCCAGACGCTAGCAAATTTCCTTCCTTGTCAAAGCATCGGTCATTGGCATCATCCGGACGGTTTTCCACTACACCTTTACCTGGGTTTTCTATGATGCTCTGCATCCAACGGTCAACTAAATCCAGCGCCTCATGCAGCGGGTTGTAGCCTTTATCACTCATCCAAATCAGTTGATTCTCCGCATGTCCACGGGCACGCCGAATACGCTCGCGTGCAGAAAAAGAGGCAGAGCTGTGGTGCATATCAGGCTCTTTATCGAGGTAGTGCCGCAAATCAATAATGGGGATCTCTACATCCCCCAGGAAAACGTGCCCGGAACGATATATTCCATTAATAGCCTCCAGACTTGCGCGACTGCGCTTCGCCGGCTTTTGGAGCGTTCCCATATTGAGGTTTTGCTCGCTCCAAAGGGACAAGCGAACCGGAAACATATTCCCATTCATGAACCACAACTGCTCTTGGCTCTGGTCTTCTGGCGCTTTCCAGCCACCTACAGCAGCATTGACACGTAAAAATGTATCTATATTGATTTCGCCGTTCACAAGGGCTTTCAGGCCGTACTGCACCCCCTCATTGTCCCAAGAACTATTTGCGTACCCTGATGCGTTTGCACCATAAAACTGACGAAGGTCCTCCCAGTGCGTCCAATGCACTTGTGGGACAACCTCAGCAGCGAAGCTCTTAGCAAAATGAACAAAATTAGGGTTATTAACCAACGGTACTAAGCCTCGCCACCCTTCGACGCATTCAGTGGTTCCTTGTATCCTATCTCGGTAGCGACTATCAAAAATCCCGGCGAAAAAGCTCAACACTCCAAATTTACTTGAACCATTCTCACTGGCAGCTAACCCCTGGATAACCGTACGCTCCTCTGCTTTTTTCCAGCGCTGATTCTGCCTATCCACAATGTCAAAGAAGTACTCCAGTGGCTCACAGTCGAAGGCATAAATTATTTGGGACACCATATCTGGGTAGGAATACAAGGGGATAGCGGCATCTAAGAGGCCCGGTGCATTCTGCGCAAATAGATACTGCTGGATCGCTCCGCCTGACCCCCCAATACCAACGGTGTACATTGGCTCCCCATATAACGATACAAATTGCTTTTTCACCCTACGAGCAGTGTCTTCTGCCAGCCACATGTTATAGTGGTTTCTAGTCTGATTGGCAGTCGAATAGACAATCGCATAACCGCGCGCAAGCTCATCCATTCGCCGCGTGGTGATATCTCCTTTGTTGATTTTTCCCTGGCGCCCTCCAATGCCTACGCCACCACGAAACTGATAGATCAGCCGCTTATTCCAGTTACTACCACTTGGCCTGCCTGCAGACTCACCCCCTCCCCTTAATACTGCTATTGCATAAAAGTGACGGTTGATCGTGCCTGTCTCTACACGAACAATAAAATCTACCTGCTTCCCGTTTACCGTCACCTTATCGATATCATTTCTGGCCTCATGCATATAGTGAAACTGACCATCAGTGGTACTACGGTAAAAATAGGTAACCTCTGTAGCGTGGCTGCAATCCCGGCTATACCCAATAACCTCTTTTGTCTTCCTGCCTTTATCATTTTGAGCAAAGATAGGCACCCCTTCCCCATCCTGATTGTCTACCAAGGGCTGCTTATTTGTAATATTGTTTTTCCCGCAATATAAAGGGTACCTGGCTGGACCACTGAATAGCGTCTCTACAGGCCCCACTTCTCCCAAGCCAATAGGAAATGGGAAATATTCAGGCGGGCGGGACATCATTCGGGGATGAGGGCCGGAATAAGCTGGCGCAGGTTGATAGTCCAGCACCCCTTCAGGAACCTTCAACACCGGAGCATCTACGCTCCCGTGAACTTTTGGCAGCTGGTTATACCCATACCAAGCTGCTGCCCCCAGGCCCACTAGCACTAAGAGCAAAATAGAGAGTATCCAGCCTCTCCTAACGGACATAAGCGCCTCCACAGGAAACATCACTTTCTGTACTGCTTGAGTATATGAACGGATGTCCAAGGCTACTGGCAGTTGGCGCCGAGGAAGACTTAAAGAGAGGCAGGACTTGTAGAGCGGTGCGCAGAAGCGTAAATATCTTTAGGACAAAAACAAAAAAAGGGGATCTAGTGATCCCCCTTTCGAAAGCAGTACCGACTAGTCTTTAGCGATAATACCTTTCTCCTGGAGAGTGGAGAGAATCACTTCTACTTCCTCCTCAAGAGTCATTTCAGCAGTATTCAGGTGCAATTCTGGTGAAACAGGTGCCTCATAGGGATCATCAATACCAGTAAAGCCTTTGATCTCACCTGCGCGAGCTTTCTTATACAAGCCTTTGGGGTCGCGTGCCTCAGCCTCTTTCAGAGGACAGTCTACGAACACCTCCATATATGGAAGATCACCTGCTTCGTGCATCTTTCTTACTAAATCACGATCTTCACGGTAGGGACTGATAAAACTGGATAAAACAACCACGCCAGTATCCGCAAACAACTTGGAAATTTCGCCTACACGACGGATATTTTCCTGGCGATCCTCTGCAGAGAAACCGAGGTTTGAATTGATGCCCAAACGAATGTTATCGCCATCAAGACGGTAGCTGAGCACGCCACGAGCAGCGAGAGCCTTCTCTACAGCAACAGCCACAGTACTCTTACCAGAGCCCGAAAGGCCGGTGAACCAGAGAGTCACGCCTTTGTGGCCGAGGAGACTCGCCCGGTTTTCTCGGGTCACATCACCCTCATGCCAATGGACATTGGTCGCTTTTTGCTCAACTGTTGCTGTCACTGATCACTCCAAGTCTTGAATACAATCCTAGTGTCACAGGTATCGAGCATTTCACTACACTCTGTGCCAATGCCTGCCTGTGATATGGGCGCTAATTATCGAGTATTTGAACTGTAAGCGTAAAGCCCCGTGTTATAACGTGTCGATGCAACTCAAAGACTTGTGTGCATAAGCAACAAAAGTGGCATTGTTCTAATAGTGGGGCCGATTGGGGGAAATAGCCCTATTGATAAGACTTTTTTTGCTTGGAATCTGCGTCAAGAACACTAGCCCAGGCACCATCATTTAAACCACTCAGCCATTACCATCCCTTCGTAACGCAGAGGCTGAGTAGATAGAAACCTTAGAGTTTTACACCAATCCCCCTATAAATTGAGTGCAATAAAGGAAGAAGTATCACTAGTCACAAGACATAAACGCTCGCCACCAATGTCGATCTACTTATTTTATAAATCTATAAATTCTCACCGGGGATGTAAGCCCTTTCCGGTAGCCCCTTTTACTCGCTCCAATGAACTATATGCCGTTGAATCATCAGCAGGAAAGCAAATAGCAGCTAGGGAAATTTGGCAAGGAGGTTCCTATACAATGCTACCCTCCTTAACCTCAAGCAAAGAAACTTAGGAACATCGCTACCCTATTGGACTAGCTAGGCAAACCAAAGTAGACCATTCAAATCCATAGACAATTGATTATTATAGTTAACATAAAAAACTATTATTCTTTACAATCCGAATACACTAAAATTTCATGGCCTTAGACTCAAGCTTGTCACCTTCCGATAAAAAGCGTCATTTAATTTCAAATCATCAACACCCTCAACTTTCTCACACGAAGCAAACAAACCCCCAACAATTGCGCAGGTTTTCTCATTCATCATATTTGCGACCGGCTACCGAGTGACGCGCTTTAATCTAGTTAAAAATACAAGTTCCATGGTAATCTTTGGGCCTGAATTGAGAAAAAACAGCCCTATATTTCTTAGGGTTTATAGCCGATAAAGGAGGATGCTCAACGATGAGTAAAGGGGTTTTAAATAGATTTAAAATTCGCAAAGGAAAAATTTTTGAAGCCCCGCTAGAAGAGGCATTTGGTCGCCTGGTTACTCCTTTTGAGGAATTTATTCATCGCCAAAGCAGCAGTGGTATATTACTAATGCTCTCTGCGCTTATCGCTTTGATTATTGCCAACTCTCCTCTGCAAGAGGCTTACAAGCACCTACTTCATATGCCTATTGCGATAGGTGCAGGAGACTGGACATTTTCCCTTTCCCTGCATCACTGGATCAATGACGGCCTAATGGCCATCTTTTTCTTTCTGGTAGGCTTGGAATTAAAACGAGAGTTTCTTGTGGGAGAACTCTCAGATCTCCGTCAGGCAGTACTACCTGTGATGGCCGCTATCGGCGGCATGGTGGTGCCCGCCCTACTATACAGCTCCCTTAATTTAGGTACCGAAGCCGGTCCAGGCTGGGGTATCCCGATGGCAACAGACATTGCCTTTGCGGTAGGCTGTATTGCACTACTAGGCAACCGTGTACCACGAGCAGTAGTGACCTTTTTGGTCGCACTAGCGATCGTAGATGATTTAGGGGCAATTCTCGTTATTGCCATCTGGTACACAGAGCAAGTAAACATGACAGCGCTCATCGCATCAGGTGGCCTGGTTATAGTGCTCGGGCTTCTCAATGCTGCGGGTATTCGCCGATCCGCAGCCTATGTCTTTGTTGGAGGTCTATTGTGGTACGGACTTCACTCAGCCGGTGTCCACGCTACTCTCGCTGGTGTCATTACCGCTATGGCACTACCTGCCAAGCCAAAATACGATCCTGTAGCATTTAGTACCTTCGTAAAAGATATCATTCGCAGCTTCGACCGCTGCTTCCGCCCAGGCGACAAGATTATCGCTAACGATGATTTACGAGCTCGCGTAATGGGCTTGGGTAATGGCGTGAACTTAGCCCAATCTCCGCTACAACGAATGGAGACTCGCCTGCACATACCGGTCGGGTTTGTAGTGATACCTATCTTTGCACTAGCTAACGCGGGAATTCCGGTCGACAGCTTCAGCAGCTCCGAAGCAGTACTCAACCCGGTCACTCTCGGGGTTATCTTTGGCTTGGTGGTCGGTAAGTTGCTTGGGATTGTAGGGGCCACTTGGGTAGGTTGGAAGCTAGGTTGGGGCCAATTACCCAAAGCGGCGAATTTCCAACATATTGTCGGTGTAGCATTGCTCGCAGGTATTGGGTTCACCATGTCCATTTTTATCGCCGAACTAGCATTTAGCTCGCAAAATGAACTGCTTATTCAGGCGAAAGCCGGCATTCTATTAGCATCGGTTATCGCTGGGACAGCTGGCTTTTTGGTGCTGCGTAATGCTCCCGCCTCAGAAGACAATGAAGTCAAGGGCGAGGAGCCAGATTACCCGGCCCAAGCTACGTCCAACTAAACAGCAACATTCAAAATAGGCCGGGCAAACTCCGGTTGCCCGGCCTACAAAAAGCGTGATCACTAATAAGGAACGAATAGAAGGCAAACTTTAAATCGACTATGGCCCTATAACTTAGATTCGAACCAAAGTTACATCACAATGTGCATAGTTCACTATGCTATTAGCGGTAGAACCAATCAGGGAACTCAAACCTTTCTTGGAGTGAGTTCCCAGAACTATCAGATCCACCTTCCTTTTTTCAGCTTCCTTACAGATAACCTCATAAGGCTTTCCCACTTTAAGGGCCCGATTTCTCTTGCTAACCCCAAAGTCTTCCGTAATCTCCTCAAACTTCGGAATTGCACTCTCTTTCAGCTCTTTTTGATAATCCTTGGGCAGGAAGCTATAAGGCAGCACATTTAAAACTACTAGCTTGCTATCAAATTTCTTAGATAATTCTACCGCTTTAGACAACACATACCTCCCTTCTTGAGACGCTTCTATAGCGCAAAGGATAGTATTGTACATATTCCCCCTCCAGTATATTTGACTAATAACAACTGAACTTATCGAGCACCGATTCCACCACAGCTTAAATGAAAAGAGTTCGAAGCACAAAGAGGAAAAATTAAAAAATCAATCTAATACCACCTATTTTGTATTCAACCCGAGCGGACTAAAACCTCGATTACGGCACAACTCTCAAACAGTCATAGGAGGTCAGAAGTTATCATTTTCTTGACCAAACCTCCCGCGAGCTTTAAAAAATTAAAGGTCGAGGAGATATAAGCAACAAACGAACAGGACACATCTGCGTCGCACGCAAACAATTATTACTATACGATGAACATCTTTATCCACGCAGATGATATCAATAGAATAACTTCCAACTTCAGCAAAATGTATACCTAATAAAATCTCATATACAGCCCTAGCTCTCTTCTATTTTGGCACAAGTCTATCTCACAAAAAATCCATTACCAGAAGACATCAATTACAGGGCTTTCTGTTATTTTTAAACTGTCAACTCATCGTTTTCAACAAGTCTCGCCCTAGATCTGATTGTATAACTTAAGGCAACTATGACATTACATTCCCAGCCCCGCACCCAAAACAAAGCTTCATTTCAGAAGCCTACTGTTTCTCCAACAGGATTTGTATTATAAACGCGGGGTCACTCAAAGGCCGAAAGAAACCTGATATGAAAGCCTCATGTGTTGCGGCTATGACTTTTTGTTAGCTGTCTACGCGTTAATGAGATTTGCTAGAAAGTATGGGGACTCTTTTGGCTTGCACAATGGTAGTAGTCAAGATTCAACGTGGTAGTTGCAAATATCCCTATGGACTAGAAGACACTCCCAATTCCCTCTCGACTGTATGTGCACGCGGTAATATTAGCTTACTTAAGTAGCCTAGCATTGCAATAATTGGATCCAGAGATACGACAAAAAATGGAATGAAAATGGCTCAAAAAATGGCCAGCCATATTTCTTCTAGAAACAATGTCGTCGACAGCGGGCTAGCCCTGGAAATTGACACAACAGCCTGTAGAGAATGCTAGCTTCTAATTGCAGTCTCACCGACGGATTGCATACAGCAAACCGAAGGTCGAATTATCGACTAACAATGTAAGTATTAGAAAGTGGAGGCCTGTCGGTATCAGAGCACACCTCCCCAACAGTACTTTTCTTGTATACCGAAATAGATTGCAGCTAGGTCTTTCCCAACCCTCATTAATTGTTGAATCTGAAGTTTCGGTAGGCTCAATGAAGTATGTAGATTTCTGCCTCCAGGCTAAACACAAACTCTTTGTATGCTACTTTTGCCCATAAAGATCGATATCACCGTCTCCTAGGACCTTAAAAAGTCAATAAAGCACTGACTTTTTAAGGTTGAAATTATCAAGTTAACACTAACTTCATTATTCTTTTACAAGAAAATTTCTGTACTCGGCAATTCTGACTCGCATCGAGAAAAATTACCGTTCTCCAGCACTCTCAAGTAGTTGATAAACTCGCCCAGGGAAATCACCAATAATCCCATCTACACCAAGGGATATACTGCGCTCAATGTCATCTATATCGTTAACTGTCCAGAGATCGACGGCCACGCCTTTACTCTGAAAAAAGCGAACATAGGGCTTAGTGGTAATACTGTATGGCAGTTGGGCAACTTCAAAGTCCGGCTTGAAAGCCCATCCAAAGCCCGAACTCCAGGCTAGACTGGCCTCTATAAGTTCACCGATTGTTGCGCTCGTTCTAATCTCTCCCCCACTGATATCACGAAAATGGCCCATAGCCCTATTATGCTGGCTAGCCACAGTAACTTGCTGCTCCATTCTATAGTCAACAATTACTTGCCATAGTATTTCTGATAGGACCTTATTATTTGGTTTAATTTCAATATTAAAAATGGCACTGGGGTAGCGCTCAAATAGCTCATTTAATGTTAAGAGTACGAGTCCTTGGTTTCGGAATGGGTAGCTATCACCATTATCTAGGGTAAACTCATACCCAGCATCCAATGCTTTTATTTCCACCAAAGTCAAATCTTCTATTTTATCTGCGACACCAGCATTTTTTTTAAGGTCTGCATCGTGATTGATAATAATAAACTGATCTTTCGACAAATGTATATCCAACTCTAGAATATCTGCCCCCTGCTCCAATGCCATATCAAAAGCCAGGGTGGTACTTTGAGGGTACTCACCAGAAGCTCCTCTGTGAGCAAGGATATCAAGAGCCAAAACCTTATTGTAAGCCATCATAGTTAAAACCAGACAAGTAACGATCTTGAGCGCGTTGTTCATTTATAAGTTTCCTATGTTTTAAGAGGAGAGCTATTGCTCAGACACAAACAAAAACCATTCCAAAATAGATACTACAGAGAAATAGTATTAGGTATACTATTTCCCTCACATACAAAGCACGAATTGACTCATTTAACCTATTTAAACTATATAAGAGATACAAAAGTAACTCTTACAGCCTTCAAGGTTCTTTTTGTTCACGTATACCCAACCAAAGAATCAACCATTGAAGTACTTAAATCTGATTGATAAACCACTCTAAATGCACCCATCAGTTTTAAGCAATATAATACATTTAAATATTAAGCACTAATGCACAAATCTAGAAAATATCGCCACCAAATTCATTAACTAAACAAAGCATCCATTATCAATTAAGGACATATCGATCAAGCTTCTGAGTTGGAAATTCTATCCTTTAAGCTAAAACAAAACATTTAGATCAAGCCAGGAAGGTTAAGAGCGGTCGAGAGGGCCTGAAAATCCTCCCCCTTCATCCACACAAACAAGCAAAAATAAAAATATATCGAACAATATAATGCCTAGAGTAATTTAGACCTATTATTCTTGCGCAAACATGTTGCAGATCACGACAAAAACTCTCCTCAAAATGCAAGAGCATGTACTGGTTAAGCTTCTATACATATACAAAAGGGTTAAATTAGAGTGCATGGTTAGCATGTAGGTTTTATAAAAGATAAAACATACTTCTAGCCGAGAAATTAGCTAACCGCGCTTCGGCGTATTTAGCCGACAGCAACTACCTAAGGTTACCGACTCGGAGCCCAGATTTATAAATTTGGAGAATCCCATGGAAAGATACGCATTATTTACAGGTACTTATAACTTGCTTATGGGTGGAATAAAGGACTTCAAGCGATCATTTCACAATGAGGAAGACGCCTACAAAGAGATAGAACAGATTGCCAAAACTGATCAATTTACTCACTGGGCACAGATATTCGACAAGAGAACTAATAAGGCGAGAATTTTTAATATTATCGATGGAAATGTGATTGAGAGTGAAATCAATGACTACCCGAAACAATCTGCCAAATCAATGGTGAAGGCTGTAACTAAGTTTTGTTAAATAGTATTCAGCCAGCTTGTGAGCCCGCGTAAAGTAGGCTCGCAAACCCTCGCACATTTATTAGCAGTATCGAATAGCAGATACCTATGTGGCTATTCAGTAAATAAAGAAGTTCTTACTTTCCAACAATACTTGTGCGCTATCAATTCTGCGGGTATCGCTACCCAAAATTACCAATAGCAGCAAGTATAAAGAAGAAATTACTCCGATCTTAAAGCTACTCATATGATTCGAAATAGTAGCTTCGACACAGGCGTATCCCAGCTTACAAAAATTTATAGCGCTAGTGGTAAAACTGTGCTGGCCATAGGAGTATCTCGGTGAAATGGAAATTTCATGAAAAACCACTTACATGGACTAGTTCAATCTTAATCTGAAATACCCTATGAAAAGGAGGTGTTTACCTGTTTTGCTGCTGGAACCTAGACCTAAAACCAAAGACAAGCCCGATGATCCATACTAATAATCGCATTATCAAACACAAAATCCAAAGCTCAATCCAGTAAAAGAACTCGTCAAAGCTGATATGATTCTGGATGTATCGAGAGACTCTTTGGACACCGTTTCAACTCGTGGCGTAGACACCCTTCTTGAGAAGAATCGATGGGTAGCCAACCGTAAGAACCATGTTGACGCAGCCATTGAAAAAACAGCCTTGACTTATGCCCTTCTCTAGGAGCCTAACCATCGACAGGTTCAAGTCGTCAGTGAACTGCGTAAACACAGTTCACTTGTGTGTCCTCGTGGCGTTCGAAGCATTTGACTAAGATCAGACTAAAAAAAATCAAACTTAGATTAAAAGAACTTGGGACTACGGTGGAGAAGGGACTCACCCTCACCGAGCCACAAGTTCAGGCTTAGGAGCGAAAGCAGCATAGGAACAGCGATTAGAAATTTCTATCTGAAGTTGGATAACCAGCTTGCCTCCAAGCTACTCATAAAAGTCTTCATATCGTATGATAAAAGGGAGTAGGATCAGTTGAGCTTCTTCCCAGTCGCTCTCTTAACAACAAATTCTATCTGCTACTCTTCACTGCCTACCACCGTACCCAAAAGCTCTATAATCGGCTCCAGTATACCCACCTAACTAATATTTGAATCTTTTTAACGGAACACCTAGAAACAAAGCTTTAATATAGATTAAGGCCCAAATTGCCACACCGAAACAGAAACGAAAAAATTCGCATAGGTCAGTTTGTAAGCCCTTTATAAACAAGGAACAATCAGGGATGGCCGACGGGGATCGAACCCGCGACCTCAGGAGTCACAATCAAATGTATAACCTTATAATAATCATATAGTTACAATCATCCATGTGTAATTGGTACGGCGGCTCGCACCTCTCATAAACCCCGAAATCACTCAGCCTCTCAATTTTTGCCACACTCACAAACTGTATATTTACACAGAACCTAGACTGCAATCTCTGGCGACTGATCCCGCTGTGTTGTATAAGCTAAAGAGCAATGCTATTACCGCATCTTGTTGATACTTTCAGCACCAAGAACAAGATATCTCGACCAAATTTCTGATTAATCTTATCGATGGCCTACATGGTCTCGTCTGATCGTATTGGCTGGCCAGCGGCTAATATATCACCTTGCCCCAACGAGCGAGGGTAAGCTCTACCAGCCCTACCCCGGATTTCATGAATCTATGCCCCTGCTGAACCAATTATAAAATCACACGCCTTACCAGCTGCAATGTTAGCCGTGTGTCATCCGTTGGACATGGGGTTTGTGTCATCTCAAATATCGAAAATGGAAACGGATTTGCAACGACTATCTGCGGACTTACTGCCATTATGGTGTGAGCTAGTAGGGTTACTTTGGCGGAAGTGTGTGGGATTGAGAATCCTATACCACTTTGCGTAGGTTCCCTTTCCATTGCTAACAGCCCGACTATTTACAAAATTGCCACAGGAGTTTCGCCGACATATTCACCGAGTGATTGAGAGTAGCTACGAGATAAGGATGAATATCCACGGCTAACGCCTATTTAAATAGACGATCGTAGAGAGTTGTGTGGCACCGTGTTACTATGCAAGCAAAGAACCAGATCAATACACCAAAAACACCCATGAGCAACCAAAACCATAATGCGGTGAAAGAGAGCCCATCTTTATTCGTTGCGTCTATAGCTAATGGAATAATATCTTTAAGCGCTAACCCCCAGTAACCAGCGACTAAGAAAGATGCAGAGCCAACAAGTGCCGCCCAGATATTCGACAGGCTAGCGATAGTCTTTCTTCCTTTACTACCACTAACTACCGATTTCTTTTCTTCCATAACCAACATCCATATTTAATGTTATAAAATAGAAAAACAGTCAATTATTGTTCGCCACTTGCCAACTTGGTCTTAGTGTCCTTCACTGGCTGAGTCAATATCAGAAATACGATATAGGCCAACCAGGAAAAGAAAAAAACCCCGAAGAACCAGCCCAATTTTGCTCCACCATGAGAGCGGCTGGAAATAAGTACATGCACTATTGGCACTATAAAAAACAATATTACGATCAATTGCCAGATACTAATTCCACCAAATCCCATAGCGGCCTCCTAGCCTAGTATTGTTATCCAGTAACGAATACATAACTTACCGCACTCTGCTAAATCAGGCCATAGACCGACCCATCAAATTCAAAGCAATTGTTACACCTAAAAATCAATCTGGTACTCCTGTAATGTCACACCTCCGAAAATGGCACCGGTGTGTCACACTATAAGCCCCAGCATCTTAACAAGTGCACGAACTGAGTAAGGTTCTTCTTTAAAATGAGACGATCGTTCAGTTTTGTGATAAATGAACATCATGCAGTTTTTTGCGGAGAAAGATTCTACGGCTAAAGCGTGCCGCTTTTTATTGGTGAAGGTTACTGGAGCCCGGGAGAATTGAACCTGCAGCTCATGGCGGGTGCTCTGGCAGTCTCGGTCAGTATCAGACCAGCATGGAAGCCATTCCTGGCGGTCGTATTCGTTGGTACTGGCTTAAGCCTCGAAACAACCAGACGAGCAGTAGTTAGGATAATTGATAGAATTAGGCGCATGGTAATCCCTCTATACTGTTTAGAGGGGTCGCACAAAGTGCATCGTGATAGAGCAAATACAGATGATCACATCGCAGTGATGAATATATGCGTATTACCTTGTAATTTACCGCAAGCGCATTCGATCACGCCGAATTTTCCAGAAGCTTGTACTTTGCCAACCAGTTTTCTTGAGATAGCTCTGGATCAATTTTCTTATTAACCAGTAATAGTTGATCACGTAAAAATTCGGGGCTCCAGGTTTGAGAAATAGCAGCTTCAATATCCCCTTCGGTATGCGCCCTCACTAGTATATGATCGAAATGCACTAGCCCCTCAAATAGAAACGTGTGCCGCCCTTCAACTTCACCGTATTCGGCTTCCCAGCGAACTTCAGCGCTTTTTCCATCAAAGCTTTTCACTGTCATGCGGTTATTTTCTAAATCCCAAAAATCATTTCCCAAAAATGCATCCCACGAGCTTGGCTTTTGAAGATTGAAACAATAGGGTTTCGAATTTTTCACTAACGGAAGATGTTTGATCTCACGCACATCTTCTGACAAAAAACACAAACTACAACTTGGCGCTAAAGCACCATCCTCACCCGAATTTTTGCCAACTGTAATTTCAAAATCATATGTTACGCTGACCATGGCATCGTCACACCACTCTCCAGTCTGGATGTTCACACGTTCAGACCAAAGAAATATACTGAGGCTGGCGCTCTCTATTGGAATTCGTTGTTTATCAATACTTATGAAGCACATATTATTTCTTTACTAAAATTCATGATTCGTAAGCGATCTTACCATCATACAGAACATGATCCCGCCTCCTCAGTACTTACGTAGGTGTTGACCAATGATTGCTTGACTGGTAGTCAGGTGTTGATCCAGGCTCAATGCTGCTTCTTTGTGGTCATTTTCTGGCAAGGGAAAGCCGCGGCTAATGCCACTGCCGTTATGCCCACAATAGAATTGCTGGTTTCGCTACCACCTGACTCTCCTTGACGTATGGTGATGCCTGTAAACGACCACCTCAGGTGCCATCAATGTGTTTGCTGTTTTTCAAACAAGCATATTGATGGTCGTCCTGCAGATACATGTTATGAATCTGATAAACTTTTAATTTTCTTGTACTCTGCCTCGCTTGTTTCCCACATAAAACAAGCAACTCCTAAACCGCCGAGCGGAAAGCCAATAAAGGCAATCAAAGGTCGCAGCCATATTGGGGTCGATGGGTCAGCAATTTCCATGGTAATGGACCACATGAGAGCAGTCAGTAGCCCCCAAAGGCAAAAACCAATCTCCCAAATAAAGCGAGCCTTACCTTTTGCTCTTGTAGCTTCCCATTTTTCAATATCCACACAGCTTCCTTCGTGATACTCAACATCCATAACGTATTGATCTGTGGCAGATCGCACGAAGCGTAGACTGTCCGGTGGATACCCGTAGGGCAGTAACGACTTGCTATGTGACTTACTTAACTCGAATAACAGTGCCTTTTAGATACTGCCCAATACCATTTGCTTCCCATAATAGCAAGGCATTACCACCATTTGCGCACACCAGTGGGCTTGCTTGAGATTTAGCTGATGAAATGGTTCTTGGATAACCAACAAATGGGATGAGTTTAAACTCAACAACACCCAGCTCATCAAAATCTCTCTTAGGAGGTATTGTGAAAACAGTAACTTCACAATTCTGACTAAATGCATTATGAGATACATCACCGGTTTTAGTGAACGTACTGCTACAAGATGCTATAAAAAAAACAATTGCTGGAACTACTAATTTCTTCATGGACTATCCTTGTATAGAAAATTGGCACTTCATGTATAACGTTTTTAGCACCGACAGTTTACTGTCCGGTGCCTAAACTTGTTATGAGATATTTGGCTACTGAAGGCACTATAAATCGACGACTTTTGCTTCCCTCGCCCGGAGGGCAAAAATAGTCCATCCAAATACTCATGGTTATTTCATTACTTGTGTAGTACCCAGACGCAACTGGTGCCACTACAGAACCCTGAAGCTGAGTTGTGTATACGGCTACTTCGTTTCCGTCTTTGTCCATTAGCGCATTGCCACTGCGACCTATGAAACAATTGCCATTGATACTCTTCGGACCGACTAAATTTATTGATGTGGCCTCTGGTGTAACCTCAATTGCTATTGAGAATCCAAGTTTACGCACATTTTTGTGAGTAATAACTTGCTCCGTGAGCACCGAGGAAGCAATAGAGCTCTCAGCAAACAGAAAGAGCAGCATGTACAATACTCTATTCATAGCGATCTCATAACGCAGTGCAGACTATCCGGTACAGGGCGCGATTTTTGCGCCCGAAACAAATTTCAGCAACTTGTTATAAATCATTGGTCGCCGAACGTAGGACTAACAATCTCTTCAGGAACAATGTTTTTTGGCAACTCGTTAGAAGTTTTTTGCGCAAAGTCACCAGCCATACCAAAAGCTTTGTCAACTGCCTGAACTTTCACGCCACTGTCAACAGCTACTTCCAATAGCTTTTTTCCAATCTCGTTGCAAGTGGCAACCCAATTATTGGGCAATTTACCTACTGGCACCTTAGGCTGACAAACAAGTTTAAAAGATTTTCTATCTTCTTGAACCTGAATATAAACTTCAACAAATTCATTTTTATATGGATTGGCTATTACGCTAGAGCTAAGTGCGAATATTGTACAAATAAATATTTTTTTCACGATACTTCCTTATAATTTATAACGCCCGCAATAACCGGCCGGAGCAAAGCGGAGGTCCGGCAGAAGCCTTGAAGGGGCTGGAGCGAAGTTAATTGCCTTGTTATGTTTCTGTTACTCGAACTCTTCATCATGTTTAATTGACTGAACAAATTGTTCAAATGTTGCGGCAAGATCATACCTTGTTAAGCGCCACTAGCAACCCCCATTTTGCTTTACTTTTGAAGGCTGCCAACTGACTATTTTTAGACCTTCTTTTGTATTTAAAACTCCATATGTACTGCATACCTTATCCAAAACCTTCCCGCTTTCTTTTAACCGCGTTAGAGTAAATGTCACTAAATGATAGTTATCAATTTCAGCTTTTGTTTCTGCATCATCTATGCGCGACCTGCCATAACTAGATTTTTTTAATTTGGTCCGTATTCCCAAGATGAACTCACCAGCTTGTTCTGCAGTTTCTGGCACATATGTGTGAGGGCCAAATATAAAGGTAGGCTTTTCTACAAAATACTTTGTCAACTCAGATTGCTGACTAAAATCCTTAAGATAAGATTCGACAAATTGGACTGGTTCGTTTGCGCTCAAATGGCACGAAGGTACGAACACCAAAAAACCTACAATATATTTATTCACTGACTCTCCTTAAATCGCCTAACGCTTTGCTAAACGGCAACCAAAACGTAGTGTAGGCAGTCCGGTGAGGGCGCAGTTTTCACGGCCTAAACGTATTTCAGCAATTTGTTATAGCCCATTGCTCCGTTTAACTCTCCAATACTTAAAGATTTCATACACTAGGATAGCTACGAAACCTACTAAGAGTGTTTGCCCTGCCTCTAAGAGTTCAGGTCTACCGCAAGCACCTCCAGGACCTGCGATACCTTCCATGAAAAGAAAGTACATACACACAGGAATGTAGCCTACAACTAGCGCGCCAATTATTGGTACCCATAGACGCTTCTTATTTGTTAAGTAGCGTATGACAAGCGCAAGAATTAGAATCGTTGCAGAAATCCCTAAGAGAAGGAAAAATTCTGACACGTGCTGTTCGACTAATCCTTTGGGTTGAATAAAACACGCATAGGTATTAGCTGGAAAGGCAACGATAAAAAATAAATGGACTGCTCTCAAAATTATCTCTTATGTCTGAATTGGTTATAACGCTCCACTTAGCGGGAGCAGACTGCCCGACTAAAATTACGAGGCACGAGCAGAGCCGGGCTAGCTGAAATACGCCTACAGCGCCTTGTTATCTTTCGCCAGCGTTGGGCAAGAAGAACTCAACTTTGCCGCAGGATTCACAAGCAAACATATCGAGCGCTTGTTTACCTACAAACAACTCCCCGAGATTTCCAATTGCGCCCCATCGAGTGCCCTCGTGAAACTCTTTGGAACCTAGCTCTAGCATCGCCGACTCACAGCGAAGGCATTTAAGGGCCTGGATCTTCGGTTCAGGTGGCTTTGCTTGCCCTCTCTCACAGCCGCAGTTCCAGCAAACTTCAAAGCTGGATTCTTCGATCTCTGTACTACAGTTTTGGCATTTCCAAGTCACAGAACCTCCTTGAAAGATAACGTTGCCAGCAAGGGCAGCCGAAGCGAAGCGTAGGCTGTCCAGCCCAGCCTCCGGCTGGGCGATCTTGCCTGGCCAGGTTATAGCTGGCGCGTACTGAGCGACCTACTTGCTCTCTGCCAGCCCCTTTGGCTGGCCACTGCCCGATAAATTTACTGGCAAAAATACCATACTTTCCCCACTAGTTAACAAACTGACTGGCACTCCTCAATACTGCAGCTAGCTTGCAGAACTTGTTGGCTTTAAACAAAGGCACTTGAATGGAGCTGCGGTACCAACTTGCAGGAAAACTCTCTGGGAAAATATGCTCAGGAAGAGATTGGTGCTTGCAGCAACTTCAGACTACCTAAAGCCAGCCGCTGCTGCCGTTGATATTCAACGTTCACCCCAGCTTCTTACCGCAATACGTTAATCAACCACTCGGAATCGCCATAGCAGCAATCGAACTATGCCAGAGGCCTGCATCTAGAGTGCGCAGCTTTTCATTGGCGAAGGTTACTGGGGCCAGGGAGAGCTGACCCAGCAGTTCATAGCGGGTGCTCTGGCAGTCTCTGTCAGTATCAGCCCAACCTGGAAGCCATTCGTGGCGGTCGTACTCATTGGTATTAGCTTCAGCTTCGAAACAACCAGACAGGGCGGTGGATAATATGACAGGTAGTATCAGGCGCATGATGCCCCCTCATTGTTCTTTTGAGAGATCGTACCGAATACAAGTTAGGAGAACAAGTACAGGCTATACCAAAAAATATTTTATCAAGGCTTTCATAAAAGAGAACTGCAACTCTTACTCTTTTTTAAAGTCAGATAGATAATATAAATAAAAACAAAAGGCGGAAAAAAAGTAAGAGCACCACCGAATAAAATTCCTGACACCGAACTATTCAGTTTACACCTGCATAGAAGGGCTATAACCAGCATATACAATACAAAATATACCCAAAATATAACAATGCTTAGGTCAGTTTTAGTCTAGCAAAAAATAAAGTTATTTTTCGCAGATTGGAACTGCCAAGATATTCGGCAAACACTTGATTATCAGGGTTCTGTCCTAAAAAATATCCGAAGTATTGACTCAAGGTAACTAACGCCCTTAACACAGGAAGCCAACAATAAAGATTGAGCTGATCGAGCTTCCAATCAATTGAACAACCAGTAGGGCCAGATGTAAATAAATAATTACAAAAAAATATTCTTGTAAGACTGCAACTAATAAATTAAATTGGCGCCACCAGCCTGACTACGTTCAGGCTGGGATATTTAAACTTAAGCTGAAGGATTCAACTTAATGAAAAAAATTTCTATATTTATCTTCTCCACCCTGCTTGCCCTTTCTGGACAGGCCAATGCTAAAAATGCATTAGAAGGTGGCGAGAAACTCCTACCAGGCCAAAAATTACTATCCAACAATGGGAAGTACGAGCTTCGCATGCAAACTGGTGGCAACCTAGCTGTAAATGAACTCCACACAAACTCCAACAGTGGTGAAACCTGGTCTACAAATTTGTGGTCTTCCAATACGGGGGCAAATCCAAATTCTGAAGCAGTATTGCAGCGGGCTGGTAATTTTGTAATTTACAGTACAAGTGGCAAAGCCCTTTGGGCAGCTTTTAAAACTGGCAAATCTGAGTATGCAAATTCACGGCTTGTAATGCAGGACGATGGTAACCTTGTTCTGTATAAGTCCGATGGCGGTGTAATCTGGCATACTGATACGGCCAACACACCTCAAACATGCACCACAAAATATATCGATATGTGGGGGGGTGGTTTGCAATATGGCAGCAGCTTCCCTTCAGGATATTCCTGTAAGGCGCAAGTTCCTTTGCTACCCAGTCCAGATGATTATTGGGCACCAGGCAGCTGGGCTGAACCTTGTGTAATCCGCCCTTCTTACGCAGGCAAATATCCTCAATCTGTTTGTGAGTAGAAATTAAGTTTAACTAGCTTAAAAATACCAACCTCTATTCTGTAGAGGTTGGTACACTTAGCACACTATTGTTTTCGATGATTATCCCAAAAAGCTTCCCACACTAATTAAATTCTTTCATCCACTCGGAATCGGCATAGCCGCAATAGAATTATGCACGGCCAGGCGATTCGCCACTTCACCAATACAGTCAGAAACCAGGCCAGCTGCTTCGTCAACCACATTGACCGGCTGTCCTGCATCTGTGGTGAGTGTTTTCGTTGTCACGTAGACCCTATCCATCGGATCTCCGGCGGCATCGGTCTGCACGCTGTTCTGATCATCAATCACGGCAATCACGCACTTAAGCACAGCTACTGCTTGCGCTTCGGCGCTTGCGGGTTCGGCCTTTTGCGTAATTGCAGCTCGTACAATCGTACCGGCGCTGTGGCCATCGTCGATGGTGTAGGCAAACTGCCAGGCCTCTAAGTCCGGCACCGTTATCGGGGAAAAGGTGGGCATTCCTTATGCTCCTAATCGATTAAGGTTTGTAGGCGTTATGGGTAATGACTCGGTGCTGCGGGTCAGCACCGGCGGCATAGCTGATATTGCCGACGGAGATTTTGTAGACGGTGCGAGGGCCTGCGCATTTGACGCTGACGACTGTTTCCCAAGTCATAGGCTCGTCTTCATGCAGAACTCCGAGCTCCACCCCCTGGCAGTCCTGAGCTAAGTAGACACGCCCTGCACTATCCGTCACTGGAGTTTCTCGACTGCAGATAACCTGTGCCCCACTCTTAATGGTGAGCAGTACGCACAGCACCTTATCTTCGGGCCTAACCGTTTCTATCGGTGCTAGATGAGTATCACTGTCGCCAAGATCCCAGCAGTGAACCAAATCGCCAGGGCGGCAATCCTCTGCCAATAGGTCGTTGCGCAAGTAGCTGCCCGCGGCAACGCAATATGGCAACTCTGGATAAGTAGGACTTCCACCGTTCGCGGGCATGATGATAGTGCCCACGGCTCGCCGCCCAATTCCGGCCGCCAACTTCCAGATTTCCTTGGTCGCGTAATAAGTGACGCCCCACCGGCAAAATCAATATCGTCTACGTAAACGTAGTAAGTGGTGGAAAAAGAAAGCCCCGTTATGGAGCCGCTGTTATAGTTAACGGTAAATCCTGCATACTGCACGGAGTGCGCGGCAATAGAAATTTTGGCCGTAGAACCGTCATCCGATGCAGGCAGCACCGCACTGCTGGTAGGCAAACTGGCGATGCTGCCCATATTTTGTTGCAGGCTGCGTTGATCGGCTATTTGGCCCTTTTCATTGAGGCCGCTCATATACTGGGCGAAGCCAATTAACGGGCGTGGGTTTTGGTAAATACCACCGCCATCAATGACCTCATTTGCGGACAGATAAATCTCACCAATAATCAGCATCCTGTCTGAAGGTGTGAAATATTCGCGCTGTGTAGTGGCGCCGTAGTAGTAGTGGCATCGGTACAGCCCGCGCTCAATTGATACCACCACTGCTGAGCGACTGGAAGTCCAGGCCCCATCCGTATCGGTGGCAATATAAAACTGTCCGGACAGGCTTGGGTTCAGCTGAACGGGCGCAATCGCCACTCTCTGACCACCCCAGAGAAACCAACCCGGTAGATTGCTACCCGGGTTGCCGCTGGCATCAAATCCGCACAGTTGCGCCTCCCCTGGGCTCGCATTATCTTCTAGTGCTGCATTGGTGTTGATCTTTAGATAGAGTCCATTGCCCGTGGGCTCAACCTTATCAATGCGGACGTAATCCAGCTTTGTAAGCCCCACGTCATCGCCGTCAAAATTGGCAATGACATATGGCGAAACGTAGCGTACATCCACCTGCAATTTTGCTGGCTGTGCAATAGTGTTTTCGCCGGTTAGATTGATTTCTGCATTAGCGCTGGCATTGCCCTGAAAATAGCCCGTGCACTCTTGCCAACCCGCTCCCGCAGCCGCAACTCCCCAACAAGCCACATAGTGCTGGCTGCTGTACTCAGCATCGCCCGAGGTATTGCACCTAGTTCCACTTGCAGAGTTTTTCAGCCTGCTCAGCGAACTCCTCCCTGTAACTGCTTTGCCTTGCCACTATTCCCTTCTCTCAATCAACCGCTCCAGCTTGCTATCAATACGCTTGAGTCGTGTTCTAATTTCGTCTTTGAATTCAGCTATGTGTTTTTGCTCTAGGGCACGCATAGCTGATTCGTGTTTGATTGCTTGCGCGTTCTCACCTACGCGTTTCTCTACATCTGAGCCCCTGGTAAATAGGCCAGCAGCTAAAAGTACTATGCTGGCTATCTGAGTGATAGAGATGCTTTTGCTGAGATGCCAGTGTTCTGTTTGTTGGGTCATGATTGCTTCCAAGCCTTCATTGCTTTCTCAGCGCTGCGCCCCACGACATAACCACCGAGGCCGATTTTTACTATTTCTAACAGGACCAGGGTTTGGTCCTCGCTTAGATTTGAGCTGTCCAGCCTAGCCAGTGAAATACAATCAACCCAACGGACGTGAGCATCGTTACTGGCCGCCAGTTTCTCTGTAGCCATGACTCCATGACTCCCCCGAGGCTTCTACCGTGATTACTTGGGTTGCCGCCTTTAGCTCTTCCAGGTCCATTGAAATCAGCTGCGAATCAACCTGAGCTTTTAGGCGATTGGCTTCCATCTTATCTGGGAATGCTTTGTCTATGACCTTGCCGAGTAGATTTGATATGGCTGAAATTATTAGTAGCTCCAGACTGCGGGGCGGGTACGCTCGCCGGGTATTGACTCGAGGTCATGGTGGCATTTAACCGGGCATTATGTGCTGGGCAGCGATAACCAGAGTTAATAATCATTGGCTTGCCGAAGCGCTCTCTAACTCTAATCAGGCGCATTAGCGTTTCATCTTTGAAATAATTTCTGCCACAACAACGACAGACCAACTCCGGCTCCGGCTCCGGCTCCGTGAAGTAGTCATTTCGGAACATGGAAATCTCAACATTTGGGAATAAAAAAACCCGCATGAATCGGGTAAAAGTAACTTACAATTACTAAAATAACGATAGCGCCACTTAAGGACAAATCTCAGGCATAAAAAAGCCCGCGTCTAACACGGGCTCTCGACCAACATAGTGGGAGTAAAAGCCGTAAGTTCTATATAAAGCTTACAGGCCCTGAGTCACTGTTAATCTTCAAATGTGCAATCCTGGGGATGGGTGACGCATATTGATATACCGCCTAAGTTGGTCGCGCCACCCAATCGAACTGTATCCGAATATACACCATCAAAAACCGTTGCAAATATCGAATAACCGCCACTATAAGTTAAATGAGTATCAACAAATGGAACAGATGTTTCTATTCCAAAATCAGCTATGCTGGAACTTGAATGTTGAAAGTACCATAAATACCGTACATTTTCCCCTTCGATAGCTGCTTTTGAGTACTCTGTGTCGTAGCTAGCAGTTACTTCTCCGTGATAACTGCCAGTACTTGGATTTGTTATTGATTCTTTTTTTGCAACAGTTGGCGCAGACTGTACATTTACATTCTTACAAAGCGAGTCATAAGCCGTAAAATTAGTACCTTCATCTTTGATTGAATAGACTATTTGAACGAAGTTCGACCCACGACTTGGGAATTGTATAACTTTTTTCGCCACCTGCTTAAAATATTGAAAGCTGTATTCATCAGACCCAGAGAGATCTTGACCGGTATAAAAATATGCATCCCTACCATCTACTTTATCAGCCGCTCCGCTTGAATAACTAACTTCATGAGAATAGGTTTCAGATGATCCAGCCAAAACATACCTATCCCCTTTAACACTATTTGTGTCACCACTCCTTTGATCACCAGCACACAAGTCATACTTATATGGTGTTGCTGAAAATGCAGAAGAAGAGCCAAATGCAGAAACAACAGCTATAGCCAATGGGAAAACTACTTTTTTTATTTAAATCTATCCTTGAACTCCTTATTTAAAGAGCAAACTAACAGCCACAAAAATATAAATTAATTTGGCGGTTAAATTTGCGGTAAGCACATTACAAACAAATTCGCTCAAGCACAAGAATAAAGTTATTTTACGAAGCGCCACCTGTCTTGCCAACCTAAACTGACACCCACCCCAAAAGACCAAAAGTAAGGGCAAGATTTTATAGCAAGACCCCGTCTTAATTTCGCACCAGGAATGATGCGTAAGCACTTAACACTTAGATGTACAATAAAACTATCCCCCCTTGAATTTCAGACACAAAAAAGCCCGCATTAAGCGGGCCATTTTTTAGATAGATATAATAATTATTTAAATGGCTGTAGGTGCAAAGCTTCCCCTAAGGCTCCGCATGACAATCCGTGGGGTCGTTACATGGAACACCTTCGTTATACCTCACAGTACTTAAATAGACCGTATCGGAATAAACACCATCAGAAATTGTAGCAGTCACTTCATAGTTCCCACTAACGCCGAGATTTGCACTGACATATGGGACAGACGTTACTTTAAAAAAGTCTCCCATGCTGGAAGTAGTATGGTTGAAGTTCCATCTATAAGTAATTCCAGCCCCCTCAATAGCTGCTTTTGAGTATACAGTGTCATAAGTACTGGTCACTTCAGCACGATAACTCCCAGTAACAGTACCTGTACTAGCAGTTTTCTTAGAAATCGTCGGCGCAGACTGGACGTTAATGTTTTTACACAAGTTAGTTTTGCCGCCCACTTCAGCCGGAACCGGAATACCTATTGATACAAAGTTTGAACCACGACTTGGGAAGTTAATATTTTTTTTCGCAACCCACTTAAAATCCTGGTAACTATAATCGTCAGACCCGACATAGCCCGATTTGGTGTCAAATAATGCAGTTTCATTATAGAACGCCGAGCCACCCTCATGTTTATAGGTTTTAGTGGAGCCAACTATAACGTACCTACTACCTTCAACCTTACTAGTATCACCACCTAGCCCCCAACTTGTGCAAAGGTCAGTTTTGTATGGGGTAGCTGAGAATGCAGCAGACGAGCCAAATGCTGAAATAGCAGCAAGCGCCAATGGGAAAATTACTTTTTTCATTTATATCTTTCCTTGAAATCCTAGCTTAACAAACCATTCGTCCTTAACATGCAAATTTGCACCACAGACACTACAAAAAATTTCAACTAGGCACAAGGCCGAAAAACTGTACGCTAGAACCAAAAACTAGCAAAGTAAAACTCCAGTCATAGCAATAAGATGTAGTTACCAGCCTTACTCTAGCTACGACTATCTTATGGCTTCATAACTGTTAAGGTCAGAAGTGAGATTATTCCAGCAATAATTTAAACTATTAAAAAAACCGGCTTTGGGGCCGGCTTAAGAAAAGATGGTCGCTGCATGAAAACCAAAGCAGCTGTGAACATACAGCCCCCCGGGCACAAATACTGGAAATATATACAACCTTCATTTAAATACAGATTGCATCTTAAACAACAATAACAATTTGTACAAATTACCTTTGTAATATCATGTATTGATAGTCAATTGAGAATATAAATACCGGCATATAGAATCCCTCCCGACACATTGATTCACCTTGTGTCAACCATAACAGACGTACGTTTTAACTATTTAAATAAAAATAAGTAGGTAGGGAAACAATGTAAAAAATTAGATATATTCTCGGCTTAGTAACCACCGCTTTACTTTTGGCGTTTGCTCAGTTCGGCCATGCAATACCCACGGATGGAGGCGACTGTAGTGTTTCATTACAGTGTCCAGACAACTCAACTGTCCTTAGCTGCTCGGGGGTGCTATCCTCCTGCGCGGTAGGGGACGACTATGTAAGCTGTAATGGTATACGCCAAGTTTGTCCTCAACCTCCAATGCCCTGCGTTAAGCCTTCTGCTGCAACAATTGTGGAGAATATCCCGGCGTATTATCCAGCATCTCACCCTTACGGCCGCTTCTCTTTGGCTGGAAATCTTTCAAATGATGTTGATTACTTTTGGTCCGTAAATTACGGTGAAATCATGAGTGGTAGCACTGGAACATATGCTGTAATTAAGGCAACCTCTTTGGGCTGGTTCACTATCACCGTGACTGCATCATCAACAATACCTGGCTGTAACAAATCCACCTCTTTCTCAAAAGATTTTTACGTTGAGGCTGGTTTCGGTCGATAACAGTGGTACTGCCTCTCGTCTTGGGAGGCAGTTTTATATTAGTTTCACAAAACATTACCAAGCACCCTAACATCTATCCCAACGACAGACTCAACTGTCTGACACAAAAAAACCGCATTGGGCGGGCTTCGTGACATTTCACTAGGAGCCTGCATATTTATCCCAGTATGGGATTTTTATACAGTTCTGACACAAAGAAAGTCAGGGGTATTACAAAAAACAATTTTTCCGAATTAATCATCCCAAAATGGCCAACAGCAAGCCCTTCCAATCAATACACAAAACTTACTTTACTGCTGACATCCAAACTTACCCTCTATCAACTTTTAATACAGCCACCACAGAAAATGTCAACTTGATAAAACCACAGAATTAGTAAAAGAATGTAATTCACATGACATTGAAAGATTCCCATACAAAAACTACGATGACTCCAGATGGTCAATGATTCACATAAGGATAACCTATTATTGCTTACAAGATAGGATTTACGCTCAGTTTATTATGAGTTAGCTTTAACTTTATTTACAGCACCTCCTAGAAGACTTTATTAATTAATTTAATAAGTACTTTTGCGTGCGTCAAAATTGTAAAACCAACTCTTATATAAAACATTTAGAGCCCTTTGTAACTTTTTATACCATCTTTTATTTTTATTAAATGGACTTTTAATCAATGAAAAAAATAAATTTCAGCTCAGCTTTATTGCCGCGGCGGTAGTTGCGACAACAAGTTTAGCTGCAGCAAATGCAGCCGATGAGGGACCTGACGGCCCCGGTCTTCCTGGCATGCCGAGCTTTACTATCGCTTTTGATGAAGCCGAGACTAATGGCGGCGCCCTTAATTATAAGGGGGAAGGTAGCGGTACTAGTCCTGGCGATGCATTACCTCCTTCTGGTACCTCGCTTTCTTTTGAGGTAGCTCATAAAGACCCTGAATTGTCCAAACATCAATACCCTATACCCACTGGTAACACTTACATATTAGATGGAGGTAGGACTGTTGAATCCGGACAGGGAAGTGTTGCCCATGAAGATGGCGGAGCTGGTACTGGGGATTCACTCCCCCCTCCCGGTGCTTCATACACCTTTGAAGATGCAGGAAATGGTGGCACTGGTAACACCCTACCTCCTCTCGGAAGTGCAATTGCATTTCTAGCTTGGGGAAATGGTGGTACCAGTAGTGGCACATTGCCACCCCCCGGAAGCACCTTTGCCTATGAGGGTAATGGAAACGGTACTGGAGGCGCACTACCACCTCCCGGCACCTCTTACGAATCTGATGGTGGTAGAACCGTTGGTTCTGGCCAGGGTAACGTTGCCTTTTTAGGTGGCGGTAATGGTAATAGTGCTGGTGACGTTTTACCTCCTCCAGGTGCTTCATATACTTATGAAGATGGTGGGACTGGTGGTGGCACCTTGCCTCCTCCTAGTAACTCCTTTGCCTACGAAAATGGCGGCGGTGGAACCGGTACTGTAGGCGGTGGAACAATGCCACCTCCCGGAGCTTCATATACCTATGAAGATAATGGAACTGGTAACACCTTATCACCTCCCGGCAGCTCTGTTGCCTAAGAAGGTGTCGGCGGTGGAACTGGTAAGACCCTACCTCCTCCCGGAAGTGAAATTGTATATGATGGGGGAGGAAGTTCCAGTGGTGAAGGTACTTTACCCCCACCCAATACCTCAGATGCTGGCCCAGGAACTCAAACAGAGATACCAAGTCCAGTGCAGCTAGCTTAAAAGCTTTTTGCTCCTGCTCGCTGATATAGGTTCAACATTCCTATATCTCTCATACAAAAAATAGTATGGGAATAGCCCCGTAGGGGGCTATTTCACTAATTGAAAATTTGTATTTGGTGGGCTTAAAGGTGTCTGATTGAGGATCTGCATATTTATCCCGGTATGGGGTTTTCATACAGTTCAAACACAGAGAAAGTCAAGGGTTTTCAACTTCCCAAAATGGGGGATGTGCATTCCCAGACTTCTGAAAACCTAGCGTTCAAAGAAGGGTCTTCATGATTTTGTTAACTCTACGCATCTATATCTAAAACTTTATTCGACTATTTTTGTGACTTTCCCAACAATTTGTGTTTTTGAAATAGTGCCGAAATTTCTACTATCAAGACTATTGTATCGGTTATCACCCATCAAATAATAACTATCGGACTTAATACGGCTTGGACCTACATCACTGAAAGCTGAAGGGCGAGCATTCTCATAATAGGCGTAATATTCTTTTAGTTCGGAGCCATCGATATACACACGCTCTCCCTTTATCTCAATCGTTTCCCCAGGCAACCCTACAACCCTCATAATTATAAAAGTTGTTTCATAATACAGTGGTGTAAAAACTACAATATCTCCTCTCGCAACCTCCGCATCGATGTATGCCTTATCGTCAACTATTACGTTCGACCCGACCGGAATTGCAGGGACCATGCTTTCCGTTAACGCTTTGTACTTGTCGCTCCAAGATAAGGCATCGCTAGATGCTGCTCCAAGCATTGTCGTTAAAACTAGAAAGACCATTTTGTATTTCATAATTCACCTAAGTAAGGAATTAACATTCATAAAGTGATTACCCTAATCACTATTTACCTGATTGATGACTGGGACGCAATTCGTCTGCATTACCCGCTGCCAACTCATATTATTAACCTGACTCGCTCATTGGCTTTTTGGGCTTTTACTAATAGCCTCTAGGAAGAACAACAAGACTTCCCATCCTGTTGAACTGGCGGGCATGGAACCGTTCCATAAGAGCAAAATACACAGCAATCACCCTTCTTAGGGTTTAGTAACTCACCACATTTTTTACATTCATAAAACCACTGGCAAGCATCTATCGGCATAATTTCCGTGTGTTTGGAACCACACTTTGAACAGGTAATCGTAGACGTTCTATTTATAGCTATCGCCATTGCTTAATTGCCTTTTCCTGGAAACTTATATTTAGAATTCTACTACCCAGCACTTAACTCACAGTCTATGGGCCTTTTTCTGCCCTGTTTAAGCCCGACCAAACCTCTGTATCTAGCCCTGAACTGGTCAGCCTTAGGGCTTCTTCTATTTATGGAGCGCTCTCGTCTTGCAAACTCTAGCAATATGGTATCTTTTTCCTTCATGGATATACGCTTACCTGGCCTAGCCTGAAACTTCCGATTCCAGAAATAAGCCTCCGCGCCAAACTTATCAATGAACAAATTCCTGATTACTGGGGCGAATATCTCTCTATCCTTAGGGCCCGGTCTATCAGCAATGAAGACATCACGAACAAACGCCTCAGCTGAATATTGCTTTTGTGATGAAATTGCCTCCCAGAATGAATGAGATAGGCAAAACCCATAATCAACACATAAATCTCCAAGCAAGTCCTGGAGGCTTTCATACATATAGTTTCTTTTCATTGAAGCTATAGTCGCGCCAGCGACATAATAGATAGCAAATACCACTATGCCGAAGCACAGACTATAAATCAACGATGGGCTTGTAATACAATCCCTAATAAAGGAATGGGAAATCTATACATTAACCCCGGATAGCTTTTTTAACCAACCAAATTACATATACCCCAAGACCGCCACATATAAGTACCTCAGAATGTAAACTTAAGATTGATGAGTTATATAAAATCAATCCCGTACTACCAACTATCGAGATAGAGACATAAGAAAAGCAAATACAATAGAGCAAGCCAGATAGATATATTTTTTGAAGTAAAGTCGCTCGACTTTTGCATCTGACCACCAACCAACACCAAAGCTACTGAAGCGGCAAGATATCACCGAAGAAGGTTTATTGATTTGCCAACAAAAGACCGGCAAGGAGCAACTGAAGCTCTGGACGGACCGATTGCACGATGCCGTTGAGCTGGCACTTAAAAGCAATACCACTTCCAGATCGCAAAGCATGTATCTGATTCGCGGCCGAACTGGGCAGCGCTTCACCCGAGACGGATTCAACACGACCTGGAGCAGAGAGCAAAGAGCTGTCAATGAAGCCGGCGCCTTACCCACTCGCTTCCGGTTTCATGATTTAAAGATTAAAGGCATTTCAGATTTCGAAGGCGACAAGCAGGAATTCAGCGGGCACAAGACTCGCAGCATAATGGAGCGCTACAACCACACCGCCGATAAAGTTGTTTCTTTTAATAAGGCGAGGATTAGAGGAAAGGAAGACACGCCAAAGGACACTGGATGAATGTCCAATCGGAGGGGCTGAAAAAATCAATTGTGGTAAAAATTACCCCCTCAAAGGCCCAAAACTAAAAAACCCCGCACTAGGCGGGGTTTTAAGTCCTTGATAAACAAGGAAGAATCTTCGGTGGCCGACGGGGATCGAACCCGCGACCTCAGGAGCCACAATCCAAAACAAAACCTTAATATAATCATACACTTATACGCGTCCATGTGGGAATAGTAAGGCGGCTCATACCTTCTATAAACCCCGAGATTATTCAGCCGTTCAATTTTTACCACACTCAAAAGCTGTATATTTACACAAAATTTAGACTGTTATCTCTGGCAGCTGATCCCACTGCGTCGTATAAGCCGGAGACCGATGCTCCTGCCGCATCCTCCACTTCTTGTTGATACCTTCAGCCCCTAGAAACAAGGTACCTCGGCCAAACCGCTGATTGATCTGATCAATAGCCTGCATGGTCTCGCCTGATCGTATTGTCTGACCTGCGGTAAACATATCGTCTTTGCCCAGTGAGCGGGGGATAAGCTCTACCAGCCCTATCCCGGCTTTCAGTAACCTATGCCCCTGCAGGAGCAATTCTGTAATCGCACGCTTTAACAACTCCACTTTCATCCGAGTATCACCCGTAATAGGAATTGGGATATACTCATGGGTTATATGTGCACCGCTAGCGCTGCCTTACAACTTGATACAGTAGCTGCGTCGGCACAAAGACTACGAAATGAAACACTTGTCAGTCCACGACTTACGCAAGACGGCAAAGGCAAACTTTTCCGAACTGACAGAGCCACATATCACCGAAATTATGCTGGGGAACAAACAGCCAAGCCAATGGCAAGTCTACGATCACTATGACTACCTAAAAGAACTAACGGGAGCCTATACAAGGTGGTGGGTAAAACTTGCAAAGCTCACCAACTCCGCGTCCACTCAGCGCTTTTGATCTCAATGATCCTATTCAGTAATACAAGCCAAAAAAAGTACCTTCTACAATGAAATATATTATTGTTCTAACCCTGCTCATTTCCGCTTGCTCACACCAGAAAGTACTTCATTTCATTCCAGAAAATTCAGAAGGTGAACCAGCCCTGATAAAGAGTGCAGCCCCTTATTACCCTCCGCACTTGATTACACATGGAGTCGAAGGCTACGTCGTACTTGAATATACCATTGATAAAAACGGCAATACGCAAGATGTTCAAGTATTTGAAGAGCAGCCAGAAGGAGTCTTTTCTGAGTCCGCTATTGCGGCGGCCAAGAAATTTAAATACAAACCTGGAGTGAAAGATGGTGAGGCAATTGATTGGCCAAATTGGAAATCACTCATCCGATTCACCCTACCTGACACCTCAGCTGAATTCCATGAAGCAGACTGCAGTAATATTAAAACCGAAGCACTGCTTGGCAAGAATACCTGTAAACAGCTATAGGCACTCATCAAAAAATCGCTCTTATCGGCAAGATTTCGCCAGGCTTTTTTGTGTATGACTTCTGATCAAGTCACTACCCTAGGCAAATCCTCCCACTGAGTGGTATAGGCAGGAGACCGGTGCTCCTGCCTCATCTTCCACTTCTTGTTGATACCTTCAGCCCCAAGGAACAAGGTGCCTCGACCAAATCGCTGATTGATCTGATCGATGGCCTGCATGGTCTCGCCTGATCGTATTGGCTGGCCCGCGGTAAACATGTCACCTTGGCCCAGTGAGCGGGGGATAAGCTCTACCAGACCTACCCCCGCTTTCAGGAATCTATGCCCCTGCAGGAACAGCTCTGTAATCGCGCGCTTTACCAGCTGCACTATCAGCCGAGTATCATCGGTGGGGTATGGGGTTTGCACTACGGTGTTGCGACTGTAGTAGTGCGGCTCATGGGGTGAGGTATGCAGGAAGACATGGACGGACTTCACCAAGGAATCCTGGGCCCGTAGCTTCTCTGCTGCCCTACTCGCATACAGGGTGACGGCCTGCAGTATCGGCTGGAGGTCGGTGAGCTTTTCGCCGAATGATCGTGTGCAATAGATCTGCTTCTTGGCAGGGGGTTGCTCCTCCAGGCTTAAGCAACTAATGCCATTTAGCTCTTCTATCGTGCGCTCAATGTTTACATTCGTATGGCTGCGCAGGATCTTGGGGTTGGCTTGTGCCAGGTCATAGGCGGTCTTGATACCCAGGTGGCCGAGCCGCTTTGATAGGCGCCTGCCTACACCCCACACATCACCCACCTCAGTGCGCCGCTGCAGCCATTGCCACTTTTCGGGGGAATCCAACACGCACACGCCCTGGCATTTGGGGATTTTCTTGGCGGCCCTATTTGCCAGCTTGGCTAGGGTTTTACTGGGAGCAATGCCAACGCCCACCGGCATGCGAATATCTCGCCAGAGGGTTTGCCTTATCTCCTGGCCATAATCCAGCAGGCATTCTTGCAGCCCCTGCAGATCCAGAAACATCTCGTCGATGCTATAGACTTCAACCTCTGGACTGTACTGCTTCAGCGTTATCATTACCCGGTGGGAAATATCGCCGTACAGGGCGTAGTTACTCGAAAAGATCTTTACCCCGTGCTTTCGCAACAGATGCTCAATCTTGAAGAACGGCTGCAAGTCGGGAATACCTAACACTTTGGCTTCTTTCGAGCGAGCCACCACGCAACCATCATTATTGGAAAGGACTACCACCGGGAGCCCGCGCAGGTCGGGGCGGAATATCTGTTCGCAGCTGGCATAGCAGCTGTTGCAATCAACCAGTGCCAACATCAGCAGGACCGGTGGTACCGCACGGAAGCCTTGACCACTCCCTCAACAATCAATTCCTGCCCCTCCCAAATGGGAATCGGTGCGTATTTGTCATTGGCTGATAGCAGGCGGCCCTGTTGGCGGTCGAGCACCTTGCACGTTAACTGCCCATCCAGGGCAACCACCACCACATCTCCGTGGATTGGCGTTAATGATCGGTCGACTACCAGCAGGTCCCGGTCAAAGATGCCGAGGTTCTGCATAGAGTCGCCGTTGGCGCGGGCGAGGAATGTCGCCGCCGGGCTGGTTATCAAGTGTTGATCCAGGCTCAGCGCCGCTTCTTTGTGGTCATCCGCTGGCGAAGGAAAGCCGCAGCTAACGCCACTGCCATATAGAGGGGAAAGTTTCATGTGCTCTAGCAATATACTGTATCTTTATACAGTGTATTAGCGAGCACCCACTAAAGACAAGTAGCCAGTGTGACTCCAGGGCCTCACAGGTACTTTTGTACTCAAGCCATCTCGGCGCCGCCACCTCCTTTTGACTCAACCGAATAGATAACACCTTGGATAGTGGTGCTCACCTCCTCACCTATCAGCTATAATACGGCATCCATTCCCGCCAAATCGGGGCAGCCTGTTACCCACTCCAGGGCCACACACAGATTTGTGACTCGCTGCAATTGTCCCATTTGCGCTTTTATAGGCATGCTCAACTCCTTGTAACTATTAATCCTATCTCAACCTTGTGTCACCTAACACCGATTATCTTTATTGCCTTATGACGACAAGTCGCCAAACGCACCTCGATATTTGAGGCCGGATCACTAGCCGATCGCCTGCGCAACGCACGGAAACGGGAGAGGATGACGATTGCACAGCCGGCAAGGCAGCTGGGGCTTGTGTCATCTCAAATTTCGATAATGGAAACGGGCGCACAACGAATTCCGGCTGACCTGCTGCCGATATTGTGTGAGGTGGTAGGGATTACTTTGGCAGAGGTGTACGGGGTGGAGAACCTGCGCCACTTTGCACAGATTCCTTTCCCCCCTTTTGTTGCTCGACTTTATTCCCAACTACCGGAGAATTTTCGCAAGCATATTCATCCGGTCATTGAGAGTAGCTAGCAACTCTGGAAGAGGTTGGGATAACACCCACATGTCCGGCCGTAGTAAAACTGCGAAGCAATGTAACGGAGGTCCAAGCCCAGCTTGCTGGGCTGATGCACCATGCGCTTGTTAGCTACTTTTGTACTCATTACAAATATCCAAAAGCTCTCTTGCATGGCTCGCAGTTTGATTGTCAGAATGACTTACGTACAGCTTATATAAGTCTCGGCCTTCATAAGTAGCAGCCGCAATATCCGGTTCAAATTTCCAAGTGAAAGCGCAAGCGTTTAAGAAACCTAAAAGCTCTTGAATTAGTGGCCGACCTATAGTTTCCAAGGAAGAAATGTCTTCACTTTCTATGATATGAATAACGCAACGTATTACACTGGGCGTACACGAATAAACAGTCCCTTGATGGTAAGCAGAACTATAGAGAAAACCGTATACTGCGTCATCTCGATCGTCTTCGTTTTCACTGACGAGATTTGCTAACTCTTTGGGAGCATCTATTGCCTTACCATAAGCATGGCTTAGGGCTTCCCAATCAAACGATTCTATGTAATTTGTATCCACTAATTATCCTGAGAGCTAACGCTCTAATAACCGGCAGCCGGAGCACAGTATAGGCTGTCCGGCGCGTGCCTTTTACGCGTGAAGTTCATTAGCTTGTTATAAGCTCTCATGTACCTCTCTTAATCCTTTCAAGTTTTTCACCACAAAATGGACAATATCTAATGAGGAGGTGATGAGAACACATCCGAGAGCCACACTCCCCTTCATAGCCATCTTCGACATCAAGTTCATCCGCAGATTGCCACTGCGAAAGAACCCAGCCCCACTCCTCTAGATTAATCTTTTCATAGCAAATTTCAGTATCTTCGTACTGATTTTGACCACAACTATGCTTCAAATTTTCTTTTCTCTTATGACTTATGACACCGCGATAATCGGCTGACGGCGCGAAGCGACGACAGTCCGGTGGAGGGCTTTAACCCGGAACGAAATTCATCGCCTTGTTAGGCATTTTCTGCGATCATTTGGCAAAACAAATCGGGATCCCAAGTCTTTTTATCAGAAACCTGGCCATCACCCAGCTCTACTAACCGTAACACACCATCAGATCTTTGAATTACATCGACAGAGTAAAATGGAGCCGCATGAATTTTGGATATCTCTGAGACCAAATCAGGCACATTACCATCAGCTGAATATGCCCTTCCGTTTAGAACGAAATATCTTTGCTCGGTTTCAGGGAGATACGCCTCAACTCTTCTGAGTGATATACCTCCTTCGATCTCTCCTCTGTGCTCTTTAATAAGACTCACAATCTCTAGCACTTCAGATGGTGAATTAGCTATCGAACCACGTTCGTTATAGTTTGACTTTACAAAGTCCTTAACGAAGAAACGTCCCCAACCCAAATCATCGGCTAATTTCTCTAAATCCTTCTCTGAATCAGAAAAAACGGTTTCTGGTGTTAGTTTTTTACAACTCTCATACCAGCAGGGTAAATGGTGTGAGCGAATAAAGCTTTGGGGCGAGGTGAGCATCTTCCCGCCTTTACGCTCCACCATTGATGTGAGTTTTTCATAGACGGACGGTTTCATCATCCATCCACGATATAAAATAAGCTCTCCCTCACTTAATTGCGGTTTTGGGCGAAATCCATCAAATTCAACTGAGTCGTAATCAAATAGGGAGCAATCGACTCCCCTAGACTTAAGTGAAAGATACTCACCCCTATAGGGGCCGTCAGCTTGCTTTTCGTCCAATGGGTCAGACGGAAATATTATTCTCATACTCTTTTACTGCCTAACGCTCAATTATGTGCCTGACTCTCGCTCCGCAAGTTAATCTTTAGCAGCAACCAAATTTATTGCAATCGGATAGCCTTTATTCTCGACATCATATCTAATCTCAACCCAACCCTTCTTACACCACTCACCTACGATATTTCTGTAAATAGGTATCGTTGAAGAATGGTCAATTTCCCTCACTCCTTCCGGGTTAGAGAATATAAAACTCGTTACCTTTCCGCCGATTGCATCAGCTTGAAGAGGAGGTAAGCAATGTTGAAGAATGTGTTTGACAATGATTTCTTCAGAGAACATATCTAGAAGATCGTATTCATCTACAGAAAATTCATTTAAAGCTACCACAACTTCTTCACAGAAATCATCTGTGGACTGATAATTATTTATGCAGAATTCTGCCTCTTCTCTAAGATGATCTATTACTTCATCAATACTCAAACTCATACCCGATCTCTAAACTTGCTTAATCAGCATTAAAGCCAACACATAACGCTCAAAGCAGCGCACGCTGTTCGCGGCATGATCAGCATCCTCTGCCTTTGCTTGTTATGTTTTCTATTCATACCCCAAAAGCTTCATTGTAGAATTGTATTTTTTTACAACAGCTGGGCATTGCCCTACCATAGATTCCGTTGTGTGTCCCAAGCGGGCAGCTTCTGTATTAAGAAAACGAACTAAAAATTCATCGCCACCAGCCATCTTGGTTGTTTGTTGAAAATTGACCAATTGAGATAACACGCCACACATCCCAGTAGCTTTTGCCACAATCATCATATCAATAACCGAACTCATATCATCTTGAGCCTTGTCCTCAGCCACCACGAAGCCTGAAAAAAGGACCATAAATATAAATAGTGTAATTTTCATAGATAAAAGATCCTTACAATACATAACGCCCGGTTTAGCGGCGAACGAAACGCAGTGTAGTGAGTCCAGCGAAGCCTCCCCCCTTAAAGTAGACGCCATCTTATATTCATCTTATGCGGCCATTCTTTCATATTCATCTGGGCTTTTGAACCCAAGTGAACCATGTCTTCTTTTAAAGTTATAGTACCTATCAAGATACCAAGCTAAGTTAGCTCTTAGCTCCTCAACGGATTCAAAATTAAATCCTTTGAAACTCTCAGTTTTCAGTATTTGAAAAAATGATTCTAAATACACATTATCATTCATAAATCCTGGACGGTTCATGCTTGGCTCAATACCCAGTTCCTTGAGTCGGTTTTGGTATGCATAAGCACCGTACTCAGAACCTCGGTCGCTGTGAAATATTAGATCTGATTCTATATTTCTGCGACGGACAGCTTTATTTAGCGCTGACAGTGTTAGCTCAACAGTTCGAGTGTCCGACAGCTCCCAACCCAACACTTTCCGGGAGTAAAGATCAATAATCACAGCTAAATATTGCCATTGCCCATTGATCTTCAGATAGGTTACATCACCAGCCCATTGAAAGTCTGGTTTACTCGGCATACCATGCTCTCTTTGTAAATTTTCAACCTTAATGCAAGGATTTCCAGGCAAAGGGCGCCGACGATAGATCCTTCCAGCCTTCCCCACGATTCCAGTCTCTCTCATAAGGCGCTCAACGCGCTTGTGATTTATTCGTTCACCATTAGCTTTCAGCTCTGCGCTAATTCTTGGACTTCCATAATTACCATCATGCTGCACATAATTAGTTTCGATACACTCAAGAATTCGCCTATTTTCTATGTCTCGAGTGCTCTCATCACGGTTGAGCCACTTATAAAACCCTTGGGGTGAAATATTCAAGTATCTACATAAGTACCTGACACCAAAGTCTGATCGATTAAGAGCTATGAACGAGAATCTTTCAGCTTTGGATCTTTCAGGTACATTTTCCACTTTTTTAGGAAATCATCCTCCTTTTGCAACTCCTCAACCTACTTTTTTAGACGTCTTATCTCTTTATCATCAGTTTGAGACTGAGTTTTCGTTGTCTTTGTCATACTTATTCTACGACTGGGCTTCTCGACCAGCTTGCCTTCTCTACTTTCCTCTCGCCATCTATACACCATTACTGGATGCAAACCAATAATGTTCGCGATAGTGGTCGTATCTGCTTTCAGTTGATTAGTGAGAGCTACCACTCTAACTTTAACCTCTGTTGAATATTCAACAACCCGCTCTTCACTCAGTATTTTCGACATTTTTTCCTACCCTATTCAAAAGGTAGGCGTCTACTCAATGGGGGAAGGTTTCTTTGGCTGTCCAGCCGCGAAGCGGCGATTGTGCCGTAACTTGTTAGACATTTTTCTCTCCAATCTTTGATAGTAACGATGTTGGAACCATTTTATTAAAAAGATCCAAGGGAAGAAACTTTCCAATATTTTGAATAGACTCTTCTCGCGAACTAGGCGTGCCACCACTAATGAATGGAAAATTTAATGCTTTGTTTGCGAAATATGCTGCATCCATTAGGAGGTCTTTGACTCCAGTTGAAACTATTTCCTTTGGGGGAACAAGCAGGTTACCAATTTCCTCTTTCTTAGAATTTATTTGGCAAAGGTATTGAGATATATCTGGGTCTGTATCATCGCCATTCTCGAAAAGGAACGCCGATGCCTCAGAATACCAATCCATCTCAGAGGCTTCACTCCAAGAAATTTTACCAGAACAATATTTTTCCGCCGCCTCCACCCCCTTCCTACTGCCAGAGTCAGGAAGTAAACTCCAGATTCTCCGACAACACTCAAGAAGATACTTATGAATCAACATCATCGATTCTTCATCATCAAGGTGACCATCTTCTTTTAGACGAAAAATCAACTGCCAAGCAGATTCATAACATTTAGTATTCAAATTACTCATTTTCACTATGCACGTAGTGTGCTTAACGTCTTGCTAAACGGCAGCCGGAACGCAGTGTAGGCTGCCTGGTGGAGGGCGCGATTTTTGCGCCCGAAATGTATTTCAGCAACTTGTTATGAATTACTTGGTATTGGCTCATTCTAAATATAACCCCCGAGCATAGTATGAAAGGAAGTTGCTACCCAGAGTAATTCCAGATGGGCCACAACATACCCAAGGAATAAACCCGTGGCCACTCCTAAATACTTGTATTTCACAAGCCCTTTATAGGTAATGACACCCCAAACAATGGGTAGAACAAATACGCCCCATGGAAGTGTATTGAGCTAAGTTTGTTGCTCATTAAGAAACAAAACAAAAATTGCATCTAAAACCATTAGGTAAGCTAGGGAGACCATTGCTGTACTTAGTAGCCAAATCGCAATCCTGCTCACGTTAGCTTTTCTTAGCTCCATACTCATGGCTCATAACGCCCGTAGCTGCGGACGCCTTGTAGCGACGAAGGAGCGGAAATGCGTTCCGACAGCCTGCGATTGTTATAAGATTCACTGCTCAACAAAAGTAAACTCCTTAGGCGAATCAATCGGAACCGTGAGTGTATTTTTATGTGGAAAGTTGTTTGCGTAGACGATAACGACATCTTTCTCAATTTCCACTTCCGTAAAAACCTCACTGCTTTCCAGGTGCATTATCCACTGAAGGTTAGTCCCTTTTTTCAAAGCGACAAAACCTTCACCTTCGTATGAGCCTCCTCCTACAATAGCGACGAACTCTCCTTTCCTAACCTCTTCTTGAGCTATTGTTGTGAACCACCAATCTTCACCATTCTCATTTACCAGCGAAGATAAGGCCTCCAAATTCCCTGGGTAGTAGCCACGCTTTGAATCAAAGTAAATTCGGTGACATTGATCAGTAGTAAAAAATATACCTGATTCAATTCTACAAAGCCCTTCATTGTACTTTTGTTCAATTTTGCTCACGATCTGCTCTTATAACGCCGCCAACACGGGCCGAAATGGAGCAGCGAAGCTGCGGAATGTAGGTCCAGCCAGCTTTGCTGTCGATCGTGCTTGACTTTGTTAAGAGTTCGCATTTCCGAAGTGCCCAATAGAAGCAATACTAATTACAATGAATACAAAAATTACTATGAGCCAAACATATGGTCTGAACCAAAACCAATAGTCCATACGCTTTCCAGCCAAATGAAGGTACTTAAAGCCAAAAATATAAACAAGAGTGACGGCTGTTGCTAAGATTAAACTGGCCGGCAGAAATAGTACAGCAGTGCCACTTCTACCTTTTGAGTTAAAGAAACCCAGAATAAATAGCCCAAAATTTAGATAACCTAAGACCTTTACCACATGTAGAAAAAACTCTTTATTAGTACTCATTGAATATCTATGTTTTGACTCTTAACAGTTTATTAAAGAGCCAGTGGCTCACTATCCGTTTGGCCACTATTTCTGAAGTAGACCCTTTAAGCTATGTAAAAAAGCCTTTATTTACAGTAGGTAATAAATTTTCGATCAAATAACAACCAGAAACAGTCAGCCATCGGCTCAAGTCTCCTGGTTTCACCTCTCGCTCTTGAACACATTTTACCTGCAATTAAATCAATAAGTTAGGGGGAAACTTTCTACAGATGTAAGCCATGGCTCTATAATTCGGGGCTTCGCACCGGCGGCACGCCCATTCCAGTACTGAGAGCAACGACTAGTATCAACCGCTCGGAATCGCCATAGCCGCAATCGAACTATGCACGGCCAGGCGGTTCGCCACTTCACCAATACAGTCAGAAATAAGGCCAGCCGCCTCATCAACCACATTGACCGCCTGCCCTGCATCTGTTAGGAAAACTGTCCGGCGATATCCACAACCTCAAATGAGATCTCTCCTATTTCTGCCAGTCCTTGCTCAGGGATAATTTTTTGACTAGTTGCACTGCACTTTTTTAAGGTTCCGAGAATCGCATTAGCAGGCAGCCCAGGAATATCATTGTGACTACTAATATAGAGCGGTAGGTCATAGTCGATCTCAACCACCAATCGCAATTGCCGTTGCGGCGCTTGGTTGTAAACATCAAAGATTTCGGAGTTGTTGCGCATAATTAGGCAATCACTTGTACAGTGGTAAATGAAAAGATAAAGCGACCATCCTTTTGGCGCTTTTCTTTGAAGGATTTAAATTTGAGCTGCACTTGTTGGGGGACATCAGCAAGCGCTGACGTTCCGTAAGCATCGAAAGTAAAGAACTCACCGAATGCGCAGCTTCTTTTAAACTCGCGCCAACGCGCTAATTCTGCGCCGGTAAGTTTGAGCGGCACTGTCTGGCAAACGTATTCCTCTTCGAGGCGATAGGCCGTGTACTCGCTTTGTCCGCTGAGCGCCTTGTGCTCTTTGCCTTCGAGCCTGTCGCTGCTGTCGTAGCCCTTTAGCTTAGCTTCAATCTGAAAATCACTTCCGTCACCAACGATTGAGCGAGTCGGGGTGTATTGAATCAGCATAAGTTACTCCTTTACCCCTTGAGTTCTAGAGCTTGACGGCTGTTCTTATCGAACAGAACCAGTTTTCCCTCACTCATCTTGGTTTGAATTTCTTCTATAAATCGTTCACCGTTATCGCCAACGGCATCTCCCTGAAACTGGATAATCACTTGAGAAGCTGGCTGTTGCGATTCCCCTTCGACTACCTCATCAATACCAGACACACCGGGGCTCTCCACGGCTGAACCTGTTGTGCTAATACTGGGTGCGGCAGCACTGCCTGAAACGCCGCTGGGCGCCTGCAAATCAAACAGCATCCCAGCGATTTGAAAACCCTGGCCAATAGCTCCTGCAATCATGGAAATATTTTGCGGACATCCAATTTTAGAGGCTTTTGCGATATTTTTTACAAGGGAAACTCCAGTAGAGAAAACAGCCATTGCCATTTCCACTTTTGCGGCTTTCTCGTTATAGGCCGCTGCAGCCGATAGGACTTGGCTGGCCCCAGAAACAAACAGCTGGAGCTTGCTCTTGTTGGAGGCCTGCTCGAGTTTCTCGCGCTGTTTTCGATGTTTGTTTTCTAAAAGGGTGAGATTGCGCTCATAGGTATCATGCGCAATTAACTTGCTGGCAAAGGCTTGATCCAGCAGGGCCATCTCTTCGTCCTGTTGGACTTGTAGCTGCTCCATTTCGGTAAGCCAGGAGAGCTGCAACGTCTCCAAGCGGGCCACCATGCGTTGGCGCTCTGCTTCCGTTAGACCATCCTCACCGGTTTGGCTTCCACCGCCTTCACCACTCTCTGGGCGCGCCTGCTCTTCAGCCAGGGCCATTTGGAAGCGCTCTTTCTCACGCTCAGCGTATTCAGTACGAAGTGCCTCAATGGATTCAAAGCCTCGCCTGGTAAGCTCTTCCTCGGCAATTTGCAGCCCAGCTATTTGTTGGAGTCGCTGTTCATGATCCAGCTTTATTTTGCCTTGTTGATTGGCTAGGAACTGATCCAGTTGCATTAACTGAGCAGTGCCCGCCTCTTCTGCCATTACACGCTGCTGAGCTATACGATCACGCTCAGATTGCTCTCTCGCAGCTGCCGCGGCTTCTTCAGCTCTCCTCTCTTCATCCTGCCGCTTTTTTTGCGCGGCTATTTGTTCACTCTGTAGCTCAGCAAGTTGGCCGCGTATCATTTCTGATCTATTGCGATGGATTTCGACCTGGACCTGAACGCCTTCAGCTTCCGCCTTAGCCAGCATCTGCTGATGCCACACATACTGGTTATGAAGCTCAGCAAATTGTGTGCGCTGCTTTTCTTCATCGGTAGGCGCGAGTCCGCGCCGCAGGGTATCCACGGCACCGGTTAACTTATTAATACCGGTTGTCGCAATACCGGTGGAACCCGCAGTTTCACTGAGCCCCTCCAGAAACTCCTGCCAGGACTGCGCCAGGGAATCGGTAGCACCGGTGAGGCCACCCGCTTCAGCAGCACCGGCACCGCCCACCTGCTGCTCAAGCTTTAACAGAATCATGCGCTGGGCTTCGGCGACACGTCCCGATTGCTCCAGAGTCCTGATCTGCTCCTTTTCTGCAGCCGTGAAACTGACACCGGCACGCTTCAGTGCGGTGATTCCGGTTGAGGGTTCCTCTAACGCTTTACCTAACTGAAGTGCCGCGTTCTTTGCATCGCCTCCCATCACCGCTGCCATATCCTGGATGAGGCGAATAGCATCATCGAATACCGGGCCTTGAACACCTTTAAAGGTGAGCAATATGCCCTGGGCTTCACGGATACCAGTAACACTAACCAGGGTTGCGCGGGCCACTGAACGGGCTTGTTCATCCAGCTGCTCTGCAGTTCGACCACTGGCACTACCGGTCGCCTTCAGCAGTGCCTCAATCTTGAGCTGGCCCCGCTCCATTTCTTCACCAGCACGAATACTATTGTACATCACGGCTGTGACACCAGCGATCGCGACACCAAAAGTCGCCCACGCCAGGTTCCCACTGGTAAGCAATCCATTAAGCGCACCGACTCGACCAGAAACACCACCCAAAGGACCATCGATAGCGGCGACACCCTGTGCAGCCCCTCGCATGGAGCGGCCGAACATATCCCCCGCTGCACTGGTCGATTTCAGTTCTCGGGTTAGCTTTTTATTGCGTGCAGTAGCTTGATCCATCTCCCGCTTATATTGAGTGGAGCGCAGCTCCAAGTTGGCCACCATCGTGGCCATGGATGTTTGTTTAGCTATTGCTCAACTCATGGAGTTCCAGATTGCGATTTGCTGCTGTACGGTTTTAGGTTTGTGAGTCTGAGGCAGGTATTGAGAGACTTTGCCTCCCTGGGTGCCGGCGGCAATATGGGCGAGTTGCCATTGCTGGACTTCGGTCTGTAAGGGCCGCTCGGAGTGGAATTCATACCAATGATCAAACTCGGTAGAACTCATGGAGCACAACATGTTGAAATAGTCAGGGCGATTAAAATCCCGCGCGAGCTGCCGGGCAAAATAGAAACCCGGCACTAGCCTTTTTTTCGCTGTCCTCACCTTCCGTATCGCCACCCTCGCCCTCATCGAGTATCTCTACAAAAAGTCCGGATAGCTTAGCCGCAGGCACATAGAGCACATCGATCAATTCAGGAGTGATACTGCGGATAAGTCCCTGATGAATCTGCTCCACGGATTCCTGGCAGTCCGGTTTCATCCAAATTGCGTAGGCAATTAGCAATAATTTATTGCTCACTTTCCCGGCACGGAATGCCCAAAGCTGGCCAAAGGATTCCAGTTCAGTTTTTGGAACATCATCACCTTGCGGAAGCGGGATATCCTCAGTAGTTTTCTGCAGATACTCACAGCGGTGGTAAGCACTCAGCTCAAATAGTTCTACTTCTTGCTCGCCGAAAGGCACTATTTCGGATTTTAAAATAGAGACTGGAACTAAATTCATGGTTAGCTACTTGCAGTTACTGAAGGCTTACCTGAGATCTTGAATTTAACTGTGCGAGTGATCTTGTCATCCTTAGGTACCGCCTTACTCCAGCCGGTAATATGTCCAAGAAATTCGACGGTAGTACCCTCAGGGTATTCGATCTTGTAGTGCTTGTTGGTATCGGAGTCGTAATCTGCACGCAGAGCCTGCTGGCTACTATCGTTCTCTTTCCAGATTAAGGTAATAGAGACTTCGCAAGCCCGAAGGGTCATAGTCCATATAGCCACTGGTGCCATCAATGGGAGTCATATCAACCGAACCACGAGACTCTTCACCGGGCTCAAGATCCAGCATGCCCGCCACTTGAGAATAGGAAGTGCCATCATCACTACGATAAAACTTAGTTTTATAACCTTGTGCCATAGTCATAACCTCATTGGGTTGTTTCGTTAAAAGTCTGCGGGTTCGATGGAATACATGGCGCTATAAGTCAGGCGTACTTCACCTAAAGGGTGATCTTGGTCAGCGCAAACTCGGTTTGGCTGAGCAAGAACAAATCACAGGCGTCCTCCAGAGAAGCATCCTGCAAGGCGCTTTCAATATCTGCCGCTGCCTGGTCTAACGCGGCATATACATCACCACTAGTTTTCACCACCGCAGCAACCGTCAGATCCAGTTGCCGCTCGGTACCGCCATGCATTTCGTGTTCGGTGTTTTCAGTTGCAAAGCCCACAACAATCGCCGGTTGATTTTCTGGATCGATTTCTTCTGTGGTGCCAGGTGGTGGAAATGTGTAATCAGATAGCGTTTGCAGCTTTTTTAAAACCGCATCTTGGATTGTTATGCGTTGGGTCATTGGAGAACCTCTAGGAGTTTTAGGTATAAAAAAACCCGCTAGTGCGGGCTTATCTATTTAAAGTGTAGAAATGCTAACTGAACTAACAATTTTCTCTTTGATAGTTACCTAAATATCAAAGAACCATGCAAATCAAAAAAAGGGACAGCTTTACTCATAGTCACTTGTCAGATCAATTTTAAAAGACTCAATCGATTTAATCTGATCTAAAGCAACGTCACTACCTGTAAATTTTCTGTTTTTAGGCTTGTCTCTTTTTGACCAATTATAGAGGGTATATACCACACCTAATAAAAGCGGGGTAAAACCTATCCCCAACGCAAAAATAAAACCAATTGATACAGATATAAGAGTTGCACCAGCAACAATAAGACAAAAAGATAATTTTAATTCAGAGTATTTTTTAGTGTCATAAACTATCGTATAACCCAATGCTTCAAATACAACTATTACCGTTCTCTCTCCGGTTTTATATTTTAGATTATGATCACCTCTGGACACAGATTTTCTATAGTGGCCTATCCCATTTTCATCTTGGTACTTAAAAACCACAAACAATAAATTACTTTTTATTCCCCTGGCGGTTTCCCAACTGTCTGAGACTCCACCCGCGACTATTGCATTATATTTAACACCCAAAGTTCGTTGATACACCGAAATACTAAAAACCACTAATCCTATGTATAATAGCAAGAGTCCAATAAGAAGAAGTATCACCAGAAACATTACATCATCTGGATTAATCAATACCCCTTTTTCAAGATTATTTAGAATAAATTCCATAACTATTGAGTTGCGCCAATAACCGCTTAATATTTAAACACCTATCATTTCTGCCAACCTAACGCCTGCCGCACAGGCGAGCGACTTGTTGCGAGTCCAGTGCGCGATTGTGCCAGCACTTGTTATTGTTTGAGTCTCTAGATTTAAGATCTATAAACCTCTCTCTATTAATTGACATTATTTCTCTGTGAAAATCCTTTATATCTTGCCTCACAAGAGTTCCAAACTATACGCCCAGAAATGTAGCCAAATATTGGCCATACAATAGCATTGACCATGATGCTCACAATTGGGATTTCTGCTAGAGATAGCATTCTGAAACCCAGTCTATCTATATGAGAATAAATAGTCATATAAATAAAAATGAATACACCATATAAAAGAGTAAACTTCCTTATGAATTCTCCTCTTCCAATACTTCTAGTTCTTTCCCAGCCCTTTTGGTGCTTTTCTCGCCACTTAAACACTTATAGCTACCATAATTTCATCAATAACGCCTAAAGCAGCGGACCAAAAACACAGTTTTTGGGTCCGCTGCCTTTACTTGTTATGTTTTTTTTCATTCTCGATTACCAAGCCACACCCAAAACCATCGATATATTCGGCCTTGATTTTTATACTGATGCTACCTGCATATAGTAACTTACCTACATACGTAGCGCCCTTATCTTCAATCTTTAGCTCTGCTACGCCAGTGCTATTATTTTGAGGAGACGAAAATACAGCCCACACCAATGACGGCTTATATTTCTCAATTTTTGGCAAGTGCACTTTATAAGTTCCGCCAGTACTGTCGCCTTCAATTTTTTCAAATATTATTCGCTCGCCATTTTCCTTTACCTCAGGCTTACCACACGCAAAAGAGGTTGCCCAAACAATATTTGGGAATAAGACAATGACGATTAATATGATAGCTCTACTCATAGGAAACATAATGCCCTGTTAAGGTGTGAGCAGCGCAATACAAAATCCGCCGCATACCACCTTAAACACTAAATGCAACGCATAGTACAAATGCCACGCGTTGCGAATTACTCTTAAACAGTTTGTTATACACAAACTAATTACTCGAACGCTCTAGATTAAAGGACCTGCCCGTACGAAAGTTCGTATAGGACATTCCATCAAGCGTTACCTTCTCCACACGATAAACTTCTTGATAGAGTGCTGGCTCTCCATCTATGTCGTTTGTTATTGTCGAATAAAGGCAGTGGGAGTATGACCATAAACCGGATTCACGCACTCGATATTCACCGGTGCTATCTACAAATTGAAAATGAATAATAAAAGTACCGTCACTAGCTCTATCTACACTCCAAACTTGATGCCTACCATTACCAAGTTCTTTTTTACCTTCCCACTTTCCGACTAAATCATTAGGGTTTGAATTCGGGCACGCATCCGTATTTTGAAACGCAGCTGAGTTCAATGGAAATTCATAATTATTTTCATCATCAAAGCTAACTAAGACTGAAATTAATATTAAAGCAGCCATACCGCCCAAAATAAAAAACACAAATGAAATAAGAGCCAACCTTATCATCTAGCCTCCTTGCGGTGGTGTATAACTGTGGCTCTCAAGCGTCGCTATAAGCGGTCGCTTGGAGGGCCTTGTTTTTTGTTTGTTCACCATTCACTATAATCTTCAATTCATTAATATAGTGGCTTAACAGGGGAACCAGCAGAATGTGCCGGATACTCAAGGAACCAGGTCATGATTTGTCGCTGAGGCAAATAACTGATCAGTTCATCACTGGCTCGGTTATATACTTTTGCATTAAACGTCCCTTTGCTGGTCAATACACATTGCCAGATGTGTCCCCCCTCTCCAAACGCCTGTCTATCGATGTCGATATAGCTATCCAGTAGAGGATGGGGGTCAATCACGGCGGAAACTAATTCCTCCTGGATAATTGTCAAAAACAGTGGCTCCGCCATATGTTCAAGTCTGACCAACGATCCCTCGACGTTCTTTTCCCAACCCCAGCCTATACGTACTGAATACCCACTCCGTATTCCATCGATTAGTGCGTCCATACTTCCAGCGATAGGACTACCGTTTTCGTCGTGTTTGTATACAGCCTGCCAACCTTGTTTAATCGGTGTATTCGCATTAATGTTGGAGCTATTACACCCGCCAACAATAAAAAGTAAAAGAACTATAAATAAAGCCTTCATTGAAGCCCTGCCTCCTTAAGTTAAATAACTCATAACGTCTCAATAACCTGCATCGTTATGGCGAAGACACGCTTTTAGCTGTCCGGAGCCAAAGACGCGTAGTTAATTGACTTGTTAGGTGTTTTTGGCCAAAAGGAGCACTTCGCTACATGCAGCATTAACGCTATTGCTGGAAATGCCAAAAAAATTGCTATGAATGCTGAAAACACTACGGACAAAACACCAACGACAGTACCTATAACAACAAGTGCTTTAGGTGCGCGATTATCTCTTACCCAGTAAAACAAAATTGAAAAATATAAAACCCATGCGGGAATGAAAAACGGGAAAGCTATTTTTACCGACACTCCTATAGCCAGAAAAGATAAGCCCGAGCATAGAATCGTAGTAATAAGCCTGTATTTCATATGACACTTAACGCCTCAATAATCGGCCGGAGCACACAGTACGGAGGTCCAGCCCCGAAGGGGCGACATTGATTGATTTGTTATGCATTTCAGGGCACCTTACTTGGAGAGGGAAAAACACATAATTTATATATGCATCGCCCTACTGCCCACTTTAGACCACCTTGATTGAAAACCTAATTCCCCCCAATAAACATCTTTTCCAGATTTGATTTCAATATAGAAATTCTCTTCGGCCTTCCCTGAAGGCTTACTTTTTTCATTATGATAATACTTCTCAGAACTGAAGGCTGCGAAGAATACAACTTGGTCACTTGCTTTTAAAGTTAGCTGATCTAAAGCCGGCCTTTCTATACTATTTTTTTCACAGTCTGCTTCATTTCGTGGCTTATTTTCCCGATAAACACAAACGAAGTCGCCTATCTTTTCCAGTTTTTTCCCGTCGATTGCAATACTAAAGTTTGAGATATTAACATTATTTTGAATAAAAATTTCTGGAGAGACATGAACCTCAGAGACCATAAGCGCCTTATTAGCATTAATGTGTTTTTCAAAGAAATCAGCATTTGGAAATTGGGGAGCATATTTCATCTGAATGTACTGATAATCAAAAACTATGTTTTTACCACTACCCCCAGACATACTAGATCTCTTCGAGAGGCTATCATTCATGCGTGAAAAATACATGATGTCGCCCGAGTTGCTAATAAGACTATTTTTCTCTACGGAAATAAACTTGAAGCCATATATCGGCACGTCACAGCCTGTCACAAATATACTTGCAACGACAATCATTAATGTTTTGTAAAGCATGGAGCAATTCCGTTCAAATAGTTACTTCAGACTAACGATTTTTTATGCATAACGCCGATAGCAAAGGCGAGCGAAGCGATAGCGTAGTGAGTCCAGCCCACGTCTTTTGCGGGCGATTTTGCCTACCCTTGTTATGCTTATATGCCCCAGCTAAACATTAAAATTAAATTAAGTAAATTCAGACATAAACCTGTAGCCATAAATATACCTACCCACAACCAAAACTCGAATGGAGAGAATTCTTTACTGACAATAGAAAACTAACTAACAATTACACCTGTTTTTAATGCATTAGCCAAATTTGCTATAGGGTAAGACGACAAGATAGACCAAGCAAAAATAATGGTAACACTCTTGCTGTTCATATCTTTCGCATATTCAGAAAATGCACAGAGCAAGATACCGACAGGAATCGACCAAAGCGCTACCAATACGAGCAGTGACTTTAAAACAGCCCTATTTTCATCGTTACTAATAACTCTATTGCTCATAATGCTAGGAAGCATAACATTCATATAGTGGTCATCATGACCACTATTATCTTGACTACTATTTCTGATACAAATTTACACCAACACGCCATCTTCTTCCACTAAATCAATAGATTACGCTTACTTGGCACCAGCGCTCCACCTAGAAAAATGATCAACTTGACCACTATCCCCATTTTTAATCGATCTTTTAAGTCAATGATTTTAAAACATTTTCCTGTATGTTTGAGCAACTCAAAAAAATAACAATCACAATGATCATAAATCCTGTGCTGACCTACCCACTAAGGCTACACATCCACCAGTAATCGCCAAACAACCCCATCATCCGCCAATCGCTTGCGCACCGTATACCCCACACCATTTAGCGTAATCACCGCCTCTGAGTTGTAAGCACCTACCTCACTCACCAGCAGACTCAACTCAATACGCGGCACCCGCACGCGTTAATCATCATCGAACTCATCAATCTCCTGCTCAAAGATCACCTGGCAATCAATAGGCTCACCGCCGCTACCATCATCATAGGTAGCGGCTTTGCCCCATTTGCGGAACGCGCGCTCTGCGGCTCTCTGGTCAAGATCCATGGTTCACCTAGGATTTAACGGTGCCCGGTACGCCGGTAAATTTGACTGCGAAGCTGGTAACACTCGAACCCGCAGCCTCAGCGGCGAAGACGCTTGCCCCGGTAATATCACCAGTGGCTGCGTTGTTATCGAATGAGCTTAAGGCAACCACCCAGGTGAGGGTTTCACCCTGGTTGATCTCTGCAACAGATACCTTGGGCACGGTGAATACGCCATCAATACCAATCACGCCGGACTCACCTACCGCGATATCATCCATCGCCACACCCAGCACCGCGCCGACCGGTACCACCTGGCCAGAGGTGATATCCGCGCTGGTGCTGTTGGTGTAATCCAGCATGCGGCCGTCTTGTACAAAATTAGTAGCCATTCTCTTTCCCTCAATTGGGTTTGTAACTGAAAGTAAAAAGGCCGCGCGATGCGGCCTCTTCAATGAACGTTGTTAGAGCTAGCGGTTAGCTGGTTTTTGGAGTCTTCACCATACCTTTGGGGTCCCAGGCTTTGGCTGCGGCATCCAGGCGAACTTTGAATTCCACCCCATCAATACTCCAACCATTTTGCTCTTCCAAAACTGGGGCTTGCTGGCCATCCAGATAGAGCACTTCGATAGTGTCATGCGCTACTGGGTCGACATTGAGGTACCACGCATTGTGGCCACTAAGGCGCGCATCAGAGAGCACTTAGGCAATATTGCGTACGCTATTCGGTGTTGTGTTGTTTTTGGTGGATGCACCCACTTCGTACTCAGATTTCAGGGCAACCTTTGCGCTGCCTTCATCAGCAATATCACAGAGCAGGAACTTGGGCCGGATGTTGAGCACCGCATCGCCATCCTTCTGCTTGCCCATCAATACCCGCGCAATATCAATACTGCTGGTATTGATTCCCGCTGCGCTAGCGAGGTTGCCATGACTTGCATCGAACAAAGGCTTATCGTCAGCCATATTGGGATTATTGAGCAGGATGCTAAATACCAAGTCACCTACAGTGCGCACAGCAGCCAGGCCCATCTTTTGTGGGATACGGGTAAATGCGCTGAGGTCATCGTTAATGATGGCCTGGCGGGTAATGGAGAAGAGTTCACCGTAAGTAGCCAGTGCAGCTGTCTCGGCGCGCTCCCCGATGCTCACGTATTTAAATTCTGCCCCCGGAGCCACTCGGCGAAGTGAGGGGAAGCTGCCCAGGTCCGTGCGGGTTGTTAGTTTAAAGTCACTGAGGTTGCCGACGCTGGTAAAGCGCGGGAAGATCTCTTGTGCTTCTTCATAGCCTTTCAGCATGGATTTATTAGCAATATTGCCGAGAACAGTCGCGAAGTCACCAGAGCTATGGGTAAACGCGGCGGCGACCACACCCATCCGATCCAGGCCAGACAAGCTCTGCCCATGGGCCTGCATCAGGATGCGGGCAATCTCCATCATGGTGTAGCCACTGAGCTCATTGCCTTCTGTGCGCTTTTCACCGAGGGCACGCACGGCAATGGCATTTTCAGCATCAGCCTTAAGCCGTTTCATGCCCTTACCTTCCTGCACCACCACGCTGTAGCTTTGCACTGGGGTTGGGGTTTGATTACCCAGGGCTGTGAGCAGTTTGTCTTTGGCGCCCTGCACTGAGCAGTCCATATCATTGAGACATTCCTGCATCACAACACTGTGCGCTTCAAAACCTTTAAATGCGGCCGTGATATCGTCTTTGCGCTTTTACTCATCCGCTGCAAATTGTGCTCTGGCATCGGCTTCAATTTGCGCTTTCATTTCTGGGGCAACCTCGGTCGCAGCGGTTGCAGCTGGCGTGGGGGAGGTAGTTTTCGACATGGCTTGCGCCTCCTTGGTTTGGCTTGGGTTGTCTGCAACCGCAGACGGGAATCTAAATTCAGTGGCCCCCTGCATTACCAATGCACTAATAGCTTGAGGGGTATTTTTGAATTGGTTTAAATGATCGGCACTGAAGCTTGCAGCCATTTCAATAGCTGTGGTGGTATCGGTGGCGAAACCGGCTTCCACTGCCTCAGCACCGGTATACCAAGTCTCGTCATCCATCACTTGGCTGACTTCCTCATCCGACATTCCAGTGCACGAGGAATACAGGTTAATCATGGTGGTTTTAATTTTTGCCAATAGGCCTTTGGTTTTTTCCAGAGCGCGCTCGTCACCGCGAACGCCGGCACTGGGGTTATGCACCATGTAATAAGCATTTTCGGCAATATGGACGGTATCCCCAGCAAGGGCGATCACACTGCCCATACTCAAGGCGACACCTTCAATCCAGGTTTCCACCTCTGCCTTATGGTCTTTGAGCGGGTTGTAAATAGCAGTACCGTCGAACACATCACCGCCGGGGCAGTTGATGTGTAGATTGATCTTGCTGACATCACCGAGTGCTTTTAGATCTCGTGCAAAGTCTTTTGCTGTTACACCCCAGTTACCGATGTAATCGTACAAATAAATATCGGCTTCACTCGTATTTGCAGCAGCAGTAATGCTGTACCAAGAATTTTTAGGCATTGCGGTTTCCTATTCAGACTCAGAGTCGGACTCAGTATTTTCTGCGGGGACCGCAGTGCGTTTAGTTGGAGTTGTGATCTTGTTTTCTCGCAGCTTTCTCTGCCAGGCAGCGGTCTGCTTAACCACATCGTCCGGCTTCTTACCACGGCGGCGAATGGTCTGCTGTGGGCTGGCTAGAACATCTTCCAGCAGCGCTTCATCGGCACTGGCTTCATGTAACGGATTAATCCAGGGCATGACCGGGGTAATAAAATCGACATGCATCAGCGTGGATGGGTCGACATCTCTTGGCACTTTAAAGGCATCAGCCAGTAAGCCCATCTGCATCCAGCGCCGGGTTGCCGGCTCTACGATTTCCTCACAGAATTCCAGGCTGAGGGTTTCATAATTTGTCCATTGCTCTACCAGTTCCTGGCGCTGCGAACTATAAGTGCCGTGCATACGAAAGGCTACGTTATTTAGGGCAACCGAACTGGCATAAGGTAATTGCTTCTTCAGTTCAGCAGCTGCTCGATCAAACTTTGAGGTATCGAGCTTTACACTAACGTCCATCGTCCCCGCCCTGCTGCTCTTGCAGCTTCAAGCGCTTGTGGTTGTAATACCAATTCACAATGAACCCACCCAAAGCAATCAAGAAACCACCTACCGCCAATATCTCTTGAGCTGCATATCCACCAACTACAGCAGTACCTGCAGCAACCGTAGTGGTTGCACTGGCGACCTTCTGAACCATGGCTTCCCTCGCTGCCTCTTGAGCTACAGTGTTCACCGCTTAACCTCGCTCACCCACGACGTCACAAAATAGAAGCCGATGATGATGCTGTAAGGCTGCACAACCACATCAACCAGCAAGCCTTTCAGGTCTGCTACAAAAGGCGCCTTCAAAGCCATGGCCGCTGCAATAAAAAAAACCAACAGCGCCCAAACCAAGGTCACCAGAAAGGCAATTAATCTTCGCGCCCGGTTCTGCGGCTGCGTGGCCTCCAGGTATTTCAGATACCAACGAGATTTTTCCTCATTGGTAAACCACACCGCATCCACAGTATTCACAGTGGCATCCAGCACTTTGTTTGCCGACTCGGGGCCAGCAAATAAACCCTTAACTCCAGACCAAATACCCATCACGGATACTCCGGCACATAGTGCGTGATTGTTCGATTAAACTCATGAGGCAGCAGCTCTCGCAATTGCTGCATCGCCCTGCGGGATTGCGTCACCCACCAACTGCCGGGAGCCAGACTAGAGCCAACCCCAATGCAGCCCTGCACATCTGCAGCATAATTTGCTATATGGATCAAGATTTTTGAACGACTAGGCACTTCCAGTAGCTCCCACACATTGGGGAACCTTGGTGAACTATAGGGATTACAGGAATAAACCCCTTCAGGAATACAGCTCTCGAACGGACGATTACCTAACCACGGGCGCTCTACCGTATAAAACACACAGTCGCGCACCCTTAGCCGTCCCAATGTGGCATTAGGCCCATAGGCAAATCGCTGCAGATTGTAATTCATGAAGTTCTACTCGCAGAGTATTGGAATAGAAAACGGCACCCAAGTGAACACCGCCAAGTACAGAAAATCAAAGACTAAAAAATGAAAAAACCCGCACAAGGCGGGTTAAGAGAATGGTTAAACAATCTTTTTAAAAAGTAACTCTATGAAATACATAGACAAGCTAAATTAATCATATCCTTTAACCACAGATCACACTTAAAGACATAGTCAATCTGATTAATTATCGTAAGCAGTACTCAGTAAATGTAAAAGGGAGATAGAGCCTGAATCTTCCACATGACCATATTCATATCTTGCCATAACTGTAATGTAGTAATCCTCACCTCCATCTGTCCTAGTAAATTTTGTGGCATCAATACTTAACGGATCCACAAACAATGAATCACTAACATTATAAGCAGGAAAATAAATAACTGACTCTCCTTTCCCAAACCATAGCACATCAATAACAAACGCCTTTTCAGCCTTAGTATTACCTGGCATGGCAACTAGTTCATCTCTAAGTGACAATTTCACTCGACTATCATCTAGTGTGACCTTTTCGACATCAATCACCTTACTTGGATTCGCCGCTTTCAATTCTCCCTCAACAAAAGCTAGACGTTTTCCATACTCATACGCATCTCCATTAGCACCTAGCTCAACAAAACTTTCGTAATCAGATACAGCAACTTCAATGGCGACAAATTTACCATCTTCATTTAAACGATCAAGATTATCTACGCGCACATTAACCTGACGGAATACCCAAGCATTATTAACTTTCCCGTTAAAAACCCAGCTATCCCCATTGGGATCATTACCACTAAATAAGTTTTTTACTAACAGTTTTGGTGCATGGGCGTACTCAATTTCCAAAGAAGTAAGAATAGGAGTAGCCCTAGGCTCCGCCTGCTCGACAGTCAACGTTACGGATTTAACATCATCCAGATCAAGCCCCGAATAGTCAACCTCTCCTCCTCCTGAATAAAAATTCTGCAGTTCATACTTGAAAGTTTTCGCCTGAGCAACGCAAGCCAATAAAGCCACAGAAACGACAAGTGTTTTAATTGCACTTTTAAATAACATGAAAAATCTACTTATAAATATATTTAGAAATTGGACCAAAACAGAAAGCAACCTCAATGCACAGAGTTACTCTTTCCAATCTGGCAAACTAAAAAATCACAACAAGGTAAAACCACGACAAGAAATTGAAGTGAAAAATAGAGCTTCTATAGAAATAGAATTGCTCCAGAAGAAAACCTTAAAAATAGCAGTATGAAAAACTCACCCTTACCCTCCCTGACAGAAAACACCTAGTAAATCCAGATGGGAATTTTATAACACAAACATGCCGCAGTAAATGATAAAAACCTAGCAGGTGAGCCATTGTTAGGACGATAGAACTAAGTAAACCAGTTAAAACCTTTACTCATAGAATTATCTACCAGCCGAGTTCAACATAAGCAAATTATACAAAATCCGATACCTGATAACAGGCCAGGGAATGCCCGCATTCTCCATCACCTGAATAACATCCTGGATAGGAAACTTACCCAGACCCATCTTTGGTGGCACAGGCGAGCTATGTCTTCTATTAGGCAGCAGCCTCGTAGCGAAAAAAGTATGGGCAACAAAAAAACCCGCACAAGGCGGGTTAATTTTTATGAAATAAGTATCGCTACTGAGCGACTATCTAAGATTTCTTAACTGATTTTAACATACAGTACATCTTAAACCTTAAATCAAAAATAAGGACGCGATTAGTGCTGGTAAGCATCTCTAAGCATATCTTCAAGATATACATGATGAGTTTCAGACTCCATACCTTGCGCGTCTTTAATTTTAACACTTATGGCTGCTTCATCACCATCAGGACCAGTTGTTGTTGTCACTTCTAGCTTATATGCTTCATAAAATTTTGATTCATCACCAAAAGGTGCGTGAAAATGGTAAACCTCTTTCCCCTCCCCAAACCACAGTAATTCGACAACAAATGCCATATCACCATTGTTTGAATTTGGATCAAGAGTTGGGTTATCTCTTAGAGACAATTCAACCTGCTTACCGTCAACTGTGAACGTTGCGACATCAACAATCTTGCTTGGAGTCACATCAACCAACTGCCCATGAACAGTAAATAGTCTTTGGTCATAGTTCAGTGAACGCTCTGCCCCAATAAAATTTTCAGCCTCAGAGACATAACCATCAATGTTGATCATTGTATTATTTAAGCTTTCGAGGTCCAAGCCATCTACTACAACATCAAGCTGACGATACACCCAGGCGTCATCGACGGTCGCTTCATGTCTCCAACCTCCGTCATCCACCTGGAAATTGCTTACTGACAGACTGGGGGCATTAGGAAAGTTAATTTCCAACGAAGTAAGTATAGCGGGGGACCATTTATCTTTTTGATCAACAGTCAAGGTTGCAGAGCTAGCGCCTTCTAAATCTAGACCGGGGTACTGTAATTCACCACCAAATGAACCTAGATCTTGAAGTTCGTATTGGAACGTTTTAGCTTGCGCGCCGAAGGCCAACAAGGCCACAGAAACAGCTACTGTTTTGACGGTATTTCTTAAAAACATAAAAACTCACCAAAAAATGTATTGATTAACTAACGAAAGAGGAGGTGAAACTTACAGCACACCTTAAACTAAGTAAATTATATTGAACTTAATTTAGCATCCTTTCCCAGTACGATCTTACCAAATAAAGAAACTAAAAATTTCACGAACAATATCTTTCTCATTCACCAGAATTAATACAAACAGAACGCGTAAAAACCCAGCGCCTGATCACACTTTGTAAAACAGCCATTCAAAAAATACATAAAGTGCGATTAAAGTTTGAAGAAACTTACTGAGCTAACCAACTTCCAGGCATAAAAAAACCGGCTCAGTGGCCGGTTTAATTTTGCAAAGCAGAAAAACTGCATGCTAGGAAATTTATACCCCCTCAGGACAAAGCTGTCAACAAGCGGCTTTAAGTCGCCCTCTGTACTCCTGTACAACTTCAGAAATAGGCCCTAAAGCTCTTGCGGGCAGAGGGTCCAAACGCCGTTGCAAACGTTTCCAAATTTTTACCCACTCCCTATCCCACCGCTTTTTGTCACATCCTAAAATTGTCCGCGCTTGACCCAGATCTATTAATCGATCATTTACATCACGTAGTGCACACGCATTAATACAGAATAGCGCCAGCTGGCTAACCTTTTCTCGCAAGCAATTCGGAATATAGCGAACGGCACTCAACTCAAAGCTCTCCGCAACGGGATTACTCACCAAGCTCCCGGAGCAAGAGTTGTATCAATTCCAGTACATCCTTGAAAATCTGATGGAGGTGGAGGTCCAGATTATCGAGCGACCTGGAACTTCCTGTAGTCCCTACACGTTAGAACGCTTGGCACAGTTATAAGGCTCACATAGGTATATACCCCTGGAGATATAATTACCCAACCATGGACGCTCTACGATATAGAAAGTTCAGCCATACAATATCAAACGTCCCAAAGTAGCAACCGATTCACTGGTAAATCTTGTCACGCTAAACTCCATAAGGTAGAAACTTCCTATTTGGTTTTTTAGTTGAAAGTAGTCAAAAAAATAGGTAAGCTACTCCTCTTTTATGACCCCGAGACTACACCGGGTTACGGAACAAACCCTCGTACCATTTATGTCAGGATTTATTAAGTTTCAAAAGACCACAAACTCCACCATAGGACGACTAATTACTCTCCCTATATAGAAGCAAATCAAACCCATCTATAGTTCCAACTCATTATTTTCAGGCGAAAATACTTTATAGGTAAACATGAAAAAACTTATCATGAAAAAATTAATATTACCGATTGCTATTGCCTTATCTTACTCACCAATCACCAGTGCAGCCGGCATTGCGTCTTCATTTGATATTGAATATGTGCGTATTGGCAAGTCTGGAAAAGGGTTTGTCAGGTTCAAATCAGAACTAAACTATGATCCCCCCGAGTGCGCAAGCTCGGATTATAAGGATGCGCTCGCTTTCGATACAAATGAAAAGGGTGGCGCGTCCATATATGCAATGGCCCTCGCAGCTCAAGCACAAGGTAAAAAAATATATGCCGTTGGGAGTGATTCATGTGATGCCTACTCCCAAATCGAAAGTTGGAGTTGGGGTTATATTGTCAATTAAAACTTCTCTGTATTCAGAACTTAAAAAACCGGCTCAGTGGCCGGTTTAATTTTGCAAAGCAGAAAAACTGCACGCTAGGAAATTTACACCCCCTCAGGACAAAGCTGTCAACAAGCGGCTTTAAGCCGACCTCTGTACTCCTGCACAACCTCAGAAATAGGCCCTAAAGCTCTTGCGGGTAGAGGGTCCAAACGCCGTTGCAAACGTTTCCAAATTTTTACCCACTCCCTATCCCACCGCTTTTTGTCACATCCTAAAATTGTCCGCGCTTGGCCCAGGTCTATTAATCGGCCATTTACATCGCGCAGTGCACACGCATTAATACAAAATAGCGCCAGCTGGCTAACCTTTTCTCGTGGGTGCTGCTCTTCCCATTTGTCGAACTCACTCATCAAGTACCGCAACAGAGCCGCTCGCTCTTTGACTCTTGAGGCTGGCGGGGCGTAGGCGGCCATGCCCCAGCAGTATGCCAATGGATCACTCTCTCTCAACTTTGCAACTGCATCTTGGATTAATCCCTTTTCACAGGCATCCATGATGCGGTTGCCGCTGTCCTTGGCTCCGGGGGTTTCTTTTGCAACTAGTGTTGGGGCTGCAACCCGGCAAATAACTTGGTTGGCCCTGCCCTGCACTTCTCCGCGAATTACAACTTTTCGCCCTCGCCCAGCTGAGGTAACCGTACTTCTGCCGCCCATGGCTTCATAATCAAATGCAGCGGTGGAGCTATCAAAGGCGTCGTGCCACGCTTGTCTAGCACTTTCGAATTTCATGTCATGCCCCCCAAGCAATTTTCAAGCAATCAAAAACCAACCACACACCTCATCAAGCAGCCTTCGGCATACTCTCGTAGTAATCCTGAAATCGCCTTTCAGCTGCGTGCAAATTATCGCGGTGATAGGTGCCCAGGTAATTTATGTGGCCCTGGTTTATCCAGAATTGGGTAACCACCGTATTCGCGAACACAACCTCCACGAGGTGAGCGGACTTGGTTATGAGAATCGTAATCTGAGCGCAGAGCCTGTTGACAGCTGTCGCTCTCTTTCCGGATCAAGGTAATAAAGACCTCGCAAGACCGAAAGGTCATAGTCCATATAGCCACTGATGCCATCAATGGGAGTTATATCAACAGAACTTAGTGACTCTTAACCGGGTTCAAGGTCCGACATTCCCGCCACTTATGAATAGGAAGTGCCATCACCACTGCGATAGAGCTTGGTTTTATAACCTTGTGCCATAGTCATAACCTCATCGAGTTGTTTCGTTAAAAGTCTGCGGGTTCGATGGAATACATGGCGCTATAAGTCAGGCGTACTTCACCTAAAGGGTGATCTTGGTCAGCGCAAACTCGGTTTGGCTGAGCAAGAACAAATCACAGGCGTCCTCCAGAGAAGTATCCTGCAAGGCGCTTTCAATATCTGCCGCTGCCTAGTCTAACGCAGCATATACATCACCGCTAGTTTCCACTACCGCAGCAACCGTCAGATCCAGTTGCCGCTCGGTACCGCCATGTATTTCGTGTTCGATGTTCTCAGCTGCAAAGCCCATCACAATGGCCGGAAGCTTTTTGCTATCAACTCCTTCTATGGTGCCAGGAGATGGAAATGTGAAGCCGGATAGGGTTTACAGCTTGCTTTGTACGACATCATGGATTGTTTTGCGTTGGATCATTGGATAATGCTCCAAAAATTTCGGGCATAAAAAAACCCGCTGGTGCGGGTAATAAATTTAAAGTTTTGAAGAAGCTAACTTTACTCGAATCTTACATATTGGTTGATAGACTCAAGCAACTTTACAGATAAATCCGCTACAACAATTGCTTACAAACCTTCAATCACATATAAGTTTAATATGCATTCTTTATCTTCATCCCTGGATTTAATACAGTGCAAGCTGCTAAAAATTCATCAAGCCCTTCTTCGGGGATACTAATATTCAAATGATCAGTTACATTTTCATACAAATTAAGCTGAATAGCTCCAGCCTGTAAGTTGCAGGCGGGCACAGGGATAGTCCTTACAATAAAAGCATTTATTCGTGCAAGATCAAATTCAGCTTTAAAAGAAATGACATCACATATTTTTTCACTTGAAAATGCACCATTAAAAACCCCTACCGTGGCTGTCTTGCAGTTATCAAGATAAAACGACTCATAAAAGAACTTACCCTCCTGAACCCCCATATATGGATTATTTGCAGTTTCATGAACTTTATTACCGTTAGCGCATACCCCCTCACCAACACCTGTACCGCCAAGATACATATCAACTATGCTTATCGCTTCTTCTTGCGTCATTGAGGAAGCCTTCACCCTCGCACTTTCTGGCAATTGGTACGCACAAGCACATACAAGTAAAGACAAAACGATTAAAGCTATTCTTTTCATTATTCACACTCACAACATCTATTTGCGTAATTTCTGACTTAGATTTTTAACACCTTAAGTAAAGAATATGAAGTGGTCTCCCAACCTTAGCTAGTTATAGTTACTTCATTCTTATACTACCCTGAAAAGCCTTTTAAAAGGCGGCAGCCATTGAACACCCAAATGAGAGTGAGAGTTGGACGAGCGCTATTTCCTTGCGGTATGGTATTCACGCTCATGGCCGCCATGAAACTTAAACTACTTTGAGGAAGGAGCCCCCCTAGTAACTTATCGCGGAGCTGTTCCGCGAAGCAGACAACCCCCTTCAAAACAGCCTCGCGTCCTATACCCCAAGGTTCCTTCTAAGGACTTCTGCTGAAGTTATAATACGGTCAGTTCGATATAGTTCCGGATGTTTTTCAGCTTCACTGTAATCAGTAGGATCACCAGTTTTTGCATTAACAACCCAGGAAACTTCAGGCCTGCGCTCACCTAGATATGAACCTACCCACTGCGAATTAACACCAAGTATCTCAGCAACAACACCATAGGTGCAGCGTGTTTTAACTCTATTGAGATACTCAATAATTACTTTTACTTTTTCTTCCACTGTGCGACTCTCAAATGCTGATAGCTAACAAAAAATCAATTCTTGATAAGTCAACATTGTCGCTGTTTTATTTTATTTTGGGAAGAGCACCCCCCCTAAGCATTCAACTGCACCCGCCTTACAAACTCATCATCCTCTAAAAGGCTACACACCTGGTACCTATGTACCACTAATCGAATCAGGGCTCCTGTACCGTGGATCCCTACTTCACTCGCCAGCAGGCTTAACTCAATGCGCAGTACTCGCACGCGGATATCCCCCCAGCTATACACCACCACCGCAACAACAAAATCCAGCCGGCGGGTAGTGCCTGAGAATTCTTGTTCTGTAGCAAAGCCTACAAGGATAGCCGACAGCTTTTCTCGTTCGATGCCTTCAGTGCTGCCAGCTGAGGGGAAGTTATAACTGGGTAGGGTTTTTAGTTTATTTAGCACCGCATTACGGATTGTCATGCGTTGGATCACTGGGGAGCGCCCCAGGAATTTCGGGCATAAAAAAACCCGCTGGTGCGGGTTTAAGATATCTATCGTCGGTAGCGAGTTTTATACAAACTATGTTTTTGTTGACCTCCTGAAGTTCAAATGAGAAGTACTATTTCGCAAATTTTTTGGATACCGGCTTTACAGAGAATAAATTCTCGGATCTACAGTACATGATATCTTTTCTGCGGCCACTCCCGGAAATAGTGCCCCCTCACCAGATCTTAAAACCATTTCTTGCGGCTTCCCTGTTGCATTTTGTGTAACAAGTAATCCACAGCGTTTTTGCGAATCTTGCCTAAATTCTACGGTATATTCCTCCTCTGCCTCTAATTTAACAGAGAAGAAAAGAGCGTCGCACCAAGCTACGTGCCCTCCTTTAGCGGGCAAACCCCAAGCTCCTACAGAGATAGTTACCACCTCTTCAGAAGGCAAAGCGTGCTTACGCGAATCACCCGGTTCAAAAATCTTCCCAATAGTTCTTGGGTTCTCACAGTTACTGGCATCATCGTAAGTCATAGCGTTCATATAACCTACTGAGGCGTTTCGAAAAAGCACCTGGGCCCCGCCCGGGATATTTTCCTGCAATGGCGGATGCGCACAGGAAGCCAAAAAAACCGAAAAGACAACTAATACTATATATTTCATCAAGACCCCAAAAATAAAGTAATTAATCCAAGCTATGTTTACATAGTTCAGTATTTTCTCTAATTCTCATAACGTTGAAAAGCCTTTAAAAAAGCAGCAGCGACTGAACACCCAAAGAATAATGGAAAATGCAAAAATTTGAGTGTCAATTTTTGGTTGACCATTAAAACAAAATCAAAATTGCACGCCATTTAAACAAACAGCCACTTTGGAAGCATCATCAAAATGATGTTTTAATATCTGCTCTTTTTGGATACAGCCTCCAAGAAATTCACCAAACTGTCTTGCCTTATCAGAAGAGTCGATAATACCGACTACATTTTTTGCTTTATGAAAGCAGATATCCTGCACAGTTTCCACTTCTCTTTTACACTCACTTGAGGTGACACCATAACAGGATGAATACTGGCTATTCTCGCAAAGAAGAATCTTAGCATTCTGAAACATTGCGTTTCTAATAGCCTTATCACGAACCATTACACTCTCATCACTTGAGTATGAATTGAATGATAAGGATACTAATAATACTGTAAAAAATGGCTTTTTCATAACAACTTACTTAATAATCTAGCGAGTTAACAATTAATCCGAAATAAAATTCTTTATATCACCTTATAGCCCTTTAAAAAGGCATCAGCCACTAAACACCCAAAGGAGAATAAGCAATAGCGAGCACTATTTCCTTACTGTGTTGTATTCAACGCTAATGACCGCCATAACTCAGCAATACTTTAACTTATTTAGCATCAAGGAATAAAAAAATAAAAATACAAAGCTAGTCTTTCCAGCTAGAATCTAATAGTTTATTCACAGCTATGAACCTTTCTTCTAAGCTAGACAAGGTTTGATCAATCAATTCTTGCGTCATTTCAATCTCAGTTCCATCAGGACGACTGAGAGAACCATGATTTGCACTTGCTAGCAGTAGCTGTTTGGTACTTTCCATGCTTTGTCGTACACCACGTTCAAACCTTTCTACTGCTGAATTATAATCAGGCGATCCCTCTGGCCATTTAAGGTCACTTTTAAATCTACCTAACAATTCGCCATTTAAGATCTTCAACTCTTCAGGAACATTAGAGTCCCTATTTTTATAGGCATTTGATACCGCTTTCCAAGTAGCAATCTGAACCTCCTGACCAAATATCATCGTTTTCTTAAGAGAATGAAGAAAAAACTCAGAATCCTTCTTTGATACCTTATTGAGTTCAGCCCAAAAAATGTCATGCTGCTCTTTGGTAACCTTACTACTACTAAACACTTGCTTGGGAATCTCAGACAACGTAGAAGCAAGTGACGCGAAGGAGAAAAATAAAAAAGACAACCCTAAAAATAATCTCTTAAAATAAATAATCATCACAAATATAACTCCGTTTTACTTTGAAATATCACTGTACACCTCCAACAGTCTTATTGTTTTTTGTATCTACAACTCTTACGTTCTCTGAATAGCTTTCTGATCTAGAATCAATCCGGTAATATCCGCCTTTTTCTCCTTCAAACCAGAGATGTGCAATACTATATGCCATTCCTATTGAGTATCTTACAGTTACATTATGCTTTCCTGGTTTCAAATAAACCTTAATAGGATATGTTGTATCTACTGTCATCATAGAATTAATATCATCAAAAGTAGACTTGTCATCATTTGATAGAATTTGTACAGACGTGGTATATTTTCGTTCTGAGTTAAAAGGCAAATACCACCCTTCAAGAATCACCTCTTCTTGTACTGGAAGTCTTTCACCTGAGCACATTTGTTTTGGTTGGACACTACAACCAATAACTGCGAATAACGAAAACATAATTACGACTGTTTTAATGAAGCGATCCACTCTCCCCCTAACATAAAAGCACTTAAAATTCAAAACAATAAAATTGATTCAAAAGAAGTTTCTTTATAATTCAGTATTTTCACTGTTTATTATCACTTTGGAAACCCTTTTAAATATCAATGAGCTACTAATTCTACAAAATAATAGGGGAAGCTGTTATTAGCCTCTATCATCAAATGCACAGCTGTACATTTCTCATGCACAACCAGTATTTCTTGAATGGCTCAAAACAGAAGATCTACCGATTGTAGCTACCCATCCACCAAACCAACGCCCGCTCAGCAGCTCCCTGAGATAAGCCCATGATGGGTTAGGACTTCACCGTGCCCCATACACCGGTGAATTTGACCGCAAGGCTAGCAGACTCAGCGGCGAAGACCGGTTCCCAGTGGCTGCGATGGCTGCGTTGTTATCAAACAATTTCGAGACAAACACCCATGTGAGGGTTTTACCCTGATTGATCTCTGCGGCGGATACCTTGGGAACGGTGAATACACCATCAATACCAATTACACCTGACTCACCCACGGCGATATCACCCATCGCCACACCTAGCACCGCGCCGACTGGTACCACCTGGCCAGAGGTAATATCCGCGCCGGTGCTGTTGGTGTAATCCAGTATGCGCCCGTCTTGTAAAAAATTTTTAGCCATTTCACTTTCCTTCGACTTGGCTAATAACTGAAAGCAAAAAGGCCGCACGATGCAGCCTCTTTAATGAGCGTTGTTAGAATTAGCGGTTAGCTGGTTTTTTGGGTTCCAGGCTTTGGTTGCGGCATCCAGGCGGACTTTGAATTCCACGCCATCGATGCCCCAGCCATTTTGCTCTTCTAAGACTGGTACTTGCTGACCATCCAGATAGAATAATTCGATAGTGTCATGCACTACCGGGTCGGTATTAAGGTAGTTGCCGGCACCAACGCCTCCCAGGCTGAAGTCTGGGTTGCCTATGAGAAATACCTAGCCGGTCTAGTGCAAAAGACCTTTACCTTCGCGGATTTAGTAGAGCTCTACTTCGCCTCCCCCCAGTACACCAAACATATAAAACCGCAGACTCAAAAAGACTACTACCGCTACAGCCAACGTGTTCTCGCGGTATTTGGGAAAATGGAACCAGACAATATCACCTCCCCACTAGTACAGATGTTTATGGATGCGCGCGGCGCTGAGTACCCCACCTCACCCAATAGAGAGCGAACCTTTCTAGGCATTGTGATGAAATGGGGCAAAGCCAGGGGCTTCGTTAAGATTGAAGACCCCACAGCAGTAGTAAAAACAATTAAAGTAAGGCCCGGCGGGCGTTATGTAGAAGACTGGGAATACCAAGCCTTTTGGCAATGGCTGGGTGATCGCGGCCATGTGATGCACCAGTGCGCTATGGAAATTAGCTATTTGTGTGCAGCCAGGCAACAGGATGTACTCGCTCTCACCCGTGCAGACATCCAAGAAGATGGCCTATTGATCGTGCAAGCCAAAACAGGCAAAGCTCAATTGAAGCTATGGAGCTCAGCCCTCAAAGAAACCGTTGATCGCGCAGTAGCCACCAACACAGAAGCACAAATCCAAACTACCCATATCATCCGCAGCCGCGTAGGCCGCGCCTACACCCGCACCGGGTTCAATACCATTTGGCTTCGCGAGCAGAGAGCGGCGCTAGCTGCTGGGGCAATCAAACAGCGCTTTCGCTTCCATGATTTGAAAATCAAAGCAGCCAGCGACTTTGAAGGGGATGTTCAAAAGTTCACCGGGCATAAGACGCGATCTATGGCTGAGCGGTACAACCGTACAGCAGATCGAGTGGTTAGCTTGGGGCATATAGAGAAACCATAAAAGATCCCCAAAGAAGAAACCAAGGGGCTCGGCTTCAATTATCCCCAAAAAATACTTAGAATTGAGATATGAGCTTTAAGCGACAACCTATCCACCCCAAATTAAGAAGGCAAACCAAATGAAAAGGGAGAAAGACCTTAAGAGGTACGGAAAGACACTTTCTGAAAAGCTCTCCTCCTACCTTAAAGATAATTTGAAAATTTCATACGAAATATACCCCTCTATCGCACCCGGCGCCTTAATCATATTCGATATAACAGAAGATCAAAAAAGAGCAAAATACAACCGACCAACAAAAAATGTTTCTGAGGCCCTCACCTCAATTAAGCAGAACTTCATTGGAGGCGACCTTCAAAATGTAGATTTTGGAGGCACAAACATTTTCATGGACAAGAGAAAGGTCATTTTAATTAAAGGAGATGATGATCAAGCCACATGGAGCAAAAAGGCCGCATTGGAAGATGTGAAAAAAATCATCAGACCCGAAACTCGGAGCATTTAAATTGGTCAGACGAGCTAAAAGGAAAATTACCAATGAATCACACGGACACCTTGACCAAGACATATTTAAAAGACTAGAAAGTCTTGAAAACAACAATATATTCCTTGGCTTAAATCCCTGGATTGTAATCGGCTCAATATTCACTTTTCTTACCGCATCTTTTGGAAGCATTTACGCTTGGCAGATCAATCGAATCGATAAAATAAACAAAGAAAATATAGATCGAATAACTAAGGAGTACGAGTCAAGAATAGCCTGGCTAGAAGAAAAAGAAAAACAAACTATCGGGCTAAACGAAAAACAGTGTAAACATGAATTATCAATATCTAAAAACAAATTAGACACTTGCTTCGCGAAAAACGCCGAATTACTAAGCGAAATTGATAGTGCATCAAAAAAAATAGATAAAACATCCCCAACCCTCAGCAAACATATAGACTAGAGCACTATTCACGGCACAAGTATCTATTAGTAACAAAGCCCCCCACTAGGCGAGGCTTTAACTCCCTGATAAACACGGAAAATCTAGAGTGTCCGACGGGGATCGACTCCGCAAATTCGGCCCGTTACCCTACCACTGATAAGCAAACTTCAACTTAATACCATATAGCTCATTATCAAAGTTCAAGTCATCATCTTCGCTAACACCGCCATAAATATCGCCACCTATCACCCATGAGGAATCAGAAAACCCTGAAAAATAGTAGTTATAGAGTAAGGAAATCCCGTGATAACGAGTCGAGACTCTACCTCCACTATCGTAACCAACAGTCCCCAGAAATGTTCCCACAGAGTGGCGATCGGAAGACACTAAGCGCTCCCAACCAATACCATAACCTTCGGTCCAACCGGCATGTTCTGAATAACCCAATAAACCCAAAGTGGCAAAGTATTTATCTTCATCTCGGTTAATTGCGTACTTTGCCCCGAGCCCACCATGATCCCCACCCAAACCTAATGAAAAGTTTGAGTCCCCAGCCGCCGAGGCGAAAGCAGAACAGGTTAAGAAAAATACGCACAGCAGATACTTCATTACAGCTCCTAGCTACTACTTGAAAAAAGAAAATTGGATAATTTTAAGGCTAGAATTTAGTTGGGACCGTCAACATCCCTAGCCCATCGTAAGAACTCTCGAAACGCCTTTAGCTGCGCCGAGTTAAATTTGAACCCCATGTAATTGGAAAATGGATCACTCCTTAGTGGCAAACATTTATTTTTCCTAACGGTAAAGAACATTTTTAAATCTGGATGCCGCTCATCCCAAAACCACATGTCATAACACCAACTACCCACTACGACCTTAATGGTATCTACCGGATTTCCAGAAGGATATTTACGCCTGTCAGGTTGAAAATCCGTGCTTGCAACAGAGAACACTGTCATCAATAGCTCTTTGCGTCGACCAAGATCTATCCAGCTATCACTTGCTGGATCATAGACATACAGTCCAGATACCATCTCGGGGGCAATGCTACTAATTTCACGCCCGAGCTCCTCCTTCTCCTCGCGCTCTGAGTTTGACACCCATATAAAGCAACAAAAAACTACGAAAAATATAAAGAAAGGGAGTTTAGACTTTTTCCGCACGTTCATATTCAAATAAGTCAAATTGGGCCGATGAGCAGCGCTATTTTTCCGCACCAAAATGTACAGCCACTGGAAAAACATCAAAGCTGAGGGCTAAAAATCGATTCAGGCAGGAATGCATACTTCAGACAAGCCCGTCACCAGGCTAGAATCACAAGCTCTTAAAGATGGGAGATTACTGAGAAAACCAGGGCGCCCAAATACCCATCAAATTGAAACCTCAACATGGATTGAGGCAGAAATTCGTACACCGAATTCGTACACTGAGACCCAAAACTAAAAAACCCCGCACTCGGCGGGGTTTTAAGTCCTTGATAAACAAGGAAGAATCTGGGGTGGCCGACGGGGATCGAACCCGCGACCTCAGGAGCCACAATCCTGTGCTCTACCAACTGAGCTACGGCCACCATAAAAGTGATATACTTCAGCACCTTGTGGCAGTACTGATTGCCGGATACCTCTTGCAGCCAATCTGGCTTCAGACTAAGTCCTTTTTGCCAAACCAGCACCATCTTGTGAAGATGGCACGCCCGGCAGGACTCGAACCTGCGACCATCCGCTTAGAAGGCGGATGCTCTATCCAGCTGAGCTACGGGCGCAAGGTGAACCCGGAAAATTGGTCGGGGCAGAGGGATTCGAACCCCCGACATCCTGCTCCCAAAGCAGGCGCGCTACCAGACTGCGCTATGCCCCGTTTTTCCAATTATTCGCACCTCTTTGACCCTGTTAACCGCCCCGTAGGTGGTTGTGTAAGTCGCTGTAGCTGCGAAGTGCGTGCATAGTAATGATACCCCCGGCCCATGTCAACGCTTCTAAGCTATTATTTTTAAAGAAGTTTATCCTTTTGCCTATCTGGGCCCAGAAGTGGCGAAATTATTTCCAACCTGTGCGAAAATGGCGCACTTCGCGAATCCGACCGGATAAAAAGTAAGCGTTTTTAAAAATCGCCGGCTTCCGCCCTTCTATATAAAGTAGGTGCTGAAGCAGATTCCGGTCTATTAGCCATCGATTTTTTACTGTTAGAGATAGTATCTATGTCTGCACTGGTTCTGGACGGCAAGGCCCTGGCACAGAAAACTGAAGAGGAACTCTCGGCTCGGGTAGCCGTACTAAAGGAAAAGAGTGGTGGCCAAACGCCAATCCTGGCGACCATTCTGGTAGGTGATGACCCCGCCTCCGCCACTTACGTAAAGATGAAGGGCAATGCCTGCCGCCGAATCGGCATGGACTCCCTCCAGGTGGAACTGCCCTCTTCCACCACCACTGAGCAGCTGCTCGCCAAGATCGAAGAACTCAACACCAACCCCAACGTCCACGGCATTTTGCTCCAGCACCCGGTACCGGCGCAGATCGATGAGCGCGCTTGTTTTGATGCGATCAGCCTGGAGAAAGATGTAGACGGTGTAACCTGCCTGGGCTTTGGCCGTATGGCAATGGGAGAGGAGGCTTACGGCTGCGCGACTCCTAAAGGAATTATGCGCCTGTTGGAGGCCTACAATATTGAATTGGAAGGCAAGCACGCCGTGGTTGTGGGTCGCAGCCCCATTTTGGGTAAGCCGATGGCGGCCATGTTGTTGAATGCCAATGCCACCGTGACTATCTGCCACTCCCGCACCCAAGACCTGGCCGAGCATATCCGCCGCGCCGATATCGTAGTGGGCGCCGTGGGCAAGCCTGAGTTTATCAAGGCCGAGTGGATTAAGGATGGCGCTGTGGTTGTGGATGCCGGTTACCACCCCGGCGGTGTCGGCGATATCGAGCTGGGCCCACTGACCGAACGCGCTGCAGCTTACACCCCGGTACCCGGTGGCGTTGGTCCCATGACCATCAATACCCTGATCTATCAATCTGTCGATTCCGGTGAGCGTAAAATTGGCTAACCTGATTCGTCTGGATAAAGCGGTCAGCCAGGTCACCGACCTCTCCCGCACTGATGTAAAGCGCGCCGCCTGGGCGGGGCGCATTACCGTCAATGGTGAGGTGGTCACCAATGCGGCCACCAAAATACAAGTCAGTGATGAGTTGTGCCTGGATGATGAGCCCCTGCACGAGCCGGGGCCCCGCTACATTATGTTGAACAAGCCCCTCGGCTATGTCAGCGCCACCAAAGATGGCGAGCACCCTACGGTGCTAGACCTGATTGATGAGCCTAACAAGGAGAAGCTGCATATTGCCGGGCGCCTGGATATTGATACCACCGGCCTGGTGCTGCTTACCGATGACGGCCAGTGGTCCCACAAAGTGACCTCCCCCAACCACCATTGCGACAAGACCTACTACGCTCTGTTGGCCGAGAAAATTGAGGAAGATGCCGTGGCCAAGCTTGCCAAGGGTGTCTGGCTCAATAACGAAAAGAAGAGAACCAAGCCTGCCAAGCTGGAGATCCTCTTTGCCAACGAAGTGCGCATCACCATCGGTGAAGGGCGCTATCATCAGGTGAAGCGTATGTTTGCGGCCCTGGGCAACAAGGTATTGGAGTTGCACCGGGAAAAGATCGGCGAAATCATCTTGGATGAAGAACTTCAGGAAGGTGATTACCGCCTCCTGACCCCTGAAGAAATTGCCTCTATCAATTAAAAAAAGATATGTCAGCCCTTCTACATCAGGAACTTATCCAGGCCCCAGAGGAAACCCTGTGGATCGCCGATGAAAACAGCAAGCCCCTCTTACATCAGGAGGGGTTTCATTTTGCCGGGGATTTAATCAGTAACCGCTGGGATATTGCCGAACTCGCCGAAAATACGGTGAAGCGGAGCTTCTTCAACGATTTCCACTTTGAAGAAGTGGACCGCAAATACCGCCGTATTGTCTACGCCGTTTCGAAAGAGAAGGCCGTAGTTCACCATATTATTGATTGTGCACCCCACTTCCTCGGTGAAGGTGGCGAATTGGTTCTGCTGGGTGAAAAGCAAAGCGGAATCAAAAGCTACGCCGCCAAAGTGGCCGAGCGTCTAGGCACTGCCAAGCACCTGCAAAAAAACGGCAACGACTACCTGAGCAGTAATGTTGTCGCTCACGAGGACACCGGCAATCCAATCGGTGAGCTTCAGTACGCCCAGTTACAGAAGCTGCCCGAGCTTGGCGACCTCTACTCCAAGCCGGGATTGTTCGGCTGGAACAAAATCGATAAAGGCAGTGCGCTACTCGCCCAGCAATTAACGACGGAGTTGCCACAGGACGGTTCTCGTATTGTTGATCTCGGTTGTGGTTATGGTTACCTGAGTATGCAATTAGCCGCTTTGGGTAAATATCATTTTACCGCTACGGATAATAACGCCGCTGCTCTATTGGCATGCCGCAAGAATTTTACCGAACAGGGAGTCGAAGGCATCGTTGTGCCCTCTGATGCAGGCTCTGAACTGGAGAGTGAAATCGCCGATCTGGTGCTGTGCAACCCACCTTTCCACCAGGGCTTTCAGGTCGAGGGAGATTTGACCGATCGCTTTCTGCAACAGAGTGCGCGGATTCTTAAAGATTCCGGCACTGCGATTTTTGTGGTGAATGAATTTATTCCCCTGGCGAAAAAAGGGCCCCGCTATTTTTCCCAGGTGGATTTAATCACCAAAGAGCAAGGATTTTGCGTATACCGACTGCGCCCCTAAGAGCTGGGGCGCAGGCCGGCAGCAGTCGCCTGGAAACAGGATTAAAGGCTAGTAATCGCGCAAATTAAACAAGTTCATCGACAGCGTATGCTCTTCCAACTCTTCGAGTTGTCGCAATCGTTCGAATGCATCCCGTGCCGATGGGGTTTCAGCGCCCTGGGCAAGATCCCGATATTGATCGGCCAGGTAGATCTCGATATCCATGGCCAACTTGGCAATCTGCTCCAAGTCTTCAATATCAATGCCGCGCAAGCGCTGCAAAAATTCTTTCTCTCGCCCTTCCGGGGCAAATTGCACCCAGGTATGTAGGGCTCCAGGGGGCAGGTCTTCATGGAAATTTTCCAGTGAGTGCTTCATGGAATCTTCCCGTCGTCGCAGCTGATCCAGCAGCAACTCGACCCGTTCATTGGTGGCAAGCTGCTCATACTCTTCGTACTGCAGCGCCAACTTGGCATGAAAATCCCTTCCTTCCTGAATCACTTCCTCAACAGTTTTGTACCGCATCAATCGATCCCGGCAGAACACTTCGCTCACCTTGAGTATAGTCACGAGGTGACAAAGGGCGCCAATGAATATCACTATTAAAGTGACAGGGATTTTAGGAGCCGGCCTCTGTGGGGGCTGTCGAGATCAGCGAAGCTGGCTCATGCGGAAATCCAGGCGCCGATTGGGGTTGGCGGGATTGATCTTTTCTGGGGCCCTGGCCGCCAGCTCACCTTTGCGCAGAGTTCTTCTGCCCACTGCCAGGATATGATTCTCGTACTGGGGCATATAGGCCATCCAGGCACCGCCGAGTCGATCGCGCATAGCTTTTTCGCGCCAAGCGCTGTTCTGTAGCTCGGGCCTATCCCCGAAGTTACTGACCAGCACGCCATCTTTATGAAGCAGGCGCATCAGACTGGAGCACCAGGACTTATCGGCGGTTACCGCTCGCTGCGCTACGCCGTCGCAGTGCCCAAATAAGTCGTCGATCACCAGGTCGAAAGTGCTGTGAGAGGGTCGCTTCAAGTGGTCGTGCACAAAGTCACAGGCATCCGCACACACCAGCTCAACATCACGTACGCCAAAGAAGCGACGGGCAATATCCAGGTGCACCGGGTCCAAATCTACGCCGACAATACGCTTGGCGGAGGTGAACGCCTGCAAAAGGCGAATCAGGGCACCGCCACCAACGCCGAGCACCAATACCGAATTCAAGCGCTCTTCAGGGAGGAAGAATGCCGGTAGCAGCAATAACTCCCAAAGGGAGCCCTTGAGGGGATCGCGGGGATTCCACTGAGAGTGGAAGACCCCATTGCTGTAGAGGCGCACACTGGCGCCATGGTTGCGCACCTGATAACAGGTGTCACCAACCTGCTTTTGCCAAAGCAGCGCCATCAGCTCGCCGGGAGGTCTGAGGACTTGAGCAATACCCGGGCAAAATCCTGTAGGCCCACCAGGTCTTCCTCGCTAAAGCGCGCCACACTGGGGCTATCGATATCCAGCACTCCCAGGCAACGACCCGCGTCATCATACAGTGGCACCACCACCTCTGAGGCCGACACGGCATCGCAGGCGATGTGGCCGGGGAACTGATGCACATCCTCTACCAATTGGGATTCACCGGTCGAAACAGCAGTACCGCAAACACCGGCGCCCACTGGAATCCGGGTACAGGCAGGCTTGCCCTGGAAGGGCCCCAAACGCAATTCATCACCGTAGAGGAAATAGAAACCGGCCCAGTTGATATCTTCCAACTCCATAAACAACAGCGCACTGGCATTGGCGGTGTTGGCCAGCCAGTCCCGCTCTCCAGAAAGCAATCCTTCCAGCTGCCCATTTAAGGTGGTGTAAAACTTGTTCAGCGACATACCTAGCGCCCCTTGCCCACTTATAATTTCAAATCGTGTCAGCTAAAACTGGCAAACCCGCAAAACAGTATCCTGCGGAAGGCAGGTATTTTGCGGGCTTTGGCGAGGGAATCAATATGCAGAGCGCAAAATTACTGGTAGGGATCGACCACTGCGGGTTCTTCACCGGTCTCACCACGATACTCATCGGCATCTACAGTTGGGCGAGACCACTCGCTTTCATCATTGTTGCTACGAGTGTTCGACTGGATAGCCGGCGGCGCGCTGGTAACGTCTGACTGCATCAGGTTGCGCGACTTTTCAAAGCGGTCTTCCACTTTCGGCTTGGGCGCAACTTGTGCGGAGTTGCCGCTACCTTCGCGGCGAATGCGGTTGGCCATAGCACTGAGATTAGGGCGGCGGCGCTCCGCAAGCTTCACGGTTTCCAATTCGCTGTTCAGGCGGTTGATCTCCGCCTGTAAATCACCCATCTGCGCCTGAAGTTCAGTAATCTGGGTCAACACGCCTTTTACTTTACGACTTTCCTTCTCGTACATCACGGCGGCGCCGCCAAAGGCCAACGCAAAAATGACCAGGATGGAAAACTGACGCATAGCAAACTCCGGAAACTGCACTTGTTATTCTGAGGGGCATTTTTACAGCATATTTTTTCTATCTTCCGAGAAATTGCGCATAAAAAACAAGTTCAAACGCCCGCCGACGCCTTGATAGTCACCATTCCATAAAAACGAACAATTAAAATTTATCGGATAGCGACATATTCACACTAATGTCCCAGCCAGCTCCCCAATCTCAACCGCCTCCTGATCCACATAGCGATTGCTGCCTGAAATTGCTGGCAACAGAGTACTATCTGCGTATTGGCAACCAATCGCTTGCACCAGCTTTTGTCCCACCTTTTCCGCCTGTTCCGGAGCATGGGCTTTTCCCGTGCGCAGAAAATGCAGTAAAAGATCGTAGCCCGGGCGCCAGCACTGCAAGTCGGGAAAGCTCTTTCTCAGCGCTGCGGCAATCCGCAATCCTTCATAGTCCAGATCCCCCCAGAAAAATGTTGGAACCGTTCGGGACTCCCCATCGTGCCACCAGCTTAGGAATTGCTGCCGGATATTTTCACTAACCACATTAATAGTGCTGAAGCGAACCCTCTCCCCATTGCGAATCCTTTCTGCGCCTCCCTGGTAGCCCTCGCTATAAACCAGTGCTGCACGACTGGGTTGCAGGTCCGCCAGGCTAATAAAAGTGTCCTGGTTTTCGATAAAAATGACCTGCTCAAATTGCCTGGGCAGGTAGGCGTGGAGTAAAAGCTGGCGCTCCTGGATTTTACGGCTCAGGTCAGGATAGAGATTGCGCACCAGAGATTGACGGCTGGGTAATTCCAGGTATTTGGAATCCCCTTTAAAGCAGCGCGCGGCTAATTGTCGCCAGGAAATTTTATCGGCAAAGATCAGCTCTTTGCCGACAGACACCCAGCAAGCAATAATTTCTTCGACGGAATCAAACCCCGGTTGGAGTTCCAAGCCTTCGAGGGGAAAAGCAGAGGGATTTTCAAAGCGATCGACGTAGGGTTCCAGCAGGCTGGTCCAGGCGGATTGGCGAACGGTGGGGGACGGGCGATTGAGCCACAGGCGCAGCTGTTCCTCGCTGGCATCCCGAAAAATCAATTGGGCCCCCTGCCACTCGGCAATGCCCGGCCGCCTTTTCGGGTTCGGTTTTACCGTAAAACACTGATATTCCCGCGCAAAGTGCTGCAATTCATTCCACAACTCCTGCTCGTCTTGGTCGGGGTCCCTGAGGGGCTCCAACACTTCCAGCCAGCGCTTACTGCCAGCGCGCAAATCCAGCCTGAAACTAATGCGGGCTTCCTTGCCGCGTTCCAGCTGGCTGTCCCGCCGATCCAGAATAAAATTCAGGATGCCGATTAACAGCGGGTTTTCCTCTACCCAATAGGGCAATGTCTTTTCCATCGGTTGCCTCCCTGCCAATGGAGGGGTTTCCCCCGAAAATACCTATCCCTCTACTTCTACCAGGTCCATAAAATCCAGCGATGCCTGTTGGCGAATCGTGCGGCGGTGGTTGGCCCAGAGTTCGGCGATACGCTCCTGGTTGCAGACCTTGCGATCGACATACACCCGGGTATTCAGCTGGCCGATAGGCTTGGCACTGGGGCACTTACTGAATACAAACTGATTCGAGATCAGGTCCATAAAAGGCCCCGATTTACTGCTAGGCATAATAAACAGCAGCTGTAGCCCCAGGGTTTCAGTCAGATAGCGGATCACTTCCTTGGAGCGGGACTCATCCATTTTGGAGAAGGCCTCATCCACCAGCACCATCTGCAAATGGCTGCCGCTTTCACCAAAGCGGAAAGCCGAAGTGACCGCTGCAGAGCGGATAATATAAGCCGGCGTTTCCAGCTGGCCGCCGGAACCGGTGCCGTACTGGCTGAGCGCAATCGGCTCCTTGCCTTCCGGTTCCTTATAGATCTCATAGCTGCGGTAGTTGCGATAGTCGCTGATTCGATCCAGCTCGCGCCGCGCCACCTGCTCGTCCTCACTCAGCAGCATACTCAACAGGCGATCCCGCACCTTGCGGTGCTTGGGCGCCAAGTCCGTGTCGAACAGGCTCTGCTCCTCACCCAGATTCGGCAGTTCAATTACCGCCTTAAAGAAGCTCCAGTACTCCTTGAATTCCGCCACCCACTGGTAGTCGAAACGGAAGCGCTCGCGGTCGGCGCCAAAGCGGTGGTGTTCCAGCTCTTTGTTCAGATCATCCAACACGCGCTTACCATCGTTAATGGACTGGTAAATAGCGTGGCACAAGTGGGTTACAAAAGTGGTGTTAAAGGATTTTTTCAATCCCAGCAGTTGATCGTGGCGCTCCACCAACAGGTTATTCTTCAAGCGGTTGCGCAGGGTCTCTACCTGATCGCCGAGACCGTTGATCAACTTGAACAAGCCATCTTTGTGGCCGCCACTCAAGTCTGGCTCAAACACCAGGGTATCGACGCTGGCACAGGTGGCGTTGTACTCCATCACCGCGCGATCGAGCTGGCGACTGTATTTCTCCAGCTGTCCCTGCCAACTTTCGATATCCGCTGAGAAGTCGAAGTTGTCGGCGGCGCGCTCTACCTGCTCGTCGGCAGTAACCAGCACTTGCTCGGCATCGAAAGTGGGATCGATGGCGGTAATACGCCTTACCATTTCCTCGCTGTCACTGGCGGCATCGTCCAAGGACTCCAGCTCGCCAGACAGCGCGTATAAGAGTTTGTCGTTGCTTCTTAGCTTGGTCTCCAGAGAGCCATGTTTGCGCTGGAGGTCTGAAAGCTGCTTTTGCTGATCTTTGAGCTGGGCCTTGAGTTCATCGACCTGCTGCTCGAACTGCTCGAAGTCCTTTAGGTCCAGGTTTTCCAGGGCGCGCTCGGCACTGCGCCATTCCCGCTGGGCCGCCAGGGCGGAATCCACAATGGACAACAGCTTGATATTCGCCAGTCCGCGCACCGCGTTGGTAACGCGGCGGTAGAGCTGGTGGCGCTCGTTGACGTGGGCAGCCTCTTCCAGCAACTGCTCCATAGCGCGCTGCTGCGCCGCCAGTGCGCGGGCGCGGGCGCCCTGGCCGAAGACCAACTCGGCATCGTCCATATCGCAGCGCCACATGCTGTAGTTGCCACTGGCCATACCGTCGGCAGTCAGGCCCCGACGGGTGCCGCGCAGCTCGTGTTCATCCTCCACCTGCACCACTGCACCGTAAGAGGCACGCAGATAGTGCTCGGCAGTTTTATGGGTGAACTCCATCAGTTCGATAATGGAGCCCGAAGGCGTATCCAGGCGCTCCGCATCGCGGCGGGCTTTGTCCCCCTGGATCACGCGGGCGCGGTTGTTGCGCCCGGGCAGGCTGCGCACGATGCGAATCGCGCGGGCTTCGTGTTCCGGCTCCACAATAATCGAGAAGCGCGCGCCGCCCAGATAGCCTTCAATCGCCATCTGCCAGCGCTCATCCAACACTTCCACATAATCACACAGGACGCGGGGCTCCGCCTCCGGGCACTGTTCGTGAATTGCGGCCAGGGCCGCTTCCACCGATTGGGGGTAGCGCACGCGGTTGGCCTGGAGATGCTGAATGCGGCTCTCCTGGGTGCGCAGCTGCTTTTGCAGTTGCTGTACTTTTTGCTCCCAGCGGGAGGCCTGCTGGGCAATCTGCTCTTTGGGGGAAACCTCATCACCGGCGCCAGCTTTACCACTGCTATCCAGCAGATCGAAGAGGCGATTCTGTAGGGCCTCACTGCTGGCGGCGCGCTCGCGCAGTGGCTCCAATGCAGCCAGGTCAATCCAGTCCTTGCTCAACAACTTGTGCAGATCCGGCAGGTCTTCCTCCCGGGCTACCTGCTTGATCGCCTGCACCAGTGCTTTATCGGAGAAGGCGGGAATTTCCAGCTCGGCGGAGGTGGAGTTGAGCAGGTTTAATAATTCTTCAGCGGCCTCGCGGTTCTCGCGCCAACGGGCCTCTTCGGCAGACATGGGGGTGTGCTGCTGGGACAGCAGGCTCAGGGCATTGTTAATGCGCTGTTCCAGTTCGTCCTTATTGCGCAGCGCATCGATACCCAGGCGCTGGGCTTGAAGCTCTATCAGCTGGCCATTGAGCTGCTCGACGCGCTCGGAGGCGACGCGCACTTCGCGCTCATTGTTGTCCAGATCGCTGCGCAGTTTTTTCTGATCGTTCTTGCCGCTCAGATAACTCTTTTGCACCCGCTGCTGGCGGTGGCGTGCGCACAAATATTCCTGCACCCGCAATTGCAACCACTGCTCCCGGTAGAGCTCTACCGACTGGGCGATGGCCTCCAGGGAACTGACCCGCTCCACAATCTGACGGGCTTCCTGCTCCATGCTGTGAATGGTTTTCATCAGCTCGGATACGGAGCGGATGGCATCACCCAGATCGCGTTTTTCCAATACTTCCTGGGCGACAAAATCGTTGATGCTTTTTACCGGCTTGTAGGCCATAAAATTGGCAAAAGTGCGCGCGGCGTGCATGGCCTCGCGATCGGAGACCGCATCGCGGCGTCCGCGCAGGGCGCCGTAAAGGCGACGCAGGTAGGCCTTTTTCTTGTCGTACTGCTCTACTTTTTCGAACTGCTTGCTCAGGACCTGGTTGAATTTATCCAGCGGCAGCAGGTGTTTGCCATCGGTGTAATCCCGGACAAAATCCCCCATCACCAACTGCTCGCCGGGGAATACGAAAAAGCGCAAATCACTTTGGCGGGCCTGGGCGGGTTTGCTGCTGTTATCCAGGTGTGCGCGAATACCCATCACTGCAGTAAAAGGCTCAGCATCGTCTTCACCGCTGGTGGGGTGAAAAATACCGGCAATGTAACAGTCGGTGGGCTCGACACGGGCGTAACTACCGTCGTCACAACCCAGTACATAGGAAGCTAGCGTCCGCACCTGCTTGCCACCGCGCCCGCGCTGGGTGGTTTCATCCTGTCCCGGGTTAAAGGTAAACAAGGTGTCGTGGGCGGCGGTCATCAATGTCTGGATAGCATCGGCCGCCGTGGTTTTACCGGAACCATTGCCACCGGAAAACAGGTTGATCGGGCCGAAATCATATTCCAACTGCGGGATATTGCCCCAGTTAATCAGGATCAGTTTTTTTAGGAACATAGTCTTTTCAAAAAAACGGTCTTTTCAAAAGCAGGGTCTTTTTTGCTGGCGGGAAGCCGACACCCCTCTCCGAGGCTCCCGGGCGCGATTTACGCAAACCCGGGCGGTCGAATGTTTTCGATTTTTTATAGCCGCTACTGCGGCCTCTATTTTCATCTAGGAAGCGGCTTCACTCTCAAACAGGCTGCTATCTTCGACTTCTGGAGTGATGCGTTCGAGCGCTTGCTCTTGTTCCGCTTCTTCAGCCTCATTAATTTCATCAGCTTGAGTGGCCCCGCTCTCTACTGCGGGCGGGACTTCACTGTCGATCAGCTGGTGCAATACCGACTCGCTGACAAAGTGGGCGATGGTCGGGCGTACGCGCAACCAAACCTCCGCACTGGTCTCCACTTCTTCACTGCTGAACTGCACCAGACGCAGCTGGCGCAATTTCTTCAGCAGGTTTTTACGCTCGGCATGCTTATCCGGCAGGGACATTTTCAGCAAGTTGCGCATGCCCAGTTCCAGGGCTTCCATCGATAGCGCGGCGCAACCACTCTCATCCACCTGCCCTTCCCGCAGCGCTTTATCGTATTCCACTCGTAAGGCGAGAATCGCGGCCACTTCCTGCTGACTGAGACGGGCGCGGAAGCCGCCGTGGTGCGGCTCTTCCTGATCCGGCAAACCCGGCACTTCGGCGCCGGGCGGATACACGCGGATAAACTGGAAACGACTGTCGTGCTGCAAACGCAACCCCAGCGGGGCCAACCACTCGCGCACCAGCTGCTCGCAGCGCTGGAAGCGATCGTAAAGCGTGGTCTCAATTACGCTTTCATCCCGGCAGATAACGCCGTAATCCAACAGGCGCACCAGCAGCTCGGAAAATTCGCTGCGGTTCAGGCGACACTGCGCCAGGGCCTCTTCCAAAGCCTGTTCAATCACTGTTTTTCAGCTCCAGGATATATTCGTCAAATTCGGTGAAATAATCATTGCTGGCGATTTCACCGGTAAATTTCACCTGCAAGTCGGCAGCGCCGCTCTGGTTCACCGCCGCCGCTTCGATCACATGGCTCATAGCGAGCAGATCACGCGCATCGCGCAATGGCAGGTTGCGGCTGTTGATCTGGCGGCCGGTGCCGAGGGCATCACTCAGATAATCGCGCAGGTTACTGTTATTGAAGTTAAACGCCTGGTCGAGCAGTTGTTGCAACTCGATCTCGCGGCGGTTTTCTTCACCGATGGGGGTTTCATCTTCGACCCGGGTATTTACCGGCTGGCGGCGATTGCGCTGCCACAGCTGGGTTTGCTTGGGGTCAAACAGGCGCAGTTGGAAGCCACCTAACTGTTCGCCCAGCTGCTCGAGAATTTGTGTTTTTTGCTGGCTCTCGCCGAGACGCTGGCACAGGTCGGCAAATTCACCTTCGGCCTGGCTATGCAGGTAGCTGAGCTGGCGGATAATAATATCGGCACGCTTGGTAAAGCCCTGTAGTGCACGGCGCAAAGCGGGCAACTTCACCTCGCAGGCGCGGCGCATGCGGTCCTCGATGGTATCGAGCATCAGCCACAGCAGGGAGTGGCCCGGTTGCACCAACTCCGGCAGCAGTTGGCGTAGGCGCTTCTCCCACTCCGCTTTCTGCACATCCTCCTTGCGGCGAATGCAGTCAATCACCCGGTTGATCGAATCGCGATGTTTTTCCACGCTGTCCGCAGACAGACGAATAGCCAGGTCCGGCTGGAAACGGCTTTCCATAAAGGAAAAAAACTCATCGGTGGCCTGCTGCACCAGTAATTGAGCCTCCACTTCCCGCACCATTTCCCGCTTGCGCTCTTCCAGCTCGGCGATCATATCGGTGAAATCCGCCACGATACGCTCGGAGTATTCCCAGGCATCGATCAAGTCGTGGATTTCACCTCGGCTGGCAAAGGCTTCCAGGGCATTTAAGGTGTTGCGGGTATTGCGGTGGCGGGTGCGCACGCGAGTGCCGTTCACTTCCACTAACGGCTGAGTGAAAAGGCGGCCCCGGCGGCTAAACGGATAGGTGGCGGTGAGCGTGGCGCTGTCTACCTGCTTCTCCAGCCAACCGAATTCCACCAGGCTGTTCAGTACCCAGACGGCCTGATCGCGCAGGTTGCGGAAGCGGCCCTCGGGGTCCTGCACACCGTCCTCGCTGTCGAGTTGGGGCGCGCGGGTCAGGGCCTCGGCAAAAATTTCCAGGATCTGCTCGCGCAGCAAAGACTCACCGTAATCAGCCTTGGCGGTGTACAGACGCTCATACAAAAGACGCAAGCACTCAACCACCTGCTCGCGGTATTTACCGGTCAGCGGGCGGAAGAAGTGCTGGTAGGAATCGACGAAGAACAACGACTATAGGCCCGCTTATTCCTCTTCCGGCTTTTGGTTGAAGACACAATATTTTGTGTAGTCGCGGGTATCGTCAAAAGTCCACTGCCCTTTGGGAATGCCATCCATTTTCTCGCACCAGGCATCGGAACCCCGTTTGGGCTCACAGCCGGTCAGTGCGATAAGGGCGATCACAGCGCTGGTCAGGACAAATACTTTTTTCATGGTTCGCTTCTACAAATGAAATTCGAATTTCACTTCCCCGGCGGCCGCAATGTGCCAAGCCAGGGAAAATCTATCGGTGTCTCAAGTCTATCCGTGTCTCGGGGTGGGACCGCGCTATTCGCGGCGCCACTTGGTCCCTTCGCGGCTATCCTCAAGCACCACACCTTTGGATTTTAACTCTTCGCGAATCTCATCGGCGCGGGCAAAGTCACGGTTCTTCTTGCTCTGTGCGCGCTCTTCGATCAGTGCTTCAACTTCTTCGGCAGAAATACCTTCATCTCCACCACGGGCCTGTTTGAACCAGGCTTCCGGGTCTTGCTGGAGAATGCCCAGCATATCTGCAGCGGCCAGCAGCAAACCTTTCAGGCGTGCTTTATCCGCCTCATCGGCTTTGTTCAGGTCGCGGGCAATTTGGTGCAACTCGCTGATGGCGATCGGCGTATTCAGATCGTCTTCCAACGCCTTGATAAAGGCGGTGTCGTTAAGATCTGCCCCTTCAGCCTCAACCGCTTCCGTTTCACGCAGTGCGCCATAGAGAGTATCCAGGGTGCGCCATGCCTGATCCAGCAAATCAGCACTGAAATTCAGTTCTGAGCGGTAGTGGGCAGATAGCAGTGCAAAACGCAGCACTTCACCGGGGTATTGGCTCAGCAGGTCTTTGACCATGCGGAAGTTGCCCAGGGATTTGGACATCTTTTCGCCATTGATATTCACATAGCCGTTGTGCATCCAGTAGCGCACAAAATCCACACCATTGGCGCAGCAGCTCTGGGCACGTTCGTTTTCGTGGTGGGGGAAGGTCAGGTCGCGACCGCCGCCGTGAATATCGATAGTGTCACCCAGGTGCTTCTTGATCATGGCCGAGCACTCCAGGTGCCAACCCGGGCGCCCACGGCCCCAGGGGCTGTCCCAACCGGGCTCGTCATCGGTGGACGGCTTCCACAGCACGAAGTCGCCGGCGTACTTTTTGTAAGGCGCCACTTCCACCCGCGCACCGGCGAGCATATCGTCGAGGGAGCGCTTGGACAGCTGGCCGTACTCCTGCATGGATTCCACAGCGAACAGCACATGGCCTTCGGCGGCGTAGGCGTGACCTTTCTCCAGCAGGCTTTCGATCATCGCGATCATTTCCGGCAAGTGCTGGGTGGCGTAGGGGACGATATCCGGCTCCAGGTTATTGAGCGCGGCCATATCCTCGTAGTAAGCCTGGGCATAGCGCGCTGACAGCACGCCGATTTCCTCGCCATTATCCCGCGCGGTCTTCATGATTTTGTCGTCAATATCGGTGATATTGCGCGCGTAAATCACATCGCTGAAATTTCTTTTCAGTACCCGGTACAGGGTGTCGAACACCACCACAGGGCGGGCATTGCCAATATGCACGCGGTTGTACACAGTGGGGCCACACACATACATGCGCACCTGATCTTCCACCAATGGTACGAAGGGTTCTTTCTTCCCGGAAAACGTGTTGTAGACCTGTAGAGACATCTTTTCTCTCGAATTCTTTTGCTGTGTGGCTGGGCCAATCATTGACCCAGCCGCGAAAACTGCCGCTCGGGCAGCCCTCCGCCTTGCTATTTGTTTTGCTCTTTGGCCCAGCTGTCGCGCAGACCAATGGTGCGGTTAAACACCGGCGCTTCTGCGCTGCCGTACTTGCTGTCGCGACAGAAGTAGCCGTTGCGCTCGAACTGGTAGCCCTGCTCCGGCTCCGCTTTGGCCAGGCCGATTTCCGCCTTACAGCCTTTTAGGATTTGCAGGTTGTCCGGGTTTACGCAGTCGAGGAAGTTCTTACCGCCGGCATCCGGCGCTGCATCATTGAACAGACGGTCGTAGAGGCGCACTTCGCAATCGACATTGTTGTCCGCAGATACCCAGTGAATAACGCCCTTCGGTTTAACGCCGTCGGCCGGATCTTTGCCCAGGGTGTCCAGATCAACTGAACAGATCACCTCAACAATTTCACCGGCATCGTTCTTCACGACTTCTTCAGCAAAGATCACATAGGCGTTGCGCAGGCGAACTTTTTTGCCCAGCACCAGACGCTTGTACTTCTTGTTGGCCTCTTCGCGGAAATCCTCTTTCTCAATATAGAGAGTGCGACCAAAAGGAAGTTCACGGGCCGGCAGATCATCGCGCACCGGGTGGCCGGGTGCTGACAGCATCTCTTCCTGGCCTTCCGGGTAATTTTTCAGGGTGACCTTCAAAGGCTCCATCACACACATGGCGCGCGGTGCATTTTTATCCAGATCGTCGCGAATGCTGTATTCCAGCATACCCACATCGACAACTGAGTCGGAGCGGGTTACACCGATCATCTCGCAGAAGTTGCGAATGGAAGCCGGAGTAAAGCCGCGACGGCGCATACCGGACAGGGTCGGCATGCGGGGATCATCCCAGCCGTCCACATGGCCTTCGTCTACCAACTGCTTGAGCTTGCGCTTGGACACCACGGTGTAGTTGAGGTGCAGGCGGGCAAATTCGTACTGACGCGGGCGCGAAGGCACTGGTAGGTTCTCGATCAGCCAGTCGTACAGAGGCTTGTGATCTTCAAACTCCAGAGTACAGATGGAGTGGCTGATACCCTCAATCGCATCACACTGGCCGTGAGCGAAATCGTAGCTGGGGTAAATGCACCACTTATCACCGGTCTGGTGGTGAGCCATCTTTTTAATGCGGTAGATAATCGGGTCACGCAGGTTGATATTCGGTGCGGCCATATCGATCTTGGCGCGCAAACTGCACTGGCCCTCTTCCATTTCACCATTGCGCATCTTTTCAAACAGCGCCAGGTTTTCCTCGACAGAGCGATCCCGGAAAGGGCTATTTTTGCCCGGCTCTTTCAGCGTGCCACGGTAGTGGCGAGCTTCTTCTGCGGACAGGTCGCAGACGTAGGCCTTGCCATCTTTAATCAGGTGCAGAGCCCACTCGTACAATTGATCAAAATTATCCGAGGAGTACTTCGCCTCGCCATTCCACTCAAAACCGAGCCAGGAGACATCGCGCTTAATCGCATCGACAAACTCTTCCTCTTCCTTGGCTGGGTTGGTGTCGTCAAAGCGTAAATTACAGGTGCCACCGAATTCCTGCGCCAGACCAAAATTCAGACAGATGGACTTGGCGTGGCCGATATGCAGGTAGCCGTTGGGCTCCGGCGGGAAGCGGGTCGCGATCTGCGTAACCCGGCCCTCAGTCAGATCTTCACGGATAAGGTTCTGTAAAAAGTGAGCTGGCTTGCTCTCGGATGTCATAGGATTCTCTTAATTTACAGCTGTGCGAACGTAAACGGCGAATTATAACCTACTTGAGAGACAGAATATCGAATTTGAAGGAACGCTTTTCATAGAAATTCACTGCAAGCGTTTGATTTTTGTGCAATTGACACAGATATTCCGACACAGCATTTTACAGCTACAGACTACAAGGTATCATGCCGCCCCAAATCAACCCTCATAGGACATTTTATGATCACCCTTCACACAACCCATGGAGATATAGCCATCGAATTGGATTTCGAAAAGGCACCCAAGACTGCTGCCAACTTTTTGCAGTACTGCCGTGACGATTTCTATACCGGCACTGTCTTCCACCGGGTGATCAACAACTTTATGATCCAAGGTGGCGGCATGACTCCAGACATGCAGCAGAAGGAAACCCGCGATTCCATCGAAAACGAAGCCAACAACGGCTTGAAGAACGACACTGGCACCCTGGCCATGGCCCGCACTATGGACCCGCATTCCGCCAGCTCCCAGTTCTTTATCAATGTTAAGGACAACGATTTCCTGAACTTCCGCAGCGAAGACTCTCAGGGTTGGGGTTACTGCGTATTTGGTAAGGTTGTCGACGGCATGGACGTGGTCAACAAAATCAAAGACGTTAAAACCGGCAGCAAAGGCTTCCACCAGGACGTACCCCTGGAGACTATCGAAATCACTGGTATCAGCATCTCTGACGCCTACGCCGATAAGTAATTCCACGGGTCAGTACCGACTCTAAGGCGGGGACATTGTCTACTTATTTTATTTCTGACTTGCACCTCGACGAAAAACGCCCGGATATTACCCGGGCGTTTTTTGATTTTCTGCACGGGCGAGCTGCCGGTGCTGAGGCGCTATATATTCTCGGCGACTTTTTTGAGGCGTGGGTTGGCGACGACGACGATGCCCCGCTAGCCCGCGAAGTGATTGGCGAGTTAAGTCGCTATAGCGGTACCGGCGTAGAGTTGTACCTGATGCACGGCAATCGGGATTTCCTGTTGGGTACCGACTTCGCCCAGCGCGCGGGAGCCACTTTACTTCAGGACCCCACTGCGTTGTCCCTCGGTAATGAGCGCGTGTTGCTTATGCACGGCGACAGCCTTTGCACCCTCGACAAAGAGTATATGGCGTTCCGCCGCCAGGCCCGGGACCCCAAGTGGCAACAAGAGCTATTGGCCAAGTCCCTACAGGAACGCCACGCTATTGCCGCGCAGATTCGTATGGCATCCAAGAGTATGAACAGCCGCAAGGCCGAAGACATAATGGATGTAACCCAGGAAGAAGTGGAGCGAGTGATGCTTGAGCACAATGTGCTTCGACTGATCCACGGCCACACCCACCGGCCCGCCCGCCACACGTTGACGATCAACGGTGAACCGGCGGAGCGTATTGTGCTGGGAGACTGGGATAAGAATGCCTGGTGCCTGAAAGCGGACAAAGACTCACTGGAGTTGATTCACTGGCCGATCGGCTAGGAGCCGGCGTTTTGGATGAGGCTCTGCTGTTGTTGCACAGCCTCTACCAATTCCTCAAGCGTCTCCCGCAAACACTGCACACCCCCAAATCGAAAACCTATCCCCTGTAAATAAGCGCAATCCATCACTGCTGGCGGTTTCATTTGTGGCTGGGGAGGTAGCGGTCCCTGCTGTCCGGATATCGATCTTAGAATCTTCACCAACTCGCGACTGCTAACCAGGCAATCACTACAGTTTACTGCCCGCCCCCGGGCATCTTCGTGCTCCAGTAAAAGCTCTACCGCCCGCGCCACATCTTCTCCGTGCACTTCCGTTGAAAGCCCGGAATTTAAATAGGCTTCCCCAGATATCACTGCTCGAGCGATGTCATACCACTTGCTACGACTTAGCGGGCTCACCAGCCCGTAAACTCCAGTTAAGCGCAATGAAACTGTATGCCAGCCACGCTGATACGCCCAAGCAGACAGCATGGCTTCCACAGCCGCTTTATAGCCGCCGTAGAAAGTATCCGGCTGAACAACCTGCCCCTCACTTAAAGAACCGCTCAACTTTCCAGTGGCATAAACGGCACGACTGGAAATAAATACAAATTTTTTTACCTTCGCTGCATAGGCGAATTGGATTAATGCCAGGGTTTGACTGAGGTTTACATGTAAAAAACCCTCGAGATCATCCCCTTCTCCTTTTCGATAGCGCCCGGGAAGATGTTCGAAAGCTGCATGCACCACCACATCCAGATTGCTGGTGAATGTCTGTAGTGTTGTATCAGAAGTAATATCCCCGATGCTCCACGCTAATCTGGGTGAAGCAATACTGTGAAAAAGAGCTACACTTTCCTCCCTGCGCAGTAATGCTCGCACTTCATAGCCCTGCCGCAAAAAATGCCTAACCAGAAATTGCCCCACATAGCCACTCGCACCAGTTATCCCTATTCTCACAATTCCCTCTCTCGATTTTATTTTCTAAGCCCGGGCTAACTCATCCAGATCAACGGCGATATCTCGCCCCTCGTAAACAGCCCACCACAAGTCGATCAGGGGTTTGAGCTTTTCAACTTTTGAGTGCTGTTTTTGCCAGGGTTTTTCATATTGGTAGTGAATGACATGAATACTGTCCCACTGCCACAGCTGCGGTAAATTCAGGTAGAGGTATTGCAGGGCGTTATAGATATAAGGCAGGCCGTGCCAACGAGGAAAAAAGGACTGCAAAAATGTCTGGTCTGTGCGCCGCCAGAAAACCCCTGGTCGATCCAGTTGCTCAAGCATTTTTTGGTAAGTCGCTTCACTCGGCACCGCAGTAAACAATCCCGAATTCATACGATGAAACCCATCCAAGTCTTCGTAAAGATTGGGCGCTGCACAAAATTCCGGATAATTCATCAAGTGGTCAATATTGCGCAATACCAGGGTATCCGCATCCAGGAAAACAAGCTTATCGAATTGGGTCAATTGCCACAGTGCCAATTTACAAAAGTTATTCAGTGGGTCATGGAAAGCGGGCTTACTACCCTTGTCAAAGGGCGCGCGCCGGTGCAAAGAATCGCGTTTATGGCGGCGGATAAACTCATCGGAAAAACGAGGCGTATGAACCTCTTTTATCTTACAGCCCCCCGCTTCCAATGGCGCTGGATCACAACTGTTCGGTGGCACCATACAAATTAACGGATAGGCACTGGCCGTACGATCCAATGAGTGTTTCAGTGCCTGCGCACCTATCACATAATCCGGACTATTAACCAGGGTCACAAAGGCACATCTTGACATAACAATTGGCTCTACAGTCCCTATACAGCGTTATTTACAGCGGCGGTAGAATATCTTCAGGTCCGCACAATAATCTGTCACACCAGCGACTTACCATTGCTTCTACTTGTTTTTGTTCAAAGCAATTTTCATTGTAGATAAAGCTCGAGCGCAACTGCTTCCCAAAGACGGTAATAGATAGATAGATGCCATATGGCGTTAAGCGCGTCGCCAGGGGGACAATGCGAATCTTCAAGTGGTCACTCAATTTGACCCAGTCAGAAGTTTCACCGGTATAGACCGCAAAAAAACCTTCCCGATGTTCTTCTGTTTGCAAGAAAGTCACCAAGTAGCAATGGGATGCATCGAGGTGATGGCCAATCAGGCCGTGAGGCCCAATTGCATCAGCAGCATAAACCGTGCGCATGGCATACTTTATCTCCGCAGACAGGCGCGTGAGCTTCTCCTGCCAGGATTCATCCCGACAAACCATCAGGTTGACATACCTGCACATGGGGCCAAACACTTCCCGATACTCTCTCTTTAGCCGAAGGGATAAATTGCCATTCATCCAAAAAGAGTGAGGTATGAATTCACATAAAACCTGCTGAAATGCTGCTGTCAGATAGGCGAAGAGACTCACATTCTCCGAGCTGGCCAATGCCTTTATCTGCTCCAGCTCAATCTCATCTATGTGCTGGATTACTTCACTACAAATAACCGAGGTCTCTTCCGATTGGGGCAACTGCTCTATCTCATCTTTTTGGGATTGCAACTTTTGCTGCCAAAGATTTCGCGCCTTATCCCCCCTCGGCGATCTCAGATAGGTATTTTCATAATTCACATAATCAGCAAAGTCTGCAGTTTCCACCCTGGGTTGATAATCCTTACCCTTCGCACTATCCAAATAGTGAGTCAAGGATTCAGACCAGAGGAGTGACAAGCTAATCCCATCGGCAATGATGTGGTGACACTTGGTCAAGAAAATGTATTCATCTTCTCCACTGCGAAGAACACTGAGTCCCAACAATTGGTCCTGCGTCAAATCCATTGGCGAGCTACCAAATTGACGCAAAAAGCTCTCGAAGTGAGCATCACTTAAGTGGCGGATGTCGATATAGTCCAGTTCAATATCTACAAAGGAGCGAACAGCCGGTTCCCCGCTATAACGACAGCGAAAAATCGGATAGGTGTTTACCACCTCTGAAATAGACTTCTTAAACAGTTCAACATCGAATTCTCCTTTGAAAACCATGGCGCGGGTAATCAGGTCGACCAGATCCTTGCGGTGATGCAAATCATAAATACGCTGCTCAGTGATCGATAGGGGGACCTGAGTCGATAAACTCCAACCGGCCATTCTGGTCTCCAAAAATCATTTGCCCGACACAAGATCACTAATGAGTCTGATAAAACTGCACAAGATCATCGGGAACGTTACTTTTAGAATATACAAAACAGTGAAATGACAACGGCGGCATGCTGAAGGCGCAGACAAGATTTTCTTGATTTAAGTCACCGGCACGATGCATGATCTCTACAAACTATAAGGGGCAGGAGTTCCATCCAGGTGATCAATAACCTGAATAAACGCGTATTGATTCTCGGCGGCTACGGCAATTTCGGTGCACGTATTGCACAAATGCTGAGTTCTGAGACCAATATCCAGCTGATTATTGCCGGCCATAACAAGACACGGGCAGACCGCTGCGCCCAATCACTCGGTGGCCTCGCCGAGGGGTTACGATTGGAGAGGGACTCCATCAACTTGACTGCGCAACTGAAAGCCTTGCACCTGGATTTATTAATCCACTGCGCTGGCCCCTACCAGAGAGAAACCGATTACCGGGTGGCCAAAGCCTGCATTGAAGCCCGCACACCCTACATCGATATTTCAGATGCGCGCCGCTTTGTATGTGATTTTCACCGTCTCTCCCCGGCTGCCGAGGCCGCCGGTATCGCCATGGTATCCGGTGCCAGCAGCCTGCCCGGCCTCAGCTCAGCAGCCATAGCTGAGATCCAGAAAGAGCTGCCGGTCATTCGCTCCGTGCAGGCGGCAATTGCTCCGGCACACAAGGTAGAGCGCGGCCTCGCCACCGTGCGCTCTGGCTTTGAAGCGCTGGGGGAGAGCTTCCCCCAATTGCGGGATGGGCGCTGGAGAGAATCATTTGCCGGCAATCACCTGCGCTCGGTAACTCTTGCCCATCCAGTGGGAAAACGCTGGCTGTGCGATTTTGAAGTACCCGACCTGGAGTTGTGCCCAAGATACCTGCCAGATTTAAACACAGCACTATTTTCCACGGGGACAGAGCCCCTGATTCTCCAGGCCGGCCTGTCTTTGTGCGCCCAACTCTCGCGCCTAAATTTGCCCGCCACAAGTTCCCGCATCGCACAAATTGCCCATAAATTAAGTGCCCGCTGGCCTGGTGGCAGCTCTCACGGCGGCATGATTGTCCGCGCACTGGGTGAAGATGCTGACGGTAGGACAGCTGGTAGGCAGTGGCAAATACTTGGAATGGATGGCGATGGTGTCTGGATTCCTGCAGCACCCGCAGTGGCCTTGGCGAGAAAATTCCTTCGCGGTGAAATTTCAGACAGTGGCGCGCGCGCCTGCTGGCAACTATTGAAGCTGGATGAAATCCTGGATGAACTGAAGGATTACTCCATCGTCACTGCCATCGAGTTTTTACCTGCAGAGCAAAATTCACTGCCTGCGTTGGCGGCGAGCTAGGGGAAAAAGCCCTTTAGTTGGCCTTATCAAGGCAGAACCCTTACAAATGATCTAGGTTCAGTATCGGAACTTTATGTAACGATGCTGAACCTGATTTTATGAGTAGCTCCAACCCCTGGTGCGCCTATTCCGGCCGGAATGGTATAAAGCGCGCAATTATCCCCATTACCGCTCTTATCCTGACCCCATTCTTCTTGGTGCTCACGTTTACAGACAGCGCCTGGTGGCTGGTGGCTCTACTGATTAGCGTTTCACTGGTACTACTGGGAATCTACGATATGCTCCAACCCCACTGGAGCATTACACGGAACTTCCCGGTTGCCGGCCGCATTCGCTGGATATTCCTGAATCTGCGTCCCTATTTCCGCGCCTATATGGTCGAGGGTGATGAGGAGGGGCGCCCTTACAGCATTGAAGCCCGACGACTGGTGTATGCCCGCTCTGAAGGTTTTTCCGATATGCATCCGTTCGGCACTGAAAAAGATGTGCAGAGTGAGGAATATACCTGGCTCACTCACTCGGTGAAGCCCGAGAAAAATGCAGACACTTCCTGCCGTACTGAAGTGGGCACGGGCCGCTGCAAGCAGCCCTACTCCGCTGCCCTGTTAAATATCTCCGCCATGAGCTTTGGCGCTCTCTCCGCCGCCGCAGTAGAGGCCTTGAATAAGGGAGCCTCAATTGGCGGCTTCTATCACGATACCGGTGAGGGAGGCATCAGCCCCTATCACCGCAAGCATGGGGGCGACCTAGTGTGGGAATTGGGTACCGGTTATTTCGGTGCGCGCAACGATGACGGCAGCTTTAACCCGGATCTATTTCGCGAGGCCTGCAACGATCAGGTCAAAATGACGGAAATTAAATTGAGCCAAGGCGCCAAACCAGGGCACGGTGGGGTTTTACCCGGCGCCAAAGTTACCCAGGAGATCGCTTCCACCCGCAAGGTTACACCCGGGCAGAACTGCGTCTCCCCTCGCGCGCACTCCATGTTCTCCACCCCCATTGAAATGCTTGAATTCGCCGAGCAAATGCGCGAACTCTCCGGCGGCAAACCGGTAGGCATAAAACTTTGTGTAGGGCACATCTACGAAGTGATGGCCATTATGAAGGCCATGCACGAGACCGGGAAACTGGTGGACTTTATTGTTGTGGACGGCGCCGAAGGCGGCACAGGCGCAGCGCCGCTGGAGCTGTCCAACCACGTGGGCATGCCGCTGCTGGAAGGGTTGATTATCGTACGCAATGCCCTGGTGGGGGCGGGCCTGAAAGACAAAGTGAAGTTGGCTGCCAGCGGCAAGGTTTATTCCGCGTCCGGCCTGGCACAATGCCTGGCCATTGGCGCTGACTGGTGCAATGCGGCGCGGGCATTTATGTTTTCCGTGGGCTGCATCCAGTCCCAGCGCTGCCATACGGATACCTGCCCAACTGGTGTTACCACCCAGGATCCTCGGCGCCAGCGCGGGCTGGTGGTGGATGTGCAAAGTAAAAGGGCGGCTGCTTTCCAGGCAAAAACCCTGGAAGCACTGGGGGATATAGTCGCCGGTGCAGGACTTACCGATCCCAGGGACCTGAAACCCTATCACCTGGTTCACCGAATTAATGGCGCTGAATCCAGGCCGATAGACCGCATCTGGCATTTTCTCGACACCAACTCCCTAATCGACGCACCGGAAGATACGCCCTACTGGCACTGGTGGCTGGCCGCACAGGCAGACAGTTTTCAGCCTGCGATCAAGCTCGAAGAAGGCAAGTACGCGTCAATCCGCCGCGCTATTAACCGCTAGCCCCACCCAATCTGTGGAGACTGCTATGCAGACCGTTTCAGAAATTATCGTCGATACACTGGTTAAGGCCGGCGCCAAACGGTGTTACGGCATTGTCGGCGATACCATCAACCACTTCACATCAGCGGTGCGCACTTCCGACTTGGAGTGGATACATGTGCGCCATGAGGAAGTTGGCGCTTTCGCCGCTGGGGGTGAGTCTTACCTTACTGGTGAGCTGAGCGTCTGCGCCGGAACTGCCGGGCCCGGTAGCCTGCACTTTATCAACGGCATTTTTGAAAGCCATCGCAATGGCGCCCCGGTGGTACTGATTGCCTCTCGAATCGACCGTGCGGAACAGGGATTCGGCTATCCACAGGAGGTGGACCAGCAAAAGCTCTACGAACAGTGTTCGGTCTTCTGTGAAACCATGACCCATCCGGAACAAGCCCGTCGAATGATTGTGCAGGCTGCACAAACTGCGCTTACTCGCGGTGGAGTCGCGGTGGTGCAAATTAGCGGCGACTTGTTCAAGGAGAAAAGCAAAGACAGTCTGCCCTGGTCGGTACATCGCCCTGAATGGCTAGCGCGTCCGTCTGACTCTGAGCTCGACGCCCTGGCAAAGAAAATCAACGCCGCAAAAAATATCACTATTTACGGCGGTATCGGCTGCCGTCACACTCACGATGAAGTAGTAAAACTGGGACAACACCTGGCCGCTCCTATTGCCCACACCACCAAGTCGAAAGAGTTTCTCGAATACGACAACCCCTGCCATGTGGGCATGACCGGGATTCTCGGCAATCCCGCAGGCTACCGGGCCATGGAGACTTGTGACCTGTTACTGTGCCTGGGTACCGATTTTGCTTACACCCAGTTCTACCCGGAAAAAGCCACCATTATTCAAATTGATGCGGAAGCGCCGCACCTGGGGCGACGCGCCCCTGTGGATATGGGCCTGGTAGGGCATGTGGGTCCAACCATTGAAGCCCTCTTGCCCCGATTAAAGGCCCGCACCGACAGTACCTTCCTCGATGACCTTCTCGAACGATACAAAAAAGATCGGGAAGAGATGAAAAGCCGCGGCAAAGAGAAAGACCCCAGCCTGATTCACCCTCAATTTGTCGCCCAGACGCTCAATAAGCTGGCCGATGAGGATGCCGTATTCACCGCCGATGGCGGCGCTTGTATGGTATGGATGCTCCGCGACCTCACTGCCAATGGCAAACGCTCATTTCTCACCAGCCTTTCCCACGGCACCATGGCCAACGCCTACCCCCAAGCCCTGGGCATGGCCAAAGCCTATCCCGGGCGCCAGGTCATCGCTATGTGCGGCGACGGTGGTATGACCATGTTAATGGGAGACTTGCTGACACTGGTGCAAGAAAAAATCCCGTTAAAAGTCCTGGTATTTAACAATAACTCCCTCGGCTTCGTAGAGATGGAGCAGCGCATTGAGGGGCTACTCGACAGCTATACCGATTTACATAACCCGGACTTCGGCCGCGTTGCCGAAGCTTGTGGCATCAGTGGTGCCAGTATCGAGAGTGCAGATCAGCTTGAGGACAGCATGAAGCGCTGGCTCGCCACTGACGGGCCGGCACTACTCAGCGTACCGACGAACCGCGTGGAACTGGTGATGCCGCCGGAAGTTACGGCGCAGCAAGTCACCTCCACCGCACTGTTCGGACTTAAAGCAATACTCAACGGCCGCGCAGATGAGGTGGTAGATCTTTTGCGAGACAATTTCCTGCGCTGAGACTTTTTAGCAGGCCACAACAAAAGGTTTGTGCGGCACTCATGCATCATTTCGGACAGCAACGCCATAACAGCATGCTGGCCCTGATCGCCAGCAGTGAAGTCGACGACAACAGCGCTCCCGGCCGCGCCGCCATGAGGCTCCAGGCAGAGTTATCAGAGCGAAAAATTGATGTAATAACAACCACCAGCGGTAGTGATGCCTGCGCCATACTGAGCACTAACACCGCGATCCAATGCCTGCTGATTAATTGGACTCTGCCCGGTGAAGCGGAATGCCCCGCCCTGGTTGTATTGGAAGAACTTCGCGCCCGCAATCCCCAAATGCCGGTATTCCTTCTGGCAGATCAGCAGACTGTCAGCACCATGCCGCGACGGGCCCTGGAATTAGCCAACGATTTTATCTGGATGCTGGAAGATACCCCGACCTTTATCGGCGGTCGCATCCAGAGCGCGATTGAAAGATACCGCCACGCCATTCTTCCCCCCATGTTTCGCGCCCTGACCCACTTTGCCCGGGTCCATGAATATTCATGGCACACACCCGGCCACACTGGGGGAACAGCTTTTCTCAAATCCCCTGCGGGTCGTGCTTTTTACGATTTCTTTGGGGAAAATATGTTGCGCTCGGACCTGTCTGTTTCTGTAACAGAGCTGGGATCGCTTTTGGATCACTCGGGCCCCATTGCCAAGGGAGAGCAATATGCAGCAAAAGTATTTGGTGCGGATCGCACTTACTATGTAACCAATGGCTCTTCGACATCGAATAGAGTGATATTGATGGCATCGGTTACCCGGGGGCAACTGGCTCTGTGCGATCGAAACTGCCATAAATCCGTTGAACACGCGATCACCATGTCAGGTGCAGTTCCAACCTACCTGATTCCCCTACGCAACAACTACGGCCTCATAGGCCCTGTCCCTCCCCAACAGTTGACGGCCAGCTCTGTTGCCAATGCTATTCGGCAAAACCCTTTGTCCAAGCACGCCAAAAATTCCCGTGCCGTTCACGCAGTCATTACTAATTCCACCTACGACGGTCTCTGTTACAACGTGCGCAGAGTGGAAGAACTTCTCGGCGAGTCCGTTGATCGCCTGCACTTTGACGAAGCCTGGTACTCATACGCTCGATTTAATCCTATCTATCGAGATCGCTTCGCAATGTACGATTTGGGAGAAGCCGACGCGAAAAATGGCCCGAGTAAATTTGCCACTCAGTCAACGCATAAATTACTTGCTGCATTGTCCCAGGCATCGATGATTCACATTCGCGATGGGCGTAAACCCATTGAGCATGGGCGCTTTAATGAAGCCTTTATGATGCATGCCTCAACCTCCCCACTTTATTCCATCATGGCCTCCAATGATGTGAGCGCAGCAATGATGGATGGACCGGGTGGAAAAGCATTAACAGAGGAGTCAATTGCTGAGGCCGTAGCGTTCCGACAAGTATTGGCCCGTTTGCAACAGGAGTATCGCGATAAAGAAGAGTGGTTCTTCGGAGGTTGGCAGCCTGAGCATGTCACCGATCCCAATAACGGGCACAACTACGCTTTTCACAGCGCCCCAGCAGAACTCCTGTGCCATGAGCCCAGCTGCTGGTTATTAGACCCCGGCGAATCATGGCATGGATTTGGTGATATTGAGCCTGATTACTGCATGTTGGACCCGATTAAAGTATCGATTACCACCCCGGGGATAAACCCTGATGGCAAACTGTCTGCATCTGGAATACCTGCCAACATCGTCAGTAAATACCTGGACAACCTTGGCATTATCGTGGAGAAAACTACCGATTTTACGATTTTGTTCCTGTTTTCTATCGGTATTACCAAGGGTAAGTGGGGCACTCTCATAAATGCTTTACTGGCCTTTAAGCGCGACTTCGATGCCAACCGGCCTTTAAGTGAATGCCTGCCAAACCTTATAAAAAAGTCCCCAGCCTATCGCAATATCGGGCTGCGCGACCTTGCAGACAATATGTTTGCTTCCATGAAAAAATTGCAAACCACAGTGCAAATGTCTGCAGGATTTTCAGCCTTACCTAGAGCTGACTGCAGTCCGGTACAAGCTTATGAAACCCTGGTTCGCGGCGATGTGGAAATGCTTCCGCTAAGCAAGTTACCGGGACGTACCGCAGCCACAGGCGTTGTACCCTACCCTCCAGGTATTCCTCTGCTAATGCCCGGCGAAAATTTTGGCGATGAAGATAGTCCGGCATTGATTTACTTGAGAACTCTGGAAGCCTTCGACCAGCAATTTCCAGGCTTTACCCACGATAACCACGGAGTAGAGGTGCGGGACGGCCACTATCATATTTACGCCCTGCGGGGAGACTCGCCATAGGCTCGCCTATCAAAGAGGAGCATAAAATAGGCCTGGTCCCCGCAACCCTGATGGTTGCAGGCAATATGATGGGCTCCGGGGTTTTTATGCTCCCCGCCAATCTCGCTGCAGTCGGCAGTATTTCTTTGATCGGCTGGTTGATAACCATCGTCGGCGCTATCTCCCTGGCCCTGGTATTTGCCAAGCTCGCAGCTATCTATCCCGCAGCCGGCGGCCCCTATGCCTATGCCCGCCGCGCTTTTGGCGATTACATTGGCTACCAAACCAACCTGGTTTACTGGCTGGCCAATGTAATCGGTAATGTTGCGCTGATTACTGCAGGCCTGGGCTATCTGACCCATTTTTTTCCACCGTTAAAAGACCCACTGACTTTTGCCATGGCCCAGGTTGCCATGGTCTGGCTGCTGACTTACGCCAATGTACTGGGCCCGCGCACCGTCGGTCGCATCCAATCCCTCACCACCGGCCTGGTTTTACTTCCAATCCTCGGCACCGCTATTTTTGGCTGGTTCTGGTTCGACCAGCAAAACTTTACCAGCAGCTGGAATGTCTCAGGCAAGAGCGACCCCAGTGCCATTATGGCCAGCCTTACCTTCACGCTCTGGGCCTTTATTGGGGTGGAAACCGCCTCTGTATCCGCCGCAGTGGTAAAAGACCCCACCAAGAACGTCCCAATCGCAACGGTTGGGGGAGTTATCCTGGCTTCTATCGCCTATGTACTCAGCTCATCGGTCATTATGGGGATGCTGCCGAACCAGGAATTAATCAGCTCCTCCGCTCCCTTTGCCGATGCTGCTCGCCTGGCACTGGGAAATACTGCGGCCAATGTCGTAGCCCTGTGCGCCGCTATTGGCTGTATCGGTTCATTAGGCGGCTGGATACTGCTGGTGGGGCAGTCTGCCAAGGCCGCGGCAGATGATGGCCTGTTTGCAGCGCTATTTGCCCGCACCAATAACAAAGGCGTGCCTACCGGCGGATTAACCCTGGTGGCCGTGTTGATGTCTGTATTGATACTCACCACCATATCGCCAACGGCCAGCCAGCAGTTTGGCAAAATCGCCTCTGTCGCTGTGATTATGACACTGATGCCCTATATCTATTCTGCGGTAGCTTTGCGGGTTTTGGCCTACGGCAAAATGCCGCCTCAGCAGTACGGACTGTTTACCGTGATTTTGCTGATTGCAGCGGTGTACTGCCTTGTGGCCCTGGTGGGATCTGACGGGCAACAAACCCGCTGGTCCCTGATCTTTGTGATTGCGACAGTCATTTTTTATGCGCTAATTTTAAATCGCCGTCGCAGCGTTGAAGAAAAGCACTTTCTACCCGGTGGGCCAGAACCAGCCTGGGTTCACTACTTCACTCTCTTTGCCACAATTGCTGCCCTGTGCCTGTTCTTCTGGTTTTCCGTAGGGCAATACCCGGACTTGGAATTGCGCCTGCGCGCACCCAACCCCTCGGGTCATCATCTTGAGAAGCATATTGGATCCTAGGCCCCACTGATCAGTGCTCTCACAATAGTTTTGAGCTCTGTGACCTATAAAAAATGCCCAAAACCTAAAGAAACAACATGGGCGATATGAATAATTAAGTGGTTGTATTAAAAAGCCTAGAGACCCTATCACTATGCCCCCGCAGTTCTTTAAAGCCATCTTTATGATGATTATCCTCTCCTTCCTTACCGCTTGCAGCGGTGGAGGGTCCGGTAGCGACACAAGCAACAACGAAGAGACACCTGTCGTACCGAATACACCCGATACTCCTGATACTCCTGATACTCCTGATACTCCTGATACTCCTGATACTCCTGATACTCCTGATACTCCTGATACTCCTGATACTCCACAGGGTTTCACCCTGAGCTTTGAGCCCATTAAGCTGTTCCGCTTTAATTGGACTGACTCCGGCAACGCCAGTCATTACCACTTACTGGAGAACCCCGATGGACTCTCCGGCTTTACCCCTGTCGCTGAAAATATCCCCCAGGGGAGTGAAACCATAGCGCTGGAAGTCCCGCTCTACGCACGGGCAAATGCCCAGTACCTGCTACAAGCTTGTAATGGGGAGGGAGAAGAAGAGCAGTGCACCAACTCAGACCTTATCGCTGTAAGCAACACTCTGGTTGCTGCCATTGGTTACCTCAAGGCCAGTAATGCCGATGCCGATGACATATTCGGTAGGTCTGTCAGCCTCAGTGCCGATGGCCACACCCTGGCTGTCGGTGCAACGTGGGAGGACAGCAGCGCCCAGGGTATCAATGGCGACCAGTTCAACAATGAAGCTTTGTCTTCTGGTGCGGTCTATCTGTTTGTAAGGGAAGGCAACGCCTGGGTGCAGCAGGCCTACCTCAAGGCCAGTAATGCCGGCACTTATGACTACTTCGGTACTTCTATCAGCCTCAGTGCCGATGGCCACACCCTGGCCGTCGGTGCCCCCAATGAGGGCAGTAACGCCCAGGGTATCAATGGCGACCAGCTCAACAATGGGGCTTCAGATTCTGGTGCAGTCTACCTGTTTGCAAAGGAAGGCAGCGCCTGGGTGCAGCAGGCCTACCTCAAAGCAAGCAATGCTGAACAAGGTGACCTCTTCGGCACTTCTGTCAGCCTCAGTGCCGATGGCCACACCCTGGCTGTCGGTGCAACTAGGGAGGACAGCAGCGCCCAGGGTATTATTGGTGTCAATCAGCTCAACAATGAAGCTATAACAGATGCTGGCGCGGTCTACCTATTTGTGCAGGAAGGCAACGCCTGGGTGCAACAGGCCTACCTCAAGGCGAGTAATGCTGGGACCGCTGACTTCTTCGGTACTTCTGTCAGCCTCAGTGCCGATGGCCACACCCTGGCCGTTGGCGCACTCTATGAGGATAGCAACGCCCAAGGTATTGATGGCGACCAGCTCAACAATGAATCTACAAATGCTGGAGCGGTCTACCTGTTTGTGCGGGAAGGCAGCTCTTGGGTACAGCAGGCCTACCTCAAAGCAAGCAATACCGATGCCTTTGATTTATTCGGTAGGTCTGTCAGCCTCAGTGCCGATGGCCACACCCTGGCCGTCGGCGTTTCTTTTGAAGGCAGCAACGCCCAGGGTATCGATGGCGATCAGTTAAACAATGAAGCTTCTACTTCTGGCGCGGTTTACCTATTTGTACGGGAGACTGACACCTGGGTACAGCAGGCCTACCTCAAAGCCAGCAATACCAATGCCGATGACAGCTTCGGTACTTCTGTCAGCCTCAGTGCCGATGGCCACACCCTGGCCGTCGGTGCAACTTGGGAGGACAGTAGCGCCCAGGGTATCAATGGCGACCAGCTCAACAATGAAGCTGGAGAAACTGGCGCGGCCTACCTGTTTGTCAGGGAGGGCGATATCTGGGCACAGCAGGCCTACATCAAAGCCAGTAATACCGAGGCCGATACCGATACAGGTGACTTTTTCGGCAGCTCTGTCAGCCTCAGTGCCGATGGCCACACCGTGGCCATCGGTGCCGCTGGCGAGGACAGCGGGATTACAGGCGACCAGAATGACAATAGCGCCCCAGGCGCCGGCGCAGTCTATATTTACTGATTGCTTTTGCATGCCACCCTAACCCTCCCCCTGCCTTTAAAGCGGGGGGGATTAGCAAGCTGCTGAAATTCATAATATCCCCGGCTTTTCAGCAAGAAGCTGCCTTCATCCAGTCCCCAGTAGCGACCCTTCAAGCACTCCCTCCAAACGCTTTTTCCAGGGCCACACCCGCTACATTGAAATACCAACTCAACTCCAGGCGCACTGCATTTGCACTCTGCGACCTATAAAAAATGCCCAAAACCTAAAGAAACAACATGGGCGATATGAATAATTAAGTGGTTGTATTTAAAAGCCTAGAGACCCTATCGCTATGCCCCCGCAGTTCTTTAAAGCCATCTTTATGATGATTATCCTCTCCTTCCTTACCGCTTGCAGCGGTGGAGGGTCCGGTAGCGACACAAGCAACAACGAAGAGACACCTGTCGTACCGAATACACCCGATACTCCTGATACTCCTGATACTCCCGATACTCCCGATACTCCTGATACTCCTGATACTCCTGATACACCCGATGCACCACAGGGTTTCACCCTGAGCTTTGAGCCCATTAAGCTGTTCCGCTTTAATTGGACTGACTCCGGCAACGCCAGTCATTACCACTTACTGGAGAACCCCGATGGGCTCTCCGGCTTTACCCCTGTCGCTGAGAATATCCCTCAGGGGAGTGAAACCATAGCACTGGAAGTCCCGCTCTACGCACGGGCAAATGCCCAGTACCTGCTACAAGCTTGTAATGGGGAGGGAGAACAGGAGCAGTGCACCAACTCAGACCTTATCGCTGTAAGCGACACTCTGGTTGCTGCCATTGGTTACCTCAAGGCCAGTAATGCCGATGCCGATGACTTCTTCGGCTTTTCTGTCAGCCTCAGTGCCGATGGCCAGACCCTGGCTGTCGGTGCAAGTAGGGAGGACAGCAGCGCCCAGGGTATTATTGGTGTTGATCAGCTCAACAATGAAGCTATAACAGATGCTGGCGCGGTCTACCTATTTGTGCAGGAAGACAACGCCTGGGTACAGCAAGCCTGCCTCAAAGCCGGTAATGCCGGTGCCTTTGACTTCTTCGGTAATTCTGTCAGCCTCAGTGCGGATGGCCACACCCTGGCCGTCGGTGCCAATGGCGAGGATAGCAGCGCCCAGGGTATCGATGGCGACCAGCTCGATAATGAAGCCCCTGGAGCTGGCGCAGCCTATCTGTTTGTACGGGAAGGCGACACTTGGGCGCAGCAGGCCTACATCAAGGCCAGTAATGCCGGTGCCTTTGACAACTTCGGGGATTCTGTCAGCCTCAGTGCCGATGGCCACACCCTGGCCGTCGGTGCTGATGGTGAGGACAGCAGCGCCCAGGGTATTGATGGCGCCCAGCTCAATAATGAAGCCCCTGGAGCTGGCGCAGTCTATCTGTTTGTGCGGGAAGACGATACCTGGGCGCAGCAGGCCTATCTCAAAGCCAGTAATGCTGATGCCTTTGACATCTTCGGTAGCTCTGTCAGCCTCAGTACGGATGGCCACACCCTGGCCGTCGGTGCCAATGGCGAGGATAGCAGCGCCCAGGGTATCGATGGCGACCAGCTCGATAATGAAGCTGAAAATGCTGGCGCAGTCTACCTGTTTGTCAGGGAGGGCGACATCTGGGCACAGCAGGCCTATCTCAAGTCCAGTAATACCGATGCCGATGACCTCTTCGGCACTTCTATCAGCCTCAGTGCCGATGGCCATTCCCTGGCCGTCGGCACTTATTACGAGGACAGTAACGCCCGGGGTATCAATGGCGATCAGCTTAACAATGAAGCTGAAAATGCTGGCGCGGTCTACCTGTTTGTCAGGGAGGGCGATATCTGGGCGCAGCAGGCCTATCTCAAGTCCAGTAATACCGATGCCGATGACATTTTCGGTATTTCTATCAGCCTCAGTGCCGATGGCCACACCCTGGCCGTCGGTACTTATGGCGAGGACAGTAACGCCCGGGGTATTAATGGCGACCAGCTAAATAATGAAGCTACAGATGCTGGCGCGGTCTACCTATTTGTCAGGGAGGGCGATATCTGGGCGCAGCAGGCCTATCTCAAGCCCAGTAATACCGATGCCTTTGACTTCTTCGGCAGCTCTGTCAGCCTCAGTGCCGATGGCCACACCCTGGTAGTGGGTGCAACTAGGGAGGACAGCAGCGGGATTAATGGCGGTCAGAGTGACAATAGCGCCCCAAGTGCCGGCGCGGTCTATATTTACTGACTGCTTTTGCATACCACCCTAACCCTCCCCCTGCCTTTAAAGCGGGGGGTATTAGTATCCATCGGATAGCTGTAGGGTGATTGCAAGCTACTGAAATTCATAATACCCCCGGCTTTTCAGCAAGAAGCTGCCTTCATCCAGTCCCCAGTAGCGACCCTTCAAGCACTCCCTCCAAACGCTTTTTCCAGGGCCACACCCGCTACATTGAAATACCAACTCAACTCCAGGCGCACTGCATTTGCACTCTGCGACCTATAAAAAATGCCCAAAACCTAAAGAAACAACATGGGCGATATGAATAATTAAGTGGTTGTATTTAAAAGCCTAGAGACCCTATCGCTATGCCCCCGCAGTTCTTTAAAGCCATCTTTATGATGATTATCCTCTCCTTCCTTACCGCTTGCAGCGGTGGAGGGTCCGGTAGCGACACAAGCAACAACGAAGAGACACCTGTCGTACCGAATACTCCTGATACTCCTGATACTCCTGATACTCCTGATACTCCTGATACTCCTGATACTCCTGATACTCCTGATACACCCGATGCACCACAGGGTTTCACCCTGAGCTTTGAGCCCGTTAAGCTGTTCCGCTTTAATTGGACTGACTCCGGCAACGCCAGTCATTACCACTTACTGGAGAACCCCGATGGGCTCTCCGGCTTTACCCCTGTCGCTGAGAATATCCCCCAGGGGAGTGAAACCATAGCGCTGGAAGTCCCGCTCTACGCACGGGCAAATGCCCAGTACCTGCTACAAGCTTGTAATGGGGAGGGAGAACAGGAGCAGTGCACCAACTCAGACCTTATCGCCGTAAGCGACACCCTGGTTGCTGCCATTGGTTACCTCAAGGCCAGTAATGCCGGCACTTATGACTACTTCGGTACTTCTATCAGCCTCAGTGCCAATGGCCACACCCTGGCCGTTGGCGCTGCTGGCGAGGACAGCAGCGCCCAGGGTATCAATGGCGACCAGCTCAACAATGAAGCTTCATCTTCTGGTGCAGTCTACCTGTTTGCAAAAGAGGGCAACGCCTGGGTGCAGCAGGCCTACCTCAAAGCAAGCAATACCGATGCCTTAGACTTATTCGGTAGGTCTGTCAGCCTCAGTGCCGATGGCCACACCCTGGCCGTCGGTGCTTTTGGCGAGGACAGCAACGCGATTGGTATCAATAGCAATCAGCAAAACGAAGAAGCAACCACTTCTGGCGCGGTGTACATCTTTGTAAGGGACGGCGACATCTGGAAGCAACAGGCCTACTTAAAGGCCAGCAATACCGATGCCGATGACAGCTTCGGGTTTTCTGTCAGCCTCAGTGCCGATGGCCACACCCTGGCTGTCGGTTCTGCTGGTGAGGGTAGCAGCGCCCAGGGTATTGATGGCGACCAGCTCAACAATGAAGCTGGAGAAACTGGCGCAGTCTACCTGTTTGTGCGGGAAGACGATACCTGGACGCAACAGGCCTACCTCAAAGCCAGTAATGCCGATGCCTTTGACATCTTCGGTAGCTCTGTCAGCCTCAGTGCCGACGGCCATACCCTGGCCGTCGGTGCCCCCAATGAGGGCAGTAACGCTCAGGGTGTTAATGGCGATCAGCTCCACAATGACACTTCACTTTCTGGCGCGGTTTACCTATTTGCAAGGGAGGGCGACTCCTGGGCGCAACAAGCCTACCTCAAGGCCAGCAATACCGATGCCTTTGACTTATTCGGTAGCTCTGTCAGCCTCAGTGCCGATGGCCACACTCTGGCCGTCGGCGTTTCTTTTGAAAGCAGCAACGCCCAGGGTATCGATGGCGATCAATTAAACAATGAAGCTATGCATTCTGGCGCGGTTTACCTATTTGTACGGGAGGGCGATACCTGGGCACAGCAGGCCTACCTCAAGGCCAGTAATTCCGGTGCCGATGACAGCTTCGGTACTTCTGTCAGCCTCAGTGCCGATGGCCACACCCTGGCCGTTGGCGCTTCTCTTGAAGAAAGCAGCGCCCAGGGTGTCGATGGCGATCAGCTCAACAATGGGGCTTTTGGTTCTGGCACGGTTTACCTGTTTGTGCGTGAGGCCAACACCTGGCAACAACAAGCCTATCTCAAATCCAGTAATACCGAGGCCTATGACTTCTTCGGTAGCTCTGTCAGCCTCAGTGCCGATGGCCACACCCTGGTAGTGGGTGCTATGGGGGAAAGCAGCGGGATTAATGGCGATCAGAGTGATAATAGCGGCCCAAGCTCCGGCGCAGTCTATATTTACTGATTACTTTTGCACACCCTAACCCTCCCCCTGCCTTTAAAGCGGGGGGTATTAGTATCCATCGGATAGCTGTAGGGTGATTGCAAGCTACTGAAATTCATAATATCCTCAGCTTTTCAGCAAGAAGCTGCCTTCGTCCACTCCCCTGTAGCGACCCTTCAAGCACTCCCTCCAAACGCTTTTTCCAGGGCTACACCCGCTACATTGAAATACCAACTCAACTCCAGGCGCACTGCATTTGCACTCTGCGACCTTAGTCGTCAGAGCCCTATCGGGGGCTGGTGCTGTCTGCATCTACTAACGGCCTCTCACGCTACCCTAAAAATCCCTAGATACCTTAAAGGTGAGGGATTTTAGGGCTAATAGGCAACACCTGATGTGGATACTCAGGCCTCAACCAGTTAGCGCTTTCTGGATTGTCTCTGCGGTAATTTCAGTAATCCCTTGGGAGTTGGATTCACGGTTACCCGCCACATTGAGCGTCTGCGGACGATTCTTGAGGATAAAGTCACGCACCAATTGTACTCGATCGGCATCAGTCGGATTGACTACCAAGTGTGGTTTCCCCGATGCTTGGCAGAACTCAATAGTAAACAGGGTGCCATCACTACTGGGATTGGTTGTGAAGATAACAGTGGCATCAGAGTTGCGGATATTCTCACGAGTACGCTCTTCCAGATCCGGGGACGTGTTTTCAACCAGCCCAAGCCCTTTCAGAAAATCCGGCCGATCACCGATCTCAGTCCAGTAACCCTGCGGTGCTGTGCCACCGGTGGCAATTCCCAGGCGCTGCCCCGCCAGCAGGCCACCGGTATCCGCCCCCGTCTGACCACCACTGATAATTTTCTCCGGTCGGAAGATCACTTTTCTCCCCCATATCGTTTATCGTCCTACTAGCTCGAGCTAGCAGATATCAAGGCAGCGATAATTGGCATTGAAATTAACGACCGCAGCCACTAATTTATCTCCAACTTTAGTCTGGCCGGCAGCGCTGTGAATTACTATCTGATACTGAAAACACTGCATATCCTCTGCGCCATAATCGTACTCGGCACAGGGACCGGCATCGCTTGGTACACCCTGAGGGGCTGGCTGTCCGGAAATGCCCAAGTTATGCAGTGGGTTAGCCGGGAAACGGTACAGGCAGACTGGATATTTACCGGATCGGCGGTAATTGGTCTATTCGGTAGTGCGGTGGGTATGCTACTGATTAATCCAAGCTGGATGCTACAAGCCTGGCTGCAATTAGCCGCCGGGCTCAGCGCAACCGTGTTCTTGTTGTGGCTGCCGGTTGTTTACCTTCGGTACCAGCTGCGTAAACATGCCAAAGAAGACGGTAATATAGACAAAATGCGCAAGCTAATGATGGCTTGGTGCCTGCTCGGGGCTATCGCATTTCCCATGACCGTTGCCATTGTCTATCTGATGGTGTCTAAGCCGGCATTATAAGGACTCATGCCAGGCCATCACCTCTTCGCCCCCCTGAGGGTCTTATAGCTCGCTCGATGGCCAACATCTTTCCACTGCCGCTTGAAGTCATCCAGGACTACCCCAGACACAATTTCTGCATTACCTTCCGCACTTTTATCCAAACGATGTATCGCTTCCTTCTTACATAAAGGAACAATAATCGCCGAGCGTTCATGCCTATCCATTCTCAACAGACGGCTGCGAATATGCTCTGCCTCACCACCAGTACAACTTGCATCTGTAATCACAAATACATTGGTATCACTGTCTAGATCCGAGGCTATAGTGCCAAAACCTAGATCAAACTGCCGAAATACCACCCCTTTGAACAACCCCTCCCCCACTTCCGAACCCGTTATAAAGGGCCAGGCATGTGCCAGGGTCCACAAGTAGGATTTACTTAAGACATATTGCAGGTGTTGATTGCGAACAAGCCCCAACTGGAATTGACGCTCAAAGGTTTCATCATTCAACTTGGCTTTACTGCAAATGGCCTTGGGAATGAGCTCCCCTTTGTAGCTGGTGGTCGGGATAACCACGATAAAATCATCAGCATCCCGCTTTTTCTCCAACGCCTTAAGAATGGTCGCCTGTAGATGTAAGACAAATTCCTCGGTGGTAATTACATCGTGTGGCAGCGCTGCGTTGTCCATTGCCAGGTTCATATAAAGTGTTTCCGCTCTATATGCCTGAATAATCGGCTCCAGCTCTTCTCGACTAAACAACAACTTTTCATCGAGGATTGCCTGCTCATTAATTTTTTTTGCATAGCAATCTATCAATAGTTGGTCTGCGGCATAGATACCGAAATTTCCCGAACTGACACAGCGGAAGTATTCCTCATCTTGCATCGACAAAAATCGCTCAACCACAGCCCGGCTAATGTCCCGGCCAAACAACTCATAAAGCGCGTCCTCTTGCCGAGGTAAAAAATATTCTTCCGGGTCAATCAACCGCTGAGATCGTTTAAGAACCACTTAATCACACCTAAATTCTTGATCCACTGCCATTAACCCGCATTAAAAAATACGAATTATGTTAAACACAACAATTTACAGAGTTCTGCACACTTCATCGAAATCCAACCGAGGGTTGCGCGGATATAATTTGTCGGTTTCGCCATAGCCAAGATTGCACAAGAAATTGGACTTAATATGACAATCAGGAAAGTGCTCCGGCAGAAAAGCCGGTGCTGAGCATTTGTCACTGAAGAATTCCTCATCAACTAATGCGTTATCAAACCCCGACATTGGGCCGCAATCGAGCCCCAGGGCCCTCGCCGCTAAAATAAAGTAGCCTCCTTGTAAGGAACCATTACGAAATGCGGTAACCTCGGCATATTCGGGGCTATCGGCAAACCATTCCCGCGCAGGAGTCTGGGGATAGAGCTCCGGAAGGTGTTCATAAAAGTGCATATCGTAAGCAACAATGGCAGTCACCGGAGCCCGCATAGTTTTTTCAATATTTCCCTCATTAAGCGCTGGCTTTAGCCGCTCCTTAGCCTCCTTACTTACAACAAACACCAATCGCATAGGGCAACAATTAGCACTGGTGGGTCCGAATTTGACCAAGTCGTAAAGCTGTTTCAAAACCTCTTTTGAAACCGGCTTATCCTGCCAATGACTATGGGTTCGGGCTTTGTTGAATAGCTGGTCGAGCACCTCAGAGGAAACAGGTTGCATAAGAGCTACCCCAAAATAACTTCGCTGGTAACAGTTTAGTTTGCGCCAGACATTTCAAAGGAGCAGCAGAATCATTAGAAGATGGCAGGCCATCACTAGGTAGGTCACGATGCTGCGGGTGCGGAAATACTGATCCCGCCCGGGCAGATTGGGGTTCAACCGGGCCTCGGCCCAGACAACAAAACCGAAAGCAACTAGTAATACCGGTAGCGCCCAAGTGGTGCGAAACATCAGCAGCGCCACCCACCCCACCAACGTCACCAGGTTACTCAGTAGCGCTAAAATCATCCTATGCGGATGCCCCACTTGATTGAGTGCAGCACCCCACCAAACACCGCAAAGAAAACTCAGAATCACGGCGCTGTAGGCGGTGAACAGTAGGCGCGGAGTCACTCCCCAAAGAGAAAACCCTAACCACTGCATAATGATTCCTGCGACAAATGGAATCAAACCAAGGTAAGCCAGCCAGTCAAACAGCCGCGTATCGACTGGTGGGTAGTGATGGATGTCAGTGTCCATGTCGTCTAAGCTTCCAAGTCAAAGACAGTTTCGTCTCAAACAACAAGCTTAGCGGCAGGAGCAAGCAGCAATGGATGCCGAACAGAAGATTGACGTCAAACAAGCGCTGCGGGTGTTTGATAGGGCGACAAAGGAGGGGCGCAAGGAAGGTAACGAATGGCATTACCAGGGGCTGGCAGTCAGCACTGACTTTGACGGCTATACGGTTTTCATCAATTCCCCCAAAGTGAAACTCACCATATTTTTTCACAATAAATTTTCTGTGGATTCCACCAGCAGTAAAGAGCTTGAAGAGTTTATTCGGCTATTGAAAAAGCTTGATTCAGGATAAGAGAAAAGAGCCTTGGAACCTCAAGCAGAGATAAATTTTAAACACCGAAATGAGACACGTTGAGAGTAACTCTTCGATATTCACTAAAAGAACACCGCAAGCACGAATGGAGACACTATCCGCCACCAAACTTAAAAAACCAAACGCATCCGGTTTAAAATTACAGCCTAATACTACCGCAGTTATCTTCCAGATAAATTGATCACCTTATGGACTTATACAGCTGGCACAGAGTTTTGAAGCCCAGCGAAACATTACCCCATCATTTCACCCAAAGTCCGCTGGGCTAAATGTTAAACCTCTCCCAGTAGAATTTTAATTATTGCCCCAAGAATATTAGCAACATTATCTGTCACTGCACCAGACACATCACTTTCAGCCGTTAACATGTCTACTGAAAAGGTTTTCCCTTCTTCAGATACCTGAGAGTGAATCACATCCTCATGTATTGACCCAGCAAAACATACGCTGACGGTTAAAACCATAAAAAACAATTTATATATAACTTTCATTAATATTCTTCCTAATTGATCAAGTTATCCATCTTCCTATCGTCCCATCCTCCAAAAACCTCCCTATTTTTGGAGTATCCACATTAATGCATATTTGAACAGCCTTCAAACCTATTAGATTAAACCTGCGGCTGCCAATATCCTCTGAATCATATTCAAACTCCCTAAAACCTAAAAGGCATCAACACCTCCAAAAGGTTCAGAGTTATCACTGGGATACGCGCCTAGTACTTTTCTACCAAGTCTAAAAGCATAGGACCACCACCTGCCAACATGGTGGAATTGTGTTTAAAAAATCCAATATCTGGTTATCCATAACCAGATATTTCGTCAAACACCAGTCCCAAATAACACCATCTCCCCAGCCTCCCTTTAATATCAACCTTTACATTTCATTGCATGCAAATATTTTTTAACATCCTCAGGAGCCAATAAACAATTACAGCTTTGAAATAGCTTGCTCTTAGCAACATCATTGGTCACACAAAAGATCATCTTGAGCACCAATACTGATTCAGAGTTAGCTATATTGATGTTCAAACGGCAAAATATAACCTTTTTCGCCAGAGTAAAGTTGGAAGCTTGCCATGTCTTTTTTTCAGTCCTTCTCGAGGAAGGCCAAATAGCCTCACACCCTAACAGAACTCTTTAATGGCTTTATTGATACAACCTTCTCGCCAAGGATAAATGTAAATCATGATCATATCTACTGGAGAGCGCCCCAAGATCTTTATATTTTCTGCAAACTAAAATACTACGGCGTCTAAGTGATCAACCCCACCGTGAATACCGTTTTGCTTTATGAGATCTTGTGCAAAATTATTGAGTAAAGCACGGGACAGCCTTGCCTCTGTGCTTCTCTCAGCATCTGTATATTTCTTGGAAATGAAAGATAGTTTTTCCATTATTTACATTTTCTGGGGGAGGAGGGAAGAAATACTGGGCTACCTGGTACAAACTCACCATAACAATCATCCTGACTGATCATTACGCTCCTCAATCTTCAGTGCTCCAAGATCGTCGAATGCGGCCCCTGCAGTAACACCAATAGGTATACCGCCCCAGGCTTCCCCGTTTTGGTGCATTTCTCAGGCAGCCTAAAACTTCCTGAAATTAGCCCGTTGCCTAGTGTCCCTCTCTTAATATGTCTTTAAGCAGTTTCATTAACCCTTAATGCACTACAAAAAAGCATCCAACGAGCCACTTTCGTCTTCCTTGAATCACTCAGACAAAGATGCCCATAAACCACTTATGCTTTCTGATTACAGAATAACTGATTAAAAATAAAAAGCTGATTAAGAAACGGCACGTAAACCTTCAAAAGGCGGCACTAAAAAACTGTACTTCCACACATTGGCTCTAAATTATAATTTTTACGGAAGGATGGTCAGTAGAAATCCACTGTACAGTACGTAAGTTTTTCAAGATTGGCCAACAAGGCATTGCTGAACAGGCACTAGTGTACGAGTTTAATCTTCTAGCGTGCTTACGATGGTACAGCTTACAAATACCTTTTAGTATTAGTTTATAACTACTCACCCCGCTTACTTATAGCGTTCGATCGGTCGATATCGACTTGTACCGGCGAGATCCCAAAGAGACCTGTGCTGATTTTTAGGGCACAAACGTAGAGTCAGGTCAGGTCGGGTCGGGTCGGGTCGGGTCGGGTCGGGTCGGGTCGGGTCGGGTCGGGTCGGGTCGGGTAAAGGTAACAGAACTACCAAGCAGCCCTACGATAATTCCATAACCAACGATTAGCGCTACTGCCGGTATGACCCCATATAGTGAGCTTAGGCAGCAAGAATTCTGGTGTTATCACTAAAGAATCAGGAAGCTTGTAGCTAATAAACATCAATTCGAAAGCTTCCTGAAAATCTGAGCCACCTTAGCAGGCCAAGCGAGAATTACTGCCCTGCACTCTCCGGCACACCACTGTGAAAGCGGAACTGTCCATCACTGCCTTCCACTAATTCCTTTTCTTTCTCCAGCAGTGCCTGAACCCTAGGTTGAATATCTTCATCGGAAGCCTTCTGGGCAAGGTGCAGGTAATCGCGGAAGTGGCGTGCCTCAGATTTGAGCAGGGAGAGATAAAACTTCTGCAACTCATCATCTAACTGAGGCGCAATCCGTGCAAAGCGCTCGCAGGAGCGCGCTTCGATAATAGCGCCACAAATCAGCGTGTCGATCAGTCGCCCCGGCTCTGCGCTGCGGACTTCGGCACGAAGGCCCGCCGCGTAGCGAGAGGCACTAACGTGAGGATAGGCGATACCGCGCTTCTCCATAATCGCCAGCACCTGCTCAAAGTGACGCAGCTCTTCGCGAGCCAGACGCGACATTTTGTTCAGCAGCTCAAAGTCATTCAGATACCGAAACATCAGGTTCAGGGCAGTACCCGCCGCTTTTTTCTCGCAGTTGGCATGATCGATCAGCATCATTTCCGGCTCCTTCAATGCCGCCTCCACCCAGGCATCGGGCGTGGGACACAGCAGGAATTCATTGATAGCGGAAAGATCTGGGACTTGAGCATTCATAGGACGAACAAACTTAACCGGAGCAAAATAACTTGGCGCGGGATTATAGCGGCCTCAAGCCACAAACGCCCGCTTTTAAACCACCAGCGGGCACTACTCCCCCGACTGACAAACCGGGTCTGCAATTATCTAGGAAGGTCCCTAGTGATAAATACACTCAACTTGATAACGATTTATTAAGTGCATTAATATAAAAGTCACTTTTTATCCGGCATATCTGATGAATGACTACAGAACCCAGGCAAAAGCTATCCCGCCGCTATTAGAAAATATCCATGGCGCCGCCCAAGCTCTGAGAGAATCCCTGGAATTACTGCAAAATGCCGAGAAACCCTGGCAGCACTATCTACTTCAGCCCCCTTTCGCACAGGATGCCGCACTCAGTCTCAATCAGAGCTTTGAACGCCCCTATTCACTATCAGGCGCTCTATACTCTCAACTCGACTACCTGGAGCCCATTAGTGCCGGAGGAGATGCCCGCGCTACTTTACAGGTACCGGGTTTATTGGCGGTGCCGACCAAAGCCCTTGAGTTTGCTCAACAACTCAATAACCACAAAGAGATCTTTGCCAAGGCTATCGCCGAACTTCGCAGCGCCCTGGCGGAGCGGCCAGTAGCAGAGCAGGATCGCACTGTGCGGGAAACCCTTGCGGATGCCGGATACCCCCGCGCACATCTACGCCAATGCTACCGCCTGGTGTTGATGTGCCCGAAGCGGCCCGATGCCATCACCCTTTCATGGATTAAGGCGCGTAAATCTATTCGCAAGGTCACGGTGAAATGGTGTGAAAAGAAGTTGGTGCAGCTGGACCCTCAGGGGTCCGATCCCGGTATCCAATACCAGCGCCAGTTGCTCGCCGGGCTACACAAAAGCCAGCAGGAGGATTTGCGCCAGGTGCAAGTGCAGAGTCGCCCCAATCTCCAGGTAGCGGAAATCTTCTATGGGCACGAGCTAGGTGAAGAAGAGGAATATCATCAGGTCGGCTATTCCTCCATGCCGATCCTGGTAGAAGCCAACGAGGCCGGGCAGCTGCCTGAATTCACCCGAGTTGACCACCAACCGAGCTTGAGTCGACGGCGCCAGCGGCGGGATCTGGCAATCGCCAGTGAACCCTTTCTACCGGCGCTCAGAGTATTTTTGCGCCAGCAGCGCTAAATCCAAGCCCCCCAAATGAGGCTGCCATCAATTTTTGAACCTTCTTAGGTAATACCAGGCGCCACATAGCGCTGGTAATAGGCGACAGAAAGTGCGTAAAAATCCTCATCGATAAGGCGGCGAATTTCCACCAGTGGAACGCCGCGCGCCTGCGCGGTAAGTTGCAACCCAAAAGCCTTGAGGTCCGATATCTGGCTGGCCCCTGCCCGCAATAGTTCGAACACCCAACAGTAGGGATTTTGACTTTCATCAAAACGGACCCGCTGGTGATGAAGCTGCTCCAATAGCAGCTCGCGATCCACGATCTCCAACTGGCTGCGTACTGCGTTCACCAAATACCCTTCTCGGCGCTCGGCAATTACCCGGCGCTGTTCTTCACTGTAGGCATTCCAATCAATCACCTCGTGCGCAAAGCGCTTGCAGCCACGGCAAACATCATCGCCAATTCCCGTGGAACAAACACCGATACAGGGCGTGCGAACCTTCTTATACATTAACTATCCGACCAACCTATTTATGCCGCCCGCGCGGCCTTCAAATTGCGCGTAGCCTATTTTGTTTCCGCCGCCAAGAAAAGGGGGGAAGTACCAGCTGCCAAACTACTAAAATTCACCTAGCAAATAGTGATAATTCACTTAAATTATTGATTTTTCGATAAACTTAACAGCAGTAGGGCTTTCCTGTAGTATTCGCCCCCCGCCATCAGCGGCCTCGAAAAAAAAATCCCGGCTGACAGTTAATAGACCGGGAATTCCACCCGCTGTAGGTGCCACCCCACACACCAAGAGGGACTTATCAGTGCTTGAAGCCTATCGCAAACACGTCGCCGAGCGCGCCGAACAAGGCATTCCGCCAAAGCCATTGGACGCCGAGCAAGTCGCCGGCCTGGTTGAATTGCTGAAAAATCCGCCAAAAGGCGAAGAACAGGAACTGGTTGACCTGCTCACCCAACGCGTTCCGCCGGGCGTTGACGAAGCCGCTTATGTTAAAGCAGGTTTCCTGTCCGCCATTATCAAAGGTGAAGCAGAATCCCCGCTGATCGATCGCAAACACGCTGTAGAACTGCTGGGCCAAATGCTGGGCGGTTACAACATCTCCACCCTGGTCGAGCTGCTGGACGACAAAGATCTGGCCGAACTGGCTGCCGAGCAGCTGAAAGGCACCCTGCTGATGTTTGACGCCTTCCACGATGTGGAAGAGAAAGCCAAAGCCGGCAACGAATTCGCCAAAGCGGTAATGCAATCCTGGGCAGACGCCGAGTGGTTCACCAAGCGCAACAAAGTACCCGAGAGCATCAAAGTTGCCGTATTCAAGGTAACTGGCGAAACCAACACCGACGACCTGTCTCCGGCACCGGATGCCTGGTCTCGTCCGGACATTCCGCTGCACGCGCTGGCCATGTACAAAATGAAGCGCGACGGTCTGGAGCCAGAAGAAGCAGGCGTTACCGGTCCGCTGAAGCAGATTGAAGAAGTTAAAGCCAAGGGCCTGCCCGTTGCTTTCGTTGGCGACGTAGTAGGTACCGGTTCTTCCCGTAAGTCCGCCACCAACTCCGTGCTGTGGTACTTCGGTGAAGAAATGCCTGGCGTGCCCAACAAGAAAGGTGGCGGTATTTGTATCGGCGGTAAAGTTGCCCCGATCTTCTACAACACCATGGAAGATGCCGGTGCACTGGTATTCGAAGCCCCCGTTGACGAACTGGGCATGGGCGACGTTATCGAGATCCGCCCTTACGACGGCAAGATCCTGGCCGAAGACGGCAAAGTCCTGTCTGAATTCCAACTGAAGTCCGACGTACTGCTGGACGAAGTTCAGGCTGGCGGTCGTATCAACCTGATCATCGGTCGCGGCCTGACCGGCAAAGCCCGTGAAGCCCTAGGCCTGGCGCCTTCCGAGCTGTTCCGCAAGCCTGAGCAACCTGCCGACACCGGCAAGGGTTACACTCTGGCGCAGAAGATGGTTGGTAAAGCCTGTGGCGTTGAAGGTATCCGTCCGGGCACCTACTGCGAGCCGAAAATGACCACTGTGGGCTCCCAGGACACCACTGGCCCCATGACCCGCGATGAACTGAAAGACCTGGCCTGCCTCGGCTTCTCCGCCGACCTGGTAATGCAGTCTTTCTGTCACACTGCGGCCTACCCCAAGCCCGTTGATATCAGCACCCAGCACACCCTGCCGGACTTCATCATGAACCGTGGCGGTGTTTCCCTGCGCCCGGCTGACGGCATCATCCACAGCTGGCTGAACCGCATGCTGCTGCCGGACACCGTAGGTACCGGTGGTGACTCCCACACCCGCTTCCCCATGGGTATCTCCTTCCCTGCAGGTTCCGGTCTGGTAGCTTTCGCCGCCGCTACCGGTGTTATGCCGCTGGATATGCCTGAGTCCGTACTGGTGCGCTTCAAGGGCAAAATGCAGCCCGGCATCACCCTGCGCGACTTGGTGCACTCCATTCCTCTCTACGCCATCAAGCAAGGCCTGCTGACCGTTGAGAAGAAAGGCAAGAAGAACATCTTCTCCGGCCGCATCCTCGAGATCGAAGGCCTGGAAGACCTGACTGTAGAGCAGGCATTCGAACTGTCCGACGCCTCCGCCGAGCGCTCCGCTGCTGGCTGTACCATCAAGCTGTCCGAAGACACCATGTCTGAGTACCTGCGCTCCAACGTAACCCTGTTGCGCTGGATGATCGCAGAAGGTTACGGCTCCAAGCGTACCCTGGAGCGCCGCGCGCGCGCCATGGAAGAGTGGCTGGCCAACCCGAAACTGATGGAAGCGGACGCCGACGCCGAGTACCTGGAAGTGATCGAGATCGACCTGGCCGAGATCAAAGAACCGATCGTATGTGCTCCTAACGATCCGGACGACGCTCGCCTGCTGTCCGACGTTGCTGGCGACAAGGTAGATGAAGTATTTATCGGCTCCTGTATGACCAACATCGGTCACTTCCGCGCTGCCGGTAAACTGCTGCAAGAACACAAAGGTGGCATCTCCACTCGCATGTGGATTTCCCCGCCCACCAAGATGGACGAGCACCAGTTGATGGAAGAGGGTTACTACAACATCTACGGCTCTGCCGGTGCCCGCACCGAGATGCCCGGATGTTCCCTGTGTATGGGTAACCAGGCACGTGTGGCACCGAACGCCACCGTACTGTCCACCTCTACCCGTAACTTCCCCAACCGTCTGGGCGATGGTGCCAACGTGTACCTGACCTCCGCTGAGCTGGCTTCTGTAGGCGCCATCCTGGGTAAACTGCCGACTCCGGCTGAGTACCAGGAATACGCACAGAACCTGGACTCCATGTCCAGCGAGATCTACCGCTACCTGAACTTCGATCAGATTGAAGACTTCCAGAAGTCTGCCGAAGAAGGCAAGCGCATCGCAGCGACTGAGATCCAGGAAGTGAATGTCTAATTGACAGCCTGATCCAGACGAAAGCCCCGCTAACTAGCGGGGCTTTTTTTTGCCTATAGGAAAGATCTCAGCTTGCCCTGCACAAAAAAATAACTTTTAAGCTGGCGCACTTTACGTCTACATGGCTCGACACCAAGCTCTAGAATCTAGCCGACTATAATTAACTCCGAATCACGAGAAAAAATTTGATTGCCGGCTTTCCGTCAGCAATCAGTGAGCACTCACTAGATTTCTCTATATCTAACTATAAGAATACGCTTCCATGCCAACGCCCGTAAAACAGCTAGCCTCCGAACAGGAAACAACATCACTCCGTGAGCACACTTTTTGGCTAAGGTGGCGAGATCGCTGTATATTCTTTTCTCAAAAGCTAAAAAGAAAAACCCTAAAATATGCCAGGCGCCTAGCCAATATTATTATGCGAAGGCATCACCATTTTCCCAAATTTCACTATCCGAGCAGTCGTTCCCCCTACCCCAAAACTACGCCAGTCAAATCCCATAAAGCCACAACAAATAGAACCCAGACCTTTGCTCTCTACAGAGTCATCGGCAACGACTTAGCTCCCCGGCATAGTGTGGGACAGTCCCGCAAGAATCTTGAATTTATTTTGAAGCATGAGCCTGAACTCGACCAGTGCGAAAAAATATTTATCCTCAATCGAATAGTCGACCCTAATGAAGAAGCAGCCATTATTAAACTGCTCGGCGACTATCAACAAACCTTTCTCAGAATCCCTTTTAGCTGGGACGACTACCGAAAAATAGAGTGGAATATTCTCGATCACCCCATCAGCTATGCCCCCTATAAATTAAAGGGGCTACGATTACGCCAGGACTTAGCGGTTCAGGCAGAGCTGAGCCTTTACCGCTATAAAAACAATTATGTAATGAACAATAATGGGGCCAGAAATCTCGCCCTCCAGGACGGCAAATCGAAAGCAGACTGGATTTTACCTTGGGATGGCAACTGCTTTGTAACCCAAAAAGCCTGGCGAGCAATAAAGCAACAGGTACTCAACAACAATGCTTACCCCTACCATGTTATTCCAATGGCAAGACTGCTGGATAATCAATCTGTTCTGAGTGAAGACTTCGAACCAACCCCCACTGAAGAACCACAAATAGTATTTCGATCTGATAGCAGAGAGATTTTTGATAGCCGCTACTGCTACGGCAGGCGCCCCAAGGTAGAACTTTTATGGCGGCTAGGCGTATCGGGAAAATGGGATGAGTGGGCAATTTTCCCATGGGATCTCCCCTGCCCGGATTACTCGGAAGCCGCAGGTCACTATACTCAGGGAGGCTGGGTAGCCAGACTATTTTCGGGAAAGCCGCATCTGGAGCGAACAGATCAGCAGTCCAGCCGAGAGCGAGGAACAACTCGCTCTGAAGCTATCCTTGCCATGCTGGATCAACTCGATGATTCCAGCTTTTCCGCCGACACATGCGCCCCTGGCAGCAAGTTGGCCGTAGCAAACAGGTGCGACCTTCCCTATCTAATACTATTAAGAGAGGCCACGCAAAGATCGGTAAAAGTAAAACAGAGGGCGCGGCCCAGTTCGATTAACAGCCTGCTTCAGGATTTGACCATTGTCGCCCTTGCCCAATCCCACTGCTCGAAGCCGGAATTCATTCAATTTATCGACAATAGCCTCATCAAGCTATTCCCCAACAAACATGAAACGAAATACAGCAAACAATTACAATCTGTAAATCCCAACCTACTGGTCCACACCCTCTGCACTTTAAAAGAACTTAAACAAGAACAGCAGATTCGTCTGATAGGAGTTGAGCGATTAGACTACCATCTGGAGCAATACCTTAGCTGGCTGATAGATAGTCATCGCGGGCAATCAATGCGTCCAAAACTTGGGCATCTTGGCACACAGTATGATTTACAAGTTGTAGCTTTAGCGCTCTATCTCAATCAAATACAAGCTGCCAGAAAAACTCTCAGGGACTCCCGCTTCCGAATATTAGAGCAGTTTGATCACTCGGATAACCAAGTATCGAAAATCAAGAGTAAAAATAGTGTTCATTATGAATGCCTAAATCTTCAATTATGGATTTATCTTGCCAGTCTCGCAGAAACAATTGATGAAAATTTCTGGAGCTTCACAGCAAGAAATGGGGCTGGCATCCAGCAGGGAATAGATAATTTTCTACAAGCATTCGAAAACAACAAGGGCGCCAAGCATTTCGATCGGCAGAGACTGATCCCAATAGCCTATGCCTACAGACAACATTATGGAGAGCTAAAAATAGAACTTAATGCCGTACCAATCAGCCAATGCAAACCTGTTTTCCCAATCGAAACGGGAATTTTCCCATTTTGGAACTTTGGCAAAGAAGCACAAACTTTGCCTTTAAAGGCTGCCGATCAATTAACAACTGAAGCGGAAAGATAGACAACGGATAGGTTATTAAAATCAAACCTCAGGCTTTTTTATCCCCAACAAATAAAATGCAAATAATAAAAGCAAACATGGCGAGATAGGTGTTTACAGTAAATGCATATTCAATACCCGATGGCATGTCAGTGGCCATCGCCACTATCGTTGTATTCAACCCTAATCCTACGGCACCACCCGCTATTTGAAACATAAAAATGATTGCACCCGCCAAACTCGCTCTACTGTTATCAACAACCGTTATAGCCACAGTGGTAATGGTGGAATTGAACAAACCAATACCAGCACCTAATATCACCAGGCCAGGAACCAAAGACATATATTGAGTATCCTTGTGGATATGAGATAGAAGATACATTCCCAGCGTCATCAATAAAGTAGCTGCCGATACTATCTTCTTTGCTCCAATCACATCATATAGCTTCCCTGCCAGAAAGCCGAAAACGCTAAAGGAGAGCATCATAGGGATCAACCCCATCCCCGCCTTCATCGCCGAGGTACCTCGAACATGGGTTAAGAATTGGGGAATAAAAAACAATCCCGCAAAGAAAAGTGCTGAAATCAATAACGTAGCAATAGAGGCGAAAACAAACCGTTTATTCCCAGCCACATCCGGTGGAATCAACGCCTGAGCCCCAACTCGCTTCTCAACGACACTAAACAAGCATATAAGTAAGAAAAAGGCAGCGATAAGGCCGAGGACCAATGGGCTTTTGAAACCGACATCAACCACAAGATCAAACGCCAGCAGCAAGGCAAATAGAGCCATCGACAGCGAAGTGATTCCGGCATAGTCAATACGTTCATCACAAGCTTCTGGAGAGTCATCAGGAATCACTCTCCAGCAAACATATAAGGCAACTGCTGATACCGGCAGGTTAATAAAGAAAATCCATCTCCAACTGGCATAATCTGCCAGCGCACCACCTAACAGTGGTCCAACTGAATTGGCAATACCGCAAACAGTAATCACCAGCCCTCCAGCCAAACCCGCTCGCTTTTCAGTCATCAGGCCATAGGTCATACCCAGGATCGACGGCCACATCATAGCCCCTCCAATCCCCATCAGTGCCCGGGATATCAATAACATTCCCATATTAACTGCAATCCCACCGATAAGTGAGAACGCCATAAATAGCAGGGTTCCAATAAAGAATACCCTCCTCCTGCCATACATATCGGCAAGGCGACCACCTGAAATAATCAGTACTCCAAAGACTAAGGCGTAACCATTAATGACCCACTGGGTCGTTGTAAGGTCAGAGTGGAACTCGTGCTCCATTGCCGGCAGCGCGGGAGAAAAGGCCGTAAAATCATTGGCGACAAGGAAAATGGCAAGAGACAGAGCCAACATTCCAAGGTATAAATTCTTATCTAAGAGACCCTCTTGTCTTTCCATTGCGTAAACCTGTACTTACATATACATAAACCAATTGACATACAAAATGACGTTAAGCTTTTTCTTCCTTAGACCCTATAAATAAAACGCAAATAATAAAAGATAACATCGCCAAGTATGCGTTTAATGTAAATGCCTGACTAATCCCATAAGATATATCACCAGCCATTGCGACTATTGTGGTATTCAGGCCCAACCCCACTGCACCACCCGCTATTTGAATCATAAAGATTATTGCTCCGGCCAAACTTGCTCGGCGCGGATCAACAACCGATATTGCAAACGTGATTATAGTAGAATTGAATAAGCCAATACCCGCCCCCAAAATTAACAACCCGGGAACCAAGCGAATATATTGACCGTCCTGATAGATATGAGACAGCATATATAAACCTAAAGCCATTAATAGTGTTGCTATGGAGACAATTAGCTTGGTTCCCAGCACCTTATAGACATTACCAGCAACAAAACCAAATACACTAAATGCCAACATAAGTGGAACCAATCCCAGACCTGCTATTGTTGCAGAAGCTCCATGGACTTTACTTAAATATTGCGGGATAAAAAAGAACCCCGCATAGAAGAACTGGGCAATTAACAAAGCGACACAGGCTGCAGTGACAAAAGACTTGTTTCCTGCTACATCTGGAGGGATTAATGCCCCCTCAGCTGCTCTCCCCTCAACCAATATAAAGAGGCAAAACAAGAGAAAAAAAGCCATAAACAGTCCAAACACCAGATAGTTTTTAAACCCCACATCGACTACAAAGTCGAAAGCAAGCAGAAGAGAGAATAGTGCCGATGACAGTAGAGCAACTCCTCGATAATCTAACTTATCTTTAGGCACATTTAACGAATCTGGTGGAATCACTCTGAAGCAAAGATAAAGAACCACTAGAGAAAGTGGTAAATTAATAAATAGAATCCATCTCCAGCTGATATAGTCAGCCAGGAAACCTCCCACTAATGGCCCTACAGAATTTGCTATACCGCATATCGTAATAATCAGTCCACCGGCCAACCCTGCATTCTTCGGTGTCATCAGACTGTACATCATCCCCAAAACAGACGGCCAAATCAGCGCACTCCCCGCCCCCATAAATGCACGGGAAACCAATAGCATTCCCATACTTCCAGCAATTCCGCCCAAAAACGAGAAAAACATGAAAATTAATAACCCGACAATAAATGTTCGCCTCCTACCATACATATCAGCCAGACGACCTCCTGAAACTATCAACACACCGCAAACCAATGCGTAAGCACTAATTACCCATTGACTCGTAGTAAGATCTGACTGGAACTCTTGTTCAACCACAGGCAATGCCGGCGAAAATGCAGTGAAATCATTGGCCACAAGAAAGATGGCCAGGGACAGCGCGCCTAGACCAAGATATAGATTACTTTTCACCGAGGCCTTTTTATCAACCATACCTAAAAACTCGGCTAGTTCTCAGTGAAAATAGCTGCCATTAACGAATCGTTTTTGTAGAAAGACCAGAAAAGAAAATCATGGAAATCAAGAACCCAAGTAGTGCCAGAAAAGCATCAACCACAAAGGCCCGCTCAATCCCAACAGCGATGTTGGGAGCCATAGCCAGTAAAGTCGCATTAACTCCCAACCCAAGGGCCCCGCCCACAAATTTAAACATATAGATAATCGACCCTGCCAAACTGGAATCACTGGGCCCAACTACGCTAATTGCCGCTGTAACAATCGTAGGACTATATATGCCAATACTGCTGCCAACTATCAAAAGCCCGGGAAGGAAGCGAATATAAGATGCCTGGGGCTCAACAGCCGACAGTAGAAACAGCCCTACACACATACCCAAAGCACCAGCACAAATCAAAATCTTGGCGCCCAACCGCTCGTATAAAGCGCCAGAAATATAGGCTACAACACCAGAGCTGACCATTAATGGTAACAACGCCAACCCAGCCCCAAAGGCAGAAAAGCCCTTCACCTTGATAAATAGCTGCGGGATATAAACCAGGGTCGCAAAAAATGCGATAGCAACAAAGAACATACTGAGTCCAGCGGCGATAAAGCCTCTGTTCTTTATCAATTCACCTGGAATTAGCGCGTTATTAGGATCAACAGTTTCAACAACAGCAAAAAATATCATGAGAAATATGGACAGTACCAATAGGCCCCACACATAGAAGTGGGACAAGCCATACTGAACCACCAGATCCATAGCAAGGAGGAAACTAAATAAAGACCCACAGAGGGTAATAACACCCCAATAGTCAATTTTCTTATTGCTTCTCTGCGTACTAGCTGGAGGATATTTGCTCCAACACAGAAGAATAACCAGCAAAGCAATGGGAATATTAATAAATAATATCCAGCGCCAGCTGGCAAAATCAGCCAACAGACCACCAATCACTGGGCCACTGGCATTGGCCAACCCCGTTGTAGTGAGAATCAATCCTCCGGCCAGCCCGGCCTTATCCCTGGGCAAGAGGGAGAAAACCATACCCAGGATGGCAACCCAGGCCAAGGCTCCCCCCAAACCCATCCATGCACGGGCGAATAATAGCGTTCCTATATTTCCCGCAAATCCACCTACAAGGGAAGATGCAGTAAAGATATAGATGCCGGTAATAAACATTCGCCGACGACCATAGATATCAGCCATCCTGCCCGTAGACACAATCAAAACACCATACACCAGGGTATAGGCGTTAACGACCCAATGAATGGTGGTGATATCGACACTGAATGTCTTTTGAATTGCCGGGAGTGCCGGCGAAAATGCCGTATAATCATTGGCAAGAAGAAATGCCGCCAGTAGCAGGGCAAAGAGCCCCCAGTAGTGAGTGGGAGTTAAAGAGCTTCCATTGGATGCCATCGATTAAATCTACAGGTACTTTATATCCAGTATGGTGTATTTGTTCCAACACCCACCCCAGCAAAGCCTCAATTCGCAATCAAAAATCAATATAATTCGAGCCACTATCACATTTACATGACAACAGCTAATGATTACCATTAATTAAGCTACATTCCACTTGAAAAAACAGATTTAAACGAGCTTCATCAATAAGTACATGCCTACAAATTATTACAAAGCGCCTAAGGCCAACCTGGAAAGTAAAACCACTCCTTCGCCCCAAACTATATCCTTCCTTATTGCCCTTAAAGCTACTGCGCTAACCTGTGTCGTATTGCCAACTATTATTGCGGTTTTTTCCTTGCCTGGTGCTTCCGGAATTCAGATTCTTAATGGCACAGTCCCCATGCTGACATTCTATCTGATGACTACTCTGGTATCCTTAATCGCCACCCTAACCTACGGGAAGCTTATTGAGTACTTCCTGTTAAAGATGCAGAGATACAACCGAGTTTCTATGATGTTGGGTGGTGCTCTTCCAAGCATTCTCCTTTGCTGTGCAGGAATAGCAACAACAGAATCAGGTTTCTTCGGTCTCGCATTTATTATCGCTTTATACTCAATTCCCATTGCCTTTTTATGCCATTATTTTGTTGAAAAATCTGGCAAAGATGTAAAGAGCGCTTAAAGGAACCTGCCTCTTCCCCCCTCCCTCAGACGAAGAATTAAGAGCCTCCGATCACCTTTGGGAATTTCTTCTCAGAATATTGATAGTTAATTCCCAAGGAAAACACTCTGCCCATAATCAAAAATCGGAGGGTCATCCTATAACGTCATCCAATATCATTTTAACGATAGTGCTTTGGATGTCAGTGGTAGCTTTGGGTGAAAATAATTCAAGTAATTACCCAGGGATTTGAGAGCCGTCTTTGCCTAACCAGCTATTCAGCAGAGTCCCAAATCGACAAACAGGCAGTAATCCGCTTGATAGAACTTAATATGTTGATTTGTAAGGAAATAGATATGAAAACTTACGCCTCCATTGCTGCGGCAGTCGCTATAGCCATCAGTGGGCACGCTGCCGCCAATACTACCATTGTCAATCAAAATGGCGTCGGGAATTCAGCCCTGTCCAACCAGGTTGACCCATCCACGTCAGGCAACTTTGCGATATTCACACAAATCGGTGACAACAACTCATCAACCACATCTCAGGTTGTCAACACTACGAATAGTGTTATTAACAGCACTCAACTTGGCGACAACAACACCGTTTCATCGATTGATCAAAGCGATGCCACTACGTCAGTAGTTACCGTAGTGCAAAATGGTCAAACCAATTTATTTAACGCACTTCAAAGTAACACCACCTCAAGTACTTCAACAACCACGCAAACAGGCACCTCCAACCAATATACAACGGTACAAACCAATTCATCTCTGGATACCACCGTAATCACCCAGAATGGTGACTCCAACATGGGCTCCATGGTTCAGTCATCCTCCTCTGGGAATGGGCTTTTTATTACCCAGCTTGGAACAACTAATACCGCAGGAGCAGCTCAATCAACTGAGACTTCCGGCACCATCACGGTACTTCAAGATGGCACATCAAATATGTCGGGAAGTACACAATCTCTCGGAACAGGGAATACTCAAAGTACAACCCAGGTGGGAACGAGTAACACCTCATTAGTTCTTCAATTTACCAGTGTCGGAGATTCTGCTGAATTAATACAGGAAGGTGATTCAAACGATGCAGATATTGAACAAGATTTAGGCGCGGGCAATAGTCTCTACGCTGAACAGCTAGGCACCACCAATACGGTCATGACCTTTCAAACTGGTGCGGGTAACGATGGTGAAATTCTCCAGGATGGATTAAGTAACTCAGCAGATCTATCACAGGATGGCGACTTGCTCGTAGCCTATATAGAACAAATCCAGACTTCGAATACTGCAACAATTACCCAAACATCAACCAACAATAATGCCAGTACTATGCAGATGGGTTTCGCCAACACCCATGACACCACCCAGGCAACAAGTGGAAACTCAGCAACTGCTACCCAGCTAGGTACCAGTAATACAGGTACCATCTTGCAGTAATTTATCGGCCGGCTCCTGTGAGACTCAAGCTGGAGCCGGCCATACCTGATGATATAGTGATATTTACTTTGCTATAGTAAATCTTTCAACAATTAAAGCCCCCAGGTTTTTCCCCGCCCCTATTTTAAATGCATAAAAGAAATGACTAACGTAATTAGTCACTTCTTTTTTACACAAGACAAGCTGCAATATAGGCCTGCAACTATCTCTTTAGGGATTTCTTCTCAGTAGATTGATAGTTAAATCCCAAGGAAAATACTGCTCACCTGACCGAAAATCGTTAGGTCATCCTACACCATCACCCAATATCATTTTAACGGTAGTATCTTGGGTGTCAGCAGTAACTTTGGATGGGAACAATTCAAGTAATTACCCAGGGATTTGAGAGCCGTCTTTGCCTAACCAGATATTCCGCAGAGTCCCAAATCGACAAGCAGGCGGTAATCCGCTTGATAAAGATTAATATGTTGATTTGTAAGGAAGTAGATATGAAAACTTACACCTATATTGCTTCGGCACTTGCTTTAGCAATCAGCGCGCATGCTGTCGCCAATACCACGATTGTCAATCAAAATGGCACCGGGAATACAGCAACAGCCAACCAAGCTGACCCCACCACGTCGGGCAACTTCGCGATATTCACTCAAACCGGCGACAACAATTCATCAACCACATCACAGATAACCAACTCTACAAATAGTGTTATCAACAGTACCCAAATTGGCGACAACAATACCGTTTCGACGATTGAGCAAGATAATGCGATCACATCGACAATTACTGTACTGCAAAACGGTCAAACTAATTTATTCGATGCCACTCAAACCAATACCACATCGGTAACTTCGACAACCACACAAATTGGCACTTCCAACCAATTCACCACAACACAACTCAATTCCTCCCTCGATACAGCCACAATCACCCAGAATGGTGATTCAAACACTGGATCTATTATTCAATCAAACTCTTCGGGGAATGGACTTGTTGTCATCCAACTGGGAACGACTAATGACGTAGGCGGTACCCAGTCAAGTGAAACTTCTAGCACCGCCACCATATTTCAGGATGGCACATCAAATATGGCTACCTTTTTTCAGGTCGCCAACGGATCGGGGAATATTCAGAGTACAATCCAGTTAGGGACAGGTAATACCTCTCTCATAACACAATTTACATCTACCGGTGGTACTGCCGAGCTAATACAGGATGGCGATTCAAACGATGCTGATCTTGGACAGCAGGACGGCCTCGGTAATAACCTTTTTGCCGAACAACTGGGTACAACCAATATGGTTTTTGCCATTCAATTTGGTGACAGTAACGATGCTGAGATCGAACAGGATGGCTTAAGTAATTCCTCTACGCTATTCCAGATTGGAGATTTACTGGTTGCCGATGTGGAACAGATTGGAGATTCTAATACGGTTACGATTAACCAATCAATGACGATGAATACCGCCAACATTATGCAAATGGGCACAACAAACACCCATGATACCACCCAGGCAACATCTGGGAACTCTGCAACCGCTACGCAAGTGGGCACTAGCAACACCGGCACAATCTTACAATAATCCACAGGCCGGCCTCCAGAATCACGAGCGAGGCCGGCCATTTTGTTTGATCTATCGAGGCCTGTATCTCAAGAGAATGGCTCCCGCCACCCTGTTTAATAGCCGTCAAAATATTACATACTTAAACGGCTCAAGCATAAATCCACTCGTAGAGTTAAAGCTACATTTCAGGGTTCAACTCTAAGGCCAGGGATACTTACCAGTACCCTCTTTCTCAAACTGCTCTAACTTCTCTTTGGCTTGAGGTAAAAGGTCATAGATTGGCGGATTGTTGGATATAAAACCGATCTTGAATTGTGGGGGATACTTAATGAGTTCTTTCATGTAGTCCCCTGCTGTTGTCATCACCGGTACAAGCATTGGCAAATGACGTACACCGATACTGACATCTTCCTGAGGATTGGAATAAAGGTTAAATAATATTGCCCCACCACTCTCAACAAAAATGGGACCACTGAACCCGCCCCAGTTTCCCCTCTGTACGACACCATTTTCGATTTCTGCCGTCCATACATATTTGAACTCATCAATACGCATGGCAGAAAAATACTGATTCATCGTATAGGGCCGACTACGGCGTGCAGACTGGCCATTATCCGCCAACAGCATTCCCGTTTGATCGATACCATCGATATATCGATCTTCACTAACAAAACTTGCCACCTCCCTACCGGGCTTGCCCGCTATTGAAATTGCTGTGTTAAAGAGATCAGCCAGATCAAACAACCCTTCAGTTCGGCGCGGCTCTATCATCCCCTTCCAATAGGCAAATGTCGGCACTCTTACTCCACCCTCCCAGCTCGTACCTTTACAACCCCGGAAAGGGGTTCGGCCATAAGGAGGAACCTCGCACTCGGGGCCATTATCCGAGGTGAAGAAAATCAGAGTGTTATCCAGCTGGTTTGTTTCCTGCAAAGCACTAAATAGCTGTGCAAGTACATAATCCATATGTACCATACAGTCGCTATATACTGTACGAGCTCGCGATTTCCCTGCCCACTTATCAGATGGATAATTATCAAAGTGGCAACCTCGGGGGGCGTGATACAAAAAGAATGGCTTTTCAGAGCTTTTCATTTGCCTAATGAAATTTACACTGTAATCCATCCACTGGTCATCGAGCACCTTGATAGTGTCCAGGTCAATCAGATGGAGATCTTCACACCGTTCCGTGTCCTGCGGCGTGCAATGAACCTCACTATGACTAAATGGCTCCTTCTGCATCATGGCAAAGCGCTCTGGAGACAGCGCCACTTCTGGATTGAAATAAACGTCCCGCCATTCCGTATACATATCTGATACACCGAGAAACCCTCGGTAATCGTCATAACCAATATTCTGCGGTAGTGAGCCCTTATTCTCTCCCATATGCCATTTACCGACCCCCTGGGTCACGTAGCCTAACTTTTTGAGTACCGCCGGCATAGTTACCGCTCCGTCCAAGCCACCAGCCTCACCGTACATAGGGGGGCGTAGGATTCCATGGTGTAGCGGATTTTGGCCGGTATGAATCGTAGCCCGTGTTGGCGAGCATGAAGGTGTTGAATAGGCAGAGGTTAAGATAAGCCCCTCATTCGCCAACTTATCCATGGTGGGTGTAGCATTGCCGACAGCAATTCCTCCTCCGTTAAAACCAACATCCATCCAGCCCACATCATCAAGTAAGAAAATCAATATGTTAGGCTTTTTTCCAAACTTCTCCTCCAAAAGAGCCAGCTTCTGTCTAGCTTGCTTTTCCTCTTGCGGATGCTGGATTACGGGATACATATTGTCAGCCAGCTTTACAGGCTTTAAATGCAAAAATTGATCCGGATGGCTGTATCCTGGTGCAGAAGTTGGCCCCGTAGTACTTCCCCGTAAATTCTCTGCCAGAGCAATGGGGCCTGACACCATCAAGATTACAACAAGAGATACAACAAAAGAATTATCAGCCAAGAACCGCAACCAAGACAATTTCATATCCGAGATCCATTTCGTATAAATTTACTATTAGCAATCTCTAAGAACTCAGCCCTTCCTGAGCCGCCAATATTAAACGGCTAACAACCCATACGAGTTAACATCGCTAATACTTGTTGAAGGATAGCCCCGACCACTCGCCCTATCCCTTGCAGTCAACATTTAGAGAGAATGAAAATAGGAAACACGCTCCTAAAGACCGATAAGAAACCGTATTGCCTAAGAGGAATCTAAGCAGCGCGTTAATTACCTTCTCTGGGGCTCCTGAAAGAAGAAAATTGCAATCAAGAACCCTATAAGGACAATAAATCCATCTACCAGTAGTGCCCGGTTCACACCGGTGGCAATATCCGGCGCTGACGCCAATATGGCTGAATTGATCCCCAAACCCACAGCACCACCTAAAAAACGGAACATATAGACAACAGCACCAGATAAACTGGATTTACTGGCCTCCACAGAAGTTATTGCGGCAGTCACAGCGGCAGGGCTAAATATACCTAACCCAATGCCAATCAATAACATGCCCGGCACAAAGACTGGGTAGACAATATGATGACCGTGAACCGAAAGCATAAAAAGCCCCAGACTCATCACCAGGGCGCCTGAACAGAGCAGTAATTTGGGGCCAAACCGCTCATGAATTGCTCCAGATACAAATGCAAAAACGCCAGAAGAGACCATAGCTGGCAACAAAGCCAATCCGGCCTGAAATGCAGAATAATGATGCACGCTAATAAAAAGTAAAGGGATATAGACAAGGGTTGCAAAGAAGGCGATAGCGACAAAAAACACACTAACTCCTGATGCCATAAACACACGATTTCTCACCAAGCTCGCTGGAATAAGAGCATCATCTGCCATTCTAGCTTCAACAAAAGCAAAAGTTATCGCAGCCAATAAAGATATTGCCAGAAGACAGAAAACCAAGAGTCGAGAAATACCTGTCTGAGTCATTAAATCAAGAGCCAACAAAAACAGGAAAAGGGATACGGAGAGAGTTAACACGCCCAAGTAATCAATTCGTTCGTCTTTTTTCTCAAAGCGCTCTGACGGGTACTTCAATATGTAAATAACGACCACAAAGATAGCAATAGGGATATTCAAAAATAAAATCCAGCGCCAGCTCAAAAAATCTGACAGCACTCCTCCAATAACAGGCCCGCAAGCAGTAGATACACCTAATGCGGCCAAAACAAAGCCCCCAACAAATCCTGCGCGATCAGATGGCAACATTGTGTAAGCCATCCCCAGCATTGCCGACCAGGCCAATGCACCTCCCAACCCCATCAATACCCTGGCGATTAACAGCACCCCTACCTCACTCGCAAACCCTCCCAATAGCGATGAGCAAGAAAATATACCAACACCAATTAAGAAAACAGTTTCACGCCCATAGATATCCGCCAAACGCCCACTGGTCACAATAATGACTCCATAGGCCAAGGCATAGGCATTCACTACCCAGTGCACAAATGAGATGCGGACAGAAAAGTCTTTGGCGATAGCGGGGAGAGCTGGTGAAAAGGCGGTGAAATCGCTGGCGATCAAAAATACTGATAAAAAGAGAACAAACAGTCCCCAGATTTGCCCCTCTGAGATACTCTTCATTTTTGTCATTTTTCGATACAAGCTCTCTAAGGCCCTACTTAGTGACACTCTAGTCCATGGGGTCAGAGGAAGAGTCTCATAGCTTGTATAGCTCCATATATTGCATCTGGCGACGGTTGATACGTAGACAAGTAGATTGGGAGGCTTACTGGCTGAATCCGTCTAGTGACGGCTAATAACGTCATTTACTCTTTACTTAAAAGTGGAGTTAAATAGTGGGATTAAAAAACCCGACTCTTTTGCGTTTTAATAACTCCACATTATTGTTTGAAGCTCAAACGAAAGGGATAAGAATTAAGGCCCAGCTTGTACCGGGCCCTAGAATCACAACTTGCCAATAATATTAATAAACACCCCATGACTGTCATAGTCCAGCTGGGTGAGGTCATCAGAGAAGTCGGTAAAGTTGTAGCCCACCCCCAACTTAAGGTGGTCGCCAACATGGCGATACAAGCCGATTAAGGCGCCGCTCTTGCTATCCTGGGCATCGGGTAAATCGAGCAGACGTGCTTCCAAGAGGAGGTCCCAGCGCTTGATAAAATGCCAATCGGCACGCAGTACATAGAGACTCGCACGGCTATCGAAAAACTCTGGGTCTTCCGTATCCATGCTCAACTGGCCTAGACGATAGGCGTACTTGCCACCCAAAGTCCACTGTCGATTGAGATCGTAACTGGCATCTATCGAAAAGATATGACTCTTCTGGATAAATTCAGTGGAGGTATTTTCAACAGTAACCTGATCCTGAGTCGGCACATTATAGAAATAGGTGTACTTCATCAGGGTATTCAGCCGGTCATTGTTTACCGGGCGGTAGGCATAACCCATTACCGCTTCGGTGAATTTACCATCGTAGAATTCACCTTCCGAACTTTTGCTGTCTGAATAGTTGAGTTTGCCAACCAAGCGCCAGTCCGGAGTGAACTGGTAGTTGAAGGTATTTTTTAATAGCCAGGTATCGCGCTCGGTTTCCGATACAACATTTTCGCCCGATACCGTTTCCGATATATCCGTACGGTATTCCAGCGCGGATGCGATACGTATAGCATCCAAGCCATAGCCCACATTAAAGCCCATGGCATTGCGCTCGGTCTTGGCTCCTGTATCCGGGTCTTCGAGTGTGCCCGCCTCCAGGGTAGTGCCATAGGTCCAACGGTCATTGGGGGCCAGATCCATACCCAGGGCGTGGGTCAGGCCAGTGGAAACATCACCGTGACTGTAGCGCTCCTCACCGTAAATATTTAGCGTATCAGAATAGCGACTGCGGAAGCCGGTACTCATATTGCCCTTGCGTGCACGCACACCGGTATCGCTGCGCTCGTTATCCAGCGCATAATTCATATAGAGGCTGGTTCTGTCAGTCACCAGAAAGTCCGTACCGAGTCGGGCAGCTGTGCCAGTATCACCACCGGAAACTTCACTGTCCATTGTCAGACGGTCACTTACCCGATAAGCGCCACCAAGGCCGATGCGATTGTTCTCTTCGCGGGTACCGGTCACTTCCATCGTATTCTGAACAAAACCAAAGGCGCTCCAACTCTCACCGGAATCATAGCTCGCCTCGACAGCAACATCTGTGCGATCCCCTTCTGTCTGGGTAGCGGCGACAACTTCGGATTCATCTTCACGGCTATCATTGCGAACTGCGGAGGTGAGTCGCCAGTGATCATTGATGCGGTAGCCGAGCATCAAGTCCATGGTATTGGTTTGCAACCCCTGCTCTTCTTCTTTGGTGTCGGCTTTGATTCTTACATCAAAACTTTCGCCGATCGGCAGGTTAACGCCACCGCCATATTGAATGGTATCGCCATCCACAAATTGGCCTGGACCGGAAAAACCCGCTTCACGCTCTTGATGGTAGAAATTACCCGAGCCACGCAAACTCTCGAAGAAATCTCCCAGCTGTAAAACGCCTTCCACTTTGGTTGCACTGGCAGCAACCGTGGAATCCAGGCTTTCATCATCAAAGGTGTAGCCGCCATCGAGCGAACTGACGCTATCGAGATTGCTACCCTCGCTATCGGCCATTTCAATTTTCACCCAACTGCTGGCGCTTTTACGCAAAGTCAGGTCAATACCCTGCAAGGAACTTTCATTTTCATCTTCGTCTTGCTGAATACTGCTGAAGCCCAATTTGACGTGATCGCCCAACCAGTAGTGGGCACGCCCACCAACAGCCAGGGTGTCCATTTCTTCAAAACCTGGTGTGTATTCGTAGCGTGCTACCAGGTATTGGGGATTGCCGTTGTAAGCGCCATCTTCAATGAGCAGTTCATCATTTGCCAGGGAAGATAAGGGGCTGTTAAGCAGGATACGCCCTTGGATATAGTCGATGTCGTAATCAACTACTGCAGTAAGTGTCTTAACTGCGAGCACCAACCCGGAATCTTTATCCCGAACTTCTACTCGTAAACTTTCCGAGCCGCTGGAAATATCCTGGTGGCGGAGGTAATACAGGGAACCACCGGTTCCACGATACTCATCGCGCCCGGCAATGGTTCCCGGCTCTGCTCCAAAGGCATCTATTTGAAAGCGCTTCTCACCAAAGCTGGTCATCGCATCGGTTTCAAAGTGACCACTGCCGCCGTAGAGCGTCCGGTCAATTTGGGCGAGCTCATTATCGGCGTAGTTGGCTTTGAAATTACCCCAGAGACCGTAGTCATCGTACTTGGACAATTTCACATAAAACTTGCCTAACGTGGGGGCGTCTTCAACTACGGTGGAGTCATCACCAAACGTTGGGTAATACAAATCACTATCCAGGCGGCGGAACAAGGCATCGGGAGACTTTTCCATAAAGTTGGAAAACAGATCCTCTACCGGGCCCTCTTCGGTATCTGCACTGGCCGACAGACGCCAGCCTTCCCCGAAACCGCCGTTGGTGTAAAACGCCAGGCGGCCATCGTAGCTTACTGAGTTGTCATAGTGAGTTTCATCACCGGTAACCAGGGCTGCTGGGCCATTGGTTTTATCGTAACCCACGGTAAGGTCGGCAATACCTACAGTAAACCAGTCGTTTTTGGCAAAATCCAAATCCCGCAGGAAAAGTTCACCATTACCCTCATCATCGAGTATCGCCACTTCAACCGTGTGCATACCCGGCTCAAAAATTTGCTCGGCAATAAACTGGCCTTGACTGTCGACCGGTACCGGATTGCCCGCTAACCACACGGTGTGCCCGGGTGGCACCTGAGTGCCATTGACCAATACACTGTTACCATCCAGAGGGATGTTCCGCTGGGCTAAGCGGTTCTCACCGTAGCCTACTAATAACTCCCTACCGATGTTTTCATTTTCTGAAGACTCTTCAATTTGATCTACCAACCACAGGGTCTGTTCCATGGTCTCGTCATAGCGGCCCTTGTTGTCATAGGCACGCAGCACGTAGTGTAATTTCTTTAGCGGCGCCTGGAATTCAGAAAATTCTGCATGCCATTCCCCTTTGCCAAAGTGATCCAGCGGTACAATTGCCAGAGGTGTATCGCGCAGAGACTGTCCCTCTTCGAACAATCGCACTTCGGTACTTTTAATAAAAGAGGGATAGTTGGTATAGCTACTGAAAAATACCCGGTTCTCTGCCAGGTCGGTATCCGGGTTATCTGCGTAACGGATGGTATTGGGCCACGCTGTCACATTCAGGCGCGGTTGCATTTTTTTATTGTCGAAGCGAAATTGAATATTCGCTTCCTGCAAGGCCACATCAGTACAGCGCTGTAAGTCCGCTGAGTTTTTATAGGGGTCGTATTCCGGGCTGCCGTCGACAGTAATACGCATTAAGTTAAGTGCGTAGGGATTATTGGCTATGGCCTCTCGATTAATACGCTCGATTTCCAGGCGATCACTTTCAGTAAGAATTGCCAATTCATCGTACAGAATTTCAACCTCAACCCTGGCGCCATCCCGCTGCTCAAAGCCATTGCTCACTACATCCGCAGATTGGACGTAGCCACGCCCCTCAAACTCCACCTGGGAGTCTTCGAGATTCAGTAATTCCTGTACCTGTGCCATAGCGCGCTGAGCGCGGGCACCGGACAACCCCTGGTCATCGCCGTAAACTATCGCTTCGCGGCGATCCATACGCTGGTTATCACTGTAGCCAATAAAGCTCAGGCGAACATTCGCTTTATTGGAAATTTCAGCCATGGCCGCACGTATTTGTGTCAGCTGTGCCTGACTGATAATCGGATCGCCATTATCAAAACGAATCGGCGACAGTTTTCCACCGGCAGACTCGTAGGCAATGGTGAGAGTTTCCGCAGCGGCAGCTTCCGGACAGGCCTGAACAGAATCTGTAGCAACTTCCAAAGGGTCGTCATACCAAAATTCCACTTCTACCCGACGGTTGAGGGCTCGGCCTTTCGACGTATCATTGGCCGCTATTGGTTGACTTGCCCCCTTGCCACTGCTGGTGACCATAGCCGCAGGTAAATTCAGTGCAGAACCCAGAGCCTGAGCGACACGGCGGGCTTCGCCATAGGATCGCTCCTGATAAGCACTCTGTTGGGCTTCCGGATTTTCACTCACGTCCAGGGGACGGGCGTCGGTATGACCAATAAAGTGAATGACTAAATTATTTTTATCCGCAAGGTTAGATCGAACCTCGCGGATACGGCGAATAAAGGCTTCCGGTAATTCTGTTTGCCCGGGCTCCATCCTAAGTGGCGCCACCAGGTTTCTCAGGCGTGCCCGCTGTTCACTGCCTGAGGCATAAGTAAGCCTGCACACCGTTTCCTGGCGACATACTTTAACCCGGTTGAGCAACAATGCCTCCGCGCGAGCACGGTCCGCCATGGCTTTTTCATCCAGGGCGTCGTAGGTTACTTTTACCTGTACTCGGCGATTCTCTTCTCGACCTGCGGTAGTAATATTATCCGCTGTGGGTTCTATATCCCCACGCCCTTCAACAACAATCATTTGCTCAGGTAGTTCAAGGGCCTCTTGAAGGAAGTCCGCCACGAACTGGGCCCGCGCCAAAGTAAATTCTTCTTTGCTGGCAAAGTCTGCTACCTGTTCCCCGGTAAGGGGATCGGAATCTGTATGGCCAATAAAGTGCAGCTTAAAATTGGGCGTCTCACCCAAGTCATTCAAGCTCTGGCTCAGTAACTCCACTGTCTCCAGAGGAATTTCATCCTCAACGCCATAGAACAGGATTGGATCGATAAAATCTTCCACCACAATCGGGTCCAGCGGCGCAACAAATTGAGTCGCATCCTGCAACCATTGATTTGTAGGTGCACGCAGCAGCATACCTTCTGTATTACTGCCAATCGACTGCTCTTCGAGTTCAGATTGGGTTTCACTTTCTTCGGAACTCAGGCTCGGAATATTTTGCCAAACCTGCCACCAACTAGGCTCATCTACTTTCGCACCTGCTTCCTGGGCCTGCGCTGGAAGTGTCAATGCCAACGCGATCGCAGTGGCGAGACGGCAGTCCCGCCGGGGGAAAAAGCGGGTCGTCTTCGCGGCAGTATTTATCGAGCAAGCTCGCCGATCACGATTCCGTTTTGCAAAGGACATCACTTCAAACCTCCTTTACCAGGAGGCGCTCCGCGGCGCCAGAAAACTTCAGTTTCTATGGTCAAATCGTAGTCACCTTCACGGCTCTCCCAGTCCTGGGCGACCTGATCTTTAATTGCCTGCAGACGCTCGTCCACCAGATCCGGATCTTCATTCTCCCCAAGATAGGCAAGGCGTAAAACAGAGGGAGCTTCACTGAGTTTTTCCAACAATAAATCCATTCGGGAATGCCATTGCGGGCGCAATTCTGTTGTGCCCGGTTCAAATACCGCTTCGGCAATATCCAGGCGCACTACCCGGTGCAAGCTGGCTCCAAAGTTGAACTTCAGCATCTTGCCTCGGGTGGCTCGCAGCACACGCGGGTTTTCAGTGGTGAGACGATACCCGCTTGGCAAGCTGCGATCGTCGAGCTTGAGCACAAAATTGGAACCTCGATCCCCATTCGGCACCACTGCGCAGGTAATATGGAATCGACCGTGGGAGTCCGCTGTAGCATTCAGGCCGGTAGCAGTCACCACTCGAGCACCCGGTAAACCACCCTCTCCTTCATCCTGGTAGCCATTCATATTTTTATCGTCAAACACTTTGCCGATAACATCGGTGCAGTCGAAGGTGGGATCGGGCACCACACGCACAGTGGCAGAGGCCTCACCAGAGGCTGCCTGTCCAGAGAGCTGATTAAACATACGGGCGCGGTTCACATATTTGCCCTCGCCCACACCGGAACCCACAACCAATAGCAATTTCAATACACGGGTTTCTTCCGCTTCCACGCGCAGATCCGACCACCTCAATTGCAGGCCTTCGCTTTCAGGCTCAACCGCTTCTCCATCAAGGCGCGCCGAGCCCGCGACATATTTGAAGCCTGCCGGGAAGTAATCTACTAGCTGTAGATCTGTCAGTGGAATTGGCAGCGTATTGCCAAAAGTAATGGTGTAAGGAACCAACTGACTGCGGGTTACGTTGAGCATGGCCGCAGTTTTGGTGATAGAAAGCGCTCCCTCCAACTCCGGGTCCATGGCGACATGGTTGTTGAACAGCTGGCTTTCCCCTGGAATCTGACCATCATCCAAAGTCATTCGCAGGTAGTAGTCCGTTGCCGCATCCCGCGCCTCGACATCAAGAGAGGGGTGAGAGAACAATTCCTGCACCTCACAGTGATTTGCGGTCGCAGGAACCATATCGGCGTTGCTGCCCAGGCAACCGGCCACATCAAAACCGGCAGTTTCGCTGTTTGTCTGAGAAGGAATTACCAGTGATTCACCACCCACATAATCCTCATCCGCGATATCCACCTGAATCAGGTAGTCCGCGTTGGATGGACAGGCTGCATCGCTGAAGTTGATATCAAACTTGTAGTAACCCCCAGACTGGGTTACCTGCCCTTGTTGTTTCTCATCATCAAAACAACGCGCAGGCAATTCCTGACCGGAACTCACCCTCAACATAGTGAGGGTGGCACCCTCAATGGCGGAGCGGGTTACTGAATCGTAAACCACGCCATTGGGTGTTAGAGGCAAATTCAAGTCCTGTGGGTTCGCTCCCGAATCTACATAAATTTCACTAATGGACTGCGGGCCGTTGGTGAAATCAGAAACAGAGTTACCCAATGAAGCTGTACTTTCAGTAGCATCTGGTGCGGTGTAACGCATTTCATAGCTAAGGCCACCATAGCTGTTCGGTACGAGCCCCTGGAACTGGAAGTAACCATTTTCATCAGACTGAACTGTTTCCATCAATTCGTCATTGAAATACAGGTCTACCGCCCAATTAAGCAGCAGGCTCTCATCCGTATCCAAGGCATCATTGAAATTCACATCGTGCCACAGATAACCAGCCAGGTTGGCAATGCCCGGGGTACCGCCAACGTCAATGGCAACACTAGCCTGAGCGCTGGAGGCCGGATCATTCCACTGTACTTCTGCGGTATTCACTACAGTAAAACCATAATCCAGGTTTTCTGACATCTGCGCCTGGAAACGCAGAGTAACCATCTCTCCCGGTTCCAAATCACCGTAAGTTGTGGCGTAGTCTGCAGTGATTAGCGTGTCGACAACCGTTATTCCGTCGGTCTGCCCGTTGAGCATGGCCGAATCAGCGATATAGGTAAGAACTCCATCTCCGGCTATCGCCAGGTCATCGGTGATCTCAATATAAGTTGCTGGGACACCGCTGATATTTTCGACGGTTACCAGGTATTCCAATACCGCACCCGCTTCTGCGGCACCGCCACCGACAACCGCAACTTCTTTCACAATTGAGAGCAACTGGGCATCACCCACGACAACGTCAGTTGGCTGTGCACCATTGGCTGGGTTGCCATCTGCATCGGTCAGGGTAAGTGCCAACTCATCTGCTTCGACACTACCCTGGTTACTGATAACTGTGCCTGTCGGAGTGCCAGCATTCACCATTACCTCAAATGTGACAGTGGCAGTTTGACCCGAGGTAATAATGCCTTCATTGGCTCCCGGTAGCGGCGGAGTCAGGTCATCGGATGAAACCGGTAGGGCAGAATCCAACTGTGAATTACCACCACCGTTATCCGCGACCACTTCACCATTTAAAGTGGTGGTGCCAGCAACATAAGTAGTGTCATTTGGTACCTGATCGGTAAGCGCTACTTCGAGAGCATCTACACCACCCATATTGGTGATTGCGATGGTATAGCGAAGTACATCACCCGGATCGACAATCCCTGCGGAAATATAGTCTTCGGCAATCTCCACAGTCTTGTGGGCAATTAACAGGGGTACATCACCAACAATATCGATCGTGGGATCATTGGGAGCATCGGTATTCGGATCATCGGAGGGCACTTCATCAAAAGTACCGCTACCCGCACCTTCACCATTTACAAACGCTTGGTTTGAAATAACGGTGCCATCATTAACGTCATTAATGGTGACATCAAAGGTGATGACCACTGCAGGTGCGCCATTGGCCGCTGCGCCGATAAAACCATCGGCTTCACCATCGGTATTAATGCTCATACCTGCAGCCAGAGGAGAGGTGCCGCTGACATCAGACACTGTGGAGCCATTGAGGGTGGTAGAACCACTGACATAGGTTGTATTTGCCGGAACCTGGTCCATTATCAGGGCGTTGATCGCATTCTCATTGCCGGCATTTTCCACGGTAATGGTATATCGCAGGGTATCCCCAACCATCAGCAGATCAGCATCATTAGTCATATCTGCCGACGTTTTTTCTACCACCAGTAATGGCTCTGACTCAATCAGTACTTCTGTAGGATCTTCATCACCCGCCGTATCCGGATCATCGGTGCCATTGATGTTGGGATCATCACTGTCTTGCAGTAATTGCCCCGGAAGCTGAGCCTGGGCCTGGTTGAAGACTTGGGTCCCACTATCAATAACTGCTGCCAGGGTAACTTCATAAACAATCTGGATAGAATCTCCCGTGGTACCGCTCGCCGTAAGATCCAGATTACTGACTTCCAGATAGCCACTATTCCAGGTACCGGCAGAAGCATCGATAGCACTGCTGTCACTGCCAGTTGGAGCACTTACCAACTGTAAAGTGCCCGATTCAAACAGTGCAGAATTATTTAATCGACCCAGGTCATCGGTAATCTCGACTCCGCTCACATCAACACCACTCGTATTGGTCAGAGTCAATGTGTAACGTAAAACTTCCGTGGGGCTGGCGGCAGTGGCCGGGTTTTCTCCACGGCTGATATTTTCCACTGCTTTGTAGAAAGTCACTGTCGGTACGGAGGCGCTAACCGAATAAGCATCCTCATGATCCAGCACACCGGGAGTGCCATCGGTGGGCGCCGCACGGGTGTACTGGCGAACTTCAGTGAGGCTGCTATCCCAGCTGTGCCACTGAGTAACACCAGCAATATTCGTCAGCGTATCCCCATCCACGGTGTCGGCATCCAAATAGGCATCGTAACCAATCAGCAGATGGTAATCCGCATCCAGCATTGCCGCTGGGCCGATGGAGGTAATTGTGAGGGTGCAGCTATCGTTATCGAATACCGCGCTAAAGTCGGAACCCTCTGTCAGGGTGGCCGTCGTGGTGCCGGCGCTGTCAGTAATTTGCGCGGTGAAATTGGCCGGGGCCGTTTCACACATTCCACCGGGATTATTATCCGGCAAAATATCGGTAACACTAATATCCCAGGCCGGGCCCGTACCGGTATTGTGCAAATCTAAAGTAAAGGTACCGCCTACACCGGACTGGACACTGGTGGGGCCAGTTTTAGTCAGGGTAATAGCCGTGGGCTCTACTACTGTCATGTCCGCCGTAGTATTGCCGCTACCCGCACCCTGCCCCGCAGAGGCATTATCATTATCGTAGTTGTAGCTGTAGCTGGCAGTGGTGGCAAAATTTAAACCGTCCACATTCGGCGGGTCCATATCCAGCAGTCGCAGGGTTACATCAATAATGACTTGCTCGCCGGCGGGCACATCAATTCCGTTAGTGCTATCTGCAATACTGAGACTGGTGGAGCTGCCGTTATTTTCCGGAGTGAAAGATGCACTGCCAGATACTTTACTGGCACTGACAAATTCCAGATCCGCAGCAGACGCAGTCAGATCCATCAGCACAGTGACATCGTGAAGCGCTGTGGTCTGCACCGTTTCCGGGATGGTAATGCGATAGTTAAACGGCTCGCCAATGGAAGCTGTTAATTGGGTAACTTCAATCAACAGTGGCGCGGCATTGGGAGTATTAAATTGAACACTCACCGGAGAAGTCGGGCCATAATCCTCGCGTAAATCGTCAGTGACCGCCACGGAATTGAGAGACGGCAAATCGTTATCATCAAGCGAATAATAAACTTCAACATAGGCCGCATTTTGCAGACTAAGTCCAGCCCCTAAATTAGAATCCGCTTCAACGCGATATACCATTTCCATGGACTCACCAGCGTTGATTCCGTAACCCGTACCTGCGGCAAAATCCCAAACGGCTTCGCCATTACTACTATCGAAAGTAGGCGCAACCACTGTTGCTGCGGCACCATTTACCGTGAGGGACTGGACACTGACTCCCCCTTGGCGCAGACCCAAGGGAATCACATCGCGGAATACTGGATCATAGGCTGTTGAAGAACCGTTGTTGGTAATCGTAACGGTATATTCAATGGTATCGCCGGCGGAAAGCGTGCTGCCATCCGCGGGAGTTGAGCTAATAGCTACGGCGAGATCCGGCTGCAACAAATCCAGTGTTTCGCTATCACTGCGGGTTTCGGCTCCTGTGGCAGCATCAAAACCAAACTCTGCAGTATTGGTCAGCGCAGTATTCGTTGCTGGCCAGGGATGGGTATCCTCATTGAGAACCCGCACAAGGTAACGCACAGCAAATTCATCGTTGCTGGTATCGTTATCACCCGTGTTGACCAGGTCGGGAATGCTCCAGGTAACCGTAGTGGCACCAGTAGAAGGATCACCAGACTGCACTGGTTCTGCGATATCGGTGTGGGTAAAGGGCGCCGCAGCAGTAAATGGTGCAGAAGTCTGGCCATTAATTGAAAGTGTGCTTACAAACACCATTCCCTGGGGCAAAGTATCGACAATAAGCCCATTGGAAGCCGTGCCCTCTGGTAGGGAGAGGGTAATCTGGTATTCAACCAAGTCACCCACTCGCAATTGCTCATCAGCGCTACCATAGCTGTCATCTGAACGGATTTTGGTGATTGTGCTGTCATTGGCAGCATCTAGCTGAGTAGCAATATTTTCCAGCAAGTAATCATTCAGGCCGCCGCTGCCATCAGTACCATTACGTTCATAAATACTACTGTTATCTTCATCGAGACTGGTCCATTCCACGTTGGCAGTTGCGGACAGCGCCGCCGCCGGCTGTACACTGTCGAGTACAACCACATCGAAGACCAGTTCACTGTTATCACCAGCGGCAATATCCAGATCACTATTGGCCCGATCCCAAACCAGGTTTTGCGCAGTAATAATTCCGTCACCAGTTACGGTGGGATCTGCCTGGGACGCTCCGGCAAAAGTCACGGTGCCCGGTACAAACTCAAGCCCCAGGGATAACAACTCATTAACCGAAAGATCGTAAGCTGCAGAATTTTCCGCATCACCCGCAGCACTAAGGTCCAAGGTAAAACGCAGTACATCGCCCGCATCCGGATCGTTACCGGGATTGGTTTGATTTACGACAGAGGCAATTGCACTTATCTCTGGCTCGACGATGGTGAGTGTCGCTGCAGTGCCGGTGCCTCCGGACTGAGAAGTGCCGCCATCAGTCGCGGCATAAAAATAAGTCACCACATTTTCAAAGCTGTGACCAGCCTGGGCTGTAGCATTGTTGGCAACCCGGGCGCGAACTTCAAAAATTGCCACGGTACCGGCTGGGATAATATCGATTGCCAGATCGATATTATTGCCACTGGTATTATCGGTGTAGGTAAGCCCATTAATTTCCTGCAATTGCACCAGCTCTAAGCTGGGGTCTAATACATCGGAAATTTCAATATCGTGAATGGCCGAGGTGGTGCCGCTACCGGGGACCTGTATCTGGTATACAACCTCGTCACCAACAGCTGCAGTAGTCGCTGTTTGCAGTGTTTTTTGTGGAGCAGTCACACTGGTCGCAACAGTGCCCATCGGATAGGGAGTGCCCAAAGTAACTGCAGAGTACTGTTCGCCATTACTAGCTTCCAGCGACCAGAATTCATCGACGGTAAAAGTGTTAACCCAGCTTTCACCGCCACTAATATCTGTATAGAAACCGATCTGGTAACTGATTTCCAAACAGGTGCCCGCTTCAACCGGCACCAGGAAATCGAAGCCCATATCATCACCCCGTGTTGCCGGCGCACTATAGGTGTAGTCTGTTCCCTGTGTCAGTACAGTACCGTCGAGGCTCACCTGGAGATTGGCAATGGAACTCTCATCCATTTGCGTTGCTAAATCGTCAGTTAGCGATAGGTTGTAGGCGGGGGCAAGACCCGAGTTACAGGCCTGCAGGGTAAACTGCATAGTATCGTTGGCCGGGTCCACATTCATATGGGAGCTGGGCCAGGTAGCATCGGCCTTGGTGAGATTGTCGATCACCGGTTGCAGTACAGTAATATCGGCGCTGTCCTGCAAGGTACTGGCGGCACCGGTGTAATTTAGCTGGGCCGTATTGGTCAGGGTTGCGGTAGGCGCGGTGATTCCCGAACCCGCCACTACTTTAGCGGTGTACTCAATAACAAAGTTATTGGTATTACCAAAATTACTGGTGATATCCCCCAGATCCCAGGTCACCGTGCCAGTATCACCGGCAGTGGGAACCGAAATCGCTGAATAGGTAAAGTCATTCAGACTATCGCTGTAGGGAGCAGTGGTATCCCCATTCACGCTGACAACAGTGTCAAATTCCAAACCACTGGGCAGCGCATCATCAATAGTTACCGCTGGTGTTGTTCCCGCCTGTAAATTCAGGGTGAGCTGGTAAGTGACAGTATCGCCAACACGCAGGGTGCCCACAGCAGTAGTGGTATCTGTATCGGCAATTACTGTTTTTATAATGCTGGTATTGTCTACCGTATTGATACTGGCTTCTGCAGGACCAACACAGTAATCATCAGGAGCGGAAATACTGGGGCATCCAGCACCGTCTCGCTCATAGGCCTGGTCATTGATACTGCCATCGTCCAGGGAGGTCCAGTCCAGCATCACACTGTTGCTGATAGGCGAACCAAAAACGCCTGTAACCTGGGTTCGGTAGGTGAGCACCAGAGTTTGACCCAGCGCTAAATCCAGACTGTTATCGCCATTGTCACGACCCCATACGAGTGGACCTGCTGGAGCTGCCGCTGGTGTGGCGACAAAGCCGGATACTGCGGTACCGCCTATTTCTGCGGTAGGTGTAAAGCTGCTATCAAAGGTCAACTCTGAAGGCAGCGTATCGACTAAATTCAGCTCATAAGCTGCGGCACTGGAGCCCGCATCATGCTCCACGGTAATAACATATTCCAGCACATCACCACCCACCGGCAGATTGCCGGGGTTGGTGGCATTACTCACTGTCTTATTAATCTCGAGTAACGGCTCTACTACCGTTACACTGGTTGTGCTGTCGTTGATATTTTCTGTGCTGCCACTTTCCCCATTGCTGTAAGTAAGCGCGGCACTATTTTGGCGATTGTCACCATCATTAGTGGCGAGATCATTTTCGATGCGGGCAAAATAGGTAATTCGAATCAGCGGAGCAATTGTGCTTCCGGCCGTGTCATTTTCACTGCTGGTATCGACGGTGCCGATATCCCAGGTAGCATTTCCGGAAGTATTATCCCCCGGAAAACTGTTAAAGGCCGATTCAGACGGCGCGCTGCCATTAATAGTTTCAATACCGACAAAATCGTAAGTGATATCGTAGTCAGCATTGTGAGAGAGCACATAACCCTCGGGGCTACCCAGCTGATCAGTGATAACTACATTTTCACTGATACCTTCCGGTAAACTAATCTCCAGTTGGAATTGTTTATGGGCACCGATGGTGGGGACTACCGAGGTGTCCAAATCCGTTTTAGTCAACGCCAAAGACAGCACTTCGGTCTGGGCGCTGGCAGTGGTTTCATAATCGTTGATGGGATCGCCTACATTAGGCAAAACACCAATACGCATGCCGTCAGCGGCACCATCAATGCCAATAGAGTTGCTACTATTAAGGGCAACATCTATACCAGGTAGGGATTGCCAGCGGGCCTCAACGGTGTTGTCCAGAATTTCATGGGGCTCAACGCCCTGCTCTACCTGGACTTCAAAAGTGAATGTTTTTGTATTGCCAACCGCAATAGTGTAATCGCTATTGCTGCGATTCCAGCTAAAGATGGGGGCATTGGTGCCCACCGTAGTGACATCGACATTATTCGGGGGATCGTTGCCGCCCACATTGCCCAGATAAATAAGATTGCTACCGGTGAGATCGTCGAGCACCTGCAAGTTGTAGGCATCGGCACTGCCAATATTTTCTGCTGTAACCGTGACTGTCAAAATATCGTCAGCATCACTATTGGTAACAGCAAAGGATTTGGTCAGCTGTATTTGTGGTTCGAGTACTGTTATTTCATGGGCATCAAATGGCACCGCCACCGCCGCACCGGACTCATCCACATAGGTAACTTGCGCAGTGGTATAGCTGCCGCCATTTCCCAAAACATCGCCGTCATTGGTGTTACTGCTGTTTTCAATACGGGCAATAAACTCTACCGGAAAATCAAACAGGCTACCGGATACGGTGGTGAGTTCCTGATCACCAAAATCCCACTCAACGTAATCTGCAGTACCCGTGCTGGTACAGGTAGCATTAAAAGTACCTCCCGGTACAAAGCCAGCGGCATCATAAGGGGAGGCACTTAAATCGATGGTCTCCCCTTCGATACAGCGCATACCTGCCGGCAATTCATCACGAATCACAAAATCTCGCAGTTTCGCTGCCGGAATCTGTGCTGTCAGTTCGTAACGTACCTCTTCACCGACAACCGCTGTGTCACTGCTGGTTCCACTGGCCGTGCCGTTGGAGAACTCAAGGGCTTCCTTCGGCTCTGCCTGTACTTCAATAATCCTCATCTGTGCTTTGGCATCGTCGGACTGGTAGTGGCGCGCCCGACCGGCTGCAGGAGTGCCATCACCGACACCATCATTGTCCGTGTCACTGTCAATTTGCGGAGAAGTCTGATTACCAAAATCGCCTTCCAAACTGTCATAGCGAGCGAAGAAAGTATTGGTAAACAGCTGCAGTGGTGCCACTGACTGATGTGGTTTCACACGGTAATACAGAGTTACGGAGTCACCCGGGTTAATTCGCTCAAGGGCAGTGGAATGCTCATAGGAAAAAGTGATAATAGCCGGAGTACCACCATCACTACAGTGGGTAGCTTCTGAATAGTTATTTGCACCAGAGGTAATTCCCACCAAGCCATCGTCGCCACTGACAGTTTCCGAACTGCCATCAGCATCGTTATCCAGGCTATCGGAATCCATTGCCTGCACACACATCTGGCCGGAAGAATCCAGGGTATCAGTTACGACAACATCGTATGCGGGAGCGCGATCAACACCGCTATCCGCAGCCCGGTTAGTCACCGTGAGACGGAAGATATAAGTCTGGTCCCGGTGCCCTTCATCGGTAAAATCCACAAAATTGCTACAGCTTGTTCCAGTGCCGTAGAGATTTTCATTACAGACTTTTTTATCGACTTCTATCGAGGGTTCAGTAACAGTGACAGATTCCGACCATTCAGTAATATCTGGGAAACCGGGGACCGTGGTTGGAACACCATCAATATTGGTCAGGGTTCCACTGGTATTGTAGTTATCTACGATAATCGTTTCAGTATCAAAAACCGCAGTAAACTGGGCGCGAGCGTAATCGATACTGTCATTTGCGTGTTGATTCGGATCAGTGTTTTCTGTATCCACTGGGTCATTCAACAAGCGGGTTGTCATATCCGCAAGGAACCAGCGATCTTTCGCTGTAATATTGGTAGTAATATCCCACTGTAAATCTGTCTCACTCAGAGAGTTATTCAGACCACCGCCCTCAACAATATCACTGCTCGAAATAACCACACAATTTGCCTGTGAGGTGGGATCAGGAAGGCTGACGTCTGAACAATTTAGCGGTGAATCCGCAATATAGCCCTGGCCGTCAGGAAGGTCATCGATAACATCAATGTCCTTCACTTCTATCAAAGTAAATCCCGGTGTATCGAATCCAAACCAACCACCGGCTTGAATTTCAAAACTACACTCTTCACCAATCAATACACTGCTATTTGGGAAAGCAGTTTCACTGGTCAGCTCGGTACATTCATCGGAACGGTCCTTGACCAGGTTAAAACCCATTACCCGCGCGCGCATACCATCAAGGGTATAGTTGTTGGCCAGCTGTTGACTTGGTGTTGTTTCGGTAATTACGGCAGGGCTCGGAAAGTTCAGAGGTGTACCATCATTCAGAGTGATCTCACCGACCACATCTGCGCGAAAAGTCAGGTCGTCATCGGTGGCCGAGTGATTCTTTTCAACCACAAAAATCACCCGTTCTGTATCACCGGGTCCAATTTCACCACCAAGATCACCACTGTCACAGCGATACACTGTTGAGGAATTCGGCAAGTAATCCGGCTGGTTCCATACAGGGTGCTGAGGTACAGTGCCCGCATTGGGATTGCCCAACGCCGTACAGCTGCGGTCGTTAGACAATACCCTCATCGCCTCACCGAAGGTGACATACACTGAATAATCATTCGCATCGTGGCCACCATTATTGGTGATATCCACTGTTAGTTCTGAAGTGCCACTATCGCGAACAATATAGAGGGGGTGAACAGTACTAACATCCAGGTCTTCGGGATCGGGCGTAACCGATTCCGTATCTACCTGAGTAGCAGGGCTGGTTGAAGAACAAAAGTCCTCGTAATCAATAGTGAGAACATTGTTTGCCAGAGCGATATTACTATTAGGATCAGTACTGGTGGTGGAAGACTCTTCCTCCACATCCAGGTCCGCATCCAGGTCATAGAAGTCGGGCTCAATCGTAACGATGCGGAAACGAATTTGAATTTCATCTCCATGTCGCATCATGTGCTCTTGGTCTGAGTATACCGAGTGAACTGTACTACTCAACAAGCGGAATTCCGGTTGGTTGTTATTAAGTGGATCCGTATCCCATTGATTCCAGTTAGAGCCCACACGCCATTCCAGAGTATCAACTTTGCCGTCATAGTCTGAGCCGTAGTTAGCGCTATGGCTATCAATACCGCGGCGCTCTCGGGTAATTTCCGGTGTAAAGGTGGTATCAACCACATACTCATCGGGCAGATCGCTGACAAACTGGATATCTCTTACCGAGCCACCCGTCCGGTTATTTACGGTTAAAGTAACGTAACCGGAAGCACCGAGAGGTTGATTCAAGTTGGTACCGGTAATCTCCTGGGTAATAGTGAGATCAGTTAAAACCTCAACACGCATTTCCGAAGTATCAGAGCCCGGAGCCGAGGCTTCTGCAGGGCTTGAAATACCGCCCACACCCGTATCACCATCAATCTCACAACCCCACTGTAAATCTGACACTGTATTAGTGCCATTGCTACAGGAAGTATTTACTTTACCTACTAAATAAATATCCAGGTTGCCACCAGACGGAACGTCAGTGCGCCCTGAGCCACTGGAAAAGTTACCATCCAGCTCAAAGTTATTAATAGAATTACTTGCGGAAACACAGCTACTGCCACCGGGCGCAACACCATTATTATTGGCAACAGCTTCAGCGGCACTTTCACTCGGACAAGCGTAATTGATATCCATATTGGGGTTGGACATCAAATCATCAAAACGCGCATCCTGCATATCCGCGTCACCATCATTTGAGATACGAATACGCCAGATCACATCATCTTCAATATTGCCATAGACATTATTGGTGTAGTTCGTTTGCGCCGCATCAATATTACGGCCCCGCTTGTCCATGGAGGGTTCCGGCTCACGGATCGCCAACTCCATGCTGTGAGTATCTGTAGTGGTGGGGTAACTGCAGTAATCAAAAGTTGCGGTAGCATTTAAGGTGCGATTCTTAAGAACCAGCTCTTCCTCTTCGTCATCCTGACTGCGCACATTAAAGGTAATCGTCAAGGTAGTATTTTCGTCGCGCTCAGCGAGTGCCGACAGGTCATTTTGATCCCAAGTTATTGTGGTACCACTAATAGTGGGTTCACCCAGAACAAACCCAGAACTCACTGAAGTAGAGCCAGTCACATACTCGAGACCGGAGGACCCGAGGTTCTCCCTAATAACGATATTCTGAATGGACTGAGTACCTGATAGGCCACTGAAAATACTGGGCACATCAACTTCGATGGTTACCTGTCCATCACCACATAAAACGCACCAACTTTGGCCGGAGCGGTGACTGAGAATATTGAACCCTGCAGGATCATCGGTAATAGAAGGACAGCTAGATTGAGCAAATGCCTGCGGTACAGCTAATAGGATCGCCGCACAGACCAATAAAAATCCAACAATCACAGACTTGCAGGATTTTTGCTCAACAAATTCCGACTTTATTATCACTTAACGGCCGCCACTTTCTAATACAGATATTTGGAGATAAATCGGGCATTTACACCAGACACTCCACGGTGGGCGAACTTTAATTACTACCCACTCAGGTAGCCGTGAAACAAGTCATAATTAGCCAGCTGACAAGTGGAACTTTTGTAGGGATTGCCAAGTGGTTCTCAGGCGGGCCCTCTGTGAGGGAAAATTTTTGTCCAGAACGGACAAATAATAACTGAACAGGTATGACGAAAATTTCATCAGTTTGAAACGACCGGAACCCACCATTCAGTGGGCTCCGGCCAATTTTCAGCCTAGATTGGCGGGAAGAAGTCAATCGGATAAAGAATGGTAATGGTCGGCACTCCGGCCTTTTCACCAAAGTTAAATCGTTTGACCCTAGCCACAATTTTTGCATTGAGCGACGGCGAATCCACATCACTGGAATCTACACTCACGGCAGAAACCGATCCGCTGGGTTCAATAGTAATCTTCAACACCATCTTACCTTGCAGCGCGGGATTATTACGCAGCTCACGATTGTAGATACGGTACAAGGTGGTTTTGTAGCGATCGAAAACAATCTGGATTTCCTCATCTGTCCGCGACGGTCCAGCACCATCACTGAGAGGACGGTCCTCGCCGGCAAAGTCACCTTCAGTACCGATAGAACTTTCCACTCGTGCAAAGGCAACGCCTCCCAAGTCCGAACCAGATCCACCCACATTGCGACTCAACTCTGCCGTATTGATACCACCACTTCCCGCGGTAGATGCTGCGATGATCAGTGAGCGCTGACTGCGGTTCTCTTTTTTACCAGCTGTGCTCAGCTGGGTTTGCTGGCCGAGGCGGTTATCCAGATCATCCTGTATCAGGTCCTGGAAGTTATCCTTAAAGGCGAGAACACCGGATCGCTCAGCTTTTTTACGCGCCTGCTTTTTCTCCGCCTTGGAGGGTTTCGGGTCCTGCTTGGCTACCTTCTGCTCAGGCTTCTTCTCTGGCTTTTTCTCCTCTTTCTTAGGCTTGGCTTTTTCTGGCTCCGGCGGTGGCTTGGGCTTGGTCTTCTTCTCAATAACCAGCTTGGCCAGGCGCTCGGGAATTTCCACTATTTGAGACTCGGGCTGGGGCACCGTATACAGAGGAATCAGGTAGCCCAGCAAGGCGGCGATAAACAGTGAGGCAAAGACACAGCGGCGAAAACGCTTTTCGTCCTCGCCCTGCTTGTGCCATGGCATCACCATAGGGCGGAACTTAGGCTGTTCGAATTCCCGTGTTATCTCGAACTCGAACTTTGACTCTTCCTCCTCGCGGCGCAGCTCATCCGCGCGCTCATCCAGCGCAAAGACCTCTTCCTGGCACTCGCTTATGCTGTTCTGTATAGCACTGCGCTCATCGCGCAGCTGCTCCAGGCTCTGGTTGAAACTGCGCGTCGACTGCCCGATCCGCTCGATAACCTGCGCAGAAGCATTCTCCCGATAATCTTCCGCCCAGAACATTTCTCCCGCGCCCGCTTCTTCAAGCTTGCGCAGGCGTTCAGAAATCTCGTCGAGCAACTGGTACTTGGACCCCTGGTCCTGCAATTCAGCCAGCTTCTCTTCGATCTGGTGCCGCTCATCCTCGAGCAGCTGCATGCGATGGTGAACCGCCTCAAGCGCCTCACCTACCGCCCGCTGTTGTTGAAGAAAATTACTCACAAACTTCCATTAACCCTGAGATGCTTTCTGAATAACCGCCAGTGAAACTTTGGTATAGCCAGCGTCTGTACAGCTGGACATCACCTTTTTCAGCAAACTGAACGGAATGCCTCTGTCCGCGAGAATATTGACCTCCGGTGGTTCCGGATCCTGGCCTCCCTCGACGCCGCCCTCACCTGAGTCTGCCGAGGCCTGGGCAACACCAATTGCCTTGGCCAGCTCCGCAACCATGGCTTCCTTAATGGCCGCAATAATGGTTTCCTCACTTTCCAACACTTCGGAAGTGGCAATTACCGAGTTGGACTCCACCAGGATTTCATCATTGGTCACCATCAAGGTCACCGTTTCCCGGGGCTTGGTCTCCACGACTGAGTCCGGCAAGGTAATCACCTTGGGGGGTTCCAGGGCTTCATTGCTGGAGGTATTAGTCAGCAGGAAAAACACCAGGATCGTAAAAACATCCATCAGGGAAGTCAGGTTCATACCTGAGGTTTTCTTGCGCTTATGGCTTCGCGCCATACGCTTCATGCGTCGGCTTTCATTTCTCATGGCGCATCTCCTATGGAAATATCAGGAAATAAAACCACCTTTTCCACCGCTTCCAGGTCACTGGGATCACTCCCCTCAACCCGCACCTCAGCTCCTCGCACAGTATCCATAATGCCCACTAAATGCTCATAGGCGATTGTGGGCTCCATCAGGATGATGGAATCAGTTTTTTCCGGATAACTGGCCTTAACTTCCAACAAAAACTGCGTGAGCTTCTTTAGGTCATACACCTCTGCTGTGGGCAGCACAGCGAGAGCCTCAGTCTGTTCAGTATCTGCCCCAACGGGAGCTTCAACCGGAGCATTTTCACCCTCGCCATCCATATTCAGGTTGGGGAAGCGAGCGATAACCTTTTCACCATCACTGATTTCCACAGCTTGTTCTCGCACAACCACCTCCACCGTAACCGTGGGATCATCCGGTGCTCCACCACCGGCACCACTCGGCATATTCAGTTCGAGAATTGTCACCCGCGAAAATACCGCCGATACCAATAGAAAAGGCACCAATACCACCATCAAATTCAAGAAAGCAGTGATATCCAGCTCAGGAGCTTCTTTATCCCGCCCGTGGCGCCGCCTTCTCATTACGCAGTTTCCGCTTGCTGTGCTACTGGATTGGTTTTAGCTGGGGCAGTTTTTTCACTAGACGGCTTGGATTTTTCGGGCTCCACTTCAAAACGGCGACGGGTTGCACCATCAATCAGGTTGGATGCTTTTACTGAGACCATCTCCAGGCTATCGATAATTTCACCGGTGAGTGAATTCAGCAATGCGTGGACGATCAACAACGGGATACCAGTCATCAGACCGAAGGCGGTGGTGTTCATCGCCACGGAAATACTGGCGGAGAGCAGGTCTGCCTTTTCTGCCGGGTTGGCATTGGCTACCGCTGTAAAGGCTTCGATCAGACCCATAATGGTTCCCAGAAGCCCGAGCAAAGTTGCGATATTGGAAAACAAAGCTACGTAAGGGGTGCGTTTTTCCAGCTGTGGAGTGATCTCCATCATGCTCTCTTCCATCGCGATTTCTATATCTTCACGACGGCGAACAGCTCCCTGCCGGGCCAGCCCCATAGACAATAATTTGCTCACACTGGACTCGTCCTGTTTTACCAGGTTGCGAGCGCGATCGAAGTCACCTGAAGCTAATACCGGCTGCAGCTTATCCCACATATTGCGGTTGCTGCGGCGCTCCAAATGCAGGCGGATAAAACGCTCGATAGCCACTGCACCACCCAGTGCGGCAACCACGAGAATCGGGTACATGAAAGTACCGCCCGTCTGGAAAAACTCGATGACGTTATTGAAAAAGTCCATTACAAACCCTCTTGAGAAATACAGCTAAAACTTGGTGCTACTCCGGCGACAGCCAGAATCAATATGGCGTTAATCGCCGGACAGGCTGAGTTGATAGAACTCCAACTCACGCATGAAAACTTCCTTGTCGAGCGGTTTGAGTTTGTCGTCCATCAAGCTGGAGACAAGGTCGCTTTCGACACCCACTTCGGAACTTTTCCAGGGGACAATATAGAGAGACTTAGGGGCTTCCTTGTTACCGATAATAGAAATACCCGACAACTCCTTAATTTTTGAATCCACCTTTTTATCGGAGGATTCTTTTTTCTCCTCTCCCTCAGACTGAGCCAAGGCATAAGGAAAAATCATAAAGCTGGCCACGAATGGCAAAGCCCAACGAAGTTTAATCATTTACCAGCCCTCCGTTGAATATCAGCTAACCAGATAGTGACATCCCGGTCCTCTGGTTCCAATTGAACATATTGTTCGAATTGTGCCAGAGCACACTGGAGATCTTGCAGATACAGATCACACAATATGCCCAGATTTTTTATCAAAGGTAGATATTCTGGATTTTCTGCCAAAGCATTCACATATATTTTTCGCGCCTCGGCAAAGCGCCCTTGCTTTCGGTAGAGAACAGCCAGTTCATTAGTTGCCACCGGATGTTTTTCGTCCAACGCCAATGCCTTTAAAAAGGCCTCTTCCGCTTTTGCCTCATTGCCACTTTTGTAGTGGGCAATACCCAGATTGATATAGGGTGCCGGAAGGCGCTGCTCGCGCTCCACCACTGACTGCAGAAGTTCAATAGCACTCGCATAATCCTGCTCGGCAAGATATTCCAGGGATCGCTCAAAGTCCCGACTCACACTGCCCGATACCCGCACCGAAGAATAATCAGAGATTTTCCCAGACTTGGTTTGGGTGCTGGCGCAAGCTGCCAACAACAAGGCTAAGCCCACCAGAAAAAACAAACGCATTTGTTTTTGCATAACTTTCCACTCCAAAAGGCAAATGCCTGCTATTACTGACCCGAAACTGCTGATCCCGCTGAGGGCAATTCCGGCTCTGGCGGTAGGGGTACAATAGTCTGGAGATACTCACCAGCCTCTTCCGCCCGTGCATAGCGAGCGGGCATTAAATTGGCAAGCTTGCCAATACTTTTATCAATCCAGGGGTTATAAATACCGACGCCTAGCAACTCGACATTCTTCTGGTGAACAGAAATGGCTTTTTCCTCGAAGGGATAAATCTGCTCCTCCAATGCCAACTCATACTCTTCCAGCTCCAGGGCATTCAGGTTGGTTGGACGTTCAGAGTCCTTCAGGGCCACGCTAAAGTGGAGATAAATTTCAGCCAGGTAAAAGGTTGCCGCCGCGGTCACATCGGCCACCTGATAATCAATCAGGTCAGTAAATGCACGTGAGGCTGTTTTCATACGCTTGCGCTTGAGGTTGAGGCTTTTCTCGATAGGCGCAACCAAATCCACCTGGGTGAAAGCCTCAAAGCTGGGTTCAGCCAATAGCAGGGCCGCATTACCTGCGAGATAACGGGTGCGGTCGCTGCGCTGGGAACCACCGCGGGACTCAACTTTCACCAGTTCACGAAGCTCTGCCATATAAAGCTTTTGATTCCCGGACATTTTGTAGATATCGGCAATTTTCTGGCGGGTCTCCAGCGCCGGCTCCATGGGTTCGGGGAAATAATCAACGTAGCGGCGCAAAACAGACAGCGCTTTAGCGCTATCTTCTGCCGCTGCATAAAGATCTGCCGCCTGGGTTAAGGCCTCACGGCGTATTTCATCGTCCTCGGATTCCCGCTCAATACGCTCAAATTCTGCAGCTGCCAGCAACAGCTCACCGCTCTCCTGGTAAACCACTGCCAACTTCTTGGTGACATCTTTTGCCAGCTCATGCTCCGGGAAGTGACTGCGGAAGTTATTCAATACCGTTGCCGCTTGTACCCAATCCTTAAGCACGATCAATGATGCGGCAGCATCGTACTCCGCCGTAGCCAGAATGGTCGCGCCAGGTGCAGCACCTCGAATACGCAGGAAGTGACTCGCTGCGGTTGCATGATCCTCCTGCTTACGGGCCATATCACCCTGCTGGTAGATAGAAGCCGCCAGGTTATCTACCAGACCCGCCCTATCCTTTGCATCCTGGGCAGTCAGTATCAAAGTTTCACCGTAAGCAATTTCTGCATCCGCAAAGGCCGCAGTATCGAAAGAAGCGTGAGCCACCAGCAGCCAGGCAGAACGTCTAATCTCCTGCTCCGCAGTGGGGAACTGCTCCAACAGTGAACGGCCATTGGCGATCGTCGGGGCATAGTCTTTTAACCCGTAAAGATCCTCCACCGCTCCAAGCATGATCTGAGGGGCTTTGGCATGCTCAGGGAATGTGGCTGCAAATGTCAGCGATGAACGGATAATTTCCCGCAATAGTGGTGCACGCTGCTCATCCGTTGCATCTTTTAAGTTATTAGCCAGATGTTCGCGATAAGCGTAAACCGCTGCGTAGCCTGCTTCGCTGGAATCCTTATGCGCAGGATATTCATAGGCCGTGCGCTCATACTCCAGAGCTGCACCATGGAAATCCCGGTTTTCCAGCATCAATCCGGCAAGCTGGTAATTGATTTCCGGTGCGCGCTCAGTTTCCCGGAAGGAATCGAGATAGCTTCGATACCAGTGAATCGCCTCGCGATAATTCTCGGCCTTCTTATCTTTTAACTTCTTATTCTGGTAAGCCGCATGGTAGTGCCCGGCGAGGTCGATCAGGTTGGTCTGCAGGAAGGCAACCACCTCTCCGTATTCATTAATATCGAAGACAGTCCAGTAATCGGCATTAAGCGCATAAGTAGTGGCGAAATCCTTCTTCGCTTCCAGCACCAGCTTGGGGAAGCCGCCTTTACTGTAGATTTCAATAACACGAATTGAGAAATCCGCAGATACTCTGTGTAACTGGTTTCGATCAACAAACGCAATATAGGATTTTGCCGCATCCTGGTAGCGACGCTTCTCCAAATAATATTCACCCAGCTGGCTGTATACCCGGAACTCGTAATCTCTATTGCCCTTGCGGGTGAAGTAATCGACAACCGAATCAGGGCCTTCCAGGTAAGAAAAACTCAAGCTGACCACACGGAAAGTATCGTCAATATGTTTGCGCTCACCCTTATTGTTTTGCTGGTCGAAGTCATAGCCCTGGGAGACTTTGTAATCCAGCATAGCGATATAGTCATCCAGGGCCATTTCATACATATCCTGTTTAAACAGCGCCCAACCGCGTTTATACAGGGCAAGCTCGTAGAAACTGGATATCACACCAATATCGATAACTTTTCCGTAGGACTCTTCCGCATCGAGAAACTTCTTGCGGGTAAAATAGTATTCGCCCAACCGGAACCAGGATTCATCGATATGTCGCGAGTCCGGATAGTTGGCCACCAGCTGGCGCAATACATCCACCGCTGCATCAATCTCTCCTGCCTCTTCATAAGCCCGGGATAACTGATACATCACCTGGTCGTTGCGGTGATACAGGGGGTACTTTTGCAGCAATTTAATATAGAGATCGATGGCCTCGCGGGCATTGGCTGACATCATCTCTTCAGAATCAACGCCCGGCGCTTCAAGCGGGGTTTCATCTGCAGCTATTTCTATGCTGCCACTAGCCCGGGTTTCAAACTCCTCATCAGACTCGACAACTCCAGGGGCCTGCGCCTCAGTCACTACCGGCTCTACCTTCGCCACCGGCGCTGACGTCTCTGGAGCATCCAGGGTATTTTCAGCCATAGCTTCTGACGCATCGACAGAGATCACCGCCCCGCTTCCAGCAGCTACTCCAGCAAGGTTATCGAATTCTGCATCTTCAGCGCGGTGTGCCTGCTTGATTTTCAGGTCGGCAATCCTGCGCATCGCCTCGGGAGTCAGCTTGGATTCAGGGGTTTCCTGCAAGTACTTCTGGTAGCTGGCCAGTGCCTTCTCCAGGCTGCCATCAATATGTTCTTCCTTAATTTCTACTTCGACATTTTGGAGGCTGCCGATGGTCTTGCCGCTATTTCCCGCACAACCCCCTAGCACTATAAGTGCAGAGAGAAGACCGACGGCACGATTGAGAGTTATACCAGCTCGAGATTTAGATTTGAGCAACTTACTCACGAATCACCTCCCTCTGCTGATTCTTCTTCCTCCACCGGCTCCATCTCCGGCGGATTGTCCTCAGGGATTTGCTCTTCCAACAGTGCTTTGTGCTGCTCTACCTTGAATTCATCTTCACGCTGCTCCTGCAGCTCATTAGCGCGGTCGTAGCTGTCTGCCAGGGCGAAGCGGGCTTTAATTTGATAACTTTCCAACTGCGCGCGACGGCGTTCCAACTCAGCAATTGCCAATGCCTCAAGCATGGTGCCCTGGCGCGCCATCAGGGTTTTCAGTCGCCGCTGGGTTTGCTGGATACGCGCGCGCAAACGAGTAATATCGCGGTCGTAACCGGTATAGCTGTGAGTTGCCGCCTGGCGACTGCGCACAAAGGAATCGTAAACAGACTTTAGACTTTCGATCTCCTGGTTTAATTCCGCCAGGTGTTTGTAGGCCTCGGTCAAACGCTGGTCGTACTCAAAGGAAAGACGCAGGTCCAAAACACCTTTGAGCCGCTGTACCCGCTCCAAAGTAGTTTCAGTAAAGCCCTGGGGATGCTCAGCAATTTTTCCGCTAAGTTCCAGGAGCTTCAATCGCGCTTCCTGCTCTTCGGCCGTTGCCAGGTATTCTGGTCGGCGGGAGATCAGCATCTGCTCTATACGATTGGCAAACTGATCGCGCTGCTCCATCCGCAGTTGGATACGGGCATCGAGTTCACGGAATTGCCTGTCCAGCTCCGGCAACAGGGGTTCGTAATAGTTGCGGCGAATACGAATAATATCTTCGTAGGCTGTCAGGCTTTTTAGCCACTCTTCATTGCGCTCATATAAATCGTTGAGGTCGCGATAGTTGCGCAGAAACTCCTGGTAGTCATTGGATGCCATCAGGTCGAGTAAGTAATGGGTCTCGGGAGCTTCCGGTAAATTGCGCAAGGCCACTACCCAGTTCTGTACCTGGGTAGCCTCTTTACGACGCAACGCCTCAAGGAACTTACCTTTGCGAATACTATGAATAGACTGAGTGAGGGTATCAATCTCGCGCCCGAACGCGTCTAATGCGCGGCCGTAGTTAATTGCAGCGGTACTGTGGACATCCAGTTTGCCATAGGCATAGGGCACCGCCAACATGACCTCTTGCACTGGCTCACTGGTGCCTTTGCGGTCTTGCAACAGTTTCCAGGGCACCAGTGCCCGGTCATAGCGACCCGCGCGGGCCTCTACCCAGCCAGCACCCAGCAGCGCCCTATTTGAAAAAGGGCCATCGAGGTTTACACGATCAAAATAGGGGCGCGCCATATCCAGCTTGCCCAGCTCCATTAAATGGGAGCCCAATAAAAGATTGGTTTTATCGTAAAGGGCCTGCAGGGCTGCCTCTGAACTGCGCTTTCTTCCCAGTGCAGTCAACTCCAGAACACCGCGCTCCTCTTCTCCCGCCTTCAGTTGGGCAATACCCAAATTGAAGGAAACAAAGCCCTCTAGCGACTCTTCACCTTTCAGGTCTTGCAGCAGTTCTATGGCCTCCTCGAATCGACCGAGCTGCATATAGACTCGAGCACGCAAAAACTGCTCATCTGCACGGACCCTCTCGGGAACCCGCCCGTCAATCATTTCCAGGGCGTGTAAGGCGTTGCGCGGCTGTTGTTTGTGATAGTGAATTTTTGCCAGTCGATACGCGGCTTCATTGCGCACCGGCTGGGAAACATTTCCCTGCAGTACAGCCTCAATAGCCCGCCCAGCCTCCCTGTGCATTCGATAGGACAATTCCAAGTCACCCACCGAAAACTCAGCTTGCCCCAAGTGCGCACTGAAAGGATCGAGTTCGGGCTGATCTAAGCGGTGATACTGAGCAAGTTCTGTGTCCAGTGCCACAATCGCATCAAAATAACTTTCCTGATGGGCATGAAACATTGCCGCACCGAAAAACAGGTCTTTAAGTTCTTCCTGCGGTTCAGTCGCCGCTGCAGCGGGGAGAGCAGTCAAAGAACAAAGGGATAGAGCACCAAGCATCATCCTGGTTTGACAGGACAACACATTTACCAGGGACCTGAGCATGATTACCAGTCCTTGAAGTTTATCGTGGACTCGGTTCCCAGAACCTTAATCTCGACAAATTTAGGACCCACTGCTTTCTCCACGGTGTAGGAAGCTGTAGCCCGATACTCTTTTCCTGATGGGGTTTTACCGAGAAAACTAACCTCTAATGGATGCCCACCCACTTGCATATTGCCAGTGTATATTTTTTGTACCCCACCTTTTTGCAGGGACTCAATTTCCCGGTAAGTATAGAGATGATGGGCAACTAATTTGCCATTCAATGTGACCTCAACCGACTCCAGCTCGAAGGGCTTTTCATCAGCCACTGAGACAAAAAGAGCTACCTGCGTATTAGAGGGAAATAAGAGCTTTTCCTCCAGCTGTGACAACTCAGCAGTGAGATCAATTACATCTTTCTTAACATCCTGGATCTGCTCATCCAGGCCACGGATATCATCTCTATCAATAGTCTGAGCATGCCCAGTACTGGCCAACAGAAAGAAAAGTACAATCTGAAGAATTCTGAACATGTGGCCTACCTCCGACCCAACCCTAAACTATCAATTCCTGCCAGAGAACCTGGAACAGGACCACAATAAACCCAGGCACAACAGGGCCTTGAGCTGCGGCATTGTATTGAATAGAGGGCTAATCAGATGTGAGGAAATTCAAATCTCACAAAAACTCAAAGAATGGATAAATTTTGAAAAAAGCACTTCAGTTAGATAAAAGAGATCTACGACACAAAATAAGTGAGACGTACTTCACTTGCAATCAAGAAAGCTCTCCACTTTGGCTCTCTGGCCTGCCGATCACAAAGAACATGCAAACAATCAGGCCAACCAAGGCTAGGTAGGCATTTACTGTAAAAGCTCTATCTATACCCGTAGGTATATCTGGAGCGAAGGCGATAATTGTAGCATTCATACCCAAACCAACCGCACCCCCACCAATTTTAAACATATAGAGGATTGCGCCTGCCAAGCTGGCACGGTGAGGTTCCACCACCGTAATACCCGCAGTCGTACTGGATGGATTGAACAGCCCAATACCCACTCCCAACACGACCAAGCCCGGACACATATCCAGAAAACCCGTGTCCGAAGTCAGGTTCGAAAGCATGAACATTCCAACACTCATCCCCAAAATACCTAATGAGACCAGTAATTTTGGTCCAGCTAGCTCATAGAGGCGGCCGGAGATAATAGCAACCAGCCCAGATACAACCATTAAAGGGACCAAAGATAAACCGGCCTGAAATGCTGAGTAACCACGAAAATTCGCCAAAAATTGGGGGACATAGAGAATTGCCGATAGGAATACTACCGAGATTAGGAGTGTCGTAACACCTACCGCTAGGAACTTCCGGTTCTTTGCAATATCAGGGGGAATCAGGGCATCTTTACCAACTCGATACTCCACGATGGTAAACAGGCAGAGCAACACCAGGAACACAACGATCAGGCTAATAACCACAGGATGCTTGAAACCAATTTCCGCGGAGACATCCAGTGCAAAAAGCAAACAAAATAGCGAGGTGCATAGTAGTAGCACACCGAAGAAGTCTATTTTTTCCTCGGTGTCACGAGGTTTATCGGGGGGCACTGCCCACCAGCAAGCCAGCATTGTTGCCAGAGTGAGGAGAATATTAACGAAGAAAATCCATCGCCAACTGAAAAAATCTGCGAGCACCCCACCCAAAACTGGTCCAGCTGCATTCGCTAACCCACAGGTGGCCATCAGGATACCACCCGCCAACCCTGACCTTTCATAGGTCAACAAATTAAAAGTCATTGCCAAAGTGGACGGCCACATCAATGCCGCACCCACTCCCATCAATGCGCGGGATATCAATAACATCCACATATCCATTGCCAAGCCACCCAGCACGGCAAAGAAAACGAATATTCCCGCTCCAATCATAAATACTCTGCGGCGGCCATAGATATCCGCCAAGCGGCCACCGGTTATGATGAAAACACCAAAAACCAAGGCGTAGCCGTTAATGATCCACTGGGAGCTAGTTATGTCTGCATTGAATTCTCTTTCGATGGCAGGTAGTGCGGGGGCAAAAGCGGTATAGTCATTACTAATAAGGAAGGCCGCGAGAACTAATGCAGCCAACCCCAAGTACTGATCTCGTGTAATTTTGCCGCTCTGTTTAGCCATACTGCGTAATTCACTCGACACCCGAGCCGCTCAGGTAATCCTTCAGAACCTAATTAGCTTGCGATATATTTTTAATACTCCCGCCTAGAGCCTAGACCACTCGCTCATTTACACGCCTTTTGACTAGTCAGTTTTCACTGTGGATACGGATCATCATCTGCCTTGTAACTGGCAGCTCATATCTTATGCTTAAAGGACATCCAAGCACCGGAAAATTGAATTAGTGATTGGATAGCCTACTGAGCCCCCTAAGATCACACTAATAGATGAGATTAGTAAATGCATAAGTTCATTGTGCTTGTCTTGGTTCTGTTGACTTCTTCTACATTCGCCCAGGGATCTACGGTGAACGACCTAAAAGATTTCCAGTGGAAAAACCGCATTCTATTACTGAATATCCCGGAAGATCCCAATAGCACAATCAATGAATTACTCAAGTTAGCGCCGCAGTTTGCAGAGAGAAACTTGATATGGTTCCTATTCTCTAACGACACCCTTGAGACTAACTTTCCCGGTAAAGTCACAGACAATTTTGCTAAAAATGTACGGGAAAAATATCTGCAAGGACCAGCAATGCAAGTACTTCTTATAGGGAAGGATGGGGAAGTAAAGTATAAAGCCGATAAATTCTCAGCCGTCGAAATTTTTCAACGTATCGACAGCATGCCCATGCGACGCAATGAGATGCAGCAAGGATCTGCACAGTGAACAATTATTGAACATCCACAATCTGATAGAGAATTTTTGTATCCTCCAGTATTACTGAGGAATCCCAGAGTTAGATTTCCCTCAGTTAATTACGCTTCGGCCTTCTTTGCTCACCAGACACCCTTTCCAGCTGGCAACTTTTAACAAACATAGACATCTTTGCGCTAAAGTACGCTATTAGCCTTGCGAACATCTACCCAATGGAAATCAACCTCCAATGAGCAAAAGAGCCATTATCCTCGGAGCTACGGGCCTTATCGGTGGCCATCTCACAGAGCAACTGGCTGGTGAAGAAGTCTTTGATGAAGTACTTACCCTCACTCGACGCCCCAAAGCCACTGCAAGTCAAAGAATACATAATCATATTGTCGATTTTGATCGGTTGGAGGAGGCTGCTCCTCTTTTTCAGGGAAATACTCTATTTTCCTGCCTGGGAACCACTCGCAAGCAAGCCGGCAGCCTAGCCGCTCAGCACAAGGTTGACGTTGAATATCAATACAAAGCGGCCCAATTGGCAGCGGAGGCAGGAGTCAGCCATTACTTACTGGTTTCATCCAGCGGAGCCAATGCCAATAGCGCCAGTGCTTACTTACGTATGAAGGGTGAGCTGGAAGAGAAAATCAAGAAACTTCCATTTAAGCGCATCAGTATACTGCAACCCTCCCTACTCCTCGGAGATCGTGCAAATACCCGACCCGGTGAGAAAATCGGAGGCATCCTCCTACCAGTAATTTGTATGCTGCCGGGGCTAAGACGTTATAGGCCCATTGAGGGGCGTGAAGTAGCCAAAAAAATGGTTTATTTAAGTCGACAAGAACGAACAGGGGTTGAGACCCTGCGTTTGGATGAGTTATTCAATTCTTAAGGAGCCTCTGAATAATTCCGTAATGTCTCGGCGAATCTGGGAGGCTCCTTAAACCCCAAAGGTTAAATTCGGGAGCTTAAAACAAGTAAATCGCTCCCGAATTTTGCGGTTATTCTTTTATTTTAATCCCTAGCCAATGCGGATATTGAGTCAAAACAATAAGGACAATTGCATCGTAGACTGCGTGCCAGATTATCACTCCCAATAAGCTTCCGGACACTTGGTAAACCACTCCTAAAACCACACCAATTCCCAAAGTCAGAAAGAAATTGGTCCACGATGAGAAATGAAGTAGCGCAAATGCAATTGCGGAAATTAATAACCCCAACAATGGCGAGCTAAGCTCTGACAACCAGGACTGCAAAAAACCCCGAAACAAAAGCTCTTCGCAAATTCCGACTACAATAGAAATCAACAGCAGCTGAAAGAAAGACAATCGTGAAAATAGCGGAATCAAGGCGATCGATTGACGCCGCATTGACTTGCCAAGGGTCGTTTCTGAGCGAGTTAACGACAACATCACACCATAGGTAGCCATTGCACCAATGATACCAATTGTTACTTGCAACCCTACACTATCACCAATGATCACTACCTTGAGTGAAGCCAGATAAAAGCCCAGAAGGGCCAGCAACAAGCAAACAACCTGAGTACCAATTAATAAAAGAAAAACTGGTGGATTCCCTTTTGTTTGGTCAACAGCATCCATTTGTGACCGTCCTTTTTTTAGTAGTTTATCGAGGTAGTCGAGTGGCTCAGTACCTAAATAGACTGCCTAAGGATTCCGTATCAACTAGAAACCACATCGAAATTCAATTAGCCGAAATAAGCACACCCGCCATCGACAATAATCTAACAGAAAATGATGGCAGGCATAATCCTCCGCCAACAGCCGATCTCTATCCGTTTAGTTTGACGTCAGACAGCTTATCTCCTATGAAAAACTGTCTGACTTTAGCCGAAAAGCCAGTCACAGTGCTATGCTCGACAATATCTCTGGAACCGGATAGCTCGTAGAGACTACCCGGTTTCCAGCCCTCTTATCAGTAGATTATCTTGCAAAGAAACTACACAGCAACTAATTCCAACCATGACACAAGAAATCATAGGACTGGGCCAGCTGCTGAAGGATATTGAGGAGAAAAGTCAGGGGCAGGAGAAAATCTCCATCCAGCATGTTATTGAGGCTGTGGGGCTTCGATCCTTTGCCCCATTCCTTATCCTTATCGGGTTGATCCTGTTTTCCCCTCTGAGCGGTATTCCCGGAATGTCTACCGCGATGGGCGTATTGCTACTACTCTTTGCCCTACAGCTGCTGATGAAGCGCAACTATATCTGGCTTCCACAGTGGCTGATCAACCGCTCCATATCCAGCGAAAAGCTGATGGATGCCCTGCACTGGATGGAAAAGCCCGCCCGGTTTGCCGACCGCTGGATTCAGCCACGGATGGATTTTATCGTGCGCCGATATGGCACCTACGCTATTGCTGGAACCTGCATTTTTATTGCATTGACCCTGCCAATAATGGAAGTAATCCCCTTCTCTGCCTCAACTGCTGGTCTCGCTCTCACCATTTTTGGGCTGTCGCTGGCAGCTCGAGACGGGCTCTTAGCGCTTATTGCTTTTATCCTAACGGCCTCCCTGGTACTAGTGGTGATCGTTGCCGTGATCTAGGGGCCCGCGAGTAACTCCGTAATATCTCTGCGGGTCTCCAGACCAAAGCTGGCTACTTACCCTCGCTTTAAGACTTGATTTTTTAATCCGAGCAAATGGGGAAAGTGCACTATGGCGAAAATTGCCAAAAGGTCGTATACCGCATGCCAAACAATCGCCCCCACCAAGCCCCCGGACATTTGGTAGAAAATGCCTAAAATAAGCCCAATCATAAAGGTAAGGAAGAAGTACACCCAGGAAACACAGTGCAGTAATGCGAATATCAGTGATGCACCCAATAAACCGAGGAATGGCGTACTGAGCTGGGAGAGCCAAGACTGTAGAAAACCACGAAACAACAGCTCCTCACAAACACCCGCAGCTAAAGCAACCCATACCATCTGTGATGGGGACAACTTGGAAAATAGCGGGGTCAATTGAGTACAGTGGAGCCGCAGCATTTTCCCAAATAGCGTCTCAGAACGAGCTAATGTCAGTACTACCGCAAATGTGACAATAGCGCCTAACAATCCCAACAGCAGTTGCAGCCATACCGTATCACCAACAAATGAAACTTCCATTGGCACGAGGTAGAGACCCAGAGCTGCAAGCAATAGACAGCCCAGTTGAATATCCATTAAAAAAAAGAAAACCGGCAGGCTGCGCCGTGCCGGACCAATCGCTTCCATTCCTGATTTTTCCCTTTGCCTATTGATTTCCTGAGCCTCTGACAACCTTCAAGCTCGCTCGCCCATCCACAGAAATCATCAATTCGGCCACGCCACCGTCCCGCAGTTGTTTTTCCAGATCCAGGGCTTTTTCCTTCGGAGCAAAGTAGGCTTCAATACCGTAGCGAATCCGGTAGCTATCTGATGAATTCCAAAAATTCTGGCCTGCTACCCGCCCTCGAATAAAGACTCCGCCCTGTGGTTTTTCAAGGCTGACAGAGGCGCGGTCATACAATCCGGATGGCCCCTTTTCTAAGCCCACATAAACCACCTCCCCCTGACGCAGCCGTCCCTGCCCTTTAAACAAGGCTTTATCTAAAGTGGAAAAGGGGTAATTTAATTGTGCATAGTTACCGCGAAACAATGAGCGCGGGTCTACAGGAACAGTTTTCACTGAAACAGGCTGGCCCGTCCACAGCGGCATTTGAGCCTTAATATACATTCCTATCAGTATAAAAAACTGCACGCCAATGGCGGCAACCAGGCCAATCACAACTCTACGTTTCATCGCAAACTTCCCCCCGCCTGGTGATATTTCCAATACTTGGCTGCTGCCAGCAATAAAACTGCGAAGAGAATAAACAGGAGAGCAGCTCCTATATAGTCGCCAATCAAGTCAATATAGCGCAGCAGAGCCGTCAACAGGACCGCCATAACTCCGAGGAAGAAGTAGTGTGAGATACCATCGTGAATACCCCTGAAGATCAACCAGATTCCACAGGCAATCAGGGCGAAGTTTGTGAAAATTTGTAACCAAACTGCGTAGTCACTGGAGCTGGCATTCGTTACGAACGCAAGTACTGCCGCAAAAACACCGCACAACCCCAGTCCGAATAGCAACCTCTGAGACAGCAGCGCCAACACTATCGACACAGCAGACATAGTCCCCACTACCGCCCACATAGAAGGTAGGTGACTCCAGGGGGCTTCTATCATCTCCTCCCAGGGATATTCAAAGCTAAAAATCAGTAAGCCAATTAAAGTAAACCGAAGGCACCAAATAGAGATTACTGCTGCGTAGTCCTTGGCTACCGCCGACGGGCGAGTTGCCAACCAATGGGCAAAGCAATACATCAGGATAAAGAGCGAGACTGCAACAGCAAGGTTCTCTGGATAAATATCCGCACTAAATTTCCCATCCTGCAAACGCCAAAATTCTGACAGGGAAAATTCCAGCCAAAAACCTAAGCCAAAGATAAAGGTCAGCAAGAGAATCACGCTCGGACGACCACTTAACAGGATATAGAGGGCCCCCAGCAGGAAAATTGGGAACAGGGCGGGGTAAAAGCCTAAACTCGACTCCAGGAAGAACCAAAGCAAAGCCAAGAGCAAGGACTGCTCTGCGATCCACGGGCTGCGGGTAATTAAAGCAAATGGCAAACTACCCAGTGCCCACCAGAAAATACCATCTGGCATATGCTCGCCCAAATGGTATATCTGTGCGATCAAAATAATCGCCGCACCAAAAAACAGGTTGCCCAACAAGAACAAGCCCTCTCCGGCTTTCCTGTCTCCAGATAGGTAAACCTTAAACGCCACTCCCTGGGTCACCAAGGTCAAAGCGATCAGCCCCCCCATTCGCAGCGCTCTGGGGATTTCCTCCCAATTGGCCCCAATCAATGTAATCACCGCCAGCCCGATAAAGAGATAGGCCAACCCAATCAAAATACGATATCCAAGTGTTCTTTCTTGCGCCCGGTGGTAATCCACTTCATAGCGGGCACAGATCTGCTCAGCCTGAGCTTCACTGATCACACCGTCTTCAACCCAATCTCCGGCCTCGCGGGCCAGATCATGCTTAAGCAACCGAATCAATCGCATAGATGCGCCTTGTGAAAAATTACCCATACCCGATGGATGGGTATTAATACTTTGGTCCCGAGTATCCCCGATGTAACCAGCGACCTCAAATTGGTACGGATTGCAGACTAAATTATCGCCAGGCTGCCTAGATAGCAGAAAACTATCTCAGATATTTAAATTGTTAATTTCTATTATTAATTGCCAGCCAATAGCATAAACAGCATCAACGTTAAGAGCCAGGCACCCAATAAGGAGCTAACCATGTCCCGCTATATCGAATCCGAACTCAAGCCGTTTAACGCCAAAGCCTACCAAAATGGCGAATTTCACGATGTAAGTGACTCTGACGTCAAAGGTAAATGGGCCGTATTCTTCTTTTACCCCGCCGACTTCACCTTTGTATGCCCCACTGAATTAGGCGATCTGGCAGACAACTATGAGGAGTTTAAGAAGCTAGGTGTAGAGATCTACTCAGTCTCCACAGACACTCACTTCACCCACAAGGCCTGGCACGATTCCTCTGACACCATCGGTAAGATCCAGTACCCGATGATCGGTGATCCTACCGGTACCATTACCCGCAACTTCGGTGTAATGATTGAGGAAGAAGGCATTGCCGACCGTGGCACTTTCGTAATCGACCCGGAGGGCCGTGTTCAAATTGTGGAAATTACTGCTGGCGGTATCGGCCGCGATGCCAGTGAGCTGCTGCGCAAGATCAAAGCTGCCCAGTACATCGCTGCTCACCCCGGTGAAGTTTGCCCAGCGAAATGGAAAGAAGGTGAGGAAACCCTGGCCCCCTCTCTCGATCTGGTAGGCAAAATTTAAGTCTTCCCAAGCCCTCACAGGATTGGAACTGGCCTTGCCCGCCTTTTTGGCGGGCATTGTCGTTAATCAAATACTGCAAATCGGTGTTAATGGCTTCTTTGCTTCGCAATAAGTGACAAAAGCAAGCAGCATACAACTCCTCCCAAGAGGAACACAGGAACTACAAAGATTGCTGTTTGTATTCCGTAACTTTCATCTAACCACCCCACCAAAGCATGGGCCAGAATCAAAAAAATTCCCCCCATACCTAAGGAGAATGAAACTGTAAAAGGGGGATTCTTACTACAATGTGTCAACCATTCCATGGCATAAGGAAACAAGTAGGATAGTGTCAATCCACATACTGGAAACCATAGTGGACTCACCCAGTAGCCCAGAGAGAATATGGCCGCTGTCGATAAAAAGGAGACTATCAACCAGAAAAAAGCACTTCCCTTCAGTAGAATGAAAGTGAAGGCCACTCTCCCTAAGCAAAGCAATCCGAAAAAGATTGAAAGCAAAATATCCGCCTCAACGGCCCAGTGCCCTCCCCTAGCTTCAAGAAACAGCACCATCCTACTCGCCAATATATGTTCAGCGCCATTGTAGGCAGAAACAATAAACCCACCACCAATTGCGATCCACCACTCTTTCGGTTCTTTATCTCGTTGGCTTGTCTCTTTATAGGCGCCAGGGTTAAAAGAACTCCCATTTTTCCTCAGTTTTCCTTTTCTTCTTATTAATCCAGACAAGATAAAAAATAATATGCTTGCAGCTATCCCCCCAAACAAATAGAAACCGCCCTCCCATCCAAAGTGAAATTTATATAACAACCCAGGTAACAAAGGAGACAATATGGAGGCAACCCCATAGGTACTATGTAATCCACAATAACCTTGACGAGTTAAGTTTTCAGGCACAAAAAGGGGGATTGCCACATTAATCAAAACCATGCTCCCTCCGGCACCCAAACCAAAGAGGAAGCTGCCCAGAATAAGCAGGGTAAACGAGTACAAATATCCAGAAATACCTGAAAGTACCGACCCTACCCCATAAAAACTACGAGTAATGCTAACCCAGAGATCACTCTGATTTTTTCACCCAGAGAGCCCCTGACAAAGTCATAAGTAAGGCAGAAAAAGTGGACAGGAAGAAAAAGGTGGAGCCCTTTGTTGGGGAAACAGAAAAAAAATCTAAAATTTTTGGATAAATTGGAGCTTTATAGACCTCTACAAAGCCCAGTAAAAATAGAGCCCCATAGCATGACAGCAATCCAAACCAATAGATGTTGCGTTTCACGCAGCCCTTCTTTTGATATATTTATCACACTCTTCAATCATTCGGATTGCTTGTATAGAATCGGCAAGAGGAAGATCCGGTGATTCCATGAAGTTTTTTTCAATACATAACTGAACGGCCTGTGCCTCATAATAAAGCCCTTCAGAATTTGGGTAATTAAACCTGCCTCTTATTCTCGGTAACGGAAATTCGTACAACTTAGTCTCATTATCTGTCCTTCGATCACCAGTGATCCGCGTCACTGACACCCTAGTTGGACAATGTGCCGGGGCAAACACTTTTATCCGCCCTTCTGTGCCATAGATTTCCAACTCTTCCGCACCCTCAACCAGATGACTCCAGGAAACTACAGCTGTTGATCCACTATCGAAGTGCGCATAAATGAGCCCGGCACCATCCTCCTGAAAACCGTAGTTATCCAGCACCCCAGAGAACTCCAGGTCTAATATCCCCCTACCCAACACCATCAGCGCCGTGTGAACAGGATACACACCGGCATCCATACCAGCTCCCACCTTCCATTTCGGGGACTGCAACCCTTCATCCTTGCGCAGGTCAAAGCTCAAATCTGCACGAAGCTGGCTTACCTTACCTATATTTCCAAGACTAATAATATCTCTACAGTATTTAATAGCAGGGAAGAATCTCATCCACATCCCTTCCATGCAAAACAGCTGTTTTTTATTGGCGAGCTCTTTAATCCTTACAGCATCCTCAACTGTTAACGCCAGAGGTTTTTCAATAAGAACAGGCTTACCTGCCATTAATACTAATTCAGCATGTTGTCGGTGTAACTCGGGGATAGTTGCAATATAGACAATGTCAATATCAGGATCAGAAACAAGTTCCAGGTAACTGCCATAAGCCCTACTTGCTCCATGACTATTCGCAAACTCTCTCGCTCTATTAAAATCCCTGGAAGCTACAGCAAACACTTCTGAGGAATCCAGGTAATCGAGGACTAGTGCAAAATCATTTGCTATTCTTCCACAGCCTATAAATCCCCAGCGCAGCCTTCTCAATGGTAGTTTTTTAGCGCTTTGATGACTGGTCAAGTCTAATTGCTTAGGTAAATACTCCTCCTCTGCTATTTCATCAGGGTCCAATATGAGCTCTGGATAACGAGTAAGCCTTTCTTGCAGGTCATACCAAGCGCTCTCCAGATGGTTCGCCTCTATCTTATTGACCCAAATACAGTTTCCTAGAGGGGACGGGAGAGGCGCTCGCAAAGTACCGGAGCGATGGATTGAGATCTGTTTTATTGCCGTCTTGTATACATCCAGGTTCAGCCCTTTGACGCTAGCTGCAAGTCCCAGCTGCACGTAAATTCCAAACAGTAACTCAATGTCTGCCTTAGATATCAATCCCATTTTTTCAGCTACCAGCGAAGTAAACAAGCAATCAATGCCCACAGCTTCACCATGCATCAACCTAAAAGCCTCGTCACGCTCCAACCAGCGGGATAACGTATGTCCAAAGTCCATTGGTCTGGATAGGTTCTCTTCTTTTAAGTCTCCCGCAATACTATCCAGCATGGCATCAATACAATTTATCAGCAGTTTATAGGATGCATCTCCCGGCAGGCCATCAGGTTCTAAAAAACTATTTGCCAACAGAGTGGCACCCTGAGCTGACAAGGTATCGAGCACATCCTTATTGAATACCACTCCAACCTTAATCATTTCACCAATTGCACTTTTTAATACCCGCTGTGGATTAGTTTTCAAGAAGGAGGGATCAATAATGGTATGCAAGGGACAGTGAAAAGCACCAATCCCATTCTTAATATTGTGGTTCACACTGACTTTAATGCCGATAGAGGAGTCAATCATTCCCATTAGAGTCGTTGGAATACGTATCCAGGGTGTATTGCGTCGCCACACCGCACTGACAAACCCAATCGTATCGGTTACCGCCCCTCCGCCCATAGCTAAGATTGGCTCCCTGTAACGAAGAGGATTTGCCTTCCATATCTCATCAATCATACTGATAAGACTATTAATATTTTTTGACTGTTCGCCACCCTTCATAACTATCGGGATGAACTCAACCCCCATGGACTCTTGCCACTCGGTAATACCCTTCCCATAGAGCTCCCATACCTTGTCATCAACACAACAAATAATTCTGTTCTGCGGCGGTCTTAGGAGTTCTATAAGGAATTTATTACCAGGATTAAAGAGTCCATGGTGGTACCAGATTCTTTGGTTTGTTGGAGCCTGACAAATAGTATCTGAAATTTGTACGATAGAATGATGGCTTTCATCTTCTCTTAATTGAGCCTTAATAGAGGGCTCTATCGCTGCGGCCAATTCAAGAACACCACATGCATGAAGCAGTCGCGGCAGGCTCAAGTATTTCTCATCATCGCTATCTAGAATGGATTCAATAAACAGCCTTTTCAGATTGTAATAATCTCGCTCAAACAAGTAGCAATACCACACCCCTCCCTTTTCTTTTCTAGTAAGCTCAAGTGCCCGATCACGGACATCTTCCATGGCCTGCCGAATAAAAACAGGGTCACCTCGAAGGCCTTTTCGCATCGCTATGCAATTTTCGACACCTTCACAACGGGTAGCCAGAAAAGAGAAACTCACTCCCAGATTAGTTTTTAGCGTAAAAGACAGCTTTTTGAAGTCCTCGATATCACCGAAGCGCTTCTGCACGGTTTCATCTCGATTCACTACTACATCAGTAATGTTGTGAGGAGCAAGGTTCCACTTTGCTATACAGAGTTCAAGTTCATGGCAACACTGGTTGAGTAGCATACCCTCGGAATTTTGCCTAAAAATGCTTTCCAGGTTGGCTTCCGGATGCGGGTTGTGATGAATGAATCCGACACTCCTGGACTTCAACTTCCATTGCTCGTTAAGCCTCTCGGCTCTATCCACGTAATTTGCGATATGCTTTTGATAGCCAACAACAACATTTACATTGTTTCTGTCGGCGATCCTTTCCATTTCACGCAGCTTTTCCAGCGAGTCTGCACCAGGTTTTTCAAGGTATATATTCCTATATCTTTTATTAACTACCGATTCAAAAACCCCCTTCGTGTGTGGAGTCCTCACCGAGATAACTACCAAATTTTTTAAGGAGGGATGCCCATCAGGTATTTGCTCCACCGAGGAATAAGTTTTGAAATCGCCATACTGAGCTTTTAGCCTTGCCATCTCATTTAGGAAAACCATCCCTTTTTCAGATGACTCGACATCCCTGGAAAGCCAATACTCTTCAACAATCGCATCTACCACTACATTTCGCATATTCATTAGCTGAGACAAATGCAGCCATCCGATTGACTCCCCAGGCAGACCGACACCTACCACCGTGACATGCACCACATTCTGATTCATAGCGGCAACATTTAACCTCACATCCGCTGGCACTACCCAGATCAACAGAACCGGGCTTGCACTTCTAACTTATTGCTAATGTGCGCTGATTTACGACTCAACTCTTTTTTGATGCCTGAGGGTATAGACCTCGATCAACACTTCTATATGTCGTCTTTGCGGCTCAATAGACATCAGGATGCGCCGATAAGGTTTCACCTAACGGCTGTCGCTTTGCCAAAGCCATTAAGTAGCGGCTAAACACCCAATCAATCAAATAGCCAACAACGATTGCCAAAAGCTATCACACGTATTTACATTAATAATTTTTATCAAAGGGCATCGACCGATAGTATAGATCCCACTTCCAAACAACGACCGACAAGACAGTGATGAATAAGGAGCTATCCATGTCACGTTACATCGAATCCCAGCTGAAACCCTTTAGCGCCAAGGCTTATCAAAACGGCGACTTCTTCAATATCAGCGACGCCGACGTTAAAGGCAAGTGGGCCGTATTCTTCTTCTACCCCGCAGACTTTACCTTCGTCTGCCCCACTGAGCTGGGCGATCTGGCGGACAACTATGAAGAGTTCAAGAAATTGGGCGTTGAGATCTACTCCGTATCTACCGATACCCACTTCACCCACAAAGCCTGGCACGACTCTTCCGACACCATCGGCAAAATCCAATACCCGATGATCGGCGACCCCACCGGCACCATCACCCGCAACTTCGGTGTGATGATCGAGGAAGAAGGCATCGCCGATCGCGGCACCTTTGTAATCGACCCGGAAGGCCGTATCCAAATTGTCGAGATCACTGCCGGCGGAATCGGCCGCGATGCCAGCGAGCTGTTGCGCAAGATCAAAGCTGCCCAGTACATCGCCGCTCACCCCGGTGAAGTCTGCCCGGCCAAGTGGAAAGAAGGCGAAGAGACCTTAGCCCCTTCCCTAGATCTGGTAGGAAAGATTTAACCCAAACACCTCTGACCCAGCCCATCAAAAGGTGGGCCACAACCAAGCCTTAAATTGTTAGAGAAAGGACACACCGATGTTGGACGCAAACCTGAAAAAACAACTGGACACTTACCTGCAGAATATCGTCAAGCCGATCGAGATTCGTGTGTCCACAGATAACAGTGAAAAATCCAAAGAGCTGGAAGCGCTGGTAGATGAAATCTCCGGACTCTCCAACAAAATTACTGCACAGCAGAGTCAAGCCAAGCGCACGCCGAGTATGGCCATTGCTCCTGCCGGAGAGGAACCCCGGGTTAGCTTTGCCGGTATTCCCCTTGGGCATGAATTTACCTCACTCGTACTGGCACTGTTGCAAGCCGGGGGCCATCCCTCAAAAGCAGACCCGGAACTGCTGGAGCAGGTTCGAAGCCTCAAGGGTAAATTCCACTTTGAAACCTATATTTCGCTCTCTTGCCAAAACTGCCCGGATGTCGTCCAAGCGCTAAACCTGATGGCAACCCTCAACCCAAGCATCACTCACGAAATGATCGACGGTGGCCTGTTCCAGGAGGAAGTTGAAAAGCGCAATGTTATGGCTGTACCTGCGGTTTACCTCAATGGTGAACACTTCGGCCAAGGCAGGATGTCCCTCGAAGAGATTGTTGGAAAACTGGATACCGGCGCAGCCGAGCGTAAAGCTGAAGAACTGAATGAAAAAGCACCCTACGATCTTTTAGTGGTAGGGGGTGGCCCAGCGGGCGCAGCGGCTGCTATTTATGCCGCTCGCAAAGGCATTCGCACTGGCATAGTGGCAGAACGCTTCGGCGGCCAGGTAATGGATACCGTAGGCATCGAGAACTTTATCTCTGTACCCTACACCGAAGGCCCCAAGCTCGCAGCCAGCCTTGAGCAACATGTTAAAGAGTATGGTGTCGATATCATTACCGACCAACGCGCAGCCAACTTGCGACGCAATGAAATGGTAGATATCAAACTACAAAGCGGTGCGACCCTATCCAGCCGCTCTGTAGTATTGGCTACCGGTGCCCGCTGGAGGGAACTGGGGGTTCCCGGCGAAGCCGAATACCGCACCAAGGGTGTAGCCTACTGCCCCCATTGCGACGGCCCCTTCTTTAAAGGTAAGCGTGTAGCCGTTATTGGCGGCGGCAACTCGGGCATCGAAGCAGCGATCGACCTCGCCGGAATCGTCGAGCACGTCACCGTACTGGAGTTCGCCGACAAACTACGTGCAGACGAGGTACTGGTACGCAAGGCTCAGTTAATGGACAACATCGATATTATCGTCAATGCCCAAACCACTGAAGTCCTCGGCGATGGTAACAAAGTGAACGGCCTGGCCTATACCGATCGAGAGAGTGGTGAAAATAAGCAGGTCGACCTGGCTGGTATTTTCGTACAGATTGGCCTGGTACCCAATACGGAATTCCTTAAAGAAACCGATGTGCAGATGAATCGCATGGGCGAAATTGTGATCGACGAGCGCGGCGCAACTTCAGTCCCCGGCGTTTACGCCGCCGGCGATGCGACTACTGTCCCCTACAAACAGATAGTGATCTCTATGGGTGCAGGTGCAACTGCGGCACTGGGCGCATTTGACTACTTGATTCGATCTTCGGTTGAATAACCCTTAAGCAAACATTGGCCGGCCCTTTGCCGGCCAATGTCTAAAAAAATAAGTGCACAATAAACTTTCACAGGCCCCAATCTAGGATTCAGGGTACTTCCAAAAGTAACTCAATGTTTAAACACTGACTCTACCCCCCCCAATTAACTTCAGAGATAGGCTCTCCAACACCTGAATTGCCCTATACTTTGATTTTCAACTACTTTTCAAAGGTATACCCTCTATTCGCTGGCGACTAATCCCACTCATTAAAGAAAGCCATCTAAGTAAGATAGGTAAAGCTGGCAGATTAACTTCCATATAGATCATGTAGATGCCCAACTTAAATAGCTGTTACACCTTTCTAAAAGAGTCTTGAAGAATTAGGCGATGATTAACAGCTTCACCGTCATCTTTGGTTTTTCCGCATTCATCATTACTTTTTTTCTCATTCATAAATCTCTTCACATAGTTATTAAGAGCAGCTCAAAGGACAACATCGATAAAGTATGCCAGCTAATTTTGTACACTATTTTAGTCATATTTGGCGCTATCGCACTATATCAAGAATACGAAAGTATCGGCAAAATTGGCGCAACCAGATTTTTTCGACTTGCATTGCTGTATGGCGTATCAATGTATGCGTTTGAGATAATCTTCTTACAGATAAGTCGATTTAATCAAATACATCATATCTACTACATTATTCTTGGGATGATATTCATATACCAAGATTATTATCTTGCAATATTTCCTGCTCTCTATTTTGTCGAGCTAACTGTAATTTTTGATTTAATCAGCTTTCTCACACGGAAAAGTAAAACTATAGGGTTTAAATTTTACGCTTTTTCGCTAATGATTCACGGCTTTGTCTGGTCAATACCTTTATTCCTTTTTTATCTAATTCTTCAAGACGGATTCCCCAACGATATCTTTTTAGATTCCATTCTTCTCATTGCACTTTCTATAACCTTTCTTGCGTCAATCGGGCTCGCCAACAAAGCACCTACACTCATTGCCAAGTTTGTTAAATACCAAAGGGAAAATTCCTCCTAGAAATAAAAAAAAATTTTACCCGCATCAAACCGATCTGGTTCCAAAATTCTGGCCAGCACCTATATAAGACGCCCAACTTCGCATACAGAAACAGCAATGGAAGGCGTGATTTCACATGCCACTTTAGCCCCATATTTACAACAGAAACTAAACCTCTTCCTTTGATTTATATATATTATTAACAAACAGAAAACAAAGCCGATAAATTCGATAGAATATCAACCGGAATAACTCACTTATTCCCCCCCCGAACATATGCCATCTATAAAAATTTAGTTTATCGACCTGGGAGTACCCCATGAAGAAGCCCAATTTAACGCTATTTCTCAGTCTATTATCTACCCTTGGATTACCTTTAGCCTCAAACAGTTTTGCTGTGAGCTGTGGCGACACGATTACTACCCAGGAATCCCTCACAGAAGATCTCTCTTGCGAAACCAATCCAGCCCTCACAATCGACGGCCCCGGTGGCGGGCTGAACTTAAATGGGTTTACTGTTACCTGTATAGAACCATTACATGAGGGCATCTATCTAACAGGGCTAGCTGCAAGCCTGTTTAATGGTGTAATAGACAATTGCAATGACTCAATAGCACTTACGGAAGATGGTGTTCATTTTGTCAGTGATATTGAGATTAACAATCTTGTAGGTGTGGGCGTACGTATTGAAAGTAACAGTAATTTTGTTACCGGCATCGTGATACCTTTTAATGGTACGCAATATGCAATAGGCATAGAAACAGCTAATCCCGCAAGCCTCAATCAGATCACTGGAAATTTTCTAGAGTTCCCGGGATTTTCAGGAATATATATAGAGGGGCGAAGCAATACAGTCACCGGAAATGAAATTCTTAACCCTGGTGATTTTGGCATAGCTCTTGATTCCGATGGAGGGAGCAACTTAATCCTACTTAACACTATAATCAGTGACAGTAAAGCGAGAATACTCAACACTCTCAATGGCGATGGAGATGTGGGAATATCTGTAAGTTCAGATTCAAATCTCATATCCCAAAACAGTATATCGAACAGCACCACTGGAATCAGAATCAATAACAGTGACAGCAATACAGTAAGCAGCAATGAAGCTGACAATAACATTGACTATGGCATAGTGATCGAGGGAACTAGCGCAGAATTCAATAACATTTTATCTAATACAGCCAATGACAATGGTATATTCGACCTTTACTCCCCTGATGATCCGAACTGCACATCTTCGAACAACTGGATTGGCAACATCTCTACAACCAACGATCCCAACTGTCTGGACTAAATATTCACTCGATTACATTCACACTCCCTAATGTACAAGCAATAGCTGAGTAGTATATCGCTGGCTGACAAATAGCATAAATAATCAGGGAGCCTCTGAATAGCTCCGTGATGCCTCTTGCCATGCAGAGCGGTCAACAATCAAGGCGTTGTTGCGTAGGGATGTCTAGACCTTTCAAGAAGTCGCAACGCGAAGTGTGAATCGCTTTGTATGTCAAGAGATAAAAACTTCAACCATCCTGCCTGTCTATACCTAAACAACCCCAACAATAAATAGCGCCCTAGAACAGACAAACATCCCACTTAAATGCGTAATAATAAATTCATTATTAGAAATAGCCCTTAAGCCCTCCTCTATCATTTAAATTAAGTATTATTAAAAATCATTAAAACAACTAAATATTACAGGGGGAACACTGATCTATCCTCACGAGATTCACCCGGACTAAAAAACTGCCTATCTAAGGTATCCGCAATAATTACTGACATGGTACAAACCCTATGAGAAAACTAACAATAGCCCTTTGTTACATCCTTTTAACAACCGCCGCAATATCAACCTCTCTTAATAGCTATGCCGTTACCTGCGGAGGCGTTATCACTACACAGGAAACACTAACTGAAGATTTAAATTGCACTACAAATTTTGCATTCCTAATTGAGGGCCCATTAGGCGGCCTTAATATGAATGGCTTTACCGTTACATGCCCACTCACAGCAAATAATGGCATACAACTTCGTGGCTTTTCTGCAAGCATAAGCTCTGGGACTGTTGAAAATTGTAATAATAGCATTACATTATTAGGGGATGGATCCCACCAGGTTATCGACATTGATATTGTTAACCCTACCTCAACTGCATTATTTGTTAGAAGCGATCACAACTTTATCTCCGGTGTTCAGATACAGTCGAACGTCCCAGACTCTAACTTTGGTATACGAATTGAAAACAATGATTTCAACCAGGTTTTCGGAAATACTGTTGATGGTATGGATAACGTTGGCGTGCAAATAGAGGGGTCTTCAAATAGTGTTTCTGGCAATATAATCACCAACACCTCTGACACTAATGGCTCTGGTGTTGGTATATCTATTGAACCTCCTGGCAGCTCCAACATAGTTACATCAAACATTATCGATCAGAGTGCAGGTGAAGGCATATTAACATTTGAATCAGATTCAAACCTTATATCTCAAAATGTAGTAACAAACAGTCTAACCGGCATCGCGATTGATAATGCAGATAGCAATACAGTCACTATAAATAGCGTTAGCGATAATACGGATTATGGAATATCTATTGAGGATGCAAATGCTAGTGGCAATAACATTTTATCTAACTCATCGCTAAACAATGGGATTTTTGACCTTTACTCCCCCGATGATCCAAGCTGCACCGCCAATACTTGGTTAGGTAATACTTTTGTTACCAGCGACCCTTCATGCCTGAATTGAGCGAAAAGATTACTCAATCGAAGGTTTAGTTTGAAGACGATAATAAAGCTCCATATCGTCTTCTTACATAATTACCAACGCAACTTTAGGATTTACATTGAATTGGAATGCTACGCCTTTATCAACAGCATCACTATTTATTTATCAGTTTTTTAACAAAAATAAGTAAAACCTCCCATTAAACTAATGTCCCACTAAATCAGCACTTACCTCTCATAGCGCCTATCTAGGCCATCTATCAAACTCATACTTGTATCAACCCCATTCACAAGGAGTACGTGCCAGATTGTCGGCCAAGTTCCGACGATTAGGCTAGTGAACGGTGATTGATACGACCTCAACCTTGAAAATGCAATGGAAAACGACATTGGTCGTACAGTCTCATCACTAAAGGAGTTACTGATGAAGAATATTGCACCTCTAGCCGCCAGTATTGCCCTGGCAATCATTAGCCAGGGCGCTATCGCCGACACCAATACTGCAACGGTTTACCAAGAAGGTCTTGGGAACACTGCAACAGCTGATCAAAGTGATCCAACCGCCACAAACAATACCATCGATCAAACTCAGATCGGTGATAACAACACCAGCTATGCGGAGCAATCCGCTAACAGTGATGGTGGCACGATTATTCATAACCAAACTGGCGATATGAATACCGCCGAGTCCTATCAGGATAACTCTGTAGGCGCCTATATCGAGATCAATCAAGGAGACAACAATCAGTACGTCTTCACTCTCCAGTCATTTGTTGACGGTAGCACCATGTCCATTACCCAAGATGGAGATGGCCACAGTGCAACCTTAACTCAAACCAATAGTACCGATGATGTTATTGTGGTGACTCAAGCTGGGGTAAACCAAACTGCATTTGTTACCCAAACACTGACGTCAAATAGTGAAGTCTATGTAGATCAGCTCGGCGACTCCAACCTGGCGACCCACAATCAAGTCAATGGAGACTCCAACTACTCCTCCTCATATCAGGACGGTACTACCAATACCCTTAATGTGATTCAAACCAACGATGATCACGAGAGCAGTCTCTGGCAAATTGGCGACAACAATGTTGCCATTCATAACCAGACGGGTTCAGATCACTACGCACTGACTGAGCAGCTCGGAACTTCCAACTTTGCCAATATTACGGCAACAGGTATTGGTTCTTCCGCTCAAACTTACCAAAATGGTGTGGGTAACGCCCAGACAACAACACAAATTGGCGATGCGCAATCTGCTTTTGCCAATCAAACCGGAAACGCAAACGTAGGTGTGATTCTACAGTAAACGCTTCATCTCGCAGTGCTGCCCATAAATGGGCAGCACCCATGGACTCATTAGCACCGAAAGACCATCTTCCAAAGAGTTATTTCCGAACTAACTCTTCCCTTACATCCACATACCTAGGAATAACCCAAGTTCTTTACCAACTTATATAGGCGATTTCGTGTTCGTCATAGATACAATCCGCACCGTTAGTTAGTCTCTCCGTCCCATCTATCAGGATAAGTCGCCTCTATCTGATAACGTACCCCCACGCCTAACTAGACAAAGGATAGCCAAGACTTCCTCGCCGTTCAGCAGCCCTATTCGCCACTTATCCTAATTTTTATCCAGAAGAAAAAGATAGCTCTAAGATGGCAAGCATTCAGCAGGTGAACACAGAGAGAATAGTTATGCGATATATTCAAACTAGATATTCAAAGACCAACGCAAAGTTAAAGGCGCTCTTCGTAGCCGCCGGCCTGTTTTCTACTACAGCAAGTGCTAGTGGCATCGATGGGGAATGGAAGGCCACTATTCAAACAGAGAGTGACAAGGTGCTTCCGATTGTCCTCCATATTGATCAGGACAACGGCAAATGGACGGGGGTACTGGATAGCCCCTCACAAAAGACCTATGGCATAGAGATGTCATCACTGGAAGTTATCGGCAACAATATATCCTTCGAAATTGAGGACTTAGGACTCAGTTACGAGGGGGCGTACAACCCAGTAGTTGAGCTTATGTTCGGTTCATTTACTCAAGGGAAGTCACTGTCTCTTAACTTCAGAAAGATAAGTACTGTTCAGCCGGAGAATTGTCCACAGACACCAACAGGCCCCTACCCCTATACTATTGAAGAGGTAAGTTTTAAAAGTACAATCACAAATAATATAATCTCTGGGACACTAACCAAACCAAACTCAAGGATAAAAGCCACCGCGATCCTGATTAGTGGTTCGGGGCCGCAAGACCGGGATGAAACCGCATTCGGCCATAAGGCATTTGCGGTAATTGCCGACGATTTAACCCGGCAAGGGTACGCCGTATTACGTTATGATGAACGAGGAATTGGTGACTCTACCGGGAGTTTCTCCACGGCAACTACCGAAGATTTTGCCAATGATACCAGTGCAATTGTGGATTATCTGAACAGTCGTAACGATCTCCCCAAGGGTAAAACGGGCTTGATTGGGCACAGCGAGGGGGGGATGATTGCCCCCATGGTAGCCAGCAATCGTGATGATATTGCGTTTACAATTCTTCTCGGCGGCCCAGGGGTTAAAATGCAACAGCTCTTTTTCGACCAGTGGCACAGGGATAGAAAGCACAGCGGTGTGACTGAGAAAAACCTACAAGAGTTACGCAAGCTTGATAAAATTATTTTTGAACAATTTGCTCGTCTTCCCATAGGGGGAACTATCAGTGATGGCTTACATCAAGCTCTTCATAAGAGTGTTAAACTCGAAGGCTTGGAAGGAGGCAAACTGGAAGCTCAAGTTGAGGTACTTAAGAAACAGTATTCCACCCCTTGGTTTCGTTATGCATTGAACTTCAACCCTGAGCCCTATTTAGAGGGTACAAAATGTCCTATTTTGGCTCTTAACGGCTCACTGGATTTTCAAGTTGATGCGGAAATGAACTTAGGCAATATAGAAAAGGTGTTGAGTAAATCCAATCATAAGGATTATGAAATTATTGAACTCGATAAAATGAATCATCTCTTTCAAACAGCCGAAACCGGCAGCTATGCCGAGTATGCGGAAATAGAGGAAACCTTTTCCCCTATTGCCCTCGAGATGATGTCAACCTGGCTGAACGAGAGATTCTGATTTTAACTAAACTCTGTGGCCCCAGAACAAGGGGCCATTTTATTAACATGTATTAATTTATGAAGTTACTGAAGTCCCCCGCACCTACGACAAAATTCTTAGCGTATCATTTTGGCGGCTGGCTAATATTCGCCCTAGTGAACTCCATTTCTCGCGGATTACTTACCGATGAAAATTTTGAGCAACTCGCCATACATGCACTCACCCTGATATTAACCTGCGGAGCTTTAACACTAATCATCAGAGAAATGATTTATCGCTTTGACCTCTTAGATAAAAACTGGAGGCAACAGTGGCCCTACTTTTTTCTATCCTCAATCTCACTTGCATTTACCTGTGCCTATATTTCAGTTATTTTTCTATTCTCATATTATAATTTAATGGGGTATGCCATTCCCGAATCAATTTGGCACAACGTACTTGGCAACTGGCTTATCATGACTATTTTATTAGTAAGCTGGACCCTGATTTATGTTACAGCAGTTAATCAAGACCGTTTACTCAAAGCTGAACAGGAAGCCATTCAACTTAACCTACAGCTCAATGAGGTTAAAATGGCAGCACTTATGGGGCAGCTTAACCCACATTTCCTTTTCAATGGACTAAACAATATCCGGGCCTTAATTCTCGAGGATGCTACTAAATCAAGAACGATGCTGACAAACCTCTCTGATCTACTGAGATACACATTGATGGCACATAAACAGAAAACCGTGCCACTCAGAGATGAGCTGGAAATTGTTTGTCAATATATTGACCTCCTCAAAATACAATATGAAGATCGTTTGACTTTCAACTTGATAACTGATCCGGAATTGATGGGAGAACGAATCCCTCCTCTTATTATCCAACTGCTCACAGAAAATGCGATACGCCACGGAATTGAAAAGTCCAAGCATGGCGGTGAAGTAACCATAAGAGTATCCCATGAAGAGGAACACCTAGTCATCACGGTAGCTAACCCAGGGACCTTAGAACTAAACGCACCTCTAGAAACAAAGCCCAGCAAAAAGAAAAATGAAAATACCGGATTGGGGCTAGCTAATATAAAAAAACGATTGACTCTTCAATATGGTAACAACACATCCTTCCAGATAAAGCAACAAGGGCAGCAAGTTATTGCCCAATGTCATATTCCTACTTCATCTCTACAGTTGGCGGTATAATAAGTGAAAGCCATTATTATTGAAGATTCCAGACTCGCTCGCAATGAATTGAGAGAGCTGTTAAAGCCTCACAAAAATATAAATTTAGTTGCAGAGGCAAAAGATTGTGAGCAGGCAGTTTCTCTGATTTTAAAAGAACAACCAGACTTACTTTTTTTAGACATTAATCTACCAGATGGGACAGGCTTCGATATACTAGAACAGCTTGAAACTGCACCCCTAGTTATTTTCACAACGGCTTATGACGAATACGCCATACAAGCATTCGAAGTCAACGCATTAGACTACCTTCTCAAACCAATCAACCCGGAAAAATTAAAGCGAGCGCTTAACAAAACACTAAATGATTCTCCTTTACAGGATGATAATCACTCATCGAACTACCTAGACACCAACAACAAGATCTTTATCAAGGACGGAGAGCGCTGCTGGCTAATAGAAATAGGAAATATCCGTTATTTTGAAAACTGTGGAAATCATGCCCAAGTATTCTTTGATAACAACAAGCCGTTTATTTATAAATCATTATCTAAAATTGAACAGCGTCTAAATCCTGAGGTTTTCTTTCGCGCCAACCGCCAGCAAATCATAAACCTGAATTTTATTCAGGATATTCAACCATGGGTCAATAGTGGACTACTAATAACAATGACCGATGGAAAAGAAATAGAGGCTGCAAGACGCCCCGCTACTCGCTTACGGGAAATGCTAAGTTTGTAGGTCGGCCGTATAACCTGCTGCCAGGTACCATGCTGGCAGCAGCACCTCTATTACTCACCTCGCATAAATACTCTTCCGCTAATCTGAAACATCAATTTTAGTGGCATACTTTTAATCCAGTAAAGTCTAAAGATGGACAGCTTGCCAAACTACCTGAATATCGATTCACCTTATTGAATATGTGTCCATAATAGGAGATGACACAATTCTTTACTCATTTTCAATGTCGTTTACAAGACGCCCTGAAACACACCCATAATTTATGTAGAAAGGAATCTATCAAATGTTCAAACGAGCTTCCTGTTTGGTTTTAACAGCCCTTTTATTCAGTATCACCAATTTGGTGGCGGCACAGCCAAATAACTTAGATGAGAATAAAAAACTCGCAATGCAAGCTGTGGGGTTGTGGCTAAGCGGAAATAAGATAGATCCCAAGACAATTTTATCTCCTGACTATATAAACAACCTGGATTCTGCGACAACGGATAGCGCAGGCCCACAAAAGCGTAACCTCAAACAATTTGAACAAGAAGTGGCTAAGTTTCACAAAGCTTTCAAAGACATCAAAGCGGTCAGTACCAAGCAAGTAGCTGAAGGAGATCTAGTCGCAACCCATGTTACAGTCAGCGCTAATCATGTCGGCTCATTTATGGGGGAAACTCCAACCAAAAAAACAATCACCTGGGATGCCGTGGAATTCTCCAAGATTCAGAACGGCAAAATAGTCGAAGCTTGGGTCACTTGGGACAAATATGGATTCCTAAAGCAGCTTGGTGCACTGAAGTAGTCAATTGCGGAGTAATACTATCCTTGACAGCAAGTCAGGATACATTCCCGCATACGGCATTCATGCTGCTCTGAACCCAAACAATCAAGATCGTCGATATTTTGGTCGGTGTCTTATATGAGTTTAGAAACTCCATCTCGAGAACTTGGCCCCCAAGAGGCCTTGTTTATAGAGATGACAAGACTCTCCTATGGTGGCTTACAATTTGTTTCTTTCATTAGAGTCTGCAAATCGTTAAGTGTTGACACTTTACGCACAGGATTAGAGTACCTACACAAACGCCACCCTCTTCTACGCGCTCGTATCCAAAGAGGGGAAAAACTTCGCTGGATTTGCGACGTTGACTTTAATGATATCCCATTAAATATAAGCCAAGTTAGTGACACTCTCAATTTAGAGGATGAGTTTAGAGTTCACGGCATAAACTGCCTGGACAGTGAAAAATATGTATACAGCATAAAGCTATACCTCAATAAAGAAGGTCTCGTAGAGTGGATTTCCGTCATCAATATACATGCGGCATTTGATGGCAGATCAGTAATGACTATATTTTCAGACTTAGACAAATTCCTGCGATCTAACGAAACACTTGAACAGGCCAAGTCACTTCCACTACAAGAGAGCATTGCGAGCCAGCTAGAGTCAGCTGGATATTTTGGAGAAAAGGGAGTTGAACATAAGAACACTGACGATTTCATCTGGCCGGTAGAAAAGCAAGCCGCTCCCAATGAGCGCAAGTCCTGTGCAATTTCATATCTTATGTCGCCAGAAAGAACTAAAAAACTCGCTAATTGGGGCAAGAGTAACGGCATAAAAATTACTGCAATTTACTGTGCCATTGCATCTATTGCTGCACGAGCAGTACCTATTGACAAAAAATTAACAGAAGTAATTTTATCGATGGATGCCAGAAGGCTATGCTCCCCGAACATTCCCATAGGGCATATTGGAGCCTTTTCCGAAACCGCTAGCTTGAAGCTCCCCCCAAATATAGAGTCTGCCAATGTTATTGATGTTGCCAAAATGCTACAAAAGCAAATCTTTTCGGTACTGCTCAAGCAGAGGCCTATGACAAAAAATCTCAGCTCAGACTATACGATGAGCGATATAACTCATATGGCTTCAGAGATAACAGCCCAACAAAAGTCCTTTCCAGCAGGGATTATTGTATCCAACGCAGGCAGCATACCTCTTTTAGCCGATGAAATGGAGTATTTTGAAATTCAGATGCCGATGATCACTCTAACTAACGGTATTAACCCATTAATGGCTGCTACCTTTACCACTTACCGTAATTCAGTCTTTGTTTTTGGGTATTGTGAACCATTGATTAGCAGACATAGTATTGATTTATTTGTTAATGAATATATGCGTATATTAAATGGCCTTATTTCGGAATAGCATTCCATACAAGCAAATACTTTAAGCAAACAACCCTAAAATGGAAACCCTGAAAGCAGCCATTAAAAAATTAACTCTTATACAAACAAGCACCTCGCAAACTCGCTAAAAATCAACTTGTTTTTTGAATTGCCAAGCAACTATTTATATTAGCAAAGCTACTTAACCTGGAACATATTGCTCATCCCATAAGCTGAATAAATTTTTTGCATCATCTCTTCTGTGACTTTGTTGATTTTCCCAATGGTGGAATTTAATCCTGTACCATCAACAGTTGCTCTAAATGAATGTTTACCAGGCTGAACAATCAGAGACTGAATGCCAAATTGAGCCAACTCTACGCGGTAGTTTTCTGCGATTCCCTCTATCGCGTGCTTGGTAGTATTATATGAGCCAATAAAAGGTAATACGAATTCCCCCAAAATACTTGATATCTGGACAATAGCTCCACTACCACGCTGTTTCATTTGCTGCAAGACCGCATGAATTAGTTGTTACAATCCAAACACATTAATTTCAAAAACCAAGATACATAATCTAGCTGCATTACTTCCGCTAGATATCATTGCATATGCTATATCAATAGAAAGGCGGAGCTTACCAGCGTCGGATTTCGAGACAAGTCACCACCACCTAGAACAATTACACTTTCTACTTAAGCTCCGTGTAAACTCCTTACTATATTGCTTATAGATTTTGTTTTATTACCATTCAGTCTTTGAAGATATAAAATAAAAGTTAATATAACATTGGGAGTTTGTCTCTAAAAAGGCAAAATCCATAAGGAATAGATGGTTTTGGGTACAACATGGCAAGTAAGTTCAACGCCTCTTTCAAAAAGACTATTATTGCACTTGTGTATATTGCTGTTGGTTATGCTTTTTTCGCCTACGTTTATAACAATTTTTTTACGCAAACAACCACATTCCCCCGAGAGTCGGTCACGTATGATCTTACTCACAATACCGATTATCTCCAGCAAAAAGACACGATTAATATCCTCGTCATAGCAGGCGGAGGAGTCAGAGGCTTAATTCCTCTACATGTACTGCAGTATATTGAAGACAAATTGGGGAAGCCCCTTGATCAGGTGTTCGACGTTTTTTCAGGGGTTTCCACTGGAGCAATTATCGCAACAGGCCTCAATATTCCTGATGAAGCTATTCCCACCAGAAACGGGCAAAAGCTTTCCCATCTCGACTATCTGGTTGATATCTATGAGAACGAAGTAAACTACCTTTTCTCTCCTCCTTGGTATCACAAGTTCCTAACCGCAGGCGGTCTGTTTTCACCTTCTTATTTTGGCAGCCGATTACATGAGGTAATGGAAAAACATTATACTAAAGACCTTAACTTTACTGAACTTGAGAACTACGTAATCATTCCTTCTTTAAACTTAAAGGACGGACAGATACATCTTTTCAAGAACAAAGGTGAGACGGTTAATTATCTCCCCACCGATCGGCTTTATCAATTAATGACAGCCGCGGTAAGTGCTGAAACTGCTTTTCCACCTGTCGTATTCAATTATTCGGAAGATGAAGGTATCCAGCATTGCGAGCCTGAATTTGCAGAATCGGAAAACGAATCCCAATGTGTGTTTGCAGATGCAGCTATAGCTATGAACAACCCGGCCAGTATGATTCTTCGAGATGTTATCAACGAATTTCCCGATAAAAATTACTACATCCTGGTATTAGGTGCTGGCAGCCCTCGACTCCTTAGCTCAACAACAAACTACGACACATTGAAAAACTGGGGACAAATAAACTGGTTTCGAGATGCATTAACAAATATGCAGCGCTCAATGGATACACACCAGCTCCATACACTGGAAATTGCAAAGTCTTTATCTGAAGAAGGGAGGATAGAATACGACTATCTAAATATCGAAATTCGAGAGCCTTTTATCGGCATATTTGAGCATAAGAAGCTCCCAAAGTTAAAGGACTATTCGGACCAACTAATCAAAGACAATCAGGCCCAAATCGATCTAATTATCGACCATTTAAAAAGTGAGAGCATTAAAAATTCAAGTGATAAGTCTTGACAGGTGACTCTTAAATCAACATGGGGGAAACCTAGAAGGTTTCCAGGCATCTATGTGTTACCTCCTTGCCCTACCTGTATATTTACAAATGCCTGGTACTGACTTAAAAATACTTCGCCAGAGAGCTTTTGTAAAAAGCTACTTTTCTCCAAACGATCCATCACCGGACCTTTAACTTCAGAAAGATGAAGTCGAACACCTCTATTAAGTAAGATACTGTTTATACTTTCCAGTACTTCCAAGGCACTCCAATCAATTTCATTAACGGCACTACACATCAATATAATATTCTTGACCTTGGAATTACCTGCTAGACGGGTATAAATACGCTCTTCCAATGTACTTATATTAGAGAACATCAGACGGCCATCTACTCTAAAAGTAAGAATCTCAGAAGCAGTTTTAACTGGGTGTCGATCTATATTGCGGAAATGCTCAGTGCCTTCGATTAATCCTACCTCTGCAATATGAGGCTTTGATGCGCGCCAAATGAATAATAGTAGCGATGCCCCCACTCCACAGAGCACGCCCGACTCAACGCCAAATAATAGAGTAACGAAGATTGTCACCGCTACAGCAAGAAAATCCGCCTTGGAAAATTGCCAAGTTTTACGCAAGATAGAAAAATCTACCAGTGAAAGTACTGCAACAATAATAGTGGCAGCGAGAGTAGCTTTCGGAAGAAAATATAGTGGTGACGTTAGAAAAAGAGCCGTGAATCCAATGCCCATTGCGGTAAATAGGCTGGCAAACTGTGTTTGTGCTCCCGCGTCAGCATTTACAACTGAGCGTGAGAAGCCGCCACTTACCGGAAATCCGCCAGAAAAACCTGCCCCAACATTTGCAAATCCTAAAGCCACTAGCTCTTGGTTGGAATCAATTCTTTGTCTACGTTTTGTGGCTAAAGTCTTTGCCACGGATATCGATTCTACATAGCCGATGATAGCAATCATTAGCGCAGGTAACGCAAGTGACTCAAATAGGGAAAGCGACAGCTTTGGCAAGGTAAATTGAGGCAGCCCCGAAGGAACACTGCCAACAAGGGCTACTCCCCATGCTTCAAGGTTAAAAGTATATGAGAAGTACACGGTTATCAGCACTGCTACTGCGGGGGATGACTTAGACAGAAGATTAGCGGTATCAGCTGTAATTCCTAATCTTTGCAATAGTTTTGCCGCACAAGCTCTAGATAGGTATAGAAATAGCACCACCCCCAAACCGACTAACAAGGTCAACTGATTATAGCCACCCAAGTTTTCAAACAAGCCAGGTAACAACTCTAATATTGTATCTCCATGAACCGATAGCCCCAGCAATTGGGTAACCTGATTAAGTGCAATTAATAATGCAGAGGCAGTTATAAAGCCAGAGATTACCGGGTGTGATAAAAAGTTAGCGAGAAAACCTAACTTTAATATACCTAATACGGTGAGAATTCCCCCGGACAAGAGCGCCAATATCGCTGCTGCAGTGAGGTAGTCTACCTCACCGCTCGCTGTTACCTTTCCAAGAGCAGCGGCGCTCATTAAGGAGATTACCGCTACAGGTCCTACGGATAGTGTTTGACTGCTGCCTAACAGGCCATAGACTAGCAGCGGAACAATACTCGCATAGAGGCCCACCTCAGGTGGCAATCCTGCAAGCAAAGCGTAAGCAAGGGACTGGGGAATAAGGAGCACGGTAACAATTGAAGCCGCCAGTAGGTCCTGGGTTAGCAGCTGCCGATTATAGGAGTGAATAGTTGCCAGAATGGGAAACCATCTGGTGAGATGCTGCATCGCCATGATCTGTTTTCCGCTCTGGCCTTACGGCCTGAGTTCTATCACCTTAAAAGAAGGGTTTGAATTGCAGCACCGAAAGTGCTGCATTTTAGAGCTAGGGTTCAATCGATATCAGCACTGCACCAATATCGAATCCTGCGGCCTGGGCCTGGGAGTTGAGCTGCTTTTTATCTGCCCCCATCAGGACCTTAGCGCCGGCCCATACCTGGCTGGAACGATTACCCGTCCGGCAAAACGCGTGCACTTTGTCTCCTTCCTGTAAAACATCACGAAATGCCTCGCAGTGATTTCGCATCATACGTCCGCGAGTAAAAGGAATAGCCACAAATTTAATGCCCACCGCCAATGCGGCCTGCTCCATTTCCACGTAGGAGGGGTGAGTTTCACTCTCACCTTCCGGGCAATTGCATACTACAACTTGTACCCCACTCTGAGCCAATGGCACCATACTTTCACAGGCTATATGCTCAGAAACGCTCACCTGTTCATCTAATTGTTTAATATTCATTGTCACCTCAGTTCTATGCATTCAACTGAATAAATATATCGATCAATAATTTCGTCTAAAGCTGATTAAGCGGCACTTTCAAATAAACCGTACCATTCGATTCTGCCGGGGGCATTTGCCCCGCTCGAATATTCACCTGCACAGACGGTACTATCAGCCGCGGCACAGATAAAGTGGCATCGCGCTTGCGGCGCACCGCGACAAAATCTTCCTCGGCAACCCCATCGCGCAAATGAATATTCTCCCTGCGTTGCTCTCCCACGCTGGTCTCACACTGATAGCCCCGCTTACCTTTAGGCGGGTAGTCGTGACACATAAACATGCGGGTTTGGTCGGGAAGGGACAAGATCTTACGCACTGAGCGATACAGCTCTGACGCATCGCCGCCGGGGAAGTCACATCGCGCACTGCCAACATCCGGCATAAATAAGGTATCGCCAACAAAAAGCGCATCGCCGATTAGCCAGGCCATATCTGCGGGGGTGTGGCCGGGACTGTAAATCACTTTCGCTGTCAGCTTACCCACCTGGAAAGTCTCACCATCCTTAAAGAGATGATCAAACTGACTGCCATCTGCCAGGAACTCCCGCTCAAGGTTAAATACATCGCGGAAGATTTTCTGCACCTGGCAAATGTGTTCACCGATTCCGATACGTCCACCCAATTGCTGGCGTAAAAACGGTGCCGCTGATAAGTGGTCAGCATGGGCATGAGTCTCCAGTATCCACTCCAGAGTCAGGTCTTTCTCTTGAATAAATGACACCAGCTCCTCAGCACCTCGGCTACTGGTGCGACCCGAGGCTGAATCAAAATTCAGCACAGAGTCCACAATAGCGGCGGAACCCCCTTCCCTGTCGTACACCACATAGCTCCAGGTTTCTGTATCCCGATCCAGGAACGGCTGTACTCGGGCACAGTGTTCTTCGTGAGCCATCTTCTGCTCTCCCGTATTCACTACACCAACAATATACAATGTGATATTATATAAAACAATATATTGTAATTGTGTAAATTGATTTAGTTCCTATGCCTGATACTGAACATCTCGATCTCAACAAAATGCGCGATTCCGCTGGCCAGGCGGCAGCGATGCTGCGCTCCCTGGCCAATCAGGACCGCTTGCTACTTCTATGTCAGCTCAGCCAGGAAGAGTTAAATGTAGGCGAATTGGAAGAGCGCCTGGGTATTCATCAACCAAGCCTGTCCCAACAACTGGGTGTCCTCCGACGCGAAGGCCTGGTCGAAACACGCCGCGAGGGAAAAAACGTCTTCTACCGGGTTGCAGACCCGCGAGTACTCGCCCTGCTGCAAACCCTTTACCAGCTCTACTGTGCGGAGTAATCCCATGACCATCGATTGGACCGCTTTCACCCCGGGCACTTCACTCGCCGGGGGGCTGCTGATTGGCCTTGCCAGTGCCGCTTTACTCGCCTTTAACGGTCGTATCGCAGGTATCTCTGGCATCATTGGCGGACTGCTTGACCAAATCCAGGGCTCCCTATGGCGCCTGGCCTTTATCGGGGGGCTATTGATAAGCCCTCTTGCCTGGAAAATCTTTGCAGCAGTGCCCGACATTGATATCCAGGCAGGTTATCCCACCTTAATTGCAGCGGGATTACTGGTGGGCCTGGGCACGCGGATGGCTTCCGGTTGTACCAGTGGCCATGGTGTTTGCGGCTTGTCCCGACTCTCCACTCGCTCGCTAACCGCCACCCTGATATTTATGGCCGCGGGCTTCGCAACCGTGTTTCTAATGCGACACCTCCTGATCGGCCAGCTGGGGCAATGATGATGAAAACCAATATCAGCGCACTTTTGGCCGGGCTCACTTTCGGCCTGGGTTTATTGCTCTCCGGTATGGCCAACCCGGAGAAAGTCATCGGCTTCCTCGATCTAGCCGGCGCCTGGGACCCCTCTCTGGGACTGGTGATGTTTGGCGCTATCGCTGTGGGCCTGCCACTATTCCATTTCATCAGACGGCGAGGACTGTCTATCTGGAAGCAACCGCTTCACCTGCCGGCAAGTAACCGGGTTGATCGCCGCTTGGTATTGGGCAGCCTTCTATTTGGCGCCGGCTGGGGGCTGGCGGGGTTTTGCCCCGGACCGGCGATTGTCGCTACCGGGGCGGGACAACTTAAAGCGGTAATTTTTGTACTCGCCATGCTCACGGGTATGGGGATATTCCAACTCTTCGGGATCAAGCGCACTGCCGCAGTGGAGTAACTTGCGCTCAAGCACAACGGTGAGGCAACCGCCGTCTATCTTGTTTGAGCAGTTCACACAATTGCGGCAGGAAGAGAGCGGAAACAAGTGTAAGGATGCGGCTACTCCACCTAATCCCTCCATGGCTTCGACGCTACCAGCCCAAGTGGCTGGTGGGAGATAGTGTTGCCGCCCTCCTGGCCAGCATGATGCTGATCCCACAGGCCCTCGCCTATGCCGCACTTGCCGGCCTGCCCCCATACCTAGGGCTCTACGCTGGGCTGCTCCCATTAATAGGATACGCACTGTTTGGCTCCAGCTCAGTGCTGTCCGTCGGCCCGGTGGCCGTGCTCGCCCTAATGACCGCTTCAGCTCTGACCCCCATAGCCTCACCGGGAAGTCCCGAGTACATTTCCGGCGCCATATTATTAGCACTCTTGAGTGGAGCAATCCTGCTATTAATGGGGTTTCTTGGCCTCGGCAGCCTCGCCAACCTCTTGAGCCTTCCGGTTGTCGACGGTTTTGTCTCCGGCGCCGCGCTGCTGATTATTGCCGGGCAGATTGCCCCCTTACTGGGAATATCAAGCAATGGGGATACGGTTCTCGAGATATTGATCAGCACCTTTAACCATCTGCCCGAAACCGATCGGGAAGCAGCTCTGCTGGGGCTCATTGCACTGGCCAGCTTAATTGCCGCCCGACTAGGTTTGCCCTTCCTGCTCAGAAAAATCGGGGTCGGCCCAGCACGATCCAAGTTGCTTTCACGGTTGGCGCCCATGCTTATCGTGGTGATTGCCATTGTGCTCACCGCTATTTTTCACTGGGAGAAGGAGTTACCCGTTGTGGGAGTTATTCCCGCTGGCCTACCGCACCTAAGTATCCCCCCTATTAACCCGGGGCTGATTTACAAACTGCTTTTGCCCGCCCTGATTATTGCCCTACTCGGCTTTGTCGAAAGCTTATCTATTGCTCACTCTATCGCCCAGCGGCGCGGCGAGAAGCTCAACACTAATGCGGAACTGCGGGGGCTGGGCGCCTCCAACCTTCTCAGCGCATTTTCAGGAGGGTTTGCGGTAACCGGCAGCTTTGCACGGACAGCCGTTAATGATGAGAGTGGAGCAAAAACCCCCCTCAGCGGCGTGATAGCCGCAGTGCTAATCGCCCTGCTACTTCTGTATGCCACCAAAGTCTTTACCGAACTGCCAATCTGCGTGCTAGCTGCCACCATCATTGTTGCAGCCGCAAACCTGATCAACTTCCAGGGTATGGCCCACCACTGGCGCTACGACCGCACCGATGGACTGGCTATGGCCGGCACATTTCTCGGGGTAGTGTTTTTTGGTGTGGAGACCGGGATTGCCCTGGGCGTGGGGCTCTCATTCGCCACATTGATCTGGCGAGCCAGCCGGCCACATATAGCTGTCGTGGGGCGTGTACCGGGCACCGAGCAGTTCCGCAATGTGCTTCGCTATACAGTGAAAACCGACTCTGAAATTTTGTTCCTGCGTATTGATGAGAACCTGTTCTTTAGCAACATCAATGCGATTGAGGAGCGACTTTTTGTAGAGATAAAGCGACATCGCAATACCCGCCATATGGTGCTGATTTTATCGTCTGTTAACCGGATCGACAGCACAGCGATAGAGCGTCTGTTACAAGTAAACCGGGATTTACAAAGTCGGAATATCCAGCTACATCTGGCTGAAGTAAAAGGGGCTGTACTGGATCGCCTGGGCCACTCCAAGTTACTGCAGGAATTGAGCGGCCGCGTGTTCCTCTCTCCCTACATCGCTGAGCTTGCCCTGCGCCACCATCAAATCTCCGATAGCGACAAACCATCCGAATAAGGTTGCGCGACTTGTAAGACAGCATTAAACACTGGCAAAATATCCAGTATTTGAGCAAAGAGCGCGATGGGCGGAAATAACCTTACCTCTGAACAGCAGGCAATTGCAGATCACGCCGGTGGTCACGCCAAGATCATTGCCGTTGCCGGCTCCGGCAAAACCACTGCTCTGTTGCACTATATAAAGAACCGCCTTGATGCAGGTATCGCCCCCGAACGACTGCTGGTATTAATGTACAACCGCAGTGCTCGAGAGGACTTCGACCGCCGCTTACGGCAGTTGGCTGAAGGCTCGATACCAGCGGTACATACCTTTCACAGTGTTGGATATCGTTTATACCAACGCATGATCGCCAATGATCATATCGCTGCTGCCAACCTATCCCCCCTGCCTCAATCCACAATCCAATTACAAATCTGGAAGGCCATTGAAGAGTGCGCGCCTACCCACGAACTCGAAGAGATTAGAGCACGGAAGCAATCTGAGATTGAGGCCGCTGAATTTTTTATCGACTACACCAAAACGATTCTATCGGGAGATCTCAGCGCATTTCAGGAATTAAAGCTCGGCGATGAATATATGTATTTCTTACAGGTATTTCGCACTTTTGAAGCTTGGCGTCGCAGCCAAAATGCGGTTACCTACGCCGATCTGATTTATGACCCAGCCATGCTGCTCAGCATGGATGAGGAGATGGCCGAGGAGTACGGCAGTTATTACGAAGATATCCTGGTGGATGAATACCAGGATATCAATGAGATACAACACTTTTTATTGCGAGTTCTCTACGGAAAATCTGGCAACGTCATCGCGATTGGCGACCCAGACCAAACAATTTACGAATGGCGAGGCTCCAAACCGGATTTCCTGCTCACATTTTTCGATGGGGATTTTCCCCCCTCGAATATTTATCACCTGAGCCGCACTTTCCGTTACGGCCACCAGCTATCCCTGGCCGCCAACCACTTTATTGAGAACAATCGCGATCGCGCCGATATATTCTGTGTTTCTGCCAATGAAGATCAGCAAACAGAAATCGAGCTGGTAAAAACCGATAAGGAGGGGCGCTGGCTTGTAGAGCACCTGCGCCGATGTCAAAAGCAAGGTCAGTCACTCAGGGATGTCGCCGTATTGGTGCGGCTGTGGTCTATCGCCGCTCCTATTGAACTGGCACTGCTGGCCAATAATATTCCCTACCGTTCAGCAAGCCGCAACACCGTCCTTTCGCGCCGGGAGCTGCGCCCCTTATTTTGGAGTTTAAATATTGCCTCCGGTCGATTCGCCGAACTTCCACCCAAGCGTCGCCAGCAGGGACTTTACGAATGGCTGACCTCTCCCCATGTGCGTATTCCACGCAAAGTCCTTGAGCCCATCTGTTCCTCTCTGGCAGCGTTGGACAAAGGCTGGGGTAAGAAGCTGGTTGCCCTACTACCTGAAAACCTGAGCAAGCCCCAGACCAAACGCTTGCGCCAACGGGCAGACCTGCTTACCCAGATCGAGAGCTGGCGCGGTCACGCTGGAGAGCTACTGCGTCGCCATATCGGTGAACTGGAACTTCTCAGCGGAATCGCTGACGACGCCTTCACCCGCCAACAAGGGGAGGAGAGGCAGCAAACCATCCTCGCTTTCTGCAAATACCTGGACACACTGAAGCAGCCGCCCACTGAAGCCCTGGCACATCTACAAGAGCTTCAACGCCAACACCGGGAGGGCGAACAAACCGAAGCGGATGCTATACAAATAACGACTATGCACCAAGCTAAAGGTTTGGAGTGGGAACAAGTAATTATCCCCACCCTCACCCAGCACAATATGCCCTATCAGCCCCAACGGGACTTCAGCACACCCGCGTCACTGGAGAGCGAACGCCGCTTAATGTATGTGGCGATGACCCGAGCCAAGTCAAAACTCTTCTTGTTGGCCCCTGCAGAAGACTCCAAAAAGAATGATCCAGAGGCTTCGCAGCCTTCATTATTTATTAATGAAATGCAGCTTCCTTTAAGTAAATTGATGGCAGACTCCTTAAAGGAGCGTCCGGAAAAAATCGACACCGATGTACCGGTTTCACGCCAAGCGCTCCACTATTTAGAAGCTTGCGATTACAACCCCAATATCAGTGCACCCCGGGCCCCCATGCGAAAACCCGAACCTGGAGAGGGACTGCGGCATCGAAAACTTGGCTATGGAAGGGTTTTAGGATGGGAGGACAAGCGTATCGAGGTTTTATTTAGCGATGGAAAAGCTCGACGGTTTGATTGGGAGACTTTGTCACAATATCTGATGTAGCAATATCCAGGAACGTGTGTACCACAAAAAAATTATTCACTCCGCTGTTATCAGGTTACCTAATGCAAATATCTATCAAGAGCCTTCTTCATAATTATCTTTCCCAACTACTTTCAATTGTGACTAAAATTCCGCAGGAAATATTTCACAAGCAGCTGGCATCTAACATGTTCAGCTTAGCCGAGAATGCAAAAATTGCGGCCAATTTTTCTCTTCGTGGATACTGCCCACTCGTTGACCAAAAAATTGTGACATTTGAAGAGGATGGCAGTACAAAGGAGGGTATTCTGAGAACCATCCAGAAAACACTAAATTATTTAGATTCTTTACCCGAAGTAACCGATCTGGACAGTAGTAGAAGAATCAATGATAAAGCAGGTTTTACAACCGTGGATCTCCCACAGCCACAATATATCCATCAATATATAATTCCAAACTTACTATTCCATATAAGCATGGTTTATGCAATTGCACGCCACTGTGGTGCAACCCTTAGCAAAGGCGATTTTGATGGGTTACATAAGTACCCTGACAATTTTACCTTTATAGATGGGTTTTAAAAATGACACAATTCCATATGTACTACAGTGGCAAGTTAGAAAAACTACAAAAAGCTCTTCAAAAAACCTGCCACAACTACAACTAAATTCAGACAAAAAAGGCGTGCAGACCGATACTTTGACAAATCAAAAGAAGACAGATTGGCAATCAAATCAGACAAAGCACCCCTTCAACGCACAATCACGCCTCAAAACCATCCTACTCTAATTAAACAACTTGACTGAATTCTTCAGACAAAAGCAATATAGGTGTTATCTATTTTGACGCTTGAGCATTTCGTTACTTTTACACCTCAGGAGACCAACATGAAAATTTCAAAAATATTTCTATTGATCCCTCTATTAGCCAACTACAATTCAGCATTTGCAAAAGAAACCCCTTTCTACGCTGGAATTGGATACGGGACTCAGGATTTTGATGGGCAACAAGAACTTACAGATTATTATGTAAATAATAATTTTAAAGATACCACCAGCTCCTTTGATATTTACGCTGGCTACCAACTAAATCAATTCTTCTCTGTAGAGGCAGGATACAGCCATTTTGGTAAAGCATCCGACACCTATATTCATCATAGTGCAGTAATAGCTCAACTTGACTATAACATCATTAATAACAAGGAAAGCTTGGATATTGACAGCGTACAAATAAATTCTGTCTTCGAATACCCAATGCTAGATAATGTCACTGTCAGCGCCTACCTTGGCCTTTCTTACACTAAAATAGATAGTACTTATACCGCCTACATGAGCATCGCGGATATTGATGAAAATTATGAAGACAATAAACCTTTCAAGTCCAGCGAGAATGATTTTGACCTAACTTACGGTATCGGCGTCAGATACGACTTTACCAACCGGTTCAGCGGCAAACTGCAATGGAAAAACATCAATAATGATGTCGTAGATATCAGTGGCATACATTTGTCTATAGAAACCCATTTCTAAGGACATCTATAAAATGAATATCCGAGGGTAAAAACTGCCTTTATTTTTACCCTCACGAAACTGGCCTCATATTCTAAACCCCTAAACTTCCAGCTTTCATTTTATTGCTAATACCCTACACTTCCATAGTTAGCTCACTGAGTAGTTTATAGACGCTTAATGGGCCAAGCCAAAAATAGATTGAATTGATCGGGCAAAAGGTCCTAACTTTACTTGAAAGCGAATATAGCGCAACGGTAACTAGCGATTTACAACCTATCAAAGAGATACAACCGCTCATTTAATGGAATAAATGGGGCCAAAATGAAATACACTAGACTAGCCATATTACTATTAACCCTTGCAAACACTTCTATCGCGGCAGAGAAGTCAATCTACGCCGGAATAGGATATGGATACTTTGACTTTAAGGGCCAGAACAAACTTTCAGAACCCTATATAAGCTCTCAGCGCTTTGGCGATCACGCCAACAACATCAATATTCACGCCGGGTACCAATTCAATCAGTTTTTTTCCGTTGAACTCGGGTATGATCACTTCAGTAAAACCTATGATGAATTTGTTGCATTAGTTAGTTTCTATGACAGAGAAATTGATGAATATCGCGATGCCTATATCACCGATGATGAAACGGTTACAGCAGGAAGTTATCATCTGCATGTTATTGCCCAATATCCAATCCTTAACAAGACGACAGTAAATGCTCTTATTGGCCTCTCCCATACCAAAATCGACAGCGAGTTCATACCAAGATCCAGCTGGATACCAGATAGCCCATTAAGCCCAACCTACTCCCAAAGCAAAAATGAAACGGACCTAGTCTACGGCATTGGAGTAAAGTATTCTTTCACTGATAACTTTGCTTGCAGGCTCCAATGGAAAACAATTGATAACGATACCCTGAGGATAAGCGGATTTGACCTGTCATTGGAGACGCGCTTTTAGGCGTTGAAATCGAAACCTGATAAGTTGGATGAGATTGACCCCTGCTCTGTCACTGATCGGTACATTTCCTTTCAAGAGCCTCCAAAAGCCCCGCAAGCGGGCCTTGCCACCTCACTCTGTAAAACCACTTGTCTGCTCTTGATGGTGGTGCCTTATCATCCTCTTAACCCGCTAGCCCTGGCAGCGAATCTGTAACTAGTCAACACTCACTCAAAGTGCCTAACTTTTATCCAACATAATGTTTTTTAAGGATTTTTTTACTCTTAAGGTTGACTTACCCCCACCGCATCTATAGTATCCGCATCCGTAACGCGCTCGTAGCTCAGCTGGATAGAGTACCTGGCTACGAACCAGGCGGTCGGAGGTTCGAATCCTCCCGAGCGCGCCATACAAACGAAGGGCTTATGCTTAACGGCGTAAGCCCTTTTTTGTTATAGCGCGGTAAAACCCGCATGCATATATCACCGCCAGCACTACCTTTATGCCTGAGCCGGCCCCACCGCCACCAACTCCCCCAGAACTCCACCACTAGGCATCCGTCACCGGGCCGTAACACAAGAACTTCTAGGAAGTATTCCTCACCCTGAACCCATTGCTGGGAGCTAGTGGTGGAATTGGCGGTTCACCGCCAGAAACATAAATTGCCGGTGATACAGATAAATTTATACAAGCAGGGGCTGAGCCAGTTCCTCTTTCCCAAGAAGAAAGCCAGCGATTGGGTAAGTACTAGATTTTAACTGAGCTCCACTAGCAACAAGTAAGTGGGCGAACCCCAGTCGACAAATAGCCAACGAAAAGCCATTATCAGGTGTAATAGAATTACGCATCAGCACTCTCTGCTGAAGAGCAATAATCATACCCCCTCGCGTACAGACCATTTTAGATGTTAGATAAATTGAGGGGCGAGTTTCTCGATAAAATAACCTACCCCCTCCACATCAACCCATGAATGCAAATGATACTCTCAACACCACCACCCCATAAGTAATACACCGTATAGTGTCGACTCAATAATTCACAACTTAGCTAACATTACTATGCTAATAGAAACGTAAGATCAAAACAGTCACCATAATTCAGATTGGCTGATTGTAAGCAGCCCTCTTCTACACTTGCTGGCGCGATCGTAATTGCCCCAAAAGGAATGACGCAGGCATAAATTATATCGCTTATAGTTAATGAGCACAGAACATGACACGTTTCCTATCTTTTCTGACATGGAAAAAAATACTTGTCGGCTATTTTTCAGTGATCTTCATCTTTGCTGCCATATATAGTGAATGTGACTCCTGTATAAATGAAAAGCTCGATTTCACAAAAAGTATCTACTTCAGCATTGTAACAATAACAACTTTGGGCTATGGAGAAATTCACCCTATCAATGAGCTCGGTTATCTACTAACCTCCATTGAAACACTGACGGGAATTGCAACATTTGGGTTACTATTGAATGAATTTACAAAATACCAATCAAACCGACAAGAAAAATTAAGACAAGAAAAAAGAGTCGAACAATTAAAAAATGCATACCATTATTTTCGAGTTCATATGGCCGACTTTTGTGCCGCGGCTATCAGTACTATAACCCACAAAGAACAAGCCCCAGCATCCTATGACATGACGGGCTTTAGAGCATATTTGGAGAACAATAATAATAGAAATGCAAATATCCTTAAGGAAGCCCTCCCACGTGACCAAAAATTCAGAGCAATGGTCATGACGGAATACAAAATATATGCCCGACAAATAGAGCTAGCTTGCTCAACGATAAATCTCCACGATACAAGGCTATTGGACTTCTTCTATACCCATATAAGCCAGTCTGTCCGACTTGAAGCTGTGAGTGAAGCATCAGAGACCTTATCAGAAACTCTATTCAATCTAATCAATGACATTATGGCTGGAGTCGATGCAAATGGATGCAGGCGTGACCGAGACATATATATGGGTTATATCAATTCACTAGAATCGCACGTTAGCCAAGGCTAACAGACCACCAAAAGGCGATTCTAATACTACCTTGCTCACACAAATAGATAGCACCGATAATTTCATGAATATGATTCAGAATGGCACTAACAATGTCGGAGAATCTATACAGATTGAAAGCTCACTGGGTACCGTTCAAATTTTACAAATCGGGGATCAAAATGAGAGTGGAATATCTCACAGCTTAAGCATTTCTGATTTTGCCAGCTCTACACAATTTGGCACTGGAAATATATTCAGCCTTGGTCAGAATGCAGGCGGTAATAATTTTGCTATTGGAGATCAAGTTGGTGAGCTAAATACCGTGTTAGCCAATTAAATATAAGCCAGCAAGGCATGCAAAATTCACAAACACTGTTTCAGACAGGCTCAAAAATTAGCTCATGGAACACCCAAAGCGGCATGGAGAACTCTGTAATGCCGAATCAAAGCGGAATGAACCACACTTTAACATCCCTTCAAAACGGGACTCTGAACAGCCTCACAGCTAGCCAAGGTGGAACCTCACAACTTACCAATGTGACCCAGCTGGGAACAAGCAATAGCGGAACGATCAGTCAGTAGTCGCCGTAGAGCCTCAAAAGCCTCTTATAACCTCTAGAAAGCCCTACCCACGGCTCCTGAGCCAAACCCCTTTGTGCGAAAGCAGAAACAGGCATACAGGCTTTGCGGTCACCAAACACCAAAAAAGTACTTCATATGAAAAAAGTGCTTGACTCTACCTACACCAATCTATATTGTGCGCCTCCTCGACGCGCTCGTAGCTCAGCTGGATAGAGTACCTGGCTACGAACCAGGCGGTCGGAGGTTCGAATCCTCCCGAGCGCGCCACTTTCAAGGGGCTTACGTTTTTTGACGTAAGCCCCTTTTTTATTGCGATAACCTCAACACCAAAGCACAGCTAGGCTTTGGATTATGGAAACAAGGAGAAGTTTTCAGGGGGTAGCGCCATGGATATCACGACTCTGAATGTACTTAAGCAGCTAGGTTTGTCAGCCGCAGTCTTTTCCCTATCTACGGCCGCATTAGCCATTGAATGCGGCGACACTATATCTGAGCCCACCACTCTATCTCAGGGTCTGAATTGCGAGTTGAGTATCACCAATCCTGTAGCGCTCACCATTGTAGGCCCATCAGGGAGCCTGAATATGGCGGGGTTTGAGCTTAGCTGCGTATCTCTAGACCCAACCCAAACAGATTTCTACGCAATAGACCTCCAGGGCACCGCAGCATCTCTCAGCAACGGCCAACTAACCAACTGCACCAATGGTGTCATCACCTCCAGCTCAGGCTTCCACTCCATCTCCAATATGGAAATAAATAGCGCTGTAAGAAATGCAATTTTGCTATTCGGCAACGGCAATACCATCACCAACGTCGATATTACAGATCCTGCTTCTTCAACCATCTCTGATGGTATTGAGGTTTTTGGCGATTACAACACCATTAGTCGCAGTAAGGTACTAGGAGGCGGAGACGAAGGCATTGAAATCCTGGGAAACTATAACAATATCTCCTTTACTACCGTTTCCGGGTTTAGCGAGGACGGCTTCGAGATTGATGGCAACTTCACATTTGTATCTAACAGCATCATTGAGAATAACGGTGAAGCTGGAATCCTGATAAACGGTAATTTCAACAACATAGCAAGTAACAATGTGGCGGATAATGGGCAGGTGGGCATTAATCTAAGTGGCGGCTCAAGCAATTCGATTGCAAGCAACAGGGTATCCAATAATGGGCTATCGATACTATCAAGCAATGGCGGTATTATCGTTACTGACTCGAACAGCTTAAACAACCGTATTACCGGGAATATCCTAAACGGCAATCAGCAATTTGACCTCGCAGATCCCTTTGACCCCGGCTGCAATGAGAAAAACCTCTGGAGTGGAAACCAGTTCACTACTTCAGACCCCGCATGCTTAGACTGACCACCCAAAAGAGAAGTGGCTTGCGCTGCAAGGGCGGGCACCTCCAGTCTCACGAAGGCTATATCCGGGATTTAAACAGAAGCAAATAAGACTCAGGTACCAAAATTACTGTTCAAAGTTAAACCAAGTTGAATCAAGAGTCTCAATAGTTAAAAATGCATGAGGAGCTGTCAAAATCAGAAGTAAGGGACTACATGGCTGATATCCTCAAAGATATACTTCAGTTCGTACAGAATGTGGGGCTTAAGAATGGCCTCTTTGTCATATTTTTCATCTTTGCGCATTACCTCCTCTTCTGGATGTACAGTGGGCGCCTGAAGGACCGACAAGTTGAAATTGACCGGCTTGCAGCAGATAATAAAGAATATAGGGACAGGTTTTTAAAGTTGATGGACAACGCCTTCTCTTATTCACCTCCCACTAGGAAAAACGCGCCCAAGAAGCCAATTAATGAAAAGGAGTTTGAGTAGTGCTCTATCTATTGCCGGCAATTGCTCTTGTCTTCATTTTCGCGAAAATGTATCAGCTTCTGGAAGTAAAGAAGCATGATCAACACTTATTTGAGTTTTGTCAGCTGCGGAGAGATACGATCAGCTATCTCTCCGATTCTTATACCGACCTATCAAGAAATGATTACATAGCCTTACGCAAGATCAATGATGCACTCAGCACCATCATTGCCGGCTATAAAGAGCACAGAACGGTTGTGTTTAATCTCAGGTTATTTTCAGAGTATGTCAATCAGCTAAAAGCCTTTGAGAAAAAGGCCGAGAAGATATCAACCAGCAATCCAGATATACAAGAGTTACTAAACAGAGTTCATCAGTCTATATTTAATGCCTTTCTGGCATTTACCCCCTACCTAAAATCAGAACTCGCGTTCAATGTAGTGATGAAATTGATCTCTCTGGGAGTAAATGCCGGGGCCAATTCATTCAGGGCACATTTGCTAAGCCTTAAAGAAGCCAAAACCCTGCTCAATACCTTTAAAAAGCATTCCTCCCCTTGCTGAGCCCCTCTTTTTCAGCCACCGAGAGCTTTTCAGCTATATGCATGGCAAGCGCTATCAAGGGCAAACTTTGATACCAGCCAGTACGCCAAGCGCTGATATCAATCCTGCTGGGAGTCAGCCAATAAGGCTGGACTCTGTGGACACTCAAGATTCTATGCGTGAAAAGTAACTAAAGGCGGAATTTTCAGTCAAGCAAAAAGCACTGAAAAATCAATGAGTTAATACAGAAATACACTTATTTTTTGGAATGTTTAATATCCCAAATTAGGACAGCACTCCATCCAGCATCAAACTATTGATATTTAACTAAATAGTCATCTTCAGCTCATGTTAAACCATTCGGTCATCGTCGATATATCGATAATTTCGAAAAAATCGATATACGAAATAATCATTACCAGAAAACTGAAAATAAGACGCACAGATCTATAAATCGCACTTTTTTCTCACCGAAAGCCCTTACAACCGAGAAAAAACTACGGACCGTTCAACCCATAAAAAGTAATATCATACGCTTTTTCCGCCCCCCTTCTTACCCGACAAAACCCGCTCTCTCCATTTAGTCAATATCAAAGATTCGGTGTCTATATCCTTGCGACGTAAATACCTTATAGGTGCAGAAATGGAACTCAGTTATATCCTTATTATATGTACAGTGATCATCGTGATTTTCACTGCCTGCGCCTATCTGTACAACTACATCCTTACAGCAAGCGCAACATTTTATCGCTCACCAGTGCAAGAGGATGAGACTGCGATACGCAATCATCTCAATGATAAAGATACGATCAACATACTTGTCATTGACGGTGGTGGTATCCGTGGACTCATACCACTATATGTCATTAAGCACTTGGAAAAAGCACTGGGGCAACCAGTTGACGAGATTTTCGATGTGTTTAGTGGTGTCTCGACGGGCGCTGTCATTGTTACCGGGTTGAATGTCCGCTCATCTCACCTGGCTAAAAACTATGCCAATGTCGATTCAAAAACAGACTTGCTTATTAACTTATACAAGTCGAAAAGTAATTATCTGTTTTCAACCCCTTGGTATCATAAACTGCTTACGGCATCCGGTCTTTTTTCTCCAAAATATTTGGGTCGCCGCCTTCACAAAGTAATGGAGAAGCACTATACACCAGAGCTTAACTTCACCGATTTGAAAAATTATGTGATTATCCCCTCACTCAGTGTGAATACTGGTGAACTTCACCTCTTCAAAAACCGAGGAGGAGATACCAGTGAGCTTCCTACCAACAGCCTATACCAACTGGTCACAGCTGCAGTTAGTGGGGTTTCACTATTTCCCCCAGTTGGCTTTATGGCTGACACCAAAGAAGTGGGCCATAAATACTTTGCCGACGCAGGTATTTCTGCCAACAACCCTGCAAGTGTTGCGCTCCTGGATATCATCAAAGAGTTCCCTCACAAGAACTACTATGTGCTGATTCTTGGGTCCGGCACCTCCCCGCTGAACAGTTCGCAGGTGAAATATAAAGACCTGAAAAACTGGGGCATACTACAGTGGGCACGAGATGCTATCTCAAGTGTTCAAAGATCAATGGATGAGCAGCAATTGCACGCCCTGGAAATTGCTTCATTACTCTCCAACAATGTAAAGATCAAATATGATTATCTCAATGTAGAGGTAACTGAACCCCATGTCGGTCTATTTGAATACGACAATATCGATTCACTCAAGATTCACTCAGATCGACTCATTAAAAACAATAAACAGAAAATACAACAGGTAATTGACCAATTGGCCACTGCCAACGGATAAAAATCTCATCACAATGTAAGGCGGCAACTCAACAAAACGGTTGCCGCCTAACCTAAGGACAGTGGCATTCACTCTATCAGAAAATACACGCTTAGCACCCACCACCCTCTCACCCGCTAGCAGCAAACCAACCAACAAATATTTTACTGGTTTATCGCTAGTGACATTACTCTTCAGGAGCAAAATCAAACGGCGTTTAACCATGCCAAAGCTTCGCTATCTAATCACAATTCTAATTACACTGACTTCCTGCCTCTTTGTGAATGTAAGAGCTGGAGAACTTCATGATCGTGAGGCTCGAAACAGGTGTATAAAAACCTGTAAGAATAGCTACTATGACTGCATTAGAGATAATGAAAATCAAGACTGGTGCGTAGAGAAAAAGATCCACTGCGATAATATATGCTATGAGTACGAAGAAGATCGCTGGCGCTGGTATCGGGATAAATCTTCCAACCATTAACCAATAAACAGATATATGTAAGCCGTCCTATAGGACATCAAAGCAACATAGGATAGCTGTGCATTAAGCGGATATTTTGCTAAGATCCAGGTCCTGCATAAATTATCTACCAATAAGAAAATATGAAACTCCTCTCTATAAACGTATCCAAAAAAGTAGATTGCGAATACAAGGGTAAAACTGTAACAACGGGGATCTTCAAGAAGCCAGTCCAAGGAAAAGTTTTTGTTGGAAAGAATAATTTGGAAGGAGACGAGCAGGCAGACTTAAAAAATCATGGCGGCAAAGATATGGCTATATATGCGTTTTCTAATGACCACTACCCTTACTGGGAAGACCTGTTAGGCAGAAAGGGCCTTAAGTATGGCGCATTTGGTGAGAATTTAACGGTAGAAGGGCTTCGAGAAGAAAATATCTTTGTTGGAGACCAATTCCGCATAGGCAGTTGTATCCTTGAGGTAAGTCAACCCAGAATACCCTGCTTTAAGCTAAGCATGGCCCTAGATAATGACGCTGCAGCCAAGATTCTCACTAGCAGCTTTAATTGCGGTGTATATTTTAGGGTTGTTAAGGAGGGGCATATTAAAGAAGGGAATTCGATTTGTAAGATAGCTGAAGCTCCAAACTCAATCGACATACGATCTATGTTCAGAGCTTTTTTTGATAAGCAATTTCCCAATACCAAGCAAGTACTCCAGACTGCAAGTCAACTACAACCCTTATCCAAAGAGTGGAGAGAGAAAGCTGTAAGACGGCTCTCCAAGCTCTGACAATTGAGCAATTTATCACATCAGCCTACTAACTATGCTCCCTCCGAAAGTGAGCCTCCAGGAGGGCTGTGTAGTAAAAGTTAAAACCCGGCACTACCCCGGACTTAAATGTGTTAACCGTAGTTATTTGGAGAAAAGTACTAACTTATTAAATAAACAAGAATTAATAGGCTTCTTTAACTTGATACTACTGCGCGAGCTATGCTCGAACACCCCCTATTGCCATCTACCAATATATTTGCGGATAAAATGATAGGTATTATCAGGCATGTAAAAACTTAAACTGATCCTGTCAGAATTGGCCTAGGCAATAGATTTCCTGACTCAGCACTTATCGGTTTAGCGCTAACAAAAGAGTTCACTCATGTACTTGGATCCACCCAACACCCTGGAATCTTTTACTAATATCACAGACACCAACCATTTAAAACCATACATCAAGCTACAGCTTATTATATACCCTGCAAAATTTAACATAGGACGTCGAAGATATTAACAAATAAAAAGCAATTGAAAAAATAATTACCGCCCAAGTATACTGAATTAAATACAAAATCCATAAATATATAATAAACGGCAGAACTAACACAGATAATTTCTTAACCCCAATACTGGCAATATGCAATGATGCATAAATACAGATAAGTACTGACAAAGAGGCGCACACCAACAAAAGGGATGATGAAGTTATGGTAATCATGAGCACCCCCAGTACAGCAAAAACAGCAGCCCCAAAGTATCTCGTGCCAGGTTCAAGTGCTCCCATGCTAATGGGGGCGGCCATATATCCAACTATATGATAGCCAGATACGATCACCATAAGTGCTGCCCAACTATCAGCATGAGCAAGTACAACTGCTGCTATCAACCAATTAGTAAGCATCGAGCGCCTTGATAAATTATGTACAGGATCTAAAACAGCCAACCATCGCGGCATTTGCCCTACAGAGGCCATTGCAAATAGAATTCTTGACGAGGCCCCCAAATAAGTATATCCAGATGCCGAGGGACTTATCACACTGTCTGCGAGTAGTATCATTGCAAGAAAGTGCAAGCCAAGCAGTGTCGCCAAGTCCAAAAGCGGCGAGTCAAAATTAATCCCTTGCCAACCACCATTTTCCACCAGAAGATCGTTCGGCACTGAGGCCATAAAAGCATATTGCAATGCAAGATAAACAAGCGTCATTATTGTAATTGATAAAGTAACGGCCAAAGGAATATTACGCTTGGGATGTTTTATCTCACTGGCAAAGGCAACACTGATCTGAAAGCCATTAAACGAATATATTAGACCTGCCCCAATAACAGCGGAAAAAGCGCTTCCAAACCCAAACTCCTGATTAGAGTCAATTGAAAAATTTGACCCCCTTGTATCACTACTAAATACAACTATAAGCAATACAACTATTGCAAAGGTGGGAGTAAATATCTTTAGAACAGTGACAACATTATTGATCTTGGCAAGAAACCGTATTCCATAATAGTTAATCAGCAAATATACAAAAAGAATACTTAACGCGAGAACCTTCCCCCACGGAGTCAAGGTGTGATTGTCAATTAACAAAGAGGAATCTATAGCAGATGAGAGGTATTGGGTAGTTGCCTGCGCCTCGGTCGCAACAACCATTAATGTGCCAAACCAGTTAGCAAACGCAAATGGCATTCCAAAAATACTATTGTGCGACAATGCACTGGATTGAGCGAGGGCTCCACGGACTGGGTAGAATGCAACGACACGACTTAGGCACAAGCCAACCATCAAGACCAAAAGCGCCGCTAATATCCAGGCTCCAAAAGCCCAATTACCTGCATAGTTTGCCGTAAGCTGCGCGCTAAACAACCAGCCCGAACCTATCATACAGGTGGCACTAAGCAGCGTAGCACTCAACAGAGAAACGCGTTTTTTTCCGCCTTTGGCACAACCCATATCGACCGTTTTCTATAGTGTTATGCAGGCGTCTTCTCTATTTAATCTGATAGCTCCTGCTACTAGTATCTTTAGTTTAGCCAGCCCAGTTCATTTCAACCAAAAACAGTAAGTTATCTCTTTCTACTTCAGGTATAAGTCAAAATTAAAAATGGAGATATTGTATAGAAGCCTTTAAAGTCCCTATCGAAATTTGACATGAGCATCAACCCGCCTTTCCAAAAGCTAAAGGCTGTCTGCAGGGAGGCACGCTCAACGTATGCAGCAATGAAAATACAGAAAAGTTAACGCAACTATACAGAGGGCTGAAGGAAATCCCAGCGGTTGCATCTTTCAACATCAAGTTATTCTTTCAAGATTGACGTCATACGTCCCCGCATCCGCCAGAATTTTTCTGGCACATAGTTAGTCGCAAAAGATATAGAAGCCTTACATCCAGGAACAACTAAAAGGTAAGCCGTAGCCGCATCATCAGTCACGCCACCGTGATGCAGTACCAACCATGGCTTATCTTGCTCCCCTAGATTTATGCCACCCACCCGCAATCGAGGAAATATTTTTTCTCTTTGATTTCTTCACTATGTAATTAGGCGTAGTCAACGCAAAACTTGGATTCAATAGATCAATTATTTTTTATATCACCACGTACTTAAATTATACAGAGGCATACTTGACTCATCTCTCATTGGGGCGATCATAAGAAATGCCCCATACAGGTTGCTAAAGTAGCAACTATCGCTATATCGAGGCTATCAAAATTTGGGTAAGTTCTTTGGGCATATCTAGCATCACATCATGACCACAGGGAAGGTTTATCGTCTCCCAACCAAGTTCTCTCTGGGCTCTCTCAAAAAACGGCCTACCAATTCCTGGTGCCCACCCCGACGCATAGATGTATCGGTGCCGAGCTACTTGCTTCCATAGACCCTGTAGTTGAATCGGTTGCTCAAATGATCCCAGTGGGTGGTCGACACAGCGCCGATCCACCCACGCCTGATCTTGAATGTTAACCCCGAAATCTATTGCAGGACTTGGCGCTACGCGAAATCCATCACCCTGAGCTCTGGCAATATCCTGAAAACTCAACCCGACCTCTACAGGCAAAAGATCTAAGACGTTTTGCCCATCCTCTGGAACTAAGGCATCAAGATAGACAAGGGATCGTATATGCTGGTGCACCTTATCAGCCACACCGGTTATTACTACCCCACCATAACTGTGGCCACACAAGACAATATCCGTTAACTCTTCACATGCGATAACACCCAAAATGTCTTGTATATGCGTATCCAGGTTGATTGTGTCATCTAAAAGGTGCGCCCTTTCTCCGAGCCCCGTCATAGTTGGGCTATAAACCTCATGGCCGTACCGCCTAAGAAACGCTGATACCCGCTTCCAACACCAGCCTCCCTGCCAAGCACCGTGTACCAGAACAAATGTTGCCATATTGCACCCCCTATCAATCAAACCTACTGGGTGTACAAATTATCGCCCCCCTATCCTCGATCAGTATACGAATTGATAAATGGTTGACACCGCTAGGACGGGTGACCTAGCATAACAACCACTAGGTCAGGCGTCCTAGAGAAATAAAGCTGAGAAAAGGAAGTAAAACATGGCTAATTTATTCCAATCCTTCGATTTGGCAGGTCTTCAACTCTCAAACCGAGTGGTGATGGCACCAATGACTCGCAATCGAGCAGATGCACAAGGGGTAGTGACACCAATGATGGTGACGCATTATCAACAGCGGGCAAGCGCAGGCCTAATCATCACGGAATCCTCCCCTATATCTGCTCAAGGCATTGGATACCCATGCACACCGGGTATTTACACAACGGAGCAGGTCTCTGGCTGGAGGAAACTCACACAAGCAGTGCATCAAGCAGGTGGGAAAATTTTTATACAGCTGCAACACTGTGGGCGCATATCCCACCCCACATTGCAGCCAGATGGAGATACCCCCGTCAGCGCATCGGCAGTTAAACCAGTTGGACAAGCGGTTACCTATGAAGGAAAAAAAGACTTTGTACTTCCCAGGTCATTAGAGAGCAGTGAGATCCCCAAAATCGTAGAGCAATTTGGCTTTGCCGCACAAATGGCTAAAGAGGCAGGCTTTGACGGAGTTGAGATTCACGGTGCGAACGGTTATTTGATCGATCAGTTTCTACGGGATGGTACTAATCAGCGCGGTGATCTCTATGGCGGTAATATAAAGAACCGCATGCGGCTGCTAAATGAAGTGATTGACTCCGTAATGGCAGCGTGGCCTTTAAATAGTATTGGAGTGCGACTTACACCCGAAAATTGCTTTAATTCGATGTCCGATTCCGATCCGCAAAATCACTTTGAATACCTATTGCAGCAACTAAGCTTCCGAAATATTGCCTACGTCCATATTTTAGAAGGTGATATGATGAAGAAAGAACGAGATGTAAATTACCAGCTCTTGCGGGAACGCTTTAAAGGTGTGTATATCGCCAACAACGGCTATGACCTCGAGCGCGCCCAAACATCTTTAAAAGAAAATAAAGCTGACCTAATTGCTTTTGGGACACCCTTCCTAGCAAATCCCGATTTAGTCTACCGACTTAAGCAGGGTATACCACTTAATCCAGCTGACCATTCAACTTTTTACGGCGGGGACGAAAAAGGCTATAATGACTATCCATTCGCTTCAGTCCAGATTAGAAAATAGTCCCCGATCAATATGGAAAAACTAGATACCCGTGAACGAATCATTGATGTTGCAGATGATTTATTCTACCAACAGGGATTTGAGCATACCTCTTTCAAAGATATTGCCAGCCTCTTAAATATTTCACGCGGGAATTTTTATCATCACTTTAAGACGAAGGATCAGATCTTATCCAGCGTAATAGAACGAAGATTACAAAAAACCCGAGTAATGCTCCAAGATTGGGAAAATCAAGGAAGCGCACCTGATCAGAGAATCAAGTGCTATATACGTATTGTTATTACCAATTGGGATAAAGTCAGAGATTTTGGTTGCCCCATTGGTACTCTCTCCAATGAACTAGCTAAGCTGGATCATATAAGCCGCGAGGACGCCAATAAAATATTCACTCTATTCAGAGAGTGGTTAAGAATGCAATTTACTCAGCTAAACCCCGATATTGATGCAGATAACTTATCATTGAAGGTTTTATCTTGGAGCCAAGGGGTGGCCACTATGGCAAACGCCTTTCAAGATAAGGGTTTTGTTGAGCATGAAGTTAAGAAGATGTGCTCTTGGGTTGATACGTTCCAAATGAAGGGATAGCCCTATTTATAAAGGAATTGAATTATATGTTTATTATCCTATTAAAATTTTCACAGAACAAAGCACAAGCTGCCCAGTATATGTCAGGTCATAAGGTGTGGCTGCAAAAAGGTTATGATGATGGTGTATTTCTAGCATCAGGAAACATAAAGCCCGGTATTGGTGGGGGGATTTTAGCGTTTAATACTACTTACGAAGAATTGTTGGAACGCATCAGTCAAGATCCTTTTATATCTGAAAATGTCGTTAGTAGCGAAGTCATAGAAATCGATGCATCCAAAACAAGTCCGCAACTTGAATTCTTACTAAATACTGAGACAGATGGTTAGGAAGCTGATATGCCTGCGCAACTTATACAAGGCCACGATGGTAAATATCGCTGTAGCTGGTGTTCTTCGGCACCGGATTTTCTAGAATATCATGACTCTGAATGGGGCTACCCAGTAGATGATGATTACCGTCTATTTGAAAAACTATGCCTGGAAGGTTTCCAGTCGGGACTGAGCTGGCGCACAGTCCTAGCCAAGAGAGAGAATTTTCGGAGGGCCTTCCATAAATTTGACTTTAACAAAGTAGCTCGTTTCAACCAATCAAATATTGAAAAACTTCTAAAAAATGAAGGGATAATTCGGCATCGGGGTAAAATCGAGGCTGTAGTTAGTAATGCCAAGTGCGCCAAAGAAATCGTTAAGAACGAAGGTTCGCTGGCATCATTTATTTGGAGATACGAACCTAAGGAGGAAGCCCTTGCCACACCACAAAGCATGTCAACCTCAAAAGAGTCTATCTTACTTTCAAAAGACTTAAAAAAACTCGGTTGGAAATTTGTAGGCCCAACAACTGTATACGCTTTCATGCAAGCAATGGGACTAATTAACGATCATTTAGAGGGATGCGTCACAAGGACACAAATTGAACTTCACAGGCGGAAATTTATAAGGCCCTAGCAATCAATAAGACAGCAAGAATGAGTAAACATACCACACTCAGCTGGAAATATTCTTTGCGCAACTTGTATTTACCCCCATTCACACTTTAATCACCTTTTGTTTTCGATCAGAAAATCTTACAAACTATCTGTATATCTATATACATCTGGATTATGTATAAAGCAAAAAATCGGAGTTTAATTGTTACCACTTTAAAATAGATACTCGCCCCCTATCAGATTAAGTGATCTTCTTACTTTAAAAGATAAGCAAATGGAAAAACCCGTATCCTGTTAGGTGGGAAAGCATATCTCCAAGTAATTCTAAGAGATAAACTTAAATGGAAAATAACTTGGCACACTACGGTCTTGACTGGCTAGCTATATCCTTAAGCTTATATGCAGCCTACTTGCTTGGCAACAAGCAAAAAATTGGCTTTATTATTTTTGCAATTTCTAATGTTCTTTGGATAATTTTAGGAATATTCTTCATGTCAAGTTATGGTATGGCTATTGGCAACCTGGCCTTCTTCTTAATAAACGCAAGAGGTTTTAATCATTGGAACACTGAAAACTTGGAGAAAAATGTAATTTAATTAAATAACAAAGCATGGTCTAACTCACATATCTCACTTGCAATCATCATTTGATATTAACGTAACGATTTACACTTGAGTCTCAATCACGAAGCACATCAATGGGCCACTTAAGAAATACTGATGTGCTTCAACCTCGCAAGCAATTTTTACAGTAAAGCGACATGCCTCAGCCACCCATCTAAGAATCGCAACCTATTTTTATTATTTAACATTTGAGAAATCCTATAAATAGTTCTTGAAAACAGAAAAGTACAAAATTTATATGCTTAAGTCACCTGAACCTTCACTCAAATGACTATCTATAAAATTTGTCAGTAGCGTCAAGCGATAGGTGGGCCGCCTATTTCCAGGCCTCATTGAATAAAGGTTCAGCCTTTTCGTTTCAAAGCCTGTTAATATCGGGACCAGTCTTCCTTTACCAAGGTCATCAGCGATAATAAACTCAGGCATCAAGGCAATCCCCTTTCCCTCTAATAGAGCCCTATGGAGTAGTTTACTATTATTGGAAACGAGTCTAGGCTCCAGGTAAACTTCTAGCAATTTATCCTTTTCCTTAAACTGCCACACTCTAGGCATGTCCGGCAAGGTATACACTAGACATGAATGATCACTCAGATCTTGAGGGTTGCGCGGCTCACCATATTGTTCTAGATACTTGGGTGCGGCGCATGCAACTCTGCGATAACTGGTTATTTTTCGGCAAAGTAATGAACTATCAACTAGTTCATTAGTGAGCCGTAATACGAGATCAAACTTCTCCTCTAACACATTGACATGATGATCCCCCATCTGGATATCGAGGCTAATATCTGGATAGCTATCCATAAATGCATTTAGAATGGGACCAAATTTGGATAACCCCCAGGACATAGGCACGCTTACCCGCAGCTTCCCACTATGACTCTCACGGGATTCCGATAGGTCATCTTCTAAAGCATCCCATTTATTGAGCAAGTCAATAGCACGTGAATAACAACGCTCCCCAGCGTCGGTGACTTGCATGTGCCTAGTAGTGCGATGGAAAAGCGTAACCCCTAGCTGAGATTCCAATCGCTCTACCGACTTGGACACCCAGGCGGCAGAAACCCCCAGCCGTTTCCCCGCAGCGGTAAAACTCCCGCGCTCCACCACGGCACAGAATACTCTCAAGCTCTCTAACTGATTAATACCCGGCATATTCAATAAAAAGTTAAAAATGTAACGACAGAATGACTCATTTACATAACATTTTGTGAATTGTCAAAATGAGGAAACTTATTACAAGCACAAGTGATTTATGACTACCAAGTACCGTAATCTATTTAACGACACTAAGATTGGAAAGCTCTATATACCTAACAGACTAGCCGTAGCGCCCATGACACGGGTCAGTGCAGAGCCAGATGGCAGGGTGGGGCCATTAATGGGGGAGTATTACGAGAAATTTGCCAGTGGTGGATTTGGGCTGATTATCACAGAGGGGCTTTATACCGATAAACTTTTTAGTCAGGGCTATAGAAATCAACCTGGCATGGCCAGTCTCAGCCACGCAGAGAGCTGGAAGCCAATTACCAATGATATCCATGCACTAGGAGCAAGGGTATTTGCCCAGTTAATGCATGCCGGAGCCCTCTCCCAGCACAACCCTTACGCCAACAGAACTGCTGGACCCTCTGATATTCGCCCATTGGGAATCCAGATGCCTTTCTACCATGGCGAAGGCCCCTACCCCATACCAGAGGCCATGACACAGCAGGACATCTCACAGGCTGTTGAAGGTTTTGCTAAGGCTGCCCACTTAGCCCAGCTTGCTGGCTTTGATGGCGTCGAAATCCACGGAGCTAATGGCTATCTTCTAGATCAATTTTTGACCACCTACACTAATAAACGACAAGACTGCTTTGGCGGGTCACTTAATAACCGCTTACGTATCTACAAAGAAACCCTAAAAGCTGTAAGGGAAACAGTCGGAGATGGCTTTACGGTAGGTGTTCGCTTCTCGCAGAAGAAAGTCAACGATACCAACCACATCTGGGACGAAGGCGAATCTGGAGCTGCCAAAGTCTTCGAGTTAGTGAGACAATACGGCGCCGACTATATTCACACCACGGAGCCTGAAATAAGCGCTCCGGCCTTTGAAGGCACGGAATCACTCTCGCAGCTAGCGAAGAAGTACAGCGGTCTGCCAGTGATCGCCAATGGTGGCGTGACCGAGCCAAAGCAGGCAAGTCAGGTACTAGAGAGTAATCAAGCAGATATTATCTCGCTAGGTAAAACTGCCCTGGCCAATCAAGATTGGCCCTGCGCGGTTAAGAAAAACCGTTTGTTGAAGAAATTTAATTTTGGCATGCTCTCGCCCCATGCAAATCTTGAGTGCGCGCGCAGCTACTGTCAAGAGAACCCCTCCCTGTCGGTGAGTGATAAATCTTAGATCACCTAATATTGTTTACCTCCCAGCCGCCAAATGATTTATTGCATCAAGTTTTTATAGACAGTACTAAAAGATATGCCTGTTCTGTATTGGGCTTATGATATGTAATTGGCGGCGTTTCTTTAGAACAATATAAATCACTTATTCTCAATTACTTTTTAGCAGCTTGAGGAAAGATACCCTAGTACACTTAAAGGAAAAGCTATGAGCGAATCATAATATCCATTGCTGCGCCCAATACAGTCTCTATACGAGCTGAAAAGGGCTAATTTTCTAAACAGAAACTACATTCAGAATGTCACGAATCTACTAAGCAAAAACTCGAAATATAGCTTTATCAATCAACCATCACTAGACACAAATGATAGTACAGCCAATGAAATCCTCCTCTTTTTGAAGAAGGATGGCGCCGATTTGCATCATATTGCAACAGCTAGATTACCAACAAATAATTAGGGCTTGAGTTAAACACTTGCACTGGATTAATTCTAAACCGCCTATTTAATCTAGGTGAAATCGTTGCTCCAATAGAGCATACTTAGAGAAATTAAATTTGGAAGAATTGATCCTCATCCCTTCAGTGCCTGGTAAAATTAATATTGCTGCTCATTATACTGGCACTTATTATTCACACCGACTACCGGTTTTTCATTTGATTTAACTCATTGATTAGACTTTACCTCTCAAAATAGTCACCCGACCCCAAAAGGATTAAAGTAAGATAGAGTATCTCTATTACTTACTACAGGCAGCACAAAGGAGCATCCCCATAGAGCTTAGGGCCAGTGTGCCAAAATAATTGGATCGCCAGTTATTTTAGCCTTAGACTAAAAATAAAAGGGATCAGTCTTTAGGAAAGGTATATTTGAGTCGCCCCTTTATTTTTTGATTTTTTTTGGCAACAATCTGTACAACCATAATCCAACTAGAGAATAATAATGAAGGATTTTTTAATTATCGGTGGTGGCCATAATGGCCTGGTCTGCGCCTGCTATTTGGCAAAAGCGGGAAAAGCTGTAACAATCCTAGAGCGCCGATCTATAGTCGGTGGCGCCGCGATTACAGAAGAATTTCACCCGGGCTTCCGGAACTCTGTAGCAAGCTACACCGTAAGTCTACTCAACCCGAAAATCATTGAGGAGCTGCACCTCCGTCAACATGGCCTTGATATAAAGTTACGGCCTCAATCTAATTTTTATCCACTTTCAGATAATGAAAGCCTTTCTTTCCATAAGAATTTTCTCGATACACAGGCTGAAATTGCCCGCTTCTCGAAGAGGGATGCAGCCACGCTACCTGACTTTTATTCCATGCTCGAAAGCGTTGCGAACATACTGCGCGAAGAGCTACTGCGCACTCCCCCCAACGTGGGAGGCGGCCTTGTGGACATGGTTCGCGCTGGTGGATTTGGGCTTAGAGCAAAAAAGTTAAGCATGGCATTACGCCGAGATGCTCTGGACCTGTTCACTAAGAGTGCTACCAACGTACTCGATAGCTGGTTTGAGAACGACCATGTCAAAGCCGCGCTTGCCTTCGATTCTATTGTCGGCAACTATGCCGCCCCCAATACTCCCGGCTCTGCCTATGTGTTACTACATCATGTATTTGGAGAAGTAAACGGTGAGAAAGGCGCCTGGGGTCATGCCATGGGCGGTATGGGTGCTATCACTCAGGCTATGTGTAAAGAAGCAGAGCACCTCGGGGTCACTATTCGCACAGACGCTGAAGTTAAAGAAGTGCTTATCGATGGTGATCGCGCTACCGGGGTACGACTAAGTAGCGGGGAGACCATTACTGCCAATAAAGTAATCGCTAATGTCGGCCCTAAACTACTCTATTCCCAGATGATTGACGAACAACACCTGGACCCAGAGTTCCACCGCCGTGTATGTGGTTTTAGAGTGGGGTCCGGCACCTTCCGTATGAATGTCGCACTGTCTGAACTGCCAGACTTTACATGCAAACCCGGTACTCACGTGCAACCACACCACAAGTCAGGAATCGTCATTGGCCCTACCATGGATTACCTGGAGCAGGCCTATATAGATGCGGTTCAATACGGCTGGTCAAAGCAACCCATAGTAGAGATATTGATCCCCTCCACCATCGATCCCTCCCTGGCCCCCGAGGGTCAACATGTCGCCAGCCTATTCTGCCAACAATTTGCTCCAGAACTGCCGGACGCTAAAAGCTGGGATGACTATCGCGAGCAAGCAGCACAAACCATTATCGATACTGTCACTAACCATGCCCCCAATTTCCATGACTCCATCATCGCTCATCAAATTCACTCACCTCTAGATTTAGAACGCAAATTTGGCTTGATGGGGGGGGATATCTTCCATGGTGCCTTAGGATTGGACCAACTGTGGAGCAACCGGCCCTTCATGGGCTTTGCCGATTACCGCACGCCGATCCAAGGGCTGTACCTCTGTGGCTCCGGTAGCCACCCAGGAGGCGGCGTTACTGGAGTGCCTGGACATAACGCTGCGATGGAGATTCTAAGGGATAAATAAAAAATGACCCGCAGCAAGCAGGCCATTATCTGTTTGGGTTCAGTAGTGGGGTATGAGTCGAACTCAACCCCCTATTCAAGCGCTACAATGACCTTGATGATCTCTATTACAATTAACGCGAGCTCACTCTAAATAGCAAATAATACCGTTTGAAATGCCTCTTTATTAACTCTCATAGACTTTCTTAGTGACAATCCAGTGATCAACTAGTTGCTCTAACACCATCAGTGGTACGGCACCATTAGTTAGTACCACATCATGGAATTCACGTATATCAAATTTATTCCCTAACTTTTGACGAGCACGTTCTCGCAACTCCAATATCTTCAACATACCAGTTTTGTAAGCTACAGCCTGACCCGGCATCACGAAGTAGCGCTCAACCTCAGTGGTGACTTCAGTTCTCGGAAAACCGGTCGTTTTCACCATATATTCAATCGCCTCTTCTCGACTCCAACGCTTGTGATGTATACCGGTATCTACCACTAAACGAACAGCACGAAGCATCTCATCTTGTAATCGCCCAAGATCATCATAGGGATCATCTTGAAAACCAATCTCCTTGGCTAGCCTCTCTGTATAAAGAGCCCAGCCATCCGCATAAGCTGTATTTGATACGGCTTTAAGAAAAGTTGGCAATCCCTCTAAATCTTTTGCAATTGCCTCTTGAAAATGGTGCCCTGGAATTGCCTCATGATAAGCCAAAGTTCGCATGGTAAATTTCTTTGTTTCATGAACATCGCGCAGGTTTACATAAAACACCCCTCCGCGAGACCCATCAATTGCCGGGGGCATATAGTATGCTTTAGGTGCGCCTTGTTCTTTGAACTCCGCAATTCGCTTAACTTCAACACCCGCAGTTGGCTTTATATTGAAATAATCGTCAATACCTGCGTTAATCTCATCGATAATCAATTGATAGTCTTTGATAATCTGCTCACGGCCCTTATCTGAATTTTCATAAAGAAACCGAGGATCATTATTTATTGCAGAGAAACGGGTATTAATGCTACCCGTATCAAGACCTACAGAAGCAAAGATCTGTTTCATTTCGTCTTCTATACGTTCCACTTCCATCAATCCTGTATGGTGCAATTCATCAGGAGTCAGATTTGTAGTGGTATGAATACGTGTTTGATATGCATAAAATTCATCACCTTCAGGAAGGGCCCAAACGCCATTATTCTCTGTAACTTTATATTGTAATTCTTGATAATAGGCGATCAAGCTTGCGTATGCAGGATAGACATCTGATTCAATTAATATTTTCCCTCTATCAAGAATGCGTGTACGTTCTTTGGCTGGCAGAGTTTCAAGGGTATCCAGTCGCCTTTCCAAAGAGGTATAGAGTATGTTTTCATGCACAGGAACGTTAATAAATCCTTCCATTTCGCTCAACACACGATCAATTACAAAACGTGGAGGCAAGATTTTCTTCTGCTCCCGAATTTTCAACCCATCCAATACTTGAGAAAACTTTCTATCTACTTCACTTAAGCGGGAGAGATAATAATCAGCTTCCTTGACATTATTAATTTGATGCAATTCAACGAGAAACTCCGGAAGAGCATTTTGCACACCAAACATTTGATTGAGAGGGTAATTATGATGCCTCCAGCGCTCTCCTTCTACAAGATTCTCCAGGTAGTACTCCAGAATATCGTAGAAAATTGCCTGCCGATCATCGAGGCTAGATCGATCATAGCTTCTTAAAGTAGATAGTTCATCCTTAACTATCTGTATCTCATGCAGCTCCATCTTTTCAGAAACATCATCAAGATGAGCATTATGGCCATCAATCCCAAATCGTTCTAGCATACGAAAAATTGAGAGTGTTTCCGGGCTGGTACTTTGGATTTTTATAAAGGCCCTTTCAAAATACACATTGATAGACCACGGTTTAAAATAAATCGCATTTACAGCAAAGACTGAAACTGCAACCATTCCAAGTAATAGCATCCCGCCAACCCACTTGGCTGTTGTTTTTATCATTATTAGATCCTCCTAAATTGTGCCGCTATTTTCACTACGCTCTTAAACAAAGCACAACCATTAGATCTAGATAATGCGCCAAACAAACCGAATAAAGCGACAAAATGCACATTGTAGATAGATCATGGTAGAACAATGGATTTAAGAGAGACTTGAAGCCTCAAATAGTTCAAGCCTTACCAAGTAGGATCTTCCACTGTCCTCTCGACTCCGGCTCCAGAAAACTATCATATCGCCAAGCCACTTCACTAATAAATGATTCCAGAATATTGGAGGAATAGAACCTGAGAACTATCGCGATTAATCCGCGAAAACCATTACTGGTACCACCACCAACTACTATTCTAATGTCCGAAATGCCATCATCGTCCAGCCCCCCCTGAATTTGGAACAAAGGTTTTGTTTGATCTACTGCGACATCTACCATAATACCTTGGGATTGCATTAACTGTGAAGTAACCGATTCTTTATTTAGGATTCAGGTTAGCGTATCCAGTAGTAAGACCTCCGTGCTTGTGACTCTGACAACTCCAAAAGATTTTTTAGGGGCCTGTTTTGGCAGTTAAGATACCAAGAATCAAAGGTACCAGTTCTGGAGCAGCATAAACTTTGACGAACCCAAACTCGTATTAGGGAAAGGAAAATTGGTACACACAACATGAACAAGGAAATACAATTTAATGAACTTATCATATCTCCAGACTATCGCTGGGCTTTACCGCTTTATCCCCTACTAACAAACATAAACATACAAAAAGTACAGGGAAGGCATTTCTTTGGAGAGGAAGCCTAAAATATTCAAAGCCTTCCAATCTCACTCAACCCAGCATAAAACATTTAAAAATCTTGTTATCACGCCCACATTTGTACATCTTTAACAATGGAAACAACAATCAGATATCGCCTATATCAGATCTCATCTTTACCTCCATAAGATTTTTAGAAATATATGCCCAACAATCTAAAGGGGGGAATTATCCTGAGAAAATAAAACCTTCTAAAACTATAAATTACTTACTAATCATATAAATACTTCCACCCACTTTTACTTAAAAGCGAAGTGGCAAGAATCAATTACAACACATTCTAAATTGTCATAGAGGTAGTTATCATGAAACATTATCTCCCACACAATTGACTTTACCTTACCAAGGACAATCCTATAAGTACTCGAAATATTTGATGATCTCCAACCATTTCAATCAGAATCGTCGTTGACGATCGAGGTATCCTGGCGCCAGCGAAACTATCCGCACTCCATTTTTTACTTGTAGTAAATTCTCACACCTGGCATAAGCCAATTTTATTCCAGCTTTTCTGACATCTTCTCTTTCTTGATAATGATCCCGCCCGATTTTATCATCACCCAAGAATGAGCAACGCAGAAATAAAATATTTTTGGAGAACTCAATAAACAAATAAACCTTTCAATTTTCTAGAGCTCTTTGTATAGCAGGGCCAATTTGGCGCTTACGTGAGATCACCCCCTCGGCAATAACCATGTCATCCACCTCCTGATCTCCAAAAGCCGCAACAACAACATCTTTGTCTTGATCGTCACTCCAAAGGAGATAAGATCTATTTTCACGAGTGTCGACAATTGCAAAGATCAAGTGATCGATATTTTTTTCTTTCTTAATCTCTTCCATAGCGGACTTTAATTCATACCTCCGATTGATCAACTCCTGGGGTGTAAGTGTTTCAGCAACACCAATTCCGACTTTCTTTCCTCCAAACTCAAAATTCTTATAATCAAGTAAAATAATGTCCGTAGCTGAAAACCCACCCAGATCAGATTTTGCCAGCAACATATTCTCTGCAAATTTATTAACATCATCTATGCCTGCTCTATCGGCCAAATTTTGAACATAGGCTTTATCATATTCGGTAGTAGTCGGTGATGTCAGATTCACGGTATCAGAGAGGATTGCAGCCAATCCCATACATGCTAAATTCACTGGTAACTCAATGCCAAGCATCTGTGCATGGTCAGCTAAAATTGTCGCAGTTGATCCCCAGGGTCTAACTTCTATATTGATCACATTTGGAATGTTGACTGGCGACCCACCAATTGCATGATGATCGATTATTGCCACGATTGAGTCTGGATCGATGCCGCCTGGTAGTTGAGTGCTTTGGTTGAAATCAACCAGTCCAACAGTCTTTCCTGAAAAATCCTCGATAATTTTTGGATCACTCGCATTACATCGCTCAACTGCAAAGCGAGTTTCCGGGTTAACTTTACTCGGAATACTTGGTTCACCTCCATAAATAAAGGCTGCGAGCAAGCTTCCGCTCACGGAATCCGTATCGGGAATTTTATGACCAATCCAAACCAAGTTCTGGCTGCTTTCTAGCTCCTTCTTTAAATAATTAACAGCGATACCGTTAGCCAGTTTAATTTGCCCTGCTGCTGAGGAACTGATTTCCTGTGCGCCTAATGCCCTGCCCATCAGCCCCAACAGTAAAAGTCCAACTCCTATAAGCACGCCAGAGAAACTAACTGAAGGGTATTCATCTAATTTTTGCAAACCTGAAACCGGATATCTCATCAGCTCCTTCCACTGTCATTTGTCAAGAGAGCAATGAAAAGAATAATAAATTGCCGATCGCATAAGTAGCTTCCATCCATACCGAACTTTCATTCGCCTGAATATTAATCCGATCACAATACTGTTAGTCGCCCCCTCACGAATAGATAAGCAATTCGTAATATAGACAAGGGGCTAACACTTAGGGGATAAGTCTGATACATCTTAACTATACCCTTGCAATTTGTCGCATACCGCAACATATATGTACATAACTTCAAAAGCCCCATTTCCTAACTCGCTTTATGTTTGACACAAAGAATGCGATATTGGTACCCGTTGTCTATAGATATCCTCCCAACATAAAGTCTCAAGCGCCAATCTCATTAACAATCGAGTAAGATCTTATAGAGCACTGGACGTTTATCTGCATATGTTTAGCCAGAGGCTCTGCTGTGACGCGCCGAGATTTTTCTTGATGCAACACTTCCTTATAACTACCCATCCTGCTGCGTGCTGTGTGGTTAAAAGCCGTATACACAAGTAATAGGAGTTTTATCATTGATACCACAGTCTAAGCTGTAGTGAACAATCACTACAATATCGTACTTTCTATCAACAAAGAGCCACCCCTTAAGAGGATAGATTGCAAAGTTATTCTTCATTGGCAGACGCTAATTAAGACCTCAAAGCTGTCATAACGGCACCCTCAGCCACTATACTTTGGCAAAACTACAAGAAGTTGTCGCCCTGAAAAGCGAGCTTCTAATGGATATTATTTGACTTGTGTACTGCAAGTTGACCTGCTGTTTGTCAGCCAAGTGATCAGGCCGTATTTATCTTCCAGAAATAGGGCTGCATGTCTGAGAGCTGACCTCCAATCCCGAGGTAGTTTGCTATCTCCCCCAACGCCGGCCATATCTCAACCGTAAGACCGCTTGCTGGGTGGGATCATTGAGGGCAGCACCAAAGGTCTTTAGCCAGCTCAATGAGCGTGGGCATACAGGATAGCTAGCCGCCAGTACTTCCTCTCAGCAACTTCCTGCTAGTCTAGCCCTGCTCAATACATCCGACACCACAACCCTTTACTTTTTATCCCAAAGCTAGTCTTTAAAGCTATAACACAAACGCCCAGCATTTTAAGTGTCTTACCTCTAAACCAGAGATGATAATTCACAGAAACTGACACTTACCGTGTAACTGACAACTCTCACTAACCACACAATACTCTGAATAATTATTTATGAACGAAGCTTAGTGTTATAATCTTGTCACCGTGATAATAACAAGGTGTCGAAATGGCAAAATATATTTACCTCCCGGTAAACAGTGAAGAAATGCTAGAGTTTGCGGAGAATATGGCGAGCGCATGGAGTATTCCGAAGAATCATATTCTTGCCAACAAGGTTACATCCGGTATTGGTAAGTCTATGTACCGCTGGATTGATAAGTGTCTCAGTAGCCTCAAATCTGGAGATACTCTTTATATTGTTTCTCATGGTACTGGCGCTGGTGACGGTGAGCAAATTGGTGCTCAACGCAATAACGGTAAGAATAAACAAACCAAAGTTTTCGAGAGAGGCGTAGAGTCGTGGCAGGGTGGAGAATGGAAAACCTATACCCCGACGCAACTAGCAGCTACTTTGGTTAAAGAAGGTTTGCCTGGTAGTTTTGTGGACCTGCATCTCTGTGCTTGCGGGTCAGGTTATGACGGTGAGAGGCTAAGGCCCTGGGCACAGCGTTTACGTGAGGCGATGGCCACCACCCATAAAAGCCTAGAGGTTACTGGGTATCTTGGTTGGTTTGACGCTACTGGCAGCTCTGTCAAGATTAAGGTTAATACCAAGTATTATGATTTGAATGAGCGTGCAGTGACCTTTTCTTAATAGTTATCAATTTAAGATAAGTATAGACATCAGGTAGAGCGCCCAAAACTCAGCATACGCTAGACAGCTATAAGCGGATGTATTTCTCCAGGCGATCTAAAAAATGGATCGCCAGCTGTTACCGTCTCAAGTTTCAAGTTTAAACCAAGCATCTCCAGTGTTCGGAAGCTTTGGGTGTAACGGCATAAAGTGGTTTCTATTCTCTTGGCGAAACCACGCTTGCTTAACCCATAGAATTATCTGTATGCAGCCTCCAAAGAGAAGGATCGCAATTTAGATTTCAGGAACAATCACACGGCTAAAAATATTCCATTTATTCCAGGGTGGATTAATGCATCATCCAAATGCTGGTCTTCTATCAGCCTAAACTTTGAAGATTACTTTAATGGTTTTACGGGATCGAAGGGGGTACTGTAACAAGCTTATAGCCAGCTCAATAAATTTTTAGTTCACGGCATAGGCGACCACCATCCCTCTAGTTAAACATTAAACTTTAAAACCTGAGTAAAAATTCCCAGCATTTTTTCCTTGTTTATTATTCGCAAATAAAAAGCCTTCAGAGTATAGGCTTGCCATACAACTGACACCCCTTTCCAATCTATAGATGCCAATAAACTACTTTTCTAATTAATACAATGATGATAGGTGTACGCTTGCTTTCTCCTGATTCCATAATCTCCCTTTGCATCTGGCTCCTTGCTTATCATTATTAATGTAGTTAGGGCCTTTGCTTCCCCCCCTCCAATCTAGTACCGTTTCACCGATATGGCACTCTTCGAGAATATAGTTGTCTGGCAAATAACCCCCACTATCGTAATAAAACTCCACATAGCAGAACATCTCACCAGCGTGCTCTTTTTTCTGAAACTCAACTCCCTCTACATATACATTACCACTGATATTCCACACACCGCTACAGTCGCCGTACACCGATATAGGGAAAGATATCGCCAACATAGCTGAAAAGATTAAATTCTTCATTGGAGCTCCCTTCCGTTTATTTAAATAAATTAACCTTCATGCAATAAAAGAAAGTATTGGTAATAAAATACTACTATTATTGACTGAGCCCCCCACTAAATTCATTACCCTGCCTTTACCTATGGAGCAATTAGATGCCACCTACCCTCTGCTTTTTAGCTCAGACCGTACAATACCCACGGAAGATAGTGTATAAGAGAATAAATGTAACTTTAATACTTACCTACTCATAACGCCAAAACAAGAAACAAACCCAAATAGAGCAAAAACAACTTGTATGCATTTCCCCTTCAATTGTAAATTAGCGATAATTTATGACTTTAATTGTGTTTGTGTGAGGGAGGGGGAGGAATACCCATGCGCTTAAGAACACAAGGGTATTCTTTGCAATAACTATTTTAACTATTGTAAGTGCAATCTGAATTGGTACACAGCTGAACTATAGTGGCTTTTTGCTTTTCACCAATGCATCCGTCCAACTTGAAACGAATAGGCTTTTGGCTAACTTGAGCTGTCATTGCAATTGATACAGCACGGTTAAAAGCTGCCTCATTACCCAAAGAGTCAGCATCAAATCTTACCGCATGACTGCCGCTACCACACTCTTGAGTTTTAGGCCCAGTCCATCTTATAACCACATAATCAGAAAAAGATTCAAGTAAATCAATCTCGCCATACGACCAGCTAGGCTCTGCAAATACATTTGGAGTTACAAGCATCAGCAGCAGAGAAAAAGCAAAATTTTTCAACACTCACCCCCTTTAAATATCAAAAATACATTCAATATTACAACAATCCAATGTATATTTCATCATCTATAGCACTCATGTAACGAACAGACACCTGTGGGATGAGTGGGTCTTTCTACCTAAATTAGATCGACCCAAACCTTCATCTATACAACTCCAAGAGGCAATTGACTGAGATCTATAACTTCAACCTAGGAGTAATCCCTGCTTGCGCAGCTTCATTTAAAAGCCTTAACTCTACCCATACCAATGTCAATTGGCACTAATTACTCTTCGATTTAACGGCGTATTCGTGTCTCAGCCTAAAGCAACCAGCCCAGATACCTATTTCTATTAACCCGTGTAAGCGTTTGAATACGCCGAACGCATTGCCTTTTCAATTGGACAACTATTTGAGACTCCCGGGCTGGAGTCGTCGGCATTCAGATCTTAGAAATCGAGGCTATGTTATCGAACGCACGCCTCCCACCCAAAGTGGTTTAGTATCTCACACCATCAAGGCTGCATTTAACCGGGATTTTGAAAGCCGCCTCAAGGCTTTTAGGAATTAGTCAAGCAGTGCAACAAATTTGAAGTCGACTAAATAGAATTTGGGTACATGGCATAGATCAATACAGTCACCTCATCTTAATTACTCTTTGCTAATCTAGCTCACCCTCGAACATCTACCGCTCTATTGCCGTTTTCTATAAAGAATCGCGTTAGAAGGCTGAGTAAAATTTGTAACATTTCATATCCACTGCCTTCATTTCGAATGATGATGAGCCTCTGGAATTTGGGCTTGTCATGTAATTACCCCCAGGAAACTCTCTCGTATTGAGTAGACACCTACCCCATTCAAAAGGTAAGCATCTACTCAGTAGGGGCGGCTTTATCCCATAGAGGGGCGAAGACCCGGAGCAAATTACATCAGCTTGCTATGTCTTTTCATATATTTCTATAAACTCTTTAACTATGTACTCATCAAGTTCTTTCGCGCTTCCCCAGCGATTTCGATACTGGATTTCCACATCAGTTAACATCCTAGCGGCTTCCGATAGACCAGATTCACAACAGAGATATAGAAACACCCAATATCTCTCTATTACCCCCACCATATTTTTGTCGAATTTAAATAAGTGTGTGAGTAATTTATTAGGTGAATCGATAGAGTGAACAACACTGAAATACTCCTCAATGTCGATCTCCTCTCCCGAATTAATAAAAACTTCCCCACTTTTAGTATTACTTTTCTCGATAATAGGAGAGGCAAATGCCAGACATCCGTCCTTGTCTTCTCTAAGCTTCCTTGGGAGGTAACCCCAAAATGGAGAGCTCTGTTCTCCAAAAAGTAGGGCCATCAATCTAGAAAATTTTTTCGAGTAGAAGTACATATACAAAAAATCTTTTTCTGCATTGTCTTTATCAAATTTTGACTCGAATAAATAATCGCCAAATAATTTAATGGATTTTTCGTATTTACTCATGAGTTTCTTGGTCGTTGCCTTAGACTGGGCTTGCCCACAAAAAGTAGACTCTCCAACTATACGTATTTTCGCTCATACTCTGCTGGACTTACACAGCCCAATGCAGAGTGCTTACGAACCCTACTGTAGAAATCTCAATGTATTCAAACACCTCAGATTTTGCTTGCCCTTCGCTTTCGAATGTTCCGGCATAGGCCAGCTCGACTTTTAGCCTGCTAAAGAATGATTTCATTGCCGTATTATCCCAACAGTTAGCCTGGCGACTCATACTCGGCTTGCACTTGCTTTCGGACAAGAGATACTAGTATTTCTGCGACCGATATTGCCTCCCCCTGTCAGATCGAACTATTAGTCCAGGCTTTATTTATCGTCGCTCTAGAGCCATTTCCAATGCACGACGTGCCAATTCATCGATCATCTGCAATAGGTCTAAACCTAACTATACAGGGTGTCTACCAAGCGTGGGTAAGTCTTGTACATAACGCCGCAAACAGCGGCAGATTTGAAGCAGCGAAGCTGCTGAAAAACTGTCCAGCCCATGTAGTGGGCGGTGCAACTTTGCTTGTTATGCAATGCTGACATTATTGCTACTCTATTATTTGGCTTACGCTACTTGGATCAATTTCACACTCTTTGAGCCACGATGCCATTTCTGACAAGCTAATTGAGTGTTTTGTGATTGCTCCGCCGCTATTGCCCTCAAAATAGTAGCCTGAGCTATTGTGCCCCTCGTAGATTGTTTTTATACCTTTGCAATCTGTAAGAAACTCCCGTTTAAACGCACTCTTTCCCAGTGGAGGCTTAGTTTGTGATTTCGTTGTACAACCCGCTTGCACAAGAATGAGGAATATTAAAATAAATATCGGGACTCTTTTCACTCGCTTTCCTTGTGAGCACAACGCCCAGCAGCGAGCCCGGCAGGCGAAGCCTGTGTACTTGAGCCGCTTGTTATGAAGTTGGGCCATCAGCACGCTTCTTTTTAGATTTCTTACAGGAATACAACACAGCACTTCTTATCACTGTGCAGAAGCATATAACTGATCCGATGAAGCACGGGACAAAGAGCAATAGAATTCCACCTACATACCCCATATAAGCGAAGACTCCAAGCAGAAAACCGATGAAAACTTCGGTTACCACTGACTCCCAATCTACGGAACTATTCAACTCAACCGTCTTAGCTCCATAGTGCCTTAATCCTATTCTTTGTATCTTTCTAGGCATAAAAAATCATAACTCCCGCGGAGGCCCGAAGGGCCGCAGCAAACTGCTTGCGTTTGTATGGTTGTTCTTGATCGATTCTGATGTTGAAAATCTTTTTCGCTAACGGGTAAATTGAGACCTACCTTCGGCGGCCACCGAAGGCCTTGTTTGTCACCGTTCGTTGCTGCGCAGGTTTATAACAAGTAGGAACATGACAGACACCCACTAGGCATAACTCAGATAGTCATGTGGGCCTCGAGCCTGAATAGCAAGGCGGAAATAGCTTATCTTATAGAACCTCAAGATATCAATGCCGGTATCGACACCAGCAGTAAACAGCTCGATATTTATGTAAGACCTACTGGTCAGTTTTTTAGTGTTGCCGATAATGAAAACGGCAATAAGGATGCCATTAAACAACTACAACCGATTAAACCTCAAAGAGTATTAATAGAGTCCACGGGAAGACTCGAGTTACATTTTGTTTACGCCGCCGACAAAGCTGGTTTACCTGTTGTTGTTTGCAGTTCTTAGCAGATAAGAAACTTCGCTAAATCCGCAGGTCGCCTCGCCTAGACTAACAAGCTAGATGCAATAGATATTGCACATTGTGGTGAGGCCATGAAGCCAAGGTTGTCGACGCTAAAACCAGAAAAACTTAGGGAGATCAGTGACTTACTGATCTGCAAGAAGCCAGTGCATAGAAATGAGCACAATGCAAAAGAGTCGGCTTCAGCGGATGCCTAGATCAGTACACAAACCTATCCAGACCATTTTAAGCACCATTAGAAAAGAGTTACAAGGTATCAACAAAAAAACTGGATAACAGTGTGTCTGAGTGGCAGCAAAGGCGCGACCTATTGTTGAACCCTAAAGGAGTCGGAAATGTATTGGCTTATACGCTGATGAGTGAACTTCCTGAGCTCGGAGAATTGAACCGTAAAGAAATCGCTGCACTTGTAGGTGTCGCACCGATTAACCGTGCTAGCGTCAGCTTCCAGGGAAAGAGATACATTCGGGGCGAAAGGCATTGTGTACGCACGATTCTGTTTGTTTCCATCAGGCCGGCCATACAGCATCATCCCAAACTAAAGCCGATGTATAAATGCTGGCAAATTTAAAGGGTCGCTCTAATTGCCAGCATGAGAAAGCAGATTACGATCCTGAATACGATGGTGAAAAATAACACCTACAGGGATGAAAGTATGGCTTAATAACTTGATTGGCAACCATAGTCACTTGTTAACCCTTGCCCGCTTTGACGGTAAAAACACTTGATGGACCAACGTTTAGGCCGTTGGTAACAAGAAATACCTCAATTTCTAAATCAAGCGCGATTTGATGAGATGGGTGCCCATCCAGCCACGCAAATAAGATATTACTCTTGCCGTTTTCAATTGCTCCGACCACGGGTAAGTCCGGGAAAATAGCATCTGGCAGAACTCCGTTTTTAACTCGGAAATAAATGCCAAACTCTTCGATTGAGTATGTGGATTCTTTGGGGAGGGAGATTTCCAGAGACAAAGTGCCAGCATCAGAACAGGAGCTTCCCGGTGCGCTTGAACCTCTGGTGATGCCAGATACTCTAACGATAGGAGCAGGAACTTGCTCCCAATAGTCTCCTTTCTCTCCCTTTTGAGCTGGACCAGGGTGTTGCTCCCATTGCTTTAAAGTGGGCTTGAATAAATCAGAGCCGCTAAATGAGCACGCCAATGCCCCTTGGGCAGATAACAACGAAGAAATAACGATTATTTTCAGTAGATGCCTCATGACTCTCCTTGAGGGTTAACGATTTTAGCAGCGTGTGCACGCTAGGGCGTCGCCAGCCTAAACTTGTTATTGGGCCCGCGGACTGGTTGTTTTTATCGGGGCCACAAGATCTGATGGATCTTCATAAAGAACTACTTCATGCTTATCCGAATCGGTCTCAATTCTTACAACCCATTTAGCGCCCATAAACGCTATTTTCCACCAGAAACTCAAGTTTTCTATTTCTACAGACTTGATACATTCAAGTGGAATGGCGATTTTTATTTCCTTTTCAAACATTGCCGCCGAGCAATCATTCGGACTATAGGACCAATGTACGATCGATTCTCGATCTACATACAATGCACCTGGTCTAGAACGAAAACACAGACCGTAATAAGCTCTGCTCGTACCGAAACGGACATCTTCAGGGATACTCCGCTCTTCTTTCCATTGCTTAAACTTTTCTTTTCCTATCAGTTTCAATTAGAACTTTCCTTCACTTCAAAGACGTATAACAGTTAATTTAAAAGAAACTTCCTTATATCACCCTGCTTTATATTTCTATACTCCACTTCCTCTGAAGACTTAAAAACCAATAAGTTATCGTAAATCTGTGTAAATACGCAAAAATAAATACAAAGCAGCGTCTTTACAACTCTGTATTTGCTCTGCTTTACATCAACTTTTGAACCCTTTAAGTATCAATGAGTTACTAAGTTTCACCTAGAAATAGGAACAGCTATCGCTGATTTTTGTTATAGATTGCACAGCTGTACACTTTTCGTTCGATATTAGCCAATTTGAATAGCTAAAAGTTTATAATCTGAGGGTTATACTAGCTAGTCACTTCTGCCCTCTCCCTGCCCCAACCTTATTGATCTCCTGATTTTTTATCACCTGGCGTCAACAGGGCTTCCGTTACTACTACCCTTGTAAGTAGCGATAACGAATCTGGGCGGCTGGTTATACAGGTTCGGAAAAACGTGATGGATTGAAATCTAGCGTTGTGGGGTGGTACTTTGCAGGGTAGGCGAGCCGCTTGAGGCTCCATCCAGGAAAGGATGAGCTGCGAGGAGCAGAAAAACCAAAGCATAGATTCCTTCAAAAGTGGAACCTCCATTGCTGGCAGCTGGATTGATCACTGACTCAGTACACAAGAGCTAGGGAGCAATGACGGGAATATTCCTCCTTCATCAAAAGGCTAAGCATCTTCACTTATCCTAGGCTCTGTCTTCAGCGCAATCCCGGAGGTTGCTTGAAGCAGCTGGTGGGCTCGGCAACATTCATCTGGAGGATCTGTGCATAGCAAGCCAAGCATTGAGTACACATCTTATGGCGCTGGCAAGGCTTGCCTACCCTCTCTTCCTGTCGGATAAGAGGGTCTGCTTGTTAAACACTTCCAAGACATCAGCACGGCCACTCCGAGTTCGCTAGCTAGTCACCTTTGGCATCTAAGAGGCATTCGATTCAGAGCGCGTATATCGCCTTACGGGCAGAGGCGCAATGATTCTTCTTGGAATCCCGCTTTCAATTATTGGGTGCCTCAAGTCGCCCTACCCTTTTTAGGATATTCAGGCCTTTGCCCGCTGCTGCTTTTTGATCCGCACATAGATTTCTTCACGGTGGATGGGGAGTGACTTGGGTGCGCTTATACCTATCTTCACTTGATTGCCTTTCACCTCCAGCACTGTGACTGAGACATTTGCTCCAATCCTTAGAAGTTCACCTGTCCGTCGCTTTAAGATCAACATACTTATTTCCTTCGATGGTCAAAGTTTGGGTGCTTCCGGGGTGGGGAAGCTTGGGCTTAACGTTTGGAGGAAATGTGGGGTGGTGCGCGGGGGCGGTAGGCAGAGAAGAGGAAAAGGCGGGCGCTAGGCTTCCAGAGCTTGGGAGCAGGCCCCAAGCCGCTGAATGTACTCCACTTTATTGAAGACGAGCGGGTTTCTAGCGTATTATCCATATAGCCAGTGCGTCCTGAGTATTTTTTTTAATTTATTTTTTATAAATAAAAAAAATAAATAAATACGTGCTATCCAGGAGATGGAGGTCGGCCCTCCGTTATCGCTTTGCAGGAAGTGGTAACAAACCGCCTCAAGGTGATCGGAGTAAAGAGCTTTGGTTAGAAGCGCTTGAGGAAAAGGCGTACGAGATACGTCAGGTATGTTGTGTAGAGACGAATGCAAATGAACCGCTGATGAGGTGTCGAAAGCGGATTACCAAGATGATGTCAAAACCCGTGCACTGGCTAAGTGCGGGGATAAGCTTGGAGGTTACCTGTTTACCGACCAAGTGACATCCGGCATAAAGGCGGCGTGAACACACAACAGGCTTTTGGGTGGAACAGGAGAACCTGTCGTCCAGGTGTTAAGGAAGAGCGTCAAGTAGAGGCCCTACAAGACGTTGAGTACCAAGACTGGGCACAGGGGCGGAACAACCCGTAGTAGTGGAGAAGTGACTGTAATGGTCGTGGAGCGAAGGGGTTGTCGTATTCGGCGACTAACCGTGTAATCAACCCAGAGGGGGAGGAATTAACGATTAGCGCAAAGCCATTCAATATTCCCAAACGGGCGGTTTGGGAAGCGTGGAAGCAGATCAAGGCCAATGGAGGCGGTGCGGGGATTGACGGGATAACGATAGAGCAGTACGAATCGAATCTCGCCAGAAACCTGTACAAGCTGTGGAATAGAATGTCATCTGGCAGCTATTTTCCATCAGCCGTCAAACGAGTGGATATTCCGAAGCTCGATGGCAGCCTGCGACCACTGGGTATTCCCACAATCGAAGATCGCATTGCACAAATGGTGGCTAAGCAACTGCTGGAACCAGAATTGGAGAAGGTCTTTCACCCTGACTCCTACGGTTATCGACCAGGTAAGTCTGCTATAGACGCAGTGCGCCGAACTCGACAACGATGCTGGGATAGAATCTGGGTGGTTGATTTAGACATCAAAGGTTTCTTTGACAATATTAATCACGAACTCCTACTGAAGGCATTAGATAAACATAATGATCATCGGTGGGTCAGACTCTATGTGCAGCGCTGGTTGACGGCTCCGGTACAGCATCAGGATGGACAGTTTGAAGAGCGAACACAAGGCACTCCACAAGGGGGCGTAATCAGCCCACTGTTGGCGAACTTGTTTTTGCACTACGCGCTGGACGTCTGGATGGTAAGAACGCACAAAGAAATTCCTTTTGAGCGTTACGCTGATGATGCGGTTTACCATTGTCGTAATCCCCGGGAAGCAGATCGCTTACTGGCAGCGCTGAAGGCACGCCTGACTTCCTGCGGGCTTGAAGCTCATCCAGAGAAAACCCGCAAGGTTTATTGCAAGAACAGCAACCGCAAAGACAACCACCCTGTGATTCATTTTGACTTTCTGGGTTATCGATTTGGTCCCAGGAAAGCAAAGAATCGCCATGGACAAACCTTCACCGCCTTTGGTCCATCAATGAGCCCTAAAGCTTTCAAGAGGATCAAGGATAAGGTTAGGCAGTGGCGTGTGATTAACTGGGTGGATCGATCACTATCTGAAATGGCAAAGGTACTTAATCCCGCAATACAGGGTTGGCTGAACTATTATGGTCACTTTGGGCGGAGATATGGTGTTTATCGGCTACAGAAGTATCTTGATCAAACGCTGATGCGTTGGGCTAGGAAGAAGTTTAAGCATCTGAAGCGAAGCTGTTTCAAGAGTTGGGCCTTTATTGGTAAGGTTCGTCAACAAATGCGCGGCTTGTTTGCACACTGGAGAATGGGAAGATTGAAAATGTGCTGAATACGAAGAGCCGTATGAATTGAGAGGTTCACGTACGGTTCTGTGAGAGGTCGAAGGGGAAGTTCCTTTGGTCTACTCGACTTTTGATAGTCGGTTTATCAATTTGGTCAGCTGGCCCCAGGTGTTCCTAGCACCTTGGGTCAGCGCCTTTTACTTACTCTTACGTCACGCTACCGTTCTCCTTTAAAGGGATGGGTCTTTTAGAAAACTCTCGGATCTATCGAAGCTTCCAAAATCTTTTAAAATTCTGAAGCGTTTTTAATTGGCTCGCTCAATTACGGCCAAAATACCAAAAATATCTATCGATTTTACGCAGCTTTGAAATTTAAACAAACTGAATAAATTCCAATAAGATTATTTTCGCGCCTATATTTTTAGTTGTTTTCGGTTGAGGAAATCTCAATCAACCATTGGAAAACTCAATTCACATTGAAATGCACTCCATGCTTTTCTTAAAAGATTAAAGAGCAACATTCTCAATTACATAGCTAACTAAAGGCAAAACCGGGGAATGTGAAAGTTCACTAATGATTTAATTGGTTCATTAGTTTTATACTCGTATCCGCACTCCTTTGTTAAATACTGGAAGAGCGGGATTTCGCTGTAGGGATAAATATTGAGTTCAGCGTGGAGTTACCATTTTGTAAGCCACCTCCCGATATTAGTGCTATTGTTTGGTTACTTTTGGGTTAAAACCAACCGTACAAGTAGCCGCTGGTGAGGTCTTTTGAAATTCCTGGCTTAGCTCTATCCTTACCAGTATTGCCAAGATATTGAAGACTCTGATTACACTTGTACTTAACAGCGCATTCGCACGGTCGTATCTAGTGAGCAACCCAAAACTCTACTTTATTTATTGGTAGTGAGCGCTTGAAAGAACCTAAAGCACTTCCCTTTCCATTGGAACACTATTTCGAGCCAGTGACTGGAGTGGCCGGTATTTAGATCCTTAAAAACGAGGTAGTATTTTCAGAATCACCCCTCCTATCCGAGAGACTTGATATCTCACCTCTCCACTGGCTATGTAGCAACCGAATTTTGAAAGCAGAATTTAAAGTCTGTAGCTGACTGCCGGCAGCTTCCTCTCAGTGCTCCTTATAATCTGGCCTAACCCCAAATCAGCCTTCCCAAAACCTGAACGCCAAATTCTGGTACTCCACTTCCCCTGCCTGTATGTCAGAGATGAAGAGTCTGCAGAAAGCTCTCATGGCTATTTACATCAGAGCCACTGCCATCTGGGGCCATCAGGATAAAGCCTTAACCTTTGCCCTTGAATATGTGTACGGCCGGTATAAGTATCCTCGCTCCCATCGACAGTCTCTTTAACAACAGTACCACGAAAACGTTGATACCATTTGCCTGTATAATTACGATCTTGAAAATTTTTTAAGCGCAACTTACAGGTTTTTGACGAAATCCCAAAATCCATTTCGGTTTCACTTAAGTCAACATTATTTTTTTCCAGTTCTTCTTTAAACTGCTCCATATAATCGCTAGTGGGCTGATAGTGGCCACTGAAATTATTAATATGCTCTATTATTCCACCTACCACCGAGATATGCCCAGCCGCAGCAACTGGTCGCCCCGACAAAAATGCTGAATGGTGCTGAATATCACCATTTTTGTTACCACAAAAGATACGCCCATTCTTATCCATAACGAATGCCCAAGATCCGCCAGGATTGGTATTAAGTCTCTCTCCGCGCCAAAACAGAAGCCCATCTTGTATCGTAACCTGATATTCTTCTCGTTCAGCTTCACTCATATAGGGCACAACAACTCCACTATAAGTATCTTTACTTAAACCGCTATCTTTTAGCATTCCAAGTTCTTTGTATGGCATGGCAGTTATCTCCTTTATAAATGCGCTTAATAGGTAGCCATCAATAATAGCTAGTCATATTGATAACTATTTCAAGAGTATTTCTATCTCCATTCGTAAGTTTGACTCCAATGTAAATCATTGCGCTTCTGGTTACATACGCAGGGCCTTTCTTTGTGGGAAAGATACCCAACCCGGAGAGGATTTTGAGAGTCGGCATCAGTGTATTGAGGGTAGAATGCAAAAGCTAGTCGCCATCTTTGCGTTCGATGTTGCAGCCTATGCTGTGGTGAGCAACCACTACTATATTGTGTTCTATATCAGCGCAGAAGCCGCCAAAACTTGGTCCGATACCGAGATCCTTACTCCCTGATGAGGGCTTTTAAGAACTTCCGTACTAATTCAGCGCTATCTTCAAGGGAACACTCTCGATTCTAGCGAAATAGAAAAGCTCCATGAGCTTAAAGAGTGGCCATAATGAGTGACTTGCCACTAGAGACCTATAAAGCATGATAAATTTCAATGAATATAATCAACCAGCAAAGACATTGGTTCTGTATTATGCGAAACAACTAAACTCTGAAATCGCTCGATCGGTTGTTTCTGGAAACTCCAATTTAGATAGTAAAGAGGAGGCAGAGTCTTTGGCTTACTTTTTCTGGAAAATGACGGATCAAGCGGTTGATGACGAAAAAGATTGCAAGATGATTGAGGGTATTTCAGATATTCAGTCTTGGCTAGAAAAAGCACTTCATATATTTAGAGGTTACTTCAAAAAGCAAGGCTATCAGCAAGAGTGGTCAGAGGGCTATGGCAAATACCATAGTGAGTAGAGTTTTATAACAAACTTCCGCCTAACTGCTATGAGGAGAGGTAGGGTCGCCACTTTTGGGAGGGGCATTCAGGTCTCAAGGGTATTTCTGGACACCCACCAAATAGAAAGTATAAACCGCCAGCCCTATTGACAAAAGGATGAAACCCTTCAGGATACTGTATATTCATACAATACAATACACGTGCCGCCGATGACTCTACCCCGAAGCACCCAGATATCTCTGGATTCAACACCTTATTATCACTGCGTTTCCCGCTGTGTACGCCGTGCATTTCTCTGTGGCAGAGATAGTAAATCCGGAAAAGATTACGAATATCGGCGCGAGTGGATTGAAAGCCGTATGTATAAATTGGCCGAGGTGTTTGCGTTAGATATTGCCGCCTATGCAGTAATGAGTAATCACTACCATATAGTGCTCTATATCGACAGAGAAGCTGCTAGCAAGTGGTCTCTCAAAGAGGTAATTACTCGCTGGCAAAAACTGTTCAAAGCTTCCAGCTTGGCTCAGCGCTATCTTCAGGGCGATACCCTCGATCACTGTGAGGTAACTAGGCTAAAAGAAGTCGTTTCTCTATGGCGGGAGCGTCTAATGGATATCAGCTGGTTTATGCGCTGCTTAAACGAATCTATCGCTCGCCAGGCCAACGCTGAGGACAACTGTACAGGCCGCTTTTGGGAGGGCCGTTTTAAGTCCCAAGCCTTACTAGATGAAAGAGCCCTTGCTGCCTGCATGGCCTATGTAGACCTCAACCCGATCCGTGCCAATATTGCCAAGACCCCTGAAGACTCCGATTACACTTCGATTCAACAGCGTATTCGTGCCGCAGTCTCAGGCAAGCAGCCCAAAAGTCTACTTCCGTTTGTCGGCGGTGAGCGTTTGAGTATGCCGAAAGGGCTACCTTTTCAGCTGGATCACTATTTGGAGCTAGTAGACTGGAGTGGCCGACATTTAGATCCCAGAAAACGAGGCTGTATTGCCGAAAACACACCTCCCATCCTGGAGCGGCTTGGTATCTCACCCAAGCACTGGCTCTATCTCAACCGAAATTTTGAAAGTCGCTTTAAAGGCTTGGTAGGATCAGTGAAGGTGGTACAGCAAGCCTGTAGCCAGCTCAATAAACGCTGGGTACACGGTATTGGTGACTGCCGGCGCTTCCTCTCAGCTACCCCCCACTAATCTAGCCCTACTCCAGACATTCGATAGCACGATTGCCGGTTTTATATCCAAAAATTGCGCTACCTACAGACTGAACACAACCCCCCCTGTATTCCACCCCCCTTACCCCTAAATCAGAGAGGAAGAACCACCAAAGCTGGTGCTTGCCATGTAACGGACACTTCTCCCCCAATCTTTGGGTGTCCTGGATTTGTCCCTGGATTTGTCCTCTACTAGAGTGGTCAGAGGGCTATGACAAATATCATAGTGAGTAGAGCCTCATAACAAACTTCCATCTAACTGCTATGAGGAGAGGTAGGGTCGCCACTTTGGGAAGGTGAGCATTCAAATCTCAAGCTTTCGTGGATAAGCGCACTCTATCAGGCTGGGTGGATTTAAATTCTATCCGAGCCAAAATAGTCAAAACTCCGGAGGAGTCGAATTTCACTTCGATCCGGCAGCGAGTTAACGCAGTGGCTAATGGTAAACAGCCCGACAATCTATTATCGATGCTCGGGGGTGAACGCAAAGCATGCTGCCCTTTCTGTTGGATCACTATCTGGAGTTGGTCGACTGGAGCGGACGACATCTAGACCCGAGAAAACGCGGCGCTATTGCTACCAATACCCCACCTGTATTGCAAAGGCTGGCATTTCACCGAAGCACTGGCTCTGCCTGAATCGCAACTTTGAAAGCCGCTTCAAGCGTCTAGTCGGCGCAGTTGAAAAAGTCAGAGAAGCATGTACCCAGCAACATAAACGTTGGGTACATGGCCTGCACGACTGTGAAATCTATCTCTCTAGTAGCACCTAAAGCAATTACAAATCACTAATAATCGAGCTAACCGTACCGCTATCGCCTCGCATGATCAAATTATAATCAACCAAGGGGAGGGTGCGACTAAACCTAGCCTGATACCTACCTCCTGACTGCTAGCAAGCCCAGAAAAGATGAAATACACGACTTCAAAGCTATTCTTTCAAATTATGGGTGTCCTGGATTCTAACCGTGTATCGATTTACGGGTAACTTGTCCCAGCCTAATCAATTCACCTAGAACTGCTCAGGGACTGGAGTTGGCGGAGGTACTATCGGTGGAGGTGGCACCGCCGCTTGAGGCTTCTCTTTAAACCATTCTTTGGCAATATCACAGTTCTTACTATTTGGTTCTGGATTGGCCTTTGCTATTTTGACGTGCAAGGGCATGGATACACAGTTGCCAAATATTAGACATTCACCGGGCGTGGATTGCTTTATCTTTAAAGTAAAATCGTCTGAGAAGAATGGCAGGATAGAATGAATGTATCTCATATCCAGTTCGTTCTGAATTCTATGAATGATAAAATTAGAGCACTGAGATAATACTGTCTGGGACAGCTCGGATGGACGTTGCGAAGAAACCATCAAGTAAAGTGAATATTTCCGTCCTTCTCTCGCTATCCTTTCAAATATATTTTCATTGAGAATGTAATTCTGATCTTTATGTATGTATCGATGAGCTTCATCAAGAATTAGGTGTATAGGCTTCTCTCTCCTTTTTTCTCCTGAGATAGATTTTCTGTCGCTAAAGATCACCCTAGAGACTACAGATGTAAGTGTTTCCAATGCATCAGGAGGAAGCTCGCTCGTATCAATAATTACCATTTGGGTTTTGTGATTGTCTCCTTCGAAATCCCACAAATTATTTAGATATGATGCTGCATCCCTACCCCCCATATGATTCGTTCTCATAAATTCACAGTCGGAGTTATATAAAAAATAATCAAGTCTGGATAGTAGGGTCGATGTGTACTCTCTTATTCTTCTGTTACCTTTGGCATCCTCTTCCAGAAGGGTCAGTCTGGCAGACAACTCCAGAAATCTATAATCGAAATAATTTCCATGGGGCAGTTTATAGTTTTCAACTTCTATAACACGATTGAAATCAATATCTTTTGATGCTTGATCTACTGCATCTCTTAAGGCCCCATTGTTGTTTCCAAAATTAAGCCCAAGATTTCCCCTGAAGGTATTTATGGTGTTGCTAATACTTGTTTGATTGCATGCATTTCTGAGATTGATATCTGAATTTATGATTCCTTCAATGCTTGACAGTATGCTTGATGCAGCAGTAATACTTGCAGTATCGGAATCGGCTTGATCCAAGATACTATATACAATACAGCAAAGCTTATTTAAGAAGTAATGTGCAAACCTCTCTTGCTCCTGAGGATCGTCAGAGATTATTCTATAAAACCTATAGCTTTCTTGTAGAACCTTATCCCAAAAGGGTTTTTGAGTTGCTTCAGAAGCGATTAGGAAGCCAGACCATTCATCTATATTCAGAAGAAAATGAGGCAATGAGAATGGTTTAAAACCATCAATATCAACACTTATATTTGGCTTATAGTACTTTATATCAAGATCACTATTCTTCGATTTTGGGAATGCATACTTATACTCCCCATTCACATCAAAGATCAATATTCTTGAGCCTGACGCGGAGCGCTCTTCTTTTTTATGAATCTCTTGCAGAATATGGGAGATTGTGTTGGATTTTCCGCTGCCAGAGTTACCGAGAATGGCAGTATGAATATTAAAAAAATTATTTATTCCAATATTTATGGGATAGTTTATTAGGTTCTTGCTTGTTCCAATATAAAAGTCAGAATGAACCTTCTCGGAATAGGTTTCAGAGCTACTGTCCAGAATAACCCGCATATCATCATTGGTAACTATCGAAACGTCGCTATATATACTTGGGTAAATTCCGATTCCAAGTTGAAATTTCGATTTTGAATTTATCGTTCCAACAGGCTTCAAAAGTAGTTCTCTGATTCCATCTATATCAAATGATGATTGATCTTTACTTTGATCGGAATCGAATATGGAGACCACTTCACTAACAATTTCTTCGCCAAGGGCATTTTTTACTTTCAGATAACTTCCAATGTTTCCAAAATAATACATGTCACCCGCAATGTTGACGGAGCTTGACCGTATCTCTGGTAGAACTTTTACCCTGAATTTATCGTAATCAACAGAAGTAATTTTACCAATTATCATTGGTTATTCCCCCTATCTGCAATCTGTTGAATACTGTCAGTGAATTGTTTGAGAAATTCAGAATCCTTGTCTTTGTTTAGATCTGGAAGCAGATTTTTCACTATATATTCGAAGTAGTGAATTTTCTCTGTTTTTACCTCTTCGTTTTCTGCTATTTCCCCAAATGTTCTGTATATTCTTTTGTCCTGAACTTTAGATAGCTGGCAATCGGGGTAATTACCAAAAACGAAGATTGTCAGGGCCGCATTTGATGCTAGCGCCTGATAAATAGCATTATTTATGTGTTCATCACTGAAGCTGTAGCCCATAACAAAAAGAACACTGTTCTTTAGCAATAGCTTCTGCTGAAACTCGCGTATTAACTCTGTATATGGTGTCCCTAAACTTTTATTTTGCTTAAGTGGTGTCGGGTAAATTAGCACCCTGTTTGTCGGTTTTGTAGATTCAGGTTGCTCAACCTCCCTAACTCTGAAAAAAGAGTTATCTTCACTCTCTAACCAATTTATCGACCCATGAAGCTTGTACAGATATACGAGGTTTTCTAGTGGCTCATACTTCTCCAAATTACTGTCAATCTTCCTTGAGTATGTATAGCTAAATCTTGCAGGGTTGAAATGCTTGGTTAGGCCGCCGCCAAAACCATTATTATAATTAATATTGAGATAATCTAATGACGTCTCACTGAGCAGATCATTATTGGTAGTGAAAACATTAACCCGCGCTAGGTCTTTCTGCCTAAGTGATAATTTGCTGTAGAACTCCTTGTAAAGCTCTAGTGACTGATTGGCTTTTTCTCCTGCTAAATCGATATTAATTGACCTATATATGACAGACTCAATTTGCTCAATGAGAACCCTTGTTTTATCTCCTCCATCATTATTGCCAGTGCCTTCCAGATAAGCTAAATGAGAATAGAGGGTTCCCAATATAGATTCCAGGTTTGCACCAACATTCGCCTTGATGGTCTCATATAGCTCTTTTTCTTTTACAAGAGCCTCACCTTGTAATGCTTCTTCTACGTTAGCGACCAGCATTGCCATATTTGGAATACAGTCAGAGCTGACCCCAGCACCCATAAGAAAATGTAAGTTTTTTATATTTGATAGATCTGAAATTTTTGATTTTAGACAATCAAGTGAGTCATCAATATCAAGCTCTTTAACTAGATCATCTTTACCTTGGTAAAACTCAATTTTCCCTGACATAAGTACTCCATAAGAAATAAATAAACTGAAACCACACAGCTATTAGGTGATATTAATTGATCTGGAATTATTGAGCTAGGACGGGTGTATCGAGAGGATGCTTAAGTTGGGAGAGAAAGCTTTGTATCAAATCCGTGAAAAAGCGTCAATTGAGATATATTTGTGATACAAATCGAGAAAATCACAAAGCCCTAAAATGCAGGGATTGTAACTATATGGAATATATAGAGAAAATGGTCGGAGCGGCCGGATTTGAACCGACGACCACCACACCCCCAGTGTGGTGCGCTACCAGGCTGCGCTACGCTCCGATTTTTAAAAATCGTTCACTTCGCTAAGTGATTGATTTTTAAAGACATCGTGTCTCGATGTGGCGTGAATCATACCTGAGTGCGGCTGGATTGCAAGCCCAGGTTTACAGTTTTTTATAAATTATTTTTCCCTTCCAGCAGGGCCACCACGTCCTTTAGTTCTGCGATCACTTCGGGTAGTACTTGCTGTAGCTGTACCACCTCTGCCCGCTCGCTACCGGTTTCGATCTGCTGGCGGGCTCCACCAATGGTATAGCCCTCTTCGTACAGGAGCGCACGAATCTGGCGGATCATGATGACATCTTGGTGCTGGTAGTAACGGCGGTTGCCGCGACGTTTGACGGGTTTCAGCTGGGGGAATTCCTGCTCCCAGTAACGCAGGACATGGGGTTTAACGGCGCACAGTTCACTCACTTCACCAATGGTGAAATAGCGCTTACCGGGGATTGCAGGCAGCTGAGCGTTATTGCTCGGTTCCAGCATGCTCTTCTACTCGTGTCTTGAGTTTTTGCCCGGGTTTAAAAGTGACTACCCTGCGGGCCGAGATGGGGATTTCCTCGCCGGTCTTGGGATTGCGACCGGGACGCTGGCTTTTATCGCGCAGGTCGAAATTGCCAAAGCCGGAGAGCTTGACCTGCTCGTTACTTTCCAACGCATTGCGGATCTCCTCGAAGAAATATTCGACGATCTCTTTCGCTTCGCGCTTGTTAAAGCCCAGCTCTTCGTACAGTTTCTCGGCGAGCCCGGCCTTGGTCAGTGCCTCTGTCATTGGATCCTACCAATTGATTCAGAGGCGTCGACTCCAGATCGGAAGCGGCCCAAACCGCGGCGGCTTTCAACCCGGTAGCAGACGCTCTCGGGGTGCAATTCAGCCTGCACCCGAGAGCATCATGCTCTACTAGCGCAGACTAGCGTTATATTTTTCTTCTAGTTTTCCGACCACCGCATCTACAGCGGCATTGATTTCGTCGTCATTAAGGGTGCGTGACGAATGCTGAAACGTCAACCCCAAAGCGACACTTTTTCTATTTAAATCAATACCTTTGCCCTGGTAGACATCAAATATCTTGAGGTCCGTCAAGGTTTCACCTGCAACTTCGACAGCAGTTTCCACCAGGCTGGCGGCAGGAACCTCTGCGTCAATCAACAGGGCCAGATCGCGACGCACTTCCGGGAACTTGGACAGCGGACGGAAAGCGGGGGTTTTGCCCTCGCCGATCGCTTCCAGGCTCAGTTCAAATACGAACGCGGGCTTGGACAGGTCCAACTTCTTCTGCAACTGCGGGTGCAGGGCTCCGATAACCCCTACTTCGCGGTCGCCGCGCATAATCTTGGCGGTTTGGCCGGGGTGCAGCGCGGGGTGCTGGCCAGCGACAAAGCGGAACTCATCGGCTACACCGGTGCGAGCCAACAGGGCTTCTACATCGGCTTTCACGTCGAAGAAGTCCACGGCATCTTTGCTGCCAGTCCAGTTTTCTGCGTAGCGGCTACCGTAAGCGAGACCGGCAATCATTTGCTCCTGGTGCAATTCGGCACCCGGCACAAAGCGCAGCCCAGTTTCAAACAGGCGCACGCGGTTTTGCTGGCGGTTCAGGTTGTACTGCAACGCTTTGCACAGGCCCGGCAGCAAGGTGGTGCGCATAACCGCCAGCTCAGCGCTGATCGGGTTTTGCAGGGCCACCGGGTCGGCTTCCGGATCAAACAGCGCGGCGCTGTCGCTATCGATAAAGCTGAAGGTAATCGCTTCGTAGTAACCGCGGCTCAACAGGGTTTGCTCCAGGTTGTCCTGGGCAATGGTGCTCTCTGGGCGCGGAGCGATTTCCAGTTCGGCAGTAAAGCTTTCGCTGGGGATACGGTTGTAGCCGTATACACGGGCCAGCTCTTCCAGCAGGTCTGCTTCGATGGCGACATCGAAACGGAAGCTGGGAGCGAGGAAGGTCCAGCCTTCGTCGTTCTGGTCGATTTTTTCCAGGCCCAGGCGGGTGAGGATATCGACGATTTCGTCATCGGCCAGCTTGATGCCCAGGCCTAGCTCGACCTTGGCACGGCGCAGGGTGATGTGGCGCTCGGCGGGCATAATTTCAGTCAGCTCGCGCACGTGTACCGGGCCGGGTTCACCGCCGACGATATCCAGCAGCAGCTGGGTGGCGCGCTCTACCGCTTTTTCTTGCAGGTGGTAATCCACGCCGCGTTCGAAACGGTGGGAGGAGTCGGTGTGCAGGCCGTAGGAGCGGGCCTTGCCGGCAATGGCCAGCGGGCTAAAGAAGGCGCTCTCCAGGAAGATATGCTGTGTGCCTGCGGTAACGGAGGAATCCAGGCCACCCATTATGCCGGCCATCGCCAGAGGTTTTTCCTCATCGGCAATTACCAGGGTGCCCTCTTTCAGTTTGACTTCCTGGCCGTCCAGCAGGGTCAGCTCTTCACCGGCTTCTGCCATACGCACTTTGATGCCGCCGGAGAGTTTCTCCAGGTCGAAGGCGTGCATGGGTTGGCCCAGTTCCAGCAGAACGTAGTTGGTTACGTCTACTACCGGGTCGATACTGCGCAGGCCGCTGCGACGCAGGCGCTCTTGCATCCACAGAGGTGTTACCGCTTTGATATCGATATTGCGAATCACACGACCTACGTAGCGCGGGCAGGCGGCTTCGGCCAGCAAGGATACGGGCATGCTCTCGTCGATCTGCTGGGGTACCGAAGCAACTTCCGGGCCCTGAACGGCGCAGCGATTCAATACACCCACTTCGCGAGCAATACCGGCAACACCGAGGCAGTCGGAACGGTTCGGGGTGAGATCCACTTCGATGGTCTCATCATCCAGCTGCAAGTATTCGCGCAGATCCGTACCGGTGGGTGCGTCTTCTGGCAGTTCCCAGATACCGTCATTGTCTTCGCCCAGTTCCAGTTCGGTCTGTGCGCAGAGCATACCGAAGCTCTCTACACCACGGAGCTTGGCTTTCTTGATTTTAAAATCGCCCGGCAGCTTGGCGCCTACCAGGGCAAAAGGAATTTTGATTCCGGTGCGCGCATTGGGAGCACCGCACACAACCTGCATTTCACCGTCGGGGTGGCCTGCGACTCTACACACGCGCAGCTTGTCCGCATCCGGGTGCTGCTCACAGGCGACAATCTCACCGACAACCACTCCGGAGAAATCGCCCGCAACTTTTTCTATTCCGTCCACTTCCAGGCCGGCCATGGTGATTTGATCGGCCAGTTCCTGCGTGGTGAGTTCCGGGTTTACCCATTCCCGCAACCAGGAGTTGCTGATTTTCATAGTTGATCTCTTTCTGTATTCCGTCAGCGCAACTTGGTGCGCATTTCGCCTGGGGCTATTTCGCCTCCCAGGCCTCCACAATTCGACTGCTGTTGCGAAGAGCCATTGCCATTCGCGCTGTCACTTGGCCTAGAACTGTTTCAAGAAGCGCAGATCGTTATCGAAGAACAAGCGCAGGTCGTTGACGCCGTAGCGCAGCATGGCGAGGCGCTCGATACCGATACCGAAGGCAAAGCCGGAGTATTTTTCGCTGTCGATATCGCAGGCGGCGAAGACGTTCGGGTGCACCATGCCGCAGCCGAGAATTTCCAGCCAGCCGGTGCCGGAACATACGCGGCAGCCTTCACCGGAACAGGCGGTACACTGGATGTCCGCTTCTGCGGAAGGCTCGGTGAACGGGAAGTAAGACGGACGGAAACGCACCGGTACTTCCGCTTCGAAGAAGGCGCGCAGGAATTGGTCGATAGTGCCTTTCAGGTGGGCGAAGCTGATGTTCTCGCCGATTACCAGGCCTTCTACCTGGTGGAACATGGGCGAGTGGGTGACATCGGAGTCGCAGCGGTATACGCGGCCCGGGCAGATAATACGCAGCGGTGGAGATTTTTTCTCCATGGTGCGGATCTGCACTGAGGAGGTGTGGGTTCTCAGTACGGTGGTGGGGTCCACGTAGAAGGTGTCGTGCATCGCGCGCGCGGGGTGGTGCGCGGGAATATTCAACGCTTCGAAGTTGTAGTAGTCCTGTTCGACTTCCGGGCCGTTCTCAACAGAGAAGCCAATGCTCGCAAAGAATTCTTCCACGCGCTTTAAGGTGCGCGTAATGGGGTGGGCATTGCCCTGCTCTTCACCTCGCCCCGGCAGAGTGACATCAATGGTCTCTTCGGCCAACTTCGCGTTGATGGCGGCCTGCTCCAGCATATTGCGGCGCGCGTTAATTTTTTCCTGAACCTGCTGCTTGGCTTCGTTGATCTTGGCACCTGCCGCCGGACGCTCCTCAGCCGACAGCTTGCCAAGGCCTTTCAGCAGTGCCGTCAGCTGGCCCTTTTTGCCCAGGTAATCAACACGCACCTGATCCAGTGCGGCGAGGCCATCGGCCTTCTCCACCAGCTCCATAGCCTGCTCGGTGAGGGACTGCAAATCTTGCATCGAACTGTTCCCGTTTGAATCCAACTTCGATTAATTTTTTCTGCTTTGTTCGGCCGGTACTTTCTGTACCGGAGGGAATTTCCCCAGGCACCGCCACCGGTAAAAAATAGCGGAAACTCCATAAAAAAATAGGGAAGGGCCACTACAGCCCTTCCCTATTTTGAGTATTCAGTTTTACAACTGAAATGACAGCTTACGCTGCCAGGGCTGCCTTAGCTTTTTCAACTACGGCAGCAAAAGCGACTTTATCGTAAACAGCCAGATCAGCCAGTACACGGCGATCCAGTGCGATGTCCGCTTTTTTCAGACCTGCGATCAGGCGGCTGTAGCTCAGGCCTTCAGCACGGGACTGGGCGTTAATACGAGTAATCCACAGAGCGCGGAAGTTACGCTTTTTAACGCGACGGTCACGGTATGCGTACTGACCAGCTTTAATTACTGCCTGCTTGGCAACGCGGAATACGCGTGAACGCGCACCGTAGTAACCTTTAGCCTGCTTCAGAATCTTCTTGTGACGACGACGCGCCTCTACACCACGTTTTACACGGGCCATACTTCTATCCTCTTAAACCTTTGCGATTTGGGCCAATTACTTGGCGCGCAGCATACGATCGACCAGTCCAGCATCAGACTTGTTCATAGTCTGAGTGCCACGCAGCTGACGCTTGCGCTTGGTGGTCATCTTGGTGAGGATGTGGCTCTTGTTAGCGTGCTTGTGCTTGTAGCCCGCAGCCGTCTTCTTGAAGCGCTTGGCAGCGCCACTGTGAGTCTTTGCTTTCGGCATTTTGTACTCCAAAGTTAATATTCGCCTGAAAAACAGGCACCTTTAGTAACTGCCGACAACCGAAGTTACCGGCACTGCGAGAGTGGGGAGGCAGCCGTCGCCCAACCACTTCTCAAAGGAGATCCCGGGAATGACTTCCCCAGACCTCACTTTTTCTTTTTGAGCGGAGCAATCACCATCAGCATTTGACGACCTTCCATTTTCGGTCGCTGCTCTACGGTGCCCAGCTCTTCAAGGTCCTTTTCGATGCGCTGCATCATTTCCATGCCCAGCTCTTGGTGAGCCATTTCGCGGCCACGGAAACGCAGGGATACTTTGGCCTTGTCACCCGCTTCCAGGAAGCGGGCCAGGTTGCGCAGCTTGATCTGGTAGTCACCGACATCGGTGCCCGGGCGGAATTTCATTTCCTTGATCTGCTGCTGCTTCTGCTTCTTCTTGGCGGCATTCTTAGCTTTTTTAGCTTCGAATACGTGCTTGCCGTAGTCCATGATCTTACAGACTATCGGCGTGGAGTCCGAGGCAATTTCAACGAGATCCAAGCTAGCTTTCTGTGCAGCTTCCAGCGCTTCATCCAGGGAGACAATGCCTACCTGTTCGCCATCAGCGCCTATCAGGCGGAGTTCTGACGCTTCAATCTGATCGTTTATGCGGGCCTTTTTGGACCGTCCCTTAGTGTCTCGTTTAATAGCTATGGTCTCCCAGTTGCCAAGTTGTTATGCATTATCTTCTGTCAAACGACCGCGACGATTCACGTCTTGCTCGAGGATCTCGAGGAATGACTCATACGTCATTGTACCAAGATCTTCACCGCTACGGGTACGTACTGCCACGGTTTGACTTTCTACTTCCTTATCGCCAATTACCAATAGATAAGGAACACGCTGAAGCGTGTGCTCGCGGATTTTAAAGCCGATCTTCTCGTTTCTCAAGTCAGCTGTGGCGCGGTATTGCAGCTCACCCAAACGATCTTGCAAATTGCGACAATATTCAGCCTGGCGATCGGTGATATTCATGATCGCCACCTGCTGCGGCGCGAGCCAGGTGGGGAACGCGCCTTCGTAGTGCTCGATCAGGATTCCGATAAAGCGCTCGAAGGAACCCAGGGCTGCGCGGTGCAGCATTACCGGGGACTGGCGCGAGCCATCTTCTGCCACAAATTGGGCATCCAGGCGGCCCGGCATGGAGAAATCCACCTGAATGGTACCGCACTGCCATACGCGGCCGAGACAGTCTTTCAGGGAGAATTCGATCTTCGGTCCGTAGAAGGCGCCTTCGCCCGGCAGCTCTTCCCACGGCAGGCCAGCGGCATCCAGTGCGTCGGCCAGGGCTTTTTCAGCCTTATCCCAGCTCTCATCGGAACCTACGCGCTTCTCCGGGCGAGTGGAGAGACGGTAGATAACATCCTGGAAGCCGAAATCCTTATAAACGGAGTGCAGCAGATCCATAAAGTCAGAAACTTCTGACTGGATCTGGTCTTCGCTACAGAAGATATGGCCATCATCCTGCACAAAGCCGCGCACGCGCATCAGGCCATGCAGGGAACCGGAAGGCTCGCTGCGGTGACAGGAGCCAAACTCCGCCAGACGCAACGGCAGGTCGCGGTAGCTGCGCAGGCCCTGATTGAATACCTGTACGTGACAAGGGCAGTTCATCGGCTTAATGGCGAACTGACGCTCTTCACTGGTCAGAGTGAACATGTCATCGCCGAACTTATCGGCGTGACCGGATTTGCGCCACAGGCTGAAATCTACCAGCTGCGGAGTCTTGATTTCTTTGTAGCCGAATTCGCGCTGGCGGCGACGCATGTACTGCTCGATAGTGCTGTAAATGGTCCAGCCGTTCGGGTGCCAGAACACCATGCCGGGCGCCTCTTCCTGGATATGGAAAAGGTCAAATTTCTTCGCCAACTTGCGGTGATCGCGCTTTTCTGCCTCTTCGATACGACGCAGGTAAGCTTTCAATTCTTTTTTGTTGGCCCAGGCAGTGCCGTAAACACGGGTCAACATTTCATTGTTGGAATCGCCACGCCAGTAGGCACCGGCCACTTTGGTCAGTTTGAACGCTTTCAACCTGCCGGTGGAGGGCACGTGGGGACCGCGACACAAGTCTTCAAAGTCGCCCTGGCGGTAGAGAGAAATATCTTCATCGCTGGGGATACTGTCGATAATCTCAGCCTTGTACTCTTCCCCCATTTCGCGAAAGTACTTAACCGCTTCTTTGCGCGGCATCAGGCGGCGACTGACAGTGATGTCTTCTTTGGCCAGCACTTCCATACGCTCTTCGATCTTCTCGAGATCTTCCGGCGTAAACTGGCGCTCGTAGGCGAAATCGTAATAGAAGCCGTTTTCGATAACCGGGCCAATGGTGACCTGGGCTGTGGGGTACAGCTGTTTAACTGCTTGTGCCAGCAAGTGCGCCGTGGAGTGACGGATCACTTCCAGGCCTTCGGGCTGACGATCAGTAATAATTGCCAGATTTACGTCGGTATCAATAACGTAACTGGTATCGACTTCCTTGCCGTCTACAACGCCAGCAAGTGCGGCTTTTGCCAAACCTGGGCCGATATCAGCGGCTACATCGTGTACGGAAACCGGAGCAGAAAATTCTCGACGGGAACCATCGGGGAGAGTAACAACGGGCATTGTTTATCCTTTGTTCTCAGTGGCGATCCCTACCAAAGACCGCATGAAACTATCCATGAATTTTTTCATGGAACTCTTGATCGGGATGGGCAATCCATCCTTTTGAAAGGTGGTAGACCCGGGCGGATTTGAACCGCCGACCTCTGCCATGTCAAGGCAGCGCTCTAACCAACTGAGCTACGGGTCTAAAGCTCTACAGCGGGGGAACCCTGTGCTGTGAAGAGCGCGAACTTTAGCACCGCTTTTCAGTGTTTTCAACAACTTACTGAACTTTTGTGTGAAATTTTTTAAGAGCGACCAAGCACCAACAAGGCAGTGCGGGACTATCAAAATGTAGATCCAAGTCCCGCCCTTCAGCAAGGATTATTCCACACCTTTTAAGTGGGTAATCTCATCGCGCAATTTTGCCGCTGCTTCAAATTCCAGGTTCTTCGCATGCTGGTACATTTGCTCTTCCAGCTCGGCAATTCGGGCCCAGCGCTGCTTATCGGTAAGGGCCTCGACATCCACCTTGTACTCACCTTTACCCTCGGCAACTTTGCGGCGCCCTTTCTTGGGCACACCGGGGGCCACCGCCCCCTCCAGAATATCCGCCACACTCTTGCGGATACCTTTGGGGGTAATGCCGTGCTCCTCGTTAAAGGCCAACTGCTTCTCGCGGCGACGACGAGTCTCTTCGAGTGCTCGCTCCATAGAACCGGTGACTTTGTCCGCGTAGAGAATCGCCCTCCCCTCCAGGTTTCGCGCAGCCCGCCCAATGGTCTGAATCAGCGAGCGATCGGAACGGAGGAAGCCCTCTTTATCGGCATCGAAAATTGCCACTAGGGCAACTTCCGGCATATCCAGGCCTTCTCGCAGCAAGTTAATGCCAACTAGCACGTCAAACTCACCGATACGCAGGTCCCGGATAATCTCCACCCTCTCGACAGTATCAATATCGGAGTGTAAGTAGCGGACACGAACACCACTTTCGGAGAGATATTCAGTCAGGTCTTCCGCCATCCGCTTGGTCAATACGGTAATCAGTACTCGCTGATCGGCATCCACACAACGGTGAATTTCAGACAGGGCATCATCTACCTGGGTCAATGCTGAGCGAACTTCGACTTCTGGGTCCACCAACCCTGTCGGGCGAACCACCTGCTCGACCACTTGCCCCGCATTCTCTTGCTCATAGGCCCCTGGGGTTGCGGACACAAAAACCGTCTGGGGTGCCAACCCCTCCCACTCTTCAAACTTGAGAGGACGATTGTCCAGGGCCGATGGCAGACGAAAGCCATACTCCACCAAAGTTTCCTTGCGCGACCGGTCTCCACGATACATACCGCCGATTTGCGGCACTGTCACGTGACTCTCATCGATAAATAACAGTGCATCATTGGGCAGGTAATCAAAAAGCGTGGGCGGCGGCTGGCCAATACCGCGACCGGAGAGGTAGCGGGAATAGTTCTCTACGCCATTGCAGTAGCCAAGCTCCTGCATCATCTCCACATCGTAGCGGGTACGCTGATCTAGCCGCTGCGCTTCGACCAGCTTGTTGTTTCCACGCAGTTGCTCGAGGCGCCCTCGCAGCTCATCTTTGATTTCATCGATAGCACTGACGATGGTCTCTCGTGGCGTCACATAGTGACTCTTGGGGAAGATAGTGACCCGGGGCACCTTCCTGATCTGCTCTCCAGTGAGAGGGTCAAATATGGTGATCTCTTCGATCTCTTCATCAAAAAGAGACAGGCGCACCGCTTCCAAATCGGAGTCTGCCGGGTAGATATCGATAATATCGCCGCGCACCCGGTAAGTAGCGCGACGGAAATCTGCATCATTGCGGGTGTATTGCAGTTCAGCCAGGCGCCTGAGGATAGTGCGCTGATCAACGAGATCACCGCGATCCAGATGCAGGACCATCTTCAAATATTTGTCGGGGTCACCCAAACCGTAAATTGCCGAAACTGTGGCGACCACAACCACATCGCGCCGCTCAATAAGTGCCTTGGTGGCCGAGAGGCGCATCTGCTCGATATGCTCGTTTACGGATGCATCCTTTTCGATAAAGGTGTCCGAAGAGGGAACGTAAGCCTCCGGCTGGTAGTAGTCGTAGTAAGAGACAAAATACTCCACGGCATTCTTGGGGAAAAACTCTTTAAACTCCCCGTAGAGCTGAGCCGCCAGCGTTTTATTGTGGGCCATCACAATGGCCGGCCGCTGCAGGCGCTCAATAATATTCGCCATAGTGAAGGTCTTACCCGAACCGGTAACACCCAGCAGCGTTTGATGGCTCAAACCATCATCAATTCCTTCTGACAACTGCTCTATCGCCAGAGGCTGATCGCCCGCTGGCTGATACTTGGATTCCACCTTAAAAGGTCGCGACTCCATACACTTCCCCCAACCGCTTAATCATTCATGCAACACAGGATTGTAGGCTGTCGTCATACGACCCACAATTACAAGAGAATAGCGTCCTACCCTTCCCAACTCTGACCTGCGGCATTTTGCGCATGACCCCAAAAAATAATTTCCTGACAAATCAATTAGTTAAAGATGAAAAAAGGGGTTGACCTGTTCGGAAGTGCTCTATAATATACGCGCCATCTCAACGGCACAGCCGAAAAGATATTCCGCCTTAGCTCAGTTGGTAGAGCAAATGACTGTTAATCATTGGGTCGCTGGTTCGAGCCCAGCAGGCGGAGCCAAATTTCAAAGCGCAGCTTAATTTGCGCTCTATAAGTTAGATTAAATTCCGCCTTAGCTCAGTTGGTAGAGCAAATGACTGTTAATCATTGGGTCGCTGGTTCGAGCCCAGCAGGCGGAGCCAAACAAAAGCCCGGATAGATTCCATCTATCCGGGCTTTTTTCTTTTCTGCTCAAATGTTTTTTAATCTGCATAGAGCTAGCGGCCAGCCGTACTGGTTAGCCGCTCAAAATAACCAGCTAGCGGGAGCCAGCCTCCCCAGCTAACGGCAACCTCTCTACCGTCGCTCCTCCACTTGGTTTTCGCACCTGCCCCTGCCTCGACCAGACAACATCGACCAGCCCCTGCTTGGGTGAATAGCCTTTTACTGCCCGACATAGAATCCTGCGGACCTGCTCGCAATCATGAGAGCCGCACGCATCCCTAAGATCCGAAACCAGGAGCTGCAAAGCCTCGCTATCGAGACGCTCCTCTTCGGCGCGCATAATCATTGGATGGTCCGTGCCCAGTACGTTATCCCCCAACAACAGCTCTTCGTACAATTTCTCCCCAGGACGCAGTCCAGTGAGCTGAATTTCAATATCACCATCAGGGTTTTCTTCATCCCTTACCGTGTGCCCCATCAAACGAATCAAGCGCTCAGCCAGATCGTAGATGCGAACCGGTTCACCCATATCGAGAACAAATACATCCCCGTTGCGCCCCATACTCCCAGCCTGCAATACCAGCTGAGCCGCTTCGGGAATTGTCATAAAGTAACGGGTTACTTTTGAGTGGGTCACAGTTACCGGACCACCGGCATTGATCTGATCCGTGAACAAGGGAATTACCGAGCCGGAAGAGCCGATAACATTGCCAAACCTGACCATGCACACGCGCATCTTATTAAAGCGGCGACCAACATCCTGGCAAATCAGCTCGGCAAATCTTTTGGTAGCCCCCATCACATTGGTTGGCCGAACAGCCTTATCAGTAGAGATAAGCACAAACTGCTCAACTCCATGCTGCTCTGCGGCCTCAAGTACGGAGAGGGTACCCAGGACATTGTTGTCGGCACCAATAACGACATTCTGCTCAACCAGGGGCACATGCTTGTATGCGGCCGCATGGTAAATTGTATGCACGGAGAAGCCCTGAATAATTTCCGCCATACGCTCAGTATTGCGCACATCACCAAGCAGCGCCGTCACCTCGAACTGGACCCCGTCATCCTGGTGCTGTTGTCGCAGCTCGCGCTCTATCTGATAGAGGGCATATTCAGAGGTCTCAACAACAACCAGCCTGGCAGGCTTCCATTGCGATATCTGCCTGCACAATTCCGACCCTATGGACCCGCCAGCACCAGTAACCAAAACCACCTTGCCGCTGATAGAGCCAGAAACGAGCTCCTTCTGAGGTTCAACAGGGGCTCGCCCCAGGATATTTTCATAGGTCTGCGAAACATCCTCTGCCCGCCCCACACCGTCGAGCAGCTCTTCCACTCCAGGAATCGCCTTTACCACCAGACCTCGCTCTCTGAGCGCTTTGGTTATCTCCCTGCGGCGCCGCCGCGGCACTCCTGGCATCGCAAGGACCACCTCAGCAATATCCTTATCTGCGACAACTTCAAGCATATCTGCAGGGTTATACACCAACAGACCATCGATGAAGGTCTTTTGCTTAGAGGCGTTATCATCAAAAAAAGCAACGGGCTTATAGAGCTGCCCATGAACTAGCGCCTTATACATTTGCAAACCCGCAGTACCAGCACCATAAATAGCCACCCGGGTTTTATGAATTTCCAATGCAGTCTGATAGTAAAGGCGAACCAACCAGCGGGATCCGCCCACCGCAACAAATGCAAAGCACCAGTAGATAACAGGGACAGAGCGAGGAACCCCTGCCGTAGTCAGGTAAGAAAAGAGCGCCAACATCACTGCAGAAAGAGTGACCCCCTGCAGAACCGCAATGATAGCTTTTTGCCCCATGTACCGAATAATCGTCCGGTACAAGCCGAGCCGGAGAAAAATAAAGCTAGTGGCAACTAGTGTTAATGTCAGGCAGACCACCATTCGCCACTCGAAAAATTGAGCGACACTATTAAGCCTAATCACCATTGCCAATAAAAAGGCCATGCTTAGCATCAGCATATCAAAGGCCAGCATCAATACTGGCTTATGGGCTTTCTTTACATTGCGCCAAACTCTTGTCACAAGACTCCCCGAAATCTATTTACCTTTAAAACGACATCCAGCATGAGAGACATTCACCTCCCCTCAAGTACAACAGCTGCCAGCGCCACTAAAGAAAAAGATATCATTGCGCCCAGCTGCAAAATGAGCGCCCTTTTAACGCCAATCTTAATTGCGCACCTCTGGTAGAAATGCTCACGATGAGCTTCCCACCAACGCTGACCACTCAACGCCCTTTTTAGCAGTGTATATGTAGCATCCAACCAAAATGGTATAAATATGACCACGGGTATCCAAAGCTCAAACGCTCCCCGCTGCCAGCCAAATAAGCTGACAGCAACCACCCCCAAACCTACGCCCGTGGAGCCAGCATCACCTAAAAAAATCTTCGCCGCAGGCCAGTTGAAGACCAGAAAAACGAACGCACAAACAGCCACCAGGGCACAGAGCCAGGCTAACTCCAAGTCCCCATTTAAAGTGCAAATAATCCCCAAGGAGGAAAAGCCAACAAGCGTCATTGACCCCGCTAGACCATCCATTCCATCCATAAAGTTGTAGAGGTTGATAACCCAGGCCCCCGCCAAAATAAGGACCGGGTACAACCACCACTCCAAACTTTCTGGCAGTGCAAACAGAAGAAAGACCACAGCTAGAAGATGAGCTGAAAAGCGAAGATGTATGGCTACATCTCCAAGATCATCCAGTGCGGATACCACTAACAACAGTGTAAATGCAACCAACACCAACGGAGACAGGTCAAGTGGGCTAGCGACTACCGCAACCAGACAACCGAGCAAAAAGGCCCAACCACCTGTGCGAGGTACCGGCACCGAGTGCATTGAACGATTATTGGGCACATCGAGCGCAAAATTGCGCATCCTCACGATAAACAACGATGTAGCGCCATAGCTTGCCGCTAAAGCCAGCAATAGCGGTATTACCCACTCCCAAGCGATACTAATCAACTAACCAACCCTTATCACTTTCAAGCAAGCCAATCCTTCCGACCACATTCAACAAACAGGACAAGGAAGCACCATGCCCAGCAAAGGAATTAAAAATGTTTTCACAACTCGACAGAAAAACCTAAAGGTTATCCAGGCGGGGAACATTTACCAACAATGAAAGGGGGACGAGAACAGGAGGTAGAACACAACGAATGGTGTAGCTCTGCGGCAGACGCAACATAAATGCTACATTTTATCGACAGTAACAACTGAAATTCATCTGGGGGAGTCATCTATTAAGGCTCTCTTGCTCACCAACTCAAAACCCCAACTGGAGACCACAAAAAACCACCAGTCGGGACCCATAAACCTTTAGAGCCGAATCAAATCCCTGTTTTTATCCAGGGTTGCCGCGCCGATTCCCTTAACATTCAACAGCTGCTCCACAGAGGTAAACGGGCCATGCACCTCGCGATACTCAACGATTAATTGTGCCCGTGCTTCGCCAATGCCATTCAACCTCTCAGCAAGTTCAACAGCTGAAGCACTGTTGACATTGACAGACAGCACAACCTCTTTGGCTTCAACGCTGCCCATCTCTCCCGCAAATGCAGATGGACTCAAAAAAAGCGAAAAAGCTAGCGCAAAAACAACAGAAAACAATTGGTAGGTCAATTTCATGGTCAACTCCCAGTGAATTATCGGTTTCACTTTGGGACTGCTATTACCTCCCCCAAGCCACACCATGATATCAACGGGCAACTTTCTGTCGGCTCAGGCCTAATTACACATCATTACAAGTTGCGAAGCAAGACAACCATGCTAACCTGCCAGTTCGGCCAGAATTGACTTCAAGGCCACTAAAGGCTCAGATGCGGCAGTGATGGGGCGACCTACAACCAAATAGTCAGAACCTTGCGCCAAAGCTTCAGCAGGCGTCAAAGTACGCCGCTGATCCCCGGCATCAGAGCCCGCGGGACGAATTCCCGGCGTCACTAGTGAAAAACCGGCCCCACATTCACTGCGCAGCAGTTGAGCCTCCCGTGCGGAGCAGACTACACCGTCGAGACCGCAGGATTTAGCTTGAGAGGCCAGGTGCAACACCTGCTTTTCCAGCGGAGCAGCCACACCAACTGCAGCCAGTTCCTCTGCAGTTGTGCTGGTAAGTACGGTAACCGCAATTAATAGAGGCTTATCTTCGCCAAATTCCCGCAGGGTCTCGGCGGCAGCCAACATCATCCGCTCACCGCCACTTGCGTGAACATTAACCATCCATACCCCCAATTTCGCGGCAGCTTTAACGGCCTTCGCAACAGTATTGGGGATATCGTGAAATTTAAGATCCAGAAATACCTGGAAGCCCCGGTCAACCAGAGTTTTCACCAAGTCTGGACCAGCGGCAGTAAACAGCTCCTTACCAACCTTGACCCGACACAGCGACGGATCGAGCTGATCTGCCATTGCCAGTGCAGACTCAGCATTGTCGTAATCCAGAGCAACGATAACCGGAGAAGAAACTTTAGACTGCAAGAAAAACCTCATTTATTTCAAAAGCCGTCCCGACCAGGCCGTCAGCCCAATGTACAGGACAGTCATTACTTTACTCGCCCTCAATCCCCTTAACGGAGCGTACTGAATCCCAGTGCTTGCAGCTCGGACACAACCAGTGCAACTGATTGCCCGAAAACCCGCAATTGCTACACCGGTAGTGAGGGCGGCTCGCTATAAGCTGGTCGATTAATGTCTTGAGTAGGGAAAGATTCTCTCTCGCCCTACCCTCTGTACTATCTAAATGCAGATCGAGAAAGCGTCCCAACCCCCTCAAAGACGGGCGCAACGCCAGCTGCTTCCCCATAAATGCAGCCGCTGCAGCCTCACTATCCTGCAGCTGAATACGCTCAGTCAGGGCAATCAATACGCTATTAGAGGGGTGCTCTTTCAACAGGGATTCAAGATAGCGATCCAACCCCTTGCCATCCCCTAAATCCCCATAACAAGTAATCAACAACTCAAGGATTTCAGGAATATAGTCCGGGCTCTGCTTGGGGATCCGCTGTAAAACCTTAATGGCCTCTCTCGGCTTGCCAAGCAGATATTCGAGGCGACCCCACAGCAAATTTGCCCGCACTGAGCTGCGCTCATAACTCAGGGCAGAATCGATATGCTTCCTTGCACTTAGGTAATCCTTTGCCGCTATTGACTCCTCTGCCAATTCGCAGCAAAAATGAGCCTGAACCGGGGCCCAGTCAGCCGAGAGGCGCTTGAACCGCCGGCCATGCAACAGGTTTACAGCATGGATCGCTTTAGCCCATTCCCTTTCATCCCGGTAGACTTCAATCAGACGCTCCAGGCTAACAGCCTTTAACTCCTGAGAGGTCTCAACCAGCTCTTGTAGCAGACGTTCAGCTCTATCCAGCCAGCCAGCAGAAATATAGTCACAGGCAAGTTCAAGTTGAGCTTTGTTTTGACTAACCCTGGACAAGCTCGGGCGCCCGAGTAAATTTTGATGGACTCGAATCGCCTGATCGTACTCTCCTCTTCGGCGCAACAGACTTCCAAGAGCCAGGTGGGTGTCAAAAGTAGCCTGACTTACTTCCAGAGAGTCAATAAATTTATCGATGGTATCGTCGTGGCGCTCACTCAATAAATAGTTTAAGCCCTGGGCGTAAGACCTCACCAGCGCATGCTCTTGCTCACTATAATCCGCCACTTTCTTTTTGGCGCTGCCTCGCCCCAGCACCCAGCCGATCGCGATTGCCGCAAGCAGGAAAAAGAAATAGGTAAAATCGAGCAAATCAGTCTCCAGAAGCCTTGCGGTGGGCGGTGTGTAATTCCCGCTCCATTTTCTTCAATTGCTTCTCGAGCGACCGCACTTGGCGACGCTTGGCATAAACAGGCTGCAGACTAACGACAAAACCCAGCAACAACCCCAGCAACAAGAAACCAATCAACCAAAAGCCTACACTTCCCGCCGGCAGTTGATAGCCTACAATATTTGGCTTGATAGTCTCCGGATTGGCAACTGCGAAATAAATCCCCAAAGCGATGCAAAGCAGGGCGACGACCCCATAGACGATGCGTGTCAGCCAACGCAAAAATGACAAGGGAACCTCCACGTTCCACAAAAAACTTTATCGATTAACGACGAAGCTCACCCCGATTAATGGCAGTATTCACACTGCTGCCAGGGAGTCTAATCATACTTCGATACTCGCCTCATCGTGCATACTTCGATTCACTCTGTCGCGCAACTCTTTGCCAGGCTTGAAATGCGGGACATATTTCCCGGCGAGATCAACCGCGTCCCCAGTTTTGGGATTCCGGCCCGTACGCGGGGCTCGATAATGAAGAGAAAAGCTACCAAAGCCGCGTATCTCTATACGCTCACCCTGGGACAGGGCATCTGACATGGTGTCGAGCACCACTTTTACCGCCAGCTCTACATCCTTAACTGGCAGCTGATCCAACCTCAACGCAATCCTTTCGATCAGTTCGGACTTGGTCATGCGCTCCGCAACCTTTGTAAGTCATTGATTATTCTGGAGTAGAGCACCAATCATCTAATAGAAAGCCGGACTGGGCAACCCCAGTCCGGCTTTCGGGTCGCTCCAAATGATCCATTTGGAGCTATGAACACTCAAAGACGATTAGTCTTTGTTATTCATTTGAGCCTTGATCAGGTCACCGATAGTAGCGGGCTGAACTTGCTCAGACTGCTTCTTACTGTGATCCTTGATAGCTTGCTTCTCGTCGTCCTGGTCTTTGGCTTTGATAGACAGGCTGATCACGCGGTTCTTGCGATCCACGCTGGTGATCTTAGCTTCTACTTCTTCGCCTTCTTTCAGGACGTTGCGAGCATCTTCAACCTTGTCGCGGCTGATTTCAGAAGCGCGCAGCACGCCTTCTACTTCGTCCGCCAGGGTGATTACTGCTTGCTTAGCGTCAACTTCCTTAACAGTACCTACAACGATGCTGCCGCGATCGCTGGTGGTAACGTAGTCGGAGAACGGATCGGACTCCAACTGCTTGATGCCCAGGGAGATACGCTCACGCTCGGAATCGATGCCCAGGATAACAGTCTCGATTTCGTCGCCTTTCTTGAACTTGCGAACAGCTTCTTCGCCAGCTTCGTTCCAGGAGATGTCGGACAGGTGAACCAGACCGTCGATGCTGCCGTCGAGGCCAATGAAGATACCGAAGTCAGTGATGGACTTGATCTTACCGGAGATCTTGTCGCCCTTAGCGAATTTACGCGCGAAGGCATCCCACGGATTTTCCTGGCACTGCTTGATACCCAGGGAGATACGACGACGCTCTTCGTCGATATCCAGGATCATCACCTCTACCTCGTCGCCAACCTGGACAACTTTGGACGGGTGAATATTCTTGTTGGTCCAATCCATTTCGGAAACGTGTACCAGACCTTCCACACCTTCTTCCAGCTCGGCAAAGCAGCCGTAGTCGGTCAGGTTGGTTACAACAGCCTTCACGCGGCTGTTCTCTGGGTAACGCTGCTTGATGGATACCCAAGGATCTTCGCCCAACTGCTTCAGGCCCAGGGATACACGGCTGCGCTCGCGGTCGAACTTCAGTACTTTTACTTCGATCTCATCGCCAACGTTCACGATCTCGCTCGGATGCTTGATGCGCTTCCAAGCCATATCGGTGATGTGCAGCAGGCCGTCGATGCCGCCCAGGTCTACGAAAGCACCGTAGTCGGTCAGGTTCTTCACGATACCCTTGACGCTCATGCCTTCCTGCAGGCTTTCCAGCAGAGCTTCACGCTCTTCGGAGGTGGCAGCTTCCATAACGGCGCGGCGGGAAACAACTACGTTGTTGCGCTTGGAGTCCAGCTTGATAACTTTGAACTCGAGCTCTTTACCTTCCAGGTGCGCGGTGTCGCGAACCGGACGAACGTCAACCAGAGAGCCGGGCAGGAACGCACGGATATTGGCAACATCAACAGTAAAGCCACCTTTAACCTTACCACTGATAACACCTTTAACCACTTCGTCAGCTGCGTGAGCTGCGTCGAGGATTTTCCAGGCTTCAGCGCGCTTGGCTTTTTCGCGGGACAGACGGGTTTCACCGAAACCGTCTTCTACAGCTTCCAGGGCAACCTGTACTTCGTCGCCCACCTGCAGCTCAACTTCACCTTTATCGTTGGCGAATTGTGCAGCAGGGATAACGCCTTCAGACTTCAGGCCCGCGTGAACGGTAACCCAGTCTTTATCTACGTCGATTACAACACCAGTAACAATTGCGCCCGGTGCCATTTCAACGCTTTTCAGGCTCTCTTCAAATAGATCAGCAAAGCTCTCGCTCATTACATTACCTATAGTGCTGGGTCCAGCCGTTGGTAACTGTTAAGTCTAGTCAACCGCCAGCCGCGACCCCAACCGCGCTGCCAGCACGCGGGTCGGATTACGATAACGGCCGGGCGATTCTGGCTGATCCCGGCCGCTGTCGTTAGAAAACTATTTACTGCCCGAACTTCAGGGTGAAATACGGTCCTGAACTAAATCGAGCACTTTTCGGAGGACTTCATCGATACTCACCCCCGTACTATCCAGCTCAACCGCATCCTCAGCGGGAGCCAGGGGGGAGGCTTTTCTGTTCATATCCTGTGCGTCTCGGGCACGGATGTCCTCCAGCAGGTCGCGGAGGCTAACAGAAACCCCCTTCTCCTGCAACTGAGCGAAACGCCTGTTAGCTCGCTCCTCAGCGCTGGCGGTTAGGTAAACCTTGACCGGCGCGTCGGGAAACACGGTAGTGCCCATATCCCGACCATCGGCAACCAAGCCGGGGGCCTGGCGGAAGTCCCGCTGGCGCTGCAACAGCGCTGCCCGCACTCCGGGGATGGCCGCGACCTTGGATGCGGCCATACTCACCCGCTCCATACGAATATCTGCGGTGACGTCACTCTCTTCCAGCCACACCTGCAACTGACCGCCACTCACGCTAAAGCGCACATCGAGGTCTTTCGCCAATTCAGTCAGCATCTTGTCATTGGAAAGATCAACCTCCTTATCAAGTGCAGCCAAAGCGGCAGCCCGATAAAGGGCCCCGGAGTCCAACAAGGAAAAGCTCAGGCGATCAGCCAAAAGCTTTGCAATGGTCCCCTTGCCCGAACCACTGGGACCATCAATGGTAACTACTGGTGGCAACCCGTTTGTATCACTCATATTATTTATACAACTCAACATCTCTGGCGGATGCACTCAAGCGGACCACAACCGCCCAAACCTGAATGCCCGTGTCACGCCAACTGCAACTTGAGACCCGCGCCCGTTGCCAGTTCGGCAAAGTTCGGGAATGAGGTCGCCACATTGGCGCAGTGAAGGATGCGGATTGTATCCTTTGCGCGCAGCGATGACACTGCAAACGCCATAGCAATACGGTGATCCCCTAAGCTATCGACGGTGCCTCCAGAAAATACCGCACCCTCTTTGCAGCCCTGGATCACGATACCGTCCGGTGTTGGCTCAGCTTTTACCCCAAGTGCAATCAAGCCATTTGCCATCGCCTGAATCCGGTCACTCTCTTTGACCCGCAACTCCTCCGCACCAGTCAGGACGGTCTCACCTTCTGCACAAGCTGCCGCAACAAACAATGCGGGAAACTCATCAATCGCCAGGGGTACCTGATCCTCAGGGATGCGAATTCCCTTCAAGGGCGCATAGCGAACACGAATATCCGCCACCGGCTCACCGCCCACTTCGCGCATATTCAGCAATTCAACATTGCCGCCCATTGCACGGAGGATATTGATAACCCCATCGCGGGTGGGATTGATCCCCACATGCTCCAGCACAACATCGGAACCGGGAGAGATAGCGGCAGCAACCATAAAGAATGCAGCTGAAGAAATATCGGCAGGCACATCGATGCGACAGGATTTCAGTGAGCCACCGCCCACCAACTTAGCCTGAGCACCATCCCGCTCCACCTTATAACCAAAGCCCTGCAACATGCGCTCGGTATGATCTCTAGTGGGCGCCGGCTCAACGGTAGACGTTTGACCCTCACTATAGAGCCCAGCCAGCAATACCGCTGATTTCACCTGGGCACTGGCCATCGGCAGCGGGTAATCGATCCCTTTCAACGCACTCCCCCCCTTAATCAAAAGCGGCGGACGACCTTCCGGGCCAGTCTCAATATTTGCACCCATCTCACGCAGGGGGTTAGCCACGCGATTCATCGGGCGCTTTGACAGGGACTCATCGCCAGTGAGTGTTACGTCGAAATCCTGCCCGGCAAGCAATCCAGCCAACAGGCGCATGGAGGTCCCGGAGTTACCGAGATATAGCGGTCCGGGCGGTGCCTGCAAGCCATTAAGGCCCACACCATGAATTACAACCCGACCATTGTCCGGCCCCTCAATTACGACCCCCATATCGCGGAAAGCCTGCAGGGTTGCCAGCGCATCCTCACCCTCCAGGAAGCCCTCAACTTCTGTAACTCCCTCGGCCAGGGAGCCCAGCATAATTGAGCGGTGCGACATGGATTTGTCCCCCGGCACCCTGAGCTTGCCATTTACAGCCTCGCCCGGCTGCACGATAAAAGTAATCTCTTGTACTTGCATAGGTTCCGAATACGCTTGTTTTGCCAACATTTTGGTAAAGTGATCCCGTGCCGCTTTGGCGCGAGTAAAAACCCCCATCAGGGCAGCGCTATCACCGGAGGCAATAGCGTCGCGCAGGGAAGAAAGGTTGAGGCTGTATAGGTCGATGGCCTTTAAGATGGCATCCCGATTGGCGAGCATGATATCTCGCCACATAACCGGGTCACTGGAAGCGATACGAGTAAAATCACGGAAGCCTCCCGCCGCATAGCGGAAGATATTTTCGTTTTCCGCATCGTGGGCCAAAGTGTCCACAAGGCTAAAAGCGATGACATGGGGAAGATGGCTCGTAGCGGCCAGAACCTCGTCGTGCTCCTCCACTGACATTGTCAGGGGCTCAGCTCCCACGGCCTGCCATGCTCGCTCCACAAGCTGCAAATGAGCAGCCCCTGTATTCGCAAGCGGCGTCAGGATAATGCGGTGATCCCTATAGAGGTCATCTCTCGCCGCGGTAACACCACTTTTTTCAGAACCAGCAATTGGGTGTCCTGGCACCAGAAAATCTGGAGCACTCCCCCACACTTTTTCTGCCGCTGCCACCACGCTACCTTTTACGCTGGCACCATCTGTCACGGTGACTCCCGTCGGCAGGCGTTCTTTCAGCTGCGCGAATACAGACTCAATCGCCAGTGTCGGCACAGCCACAAACACCAAATCGCCCGGTTCCAGCTGCGGCAATACCAGCTCGAGACTGGTGCTGGCCCGATCAACAATACCAAGCGCCCTGGCTTCATCGCAGACACTCTCTTCCAGAGCGACCCCGATAACCTCTCGGCAAGCCCTGGCAGCTTTCAGTGCAAGGGCAAAACTCCCCCCAATTAAACCGATCCCAACAACCAGCAGTCGGCCAATTTGAGCTTGCGCCATCACAGCACTCCGCGAGGGTAGGAACCCAGCACTTTCAGATCTGAGGCACAGCCTCCAACCTCTTTTAGCGCCTCGGCAATTCCCTGGGTATCGCGGTGGCCGCTAAAATCGATAAAGAACACATAGGTCCAATTGCCAGACTGCGATGGCCGGGTCTCTACCCGAGTCAAATCGACACTGTAGCGACGAAACGGCTCCAGGAGATCGTGCAGAGCACCTGGCTCATTGCGCATTGATACCATCAATGAGGTCTTATCATCCCCACTCGCAGGCACTTGCTGGGTACCAATAATCAAGAAGCGGGTGGAATTATCCGGGCGATCTTCTATTTTCTCCGACAGCACCTTCAGCCCGTAGAGTTCCGCTGCCATATCGCCAGCTATCGCCGCAGCATTCCACTCACCCTTAACGCGCTTGGCCGCATCCGCATTGCTGGCAACCGCCACACGCTCCACATTGGGATAATGGGCATCAAGCCACTTGCGGCACTGCGCCAGACTCTGCGCATGGGAATAAATACGAGTGATTGACTCTGGGCGCGTTACATCTGAGATCATCAAGTGATGATGGATACGCAACTCCACCTCACCGCAGATGCTCAGGTTGGAGTGCATAAAGTTGTCCAGGGTGTGGTTGATCACCCCTTCGGTAGAGTTTTCTACCGGCACAACACCGTAACTGACGGCACCTGCTTCTACCTCACGGAAAACTTCATCAATTGCTGCCAGCGGCCGGCTCTGGGCCGAGTTGCCGAAGTGCTTTAATGCCGCCTGCTGGGTAAAAGTACCCTCAGGGCCCAGGTAGGCCACTTTGACGGGCTCTTCCAAGGCCAGGCAGGCTGACATAATTTCGCGAAACAGTCGCGCCATTTCTTCATCTGTCAGCGGACCATTATTCCGCTCCATAGCCTTGCGCAGCACTTGTGCCTCGCGCTCCGGCCGATAATAGAGAGCATCCTCGCCAGTAGCTTTCTTAACCCCTGCAACCTCCAGGGCGCAGCGAGCCCGCTCACTAATTAAGCGAGCAATCTCTCCATCAATACTGTCGATCTGATTGCGCAGCTCCAGCAGTCGCTGGTCACCACTCACAGTTTCCTCTGCCATTCGTCTATCTACTTTCTCTAGAAATCATCAAGATTGAATTAACCACCTAAGCTTTACGCGCTTCAAAATCCGCCATAAATGCCACAAGCGCTTCCACTGCCTCCATGGGAACGGCGTTATATAGCGACGCGCGCATACCACCCACAGAGCGGTGCCCCTTTAAGCTCAACAAACCCGCTTCTTCTGACTCAATCAAAAACTGCTTATCCAGGCGATCGTCAGCCAATACAAAGGGCACATTCATGCGGGAGCGACTTCCCTCCTCAACCGGACTGGAGAAAAAGTCACTGCTATCGAGGAAGTCATACAGCATTTTGGACTTAGCATCGGCCTGCTTAGCCATCGCATCAACTCCCCCCTGATCTTTTAACCACTGGAAGACAAGACCAGACAAGTACCAAGCGAAAGTAGGCGGCGTGTTATCCATAGAGCCCGCTTCTGCAGCCACCTTCCAGCTCAAACTGCGAGGAATATTTTCCAGTGAGCGAGCGAGTAAATCATCCCGAATCAAGGCTACAGCGATACCTGAGGGGCCAATGTTTTTCTGCGCGCCGGCATAGATAACGCCGAACTTTTCCACCTCAATCGGTTGAGACAAAATAGTTGAGGACATATCCGCCACTAGCGGGCACTCCACTTCCGGCACATAGCCAAACTCAACACCGCCAATCGTCTCGTTGGGGGTATAGTGGAAATAAGCCGCATCACCACTCGACTGCCAGCTGTCTGCCGCAGGTGCATAGCTGAAGTTGCGATCCTCACTGGATGCAACCACATTTACCTCACCGTAGCGGCGAGCTTCTTTAATCGCTTTGGCCGCCCAACTACCGGAGTGTATAAATTCAGCTTTGGATGAGCCGGCACCGAGAAGATTCCAGGGCACGGCACTGAATTGCCCAGTTGCCCCACCCTGAAGAAACAACACTTTGTAGTTGCTCGGCACACTGAGCAGATCGCGGAGATCCTGTTCGGCCCGCTCAGCTACCTCAACAAACTCTGGAGAACGGTGGCTGACTTCCATTACAGAGCAACCGAGCCCTTGCCAATTGAGCAACTCCCTTTGCGCCTGCTCCAATACGGGCTGCGGTAAAGCGGCAGGACCTGCACAGAAATTAAACTTCCTCATGAGCTGATTTCCACAATACAAAAAAGGTTTCAAATACAACTAGATGTGTCTACGCACAAATTGCCATTCAGGGGGATAGATATCGCGCCTTTAGCGTTTTTCGTGGGAGCCAAAGGCAAGAAAGGCCGCGATAAACGCAGCCTTTCTTAGTGGTCTGGAGCGGTGGGTCACTCTTCCCCACCGTTTTCTTCACCGTCATCTTCGGTCTCTTCAATGCGACCGAGACCAACCAGCTTCTCGCCAGTCTTCAGGCGAATCACTCGCACCCCCTGCGTGTTGCGCCCAAGTACAGACACTTCATCAACACGGGTACGCACCAGAGTACCCTGGTCGGAGATCAACATCATCTCCTCACCTGGGTGCACCTGACAGGCCCCAACCAAGGCACCGTTACGTTCACTTTCCGCGATCGCAATAACACCCTGGGTACCGCGTCCCTTGGTGGGGAATTCACTGATAGCTGTGCGCTTACCGTAACCATTCTCAGTAGCCATCATCACAGAGCCACCCTCTTCAGGGATAACCATAGCGATAACCTGCTGACCTTCCTGCATACGAATACCGCGAACACCACGGGAAACACGACCCATAGAGCGCACATTGGACTCGGAGAAGCGCGCCGCCTTACCGGCGCTGGTAAACAGCGCTACATCGCGCTCACCATCAGTAATCGCAGTGGCTACCAGGCGATCGCCCTCCTCCAATTCAATTGCACGCAAACCAACACTGCGGGGGCGGGCAAAAGCGGTGAGGGGGGTTTTCTTCACGGTGCCATTGGCAGTGGTGAAGAAGATAAAGTGATTTTCGTCGTACTCGGACACCGGCATCATGCTGCTGATACGCTCACCCTCTTCCAGGGGCAGCATATTAACCATTGGGCGACCACGGGAGGCTCGGCCAGCGGTGGGCACTTCGTAGACTTTCAGCCAGTACACCTTGCCCTTATTAGAGAAGCATAGAAGGGTGTCATGGGAGTTGGCGATCAATAGATGCTCGACGAAGTCCTCGTCTTTTACCTGGGTCGCGGATTTACCCATACCACCACGGCGCTGGGCCTGGTAATCGGTCAGCGGCTGGCTCTTGGCGTAACCACCGTGGGAGATAGTTACTACCTTGTCTTCCGGGGTAATCAGGTCTTCAACGGTCAGATCCTGGCGAGACGCAACGATATCGGTACGACGCTCATCGTTAAAGTCCTTTGACAGCTGCTCTAACTCTTCGCGGATCACTTCCATCAGGCGCTCGAAGCTGCCGAGGATATGCAGGTATTCAGCGATCTGCTCCAGTCGATCCTGGTATTCTGCCAACAGCTTGTCGTGCTCCATACCGGTCAAGCGGTGCAGGCGCAATTCGAGAATTGCCTGAGCCTGGGCCGGGGACAAGTAGTAAGAGTCGTCGCGCAAACCAAATTCTTGCGGCAGATCATCTGGACGGCAGGCATCAGCACCAGCCCGCTCCAGGAACTGCTGTACATTGCCCACAGGCCAGCCTTTAGCCAGCAACGCCTCGCGGGCATCTGCCGGTGTGGCGGAAGATTTGATCAGCTCGATTACCGGATCGATATTGGCGATGGCAATCGCCAGACCTTCCAGAATATGACCGCGCTCGCGGGCTTTGCGCAACAGGTAGACCGTACGACGGGTAACGACTTCCTGGCGGTGGCGAATAAAGTGCTCGAGCAGCTCTTTGAGGTTCAATACCTTGGGCTGGCCATCGACCAGGGCCACCATATTGATACCGAAGACGCTTTCCAGCTGGGTCTGGGAATAGAGGTTATTCAGGACCACATCACCCAGCTCTCCTCGCTTAAGCTCAATCACTACGCGCAAGCCGTCTTTGTCGGACTCGTCGCGCAGCTCAGAGATACCCTCGATCTTTTTCTCTTTCACCAGCTCAGCAATACGCTCGATCAAGCGCGCTTTATTCAACTGGAAGGGGATCTCAGTAATGATGATGGTTTCGCGATTGGTCTTGTCATCGCGGATCACATCTGCTTTGGCACGCACATAAATGCGGCCACGGCCAGTGCGGTAGGCAAGGAGAATACCGGCGCGGCCATTGATGATGGCGCCCGTGGGGAAGTCCGGCCCGGGGATGTACTCCATCAGGTCGTCGACGGTCAACTCGGAATTATTGATCAGAGCCAGACAAGCCTTGATCACCTCACCCAGATTATGGGGAGGGATATTGGTGGCCATACCTACCGCAATACCGGAGGAACCATTGACCAAGAGGTTCGGCACACGCGAAGGCAACACCTCCGGCATTTGCTCGGAACCATCGTAGTTATCGACAAAATTAACAGTTTCTTTATCGAGGTCGGACAGCAGCTCGTGGGCCAACTTATCCATACGAATTTCGGTGTATCGCATGGCAGCTGGACTGTCACCATCGATAGAACCGAAGTTACCCTGGCCATCTACCAAGGTGTAACGCATAGAAAACGGCTGCGCCATACGCACAATAGTGTCGTAGACCGCAGTGTCTCCGTGCGGGTGATATTTACCGATTACATCACCAACGACACGCGCTGATTTCTTGTAAGGTTTATTCCAGTCGTTTTTAAGCTCGCTCATCGCGTAGAGCACGCGGCGGTGTACCGGCTTGAGGCCATCGCGTACATCCGGCAGTGCGCGCCCGACAATCACGCTCATGGCATAGTCGAGATAAGACTGCTTGAGTTCTTCTTCGATATTAATCGGAGAGATTTCTTTGGCTAATTCGCCCATGGCTTACGGCGTTCCTTTTATAGCGCGGGCGTACGTACTGTGCCCGGGATAAGCGGGCGATTCTACCATAGTTTGAGATGTTTGGAGCCGCAGGACTCGGAGATATCCAACTGCGGCACAAACCACAGTTGTCGCCCCCATTGACTGCGGCTACAGTAAAACACCCCCACAGCAGCCACCAGATAACTCCTCATGCAACAAGCTGTCGATACCCTGATCCACGCACGCTGGATCATACCCGTCGTACCCGAGAAAAAAGTGTACGAAAATTGTTCACTCGCAATAGAAAAGGGCAAAATCTCTGCTCTGGTACCCACAGCCGAGGCCTCAATTCGCTTTAGGGCAACAGATGAAGTCGACCTGGGGCAACACGCACTAATTCCAGGGTTAATTAATACTCACAACCATGCGCCCATGACGCTATTGCGCGGCTACGCTGATGACCGCCCCCTTAAAGAGTGGCTGGAGCAGCACATCTGGCCGACAGAGCAACGCTGGGTAGGTCCGCAATTTGTAGCTGACGGCAGCCGGCAAGCGATTGCCGAGATGCTGCGCTCTGGTACTACTACTTTTTCTGATCAGTACTTCTTCCCGGAAGCCGTCGCCATTGCTGCGCGGGAAAGCGGAATCAGAGCCCATATCGCCTTCCCCGTGCTCGATGCCCCAACCCCCTGGAGCCGCAATAGCGACGAGGCCCTGCACAAAGGATTGGCGTTACGCGATGATTATCGTACGCACGATCGAATTGAGGTGGTATTTGCACCCCACGCCCCCTACACCGTGGGGGATAAAACACTGGAGAAAATTGCAGTCTGCTCTGCCGAAGCGCAGATCCCCATGCAAATGCACCTCCACGAGACCCACGCTGAAGTTGAAAGCGCCCTGAACGCTAATGGAGAGCGGCCCACCGAACGGCTATTCCGCCTTGGGCTGCTGGGGCCGCAGACACTTTGTGTACATATGGTGGCCACTAATGAACGAGACATTGAGCTAGTGAGTTCAAGTGGCGCCCATGTTTCTCACTGCCCATCATCCAATCTCAAGCTCGCCTCAGGCTTTTGCCCAACCTATGACATGCTGGAAGCCGGTATCAACGTATCCCTTGGCACCGATGGCGCTGCGAGCAATAACACCCAAGACTTGTTCTCCGAAGCCAACACAGCCGCACTACTGGCAAAAGCTGTTAGCGGGAACGCAACAGCCCTACCCGCGCATCAGACACTGAGCATGGCGACTATCAACGGAGCCAAAGCACTGGGAATTGAAGATATAACCGGAAGCCTGGAAGTAGGCAAAAGCGCAGACATTGCTGCTATCAATCTCGGCGGTCTAGAACAGCAGCCTTTGCATGACCCAGTGTCCCAGTTGATTTATACCAACGGAGGACACAATGTCAGTGATGTCTGGGTTGCAGGGCGACAACTTTTAAAGGAGCGCCAGCTACAAACCTTAAACGAAACTGAGGTTATCCAGCGGGCGCAAATATGGCGTGATAGAATCAGCGGAAATTTACGCTAGATAACTGATTCCGGCCCAATCACTGAAAAATGCCGGTTACGAGCGACGGAGTTTGCAGAGAAGTTCATGAGCAATGTAGATCCCTCAGAAATCGCCAAATTTGAGCAACTTGCCAGCCGCTGGTGGGACAAGGAAGGCGAGTTCAAACCACTACACGAAATCAATCCACTGCGTGCAAATTACATTGACGGGTATGCTCCGGTTGCCGGTAAGAAGCTCCTCGATGTGGGCTGCGGTGGTGGTATTCTGGCTGAGGCCATGGCGCAGAGGGGAGCCGATGTCACTGGTATCGATTTAGGGGAAGCCCCACTCAATGTCGCCAAACTCCACGCCCTCGAAAGTGGCGTCAGCGTCAATTATCGCAAAGTGGCAGTAGAGGACCTGGCAGAAGAAGCGCCCGAGAGCTTTGATATTGTTACCTGCCTGGAGATGCTTGAGCATGTACCAGACCCCTCTTCTGTCATTCGCGCCTGCGCAAAACTTGTAAAACCTGGCGGCAAGCTATTTTTCTCTACGATCAACCGCACCCCTAAAGGGTGGCTGTTTGCCGTAGTCGGAGCGGAATATGTCCTACGCTTACTGCCCAAGGGCACTCATGAATACAGTAAGTTTATCCGCCCCTCAGAAATGGGCGCCTGGCTGCGCGATGAGTCCCTGGAAGCGCACGATATAACCGGTATGACTTATAACCCGGTTACCCGAAGCTACAAATTGAACCCCCGGGATGTCGACGTCAATTATTTGATGTATGCCAGCAAACCAGAATAAGTGAACTGCAAAATGAAAGCCGTTTTATTTGACCTGGATGGTACCCTGCTTGATACAGCGCCAGATTTTATTGTTGTATTAAATCAACTGCGCCAACAGGAACAGTTACCTCCACTGCCTGACGAGACGATCCGGGGAACTGTATCCAATGGTTCCAGGGCGCTGGTGACATTGGGGTTTAACAAAGAAGAAGGTGACCCCGCCTTTCCAGGATTACTGCAAAGGTTACTGGACCTCTACCTGGCACATCTTGCAGAGAAGACGACCACTTTCCCCGGTATCGACAACCTGCTCGACAACCTGGTTGAAAAAAACCTTCCCTGGGGGATTGTCACCAATAAACCGGAGGCTTACACCACTCCTCTGATGGAAGCCTTTACCCATCTACCGCCAGCCTCTGCAATTGTTTGCCCTGACCACGTCAGCAAATCCAAGCCGGACCCCGAGCCCCTATTTTTAGCCTGCAGCCAGATTGGCTGCGCGCCCGCTGAAGCAATTTATATCGGCGACCACAAGCGCGATATCATCGCCGGACAAAAGGCTGGTATGCCAACTATCGCTTGCGGGTATGGTTATATTGACTCTACAGATAACCCCGCCAATTGGGGGGCAGACCACCTGGTAAATTCCGCCAATGAAATTTGGCCCCTTCTAGAACAACACTATTTTTGAAACTTGAAGTAATACCGGGCACCCAAGCCCGGTGACAGTATCGGGATATTTCATGTCAGACTTTGTTGGCGACTATCAAGCGCCCTCCGACCTATTAAAGAGCAAGATTATTCTTATCACCGGTGCCGGAGACGGCATAGGTAAAACTGCAGCAAAGACTTTTGCTGCTCACGGGGCGACGGTAATTTTGCTAGGCCGTACAACTCCCAAGTTAGAAGCTGTCTATGACGAAATCGAGGCTGCCGGTGGGCCACAGCCAGCTATTTTCCCCATGGACCTGGGTGCGGCAAAAATAGAGGATTTCGAGAGCCTCGCAGAAGCTATTCGCAACGAGTTTGGCCGCCTGGATGGACTCCTGCACAATGCCGGCCTACTCGGGCAACGCACCCCTATCGGCAATTACAATTTCAACACTTGGCAACAAGTAATGCAGGTGAATGTTAATGCAGCGTTTGGACTAACAAAGGCAATGCTGCCTCTGCTAGAGGAATCAGAAGCAGGCTCTGTTGTCTTTACAAGCTCCAGCGTTGGGGTTAAAGGGAGAGCCTATTGGGGGGCCTATTCAGTATCGAAGTTTGCCACCGAAGGACTGATGCAGGTGCTCGCCGATGAACTGGAAGGGGTTTCCAATACCCGGGTCAACTCCCTAAACCCAGGGGCAACCCGTACAACAATGCGAGCAACTGCCTACCCAGCAGAAAACCCTCAGTCGGTAACCTCTGCAGAAGATATTATGCCCACCTACCTCTATTTAATGGGTAGAGACAGTAACGGCGTAAGCGGGAAGCACTTTAGCGCCCAGAAGAAATAGAAAGCTTGGCCTATGGACAAGAATCTGAGTCTCAAGCTCGAGGCTTGTCCATAACAGCTATTCACCAAAGCCTTTGTTATCACCTTCCTTAGCACCTGAGCCCTCTCCCGCTGGGGGCATATGCTCTGGAGCATCGGCAAATACATCACCTTCAAATTCCAGCATGCTGGAGTCATCAAACAGCTCTATATCTTGAGCATCTCCCGAATATTGACTGTAATCAACAGACTGGTCATCGCGCTCACTAAGAGTAACAACCCCAGCCAAGGCCACAGATCGATCAGACACCGTGAGATTTACTCCCTCAAAAGACACACACCCAATTACAACAGCGAATAGTGCTGTAGGTGCTAGCAATCCCTTCATTTTTCTGCCCCCTGGATAACCTAATTTTATTAATGATCACTACTCGATAGGGTTATTTGTCTACCCTTTAAATATCCTCCTCCATCAAGCAATTACCATTACAAATGACTTTGCTTAATGAGCCGTACTCCAGCCTCCCTCTTAATGGACTGCCAGCGCGTGCGGTTCTTCAAATTCTTTCATGCTGACAACCAAAAAAGTGTGAACCTATCGACAATTCTATTTGTTCAGACAAGTCTCTTGAGGCAAAAGTTAGATGACATCTCTCAATTACAGGCAGCAAAAACACTATGAAAGCCATGGTTGTCATCCGCTTCGATATATTTTCTACTCCCTCCACTCGCCCTTTTTCGTAGCAATATTAACGGAAGAGACTGAGGAATATAGCCGAGCTGAGTAAAAAATAAGCGCCCAGCTTGTTATAACAAATTGGTCCTATTACCGAAAATAACACCCAAGAAAGGAAGACGCGGTGGCCGAAATGCCCGGCTCTATTCAAGGGTACATAAAGCTGCCCCTCCTCTTCAGATAAAGAAAACCTACAAGTCCCATTTTTCTCTCCTAAAGTTTGCTGACACATCTATAGTGAGTAGAAATAGACGTCAATCGAAATCTTGAGAGACCGATCAGCAAATATCGTTCACACAGCCAACAGAAGGTTTAAGCACTTGTCCCGAGAACATTTTTACTCAAGGGATGAAGAATGGCTGAAGGATACAGGCGAACCACTCTCTGACTCCTGCCAGGGTGCCAGCGAGCCCGACCCTCAAGTCGAGCGAGACCCTGACGCGGAAGAGATTCATGCAGCGGGTGATACCCTCTCCGAGAGCGGCACCACCCCAATGCAAAGCTATCTCAAGCACCTCTACAGGCTTGAGCTATTAACTCCGGAGGAAGAGCACAGTACCACCTGTCTATTACGCGACCTGGAAGAAAAGCTCATTTCCAACCTCCAGGAAAGTGGCACCCAATTGGTCCAACTGCGTAGCGAGGGAGTCGAGCAACGAGGAAGCACAGGAGCCTATGATCACGGATTGATAATTGCCCACACCGAAATCCTTCTCGCCAGCGAGTACTTGGACAGGCGCGGCCGCAGCAAACTGAACGGGCTATTACAGCGTTTTCAAAAACAGCGGAAAAAACTAATCCAATGTAATCTGCGCCTAGTTATTGCCATTGCAAAACGCTTTCGCAATCCATCAGTTCCCTTTATCGATTTAATTCAAGAAGGCAATGTTGGATTAATGAAAGCTATTGAGCGGTTCAAGCCGCAAATGGGATACCGCTTTTCCACCTATGCCTACTGGTGGATCCAGCAGGAAATTCAGCTGGCCTTGAGGCGCAATGAAGATCTCGTCCGGCAGCCTGCCAACGTGCAAGACGATTTAAGGGCAATTTACAGGGCCATTGGTGAAGTCCGCGCCCAAGGACAACCCGCATCCGATGAAAATCTAGCCCGCCATACAGGACTGGATATTGAGCGAATTCAGAGTTTGTTAAAACTACCGGGACCGACTGGATCTCTAGATGACCCAGTAGCTGACGATCAGAGCAGTACAAGACTAGACTATGCGCCTGCTGACGAACTTTACAATACCGATGAGCTAGTAACCAGTCAGGAGTTGGCTCAACGTCTCCGCGAAGCTGTTGCCCGCCTTCCTGCACGACAAAGGACAGTTCTCAACCTTAGGTATGGATTAATTTCTGACAAAGACTGCTCTTTTCGAGTGATTGGCGAACAATTGGGGCTTAGCCAAGAGCGTGCCCGGCAACTGCACTCCGACGCACTTCGACAATTAAAGCGGCAATGGCGCTAAGAAAGGAAGAAGTCGATGGCAAGCCTCCCGAGAGAGCTTGCCATCGACTTCTTTCCCACTAGTCTTTAAAGCAGCTCTATCAATAAGTATCGCGAAGTTATGCGTAAACAAGTTGTCCTTTCTAAAATTTGCAGCGCTTTAAAATACTGTGCCTGTATTTTTGCCGGCGGACTAATTTTATCCCCCCAGAGCCTTGCTGAATCTGAACTCATTGCAAGTGCAGGCAAAGGGTTGGGGACTGAATTGATGCAATATCGCTCTATTTCAGCCGCAGAAATGGCTGGTTTTAGTTATTCCCACCTACTGTCTTCATTTAACCTTGGCAATAACTCCCTTCAATGGTGGGCACAGGGCAGTTATTCCCATATGCGGACCCAGCATCAAAACGAGAACCAGCAACAAAATATTCTCGAAATTAAACCTATTCTGCGCTGGTATCCTCGCAGTCAACTACAGGGAGGATTTGCCGAAGCTGGGGCGGGCGCATCCTATTTGAGTCAAAAAGATTTTGGTGATATTGGGCTAAGTACTAAGCTCAATTTTGCTCTGCATTTTGCACTTGGCTATCGTTTCCCCAGGGGCCACATCCTATCTTTACGATACAGCCATTTTTCAAATGCCAGAACTAACACACCCAATCCCGGCTTTGATTTTGCTTCTTTAAATGGGCACCTGAGCTTTTAGCAACTTAGTCAATTAGCATTTTACATATCTTCTGAGAATTTTTACGCGCGCAATTTAATTTAATAGCTTCTGAAAGAAAACTATGGCTTTTTCAGCTGAAGCAGAATAGCTGAACTCTTCAGGATTCAAGCTATTTGGCCTATTCACTAACCCCAAACTTTTTTCTATCAAAGACTTCATATTGCCTCGTTGCACTAAGCCATCAGGAAAGTATTTCTCTAAAACTTCCCCTGTACAACCATCAGAGTAAGCGATTACAGGACGTCCCATCGCCAGCGCCTCCCTAGAATATTTTGCACTCTCATTCTTTTCACTCGCAAGATGAAAAACTAACTGGGACGTTGCGTACAACTCACGCATATCCCGGCGCTCCCCCAAGAAAGTAACTCTACCCCCAAGACCTAAGCCTTGCGCGAGCCCTTCCAGCTTTTTCAGATAGCGCAAATCATTTTCGACTAAAGCTCCTACAATCACTCCGTGAACATCATCTCTTTGTACCGCAGCCTGAGCCAACATATGTAGAAATTCTTCCTGCCCGCCATTTGCAGAGATTTCGCTAGGCATTAACCACCAGTTTTTCCCTTCTAACTGGGGATAGCTATTCAAAAGCTTCAGTTGCCACTGGCTCGCTACCGGTTTTTCACGATCAAACTCGCGAATATTGATACCGTGATAAATAACCTCTATCGAGCCTTCTGCAATTTTGGGGGAGGACTTCTTCAGGTTCTCCGCAACCCCTCGGGAGGTTGCGATAATTCCATCTCCTGACAGCACACCTTTATTGAAATAACTGTTGGGAAAATCTTGATCCACTAGCGGCACCAGCTTAGGGCGACTTGTAGCTGACTCACTCTTTAAGGCGCGCCAAGCTAGAAAAGCCGTTGAGCGACCATAGGTATGGACAATATCCGGTTGCAACCTTGCGAGAATCTTACGCAGGCGGGATTTGTGCCGCAAAGACCAAATTGACTCACTGATTTTTGGAAAGCTAATAAAGTCACTACCGTGCAAACGAAACCGCGCCTCCAATGGTCCACCAGTAGAAATTACCAGAGACTCGTGGCCTTTTTTGACCAGTTCATTTGCAAACTCAAGCGCAAGAGTTGCTGTGATCCCAGGCTCTAGACTGGGCAAAAACTGTACAACTTTCAATTTGACTTCCGTGAAACAGACCAAAAGGTCTATTTTGACTTCCAATAAGATAATTTCCCAGTAAATCATCACTAATTTACAAGTCAGTGACTTGATGCCTAAAAGCCCCTCTGGTACCTGAAGGTGTTAGTGATAGTATTTGCAAAGGCAAATTACTTAGGGACCCGACAATGCTTCAGCGACAAATAAGTTACTTTCTCGCCTTTACACTGCTTCTACTAACAATAGGAGCTTCAGCCGCTGAGAGCGATAAAGGCATCTTCTGGAAAGCAACTAAAGATGATAAAACCGTTTACTTATTAGGCTCGGTTCACTTGGCAACTGAGGACTTTTACCCTCTTAGACCAAAAATTGAACAGGCCTACTCCAATAGTGATGCCATTGCCGTCGAGGCTGACATTCTCGCTGCAGAAGGCGACAGCCTGTTACAGCAGCGAATCATGATGGAGTCTATCTACCAAGGTGAACGAACTTTAAAAGACGAACTTCCACCCGCGATATACAGCCAACTGAAGTCGTGGATGCGAAAACGTAGTATGCCCGAGGCTATGTTTATCCGGCAGCGTCCCGCCATAGCCATGATCTCTATGAGTATGATTGAGATGCAGGCCCACGGCCTCAACCCAGAACTAGGCATTGATAGGCACTTTTTACAAAAAGCAAAAAAGGATGGGAAATCTGTTCTGGAGCTAGAAGGTGTCTTGCAACAATTCAAGATGTTAAATGACCTGGACAACCCTGCGCTCCTCTTCCAGCAAACCCTTGAGCAAATTGGGGATATTTCAACCTTTTTACCCAAACTTACCAGCGCATGGAAGCGAGGAGATGAAGAAGCTTTGAATCGCCTTATTATCCTCGACGGCCTAACTGAAAACCCTGAATATAAGCCGCTCTATGACACACTTTTTTTTAATCGCAATGAAAGGATGGCTGAGAAAATTGCCCTTAAGGGGCCAAACTACCAGTCTCTGTTTGTCATTGTCGGCGCTGGCCACTTGGTGGGTGAACGCAGTGTTATCGAGTTTCTAGGCGACACCGGTTACAAATTAGAGCGTCTTTAATCACCTGGCCAGTAACCCTCGGCGCAGATTTTCTGCGCCGTCCCATCCCCCCTCCCCGTCCAAAGTCTTTTCTATTGCTAAACTCGAATAGCACTTTTCCCGTGACCAATGACAACTCTCAACTAGAGGCGTCCGATGAAATGCTGGGGAGCATACTGTGCCATATCAATTCTTTTATTTAGCTTCCCGGCTATTGCTGATGAAGCCGAGACAAAAGGCGGACTGAAAATTGTCTCTGACGATGGGGATTTCTCCGCACAACTCGGCGGAAGGATTCACTTCGATACATACATTTTTGACAAAGACCTAGAAGATCCGGTCAATACAACCGACTTCCGTCGGGTTAGATTGACAATGAGGGGCAAAATCTGGGAGTGGGAATACAAACTTCAGAGAGACTTTGCCACCAGTGGAACCGCAGGGTTGCGTGACGTTTATTTAAGTACAAAGTTCTATACAGGAAAGTTGACTATTGGCAATTTCAAACCCAGTCGATCAATGAGTCAACTAACCAGCTCAAACGACCTCGTACTTATGGAGCGAGCATTTACCAGCTCTGCAGGTATTTACGACGGACGAGGCTACTTACAGGGGATCAAATGGGACAAACAATGGTGCTGCCATACCTTCGGTTTTACCCTGTTCAACTTGCGAAACCCCGGTGACCCACGCAATTCGGGGTTTGGCGCCGCAACTCGATTAACCTGGGCTCCAATCAGCGACTCCATATCAACCGTTCACCTGGGCGTATCCCGTAGTTACGAAAAAGCTAACCAAGATACACCTGATATTATTGCTGAGGTCGCCTATGCGGGCCGGCGGGGGCCAGAGCAACTTATAGCCATCTCACCTGGTGGATCAGTTAATTTTTTTGGCGATTTTGGTGACGATGAATTTTTTCTCGGCGACGGTGGGGGGCGGGTCAATATTACCGGTTTCGAGCTGGCTGCAACCTACGGTCCCTTATTTGGTCAGGCGGAATACGCCTACGGGCACTTTTCAGGAAAAATATATCTCTCAGAATTGGTCTATGAAGAGTTTTTCGGTTTGCCTCCGAATTTTTTCTGTGACCCTATCACCGGGTGCTTTATTGGCGGGCAGGATGTCCACTCCTGGTACATTTTGGGAAGCTGGGCAATTACCGGACAGCACAAGCCATATGACGACAAGAAAGGGGTTTTTAAGTCAATTAAACCATCCCCCCCAGAAGGCGCATGGGAAATTGCCGCAAGATACCAAACTATAGAAAACCGCAATTTCCACCAGCTGCGAGCAAGTAATCTCACGTTAGGGGTAAACTATTACTTCAACCCCAAAGTCCGGGTAATGATGAACATCACCCTAGGCGACAACGATTTTACTGGAGACAAAACCAACCAATTCGCCATACGACTACAAGGGGTTTGGTAGAGGAGTATAAAGTGGCTCAAGACAGTCCTTGAGCCACTTTACCAAACGGGAAATTAACCTACTTGCTGTGCCTTAGCTGGGTCAAAAACCTCAACCTCCGCTGAAAGTTTTATATCCCGAACCGGGTTTTCAAATCGATTTAATGCGATATTTCGCTGCTCTTTCGCTTTCTCAATATTGGCCTCTTTCACTGGGCCGTAGCCCCGGATAATATCCGGGTATTGAAGTAGCTCAACTGCAGCAGCGTGATTCTGCGAATTTAATTGGCCCAGAACTTTCTTAACCACTTCTTCATATTCGCTAATCAGTGCCCTCTCCATTTTTCGCTCAGCTGTATAACCAAAAATATCAAGCGCCGATCCACGCAAGAACTTCAGCTTCGCCAAAACACCAAATGCCTTGTACATCCAACCGCCAAATTTCATTTTGCGGGGACGCCCCAAGGCTTTATCGAAGCGCGCCAGTAATGGGGGAGCCAAATTGAACTCCAGGGTAAAGTCACCACTGAAGTTCTCTTTTAGCGATTCGGTAAAGCGGCTATCGGTGTATAGGCGAGCCACCTCGTACTCATCCTTATAGGCAAGCAATTTTGCATAATTGCGCGCAACCACCTCGGCCAACTGGACATTCCCGGGCACTTTTAAAATCTCAGCAGATTTCACCGTATCGACCAAACTGCGGTAACGCTCGGCGAGGCCCGCATTTTGATAACCGGTGAGGTGCTCCACCCTGTGAGCGACAATCGCTTCAAGAGTTTGTGGTGCCTCTACCGCAACTTTTTCGTGGGTCAACAGCTTGTCCAGAGCGTTGCGATTTTCTGCCGCCAACCGCCCTGCAGCAAATCCCTGCAGATTACCTTCCACAGCGACACCGTTTAAGCGGATCGCTTCCAGCAGGGAGGCTTCAGTTAGCGGAATCAACCCTTTCTGCCAGGCGTAGCCGAGCATAAAAATGTTGGCGGCAAGCGTATCTCCCAGAGCTGCCTTGGTCAGGCGATGCGCTTCTACAGAGCTGAGCTCATTAACCGCGCCACTCACCGTATCCAATACCGCTTGCGGTGAGTGGACATCCTCACGCCCGAGAACCGTTGCCGCCGTTGGGCTCAAGTGGGTATTCACTACCGCGCGACTGTGAGATTTATCCAGTTTAACCAAACAAGCTGCCACATTGCCGGCTGCAATCAGGTCACAGGCCATTAGGGCATCGGCACGACCGTCGGAAATACGTACTGCCTGCAAAGACTCGGGCGCAGCCGCAAAGCGAATATGGGAGTAAACCGCTCCGCCCTTCTGAGCCAATCCGGTCTGATCAAGGGTGCTGCACGCTTTGTCCTCGATATGTGCCGCCATCGCTAGCAAGGCGCCAATGGTCACTACACCCGTACCGCCAACGCCGGTAACCAGGAAATTATACGGCTGCTGTAAGCCCGGAAGCTGTGGCGAGGGCAACTTGGCCGCTTCAGTTCGCAACACGTCACCTACTCCGGCGCCCTTGGCAATATTGCCACCCTTCACAGTGACAAATGAGGGGCAGAAGCCGTTAACGCAGGACATATCCTGGTTGCAGCCGGTTTGGTTCACCCTGCGTTTATCACCCAGCGCCGTTTCCACTTTCTCAACAGCGATACAGCTCGACTGCTGGACGCAGTCCCCACAGCCTTCACACACCAGCTCGTTGATGAAGGGTCGCCCCTCGGCTTTAGGCAGTAGCCCGCGCTTGCGCTTGCGGCGCAGTTCGGTGGCACAGGTCTGGTCGTAAATAATAACGGTACAACCTTCAACCTCACGCAGCTCATCCATTACAACGGGCAGGTAATCCCGGTGATGAATTTCAACTTCACTGGGGAAGGACAGTGCACCCTTGTATTTATCCGGGTTATCCATCACCAGGACAACTTTCTGAACCCCTTCCGCCAAAACTTGGCGACAGATCATATCCGGAGCCAACTCACCATCGTGGGGCTGGCCGCCGGTCATGGCGACTGCATCGTTAAACAGGATCTTGTAAGTGATATTGACCTTGGCAGCCACGGAAGCGCGAATCGCCAAAATACCGGAGTGGAAATAGGTACCATCACCCAGGTTTACAAAGACATGCTTTTCACTGGTAAACGGCGCCTGCCCTACCCAGTTGACCCCTTCGGCACCCATTTGGGTGAAGGTATAAGTTTCCCTATCCAACCACTGGGCCATATAGTGACAACCAATACCTGCTAGCGCTCGGCTTCCCTCCGGCACCTTGGTGGAACGGTTGTGGGGGCAGCCGGCACAGAACATAGGCAAGCGAGACACACTTGAGCCCGTCTGCTGGGAAATACGTTCAGCCAGGGCATTGAGGCGCATCAAGCGGTGCTTGCCGCCTTCATCCAACTTGTCCTCACCCAAAACAAAACCCAATACCTGGGCAATAATCGCTGGCGACAGTTCGCCATAAGCGGGCATCAGCGGCTGATCACTATCGTCCACTTTGCCGAGAATACGCGGGAAATTCGGGTCCTTCACATGGACGTTGTACAGCTCCTCTTTCAGCTGTACTTCCATCAAACTGCGTTTTTCCTCAAGCACCAGCAGCGTATCCAAGCCACGGGCAAACTCCTGGATACCCGGCACATCCAACGGGTAGGTCATACCCACTTTAAGGATTCTGATACCGAGCTGCTTGGCCTTCTGCTCATCGATACCCATGTCTTCGAAGGCCTGCATCAAGTCCAGATGGGCCTTACCGGTGGTTACGATGCCGAGGCTCGCCTCAGGGTTTTCCAGTACAACCTTGTTGAGTTTATTGGCGCGGGCAAAAGCCAGCGCAGCAGGGCGCTTGTAACGCCACAGGCGCTCTTCCTGCTCGAGAGGGTTGTCCTGCTTGCGAATATTCAGGCCGCCCTCGGGACGTTCAATATCCGGGTAGTGGAATTTGACCCGCTCAGGGTCCACTTCCACGGTCGCAGAGCTATCCATATTTTCTGCCAGGGTGATCATTGCCACCCAGCAGCCACTAAAGCGAGACAGCTCCAGCCCATAGTGACCATAATCCAACACTTCCTGCACGGTGGCGGGGTTAAGTACTGGAATATGCATATCCACAAAGGCAAATTCAGACTGCCCTGGATAGGAGGATGACTTACAACCGTGGTCATCGCCAGCAACGATCAGTGCGCCACCTTTGGGAGAGGAGCCAGCGGCGTTGGCATGGCGAAATGCATCGCAGGAGCGGTCGACACCCGGTGTCTTGCCATACCAAATCCCGCAGACGCCATCCACTTCTGCACCCTGGAACAAGCCCACCTGCTGGGAACCCCAAACTGCCGTAGCCGCCAACTCTTCATTGACGCCAGGCTGGAAACGGATGTTGTACTCTCCCAGCAGTTTTTTCGCCCTGGATAACTGCAGGTCGTAGCCACCCAAGGGAGACCCCCGATAACCGGAGATAAAAGTCGCGGTATTGAGGCCGCGATCCCGGTCCATTCGCATCTGGTCTATGGGTAAGCGCACAAGGGCCTGGATACCTGAAAGGAGCACACGGCCCTTGAGCATGGTGTAGCGGTCGTCCAATGAAACCTGTTTTTTTACTTGGGAATCCGCCGTACTTTGAGGACTGGTTACTTTTTCAGTCATACACCTACTTCCGGTTAATTATTCTTCTCGAAACCCGGTTCGAGTTATTAGTCATTATTCTTCCGAATAGTCCGTTTTCCGTGGTCAGATGCGCCTGTTTTTATATTTGCCGCAAAGTCCCAGAGCGGCTGAGGGCACACTGCACCTATCCCAAAACGGTTTAGTCAGGTCATACTAGTTCGTTAAGCGCAATAGAGCATTGCTTTATTCACGCAAATATGCGTAAATTTGTGATAGAAGTTTCGATATAGATAATTTTTATAGGATAGGAGTCTTTATGAAGCGTTCGACAGACCTGGATGATTTTGACCGTAAGATTCTGCGAGCGCTGCAGGAGAACGCAGATTACTCCATGGCAGAGCTAGGCGATAAAGTCGGTCTTTCGCATACTCCCTGCTGGCGCAGAATCAAGCGGTTGGAAGCCGAAGGTATTATCCGTGGCCGTGTTACCTTGCTGGACCCACGCAAATTGGATCTGGGTGTTACCGTATACTGCTACGTTACCATCCACAATCACGATGAGGAATCCCTGAACAACTTTGAATCAGCAGTTCAGGATGTCCAGGAAGTGGTAGAGTGCTATTCCACCAGCGGAGACAAAGACTATGTCCTGCGCGTTGTAGTCGATAGTGTGGAACACTATGAGCAATTACTGAAACGCTCCCTGGTACACCTGCCAAACGTGGCCTCAGTCAACTCCACCTTTGCCCTCAAGCAGGTGAAGTACACCACCCAGCTGCCACTTTAAGCCAAAAGTGTGAAAAGTAAAGCCCCTTGCTTTAACGCATGGGGCTTACAGAGGAAATTTCGGTTACTCTGCAATCTCCCGCAGCGCATTAAGTAAATGATCAAGCGTTTCCTGCAGAGACTTTCTGTCACAATCCACCGTTATTTCAGCATATTGTCGGTAAAGGGCCTGTCGCTCTTCAAATAAGTCCGCAAAAGACTGCCCGGGCGCCTTCGCAATGCCACGGCTTTCATAATTATGGATACGCCGGCGCAATTCCTCCGCTGAACACTGAAGAAACACTACCACACCCTGACTGCGTAGATTCGCCATGCCCTCTTCGCTATAGACTGCGCTTCCTCCAGTGGCAATAACATCACTAGGGAGGGTGGCCTCAGCTAATACCCCCCCTTCAATGGCGCGGAGATTAAGATAATCACTTTCAGCCATAATTTGCTGCAAAGTCTTGCCCTCTCTGGACTGGATCAGAACATCAGTATCTGTAAACCCCAGTGCCAACTCCTTTGCCAACAACACCCCCAGCGTACTTTTACCAGCGCCGGGCATTCCAATCAGGACAATACTTTTTCTTTTTTTCATTTTATTAATACTTGCACATTCAATCGCTACGGCGGGGAAAGAATACCGAGCGCAACCAGCCTAATAAGGTGTTCCCGCCCAACATCATCTTATCCAATTCATCCAGATTATGCGCTTGGCGAAAGGCATCGGCAAATAATACCTCGCGGGTAATCATTCGCCGCTTGGGATTAATTGATTTAATGGGTTTTGCCGGATTGCCTGCAACAACCGTATTTGCGGGGACATCCTTGGTGACGATACTGCCGGCTCCCACTACAGAATTGTCACCGATAGTGACACCTTTGCAGATGGTTGCACTATCTCCAATCCAAACATTGTTACCCAGGCGCACCGGGGAGGTACAACGGAAGGGCCGCGTGCGATTGTAAAGCCCATGCCAATCAGAATCGGAAATATACACATTGGCTGCGATCATACAGGCATCGCCAATTTCAATAGATTGAGCCGCAGAAATACGTACCCCTGGAGAGATCAATACGAAATCCCCAATAGTAATAAATGCCTCTCCCCCCTTGTGTCCAAAAGTGGTAAAGCGAATACATTTCTCGTTGTTGGAGATTAAGTGAGGGTAATTTCCGAGCCGAACATTTCCGCCAAAAACATGGACAGAACCCGGGTCCATCACTTCCGGCTCAACCCCAACCGCATCGAATTGCGGCAGAAGGAAATACTCTGTTCGCCATTTGCGCCAACGCAGCTGCAGTCGCTTGAGCCAATAGGGCCTGTGATCCTTACGCATATTTTAATTTCTACTTATATTCTCTGGGACTTACGGAGCCTTGAGTAAAAACCCAATTGCTTTTGTATTAGCGGCAGTTTAGTGTTTCGGCCACGAAAAATAGCAAGCGTTTACCCATGTCCCTAAATCTACCTATTGATATTCGAGCAATTAAAGGTTTCCTCGCTGCCCATGAAGGGGAAGCTCTCTACCACCTGGCAGCTGAAGCCAGCTCACTGGGCCCCTGTCTTGAAGTGGGCAGCTACTGCGGCAAATCATCAATTTACCTGGCCAGTGCCTGTAAGCTGACCGATAACGTCCTGTTCGCCGTGGACCACCATCGAGGATCTGAAGAGCACCAGCCCGGAGAGGAGTATCACGATCCCGAACTGTTTGATGGCCAGGCCAATTTAATGGACAGTTTTCGCACTTTCCGCGCGAATATTCGCGCGGCTGAATTGGATGACTGGGTTGTTCCCGTCGTCGCCCCCTCCGCAACAGCTGCACGCTGCTGGAATACCCCTTTGGGTCTCGTATTTATTGACGGCGGCCACTCCCTGGAAGCGGCCATGACCGATTATCGCAGCTGGTCCCGCCATATCGTGCCCGGCGGCTATCTGGCTATCCACGATATTTTCCCGGACCCCGCCGATGGCGGCCAGGCGCCCTACGATATTTACAAACTAGCCCTGGCTTCCGCTCAATTCGAGCTCGTCGAAACTGTCGACACCCTGGGAATCCTGCGCCGCATTTAAGGGCAGGCACACCGATGTAAACAGCTCGCTCGCTGGCGTTAATCCGGCGAGCGCATCGGCAGCCAGAAGCATGGCTCCTACAGTCCAGGTGGTTTTTTCCTCCGGCCAGATGGCCTCATCCCTGTAGACATAACCGGTCCAGTAGCCCCCATCTTTATCCTGCCAACGGTGCAAACCGCGATACAAAATTTCCGCCCGCGAACGCTGGCCAGCAGCTATTAGGGACATAGTGAGTTCGCAGGATTCAGCCACCGTCACCCAGGGCTCATCACTGACGCAACGACAACCCAAACCAGCCACGACAAACTCATCCCAGCGCTGCTGAAGACGCAACTGCGCTGCCTCACAAGAAAAGGCACCGGTTAATACGGGATAAAACCAGTCCATTGAAAAGCGCGCCTTGCTTTCCCAGGTGCGATCAAAGCGCTCCGGTTTATTGCGCAGCGCATCGCCCAAAGCTTCCCGGGCAAGTAACCATTGGGGGCGAGCAACCCCTAGCTGGTGGGCAATATTAATTGCGCATTCCAGACTTTTATAAATGGAAGAGCAACCAGTGATCAGGGCATCTTCCATAGGGGCGCCCTCTGAATCTACCGCCCAATGAATTTCGCCAAATTCCGTTTGCAAGCGCAATACAAACTCGATTGCACGCTCCACCATCGGCCAATAGCGCTGTAAAAACAGCGTGTCTCTACTAATCAGAAAGTATTGCCAAATTCCTGTTGCCACATAGGCAACAAAATTAGTTTCACGGCGCTCCCGGTTGTCAATATCGCCATCTTTATAAGCGGCCCACCAACTGCCGTCTTCCAGCTGAATCTCAGCCAACCAGCAATAGGCGTTTTCAGCAGCACTGAACTCTCCGGCAATGGCGAGCCCCATAGCGGCCTCAACATGATCCCAGGGGTCGGCATAGCCCCCTTTAAACCAGGGAATTGAACCATCGGGGAGCTGCTGGGAGAGAATATAGTCGGCGCTATCCTGGATAAATCCTTCAGGGAAAAGACCAGAAGCTTTTGCCGGCACAGAAACTTTACTCATGCTTCAGCTCCCTCAGGCAGGGAGAGAGGCGTATCTACTCGTTGTGTCGAACCAGCAGGTTTCACAAAATAGAGAGCGATACTTTTTCCCAACAGCGGGTTCAATAGTTTTTCGAGAATCCGGGTAAAGGCTGGTTTCTTCATCAGATCCCACACCAACAGGCGATGATAGGCAGAGACCAAACGGGAATCGGGCTTGTCCCAAAACAAACACTTTAACCACCAATAAGGTGCATGTAACGCATGGGCCTTATGCCGGGCAAAATAGTGGTGTCCCAGTTTTTCAATATCCTCTCGCAGCTCGCGCTCGCGGAATATTCGGATATGCCCACCCTCAACCTGGTGGTATTCATCGCTGAGTTTCCAACACACCCACTCAGGAAAAAATGCCGGTACTGTCGCGGCAAAAATACCAGAGGGTTTTAATACCCGGTTAATCTCAGCCAGGACAGACTTGTAATCGGGGATATGCTCAAGTACCTCTGAGCAGATAACCACATCAAAACTCCCATCGGCAAATGGTAGTTGCAAGCCATTGGCAACTCCGAACTGCAAGCGACCCTTTGAATGCTCGGGAGAGCGGAAAGGTTCCGCTCGCTCACTGGCAGTGCGCACATCATCAAAACACAGGTCAATGCCGTAAACATCAACCTCATCGGTGATCATCAAGTGAATGGAATGGCGCCCTTCACCGCACCCCAAGTCGAGGACTTTTTGGCCAGGGCGAAGATTTAAATGCTGGGGATCTACAGTAATCATCAAGCCGCCTCCGCACTGCGCATATTCGGAGTTTCTATTTCATGACTACTGGGTTGTTCCGCCAGTGTATGTCCGAGAATTTCCCGGTAATATTTCACCAAACTCTCTGCAGCGATTTTCCAGGAAAATTTATTTTCAATGCGCTGGCGACCTTTCTCACTGAGTTCTTTTCGCAGCGCTTCGCTGGATAAAACCTGGCGCAGGGCATTAGCCAAAGCTTCGTGATTTCCTGCAGGGACCACGATTCCGGCATCCCCAACCACCTCAGGCAAAGCACCCCCGTCACTGGATACTACCGGAGCACCACATGCCATTGCCTCCCCGGCAGGTAAACCAAATCCTTCGTAGAGCGATGGGCAAACTACCGCTGTAGCCTTGCGGTAATTATCGACCAGTTCTTCGTTAGAAATACCGGAGACAAACTGAACCCTATCCTGAAGATCCAGATCGTGAAGCAAGTGTTCCGTGGCGCCACCTTCGCGTAATTTGCCAACCACCAACAACTCTATGTTTTCATATTCCTGGCGTAATTCCGCCAACGCCTGTAATAAAAAGCGCAGACCTTTGAGCGGCTGGTCTGCCGATGCGGTGGTCATAATTCGCAGAGGCAAGCGCTTATTCTCTGCCCCTGGGTTGAATAATTCGGTATCAATACCGTTGTAAATCAGGTGAATCTGCTCGGGAGCTACGCCAAACTGCTCGATAATATCCCGCTCAGATTGCTTGGAAACTGTCACGATATGGCGAAGCTTCCGCGATACCTTAATCTGCATATTCAAAAAATTATGCCAGCGACGTACCAGCAAACGAAAACGCCAATCGGGGGCGGCATCTAATGCCAGTTGGCGATCCCGGGTAATGGGGTGATGAATTGTCGCGACAACAGGCAATCCATTTTTCTCGATATCCAGCAAGCCGTAGCACAGTGATTGGTTATCGTGAACAATGTCGTATTGTTTGCCGTGCTTGCGCAGGTATTTATTTACCCGACGGCCAAAGGTATAAGGCTCGGCAAAACCGCCGGTAAGCTTACTCCACCATTCAAAAAAATCCGCCCACGACAGCAGGTGGCGAGGTTTCAAGGCCCGCGCTGGGCGCTCAACTTCATAGAGGTTCAACCCTGGCATTTTGATGAGTTTTACGCGCTCATCGAGTTCTGGGTAGGGCTGGCCAGAAATAACATCCACGGAGTGACCAGCATCAACCAGTGCTTTACTCAGGTAGCGCAGGTAGATGCCCTGACCACCACTGTGTGGATTGCTGCGATACCCCAAAAGGCATATTTTTAGTGGCTGCGTCTCGCCAGCCGTTGGACCGTCTGCACAATTTCCCAAGGCGGTCATAGTTTCCCCATCTGCAATATTTTTATACCCCATAACATTATCCGCTCTCGCACAGACATTCTGCGAATGCCAACGTCTAAGAGCCGACCGTCTGGGGTGTCTCGCTGGTAAAGCGGAAGAATACACTGGCGGAGAAATGACTGCTAGGCGGAAGCGGTCCACACTCTTGGTATCCTGGCCCAAGGATGTGTGCTCGCAAGCCAAAATAGCAACAAAAGCCCAGCAACCGCACACCGTGTCATTCGATACACTCAAGCCATGGCGACTTTAAAAGAAGGGATTAACACGAACAGGAAGTGGAAATAAGTCAATCGAGAATAAAAAAATGCCCGCCAAAAGGCGGGCCAGATTTCTCGAACACACTTTCAGGAGGAGAGTTTCAAGCACATTACGCACTTAAATTTAGGTATAGCAGAGGAAATACCCCCACTAACTCTCCTGTCGTGAAAGCCGTTCACTAAAACGGCAATCGGCGCTAAAGCACACCGCCAATGTTTATACCCGATGCAGATAACTCTGGTATTCAACATCGGTAACGCGGGCAGCTATCTCTGCTTGCTCCTGTCTTTTCAACAGAGAGAACAATTCCACAAAGCGTGGATCAAGATACTCGCGCCACAAAGGGCTCTGCTCAAAGCGCTCCAGTGCACCACTCCAGGTATTGATCAACTTCTCACTCTCTACCTGATAAGCATCGCCTTCCACAGGTGCAGGCGCTTCCATCTGGTTCTCAATGCCATGACACACACCAGTGAGAATCGCAGCTAACACCAGATAGGGGTTAACATCCGCCCCGGCAATACGGTGCTCGATACGCCGTGCCACAGGATCGCTGGCGGGCACACGCAAAGTTGTAGTGCGATTATCGTAGCCCCAGCAGAGATTCAGCGGTGCGTGAGAGCTCTCCTGGAAGCGACGATAGGAGTTGCTGTGAGGTGCGAAAAACGCCATCGCATCGTTGGCTGTCGCCAGCATTCCTGCTGCGGCATAACGCAGTAAATCGGAGCCAGTGTCAGAACCGTCATCAAAAACGTTCTTTCCATTGGCGTCGATCAAACTCATATGCACGTGCATTCCGTTACCCGCCTGATCCCCGAAAGGCTTGGCCATGGTACTCACGCGGAAGCCGTGACTGCGCGCCACCCCTTTTAACAAGCGCTTAAACAGTAATGTTTGGTCTGCCACTTTAACGGGATCGGCACTGTGCAACAGGTTGATTTCAAACTGTCCCGGCGCACACTCCGACAATACTGAATCTGCAGGAATACCCTGTGCCTCGCAGGCAGCTCGCACATCGGCAAAGAAGTGTCGCTGTGCATTGAGCTCGGACAGATCGTATACGTCGGTGGAAGGCACCAGCTCGGCGTCGTTATCGCTAACCGGGCGCGGACGCGCCAGATGATCCACCTCATCGCGGAGCAGATAGAATTCCAGCTCGGTCGCACACACGGCGGTATAACCCAGTTTACCGAGACGCTCTACCACGCGTTGCAACTGGCTGCGGGGATCGGCATAGAGAGAGGAGCCATCTGCCTCATGCAACTGCATATGCAGCTGGGCGGTGGACTCGCGATGCCAGGGCGCCAGGCTAATAGGCGAAACCGGCAGACAAACGCCATCGCTGTCTCCACTGGCAAATACCAGCGGGCTGTCTTCAATATCCCGCCCCCAGATATCGAGACTGACCGCGCTACGCGGCATTTGCAGACTGCCCTTGAGCAATTTCTCCGAAGCTTCTGCCGGCAACCACTTCCCTCGCGGCACGCCATTGATATCGAACATAAAGCCTTCGATCCACTTTAGGTCCGAGTGCTCTGCCAGGAATTTTTGCGACTGCTCCAGCAGATCGGGCTGGGCAGTGAATTCTTTTTCTTGAGACATAAGGTGCCTGGGGTGATCCAATCTAAACGCAGAGACGGCCCAACACCGCTTTTCCATTCAAACTATGGAAAACGGGGTATCAGAACGCCTCTGCAACAGAGTATCTTGCCGCTATGTTACGCCAGTGCTTTAGCAGTGTCGTCCAGGGCGCGGTGCGCTTTTTCTACCAGCTCATCGACCTGTTCAGTGGTCATAATCAGCGGTGGTGCGATAACCATGGCATCGCCAACGGCGCGCATCACCAAACCGTGCTTGATACTCAGGTCACGACATACCGCACCAGCGGTGCAGTCATCATCAAAACGAGCGCGGCTGGCCTTATCTTTTACCAGCTCCAAGGCACCGACCATACCCAAACTGCGGGTTTCGCCAACGATCGGATGCTCCGCCAGTTCAGCCCAACGCTTGGACAGGTAAGGGCCGGTTACATCGCGGACATTCTCGATAATCTTCTCGTTGCGCAGAATATTGATAGTTGCCAGACCTGCCATACAGGCAGCCGGATGCGCGGAGTAGGTGTAACCGTGGGTAAACTCGCCACCTTTGGTTTTGATCACCTCAGCGACACGATCACTCACCATGGTACCGCCCAGGGGGAAGTAACCATTGGTTACTGCTTTGGCGAAAGTCATCAGGTCGGGCTTCATGCCGTAATAGTCGGCACCGAACCACTCACCGGTACGACCGAAACCAAAAATCACTTCATCCATCACCAGCAGGATGTCGTACTGGTCCAGCACCTTCTTGACTTCCGGCCAGTAGGTTTCCGGCGGGATAATTACGCCGCCAGCACCCTGGATTGGCTCAGCGATAAACGCCGCAACATTTTCCGGGCCCAGCTCCTGGATTTTCTCATCCAGGCTACGAGCCGCTTGGATACCAAACTCCTCTGGAGACATATCGCCGCCCTCACCAAACCAGTAGGGCTGCTGTACGTACTCAATGTAGTCAAGCGGCTGGAATTGCTTGTGCATACCGCTCATACCACCCAGGCTGGCACCGGCAATGGTAGAGCCGTGATAGCCATTCTTACGGGAAATAACGATGCGCTTCTCCGGCTTTTCCTGGATATCCCAGAAACGGCGGATCAGACGCAGGTTAGTATCATTTGCCTCGGAACCGGAACCCGTGAAGAACACATTGTTCATATGCGCCGGGGTCACTTCAGCCAGGGCGTCGGCCAGTTCAATCGAGGGTACCGTAGTGCACTGAAAGAAGCTGTTATAGAAAGGCAGGGTATTCAGCTGCTCGTAGATCGCATTGCTGATTTCTTTGCGGCTGTAGCCGAGGTTGCAACACCAGAGGCCTGACATACCATCAAGCATTTTGTTGCCATCAATATCGGTGATGTAAGCGCCCTCGGCGCTGGTAATCACACGGGTCCCCTGCTGGCCCAAGTCATGGAAGTCAGTAAATGGGTGTAGCAGGTGCTCACGGTCGTGTTGCTGCAGCTCAGTCTTGTTCATATTTCTCTCCTGGCTTTCACAGGCCTTGCTCAGCGCCCACCAATCGGGCTCAAAAGGCCAAATCGTTACCACTAATTTGTGATCACATTCTAGTGGGGCCATCGACAGAAGCGCAAGGTCTATCTGCCCTTACCGAAAACATAAGGTCGAATTGCGCCAGTGCGAGGAGAAAAAGTGGAAACTAAATAGTCAACTGGGGGGGGGGGAAGGAGCCGCTACAGCAGCTCCTCTGCAGAGATAGAGCCGAGCCCCTCTTCAATATCCTGCTGAATGGCTTTGCGCACCTTCAACTCATCTTTACTGGCAATAGCTTCGAGCAGATCTTGATGCCGGTCTGGCAACTCCTGCACGCCAAAGCGCTGGAAAACCAAGTGCTGGAGGGGAGCTGTCTGTAGCCACAGGCTCTCGATCAGGGACAGGATGATATGGGGCTGCCCCAGGCGATAGAGGGTAAAGTGAAATTCCAGATTAGTGGTTACATAGCGCTCGATGTCTTTCTGAGCGAGAGCTTCTGTTACACGTTCATCCAGCTCCCGAAGTTGCGCCAATTCAGCATCCCCTACCAATGGCAGGGCCTGTTCAGCGGCCTGACACTCCAGGGCCACACGAGCGGCACAAATCTCTGCCAGTTTTTCCGGGGTCATTGTCGGCACCCTGACCCGGCGGGTATCTGACAGCTCCAGGGCCCGCTCGGAGGTCAGGCGACGCAACGCTTCGCGAACCGGCATTGGACTGCAATTAAGCTCCGAGGCCAAGCCCCGAATAGTAATCGCCCTACCCGGCAAAAACTTTCCCCGCAGAATGGCATCCCGCACCTGAAAATAAACCCTCTCCTGAGTTGTGCGGTACTCTTCCTGGGGACTGTTAAATTCCTGCACCATACCTATGCTGCCCTGACCTGCCCCAACATATGAGGGACATCCTCCGCACCCACCTCAATTAAATGTTCAGCTGCCCGGCCACTTTGCCAAATTTCATAAAAATCATCTGCCACCCGGCGACTGAGATCAACCACCCGCCCCCAGTACTTCAAACGGTCTTCACGGTCGAGCTTGTAGAAATCATTGCGGTCTGGAATTTTTCCATAGGGCAAGGAGGCAACGAATTTGGGCGAAGGAGCCACAACCAGAGTGGATTGCATGGCATCTCCGCGAACCCGTCGCCAAGAGAGCCCTTTATCAAACCAGCCGGGCACCATATAGGGGAAAAAGTGCGGGTAGAGCACTAAGCCCTGGGGGTGGCGGAAGCGCAGATCAAAGTGGTAATCGGTGATACCGCCATCGCGATAATTACCCTGTGGAGCTCCCTCCGGTGTCTGCACCCCTGTCATTACCAAAGGGATACAGCCACTGGCCAGTACAGCAGCACAGGTATTCTGCTCGGTCAGCGGAATATTTTCGGTGCTCAGGTTCTGGAAGTGAATGCCTGCCGACTCTTGCGAATGAAAAACCACCCGCTCCCAAAAAGCGCTCAGGCTGTTGCGAGATACAGCATTTGCCAGTGCCGAGGCGAGTAATGCCGGCGCCAACAGTGCCTTGTTTTCACTGGCCAGTGGCCCCCTGCCCCTGACCGCCACAAAGTGGCTGTGCCAAATGGGATTTTCCACTACCTCGCGCGCACCTTTAGCACCCAACACTGCCTGCAGCATCTTGCGACCGCCGGCAGTAATCTCTTCAGGGGAGGGGTTGTCAGAGTAGGCTTGGTAGATATAGTGATGCTCTAATCGCTCAAGTGCTGACAGCGGCTCTGCCATTGCGTAACACATGTTGCGAAAACTACCGATAGATGACCCCAAGGTGACAATTGGCTCGCTCCGCTCCTTGAAGAACTCCCCCATCAATACCCGATCCAACTGGCTAATCACCAGCCACTTGGGACCGCCGGAAGCGCCGACCAGCGTCGAAAATTGCCTCTGGGACAATCCCTCTTCACGTATGCGCCGCGCAGCCGTCTCTCCGGCCAGTAGAATACAACTGGTATTTTTCACTCACTTTCTCTTTTTCTTGGCCGTCAGAATTTATCTCAGGTTTCAACTATCCCGGACTACCACTCACCCTGATTTTCCATAGACATCCAGGGCTCCTGTGGTGGGAGAGGCTCTCCACTTTGCAGCAACTCTATGGAAATCCCATCTGGGGAGCGAAGAAATGCCATATGGCCGTCTCTCGGGGGTCTGTTGATAACTACTCCCTGATCCATCATGCGTTGGCACACCCCGTAAATATCATTTACCCGATATGCCAGGTGTCCGAAGTTCCGCCCGCCAGTGTAGCTTTCCGGGTCCCAATTGTAAGTGAGTTCCAGTGTCGGGGCCTTATTCTCCCTGGCCGCTTCAAGATCCTCGGGGGCTGCGAGATACACTAGGGTGAAACGCCCTTTATCATAATCATTTCGACTAACGACCTGCAGGCCCAGCTTTTCACAGTAAAACGCCAGAGATTCATCCAGATTGGTTACGCGAACCATGGTGTGTAAGTACTTCACCCTCTACTCCTTCTTGTTGCCAAGCTCTACAATCAGCCCATAACAAATAAATCGGCTTTTTAAAGCTAAACGCATATGTATAAAAAATTCTATCGCGAGTTCCTTCAGGCGCCCAGTGGCAGTCCCTCTTCCATGCTGCACATGGCTTGCCACTCCCACCACTACTGGCCCGATGTTACCCTTGATGCAGTACAGCAGTACTGGCGCGATTCAGCACTTCTGGCCGATGAAAAATGGGGGCCAATTTTTGAGGAGAAGATACCCTCATGGCAAGCGGCGATCGCAAAATCCCTCAACTTGCCCAGGGCAGACTTGATCGCTATAGCCCCAAATACCCATGAACTAGTGTATCGGCTACTGAGTTCATTCGATCCCAGTAAACCATTGCGCATTCTCACTACAGACGGAGAGTTCTACAGTTTTACTCGCCAATTACAACGTCTGGAAGAGCTTCCTCAAGTAGAGGTAACGAGAGTTGCCAAAGAACCCTACGCCACCCTGGCGGAAAGATTTGAGACCGAGCTACATAAAAATGAATACCATCTGGCCTATGCCAGCCTGGTATTTTTTGACTCCGGTGTGGTATTTCCCCGGCTGCTGGAGGTTGCGGCACAGAAACCGCATGACACACAATTCGTTATCGATGGATATCACGGTTTTTTTGCCCGCCCAATCGATCTTTCAACCGTTGCAGACAAGGTTTTTTTTACGGCAGGATCATATAAGTACCTAGGCGCCGGTGAAGGCCTGTGTTTTATGACAATTCCTGCGAACTGTACACTGCGCCCCGTAAATACCGGCTGGTTCGCAGAAATGGCTGAGCTGGAGAATCGCTCGGGAGAAGTCGGATATAGCGACAATTGGCTGCGCTTTGCCGGGGCGACCATGGACTATTCAACACTCTACAAAGCCCTGGCTATTTTCGATTTATTCCATCGCGAAGGCATTACCATCGAGAAAATACACAGCTATGTTCTCAATGCGCAAACCCGATTCCTGAATAGCATGGATAACTCAGACCACCCCATCTTGAATCGCAACAACTTGATTTATCATGATCTGGAAGAAGGTCACGGCCACTTTTTCACATTTGACTGCTCACAACCAGAAATCTCACAGAGGGTTCAGGAAGAGCTCAAGGCTCGAGCAGTTCTGTGTGATCGGCGACAACAGTTTCTCAGGCTGGGATTCGCCATCTATCACGATAAGGATGAAACTTACCAGCAGATTTTTAACTCTTAAAGCTTCAGAGCAAAGAGGACAAAGTGATTTTTACCACCGCCGCTAGAGCATATTTCACACCTAAAAGGCACACCGGCTCAGCTGCGGTTCAGGATTCAATCTATAAAATAATGGCGCCATTTTCGTCGCAACAATCAGCACTCAATGGATAAGGAAGCGTTATGAAAGCAGTAAAAATTTCAGTAATTTCCCTTCTCGCCCTGCTCGCCACCGCCTGTGGTAACGAGCGGGCTCCAGAAGACCGGGGGACGATGGTATCCATCGCTGCACGGGGGGAGGCAAGTCAGGTTCCTGATATCGCAAAAATTTCTGTCGGAGTGGTAACCGAGTCAGAGGACAGCAAACAGGCAATGCGCGATAACGCCAATCTGATGGAGTCTTTAATGGCCGCCATCAAAAAATCGGGTATCAACAAGAAAGATATTCAAACCACAGGCGTTAACCTGTCTCCGCGCTACCAGTACCAGCAAAACAAAAAACCCCGAATCACTGGTTACACCGCGCGAAATACCGTCAGCGTGAAGGTTCGCAAACTGGATGAACTCGGCAAGGTCTTGGACAATCTTACTGCCGCTGGCGCCAACCAGATCAACGGCCCGAGCTTCGAAATTGGTGAACCTGCTCCAGTTCAAGCCAAAGCCCGGGAAAAAGCCCTTGAAGACGCCCAGGAACGTGCAGAAATGTACGCCAAAGCGCTGGGTACAAAAGTGCGTCGCATTGTCAGTATTTCAGAAAATGGCAACGGCGGTATGCCACGCCCCATGTACCGCACTGAAATGGCGGCCATGAAAGATAGTGCTTCCACCCCCATTTCACCGGGAGAAACCACACTTACCGTCAATCTGGATCTGGTATACGAACTCGAGGACTAATACGGAGCAATAGCTACTCACATACGAGGGCAGGAAGGATACACGGCGTTTGAGGCCATTCGGGGCTTGAATATATTCACAGTGCATTTCAATTCTTCCCTACCGCCCCGCAGTAGCTGATGTCTTGCTAACAGTGAAACAGCACATCAGTCTTGCTGTTTCACTGCCATTCTTCTCTACCGGCTAACCGCTGATATCTTGCTCAAGAAACACATCACTTGGCAACTCGCTAGACTCTTTGTAAATAACGCCTTCTTTCATTACAAACAGAACCCGTTGCATTTCCGAAATATCTTCTAGGGGATTTCCAGCCACAGCGATAATATCAGCTATCTTGCCCTCGCTAATGCTGCCCAGCTGATCCTGTACTTGCAGTAGTTGGGCCGCGTTCCAAGTCGCTGAACGCAGTGCATCGGCCGGGCTCATTCCACCCTGTACCATCAGTAAGAATTCACGGGCATTATCCCCGTGACGGGTCACACCGGTATCGGTTCCAAATGCAATTTTCACTCCGCGCTTGTGAGCGCGGCTAAAAGTGTCCTGCATTAAAGGCCCCATAGTCGCGGCTTTCGGGCGCACCAGGTCTGGCAGGAAGCCTTCAATCGCCGATTTTTCTGTCACCCACTCACCAGCCAATAGAGTCGGCACAAACCAGGTGTTGTTACGGCGCATCAGGTCCATCACTTCATTATCCATATAGGTGCCGTGCTCAATGGAGTCCACTCCAGCACGAATTGCGCGAATCATTCCCTCCTTACCGTGGGCATGTACTGCAACTGTGAAACCATAGTCCTTAGCAGCTTCAACAATTGCCTCCAGCTCATCCTGCATAAATTGTGGGTTCTGGCCGCTCTTTGCCACACTCAAGACTCCACCAGTCGCGGTGATCTTGATCAGGTCAGCGCCGTCCTTATAGCGCTGACGAATCGCTTTGCGCGCGCTGATCGGCCCATCAATAACACCATCCACTGGGCCAGGGTTTCCCATCAAGTCCTGCCTGAGCCCATTGGTGGGGTCAGCGTGCCCACCGGTAGTTGCGATTGTCTTTGCCGCCGTATAAATACGCGGACCTTCCACCAGGCCTTTGTTGATTGCATTACGTAAACTCACAGTCACATTGTCGTGATCACCAAGATTTCGAATCGTGGTGAATCCAGCCTGTAGAGTGCGGTGTGCAGCATCCACGCCGCGCAAGGTAAAATCGGCAGTATTCCAGCTGAAAGACTCCATATAAGCACGCGGCCCAAACTCGTAAGTGAGATGGCTGTGCATATCCATCAAACCTGGCAATACCGTATATTCTCTCAAGTCGACTAAGCGCTCTCGATCGCGCTTGGCAAACCCTTTCTGTACCGACTCAACCCGTCCGTCGACAATATGAATGGTGCGGTCTTCCAATAATTTTCCATTACTGCTATCAAATAATTTGCCAGCGTAAATTGCAATGCTCTCAGCACTCGCCTGCAAACTGAAAAGCCCGGCAAATACCGACAAAGTCACGGCGGCTGCGCGGTTGACAAAGTAGCTTCGGTTGGTCTTTGTTGTCATTGTCGTCCCCAGTAGATCTCTTTTAGATTCTCAACGTCCTTTACCAAGATCGCACAATCTACGCAATTACCCAAGCGAGAGGAAGCCTCTATGAAAATCTATGAGTTCGCAGCAGCACCAAACTGTCGACGTGTTCGCATGTTTATGGCAGAAAAGGGGTTAGATGCAGAATATGTCGGAATAGATATTACAAAAGGGGAAAATCTTAGCTCAGAGTTTCGAAGCAAAGATATCAATAAAAAAGTACCCGTAATGGAGCTGGATGACGGCACTTACATTGCGGAATCAGTGGCCATTCAGCGTTATTTTGAGGAACTACACCCAGAGCCACCACTCTTCGGCCGCACCCCCAAGGAAAAAGCACTGGTGGAAATGTGGAATCGCCGTGCCGACTTTAACCTTATGTTTCCTGTCGGGATGTGTTTCCAGCACGTTTCCGGTTTCTTTAAGGACCGGATGAATGTTTACCCCGATTTTGGTGAGGATTCAGGCAAGCGAGCCCTGAAGTTTATGGATACCCTCGACAACCACTTTTCAGACCATGAATACCTGGTTGGTGACTATTTTTCAGTGGCCGATATCAGCATGGTTTGCGGACTGGATTTCGGCAAAGTGCAAAACCTTCGACCCGATCCGTCCAAGCACTCTCACTTAATCAGGTGGCGTGAACAACTTAAAGAGCGCCCCAGTTTTAAAGCCTAAACCCTATTTCCCCGCCCAAACAGGGCGGGGAAATAATTTCAATCAGTCCTTTGCAGGAAGCACCTCAACGGGGCCAATATCCAAGGCTTCAACCTCGCCTTTAATCTTACTCAGATCCCCAACAATCACCCAGGTGAATTGCTCTGGCGCAAGATACTCCTTCGCGGAGGCCTCCACTTTCTCCTTATTCAGTGCTGAAACCCGCTGTGGGTATTCGGCAATATATTCCTCTGGAAGCCCCTTCTCCACCTGCCAATTAATACTGGAAAGCAATTGCCCTTTGGTCTGGAATCGAGCACTTTGCTTCAGGACCTCATCATTTTGGTAGTCCTCAAGCTCTTTTGCAGTAATAGGACGCTCTCCTAAGTATTCCTCATACTCTTTTACCAATTCCTTAATCGCTGGAGCTGTTTTATCAGTTTGCACAGGAGCAAAGAGGATATAAGGACGCTGCCCTTCTGTATCGAGGGAAACCGCGCGGGCACCATAGGACCAATGCTTGTTCTCACGAAGATTCATATTGACCCGGGAAGTGAACTTTCCGGCAATAATATTCGTCATCGCATCAAAAGCTTCAGCTCCCTGCGGCTGCCAAGGCGGCATCAGCAAACCCGCCATGATATAACTCTGTTGTGCGCCGGGGCGGTCAAGCAAATAAACTCGAGCCTTTTCCGGACGGGGCACCTTGGCAACTTCAATTTTGGGAAGCTCTGATTTAGGAGCAGTCCACTTTCCGAGAGTTTCATTCAGCAGAGGCTCTATTTCTTTTTCAGTAACATCGCCCACGATCGTCAGGGTTGCATTATCCGGTCGCACCCAGGTCTTTTGGAAATTAACCAGATCCTCACGGGTTATGGACTTAATACCCTCGGGAGTACCCGATCCCGTCAAGGGAGAGCCATAAGGGTGGTTTTCTCCAAATAGTAGCGGCGGCAGTTCACGCATAGCCAAGCCCTGAGGCTGGGCTTTTTCCTGGGCTATTGCATCCAGGCGATTGGACTTAACCCGCTCCAGGTCGGACTCGGGGAAACGAGGTTCAGTAACCACCTTCTCAAATAGCTCCAGCGATGGCTCCAGCTGCGTCTTAAGGGCACTCATGCTGATATTGTTATAATCAAGGCCGCTACCACCACCAATATTTACACCAAGCTCTTCTGAGCGAGAGCTAAATTCCAGGCTATCCAGATCACCCGCACCTTCGTTCAGCATTTGCGCCGCAACTGAAGCCAGACCCGGCTTATTTTTATCTGCGGAGGCGCCACTGCGAAATTGCAGATTCATCAGTACCACGGGAGTATCGTGGCGTTCGGCCAGAACAACCTTTAATCCATTTTTGAGGGTAAATTCTTTTTGTTTTGGCAGTTCCAGCTCTACATTTTTGTCTACCTCGGGGAGCTTGCTGCGGTCAGCACCCTCCGCCGCTGCCGTATACTTCTGCTTCGGCTCCATAATTAAGGTGTAGGAGTCCTCTTTTAACCACTGCTCAGCCACTTCCTGAACTTCGAGAGCGGATACTTTTGCATAATCCTCCACGCCTTCTATCAAGGCTCCGGGATCGCCGAAATAAAACTCCGACTGGGCAAGAATGTCACTCTTACCACCAAAACCACCGGTTTTTTCCAACCCCTTTACCAGCCCGGCAAACTCACTCTGTTTAACCCGGCGCAGCTCATCCGCATTCACACCATTTTTTGCGAATTGCTTTAATTCTTTATTCAGTAAGTCTTCAACTTTTTCTACAGACTGCCCCGGTTTCACGTCGACAATAATCATCAACTGCCCTGCAAGCTGACGGCCGTAATAAAAAGCGCTGACGCTGGTAGCCACTTGCTCATCACGAACCAAACGGCGGTAAAGAAGAGAGTTTTTTCTATTGGCGAGAAGGGAAGTCATTAATTCCAGCGCGTCTTCCACTTCGCTACCCACTGCGGGCACATTCCAAACCTTGTAAATTCGCGTTTGGGGCACCTGGTCGTAAACCACCTCCCTCTTTTTCACTTGGGTGGGTAGTTCCCAATTCTTAATGCGCGGTTGCACTCCTGTGCTCGGGATATCACCAAAATATTTGCGCACCTTGGCCATCGCATCTTTGACCGTAACATCACCCGCAATTACCAAAACGGCATTAGCGGGCTGATAATGGTCCTCAAACCATTTTTTGACATCTTCAAGACTGGCGTTGTCCAGGTCCTCCATCGAGCCAATCGGCGTCCACGAATAGGGGTGTCCTTTGGGGAAGGTACTCTTGGCAATAATATCGAACGCTTTGCCATAAGGTGCATTCTCCCCCTGGCGTTTTTCATTCTTTACAACACCGCGCTGCTCGTCCAAAACCTCCTGGGTAATTGCACCTTTGAAGTGCCCCATTCGGTCGGACTCCATCCACAGCGCCATATCCAGGGCACCTTTGGGCACAGTGACAAAATAATTGGTGCGGTCATTGCTGGTGGTGCCATTCATATCGGTGGCCCCAGAGCGCTGGAAGGGTTCGAAATATTCCCCTGGGAAGTTTTCGCTACCGTTAAACATCAAGTGCTCAAATAAATGAGCAAATCCGGTTTTACCTGGCGGCTCGTCCTTAGAGCCTACTTTGTACCAAAGATTGGTAGATACAACGGGGGCTTTGTGGTCTTCATGCACAATCACCGTCAGGCCATTGGGCAATACTTCCTTATGGAAAGGAATCTCCAACTTGGGTGGCGGGACATACGCCTCTTTATCGGATGCAGCAGCCTTACTACTGGCTGCTGCTTCCTTATCCACCGAAAGCGCATGAGGCGTATCATCGGTAGACTTTCCGCAAGCGGTAAGGCCAGTAATAGCGATGGCAACGCTGATAAGTAGCGGACGCAAGTCCATATTGTCACTCCCTTTTAAAAAACCGCAATTTCAGGATGGCAAGTTTAGGCCAGCTTTCCTCCAGAGTGTCAGCAAAACCTTTTACCAACCGCAATTTAGCAAATATTCCAGGCAAAAAAATGGGCACCGAAGTGCCCAAATCAATACATCACAGAGAGAAGCGAGATGACAATCGCCCAAGGAATCAGGTCACCAGCTCTACTCCTGCGCTGAAAACATTACGCTGCCACAGTACCAGACTTGTCTTCGGCCTCGCCTACAACCGTATGGTGACCAAAGCGCTCCTCGGCAACCCGGTCCGCTACGTGAGCGGTGGTCTGGCCGGTTTCATCGGCACGCTCGAACACTTCTTTCATAGTGTTGCCAATCTCTTCGATATGAGCGCGCACTTCTGCAGCGTCGTAATCGCCTTTCTGCTGGTAATAAACATCGATAATACCGCCAGCATTAATGACATAGTCCGGTGCGTACAAAATACCTTTCTCGCGAAGCACTTCAGCATGGCGCTCTTCCGCCAACTGGTTATTGGCCGCGCCAGCGATCGCCTGAACCTTCAAACGGCTGATGGTGTCATCGTTGAGAATTGCACCCATCGCACAGGGGGCAAACAGATCTACGTCCAGGTCAAAGATTTCGTCGGCAGTTACGGCTATGGCACCAAGCTCTGTAACTGCACGATCGATATTGTCTTGGAAAATATCGGTGACAAACAGTTCCGCACCGGCATCCTTCAATAGTTTACCCAGGCGGAAACCGACGTTGCCCACGCCTTGAATAGAGACTTTTAAGCCGGTCAGGTCAGTCTTGCCCCAGCGGTGTTCTACCGCAGCTTTCAGGCCAACAAACACACCGTAAGCAGTCGAAGGGGAAGGATCACCACCATACTCGGAGCCCGCGAACAGGCCGGAGACAAACTCGGTTGTCTCACCGATAACACTCATATCCGCCACGCTAGTGCCAGAATCTTCAGCAGTGATATAACGGCCGCCCAAGGTATTAATAAATTCACCCATAGCGCGCAGTAACTCAGGAGTCTTTTCCTTGCGCGGGTCACCAATAATTACGGACTTGCCACCGCCCAGCTTGAGGCCGGCCATTGCGGACTTGTAAGTCATACCCCGGGAAAGACGGAGAACATCATTCAGGGCCTCGCCATCGTCGGCGTAGGGCCACATACGGCAGCCACCCAGTGAGGGACCCAAATTCGTATTGTGTACCGCGATAATGGCCTTCAAGCCACTCTTTGCATCTTGGTAAAACGCCACTTGTTCGTGTTTATCGTAGGCGGAATGGGAAAAAATACTCATTAACTGTTCCTCTCCGGAAGGCCGGTTCTACAGCTGGGGAACAACCACAGCCCTTATCTGTTTTTATCTGGAATAAGATTATATCCAGCTCCCACAGACAAAGTTTGCATATTTTGCACACATGAGCATTAGAATAGCTAAAACATCACACCAAAATATCATTTTTAGGATATTCGTTTGCCCCAGAATAACTTGGGCCGCCCAGTCATTAATCTAGGCGGCTAGCTCTACGCTCTTATTTCTCCATTAATTGGCATTGAATACCGGGCCCTCTCCTACCGCTGGCGGCTCTCTTATAAATTTCCTATAACTGCCCCTCAAGAGAACACGATTCCTGTATAAATCTTCTGGCAAAGAACCTCCTTTTGAAGCCTTCCTTAATATGCCCACTTTTTCAAAAATTTTTGAAAACCTCACAACACTGACAACTAAGATCATTTCCACCGCCTAAGCGCGTTACATCCTCTGCGCATGGTCTGGTAGAATCCGCGCCCAAATCGACCCATAGAGATAAACTCGATGCTGAATGCCGACGCTCTAAAACAACTTTCGCAACTGAAAACAGATATTCGCTCCAGTAAGGAGTTTGCCGAAGGCCGGGTTCGCGGCAGTAACGGCAAGTTTGGCTTCGTTGAGTTGGATGACGGGAGGGAAGCCTTCCTGCCTCCCAATGAAATGGAGCGTGTATTTCCCGGTGACCGGGTTCGAGTAAGTCTCTCCGAAGAGAACAAGGGTAAACTCGCAGCAGAACTCGATGCATTGATCGACAGCCAGCTCGACTACCTTGTTGGCCAGTATGTACAGCGCGGCCAGGGCCACTTTATCCAGCCCACGCAAAATGGCCTGTCCCGCTGGATTTTTCTCCCTCCCAAGGCTCGCGGCAAGGCCCAGCCGGGAGAGTTTATTGCCTGCAAAGTAAACCGCCATCCATTTAAAGACGGCAGAGCCCAGGCCAAGGTGGAGACCGTTATCGGCAAGCCCGATATGCCCGGTATCGAACACGCCTATGTTGTCGCCCAATTCAAGCTGCCTGAGCAATTTGGTGCCGCTGCACAAAAGCAGGCGGACACAATTGCGGAGAAACTGACAACAGTTACCGGTGAGCGCACCGAACTTTCCGAGCTGGGCTTCGCAACTATCGATGCAGAAACCACTCGCGATATGGACGACGCTCTGGCCGTAAGCAGCCGTGACGGGGGCTGGACCCTGCACATTGCTATAGCAGACCCATCATCCCTAATTGATGAGAACAGCCCCCTGGATAAAGAGGCGTTTAATCGGGCCCACAGCCAGTATTTACCGGGCGAAACCCTACCCATGTTGCCGCGCAACCTGTGTGAGAACCTGTTCTCCCTGGTTCCCGGCGAGCTGCGCCCCGCCCTGGTTATCCATGTCGATATCGATAGCGATGGCACCATTGGCAATAGCCGCTATGAATTTGCCGCTATTCGCTCCCAGCACAAACTGAGCTATGAACAAGTCAGCCGCTTTATTGAGGGTGACGACTCCGCCGTGCCCCAGGAGCAACAGGACAGTCTGCGTAATTTGGCGACGATCTACGAAGCGCGGGCCGCATACCGTGCCAGCCACTCACTGGCAATGGAAGATCGCCCGGACTATGAAATCCGCTTGAACGATCAGCGCAAGATCGAGCGTATCGAAAAACAGGAACGCAATATCGCTCAGCGAATGGTCGAGGAAGCCATGCTCGCTACCAATATCAGCATGGGTGGCAAACTCGCCGAGATTGAGCAGGGCTGCTTCTCTGTTCACTTGGGCTTCCGCGAAGAGCGCATGGGGGAAGTTCGCAGCCTGCTGAAAGAACTGCTGCCTGAGCATGCAGAGGCCGATCTGGGGCAACTGGAGCATTACCTTGCACTGGTTAAGTACCTGGAAAACCATGAAGAGCCGCAGATGAACAACCTGCTCGCCGTGCTCAAGCGTATGCTGCGCCCGGGCCAGCTCGATAACAAGGTAGGGGCTCACCTGGGACTGGGCCTCGAGGCCTACGCCACCGTCACCTCTCCAATTCGCAAGTACAACGACCTGCACAACCACCGCGTTCTGCGCGCTGCTGCGCAGGGAGAGAAAGCCTCCACACTGGCCGATGATAAAATTGAATCCCTGCAGGAAAGCCTGATTCGCGGTCGCCAGGCCAACCGAGCCCTGGAGCAATGGCTCTACGCTCAATTTATCGAGAAGAAAGTTGGCCAGGAATTTACAGGGAAAATTACCCTGGTAAACGGCGCAGGCATCGGCGTGCGACTCGACGACTTTGGTATTGACGGCTTTGTGCGCATGAATGGCGATAAGAAGAATCTGCCCGCCTTCGATGGCAAGCACCTGGTTCTTACGCACAATGAAAAACGCTTCCACCTAGAACAGGAAGTTTCAGTTAAAGTAGCGTCTGTCGATGTAGACAAACGACGCATCGCCTTTGAACTGAACGCTGAAAAATCTGAGGCTGCCGACGCGGCTCAAAAATAAACTCCTGCACATTTACCCAAGCCCGGCGCTCGCCGGGCTTTCCTGCCGGGGGCCAAAGCCCACCGCCTTTGATCGGCCAGCTAGCTTATAGCTCCGGCAACAATAGAATAAATCGAGGCCACTCATGAGCAATATTGCTGAATTGAACCCAACTCCACTGTGGGCACACTTTTCCAAGCTCTGTGAAATTCCACGCCCATCCAAGCATGAAGACCGCGTAGTGGAGCATATCGTTAACTTCGCTAAAGCACGCGGCCTAGGCGTTCAGCTGGATGAAATCGGCAATATTGTTATCAAGAAGCCGGCCACTCCAGGTATGGAAAACCGTAAGACACTGGCCCTGCAGAGCCATGTGGATATGGTGCCGCAGAAGAATGCCGACACTGAGCATGACTTTCTCACCGACTCAATCAAACCCTACGTGGATGGTGACTGGGTAACTGCGGAAGGCACCACGCTCGGCGCAGACAATGGTATTGGTGTTGCCGCAATCCTGGCCCTGATGGAATCTACTGATATCCCCCACCCCGCCTTGGAAGCTCTGCTGACAATTGACGAAGAAGCGGGCATGACCGGCGCCAAGAATCTTAAGCCTGGCTATTTTGAAGCTGACCTGCTCCTCAACCTGGATACTGAAGATGAAGGCGAGCTGTATATCGGCTGTGCCGGCGGTGTCGACGTCAATGTCAGCCTGCCCTATACGCCAGAAGCGGTCCTGCCCGGTGCCGAAGCAGTAAAACTCTCTGTTCGCGGCCTCCGTGGCGGGCATTCAGGCTTGGATATCGACAAAGGCCGAGGCAATGCCAACAAGATCACAAACCGCATTATCCACGCCATTCTAGCCCAGGTCCCCGAGCTGCGTATTGCCAACCTGGATGGCGGCAGCCTGCGCAATGCGATTCCCCGCGAATCCTTCACAACCCTGGTCGTGCCTTCAGTAGCGGTCGATAAAGTACAGGAAATTGTAAAAAGCGAAAGCGCTCAAATTGCCCGTGAACTGGACAATGAAGCGGCACTGGACATCACCCTGGAAGCTACCGAAACTCCAGCCAACACCCTAGACGCAGATAGCCAATTGACCCTTATTCGCGCAATCCGCTGCTGTCCCAATGGTGTTGAGCGAATGAGCACTGCTCTCGAAGGCATTGCTGAATCATCCAACAACCTGGCCCGTGTTGTAACAATGGAGGAGAACGGTGAGCATCGAGTAAAAATCCAATGTCTTGTACGCAGCCTCTCTGACAGCGCCCGCGACCAACACGGCCTCAATGTCGCCGCCACCTTCCAGCTGGCAGGTGCGGAAACGACACTGGACAACGACTACCCTGGCTGGACACCAAATCCCGATTCACCGCTGTTGGCGATGATGAAGGATGTCTATAAAGAAATGACTGGCGAGGAAGCTGAAGTAAAAGTTATTCACGCCGGCCTGGAGTGCGGATTGCTGGCCAAACCCTACCCCAACTGGGATATGGTTTCCTTTGGCCCAACCATTCGCCGCGCTCACTCTCCTGAAGAGAAGGTACATATCCAGAGTGTCGCCAATTTCTGGGATTACTTTATTAAAGTGGTCCAGGCAATTCCCACTCGCGACTAACCGCCCGACCGGGCCTCGGGTTGCTCCAAGGCCCCACACTTTGCCTTCCCTCTCCACCCTCCAATTACTACACCCAACGTATCAATCACACTAAAAACTGCTTTCTAGCTATTGTTAGAAAGCCACTGGGCTATTTTAATATTTCTTAACTCCGCAGGTGGTCGGGGGAAGTTGCAAAAGCCTCAGAGCAGAAACGGCTGCTATAAAAGAAGAAAACTTACGGGGATACAGAAGGCCTAAATTTTCCGCACACAAGCAATCTGGAAAGGTACCGCCCAAGTTATCTAGCGATAGAGAAATTGGAGATCCAATGCTGTGCTACCTCATTGCGGCGACAAAGCCAAATGGGTTCAAATCGCTGGATATATTTTAAGAAACGATAAACTCCAGCTGCCCTGGCAGGGTGGCCGCTGACTCGCCCATGCAGTCCGACACTCATCAACTTAGGACTCACGCTCCCTTCCCGCCAAAGCTGATCGAAAGCACCTTTTAGCAATAAAAAGAAATCATCGGCAGTCGTGCACCCGCTGGGCAGCAGGTACTGAATATCGTTATTCACCAAGGTGTAGGGAATCACCAACAATGAATCTGATTTCTGTTCCCAAAATGGTAAATCATCACTGTAGGAATCTGACGTATACAGTAATCCATCAATTTCCCGTACCAATGATCTAGTATGGGAGCTTACCCGACCTGTATACCACCCAAACGGAGGCCTAGCAGTTAACTGCTCGATTATCTTAACAGTGAGCTGAATATCATGTTTTTCTCGACTCTTAGGAGTATCTTTATAATCAATCCACCGGTATCCATGGCCAGCAATCTCATGCCCCAGTTCGACCAGGGCCAGCGCTAAATTCGGATTAAGCTCTAACGCCTGACCGGTAGCAAAAACTGTTAAAGGCACGCTGCAAGTATTAAAGATATCGAGAAGCCGCCAGACACCAGCGCGCGAACCATACTCATACATACTCTCTACACTGAAATCCCGCCCCCCAACCCGTGTGGGCCTGCCAGGAAGTTCATGCAGGTATGATTCAGATTGGGTATCGCCGTTTAGCTTGGTAGATTCTGACCCCTCCTCTAAATTCAAGACAAACTGAATTGCAATGCGGGCCTGATCAGGCCAGCGGGGATGAGGCGGACGCCCAGCGTAACCCTCCAGATTTCTCTTGTGCATCAACCCAGCTCAAATGTCGTTACACCAAAAATTCGATCCCGCGCAATATCCGGCATTGGTCCCAGGTACATTCTTGCGCAGCCAAAAACCTCCTCCATTCCATAGTGCTTGGCCAGCGACATAGCCGCAGGATTATTTTCCGGCACATCCAGAAAGATAGGTCCATCATCTGCAAATGAGACCAATCGCTTCAGCAACGTATCTGCCACTTTATAGCTATTTGCAAACAGAGGACCGACTTTACATCCATTGCGGCAACGCCTGATTACACCATAGCCACAAAGACTTCCAAATTGGACATAGCCCAAACTCAGAGCCTCTGGCTGGGAAATCCATGCTTTCAGAAATACCCGTCTACTTGCGGGAAAGCAGGTCCTGTCGTAAGCAATTATTTGATCCAAAGAAACTTCACTAAGCGGGATAATTTCATCAGGACATTGAGCACTCACACCCTCAAAAGCAGAAAGTTCGACTCGATAACGGAGATTCCGATGGGAGAAGTTAAAACCGCCGCGGGCATAGTAATCCTGCATCGCAAATACTCCATCCATACCGATGCTTGCATCAGGCCTCAACCGGGTTTTTAAGCGGTCCCGTCGGATATACCAAAGCCTGTTACCAAACCCATGACCTCTGAATTCAGGCCTAACGATAAAGAATCCCATAAAACCGAAATCATCACCGTACGCAGTAATTGCCCCTCCTCCGATCAAGTCACCCCGAACTTCCGCCGCAATGTAAGCTTCTGGATCTGTTTTCCAGAAAATTTCTGCATCGTGCAACCCCGGATTCCAGCCTTCAAGTGCAGCCCAGTCAACCAGTAAATCCACTTCTTTACGTGTCATCTCCCGAACAGTAAATGATTCATGCATTGACTTAGACTCTTCTCGTTATCGTATTTATTCAGCTACCTGGAGCGAGGAACTTAAAGGGTTCTGAAGGACTCAACTTAGATGCCACTTCCCCACCAGTATCCATTGGAGTATCTAATTTCATTGTCATTACTTTAGATCCCGGCTCAATAGCAACACTATCCATATCCAGCCAAATTACTGATGGATTAATAACAGAGTCGAAATAGTAGCGGCTACTTTTTTGATCAATAACCGACCGCCACAATGTTGAGGCTATATTGGGTTTATCTGGATCATCCATTCCCAGCGGCACGCTGACAGCACGAATTTGGGAGAATGCGGATGCTAATGCATCGCGATACTTTTTATATTCTGGTGATGTTTTTAAAGCATAACTCGCCCGTACAAACCTGTCCGCCGCACTAATTGTACCCGGTAGAAAGTTTTGGCCTCCAATTGAATTCCAATAGGAATTGATTGCCAGTTGCTGATCATAAGGAGGAGAATTAGTCATTACCGTAAACTGCTTACCGTGATGGATCTTTAGCACACCATCAAGATATTCAAAAATAGCGGAATCACCACTGGGGTCTGAAATTGCAATATGTGTACTTGCCGGTCTCCCATTGGGAAGATCTGCGCCAACCACAGTGAATGGGTCACTCTTTAACCCCTTTACCGCAGCATCAACCGTTGCGTAGTTATCCAAGATGTATTGCAACCAGGCCCCAACAGAGATAGTCGGCTTATCCCTATCGGCAGCACTCCCATAATCTGCCTCAGCCAAGTATAAAAGGTTGCCTACGAGGCCCTTTTCATTGAGCCCATCAGTTGTAGCCGCATCGTAAATACTGATAACAATTGAGCCAAACTTCGAAGTCCAAGTAATAGATTTTGGGCCCAAGCCACCATTGCGCTCCATCCCCTGAGGGAAAACCCAAAATGCCATAGCTGCATCGGTATCACTCCAGTCCATGCTACGGGCAGTAATATAGGTCTTATCACCAGTTTCATAGAGTATTCGGGTACAAGCAATCGAAGACCTGGGCTCGAGTAGGCACAGCACTACAACAACAAAAACCATAACGGAGTTTATAGCTTTAGAAAAAAATGAAATCCTTTTCACTTTGCCAACCATCCCTCGAAATCATTAATTAATATACTGATCGTTTACAGTCACTATAATCGGCTATAAACAATAGAAAGTCCGGTTTCCATCATAGATGGCCAACAATGGTGAGACTGTCTTTCATTCCAATACTTGGCAACCTTGGCGTAAAGGTCCAGAAACTGACACCGCTTTCAACAAGTACAGTTCAAATATCTTGTAACTTCAGTAAACTTTTACAGCTAACCAACTTCACGCTAAAAGCATTCATTTTGGTATAGGCTACTCAAATAAAAACTATTTGAAAACTGTACACCTATTAACCAAAAAGAAATAATCCCTCTTATCGAAGTAGCAATAAGGCCAATCACGGAGCCCCTAATGAACTCAATTGGCAGACTGGTAATCCTAGTCAACAACTATGAAGAAGCTATTGCCTTTTATCGTGACAAATTGGGGTTTGAAGTATTTATTGACTCTCAAGCAGCACCGCATCGATTTGTTCATATTCGACTTCCGGCACAAAAAGATATGGGTATATGGCTTCTTCAGGCAACTTCTGAAAACCAGCAAAAGAAAGTGGGAGCACAAACTGCAGGGCAGCCTTGTGCCGTTATTTATACAGATAATTTTGACAGAGAGTATAAAAAACTTGCAAAAAATGGCGTTCACTTCAGCAAGCCACCTACTTCTGAAGGGGGTGCAGAGTTTGCCCACTTTGAAGATCTCTACGGCAACGAATTTATTTTAGTTGAACTACAAAAAGAAACCGTAGAGTAAATTTTAACCTGTCGCTTCTGATACTCCCATAGAGTGCGGTGTAAGCAGCAACAGATCTTCACCTTCGCTAGTCTACCCCCTTAACCACGATGAAATAACTTCCGACAAGTAATTTAAGAAAAGAACCACGAAGCGGCTTTTGCTCTCCCAATCAATAAATCTTTTTCTTTTCTATATTTACATCTCGTTTTGTATCACATATAAATCGAGTAACATTCAGTTGACATGCACCTATATCCAATGTCCTTCGGTTAGTATAGAGCTGGCCATCGCACAAAATTTCACCACTGAGATACACCGCAGCTAGCTACTGGCTAGCGTACTTATATATGGAAATACTCACTTACTGAAACGATTTTCACACAGAAAAAACAAAGGCAGGAGCAAACCTTGGCAGAAGGTTATATCTCCAGAATAGAGCCAATTGGAATAACAATGAGAAGAAGCTTAATTATGCTGGTGCCTGGATTGACACGAGTCACCAGCACCGCCCAACTGTCAGAGTTCACCGAGGGAATGATCGCAGCCAGTGAGCGTATGCCTCTCACTCAGATTTCTGATCCTACCGTCCCTGCCGGCATCAACCGCCTGAGGGTCAACGATAAACAGGAGCTTGACCTGGTTGAAGCTTACTGGAACGACTTGGTTCCCAGTATCACGCAGCAGAGCCTGAAAGTCCGCTTAGCCCGAGGCTTCTCCCTAATCTGGTTCTGGCTGGCCAACCTCCATATTTGGAAAGGAGTGCTTAAACGAAAGTACCTGACATTTGGTCTAACCCTTTCAGCATTAGCCTTTATTGTTTGGTACATAGGTACCATTATCTTATTTGTCGAAGCTGTTGAGCCCTCCAGCGACAGTCCGTTTTATCCCGCAGTACAACAGCTCAAGCAAGGTGTTGAGTATATAGGAGGCTGGCGGATCTGGCTGATTGCTACTGCCGTTGTTGCCGTTATGCCGGTTGCCTTACTAGTAGATATTTCTGACTTTTGTAAGCGCTATCTCACCAATGAGCCGGCGGCCAAGGGCAAGCCTGCAGTCCGCTTTGAGATTATCCGACGGGTCAGAGAACAGCTCGAAAACAGTATTAAACTATACGACTACGATTCCGTAACTATTGTCGGACATAGTTTTGGCAGTGTCGTTACTGTAGACCTTTTTGCCGATCTTCCGCCAATCGGTAAACCAATCCGTATCCTAACAATGGGGTCCCTAATCGAAGTTCTGGGTAAGCAAGCTCCTTGGCTGCAGAATGAAGTAGAGCAACTGTCACAAAGAAAAGATCTAATCGAGTGGATTGATATCAAGTCTCACTCAGACTGGTTTGCCAGTGGTTCTGCGGTCCCAGCACGTCACCACTGTTATGAGAGAATTATCGGGTCTTACGGTACTTTTCCGGACAAACTGGCAGCTCGAGTTCACTCCCGATATTTCGATAATCAGGAGGCTGTTCGCTTACTGCTGACTTACTTTGAAAAGGAAAATGATCCCAGTATTTCGCCGACCTCGCATGAGATTTTGGAACCGGTATAAATGGGTACCCAGACGAAAAAATTGGAAAGAACTGTATATCTCTCAGCCACCCTTTAGGCGGCTGAAAAGAGCCGAATTGAACTATTAAAATGAAAATTAAAGGGGGAGTTGTCATGATAAGGCAGCCAATAGCAATCTTTGCAGTTTTAGCCTTTCTTACCATTCTAGTTAGCGGATGCTCACAAATGGCGCCGCGCTATGATGCCGCGCTATACTCAGATTTAACCACTGTCAATGTAGAGATAATGGAATTTTTCTCTTCAGTTTCCAGTGGAACTAACAAAGATTCTTACTCAAAAAGAGATGAGAGATACCATGCATTGATCGGCAAAGTAGATGCGCTGGCTATGCAATCGAAAACCCGCCCTGCGCCTGAAAGTAAACTACTCAAAAAGATTAACAACTATTTGGAATCTTCTGGCAGGAATATTAGCTTTGAGCGGGAACCCCCCAGTGTTGCGTCACTGGAGAAAATTTCAGAGAGTTTGAACATGATGCGCACGGTAGATGAAGATAAGGGCCTAAACGCAACCGCTGTTTCTCTATTCAAAAATGAAATTGTTGTTTCCATGGACCAAGCACTCACCTATGAGTCTTTTCTGAATCGCTGAGGAAATTACTATGTCTATTGACGTTAACCAACTCGTTGCCGATATCAAAGGGGCAGCTTCTGCGGTAATCAACAGTGATATTTCTGAACTCAGGGGATTTTCCGAGCGCCAGTTATCCGCAATGGCTCAGCAAACAAAAATGATTGCTAAAGCAATTGCATCTGATGAAATATCTGGCGACCTGCAAGATTACTTTCTCGACTCCCTGGAGGATATGGCCAAGAACTTCGCCAACACTTTACGTGGACTCCTGTTAGTCACCATTGAGAAAGTCTGGAATGCAGTTCTGGGAGTTCTTTGGGGAACAATTGAAGCTTGCACCGGCATTTCCTTGAAAGCTGCTATCTGATTTCTGTTTAAATTGGGCTGGGGTAACTCAGCCCTCCCCCCTACACTCAATCAAGATTACTCACCGGATCACCCCCACTACTAAGGACACTATTCAGTCAGTCTGAAACAGCTCATGTTTCTGGCTCTCAGGATTTATTGAGCATTCACCAACGGGTAAAAAGAGTTTAACCCCCCTGTAAAGAATTATTCATCAAGACGCGTCAATGTACGCGCGCAAATAACCCAAGCCACTAACCAGGCTGGTTAACACTTGCTGAATCACTACAAACTGGGGTATCCCGATGAATACTAAAAAGACCTACCTGGCAGCCGCCATTTCAGTGGCCACAATAATGAGTGCCAGTCCCGTGACCGCTGAAGACCTCAGCAACGCACAAATTGAAGAAGTAATGGTTCTGGGCTCCGGTAGCACTTTTAACAGCAGCGAAGTATCTGAGGCAATGCGCAAGCAACAGTCCTCTATCACCAGCGTTAATGCATTGATCGATAACCTCCCCGGTGTCTCAGTCAATGAAGGAGATACTTACGGCTTTGACGACTGGTCAACCAATATCAGTATTCGCGGATTTACTAACAGCTTAGATGAACAGCAAATTGGCACCACCATCGATGGTATTCCCAATGGCGGTTCGAATTACGGTGGAGGCTCAAAAGCAAACCGCTTTGTTGATCCGGGTAATATCGGTTCAATAGAAGTATCACAGGGTACTTCAGATATCGCTTCACGTTCCCACGAAGCCCTGGGAGGCACTATTGATTATCGCACTGATGATCCTTTGGACACACAGCGCAGTCGAATAGAACTGTCCACAGGCGAATTTGATGCACAGAGAGTATATTTTCGCTATGACACTGGTATTTTTGCCGGGAACAGCAAAGCCTGGATCTCATACTCTAACCAGGAAGCGACCGACTGGATTACTGAAACTGCTGAGAATGAACGACAGCACATCGCGGCAAAACTAGTGACCAGCTTGGAAGCTGGTACCATCAAGGCCTACATATCTTACGACGATATCCACGAAGATAATTATCAACGAGTCTATTCGGACGCCCAATTTGAAGAGTTCCCTGAAAACGATTTCCTTACCGGCAACTGGTCCGGTACTCCCTATATCGATCAACTCTATCGCCGTGGCTGGTCTACCTTGCGCGAGAACCTGCTGGCCTACACCCAGTTCGATTTTGACCTGACAGACTCATTCAATCTACAGACCGGACTCTACTACCATAGCAACGAAGGCCGTGGGGACTGGGTGCCCCCTTACCTGGTTGATATTACAGATGACAGCGAACAGGGCGAGTCCGAGTTCCTCGGCGGCTCAACTGCCTATGGCGGTAGCCAGTCGGGCATCATTTATTTTGTTGATGCCAATGGCAATGCCCTTACTTACGATGAAACATGTACAGCGTCAGTCACCAATATCTATGGCGATTCAGGACCAGCCTACAATCCAGATTGCTATGCAGAGGGCGCCATACCCGCGATGTCTTATCGGCACACTCATTATGAGAAAGAGCGTGCCGGACTGACTCTAGACTTTACATACGCTACCACCATCGCCGGGTTGGACAATGAGCTACGAGGCGGCCTCTGGTATGAAGACTCCACCCGTGACGAACACCGCGATTGGCACAAAATCACTGATGCAACTCAGGGTGCCAGTTTCAATTCAACACCCTACTGGGTGCAATACGACCGCAGTTATCCCTCAACCAGCACAAAGTGGTATTTACAGAACTCCCTGACCATCGACACTCTCTCTTTGACACTGGGCGCCAAGCAGTTCTTTGTCGATGTTGAAAGGGAAGATCTGTTTCAGGAGTCTTCCGATGCAAGTGTTGACTCTGATTCAGACACCCTGCTCTCCGCCGGTTTGATTTGGGAAACACCCCTGGAAGGTACAGAGCTGTTCGCAGGCTACGCTGAAAACTTTAAGGCGATTGGAGACAGCGTATTAGAGCGGCCCGATTCAGATCTCGACAATATCGAACCGGAAACCTCAGAGACCACAGAGCTAGGGCTTCGCTATACCGCCGATAATTTCTCGGCAACTGCCACCTATTTTCAAAATGATTTTGAAAATAGGATCATTTTCCTGGATAACAATACTTCCGCAGGTAATAACTATTTGATAGGTACCAATGGGACCTATTTTAATGCCGGCGGAATCGAATCTGATGGTCTGGAACTTTTCCTGGACTACAATTTATCAGAAACTCTAAATCTCTATACATCCTATACCCTGCTGGACACTACCTATATTGGCTCAGGAAACTCAGCAGTAGATGAAACTCAAGGAATAACACCAGGGAATGACGTAGTCGGAATAGCTGATCAACTCTATGTGATTGGCCTGGATTGGAATTCTGAAATATTTTACGGTGGCATCTCCAGTAAGTTTACCGGAGATCGCTTTGTCGACTTAGACAATAGCTGGACAGCTGACTCCTATGTAGTTGTCGATGCCTACCTGGGCATGAATCTGGGAGGATTTAGCCCGGCACTACGGGGAGCCAACCTGAATTTAGTGATAAATAATTTACTGGATGAGGATTACTTAGGAACTGTCGTTTCTGGCGGTGCCTGGATAGGTGCTCCACGGACAGCCTCACTCTCTGCAACTATTGATTTCTAAGATTTTTTTGGCAGCCACACAATCGGCTGGAAATGCCAGCCGATTGTGCGTATGTTTAGTCAAGCAGTAGATTCAAAAATAAAGTGCAATAAATAATAAATATAGTCGAAAAATAATTTTGATTATTTGCGACAAATATAAATAATCCAAAAATATGCAAAGAGCTCTTTCAATGAACAGATTGACTACAGCAATCCTGACCCTGTTTCTTTCTACTCAATCCCTTGCCGCAGACAACCTCGTATTAGTTACTATCGACGGCTTGCGCTGGCAGGAAGTGTTCTCCGGTTATGACCCTGAACTTCTCAACCACACAGAGTTCACTGAAAATAAACAAGACCTTATCAATCACTTTCACGGCGATTCACTCATCGAAAAACGTCAAAAATTATTGCCTTTTATCTGGCAAACAGTGGCTAAAGAAGGGGTTTTAATTGGCAATCGCGACAAGGGGTCTAAAGCACAAGTTACCAATAGCTGGTGGTTTTCCTATCCCGGTTACAATGAGATTTTAACCGGCTCCGCCGACCCCAAAATCAATAGTAATGACCCAACTCCCAATGCCAATACTACCTTTCTCGAGTGGCTAAACAGCAAATCTGAGTACAAAGGCCAAATCGCTGCATTCGGTAGCTGGGGGGTATTCTCCTCGATACTTAATCGTGATCGCAGTGGTATTTACATTAACGCGGGGCTGGAAGCTGCCGATTGGCCAAAATTGAGCCAAAGAGCAGGGTTTCTCAATGATTTGCAGGGGCAACTGCCGGTTTTCTGGGAAAACGTGCGACCCGATGCATTTACCTATGGATTTGCAAAAGAGTACTTAATTAGCAAAAAGCCCAAGGTAATGTACATTGCCCTGGGTGAAACTGACGATTTTGCCCACGATGAGGAATATCACCAGTATCTCCACTCCGCACATCGGAGCGACATGATACTCGCCAAACTCTGGCAGACACTGCAATCTCTTGATCAATACCGAGACAATACCAACCTACTCATTACCGTTGACCACGGGCGTGGCAACACCGCTGAATCCTGGCCCCACCACGCCAGTGGCCCTGCACTGACCCAATACTTCGGTAAAGAAGACCACCCCCACAAAGCGGGTATACCCGGCTCCAATGAAATCTGGATTGCCGCACTGGGCCCAGACATTAAGGCCTTGGGAGAAGTATCCAGGGGAGAAGCCATTTTTCAGGATCAGATAGCCGCAACCGCACTACAACTGCTCGGCCATAAGTCAGAAGAGTTCTCGCAGGATAGTGGCAAAGCAATAGACAGTATTCTCAAATAAACCTTTGTTCAGCCAGGCCTGACAAGTTCGGCTGAACAAATTTTCACCGCCTTGGACCAGTAATATTCTGGAGCTTGATAACAACTTAAAGAACCCATCAATTAAGTGTTAACAGGCTCTAGCTGCCCCGCCCCGGTTTCCGCATAATGCAGGCCGCACTCGCAACTGAAAACAGATGGCCTGATGTATGTGGTTTAAAAACCTCCGTATTTATCGTTTGACGAAAGAATTTTCCCTGGATGCTGAAAAATTGAACGAATTGCTGGAGCCCCATGCATTTGTTCCCTGTGGCAGTCAGGACAGCACTCGCTATGGGTGGGTGCCTCCACTAGGGCGCCACGGCAGCCAGTTGGTGCACGCAACTAATAGCTACCTAATGGTCTGTGCTAAGAAGCAAGAAAAAGTGATTCCTGCTGCGGTAGTCAATGAGAAAGTTGAAGAGCTGGCACAAGCTATTTCTGAAAAAGAAGCCAGGCAGGTAGGTCGCAAGGAGCGGCAAAACCTTAAAGACGAGATTCTCCTTGAAATGCGCCCCAAGGCATTCGCTCGCTCCCGTCTGCAATATGCCTATATTGCACCTCAGGATGGTTGGGTAGTGGTTGACGCCTCTTCTGCCTCCGCCGCCGAGGAACTGCTGGAGAACCTCCGCGAGGCTATCAGTAGCCTTGCCGTGGTACCACTCTCCGCCAAGAACCTGCCACAGCAAACGATGACCCACTGGCTCAGTGCCCCTGAAGCACCGCATCAGTTTGATTTTGGCCACGAATGCGAGTTGCGCGATCCCAAAGACAGCGGCAGTGTTATCCGCTGTAAAAACCAGGACCTCTGTGCCGAGGAAATTCACAATCACTTGGTGGCCGGACTACAAGTGCACAAGCTGGGGCTGACCTGGCGTGGGGGCGTTGAATTCCTGGTAGATGATCAGCTGTCTCTAAAGCGTATCAAGTTCAGTGACGAGCTTCTGGAGAAGGCCGATAGCGCCGATGCAGAAAGCGCAGCCCAGCGATTTGATGCAGATTTTGCGGTGATGACTCTGGAGATCTCAGCCCTGACCAAAGACTTGCTGTCCGCCTTCGGTGGCGTCAACACCGAGTCGGCTAGCGTTGAGGAACTGGTGGCCAAAGCCAGCCGCCAAGAGGCGGAGGCTCTGGCCAAAGAGGTAGAAGAGGTCGTTCTTTAGGGAACTCAGATAGTGATGCGTACCTGAAAGGCACGTATCACCTGCCCCCTACCCCACCAATCAGATCTCAACCATTGGGCGGCCAGGTTCGGTCCACTGGACGTGGTACTTGCGCTGCTCAGGCTGGTCCACACGCGCAAAGGTATGGGCTCCAAAGAAATCACGCTGTCCTTGTAGCAGGTTCGCCGGCAGCGACTCGGTGCGGAAGGCATCGTAGTAATTGAGCGCCGATGACAGGGCCGGCACCGGAATACCATTCAGAGTGGCGCTCGCCACCGCTTGGCGCCAGTTGGCCTGGTGATCCGCAATCTGCTGGGTGAAGAAATCATCCAGCAGCAAGTTGGAAAGCTTGGAATCTCGATCGTAAGCATCGCTGATAGATTGCAGGAACACTGCTCGAATGATGCAACCTGCACGCCAAATTCTGGCAATTTCAGAGAAGTTCAACTGCCATCCCTGCTCCCGCGCAGCCAGCTTCATCAAATCGAAGCCCTGAGCGTAAACACAGATCTTTGCGCAGTAGAGAGCGTCGTGCAGCTGTGCAATCACTTCTTCCCGTTGCTCTGGAGCCACTGGTGTCAACTCAGGCCCTTGCAGTTTCTTCGCTGCGCGGGTACGCAATACCTTCCGGGTAGATAATGAACGGGCGTAAACCGCTTCGGCAATACTCGGGGCCGGACAGCCCACTTCCAGGCTGCTCATGGCTGTCCAGAGACCAGTACCTTTTTGCCCTGCTCGGTCGAGGATAACGTCTACCAGCGGTTGTTCTGTCACGGAGTCCAAGGTAGAGAGCACTTCCGCACTGATATTGATCAGATAGCTGTTCAGCGGGCCTCGATTCCACTCGCGGAATACTTCTGCAATTTCCTCTGGGGCCATACCCAGCGCCGTGCGCATCACATGGTAGGCCTCACAGATCATCTGCATATCGGCATATTCAATACCGTTATGCACCATCTTCACATAGTGGCCTGAGCCTATCGGGCCGATATAAGCCGCACAGGGCTCACCTTCGCGAACCGGGTTGCCAGGCTCAAAGCGCTCAATCGGCTGGCCGCTGGCTTTATCCACTTTGGCGGCAATAGCATGCCAAACTGGCTCAATACGACTCCAGGCATAACGGTCGCCGCTGGGCATGAGGGATGGCCCAAAACGAGCACCCACTTCGCCACCGGATACTGCGGTGGTGAAGAAAATCAATTTGCCTTCATACCGTTTAGCCCGCTCTACAGAGTCGGTCCACAGGCTGTTACCAGTATCAACAACGATATCGTCAGCCTTTAAGCCCGCATCGAGTAACTTGCTGCATACATCATCAACGGGGTCTCCAGCCGGAACCGAGAGAATAATCAAGTGCGGGGCTTTAACCTTCGCCAACAGCTCTGTGTAAGAGTTGCAGGCTTCAACACGCGCAGGCTGATCTCCACGCTCTTTCTTGTCCTGCTCCAGCAGCGCATTCAGCCGGTTGTGATCCAAATCAAAGGCACAGACCCTATAGCCATTGTCGGCCAGGTTCAGGATCAGGTTCTTACCCATCACACCGGCGCCGATAAAGCCAATATCGCACTGTGAATCAGACATCAAGTTCTCCATATAAAGACAGGGGGCTTTCAAGGGCGCGGAGTATAGCAATATGAATCTGGAGCAGGGAGAGCAAAAACCAAACAAAATTGCCTTGAGGGCAGCAAATACAGCCTACAAGGTGTAGAAGCCGATAGCAGGTGGTCCGCTATGGGCAAATACTCCCGACCTGGCACATCTTATCTTTTGGTGCCAACCGGCAATTCAATTGCCCCGACACCAGAGCTCCATAAGTTATTTCAAGTCTATGACGCTTTATAAGAAAAGCTGATAACGAACTGTAAGAGCAAGAATATATCCGCCCAATACGCTAATTGGGGAAATCGCTTCCGATGAGGCTGAGTTTCCTAACGATAACGCAGCCGGTTTCCCCATGTACCGTAAGTGGCACTATCATTACTAACCCATAATCCTCCATCACAACTACTTAATCTGCCTATAAATCCATTTTATCGATTAAATTGAATTTTTAACAAAATCAAGGCATGTGAAATTTAATAAAGTAAAACCCATATTCTTTGGAAATTTGACTGAGAGGGATGACCTTGGACACCCTACTTAACTGAGCTTACTAACAAATGAAAGCCAACAATAAAATAAACCATAAAATACAATCAATCCATTATTTGGCCTTCCAGGATTTATCGCCAATACCTCGATACTGGAATTTCAACATTCGCTTCACTACAGCAAAGCGCAAAATAAAAGCTCTTAACCTTACTGAAAGCAAGAAGTAAATGATGAAAATAAATTGATTTTTTCAGCAAGATGGAACCTCACGATTTATCCTATAAGTGCATGAGCAATACCATGTTCATTAAAAATAGACTTATTAAGACGACAGCCGGTGAATATACTGGAGACCTCATAAGATCTTTGAATTAGCCAAATGGAAAAACCACCTTCAACAGCGCCAAAACTCCCAGCGCAGGTTCAGACAGCTAGAGGGAAATTAATAGTGTAATTTCAACAAACTCTCATTTCATCTATACAGCCTCTAAGCCTATCCCGCCTTAATTAATAGCCCTAGATGCTAACAACACTAGCATTACGGAAACAGTTAATTTATATACCTGCCAACAATAATTAATGACTATTTTTGTAACCCAAAACTCATATGCAGTACGAAAACTGGCAGCGCCCCTAAAGCCAAGCCCGCTAGACTTCAGAAGACATCTATAAAAATGCAAAAATAGGTTGGCAAGAAATCCTCTCACCAACCTACATATTCATTCAATCAAATCTAAACAATGAATCACAGATTTCACCGGATTAATCAAAACCCTTTACTAACACTTAAGCCAACAATACGAGGCTCTAATGTAAACACATTAGTAGTAAGACCTGAATCATCACTATTAGTGAACATATCAGTGATAGGCGCATCATCAAAAATATTCTTCACGTAGAGCTGCATATATAGATCAGAGTCAGGATTGCTGAGGCTAACTGAAGCATTGAGATTACTCCAAGCCTTCAAACGATCATACTCAGTATTATATACACGAGCATAACTTTCCGACTGACGGTAGTAATCTGCTCGTAGAGTTAAATCCCAATTCTCAATAGGAATCGTATGTTCCACTCCGAAATTAACGGTGAAACGTGGTGCGTTGGGCAACTCATTTCCACTTAAATCAGCAGCAAAACCACGCCCCCCATTAGGTGCATCGGTTAGCGGGTTGTAGGAATCAACTCCATAATTGATATCATGGCGCAATGCATCCGAGACTTCGATTTCTGGAGAGAATGAACCATACTGGGCGGAACCCGCACAAAGCGACCAAATAGCGAAAATATTAGGCGCTGCCATAACCGTTTCAACTAAATCCACAGGTGCAATACAGTTAGACGGCACCTGGATGCTAGGACGAACCAGTACCCAATCTTCATTGCCCTGAGTACGATCCATCACGTCAACAGATTCCTCTCCGTCTGCAATTCGGGTTTTTAGGTACCCTAAATTCATATCTATTCGTGTTGCATCTGTAAGCTGCCAAGCCAGCTCAAGCTCAAGCCCCATAGTTTCCGCATCAAAATTCTCATTGAGAGAAATTCTGTCAACAATTTGAGAGACTTGATAGTCGGTATAATCGTAGTAAAAGGCACTAGCATTAAGCGATAAGCTACCATCGAAAAGAATGTTCTTACTGCCAAACTCAATTGCGTTGACAAACTCCGGCTCAAAAGAATCTTCCAGGGGCTGAAACTGTACTATTGCTGGATCAACCTCGGCTCGGGGAGGGTTAGTACCACCACCTTTATAGCCGTGCGCAAAGGACATATAGAGCATAGTTTCATCCGTAAAGGGCAGATCCGTTCTCCAGTCCAAAACTGCACGCCCGGTGTACTCCTTCCAGTTCTGAGTAGCCGGATCACCTTCCGGATAGCCTCGATGGACAAGCCCCCCGGAGACTTCACCGGAGGAGACTTCCCCCGTTACCGGATCATAAAAAGTACCTAACAATAGCTGACTGGGTACCGGAGTAGAGCGCTTGCGATCATTTGTATAGCGAAGGCCGGTAGTTAGCTTTACATCATCATTAATTTGCCAATAAGTTTCACCAAATAATGCCCAAGAATTAACTTCCACCAAATTTCGGCTCAAGAAATAGTTATGTCCTTCCTCATCAATGTTTTCTATCGAGTTAGGGTCAACATAAATACAATCTGAACCAACATTTACTTCTGGATCAGTACAGTTTTGAAATACTAAGTTGAAATTTTCATCGCGGTCGGCATTATATAGATATTGCGCCACCATACTAAATATATTATTGAATACAAAATAGTCATCTTGGGTTTTAAAGTCTAAATAGTTTGTGCCCACTGAAAAATTCCAAGGACCATCGAAAGATGTCTGCAATCGGAATTCCTGGCTCCACTGTTTATTATCTGATCGACTAATATCAACCGCCAACAGTCCTTCAGAGGGCCCCAACTGTGGATCAGTAAAAACTCCCCCCGGTGTAGGTTCTAAATTACCCCCATCATTAAAGATGGGATCTGAAACATAACGATTATAATCTTGGGATGAATAGTAATCGTCCTTAGCATAAGTCGACTGAGAGTAAAATGTGAGAGAGTCTGTCAGGCCCCATTCGAAGTTCAGTTGCACTAAGTCATTCTCTGCGCGAAATACCGGATCATAACTGGTTTCAATTTTACGAAGATCACGCGACTGTGTTGAATTCGCATAAGGGTCAGTAAACCAGTCAATTACCTGACCATAGCTAGTGATAATTAATCCGGTAGCCAAGACGCTCGCAAAACCCTGGGCATTGGGTGCGCTGTAAGCGTCATCACTATAAATCGAGCTAGGCAGACAACCCTGACTAAAAAACACTGGCGTAAAGCCTGTTAGTTCAGTATCACCAATATGTGTTCGGCCTGGATCTTTTGTACAAAGTTGCTTGCCCGTGCGCGAGCGCCGATCATCTTCTTCAAAGTGCTGCCATATTAAGTTGGCACTAAAGGATTCACTGGGCTCCCACTCAAAGATTGCACGAGTAGAATATAGATCGCGGTCATTAACATCGTTACCGGTATAAGTGTTGTAATCAAAACCATCACGCTTAGTCATGGCTCCAGAGAGACGCAACGCCATGGTCTCCCCCAATGGGATATTAAACATTCCGCTGGCGCGTTTGGTGTTATAACTGCCCACCTCCGCCTTGATCTCAGAGGCAAACTCATCTCCAGGCATAATTGGCAGCATATTAACTACGCCAGCTGTCGCATTGCGGCCATAAAGTGTACCTTGGGGGCCACGCAAGACTTCAACCCGTTGCACATCAAAGAATTCTTGCTCAAATAATCGATTGCGAATTAAAGGAGCATTGTTAAAGCTCACAGCAACCGCCGGGTCTGAAGCAGCAGAAACAGCTTTAGTGCCTATACCGCGAATAGAGAAGTTATAGGTGCTGAAGTTGGATTTGGAAAAATTGGTATTTGGGACAGCTCGTAGCAACTCCTCCCCCCGCTCAATCTTAAGGTCATCCATACTGTCGCCACTGAGTGCAGATACTGCAATGGGTACATCTTGAATACTCTCTTCAATCTTCTGCGCAGTAACCGTGATCTCCTCAATCGCCTGTCTTGGGTGTTTGCTTTCTTCACTCTCCTGGGCGCTGGAAATGGTAGGAACAACTGCAATTGCCAAAGAGGCAACAATGGAGCTGTACCAAGGAGTAATTTGGCATGAATGTCCAGATTGATAAATCGCTTGTGCAATCAATGTTTTCTTTTTGACAGGTTTCATCATCACACTACGTCTCTCTTTATTGTCGGTATTATTGGGTTATTGACCTGATATAAACCTATTTCAGGTTTAACAAAACTTAAGACGCGAGAGCTAAAAGAAAGGGGGGATAAAAAATAAATTTGATTTTCTGGGGACTAAAGCAGAATTATTAACTAAATATTTCGAAAGCTGCAACAGTTAGAACTAAAAAACCAAAACTCTAGCGTAGCGATAGCAGAATCACTCACCAAAAAATTTCTAGTTGAGCTTATTGCTCCGTTAGACATCTACTCGAAAGAAGGTCACAACCTACAGCACAATATGACCTATTTTGCGCCATCAAGGGGCTTCCTCTGCCACCTGCCTAACCTTGGTCAAGGCACGTTGTATTAATTCTTTAACCGAATCCTTAGAGATTCCCATTTGCTCCGCAATTGCTTGATAAGTCATTCCCTCAAAGCGATGATAGCGAAAAGCTGTACCAGCTCTTGGCGGCAATCCTAAAATAGCTTCCAGCACTCGGGTATAAGCCTGTATTCCCATCACCGTCCGTTCCGGACTAATCATGTAAGGGATGTCGACTTTGTGATCAATAGAGTCATGTAACCCTCCACACCTAGACTTTTGACGCCTACCATGACTAATCAAAAGATTTCTTGCCATGGCATAAATGTAAATTCTTGGGTTTTCGATTTGCCCTCCATACTTTTTGATACGAATATATAACTGAATAAAAACCTCCTGAACTAGATCATCAACATCAGATAGATTAACTCGGGAAGAAAAGTAACGTTTCAAATCCAATCCATACTCACCAACCCACTGCGTCACATCATCCTGATAAAAGTTTTCCATTTTTCTAGTGAACCATCTCGTGTGACCGACCGGTTTCCCTGAGCTTCTGGAAAATTTTGCAATACTTAGTACAACTTACAGAGGCTCTCTAGAGACAATAAACAAAACAAACCATCGATCAATTATTTTTTGGTCAAATTATTTTTGTAGTACAAAACCAGCCTTCTTTTCAAAATCGAGTATCAACTAGCTAAACCGATATAAGTCTTTAGTTTTACTAAAGTTAACTTCCCCTAAAAACACAGGGAGTAGACAAAAAACATACGATAAACGACCACCTCCAGTGACTGGAAAAAAGTAACGCCTAAATTACAAGCATAGAGAGGTATTACTATGAACTTCAGCGCCTAAAGGCTAATCAAATCGTAGACTATTAACCTTCAAAAGGAGGGAAAATAAAAGAGGGGAAAATGGAACAAGTACTTGGATAATTGTAGATATGAAAAAGTTACATTACGAAATATAAAAATAGAATTACTTACTTCTTCCGTTTTTGTAGTAGTAAAGTAGATTTTTACACTTCCACAGAAACATTGAGAGCTTCATACTCTTTATCTTATTACAAAAAAAATTGCTATCTTTTGAATAAATCTTATGCGAACAGTTTTCAAGATGAATCATTTCTATATGCTAGAGTACTTTCCTGACTTTTTGTTCACGCCGGCATAGTCGCAACTGGGAAAGAAAATGACACTTTCGTTTATAGAGCCTGTCAAGCCACTATACAAAAAGTACAAGCGTTTTATCCGTGCTAAAGCCCTGAGAGGGCCCTAAGCAACCTTGTTTTGCACTCTCAGCCTTTGTTCAGCCCCTTCACTTTCAGTGAACGCAGACATCTCACCGTTCCAAATTCCTCGAAGCAGCAGCCTGGAGTTAAAGATCCTATCAGTACTAGGTCCTATTCACTTTACGTTAAGTTACCTAAGAGTTACGAAAGTACCCTCGACTAACGATATCCTTTAGTTCTAATGATCGATGCAGACTCAGCTCTTCAGACCATTTCAGGTGCAACTCAAGTGCCCATGGATTTTGGCAAGCTGCAGGAAGTCATTTTGGTTGGACTATCTTACTCAAAAGGGTCAAAAATCATGCCTGCCGTATTCGGGTCTTTCCCCCCACCAACGATAAAAACTGCAAATATTTAACTGGCAAGGCCTATGAGCATGCCAGTTTTATCCATGACGCCATTTTACCCTTCCTAGCACGATCATATCGCCTATCTGACAGTGGGCACACGTTTATAGGGCACTCTCTAGGCGGGCTATTTGGCACATATATGTTGCTTACCAGGCAAAGCGGCTTTGATAACTATATCCTCAGCAGTCTATCAGTGCGGCACGATCGTGCAAGAATCTTTAACATGAAAGCTACTTTCAGCTCTAATTACCGAAAGGTGTTTATTGGATTTGGTGCTATAGAAACTCCAGAAAAAAGCCAAATTCGCAACGACATGGTAAGGGGAGCGAGGCAGCCCCAAAGAAAATTAGTCATTGAAGAAGGCTAGAGATAAGCCCCCGACTGCTCATTATTCCAGAAGCAAATCATGGCACTTCATTTCCAACTACTGCCATTTAGGACTTGGCTTGCTATACAGAACGAGAATGTAAGAGCAATAAAAATATGAACTACTAGATGACAGTTTTATCAATACAAAGGTCTTTTATATCAACGATATACAACCACTAAAATTTATAAAAATCTCATAGGCGTGATGAACAAACCAAAGATAAAAAGGCTATCCTTATTGTTATAGCTGGCATTTTTTCATTGACACTATAGCCTCACTTTACCAAAGCTATTATCTAGGGATGATGAATTTCAAATCGCCATACGATTCGCTCTCAGACACCCTACTTCAGGTAAAATATCTACATCAGAGGCGCCCCATGAATCTGAGCATAATGATTTTATATAACAACCCATAATACCTGAACACTTGCCACCCCAGGCGTAGAACCATTTTTTAGTTATTTAAGAGCAAGAGCTTAATTGCTATATAGTGAATTTAAAGAAAGCTAGCTTTCATAGAGTAGCAATATTGCCTATCATTGATTATAACCTTGCACGGACCCCATAAGCCCATTAGTACTGGGGTTTAAACATCCACCTACTATTTTTCGGACTTCTGTCTGACAGACTAATTAAACCGAAATCCCTAGTGAGAGGTTAATAGCTTATATTACCGATATTCACGGGGTATCTATATAGAGAAAACCCCCATGAGTTCTCGAATAAACTTTTTATCCACTTGAAAATAAGAGCCCGATCTAAAACAATAACATTCGCCTAAGTTCGACAATAAGGAAGTATCGAAACAATGAAAAATAATGCCAAAAAAGCACATCTTTTCGCTCCGCTAATAATAATGCTATCACTGAGCCCTGTCAGCGGATCAGCAAAGTCCATTAACAATGAAAAACCGCACACCTTTACTACATGGAGCAAACAAACTGCAGAGGGCTATCAAGGCTTTATTGAGGTACCAGAAGATCGCACTAAGAAAGATAGCCGTAATATCACCCTCCAATATGTAAGGTTTCCTGCAACTGGAAAGAAAGTGGGCCCACCAATAATCTACCTAGCAGGCGGCCCTGGTGGCTCAGGAATTATGGCCGTTAACTATCGCTTTGATATGTTTATGGCATTGCGACAATTTGGTGATGTTATCGCATTAGATCAACGTGGTAGCGGCCGTTCCAATGACCTTCCCAATTGTGAATCCAAGCAAATTGTACCTTCCCTTGAACCAATCACCGATACCCAGTATATCAACTACCACCGCAAAGCCCTAAAAGAGTGCTTACATTTTTGGGAGCTTAATGGTGTAAACCTAACTGCTTATAATACCCTCGAAAATGCCCGAGATCTTGATGCCATACGGAGCCATTTGGGTGCAGAGAAAATAGTATTGTGGGGCACCTCCTATGGAAGCCATCTCTCTTTGGCAGCGGTAAAGGAGATCGAAGGCTCTATTGATAAGCTAATTTTATCCAGTGCAGAGGGTTTGGACCAAACTATCAAGCTGCCCGCCCGAACAGATTACTATCTAAACCGTCTACAACAGGCAATCAATCAGCAACCCGCAGCAAAAACAGCCTATCCAGATATAAAAGCACTTATAGGCCGAGTTCATAAAAGACTTGAGTCACAACCATTGAAAATTAAAATCCCTCAGCGGGATGGCAGGGAAGTCGAATACCTCCTGCAGCGTAGGGATATGCAACAACTAGCCTCGGCATTCATTGCGGACCCTAAAAGTGTCAGCTATCTACTCAGGTTTTATCGCGATTTGGACCAAGGAGATACATTAAGTTTCGACAAGGTGCCCAGACGTTACTTTCCCAATGAATTTCTGCAACCAGGCATACCCATATCCCTGCGCCCGATGCCGACGGCGATGGATATAGCCTCTGGAATTGATATGAAGCGTAAAGCACAGGTTGTAGAGCAGGCACAAAAATCTCTACTGAAAGACTACCTAAATTTCTCTCTGCACTACGATAATTTAGCGCCAGAGTTGGATCTTGGGGATAAATTTCGGGAAAAGCCAGTCAGCAATATTCCGGTATTACTATTTAGCGGGACCTTGGACGGAAGAACTTACCTGGAAGGTCAATATGAAGCCATTTCAGGGTTCAAAAACGCCACTAAAATAACAGTCGAAAATGCAGGGCATAATTTATTAATGGCTTCCCCTGAAGTCCAGGATGCGATAAACCTATTTATGGAAGGGCAGCCTATCCCGAATACCCATATCGTAGCCAAACTACCCAACTTAGCTCCATAACCAGTATCCGCCGATCGATAGCTGCGCTGTTAGGGTAAAAGACTCTTCCGCAGCTTTCTCCCTTTTTCGCATCCAACAAACCCTCACATTACCCTTGTCCTAGAAGCAACTGGAGGCTGGGGGATGACCAATATCACCGACGAAGTCCATCGTGGTGCCATCTGTGACCTCAGGGCGTTGCAGCAACCTGGTCTCGACACCTTTAAACGTTACATTCGCGGCAGCTTACCCGGGCCCCCTTTTTGGCGACTAACGGGTATGACTCCCACCGAGGCCGGCCTTGGTAAGGCCACCTATTCTATGCCTATTACGCCGTGGCTAGCTGATGGGACCGGGATCTATTGGGGGGGGATCTATGCCATGTTTGCAGACGCCCCCTTGGCCTCCGCAATATGGACAACCTTACCCGCTGGTAAAGTCTTGAGCACATCAGAATTAAATATGTGCTTTATTCGACCCATCACTAGCAGTACACAAAATATTGTTGGTAGAGCTACGACCGTTCATTCAGGCAACCAGGTGGGGCTCTCAAGTATTCAGATTAACGATCAGGAGGGGAGAACCCTCGCTTTCGGTAGCACTCGCTGCCTTATTGCCGACTTTCCAGTCAACCCAGATCAGGAGCTTCCAATTCCCGACCTAGGACCAACAGATACACCTGACCCTTATCTTCGCCCTCCTCCAAAAACGTTCTTTTGCGACATGGCACACTTACCGGAGCAAGTCCCTATCGAATTGCAGAGAACCACGATTAGTGAGGGGCGAACTCACCCTATCTGGATGCTCACAGGTTACCGCGCAATAGAGGTTGAAAATGGTCGCTGTATCTCGACTATGCCCTCCTCTCCCTGGTTCTCCAATGGGACCCTTTCTATATATGGTGGACTTTTGGCATGGGCCGCAGATTTCACCATGGGAGGCGCGGTCTACTCCACACTGCCTGCAGGATCTATATTCGCTACTCTGGACATGCATATCCGCTTTGCTCGCCCAGCCAAGCTCAACAGTGGCGACTTGATTCTGGAGGCGCAGGTACTCCACCGCGGCCGGCAGCTGAGGGTATCCTCTTGCAACATTGATACTCCCAGTGGCAAGCGGGTGGCTATTGCTACTGGCTCAGCCCTGGTAATTCCAGGGGGCGCTCAAATGCTGAGTGACGGCAAGGAACCCGATGAAATCATCGCAACTGCTACCTCCGGTAAGCCTTGGACACCATAAAAATCTTTAGCGGTAGTTGGACCATCTTCAGGTAAAATACCCTCACAAACTATCAACCCATATGGTTGGTGAAAATTTGATCAGGCATACCTGTAAAGGCTGCCGAAACTTTAGACTTTCACGGGGAAGAGACTATGGCCTCATTGCAAGACCAACTACTCCAAGCAGGACTTGTCGATAAAAAGAAAGCCAAACAAATCAGCAAAGATAAACGGAAGCAACAGAAAGTTGCGAAGAAGTCTTCACAACCCCAGATTGATGAAACAAAGCTAGCAGCACAAAAGGCTCAAGCAGAGAAAGCCGCTCGTGATCGCGCCCTCAATGCCGAGCGCGATGCGGCTGCACAGCAGAAAGCTATTGCCGCGCAAATCAAGCAATTGGTGGAAAAAAATCGCCAACCTTATTCTGGTGAAATTACTTATAACTTCACTTTCGACAAAAAAATCAAAACCATCTATGTCAGCGAAGAATTAAGGGATCACTTGATTGCGGGGCGCCTGATGATTGTTGTCCAGGGAGAACAATTTGAGTTGGTTCCACGGGTTATTGCCGAGAAAATTGCGGAGCGCAATAGCGATATCGTAATCAGGCCTGCTGAAAGTTCAGCAGTGGTAGATGAAGATGATCCCTATGCAGACTTTCAGATCCCCGATGATCTTATGTGGTAAGCAGTCAAATGGAAAAAGCTGTTACTCAGGCGGTAGAACAATGGCTTACTGATGTGGTTGTCGGTCTCAACCTCTGCCCTTTCGCACGCAAACCTCTGCGTGCAGGGCAAATTCGACTCAAGGTGAGTCCTGCCACAGGAGACGAGGCGCTACTCAGTGATCTATTGTCGGAATTACGTCGGCTCGATACCACTTCGGAATCTGAATTGCTTACCACCTTATTGATTATCCCTAATCACCTAGGGAAATTCAGCGACTACAACCAGTTCCTGGATTTAGCAGAGTGGTTACTGGAACGCAACGACTATGTAGGCACCTATCAATTAGCCAGCTTCCACCCAGATTATCAATTTGCTGGCACTGCAGCCGCCGATGCAGAAAACCTAACTAATCGCGCACCCTATCCTATCTTACACCTGCTGAGAGAAGAAAACCTGGAAAAAATGATTGATCTATATCCAGATCCAGAGAGTATTCCAGAAAATAATATCCGTCGTATGGAATCATTAAGCCATGAGGAAAAACTAAAGTTATTTCCCTACTTATTTCTTCAGGGCAACAAGAAATAATGAAGCCTCTGGCAGAATTATTACGATTAAGGAAGCAGATCCGAGTTATCGGTTTTGATGACGCCCCTTTTGAAAAACGAAGGGGCGCGCCGGTAAAAGTAAGCGGTATTGTCTGCACCAAAACTCGCTTTGAGGGAATGCTTTGGGGGCAGGTAAGCAAAGATGGGATGGAAGCTACAGAAACACTTGCCACACTGCTGAAAGAAAGTAAATTCTACAGCCAGGTAAATGCCGTATTGACCGATGGAGTAGCAGTGGGTGGTTTCAATATTATTGATCTACCCAAGCTGGCCGATATCTTACAGCGCCCTTGTATCGCGTTAATGCGAAAACCACCAGACATTCAAGCCATTGATAAAGCGCTGCAAAATTTTCCTGACTATCTACTGCGTAAAGAAACCCTGATGAAAGCTGGGAGTATCCATAACTACAATAACTTCCATTTTCAAGTGCAGGGATGTAAACCGGAGATTGCCGCCCAGGTGTTAGAGCAAACCACTGACACTGGGTATGTCCCTGAAGCTCTACGTTTAGCCCATATGATTGGCGCGGCAGTAATGACCGGACAAAGTGGCAAACGCGCATAATTCCAATAGCATAACAGATCTACCATTTGTCACGGGCAGCTATAGCTCTTCTTTTACCGCGAGAATTATTATATTGCCCACAAATCCTGATATACCCACCTTAAACCTTTTGCCAACCCCACCGGGAAAGTGGAATAGTGGTCCGTACCGCTCACCACCTCTCCACTAAGCTTTAATCCACGATAATTACGCGACTGTAATTTAGCAAGAAATCTCTTATGCCCATCTACCATATCATTACGCATGTGGCTCTTTTGTATTGTCTCCAAAGCGCCAGTGGCAATATAGACGTTTACAGGCAGTGTGTTGTTATGGCTTGCATATTTATTCTCCAAATCAAAGATCATTTCACCCTTAAACCAAAGAGAAGGACTTGTCAGGATATAAGTGGAAAACAACTGTGGATTGGTAAGTAATACCCAAGCACCAAAAGATCCACCCAGTGAATGACCTGAAAGAATCCTACGTGTGGGATCCCCCCTAAAGCTCCCCTCAATAAAGGGCATTACTTCTTTTTCAATAAACTGTAAGTACTTACTGGCTCCACCAGTTGTATAACGCTTCCACCCACTATCGACTACGGGCGTGAGATCTCGAACTCGACTATACTGCCCGTTTTCTCCGTGAGCGAATGAAATAGCAACTACGATGGCTTTATCCATATCCTTAAAGTGTGTAACACCCGAGGCAACCTTAAATGTATGAGGCCCATCATTAAGGTAAATTATCGGGTAGGTCTTATTTTTATTGTCATCGTTCGAGTAACCTGATGGTAACTTCACGTACAAGTCGTATTTGCGTTTGAGAATATCAGAGTCAACTGTGTATATTTTAGATCCACTTAACTCAAAAGATTCAGAAACCTTGGTAATGAGGGGCTTTGCAATTAGTGAATTAGACAGCACCAGAATGGCTATCAGCAGAATAGCTCTAATCATATTTAACCTATTTTAATTTTATACTCAATATTGCTTTAAGAAAAAATTCGCTACCAACAAAATGTAAGTCAGTTAAACCCTGAATATAATAAGGTGAGAGAGAAATAAAAAAGATAAAGAAAAGCCTAATTATGAATCAAACTGATTTGGTTGAGCGTACTTTATCAATTCATCTTGAATCTTTTGAACCTGTTGAGAAAATTGATTTAAAGAATCTCCTACCAGCCCCTTACTAATAGGAAGGTCAAGCCTTAATGGATCAACAGCCGTACCATTTTTATGAATCTCATAGTGCAAGTGACGCCCCTGCACACGACCTGTAGCGCCAAGGTAACCGATTACCTGCCCCTGTTTTACTCTTCCCCCTTTACTAATTCCTTTCGCGTACCCCTTAAGGTGCGCATAAATAGTCTTTATCCCGGAGCCATGGCGAATACGAATATAGTTGCCGAAACTACCAAAATAAGAAGCTCGCTCAATAATACCATCACCTGCAGCCAATATCGGCGTACCCAAAGGGGCTCCAAAGTCCAAACCTTTATGTACTCGGGTATACCCTAGGACTGGGTGCTTGCGGCGTCCAAAATAAGATGACAACCTTGCATTCTCTAATGGAGTACGCATTAGAAACCCTCTAGAGCCTTGGCCATCAGGGTAAAAATAATCTACCCCCTGAGGCCCCTCAGTAGAAAACCGATATAAACTTATCTTTTCTCCACTAAGAATAAGCTCAGCAAATAAAATTCTATTTAGTTTTTCCTTTCCAGTTTGGCTATTGAAAAAGGTATCATAGAAAACAGAGAATTGATCACCTGCTCGAATCTGCCGTTGAAAATCTACGGAATAACTAAATATTTCATTTAGTTTTGTGAGCACAGAATTAGATAGGCCAGACTCTTTTCCACTTTGGTATAAACTGCCCGAAATTTCACCTTTAACGTAGTATTTCCTGGCATCGACAGGAGATTCAAATTGATTAGCTCTATAATTGTCTCCATGTCTAACCAACTCCAAACTCTCTGCAAAGCCAACAACCAAGGTAAGCTTATTAAGCTTTCCAGTGGTATCTATTGTTAAGTTAAATTCCTTACCAACTGGTAGAATACTGACATTGACATGTTCCGACAAAGCCTGAATTATTTTATACGCTTCTGCACGATCGACTCCACTATCCACCAATAGTGATAAAACCCCTTGGTTTTTAGCTAGTTGAACTTTTTTTGTGCGCTCTAGATATTCTTCCTCAACTCTATATGGAGGGGCCACCTCCCTACACTGCATCCCTTCATCTTGATGCACCAGGGATAGATCATTGAGTAGGGGCAATGTAAAAGATAAATCATGTTGTACCGATTTAACATTGGAATGGTTTTCCAATAACGGCCCTGCTATCGCCAGTGATTGAATCGACAAAAGAACCAGCAAAAAAGCCATCCTCCAGATATCGATCAGAAAGAAAATAGTTAATCGCCTCACAGGTAACCCTACTTTTCTTAAGTAATAAATCACACTCCCCCCTTACTTCGCAAGCAAAGTTTCTGGGTTGATTCGCTTGCCTTCTTTGATAAGTTCAAAGTGAAGATGTGGCCCTGTTACACGCCCTGATATACCCACAGTTCCTATCGCCTGGCCGGCACGTACTGACTGCCCTGCCTCAACCTCCCGCTCATTTAAATGGGAGTACAGAGTTTTCGTATTATTACCATGATCAATAATTATGATTTTCCCATAATTTTTATGCTTATAATCATCAGTAGAGACTATTACAACACCACTTTCAGCTGAAACCACCGGAGTACCAATCGGTGCCGCAAAGTCAGTACCTTCATGGGTTTTTTTGCGAATTTTACTGAAATCACCAAAAGGGCTACTAATACGGGCACTCTCAACCGGGACTGTCAATTTGGTAATCTCCACTGAAGCCATTGTTAATCCCGGTTTTAACAGTAGCCCTCCGAGTATTAAAATGGTTGAAAAACTGCAGAACAACATAGCGCGTAAATAGACACCTAATTCGCCATTATTAGCCCCCGCCCTTGAGGCTTCCATAATATTCAAAAGTCTGCGTCGGAAAAAAGGAGCCTGACTCGTACCACCAGAGAAAGAGAAAGCTACAACCCAGTCACTTGTTCTTTGTGAAGAGTTCCGTCGAAGAGTGTCAATCATTGCTTGTGCATAAACACGGTGCAATTCTCGCTTACATGACTTTAGAACTTCGCGATCGCACCCCAACTCTATCGCCCAGCTGAATCGAGACTTCATCCAACCTAAGAAGGGATTGAACCATAGGATGCAAGTAAATATATGCACAATCAGAATCAACAAGGGGTCAAGCCTTTTCAAGTGCATAATTTCATGCTCAATGATTAGATGACGCTCCGTTTCATTCATTGATAAAATATAGGAGGGAAGCACCAATTTACGACTGAATAGCTGCATCACAAATGGTGTAATCGTTGAGTGTGTTATAAACACCTGAGTCTTACTTCCGATTAGAAAATCACTTTGAGATGAAGTAAAAAACTGGTCAAATTTAACAACAGAAAGCTTATTATTTGCTATTAAACTCAATTTCTTACCATAGAAAAACTGACTCACTACCGTTTTAGATAAGGTAAAAAACACCCCGCACAGATATATAAGCAACCAAAGAAAAGCCAGTAATTTAACAGAACTTAAAGAGGTCGATACATACTCATCCAGAACTATGTTAATTGGTGGTATAGAGGTAGCCTCATAAGCTGGCGGTAATTCAAAATTCAGATCCGGAGCCATACCCAACGTTAACTGGTCGCTCAATTGCGCAAGAAAAAATGGGGAACCGGCAGCGACCATTGCACACAACCAGAAACTTCGCCAATGGTATATCGCATTAAAGCTATTTTTATTTCTAGCTGTTGCCAGCCAAATAACAATAAAAACCAACCCCGCCCACAATATTGAGAAGAAAGAAGTAACTAGAAAATCCAGTGCAAATGGTAGAACTGTAGAGACTATCTCGGCCATAGCCTATTCACCATCCTTCTTGACCGGCTCAGAGTCAGGCCAGGAATTGAGTACTGCCTGAAGCTCCTCGATATCTTTATCACTCATTAACTTACTGCCGGCAAACATCGACACAGGAAGGGGACCATCAAGCTCCAATACTCTTTCAGCGAAATCTTTTGCATATGACGCCAAAGTTTCCACCTTCTCAATCGCAGGGCTATAAACATGGATTCCATGGATCTCAGATTGAGCCACAAACGACTTATCCCGCATCCGATCTAGTGTCTTTCGAGTAGAGGAGTATGACCAACCCAATTCAGGTCCCACCCGATCATGTAATTCTCTGGCACTCAGCGGTTCTCGCCTCCAAAGGGCTTTCAACAGCGCAAGTTCTGATGGGGACGGTTTTACCTTTTTCATTTTATCTTCCCGTGTGACAGTCAGGGCTAGTGTGCGACAAGTGTCGCATTCGGTCAACCGCCCTGTAGGGAAACTTGTTAGGTTGTTTTTTATACAGCCAGGATCGTAAACAGTTTTTGCCAGCTGGCAAAAAGTTAAAAGCTATCGATAGACCAATCGATTTTGATCAGTTTAAGCACCAACCAATATAAAGTTTGAAAGCGCTTGCAACCAACTCAAAACCTCAGGGCTTGCTGCACCAGCGCCAAGCAAAGCCCCAATCCAAAGATATAAGTGCCTACGACACCCAAGAAGCGCATTGGGTTAGGCTTTGCCATAGTGGAGGGAAATAAGATGCCTGCAACAAAAAGAAGTCGACAAGCGGTCAGCAGAATAACAAACCACCAAACCCAGGTAGAAGACTGCCCTAAGCTCACTAAGTAAATAAGCACCATCAAAAGGGGAGCATATTCTGCTGTATTTGTATGGGCCCTTACCCATTTGTGCAGGGTATTATCGGGGTCGAAAGAATGCCCAACTAAAACCTCATACTTACCCCGCCCAACAGTAACCAAGGCGCCGAGCAAAAGGGATAATGCCGCTAAGAGCCCAATACACAAATAGTAAACATTCATAGAAATCTCCATTTCCTATGTTATTTGTACAGGGAGGGCATTTTAAGCCTCGCCTCCCCGCCCTAGTTGTTCACACTATATAAGCATCGTTTTCAGCTACATTTTAAAGAATCACAGCAGTATCTCTGGAGCCTGTCGCGAACAATGCAACCAGAGAAAACTGTGAAAAACCTTGATCAGTAGATAGATACTCTTTACACCAAAACCTAAGTTCATCCGACCATTTAACCAAAGCCTGCTGCCTCTTCGGCTCAGCATCATATTGGGAAGCCAGTCCAGCAAAGTGACAGTGCACAACTACTTTAGAGTCATTGCTTCGGCTATCATCAACTACAGATACCGTCATAGAAGCAGATACAGACTCCCAACTAATCAGGAAGTACAGAGAAGTATCACTTACATTTTCATCAAGCTTGGAAATTGCGAGCTGTAATACCTCGGAAAGGTCCTGATAAATATCATCATTCGCCAAGGCAGTACTTTCCGATCGGTGTAACTCATGCTCCGTAGCAGTTTTATTTTCACCACCAAAGAGGCATGTCGACTTTTCTATCTGCCAAGCCAATCTCATAAACCCTCCAAATACATCAAGACTGAACAAAGAAATATTCTACGAGATTTATGAGTAGAGCACACTTCATCCCCTCCCAGCCTGCATACTCTTCTCCATATTCAAGCTCAAAGTAAGGCAATTCCCCTTGAAAATACACCAAGAATTGACCTCAAATGACAACTCTACTACTTTGCGTCGGGGCGCTCTGATACACGCATGGTAATATCGGCATGAAATACTTCCTCTCCATTAGTATCAATAACGCTCACAGGCATAACAACATCGCCAGCCTCAATGGTTTTAAACCCTGGATACTCACAAACGGCTCGTAGATTAGTCTTCGCCATCTTTAAGTACTTGACTTCCATCCCTACTGGTATCCAGCGAAAGCGTCGATCCAAAGACACATCCAAACAAACACCGCCAGCTAATTCAGCGGCGTTACACATAGCGATAGCATGTACAGTACCGATATGATTTGTCACGCTCCAACGCTTATTCAGTAAAACCTCCACTTTACCCGGTGATAATTCCAGGAAACGCGGCTTGATTGAACGAAAATACGGTGCCTTAAGTGCCACTAATTTAGACACCAGCCAGCGGCCCAATGCCGAGCCGCCAAATCGCCCCCAAAGATTAAGTACCGGGCTTTTAGAAGATTGATAGTCCATCTTACCTCTCCATCCTATACATCGAACCGCCACTCTATATGGGCGGTCTTAAGCTATTTAGGCCACTATATATCAACTTCCGGTAGTCCAGGATAATCAGATCTATCAGTTTTATTGACATAGGCTATTCCAAGTGCAGAAATGCCCAAGAGGAGGTTTGGTTCATAAGCGAGTGCAACTAATAAGGCTAGAGCTAATAATTTGTATTCCTAAAAAGCATATCCATTAATAGGTAAAGTAAGTATATCTGCAAGCTGAGAGGCATACTAAATGGCAATCGCTACTGCATACCTTGAAAGATTGTTTTTGATGTCCAAAAAATTCTCTCAGGCAATCTTTTATAGAAAAGCTTAGACTGAGTAGCTAATTATATGTCAATTAATACTGAAGATTAGATATCGGAAATTGTCAGGCCAGAAATCTTAGATTAAATTCTAACTATACTTCTCGCTGCAGCACCTGCTTTTCCCATTTCTAAGACATCTAACTTTCAATATATCCACCATAATTAAGGGTACATTATAAATTTTTCAGAAATTTAATATTGCGAAGGGTATGATCGCGACTCCCACAACGCACCAACAATATTAGATTCCCAGAATATCTACACCACTAAAGGGCTTCCGTTCATGGGTCTAATTTTATTTAGCCGCAAATCTATCACTATTTTTTCGCCACACCTATATATATCGGGATATGATTTTATGCTATATCACTTACCAATTGCTACCAGCTTGGTCCTAATAGAGACCGAGAAGCTCGCAGTCTACCCGTGAAAATTAGAGTTTCTAGTTAACACAACAAATTAATTCCTATTCATGGGAGCGACTCAATCAACCCTAGCAAGGTTATATAATGGAGAGAATCAAGCTGTGTAAATCATCGAGTAAGAGTAAAAAGCCAGCTAAAAGATTTTTTCCCAGATGTAAATCTAGTGGAGGCATCTACAAAAGGAAAGACAAGCAAGAATTAGGTAAGAAGAACAAAAATCTCTAACAGAAAATGTTATTTATATTTGCATCCAAGGATAAAAATATCTTTTCTGAAAATGAGACAGCCCTACCGAATAGACTGTCCCATAAATTATTTCACGACAACTTTCGACGGTATTCCCTCGGCAACATACCCTTATTTCGGCGAAATGCCCTTCTAAGCTGCTCTTGAGACTTAAAACCACAGATAGTAGCTATACGCTCCTGAGTTAACGCTTGAGTTGCTAAAAGCTGGCAAACCTTTTCAATGCGAATTTTCTCAACGAATCGACCTGGAGTTACTCCCATATCCCGAGTAAAGCAGCGAGCAAAGTTTCTCGGGCTCATAGATGTCTTTTCCGCGAGACTATTAACGCATAAAGTTTTATCCAAATTACTATGAATCCATTGCACCAGCTCTAAAAAACGATCACTCTTTAACTGGCTCATAAGATAAGTGCTACTCTGTTTATGATCTCCATCTCTCTTGAGATATAAGACCATTAATTGAGCAACAGCTAAAGCAATACCCCGACCAAAATCATCCTCTACCATTGCCAAAGCCATATCAACCCCCGCACTAACACCTGCAGAAGTATATATATGATCATCTTTGACAAATACAGATTCTGAATCGACATCCACTTCTGAGAATCTCTTCAGCTGATCAATATATCTCCAATGGGTAGTGGCACGCCGACCATTTAGCAAACCTACTTTTGCGAGAATCAGAGCTCCATTGCCAATAGAGCCTATACGCTTAACTAAACCAGACTGAAGAGAAAGCCATCTACTCAAACATTCACTGATATTCAAATCATCAGCAGCATTAAGATTACCGCTCACAAGGAGAGTATGAATTCCTCTTGAATCAGTAAAACATCTATCTGAGCATATCCTTAAACCTGATGAGATTTCCTTGGTATCTCCATCTTCGGCTAAGAATTCAACCTCATACTGATCATCACAACTAAAGCCCCTATCCTTTAGCTGCTGATTTGCCAGCGAAAACACTTCTGCGGGCCCCATTACATCTAATGAGTGTGCCCCAGGGTAAAATACGATAGATACTTTCTTTTTACAGTTCATTTTAAATTACAGAATAAGCGTAAAACTATATACCAAACTCAAAAATCACTGTGCGGATTACTAACTTATTAAAAGAAACTTCAGGAATACTATCTTGGGTAGCCCAACCACCTCAGAGGAAGGTGAAAAAACGCCATAGCGGAAGCTGAATAAAACCTAAATAAAATCCAGATTAACTGGAAACACTACTAATAAGTTAATTCTTCACTTGATCTGAGTAATATACCAGGTGGCTACTACCCAATAGTGAGAATTGATCACACGATGATTCTTACCCCAATTAGAGACTACAGGCAAACACACTATCCATCAGCCATACTCTCATCATCCATATACATAAAAATGCTATTTAATAAGGCACCTTCAGAACCAATATCACAAACTGTTAATCCTGTATAATTAAGCAATCCTGACCCTAAGGTACCAGCTTTTTCTATTCTGTAAAGTAATAACGATATTTTTTTTCGGAATATATAGTCGTATATGAAACAGCCCTGCATCCTGCCAAATAAACTTTGATTGCGGCCAATAATTACAACAAAGAAACACTACCCAGCCACATCAACAGAAGAGCCGCTTCAAAGACCTAACGCCATTAAAGGAAAAAGATAATCATTCCTAATAAAAGGAGCTGTAAATATCTAAAGTCCTATTCATCTCAGCTAATATGAATTGATTCAAGGCAAGAAACAAAAGAAACTCACATTTATCGCCTAAAGCCTTCGCTCTATCGTATAACGACCTAAAAGCCCGCAAGAAGTGCACCGCCGTACCACTTACTTATTCGCTCATATGAGCATCAAAATATTGATGATCTCATAGAAATTTAAATAATTTATCGACTCAAATAACCTCAGGCTTAGCAAGCTCTCTAACATATTCTTACAGTCGGTTGGGTGCTGAGCCCCATAGCTGGGACTTTCGAGGGTTATTAAATATAGATAGGCTTCAGGCTACGCATGGTAATCTGCTACTTCCAGGGCGGATAAGCAATGACTACCGACAACCTTGGCAGGATAGCCAAGACTTCAGAAAGTGAGTTTTCATTATTTATGGAAAATAACACACTAAAGCTATTGCCCTTTATGTTGCCGAAAGCCCTATCTAGCAATTTAACCCGCATAGACTTATATAAGCTAAAAAGGACAGCAACTTGTCTTCATGTAAAGAAGCACTGAATATGATTTATCTCAAAATGCAATACTGCTGTAAAAACTTACGCAAATTAACGTATTCAAGCTTTCGAGTTAACCCCCTATATCACAGACAACTTATAAGCCTTTACGAAATAATACTTCATTTACTTTGATCGTCATTCTTAAGCTGTTGAATAAGCGTATCACCAGACCAAAAGAATCTGACACAACCATCATAATTTTCCTTTCTTACACATCGCCCCAAGGGGTCGTATTGATACCGAATCACATCCTGAAATTTCTCTACACCTTTTTCTACTTTTAGATTTTCTATTTTTATCAACTTTTGCTGACAATTATAATGGTATCGAATCCTCTGTGCCCCCTCCCCTCCAACTTCTTCAACACGACCTGTAGAAGAGGTATAACCACGGGATATATTGCCATTATCAACGATTCTATTCTCAATAACTTCTTTGCCAGGAATCTGACTATCAAGCTTACTCGTCGAGTTAAGCTTACCTAGGAGACTATCAGCGGGGTCATAAATTAAGAAGGCAAGAAACTGATCTGAATCACTCTTACAAAAGTTATGAACATTAAAGATATTTTTATTAACCTTGCCGGAATGATTAACTCTGGCAAGTGAACAGCTACTATTCGGCAATAAATTCAAAATATTTGTAACTGTATCAATTGGCCTTTCAAACTTACTAACAATAAAGCCTTGCACATAAACCTGAGGATCATAATTGTCCAGAGGTTTCAACCCTTCGGTTGTTTTTATCAACAAAGAATTGAAATTTCCATTTACTGAGGAGAAGGGTGAATTCTCAGATTCCACAGAATGATCAAAGATAAATTTAACATCTTCTTTTCTGGATAGTGAAGTTGCCGTAAGATTACCTAAAATATCATACTTATAACTGAGCTTACTATCATCTTGCCATTCCGCTACAATACGACCACTAGCATCATATTCCCACTTCAGACTACAGTAATTATTTTTAGCTTCGATCAGTTGCCCTAGGCAATTATATCTAAAGCTATTAGCGCCCTCTAGCGTAGTTTCTTTTATTAATTGGCCCAGCAAATCACGTTCAAAGTAGATATCGGTACCAATGCCTGATTGAGAAGAAATTACTTCCGTAGAATTTACTAAGTGGCCAGCGACATTATATGCATAGTGGGTAACACGACCATAGAAATCCTCCTCTTCTATTAATCGGTTATTGAGATCATATTTCAGCCGATAACACTCACCCTTTTCATTTATAAGGCAAATTAAATTGCCCTCTCCATCATAATGATATTCTAATTGACTGCCACTGGAACTAGTCTTGCTCTTTATTTGATGGAGTGCGTTATAAGAATAACGCGTATAATTCCCATCCTTATCTAATATTTCTGAAACTAATCCATGCTGGTTAAATCTGCACTGAATATCTGTATCTTTTTGAGCAACCTTAACATTGATCCGACCCTGATCCTCATTCTTGCAAGAAGCCTCTTTCGTCTCAGCAGGCGTTAACAATTCCGTGCGAATATCAACATCATATCTACAATCAATAGATCGTCCGAAGGGGCAACTTATTCTTAATAGCTTATTGCTGTTTCCCCACAAATAACTCGTAACATTACCTAATGAGTCACTAATAGAATTAATCTTGCCAGCAGAGGTGTAGTCATATTTCACTTGGTTGCCTAGCGGGTCTTCAGCTAGCACCAGCTGTCTTTTTTTGTTGTAACTATACTGCCAACTGCTATCTGATGGATCAGTATACTTTGTGGCGAGACCTTCATTGTTATATTCAATTTGATAATTATTACCGGCCACATCTATCTTCTCGGTCAAGCGACCCTGATTGTCATATCGGAATAACTCCTCACGTATAGTCCCATCAGTACTGGGTAGCCGTACTTTTGTAACGTGACCTAGATCACTGTATTCATACCACGTTTCTCCACCTTCAGCATCTTGATGGAACGTGAGTAATCCGCGATTATTGAAGTGAAAACGTTGCCGCCCGCCTCTCGTGTCACACATCGTTGCTCCGTGACCACTTTCCTCCCAGATAAATTGATAACTGTAAGCAGCTTTTTCGTCAATAGGGTCCCCCCACTGCCGTATACAATGAGCTGAACTACCCTCAGCATCCCACTGAAAATAGAAACTATAACCAGTTTTTAAAGTTCTTTGTTTAATAAGGCCTTTGTGATAAACATACTTTTCATTATTGCCAACACTGTCTACAGCTTCAGTCAGATTATTTTCACTATCAAAGACATATTGAGCTACTACTTCAGAACTTCCCGAATTATTTTCTTTTGTCAAAGTATTTATAAGGTGACTTTCAGGAGATTCATCAAGCGAGCTAATGTATAAAATTTCACCAGAACTACTCTCGACCGATCTTAAATACTCCCCTGAGTAGTTGAATAAATAAAAGTTATCGTTATCATCCCGAATCTCAGCGAGCTTTAACGCACCAGTTTCACCAGTAGCTTTAAAATGTCTTTGTACTCCATTGGAAATTCCATATGTCGTAATGATCCAATGCTCATCGTTTACTCTCGTGAGAGTTAATCTCTCATAAATATTATGACTGCGCGAGCTATTTCCGGGAGCTGGCAAGCTAATTATTCTACCTTCAGAATCAAAGAAGAGTATGGGTTTGCCTGGACGCCAAACCAAGCGCTCGCTAAATGTATGAGTCCAGCCACAACCCAATCCGAAATTTCTTGAATTACTACTGCGATAGGTACGAGTTACCGATAAGGGTAGTGCCCCCTCCAATACAAAATCTTCTAAAGTAAACTGAACCTCTCCAGTTTTTAGATTTACAGACCTAGTTACTTCACCAGTAACATTATCGCTCTGACATATATCGGAGTTATAATTTTCACCTACTTCGCTAATGTGGTTATCAGTATCATATGAATAATCCCTGACACAATTTATCTTATAAAATTCAGACTTTACATCATGGGGCACTGTGAAAGCTTGTTCACTACCCCTTTTATTTTCTCGCAGCTCGTTACCCACTTTGACTTGCACTAAATTTCGACTATTTTTTCGGGGTGCAGCTATTTTGGGGGTTTTCTTTCCGGATACAGCAGTGCTTTTGCCTACTGTCGGATATCCTGAATTTTTAGCAAGTATTTTCCTTTGCTTTTTTGTCCTGGCAAAATCAAACATTAAATCGCCAATATTACGAAAAGCATTCACTAAGCGCTTATTCTTAGTTAAGGATGTTATAGCTACATCTCCCTCAGTCAATGCCGCAAGTGCTATAGTCAAAATGATCTCAAAAGTACCACTTGCAGTTAAGTTTGTGTGCTGCAAGCTATGTTGTGTTTTGATGTAGTCTTGGGCAAAATGAAAAACTGCTCCCCGAAGAGTTGGGTCACTATAAATAACCTCGGCTATGTTGAAACTCAAGCGGAGCTGCTTTTTTGAAACAGAACTGGGATTAAAGCCTAGTACATCAATCACACCTCGATACAGGGAGGTTACACATTCATCAGCTTCTTCTTCTGGAGTTTCTTCATATAAGACATAATTGATTGCTGCAGAGCTAAACTCAAATGATTGACGTGCTGGACCTACTATCTTCTCAACATCAACAGCACTCTTTGACCAAATCGATAAGCGCCACACAGAGCTGTCAGTTTCTTTTACTTTCTTTTTTGCAGTTGTTACACGCTTCACCCAACTCCAATCAGTTTGCTGGCTAATAAAAGCCTTATCTGCAACTTCCTGCGTAATAATTTTCTGCAAGCCCATACGAATCTTAGCAACCAACTCTGTTTGTAGATCCCCCAATGCCGAATATGGCAATGGGGCCTCTTCAATAATCAGTTGATTCTGAGCCAATGCCCGATAAATGGCTTTATCCCGCTCATTAAGATAGCCAGGCACATTACTTAATCGCGATTGAGATGGGGGACGCTCTTGCTCAGGGTCTATATCTGGCGCAAAGGTTGTGTATAAGCCAAGGTACTGGTCATATACTAACTGAAGAGTGTTAGTATCGAACATCCTCAATAATTCAGCAGCATCAATCTTTCTAGAGGGACCCGTCTGGCATATCCATCCAGGCCGCACCGTATAACGAGAGCCCTGAGAGTTTTCGATATAGAGCTGTATCAAAAGTTAAATCCTATCAACCGCTGACCGACTATTCTGCGGTCATCAAAAAACGAATCCATTCAAAGCACCTAAACTAGGTGCTCAACTTCGACATAATCATTTCTACTGGGACGATTTTTCTTTCAAAGGACAAAGAAATATATTTCAGCCTTCTTACATCGGTTTTAAAAAATCGGCTGAACCAAGAACAGTTTCTACGTCCAAAATTTTGACAATGAGTGTGAAGTTTAGTAGTGCGGGTTTCAAAGCCGGGAACAATAAGCTCTCGATTCACATTCAAGTCTTCACTATCACAAGCAAAATATTAAAAGTCAAAATAGCAACATCAAAAGCTATACCAATAGGAAAACCATAATTCATCCACATCTAAAGACTTTTCAAATGATCTAAACGAAATAGTTATAATCCCTATCTAATAGCTACTAAGCCAATCCTCCAAGATACCTAACATACCACCATCTTTCGGAGTAACTAGAAATTAGGTGAAAGCTAACTTAATTTGTATTGTTGCGATAGGAAAAAACGATTACAGGAGAGTACACTGCATATAGTGCAATTAAATTTGACTAGGGTCAAAGAAAGAAAAACGCAGCTAAGCGATATATAGCAGCATATTCTGACAAAAAAGTACCATTTAGCGGCACTAAATATAGTTCGAAGTTATGGATGGTAAACTAATCTCAAATAGAACACTTGAATTCTATTAAATTGTTGCCGTAATTTATAGTATTCGCTCAAATGTATAATAAACACCCAATAACTATCCAGCAGTAGAACATATCACGTCTATTACAAGAATCGACATACAAATCGGCTAGATGATTATCCAACCGATCCGTAATGAGCACTAATTGCTAACAGTAAAACTACTCGACTTACCTGAATAGCTGGAAATCTTCCCAGTCCAACCACTCTTCCAGTTACCAAAGTGCTTTATTCGGTAAGTGCCTGATGGTGTATCCTCTCCGATGATCCACTGCCCTTCAGCAAATGAACAGGCCATACAATCAATAGCCGTATCTCGAGTCCAGATAAAACGAGTATCTAAATCGTCATCGGTAAGATAAGTTTCCCAACTACCATTAACTTTACGCTGTACCTCAATAAATGTACTCTCAGTCTTCAGGTCATTACGGGGATGACCAGAACGGAAAGTGACAGATACAGTATCGCCAGCACTGTAGCTGGTACCTACATCATTCCAGACTTGACCAAAAGTCTCCCACAGGCGTTTATCATCATAAACAACCCCGATTACATTAATGATTTGGTCATCAGATAGATCTTCCGGAGTGGGCCCTGCAGTAATATCTACGCCATTGACCATAGCATATGTCATTTCGGTATAAATCTGTCTATAGGCAGCAAGGGTATTAGGGCCGTATATGGTATGTGCTCCCTCATAGTGCTGCCTATCAAACTCTTCAGGAGTGGTTATGTAACCGGAATAGGCATTTGCCAAACCGGCAATCACCACAGTATTTACACCGCTTCCTTCAAAAGCTGACAAGACTTCTGCTTCAAGCCGTCGGCCTGCCATGGTCGTCATTTCACCCGGCGCGGCGACCAAAGCAAGTGAGCCTATGCGAAACATTTGGAAAGGTAGGTAAGGGGTATAAAGTGCTTGACCTATTACCTCACGCTCTACAAATGTAGGTTTGGGGTACTGGCAGGGGTCATCCTGAGTATCCTCATATACAGCGGCTGCAGAGAATGCACTCATCAGGCCAAAAAGGGGGTAACCATTAATCGCCGATTCGAATAGTCCCACATCTCTATCCCAATCCACCCCCTCATTTTCAACAGACATTCCCTCAAAAATACCATCAATATTGCTGGGACCGTCCCAACTTGATCCTGCAGTAAATGACCAGCCGACAGCACCTTCACAAATATCTATTTGCCCCTCACCGGTAAATTCACCTGCTACGGTATAGCCAGGGAAATAGATATGTTGATGTCGATAATCTAATCCATCTTCAAGTTTCACAGTAGCTGATTGGTAAAGAGACTGAGCTTTTGCAACTTGCTTTTCAGCAGATAAAAGTAAACTTTCATACTCAGAATTTCCGCATCCATCCCTAGGGCCACAAATATTCGGAGACGCATCACCTAAATTACTATTGGCAAATGCCGCAGTAAATTGACTTGCAGCACCCTGCTCGGCAGCCCAAGACTCCAGCAATTGACTCGCCGCCCCCTTATTATCCCCGCTAAGTTGCCGCTGCCCTGTCCCTAAAGAGACATTGTGTACTGCAAACCAATTAATAACTCCCAGTGCTTTGTTGTTGGCATCAACCAACTTGAGTTGGGTCATGGTTTTATTGGTATCGTATTGATAGTCGCTTGCATCAGTATTTTCTGAATAAGGGTCTGGGTTTCGATTGATACTGGTATCGAGCAAGATCCCCTGCTCAATAAAGATGTCACCTGGAGTTAGTCCACTGTCCGCTTCAACGATTGACTGAAAAATACCATCAACAATAGCGTCATAGTTATCTTCCGCATACCCAAGAGCACTCATATTCAACATGACATAATGATCATACCCCCCAGGACCTACATGGGTATGTGTAGCAGTCAGCATTACATTCTTTTCGGTATACTTACTATTACCATAGAGATTTTTTAATTTATCTACGACACCCTGCTTCACGCCCTGTGGAATACCTTGCAAATCTGCTGATACGAATACCAAACGCTCATTTTCAGAGCTATCAGAAATTATGAATGCGCGGGACCATAAACGGGTATGAATTCCCTTGGTTGTCTGCCCCGTTTCTCCATATCCTACCATTCCAACATCTGCTGCCGGGCCAGTTATATCATACTTACCAACACCAACACGCCAGTCAGATGCTTTAACAGTGGAAGAAGCTCCAATAAATACAATTAAAGCAATGACGTAACCATTAATTATTTTTTTCATTTTTTCTCCAGAATCTATACACGCAGGAGTACATTCGCCAGTTCACAGAAATGAACGCGTATCCTTTTCGTTGAAAGTTGATATCTGAATAAACCACTTCCGATCGACTCGGACGCAGCTCTCTAGATAGTTAGCCAATGTAATCTTGGCTTTTATTATCTCATCCTGAAAAGCGGCTTTATTACTTTAAAATACACATTGTAGCCATAACCTCCCTGCTGTCAGCACACTAAAACTGAGAGTACAGCTCTAGTACGCATGTTCAGAATACCCTAACTGGCTGTATTTGGTAGCACCCATAGAGTAATTGCCCGCCATAAATCCGTTAATTTACAGTTGAAAGTAAAATTATTTTAAATATGCAAAGATTTTCTGAACTACGGCAAACCTAAATATTTACAATTTAAGCAAGTACAATCTAAAAATGAGTGTAAAGAAAGGATAGATTAGGAGATTTGAATTACATTTAGAGAGGAAATGTAAAAAGCTTTCGCCATTCAAAATTAGCACTCAATCAGTTTCCAATTATATTCCATGGTTTGACCTCTTGTTCACAAAACAATTAAATTAGCAATTAATTAGGCAAACACCTGTACTTAACATTCAAAGTTGTCTTGACAGGAAATAAGGTGGAAGTTGAATAACATTGATAATCGGCCCTTTTAGCATTTGACGCCCCTTACTATAAATATGTGAACTTTATGTAGCTATCAATATCTGACTACTCTGCAGTAATCCATATAGATACATAAATAATGCACGCTAAACTTCTCACCCTCTCAGTTTTTTCCATATTGACCTTCTTATCCCTACCATCCCTGGCCGGTCAAAAGTGCGATGTACAAATGACGATACAGAGCGAATGGGAAGGCGGATATATGGCTTCAGTGGTTGTACGTAATACAGGTACCGAGCCAATAAGTGATTGGGAACTTTCATGGCAATGGCCCTCAGACCAAGAAGTCACACATATATGGAATGCTACTTCAGCCCAGGATGAAAACCTGATCTCTGTAGTTGGAAAACAAGGCTATGTAAGAGTACCCGTTGGCCAAGCCCAATCTTTTGGTTTTAATATTCGCTACTCGGGTGGTGAAAAGACGCCTGCTCATATTAACGCTAGTTGCAACAACACCATCAATAAACCAGATCCGACCCCACCTTCACGAGACCTGTTAGACCCCCTTTCACAATACAATTTAATTTTAGGCACTCAAACGATAAACCCTAGGTATACATTTACAGATAAGGGATCACTTGTTGAAAGTGCTGAAGCCATTTACTCAATGGGCTCTAACTTACTCAAGATTGCCCTTTCTCCGAGCCTATATAGCGAGCTAAGTAACTCTGGACTCGACTATCAATTCAAGCGAATGCTGGAAGAAATACCAGAATTTCAGCAAGTCTTGGAAATGGATTTCTCCATCTACATGTTTTGGGTTGAGGACTCCGGTTCCTGGATGGATAACAAAGGAATGAGTGAAGAAGAGCTAAACTGGCAATATGACAAAATTTATTCGTTGGCTGAATATTTACTAACTGAATATAACGGCTCCGGTAAGACATTCATGATCGGGCATTGGGAAGGCGATTGGAACCTGGTTCAAAAAACTGATGGTACTAGAGATGACAGTCAGGAAACTATCCCTCCTAAGCGTTTACAGGGTCTAATTGACTGGATCAATATTCGACAAAAAGCCATTGACGATGCCAAATCAAATATCACCCACTCTGACGTTAACTTATATCACTATATTGAGGTCAATAGGGTTGAATCTGCAATGCAGGGCAAAGAACGGATAACCAATGCCGTACTTCCCCATACTAATGTAGATTTGGTGTCTTATTCAGCTTACGATCTCACTACCAAAGAAAAGCATTCAGATTTTGCCACTCTACATAGTGAGTTGACTTCGGCTCTAGAATTTATCAACTCAAATCTTCCAAAAAAATCTGGGCTGCCATTTGAAAAGCGGGTTTTCATTGGCGAATATGGTTACGGAGAGTCCTGGTTTAAGGATTGGGGAGCCCGCTCTGGCGAAGCCCAGGATTTGCTATCACGCAATGTAATAAAAACGGCGCTCCAGTGGGGTGCTCCATTTATTTTGTACTGGCAAATGTATGACAATGAATATGATAGCTGGATCAGTGAATTCACTGGCTACTGGCTGATTGACAAGGATGGTAATAAAAAGGAGATTTATAAGACTCACCAAGAGTACTATAAGGATGCGAGAGCATTCTTAGATTACTATTATATGGAAAACTCCTCCCTTCCGTCAGAAAGTGAATTTCGAGCCTATGCCTTAAAATGGTTTGAATCATCGAAAACCCCACCACAACAGCCCAAACCTGACACTCCCCCTACTGTACCGGAAGAACCCGGTGAACCTTCAGGCCAGTGTAATGTGGAATATACAGTTCAAAACGATTGGGGGAATGGTTTTATGGCAAATGTGGTTATTTATAATAAAGGAAAGACTTCTCTTGATAAATGGCAGCTACAGTGGAACTGGCAAGGTAACCAATCAATCACACACTTCTGGAATGCACAAATCGCAGAAAGTAACGGGACAATAACTGTTACTAGTGAATCATCTATTCCGGCAGGAGAGGCCCGGGCTTTTGGGTTTAATGCAAATTACTCTGGAGAAAACATCCCACCAATTATAATTGGCAACTGCACGGGTACACTCACAACTGAACCTTCACAACCTAGTCAGCCCCCCAATCAGCCCAATGAACATTCAGATAATAGCAGTATTAAGCTATGGTTTATTGGTGATTCGATTACTTACGGCATGACAACACTCCCTTATAATTCAAACGGATTTCGTAGCCAGATCTGGGGCTATCTTGCCAAAGCAGCCGATGGCAACTCAATCTTTCCTATAGATCAAGAATCTACCAGTGAGCAGCTAATTCTAAAATACAATGGAAAACAACTAGAAACGATTGGCACTATCACTGGACCAACAGGCCCTGATGATATGTCTCAACAGACCAAGAATTACTGGCACTCTGGGATACCTGGAGCTACAACCAGCGATTTACTTTGCTATCTTGATCCGATAGGCCATCAAATCACCCCTGGCTACAATTTCACCAACTGCCTCAATTCCATCAAGAACTTCAATCAATTTCTCAGCGAAATGTGCAGGGAGGGCGAAACTAGTTCTGGCTGGCTCACTAATCAAGCCTGCAATTTAACGCGGGATATAACCTCTGAGGATAGCGTTGTCATACCTATACAGCTCGGGACTAACGACATCACCTTCCTTAGCATGAATAATGCGATTGATTGTAGCCTTCCTATAGAAGAAAATAGTGAATCCGCCCAGAAGCTAAATATGGTCGTTAGTAAGATAATATCATCACCCAATAATATTCAAGGCATATCAATAACAGATAGAATACAAAATTACTTTGAGAGCATAGATATTCCAACTGAGAAAATTGCATTCGTAATTTCAACTATCCCTCGTCGAAGTGATTTAGACGGACAAGATCCGAAAAATTACTGTACGGACTTTTATAATCAAAAAATCAAGAAGTCACTATCAGAGGCCTCCAATAACAAAAATATTTTCTTAGCAGACCAAGGAAATATTGTCCCAACTGGAGACCCGGTACACCCAACAACTGAGGGCCACAAGATTATGGCTTGCAACTTACTTTATGGTAAAAATCTTGGCCATTCAGATATTCCTTCTTGTATTCTTCCCAGTAACATCCCAGATAAAGGGCTATTGAAAGCAATAGATCATGTATCCAATTAGCTAGGATTTCGCTTAACGGGCCCTGATTAGAAACTTTCAGGGCGCTGCTTTTACTCACCAATAACTTTGGGAGCCTTTATAGACCCGACTTCTATAGTAGCCGGCCTAACTCTGAACCAGATTTAAGAACTGCTTCCTATATTCTGCCCAAATCACTTTCCCTGAGAAATTACTTAAATCAACTTTTTTTAATTTTGAACCCGATAGAATTGACAAAAACATTGATTCCAACTTTTTTACTGCATCATTACAGTCTGAATAACAGAAGTTTTCGGGATAGAACTCTGGGTAGCACTGTTCATCTGGCACCAGTGGAGTAGCACCAAGAATAGCTGCTTCCATCACCGCCAGCCCTTGGAATTCATGGTAAGCCGTAGAAAGGAATATATGGCTATGTCGCAGTACTTGACGATAGTCTTTAGCGCTTTCGAGATACCCGAGCACCAATAAATGGTCGGCAAACTCTTCTTGTATTTGAGCAAACTCAGCAGGGCTATTACGAAATGACTGCCCCATTAGATTAACAAGAAACTTAACATTTCTGGCTTTCAAGCCCCGAAGGATATCCAGCAATCGGTCCGCGCCTTTGTCATATTCCCAACGGGCCGCCCAACTGATAATCAAAGTATCTTGACCTATCTCGCCCCCATAAATGCTCTCTGCGCAGGAGCTCCAGGAAAAGGCCTCTTCAGTTTTCACACTATCAAAAACGATGTCTTCTATTGGCACAGGAAGAATTCGCGACTTTTCCTCAATCTCCTCACAAATTCCGGGAGGAACACAATCAGGAAAGCGCTTAAGTAATTTCTTTACTCCTCCTAACAAGGTACTGCGGTTGTATTCAGAGTTGAACAAGACCAGATCACCGGACAAGGCCGTGTAAATATTCAACAACTGGGGTTCTACCGATCGAAACGCATCAGAGCTCACTGGGTAAGCAAATTGATTCTCATGAAAATATACAACTGTAGGCACCCTAACGATTTCAGGAACTAAACCGCGCAAGGCACTTAGATCGGTCATTGAGGTTGTAACAATAAGGTCCCAACGCTGCTTCAATATTTGCGCAGTTTCCCCTCGGCCCCAAGAAAGGCTATTACCGCGAATTCGCCAGCTAAAGTATCGCGGTGGTAAGGTTAGTACGGTCCATTGCCAATCAGAAAATGCCGCTACCAGCCCTTTACGCCAACGCTTGTGACTGTCCGCATCATAAGCGGAGAGTAATAAAACTTTCATCAAATAGTAATAAGAAGAAGCGGCACCGGGATCAAACTTAACCCCGGTAGCTATTGATCGGAGGGATTAATCGAAAGAGCGCACATTCATTAATCGTGCAAACAAGCTGGAAGTATCCCAACGAGCACCACCAATAGCTTGTACCTCACTATAAAACTGATCTACCAGGGCAGTTACGGGCAGTAAAGCTCCGTTATGTTGTGCCTCTTGAAGGACTATAGCCAAATCCTTACGCATCCAGTCCACAGCAAAACCGTGGTCATACTCGCCAGCTAACATAGTTTTTGAGCGGTTTTCCATTTGCCAGCTCTGTGCCGCCCCCTTGGATATCACATTGACAACCTGCTCTCCATCGAGGCCAGCTGCCTTGGCAAAATGTAAACCTTCAGCAAGCCCCTGAACGACACCCGCGATACAAATTTGATTGACCATTTTACACAGCTGGCCGCTACCTACTGGCCCCATCAGGTTGCTCGCCCGCGCATAACAGTCGATAAGAGGTTGCACTTTATCAAAGTCTGCCTTATCTCCCCCAAACATAACCGTTAAAGCACCATTCTCAGCGCCGGCCTGGCCTCCAGAGACAGGGGCATCCAGAAAACCGATTCCCTTTTCGCCAGCTGCAACTGCCAATTCCCGAGCAACATCGGCAGAGGCTGTTGTATGATCTACAAACAAAGCCCCGTCATCCATACTCGTGAATGCCCCCTGCTCTCCTGTCACCACTTGGCGGAGATCGTTGTCATTGCCTACACAGGCAAAAACAACCTCCGCGCCCTTTGCGGCTTCAGCGGGCGTTGCAAAGCTCTCTCCATCATATTCTTGTAGCCATTGATCCGCACGGCTAACAGTGCGATTGTAAATTCGCACCATGTGGCCAGCATTAGAAAGATGCCCCGCCATGGGATATCCCATCACCCCCAAGCCAATAAATGCAACTGTTGCCATTTCCTCTACCCCCATACCATCCAAATAAGTATTACACCGAGAACCAAGCGATAAATCGCGAATGGAGCCATCCCAATGCGGCTAATAAATTGAAGGAAAAAATGAATACACAAATAAGCACTAATACAAGATAAAACGGTACCAAGCAGCAAGTCATTCCATGGAACACTTTCCAGCGCAAGTAATTCAATCGTTAACAAAATAGCGCTGAGGGCAATAACAGGAATAGACATCAGGAACGAAAAGCGCGCTGCAGCCTCTCTCTTCATGCCAAGCATCAAACCAGCAGTCATTGTGATACCAGAGCGGGAGGTGCCAGGGATCAGGGCCAACACCTGTGATAAGCCAATCAGAAGTGCTTTTTTCCAATTTAACTGGGCTAGAGATTCGACCCTGCGTCCCTTTGCATCAGCCCACCAGAGTAAAATACCAAAACCAATAGTCGTAGCAGCGATAACACCGGCTGAACGCAGGTGAGTTTCTATGAACCCTTTGAATACCAGGCCTATCAGTCCCACAGGTATAGTAGCGAGAACAATTAACCAGGCCAGCCGCCCCTCATCGGTAAATTGTTTATCCGTAAATCCTCCTAGACCATCCCTAATCAGCACCCAAATATCTTTGCGGAAATAGAATACTACTGCCAGTAAAGAGCCAAAATGAACAGCGACATCGAAGGCCAGCCCCTGGTCCTGCCAGCCCAATACCTCAGAAGGTAAAATCAAGTGCGCGGAACTGGAGATGGGCAGAAACTCTGTCAGCCCCTGTATCAGGGCCAAAATTACAATCTGAAATGTTTCCATGTGTTATTAAGATCGGATTTTTTGTCTTTTCTTCCAAGTCACTTCATTGCGCAAATAAACAGGCTCAAGCTCTTCAGCGGTCACTGTATGACCCTGCTCCCATAGTGGTACTGCCAACTGCGCTATATCCCGAGCCTGAATGAGGCTGGCTTGATCAACGGCAGCCAATAACGCCCCTTCAAAAGCCTCATAATGTAATCCCGGGCCCGCCCCATAGATCGGAGTACAAATCTCCGATTTCTCTAAAGACAGCAGAACCTCCTCCGGGTTCTGTACCGCCTCCGGGATCAAGCTATCGCAGGGAGAGTCACTGGAGTAAATCCCCCAATATACTTGTTGCATGCGAGCATCCAGCATTGCCACGATGGGTGACTGTCCCCAGTCCGGGTGCGATCGCCGAGCTCCAAGTGCTAGGGCTGCGAGGCTGGAAACCGGAACCACCGGTAGATCTGCAGCATAAGCCAACCCCTGCACACTACTAATTGCTATACGGAGACCAGTAAATGACCCCGGCCCGCGGCTGACAGCAAGAGCATCCAGGCCTGCCAGCTTTATGCCGGCTTCTGCGAGAACTTCATCCACCATTGGCAAAAGGCGACGGGTGTGATCGCGCTCTGCCTGTACAAAACGCTCAATCAGCTGGCCATCAGATATGAGAGCCACAGAACAGGCGCCCGACGTTGTATCCAGGGCAAGTATTTTCACAGCGTTCTTAATCCTGGTCATAAAAAAGGGAGGGAATTGTGGCACGGGAGCGGAGGGGAGTCATGCCCAATATCGCAACCCGCAACTAAAAAACCCCGGACTAACCGGGGTTTATGAGGAGCCTGCCAAAGTTCACATCGTTGAGCCCATATATATGACCCTAGGCGGCCTTTTTCGGTGGCCGACCTCGACGGGCAGCACCAGCCTTCGGTGGACGACCGCGACGGGCTGGAGCCTTCTTAGCAGCTGCTGTCGCAGTCGCTTTCTTGGGTCGTCCGACTCTTTTTGCTGGCTTAGCCGCTGAAGTTGCCTTCTTTGGACGGCCGGCTTTTTTCGCCGTCGCTGTAGCGGCCTTCTTGGGGCGTCCGGGCTTTTTCGCTGCTGTGGCCTTGGCTGCAGGTTTCTTCTTGGCCTTTTGAGTTTCGGCTTTTAATTTGGCTTTAGCCTTCTTCTCTAACTCTTTAACTTTAGCGGCAGCTTTCTTTGCAGCTGCTTTAACCTTAGCTTCAGCCTTCTTCTCAGCAGCCTTCAATTTCTTGGCATGAGCCTTTTCTTTGGTTTTTACCCAGCGTGTTTCAAATGCCTTGAGTGCGGCAGCTAACTCTTTATCTGCTTTGCTGGAGAGGCTCTTAGAGAGACTTTCCACCTTTTCTTTTGCAGCAGCTTCAGCCATATGTACGGCATCCATAGCCTTAGCTTTGGCAAGATCCATCTTTGCCGCTGCCAGCTTGGCGCGCAAATCCTTTGCCTTACTATTGGCACTGGCCAGCGAAGTTTTCGCTGTTGCCGCATTACTTTTCTGCGCTCGAGCCTTAGCCTTAGCAACACGGTCCATTTGCGCATCCAGCGATTTGGTCGCTGAATCTACCGCCTTCTGCGCTTTCACGACCGCTGGCGACGCTGCGGTCGCACTAGTTGCTCGTTTCGCGCGTGTACCTTTTTTTACTACTCTTGCCATCCCTTGTCTCCTCACTGAAAGAAGAAGTACATCCAAAAGTGTGCCGGCAGCATTGCCTTTTAGCTATCGAATAAAAACTGGAATCGGCCGTTTTTATTACTTATGCAGAGCGCCGCACCGCCTATTTCGATACAACTTTATCAAAGTTAATAAAAATACCCGGCATTGCAAGTAAAAAAGCGAAAAATGAGAAACTTTTTATAAAAAAAGTATATTTTTCTTATCAATTTTCACTTTTGGGTCCCGTTTTAGCACTTTGGTAGAAATTATTTTGTCCCATTGAGCTTAGTTTGCACAATTTCCGCAAGCGCCTCTATATGATCCTCACGCAAATTTAATGCAGGAATATATCGGTAGTCACTGCCCCCAGCACCAATAAAATTAGCGCGATTCTCTACCGAAATTTCTTCCAATGTTTCCAGGCAATCCGCAGAAAAAGCCGGGCAAATTACATCGACACTACTAACTCCTGTTTTACCCCATTCAATAAGGGTCTTATCGGTGTATGGCTGTAGCCACTCTGCCTTACCAAAGCGCGATTGAAATGTGACTTGCCACTTATCCTCACTGATTTCTAGTTCATCCGCTAATAACCGTGCGGTTTCCATGCAATGGCGATAATAGGGGTCCCCCTTATCAACATTGGCTTTTGGGATACCGTGAAATGAAACTAACAATTTTTCCGCTGGCCCTGCTTTTTCCCAGTGTTCTTTTACTGAATTGGCCAGGGATTTTATGTAGAGCGGATTTTGGTAATAATCTCGAATCAGAGAAATATCCGGAATATCGCGACTATTGCGAAAAATTTGCGCCACCTGATCATAAATTGCTGCAGTTGTGGTAGCCGAATATTGGGGATATAGGGGAAGCACTATAAAAGACTCGAAACCTTTCTCGCGCAGGGTTTCTATGGTGTTGTCGAGGCGGGGCTCACCATAAGTCATGGCATATTCAACAGCGACATCGCAACCTTTTGCTTTTAAACGCTGCTGCAACAGCTCTGCTTGCTTCTGCGTATAGTAGAGAAGCGGCGATCCTTCCACTTTTGTTTCATCTGCACTGCTATTCCATATTTCCGCATAGGCAGGGGCAATACGTTGTGGACGAAAAGGCAGTACCAAGCAGTTCAATATGGTCAGCCAGATTGGCCGCGGTATCTCGACAACCCTCGGATCTGAAAGGAATTCCCGCAAAAAACTTCTTACTGCTGTAGGTGTAGGCTCAGCTGGAGTACCTAAATTCATCAAAATTATTGCCGTAGACATAAACCGCCCCGTTAGAAATCTAATCCTTTCAAGAAATCCTGCCAGTTATCGGGCAGGGAAGAGCGCATACTGCCAGGCCAATACCGCCGTGATCAACTCGCTCAATATCACTTCTGGAGATACAAAAAAGCCCCCAAGTGGGGGCTTTTAAAAAATGTTAGCGATGATCTCAGCTGAGAGCTTCCAACACTTTCTCGCGAATCTCATCCATACCGCCAACACCCATTACCTTGCTGTACTTGGGAGCCGCTTCAGGAGAGCGTGCTTCCAGCTCGCGGTAGAAGCCTACCAGTGGTGCCGTCTGCTCGTGATAAACCGCCAAACGGTTGCGAACAGTTTCTTCAGTATCATCTGTACGCTGGATCAGTGCCTCGCCAGTCACATCATCGACACCCTCAGCCTTGGGCGGGTTGTATACGATGTGATAGACGCGACCAGAGTTTTCATGAACCCGGCGGCCCGAGAGACGCTTTACGATTTCTTCATCGTCAACAGCGATCTCCAGAACATGATCGATATGTACATCGGCTTCCAGAAGGGCTTCAGCCTGGGGAATGGTGCGAGGGAAGCCATCGAACAGGAACCCTTTAGCGCAGTCTTCCTGGGCAATGCGCTCCTTAACTAACGCAATGATCAGGTCGTCAGAAACCAATTTTCCCGCGTCCATAACATCCTTGGCCTGTAGGCCAAGAGGGGTACCCGCCTTCACCGCAGCGCGAAGCATATCGCCGGTGGAGATCTGCGGAATGCCGAACTTCTCTGTTATGAATTGAGCCTGAGTGCCCTTGCCGGCTCCCGGCGCGCCCAAGAGAATAATTCGCATGTTCAGTAAGCCTCCAATACTATCGACGAACCAAAAGCCGCCGCGCTAAAAGAGCGCTACCTTACACTCACACCTCAGATTGGGCAAGATTGCTACCGATACCCCCACAATCCATACAAACCACAGAGTACTAAAAGGGGCTCAAAGCTCCGCTCTATGTAAGCCTGTTAAGATCCCTAGCTATCAGTACCGGGCTCCCGCCGAACTTTGGCCTTATCCCAAAGTCTGTCCAGTTCCTCCAGCGTTGCCTCTGATACTTGCCGACCTTCACTGTGTAAACTGGACTCAACATAACCAAAACGCCGCTCAAATTTCCTGCTACACCCCCGCAAAGCTACCTCAGGATCAACCTTCAGGTGGCGGGATGCATTCACACAAGAGAAAAGCAGATCCCCCAGCTCCTCCTTTGCATGCTCCGTATCCCCATTTGTCACAGCCTCTCGCAGCTCTGCAACTTCTTCCTCAATCTTATCAAGGACACCATCAATATTGGGCCAGTCAAAACCGACACGGGAGGCGCGCTTCTGTAATTTGGCCGCACGCGTCAAAGCCGGAAGACCCACAGCTACTCCTGCCAGGGTTCCTGCATCCCCTTTGGCAGTGCGTTCGGCCTCTTTAATCGCCTCCCAATTCCTCTTTACTTCAGCTTCATCAAGAGCTTCGGCAGAGCGGTCGCCGTAAAGGGTTCCACTTGGAAAGACATGGGGATGCCTACGCACTAGTTTGCGTACCAAAGTGTCAACAATCTGGGGGAAATCAAAGTGGTCTTTCTCACGCCCTAACTGGGCATAAAAAATGACTTGGAAGAGCAGATCTCCGAGCTCTTCGTGCAGGTGCTCAAAGTCTTCCTGCTCAATAGCCTCTGCTACCTCATAGGCCTCTTCAATCGTAGAGGGGACAATACTGGCAAAGTCCTGTTTCAGGTCCCAAGGGCAACCGCCCTCAGGGCTGCGAAGCTGAGCCATCAAGTGGAGGAGGTCCTCCACAGAGTAATTCTTTTCCACGTTATTCCTTACTCAACGTTCAGCGCAGAATTCGCCGCTTTGCCGCTGCCACATTGGGCAGTTGATTGATCCGATGTAAAACTTGGCTCAACTCTTCAAAGTTGTGGATCTCAGCAGTCACGATCATTTCTACCGTATGCTTGTTCTTATTAGAGCGGGTTTGCATAGCGGTAATATTAATTTTCTGACTGTCCAGCATCACCGTGACATCCCGCAACAGGCCTTGGCGATCGTAGGCTTCGATCATAATTTCTACGGCGTAAAGTTCACGGGGTTTTTCCGCCCAACTTACCTGGAGTACCCTTTCAGACTCCTCAACCTGCATACGCAGCATATTTGCGCAGTCTTTACGATGTATAGAAACCCCGCGCCCAAGGGTGATATACCCCATAATTTCATCGCCTGGAACGGGGTTACAACAGCCGGCAATGTGGGTGAGCAAATTACCCACTCCGTCGATATAGACATCTGCCTTGCCTTCTCCCCGGGCAACTGGAGCCGTCAGCGATGGTACCCGAGGCACATTGTCGACCTTCACCATTCGCTGGGCTGCGTTGAGAACCTGACCCACGCCTATATCACCGGCACCCACTGCCGCATAGAGGTCCTCTAGGGAATGCATGTTGAGCTTGGCTGCCAACTTATCGAAATCGAAATCACTCAGCGCCAGCTGCTTAAATTCCCGGTCGAGAATACTGCGGCCATCGGCGATATTCTGATCCCGAGCCTGCTGCTTAAACCAGTGAATAATCTTGGCTCGGGCACGAGAGGTAGTGATATAGGCCATGCCCGAAGAGAGCCAATCGCGACTCGGCGCTTCGAGTTTTCCTGTGAGGATTTCAACCTGATTGGCTGTCTCCAACCGATGGTTGAGCGGCACGATTCGGCCATCTACTTTAGCCCCACGACAACGGTGACCAATTTCTGTATGGATCTTGTAGGCAAAGTCCAATGGTGTTGCACCCCGAGGCAGGTCTACAACATGACCGCCGGGGGTAAATACATAAATACGTGAATCTGCCTCACTGGAGCGCAAATCATCTTGTAGTGGGTTACCTCCCACCTCTTCATGCCAGTCAAGCACCTGACGCAACCAGGATATTTTTTGCTCGTAGCTATCTTTACTCTCGCTCTTAAGATCAGTGCCCTTGTAACGCCAGTGAGCACAAACACCGTATTCCGCCTCTTCATGCATAGCAAAAGTTCGGATTTGAACCTCGAGCACCTTTCGCTCGGGGCCAATTACAGCCGTGTGCAGAGAGCGATAACCGTTTTCTTTGGGGGAGGCGATATAATCATCGAATTCATTCGGTATGTTGCGCCAGAGGTTGTGCACTATACCCAGAACCGCATAGCAATCCCTTACTGTTGGGACAAGAATACGCACTGCGCGAATATCATAAACCTGGGAAAAGCCGATATTTTTCCGGCGCATTTTCCGCCAGATACTATAGATATGCTTTGCTCGCCCGTAGACATCACCTTCAATATGGGCGCGCTCGAGTTCAGAGCGCAATAGCTCCAATACCTCATCGATATACTGCTGCCGAGCCAATCTTTTCTCATCTAGCAAGCGAGCAATCTGCTTGTAATCTTCCGGCTCAAGATAACGAAAAGATAGATCTTCTAATTCCCATTTGATATGACCAATTCCCAGGCGGTGGGCAAGGGGTGCATAAACATCGGCTACTTCACGAGCAACTCTCTGGCGTTTAGCCGGCTCTGAGTTTTTTGCAGCACGAATAGCACAGGTACGCTCAGCGAGTTTGATCAAAGCAACTCGCACGTCGTCGACCAATGCCACCAGCATACGCCGGATATTCTCTGAATGTTCCTCTACCGCACCACTCGGGCTCTCTTCTCCGGTATCTGCGCTGCGACTGCGAATCGCAGCCATACGCAAAACACCACGAATCAACTTGGCAACTCGCTCACCAAATTCTTTTTCCACTGCTTGCAGTGACAGGCGTTTTTCACGTACGGCACGGTACAGCACCGCCGCGACAAGTGCTTCTGAGTCTATTTGTAAGTCGGCGAGAATCTCAGCCATCTCAAGGCCAGTGGCAAAACTGCTAGCGCCCTCAGCCCAGATATTTTCCGCCTCAATTGCGCGCTGTTCTGCCTCGGCACTCATCTCAGCTGCGCGCCGCAAAGTTACTATCGCAGAACCATCCAGGCCCGCGAGTTTCTGTACATGGCGCAACCAGGATTCAAGGTCGAGTTCACCTTCTCCACCAAAGGAATGATGCTTTCTTACTTGAACCATGTTTTAACAAGAGTCATTTGTGTTATTGGCATAATTTTGTCGTTACCTGGCTTAGCAGCACATTTACTCAGTGCTCATGCTGGATTAAGCGCTTCTCTATCATAGGTTTGAACTCACCAAAGTCCATGATTTTCTGTATACATTTCAATAAGCTGCGCGAAAATCAGCAGTTTTTCGTACCAATTTGAGTGGGAGGGTATAAGTCTTGTCCAGCTTGTTGACCTTTTAACCAACAGTAAACCTGCAAAACCAATGCCTATAGAAAACTAAAATTGTGATATTGGGGAATATCGAGAGAAGTGAACAGGTTGCATTTGTTACTTAAAAGTGAATTTCTCCACCTCTACATGAACACTAAACAAGGCTTTACCGAACTTTACAAACTATCAGTTTTTTGTATTTACTAGCTTAGTTATTGCTTTTTTTAACTGGCAATGCACATATAGCAAGAGGATTAAAGGATCCCTCCAAAAAAAAGGGGCAAAAGAGATGATTGTAAATTGATTGGGGAATCACTTTACAAAGCTGCGAGTTTCACAAAGTTTTTGCTAGTAGATATCAGGCACAATGCTGGATTTAAAGTACTTTATTTCCAGCATTGATCAACACAATAAGATAAACTAGAGAATAAAAATAAGAACTATTTTGGGGAGGCAAAAAGTCCTGAAGATAAATAACGATCTCCACGATCACAGACAATTGCAACAATCGTCGCATTTTCTAGATGCGCAGACAGCCTTAAAGCACCGGCTACCGCCCCTCCAGAGGAAACGCCACAAAAGATACCCTCTTCTTTCGCCAACCTGCGAGTCATATCCTCAGCTTCTCGCTGGTCCATATCCATGACGATATCCACTTGCTCAGGAACAAAAATCTTAGGTAAGTATGCCTCCGGCCAACGGCGAATTCCCGGAATACTGGAGCCTTCAGTTGGCTGCAATCCAACGATTTGAATATCGGGATTTTGCTCCTTCAAGTAACGCCCGCATCCCATAATGGTACCGGTTGTACCCATTGAGGAGACAAAGTGAGTCACCGTTCCATAGGTCTGCTGCCAAATCTCTGGACCGGTTCCCTCATAGTGAGCCAGGGGATTATCGCTATTGGCAAACTGGTTCAGTACCAATCCTTTTTTATCCTCTTGCATTTGCAAAGCTAAGTCCCGCGCACCCTCCATACCTTCTTCAGCGCTAACCAATATCAACTCAGCGCCATAAGCTGTCATTGAAGCCTTGCGCTCCTCGGTAGCACTGTCGGGCATAATCAATATCATTTGATAGCCCTTAATCGCTGCAGCCATTGCCAGGGCAATTCCTGTATTACCGCTGGTCGCTTCAATCAGGGTATCTCCTGGAGAAATATATCCTGCAGCTTCCGCATGGTTGATCATTGAAAGTGCCGGGCGGTCTTTTACCGAACCCGCAGGGTTATTGCCTTCCAGCTTGAGCAAAACAGTATTACTGGTATCACCTGGCAGGCGCTGTAGTTTAACCAGCGGGGTATTGCCTACGCAGTCAGCAATTGTTGGATAATCCATAATGCAATAAATTCCAGAAAAATCTCGCGGGGCCCAAGTGTACAGCAAGCGTTACTATGCACTAAATACCATCTACTTTGGTCTACTCCCTACCCAGGTTATTAAGGGAGATATACCTGAAGCGGTATTATTCAGATGGCTATGCCGCGCTATCTAATCTTAGCAAAGTGAATCCTTGAGCCTCTAAAACGCGCATATTGTGACAAAAAAGAAGCGTTTTCTGATAAGTGAATGAGTGCGCTCAGATGTACATAACGGTAAAATGAGGGAAAAATAATCGTACAAGGCCCCTCTTAACATGGCCCCAGGCAACCCTATTCTCTCAATCGAGGAACCAGAGCAACCTCGATCCTTACGAACCCTGGTATTTCGCCTTACTGTAGCACCCGCACTAATTCTGTCCTTGCTCCTCGCTCTCGTTTTCACCCTGCAGCAAATGCACGATCGTCGCCAATTACTATTAAGCCACGGTCGAGCCAGCGCCGAACAGCTAGCTGAACTAATTGAGATGAGCGGGGGCCATCCAGCTGAACTTAGAATGGAGTGGCTGCGTAAAAGTTTGCTGGCGCTAATGCTGGAAAAAGATATGGTCAGATCTGTTCATGTCTACTCCACCGAACCCAGCCCCAAGCTAACCCTAAACCCCAGCACCGGACTCAGCTTACTGGCCAGTGTCGGGCCGCGTCCACGCACCCCCATTAGCAGGGACACCCTTAACAAGCGCGAACCCTTTATTTTTGAAGATGATGAGACCCTTCAGGTTTTACAGCCATTGAAAGGCGATATCACCACCTGCTGGATAAGTATTGAGCTACATCGCCCCTATTTCCTGGTGGGAACTTACCAAGTTTTACTCGTAGGCTTGGTGGGGTTGATTCTCTGTACCCTAGCCGCGCTGGCCTGGTCGGTCATCATGTCTGAGCGCTTTGCTCACAGCCTGATTAGAATGGGGCATACTCTGGAGGCGATTGGCAGAGGTGAGTTTGGTCGACGCACCCATGAAACGGAGAATCGAGAACTCGCTCAACTGGGAAACCAAATTAACGAGATGGCTGAAAGCCTGTCCAGTTACCAACAGGAATACAAAGCCAACTTGCTCCAGTCTATGGATGACCTGCGCCAATCCCTGGACTGTATGGAAGAACAAAATATTGAGCTGGACTTAGCACGTAAAAGGGCGCAGGAAGCAAGCAGGATTAAATCGACGTTCCTAGCCAATACCAGTCACGAGATTCGCACACCTTTAAATGGCATTATCGGTTTTACCAACCTGTTGTTAAAAACTGGAATTGATGAGCTACAGCAGGATTACCTGCAAACCATTTTACGTTCATCGGAAAACCTGTTGACTACCATCAACGACATCCTGGACTTTTCCCGCATTGAGTCCGGCAACCTGGTCCTTGACCATATCCCTATGGACCTTGGCTTACTACTTGAAGAGACCCTGCAAATACTGGCCCCAAACGCCTATGAGCACCATCTGGAACTGGTGCCCTTGATCGATTCTCAACTCCCTCCCACTTTAATCGGAGACCCGTTACGAATTAAGCAAATACTTACAAACTTGATCGGTAACGCGGTGCGCAGCTCAGCAAATGGCAATATCCCTGTGCGCTTGTCAGTACATAGCATTAATAACTCAGAACTTGTACTCCGTATTTCGGTTACCGGCCTGGGTAACCGTATTGACGAGGCTGGTCGCCGTGAAATTGAGAACATCCTCACTAGCAAGTCCCCACAGCTCACCCAACAAATCAGCGCAAATGGTTTAGGGATGTCTATAGCCCGCAGCCTAGTTGAGAGAATGAGCGGCTGTACAGGTATTGAAGAAACAGCCAATGACGGCAACACCTGTTGGGTGCAAGTTTCCCTCCAGGCTGAACGTAATCGAGGCATGTATCCGCGTATTCAATATCCTGGCTGCCGAATTTTACTTGCAGACCCCAACCCAGTTACACGGACCCAGGTAGCCCAGCTACTCAGCCAATGGCAAGTGGAGCCCATAGAACTCGGCGATACCGATACTCTGCAACCGGCAATCGAGCAAATGTGGCGGCACGATGCCCTACCGGATGCGGTTATTATCGATACAGCTACTGCCAAAGGTGATTTTGATAATTTCAGTAGCAAAGTGCAGTCGCTGGTTGATACCTATCAGTGCCGCGTGATCGTACTAGGCCCACCCGCTGAATTGCGTCGCTGCTACGACCAACTGCGCACCCGCACTCTCACTTTCCTTAGCAAACCCGTCACCCGGGACAATTTGCTGCGATCCCTGAAACGAGCGGTACCACAGCAGGGGCAACAGCGGGTTAATGGCGGGGTACAGGCGCTACCGTGGCCTGCACCACCGCGTGTGTTGGCAGTGGATGACCACGCGGCAAACCGCCGACTGGTCGGCGAACTTCTGCGAGCACAAGATGTAGAAGTCGTTATTGCAGCAAGCGGCGAAGAAGCTCTACAGCTCTGGCAGCAGGGAGCTTTCGACCTGGTATTTATGGATATTCAAATGCCCGAGATGGATGGTATCGAAGCTACACGTCTGATTCGTGAGCAGGAGACCGGCCGCCGTACTCCAATCATTGCCCTCACCGCCCACGCTGGCGCCGAAGAAAAAGCACGCCTGCTGTCTGCGGGACTGGACGACTACTTAAGCAAGCCTGTTAGCGAGGCCCAGCTCTCCCATATGATCAAGCGCTGGCTTAAGATCATCACTCCCCAGGCCGCAGAAAAAGTGAAGATTGAGGAGATGCGTCTGGTAGACATTGGCGAATGCCTGACCCTCGCCAACGGCGATGCCAAGCTGGCCAGGGACATGCTGCGCATGTTGATTGACGGTCTCAGTTCAGATGAGAGAGAACTGGAAAGGTTGTACAACCTTGGGGATTACAAAGGCATGTTCGAACTCACCCATCGCATGCACGGTGGCTGCTGCTATTGCGGAGTTTCACGCTTGAGAGAATCAACTTGCGTGTTACAAGAGGCATTGCGCACTATCCAAGGCTCCGATGCCCAAGCCTTTGACCAGCGCAAACTCAATGCTGTTCTCAGGGAGATCCGGGCCCTGCGCGAGTGGGCTTCTGAACAGGACTTGGATGCGCTCTTTGGACTGGAGGTAGTTGCCTAGCAGGATTCAAATACAACGAATGCCAGGGCCGAGTCTTTTTCATCAGACAGGCTGAGGTGGATTCTGTCCACACCAAGTTTTTCGGCCCTCTCCTCAGCTGCGCCCGCCAGCACCACCTGCGGTGCAGCTCCCTTGCGGCGACGGACATCGATGTCTTGCCAGGAAACCCCTTCACCAATCCCGGTACCCAAGGCCTTCGCTACCGCCTCCTTCGCCGCAAACCGCTTGCATAGGTAAGCTGCACGAATGGGCCCAGCCATCCCATAAAAGTCCTCCCTCTCACCAGCACTGAGGATACGCTCAACAAAACGATTGCCAAAGCGCTGCCACGCAACTTCTATACGGTTATAGTTACAAATATCAGTGCCAATACTTACTATCATTTTTTTCCGTAAACCTGTCGAAAAAGTTCTCGGCTCTGTAAGGGCTTGTCCCCCAGGACTCCCCGCAACAATAAGCGTGTTAGGCGCTTTGCCGGTGCCAAAGCCTCACTGGGCCAACTGCCCCCCTTCATAGCGCTATCCATAGCGAACAGTTCCACACCTGAAAAATCAAGTTCTCCCAGGCTCTCATCACTGGAGCGGTGGACAGGAATTAAACCCCGCTCGACATCCAAGCGATAAATCCCCTCTTCACTTACAGGGCCTCCTTGCGGGCCGCAGATATTGAGAGATGGACAGGTACCTAGCTCAAGTAACAGCTGTAATTCAAAACGGCGCAGTGGGCCTTCAAGCTCAGAATTGGATAGCCCTTCAAGTAGGGAGAGAGACTCCAACAGACTTTGATAAGCCGCGAAAAGTGTATAGTGCGCCTCACCCTCGGGAAGGAGCCTTACCATCAGCTCATTGGCATAAAGGCCCGCATAAACCGCTCGGCTCTTGAGCCATAGTGGTACACCAACATTTTCGACTGGACCGAGCGTTTTAAGTGAACCCGCTCCCATCAATGTGACAAGCAACGGGGTGAAAGGCTGCAACGCTTGTTGGCGGCGCTGCTTGTCACGGCGGGCTCCACGGGCGACACAGCCCAGCCGGCCGTAATCAGGAGTGAAAAGCTCCAGGATCAAACTGGAGTCTTTATAGGGCCGCGAATGGAGGATATATGCGGGTTGAGGCGGTTGAGGCGTTTTCATAGGTTCAGGGGAAATTACCCTGATGATTACTCGTCTCTATAACCGAGACTGCGCAGAGCCCGCTCATCATCAGACCAGCCAGATTTCACCTTCACCCACAAATTGAGCATTATCTTGCTATCAAACAAGCGCACCATATCTTCTCTAGCCTGGCTGCCAATCTGTTTGATTCGCTCGCCCTTATTTCCAATGATGATACGTTTTTGGCCTGCCCGCTCAACCAAAATAGCAGCGCTGATATGCAAGACCTTACCCTCTTGGGCAAACTCCTCTACCTCCACAGTAACTTGGTAGGGAACCTCGGCACCCAATTGACGCATAATCTTTTCGCGAACAATTTCTGCTGCGAGAAAGCGCGAGCTGCGGTCAGTCACTTGATCTTCGGGGAAGAAATGCTGCCCCTCAGGCAAGTGCTTCAGAATAACCTCTTCCAGAGTATCCAGATTTACGTTGCGCAAGGCTGATATGGGTACAATTTCAGCTTTTGGATGCTCCTCAGCCAGGGCTTGTAGCTGGGGCAGTAGATCAGCTTTATTTTCGAGCTGGTCCACCTTGTTCACGGCGATAATTAATGGGCATTTAATACCGCGCAGCTTGTCTGCCACCAACTGGTCTGCCTCACTCCAACGAGTGCGCTCTACAACAAACACCACTACATCCACATCCCGCGCAGCACTAGCGGCAGCTCGGTTCATATAGCGGTTAATCGCTTTTTCTTGATCGGAGTGCAGACCCGGTGTATCGACAAAAATAATCTGGTTTGCACCTTCGGTTTTAATACCGAGCATATTGTGGCGGGTGGTCTGCGGCTTGCGCGAAGTAATCGCGAGTTTCTGCCCCAGCAGGTGGTTCAACAGTGTGGATTTTCCCACATTGGGGCGGCCGACAATCGCGACATAGCCACAGCGAGAAGGTTGTTCGCTCAAGAAATTTCTCCGAAAGAGTTGGAGGTCTCCGGGAAGCCCCGGAGCCAGAAGCGCCCCCAGTGATACAGGGGGCTATCATTACGATGCGGGAAATGGATCCGGCGCGTCGTTTCTATTGTAAGGTTAGTCCTGCCCGGTGAGGAGCTTATAAGCTTCCACCGCCGCAGTCTTTTCAGCATTACGGCGACTACTGGCTTCGCCTTTTACGGGCTGTGTAAGGCCACTGACACGGCACTCCACTACAAAATGCTGGGCGTGTTCAGCGCCAGAAACATCTACGACTTTATATTCCGGCAGAGGTTTTCTACGCGCCTGCAGCCACTCCTGCAAGCGGGTTTTGGGATCCTTCACAGTCTCTAATGATAGGCCCTGCAAGCGCAATGCAAACCACTCAAGTACCCGGGCGCGCGCAGCCTCCAAACCGGCATCCAGATAGATGGCCCCAATAAGAGCCTCTACGGCATCGGCCAGAATCGATGCCCGACGAAAGCCGCCACTCTTCATTTCACCTTCACCGAGGCGCAGGCAATCGCCAATTTCCAACTCCCGGGCAAGTTTTGCCAGGGTTTCACCGCTAACCAATTGTGCCCTCAAGCGGCTCAACTGCCCCTCGCGCCCGTTGGGGAACTGCTCGTAAAGTGCCGCGCCGATAGTGAACCCGAGTATCGAGTCGCCGAGAAACTCCAGGCGCTCATTATTACGACTCCCATGGGATCGGTGAGTAAGAGCCAACTCAAGCAGCTCGGCCTGATCAAAATCATGGCCGAGGCGCTTGCAAAGGCGTTCCAATAAAAGATCAGTCACGTTTGCGGAATTGCTCCAGATCGATCAGCGCATCACAGCAAAGCTCCGGCTTCGCAGTGTCGAGCTGTTTATTAAACTTCATCACAACATCTACGTTGTATATCAGCGGCTGGCGCAGTTCGTAATTGATGCTCACCACAGATCCCTTTGCGCCGCGAACTACCTGCACAGATTTAGTGGGTTCTCCGCGCACATTGTTAACCTGGAAAAAACGGTTCAGCTCTTTTTTGATTTGACCCGTGGTCATATTTTCCAGGTTTGGGTTTTGACCGAGGCTTTTTAGCCCTTCGTTAACGTAACGAGCATCTACGTAGGCCGGTGCCATCTTGGACACACAGGTCAAAGCAAATCCCAACAGCGCGATAATCAGCAGCCAACCCCAGTAGCCCATACCGCGCTGCTGCTGCAGTGAAAGGTTGAGTTTACTACCCATAACTATGCCCTCTATCCTTTATAAATAACCGGGCTAACGCCCGGCTGGTTTCTTTATTGGATTGAGCCTACACGCTTAAAGCTGGGCAAACTGAGCAACTTGTCCCAGTGCATCCAAATGGCGAAAGCTTTGCCGACGATATCCTTCTCTGGGACAAAGCCCCACTCCCGGCTATCGAGGCTGTTATCGCGGTTATCGCCCATCATAAAATAATGCCCTTCCGGCACTACCCCACTAAAGTTACTGTACTGCCTGGGGCGGACACTTTTCTGCATCTCATGGCGATAGCCATCGAGATCTTCCCACATGACTTCTGTTTGCGGGTTACTCGGCGGGATAGCCCGGATCAGTTCTTGGCGAGCCATTTCACCGTTGACATAGAGCACATTGTTCTTCAGTTCTATCTTGTCACCGGGTAACCCAATCACCCGTTTGATGTAGTAAGTATCGTTATTGTGGGGTGGAAAGAACACCATGACATCGCCGCGCTTGGGCTCACCCACATCCATTACCTTGGTTCGGGACACTGGCAAGCGCACACCGTAGGCATACTTGTTGACCAGAATAAAGTCCCCGACTTCCAATGTTGGAATCATTGAACCTGAAGGAATCTGGAAGGGCTCGACAATAAAAGAGCGCAGAACAAATACGATCGCCAGAATCGGGAAGAAAGACTTCGCGTACTCGACAACGATCGGATCTTCTTGCTGGTCCCCGACATTCTTCTTGCGTTGACGGGCGAAAAACAGACTGTCAACTAACCAGATTCCGCCACTAATCACAACCAACCACAGCAGAATCAGAGGTAAATTTATATCCATTACTTTTCTCTACTATCCCTTATTTTTCGTCGTGGCGCAGGGCCGAAGCCCTACTGATCCACCTTCAGTACCGCCAGGAATGCCTCCTGCGGCACTTCAACACGGCCCAACTGCTTCATTCTGCGCTTACCCGCTTTCTGCTTCTCCAGCAGCTTCTTCTTACGAGTAACATCACCACCGTAACATTTGGCCGTCACGTTTTTGCGCAGCGCCTTCACCGTGGTTCTCGAAACCACCTGACCACCAATAGCCGCCTGGATCGCCACATCAAACATCTGACGGGGAATCAGCTCTTTCATCTTTTCCGCCATTGCGCGGCCTTTCTGCTGCGCATTATCGCGGTGGACAATCAGCGCCAGAGCATCCACCCGGTCACCATTAATCAGGATATCCAGTCGCACCAACTTGGCCGCTTCAAAGCGGACAAAGCTGTAGTCCAAAGAGGCAAAGCCGCGGCTTACGGATTTGAGACGGTCGAAGAAGTCCATAACCACTTCGCTCATCGGCAGCTCATAGCGCAGGGACACTTGTGAACCTACGTATTGCATGTCCTTTTGAATACCGCGTTTTTCCACACACAAAGTGATGACGTTGCCCAAATACTCCTGAGGTACAAGAATATTCACCTCGGCAATCGGCTCCCTCATCTCTTCGATGGAGCCTACATCGGGTAAGCGCGATGGATTATCTACCATCACTATCTCACCGTCTGACTGCTCAACTTCATAAACCACGGTCGGCGCTGTGGTAATCAGATCCAGGTCGTATTCCCGCTCCAGACGCTCCTGGATAATTTCCATATGCAGCATGCCGAGGAAGCCACAACGGAAACCAAAGCCCAGGGCATCGGATGTTTCTGGTTCGTAGAACAGGGAGGCATCGTTCAGCGACAGCTTCTCCAGCGCATCCCGGAAAGCCTCATAATCGTCTGAACTAACCGGGAACAAGCCTGCATAAACCTGGGGCTTAACCTTCTGGAAGCCCGGCAGCATATCAATGTCATCGGCGCCCTTAGCATGGGTCAGCGTATCGCCCACAGGAGCGCCATGAATATCCTTGATCCCTGCCACCACAAAGCCCACTTCACCTGCGCGAAGCACACCGGTTTCGTGGCGCTTGGGTGTAAAGATTCCCACGCTGTCCACAACATGGGCACGACCGATAGATTTGGTGACAATCTTTTCTTTGGTTTTCAGGGTGCCCTGGACAACACGCACCAAGGAAACAACGCCCAGGTAGCTGTCAAACCATGAGTCGATAATCAGCGCCTGTAGAGGAGCATCGACATCGCCTTCCGGCGGTGGTACCAAGCGCACCAGATCTTCCAGTACATCCTCAACACCGAGGCCAGACTTAGCACTGCAACGAGTCGCTTCGGCGGCATCGATACCGATAATATCTTCAATTTCTTCGGCAACCTTTTCAGGGTCTGCCTGGGGCAAGTCCATCTTGTTCAAGACAGGGATAACTTCCAACCCCTGTTCAATGGCTGTATAGCAGTTGGCAACCGACTGGGCCTCAACGCCCTGGGCGGCATCTACCACCAGTAGCGCGCCTTCACAAGCTGCCAGAGAACGGGACACCTCATAGGAGAAATCCACGTGTCCGGGGGTATCAATAAAGTTCAGCTGATAGGTCTTACCATCGCGCGCTTCATAGTCGAGCGTCACACTCTGCGCCTTGATGGTAATCCCACGCTCGCGCTCGAGCTCCATGCTGTCCAGCACCTGTTCAGCCATCTCCCGATCGGAGAGGCCACCACAGTCCTGGATAAAGCGGTCAGCCAGGGTAGATTTCCCGTGGTCGATATGGGCAATAATGGAGAAATTGCGGATATGAGAGAGATCTGTGGCCACTGCGGAATAAAAACCCTTGCAAAATCAAATGATTAGCTGGCTATAGTGCCAACTGTGTGGCGCAAGTCTAACAGAACTCATGGACAGAGGTGAGAGCTAGGTGGCCCAATGGGCCACCAATCGCTGGAAAGCGGCTAGCTTTCGATCTTAATTGTACGGAAAGTGGACTGCCCGGCCCGGAAGAAGCGAATCGGCAATAGCTCATCCTCCGGCAGATCCTTGACGACAGTTTTGTAGTCACTAATGTCGCCAACTTCTTCAAAACCAAGTTGCGCGATGATATCACCACTGCGCAAACCTGCTTTGGCACCGGGCTTGCCTGGAATCACCTGCTTCACCAGCACCCCAGTTTCCACATTCCAGCGTTGCTTCAGGATATCGGGAATTTCCTCAACCACGACCCCCAGGCGCCCACCCACTCCAGAGCTGGGATTGGCTGCCACTTGCCTCGCTTCATCTTCAGAACCCGGCAGGGTGCCGACAGTGACACTCAGGCGCTCGGGTTTACGATTGCGAATCAACTCCACCTGGGCCTGTGTACCCGGTCGAATCTGGCCTACAACGTGCGGCAGGTCACCAAAAACCCCTATCTTCTGACCATGGAAGCGCAAAATGATATCACCGGGCATAATTCCCGCTTGAGCTGCGGGCGACCCAGGGCTCACCTGATCGATCAGGGCGCCGGCGGGCTTACCAAGGCCCATGGCTTCCGCCATATTGCGGTCGACATTACTGATTCCCACTCCGAGCCACCCGCGATCCACCCGTCCTTTTTCTTTTAACTGGGCAACCACATCCTGGGCAAGGCTTGCGGGAATAGCGAAGGAGAGCCCGATAGAACCGCCACTGCGGGTATAGATCTGAGAGTTGATACCCACCACTTCGCCATCCAGGTTAAACAGCGGGCCTCCGGAATTTCCGGGGTTAATTGCAACATCTGTCTGGATAAAAGGAACGTAATTCTCGCGGCTCTCATTGGGGATACTGCGCCCCATCGCACTGACGATCCCGGCGCTTGCGGAGTAGTCCAAGCCGAAGGGAGAGCCAATAGCGACAACCCATTCTCCTACCTGCAGTTCTTCGGAATCCCCCCAGCGTACTGACGACAGGTCTTCCGCGTCGATCTTTAACAGGGCCAGGTCGGAGCGCACATCCTTGCCGATAACCTGCGCCTCGTATTCGCGACGATCAGTCAATGTAACGGTTACCTGGTCCGCACCATCGACCACGTGATTATTGGTTACGATATAACCGTCTTCAGAGATGATAAAGCCGGACCCCATACTCGCTACCGGGCGCTGCTGGCGCTGGCGCGGCTCGAAAAGGTGGCGGAAGATATCAGGAATTTCCTGTTGAAGCTGCGGCTGGCTGCTGCGACTAGTGCGGTTGCGATCAACCGTGTTGATTTTGACGACTGCCGGTGAGTTATCTTCGATTAACTCCGTAAGTTCGGGTAGTCCGCGGGCACTGGCAGCCCCGGAAACCAACAGACAAAGAACCAGTAGATATTGTGTACAACGTTTAACCATAGGTTTGTTACCCCTAGTGATCCCTTCTAATATGAAACCATTGGATTTTCGAGTCCTTTCAAGGGCGAGCCTTGGCTTGTCCAGCCCCTTAGGGACTCTCAGTAACGACTTAGTGGCGATCTAGTCACCAAAGTTCTACAACAGACTGTAAAACTGTGTAAAGAGTTAACGATGTCCGAAATGCGCCCGCGCCCAGAACGCGGTCAGTTTCACCTGCCCACCGAGCTCTACGGCCAAAGTGTTTTGGGCGCCCCTCTACTCTATTTTCCCGCGCAAACCGGCACCCACCACGGCCTCATAATGGCCGGCACCCACGGAGATGAAGTCGCCGCAGTCGTCGCTCTATCCTGCGCGTTGCGGGCCCTCGCCACTAATTCATTGAGACATCACGTAATCCTCGCTGTCAATCCGGATGGCTGCCAGCTGGGCACCAGGGCCAACGCGCGCGGCGTAGATCTCAACCGCAACTTTGCCACTGCAAATTGGGATGGCAGTGGCAATGTCTACCGGTGGAACAGTGCTGCGGAAAAACGCGATGTTAGGTTAAGTACAGGTGATAGCGCCGCCTCTGAACCCGAGACCTCTGCACTTTGCCAGCTGTTTGCAAAGCTGGGACCGACCTGGACCGTTTCCATTCACGAGCCCCTTGCCTGTGTCGAGGACCCCAGCAACAGCCCTCTGGGCATGCAGCTTGCCAGTGATTTCAAGCTGCCTCTGGTTGGGGATGTGGGTTACCAGACCCCAGGATCATTCGGCACCTGGTGCGCAGAACAAACACTGCCCTGTATTACCCTTGAATTCCCCCCAATATCAGCTGATGCGGCAAGTGAAGACTATCTGCAAGCGCTAATCGATCTGCTGACTTACGACCAATAAACTCTACCCGCCTTGAAAAGCAGAGGGGGCTCCACATCGCTGGCCAGCCAGGTGGGCCCATCCAGGTCCAGAAAGCTCGCTCGACTTCCCAAGGGCCAGGCTGCTCGGATAGCCCGAGAGGTACAAAGCATACATCCCAACATAATTTCCAGGCCGAGATCAGTCGCTTCATCTGCCAGTGCCAGGGCCTCGGTAATCCCGCCAGTTTTGTCCAACTTGATATTGACCATCTCATAGCGTTTGAGCAACTTCGGCAGATCTTCCCGAGTATGGCAACTCTCGTCCGCACAAATCGTCAGCGGGTGCTCAAAGCTCTCCAAAAATTCATCTTCACTCTCAGGAAGTGGCTGCTCAAGCATCGCCACCCCCAGCTCGCTTAAATCATGACATCTCTGCAACAAGGTCTCTTTTCGCCATGCCTCATTGGCATCAATCACCAACCTGGCATCCGGTGCTGCAGAGCGTACTGCCGACACCCTTTCTTGCACATGTTGGTCATCAAGTTTCAACTTGAGAACATCAGCTCCCGCCGTCACAGCAATTTTCGCAGCACTTGCCATTGCCTCGGGACTATCAACAACTAATGTCTGTACGGTAGGGAGAAAATCCGGAGCCGGATGTAGACGCCTCGCTTTTTTAGCCTCCCAATCTGCCAGCGCACAATCCAATGCATTTCGCGCCGCTCCGGCAGGCATACGCAACTGTAATTGCTCTCGGGTCAACCCATCACTCACCTCTTTGAGCATTGGCTGCAGCTGGTGCAAAACAGAGGCAGCACTTTCTCCATAGCGAGCATAAGGCGTGCACTCACCGACGCCAGAGACTTCACCATCACTAAGCTTCACCACCACAACCTGAGCCTCAGTGCGCGCGCCACGAGAGATGACAAATGCAGTACGTAGAGGCCAGCGCTCATCAAAACAGCGAGCCCTCATTGGCAGAGCCTCCAGGCAATAAAAGGAACTCTCAGTTTAGGCCAGGGAGACGAGGGCTAGCTGGCGAAGGCGGAGGCGACGGACTATTTCTTTTGGGAGGGCTCAATCTGCAGAAGTACAGGGGTGTAGGTGGGGTTTTGCGACTGGGACCTACTGTACCAGCGAACTCCCAAAGCACCGAAGACCAGACCGATCAAGGCACCAATTACAGCACCGGGTTCAGCGAAGAGCGAATCCCCAATCAGTGCAACTAGCACCAGGGACATCAAGGGAACGAGGTAAACCAGCAAGGCACTACTGGTCAGGGCATTCTCGGTAATACCAATTACCGCCACATCATCGAGGTGGATTTTATCTGCGGAAAAACCGTTGAGAGCTACTTTAACGCGGGTCGAAGAAGAAAACAGATCGCCCAGCAATCCGGTCCCACAGCTGGATTTGGTAGAACAGCCATTACAGGCGCTACTCTGGGTGGTCTCCACCCAGATAGCATCGGACTCTATGGCCACCACCCGACCACGCTCTTGAAGCACCTATATGCTCACTTAGCTCTTTGCGGTAATTGAGCTGGCAACACGGCGCGCTGTAGTTTCGGGGATTTCACCCACCACTGTTACAGTGTAAGCAACACCTTCAATTTCCAAGCGGTCCATATAGGCTGTTGTGGCTCCGCGGATTGCGCGGCCTTTAAAACCCTCAAGTTCTGGACCGAGGCGCTGGACAAATACAGAGAACACTCCCAGCCCGTCGCTAAACACCATCATATCGCCATCAGATAAGGGCTTGACGGACACTACCCGGAAACCATCGGGCAACCAGCCCACCTGCCAGCGGCTCTGTGAAGCCGTACACTCATTCCGATTATCGATGCGCCGGGCATTATTGGAGACCGCCTGTAGTGCGGCATCCTCTACAGGGGAGAGATCCAGTTGTACAAACTGGTAACGCTCCAGTACGCGGCCCTGGGTGCTAACCAGCATGGTCTTCAACGGCAGCCCAGTCTGTTTATCGAGACTCACTACCAAGCCCAGGCGATAGCGATCCCTCGGTCGCGCCTCAATCACAACAGCATCGCGATCCGCGATTCGCTCCTCACCCCGCAAGATAAATTGGTAGGCGCGCTGAGCCTGTTGTTGGCCCGCCGAGTTCCATGCTGTAGCACGATTTCTTGGCGAAGCACTGACATCGCAATTTCCGGCACTGCCGTGGCTGATCAACTCTCTAGGCTCACCACTGAGGTAGCGCACGCGCTCTACCTGCTCACCTTCTCGAACCGCGTGAACTACCTGCAAGGTCTCCAGGAGGCCCGCATGCTCAAAGGTCACCAGACCACTGTATTCAAGCTCAGTTACTGCTTTTGCCAGCTTGGCTAACCAATGCTCAACCTCGTTGCTACTCACTACACCCGGGCTTACCAGGCCGCTCTGCGCTGCAGGGTTGAGATTAACTACACCAGATGTCACCCCCTCTTGCGCCGGCACGGAACCAACAGCGCCTTCCGGGGCTGCAGTTGCTGGATCGACCGGTACTGCGGCAGGACTTTCCACCTCAGCCGAGCCCCCGTCTGTCATAGCAACTTCCACTACAGCTGGAGCTGCTGCGGGAGCAGTACTCATATCGAGATTGATGGTGGTGGGGGCACTGGGTTCGACCCCAGTGTCAACCTGGGCAAATGACATGGGTGCCAACAACGAGGAGGCCAACAGTAGCCCGTTGGCCTTGAGAATCCCGCTGAAAATTCGGCGCCCCCTGGTTTCGACTTTCGTCACACTACATTCCAACCTGTTCGCCGTAAGTGGCGCGAGCAAAGGGAACCATGCCCTGACTGCCCACATGAGCGGCTTGTTCTGAGTGCTGAATCATTACGCGATTCAGGTGGCGCATCAACTCGGGGGTTGGTGCCTGCTGTATTACAGCCTGTCCCACAACACCTGTGCGCTGCTCGGGTACAAAGCGGGGAGCCGCAGTGCTCACAGAGCGCGTAGAGGGAGCGGGCACATAAAAACCGGAAGGCTGCGGAGCAGACTGAACCACTGGTTGGGCTTCACGCTCAACCGATGCTATTGGCTGGCTCCCCCCCTGGATGGTGTTCTGCGGAGAATCTGTCATTTGCTGCACACCCAAAATGGCAGCAAAGGCCACCGTCGCAGCAACAGCACCACGGGACAGCGGACGCCACCAGCGATTGTTGACCAAATTGCCAGTAACCGCAGATCCCCCATTGCCGTTTTGCGACAGGGGCTCTTCCTCATCGATGGCGGCAGAAATACTCGCTGCAAGGCCGATGTCGACCGGCGCGACCTGTTCGCGGCGCATAACACTCGCCGCAAGTTGGTAACGCGACCAGCGCTCACCGAACTCTTCAGAGGCCGCGCTGGCCTTCAGAAGCCGTTGCAGCTCCAGTTCGCTGACTTCGCCATCCATGAGCGCCGAGAGCGACTCGTTAAGACGTTCCTGATGATTCCCGTGGGACATAGGGGTTAACCCTCTTGTGCAATCATTTATTCGGTGCCCACAAGCACCATATTTGGTTACATGTTATGACCGGAGTCTGAGCGGTTGGTTTCCCCGACTGGGAAAATTTTCCGCAATTTTAACCCCTGTCACCCAGTGTTTCCGGCTCGCCGGCCATCACGGCCTGGACTGTCCGGTCTATCGCCTCCCGTGCGCGAAATATTCTAGAGCGCACAGTTCCCACCGGGCATCCCATAACCTCGGCGATTTCCTCGTAGCTCAGTCCCTCAAGCTCTCTCAGCGTTACCGCTGAGCGCAGATCCTCTGGCAGTGCGCGAATAGCGCGATGCACCGCCGCTTCCAGCTGGTCGCGAAACATCTGACTTTCAGGTGTCTCGTTGTCACGCAGCAGGTCAGCGCCCGAGTAAAACTCAGCATCTTCCAGTTCAACATCGGAAGATGGCGGCCGACGACTGCGGGAAACCAGGTGATTCTTGGCGGTATTGATCGCAATCCGATACATCCAGGTGTAAAAAGCACTCTCGCCGCGAAAATTGGCAAGAGCACGATAAGCCTTAATAAAAGCTTCTTGGGTTACGTCCTGTACTTCACTGTGGTCCTTAATGAACCGACTCACTACAGCAACAATTTTGTGCTGGTACTTGAGTACAAGAAGGTCAAAAGCGCGTTTGTCCCCTTTTTGTACCCGTTCTACCAGCTCACGGTCACTCGTTGACGCCTGATGCGCTGTCATCCCCAACTCCCATATCCAGCCACACTGCGGGCGCCACAAAATTTGACTGCGGGGCCACCGGCGCAGGCGTTTCTTTTACTGTGTTGATGACAATGACAATAGGACATAAGTTCCACGTCAAATCGACGAATAATCAGGAGGCGCTATACTACGCGACCCTTAAACATAATTGAAATCTATGAATGCCCAGGCAAACTACGACGTTCTCGTAATTGGAAGCGGTGCAGCAGGCCTTACACTGGCCCTGCATCTCGCCTCCCAGTATCGCGTGGCCCTGCTCTCCAAACAGAGATTGCAAGATGGCTCCACCTGGTTCGCCCAGGGAGGCATCGCTGCAGTGCTGGATGAGATGGATTCGGTTGAGTCGCATATTGCAGACACATTAGACGCGGGTGCAGGACTCTGCCACCCCGCTTCAGTGCGCTTTACCGTAGAGGAGAGCACTGCCGCGATCAGCTGGTTAATCGATCAGGGTGTGGACTTCACCCGCGAGGAACAGGGTTACCACCTCACCAAAGAGGGGGGGCACAGTCACAGGCGCATTATTCATAGCGCCGATGCCACCGGCCAAGCGGTACACAGCACCCTGATCACCAAGGTGCTAAACAGCCCCAATATCGACTGTTTCGAACACCACGTTGCCATCGATCTAATCCGCCAGCCGGATCCAGATAAAGGCCGATTTCGCTGTGCCGGCGCCTATGTACTCAACAAGAGCAACGATGAGGTCGAGCTGATCCAGGCTAAAGCCGTCGTCCTGGCCACCGGGGGGGCCAGCAAGGCCTACCTTTATACCAGTAACCCGGACGGTGCCAGCGGCGATGGAATCGCAATGGCTTGGCGCGCCGGGTGCCGCGTGGCCAATATGGAGTTCAATCAATTTCACCCCACTTGCCTTTACCATCCCAAGGCCAAAGCCCTGCTGGTAACAGAGGCTTTGCGCGGTGAAGGCGCTGTACTCAAGCTTCCCGACGGCAGCCGGTTTATGGACCGCTTCGACAAGCGAGGAGAGTTGGCGCCACGGGATATCGTCGCCCGCGCTATCGACCACGAGATGAAACGGCTGGGGGCAGATTGCCTCTATCTGGACATTTCCCACAAAGATCCACAGTTTGTCCGCGATCACTTCCCAACGGTTTATAACAATTGCCTTCGATATGGCATTGATATCACCCGAGAGCCTATTCCAGTGGTGCCTGCAGCTCACTATACCTGTGGAGGCATTATGGTCGATCGCCATGGGCGCACAGATCTGGACCAGCTCTACGCCATTGGCGAAACGACATTTACCGGCTTACACGGCGCCAACCGCCTTGCCAGCAACTCGCTGTTAGAGTGTCTGGTTTACGCTCGCTCAGCAGCCCTGCATATCGATGAGCACCTGGGTATGGTACAGGCGCCCCGCCCATCTCCTGACTGGGATGCATCGCGCGTCACTGATTCCGATGAAGATGTAGTGATTTCCCATAACTGGGATGAGCTGCGCCGGTTTATGTGGGACTACGTGGGCATTGTGCGCACCCGCAAGCGACTCTTGCGCGCGCAACACCGAGTAACGTTGCTGCAGAAAGAAATTCGCGAGTTCTACGCCAATTACCGCATCAGCAGCGACCTGGTTGAACTGCGCAATCTCTCCCTGGTATCGGAATTGATTATTCGTTCGGCCCTGGATCGCCGCGAGAGCCGGGGGCTGCACTACTCCCTCGACTACCCCCAACTGCGTGAACTTGCTATGGACACGATTTTGGTGCCAGAGAACTTTGCCGGCCAACGCCAATTTATTTAACCGACCAATTTTTAGCCAGCTGGGCCCGCCACGGCAACCCAGCTAACTAGCGGGAATAGCGCAGTGCCACTTGTAGCCTGCGCCAATCCTGCGGCGCCAGCATATCCTTGGCCAACACCAAACGGAGCCGGCGCCCAGCCCTGTCCCGACCATTAATCACCACCAACCAAGACCACAACACCAGCTCATTTACAAACTGGAATTCGCGACGATCTGCGCCATCAGGGTGCCAAAACCACCTTCGCTCACAGGTCGATAAATGGCCGCTCACAGTTTTCACCCGGCGCCACTCTATCCCGGCGTAAACCACAACAAAAAGGCTCGCCAGCCCTGATAACACTAAAGGCAGGTTACACAACCAGAGTAGTAAGATCGCCAGGAAGGTGATCAGCAAAAGGAGCAAATGCAAAAGAAAGGAAGGCGCAACGACGCAACTTAAGCGGGCGCTGCGCTCATAAAGCGGGGGTGTCGAGCTATTCCTGGAGTCCGGTGTTGTCACGGATGATCTGTACTATACGCTTCAAGTCCGGGTCAGCCGGATCTTCTCGACGCAAGAACCAGGCGAACAGATCCTGATCCTGCTCATCAAGCAGGCGGATATAGCGCTGCTGATCCTCTGGCTCCAGGGTCTCGTAAACATTATCCAGAAACGGCAGCAAAACCAGATCCAATTCCAACATGCCACGGCGACTGGCCCAAAACAGGCGGTTGCGATCCATACTTCTTTCCAACCAGATAAAAAGCGCAGTATACCCCCTGCTCCACCAAACTTGAAAAGGGCGCGAAGGACCCCCAAATAAAGCCCCGAATACAAATGCAGGTGGCAGGATTATGGATCAGCAACAGTGGCAGGATTTTCTCAGCAACGAGGGCGCCATTTGGGAGGGCAGCAAAGCTCACTTCCCTCTCACCAGTCGCGAAGACCCTCAGAGTTTGCACCTGCTGGACCTGGGCCCAATCGGAGCTATTTCCATTACCGGACCCGACAGCCAGAAGTTCTTACAGGGGCAGCTCACCTGTGACTTGATCAACCTTCCCGATGAACACAGCACCCTGGGCGCTCACTGCAACCCCAAGGGGCGTATGATCAGTGCTTTTAGTGCACTGAAACTTTCGCAAAGTGAGTTCATCTTCCGGCTGCCAAAGAATTTGGCCCCCATCGCCCAGCAAGCGCTAGCCAAGTACGCCGTCTTTTTCAAAACAGAGCTGCACGACATCAGTGATGAAACCCACTGGTTAGGCCTGCAGGGGCGCGATGTGGCAGAGCGCACCTCCAAACTGCTGGGCTTCGAGCAACCCTCTGTCGGCGAGGTGAAGCTATTTGACTTCGAAGGAGAGCGCTGCATTGCCCAATGTATTACCGACCTGCAGCTAGCCATCCTGGTACCCACCAGCAAGGTCCAGCAACTGTGGCAAAAGCTATCACCAGAGTGTGAAGCTACCGGCTATGACTGCTGGCAAATGCGCCAAATTGAAGCCGGCATCCCCCAGGTGGACGCCGCCACTACAGAGATGTTTATCCCGCAGATGACCAACCTGCACCTGCTCGGTGGCGTGAGCTTTAAAAAAGGCTGCTATACCGGCCAGGAAGTAATTGCCCGTATGCAATTCCGCGGCGCCGCCAAACGTCGCCTTTACCGGGCCAGCTGCGCTTCGGGGGATCTCCCTGAATCGGGCATGGAGATCTTTGGAGATGGAAAGCAAAGCGTTGGCAATCTGGTGGAAGCCTGCCATAGCAAAGAAGGCGTTCAGCTACTCGCCGTACTCACCATCGCCAAAGTGGCCGCAGGTGAATCCTTACACCTGAAAGATGGCCGCACTTTGGATATCGAGGAACTCCCCTACGATGCAGACGCCGATCCGCTAGCCTAAACAGGAAAATTACTTTTAATCAAAAAGGCGGCTTTTTAGTCGCCTTTTTTGTTTATGATTTAACAACCAGAAAAAACCTCTGAAAAGTAAAAAGATTTGCACCACTCAAAACGCAGCTTACTACCGCTACTATATTTATGGATATTTCCCTGGGCTTCAAAATTTCAGCTAAATAAAGCAGTAGAGGGAGGCAATATTGAAGGAGTTAGACCAACTAATTGTCGTTCTTGAATGCTGTATTATTCTGGCAGGCTTTGCTGCAATAGTTGGCACGCTCCAACCCAGAAAAGGCAGAAATCTTGGCAAAGGAAGAATTGTATCCCTCGCGATGATTATTTATATCAGTTTGATCAACGCATTACTGGCTGCCTTCACCCTGACTCTATCCAATTTTGATCTCGCTGATCGCACCCTGTGGTCAGTAAGCAGTTTTGCCATGAGTGTGGCTACGTCGTTTTCTATCGGCTACCTATGGATAAAGAAACGACTCAAATCTGTTTCAATTGTTGCCAAGGTTACCTATTTCCTTCTTTTCGGCATTGCCGGCTCAGTAGTTATTATCAATATCATGAATGCGCTAGGGATCGTTTTCAACAGGGAGTATGGACCGTATTTTTTATCCTTTGTTTGCAACCTATTTGTCGTCGGTTATGCATTTTCAAGACTGCTTATGCGCCCATTATGGGTAGCTGTTAAAGAAAATGAACTAGGCCGAACCGACAAGGAGAAAACGGCGGCGTCCGGCTGATTTTCAGCTAAAAGTGTGGCGTCAACCATTGGACACTTACACCTAACAACAATTATTAACCACATAGCAAGCGGGTTAAAATAAAGCTAATTGTGAGACGGGAAACAACTTACCAGCTCTCCATTTCACTCATATACTGTTATCAACTTTCCTATTTAACCTTTCTGCTTGGGACAATAGCGGAAGATGGAAAAACTGTCGGTACAAATCGATCAATTACTTGTCATTATTGAAATATCCATAGTGCTGGCAGGGTTTGCGGCAATGGTTGCCACTTTTCAGTCAAGGAGAATAGAGAGTATCTCTAGGGGTCATGTGGTGTCCCTGGCCATGATTGTCTATATCAGCCTATTCAGCGCACTGCTCGCCGCCTTTTCTTTGGCACTTTTGAACTTCCGTATCGATGCTGGCTATGTTTGGTCTACAAGCAGCTCCTTGATGGGAATAGCCACCACAGGCTTTATTGTCTATCTGTGGAAAAAAAGACACTTCAAATTTGTGTCTATTGTAATGAAAGTTACCTACTATGGGCTTTTCAGTATCGCTTCATCGGTAGTTATCGTCAGCACACTCAACGCTACTGGCATATTTTTCGAAAGAGAGTTTGGCCCTTATTTTTTAGCCTATATCTGTAACTTATTTTTTGTCGGCTTCGCGTTTGCCCGGCTATTAATGCGACCTCTTTGGAAGGCCGTTGAAACCAAAAAGAGGCACCCTGTGAAGGGTCGCCAATCTTAAATAGATAGGATTATTAGCCAAGCAATATATACCACCCAAGTGGAAACCCTCTTCGAATTACTCAATCCATATATTATTAATCAAACTTTAGCCACCAAGCTTATTAGGCCAAATCAATCTCCACCCATAAAATACTAATTTTTCTATTTACAATCCGGGAGAGCTGAAAATTCCGCCTTCTTTGACTCATACCACTTCTGCATTGATTCAGGATCTTTCATCAAATCCTGCATTTTTTTCATAGCTTGCAAGTGCTGTGCATCATTTTTTCGATACATCTCGATTCCGTGCATCTTGCTAAGCTCCGCCACCTCTTCAAAGTTATTCCCACGAAACTCCACATCGCAGGCGCCTCCCAACTCCTTGCAGGTCATCATTTTCATAGCAATTCCACCTTAGATTTCACAACTGATACTTTATCGGACAGATAAATAACTTCAAAAGAGCCAAAAATAGATAATAGCTCTGATTGGCTTTCAAGCCTCGATAGATTTCCATCGCAAAACACTGCCAAAGCAGAGAATTGACGCATATAACCACTAAAAAATAGAAAGATTCTTTATCTGGAAGCCAAGAGAAGGATAACAGGAATAGAATTTTTGGCTCTCTGGATAAATACAAACCCGGATAGATAATACCTATCCGGGGCAAGCCACTAAATCTCCACAGCAATCCGCTTCAATTGACCCGCCTCTGGCAAAGCCCACTCAATAGGCTTTTCTCCACGCTGTTGCAACCAGTGATTTGCCTGGGAAAAAGGACGGGTTCCAAAGAAACCCCGGTGCGCAGATAGAGGGGAGGGGTGTGGAGCACGCAACACTAAATGCTTATTGCGGTCGATAAAGCCTCCCTTCTTTTGCGCATAGCTCCCCCAAAGAACAAAGACTAACCCTTCACGCTGTTCCGCTAGCTTATGAATCGCCGCATCCGTAAATTGCTCCCAACCCTGCCCTTGGTGGGCGCCGGCCTTGCTGTCCTCAACAGTAAGGGTGGCATTTAGCAAAAGCACGCCCTGCTCTGCCCATGGTTGCAGGCAACCGTGGTGTGCAGGAGGAATACCCATATCGGAGTGCAACTCTTTAAAAATATTTTGCAGCGATGGGGGAATGCGTACTCCCGGCATCACAGAAAAACACAGGCCATGGGCTTGGCCAACGCCATGGTATGGGTCCTGACCCAGGATAACGACTTTTACCTGATCAAAAGGTGTGGAGTTAAAGGCATTAAAGATCTGGCCACCGGCTGGGTAGATCTTCTTGCCGGCAGCCTTCTCCCCCTTTAAAAACTGACGCAATTGGGCCATGTAGGGTTGGTCAAACTCCCCGCCCAAAACATCGTACCAAGAGGGGTGGATCTTTATTTTGTCCGGAACCGGCATTCTTAAACCTTCAATATCTTTTTAACATAGTGTTGTAACTCGGGCACAACTTCCTCCTCAAACCAGGGCCTGCGACGCAACCACAGGGTGTTGCGCGGGCTTGGATGCGGCAAGGGAAAGTATCCCGCTGGCAGTACATCGCGGTAATGTCGAACATTCTCGGTAATACTGCCATACCAGTGCGGGAGGTAATGGCGCTGCGCGTATTGTCCCACCAACAGCGACAGTTGCAAGTTGGGTAATTGTGCCATTAGGCGCTGATGCCAGGTGGCGGCACACTCGGGTCGCGGCGGCAGGTCACCGCCCTTGCCGCGCCCAGGGTAACAGAAGCCCATGGGAATAATGGCAATCTGGGACTCGTCGTAAAAGGTGTTCCTATCAATCGCCAGCCAATCTCGCAAGCGATCTCCTGAGGGATCATTCCAGGGAATACTGGTCGCGTGGACCTTGGTGCCCGGGGCTTGGCCGACGATCAATAGGCGTGCAGACGCTGCAGCCCTCAAGACTGGGTTCGGCCCCAGAGGAAGCTGTTCTTCACAGAGGCGACAAGCCCGTATTTCCTCCAGCAGTGCCGGTAACTTCTCAACTACCACCTACTATATGCCCCTATTGTTTACCGTCGGGGAAAGCCAAATGTAACAACCGCGCGCGGCGATCCTGGGGATCACGGGCACGACTGATATTATTGTTATTGAAAACCACAAATATCCCCTGGTTATTTACAGCAACTCCAGACCCCACTCCCCCCAACCGCGACACTTCATAGGCGTGCTCCGGGGATTCTTCAATCTCACGGTAAACCAAGCACCATTCAGCTTGCAAGCTCGGCAGAGCTCTTCTACATACCGCATATGCGTTGCTTTCAAGAGTAAAAAGAGCGCCGTCATGATAATCAAGTCCTCTCAGATTCTCCGGGTGGTCTCCAAAATCCAGCCCCACTACAGAAGGCAAGGAGAAAACTTGAAACTCTCCTATATTTCCCACCTTTAACAATCCCCTGGGTTCCCGCTCTAAAGCTACCCACAAGTCATCGCCAACCTCAACTATCCCCTCCCCGCCATTATTGTATCTCAGCGAATAACCCAGGTGTTCTATTGCTGATGACCACTTGTTATTAATCCAGCGTGAACTCCTATCTGTGTCCACTTCTGCTATTCGATTGTGGCGTTCACTCAATAAAAATGTACCGTCGTCTCTACAACATATTCCACCAAAACGCATTGCGGATTTAGGCCGCAATAAATCCATAACAAAATGAGAAACATTATCGGCTACTCCCCTTTTGGGCGGAGGCAGGCCGCTAACTTTCAGGTATTTTTCTAATGTCGCACTCTGACCGTGTAAATTGATTCTATATATTTTTTCCGATTCTTTAGGAGAGATCGTTATTAATTGGCCACAAAAACTCAAACCAGATAGACCTACACCCGAGCTGTTATCTATCCAGTAATCAGCAATATCTTTAGCCAAAAAAATCTCAGCAGCCATTCCCACGGATGCTAAAAATATGAAATTAATTGCGAGGAAAACTGTCTTGATCATTACATTCCCCATTAAACACAACCCAACTATTCGAACCCCAATAATAGAAAGTCTCTATTGGTATTTAGTTAGATTGATCTGGTAGAGCCAGATGTAACAAGAGTGCTCTGCGATCCTGAGGGTCGTGAATACGGCTGATATTATCATTGTCAAACACAATAAAAACGCCCCGCTCTCCAATAGCCAAACCATCTCCCTTGCCACCGGTCCGCGATACCTCGTAGCCGAGTTCAGAGGAGTTTTCATGTTCCCAGTAATCCAGACACCACTCAGCTTTCAAGCTGGGTAATTCCCTGCGGCAAACTGCATAGGCATTAGGTTCCAGGGTCCACAAAGCCCCATCATAGTAATAGAGGCCTGCCATATTTTCCGACTCATCACGAAAATCCAGCCCTTTTACTGGCGGCGGTGTAAAAATCTGTACACTTCCCTTGGGACCGAGTTTTACCAGGGCACGGGGATCCCGCTCTATAGCCATCCAAAAGTCATCGCCTACCTTCTGTAGCCCTACACCGGAGAGATTGTAACCGTGCATATAGCCTTGGGCTTTAGCCGTGGCCGACCACATATTTTCTAGCCAGTGCCCCTTTCCCTCCATATTTATTTCGGCTATGCGGTTGTAACGTTCACTCAACAAATAGAATTTATCATCGGCACAGGTGATGGCTTCAAAATCCATCGCTGCAGCTGGGCGAGTAAGTTCCAGTAGAAAATACCATAAATTAGTAGGCCTATCTTTTTTCGGAACCCGGAGCCCAGCCAGCTTGATATAAGGCTCCAAGGTTGCACTCCTATCTCCCAATACTATCTGGTAGATCTCCCTGGATTGCTTATCCGACACCGTAACCATTTTTCCATCGCAAAAACTCAATCCAGATATGCTTAACCCGGCACTATCATCCACCCAGTAATGAGCTATTTTTTTGGCGGGAATAATTTCAGCTGCCAGCCCCATGGATGACAAGAGCGCACATACGATAGTTAAAAAAATACGCTTAATCACGATCCTTCCAATTTATCGCCAAAGTGATTTAAGAACCGGGAGATTCCCTGCGGCCAACAGACACTACCAAGCTGTAAGGTCCCAATAGCTATTGGTACACAGCATAGTTACCCCAATTGCTCTAAACAATTTTAGCGCTAGTGACTAGAAGATATTTTAAAAATGGAGGGAGTTGTTGAACGGGAGAGAACTAAAGGGATGGGATTAGCGCCGACTCTCGGGAAGTACGGCGCCAGACAGAGTCAATTATTGCTGCCTACTGGCCTCATCTGGCATTGCCAGATGCAACAACAGCGCGCGCTTGTCGTCAGGCGCCAGGGCACGGCCGATATTATTGTTGTCGAGGATAACGAAAATACCCTGCTCTCCAACTGCCAGCCCCTCGCCCTTTCCATAGCGGGTTTCTTCATAAACCCGCTCGGGAGATTCTTCAAGGGCGCGATAATCCAGGCACCACTCGGCTTCCAGGCTAGGAAGTGCCCTGCGGCACACGGCGTGGGCGTTGCGCTCCAAGGTAAAGAGTGCGCCGTCGTGGTAATCCAATCCCGCCAAGTCCTCTGAACGGCCAGCAAAATCCAGGCCATCTACTTGAGGCAGAGTCAGTGTGCTGGCCTCGCCATCTGCATTAAGCCTCAACAAACCACGGGGTTCGCGCTCCATGGCTATCCAGAAAGTATCGTCGGCTTTCACCAACCCCTCGCTGGAAGCATTGGTCTTCTGTAGAAACCCCTGGGACCTGGCTAATGCCGACCAGCTATGCTCCTGCCAGCGTGCATTTCCCTCGATATCTACGATGGCAATACGGTTGTAATGCTCACTGACCAGATAGACCTGGCCATCGCTACAGGTAACACCTTCAAAGTCCAGATCTCCTGCCGGGCGGAACAACTCCTTGAAGCCTTCCCAAGCACTGACAGGCTCATCCTGCTCCGGTATCCCAAGGCCGCTTAAGCGAAGATGCGATACCAGGTCGGCACTGCCATCGCGAAGTTCAAGCGTGTAGATCTCTTCAGAATTCTTATCGGAGACTGCCAGCAGATCTCCAGAACAGAAACTTAAGCCGGAAATATCCAGGCCTGCACTACTATCAACCCAATAGCTGGCCAGCAACCTAGCCGGGGTAATTTCTGCGGCTATCGCCAGTGGCGACAACAGCACGGATAGAACACTGAAGAGAGTACGCTTGATCACTGCAAAACCAACTAATCGCGGAAGTTATTAAACTGCAATGGCTGTTCCAGCTCTTTACCGCGTAACAAGGCGATCACCTGCTGCAAGTCATCGCGCTTCTTGCCAGTAACACGCACCTGCTCACCCTGAATGGCAGCCTGCACCTTGAGCTTTTCATCTTTGATCAGCTTAACAATCTTTTTTGACAGTTCTTTGTCAAGGCCATTTTTCAGGGTCACGTCCAATTTGACCTGCTTGCCGGATTGCTCTTTATCACCTACATCCATCGCCAGTGGATCGATATCGCATTTGATCAGTGCGCCGCGCAGCATATCCACCATCTGGTCTACCTGCATGTCCACTTCAGCGCGAACTACCAGGGAGAACTCACTCATCTCCACTTCCGCATCCACACCTTTAAAGTCGAAGCGGTTGGTAATAGTGCGATTCACCTGATCCACAGCGTTGGTGAGTTGGTGCTTATCCACTTCAGATACAATGTCAAAAGAAGGCATTAAGTTGTCTGCTCCTATTTCCAGGTTTCCGGAGTAATCTCCGCGTTGTTGTCACTATCAGCGAGCCAGATATGACCATCCTGAATGGTTGCACTCAGGTCCATATTACGCTCAGCCATAGCCGCCAATTGCTCAGTGGCATCAGCGGCTAAATGGTAGACGGTAAGGTTATCAAAGCGCTCCAATTGGCTGGCCTGTTTCTGCCACCAGATTGGTGCTGCACGGCGCCCGTAACTGTATACGATAACGCGCTTCGAGCGGTTGCAGGCTTTGCGAATTCGTTCCTCAGTGGGCAGCCCCACTTCGATCCAGAGATCGATTTCACCGCTCAGGTTTTTTTGCCAGAGATCCGCTTCCTCATCGGAGGACAATCCCCGGGTAAACTCCAGCGTTTCCGCCGCATTGTGAGCAAAAGCCAGTAGGCGCACCATCATACGCTCATCTGTTTCCGAAGGATGTCGCGCCAAAGTGAGCGGATGTTCGGCGTAATAATCCCTGTCCATATCGGATATCTGGACTTTGGCCTTAAATATTGTTGCTTTTAACGCCATTTTGGCTCCATGGTGATGCCTTCTCCAGCGCTAGGAGTCAGGCGGACTATTCTTGATGGGTTCACGTGAGAATAAGGATATTCCGCATGACCTCTGCGCTCCCCAGCGGCTGGCCCTTTTGGCAGAGCTCACTGCTACTGCTGCTGGCAACCACCCTCAGCGGCTGTGGTGTCAACAATATCCCAACCTATGACGAGCAGGTTAAAGCCACCTGGGCCCAGGTTCAAAACCAATACCAGCGCCGTGCCGATCTGGTTCCCAATCTGGTGCAAACCGTAAAAGCTTACGCATCCCACGAACGGGAAACCCTACAAGCCGTCACCGAGGCCAGGACCAAAGTCAGCTCTCTCCAGGTTGACGGCAACCTTCTCAATGACCCAGCCAAGCTGCAACAGTTCGAAGCAGCACAAGGCCAGTTAACCAGCGCGCTATCCCGCCTTATGTTGGTGGTAGAGCGATACCCCGACCTCAAAGCCAACCAGAACTTCCTCACACTGCAATCTCAGTTAGAGGGCACCGAAAACCGCATCAGTGTCGCGCGCCGGGATTATATCCAGGCTGTAGAGCGCTACAACCGCGAGATTCGCACTTTTCCAGGAAGAATCTGGCATGCCGTGCTCTACAGGGATATGCCGCTTCGAGAAACTTTCGAAGCCACCAGTGAAGATGCCGATAAGGCACCTGAGGTCAACTTCCAATAGACAGGCGCCATCGACCCCAAAATGAACCGCCCCAGTCTTGCCATAACCATCCTGATTGCTCTGGTCTGCACCTTAGCAGCCTGGGCCGATGTACAGTTTCCAGCGCTTTCCGGCCGGGTAGTAGATCAGGGAGAGTTGTTAAAGGCCGATGAGAGATACCAACTTACTGAGTTGATACAGCAGTATGAGCGCGACAGCGACAATCAGCTGGTTGTAGCCACCATCCCCGAGCTTCAGGGCATCACTATAGAGGAGTATGCCAACCAACTGGCACGCAAGTGGAAGCTAGGAAAAAAAGACAAAGACAATGGAGTGCTTTTCCTGATTGCGCCCAATGATAGAAAGGTCCGTATCGAAGTAGGCTACGGCCTGGAAGGAGCCCTAACCGATGCACTGGCGGCAAATATTATCCAGACCAAAGTACTGCCAGAGTTTCGCAATGGCGATTTTAGCGGCGGAATCAATGCAGGGGTTCGATCAATTATCGCCGCGACGAAAAATGAATATGTCGCTGAATCCGTAGAAACCAAAGAGGAGCGTCGAATTGCTGTACTGGTCGGCCTGCTCCTTCTGCTGGTTATGCTACACCTCTTCGGCAGTGCCGCACTGGGTTCACCTGCACAGAGCCGCATTTTTAAGCGGGGGCGCTACGGCGGCTACTATGGTGGAGGTGGATTTGGCGGAAGTCTATCCGGCGGCAGCTCTGGGGGCGGGTTTAGCGGGGGCGGCGGAGGTTTTGGCGGAGGGGGCGCATCGGGAGGATGGTAATGCTCACCAATACTTATCAACGCCAGGTAGCAGAGGCAATCAAGGAAGTAGAGTCCCGCACCGACGCTGAAGTCATGGCTGTGGTCGCCAAGGAAGCGGACAACTACCTTTATATCTCTACTCTGTGGGCCGCATTCCTAACACTGTTAGTCTCCCCTCTGATCGAATTTCTGCCGTTCTGGATCAACCTTCAACAGGCGGTGACGCTTCAGTGGATTTTATTTATTGTCATGGCAGTAATATTCCGCTGGCGCCCCATCACCATGCGCCTGGTACCAAAGAAAATAAAATTCTGGCGAGCTTCAAACTTAGCTCGCAGGCAATTTCTGGAGCAGGATTTACACGCAACCAAGGATCGACTCGGGCTACTGATATTTGTTTCAGAAGCCGAACACTATGTAGAAATACTGGCCGACAGAGGCATTGCTCAACACATCACCAATGACAACTGGCAGAGAGTAGTGGAAAATTTTGTGCAACAAATCAAGCGGGGAAAAGCAGGAGAGGCATTACTAGTATGTATTGAGCAATGCGGAGATCTACTTCACGAAGCGATACCCACCAGCACCATTAAAGATGAACTGCCGAATCATCTAGTCGTCATCAATTAAATCCCCGTATCCCCCAAGACTGGCAACACCAACTTATTCAAGTCTCAAAACGAAACTTCACGCCATACCAACCTACCCTCATATTGTGACTTGAATCATCAACTAAGCTGCCTAAAGGCATAAAACCCATAAGTAAACTCTGTACAAGAAGATGATTCCGACTAAAACCCTATTGCAGCTTTTCAGTATTACTCTTCTGTTACTGGTATCTGGATTCAGTGCCGCTCTCTGGTCTCAAGAACTACAAAAGAAAAATACGACTTCGGCAATCGGGGACGGTTACTTCCCGGGCACTCGTATAGTCTCCCCTCGCCCAAAGCAAGCCACCACCTACTTCCTGCCGGCATTGGGTAACAGCGATAAATTAACATTTCATGTCGAGCATCAGTGCAGCAACCACATTGGCGATCTCGGCGCCCTCAGAGTGGAATGGGCCATCAGTAACCGGCAAGTGAATTTTCCGACTTGGGACCCCAGCAGTACCAAGCCGGAGTCCGAAAAGTTACCAGCTGACCCTGCTGAGGTTGTATTCGTACCCACTATTTATGGCGGAAAAGTAATTTATAAAAAGCTGACTGAGAAAATCTACGGGGAAGTCAATGCAACCTTCGGTACTGATCTTGAAGCACCAGACTAAATTAATCCCCCTTCAAAAATGAATAAGGTGCAACTGACAAACTCTACTCAAGCAACACATGACTCCCAAAGCGAAATTTTATTTATCATTCAACAAAATACTTATCAGCCTGGCCCTGATATTATTCAACAGTACATTATCAACAACCAGCAAGGCTGATTTCATCAGTTTAAGTGGCGCTGAGACCGCCAACAATATTGCGGAGATCGATATACAAAAAAATATCCTAAACATTAGATTCGAGATATCAGCAAGCGATGCCAAAATATTTTGGCCAGGAATTGAAGATACACCAGACATTTATCGACTGGCACAATCGGCAAAAACCCAACAATCTTTCGACTTTCAAGTACTCTCTGGAAATAAGAGCATTAAGCCCAAACTCATCTCAATTCGAGTAGCCCAGAGAAAACCTAGAATTTCCCCTTTTGCTGGGAAAACCGATCCCCGCACCGGCATAAAAATGCCGGATTTCCCGGCAGATAAAAAGATTCTTTTAACTCAGCTGAAATATCCAATCGGTGGACTTTCAGTCCTGCAACTAAAACCACCCATCGGTAGTGATAAGCAGGCATCCGTGACAATTGGCTTTACCAGTCGCCACGGGCAAACACCTATCAGCGGCTTTCACTACCTATCCCAAGCTGAACCACTCATTATCGACTGGAAAGACCCATGGAATACACATTTTAAGAACACCAATATTAGTCGGCGTAATCGCTACCCTCTAATGTCTTTCCTCTACGTAGAGCCCCGCCAGATACGCCATGAGATACTCGTGCGCACCAAGGACTTACTGGAGTGGACTAATCACCCTTTCGATGCCTGGCAACTATTAACACCAGAAAGTAAGGCCTTCCTGCACCACACAGTACGCAGCTATCTAAATAATAAAAATCCAACTTCTATTGATCAGTCGCCCTCACAGCCGAATAGCATTGAGACTGTTTTTCTTCGCGCAAATAATAGCGGGTACTCACAGATTTCAGAGAATGACACTATTGAAATGGGCTCAGTGATGATTGGCTACCGGGAAAAATTTTCCATCGATGCACTGCCCCAGAGTGTTACCGTAGACTGGAATCTATTCACCGATACGATCAACTCCGTTCCCACCCTAATTCAGGACCCCGCAGGCCCATTTCCCACCCATGTAATTCCCTCATTTCCTGATATTCAGTGGCACAACTACCTATACGATTACCGACCTCCAAATAGCGATCCACTTGTAATAGAAACCCCTAGCCTGGCGGTCCCTATGGCTATCCTATTTTCATTTCTTATTATTACGATAATTGTATTGACGCTATCCACAAAACACTCACTTATAGGCCGCAAGGGTTCAACTATTCTCTATACCGCCATAATAATCTCAGCTATCGCTTTGTACCTCAATCTTCCAGAAGAATACCGGGTAAACCTCCCAGGAACCGCTAAAAAACGGGACTTGGGCCAAGTAACAGAACAGCTACTGTTAAAAGTTGCAGCCGCATTTAAAGAGCCTCTACCGATCAATCTGGAATTAAAGCTAAAAAACCTGATTACCAAGGAAGGATTCGAAAGTACCTATTCAAATCTGGCACAAATTCATCGCCCCCAAACAACGAGTGGTGGCTTGGGATCAATCAGTGCTATTACAAATCTTAAAGTCGAGTACTCCAGCCAAATTAACCTGAATGGCAACAAAGGATTCCGGTTGATTACAAGTTGGCAGGCGGTAGTAGAGGACCGAAGCTGGGGACAGTTTGAACAAAGACCGCAAGAGACCCGGGCCAATATCGCAATTATCCAGTCTGATAACCACTGGAAAATCGCTGGATTTACTCCCCTATCCGTGCGGTAAGAATAAAATAGAGAAATAGTTAGGGCTATGAAAAACAGCACATACAAGTTCCCCGCAATATTTGTTCTATACCTCCTTATGTCCAGCCTCAGCGGGCAAGCACAAGCGCACTTTCTTCTTAACTTCAATGTACGGATTTTCCATATAGAGCACACAGCCAGTGGTGCCAACCTATATATGAGAGTGCCTATGCCCTATTTACTGGCAGATAAAACAAAAAAGGGTCGCGACCCCTATACTGGCAAACTCCCACAACCCGCGCCCTATACCAAAAACTCATTGGATCAAGGCGGCTTGGTCCATTATGTGGATTTTCAGCAGCTGGAGCTAGCGCCTCTAGGACTCGGTAATATTGCAGAGAGAGCCACTCTTCTCCGCAATACTGACAAGCAGATAAAAGGCGATGTAAAAGCCGTGCGCCTGTATCGGATAGGAAATGAACCAGGTTTTGCAACGCTGGAGGAGGCACAGCAGGCATTTTTGCACCAATACTTACCTGAAGATACCAATCAAAGGTTGTATGTGGGTGACACCTTGGTTGATATTCAGATCTTCTACCCTCTGGAAGCTCCCCTTGGAAAATACCAACTATCCAGCTCTCTTAACCCCGGCCTCCCCAACCAGGAAGACACCGCAAATCTGGTGCTGGATTACAACCCAGGTAAGACCCAGGTATTTCGCTCACGCGGTCTTATGCAAAAGCCACTACTGATTACCCACTCCTCAATAGACGCTGTGAAGACTTTTCTGGCGGAGGGCATCGCCCATATCCTGAAGGGGTTGGACCACGTGTTATTTGTACTCTGCCTAAGCCTCGGTGCACTCAGCCTACCGCTACTCTTGTGGCGCGCTACCGGCTTTACCATCGGTCACAGTATCACCCTCTCAGCCGGATTCTTTGGTTTTGTTCCCATAGTCAGCTGGTTCGTACCTATGGTAGAAACCGGTATCGCCCTATCCATAATCTATATGGCCTGGATATCACTACACAGGGAAGACACTAAGATCACAGGCAGCGAAAGTACAATTTTTATCGGAACCTGCATGCTCGGCCTACTCCACGGCCTGGGTTTTTCATTTGTATTACATGAAATACTCCAAGTTGATTCCCCGAATATCTGGCAAAGCCTCTTGGCCTTCAACCTGGGGGTAGAAGCCGGGCAAGTACTCATAATTCTTGCCATATGGCCCCTTGCCTATTTAGCCAGGCTGTGGAAAAAGGAATGGGAAATCCGGATACGTTATTCTGTTGCTGGACTCTGCAGCGCAATTGCTTTTATTTGGACATTAGATAGAGGATATGAGCTTGTTTCGGCAATTTTCTGAACAGGGGAATGAGTTATCTCTCTGGCTATTACAGCCGAGATAATACACCTAAAAATGCCTTGTATTCTCAAGCTCCAGAGACAAAACTCACTCCAAAATTAACCTCCCTGTCACTACACACGTAATAGTGAGTAAAAATACAAAGCGCAATAAATCAGGACGTTAAATAATTTAAGATCCAAACCCCTTCGGATGCTGCTTCCCGGCGTCACCTATTACCTCCCAAGAAGCCTTTGAGTCAACCCATAAATGATGAACCACTTTTAGATTTTCGTTACCATCCACCAAGCTTCCTGCAGGAATGTAAGTATTTAAAGAATCATTCTCTCCGGGCAGAGTCGAACCGCAAGTAGCGCAAAAATTTGTATGCCAATCATGTCCGGGCTTAGACCAGTACTTAAGGTTCTCCTTACCTTTAACCCAACTAAACTTCTCGGTAGGCACAATAGCTACAGTAATAGCGCCACTCCCTGTGGAACGACGACAAATTGAACAGTGGCACATATATAAATCTGTGAGGGATTCTTGTATCTCATAAGCTATCTCTCCACAATTGCATTCACCTTTAGTCAAAAAGACACTCCTTTTTTAGTAATAGAAAGATACAAAGCCCACATATCTGAGACATCTATATCACCTTGTATAGATTTTAACCGATCATGGAGCCCCAAAAGAGCATCTATTCGCACTGAACAATCCCTCCAGCTAATTTTAACTCCGGTATTAGCTATCTGTTCTACAACAAATGTCTCAGGCTGAACTTCCGCTCCAAATAGATAAAAGGTTATCAGAAAGAACAGGCTTTTGTGGTGCGCATATCTATTTGCACAAACCTTTATCTAACCTGATTTCTCTCAACATAGATTCAAGTTTTCGGTAGCAAGTGGCTAATAGAGGCTGAGTTGAGCAATATATAAAAGTGAGCGCCAGCACACTTAGTGTGGTACTCACTTTCTTACTTGGTGAAAGGATTCTATACAACTTAACAGATTACTGCGGGATCAACCGGGGCTTCATGTATCGTGAAGACCGGAAATATCATTAAAGAATTTAAATTTAGCAAAATAATGATAGATACAGAGAACTAGGCGTAGCTTAGTGTAAATTTTATTTAGGTCTAAGGGCCTCAATAAACTTCGCATCTACCCACATTATTTCAAAATTCGGTGGAGTACAACGCCGACAGTAGAAAAGGTATTTCCCATCAGGTGTTACATATCCACCACCATCTTCCCCCTCTGTATTGATCTTGTCACCGAAGTTAATAGCTGCGCCCCATGAGCCATCTTGTTGACGAAAACTGATGTACATATCGCTATCACCAAATCCACCCTCTCTTTCACTATCCCAGATAACATAGGACTCATCAGGGGCAATAAACGGATGAGCAGTCCACTTGCCTGTATTTATCTGCTCTCCAAAAGGTTTTGGCGCTTCACGCTTACCATCTAACAGACGCGAATAGCGAAGAATACCATCTCCATTTGAACCTACTTCATCAAATACAAAGGTTCCTTTTGCAGAAGCCGTAAGGCGCATGATACGAAAGTGTTCAAATAGTGGCCCCAGGCTTTTAGGTTCTGACCAACCATTGTCAGTGCGCTCTCTATATCGATTTCTAGAATACATTGTTTGACCATCAGGTGAGATAGAGCCACCCCAGGCCACTTCCGATTCATACCAACGATTACCCTCAAGCTTGAATACAACTTTCGAAGACTCGCCACTTTGGTGATATCTTCTTGTAACGTAGTACTCCTGCATATCAGGCGTGAAGTAGCCACCCCAATCCCGATACTCTTTCGAGGGGCTAGGGGTGAATAACTTTGGAGTTAACCCAGGAGGTTTCTGTCCAAGATAGGGTCCTTCAAGAACTTTAAGTGTATCCTGACTATAACTGTTAACACTCAGGGTTAGCAGTGAGAGTAGAGCCATTGAAATACAAAGGTGCCTCATGACATATCCTTGTTTAAATATGAAGTAATAAGCAGCCAATGTATCTATTCAGGCTTTATAACACCTGACGTCCATATGAATTTTGTCTGATTCTTGTGAGAAGAGGTGTGATCCGCCGACTATTTGTATGAAATATACACAAAAGCGACTCTATAGCGAAGGTTCGGACCTCCCTTTTGCCCTCCATATATACTGACCTTGCGGATCATTTAGTATTGCCAATCCACACTGAGCACTCAGTTACAGAGAGAGTTATCGGGACACGACGATCATAAATTTATAGATACACCCTCAGATATCCACCTATTCGCTGTAAGTAAATCCACAAGTCTGTCCAAAAGAATAGAGGATGATGGAAACTATGGAGTAACGAGCACTATTTTCTAATATCAATCGAATGATCAATTTTTATTCTGCGGGATTAAGATTGAGCGATACTATATCCCCTATGGCTGCTGCATTTTCTACCAGATAGACATCAATCTGGTAGAAAGTGCAGCTCAATTAGATACATTGCCTGAAATACACTTTCTTAGATCTCTACCGATTGAAGATAAGATATAGTCAAGCGTATTGATTGTCATAAGGAAGTCGTAATTAACACAGATTGATTTGTTCTAGGTTATATACAGCTAGCACCAAGTCCCTTAACAGCTTTCAACCAGGAACCCTGTTGATTCTTATCAGACATAATCATTGAACCAAATAAATTAACCTCTGCTTTCGAGAAACCGCAGTATTGAAGAGTAAATCGATCAAGCTGCTCTAATACTGGCTTTGCTTGTTCTTCTAAATATTCTGTAGGGGCGTCCATTGTCAAAATTATTCTTGATGTTTTGCCTTTAAGAAGCTGTATCGGTTCTGCACTACCACTCTCAAATTTAAAGGTAATTCCGGGAAGAAAAGATCGATCAATCAAGCCTTTGAGCTTTCCTGGCAATCCGCCCCACCAAATAGGCGACACCACAACAATATGCTGTGCCCATTTAAGAGCCTCTTGAAATTCAGATAGACAATCCTCCAATACTTGATAATCATCGTACCCAAACTCTAAATTCGAATTGAAGTCCATTTCCGACAGGTTATATCGCCGAACATTAGCCTGTCTCTTTGCTTCAGACTCATAGACATCGCTCAACTGCTTAACAAAACTGTTCTTCTTTGGATTGCCATTTAAAAGTAGGATATTTTTCATCTCGTCATACTATTGCTTAAAGACATGATGAAAAGTCTACCGTCTCCCCTTAAGGGGAAGGTCAAGGCTTTTATGACAGGAATCTATAGACGCAATACATTGATCAACCTTTTCAGCTTTATTAGAAAGTGATTCCAATTCAGCCTCAATTTTTCTTTTTACTTTCTTCAGAAAGACACTGATTCGAGCCCAATCAACCTCTCCATTATGGTACCGAATAACATCCTTTAACTCAGCCAAAGTCACCCCAAGTACTTTGGCTTCTGAGATCAAAGTAAGAATTTCAACATCTTCTGCCGTATAGACTCTATATCTGCCCTGCCTTTTAGGAACGGCAATGAGGCCTTTTTCCTCATAAAATCTTATCGCTTTTACAGTGAGATTCGTCCTTCTTGACACCTCTCCTATAAACATACAGACCTCCTACTTATGCTCAATTTCCCATTGAGATTACAGCCTATGAAAAATATTCATCACATGAAAGGAGCCTTCCATAAGTTTGGACCTTCACCAGCCCTTACGGGTGCCCCGTAGAACCCCATAAGAGCGGGAACTCACTTCTTACATTTTCATGCTTTCGGCATAAACATTACGTTGAAGAAAGTAAATACGCAATACCGCAAATTAAGAAGAAAAGGCCACCTGGTTTCCTGTAATCAATTCAGAGGGGGGAACCTACCTACGCAAATAAACTACTACTAATGGCAGTAACACCTCTATGCCGCCTCATACGCATCTGGCAAGTATGGCTAGTATCTGGACTACCTCTTACTTGATTTTCAATGGTCAGTGAGAATGTCTATTCAGAGGAACCTTAGAGACTGGTAAATTTTAATTAGAGGCACTCTACTGTATACCAAAAAGCTCTAGCTAAGTAAGTCTGGAGTTGTACCGCTCGCTTTAAGCATATGGCCTATCCCCATGTCTTTTTGTTTCAGGTTAACAAATAGCTTTGAAGTAAAAACACCAAAGGGCATTTGAGCTACACCAGTCTCTGTACCGGTCGGCGTAACAATGGCATAACTAGGTGTTTTATAAGGCTTAACCTTTTTACCTTTGGCTTGATTAATGATAACGCTCGCTAAGATGCCTCCTTGAACATTTGCTATATAGCCGTGCTTATTTTCATCCAGAGTAGAGCAATCACCTATCGCATAAAGGTTAGAATAACCCCTAACCCGCATATATTCGTCCACTTTAATTAATCCCATCTTATCTAACACACCGGGTAATTCTGTTTTTAGAAACTCGGTATTTGGCGACATACCTACACATTCATAAATCAAGTCTGCCTTGAAAGTTTCTTGAGTATTCATAGAACGGTAAATTGCACCTTCTTTAACTAACCGGGTATTGAGATGTACGCTAACACCCTTAGCCGTAAGCTGTTCTAGCGCCTTGTTCTGAGCTTTAGGCTTAAGATGGCCAAGTAGTACATCTTTAGAATGGACTAACGTCACGGTTTTATGGGGATAAGCGCTGCTAATTTCCCCGGCCAGCTCCACACCCACGGTACCGCCTCCTACAATCAAAACTGACTGAGATTTCGCCAGTATTTTTTGCTCATTCCGCATTTCTTGCTCACGCTCGGAAATCGTATAAGCTGATGTGGATTTAGCTATCGGCAAGGTTGGGTAACGACTGCCTGTCGCGATAACTGCCTGCTTAAAGTGGATCTCTAATCCATTTGATGACCTTGCTATCCGGTCATCCATGGAAACCACATCTGCTTGAACAAAATCGCTCTGAATAAAGTCACGATAATATTTACGTGGATTAGCAGTCAGTAAGTTAGGCGCTATCGCATTACGTAATGTGGCAAAGGTCACTTCAAAATGGTCCTTTCGGTCAACCAATACCACCTGCATACCCTGCTTAGCTAACTTTTGGGCCACAGAAACACCAGCAAAGCCTCCACCAACGATTAACACGTCTGTCCGTTTGATCATAACTCGCCTCAATATCGTTCAACTGTTCGGATAAAGCGCGACCGCTCGCAATGCCTCACGAACATGTCACTTTTGGATAAGGAGATAAGGATAAAGTTAGACTTAAGCTAATGATATTAACTATAATCTAAGCTCTTGTTAGCTTTTACCTAACAAGTTGGTTTAACTGATATCGGGTGATGATACTGCGCAGGCATGAAGTAAAAAGGTGTACGCAGACTCCCAGCTTCTGCTGGCAGAAGAAAAACAAATAGCTGGTTTACGTTACTCATTCAAAATGATCAGAGGTGTTGATGCTGTCCAGTTTGCAAGCACTGGCAAATGGTATCAAGTGCAGATTACTCATGTTGTCAGCACAACAGAAAAGATGCTTCATAAAAGAAAGCCAGTTAATGGCTATTTTCAGTTTAAGATCCTCAAATATGCTGCATCAGAAACTGACCTATATTTTCTCTAAGCTCACGCCACTATGACTTTGGAACAATTACGATATTTTAAGGCGATAGTTGAAGGTGGCTCGCTAAAAGCTGCTGCCCAAACACTTCACCGAACACAGCCCACTATAAGCGCCGCCATCAAGAAATTAGAGGCGGACCTCAATCTACAACTATTTGATCGGGACCAATACAGGAGCACACTCACAGCTGACGGCAAAGCCCTGTATGAACAATCCAAATATGTACTAGCTGAAGCCCACTCGTTTGAGAGCTTAGCTAAACAGCTAGTCGCAGGAGAAGAACTGGAAGTAGGTATTGCGTTTACTTCCGCCATACCAGTCGGCCCAATACTCAGCGCAATCCGTCAGTGCAAAATTGAGTACCCAAAAACACGCTTGGAGGTCTATTCCGAAAATGGCCTCGGGCCACTGGACTTATTGAAGGGAGGCCAGGTTTCCATAGCTATTATTCCGTGGACTGAAACTTACGACCAGCTTGAATCCATTCATCTAATGAATATGAAATTCATTTCTGTGATCGCTGGCGACTCTCCCCTACTTACCCAATACGATGAAGTCCCAAGGCAGATTATGCTACGCCATCCCCAGGTAATCATCAGTGGTAGGAAGTCATCCACTAAAACCTACGGGGTGCTTGAAGGGGGCGATCAATGGAAAGTCAACGATTTTCCGACTAAAAAAGAAATTATTCTTCAAGGTATGGGTTGGGGTACGCTACCAGAACATATGATAGAAGCGGAGCTTGAACAGGGCTTATTATCTCCCATTGCAGTGGAAGGGATCCCAAAACCGCAAGAACTGGAAGTACGCGTGGCAAGACAAGCTTCTAATCCAATGGGCCCCGTAGCAAGTTACCTTTGGCAATTATTCCTAAACCTTCAGGGTTTTCATTAGAAAACACTTACGATATTTCCACCAAAATCTTTCAGATTCTTTATGTTTAATACATAGATTCTAAGAGTTTGAAGCTGGCCTACCAGGTGTTTGTATTTTACGAGAGAAACTCTTTGGTTGAGCTTCATCACACTAGCGCATAGGTAAATAAAAGGCGCTTAAATTATCCTGTTAGAAACAATTAAGTTTGTTTCCATATCAAAGATGCGTAAAATCGATAGATCTCTATTAGTATTTTGTTATTTTTAGTTGGGCTTGTTTCGGCTCTCTCCTAAAGAGAAGTACCAGAATTTCCTAAACGATCTATTCCTTCAAGAGGAGAACGGTAGCGAGATATAAGAATAAGTAAAAGGCGCTGACCCAAGGTGCTACCAACACCCAGGGTCAGCTAACCAAATTGATACAGACACTATCAAAAGTCGAGTAGACCAAAGGAACTTCCCCTTCGACCTCTCACAGAACCGTACGTGAACCTCTCAATTCATACGGCTCTTCGTATTCAGCACATTTTCAATCTTCCCATTCTCCAGTGTGCAAACAAGCCGCGCATTTGTTGACGAACCTTACCAATAAAGGCCCAACTCTTGAAACAGCTTCGCTTCAGATGCTTAAACTTCTTCCTAGCCCAACGCATCAGCGTTTGATCAAGATACTTCTGTAGCCGATAAACACCATATCTCCGCCCAAAGTGACCATAATAGTTCAGCCAACCCTGTATTGCGGGATTAAGTACCTTTGCCATTTCAGATAGTGATCGATCCACCCAGTTAATCACACGCCACTGCCTAACCTTATCCTTGATCCTCTTGAAAGCTTTAGGGCTCATTGATGGACCAAAGGCGGTGAAGGTTTGTCCATGGCGATTCTTTGCTTTCCTGGGACCAAATCGATAACCCAGAAAGTCAAAATGAATCACAGGGTGGTTGTCTTTGCGGTTGCTGTTCTTGCAATAAACCTTGCGGGTTTTCTCTGGATGAGCTTCAAGCCCGCAGGAAGTCAGGCGTGCCTTCAGCGCTGCCAGTAAGCGATCTGCTTCCCGGGGATTACGACAATGGTAAACCGCATCATCAGCGTAACGCTCAAAAGGAATTTCTTTGTGCGTTCTTACCATCCAGACGTCCAGCGCGTAGTGCAAAAACAAGTTCGCCAACAGTGGGCTGATTACGCCCCCTTGTGGAGTGCCTTGTGTTCGCTCTTCAAACTGTCCATCCTGATGCTGTACCGGAGCCGTCAACCAGCGCTGCACATAGAGTCTGACCCACCGATGATCATTATGTTTATCTAATGCCTTCAGTAGGAGTTCGTGATTAATATTGTCAAAGAAACCTTTGATGTCTAAATCAACCACCCAGATTCTATCCCAGCATCGTTGTCGAGTTCGGCGCACTGCGTCTATAGCAGACTTACCTGGTCGATAACCGTAGGAGTCAGGGTGAAAGACCTTCTCCAATTCTGGTTCCAGCAGTTGCTTAGCCACCATTTGTGCAATGCGATCTTCGATTGTGGGAATACCCAGTGGTCGCAGGCTGCCATCGAGCTTCGGAATATCCACTCGTTTGACGGCTGATGGAAAATAGCTGCCAGATGACATTCTATTCCACAGCTTGTACAGGTTTCTGGCGAGATTCGATTCGTACTGCTCTATCGTTATCCCGTCAATCCCCGCACCGCCTCCATTGGCCTTGATCTGCTTCCACGCTTCCCAAACCGCCCGTTTGGGAATATTGAATGGCTTTGCGCTAATCGTTAATTCCTCCCCCTCTGGGTTGATTACACGGTTAGTCGCCGAATACGACAACCCCTTCGCTCCACGACCATTACAGTCACTTCTCCACTACTACGGGTTGTTCCGCCCCTGTGCCCAGTCTTGGTACTCAACGTCTTGTAGGGCCTCTACTTGACGCTCTTCCTTAACACCTGGACGACAGGTTCTCCTGTTCCACCCAAAAGCCTGTTGTGTGTTCACGCCGCCTTTATGCCGGATGTCACTTGGTCGGTAAACAGGTAACCTCCAAGCTTATCCCCGCACTTAGCCAGTGCACGGGTTTTGACATCATCTTGGTAATCCGCTTTCGACACCTCATCAGCGGTTCATTTGCATTCGTCTCTACACAACATACCTGACGTATCTCGTACGCCTTTTCCTCAAGCGCTTCTAACCAAAGCTCTTTACTCCGATCACCTTGAGGCGGTTTGTTACCACTTCCTGCAAAGCGATAACGGAGGGCCGACCTCCATCTCCTGGATAGCACGTATTTATTTATTTTTTTTATTTATAAAAAATAAATTAAAAAAAATACTCAGGACGCACTGGCTATATGCATCATACGCTAGATACCCGCTCGTCTTCAATAAAGTGGAGTAGATTCAGTAGCTTGGGGTGTGTCCCCAAGCTCTGGGAGCGTTGCGCTCGCCTTTCCTTCTTCTATGCTTATCGTTCTCGTGCGCCCCCTCTTCTAGCCACTTCTTTCAATACTTACCCAAGAGAACATCCTTTCTTGTAGCCTATATCAGTAGGAAATGAATATGTTGATATTGAAACGCCGAATAGGTGAAAACCTACGAATCGGCACCAAAGTTTCGGTTAAGGTACTAGAGGTCAAAGGCAATCAAGTAAAGATGGGGATACATGCCCCCAAATCCGTATCTGTTCATCGCGAAGAAATATATAGGCGCATCCAAAAGGAATAGATGGTGAACTACCGAAGCCGTTTAGAAGCAAGTGTCCGGTCTTCCCAGCGGCCTTCCAATCAATTTATGACTTTTAGAAAGGCCTCGGTTAGCTAAACACTTGCACAAACTAACCAACAACAACTGTCTGTTGTGGTCAACTCCAATACGAACTGCATTCAATTGAAACTTTTATAGATGGGGTCGTTGAAAGGCGTATTACATACTATCTGCTTATATTTAGCATATGCTTCTGCATTATAATTTCTGGATTGGGGATTCATAAAACCATGAAGGTAAGTGGAATGATGAACCTCCACTTGCTCTTTCTGCTTCAACGTATGCATGATCTCTAATACAGAAAAATGAGTCTCCATCGCCGGGAATATCAAGTGCGCAGGAAATATAGGGTCAATTTTGACGTGATGGCGAATTTGTGAACTATAAAATAAAATTGCCCCTGAAACATTACTCAAACCCTGATGATCAGATAACCTCCATATGGCCGATGCGCCAATACTAAAACCTACTAAACTCACTTGACCAAATGATGCGCCGATTCTCTCTGATAATTTTTCAACGTATTTATCGGGCCCAACCCTTGATGTAAAGTGTGAATACGCCTCAACTTCACAATCGAAATTCATCAATTCTGAATTATATGGATCAACTATCTCTACACTACCAGGAAGATCAGCTGCAAATCGCTCTAACGCTTTTGTCCGACCAAAAATATCTGAAACCAAAATCCAAGCCATAGTTTTTTTCATGTAACAAGAAAGAAACGGCACACCGACCAGTTATAGTTTACTCTGTGCATATTTATCGAGTTCGATACAGTATGTCGTAAAACATCGGCCCAACAGCTCAGTTTTATGTACTGTTTTGGATATTCTTTTCAAAGCTCTGTATTCTGGTCTACTGTCAAGTAAATGACACACTATTTCCTTATGCCCTAACTCCTTAGCCCAACCGATCATTGTTTTGAATACCGAGAGTCCAGAACCCCAAAACTGTTGAGATATGACAACAGCCATCTCAAAGCCGCTATCGTCAGGTTGAATACCACACCACCCAGCTAATACTCCACCGATGTAAATTAGTCGAACACGGCACCCAGGCTGGGAGTCTACTTCTAACTTAAACTTGATCCACTCATTAAGGCTTTGGTCATCAAAATATTCATGTTTAATTAAGTGCTCCCTAAGTGAATCCTCATTGAGTACAGCTAACAGCTCATCTCGCTTCACTTGAGTTAGCTCCTTAAAGTCTATTCTGCTCATATTAAAATAACTTTGACCCTCTCGTTTTGGGGTGGTTTTAAAGACGAAACAGTTTTTTCCTGCTTTGTAAGTTACCCAAGAGTAGTTGCGACCGAAGGGTCAGCGCTTATTCAATAGGGAAAGTTCCTTGATCTATTTGAGGAAAAGAATGCAGTCACCGTGCAAAAAACACAAAAATAGGACATCAACTTCATCGCTTTATTAGTCGCTACGGTTTGCTCTCTTGTACTTTTCCTGGTATTCGCGGCGCTGCTTAGTAACTTCATACAATACAATTCCAGAAGTTGTTCCGAGGTTCAGGCTTTCAATCATTCCAAACATTGGGATGGATACGCAGAAAGCGCTATTTTCGACTGCAAGATCACTTATACCTCTAGATTCGTTACCAAACCAAACAGCCAGCTTTGGCTGAGTGTAATCAGCCTCATGCAATATAAAGTTGTCTTTTCCTTTTACATGGGGAGAGGTGACAATCGAGATAAATCTGTTTTTCGCCAAATGGTTCAGGCATTCCTCGGTACTATCAAAACGCTTTACAAAGCTCCATTTGATCGCAGAGACAGATGGTTTTGAGAGTGATCTCCTTTCTCTCATTTCCTGCCAGTCATCGGGTATTAGGTTGCGAGGATCAACAATATACGTTTTTTCAACGCCTAATGCATTGACGTTTCTAATGACTGTTCCAATGTTCTTCATATCCATCGGGCACTCGAGAACAGCTATCAGATTTTTACAACGATAAGGCTTAATTTCATCGGCTCTTTTTCGAGCATCACTTTTATCAACTTCCATATTCTCGAAGACCTTAGATAATTTGTTCATTCATAGCCCTACACTCAAATGCATATTCACGCACCGCTCGTAGTGTATCCTAATATTTTCATCTGGCGTTATTTCCAGCTTGAATCAAGGTATAGACGAGCACTAACCAACCCCTTTTCGTACGGGCTTAGATTAGCAATCTTGATTCGGTATTTATCGCACCCGAGAGTATGTTTATGGTACGAGCCCAATAAAATGTCATTTGTTTTGTTACCAGCTCTTGCTTCACTGTAGGATTTCAAGCTATCTCCGATACCACTATCTCCTATATATTTTCCCTTATTCGCGAAAAAAACTGTTTGGTAAACAAAATCTCCAGCCATATTCATTAACGAAACTTCCAGCCCTGCTTTTTCATTAGCCCAATACCTTGGCTCCTTTGAATACCAATAAACCTTAAATTGAAACCCTACGTTCTCTGAGCACATATTCATAAATTCATATTCTTGCCCCTCTTCGCTCATATCAAAACTATCAAATCTGACATTATGGTATGTGGCAGGCATGAACATTAGCCAGCTTGTATCCTTCGTATAGATTCCATCTCCTTTAAACGTACAAGACGCTACAATGAATGACACAAATATAACTTGAAGCCAAGAAATTCTAAATATACTCAACTTTACCCCCTTGAACATAACACCTTAATAACCGGAAACCAGATCGCAGCAAAACATAATATAAGTCATCCTGTACCAAAGACGTATAAATCATTGTTTTTTAAAATAGCACACCGACATGACCACTATAAAGAAAAGCAACAACGGGCAGCTTGGTTTAACTTGGGAAAAATCGGCACTCTCTATCTCAGCCTCTAATTTCAATAGTTTTTCTGTATGCCAATATCTTTTAGGAGCATTTCATTTGCGAATATCACAATCCTATTACTCCACTCATTATGACCAAGCTCTTCTACTGAATCATAAAGATCAATCAGCTCTCTAGATTCTTGTTCGAGGAGGCTTTTAGCAACTCCTGAGATAAAATCATACAGATCGATAATACCCATATGATGCTTAGCAACCTAAAATGTTTGACCGAAGGCGTTTTCTGCTGGAGTTGCCGGCCCATCTATTTTGAGGGCGACATAACTTCAATGTTATGATCCACTATTTGGAATACTCGCTATTTGGATATAAATTGCCTTAGGTTTGCTCTTAAATACCTCGGAAACGACTTCTTTTGTTATAACTTCAAGGTTCTTCACAGTTTCCCCGCGCACGTCATTGACATCTAAAACAACAGTAACTTGAGTTAATACTCCATTGTTAATACTAAATCCGAGCTGTGAGTCCCAGCCGTATTTTTCTTTAATGGCAGCTTGGGCAAGCTCCTGTTTTTCAAACATGCCTTTCATATCATCGACAGCATCGCAGGCAACTAACAGAATTGTAGCCAGAGCCAAAAACAGCATTCTAATCATTAAATTCTCCACTCGCTTCAAACTTACAACCCCAATAACAGGCCATGAATCTTTTATTATGTACTATCGCAGCTATCAGAAATTTTCTCCATTTTTCCGTAACCGACTTCACCAAAACTTCTTAAAGAAGCTGTTGATTCTTTTTTAATGTTACTAACCATCCTGCTCCATTGGATATCAGCCTTCTTTGAACTTATAAAAACAATACCCCACGTCTGACTTTCAACCCAAGCTCCGCCATCATGAATTATATTCATTAGCAAATTTCCAGATTTTTCCAGCACTTCATATTCCTGATAAAACTTCTGGAACGGCCCACCTTCTTTCAGCTTAATGTATAATTCGGGAATCTCTCCACAGTTTAATACTACCACCTGATAAATGGGTTCACCCGTATCATTTGGAAGAACTTTAGTAGAAAATCTTTCAATGTAACCTGACCATGTGCCGGACGCCCTTCCTGTCTCAGATAACTTATCTGGCTTTGCGACAAAAGTTGTACATGAAATCAATATTAAAGGAATAAATACTAAAAAATACTTCATAACCATCTTAAAACTTTAACGCTTGCATTTGCAGCGGCTGCTATAAAGCATAAGGTGCCGCCGCTTTTTTGTTATGACTAGACTTACTCTGGCCATTTATCACCCTCCGAACGGGCAATAAAATCGTAGTTTAACTCAGTACCAAAGGGCTCAGATGGTAATTCCGAGCCTTGGTAAGTAACTGAGCACTCCTGGTTTAAAAATGCCAAAAGATCATGTATCCCAGCCTCTTTAGCTTCTTGTACGATTTTAGCAATTTCATTTCGCTGGACTTCAGATAACGATGAAAGCACCTCGTTGCGGTACTCGTTTTCTTTAGTATCCGGGTAGATACCCAGCGCCACCCACTTAGAAGTGGCTGATTCTTTTATAGAAACCACTTTCTCAATAAATTCTTTGTATTTTCCTAACCCTTTATTCATGAATTAACTAGCCATTACGTCCGCAGCACATGCGAGTTTATAGTAAAGGAAAAGTCGAAGCGGAAAAGCCGTCGCTGTACCTACGTTTGTTATACACTATTGCCTTGTCGCTCAAAGTCATATTTTAGCCCCGGCGGCAAGGTGTAGTACCCGCTCTCATTAATTGAAACATACATTGTTTTGCCTGCAATTTTTGGCTCCCAACCTGAACTCAATGCAAATCCTACAGCCTCTCTTACAGACTTTGGTGACAGAGTAAAGTACCAACTACTAGCATCTATATACAATAGAGATTTGGTGTTTCTAGCGAGATGTACTCGAATATGGAATTCCTTGCATGGATACAAAAAAAAGATTCTCTTGATTAGCCACCCAGAAATAAATGCTATTTCCAATATGTAATTTTCGTTTGATTTTATTTGTCATGATTGTACATTTTATTTATATGTTAGCTCCCTAACCACTATTATCTTGACTACTATTTCAAATGTAAATCAACTGCTCACATTTACCTTTCACTATCATTTCAATTAGATGTACATAAACGAGACCATCGAACCAAATAAAAAAGTATGATCAATATAACCACTATCACATGTTGCAGATAGATAACCAACTCTTTGATTTTAAGATTATTACTCTAAAGATCTTAGTCTCTTCAAAAATAACGGTCACTAAGAAGATCATTGAGCGAACCCACACGCTTTAATCAAAAATAGAACTCGCTCAACTACCACCGCCAAGTCGCCGCTATATATGGCCCATGTTGAGTAATATCATAAGCAAAACGCCCATCAGAGAGTCGATCGGAATAATCAATACTGTAATACTGATACCCAAAACGCAGTGAGGTGGTTTTCCAGGCGCGCCAGTCGAATCCGGCTAGTAGATTCCACTGTAAGTCATCACCCCCAGCGCCAAAGCCTCCCAGTTCCGTGCGTACAGCAATGGTTAGGCATTCAGTAATTCCGATTGCACCTCGCGCAGATAGCGTAGGTTCCCACCAACTCTGTTTGCCTCCAAGGCGATTCCTGAATTCGGGTCTGGGGCCTATATTAATTCCCGCTCGTGCTTTCACTTCCTGCTTTAATCGGTTCCAGCGCAAACCCGCTCCCACATCTACAAAGTACTTTCGCCCACTATTAGCCAGATTCCCTTCTAAAATCCGGTAACCGGCTAGGGCATTTATCCAGCCCTGGCGAGCATCCACCTCAACATCAATATCTACATCGATATCCAGCTGTGGGTTTCGCGGTGGGGTTATGGTTGCTCCCTTGTCCAATCTGAGGTGCACATAGTAGAGATCCGCCACTACCCCAAAGCGCCCTTTCCAGGCTTCCAGGCGCACAGAAAATGCAGCGTTGAGGAGCTCCAGGGTTTTACTTAAATCCAGATCAATATCGACACTGGTGTCAGCGACAGTGGAAGTCCCTTTAGTGCGAAGCGGGAGGAAAAGATAGGGAGTGGCGAGGAAGCGCCAGTCATCGGGATCTTTGGAAGTTAGGCTGGCAGCCGGTGCAGGCTCCGAACTTTGCGCAGCGGCGGTACAGGAGATAAAGCTACAGAGCGTTAGCGCCAATATTTGCCTTGCGCTTTTCTCTTTCGCCTGTCCCTGTTTCATAGCAGCAACCGCTCCAAATCATTCGAGGCCCGATAGAGCACCAATGAATAAGGATAGATAGAGCTGAGGGAAGTTTCAGAGTGAGGAAATCTGCGGCATAGGGGGAGGAAATACTGCCGGGCAGGTAAAACTACCCGGCAGTGAGAAGCGATTAGTCGTTCGCTTCAGGGCGCATATGCGGGAACAGCAGTACGTCGCGAATCGACGGAGAGTTGGTAAACAGCATTACCAGACGGTCGATACCGATGCCCTCACCAGCGGTGGGCGGCAGGCCGTATTCCAGCGCGCGGATATAGTCGGCGTCGTAGTGCATGGCTTCGTCGTCACCGGCATCTTTCTCCGCAACCTGGGCTTTGAAGCGTTCAGCCTGATCTTCCGCGTCGTTCAACTCGGAGAAACCATTGGCAATCTCGCGGCCGCCTACGAAGAATTCAAAGCGGTCGGTAACAAACGGATTGTCATCGTTACGGCGAGCCAACGGAGACACTTCGGTTGGGTACTCAGTGATAAAGGTCGGCTGGTCGAGACGGTGTTCTACAGTCTTCTCGAAGATCTCGATCTGTACCTTACCCAGGCCCCAGCTATCTTTCAGCGGGATTTCCAGCTTCTCAGCTACCGCGCGGGCGGATTCGATATTGTCGATATCGGCCGCAGTCAGTTCCGGGTTGTAGTGCAGGATGGAGTCGAACACAGACAAACGCGCGAACGGCTTGGAGAAGTCGTAGCTGCTGTCCTGGTATTCCACAGTGGTGGAGCCCAGTACATCTTCACAGATACCGCGCAGCATCTTCTCGGTGAGGTCCATCAGGTCGTTGTAGTCCGCGTACGCCTGGTAGAACTCAAGCATGGTGAATTCGGGGTTGTGGCGCGTGGATAGGCCCTCGTTGCGGAAGTTGCGGTTGATCTCGTAAACCCGCTCAAAACCACCCACGACCAGACGCTTCAGGTACAGCTCCGGGGCAATACGCAGGTACATATCGATATCCAGCGCATTGTGGTGGGTAACGAACGGACGCGCGCTGGCACCGCCGGGAATAACCTGCAACATGGGCGTTTCCACTTCCATAAACTGCTGGCCGTTGAGGAAGTCGCGAATGTACTCGATCACTTTGGAGCGCACGCGGAACACTTCGCGGGCTTCCGGCGTCGCGATCAGGTCCACGTATCGCTGGCGATAACGCATTTCCTGGTCGGCGATGCCGTGGAATTTTTCCGGCAGCGGGCGCAGTGCTTTGGTCAGCAGGCTGTACTCTTCACAGTTGACGTAGAGGTCGCCCTTGCCGGATTTGTGCAGTGTGCCTTTTACGCCGACGATATCGCCGATATCCCAGGCACCGAAGCGCTCTTTAATATCTTTCTGTGCCGCTTTATCGGCGTAGAGCTGGATGCGGTCAGACACATCCTGGATCACCATAAAGGGTCCGCGTTTAGCCAGGATTCGCCCTGCTACGCACGCCCGTTTACCCAGTTCTTCCAGCTCCTCTTTCTGTTTATCGCCGAACTCAGCTTGCAGGTCGGCAGCGAGGTTCTCGCGGCGAAAACTGTTGGGGAAAGCATTGCCCTTCTCGCGCAGAGCGGAAAGCTTGGTGCGGCGCTCGGCGATCAGTTTGTTTTCGTCTTGCTGGATATCAGTCATGGTGATCTATCAGTTTTGTGATTGATATTGCCCCTCATCGACGAGGGGCGCGGTGAGAGTGGAGACTTTAAATCAGAGGCCGGCTTTTAGGCTGGCTTCGATAAATTGGTCCAGGTCTCCGTCCAGTACTGCCTGGCAGTTGCTGGTCTGGACATTGGTGCGCAGGTCCTTGATACGCTGGTCGTCCAACACGTAAGAGCGGATCTGGCTGCCCCAACCGATGTCGGCCTTGCTGTCTTCCATGGCCTGCTTCTCTGCGTTGCGCTTGAGCATTTCCTGCTCGTACATTTTTGCGCGCAGCATTTTCCAGGCTTTATCGCGGTTCTGGTGCTGGGAGCGCTCGCTCTGGCACTGCACGACGATACCGGATTCTGTGTGGGTCAAACGCACCGCAGAATCGGTTTTGTTCACGTGCTGACCACCGGCGCCGGACGCGCGGTAGGTGTCTTCACGCACCTGGGATTTGTCGATTTCAATCTCGATATTGTCATCGATTTCCGGTGACACAAATACCGAGCTGAAAGAAGTGTGACGGCGGTTGCCAGAATCAAATGGCGATTTGCGAACCAGGCGGTGTACACCGGTTTCTGTGCGCAGCCATCCGAAGGCGTGGTCGCCGGCGAAATGCACGGTGGCACTCTTGATACCGGCTACTTCCCCTGCGGAGACCTCTTCCAGGGTGGTCTTGAAGCCGTGGGCTTCACCCCAGCGCAGGTACATGCGCAGGATCATTTCCGCCCAGTCCTGGGCCTCGGTACCACCGGAGCCGGCCTGGATATCCAGATAGGCGTTGTTCTCATCGTTCTCGCCGGAGAACATACGGCGGAATTCCAGAATCCCCAGCTGCTGCTGGAGACCTTCGATCTCAGTGGAGACCTCCCCTACGGAGTCCTCATCATTTTCCTCGACTGCCATTTCCAGCAGCTCGCGGCAATCGGCGATGCCGGAGTCGAGGTTTTCGATGGTATTAACCACCGTTTCCAGGGAGGAGCGCTCGCGCCCCAGTTCCTGTGCGCGGCTGGGGTCGTCCCAAACGCTCGGCTCGGCCAGCTCCAGCTCTACTTCGGTAAGGCGTTCTTTCTTGCTGGCGTAGTCAAAGATACCCCCTAAGAACGTCGGTGCGCTCTTCGAGGTCTTTTAATTGATTGATGAGGGGATTGATTTCCATGAACTTTCGGTGTCCGGACAAAATAAAAAGCGGCGCGCATTCTACCGCAGCGCGCGGGGGTCCTTCCAGTCAGATAGAGGCTGATATGGCGGCAAATCCTCTACTAGGCGGTCTGTCCCGAGAGCTTTTCCAGAATTGCGCAGTCTGGGGACTCATTGCCGGCGCAGCTATCGGCAAAGGCCCGCAAGGTTGCGCGCATCCCCAGCAGGGTCTGCAACTGCTCTTCGAGCTGCCCGAGCTTGTGATTGACCAGGTCTTTGGTCTCGCGGCTGTGGCGCTCCGGGTTATCCCGCAACCCCAGCAGCGCCCGGACCTCCTCAGTGGTAAAGCCACAGGCCCGCGCGCGGCGCACGAAGCAGAGGGTTTCGACATCGGCAGTGGAGTAATCCCGATAGCCATTAGCGGAGCGACCGGGCACCACCAGACCAATATTTTCGTAGTGGCGCAGGGCCTTGGCACTGAGGCCCGAACTCTCTGCGGCCTGGGAAATATTCACGATTACCCCACTTAAGGTTTCAACTCAGGCACTGTTGTCCCGACAGGCAGCAAACTGATACTGCACTTTCTCCGCAGGGCTATATCCCAGCTCAATTGAGGCATCAAGGGCATCCATACCGATCAGGTGCATCAGGATATCTCCAGTGGGTGCGCCACATACGGCTGGATACATCCGGTCTGTGCGGACTCCACAGCGGGACTCCTGCACCTTCACCCCATTGTCACTCAACTTGGCCTGGCTCTGCTGAAGGGTCATACCACCCCCTTCGCACTGCTTGCTGCCACTGCCGCGGTAAATCCACACCATTTCCCCTGGCCTCATAGTCGCTGCAGGAGGCGTGGGTGCGACTTCGGGCTCCGCCGCGCCGGGTGTGTTCTCAACCTCGTTCTCCATCGCTTTCTCCTCCCTCGACTGGCCGCAAGCCGCCACTGAGATAATCAGGGCCCATACCCATAAGAATGACAACCGTTTTTTCAACACAGAACATCCTCCATAAAGCGATAAATAGCCGTGTCAGGATAACGCCAACCAGGCTCCCACCGATAGCATCAAAGTACCAGAAATCCGATTAACCAAACGCACATTTTCAGACCGCTCCAACAATCGACTCAGGGCCTGGCCGCCACTGGCATAAATCAGCAGGCACAACGCCTCCAAAAGCAGCAATATCGCCAGCAAGACTGAAAGCTGGGGTATCAGAGGTTTGGTATCGTTAATAAATGGCGGTAATAACGCAATAAAAAACGCCCAGCCCTTGGGGTTAGCCACAGCTGTAACAAAACCCTGTAGTGCCAGCGCTCTTCGCGATGGTCGGCTAGCGTCGACCGTATCACCCTGATCCATCAGAGCCAGCTGCCCCCGGGAGCGCCACATCTGCATGCCTATCCAGGCCAAATAGACGGCCCCGCAGTATTTGAACAGCTGAAATAAAGTCGGATACTGAACCATCAATACCGCAGCACCGAGTGCAGAAGTAATCGCCACCGACGCAACACCGATCAACTCTCCCACCATCATCCATAGAGTCTGACGCACGCCCAGGGTAATTCCCAGACTGAGCGATAGCATCATGCAGAGCCCCGGTGTGACCGAGGCAAAGAAGCTTGCGGGAACAAAGAGTGCCAGTGTCGATAATTCCATTGATATTCCTAGTGGTGAGTACCGCTGTGGTTGCCGTAATGACTGACCAGCATCCCCGCCAGCATCAAACCACAGCCAATTAACTCCGTGGTATTGAGCATTTCATTGAGGAATAGCCAGCCCGCCGCCAGGGCAAAAACTGCCTCCAAACTCATAATTACAGTAGCGTGAGAAGGCGCGGCGTAGCGTTGGGCCAAGAGCTGGAAAGTAAACGCCAGTGCCGTGGAGAAAATCATCATATAGGCGATAGGCCAAGCCGCATCGATCGCCGATTGCAGTGTCGCCTCTTCGGTAAATAGCGAAGCTACGGCGGACAAAAGGCCACACACCAGGAACTGGATACAGGCGAGTCGCAAAGCGTCGTAGCGTTTTACCAGTCGATCTGCCGTCAATACCTGGATGGCAAAAACAAAGGCACTGGCAAATACCATTAAGTCGCCCACCAGCTGGGATTCTTCACTGAAGTCCGCCAACCAATAGAGACCGAACAAAGCGAGACCAATTCCCATCCAGGTCCAGCGATTGGTTTTATGCCCCAGGGACAAACCGATTACAGGCACCAGCAGTAAATAAAAACCGGTAATAAATCCAGCGCGGCCGGCAGTGGTATACAGCAGGCTCACCTGTTGCAGTGCCGCGCCTAGAAACAGCCAAAAACCCAACAGTGCGCCACCGGGCAGGCAGGCCCGCCAGGTGTGATTCACCGATTGCCCTTCGGCTTCACCGGGCTGGGCATCACGACGGGAGGACAACCAGTAAACGATGGGGATAAGGATTAAACCGCCGAGAATAAAACGCCATGCGTTAAATGCCAGCGGCTCAATATCCGCCATGGCAATCTTTTGTGGCACAAAGGCAACGCCCCAGAAGAGAGCGGCTAATAACAGTAGGACTTCGGCCTGGACTTGTTTACGTTTCACTACTTTTTACTTCCAAACAACTTGGGAGCTGTTGCAAAAAACTCCGTGTTTTTCCCAACAACCAAATACAAAGTGCGCCCTATACCGCTTCTAACAGGCTCACCATTAATTGCAGGGATTCCCGCCCGCGAAATTCATTAACATCGAGCTTAAAAGCCAAGCGCACTCTTTCCGTGGGCTGCGGCCACTGCTCGGTGTCCACATTAAAAGCAATAGCATCCAGCTCCAGTTGCGGCGCCTGGGGCGGCGCCACCACCATTTTTAAATGGCGCTCGCCGACGATGCGCTGTTGCAGCAACAGGAATTCACCGTCGAATACCGGCTCTGGAAACGCCTGTCCCCAGGGCGCACAAGCGCGCAACATGGCTGCCGTGTGCAAAGTGTAATCCCCAGATTCCAACTCACCGTCAGAGTCGATAACCGCGTGCAGCTGGTTTTCATTCAGGCGGTTGCGCACCACCTGCTCAAAAGCCTTACGGAAAGCCTCCAGGTTTTCCTGGGGTAAGCTCAGCCCCGCCGCCATGGCGTGGCCACCGAACTTGCTGATCAGGTCCGGGTGAGAGGCGGCTACGTCACTCAGGGCATCGCGAATATGCAGCCCGGGAATCGAACGCGCAGAGCCCTTCACCAGGCCGTTATCACCCTCAGCAAATGCGATCACCGGGCGGTGGAATTTCTCTTTGATGCGGCTGGCCAAAATACCCACCACACCTTGATGCCAGTTGGCATCGTACAGACACAAACTCCAGGGAATTTCGCCCTCCAGTCGCAACTCATCCAGGGCCGCCATTGCCTCCCGCTGCATCCCCTGCTCGATCGCCTTGCGATCCCGGTTCAGGGCGTCCAGCTCGCCGGCCAGCTCCCGCGCTTCACTGGGATCGCGGGTGAGCAGGCAGCGGATACCGGTGCCGATATCGTCGAGACGACCAGCCGCATTAATTCGCGGCCCCAAAATAAAACCAATATCTGTGGTGGAGAGCCTGCGCTGGTCGCGCCCGGCAACCTCCATCAGGGCGGCAATACCGGGCCGGCAGCGGCCGGCACGGATACGGGCGATGCCCTGGTGAACCAGAATCCGGTTGTTGTGATCCAGCGGGACCAGGTCGGCCACAGTACCCAAGGCGACCAAATCCAGGTATTCGGCCATATTGGGCGGGGCGATACCGCTCTGCTCAAACCACCCACTCTGCTGTAGGGCCGTGCGCAAACGGCTGAGCAGATAAAAGATCACCCCCACCCCAGCGAGGTTCTTGCTGGGAAAGTCACAGTCCGGCTGGTTCGGGTTTACGATGGCATCCGCCTGCGGCAGCTCACTGCCGGGCAGGTGGTGATCCGTCACAATCACTTTCATACCAGCAGCTTTTGCCGCTGCCACGCCCTCGATACTGCTAATACCGTTATCTACGGTGATCAGCAGGTCGGGCTGATAATCTTTGGCTACCTCGACAATTTCTGGAGTCAGCCCGTAGCCGAAGTCAAAGCGGTTCGGCACCAGGTACTCCACTCCCGGCGCGCCCATTGCACCCAGGGCCAACACCCCCAAGGTGCTGCTGGTGGCTCCATCCGCATCGAAATCCCCCACGATAAGGATTTTCTTTTGCCCGTGGATAGCATCCACCAGCAAGGCAACGGCAGCCTCCAGCCCTCGCATACTCTGCGGGCTCTGTAATTGAGAGAGACTGTGATCCAGCGCTTCTTCGCTGACAATCCCCCGCCCCAACAGGACACGCTGCAATATTTTTGGTGTTTCAGAAGCAAAACGGCCAGTAGACATATCCACTGGCCGTCGCTGAATTTTTGTACTCAATGTATTTCTCAGCAAACAAATAGCTAATCGGTTGCCGCTTATTGCACGACAGTGTGCCGATTAACTGCCTTCTGACAGCATCGTCGCCATATAGTCGTGTACTTGGGACAAGTTATTGGGCAATACCTTGAAGCGCTCCTCCCGCTGCCAGAGATCCTGCATATGACTCGGCAGGGGAATCTCTTTTTCTGGCAGGGCCTGGGCCACGGCATCGGGGAATTTTGCCGGGTGTGCGGTAGATAAGCAAACCATGGGCTGCTCGGTGGAGTGACGTACCTGTCGTACGGCTTCAACCCCGATAGCTGTATGCGGATCGAGCAGATATTCGCAGGAGCTGAAGGTCTCGCCAATCACTTCAACCGTGCGCTTGTCATCCACCCGACTGGAGGAGAAAACTTCCCTCGCTTTGCCCAGGGCCGATTCACTCAAATGCATGGGCTGGCTGCGATCCGCCAGCAATTCAGCAACCGTCGCGCCATCGCGACCGTAGAGATCAAACAGCAATCGCTCAAAGTTGCTCGACACCATAATATCCATACTGGGAGACAAGCTGTGCACCAGAGGTTTGGGAGTGTGGTCATTGCCGCTGATGCAACGATGCAGAATATCGTTGGCATTGGTCGCAATTACCAATTGGTCGATAGGCAATCCCATCTGCCTCGCCAGGTAACCGGCAAAAATATCGCCAAAATTACCGGTGGGTACGGAGAAATTAACGGTTTTATCCGGCGCCCCCAGGCGCAGGGCGGCATAAAAGTAATAGACGATCTGCGCCATAATCCGCGCCCAGTTAATGGAATTAACCGCTACCAGGCGGCGTCCATCGGGCAGGAATGATTGATCGGCAAAACTCGCTTTCACCATATTCTGGCAATCGTCAAAATTACCTTCGAGTGCGATATTAAATACGTTGCCCGACTGCACCGTGGTCATCTGGCGTCGCTGGACTTCAGACACACGGTTATGGGGGTGCAGAATAAAAATATCGATATTGTCGCAATGGCGGCAACCTTCGATCGCGGCCGAACCGGTATCCCCAGAAGTTGCTCCCATAACCACCACTCTTTCACCGCGCTTTTTCAGCAGGTGATCAAAGAGTTGACCGAGGAACTGCAAGGCAAAATCTTTGAATGCCAGGGTGGGCCCATGAAACAACTCGAGCACCCACTCATTGGTGTCTGTCTGCACCAGCGGGGCAATAGCTTTGTGGCGGAAGTGCTTGTAGGAGCGTCCGATAATACCGCTCAGCTCTTCATCACTGAGATCATCCCCCACAAACGGCTGGATAATGCGAAAGGCCAGCTGCTCGTAATCGAGCCCCGCCATAGAGGCAATTTCCTCGCGAGAAAACTTCGGCAAAGTCTCGGGAACATAGAGGCCTCCATCGCTGGCAAGGCCTGTTAGTACGGTATCGGCGAAGGAGAGAGACGGCGCGCTGCCGCGTGTGCTGACAAATTTCACAGTATTTCTTGGCTCTTATCGCTGGCTGGGGAGTTTATTGATTGGGGCACCGAGCCCGGGGTTATGTCACTCGGCGCCCGCGGGGTTTATCCGAGGCTCTCGACACGAATCCTGACGACCTCACCTTCGACCGTTTCCAAAGCCTCTATTTGTGCAACCGCTTGGCGGAGGCTGGCTTCATCAGCTCGACTGGTCAAAATCACCACCGGGACAAGTGCTTCACCTTCAACCGGTTCGTGCTGGATCAGAGCCTCGATGCTGATGCCCTGATCACTGCAAATGGTGGCCACCTGAGACATAACACCGGGCTTGTCGTGGGCGGCGATACGCAGGTAATAACTGGTAATAACATCTTCTTCCGGCAGAACCTGGGTTCCCCCTTGGTTCGCAAGGGCGACACCCGCTGCCGGCACCCTGTGCTCCGGCTTGGCCTCAAGAGTGCGGGCCACATCAACAAGATCGGCGATCACTGCCGATGCCGTGGCTTCATCGCCCGCACCAGCGCCGTAATACAGGGTTGGTCCCACAGCATCGCCGCTGACCAGCACCGCATTCATAACGCCGTTTACGTTGGCGATCAGGCGGCGCTGGGGGATTAAAGTCGGGTGCACCCGCAACTCCACGCCCTTGTCAGTGCGACGCGCAATCCCCAGATGCTTGATACGGTATCCCAGCTCATCGGCGTAGCGAATATCTTCACTACAGATCCGGCTGATGCCTTCGGTGTACACCTTGTCAAAAGCGAGCGGCATAGCAAATGCCAGGGAAGCCATAATCACCAGCTTGTGAGCAGCATCGATACCTTCCACATCAAAAGTGGGGTCCGCTTCCGCATATCCTAAAGCTTGGGCTTGGGCCAGAGCTTCATCGAAACTGCGCCCTTTTTCCCGCATCTCAGTGAGGATGTAATTGCCGGTGCCATTAATAATTCCGGCGAGCCACTGCACCTGGTTACCCACCAAACCTTCGCGCAGGGATTTAATAATAGGAATACCGCCAGCTACCGCCGCCTCATAGGCAATGGTGACATTGTGCTTTGCGGCCAGCTCAAACAGCTCGTTGCCGTGTTCGGCAATCAACGCCTTGTTAGCGGTGACAACATGCTTGCCATTTTCAATCGCTGTGCGCACCAGCTCCTTGGCTACCGTAGTACCACCGATAAGCTCCACCAAAATATCCACGTTGGGATTATTGGCGACATCGAAAATTTCCCGGGTAACGTTTATCTGGCTGGTATCACAGTGTGCGTTATCGCGGCGCGCACCTATTTGCTCAATGACCAGGGCGCGACCGCAACGGGCTGCAATTTCCCGCCCATTGCGCGCCAATACATTCACCGTTCCACTGCCGACAGTACCCAGGCCACAGATACCGATCCGCACGGCACGGGGTGCCTTTTTTACAACCACCTGAGCCTCCGCCTCCGCAGTCTCTTCCACTGTTGCGCTCACAATGTTCCTCCGCGCAACTATAGGGGCAGCGAACCAGACCGGGATCTACCCCCGATTACATAGAAAGTGCCACCACAGGAAGCCGCGCAATAAATGCAAATAAAATTGACAAAAGATCATCAACCTTACCGAGCGGAACGTAAAAAAGTCAATATAATTGCGCCATAAAGGCACCGCTTCCGGCTAGAGTAGAGTCGAAACTTCTGTCACCCAAAATCACCTCTTGAAACCAACAGCGTCCTCAGTAGATGCTATAGAAGCATCTACTAGCATCAGGTAACAGCAACCTGCGAAATTGCATCCACCGCGCCTTTGCACAAAATAGGGGCGTACTGAATCCGGACTCAGATAGTGGTCGAGTAATGAAGAAAACCCTAATCCTTTATACAGGCGGAACCCTGGGAATGCGCCGAAGCGAATCGGGCTATGTGCCTGACGCCGACCTGGAAGGCGCTTTGGGCCGCCTCTTACAAGATGTTATCGGCCAGCTTCCACAATACGATTTCCAGGCACTCGACCCACTGCTGGATAGCGCCAATATGCGACCAAAGGACTGGTATCACATTGCCAGCCTGATACGCGACAACTATAGCCAGTACTCAGGCTTTTTGGTGTTGCACGGCACCGACACCATGGCCTACACCGCCTCAGCACTGTCCTTTGCCCTGCAAGGCATAGAAAAGCCCGTGGTCGTCACCGGTTCCCAGATTCCCTTGCGGGAGATGCGTAGCGACGCCTATAACAACTTAATTGCGGCGCTATTATTAAGCGGCTCCGACGATATCAGGGAGGTTTGCCTCTACTTCAACGGCAAACTTCTACGCGGCAACCGTGCAGTGAAGGTCAGTTCTGGATCACTGGATGCTTTTAGCAGCCCCAATTACCCCTGTCTCGGGGAAGTGGGTATCCAGGTCAATATCGACCACAACGCCCTGCTGGTGCCCACCGGTGAACCGCAGTTTCAGATTCCCACCAATGCCAATGGCGGAGTGATTTTACTGAAACTATTTCCCGGTATATCCCCCTCACTGATTGAGAAAATTTTAGAGAGCCGCCCCAAGGGCCTGATTATTGAAACATACGGCACCGGCAATGCGCCGACTGACGACAGTGCATTTACTGAGCAGCTTGAGAAGGCTTCAAAGCTCGGCACTATTTGTGTAGCAGTGTCCCAGTGTTTGGAGCACCAGGTGGATCTGGGTAAATACGCTGCGGGCTCCGCACTGCTTGATGCCGGTGTTATAGGTGGTCTGGATATGACCAGCGAAGCCTGTTTTGTAAAGCTCAACCACCTATTGGCAATGGGCCATTCCGATACGGAAATTAAAACCCTATTACAGCGCCCGTTGTGCGGTGAGTGCAATCACCCCAACTGATAAAAACTGTAACTATTGGCGAAGCCATATGGCTTCGCCTTTAAAAAGGGACCGAGTGATTAACAGGGATTGAAGGGATAACCTCTATCCAGAAGCAAAATACCGATGAGCAATGATTTTTCGCAAAACCTCCGCCTTCTGTGCAGCTTCTACCCATCCATAGCCGAGGTGTGCCGGCGAATTGGGGTGAATCGTGCCCAGTTCAATAAATATCTCAACGGTAACACTCAACCCTCCCAATACACCCTGGGAAAGATATGTCATTTTTTTGGCGTAGAGCCCCATGAAATCGTGATGCCCCACGAGCAATTCAGCCAAATTGTTCGCGTGCGCAGCGCACCCGTCTCCGACAGCCTCCCCGCCAGGCCCTACAATCGCGATATTGATATTCTGATGCGGGAGTCCCAGGGGCGGGCTGATAAATATTTAGGCTTCTATTTCGAGTACCACTACTCCATGACCTTCTCCGACCATATTATTCGCAGCCTGCTGCATATTGAGTCGGATGGTGATGGATATTATTTTCAGCGCTTCGAACGAATGCGCTACCCAGACAGGGATGAGTGGTATAAATCCCGCTATAAAGGCATGCTGCTCTTTCTTGCCGATCGTATTTTTTTGGTTGGCTATGAATCACTGACTCACAATGAAATCGCACAAACTATTTTATACCCTACCTATAAAAGCCGAGTCAGCTATTTATCCGGATTAAAACTGGGAGCATCCGCCAGTGACAGGCGTGAGCCAGTCTGCACAAAAGTAGTTCTCGAATCTCTCGGTCGCAACATCAGCATTAAAAACGCACTGAAATTATGTGGTGTTTTTGGTCCTGAGTCCGAAGAGATAAACAAAAACATCCGCGAGAATATTCGCGCAACCTCTACAGAGGGGCCGCAGAGTTTCTTTGCGACACCACTCTAAAAATACTTTCCAATTAATTACTAAATTACCCCAACACGAGGCTTGCGGGAGGCGGGGATATTACCCCACCCCACACAGGCCCATACGATGAAGAGAAGAGAAACTGATGACCAACGATTTCCATACACTCAAACCAATGCCGGTTTTTAGTGCAGGTGCAGAAACCCGCTTGGAGAAAGACTTATTGGGTGAGCGCGAAGTACCGGCCGATGTCTATTTTGGCATTCAAACTTTGCGCGCTTTGGAAAATTTCCAGATTACCGGAATTACCCTGAATCACTTCCCCAATCTGGTAAAAGCACTGGCGATGGTAAAAAAAGCTGCGGCCAGCGCCAATGGACAGCTCGGCTACCTGGAGCCCAAACTGCAAGATGCCATTGCCACTGCTTGTGACGAGATTATCGATGGCAAACTGCACGATCAATTTTTGGTAGATATGATTCAGGGCGGCGCCGGTACTTCTACCAATATGAATGCCAATGAGGTGATTGCCAACCGCGCGCTGGAATTACTCGGTCACAACAAAGCCGAGTACAAAAAAGTACACCCAAACAACCATGTAAACCTGTCGCAATCTACCAATGATGTTTATCCAACCTCGATAAACCTGGCCATTCTGCTCAGCTACAGCGACCTGGTTCAGTCCATGGAGAGCTTGTGCGTTGAGTTCGACAAGAAGGCCAAAGAGTTTGCCTCAGTAATTAAAATGGGGCGCACCCAGCTGCAAGATGCGGTACCTATGACTCTGGGCCAGGAGTTTGCCGCCTTCGCCGCTACTGTGCGCGAAGATGTCGACAGAGTTAAAGAGCTGGTCGCTCTATTCAAAGAGATCAATATGGGGGGCACCGCGATCGGCACCGGCATTAATACGGACCCGGAATATCGCCAGCTGGTTGTTAACGCGCTGTCAGAGATTTCCGCCATCGACTTTGTCTGCGCAGAAAACCTGGTGGAAGCCACTTCCGACATGGGCGCCTTCGTGATGTTCTCCGGCGTCATGAAACGCATCGCCGTTAAGATCTCGAAAATTTGCAGCGATTTACGCCTGATTTCCAGCGGCCCTCGCGCTGGCCTCAATGAAATTAACCTGCCGCCGATGCAACCCGGCTCATCCATTATGCCCGGCAAGGTCAACCCGGTTATTCCCGAAGTGGTTAACCAGGTTGCCTACCAGGTGATCGGCAACGACCTCACGATTACCCTGGCTGCTGAATCCGGCCAGTTGCAGCTCAATGTAATGGAGCCAGTAATCGCCTTTAACCTGCTACAGTCCATGCGCCTGATGACCCAAGCCATGACCACGCTTGCGGATCGTTGTGTGAGCGGCATCACTGCCAACGAAGAGCACTGCCTGCAACTGGTTGAGAACAGCATCGGCCTGATTACTGCGGTAAACCCGTTTATTGGCTATGAAAATGCCACCCGCATCGCCAAGCAGGCACTAATTACCGGTGCCAGTGTGAAGCAGTTAATCCTTGATGAGGGGTTACTGAGTGAGGAGGAACTGAACGATATCCTCGCGCCGGAGAATATGACCCAGCCGAGAAAAGTAGAAATTAAAAACCCTGCTTGAAAACAAAAACCGGCGGCCTCTCGGCTGCCGGTTTTTTAGCTATCAGCCGGGCTTAAATTCCCAGCTCTTTAAGCAGGCGATCCGGTGGTAAGTAACCGGGAACAACCCGACCATCTTCCATCACGATAGTCGGCGTACCGCGCACATCGATAGCCTCGTTGCCCAGCTTGTATTGAGCTGCCACCGGGTTTGTCTTACAGACATCCAAAGGCACATTTTCACGGTTCTTAAGTGCAGTCAGCGTCTTGTTGCTGTCTTCCGCACACCATGCAGTTGCCAGCTTGCGATACCCCAGGGAATTCAGGCCACCGCGCGGGAATGCCAGGTAGCGCACTTCGATACCGCGCTTGTTCAGCTCGGGCACATCCTGGTGCAGCTTGCGACAGTAACCGCAATCCACATCGGTAAATACATAAACGCTTGCCTTGGTTTCACCTTTTGGGGAGAAGACAATCATATCGTCTGTATCAAGGGCGCCCATAACCGCAGCGCGGCGCGTCGCTCTACGCTGCTCGGAAAGGTTGGCAACACCGCCAGCCTTCACCTGATAGAGATCGCCGTAAACAAAGTGATTACCATCAGCAGAAACGAACAGGGTCGTGTTGCCATCATCGACATCCACTTCGTAAAGCCCCTCAATTGGACTCTCCCGCACCTCTCCATAGGTTGCTTTGGGATTACTCGCCTCAAGGCGTGTCTTGATGGTTTTTACAACGTTGGTATCGACTTCTGCCAACGCTGCAGAGCCCACCAGACTGAGTAGCGCGCCAGCGATTGCCAGCGGCTTCTTGATAAGCGTCATTACCAATTGCTCCTTAAATTCTCATTGGGCTTCGACTTAATCATCGGCCTTCAGTTCCAGCCAGTATGGCAGCTCTTTGCCGCTGCGAACCTAATTGGCACGTTTTAACATATCCAGTCACCTTGGACTACGCAAAACACCGCAAGACGTGAGCGCTTTAGCGAAATTGACTGTATCCCCGCGCCAGGGCAAGCCCGTGTCCATTTATGTCAGTTAAGGCAAGCAGACCCAATCTGGGACACCAAATAAGCTGCTCCTAACCCACATACAAAAAAGGCCGAAGCGTACGCTTCGGCCTTTTTCTGCGATCAAGGAGAGCTTAGTTGAGCTTCTCTTTGATACGTGCAGCTTTACCAGTCAGGCTGCGGAGGTAGTACAGCTTGGCCTGACGCACGTCACCGCGACGCTTAACCTTGAGGCTGTCAACCATCGGACTGTGAGTCTGGAAAGTACGCTCAACGCCAACACCGTGGGAAATTTTACGCACGGTGAAGGAGGAGTTCAGACCACGGTTGCGCTTACCGATAACCACGCCTTCGAACGCCTGCAGACGCTCACGGTTGCCCTCTTTTACTTTTACCTGAACGATTACAGTGTCGCCCGGTGCGAAGGGAGGTACTTCGCTCTTCAGCTGTTCCTGCTCCAGCTGCTGGATAATTTTGTTAGTCATTTGGATCGCTCCCAAATACAGATTGTGTAGCTTCTCAGCTAGTTCACCGAACTACTCGCGCCTCCCGGCGAATTCGGCCTCAATTTTCTTCGAGCTTCTGTTCCCGCTGGATCTCATCCAGCAACAACTTCTGCTCATCGCTCAGCTCCAACCCTTGCAATAAGTCCGGGCGTCGCTGTTGCGTGCGCGCCAATGCCTGTTTCAGGCGCCAGCGGCGTATTCTTTCATGGTTGCCGGAAAGCAAAACTTCCGGTACCGCTACTCCCCGATATTGTTCCGGTCGGGTGTAGTGTGGGCAGTCCAGCAGGCCAGAGGAGAAAGAGTCCTCAACCGCCGATTGGTTGTGTCCAAGTGCGCCGGGAATCAAGCGGGTAATAGCATCCACCATCACCATAGCAGCCAGTTCGCCACCGCTGAGGACATAGTCACCAATGGACCACTCCTCGTCGATCATAGATTCGACGATACGCTCATCCACACCTTCGTAGCGCCCCGCCAACAACACCAGGTTGCCAGCTGCAGACAGCTGCTCCACTCCACCCTGATCGAGCTGTCGACCCTGGGGAGACATGTAGATACTGCGTACAGATTCACCATCTTCACCAGCCCAAGCTCGAGCAGCCTCGAGAGCCTGGTAAAGAGGCTCAGCTAACATCACCATTCCCGGTCCGCCGCCGTAAGGGCGATCGTCCACAGTCCGGTGCCTGTCACTGGTAAAGTCCCGAGGATTCCAACAGCGAACTTCTAAAAGGCCATCTTTCACAGCCCGTCCACTGACGCCATACTCGGTCAATGCGGCAAACATTTCCGGAAAAATGCTTACCAGAGCGATTCGTTTTGTCATCGCTCCTACGCCTTAAAAAGCCGGGTCCCAGTCGACGGTTATTACACCGACTTCCAGGTCAATATTGGTAATAAACTGATCAGGTAGATAGGGAATCAAGCGCTCGCGCTTATCCGCTCCACCGCGCACCACCATTACATCGTTGGCGCCAGTTTCCATCATGCGAGCGACGGTACCAAAGTCGTGATCTTCGCCATCGAAATGGCTGACAACCTTTAACCCTTCGAGCTGGTGCCAGTAATACTCACCGTGCTCAAGCTCAGGCATCAGTTCACGAGCTACAGCAATATCGCGCTGGCAAAGTCGAGCCGCCAAATCGCGGTCATCAATGCCTTTCACATGTACGATCAAGCCCTTGCCGTGACGCTTACCAGCGTCAATTTCGAGAGCTTCCCAACCTTTCGGCCCCTGCAAGCGCCAATTAGGGAACTGCAGGATGTTGTCCATCGGCTCGGTATAGGAGTGAACCTTGACCCAGCCGCGCACACCATAAACGGTAGTAACGCGCCCAACCGTGACCAACTCTTCGGAAGGTTTTCCGTTATCTGTCACAGGAGCACCACTTACGCGCAAATTAAGCAGATTCTTTCAGAAGCTTGCCGACGCGGTCAGAAACCTGTGCGCCACGACCCAGCCAGAAATCAACACGCTCGCGATCAACACGCAGACGCTCTTCCTGACCACGGGCAACCGGGTTGAAGAAACCAACACGCTCAATAAAACGACCGTCGCGAGATTTGCGGCTGTCGGTAACGGTCAGATGATAAAATGGGCGCTTTTTAGCACCACCACGGGCCAAACGAATGGTTACCATGTAACTTTCCTATAGGTTCAACACTAGGCAACCGCACTAAGCAGTCACCACAACAACTTTTTACCGGCAGCAGGGCCGGCAGAAAGGCGGCGTATTCTAATGTACCACCCCAGATTTGTATAGGGTCGCCAAGCCGCCCGGAGAACCGCGGTTCTCTACTTCTTTTTGAGGCCCGGTGGCAGGCCTCCAGGCATACCACCCATGCCGCCCATACCACCGCCCATACCGGGCAGGCCGCCGAGTCCGCGCATCATTTTGCCCATGCCGCCGCCTTTGAGCTTCTTCATCATCTTGCCCATCTGCTTGTGCTGCTTGAGCAGGCGATTCAAGTCCTGCAGCTGGGTGCCGGAACCGGCAACGATACGGCGCTTGCGCGAACCGTTAAGAAGGTCAGGATTGCGGCGCTCGGCCGGCGTCATGGAGGAAATCAGGGCATCCATACGCTTAAATTCTTTGCCCATATCGGCCTGTTGTGCAGCCTGCGCTACACCGCCCATGCCGGGCATTTTCTCCAACAGGGAGCCAAAGCCACCCATGTTTTGCATTTGCTGCAACTGATCGCGCAGGTCTTCCAGGTCAAAGCCTTTACCCTTCTGGACCTTCTTAACCAGCTTTTCGGCTTTCTCTTTGTCAATCTTCTGCTCTGCTTCTTCAATCAGAGACAGAATGTCACCCATACCCAGGATACGGGAGGCGATACGATCCGGGTGGAAGGTTTCCAGGGCGTCGGTCTTTTCACCAACACCGATAAACTTGATTGGCTTACCGGTGACGTGACGCACGGAGAGAGCGGCACCACCACGGGCATCGCCATCGGCCTTGGTGAGAATCACACCGGTCAGCGGCAGTGCATCATTAAAGGCACTTGCGGTATTTACCGCATCCTGACCGATCATTGCGTCGATCACGAACAGGGTTTCCGCCGGGTCCAACTCGCTGTGCAGCTCACGGATCTCATCCATCAGCTCGGAGTCCACATGCAGTCGACCAGCAGTATCCACAATCAGCACATCGGCAAATTGTTTGCGGGCAGCGTCCACAGCACCCTTGGCAATATCCAGCGGTTTCTGCTCAGCTGTAGAGGGGTAAAACTGTGCCCCCACTTCACCGGCCAAGGTCTCCAGCTGTTTGATAGCGGCGGGGCGGTAGACATCCGCACTCACCACCATGACTTTTTTCTTTTCACGCTCCTGCAGGTATTTGGCCAATTTGGCCACACTGGTGGTTTTACCAGCGCCCTGGAGGCCCGCCATCAGGATTACCGCCGGAGGTTGTACGGCGAGGTTGAGAGGCTCTGCAGCCGCACCCATCACCTTGACCAGCTCATCCTGAACAATCTTGACGAACTGCTGGCCCGGGTTGAGAGCCTTGCTAACCTTCTGTCCTACCGCAGCGGTGCGCACTTGCTGAACAAATGCCTTAACCACTGGCAGAGCGACATCCGCCTCCAACAGCGCCTTGCGCACTTCGCGCAAAGTATCGCGGATATTGTCATCCGTAAGGCGCGCTTTACCGGTAACTTTCTTTAAGGCCGCCGATAAGCGGTCACTCAGGTTATCGAACATAAATTCGTCTCGATCTCTCCGTTTACGGACTCAACCCCAGTGCGGAGGGGCGCGAAATTAGGGGGGAGCAAACTGCAACTCCCTCTCTGAGGCGCGGCAGTATAGCCCAGGTCTCGCCACAGCCGAAATATCGCAAGTCTTCCTTGTTTCAACTGGCTATGACACACTCCTGCCCTAACGCAATAATGAAGATACGGATTTACCCATGGCGGCTTTCGCCCACTGGACAGCTATCGCTCTCTACCTGGCCACAACCATAGTTGCAGGTGCGGCTCTGGCCCGAAAACAACAGCCGAATTCCAAACTGCTTCTCAGCCTTTTGGCGGGTGCACTTGTCACCCACGGAATATCCCTGGGACATGTTCTCTTTTCACCCGAAGGCTATCGCTTTGACCTGCTGGCAATGCTCTCGCTGATTTCCTGGGTAGTTAACTTTCTATTATTGATCCTGGCCGTTGGCCGGCCACTTACTCTACTTATTCTTATTTTCGCACCAGTGGGAGCCGCCACTGAATTTGCCGCATCCCATATTTGGGGCACCGTAACGCCACATCAACAGATCTCTGCCGGCATTGCGGTACACGCTCTGCTGTCTATTTCCGCCTATTCGCTGCTAACCCTGGCTACCTTACAGGCAATCTACCTCTATTACCTTAACCAGCAGCTGCACAATCACAGACCCGTAGGCGCCACCCGCCTTCTGCCACCATTGCAGAGCATGGAATCACTGCTGTTCGGTCTGATCACTTTCGGGCAACTACTGCTCACCGCCTCCCTGCTGACCGGTTTCGTCTTTGTTGGTAATTTGTTTGAAGAGGGGCCAATACACAAAACCATCCTCTCTATGGTCGCCTGGGTTCTCTACACCATACTCCTATGGGGACACTGGAGGTTGGGCTGGAGAGGCAATACCGCTGTGCGTTGGACCTTAAGCGCTTTCGCCGCCCTACTACTTGCCTATTTTGGTAGTAAGCTGGTTATGGAAGTCATTCTCCAGCGCGGGTAATCGAATATACGACTGCAAAGCTTGCGGAGGTCGGCAATATGTTCCAATATCTCCGCTTGGAAATAAAAAGAGTTCTCCCTTGAACGAGATGCCCACGGGCCTGCTATTCGGTTTGCTGGCCCTATTGATACTGATATCCGCCTTCTTCTCCAGCTCCGAAACCAGCATGATGGCGCTTAACCGCTATCGCCTGCGGCACCAAGCCAAAAGCGGGCACCGCGGGGCAAAGCGCGCCACAGAGCTGCTCGCACGCCCGGACAAGCTGATCGGTTCAATTCTAATCGGCAACAATCTCGTTAACGTTCTTGTATCTGTAATCGCCGGCTCGGTATTCGCGCAGATATACGGAGAAATACTCACCACCATAGTCTTAACTCTTGCCCTGCTGATTTTTGCTGAGGTCACACCAAAGACTATTGCCGCTCTACACCCGGAAAAAATTGCTTTCCCCGCCTCATTTATTTTGCGCCCACTGCAATGGCTGCTCACTCCCCTGGTGCTGTTGATTGGTGGCATATCCAACGGCCTGGCGCGTATGTTGGGAGTCGAAACAAAAGCGAATAGCGAAGCGGAACACCTGGCCCCCGAAGAACTCCGAACCGTTGTATTCGAATCAGGCGCCCTGCTTCCCAGCAAGCACAAAGGCATGTTGCTCAACGTGTTGGACCTGGACCAGGCAACCGTTGAAGACATCATGATTCCGCGCAATGAAGTCATGGGTGTTGACCTGGAAAACAGCGCCGAAGAGATCCTGCAGCAGCTAGCGGAAAGTTCCTACACTCGCCTCCCCGTATATCGCGGTGACATCAATCGAGTAGTAGGCATACTTCACCTGCGAAAAGCGGCGCAAATACTGCGCGACGGACCGGAAAATTTAACGGCAGAGCGGCTCAACTCCTTCACCGATGAACCTTACTTCGTACCCGAGGCAACACCACTCCCTACACTGCTGATGAACTTCCAGAAAACCAAGCGCCGCATGGGGCTGGTAGTTGATGAGTACGGAGAGGTAATGGGTATCGTTACCCTGGAAGATCTGCTGGAGGAAATTGTCGGCGACTTCACCGCAAGTCCAGTACCCAGCGATGACGAGGAGATAGTCGCCATAGAAGATGGCTGGTACATGATCGAGGGCGGCACTTCTATTCGCGATATTAATCGCACCCTGGGCTGGGAACTGCCCACTGACGGGCCGAAAACCTTTAACGGCCTGGCAATGGAACACCTGGAGAGCATCCCCGACGGCAATATCAGCCTGTACATCCTCAATTACCTGGTGGAAATTGAGGAGGTCTCAGACAAGATGATTACCCGGGCCAGAATCAAGCGAATCGATAAATAGCGCTACAACCGTTTATCACTCAACCTCTTCTAGCAAGCGCCTTACCGGCGCAAAGCTGGTGCGGTGTATTGGAGTGGGACCCTGCAACTGTAAAGCTTCCATATGCGCCTTGGTGGGATACCCTTTATGACCTGCAAGGCCGTAACCGGGATATTCAGAGTCCAGCACCACCATTTCCCTATCACGGGTCACCTTAGCCAAAATAGATGCCGCCCCAATTGCAGCGACACGACCATCGCCCTTTACAACGGTATCGCAAGGGTAATCCCAGTTCGGTTTTTTATTGCCATCCACCAACACAAATTCAGGCTGCACGGATAGCTGTGCAACTGCACGATGCATCGCCAGTAAACTTGCCTGCAAAATATTTAGCTGGTCAATTTCCTCAACTGTTGCACGAGCTATGGAGTAACTGAGCGCTCGCTCACAAATCTCATCAAACAACTGCTCGCGCTTTTTTTCAGTCAGCTTTTTGGAGTCGGCAAGCCCGGCGATTGGCTTGTTAGGATCAAGAATCACAGCTGCGGCAACTACATCACCAGCTAAGGGGCCGCGCCCAACCTCATCGACACCTGCAATCAAATCACCCTTGAAAGGGCAAACATAGGGGGGCAATTCTGTTTTACTACTCATAACTTATACTACTCGGCAGATTCAGGCTTAGCTTCCAGCAGCCCCACCACGGCATCGGCAGCCCGCTCAGAAGCATTGCGTCTCAACTGTTGATGCATCTCGAAAAACTCGCGCTCTAAATGATCCCCAAGAAGCGGATCTTCAAAGTACTGCATCACCGCCGCGCCAAGATTCTCCGGAATAGCATCATTCTGCAAAATTTCCGGTACCAGTTCTTTTTGGGCAAGTAAATTTGGTAGCGAAACCCATGGGGTATGCAGCATCCGCGAGACGATCATAGACGTCAATCTGCCCAGCTTGTAGGTAACGACCATGGGCTTTTTAAGCAACATCGTTTCAAGGGTTGCTGTACCCGATGCAATAAGCACACAGTCTGCCGCTGAAACGGCCCGTCTCGATTGCCCCTCAAGTAAAGTGATAGGGAGTTCAGGGTAATCTTTTAGCTGCTCTTGAATCTCATCCATACGCTGCTTGTTGGCAGCGGGAATAACAAATTTAATATCCGAATGACGCTGATAGCACCATCGGGCCGTCTGCAGAAACAACGGCCCCAGCATGCGAACCTCACCTCCACGACTGCCAGGCAAAAGGGCAATTACCCGGTCGTCTTTCTCAAAGCCCAATGCTTTGCGCTCGCCGGCGACATCCACTTGCAGGGGAATTTCATCAGCCAAAGGGTGGCCAACAAAGGTCACCGGTACTTGGTTATCTCGGTAGAAATTCGCTTCAAATGGAAGCAGGGTCAACATATGGTCGACAGCCCGCGCAATCTTTTTAATTCGACCCTGCCGCCAAGCCCAAACCGAAGGACTGACATAATGGACGGTGGGTATACCCTCAGCCTTGAGTGCAGCCTCAAGAGTCAATGTAAAATCCGGGGAATCTATACCAATAAATAGATCGGGAGGGTTATCAGTAAAGTGGCAACGGAGAGATCTGCGAATTTTCAACAGTTCTGGAAGGCGCTTCAAAGGCTCCACCAGCCCCATTACCGATAGCCGCTCCATAGGAAATAAACTTTTAGCACCCAGTTCCAGCATGCGCGGCCCGGCAATTCCCTCAAACTCTACATTAGGAAGCCGAGTTTTTAATGCGGCCATCAAACCAGAACCGAGGATATCTCCTGACGCCTCACCGACAACAATACCAATTCGTATCGGCTTATTTTTTTCTGACACGCCTAAATCCCTCCTCTTGGGGAGCTGTTTACGTTGGAATTAAATGGGAGTTGCATAAAGTGCAATCGGAGCCGCACGAAACAGCTCCAAAGAGAAGTGAATTAGCGAACAATGCCGCGGGTGGAAGACTGCAAAGACTCTATCCACGGCTGAATAACTGGAGATTGTTCACGCAACTCCATCAAGGCCTGCAGCGCCTCTTGCATAGTAAGACCGCGACGATAAACGGTCTTGTAAGCTTTATTGATCAGGGCAATATCTTCTCTAGAAAAGCCCCGTCTGCGCAGCCCTTCTGAGTTAACGGTCTTTGCTTCAGCAGGGTTTCCAGCAACCATAACATAAGCAGGGACGTCTTTACCGATAGCAGCGCCCATTCCCAGGAAAGCATGCTCTCCCACAGTACAGTTCTGGTGAACCAAACTATAACCACTCAGAATCGCCCAGTCCTTAACAACAACATGACCGGCCAAACCACAGTTATTCACCATAATAGTGTGATTACCAACAACACTATCGTGGCCAATATGGGCATAGGCCATGATCAGGTTTTCGTCACCAATAGTGGTCTCACCTCGGTCCTGAACGGTACCACGGTGGATCGTAACCCCCTCGCGAATCACGTTATTGTCGCCAATAACTAGTGTCGTCTCTTCACCACGATACTTTTTGTCCGGGGTATCCTGCCCTACGGAAGCAAACTGGTAGATTCGGTTGTTCTTCCCCAGTTTGGTCGGCCCACTAAGCACCACATGAGAGGCAATATCACAGCCATCACCTATCTCTACGCCGGCTCCAACAATGGTGTAAGCACCAATACTCACCCCGGAACCAATTACTGCCGTAGAGTCGACAATAGCTGTAGGGTGGATACTTGTCTGCATTCTGGGATCTACTCCTCGGCATTAATCGTACTGGGTAACCTGTACCCTTAAAAACAAAGGCTACCCGGAAAATCCTGAATCTAACTCTCCAGCGAGCTTTACAGAATTACTGAACCTTTTTGACGGCACATAGGATATCAACAGAAGCCGCCAGCTCGCCATCAACACTGGCTTTACAAGCGAATTTCCAGATATTTCTGCGAACAGATACCGCTTCAGACTCGAGCTCAAGGCGATCACCCGGGATCACCTGACGCTTAAAACGCGCCTTATCAACCCCACCGAACAGATACAGATACCCATCTTCCGGTTTTTTGCCAAACGTTTTAAAGCCTAGGATTCCCGAGACCTGAGCCAAGGCTTCAACAATCATCACTCCCGGGAAAATAGGCATTTCCGGAAAGTGGCCATTAAAAACTTCTTCGTTTCCAGAAATGTTTTTATAGCCTTTTATATACTTCCCTTCTTCGAGCTCTACTACACGATCCACCAACAAAAAAGGATAACGGTGCGGCAGGTACTCGCGAATTTCACGTACATCCATCATTCCAAATGCCCCCAGAAACCACTTCGGGGCGTAAAACGCCCCGAAAACAACAAAGTCAAATTAATTAATAACTAAAGTTCAATCGTCTGCCCCACTCTTTTGGGACAGTGCCTGAACCTGTTTTTCCAAATCTTTCAATCTGCGCGCCATTTGATCCAACTGACCAAAACGCACAACATTACGACGCCAGGTAGAACTATCGGCAAAGGATAGCGCTCCAGAGTAGCTACCAGTATCCTTTATGGATTTGGTCACAAACGTATTGCCTGTTAGGCGACAACCATCTGCAATCGTGATATGCCCGTTAATGCGACTGCAACCGGCCAGAAGACAGTGTTTGCCTATCACGGCGCTACCGGCAATCACGGTAGATCCGGCGATGGCCGTGTAGTCACCAATCCGCACATTGTGCGCGATTTGGACCAAATTGTCGATCTTGACTCCTCGCCCAATTATCGTGTCGCCCAAAGCGCCGCGATCTATACAGGTATTGGCTCCGATTTCCACATCATCACCAATTTGAACCCCGCCAAGCTGATGGATTTTTACCCACCCGCCTTTCTGGGGTGCAAACCCAAAGCCGTCGGCACCAACGACCGTCTGACTATGAATAATATTCCGCGCACCAATAGAACAACCGTGATGGATAACCACACCCGCATATAGACGTGTTCCAGCACCAATTAAGCTAGCCTCACCAATAAAGCAATTAGCCCCAGCAGTCACTCCAGGCTCTAACCTTGCATAGGCCTCAACTACAGCCCCAGGGCCCACACTCACACCTTCACCAACCTCTGCTGTGGGGTGAACAACGGCTGTGGGGTGGATACCGGGAGCGCCGTCGGGGGTCCTATCAAACAGGGCGGTCGCGCGGGCAAAGGCCAGGTAAGGATCAGCAACAACTAGGGCTGTTACCGGACACTCTTCAGCGAACTCCTCAGAAAGCAGCACAGCTGCAGCCCTGGCCGTTTTCAGGAAGCGCCGATAATTAGGACTTGCAAGGAAAGTCAGATGCTCGGCACCCGCCTCCTGCAACGTGCTTAAACCCTGAATCTCTTGACTGGGGTCTGTATCAGGCGCCAACCTCAAGTCGGCACCCAGCTCTTGCGCCAATTGGGCAAGGGAAAAGCAATCTTTCATATAAAGACTATCGACTTACTTAGCTGCGTTCATACGTTCAACAACAGCTTCTGTCAGGTCGACGCTCGGGCTTACGTAGTAGGAGGTATTGGAATCCAGCACTACGTCCAGCTTCCGCTCTTTAATCAGCGCGTCCAGGGCATCTCTTGCTTTCGGCCCCATAGAAGCCTGAATTTCCTGGCCCACCTGGGCTTCCATTGCACGCAACTTCTTCACAGTCGTTTCGAAGTCCGAGCGCTGGAAGTTCATTTTGCGCTGGTACTCAGTCTTTTGCTCATCGGACCAGGTCACACTATTTTTCTTGGCATCTTCAGCCATTTTTTGCAATTCAGAACGAATTGACTCGGCGCTGCTCTGCAGCTTCGAGTACTCAGAGCTGGTCTTCAAAGAGTTAACTTTGGTTTTGGCTGCATCTGTGCTCATGATCGCAGCTTGTAGGTTAAGTACCGCAACCTTGGTCTGCGCCAGCGCTGCGCCGGACAAGGTCATACCTGCAAGTAATACTGCAACAATTTTTACATTCTTAAGCACGTCGATCTCTCCAATAGATTTTATTTTAATTGCGCTGATACACGCCTAATTCGTTTATCTGACAAATTTAGAAGCTGTTACCCAGAGTGAACTGGAATACTTCCACATCGTCATCTTCATTTTTCTTAAGGGCTTTCGCCAAGCTGAATGTCAGCGGACCAAAACCGGTAATCCAGGTCAAGCCCACCCCGGCAGACACATTCATCTTACCAAAATCCACATCGTAACAGTTGATCTGACTTTCATCACAGCTGGTATCGAAAACATTGCCCGCATCAACAAAGAAAGCTGTCTGCAGAGAGCGCTGATCCTTGATAAACGGCAACGGGAAGATAACTTCTGCACTGCCCTCAACCAAGATATTTCCACCGAAGGGGTCGGCATCAGCTCCAAAATCAGTAACAAGTAGATCCCCATTAGAGTCTACCAAATAACAATATTGGGTAATTTCTCCATCAGCCGTCGCACAGGGCAAGGTGCCAGCCTCTTGGCCTTCGTAATTAAGTCCAGAGAGATATTCAGCCGGGCTTGAGCGAGGACCTAAAGAGTTTCTTTCAAATCCACGCACTGATCCAAAGCCACCGGCATAGAAGTTCTTGAAGAACGGCAACCCGTCAAGATCTCCGAAACCATCACCATACCCCAATCGGGTGCGAAGGCGCAAAGTTAGGCTTTTAGTTAAAGGACGGAAATACTGGCCGGTATACACAAGCTTATAATATTCAAGGTCACTACCCGGAAGCGTAAATTCCAGAGAAAGGTTCTGGGAGGCACCTCGCGTTGCTAAAATACCTCTATTCAGGGTAGAACGCGCATAAGAAGCCGTTAGTCCAAGATTATTAAACGCATCTCCATAGCGATCAATAAAACCGCTAGCGGTAGGGAAAAGATCATCCATCGCAGTCATGGAGAGATCAGCTGTAACTCCATTTGCTTCATCTAAAAGGATTTGCTCGTAATCAGCCAAAGTAACAGTTTTGGTAACCCCATCCACTGGTGTGGGAGAAGTGACTATTTCTTGAACGGAAGAATTCGAAGCTGAGAGCTCCAGGTGATTGAAATTAATATTCAAGCCGACACGAGAAATTTCTGACATTGGGTAACCAAAACTAACCCCGCCACCATAAGTCGTGGTGTTGTAGTCAGATAGGTTTACCTCTGAGTAATCATTCTCGGTATAGAAAACATTAAACCCACGGCTTACACCGTCCGGCGTGAAATAGGGGTCCAGGTAAGAGAAATTAACAGAGGTCTGGTAAGTAGAAGCATTTAAGCCTATACCAACAGATTTACCCGTTCCCAACCAGTTATTTTCCTGGATATTGGCCCCCAACACTAAGCCACTGCTCTGGGCCCAACCAATGGTGCCACCGATAGACCCCGAAGGCTGCTCTTCAACCGTATATTCGACATCAATCTGGTCAGAAGTACCCGGCACTTCACTGGTTTCCACCTCTACTTCCTTGAAGTAGCCTAAGCGTTCAAGGCGGACTTTAGACTGCTCTATACGGGCAGACGAAGCAGAAGCTGACTCCATCTGACGCATCTCGCGGCGCAAAACCTCATCTGTAGTGCGAGTATTACCTCGGAAATTAATTCGGCGAACGTAAGCCCGCTTGCCGGGGTTAATAAAGAAGGTGATTTTTACCGTTTTCTCTTCTTTATTGGGCTCCGGGATACCATTAACCTCAGCAAAGGTATAACCCTCATTCCCCAGACGCTTGGTAATATAATCTGAGGTTGTTGTCATGCGAACCTGGGAAAACGTCTGCCCTTCCCGCACCAACAGCAAACGCTTAACTTCTTCCTCTGGAACTACAGGATCACCCGCCAGATCCACTTCACTAATGGTGTAAACATCGCCCTCAAACACATTGACAGTGATAAATACACTCTCTTTATCCGGACTCAGGGAAACCTGGGTGGAATCAATTTTAAAATCCAGGTACCCACGATCCAGGTAATAGGATTCGAGACGCTCCAGGTCGCCGGTCAATTTCTCTCGGGAATACTTGTCATCACTGCGCAGCCACGACAACCAACCGGTAGTTTGCAGCTCGAAAATCTCCCCAAGCTCTTCATCGGAAAACGCTTTGTTACCGACAATATTGATGTGCTTAATAGCGGCCACTGAGCCTTCATCGACAATTACGCGAAGCTCAACCTGGTTGCGTGGCAACTCTTTCACTTCAGTTTTAACACTGGCGTCATAGCGTCCCTGGGCAACATATTGGCGCTGTAGCTCCTGGGCCAGCCCCTCAAGGGTAGCGCGCTTGAAGATCTGCCCCTCTGAAAGGCCATTCTCCTGCATGCCTTTCAACAAGTCTTCTGTTGCAATCGCCTTGTTGCCCGTAATTTCAATCTTGGAAATTGCAGGTCTCTCGCGCACAGTGATAACCAGGACACCATTCTCCTGGCCGATTTGAATATCCTCAAAGTAACCAGTGCGAAACAGCGCCCGAGTGGCACTCTGAATTTCCAGAGTCTCCACCTCATCCCCCACTCGCACAGGGAGAGCTGAGAATACGGTACCGGCAGAGACGCGCTGCAGCCCTTCCACACGGATGTCATCAACTACAAATGACTGTGCTAAAGCACTGAGAGGCAGTGCCAGACTAAGAGAAGCCGCTTTCAGGAAATGTTTCATCTACTAATTCCAGGTGTTTTTATTCGCAATCCAGGAGTTACAGCGCCAACTAGCGCCCCGCTCCCCCAGAATCAGAGGGTTGCCCCTCTACCATGTAATCAACATCGGGCCGGTCTGAGGTGCCGGACACCTTAGTTGTTTCAACTTTCACTACCTTCAAGTATCCAAGGCGTTCGAGACGCACTTTGGATTGTTCTATACGCGCAGAGGAAGCCAAAGCTGACTCCATCTGGCGCAGTTCACGCCGCAAGACTTCATCTGCGGTGCGAGTGTTCCCGCGAAAACTAATACGTCGCACATAAGTGCGCTTTCCCGGATCAATAAAGAAGGTAATTTTTACTGTACTCTTTTCTTCATTGGCCTCAGGAATACCATTCACTTCGGCAAAAGCGTAACCTTTGTTGCCCAAGCGTTTAGCAATATAGTCTGAAGTGGTCGTTACCCTCGCTTGAGAGAACCGCTGACCTTCTCGTACCAATAGCAGGCGGTTGATTTCCTCCTCCGCTACTATCGGGTTTCCAGCAATTTCCACCTCACTAACCGTGTAAACACCACCCTCAATCACGTTAACGGTAATGAATACACTTTTCTTGTCCGGCCCTAGAGATACCTGTGTCGAATCAATCTGGAAATCAAGATATCCACGATCTAGGTAATAGGACTTTAAGTGCTCCAAATCACCAGTGAGTTTCTCACTAGAATACTTATCATCACGGCGCAACCAAGAGAGCCAGCCTGTAGTTTTAAGCTCAAAAATCTCTTCCAGCTCTTTATCAGAAAAGGCACGATTTCCTACAACATTAATATGCTTAATCGCAGCAACAGCCCCTTCATCAACAGCAACCCGCAGTTCAACCTGGTTGCGCGGCAGCTCCTTGAGCTCCGCTTTAACACTGGCGCCATATCGGCCCTGCGCCACGTACTGGCGTTCAAACTCCTGGGTCAACCCCCTGAGGGTCGAACGCTTTAGGATCTGGCCTTCGGCGAGACCGTATTCCTGCATCGCCTTCAGTAGATCCTCAGTGGCAATCGCTTTGTTTCCTGATATATCTATCTTTGATATAGCCGGTCGTTCTCTCACGGTAATAACAAGAACGCTGTTTTCGCGGCCAATCTGAATATCTTCAAAAAAACCTGTACGGAACAATACTCGGGTTGCATTCTGAATCTCGCCAGGCTCAACTTCGTCGCCCACCCGAATAGGAAGCGCTGAAAAAACTGTACCTGCAGAAACCCGCTGTAACCCGTCTACTCGGATATCGCTGAGAACGAACGACTGTGCCAAAGCGCTGAGAGGCAGCACCAGGCCCAGAAAGATCGCTTTCAGCAAATACTTCATACCGCTTCCGAGTCGCCTTTACTCACAACAAAATCGTGCCAAGACAAAACGTCTCACACGTATAAAAATCTCACTCACATTATCAGCCCGGAAAAAAGTTAATCCAGGGCACTACAAACGTAAAATATCGTTGTACAGAGCCAGCCCCATAATGCAGAGCACCAGGGCCATGCCCACTTGTAAACCAATCACCTGCACCCTCTCTGAAACAGGGGACCCCTTGATCGCCTCAATACCGTAGTAAAGGAGGTGACCACCATCGAGTACCGGGATAGGCAACAGATTGAGTACACCAAGACTAATACTGAGCAACGCCAGCAATGACAGGAATGACTGCCATCCCGCTTCCGCGGAAGTACCCGCCACTTTAGCAATGGTAATGGGGCCACTCAAGTTTTTGGTCGAAAGTTGACCAAATAATAGTTTCTTCAAGCTATTCAGGGTAAAGACTGTTTTATCCCAGGTCTCCTGCAAGCCCTTTACTAAAGCACCGCCCACCCCATAGTGGTAAATCCGTACTCGATCATCCGGCCAAGTCTCTGATACCGGCTGCACTCCGACCTGCCCTATGGTTTCACCGCTGTCCAGCTTGACCTCCGCCGGTGTTACGGACACCGTCAGCGGTTCACCTCCACGCTCAACAGTGATATCCATTGGAACACCAGCGCGGGCTCTCACATAATCGGTCCAGCTTTGAAAAGATGAGAAGTCACGGCCATCGGTCGAGACAATCTTGTCTCCAGCCTTTAGCCCAGCTGAGGCTGCCGGGCTTCCCTCCACCACATTATGAAGAGTCATACTCACCGGTGGAGTCCACAGCTGCAGTCCAATCTCCCCGAGCGGATCGGGAACTTCACGGCCGGCAAGCCAGCGATTGATATCCGCCACCATATGGTATTCGAGGTTGGAATCCGGATAGCGCACAGAGAATTCTATGGTGCCACTATCACCCAGGCGGTTTGCCAGGCGCCAATTGAGGGCCTGCCAAGTGGGGGTAGCCTCACCATCAACAGCAACAATTTCCTGCCCGGACTCAAGGCCTGCCGACGCAGCAATACTCCCGGGCTCAACGGATTTCACAATAGGAACCGGGCCCGCTGTTCCACCGAGGAACACAGCCCAGAAAAAGACTACCGCCAAAAGAAAGTTAGCGGCAGGGCCGGCAGCGGCAATCGCCATCCTCGCCCATACGCTCTTGCGGTTAAACGCCTGATCCAGCTCTTCAGCCGCTACAGGCCCCTCGCGCTCATCGAGCATTTTTACGTAACCACCGAGGGGGATAGCGGAAATAGTGAATTCGGTACCGTGGCGATCATAGCGGGAGATCAACCGGCGGCCGAACCCCACAGAAAAGCGCAGCACCTTAACACCACACAGACGTGCTACAAGAAAGTGCCCAAACTCGTGGAAAGATACCAGTACACCGAGAGCCACCAAGGCCCAGATTACCGTCTGAATTAGATCCATACTCAGCTACAACTTCTTGTCATACGCAATTTAGCGGCCATTATACGCCGGGCAATGTGTTTATAGGGCGGCAAGCGCCTGCTTGGCCAGTTCTCGCGCATTGAAATCAATGGCTTCGACTGCCTCGAGCCCCGACAGTTCAACAACGGGAGCCCTATTCATCACTTTTTCTATCACCAATGCAATATCAGTAAATGCTAGACGCCCCTCCAGGAAGGCTTCTACTGCAATTTCATTCGCTGCATTTAAGACTGTTGGAGCACTTTTTCCCTCATTAACAGCCTCTCGCGCCAAACGCAGACAAGGAAAACGATTAAAATCCGGGGCCTCAAAATCCAGCCTGCCTTGCGCAATCAGATCCAAAGCTGGCACCCCTGCATCAATGCGCTGGGGAAAAGCCAGGGCATGGGCGATAGGCGTGCGCATATCCGGATTACCCATCTGTGCCAGTAAAGAGCCATCCCGGTACTGAACCATCGAGTGAATAATACTCTGGGGGTGCACGACTATCTCAATCTGCTCAGGGCGCGCATTAAACAAATAGCACGCTTCTATAAATTCGAGCCCTTTATTCATCATTGTGGCGGAATCAACAGAGATCTTCCGGCCCATCGACCAATTGGGGTGTGCACAAGCTTCATCCGGCGTCACCGCCCCCAACTCATTTGCAGCCCGTGTGCGAAATGGCCCGCCCGAACCCGTAAGCAGTATTTTTTCCACGCCCGCAGCTTCGAGACTCTCACAGGGGAATGGCAAACATTGAAAGATTGCATTGTGCTCACTGTCAATCGGCAACAGTTGCGCACTACTCTTATTCAAGGCCCTCTGAAATATTGGGCCCGCCATAACAAGCGCTTCCTTGTTCGCCAGTAGCACTTTCTTGCCCGCGTCTACTGCCGCCAAGGTTGGGCGCAGTCCCGCAGCTCCTACGATCGCCGCCATGACTGTATCGACCTGAGTATCGGAGGCAACACGACACAAGCCCTCCACCCCACTTAGGACTTCCGTATCGACTTCACCGCCAAGCAATACTCGCAACTCGTCAGCTCGTGCCTCATCAATAACAACAGCATATTGAGGCTTAAACCGCCGACACTGCTGAGCAAGGTCGGCAACCCTTTCACGGGCGGTAAGAGCAAAAACAGAATATTTTTCCGGGTGTCGCGCCAACACATCGAGGGTGCTCACGCCGATAGAGCCAGTGGAGCCGAGAACGGTAATTTGTTGCGGGGGAATTACTTGCATAGGCCCTTTTCGTACCTCTGATAGCAATATTGCTGCCACCAAACAATTGCACGCCCAGCATTAAACTGGGCGCTATCGAATTAAATACAGAAGCTGGAGTGGAAAAGCCTTTATAGGTATTTCGGTAATTCGCTGGCCAGTGCAGCCATTGCGAACACCGGCAGAGCAGCGGAAAGGCTATCTACCCTGTCAAGAATACCGCCATGACCAGGCAACATATGGCTACTGTCCTTGATCCCCCGATGCCTCTTGAACATGCTTTCCACTAGGTCACCAATAACCGAGGCCAACGCAGTAACAAGAACACCAAAAGTAAATAGAACAGTATTTTTCACTGGAAGCTCAAATAGGTAGGAAGTTACGAGGGCCAAAATCAAGCAAGCACCCAAGCCACCGAAAAAGCCCTCCCACGACTTACCAGGGCTAACCTCTCGAGCCAACTTGTGCTTACCAAATTTACGACCGACAAAATAAGCACCGACATCCGCCGCTGCAACGATCGCTACCACATAAAGAACCAGCCAGGCGCCGTGATCCAAGCCTCGTAAAACTACCAGTGACAACCAAGTTGGAACTAACACAACAAGACCTATCAGGCCGCGTACCCACCGGTTGCCCCACAGAGCAGCACTGGACGGGTAGCTCTGCACCCACAAGAAAGCGAGCGCCCACCAACCACAGGCCACGGCCAGAATCTGGCGACCGCGATCGATATCCGGATCATCAAAATTCATTGAAAAGACGTATTGAGCCGTGACCATTAGGGTTAACCCCAATGCGGCCAAAAAAACGAAGCGCAAGGCTCGATTCAAATTCGAGAGGTTGGCCCACTCCCAGCCCGCCAGCAAGATAACCGCCACAAATATCAGTGAAAACCACTGCATTGGAAGTAAAAACAATACCCCCATAAACAGTGCCAATAGCACCAAAGCAGTAATTATTCTTTGTTTTAGCACCGCAAACCCCTTTGTTAGTAACTTGACCACTCTGTCTGGATACTCTGTACAGATCAAGAGCGTGTCGGCAAAGATTTCCAACCAACTTGTATAGCAAGCCTGGCGCCGCAGACTTGCCCGGATCACGCCTGAGCGATCGCGTCATCCCCCTCCGAGCGACCGCCGAAGCGGCGATCACGTAACTCATATTCTGCGATAGCCTTATCCAGTTCGGCTTCGTCAAAGTCGGGCCAAAGCGTATCAGTAAAATAGAATTCACTGTAAGCGGCCTGCCAGAGGATAAAGTTGCTAATACGCTGCTCACCGCTGGAGCGGATCAAAAGGTCTACCGGCGGCAGATCTTGAAGTTGTACGTATTCGCCAAGTCCATCCTCAGTAATCGACTCTGGGGAGCGCGTGCCATCGGCAACCTCTTGAGCCAATCTGCGGGCCGCCTGGGCAATATCCCAGCGCCCGCCGTAATCAGCCGCAATTATCAGGTCGCCCTCAGTCCCTTCGCGGGTGATATCTTCCGCTTCGGCTATAGCGCGCTGCAAGCGAGGAGAAAATCGGTCCCGTCGACCAATAACTCTCAGGCGAACCCCCTCCTCCCGCATCCGCCGGGCCTCTTTGCGCAAATAGGAGTTAAACAGGCTCATCAGCAGCTCGACCTCCTTCGGGGGGCGCTGCCAATTCTCGCTGGAGAAGGCGAACAGAGTAAGCGCTTTAACACCGCGGGCTTTACAAGCTGAAAGCAGGTCGCGGATACGCTCGACACCGGCCTTGTGGCCGGCTGAAGGGGAAAGGCCCTTGCGGGCAGCCCAGCGCCCATTGCCATCCATAATAATGGCGATGTGACGTGGGCCGGGAGCATGTAGCTCGGTACCACCGATGCTCATTAAATTTCCATCAGATCTTTTTCTTTCGCTGCCAATGCTTTATCCACATCAGCGACAAACTGATCGGTAATTTTCTGAATGTCGTCACTTGCGCGACGCTCATCGTCCTCAGAAATTTCCTTATCCTTAACCAGTGATTTCACGTCCGCCAGCGCATCGCGACGAATATTGCGAATGGAAACCCGCGCGGTCTCAGCCTCACTTTTTGCCTGACGAGTGAAGTTCTTGCGAGTCTCTTCGGTCAGCATAGGCATTGGAATACGGATAACCGCACCAGCTGTGCTGGGGTTGAGGCCCAAATCGGACTTCATAATGGCCTTTTCGATATCCGGGACCAGGTTTTTCTCCCAGGGAGTTACGGAGAGAGTGCGCGCATCCTCAACAGTAACATTGGCAACCTGAGATAACGGAGTATCAGAACCGTAATAGGAGACGTGGATGCCATCGAGAATACTCGGGTGTGCACGGCCGGTGCGAATCTTGTTGAAATTTCCAGCCAGGGCATCAAGTGCCTTACCCATACGAGCTTTCGCGTCTGTTTTTATATCTTCAATCACGATTTCACTTCCTCTTCAATTAAGGTGCCTTCCACGCCGCCAACCACAATATTCAACAGCGCCCCGCTCTTATCCATGCGGAATACACGTACAGGCATATTGTGCTCGCGACACAGGCAGATAGCGGTCAAATCCATCACGCCGAGCTTCTTGTCGAGAACCTCATCGTAAGTCAACTGGTCATAGCGAGTTGCTGTCGGGTCGAGCTTGGGATCAGCAGAGTAGACACCATCGACCTTGGTGGCCTTCAAAACCAGCTCAGCCTCAATTTCGATACCACGCAGGCAAGCTGCAGAATCAGTGGTAAAGAAAGGGTTGCCGGTACCGGCAGCAAAAATCAGAACTTCGCCACGCTCCAGATAGCGAATAGCCGCACGGCGATCGTAGTGATCGACAATACCGCTCATTTGAATCGAGGACATCACTCTTGAGGAGATGTCAGATCTTTCCAGGGCATCGCGCAGTGCCAGGGCGTTCATTACCGTGGCCAGCATTCCCATGTGATCACCGGTCACACGGTCGAGACCTGCAGCGCTCAGAGCAGCCCCACGGAACAGGTTGCCGCCGCCAACAACCAAACCCACCTGGACCCCAATACCGACCAGCTGCCCAATCTCCAGGGCCATTTTGTCCAGCACCTTGGGACTGATACCGAAACCCTGATCACCCATCAGCTCTTCGCCGCTGAGCTTTAACAAAATTCTCTTATACTTGCGGTCTTTAATACCGGGCATTCGTTAGTCCCCTTCAATGTACCTGTTAGTGGCCAGGCCTTGCCGCTGAACATTACAACAATTTCAGTCATTTACACAGAGGGGTGCTCCACTGCAGGTAAGAAACCCCAGCGGAAGCACCCCACTGCGATTGAGTGCCCGAGGGCACCCAATAATATGCGATTAAGAAGAGGACTTAACCTGGGCCGCAACTTCCGCTGCGAAATCCACCTCTTCCTTCTCGATACCTTCACCCACTTCGTAGCGAACAAAGGAAACCACATCGGCACCGGCATCTTTAACCAGTTTGCCAATGCTTACGTCCGGGTTCTTAACGAAAGGCTGCTCTACCAAGCTGTTCTCTTTCAGGAACTTCTTGATTCGACCACCCATCATTTTCTCTACGATTTCAGCCGGCTTGCCTTCCATATCCGGCTGAGCCTTGATGATGTCCTTTTCTTTTTCCAGGACGTCAGCAGGCATATCTTCCGGCTTGTTCACCTGCGGATTAACCGCAGTCACGTGCATGGCAACATCTTTGGCCAGCTCGACCTCTCCACCGCTCAGAGCTACCAGGGCAGCGATGCGGTTGTTGGAGTGAACATAAGCACCTACAACTGGAGCTTCAACCAGCTCGATACGACGCACGCCGATGTTCTCACCGATTTTCTGAACCAGAGCTTCACGAGCAGTTTCCAGCTCGCCTTCCATCAGGGCAGCTACGTCTTGCTGGCGATCGGCAAATGCCTTCTCCACAACCTTGGCAACAAACGCCTGGAAGTTTTCATCGCGAGCAACGAAGTCAGTCTCGGAGTTCACTTCAACCAGTACGCCGTAGCTGCCATCTTCTGCAACTTTAGCGGCAACAACGCCGTCAGCAGCGGTGCGGCCAGCTTTCTTAGCGGCCTTCAGGCCGGAGGCTTTGCGCAGGTCTTCAATCGCCTTTTCGATGTCGCCATCAGCAGCCGTCAGAGCTTTCTTACACTCCATCATCGGCAGGCCGGTACGCTCGCGCAGTTCTTTTACCATAGACGCGGTAATCGCCATGATTCAATCCTCGGGGTTCTGTCACTAAAAATTAGAAAAAAGGGGCCGTAATTCGGGCCCCTTTTTGAGTTCGCAGTGTAAAACGACTGTGTTACACCACTTAGCCCTGCAAATTACTCTGCAGCGGCTTCGTCATCGTTAGCTTCGACGTACTCGTCCTTCGCAACGGTGTTACCAGCTTCTGCAGCGCCAGCAAGTACTGCGTCGGCTACAGCTGTGGTGTACAGCTTGATTGCGCGGATAGCGTCGTCGTTACCGGGGATCACGTAATCAACACCAGCGGGATCGCTGTTGGTGTCGACAACACCGATTACGGGGATACCCAGCTTGTTAGCTTCCTGGATAGCGATGCGCTCGTGCTCAACGTCGATTACGAAGATCGCGTCAGGCAGGCCACCCATATCCTTGATACCACCGATGGAGCGCTCAAGCTTATCCATGGCGCGGGTACGCATCAAAGCTTCTTTCTTGGTCAGCTTCTCGAAAGTACCGTCCTGAGACTGGGCTTCCAGCTCACGGAAACGCTTAATGGAAGCGCGGATGGTTTTGTAGTTGGTGAGCATACCACCCAGCCAGCGGTTGCTGACGTAAGGCTGGCCACAACGCTCTGCCTGCTCTTTGATAGACTTCTGTGCAGCACGCTTGGTGCCAACGAACATAATCTTTTTCTTTTGAGCAGTCATGCCCTTGATGATCTGCAGGGCTTCGTTGAAAGCCGGTACAGTGTGCTCAAGGTTGATGATGTGAATCTTGTTGCGGGCACCAAAGATGAATTGACCCATCTTCGGGTTCCAGTAGCGGGTCTGGTGACCAAAGTGAACACCAGCCTGCAGCATATCGCGCATACTTACTTGCGGCATAATAAACCTCTATATATACGGGTTAGTCCTCCACGTATCCCATGCGTCAACCCTTCGCAGGGCACCCAGACACATGTGTCGATGCGTGTGCGGCTTTTACTCACCCAGGGAGTATCCCCAGGCGGCGCGCTTTATACCACAAGTGCACCCCATAGTGAAGAATTGGCACCGATTTCGCGCAAATGATCACGCCTCAATACTATTGGCGGGACGCCTGGGCCACGCTTGCGCCAATAGCGGCAAAATGTGTCCTACAGCCAGCAATCCGCTACAATAGCCCGCCTCTTGGGCGCTACCCGCCCCAACCCAGAAACAAAGGATACGCATGACCTCAGCCATTAAGACCCCAGAACAAATCGCCAAGATGCGCACCGCAGGCCGCCTCGCCGCAGAGGTGCTGGAAATGATTGGCGAGTATGTCGTTCCAGGAGTCACTACCGAAGAACTGGATCGACGCTGCCACGAACACATCGTGAAGGTACAGAAAGCGATCCCGGCCTGCCTCGGTTATCGCGGCTTCCCAAAATCTATCTGCACTTCCGTCAACGAAGTGGTCTGTCACGGTATCCCCTCCGAGAGCAAAATTCTCAAGAAGGGCGACATCATTAATATCGATGTGACCGTTATCAAAGATGGCTGGTACGGTGACACCAGCAAGATGTTCTTTGCCGGCAAGCCCGCCGCCCACGCTGAACGCCTGGTACAAATCACCCAGGAGTGCATGTACAAAGCCATCGAAATTGTCCGCCCCGGCACTACCCTCGGCGATATTGGCCACGTCATCCAGCAGCACGCTGAGAAAAACTATTACTCAGTGGTACGCGACTTCTGCGGACACGGCATCGGCGACGTCTTCCATGAAGACCCACAAATTCTTCACTACGGTCAGCCGGGAACTGGAGAAGAGCTTAAAGAGGGCATGACCTTCACCATTGAACCCATGATTAACGCAGGCAAAGCGGCCACGCGAGTGTTGGGAGATGGCTGGACTGCGGTAACCAAGGACCGCCGTCTCTCCGCTCAATGGGAACACACCATGGCAGTGACTAGCGACGGTGTAGAAGTGCTCACAGCGCGCAGCGAGGAGAACTTCTAAAGCCGTACTGACAGTGCCGCGAGAAATAAGTACGTTACTCGCGGCACCACAGTAGCGAATCTCCGCAAACCAAACCCAAGCCGCCCCCACCTGCGGCAGCCCAAGAGCAAAACGGACTTCCCATGCAGCCGGTCAGCCCTCCCTACTTTGAACGCCCCCTGTTTTTCTTTGATCAGTCTCGTTTTCGCAGGGATTTAAGCTCCGGCGACAAACCCACTCTGGAGATATTCAAAGATGCTGTCGGCGCAGCCGAACGGCAAATGGCAGAGCGCTTTCGCGAAGGAGAGGACGTTGTCACACTGGTACACGAGCGCGCCCTGTTTGTGGACTGCCTTCTGCATTACGCCTGGCACCAGTTCGAGTGGAGAGACGGTATCGGGCTTCTCGCTGTGGGCGGATACGGGCGCGGAGAGCTGCACCCCCACTCCGATATCGATTTACTCATCCTCTCCAGCGATCACCCAAACCCAGATACCATCGACAACATAGAGCGCCTGGTAGCCTTTTTATGGGACCTGGGCTTGGATATCGGCCACTCTGTACGAAATATCGAGGAGTGCCTGGAGTTGGCCGCGAAGGACATCACCGTGGCCACCAACCTCACCGAATCCCGCACAGTTGTCGGCGACAGCACTGTTGGCGAGCAACTAACTGCACAAATGGAACACAAAAGGCTATGGCCCACCGAAGAATTCTTCAAAGCCAAGCTCGCCGAACAGAAGAAGCGGCACAGCAATCAGCAGGCTGCTGAATATATTCTTGAGCCCAATATTAAGAACTCTCCCGGGGGCCTGCGGGATATCCAGACAATTGCCTGGGTTGCCAAGTATTTTTTCCAAGTGCGCACCCTGAAGCAACTGCAGGGCAAGGCATTTTTTACCGAGGAGGAGTTCGCCATATTACAGTCCGGGGAAACCTTCCTCTGGCGTGTGCGCTACGGCTTGCACCTGCTCGCCGGCCGCGCGGAAGAGCGACTGCTGTTTGACTACCAAAGAGAACTGGCGAAGCAATTCGGTTATGTGGATAGCGACACCCAGCTCGCCGTTGAGCAGTTTATGCACAACTACTACCGCATCGTGATGGCACTGCAGGAATTGAACGATGTACTTCTCCAATATCTCGGCGAAGCCATCCTTCAGCGCAAAGGCAGCCAGCTGGTCATTCCGCTAAATGAGCGATTCCAACTGCGCGACGGCAATATTGAGGTTACCCACCCCCAGGTATTTAACCAGGAGCCCTCGGCCCTGCTCGAGATCTTCGTGCTGATGGCCAACAACCCGGATATTAGCGGAGTACGGGCCTCCACCATCCGCCTGATTCGCGAACACCGACACCTGATCGACGACCAGTTCCGCGCAGACCCGAAAAATACCCAGTTGTTTATGCAGCTGCTTCGCTCACCCCGGGGCTTGTCAACCCAGCTATCCCGAATGACCCGCTACCGCATTCTCGGGCGATACCTACCAGAATTTGGGCAGGTAACCGGGCAAATGCAGCACGACTTATTCCATATCTACACCGTGGATGCGCACACCTTGCAAGTTGTGCGCAATATGCGCAGCTTCCGGAGCCCCGAGGCGCGGGAAAAATTCCCGATTGCAGCGGAAATTCTCGAGCGCATGCGCCAACCGGAACTGCTGTATATTGCCGGTCTCTACCACGATATCGCCAAAGGACGCGGTGGCGACCACTCCAAACTGGGCGTTGTGGATGCAGCGGAATTCTGCCAGCGCCACCACCTGCCCGCCCGCGACCGGCGTCTGGTTTGCTGGCTTGTAGAAAAGCATCTATTGATGAGCCAGGTTTCACAGAAGCAGGACATCAGTGATCCCGAAGTCGTGCACGCTTTCGCCCGTGAAATGGGTGACCGCGAACATCTGGACTACCTGTACGCCCTCACAGTCGCAGATATCAATGCCACCAACCCGGAACTCTGGAACAGCTGGCGGGCCAGTTTGATGCGCCAGCTCTACCAGGCCACCCGGCACGCCCTGCGCCGAGGCCTGGAAAACCCCATCGACCGGGAAGAAATCATCGAGGAAACCCGCTGCCAGGCAATGGAAAAACTGGACGCTATGGGACTTCCGCAAGCCTCTGTGGAAAATATCTGGGCACAAATGGGGGATGACTATTTTGTTCGCGAAACCGCTGACAATATCACCTGGCACACTTCAGCCATCCACGAACTGCACAGCAGCCCGGACACCAGCCAAAAAGACACTCTGGTTTTAACGCGAAACTCAGGGCCTGGCGAGCACGACGGCGCTACCCAGGTTTTTGTCTACACACCTGATAGAGCCAACGTATTTGCCGCAGCGGTTACCGGGCTGGATATGCTCAACCTGAACGTCCACGATGCGCGCCTGTACAACTCTGCCTCCGGTTATACGCTGGATACTTTTTACGTGCTGGATGAAGCGGGCCAACCGCTACTGGACGAACCCCAGCGCCTAGCGCAGATTCGCGACACACTACAGCAGGAATTAGCCCTGGTTGAGGACTACTCAAAGATCATTCAGCGACGTACGCCCCGCCGCCTTAAAATGTTTGAATTGAAGAGCCAGGCTCACCTTTCCACTGAGCCCGGCGATCATTACAGCACCCTGGAAATTACCAGTGCCGACAGACCCGGCTTGCTGGCCCGCATCGCGCGAATTTTTATTTCCCACGATCTGCGCCTGCACAATGCAAAAATTTCGACACTCGGTGAACGAGTCGAAGATATTTTTCATATTACCGACGCCGAGGGATCACCACTTACCGACATCGAGGCCAACGGCGCACTGGAAAAAGCCATTTGCCTGGAACTGAACAACCAAGACGCCTAACCGAAAAAACGCCCGAGGCCCGCTCACGACCATGAACCCAAATCTGGAACAGCTGCAGCCCTACCCATTCACCAAGCTGCAAGCCCTGAAAGAGGGCCTCCAAGCGGCGGACAAACCGCATATTGCACTGTCCATCGGTGAGCCCAAGCATGCCCCACCAGAGTTTGTCAGTGCAGAGCTTGTTCGGCACCTGGACAAGCTTGCCGCCTACCCACTGACCAAGGGAATAGAGCCCCTGCGGCAGGCGATCGCCGATTGGCTGAGCCAGCGCTTTCAGCTCGCCAGTGTGAGCGCAGATAGCCAGGTGCTGCCGGTGAACGGGACCCGGGAAGCACTTTTTGCATTCGCCCAGGCGACCGTTTCCGCAGGCAGCAAAGTCCTGATGCCCAATCCCTTCTACCAGATCTATGAGGGCGCGGCCCTTCTCGCCGGGGCGCAGCCGCACTTTATTAACTGTGCGGCAGAAAACCAATTCAAACCAGATTTCACCTCGGTGCCGGAATCGGTTTGGCAGCAATGCGAATTGCTTTACCTCTGCTCTCCCGGCAACCCCACCGGCGCTCTTCTCGAAGCTGAAGATTTCAAACAGCTAATAGAGAAGGCAGACCGCTACGATTTCACCATCGCCTCCGATGAATGTTATTCGGAGCTGTATTTTGACGAGTCATCACCGCCGGTAGGACTATTACAGGCCTGCGAGGAAATGGGGCGAACAGACTTTCGCCGCTGTGTAGTATTCCACAGTCTATCAAAGCGCTCGAACCTACCCGGGCTTCGCTCGGGCTTCGTCGCCGGTGATGCCGATCTGCTGCAAAAGTTTTTGCTCTATCGAACTTATCACGGCTGCGCCATGCCGCTGCCCAATCAATATGCTTCGATCGCAGCCTGGCAGGATGAGGAACACGTCCGCCAGAATCGCGCGCTTTACAGTGAAAAGTTTTCTTCAGTTCTCGAAATTCTCGACGGCTGCCTAGAGGTACAGCAGCCACAGGCAAGCTTTTACCTATGGCCCAAGGTCGGGGATGGTGAGCGTTTTGCCAGGGAACTCTACGAGGCGCAAAATATCACGGTACTTCCCGGTGCATTTCTCGCCCGCGATAGCATCGGCTTGAACCCCGGTCGCGAGTATGTGCGTCTGGCACTGGTAGCGACACTGCAAGAGTGCATCGACGCAGCGCACCGCATAAAGGCATTTTGCAGGTAAGGCCAATTCACTTTTCAAGAACAACTGACAACTCGAGCACATACAGGAACTCCACGCCCAGGCATATCTTAACAATGGCAGTAAAAAATCTACTCAAGCAAGAGCGCGTCACTTATATTTTGCAGCGCCTGGAGGAACTCTACCCGGAAACTCCCGTTCCTCTCGATCACAAAGACTCCTATACCCTATTGGTTGCGGTACTCCTTTCCGCTCAATGCACCGATGAGCGGGTCAACCAGATAACCCCTGCGCTCTGGCAGCTGGCAGACAATCCCAGGGATATGGCGCAGGTCCCAGTAGAGGATATCCAAAAAGTCATTCGTCCCTGTGGCCTCTCACCGCAAAAATCCAAAGCCATCAGCAAGCTCTCGCAGATCCTGATCAACGAATACCATGGCGAAGTGCCCGAGAATATGGCCGCACTGGAGACCCTGCCCGGGGTCGGACACAAGACGGCGAGCGTGGTTATGTCACAGGCTTTTGGGCACCCGGCGTTTCCCGTCGATACTCACATTCACAGATTGGCCCAGCGCTGGGGCCTGACGAATGGCAAAAATGTCACCCAGACGGAAAAAGACCTGAAGCGGCTGTTCCCAAGAGACAAGTGGAATAAATTGCACCTGCAGATTATTTTCTACGGTCGCGAGTTCTGCTCTGCGCGGGGCTGCGACGGCACCGTCTGTGAAATCTGCACAACCTGCTACCCCAACCGTAAAAACCCCAAGAAAACCAAAAAGGCGTAACCGTGATTACTCTGTACGGCATTAAAAACTGTGACACCGTAAAAAAAGCCCGCAAATGGCTGGAGAAAAATGGAGTCGATTATCGCTTTCACGATTTTCGCGTAGACGGCATGGAAGATGTCCCCCTACAAGGATGGCTGGATAAATTTGGCTGGCAAGAGGTCCTAAATCGCCGCTCAACGAGCTGGCGTGAACTGAGCGATGAACAGAAAAACGAAATGGACAATGCACTCGCCTTAGATCTGGCCAGTGCGACCCCTACCTTAATCAAACGCCCGGTCACCACCACCTCAAAGGAAACCCTTTTCGGTTTTAAAGAAGCGACCTTCGAACAACTGCAAAGCTAGTCGAATTAGGAGATAACCACCATGAGCAATATTTACAGCATCGGTTTTGGTGTCGGCACTTGTAACAGCAAGGGCGACTGGCTCGAAGTTTACTACCCCAAACCCCTGTTTAAACCCAGCGCAGAAATCGCTAACGCAGTTGCTGAAACTCTGGGCGTGGCAGAGGGAAATCACAGCCTGCCTCTGGACTCCACCCAGCTACAGAAATTAGCCGATGCTCTCCACAGTGCAGGCGCCGCTGACCAGGCGGAAATCCTGCAGCAATTCGCCAATTCTCAAAGACCACTCGCAGTAGTTATTTTGGCTACTGACGAAGCCCCGCAGTCCGTGCCGGAGGCCTACCTAAAGCTACATCTTCTCTCCCACCGCCTGGTAAAACCCCACGAGATCAAACTCGACGGTATTTTTGGCAAGCTGGTTAATGTCGCTTGGACCAACCAGGGAGCCATTGATCTCGAGGAATTACCGCAGCGACAACTGGATGCAAGACTCAAAGGTGAGTACCTGGATGTCTCCTGCGTGGATAAATTCCCCAAAATGACCAACTACGTAGTACCGGCTGGGGTTCGTATCGCACACACCGCTCGAGTGCGCCTGGGCGCATACCTTGGGGAAGGCACCACAATCATGCACGAGGGTTTTGTTAACTTTAATGCTGGCACCGAAGGGCCCGGCATGATTGAAGGCCGTATTTCCGCCGGGGTATTTGTCGGCGCCGGTTCCGATCTCGGTGGCAGCAGTTCCACCATGGGCACGCTTTCCGGCGGTGGAAATATCGTTATCTCGGTAGGCGATAACTGCCTGCTCGGCGCTAATGCCGGTATCGGCATTCCTCTAGGCGACCGCTGCACTGTAGAAGCTGGGCTCTACATTACCGCTGGAACCAAAATCGCCCTGCTCGATGACAGCGGCAAGCTGGTAGAGCACATCAAGGCCAGAGATCTGGCCGGAAAATCCGATTTACTATTCCGCCGCAACTCCACTAATGGTGCAGTGGAATGCCTCACCAACAAGAGTGCTATCGAGCTCAATGAAACTCTACACAGCAATTAAAATTGCACGGTGCGGAACTTCAGTTCCGCACCGATGCACCCCACCCCTCTAGCCGCTTCTTTGCGGCCCATCTCCCTATACAAGGAAAGCCCAAGTGACTCCCACCCTCCAACTCGCTTTCGACCTGATTCGCCGCCGCTCTGTTACCCCCGAAGATGCGGGGTGTATGGACCTTATGATCCAGCGCCTGGAAAAAATAGGATTCCAGGTAACAAAATTGCGCAGAGGTGACACCGATAATTTTTGGGCAGTACGCGATAGCTCTAGTGAAGGCTCCCTACTCGCCTTTGCCGGGCACACCGATGTCGTACCCACAGGCCCAGAAGAAAACTGGAGCTCCCCCCCGTTCGAGCCTGAAATTCGTGACGGTTTTCTATATGGCCGCGGTGCGGCGGACATGAAGGGTTCCCTGGCAGCCATGGTGGTTGCCTGTGAGGAGTTCGTTGCGGCACACCCAGACCACAGTGGTCGCATAGCATTTCTGATCACCAGCGACGAGGAGGGCCCCGCAATAAACGGCACCGTTAAGGTTGTCGAGTGGCTCGAGGAACAGGGAGAAAAGATTGACTGCTGTATCGTCGGCGAGCCATCCAGTAGTGAACGGGTTGGCGATATCATCAAAAATGGGCGCAGGGGCTCACTCGGCCTGGAACTAAAAGTTCTCGGCACCCAAGGCCATGTAGCCTACCCTCACTTGGCCGAGAATCCGATTCATACCCTGGCCCCTGCTCTCGCTGAACTCGCTGCCGAAGAGTGGGACCAGGGGAACAAATTCTTCCCCGCAACCAGCTTCCAGGTTTCCAATATCAATGGCGGCACCGGCGCAACCAATGTTATTCCCGGCGAAGTGGATTTACTCTGCAACTGGCGTTTTTCCACTGAATTAACCGCCGAAGACCTTGAGACTCGGGCCCGCGCAATCCTGGATAAGCATAACCTCAAGTACGAGGCGAATTTTAAATTATCCGGATTGCCTTTTCTCACTGCCGCAGGCCCACTGGTTCAGGCAACTCAGCAGGCAATTCTCACCATCACCGGGGAAAAAACGGAGCTATCGACCGCCGGCGGCACTTCCGATGGCCGCTTTATTGCCCCTACCGGAGCCCAGGTCGTAGAACTGGGACCGGTAAATGCCACTATTCATAAAGTGGACGAAAGGGTTGAGGCCGACCACCTGAATATCCTCAAAGATATTTATCGGGAAGTCTTAAAAGAGCTACTCACTTAAATTAATCCGACTCAACCTAGAGGCTCGAAAAGGGCGAAAAATCAAAATATTCTTTTGAGAGGCCCCAGTTTTCATGGCTGGGGCAGTAAAACTCCAGTAGGTTTATCTTGCCAACAATTGGCTACCTCTTGAATATTACTATTCAGCGTATTTGCCAACTCTGCCAATACAACATCCCATTGCTCCAGACCGTGCAGGGTGTCTCGGGCCGACACAATTTATCGAGAGCAACATCTATCGCCAAGTTGGATTAAACTACTAAATGAGTTGCGGCAGAAATACTTAGTGAATCGCGCCGACGACCACCAACCGCTCACTGACTCTCGAGTCGCGCGGCTCCTGCCACCAACTCGAGCCCTCGAGAAAGACGCCATGAAAAGCGTAATCAAGTTGGACCCGCACAACCCAAGTGGCGAAGGCCTTGAGTCCTGGGCTGTCATCCCTCCCTCTTTTCTTACCGGCCCGACACCTATCCAGCGAGGGTATAAAGCCTTTGAGCGCAACGGCCTCTGCACTGGGACCTGGGATTGCTCTGGCGGAAGCAGCACAGGGCTCAATCCCTATCCACTCTTTGAGTTCATGCTTCTGATCGAGGGCCACGTCGGCATTATCGACGAAACAGGACACAAAGAAGTTATCTCTGCTGGAGAGCCATTTTTCCTCCCGCAAGGCCTTAATTGCGCATGGGACATGCCGGTATACTACCGCAAGTACTTTATCAATTTATTCAATGATGAGTATCCTGCAGAGACTGATCCGTCTAAGCTGAGAGTCGTGCGCCCGCTTCCAAATATTTCAGAAGACGACTGCAGAGAGACCAGTCTCAGCGCTCTAGAGCCACACCAGGCCCGACATCTGGCATACGAGTCTGGTGATGGCAGGATCCAGGTCGGCACATTAATATCCGGCCCTTGTCATTGCGATATCACAGATTTCAGTCGGAGCGAGCTGATATGTATGCTGGAGGGGTCGGTACGGGTCACAACATCAAACGGCGAGGAGACCTTCCACGCCGGTGATAGCTTCTTCATACCATTGAATGCCCCGGTAGGGTGGCACGCCGACAAACCTTTTCGCGCATTCTTTTGCGCAGTCTGGCCCTGAGTATCAATGGATCACATCGATGACTGTCCTCATCTTTGGCGGCTCAGGAAACGTCGGCCGGGCCCTCATTCCGATCTTGTATGCGAGTGGAGCAAAGATCCGGGTCGCCACACGATCGACTGCCTATGCCGCAAGTCTCCCCGATGATATTGATACAGTCATTGCCGATATGGACGACCCTGCCACCCTGAGGTCCGCATTTAAGGGGGTTGAGAGTGTCTTTCTTCTCATCGCAAATAGTCCCAAGGAGACTCATCAAGGCCTCTCCACACTGGCGATAGCCGCTGAATCACCCCCCAGACACATCGTTTATCTATCGAGCGATCTTGCAGTTCGCGCACCGATGATTCCCCATGCGGGTGGAAAATTCGCCATTGAAACAGCGCTGCGAGCAAGTGGGATCGCGCACACGATACTACGGCCCACCTACTTCGCTCAGAATGATCTTGTTCAGAAGGATGTGATCACTGCAGGTGCTTATGCAACGCCGTTGGGGCCCCACCCGGTTGCACGCATTGATATCCGTGATGTTGCGCTCGCAGCAGCGTCAGCACTCTTAGACATAAGGGCTAAGAACGAAGTATTTCTTTTGTCGAGTTTGGATGCCCCTAACGGCAATGAAACCGCCGCACTCTGGTCTATAGCACTTGGTCACGCCGTCATCTACCCCGACCTAACGCCGGAAGAATTTGCCAACAGCATCGAAACCATGGTGCCTCCGTGGCTGAATTTCGATCTTCTGGTCATGCATCGCTGGTTCAAAACAAACGGCCATCCAATCCATCAGGAAGATCTCGAGGCTCAGGCCGCACTTTTGCCGCAGGGCCCGCGAAGCTATCGAAGTTTCGTAGAGGAAACGGCCAACACATGGCAGAGTGAAACCTAAAGCCACCAAGTACCGTAGCTCACCTCCTTTTCAATACAGCCGCTATTATCGTAGTGGTAGGTCACCCTTTGTGCCGTTAGCCCAATACACACCCAGGTCCCATTAGTACCGTGCCCACCAGAATTGTGGTTACCGAATTAGAACCCGAAAAACTACTATTCACACAGTGTGACGAAATGGTTGGGATCGACCAGTTTGATACTCTCAAAGATATTTATCGGAAAGTATTAACATAGCTACCATTTCGATTATTCTGGCTTATTTTACAGGCTCAAAAAAGACGAAAGCACCAAGTTTAATTTTGATCTGCCCCGGCTTTCCTTTTTGAGAAAGTAAAACTCCAAAAGGTTTATCCGCCAAATAAACTGACTATCCCTTCAATACTACACTTCAGCGTATTTATCCCCTCTGTTGACACCCCTTCGGTATGCTGCATCTAACAATAAAAAGGAGCTCACGGACCATGGATAGGTTTATAAAGTTTATTGCTGCGGCAGTTATTGCAAGCCCGGCATTTTCCACCCACGCAAATACAAATGAACATTCACCCAATTTTAGCTACGAGGATATTTTTGACCTGGAGTACGCCAGCGACCCACAGTTTGGCACTAACGATAAACATATTTATTACGTGCGCAACTCCCTGAACAAAATGGCAGATACCACAAGGGCAAACCTCTGGTATATCAGCGATGATGGCAAAGATCATCGCCCCCTTACTTCGGGAGATTTTCACGACCACTCGCCACATCTATCTCCAGATGGAAAAACCATTGCCTTTATCAGCGACAGGAGTGGAAAGCCCCAGATACATTTGTTGTGGCTGGACAATGGTAAAAGTGAGCAGATTTCCCATCTACCCAAAGCCCCATCAAATATCCAGTGGTCCCACGATGGTCAGCATATCGCCTTCACCATGTTCGTGCCCGATAGCAAACCGCTGCCAGTGGAGCTTCCCACACCACCAGAAGGGGGCGAGTGGGAGGAAACACCCCAGTTTATCGACAAGAGCTTATATCGCATTGAGGGCCAGGGATACTTAGAGCAGGGTAATTCACAGGTTTTCATGATTTCCCGTGAAGGAGGCACTCCCCGTCAGCTCACCAGTGGGGACTACGAGCACAACAGCCAACTCAGCTGGGGCAAAAATAATAAGGCCATTTACTTTTCAGCAAATCGCCACCCAAATCATGAAATTGAACTGCTGGATTCAGAAATTTACAAGGTAAATATCAACGATGGAAATATTGAGCAAGTAACCGAGAGATTTGGCCCCGATTTTCAACCTCAAATCTCACCCGACGGAAGAAAGCTGGCATATTTAGGCTATGAAGATCAGCGGTTTTCCTACCACCAAAACACTTTGCGAGTGATCGACCTCGCTAGTGGAAAAAACCAGCTAATAAAAACTGCCAGCGATCGTAGCGTTTCCGATTTTCAGTGGCTAGCTGACAGTAAGCGTATTGCTTACAGCTATGACGATCATGGCTCAACCAAAATTGCCATTAAGAAAATTGGCGGAAAGGAAACCTTGATAGCGGATGACGCCGGTGGACTGACACTAGGCGCGCCCTATAGTTTTTCAGATTTTGCTGTCTCCAAACGTGGAAACGTAGTTTATACACAAACCACACCTCAAATTCCCGCAGAACTTGCAATTTCTCGTGGCGGCAAGTTAAAAACTCTCACGGCGATCAACAGTGATTTGATACCTCTACGCAATATGGCCCATGTGGAAGAGATCAACTATAAATCCAGCTTCGATGGTCGCAATATCCAGGGCTGGATAGTCTACCCCCCAAATTTCGACCCCCAAAATAAATACCCCCTGTTACTTGAGATTCACGGTGGCCCACTATCTAACTACGGCCCGCGCTTTTCTGCCGAAATGCAACTATTTGCCGCCGCAGGCTATGTCGTGCTCTACACTAACCCTCGTGGCTCTACCAGCTACGGCAATGAGTTTGCCAACCTGATCCATCACAATTTCCCGAGCCAGGATTACGATGACCTAATGGCGGGTGTCGATGCAGTTATCGCCCAAGGCTATATCGAGGAGGATCAATTATTTGTCACAGGTGGAAGTGCCGGCGGCACACTGACAGCCTGGATTATTGGTAAAACTGAACGATTCAGGGCTGCGGTAGTTGTCGCACCGGTAATCAATTGGGAGAGCTTTGTTCTAACTGCCGATTACTCCAAAATATTTACTCGCTACTGGTTTTCCGGGATGCCTTGGGAGGCCCCCGAGGAGTATCGACGCCGCTCTCCACTCACATATATTGGCAATGTCACTACACCGACCATGCTATTGACTGGAGAAAACGATTATCGCACCCCGATATCTGAGACCGAGCAGTTTTACCAAGCACTAAAGTTAAATGATGTAGAGGCAGCTATGGTGCGCCTTCCAAACACATCCCATAACTTTTCCGATAGACCCAGCAAGAGAATCTCTAAAGTAGCTTCGACCCTCTACTGGTTTGATCAACACAAACCCGATAGAGAAAATGAAAGCGAGGACTTGGCAACCAACTAATTCAAAATTTTACAGGTATATTCGGCCAAATAACGGAGTAGCAGGTCAGCCACCCTGTTGCTCCATCACGGATTATCCCATCGAGCACACCAGTCAACGGATCACTCCCTTTGTCCCCCCTTCCTCAGGTATCCTCTAGAAAACAAGAAGGAGGAGCCTAAAGATCATGAACCGGCTAATAAAAATTGTCGCAGCGATGTTTATCGCCAGCCCTGCGCTCGCTGATAACCAACTACCTAATTTTAGTTACGAGGATGTATTTAACCTCGAATACGCGAGTAGCCCTCAGTTCAGCAGTGACGAGAAAAGTATTTATTACGTCCGAAACTCAATGAACAAAATGAAAGACGGCAAGCGCGCGAACCTTTGGCGTATCGGTACCGATGGCAAAGATCACCGCCCTCTGACCTCTGGAGACTACTCCGATTACTCCCCACAGCTATCCCCAGACGGGAAGACCATCGCTTTTATCAGCACCCGCAGTGGCAGCCCGCAGATCCACCTACTGTGGTTAGATAATGGCCAGAATCTGCAGATTACTCACCTGCCAAAATCCCCCTCCAATATCCAGTGGTCACGGGATGGTAAGCAAATAGCTTTCACTATGTTCGTACCGGAAAGCAAACCTCTGCCAGTAAAGCTCCTCAGTGCCCCGGAAGGCGCAGAGTGGGCTAAGCCACCACAGTTTATCGACAGCAGCATTTATCGTTCAGATGGCATGGGCTATTTAAAGCAGGGGCATGTACAGGTTTTTGTGATCCCTCGAGAGGGCGGTACCCCTCGCCAGCTTACCGAAGGCGAGTACGATCATCACAGCAGTCTCGCCTGGAGTAAAAATAACGATGCAATTTACTTCTCAGCCAATCGTCATCCCGATCACGAAATCGAGCTGATGAACTCGGAAATTTACAAGGTAAGCCTAAAAAACGGCAGTATCGAGCAGATTACCGAACGTTATGGTCCCGACCATCACCCGCAGATGTCTCCAGATGGTACGAAGCTGGCCTATTTAGGCTTTGAGGATCAAAAGCTCGGATACCAACAACATACTCTGCGCGTCCTGGATCTCAATAGCGGGAAGTCCCGTAAAATAAAAACTGCCAAGGATCGCAGCATCTCCAACTTTCACTGGCTGGGCGATAGCAAGCGAATTGCCTATAGCTACGACGATCACGGCTCCACCAAAATAGCCATCAAGAAAATTGGTTCCAGCGAAACCCTGATGGCCAGCGACGCTGGAGGCCTTTCGCTGGGACGCCCATACTCCGGTGCCAATTTTGCAGTCTCCAAACGCGGGGACATCGCCTACACACAAACAACCCCTCAGAATCCGGCCGAACTGGCTTTAGCGCGCAGCGGCAAAACCCAGGCTCTCACCGAACTCAATGGCGACCTGATGCCTCTGCGCGAGATGGCAAAGATTGAGGAGATCAACTACAAATCGAGCTTTGACGGCCGAGATATTCAGGGCTGGGTCGCTTACCCACCCAATTTCGACCCCGAGAAGAAGTATCCCCTTCTATTGGAAATTCACGGTGGTCCCTTCTCTAATTACGGCCCCAGATTTGCCGCCGAAGTCCAGTTATTTGCCGCTGCTGGTTATGTTGTTCTGTACACTAATCCCCGTGGCTCCACCAGCTACGGCCATGAATTTGCCAACTTAATTCACCATAACTACCCGAGCCAGGATTACAACGACCTGATCTCTGGCGTCGACGCTGTAATTTCTCAAGGTTATATTGATGAAGAACAATTGTTTGTTACTGGTGGCAGTGGCGGAGGCACATTGACAGCCTGGATCATTGGTAAAACTGACCGTTTTAGGGCCGCTGTTGTTGCCAAGCCTGTTATCAACTGGGAAAGCTTTGTCTTAACTGCCGATTATTCCAGGTTCTTTACCAACTATTGGTTCTCAGGGATGCCCTGGGAGAATCCTGAGGAATACCGCCGTCGCTCACCGCTCACCTATGTCGGAAACGTTACCACTCCCACTATGCTCTTAACCGGGGAAGAGGACTACCGCACACCGATGTCAGAAACAGAACAGTTTTATCAAGCACTAAAACTTAATGACGTTGACGCTGCCATGGTTCGCATTCCAGGGGCATCCCACAGTATCGCTGCCAGGCCAAGTCAGTTAGTGGCAAAAGTTGCATCGATTTTATATTGGTTTGATCAATATAAATCTGAACGAGAGAGTGAAGACTTAGCAATTAATTAGGACTTTTGCACCAATTTAGTCAACTCTTCAGGGCTGGCTCTAAGGAGCCGCCTTCTTTCCCCTGTTTCACTTGCCCGATCTAACGCATAATCAGTACTGCAAAATACAAGGACGAAATTATGCGTAAAATTCTGTTTTTACTTCTTATGTGGCCGACTTTCGTATTCTCAAGCCTGGTACCGCTTGAAAAGCTTATACGACATGCAGATATTGAAGAAGTTAAAATATCTCCAACAGGTTCACATCTAGCAATAAGAAAGATGCATGAAGGTGAGCGAATACTAGTATTCATGTCTATCGATTCATCAGAATTCACCGGCTTTGTTCGATTTAGAGGCAAGGAGGAAGTTGGTGATTTTTATTGGGCAAATAATGAGAGGGTTGTGATTGAAGTAATGTCACGAAAGGCAGATCTTGAGGCTCCTGTCAGTTATGGATCTCTTTATGCTGTTAATTATGATGGTTCTAAAAGGAAAACAATTTTCGGGCACCTTGCCGGCGAGCGCCAAACTGGAACCCGGTTCAAAAAGGCTATGTCAACCTATGCCCATGCAACTATTATCGACCCCCTTCCCCAAAAGAAAAAGGAGATACTTATCTCTACCTTTCCCTGGAAAAATGACTGGGAGTCCAAAGGAGAGGTTATCAGACTTGATATATATACAGGGTTGAAAAAAAGCTCTATCGGATTACCACAAATTTTCGGCCGTGCTTACACTGACGGTTCAGGCAAACTTCTCTACGCTGATGGTATCGATAAAAGTGGAAGGCCTCAGTTATTTTTTCGGGAAAAAAGTGAGTGGCATAGAGTAAAAAATACTGCTTTAGACAGCGCTACTCCGATAGGCTTTAATCCTGAGACAGGTGAATCATACTTAAAAATTACTCGAAACTCACAGACTCAAGCTTTAATCAAGCTAAAACCTGGCTCCGAAACTTTCTCTCAAATTTTTCAACATGAAAAGTCGGATATAGACGACATCATTTATTATCCAAACTCATATAAACCTCTAGGTGTATACCTGCAACCTGATTATCCCACAGAGCACTTTTTTGATGAAGGCGACGGCTTTGCTCCACTTTTTAGAGGATTGAAAAAGGCTTTTCAAGGATTCCATATAGCTTTCACAAGCTTTACAACCGATGGCTCTTTTGGCGTATTAAAAGTACATGGTGATCGCCTACCGGGAGATTACTATCTTGTCAACATGAAATCTAAATCCGTCGATTTCCTAGCAACATCCACTGAGTGGCTACAACCAGACCAACTAAATCCAATGCTCGCTGATAGCTTCACCACAGAAGACGGCCTGCAAGTGGGCACTTATCTTACCTTTCCACAAGGCTCAAATAAATCACACCCGATGGTTGTATTACCTCACGGAGGTCCCCATGAACGTGATTATTGGGAGTATGATCGCAATGCGCAAATTCTGTCTCAAAATGGATATCTTGTACTTCAAGTTAACTTTCGTGGCTCCACGGGTTATGGCCAGGGATTTTATTCAGCAGGACTCAGGGAGTGGGGAGGAAAAATTCAACAAGATATTGCCGACGCCGTTCATTGGGCCATAGAGAAAGGATATGCAGATCCTGATCGAATTTGCATCTATGGCACTAGCTTTGGGGGTTATTCGGCTCTGATGAATCCTATCCGCAACCCTGATTTATACCAATGTGCTGTAGGTTATGTAGGCGTATACGATTTGGAGATGTTGTACACAAAAGGGGATATTAAGAGAAGAGATCGCGGCATTGCTTACCTGAAAAAGACACTCAGTAAAGATAAGGACTTTCTAAAAGTCAACTCTCCTGTACACAATGCCGGCAAACTTAATTTGCCAGTTTTCTTGATTCATGGAGAGGAAGACGAGCGAGCCCCCATTGAGCATGCAGAAATGCTAGTAAAGGAATTTAGAAAAGAAAACAAACCGATTAAAACTCTATTTGTAAAAAATGAAGGGCACGGCTTTTATACCGAAGAAAATAGAATGAAGCTCTATACAGAACTATTAGAATTCCTAGATCAACATATTGGTGTTGGGGCTAGCGAAACGCAATCTAGCGAAGGGTAAAGAGTTCAATTAAAATGTAGCCCCAGTTAATTTAGGGGCTACATATTTTCAGTTGCTCAGTCACCTCAAGCAGGCTACCCACTCAACCGTGATCGCGATACGCCTTCCACTTCTTCATATGACGATCCTTTTTTTCAGCCTTCAGGGTTTCCAGCTTAGCGAGCTGCTCATCTGTTAATACAGACTCAAATTGAGTGCGCATCTGGTTGCGGCTCTGCATTTTAGCAACTTCCAGTTTGCCAATCTCCGCCCCCAGGCTTGCCAGTGTTTGCTGATCGGCACCGGAACGAATTGCTTCACGCAACTCTTCATACGCTTTGTGCATTTCTTCGCGCTTAGCTATTTTTCCTTCACGGTTGGACTCGCGAAGCTCCTTCAGTTGATCCTTTTGAGCTTCCGTCAGGTCCAGCTCTTTAGCAATTTTTTCTGGTCCATGGCCGCGACCTTCCATACGTCCTTTACCATCACATGCCATGCCAACGGCTGGTACTGCTACAACGCCAGCCAAAGCCAAACTACCTACTACAGTTTTCCAGTTTTTCATCGTTCAACCCTCTCGTTTGCATTCAGTAAGCACATAGTAAGTGGGCGCCGTGTAAACGGGGGATAACTGTGGTAAACCTTTGTTAAGAACTCACAACAAGCGCTTTTTATAATGAATACAGCTTACAAAATGCACCGACTGTAAAAAAATTTTCAAATTAATGGTTGTGAAGGGAAATAAAAGAGAGGGATAGAATTTAAATTAGAAATTTAATCCGGAAGTTATACAGGGCTGACTAGTATAACTTCCACAACATCGAAATGTTTTTAATGGAGAGCGGCTGAGGAGGGATTTTGTTTCGTATCCACATCTTCCAGTGAGTGAGTCAGAACAAAGTAATAAACAACCTGCTCGCGCCCCTGGACTTCTGCTACCAGGTCAAAGTTGTACTCTCCCCGCTCCCCGGGAGAAATACGCACAGCGGCTATATGTTCAGGCTCAATAAACAGCTCGGCGACGGGTCGTTTACCGCGCATTACCTGAACCAACTTGGTACGGGCATCTTCAGCGGTGAAGCGCCAGTGGTAGTCATCATCATCGTATACTACCGAATCACTACTTCCGGCCCTGACGATGCAATTTGTATGCTCTGCCAGCCAGGGCCAAAACTCGCTGAACAACAGGGAGCTTTTCATAACGAATCAGTCATCCAACTCAAGAACATCACTATCAAGCGCAAGCTCTTCAGCTATTTGCAGACACCAGCGATTCAGCCGCTCTGTGGTCATCTCTTCCTGCTGGTCTTCATCAATAGCCAGGCCGACAAACTTTGCTCCACCTTCGACTTCAGCTTTTGAGGCTTCATACTCGTAGCCTTCAGTGGACCAGTGACCGACTATAGTGGCTCCTTTTTCCACAATAACATCGTGGAGCATGCCCATCGCATCCAGGAAATAGTCGCCGTACCCAAATTGGTCTCCCAGGCCAAATAAAGCGACGGTCTTTCCGCTAAAATCGATTTCCTGCACATCCTCCCAGAACTCTTCCCAGTCAGATTGAATCTGACCAAAGTCCCATGTAGGGATTCCAAAGATAAGATACTGATAATTAGCAATATCCAACTGGGTGACATCGGCAATATCAAACAGGTCTACGTTGTCTTCGCCAAGGCGGGCGCGGATGCGCAAAGCTACAGACTCGGTATTACCCTCATCACTGCCATAGAACAAGCCGATTTTACTCACAGTCAACCCTCTCCGCCCAATCCGGGCCGCTACATACTAAATTACAAGGCGGCGTATTCTCCCAGCAATAACCGGGCTCAGCAAGTTACCTATCTGATCAGGTTTCGGCAGGAATAAAGAAAAATGCCCCCGGGGCAGCGGGGGCTAAGGGTTATGAACCTGCTGGGCCTTGGGGAAGGGTGCACCCAGCGGATCGCACAAGGAGTCTTTGGTTGGGGGGCCTAGGACTCTGAATCCTGGCTTGCAGAGCTTTCATCGCGCCGTTTCATTTGGCGCGCTTTGCGCTCACTCTTTAGCTGCTCTAGCTTGGCCTTCTGCTCATCAGTCAGAATGGCCTTAAACTGTTCTTTCATTTCGTTGCGGTTCTGCATCTCCTGAAGCTTTAGCTTGCCTAGCTCTTCGCCCAATTGATCCAGTGTCGCCTGGTCAGCGCCCGACTCAATCGCCGCATTTAATTCCTTGCGCAGCTCGATCATTTGCTCGCGCTGTGCCATTCTCGCCTCGCGGTTGCTCTCCCGGTTGGCCTTTAACTGTGCCTGCTGGCCTTCGGTCAACTCAAGCTGGCGGACCATATATTCAAATCCACGCCCCTGACCACCTTCACCACCGCCGAAAGCAAGTGCCGCAGGGGCAACCAGAACACCTACCAAGGCCAAGCTTCCCATTGCTTGTTTCCAGTGTTTCATTCCTACGTCCTCATGTTCGCGTTCAGTGACTACATAGTAAGCCCAGCTTGTGTAAACGGGGGAAAACACCGGTAAACATTTGTTAAGAACGGTAAAAAGCCCTATCGCCAGCGGTAACCAGCGCCAGCGCTTTGCATATAATGGCCACACCGAAACTGAGAGAACGCCATGAGCCGCATCCTTTTAATCGACGATGACACCGAACTCACCGACTTGCTAAGGGAGTACCTTACCGGAGAGGGTTTTCAAGTAACCGCAGCCAATGATGGTGGCCGGGGACTAGAGCTCGCTCAGAGCGAGAGCTTTGACGCTCTGGTTCTGGACGTCATGCTGCCCGTTCACAATGGCTTTGAAGTACTGCGCAAACTTAGGGAGGAGGCGTCAGCAGCAAGCCGCTCCCTACCGGTTTTGATGCTTACTGCAAAAGGGGACACTGTGGATCGTATCGTCGGCCTGGAAATGGGTGCCGACGACTACCTGCCCAAACCCTGCAATCCCAGGGAATTGGCGGCCCGACTGCGCGCAGTACTCCGCCGCGGCCGAGTCGAAGCTGAAGAGAGCGACGACACTCTTAGCAGCGGCCAGATTCGACTACTGCCTGCAGAGCATCAGGGTTATTGGAACGATCAGGCTTTGGCTCTGACCGGCGCAGAGTTCGCCGTGCTCAAGGTACTGGTTCAGCATGCCGGCGAAGTGGTTGGCAAAGAGGTTCTCACTGAAAGTGCCCTTGGCCGTAAGCTGATGCCCTACGACCGCTCCATCGATGTCCATGTCAGTAACATTCGCAAGAAGCTCGCGGATAAAGGTGCCAGCCGCGACCTAATTATCAATATCCGAGGTGCCGGATATATGCTCACCCAGAGTAAGCAGTAGGTTTTCCACGATGCGCAGTCTCTTCTGGAAAATGTTCTTTGGGGCCTGGATCACCGCCATGGTGATGGTTGTAGCCGCCATTTACATTACCCACTTCGGTGAATTCGGCGATCCCCGACAAGAGGAACGCTGGGAGGGCCCCGCCCTATTTCGCGAGGTCATGCGAAATATGCGAATCGCCCGCCGTCACGGCCCCGAACAATTCCAGCACTGGCTTGAGAAAGCCCCCAAAAAAGTCAAACGGCGGGTTTATGCGGTTGATCAACAAGGCAACGACATTCTCGGTCGCGAAGTGCCATCAAATATGGGCTCGTTGATCGACAGTCTTGATTACCGCAATCGCGAAGCTCACAAACTGGTAAATAACAAGCCCACTGTAGGCTTCTTCCTACCACTGCGCACCGGAGACCCCCTGCGTATCGTCGTCGTTGCTGGGGATAGCAAGGAAGGCCTATTGCTGCGCTTCCTGTGGCGCAACTTTTGGCCGATGTTACTGCTTTCCATGATCGCCTCAGGTTTAGCCTGCTACTGGTTGGCCCGCTACCTGAGCCGCCCTCTTGAACAGTTGCGCGCCGCCACCAAGCGCGTGGCTGCCGGCGAACTGGACTACCGCGTGACTCCATCCCTGAAGTCTCGGAATGATGAACTGACTGACCTGGCCCTGGACTTCGACTCCATGACCGCCCAGCTTCAGGAGTCGATGTCCGAGCAGCGCCGCCTGATCAAGGATGTCTCTCACGAACTGCGCTCGCCACTAGCACGCCTGCAAGTGGCACTGGCCATCGCCCGCCAAAAGCAAATCAACGGGCTCGATACAGAACTGGATAAAATCGGCAAGGCTGCGGATTACCTGGAAGATATTATTGCTGACGTGCTATCACTTCCTATTAGCAGCCAGGAGCAGCGTCCCCTGGATGACGTAGTGGAAGTTAATGCCCTGATAAGCGCCCTGGCGGAAGACCTCCACAGCGAAGCTGCTGACAAAGACCTGTCCTTTGAAATTCGCTCTGAAGGGGAAGAGCTCCTTGTCGCAACCCGGGGCAGCTCCCTGACCGCTGCCCTGGAGAACATCCTGCGCAACGCGATCAAGTACAGTCCCGAGCACGGCCGGGTCAAGGTGTCGATTAAAGAATCCTCAGAATCCTGCACCATCTCAGTCATCGACTCAGGTTCCGGCGTGGCAGATGAGGAATTGGAGGCTATTTTCCGCCCCTTCTATCGCACAGATAGTGCACGCACCCGGGAAAGTGGTGGCTTTGGACTGGGACTCGCTATCGCCCAGCGCACCATCCTGCATCACCAGGGAAGCATCAGCGCCAAAAACAGCCGGGATGCGGGCCTGTGTGTTGAGATTAAGCTCCCCCTGCTACATATTGCCGACGATTAAGCATCGCAGCAGCTAATATAAGCATCTCTACCGCCAGAGTTTTCTGGCGGTTGCTTCCTTGCACCCGCAAATAGCAAAGGAACCCGCTATGCGCTGGATTATTTATATTCTTATTGCCCTGGTAATTCTCGTGCTCGCGGGATACTTATTCCCACGCGAAGTCACTGTTCATCGCAGCGTATTTATCAACAAACCACCACAAGTGGTTTTCCCCTACGTTAATAATTTCCACAAATTCAACGAGTGGTCCCCATGGCGCCACATCGACCCCTCGGTACTCTATGAGTACAGCGGTCCCCAGGAAGGCGTCGGCGCCAAAATGACTTGGCGCGGCGAAAACTCCAAAGCCGGAAGCGGCAGTCAAACTATCTTCGCCAGCAAGCGAGATTCTGTAGTCGCCACCAAGCTGGATTTTGGTGATGGCAGCCGGGCCACGGCAGAATTCCAGCTGGAACCAAAGGATGGCGGCACCCTTCTTACCTGGAACTTCCACAGCGATACCGGCGGTGGTCCCAGAGAACGCTGGATGGGCTTGGCAGTGAAAAAAATGGTGGGAGAGTCTTATGAACAAGGGTTGGAAAAACTTAAAAACCTGGTTGAAACAGCACCGGAAAATAGCACCTCCGACGGAACCTCCACCGATTCAGTTTCAGATATTCCATCCGATGTAGATGATGCAATGGGTGATGGCCCTCAGGGTGTCCCCAGTGAACTGCGAGACCAGAATGAAGAGGAAGCAGGAGAAACACCGGAAAACCAGCAGTAACACTCAGCAATTAAGAGTAGCGATTACTGAAATACAAAAAAGCCCGCAATTTGCGGGCTTTTTCTGTTTAAACCGACTTCGGTCGATTGCGTCGCGCGGCTGGCGCCGGTGACTTGCGCAACTTCCTGCGCTGGCGCTCCAGGTTTTGTTTCTCACCCTGGGTCAATGGGCGCTGGCCCAGTTTCGGCATTCCCGCCGTTACGCAGAGGTCATCGATCTCGCGGGGCTCCATCTCAATCCACTGCCCGACGCGCACATGGGAGGGAATAAAGACGCTGCCGTAGCGCACACGCTTCAAGCGGCTAACTCTAACTCCCTGGGACTCCCACAGACGACGCACCTCGCGGTTGCGGCCCTCCATCACTACGCAGTAGAACCAGCGGTTTTTACCTTCACCACCACTCTCTACGATGTCGGTAAAGCGCGCCGACCCATCATCCAACAACACGCCCTTGAGCAGACGCCGCCTCATTTCCTCATCCACATCACCTTGGATTCGAACCAAGTATTCGCGGTCGATTACCGAGGAGGGATGCATTAATTTATTGGCCAGCTCTCCGCTATTGGTAAACAGCAGCAAACCACTGGTATTGAAATCCAGGCGCCCAACAGAAATCCAGCGGCCGGTTTTCAGTCTCGGCAGGCGATCGTAGACCGTCGGGCGGCCTTCCGGGTCGTGGCGGGAGCATATTTCTCCAACCGGTTTGTTGTAGAGTATTACCCGGCAGCGATTCTGCTCTGCCGAAGGCAGCCGGCTACCATCAAACTCGATATGATCCGCGTCAGTTACGCGCTCGCCAAGCTCCGCCACTTTTCCATTTACGGTTACGCGGCCCGCATCAATTGCGCGCTCCATTTCACGGCGCGAACCGAGGCCGGTGCGCGCTAATACTTTCTGTAATTTCTCGCCTGCTGGCGGGGTACCATCACTCATGGGGTGGTGCTTTCCACTTGTATTACTTCTTTGGAATCTTCATCGACATCAGCATTTGCCTCCACCGACTCCTCGGCGACCTCTTCAACTGTGTCGTCTTCGGCAAACATACTGCTGGGTGGTAACGTTGCCGTTAGAGAGTTCTCGCTCTCTTCTTCTGCTTGCAGCGATTCAACGCTGCTTCCCTCATCACTGTGAAGTTCACTCTCTTCACTTAGATCAACATTTACATCCAACTCCGAATTACCTTCAGAGTCTTCCCGCTCCATTTCCCACTGGATCTCTGCTGCCGCAGTTTCCACTGGATCTTCCTCTGCATCCGTCTCGGCGGGCACTGCATCGGCATCTACTCCGGGCTCAGACTTGGTCTCGGTCTCGGTCTCGGTCTCGGTCTCGGTCTCGGTCTCGGTCTCGGCGTCTGATGCTTCAGCAGCAACTTCCTCAGCCAAAGCCTCTACCAGGGCATCGTCTATATCTTCGTGTTCAGCCGCAGGGGCTTCAGTAGAGGATTCTGCCTCGGTGTCTTGCTCTGACTCAGAATCGTCCAAAGCACCATTGTCCACCTCGGACTCTCCCTCCTCGGGAACCGGCTCTGGAGGCAAACCTTCCTGCTCCAGAATCTGATTCAGACTCTCGATATCGCGGATCTCCGCCAGAGTCGGCAAATCATCCAGGGTGCTCAAATTAAAATAATCGAGAAACTCCCGGGTTGTTGCGTAGAGAGACGGCTTACCGGGCACGTCCCGCTGCCCCACAACTTTAATCCAACCGCGCTCCAGCAGGGTTTTAACAATATGCGAACTCACCGCAACGCCGCGGATATCCTCGATATCACCACGGGTTACCGGCTGTCGATAAGCGATAATGGCGAGGGTCTCCAAGGTTGCACGGGAATACCGTTGCGCCTTTTCCTCCCACAGCCGATTCACCCATGGAGCCAGGTCTTCCGGCACTTGAAAACGCCATCCACTCGCGACTTTCTTCAGTTCAAACCCTCGGTCAGCACAACTCTGGGCGATTTCTTCAAGCACATCTCTCAGGGTAGTCTTGGAGGGTTGCTCTTCCTCGTCCAGCAAAGACAACAGCTTTTCTTCACTGAGAGGCTGGCCCGCGGCCAACAGGGCGCCTTCGACGATTTTGCGCAGTAATTCGGGGGCGATTGTCATCTTCTATTTTCTAACTCGAATACATTTCCGACGCTTTATCCGAGGCCTCTACAGCGTCCTCTGGATCTTCAACCTCTTCGAGAATCTGGTCCTCAGGCTCGCTGTCAGCACCGTCTTCGCTTTCACTGCTGTGGGTAGCAGCGCGAGCGCGCACGTGGATCGGGCCAAAAGCTTCATTCTGCACCAGCTCCACCAGTGACTCTTTTACCAGCTCCATCACTGCCAGGAAGGTCACTACAACACCGAGGCGACCCTCCTCAACGGTAAACAGGCTTACAAAGGGCACAAACTGGCCGTGGCGGATCTTATCCAGCACCTGGGTCATACGCTCGCGGGTGGACAACTTCTCCCGCTCAACCTGGTGGCTCTCAAACATATCCGCACGCCGCAGCACATCAGCCAGGGCGACCAGGACTTCTTTCAAGTCAATTTCAGGGTCGGGGCGTGTGATACTGCGATCGGGAGCCTCTGCATTGGCCTGATGGACATCCCGGCCAACACGGGGGATTTCATCGAGATCCTCAGCCGCAGTTTTGAAACGCTCATACTCCTGCAACCGGCGAATCAGAGCCGCCCGGGGGTCCTCGCCCTCTTCCTCCTCCGCTTCAGGCGGTCGCGGCAACAACATCCGCGACTTTATTTCCGCCAACATAGCGGCCATTACCAGATACTCGGCGGCCAAGTCAAAGCGAATTGCCGTCATCATCTCCACATACGCCATATATTGATGGGTAATATCGGAGACGTTGATCTCGAGAATATCCAGGTTTTGGCGGCGAATCAGGTATAGCAGGAGATCCAGAGGCCCCTCGAAAGCCTCCAGAACAACTTCCAAAGCATCTGGTGGAATAAAGAGATCCTGCGGGAGGTCGTTAAAGATTTCGCCCTGCACCAAAGCCAGGGGGGAATCCTCATCCGAGTCCTGGCCCTGCGATTCCGCATCGCCAGCCTGGGCAGGAGCTTCATCATCGCTCGCCGCAACCTCGGCCAGCACTTGCTCCTCGACCTCTGCTAGTAACTCATCACTGGACACCCTGCCCCACCCTCAATCGTGCAAACGCGCGATTATACACGGCGCCGCAGCTTTCAGCCGAGTATTTCGTCAGTTGCCCCACATCCCTGACGAATCAGTTGGGGCTCATCACCCGTCAGGTCGATCACGGTGGTGGGCTCCAACCCGCAGAAACCGCCATCGATAACCAACTCCACCTGGTGCTCCAGGGTATCGCGGATATCGTAAGGTTCGGTTAGGGGTTGTTCTTCGCCGGGCATAATCAGGCTACAGCTCATCAACGGCTCGCCCAATTCTTCAATCAGGGCCAGGGCGATGGGATTATCCGGCACGCGAATACCGATGGTCTTGCGCTTCGGATGAATTAACCTGCGCGGCACTTCGGCGGTCGCCGGCATAATAAAGGTATAGGAACCCGGCGTATGATTCTTTAACAGCCTAAACATCTGGTTGTCGACCTTGGCATAGGTCGCCAGCTCCGATAGGTCTCGGCACATCAATGTGAAGTTGTGCTGCTTGTCCAGCTGGCGCACTCCTCGAATGCGCTCAACCGCCAGCTTCTCTCCCAGTCGACAGCCTATGGCGTAAGCTGAATCGGTGGGAAAAACAATAACGCCCCCTTGGGCGACGATCTCTGCTGCCTGAGTGATCAGGCGGCCTTGAGGATTATCCGGATGAATCTGAAAAAACTGCGCCACAAAGCCCCCCAAAAGCCTTACCGATTGAAAATACCTCACTGCCATCCACCAGGCTTAAAGCCGGACGATGGCCCCCAATTCACAAGCCGGAATTAGGGCAGCGAAACGTGACCCCGCTGTTCCCGGTGCAGAGTGTGCCACAGATTCCACACCGGCTCGACGTCTGCGGGCAACCTGACACAACCCAATTCACGCCAGGGCTGCTCCGGCTGGTGAAAATCGCTGCCAAGAGAGCAATATGGCATTGATTTGCCCGCCGCTTCCGCAGCTGAGAATAGTAGTTTCCTCAACTCCCTCGTCTGTGTCGGGTTCTGCCGACCGCACAACAATTCGACAGCATCTCCTTTTTCTTCCAGAAATGCCCCCAACAATCGCAATAACTGGGTGCGGGTCAATCCATACTTGAGGGGATGAGCCAATACCGCACAGCCACCGGCCTGGTGAATAGTGGCGATAGTCTCTCCCAGCTGGGGCCACTCGACCCGCACATCCCCCACCTTGCCGGCACCCAAGTAACGCTTAAATGCCTTACCGGTATCATCTATATGCCCAGCTTCCACCAGCCATCGTGCGAAATGGGGCCTACCCAGTACCGAGTCGCCCGCCAGGGCACGCCCACCCTTCAGGGCACCGCTAAAGCCGCGCTTTTCCAGCTTTTCCGCGATACGCTCTGCCCGCTCCTCACGCAACTGCTTACGAAGTTGAATGGCTTCTTGCAGAGGCCCCGATTCGGGGTTGATGTTCAGGCCCACAATATGTACGGGTCTGCGCCCCCAAAGACTGGAGAACTCAATCCCCGCCACCACATCTACGCCCAAACAGTCACCTTCCTGTTGAGCCTCAGGCACACCATCCACCGTATCGTGGTCGGTCAGGGCGAGCATCGTCACACCTTGGGATTTCGCTCTCGACACCAGCTGCGCAGGACTTAAAATACCGTCAGACGCGGTACTGTGGCAGTGCAGATCTACCAGGTCTGTATTCAAATCGGCTGAAAGGGTCTTCAACAACAGGCTCTCACTCAGTTCGACGATGAAAAAGATCGCCATATCCGTCTTTTCAGGAACAATCGCCCTATTGCGCTGTCTATGCGGCACTCGGCGTTTTCAGGGATAAGGCCCGAACTAGCAGTCACTCACAGGTGACTCGCCAGGGCCGAAGTCTGACAGTAGTTTTGTCAGCGGGGAAATTGAACGGGCTATCAACCCCATCAGTTTCCAGCGGGCATTATCACCGGAATTGAGTATGACCGAAACGAATTCGACCACGACATCTCCCGAGAAGCCTAAAAAGGAAGGGTTTCTCAGCAATATCGCCTTCAATGTCATTATTCCGACATTGATACTGACCAAGCTTTCCGGGGATGACTGGTTGGGCCCAACCTGGGCATTGATAGTGGCCCTGGCCTTCCCACTGGGTTATGGCCTTCGCGACCTGCTGCGCCTGGGCAAGGTCAATTTCTTCTCAGCCCTCGGGTTTATTGGCATCCTGCTCACTGGCGGCATCAGCTTGCTCAAGCTGGACCCGCAGTATATTGCGATTAAGGAAGCTGCAATCCCTGGCCTACTGGGTGTTGCAACGGCACTATCCGTTTATACCCGCTGGCCGCTGGTCAAAACCCTGCTTTACAACGATCAAATCCTGAATACGACAAAGATCGCCGAGTCATTACAGGCCAATGGTAACCAGCCAGCCTTCGACCGCACCTTGCGCCAGACTTCATGGATCGTTGCCGGGTCATTCTTTTTCTCCTCGGCACTGAATTACATTCTCGCCAAAATGATCGTCACCAGCCCGCCGGGCACCGAGGCCTATAACACCGAACTTGGCGAAATGACCGCCTATGGATATCTGGTTATTGCGATCCCATCAACCCTGATTCTGATGGGTGCACTCTTTTTCCTGTTCTCCCGTATCGGCAAGCTGACCGGGTTGAAACTGGAAGAAGTGATGGTCGCGCAATAACACCTTAAAAAAACTAACAAGAGCATTAAAAACAATGTGGTACGCAATCATCAGTGAAGATGTTAGCGATAGTCTCCCTTTACGCAAAAAAGCCCGCGCCGGTCATTTGGCCCGACTCAACCTTCTCAAAGATGAAGGTCGTCTCCTGGCTGCCGGCCCAAACCCCAGCATCGACAGCGAAGAGCCCGGTGAAGCCGGCTTTACCGGCAGTCTGGTAATTGCTGAATTCCCCTCTTTGGAGGAGGCCAAAGCCTGGGCTGACAGTGACCCCTATATCGAAGCAGGCGTCTATGCATCGGTTACAGTCAAGCCCTACAAGCTTGTACTGCCCTGATAAAAACTCTAACTAACAAGCTGCATCACAATGAAGAAATTACTGTCCGGTGTGCTCGCTGTAGCGCTGTTGAACTCAGCGCCAGCGGCACTTGCAGCGGAGACCCGCTATATTACCGACCAACTTCACGTGCCCATGCGCTCCGGCAAAGGCAATGAATTCCGGATTCTGCACCGCGGCCTGGCCAGCGGTACCGAACTGGCCCTGCTCGAAGATGCCGCCTCGGACGGCTGGGCAAAAGTGCGCACCCCCAACGGCACTGAGGGCTGGATCAGACGCCAATACCTTGTCAGTGAGCCCGTGGCAAAACTAAAGCTGGCAACCGCAGAAGCCAACCTGGCCCGCTTTGAAAAAATGGAAGGTAATCTGGGGGGAGAAGTTCGCCGGCTGGAGACAGAAAACGGCGAACTGAATAGCGCCCTGACCTCTGCCCAGCAGCAGAGCCAGGAATTGGCCGCCGAACTCAAGAGCCTGAAGTCCCTTTCTGCCGATGCAATTTCGCTCAACGATCGCCATCAAAAGCTTCTGCATCAGTACGAGTTGCTGAAACAGGAAAAAAGCATGGCGGAAGCGGAAATTCAGCGCCTGTCCGGTAGCGATGCCCGCAAATGGCAATTGTATGGTGCCCTATCCGTTGCATTAGGCGCTATTCTGGCGATGATTGCCCCCCATGTGCGCCCGCGCAAACGCAATTCCGAGTGGGCCAACTGATCTCCCTCGCTACAACCAAAATCGCTTACTATACGACTGCGGGAGTGCTGAGAAGCAACCCGCAGGCAGCGATACCCAAATATTTATCCTTTCTCTTTATCCATACGCTGACACAGTAGTAAACCGATTGACCCCGGACATTCAAAGGACACGGATGATGCGTAAGTTACTCACTTTTCTTTTTTGTACTCTGTTCAGTCTTCCAATATTTGCTCAAAACCCTCAGGTGGAGCTTAAGACCGACTTGGGCATTATTCGCGTCGAGCTGTTCCCCAAGAAAGCTCCTGTCACAGTAGAGAATTTCCTCACCTATACCGATAGCGGCTTCTACGATGGCATTATTTTTCACCGCGTTGTGCCAGGATTTGTCGTGCAGGCTGGGGGCTTCACTTTCGACTTCCAGAAGAAAGAAACTCGCGACGCTATCGCCAATGAATCAGCTAACGGGCTGCAAAACCTGCGCGGCACTCTCTCCATGGCACGGACCAACAACCCCGATAGCGCCACGTCTCAGTTTTTTATAAACCTGGTCGATAACACCCGCCTGGATGCCAGCGAGAACAAGCCTGGCTACGCGGTTTTTGGCAAGGTTATCGAGGGTATGGATATCGTAGAAAAAATCGAACAGGAACCCCGCGGCCTCTATCGCCAACACCCAGAGGCCCCCAACATTCCAATCCGCATACTTTCAGCAAAACGAGTTACCTCCAGCGACAACAGTGTCGCTGAACACAGCAAGGGAGAATAAGCAGTGATAGCTCTCAGTGTAAACCTCAATAAAATCGCCTTAATTCGCAATTCCCGCGAAGGCAACTTTCCCGATGTGGTCGCCCACGGGCGCACTTGCCTCGACGCCGGAGCCCAGGGGCTGACCGTACACCCCCGTCCAGACCAACGACATATTCGCCCCGGCGACGTGCGCGACCTGACAGAACTCTGCGCCAGCCGCAAAAACATAGAGTTCAACGTTGAAGGTAACCCCTTCGCCGCTCCCCTGGGGGACTACCCCGGCCTCATACCACTGGTTTTGGAAACCAAACCAGACCAATGCACTTTGGTTCCCGACACCAATGATCAGCTCACGTCTGATCACGGCTTTGACCTCAAGCAAGATGGCGATCGATTAGTTCCGATAATTGATCAACTTAAAAATGCCGGAATACGTGTCAGTCTGTTTATGGATCCAGACCTGGACCAAATCAGCCTGGCCAAACAGGTCGGTGCTGACCGTATTGAACTCTACACAGGCCCCTATGCCGAAGCCGTAGCCAAACAGAGCCCAGAGCTGGAAACAATTTTCTCTGCCCACTGTGCCGCCGCCGAGCACGCACATCAGCTGGGACTGGGGATTAATGCCGGCCATGACCTCAACCTGGTTAACCTACCGCGCTATCGCACGTTACCGGGCTTGCAGGAAGTCTCCATAGGCCACGCCTTTACTGTCGATGCTATCAGCATGGGCCTGGAGAATGCCGTTAACGCCTACGTCGACTGCCTCGCTGGTAGCTGATGCAAAGCCTCAATATTATTGGCGCGGGCCGCCTTGGCAAAACCCTGGGGCGGCTGTGGCAGGAGAGCGGTGTATTCGAGATACAGTCAATTTATAACCGCAGTCTCGAAAGTGGACAAAGGGCCTGTCGATTTATCGGTGCAGGCAATGCTGTCGATTCCCTCTCAGAGATGCCTTCAGCAGACCTATGGCTGATTGGTTGTATCGATAGTGAAATCGCTATATTTGCGCAGAAACTTGCCGATAGCGGGCTGGTCGATGAGCGCACTATTATATTCCACTGCAGTGGCGCTCTCAGCTCTAAAGAACTAGCCCCCTTGGGACCCGCCCTGGTTGCCAGTGCTCACCCGGTCCACAGCTTTGCCGAACCGGAAACCTCGCTGCAAACATTTGCCAAAACCAGCGTCGCTGTCGAAGGGGATAGCCATGCAGTAGAGGTTATTTCTGTGGCTTTTGCAGCCATTGGCTGTGAAACACTGGCTATTGATCCCCTAAACAAGTCTCTGTACCACGCTGGATCAGTGATCGCCTCCAACTACCTCACCACCCTAATGGACCTGAGCTTACAAAGCTTTGCAGCCGCTGGCATAGAGCGGGACAGTGCTCTTCGCCTGTTGGCGCCGATTGTTTCACAGACTCTGCAAAACAATTTGGAGCTGGGACCAGAGAGGTCTCTGACAGGTCCCATTGCCAGGGGGGATGTGGAAACCGTTGGAGCCCAGGTGGAAAGCCTTGCATCAGTAGATAGCCAACTGGCACTTTGCTATCGCCATCTGGGCCTCGCCTGTGTAGAGTTGGCGCGGCGCGGCTCGCTCTCACCTGAGAGCGCAGCCAGATTGATCGAACTGCTGAGTGAGCCAACGCGGTGAAAGACTCCTCCGAATACCTGGAAAAGAAAGCCTTCTTCGATAGCCTCCTGACAATTTATGGGCGCAAGCCTGTACTCGAGGCTCTCGAGGATTTATCTGTACCCGTCCATAAATTACATCTGGCCAGCAGCAACCGGCGCGACCAGCTAATCCAGCGAATGGAAACCCTGGCGGAAGAGCGTCAGATTGAAATTGCTTACTGGGATCGCAAGGGCCTGTCCCGGATTTCGAAGAATTCCCGTCAGGACCAAGGTGTAGCCCTCGACCTGGCCCTGCCCCACTACGGCAGAGCGGAGGACTTTTTACATAAGGTTGCAGCCCCAGAGCACAAAAACACCTATGAACTTCTGGCCCTGGATGGCATAACCAACCCTCAAAACCTGGGCATGATTATTCGCTCAGCTTGTGCCGGCGGCATCGATGGAATCATCCTGCCAAAGAAAGGCTGTGCACAGATAGACCCCCTGGTTATCAAAGCCAGCACAGGCACACTGTTTAAAACCCAGATTTTGCGCTGTGACAAATTGGCAGCCACCCTGGGGGAGTTCCGCGAAGCGGGGGCTCAGGTTTGTGGGCTGTCATCCCACGCCCAGACGACCTTAAAAGAGGTCTCCAGTAAAGTCTCCACAATTTTTGTGCTGGGCAATGAAACCCACGGCGTTAGCGATGCCGTCGCAGCTCAGTGCAATGAACTGGTGCGTATCCCCATGCAAAACGATGTAGAAAGCCTGAATGTGGCGGTCACGGCCGCGCTAATTAGCTTCCGTCGAGAAATCTAACTCTGCCCTTGTGGGAGGTACCCTCCTCCCACTCCCTCAACTTATCCCACGAGTTCAACCCCAATCTAACCAGGATTATCCACTACCCACAGATTCTGTGGATATCTCTGTGACTAACTTAGAGTAGTAGGCCGCAAAGGCCCGCCATTTGGTCTTTGTGACAATATGAAGAAAAAATAAACAACCCGGGAAACGCTCAAAAAATCAACGAGTTAGAGAAAACTTAGCTAAGCGTTTAGCGACAATCCGTACCAATTAAAGATCGAATAGAGAGAAGGGGCCGTTGTGGAAAATGAGACGCGAAGCCCAAAACAAAAAAAGAAAGGGGTGCTAAGCACCCCCTCTCGATTCTGCAGTTACTCCCACTCAATTGTCGCGGGAGGCTTGCTGGAAACGTCGTAGACCACACGAGAGATGTGCTCTATCTCATTGATAATACGGTTGGAGACCTTCTCAATCAGCTCATAGGGGAGATGCGCCCAGCGCGCTGTCATAAAGTCCACGGTCTCTACCGCGCGAAGAGCAACCACGTATTCATATCGACGGCCATCACCGACAACACCCACAGATTTTACTGGAAGGAATACGGCAAAGGCCTGACTGGTTTTGTGATACCAATCGGCGTTGTGCAGCTCCTCGATAAAGATCGCATCCGCCTCTCTCAGAATATCGGCATATTCCCGCTTTACCTCACCGAGAATCCGCACGCCCAAACCCGGTCCCGGGAAGGGGTGACGGTAAACCATGTCGTAAGGCAGGCCCAGCTCCAGACCGATCTTACGAACCTCGTCTTTGAACAGTTCACGCAGGGGCTCTACCAGCTCAAACTGCATATCCTCCGGTAAACCGCCCACATTGTGGTGAGACTTAATCACATGTGCCTTGCCGGTTTTTGCGGCGGCAGACTCAATAACGTCTGGGTAGATAGTGCCCTGAGCCAGGAATTTCACCTCCTGTAACTTGGAAGCTTCGCGATCAAAAATCTCAATAAAGGTATTACCAATGATTTTGCGCTTGGCCTCAGGGTCTTTTTCACCTTGGAGGCGCCCAAGGAAATCCTCTTCCGCATCAGAACGGATAACGCGGACGCCCATATTGTCGGCGAACATCTGCATTACCTGGTCGCCTTCATTTTTACGCAGAAGGCCATTATCTACAAATACGCAGGTCAGCTGATCGCCAATAGCCTTGTGCAGCAAAGCGGCTACCACAGAGCTGTCGACACCACCGGATAAACCGAGCAGCACCTTGCCCTCGCCCACCTGATCGCGGACTTTAGCAATAGAGTCTTCAATAATGTTCGCGGGAGTCCAGAGCTTCTCACACCCGCAAATATCAATCACAAAGTGCTCATAAATACGCATGCCTTGCAGGGTATGAGTCACTTCCGGGTGGAACTGTACACCGAAGAAATTCTTCTCAGCGTTGTACATACCGGCAATTGGGCAGGAATCAGTGGAAGCCAGCAGTTCAAAGCCCTCAGGCATCGCCACTACCTTGTCGCCGTGACTCATCCAAACATCCAGTAGGGAACTGCCATCATCAGCGATATGATCTTTGATATCGCTCAACAGGTTGGATTGGCCTTCAACTTTTACCTGGGCATAGCCGAATTCGCGAATATCGCTACCCTGTACGGTACCTCCAAGCTGATGGGCCATGGTCTGCATGCCATAGCAAATGCCCAGTACCGGCACGCCCAGGTTATAAACCGCTTCCGGCGCGCGCGGGGAGCCCTCCTCCGGTACCGACTCGGGGCCGCCGGCGAGAATAATGCCCTTGGGCTGATACTCACGAATTTCCTCTTCGGTCATATCGAAAGCGCGAATTTCAGAAAATACGCCCAGCTCGCGAACACGGCGGGCAATCAATTGTGTGTACTGGGACCCGAAGTCGAGAATGAGTATTCGGCTGGAATGGATATCTTGGCTCATGACTTACTCGATAACTGGATTAAATAACAGCAAACGGACCTTAAAGGTCCGTTTGCTGCTTGTTCCGTCTAAATTTTTTCACCTGGAGAAGGTCGAAGGCTTAGCGTCGGCCCACCGGGTAGTTGGGGGCTTCTTTGGTAATTTGAACGTCGTGGACATGGGACTCACCCATACCGGCTGCCGTGACCCGCACAAACTCAGGACGAGTGCGCATGGTCTCGATATCGACACTGCCGGTGTAACCCATGGCTGAACGCAAACCACCCATCATCTGGTGAACAATGGCTGACAGCGGACCTTTATAAGGCACTCGACCTTCGATACCTTCCGGTACCAGTTTTTCAGCGCCCTTGCTCGCATCCTGGAAATAGCGATCGGAAGAACCCTGGGTGCGAGACATAGCACCGAGAGAACCCATCCCACGATAGGACTTGTAAGTACGGCCCTGATAGAGCTCAACTTCGCCCGGCGCCTCTTCGGTACCAGCGAACATGGAACCCATCATGACTGATGAGGCGCCGGCAACAATTGCCTTGGAGATATCGCCGGAGTAACGGATACCACCGTCGGCGATCATGGGCACACCAAATTCTTTAAGGGCTGTGGCAACCTCTGCAATTGCCGTCACCTGGGGTACGCCGATACCCGTTACGATACGGGTGGTACAGATAGAACCGGGGCCGATACCCACTTTAACCGCATCCGCACCGGCCTCAACCAGTGCACGCGCTGCGTCAGCCGTAGCGATGTTGCCACCGATCACATCCACCTGGGGGTGCATTTCCTTAATGCGGCGCACGCGCTCGATCACGTTGCGGGAGTGGCCGTGGGCGGTATCTACTACCAGCACATCAACGCCGGCTTCTACCAATGCAGCTACGCGATCATCGGTGTCCGGGCTGGTGCCCACAGACGCGCCCACACGCAGGCGACCATCGGAATCCTTACAGGAGTTCGGGTACTGCTCTGCTTTGTTAAAGTCTTTAACAGTGATCAGGCCGCGCAACTCAAAGTTGTCGTTAACCACCAGTACCTTTTCGATACGGTGCTTATGCAGCAGTTCGCGTACTTCGTCGGGGCTCGCATCTTCGTGGGCCGTCACCAGACGCTCTTTCGGCGTCATGATGCTGGCGACACTGACGTCGAGATCAGTCAAGAAGCGAACGTCGCGGCTGGTGACGATACCTACCAAATCGCCACGATCCATTACCGGTACACCGGAAATATTGTGGTGACTGGTCAGCGCGATCAACTCGCGCACAGTGGCATCGGACTCAATAGTAATAGGGTCTTTTACAACACCGGCTTCAAACTTCTTCACCGCGCGAACGGCAAGAGCTTGCTCTTCTATCGACATACTCTTGTGAATAATGCCGATACCCCCTTCCTGGGCCAACGCAATGGCCAGGCGAGCTTCCGTCACTGTATCCATAGCAGCGGACACAATGGGGATGTTCAGGGTAATGTTGCGGGAGAGTTGGGTTTTTAAACTCACATCCTTGGCCGTGACCTCGGAATATCCGGGCACAAGTAGGACGTCGTCAAAAGTGAGGGCTTCGCGCGCGATGCGCAGATTGGATTCAGACATTGTTGACACTCAAACCTCGAATAGGCGGGATTGGGTATCGGCGCGATTATACCTCTACGCGCCCAAAGCGCAAACATCAATTTGCAGAAAAACGGATTTGTACGGTAAAGCTCTTTACCTATAAGGGCGATACTGCAATATTGCTCCGCCCAATACGCCCGACGAGATTCACCGATGCAGACAATTCCCCCTAGTCAAAATGCCAAGCGCAGCGTGCTGTCGGTAAGTGACCTGAATCGGGAAGTTAAACATCTTCTGGAAAGCAGTGTGCCCCTTCTATGGATCAGTGGGGAGATTTCCAATTTTTCCATACCCAGCTCCGGGCACTGGTATTTTAGCCTTAAAGATGCGCGGGCCCAGGTGCGCTGCGCCATGTTTCGCGGTCGCAATCGCAGTGTCGCCTTTCGGCCGCAAAATGGTCGCGAGGTTTTAATCAGGGCCAGGGTGAGCCTGTACGAAGGGCGCGGAGAATTTCAGTTAATCGTTGAGCATATGGAGGAGGCCGGCTTTGGCGCCCTGATGCGCCAGCTGGAACAGCTCAAAGCAAAACTGAATGCTGAGGGCCTGTTCGAAACAAGCAGAAAACGCTCTCTTCCGTTTTTGCCAACCAATATCGGCATTGTCACTTCGCCGACAGGCGCGGCAATACGGGATATGATTCACGTATTGGGCAGGAGACACCCTTCTGCACAAATTGAAATCTGGCCCGTAGCCGTTCAAGGTCAGGATGCCGCTCAGCAAATCGCAGCAGCGATTGAAAAAGCGGGCCGCAGTGGTCGCCACGATTTATTAATTGTCGGTCGCGGCGGAGGTTCCCTGGAAGACCTGTGGTCTTTTAATGAAGAAATTGTCGCCCGCGCACTGGCCGCAAGCCCTATTCCCACTATTTCTGCAGTCGGCCACGAAACCGATACGACTATTGCAGATTTAGCCGCAGACCTGCGCGCACCCACCCCCTCTGCCGCGGCGGAAATAGCCAGCGCCAATGCTGCAGAAATTTTACAGCGGCTTGACCAGGTCCAGCGCAGATTGCACCGCGCCATGGACAACCAGCTAAAACATTTATCTCAACAGGTTCAATTGCGACGCAACCGTTTGCGCCATCCCAAGGAGCAGCTCCTCAACCAAGCCCAGCGCCTGGATCATTTGGAGATGCGCCTGGTAGCAGCTTGCCAACAACAAATCCAAAGTCGCAAATCCCAATTGGATTCCGCCTCCAGAGCTTTTGCCCACAACCTACCGACACGCCGACTCGACAACAGTCGAAAGCAGTTAATCCAACTCAAGGGAAACCTAGAGCGTGCGATACAACTGATATTACAGCGCGGCAGCGACAAACTTTCCCACGGGGCCCAATTACTACAAAACATCAGTCCTCTGGCAGTATTGCAGCGAGGCTATGCCATTGTTCTGGATTCAGAAAATCGCGCAATTCGTGATAGTTCAGAACTGGATACCGACCAGCAAGTCCATATTAAGCTGGCCAAAGGGAACTTCACTGCAAAAGTTAATACCATCGAAAACTGATTTCTTTAACAATTAAAGAGCGCAAATCAAGCGACACTATAATGGTTGAGGTAGAGTGCCTTCGGAGCAATATATGGATAGTGAATCTACTGCTATCCACCTCAACCAGTGGACCTTGATACTACTTTCAGTACTACTGCTTGCCCTTGCAGCCTGCACGGAACCAGAGCGTGATTCTGGAGTAGCCGAATCAGTCACCATGTCAGCTGCCGAAGCGCAGGATGCCGACAAGCGATCAGGGCAACTGCCTGAAGTAACCCCCGCTAAAGAACAGCAAGTCAACTACATCGAAACCGGTGACCTTAGGGACATAAGAAAACACGGCACAATTCGGTTCGTTAATTTAACCGGCGCTTCCGAGGACCTGCTACCTCGTGACGATGTGGTGAGTCTCCGTCACTTCGAACTTGCCAACAAACTGGCCAAACAGTTAAAGCTGGAACCCAAGTGGATAAAAGCTGAAACGCCCGATGATGCGGTGCAAATGCTGATCGATGGCCAGGCAGATGTAATCGCCTATAACCTGACTGTCACTGACGCCCGTGAAGAAATTATTGACTTCACGGTTCCTCTTCGCCATTCGCGGTTAGTACTCGTCACTGGTCCTGAGGGTCCAGATATTTCAGATGCGAGCAAATTAAAGGACCTGGAATTTATTATCCCCGCCGGCTCCTCTATTAAAGAAACTGCAGAGCAACTTGTTGCCGAAAATCCAAACTCAAACCTAACTATTCGAGAAATTGATATTAATGGTAATCGAGATACCCTGCTGGATATCATCAATGGCCAGAAGAACCGGGTTGCTATTTTGGAGGATTTTTCAGCCCAGGATTTGCGCAATTACCGCGATGACATGCGGATTGGTGCAGATGTATCTGAAGTGCAAAATATTGCCTGGGGTGTACGCAAAGACTCCAAACGCCTACATACCACTCTCGATAATTTTTTGACCCGCAACCTGGTTAAGTCCCAGGAAGAACGTATTACCGATTGGAAGGGTATTAAAAAATCGGGGGTAATCAGGCTACTCACTTACAATGGGCCGACAACCTATTTCTTATGGAAAGGGGTATTAATGGGATTTGACTACGATCTTGCCCAGGCTTTTGCCAATAAGCACAAACTCCAACTCCAGGTTATTGTTGTCCCCTACGAAGAAGACCTTGCCGATTGGTTGAGGGCGGGTCGCGGTGACTTTGCCGGGGCTGAACTCAATATTACCAGTGCCCGTGAAGACCAGGGCATGGTATTCACCAAGCCCTATGTCGAATCCACAGACCAAATCGTCAGTGGTAAAGGCAGCCCCCCTATTACCCAGATTCAGGATCTTAATGGCCGTAAATTAACTCTACGCGCCTATTCATCATTTATTGAAACCGCTGAAACACTGAAAGAAGCAGGTATTGATGTCGATATTCGTGTGGCGCCGCCAGATATTTCCCAGTCACAAATCTTCTCATTAATCGCCGACGGACTGGTAGATGCGACTATATCCCACTCCGGTCGAGCCAAGATTGAGGCATCCGTTCAGCCACAACTGGTACTCGGAACTCTTATCGGTGACCCACGTCCACAGGGCTGGATGGTATTAAGACAAAATTGGCACCTGTTACAGAACTTGAATAAGTTTTTGAAAAATTACAGAAAAACGAGCCAATACCAAAAACAATACCAGGCTTATTTTGAGCCGAACAAACGATTTACCCAGCGAGTAAGTTCCCGGGTAATACCGGGAGAAAACCTCTCTCCTTACGATGAGTTGGTGAAGGAATCCGCCTTTAAATACGATTTTGATTGGCGCATGATCGTCGCGCAGATGTGGCAGGAAAGCAATTTCAACCCTAAAGCCGTATCTCCAGTTGGCGCGCAGGGATTGATGCAGGTAATGCCTGCCACAGCCGAGGAAATGGGATTTCCTCCGCCGCTGTTCGAACCTGAAAGAGGTATTAAAGCGGGGGTAAAATATATGGATTGGGTGCGCGATCGCTTTAATCCCGCTTTGCCAACCGTAAATAAACTCTGGTTTACTCTCGCTTCCTACAATGCAGGATACGGCCACTTACTCGATGCCCAGCGGCTGGCTAAAGAACTGGGACTGGATCCCAATGTGTGGTTCGACAATGTGGAAGTCGCCATGCTGAAACTGGCCCAGCCCCAGTACTTTAAACGGGCTAGATACGGCTATGTGAGAGGCTCCGAGCCCGTGCAGTATGTGCGCAATATCAGCAATCTATACAAAGCCTATGTGGAAATGATGAGCGATGATGTGACAGTCCGCCCACCTCTACAGCGCCTGCCCGGCAAAATCTATTGTGAACCCGGGGATGTGCCTGAGGGCGTTATTCAGCGGATGCCCACTTACTCCTCGCCCTAGGCAGCCACAAGTCCTTACAAGGTTAAAACGATTTTCCCGGTGATAGTACCGGACTCCAGTAATTTATGGGCCTCAACCGCCTGATGCAGAGGAAACTCAGCGGCTAGTTGCGGCCGCACTTTACCCGCTTCAATTAGCGGCCAAACCTTCTGTTCCAGCGATTTCGCAATACCGGCTTTCACTTCTGGCGAGCGAGCCCTCAATGTTGAGCCGGTCAATGTAAGCCGTTTCAACATCACCGGCATCATATTTACGTCTACTTTAGCGCCTGCCAGGTAGGCAATATTCACTATTCTGCCGTCGTTAGCGGCCACACGAATATTGCTATTGATATAGCTACCGCCCACCATATCCAAGATAACATCAGCTCCGTGATCATCTGTCATCTCGCGCACAACGGAGACAAAATCCTCATCCCGATAGTTGACCGCCTTCTCCGCTCCCAAAGCCACACAGGCTGCGCATTTATCTTCTGTTCCCGCAGTAGTGAAAACCCTGGCTCCTAATTGATGGGCCAACTGAATCGCCGTGGTACCAATGCCAGAGGAACCACCATGGATTAAAATCACCTCGCCCGGTTTTAAACCGGCGCGGTCAAATACATTAGTCCATACGGTGAAAAAAGTTTCCGGCAATGCAGCTGCCTCAATAAGACTAAGGCCTGCGGGGACCGGGAGGCATTGCCCCTCTGGAGCTACTGCAAACTCTGCGTAACCTCCACCATTGGTCAGGGCACAAACTGTATCCCCCACCTGCCAGCGCACAACTTTTTCCCCGACTTCAACAACCTCACCAGCCACTTCCAATCCCAATACCAGCGATGCTCCGGGAGGTGCCGGATAATGCCCTTGGCGCTGCACAAGATCAGGGCGATTAACCCCAGCTGCGGCTACACGGATAAGGACTTCGTCTGCGCCGGGAGCAGGCTTATCCATCTCCTGCAATTGCATGACTTCAGGCCCACCAAATGTAGGCAGATCAATAAACCGCATATTTTTCCCCTTTATAGGTTCACTTTTATTGCCACGCTAACAAAACAAGAGTATCAAAAATCATCAAGCAGCTTTTATTCAACACGCAACCCAATAAAAAACGGCCAGCCCCATCACAAATTTTAATTGTGAAAAGGAACTGGCCGTTTCGAAGTTTGTTAACTTAAAAATATACCCTTTAAGCTAGCAATTTTTAGCTGTAGTTACAGTTCGTAAAGAAACTCAACCCCCATAACGCGACCTTTATTCAGTGGGGTAAAGCTGGCACCGATACCGCCTAGTTTTACTGGTAGCTGGGTATCATTGGCCTCATTCACTTCATCAAGCATATTTTTGCCGAACAAAGAAACTGTGTATTGACCACTATCAGGGGTAAATCCAATACTGAAGTCGAGCATTTCTACTTCAGACAGCATACCCTTGTTATCATCCGTATATGGCGCTTCATCGCGATGATTAAAGTTGATGCGGGAAGTCAGGGTTCCGAGGGAGCCCAGGGACAGGTCATGCACCAACCCAACACCATAAGTCCAGGGCGCCAGGCGAGGAATTTCTAGGCCCAGGTCTTCATCATCCACAACACCATCACCATTCAGGTCACCCAGCACCTTATCGTAGTCGCCATCCACATAACCCACATTGAAGGTAAATAGCAGGTTATCACTCAGTGCCGCCATTGCCTCCAATTCCGCACCGCGAATAGTGGCATCAGCGGTATTGCGGATAATCTGGGCCACACCAGTCACTGCATCGGCGAGGTTCTCCTCCCGCTGCATATCATAAATAGTGTTGTGGAATACAGCCATATTGGTGCGCAGGCGGCCATCAAGCCAATCTACCTTGGCCCCAATTTCAAAGCTGCTTTGCTCTTCCTGGTCCGTTACCTGCGGGGTGTAGGGCATTCCTGTGGTCGGATCTATGCCTGCGTTGCGGAAGTTATACCCTCCACTGCGGAAACCCTTGGTCCAGAATGTGTAGAGCTGCGTCTCATCTGAGACAGTCCACTGTAAACCAATCTTGGGAGTAAAGGCATTCCAGCTTTCGCTATCTTTAAAGTCATAGGCAGCACAGCCGTCCAGTGTGCAGAGATTCAGGGGAATAGAGGCAATCTTCGCGTCTTTCTCCTCACTCGAGTAGCGTCCACCAAGTGTTAGCACCCAAGCCTCGTCCAAATCGATATCAGCCTGGGTAAAGAATCCATAAGTACTGTGATCCTGCACACCACCACCGGTCCAATCGATAATGCCACCATAACCATCGGCTAATAAACGATTTTCCAGGTAGGTTACATCCTGAGAGAACCAATAAGCGCCGGCAGTGATGGCCGTGCGACCGAAACGGCCGGCATAGCGCAGCTCGTTACTCAACTGGCTCTGATCCACACTAGAGTCTGCATGGAAACCGACAAAAGGCAGGGAGTCAATATCCCCCAAGCCCCGCGCCTCATATTCACGCCAAGCCAGGATATTTGTGATGGTACCATCACCGAATTCAACATCTTTATTAAACTCAGTAATGATCTGGGTCCACTCATCTTTTTGATAACCCTCTTCGTCCTGGGCTACCTCAAAAGAGTCCTCACTATTGTCCCAATCAGGAATACCGTAAGCCTCAGCAATCTGGGTCGCGCTGGGATAGGCAATAAAACCGTTTCCAGTATCAACTACATAAGGTTCATTGCCACGGTTTTGCGCAACCACTCCATCGGAGTCCATGCGCCCGTGCTCCATCCGCACAAGCAGTTCTGCCGTTTCATTGAGTTGAACACTAAAGCTTGGGCGAATAAACCAGCTGTCAGAGGCACCGGCATTATCATTGCCGGTGGCAACATTTTCGAACCAGCCACGGTCATCGTTGTAATAAACGGTCAGACGGCCGTTAACATCGTCAGAGATGGCACCATTGATTGAACCCGCAGTCACCACATCCAGATTGTCCGTTGTGGACACCTTGAAGCGAGCAGAGAACTCATCGGTTGGGCGCGCTGTTTTAACAACGACAGCACCACCGGTAACATTACGGCCAAATAATAGGCCCTGGGGACCACGGAGAACTTCGATACCCTCCAGATCAAACACATCGGTAACAACACCCGCATTCACACCGAGGTACATACCATCGACAAAGACCCCAACAGTGGGATCAATTGATGGAATAGAGCTATTCACTCCAAGACCTCGAACAGTGAAATTTGCCGTATTTTTTACAGTACCCACATCCTCCAGCTGGACATTGGGCATTTTGAAAGAAAGGCTTTGTAAATCCTTAGTTTGCAGAGCCTCCAGCTGGTCACCGGAATAAGCGGTAGCCGCTACCGGAACATTCTGAAGTAATTCTGCGTCTGCACGCTTACGGGCTGTTACCTGCACTTCTTCCATAAGGGTGCCGACTGCTCCCTCTGCGGCATAACTGGGGCTAATACCACTGGCTAACCAAAGAGTTGCTACGGAACAGGCGGAAAGCAGAGCAGAGTGCTGCTTGGGTTTTGACGGACTTCCCATGTTTTCTCTCCATTGTTTTATTTTTTTTATGTACAACAACGGACTTATCGCAATCGGTACTGCCTGGCCCCACCGCTCTACCTCTATAAAGAGGCTCCGACTAAGTGAAACTCCGATTCAAGACCGCGCTGATAAAGATGCACAGATTTCGTTGTGAATCTGTGACATGGACAGGTTACAGGCTCGCAACCGTGTGTGGAAGTCTATTTAACGTAAATGTCTGTAAAAATAACTCAATTAGTCTGGAAAGTTCTTTCAACTTGAAGAAAAAAATTAACGGGAATGGAAAAAATAAAATTATGCACTGTTTAAGGGCGATACCTTAAGTTGCCCTTTTACTTAGAAAATTGATTATTTTCAAAAAAGCCAATGACAATATGTATCTAAACCACCCCAAAAACACAAAACTTTTTGTCTATTTTAAATTGATGCGCTCTCAGCTCTTTTAGATTAGCCTGAAAGTGCCCTTCGATATTTCAGGTATACGGCAATTCAAAACTAATAAACTCAATTAACCTGGTACATTTAAATACATTAAATTTGACCAGCGGGTCTACCTGAAAAATAAATTTCCATTAAAGCCAGGAGCTATTTCGGCGCAATAGATGTGTCATCACCACCCGCAGCCACATGGGAAAGTATTTCATTTATTTCCGCTGCATCGAGGGTTTCTTTTTCCAAAAGAGCCCCAGCCAATGCATCTAATTTCTTGCGATTTTTTGTCAGCAACTGATCTACTTTCATCTCAATACCGCTGATCAAAGCAATAATTTCGTCATCAATAATCTCTGAGGTGTGTTCGCTGAAGTCCTTCTGCTGGGCCATCTCGCGCCCCAGGAATATATGCTCCTCTCCCCGGCGGAAAGCAACGGGGCCTAATTTTTCACTCATCCCCCAATGCGTCACCATGTGACGGGCCAGTCGCGTCGCCTGCTTTAAATCTGCCTCAGCACCAGTGCTCACCTCCTTGAACACCACCCGCTCAGCAACCCTCCCCCCAAGCATTACGCCGATACGATCGCGGAGATAACTGACCTGCATACTGTGATGTTCTTCCGTGGGAATCTGCTCGGTAGCGCCGAGACTGTGCCCCCTGGGGATAATAGTTGCCTTCTCCAAAGGATCTGCATTGGGCAATAGCGTTGCTACCAACGCGTGTCCCGCTTCGTGATAGGCGATAATCCGCTTGTCCTCCTCACTGATAACCATTTCGCGCTCGCCACCGAGAACCACTTTATCCCTCGCCCTCAACAAACAATCCATATCCACTGCGGACTTATCTTCTCGCCCCGCCAACAGTGCAGCCTCATTAATCAGGTTTTCCAGATCCGCGCCGGCAAAACCTGCGGTCAGGGCCGCGAGCCGCTCCAGATCCACCTTGCCGTGCAATGGGACATCGCGGGAATGAATCTCAAGAATTTCCTTGCGTGCGGCCTTGTCTGGAAGGTCCAGAGTAATTTTTCGGTCAAAGCGCCCCGGTCTTAGCAGCGCCGCATCGAGAACGTCGGGCCTGTTGGTTGCCGCCACCACCACCACCGCTTCCTGGGGGTCAAAGCCATCCATTTCCCCAAGGATCTGATTGAGCGTCTGCTCCCGCTCATCGTGTCCGCCACCAACACCCGTCCCCCGCGCCCGGCCGACGGAGTCAATCTCATCGATAAAGATAATTGAAGGAGCATCTTTCTTGGCTTCGGCAAACATATCCCGCACACGGGAAGCACCCACTCCTACAAACATCTCAATAAATTCAGAGCCACTAATACTGAAAAATGGCGCTTCACTCTCACCGGCCAGCGCTTTCGCCATCAGGGTTTTGCCCGTACCGGGAGGCCCCATTAGCAAAATGCCCCGGGGGATCTTCGCTCCGAGCTTGCGATAGTGCTCCGGGTTCTTGAGGTACCCCGCCACTTCTTGCAGGTCCTTCTTCGCATTTGCCAACCCGGCCACATCATCGAAAGTCACTTGGGACTCACTGCGCTCAAACCGCTTTGCTGGTGATCGAGCAAAACCGAAGGGACTGCCGGGAGCCCCACTGGCCATCTTTTCCTGCATTCGCCGCCCCATCCAAACCAGGAGCCCAATAATCAGTATCCAGGGCAGAAGCAGAATCAACATCCGCTGCATAAAGCCCCCTCCCGGAGACTCTGCCAGGATTTCCACTTTCTCCTTTTCCAGCAGGGGCAGCAGTTCGGGGTCTTGAACGGAAGGTAGAATGGTTGTGAAGTGCTCAGGCTGTGGAGCCTTTTTTTCTTTCTCGCCAGTGTTTGACTCCGACAGCTTGCCCGCCTCCGGCTTAAAAGTGCCGCTTACTCTATCCCCCTCGATAACCACGCTGGCAACTTTGCCTTCGGCGACCTCTTTCTTGAAGTCACTGTAAGCTAACTCAGTCCGCTTGCCAGAAAGCTGTCCGTTAGTGCAGTACTGTACAGTCAGTATTAAAAGGAAAATCCACAGGAAATACTGAAGCCAATTCAGCGGCCCTTGCGGAACCGGCTTTCCCGATGGCGGTGAAGGAGACTCCCCCTGCGGCAGCTTTCGCTCTTGGTCCTGCTCGTCCGCCATATATTCTCACTATATCTCTGGAGAAGCCTGCCGCCGGAAGATAGGCCGGACCTGGCAATGGGCAATGGAAAAGGTGCGAATCATCGGAATCCCGGTAGAGTAATGAGTATAGTTCGCCGCCAATCACACCGAGGAATTTAATGCCCCGCCCCTGGATCACTGGCGCAATCGGTACCCAAGGCATATTTTTCAAAGTAAGGCTTGCAAATTGAGGAGAGGCACGGCAGAATTCGCGCCCTGTCGAGACTGGTCGACCGCTCCCAGAGGGGCCCAGAAACTCGATAAGTTGCGGATTTTTAAGGATTTTTTCCAAAAAGAGGTTGACGGCAACGAATCAACTCTCTATAGTTCGCACCCATAACGACGCGCTCGTAGCTCAGCTGGATAGAGTACCTGGCTACGAACCAGGCGGTCGGAGGTTCGAATCCTCCCGAGCGCGCCATACAAAGAAAAGGGCTTATGTCTCACGACGTAAGCCCTTTTTTGTTATAGAACAGCTAGTGCCGAACTGCTCTTTGCACAATTAATTCTTCGCGGCCTCGCCCCCCCCCAGCAACTCCTATTCACTTTAAGCAATCACAAACAGCTTGAATGACCCAACAGGGTTAGAAGCAATCTCTTCATTCGTTCCATACAGCGGATAGATATACGCACATCAGTCAGCGGGAGCAATTGCACCAACTGTGCAACCTCCAGATACGTTAATCCATTTTCATCTCACTAGGGTCCTGTGCTCGACCAGAGATTTCGACACACAAAAGAAAGTTAGGAGTTAATACTCTTCACTTGGGCCCGATCGCACTTGGAAAAGGATTGAAGCCCCCTTCCACTTTTGCAGCTGCACCTACGCCAAGATAGCAATCGATAGACTGCAATTCATTGATGCCTCAGAGAAGAAAACTTCCACCCACGCAGAGCAACAGCAGGGCAAACAAACGCTTAAGCAATCGCGGAGATAACTTGTGGGCCAGTCGCGCCCCAAAACGGGCGAAGAACATGCTGGTGATGGCGATACCGACCATGGCTGGCAGGTAGATAAAACCAAAACTCCACTGCGGCAGTTCAGGTTGCTGCCAACCAATAACCATAAAACTAAGAGCGCCGACAGCAGCAATCGGCAAACCACAGGCTGAGGAAGTTGCCACTGCTTGCTGCATCGGCACGCTGCGCCAGGTTAGAAAGGGTACCGTCAGTGTGCCGCCACCGATGCCAAAGATGGCAGAAGCCCAGCCTGTTACCCCGCCGGCCGCTGTCAGCCCCAGCTTACCGGGAACAGCGCGGCTGGCCTTGGGCTTAAGCTCCAGTCCCATTTGAATGGCAATGGTAATAGCAAATACACCAATAATCTTTTGCAGTACCGGCCCCTGGATAGCTGCCGCTGTGAACGAGCCGAGACTTGCACCGAGAAGAATACCCAGACTCATCCAGGCAAAAGTCGGCCATAGCACCGCGCCTTTGCGTTGATGCTCCAAAACCGAGTTAATCGAAGTAAAGACTATAGTCGCTAGCGAAGTACCCACAGCCAGGTGGGTCAGCACAAGCGGATCGACACCCTGGGCAGTAAAACTGAATACAAGCACAGGTACGATGATGATGCCACCACCGACACCAAACAGACCAGCCAGCACCCCAGCCACAGCCCCTAGCAGCAGGTAGAGTAGAAATTCCATAAATTCCTCGAATTGATTCATGCGGGTTTCTTCTGGAAGCAGGCGATGGGGTTGCAAGTCCGCAACCCGCTGCTCACATGTATTACCCGGCTGGGGACACCGCAGTAAGGTTGCGATATTGGCCTTTAAAATACAGAAGTGGCTGCCTTGCAGCAGCTTTTTGTAGGTTTAACGCCTTCACCTCACCAATCACAATCAGGTGATCTCCGGCGGCGTGTTCAGCATGAATTTCACAGTCAAGCCAATGCAGGCTGCCGGCGATAATGGGATTCCCCAGCGGCGATTCCTGCCATTCGACTTCACTCCATTTGTCCGCGCCTTGACGAGCAAACTGGTTGGAAATCGTAACCTGATCATCCGACAGGATATTGACCGAAAATCGGCCTGCCTGGCGAATTTTGGGGTAGCTGTACGAACTCGACATAACACTGAATGACACTAGTGGCGGGCTCGTCGATACGCTATAAAACGACTGGCAGGTAAAGCCTATCGGCTCACCCTCACGGCGCGATGCGATCACGGTAATACCGGAAGCGTAATGCCCCAGTGCCTCGCGAAAGCGCAACGGTTCTATGGCTGTACTGGAAAGTGACATGGGAGCACCTAAATATTGTAGACAGCTAAACCGAGAGCTCTCTTCGAACAATTTCTGCACCTGCACTTAACGCATTGAGCTTACGGTTCGCAACTTGACGGGATAGAGGCGCCATACCACAGTTCGTACAGGGATAGAGATCCTTAGCATCCACATACTTGAGTGTTTTTCGCAAGGTATCGGCGACTTCCTCCGGTGTTTCAATCGTGTTGCTTGCCACATCAATAGCGCCCACCATCACTTTTTTACCACGAATAAGCTCAAGGAGATCCATTGGAACATGGGAGTTGTGGCATTCGAGGGAAATTAGATCGATATTGGATTTTTGCAGTTTTGGAAACGCTTCTTCATATTGTCTCCATTCTGACCCCAGAGTTTTCTTCCAGTCTGTATTGGCTTTGATACCGTAGCCATAGCAAATATGTACGGCAGTTTGGCATTTCAGCCCCTCGATGGCTTTTTCTAAAGTGGCAATCCCCCAGTCATTCACCTCATCAAAAAAAACATTAAATGCAGGCTCATCAAATTGAATAATATCAACACCCGCAGCCTCTAACTCACGCGCTTCCTGATTGAGAATTTTGGCAAATTCCCAGGCGAGCTTTTCGCGGCTTTTGTAGTGGCTATCGTAGAGAGTATCAATCATTGTCATGGGGCCAGGTAATGCCCACTTAATAGCTTGACTGGTTTGCTTGCGCAAAAACCTGGCATCTTGAACAAATACTGGTTGTTGCCTAGATACTTCGCCAACAACTGACGGCACGCTCGCTTCATAGCGATTGCGGATTTTAACGGTTTCCCGCTTCTCGAAGTCAACGCCGTTGAGGTGCTCAATAAATGTAGTCACAAAATGTTGGCGGGTCTGTTCCCCGTCACTAACGATATCGATACCGGCTTGTTGTTGCTCTTGTAATGTCAGGCGCAAGGCATCCTGTTTACCTTCTTGTAATTGATCCCCCTGTAATTTCCAGGGAGACCAAAGTTTTTCGGACTCTGCGAGCCAGGATGGTTTAGGCAAGCTTCCAGCGCTTGAAGTTGGCAATAGGCGATTCATGAAAAATAATCTTATCTGTATTTGTTAATTAAAGCGCGTAATTAGCGGCCCACTGATCAAGGATGCTTCTGTATGGCTTGATAAATTGTTCTTCAGTAAATTTTCCTTGCTTTATAGCCAGCTGGCTACGCTCTTCCCGGTCATAAACAATTTTAGTGAGTGAATAATCTTGGTGCTTCAAACTGGGCTGATAGCAGGTCCCCGCTACAGAATTTGCATTGTATATTTCAGGCCGATATATCTTTTGGAAGGTCTCCATCGTGCTGATAGTGCCGATAAGCTCAAGATTCGTATAATCACCAAGCAAATCACCTTGAAAGTAAAAAGCCAAAGGGGCAACACTATCCGGCGGCATAAAATAGCGAACCTGCAAACCCATTTTCTCAAAATACTCGTCAGTTAAAGAGTATTCGTCCTGCCGATACTCAACACCGAGTACGGGGTGCTGATTTTCAGTTCGATGATAAGTCTTACTGCTCGATACACTCAGACAAATAACAGGGGGCTTGCTGAAGTTATCCTTGTAGGCACTTGAATTCAGGAACGATTGAAAAATTTTCCCGTGAAGATCGCCATAACCTTCAGGAAGGCTAAACTTGTCTTGCTTCTCGTTATGCTCCAACAACAACACGCTGAAATCATAATCCCGCACATATGAAGAAAAGTTGTTTCCTACTATGCCCTCAATCCGTTGATTGTTTTTACGATCAACAATATTCGTCTTCAATACTTCAATGGTAGGAAAGGCTTCTCCGTTGCCTTCAATATCAATATCAACGGAAATAATATCCAGCTCTACAGAGTAACGATCTGCACTAGGGTTGTCCCAATGCGCCAAGGCATTGAAACGACGATCAATCATTCTCAAGGTGTTGAGCAAGTTATCCCGACGGCTCTCCCCTCTCGCCAAGTTCGCAAAATTGGTGGTGATCCGCGTGCTATCCGCTGGACGATAGTTTTCATCAAAGCGTAAGTTCTTGATGCTGAATGCAAACTCTTTATTCATTGCGGCCTGGTATCCTGATTCCTAAGGCAAAAACTGAGTTCTTTGCTTGGTGATTGACATTGCCAGGCAGGATAAGCTTCTTTATAAATGAACAAAAATGGTATATTTTCAACTATCCATTAAATTTATTCATGGATTGCTCGGTTACAGCTATGCTAGAGCGCACGCACTTAACAATAATCCAGGCCGTAGACCATCACGGTTCGCTAACCGCAGCGGCCAAGCACCTCTGCCTAACCCAGTCGGCGCTGAGCCATACTGTGCGCAAGTTGGAACAGAACCTCGGGGCCCCTATCTGGTTGCGTGAGGGCCGCAGCTTGCGCTTGACCCAGACCGGTGAGTATCTGCTTGGATTGGCCAACCGTGTCCTGCCACAACTGGAACATGCTGAGAGCAAGCTAAAGCAAATGGCTCAAGGTGAGCGCGGTACCCTGCGTATCGGTATGGAATGCCACCCCTGCTATCAGTGGTTACTGAAAGTAGTGTCGCCATTTCTGGAAGATTGGCCGGACGTGGATGTGGATGTTAAGCAGAAATTTCAGTTTGGAGGTCTCGGCGCTTTACTGGGTTACGAGATCGACCTGCTAGTTACCCCTGACCCTTTCTATAAAGCCGGACTGCGCTTCGATCCCGTATTTGATTACGAGCAGGTGCTGGTAGTCCCTCGAGATCACCCGATGGCAAAGCGAAAGTACCTGACAGCAGAAGACCTACGGGATCAGGTGTTGTTAACTTACCCCGTGCCGCCGGACCGCCTGGATATCTATACCCAGTTTCTCAACCCTGCGGGCGTGGTGCCACTGCGCCACAAGACCAGTGAAACTACCGATATCATGCTACAGATGGTGGCCAGCGGCCGCGGGGTCGCAGCCCTGCCTCGCTGGCTTGCAGAGGAGTACTCCACCAAGCTGGCACTATCGGTGGTGCGCCTCGGGCGACAAGGTATTGCCAAACAGATTTTCTTAGGAACTCGTGAAGACGATAGCGAAGTTGAATACCTGAGCGCTTTTATCAAACTGGCCAGAGGTTATGAGCACTCAGAAACTAAAGCCTAATGCTGGTGAGATTTACCGTTTACTCAGGTAGCAGTTTGAACAGTCACCATAGAGTGAAAAATATTTACGAAGTACGGACCTTTCCACTACCCGCAAACACGCCCGCACAGAAAAACTTGCCAACCCTAAGTAATCCATTTGCGTTTTTCACTGCTAAACGGCACGCCCAGGTAGTGACAAATACAGCGAGTTACGCCACTGAAATTTAATAAACAATAAATTTCAATTTGCTGGCAACGGGCCAGGCAATTGGAGGTTCGAACTTTCCCGGGCAATCCACATAAGAAGGCCTTATATCACAGGAAATAGTCTCTTCTATTTTTCTGGAGCCCTATCCAAGCCCGAATGGAGCCAGTTCAAAACGGTTTAAGATTGAACTGGAAAGGGGTTTTCAAATAAAGCTCGCTTTTCTTCCAATCTTTCCCGCAGGAATTCTTTTAACTTATTTGCTCTCACCATATGCCGTGAGTCAGTGCGACTTAATAACCACAAAGCCCAAGAGGAGGGAGTTTGACGTAGGGGAAGCTGAATCACCGAAGGGTGCCCTATCGCATTGACAAACCAGCAGGGCATTCGAGCCACCCCAAATCCATTCTTTACCGCCAGAAACATGGCATGCAGGTCATCCACTCTTAATCCCGCACTGCACTTGGGAAGATCATCACACCACCTTGGCAACTGCTCTTCCGCCGACCAAAGTACTGCTTTAACTTCATTGCTGATGACCAGTGAACGATGAGCGTAAACTCCCATTTCCAGCTGGGCAAACTGAATACCAGTAAGAAGGTCAGGTGGCTCAGGCGTAAATCTTAGAGCGACGTCTGCCTCGATATTTGCCAGGTCCTTCAAGCTACTGGAAGCCAAAACCCTCAGGGATATGTCTGGATGATCAGCCTGGAACTGGCACAGATCCTCTAGCAGTAACTGGTTGAGTAAATCATGGGGTAACGTAAGAACAAGGGGACCTGCCATGCGGCTATCCGCCCCACTGATCCGCTCTTCCAGCATTAAGTTTTGAACCTCCAATTTCTCGGCTATCGGCAAAATTGCCTCTGCCGCCTCTGTAAGGGCATAGCCCCTCGGCGTGCGATGAAATAAAAGCACACCATGAGACTGCTCCAGAGATTGAATACGCCGGGAAACCGTAGCGTGATTAACATCTAACACCTTGGCAGCCGCAGACACCGTGCCATTGCGCGCAAGTGCAAGGAAGTAGCGGATATCATCCCAATTAGTCATTTTGCCTCTTCTCTCGTCCACTCTTTCTTATTTCTGTGCATATTTGCACAAAGGCTGTTAAGAATCGATTATTTATTATCAGACTTGAGCTGGATAACCTCTGCGCTGTACCAAATACAACACGGCGAGGAGACTCCCATGCCCGACCTGTTTACCCCTTTATCCTTGGGTGATTACACCCTTAAAAACCGAGTAGTCATGGCTCCACTGAGCCGCAGCCGCGCCAACAGTAATGGCGTCCCCCAACCCATATCTGCTCAGTATTATCGGCAGAGAGCGAGTGCGGGGCTGATCATCGCTGAGGCTACAGCAACATCCCCAACTGGACGCGGCTGGATCAACGGGCCCGGTATCTACACTCGAGAACAAATAGCAGGCTGGCAGCAAATCAGTGAAGAAGTCCACAGAGATGAAGGAGTTATCTTTGTACAGCTATGGCATATGGGTGCCGCTGTGCACCCAGATTTTCTTGGCGGGAACAAACCGGTTTCAGCCTCACAGATTACCCTTGAAGGCACACTTCCGACCCCCATTGGGCGCGACCGCCCTTTCAAGCAAGCACGTTCCCTCAGCAAAACAGAAATTCGAAAAATAATTACTGAATTTGCCCAGGCAGCAAAGAACGCCATTGCTGCAGGGCTCGACGGCATCGAACTACATGCCGCAAACAGCTTCCTGATCGATCAATTCACGCGAGATGGCAGCAATCTGCGTACTGATGAATACGGTGGATCTATCGACAAACGCCTACGGTTTCTTAGCGAAGTTACTGACGCTGTTTGCGATGCTATCGGAAGTGGCAAGGTCGGTATTCGGCTATCTCCGAGCAATGAGATCTGGCAAGTGAAAGACAGCCAGTACCGGGACACCTACGCGCGAGCAGTAGAGCTACTTAATCCTCTCGACCTAGCCTATCTGCACTTACTCGAACCTCGTCCTGACTCAGGTCATGATATTCAAACTATCGATTACCAAACCCCAAATCTACGTCAGATATATAACGGCATTCTAATTTCAAACGGCGGTCACAGTGCCGCCTCAGCCAAGCAAATGATTCTCAATGATGGCTCTGATGCTGTTTCTTTCGGAAAACCCTTTATCGCCAACCCGGATCTGGTTGAGCGATTTCGCCATGGCTGGCCAATCAACACCGGGAACAGATCCACTTACTACACCAATGGCCCTGAAGGCTATATCGACTATCCCACATTCACTGCGGAAGCCTCCTCACCAGTATAAACCGCAAGAAAAAAGAAATTCACATTAGGAGTTTTACTATGTTCCAGAAAAAAAATGCCCTTATAGTTACCGGTGCAAGTCGTGGGCTGGGAGTGGATATCGCTGCAGAGGCTTACCGACAAGGCTTCCCCGTTGCCCTATTGGCCCGCAATTCACAGGACCTTCAGAAAGTTTCCGAGCAATTTGACGATCCCTCAAGAGTGCTAGCTTTGCAAGTTGATATCACTAACCCCAAAGCCACAAAGGAAGCAGTCGCAGCTATTCGCAGCAAATTCGGTGGCATCTCTGCACTGGTAAATAATGCCGGAACCTGGACAGGTGGAGATACAGTAACCAATATCAGCGAGCAGGACTTCGACCGATCGATTACCCTAAATTTTAAAACCGCTTTCCATATCACCCAAGAAGTTCTCTCGATATGGAAGCTGGATGGACAGCCACCCTTAGCCATTATGAATATTGGCGCTTCAGCTTCGGTAGATAGCTTTGCTCATGTTTTTTCCTTCGCTGCTGCCAAGGGAGCTCTACGAATGATGTCCCAGTCCCTGGCTGCAGAACTTGGGGCAAAGGGAGTACATGTATCTCACTTATTAATTGAAGGTATCCTTGATAATACTCGAAGTCGTAATTTTCCTGGGAATGAAGACCTGGGAAATGAGCACTTTATCGATCAAGCGGCCTTATCCAGACAAATCCTTCATGTACTTCAGCAGGAGAAATCCTGCTGGACCTTTGAGTGGAATGTAAAGCCAAGCGTGGCAACCTGACACTGAACTCTTCAAGTAAAAAAGAGCCGAGGGAAACTCGGCTCTCCTAATGCAATACAGTCTTATCGGTAATCAGTAACAGGGGGTCATTTACAAATATCCTGCTTCTGCACCACATCGTATTTCTGCAATAGGGCTTTGTAGCGGCCACTGCTGCACAGCTCTGCCAGCCCGCGATTAAAGTCATCCCGCACTTTTTCATCGCGGAAACCGACTCGAAAGTCTGTCATCATTGGAAATATCTGGAATAGGTCAACCTGAGCCATGGTATGACCCATTTTATTGCTGTAGTACTTAAATAGCTCCATATCCACCACGGCGACCGCATCTGGCATTTTCCAGAATTGGGCAACCAAGTCACGAGCTGTTGGCGCCTGCATAACATTCTGTTTCTGGGTGCCGTTGGGCCCAAACATTTTTTCAAATTCGGGCCCAAGATCCATGGGAGCGCCCTGCCAAGTGATCACTTTCTTACCCGCCAGATCTGCAATACTGCCAATCTTCATTTCTGCACTGGCTTTAGCAATGGCATAGTTGGCAAAGCTGATCATACTGTTCGAGTAAAATAGGCCATCATTCTTCTTGAGTACATTCACCGCTGCCTGAACCATACCCTGCTCAAGCGCCGGGGCCGTCTCCGCAAACCCCATCTGTACGAACTCCAACTTATAGCCAGGGAGAGCTTGCCGAACGATATCTATTTCCAAACCACTGGTCGCACCGTCAATCACATAGGGCGGTGCATCCCCGGCGATCGCCACTTTTAACGGGGTTTCACCGGACTGGGCCAGCACCTGGGTGCAGACTCCAAACATCAAAATAAGAAGGGCCAATAGCGAACGCATAAGCTTCTCCACAGTGACAGGAAAATCACCCAGACGCTCTAAGTGTTGGCATACATCCCCCATTTATCAAGCTTCGCTTTCGGATAACTGTATCCATCCGAAACCTTGAATTCGGCAGTAAACTCCCCATTCTAAAACCAGGCAAATAGTAATTTGTCGCAACTGGGGCATACCGGGTAAAACAGTGATACATGAGATTTCCGATATTCTGATTGAGAATGAAACAAAGCTGCATCAATTCGAGATACGCAAAGACCCTGAAGTCATTAGCAAGCTACTGAGCCCTGATTTTATAGAGGTAGGGAAATCCGGGCGGACCTTTGATTTCAAGGCAATAGTGCGATCAATACAACAGGAGGAAAATACGGGCTGGGAAATTCACAGCCAAAACTATGAATGCATTCCTCTCTCTGACACAGTCATTATGCTGTTGTATAAATCTGCACGGCGAGGCCAGCAAGGGGAGTACAAGGGATTTTGTAAGCGATCATCTATTTGGGTTAGAAGTAAAGGGCAGTGGCAAATGAAATTTCACCAGGGGACTCCCTGCCAAGAATTTAAGCTGGAAGATAATATCTCACGCAAACAACCGGCGTTTAAGCTGTGAGTGCTTTTATCGCAATTATCCTGCTAGCCCTGGCGATATGGCTGGTTCCCCACTTCTACCGACAGTGGCGCATTTTTTACCTCCGCTCACAACCCTTAACGCGGGAACAGCTACAACTCATTAGGGAAAATCTTCCTCTCTATCACTACCTTAACTCCAATCAACAGCAAGAGTTATGCAGTAATATCGCCCTATTTCTCCACGGCAAAGAGTTTGTCGGTTGCGAGGGGCTTCAGGTCAATGAACGCATGAAGGTGGCCATCGCTGCCCATGCCTGCCTACTCCTATTGGGCCGCAAGAATGAATGCTACCCCAACCTTTACAGCCTGTTGCTCTACCCGGACACCTATGTCGCTCACGAAACCCGTCGGGAAGGCTATATAGAAACAGCCAGGCACAGTGCCCGTGAAGGGGAGGCTCATTATCGTGGACCCGTAGTCCTCTCCTGGGGTGACCTAGAGAAAGATCTGCAATCGCCTGAACGGGGCCACAATGTCGCCCTGCACGAGTTCGCCCACAAAGTCGACGAAGAGGATGGTTACTTTGATGGCCGCCCTCTATTTGAAAGCAGTGATGAAGGGGCCACCTGGGCTGAGGTTATGAGCCGGGAATTCCACCGTTTGAGACAAAGAGCCGAATTCGGTGAGTTTCCTGGTGATACACCCTCTGTGCTCGATTTATACGGCGCCCAGTCTCCCGCTGAGTTCTTTGCTGTAGCAACAGAAAGTTTCTATACGATCCCAACGGCTATGCACGCCTTACACCCGGAGCTCTATAAGGAGTTAAGTCATTTCTATCGAATTGATCCCGCCGAACTAATACGCGGAAAAAGTACCGTGGCCTGACAAATACGCTACCAGTCCGGTTTCTGTCCTCCTGCTATGCTTATTTCGTGCACCAGCGGAGTTGGAATAGTGGCCAATACGCATTGTTTAAGATTCGCTCTTGTGGGACTGGTTGTTCTTTTGGCCATGACTCAACCGGCCACAGCAGATATCGCCACAAATCAACAGGATGCAAAGGCTCTGATAGAGCGCCTTGAAAAACTGTATCTCAAGGGCCCTACTCCTGTCTTTGTTCTACAGCTGGAAAAAAATACTCTACCGGATGCTAAGTTACAGGCTTTTGCAATGGAGCAACGCCTTATTAACTTATCGGACTTGAGAAGTAATGCACTATCTCTGCATCGTTTTGGTGGCTTACCGGGACATAGTACGAGAGCATTTTTTACTCGAATTACGACAGCAGAAATTCAAGCTAATACCCTGTTACCTAACCTGATTCAAGCATTGGGTATCTCACCCGAGCAGATCGCCCAATACCAACCACTCGCAGGTGCCCAAGCCTATCCAGCCTATACTACCTGGCTAGCCAACTACGCTACACCCGCCGAAATTGCCGCTGCCCTGTTAATCAACTTTCAGAGTTTTGGCAAAAATGCTGAGCGCGTTGCAAAAGCTCTCAAACAAAATAAACGCTTTACCAATGAACAGCTCAGTTTCTTAATGACTTTTAGCCAACTTCCAGAAGGGTTTAGGGAACAGGCTATCGATATAATTGCAAGAGGACTAGCTTCAGGTGTTCGAGAAAATGATATTGCCATTCGCGTGCGGTTAATCCAAGCCTATGAACGGGAGTTTTGGCGGGCATTTGAAACAAGCAACATTCGCAATTAGTACGATAACTCAAATTCTCTAACTTATCGGCATTACTTAACCGCCAAAGATATACCTAAAATTCTTGATTGACCTAGTAAAAACTACTTTTATTCTCTCAAGCCGAAAGAACTTCCCCTATTACGAAATATATTGTAGACAATGAAAAAAATGGATCTCACAATACTTATATGGAAAGTAAAGGTAGACTTAAAAATGAGTGAATATGTGGAATTCAAGGATGAAAACTTCAGGTTATTAGTCCTAGATAAGTTAATGTACCATTATAAGGTAATACAGCCTGAATTCGATATTTTTCAGTTTGCCGATAGTTACACCAAAAGAAATATAGATATAGAAGAAGAAGGGTACGAGCCTATCCCCGAAGCTCTCGACCACTTCCGGTCCATTCCAATTAAGAAAGAATGGCTAAACGATATTACTGACCTTCATCAGGATGGGGGTGGCCATATCTGGTTACAAATCATTCCCTTCTGGTGTGGAACTACTGACGACTTTGATATCCATTCCACCGAAGACACAAACCTCCTACCAAACCTGAAAAAGCTCATACTTTTCTACAATGAAGAAAATCCAGAAATTTTAGAAGATTTCAAAAGAAAAGGCATAGAGGCCAAATGGGTATAACTCTAAAAAATTACTATCAGGCAAAAAATATTTAAATTCTAACCAATATCGTATATCAGTCCGCCCTTTACTTGAAACTAATGTTCTGAGTTTGAGATATCGCCAAGCAGCGACAAAGTAAACCTCAGATGTGAAAATTTTGACTTTCTTCACTTCCAATTGAGTACAGATAATACTTATAGTACACACAAAATCTGGAACCAATTTAGAAAACACTACTCTATAGCCCCGCAAAAGATCACATCAGTAAGGATTAGTTTGTGAAACGTATTATTTCTTTAGTATCAGCCTCTCTAGTTTGTGTCTCATGCGCCACAGTGAAGACAGTTAACCCTAAGAATAATCAGGTAGATATTACTCATAGAGGCCACAAAAGCTATTGCGAAAGTATTCCAAGAGTTTATAGCGGAACCTCTTACTCCTTTTGCTTGCTAAATAGCGAACCCAGTCAGACTGTAAATACAGGATCAACTATCAACCGTGTTCCACTGGTAGCTATAGATGCTGTTTTTTCTGTAGCCGCTGATACCGTTGTTTTGCCGTATACCGTAGTGACTCAGGCGAGGCATGGTAATATCAAAGTAAACTGATAAGCCCCACCTGTAGCTATATAATTTTGAAGCAGTTATTAACAAAACCCCTCTTTTAACCACAGGAAAATATATTCACTGGGAACAGGCCGCGATCACTGATTTTGTCTTACTTTCAAATCCATGATCCGGCCTCTAGCTGCCCCCAGGCTAAAAGCAAAACCAAACAAATTAAATAATATTGATTATTAGGTGGGCAAAATTTCTTGGACTTGCCAGAACCAAAATGCCTGCACTATCGTCCCTCCACCTACATATCACACAATTAAAAAGCAATTGGTTGCCTGAAGAATATATGTACAATATGCAAGGCAGACAGCTCCCACCTGCCCCTAAACAACAATAAACAAAGACCGAGAGACATCATTTATAGCTCTCTTTAACCGCCTCTACATTCCAACCTCAAGGTAACAAGAACCCTTAGAGAGAAAACGCTATAAAACCCACTAACTTTGGAGATAACAAATTGCGATATCCAGCAATAGACATTACTAGAGGTATATTAGTAATTATTATGGCCCTCGATCATACTCGAGATTATTGGACTTCGACCCAGTTTGACCCATTGGACCTATCCCAATCGTCCATCGCTTTGTTTTTAACTCGTTGGATCACGCATATATGTGCCCCTGGATTTATATTTCTTACAGGATTGAGTGCCTACTTTCACGGTAAAAAACTTAACTCCAAGCCGGAGTTGGCAAAATTCTTAATACTTCGAGGGTTAGTACTAGTTATCCTCGAACTAACTTTGGTAAACCTCTCTTGGCAGTTTGCTTATAATTACGCTTTTGTACAGGTAATTTGGGCACTGGGCGTATCCATGATCATACTGGCGGGCTTAATCTATTTGCCAATGATATGGACCACTATCGTTTGCCTGGCCGTAATATCCTTACATGGATACCTGAATGATGACTTCATGCGCCAGCTATTAGGTGGCTATGAATGGCTTTGGATTCTTGCGCATGTACGCACTAGTTTTAGACTTTTCGAGTTTAACACCGGGATTTTTGCTGCTTACAATATTATTCCCCTCTTTGCTCTTATGTACCTTGGTTATGTATTTGGGCCTCTTTACGAGATGGCAAACAAGCAACGAGTGCGTCTACTAATAACAACAGCAACTGCGCTATCGATTATATTTATTGCGGTTAGACTAATAGGCTTTGGCGATCCCAATGATTGGAATTCACAGCAGGGGCTTCTGGGCTTTATCAACACCGCCAAATACCCAATGTCGTTCAGCTATATCCTTATGACAATGAGTATAGTTTTCTTGATCATGGCTATCGTTGAAAATCGGCAAAACCGAATACTGGATGTATTGCTCCTCTTTGGGCAGGCCTCATTGTTCTTCTATTTACTCCATGTCCCAGTGATCAATCTGTCCGCACATCTATGGAGCTACTTAGAGTTTGGAGTAGCAACCAACTTCTTCAACGGCTCCAAAGTATGGCCTGAGGGCTACACACCTAATTTACTGAGAACCTATGCCTACTGGATTGCTCTGATTGCGATACTTTACTATCCCTGCAAGAAATATCTTCAAAAGAAAAAAGAAAGTGGATCGGTGATATACTCCTACGTATAACTCTCAGCACAACTTTATTTCGCATATTAAAAATTCTGTTCTGGGGTGAGCAAAGCCCCAGAGTTGCCTCCCAATCAGGACGATATAGATGTTGCAAAAAATAGACCATTGGATTGATCAAACACTGATAGACTTCAAAGAAGAGAGACAATCTTGCGCGAGGTTCACAGAGAAGTTTTCAGGGTATTATACGGAAGAATTTCTTAGCAAAAGCTACTTTGTAGTGGTTGATAATATTCCAAAACCGAGGTTTCCCGAGCTCTACCAGGCTGATCTGGGTGGCTTTGTCGACATGGAAGTAGCCGGTATCACTTACAAAGATACCTACTTTGTCAAAACACCTTTTGCTGCGGACATTTCCCTCCATTTCCATGAGTTAGTCCATGTCCACCAATGGTCTCTCTTGGGAGCAGAGTCATTTATCAAACGTTATATCAGTGAAATTCAGACCTACGGCTACAACGGTGCACCTCTGGAAAAAATGGCCTACAGCCTGCAAGATAGATTTATGGACAATTGCACTCCAACAGATGTTTTAAGTTACGTTCAGAATCATTTGTAAGCACTCAATGATCATTGGATTTCATCTATAAAAAGGTTACCTTCTAGATAAGTGAAAGTGACCTTTGTGCTACCAGCCAAAATTGATCTTATTGACAGGCTAAACATTTCTACTAAAGCCTGATCATCAAGACACAAACTATAATTTATTGAGTTTTATAGTTTGCAAGCTCCACACCATGCTACAAGCAACCCGACTCTTCCTGATCTTTGCTGCCCTATCCTCCTTAAATCTGGCATCAGCAACAACATGTAAGCCCATATTCAATCATCAAGATGACAAAGTGGCCAAGAACAATCGCTGCACTAAAATCAGCTTTCAACCAAGCAATACGGAAGGATCTGCTGTTATTATTATGGATGGCGATACCAAAGGCTCCTGCGCTTATACATCTGCGGTTAAGTGCGGGAATACCGAGATTAGAATGAAAGATATTTCTGCAATTGACTTTAAGGTTGACGTGCCTCCAGGTAAGTGTGGTGCTAAAGAGTGGATTGCCGTTTATATGTTTCCCTGGTGTGAACAACCCGGTGGATGTTGGGCCGGGGGGCAGCGGGAAGTCGATTTTGTAGAAACAATAGGCTCCAATGGTCCGGGAGGTTTCGCTTCCAATTGGGGAGGGCTTCCCAAACAGGCGGCGTGGACAAGCCAAACAGGTCCCCTACAGGTGAAGAGTGGTGCCCAACAGCATATAACTTTTACATCCCGGAAAATCATTTCGGGTGAAGCTAGTGGAACCTATCAATGGGATATAAGAGTGTGTGGAGCATCTGCGTCTAAGTGCGATGATTCAAATCAGCTTTGGCATGCCTACCGGGAAAAGGGGCCTGCAATTTTTGATGAATCCATGATGATCGTGATCGACAACTGGGGCGTCAACAATCCACCCCAGCCAGGTTGCACGTTAAAAATAACGGATATGCTGATCAGCAAATATTAGCGATGCTTCTTACAACGATAGGGGGTTAGTGGCGAAAACCCTAATAATCTTTTTTCCACTGTAACTCTACACTACCGGAACCGCTGTCACCGTCATCGGCACTTTTAAACTCCAGGTTGAGGTTATCCCTAAGTTCTATTTGCATCTCTGCCTGCCATGGACTGAGAGGATCGGTACTTCTCTGTAATTCCACATAAATTCGATTGGTAATATATTTGCCCAAGCTTAATGCGTACTCATCACCTTCATCTCCCTCCTCCTGCTCAATATTGAGTGTATCCAGGTGCAACAGCTCGCGTGTCTTGGCGATAGGGTCCAATACCGCTCGACCCGACTGCAAACTGCGTACGACACTAACCAAACGAACAGCTTGTAAAGGTGAAATATCTGATAATGACTTCCCAAAAAGCAACTGCGCCAGAATTTCATCCTGAGAGGCCGAGGGGTCAGAGGTAAATGTAATATCCAAGTCCGCAGCAGTGCCTGATATCTGCGCGGTTATTTCTCCATCGCTATATTCATAGATACCTTCAACCAGGATAGCGACCTCATTATTCTCGAAGCGAATTTCGCCATCTTCTAGATCAAATTTCTTACCGAATAAATCAAAGCTGCCGCGAACAATTGTTAATTCGCCGGAGGCTTTTGGCTTATCTGCGGTGCCTCGAATATCCACCACGCCGCGCAATTGAGAATTTAAGCCAAGTCCGCGCACATAGGATTGTTGGTCCAAAACAATCTCTACATCCAATCCAATTTTGCTAAACAGGGGAGAAGATCGCTGCACTTGTGGGCCATCGACCTGAACTTCCACCACCTGGATTTCTGGAACACTGCTGCCGATCCATTGCTCAATCTGTACAGCCAGCGGCTTCAAAGTGAATCGCCCGGTAATTTCTGCATCCTGGGTTGAGCCCGACAAACGGGCATCGCCGGATATTGCACCGCGTACTCCCGGTGAGTTAAGCAAGTGGGCCCGACTGAGACTTAATACGATATCAAAACTGGGCGAGCTATCCGGAGGTAAAAAGACCGCCCCTCCCAGGTTTATCCGCCCACCATCACCATCGGTAGCGCTTCCTCGCACAATCCGCCACTCCTCAGGAGACAGCTGCGCGTAGAAATTAATATCCGCAATGCGAGTATGGCTCGGTCGGTGCTCATAGCGACCATTACTCAATTCGATATCACCGGTTAATAGAGGACGCTGCCAATTTCCAGTACCGTCAACATTGAAACTGAGCAAACCGCGCATACGGTGGACACGGGGATCAATATATTCCGCAATCACTGACAAATCGGCCGTACCGCGCCCCTGCAATTGAAAGGGCACATTTCGCAGGCCACCAGTTTGATTATTATCAGCAAATAATTGTTCGAAGATCGGCGCAATCAAGACACTTACTTGGCTATTTACTGCGTTGCTACCGCCGTGTTGGGCAATCAGGGATGCGTCCAGCTCTCCATTATCTGTCTGCCAATCCAATACTATCGAAAGCGGTTGAACCTGGATTCCGCGCTGCCCTCGCCCCAGGGCTTCTCCAGTAGCGCGCAATTCCCCTTGGAATTCAGGCTGCTTGGGGCTTCCACCAATACTGGCATAAAGGCTGACATCTCCATTACCCGCCCTACCGCTGGAAAAACTATTCGCCAGATCCGATAGATCACCCTGGCCGCGCAACTCTAAATCCAGTCGCTCTGCGTTCAAGCTACCCAGTATCGATAATTGGTTGCGACCCGCCCATAGCAGCTCGATACCATCAGTTACCAGACTCCTGTCTGCATAGTCCAAAGTACCCTGTAAATGCCAGGGCTCCAGATGAAATTCTCCCTGGGCGATCAGGTTGGCTTTAATCTGCGGGTTTGAAATAGCCCCATCAATCCTGCCATCCAAGCTCAACTCCCCTTCAAGCGAGTTAGGGAGAGAGAGACCGACGAGATCTACCAGGAACAGCGGTAGATTGCGCGCGCCCATATCAATTTGTAATCGGTCTTGCCTAGGTTCGATGGAGCCATCGGCCTGCAACAATGCCACCCCCACCCGACCCAACTGCTGGGCATCTTCAGCGAGAGCTGTCAGACGGCTCTGGCTCTGTAGGGGCTCCGGCTCCCCTTTATCAAAACCTGAGGCAATCACGGGGGACTGAGGGCCTCTACTCGAGGATGAACCAAACTGGTTGCCATTACCGTTGGTAAATAACTCCAATCGCAGGTCACTGACCTCTATCAGGTCCATATCGCCACTGGCTTCCCCTTTTAAGTTAAAGGGGTAATCCTGCGCGACGCCATTGGAATCCAGTAAAATACTTACCTGGGGATTACTCCACTCCCCCTGGACCGTTACTTCGGAAGATCCCCCTAAGCTTACCCCCTCTGCTGCGGCAACTCCAAGGTCATCGCGCAAGCTAATATTTTTGCCATCGATCTGCCCGTGTAAATCCAACTGCTTCTGTTCAATATCAAGCTGACCGATCACTTCCAGATTGAGCTTCTCTCCGGTAAACACCATTTCATCAATGGTCAGCGCGTGCAGGTTTCCACTTATCGCCACCGTCAACTCACCCTGTAAGTCGTGGTAAGCACTCACTGCACTCAGAAACAAATTGAGGTTTGGGTTTTTCCATGAGCCGATTGCCTCCACACGCAACTGATGCAAGGTGCCGGATAAAGCAGTGGGGATATCTACCCTATCAGCCCGGGGTAGCGAAGCTGCAAGCCGGCGAATTTCTTCAACACCCAACTCATCAATCTCTCCTACCAAATCCAGTGCTTTCAAATTCGTATCTACACTACCGAGCACTTCGATCCGTGCACCGGCAAAGTGCAAAGACAAGGCTTGCAAGTCAATCACACCTGCTTGGGTATCGACCCGGCCTTCCAATTGCAGGGGCTGCTGCCGATAGCTGCTTTCCACTTGTAAGCTGCCATTAATATTCGGCTGTTGCAGGGAGCCCTGCACTGAAAAATCTGCGCTGAGCCAACCACTGTCCAGGATATCCTGCCAAGGGCGGGAAAGTGTTAGCGGGATTTGATTGAGATTAACTGTCCCATTGACACCGTCCGTGCTGATACTGCCTTTAATCGTACTGCGCCGCTCATCCACTCGCAGCCAAATCCCCGTTGAAGACAAGCGCCAGGGATTAATATCGGCTTCGATACTCCCTGTCAGATCCAGCTGATGTTCTGCTAGAGGAGCTGCGATTGAATTAATATCCAGCAGCAGTTTTTCGCCCTGTTTGCGTAGGGATAATTCGCCGCGAGCATCCAATACCTGATTTTCCGGCAGATGCAGCTGTCGGCTGACAAACCCCTGGCCCACCTCACTAGTAGAGAAATTGATTACAAAGCGCTCGCCCTGCATCCGGCCATTTACAGTGAGATTAAACTCGGAACCATTCAGCTCACTCACTTCGATAAATAGCTGCGCCGGCTGATCCTGCCATTGATATAGGGCGTTAGCTTGAATAGCAACAGGGGGAATAGCGATCAACCGGCTGTCCACCAATTGTAGGCGAGCTATATCCAGCTGCGCCAAACGAAACCCGGGAACTAATAATTCCCAAGTAGTCGATGGCTGCTCCTCACTGACAACCTCAACCTCCTCTTCGCCAGAATCCGCTAGCGCAGAGAGAAGTTCATTGAGGATATTCAGGTTGAGCAGTAAATCTTTGGCCCCCACTCGCTCAATATCGATGGGATTTCGGGACAAGCTGTTGAGGTTGACTTCCAGGTCCTGGGCTTCGGCAAGCGTATTAGCTCGATAGTCAATTCTCAGTCGCTCGAAAAACCAAAATCCTGATTTTTCACTGCGAATTCCTTCTGCCTCAATTTCGAGATCGTCCACCAATTGCTCGGCAGCGTAAAAAGCCCCGCGAGTAAGGCCGACGCGCCCAGGTTCCGTGCTGAGGAAATAGATAGCGGACATCAGGAGGAACAGACAAATGCCTGTTACCAGGGAACCCCCAGCACCAAGGGAGCGCCAGAGCCCACGCAGGAAAGCACCCACCCAGTAGGCAACGCCCAGCGCAAACAGGCCCAACCAGCGCATCAGAATGCCTGCCCCAAGCTCACATACACCTGATAGCGATCATCGATGCCCTCACGGCGATCGAGGGGAAAGGCGATGTCCATGCGGATGGGGGCAAAGGAGGTGATATAGCGCACGCCAAACCCCGTTCCCCAAAACAGGTCGGAAAACTTGGGCGCTGCGTCCTCATAGGCATTGCCGCCATCGAGAAAAATCACACCTCCCCAGGTATCCGTAAAACGAAAACGGCCCTCAAAAGAAATCTCGCTGAGTCCCCGACCACCGATAGCATCGGAGAGGGTTTCCTCACCCTCATCATTAATCTCAATAAGTCGCGGACCCAACTCCTGGTAACCATAACCCCGCACGGAGCCACCACCACCGGCATAAAAGCGCTCATCCGCAGGCAGCTCAAGATTCGACTCCCCTGTAATTGCCCCGGCTTTCAACCTTATTGCCAAGGTGGGCTTATAACGCCAGTCATCGGCTGTTTTATACGCAGTGAGCTGTAGGGTATTTTTAATAAAGGTGGTATTGGTATTTCTAAGATCGATATAGGGTTTTACTTCCAGCGCAGAAGTGGCGCCACGACGGGCATCCAGGGGTTTGTCTGTCGTGTTTAATTTAAAGCCCAGGGGGAAAGCTAACAGTGTGTAGTTTTCATCGGGATCATCTGCTTCAACTGCCCCTTCCACCTTCTCGTCCACTTCACTGAATTTCAGCTCGGCGCCACCACTCAGCGTGCGATGCTTACTGATTTTTCTCGATACCAGTGCACTGAATGTCAGGGACTCTGAACGGTAGGAATCAACATCCTCTCCTTCCAAAGCAATACTGGCGGTCAAGCGTTGCTTGTCATGGAAGAAACGGGGAATAGTGAGCTTGCCTTCCAGGGTTTGCTTTACCTCGTTCAGCTTACTTTCGACTTCAATTTTTTCCCCACGATGGAAAACATTGCGGTGTTCCCAGGCTGCTGAAATACCGGCTCCCTCATCGGAGGTGTACCCCACCCCCAAGGTTATGGTGCGGTGATTGCGCTCCTGAATAACAAAAGTAACATCCACCAACCCATCGTAAGGTTCAGAAACTTCAGTATTTACATTGGCAATTAAGTTGGTGCGCAGCAGACGCAACTGCGCAGCATCCAGTTTACTGCGGCTGAAGCAATCCCCGGATTTAATCTTGACCTTATCCAACAGGTAGTCCTCTTCGATAGAGGTGACTCCTTCAATGCGGACTTGGCCAACATGGACTTCGGGGCTGGGGGCCACCCGATATTCCAGTCTCGCAGCAGCTTCCCGGTGAATCACCGTTGCCTGGTAGCTGACATCCACATTCAGCAGACAGGCATTTTCATTGAGGTACTTGGTAATTTTTTCTACGCCCTCAAGTACCTTGCTGGCAATCAGGGGATCTCCAACATGGATAGGTAAGCCGCTAAAGCCTGCCCGCAAACCGGCCGGCATATCAATATCCAGGCTCTTGATATGGTATTGGGGGCCGGGAGTGACACTATAGAAAATTTGGTTACCAGAAACAGACTCATACACAGTGGCATCATAATATCCCTGCGCACGCAGTAATTTTTCCAGGTTACCCCGCTCATAGTGCGCAATATCTGCCGGATCTTCGTAGTTTTCCAGCGCACTACTGTTCTTGCGCAACTCGTTGAGCTCGGAGGTCAATTTTTCCTGCAGCTGGGGATCGCCCTGCACCAGCAGGGTAAAACCCGGCAAACGATCAAAAAATGGGATTGCTGCTACCAGCTGCATTGGCAGCGCTAGAAGGGCAACAAGTAGGGAGACAAAGAGAATTCGCAAGATCTTTATCCAATGTCAGTAGCGGCTACTCCGCAAAAAATCCGGGTATCCGTTCCCTCCGTAGGCTGGAATATCCAGCTGATGACAACAGCTTGGATAATTAAATCGACTTATTGAGCAGCCAATAAGCCGATTCGGCGTTTGGGACTTCTATGGCTGAGTGCCTTGGCTGGGCATTAAGGGATTACAATCCTGGATAATCACCCGTCCTTCCAGAATATTTCCTTTGGAATACTCAGTGAAAATACACTGGTTAGTCTTGGGGTTATAATTCTCGATCCACAAATTATCTTCTTTCCAGGTGGCGCCGATATGGCGGTACCCATCGGGCACAGAGATACGCATGACCCCGCCAAAACGCTTCACGAAAACCTGCTCATAGTGAAAGTAGTAGGCAAGCCAGCCGCCAACAAAGAAAACCGCAGCCACGATTGCGCCGATCTTAAGGCTGCCCAGGCGACTGCCGATAAAAAGAGAAGCAATAACCAGGGCAATCACCGCTGCCCAGTACAAATAAGTAACCATGACTGTTTTTCTACCGTGAATTATTGGTGTTTATAAAGTGAAGGGTAGCGCAGAACCGCAGCAAACTAAATGGCGCCGGGTTACGCTCCCTTACTCCTAACTAAACTTTACTCCTCTGCCAACTCCGGCAGCTTTTCAAATAGCGATAAGGCTTCAGGGTTGGCCAGGGCCTCCTTATTTTTAACCGGTTTACCCTCCACCACATTGCGCACAGCCAGTTCCACAATCTTACCGCTGATAGTTTTAGGAATATCCGCCACCTGGATCACCTTCGCCGGTACATGGCGAGGCGTGGTATTGGCGCGAATCGTGGAGCGGATTTTCTGGGTCAGATCCTCGTCCAGTACAACACCCTCTCGCAAAACCACAAACAGCACTACCCGTACATCGTCGTGCCAAGGCTGGCCGATACAGATACTATCGAGCACCTCCTCGACTTTCTCCACCTGGCGGTAAATCTCTGCGGTTCCGATACGCACACCGCCGGGATTAAGTACTGCATCGGAGCGGCCATAGATCACAACACCACCGTGTGCCGTAATCTCGGCATAGTCCCCATGCGCCCAAACACCAGGCCAATTTTCAAAGTAAGCACCGCGGTACTTGGCTCCATCTGGATCGTTCCAGAAGCAAATCGGCATACAGGGGAAGGATTTGGAGCAAACCAGCTCCCCTTTCTCTTCAACCACTGCACTGCCTGTATCATTCCAGACTTCCACCGCCATACCCAAGCCGCGACACTGCAATTCACCGGCATAGACCGGTAGAGTTGGGTTGCCAAGGGCAAAGCAAGACACAATATCGGTGCCGCCGGAAATAGAGGATAAGCAGAGATCTGCTTTTATATCTCTGTAGACATAGCGGAAGCCTTCGTGGGCCAGCGGAGAGCCTGTGGAGAGCACCGCACGCAATTTCTCCAGTTTGTGGGTCTCCCGGGGTTTGCAGCCACTCTTCTCCAGCGCAGCAATATATTTGGCACTGGTGCCAAACACACTGATTCCCTCTTCATCTGTCATATCCCATAGACTTTGGGATGAAGGAAAGAAAGGTGATCCATCAAACAGCACTAGAGTCGCCCCACAAGCCAGGCCACTCACCAGCCAGTTCCACATCATCCAGCCACAGGTGGTGAAGTAGAAAAGTGTATCCTCACGGCGCAGATCGCCATGCAAGCGATGCTCCTTCAGGTGCTGGAGCAAAGTGCCCCCCACTCCGTGGACGATGCACTTGGGTACACCAGTAGTACCTGAGGAGTACATGATGTACAGGGGGTGATTAAATTCTGTTTGTACAAAGGAGAGTTCGCGAGCGGGCGCCGCAGCTTCAAAAGCTTGCAGTAGTACCGCCTTACCCAGCGGCTCTGCCGCTAGTACCTGAGCAGTTTCCTCTTCTGAGCGCGCAACCGGTACCACTACCAAAGTTTCTATGGATTCGATTCGCTGCATGATCTCGCGCAGACGCGGCAATGAATCAATAACCTTGCCGTTATAGAAGTATCCTTCACAGGCAAATAGCACTTTCGGCTGCACCTGGCCAAAGCGGTCAAATACTCCATTGATACCAAAGTCTGGTGAGCAGGAGGTCCAGATAGCACCGAGGCTCGTGGTGGCCAACATGGCTACTACGGTATCGATCACATTGGGCATAAAGCCCGCTACCCGATCTCCCTCAACAACGCCTTGGGCAACGAGGGCCGCTGACAGGCGCTCCACCCGATCGTACAGCTCCTTGTAGCTCAGCTCGCGGCGGCTACCGTTCTCCAGGCGCTCGACCAGGGCAGCCTTGTCATCGCGATATCGCAGCAGGTTCTCAGCAAAGTTCAGGCGTGCCTGTGGAAACCACTGCGCACCGGGCATGGAATCGTTACCGAGTGTCTCATCACCCTTATCTGCAGCAATAACTCCGGTGTAATCCCACAACTCCCGCCAGAAAGCTTCGCGATTATCTACTGACCACTGGTATAAAGCCGCATAATCATTGAGATCCAGCTGGTATTGCTGGTTGACCCTGCGACGAAATTCATCCATCTGAGTGGCGGCAATAGCCTCTGCGCTGGGTTGCCAGAGCGGTTGGGAGTTGTCCTTCATTTCAACAGACCTTGTGGCTCATTATTGTGTTTTCAAATCGCCCTCTCGGGCACAAGGGGAGCAATCATGCCCTGCCCCACCACTTAAAACTATTTTAATCTTTTTTAGATTTGTTAAATAAAAGTTAACATAGCCAAATCTATCAATTCCCCAGGAACCTGCCGCTGTGAGTGCCACGATCAAACAACTACGCGCCTTTGTCACAGTGGCCCGCAGCCGCAGCCTGGCCCAGGCCAGCGCTCAGTTGCACACTTCCCAGCCAGCCCTGTCCATTGCCATCCGCAACCTGGAGGATGCGACTGGCGGCCCGCTTTTCAGTCGAGAAGCCCGCCAACTCACTCTCACCCCGGAGGGCGAAGAATTTCTCTCCCGCGCCGAACAACTACTGCACAACTGGGATCAATCCCTGGATGCGGTACAGCAGGCCTTTCGCCTGGAGCGTGGGCAGTTGCGCCTGGCAGTAATTCCCGCCTATGCACTCAACCAACTCCCCCAATTATTAGCCAATTTTCACCGCCAACACCCACAAATCAATATCCTGTTGGAAGATGTGGTGATGGAACGAGTAACCCAAGCGGTGCAGGATGGCCGGGCGGAGCTGGGCATCAGTTTTCGCCCCGAGGATTTAGGCGGGCTTGAGTTTGTGCCCCTACACAGGGATCGTTTTATCGCAGTCATACCATCCCAGCACCCCCTCAGCGAAAAAGGAAAAGTGCGCTGGAGTGACCTGACCAGTTTTCCTTTTATTGCTATGAACCGCGGCTCAGCGGTGAGGCGCTGGACTGATGAGGCCTTCGGGCAAAGTGGCAAAGGCGTTCACTATATCTGCGAAGCTAATCAATTAAGCACAATCGGCCAGTTAGTACGTGCGGGAATGGGGATTAGTGCAGTGCCGAGCTTGTGCGAAACACAGGTTCGGGAATATGGGCTGGAATGCCTGCCGCTATCGGCACCAGTAGTGAGTCAGGAGGTGGGGATATTATTAAAGAGCCGAGGCACCTTGTCGGCACCAGCAACCGCGTTTTTATCCGCGATTACTGGTTGAGGTCTATAAAAGTGCCTCTACTTATTTGAGCGACTAGTGACTGCTGGTTGCGCGCAGCATCCAAGCCGTTTTCTCGTGAACTCTCATACGATCAGATACCAGGGCAACTGTGGATTCATCTTCTCCCGCCTGGGCATCTTTTAAAACTTCACGACAGGTTTTGATCACCTGTTCATGCCCTTTAGTGAGAATTTTTACCATTTCTTCCGCCGGTGGTACCTCAACCACTTCTTTGATGGAGCTGAGCTGGGCAAACGCTTGGTAAGTACCGGGAGCGGAAACCCCGAGGGTACGAATTCGCTCGGCAATATCATCCACCGCAGTGGCCAGCTCGGTGTAATGCTCTTCAAACATCAGATGTAATTCGCGGAACAGAGGCCCAGTAACATTCCAGTGGAAGTTGTGGGTTTGCAGGTAAAGGGTGTAGCTATCTGCCAACAAATGTTTCAAGCCGGCAGCAATCTTTTCCCGATCCTTTTCACTGATACCAATATCGATTTTTTTCATAATACAAATCCCTCTTCCAAAAACTGTTGTCACCGAAATGGTTATAAGGCCATTTTGGTACCTTTATTCACTTCTCACAAGCTATCGAGCCAATAGCTTATTTATATAGACAAGTAAGATTTATAAGGTGCAAAAATGGCGTGAATTTTAACCCGGCTATTGGAAGAAAATTTTGCGACAAGACATTGCCAATAAGGGACTCTCCAAACAAAACTATTTATCGAGCCCCCTGTTGGCAACACAAGAAATCAGGCACTACAAACCGGGCAATTACTATGGCTCGGCAGCTGCAAAGTTTGCAGAGCTAAGGTTTCCGTCTCGATTAAGTGCAATTTATTCAAGCTCGATACCGGCAAATCCATCAGGTATTTCATGGCCTCCAGAGCCTGCATGCTACCAACCACACCCAGCGCCGGACCGATCACACCTGCTGTAGAGCAGTTCTGGACTTCAGCCTGCTCCTGGGGCGGAAACAGGCAGGCATAACAGGGACCTTTTCTTTCAGAAAAATCAAAACTAATCAGCTGGCCGGAAAACCCCTGCACCGATGCCATTACCACCGGACACCCTGCCTGATAACAAACCCGGTTGATCGTATGGCGGATTTCCAGGTTATCGGTGCAGTCCAACACCAGATCCACCTGTTTTACCTGCTCGCGCAGCCAGGATTCATTCGCCATTTGGCTGTGGGGGTGAATGCGAATAGTTGGATTGGCTGCAGCCAATTGTTGTGCAGCCACCATGGCTTTGGATTTTCCCTGGTGATTGGTTTTGTACAAAACCTGGCGCTGTAAATTGGAGAGATCGATATGATCACCATCCACCAGGTGCAACTCTCCAATACCGGCTGCGGCCAGATACATCGCTGCCGGGCTGCCGAGCCCACCTAAGCCAACAATCAGAATTCGCGCAGAAGACAGTTTTTTCTGCCCCTCTTCACCCACTTGGGGCAACATTATCTGGCGACTGTAACGCTGTAATTCCTTACTACTTAACATGGCTCTACTTCCGCATGCTTACCTTTCAACAGGACATTAAAATCGGCAACCGCCTGCTTGTAATCTTTTGCTTTAGTAATAGCGCTGACCACGGCGATACTGCCAACGCCGCTAGCGATAACCTCACTGGCTCGCTGCATATTAATACCACCAATTGCCACGAGTGGATAATCGGGCAATAGTGCTGCCATTTGCGCAAGTTTCTGCACACCCTGCAACTGATCCGACATATCCTTGGTGTTGGTCGCATAAATTGCACCAATGGCCAGGTAACTGGGGCGATAACGGTAGGCCAACAGTAATTCATAGAAGCCGTGGGTACTGATACCCAGCTTCAATCCTGCCGCTTGAATTGCCCTCAGATCAGCAGACTGCAAATCCTCCTGGCCCAAATGCACGCCGTAGGCGCCGCACTCAATCGCCAACTGCCAGTAATCATTGATAAACAGGCGCAGGTTATATGTCCTGCCAATAGCCACTGCCCTCTCAATCTGTGCGCGCAGGTCCCCACCCGGATTCTTTATTCGCAGCTGTAAAGTACGCACCCCCAGCTCAGCCAGGCGCTGCAACCACTCCACTGTATCCACAACCGGATATAAACCCAATGCTTGAGAGTCTGTTTGGGCAAAACCTTGAACAAGAGGCTGGGCCGCACCAAAACCATAATCCAGCGCACGCTCTTCTCCCGGCACCAAAATCTCCGGGAAGTCGATTAAATCCAGGGGCCAGCCACAGTGGCCTACAGGTCCAGCACCAGCGCCGATATGTGCATTATTTCCCCGGCGCAAGCCCCGCTGAACATAGGCTTTACCCACAACGCAGGCATCTCGCAACGGGTAGCCCAAAGCGCGACAAGCGGTAATAGCGGAGGACAGAGTGCAGCCAGTGCCATGTGTGCCTGCACTGGACACTTCCCGACCAATAAACCAATCGGCCTTTTCACCATCCCACAGTAAGTCGGAAACTTCTCCCGCACGCAATTGCGTATGGCCGCCGGTAACTAAAATTGCAGTACCGCCGTGGGCGTGCAACTGACGCGCAGCTTGCACAATAGATTCCGCACCCGTGACACTGGCTCCGGTAAGCCATTCCAATTCATGTAAATTGGGAGTAACCAGATCACACTGTGGCATCAACTGAGCCAACACCGTTGCGGTAATATTCCCTTCGGTGAGCCCGGCTCCGTTGGTAGCAACAGCAACCGGGTCGTAAATAACCGGAACCGGTTGCACCGCTTTCAGCTGGCGCAGGAAATCTGCCACCGCAACAACTTGTTCAGCATTCGCTAGCAGACCGATTTTAATTGCGGCAGGAAATAGATCCCGCTGTAAAGCCTGCAACTGAGAACCCAAGACCTCTAGGGAAACTGCATTAATTGCAGTAACTTCCACCGTATTCTGTGCAGTATTGGCCGTGATAGCACTGCAACCATGGCAGCCGAGGTCGGAAAAAGTCAGCAGGTCCGCCTGAATGCCGGCGCCACCGCCGGAGTCACTGCCGGCAATGGTCCAGACAATTGGCTTTTTCAATTGGAGTTGATCGCGCATAAAAATACTAATCCTGCAATATGCTCTCTGCCTGCTGCCAGAAAGGCATATCCAGGGTGGGGGTGCTGGGGCTGGCAGTTTGACGCCTGAGCATCAAGCCGGCATTAAAGGCGGCGCGCCCGGATTCCACAGCCAGTTTAAAGGCATTAGCCATCAGTACCGGATCCTGGGCTTTTGCAATCGCGGTATTCAATAACACCGCATCAAAGCCCATCTCCAGCGCTTCTGCCGCCTGTGATGGCGCACCGATTCCGGCGTCAATAATAAGCGGTACATCACTCAGGCGCTCGCGCAGTGTTTGCAGGTTATATTTATTGAGCAGGCCCTGCCCGGTACCGATGGGAGCCCCCCAGGGCATTAATACCTCGCAACCCACATCCAAAAGTTTTCGACACAGAACCAGGTCATCTGTGCAATAAGGCAAAACCTTGAAGCCTAACTGAATTAATTCCCGCGCAGCTTCTACCAGACCAAAGGGGTCTGGCTGCAAATTGTAATCATCACCAATCACTTCCAGCTTGAGCCAATCGGTCTGGAAAATTTCCTGGGACATTTTTGCCAGCTCCACCGCTTCTCGCGGCGATTTACAACCGGCGGTATTGGGCAACAACTGACAACCGGACTCGCGAATATAATCCCAAAATCGATTGTCCTGCTGCTGTGCCGGATTTTGCCGGCGAAGAGACAAAGTAATAATTTCCGAAGCTGAGGCTTGCACGGATTCGCGCATAATCGCTGGGGAGGGATACAGGGCGGTGCCCACCAAAAGCCGGCTGTTAAATGTTTTTCCGTAAAGTGTTAATAGATCGCTCACTTTTACCCCCCCACTACCGGAGCAACAATATCCAGGCTATCGCCGTTATTTATCTGTGTATTGCTATATTCCGTACGGGGAATAAATCCACCGTTGATCGCAACGGCAAACGTTTCTCCGCGATAGCCGAGCTGCTGTAAAAGCGCAGAGAGTTTTAGCGGGGATTCAAGGCTCTGTGTTTCCCCATTAATTAGTACCTGCATCAAACCACCTGTAACAGTTGTTGTGCCACTTGATTCTCCACTTGCTCCACTACTGCCGGTGCTAAAAGATAACCGTGACGGTAAAGGCCATTCACCCTAATCAGCCCATCCTCGCTGTGGATATAAGGCATATTATCCATAGTGGCGGGGCGACAATTTACGCGGGTCTCAACAATACGAGCCTCGGCAAAAGCCGGGTTGAGGGAGTAAAGCGCGGAAGACAATTCCATACTGGAGCGCACGGAAATGGGCGACTGGTCTTCGCTCTCAATTTCCGTAGCGCCGATTACTGTGCGTCCATCGCTTCGGGGTACGGCATAGAGCTTATAGCGCGGGTGGAGCAGTCGCACTGGACGCTGCAAAACCACTTCCCGGGATTCCACCACCATCACCTCGCCACGGACACCGCGTAAGCCTTCAATCTGCCCCTTGGCACCGAGACCACGGCAGTCGATCACGCAATCAAATTGTTCGCGCTCCGAGTTCACAGAGATATACCCGGCTTCGCAATTTACCTTGCTCTGCTCTCGCAGAGTGACTGCACCTCGGTGCAATACGCTGAGTAACGCGGGCAGTAGGCGGTGATTATTGATATCCGCCTCACCCCGCAGGTAAAGCCCCTGCTCAAAGCCGTGTAAGGAGGGCTCTAATTTCGCTAAAGTATTGCAATCGAGGGGCTGCACCTGCTCCCTGGCAGACTCGCCCAACTTGCCCTGCAGCTCCCGCAGGAATTGCAGCAGCTCACTTTTATCCTTGCCGTGAGCAACCAGGACTGAGCCCGCTCGGCGGTATTCCACGTCCCGCCCGCTCTGCTCCTCCAGCTGCCGAGCCCACTCAGACCAAATCTCAAGGCTTTTCAGCCCCAGGTTGTAAACCTGTTTATCGCTGTGCACCAATTCCGATAGTGGTGAGATCATTCCCGCTGCCGTCCAGCAAGCTCCCCCGACTGGTGCCGACAGATCACCCGCTTCAAACAGGGTAATATCCAGTTCCCGTTGGCAGAGCCGCCAGGCGAGTAAGCGACCTAACAGGCCGCCACCGGCAATAGCTACTTTGGCTTTGGTTTCGCTTGTCACAGACCACCTATCTTCGCAAATCCAAATCGACACCCAGCGATATGCGCTATGCACTCGCCGTACTTTTGCTATCCGATTCTTGGGGGAGAGGACTCTCCCCCAAAATACTCATCAGCCCTTGTGATAAATCTCGCTACCCATGTCCTTAAATTTAATCGACATTTCCTCCATGCCCTGTGCCGCTTCCTGCTTGGCCGCATAATCGCGCACATCCTGGGTGATTTTCATGGAGCAGAATTTCGGGCCGCACATGGAGCAGAAGTGAGCTACCTTGCCGGATTCCTTTGGCAAGGTTTCATCGTGATAGGTGCGTGCCCGCTCCGGATCCAAGCCGAGGTTGAACTGATCTTCCCAACGGAATTCAAAGCGGGCTTTTGACAGGGCGTCATCGCGCTTCTGTGCCCGCGGATGCCCTTTGGCCAAGTCTGCGGCATGAGCCGCAATCTTATATGCCATAAGGCCCTCTTTAACATCCTCTTTATTGGGTAGACCCAGGTGCTCTTTGGGGGTCACATAGCAGAGCATGGCGCAACCGTAGGTGCCGATAAGTGCAGCGCCGATGCCGGAAGTAATGTGGTCGTAGCCGGGAGCAATATCCGTGGTCAATGGACCCAGAGTGTAGAAAGGTGCGCCGTGGCAGTGCTTCAGCTGCTCATCCATATTTTCTTTGATCTTATGGATAGCCACATGACCGGGGCCTTCGATCATCGTCTGAACATCGTGCTTCCAGGCAATTTCAGTCAGCTCGCCAAGCGTGTGCAGCTCGCCAAACTGGGCTTCATCGTTAGCATCCGCAATGGAGCCCGGGCGCAGGCCATCACCGAGACTAAAGCTCACATCGTAAGCCTTCATAATCTCGCAGATTTCCTCGAAGTGGGTGTAGAGGAAATTCTCTTGGTGATGGGCGAGACACCATTTGGCCATAATGGAACCACCGCGAGAGACAATCCCGGTCATACGTTTGGCAGTGAGCGGCACATAGCGCAAAAGCACGCCAGCATGAATAGTGAAGTAATCCACCCCCTGCTCCGCCTGCTCAATCAAGGTGTCGCGGAACACATCCCAGTTAAGATCTTCAGCAATTCCGTTTACTTTCTCCAGCGCCTGGTAAATCGGCACAGTACCGATGGGCACTGGCGAGTTTCGCAGAATCCACTCGCGGGTTTCGTGGATATTGGCACCGGTAGACAGATCCATCACCGTGTCCGCGCCCCACTTGGTAGACCAAACCAGTTTCTCCACTTCCTCTTCAATGGAAGAAGTCACAGCAGAATTACCAATATTTGCATTCACCTTGCACAGGAAGTTGCGCCCGATAATCATCGGCTCCACTTCCGGGTGATTAATATTCGCCGGGATAATTGCCCGCCCTTCTGCAACTTCCCGGCGCACAAATTCCGGCGTGATTTGCTCGGGGATGTAAATACCATCACGTGCCTTCTGGTATTCACTTTCACTCATTTCCGCTGCCAACTTGGCTCGCCCCATATTTTCGCGCACTGCGATAAATTCCATCTCTGGGGTAATAATGCCGCGGCGGGCATAGTGCATCTGAGATACATTCTGTCCCGGTTTGGCCCGGCGAGGGCTGGGAAGGTTTTCAAAGCGGATATGATCCAGCCCCTGGTCCGCCATACGCTTCTGGCTGTAGGCCGCTTGGCGAGAGTCCAGCAGTTCAGTATCTCTGCGGGCCTCTATCCAGCCCTGGCGCAATTTGGGCAACCCTTCCCGTACGTCCACTTTAAAATTGGGCTCGGAATAGGGGCCCGAAGTGTCGTAAATGGTGAGGGGCTCATTGGGTTCAAACACCGGATTCTCTGCATTCCCCCCTACCAAACTATCTCCCAAACAGATCTGACGAGCACCAACCTGAATGTCGGGAGTTTCACCGGGCAAATACACCTTGCTCGAGTTGGGGAAAGATTGAACCGTGAGATTTTCAAGAAATTCTTTAGCGGAATCGCGACTGGTAGCGCGGGAGGACTTTCCGGCTTTACCGGATTGTTCAATGATCTCAGACATGCGTAACCTTAAAACTTGGAAATTTAAAGGTCGCAGCATCCAGGGCACATACAAAGAGAAAAGACGCCAAACTGTAACAAAACAGGCGACTTCAGATCTTGTTCCCTACGCGGGGGTTACCCCGATCAGGTTCAACGGATCTCGCAACAGCGATCTCAGCCCACAGGCACTCCGACAAGTAGAGCGCAGTATAGTGGAAGCACCAGAAGAAAAACAGATGGCATAAAACTGTGCCAGAAAAACTGAAGCTTTGAAACGCCAATAAAGTAATCAATGCTCTCGGCGACAAAACTCCAACAGACTTCAATTTATTGATAACTGACCAAAGGGTCTCAAGCATTCACCACTCACAATATCTGAGTGCGTCCTACACTCCTTCTCGTTTACCGGAGCAGTGAATAAAACGATAACAACTTACGGCGAAAGTCGGTGTGGGAGAAAATATAATGTTGAATAAATATGGAGTTCTAGTAACGCTCTGTTTGAGCATCTTGTCGATACAGCCAGCAATGGCAGCCCCCTCCAAGTCTGTTGCTGCGGGTGACAGTATTACCATGGCATTCGGTGCAGACTGTACCCGCAATAAGTATTTCTGGGACCTGTTTTGTCTTCTCGGCGGGGACCAACCCGAGCATTCCTGGTTTGACGGCGACGACAATTCAGTGGAGAGTGTTCACGATAAATATAAAGTTAACTACCCCAATATGGCTGCCAATAAAAGCGCAGCGGAATCCGGTGCTGAGATGCGTAGTGGAGGCGACAATTTCTCCACTCAAGCCGATCGGATTCTATCCCAAAGTAATTTACCTGATCATGTCGAGGTAGTATTGGGCGGTAATGACATCTGTAACAGGGATTGCGTCGATCCAGCCAACTGTAACGATCCACTCTACACCGATAGTGAGTGGCGCTCGGCAGTTCAAGCTGGACTGGACAAATTAGTCGATGGACTCCCTAACGGCTCAACGATAGTACTCGGCTCAGTACCGCGAGTACACGATCTCCGGGCAGCGGGTCTGGATAAGCAAAGCGGTAATTCCCGCGTAGATTGCGAGAGTGTCTGGTCGACTTTCGGAATCTGCCGAATTGCAACAAATGGCGGCTCGATGAATGGAGAGAGCTTTGCCACTCGTTATAACGGAATAGCCGCAGCCCAACAACGTTATAACGAAATCCTTGTTGAGGAAGCAGAAAGTTACAACGGTATGAATGGGGTAGAAGTTGTTGCTGAATATACCGGTGAGGATGAGTTAAATGCCGGGACTTTTCAGTTTAATAAAGACGATATTGATGGTGGAGACTGTTTCCACCCAAGCATTCAAGGACAAAATATTGTCGCTGACCTACTGTGGCAAGGAAATCCGGATAAATAAGTAACTTTTACTGCTCGGTAAATTCAGGGCCCGCAATAAAGTACCGCGGGCCCTAATCAATTCACTTACCTAAATCCTCATCAAAGTAACCATTCTCTTCAACCACATACTGCAATCTATGCGGCAAACCCTTTCTCATAAAGGCGACATCAATTACTTCTCCACTGGTAAGAGCACTCCTCACCCCATTCCTGTCACAAGAGAAAATAGTCCCTTAAGCTAATTGAGAGCGATCTCGTAAAACCAGCTTATTCAAATTTTACTAGCCCGCACATACTACAACCTCGACAAACCACTCAGGCCATCATGAACCTAGAAGATTATTTATCCGAATTAAACAAGTATGAAAATCGGTTTAGCGAAAGTTTCTTTTACAATAAACACCAAGCCTTCCATAAGCAATTGGGACAAGAAATTAATGCACTCAAGGCTCAAGGAAAAGCACCTGAATTATTCTCGATCTCGACTGCTGGGACAAATGGATATGCAGTCAATATATGAACGATCTACTCAGATCTACTACAATTATTCTACGATACCCAACTGAAACTCCATAGTTGGAGTTAGTGGTACAACTATCACCATGGACAATCACGTTGTGCTGTGTCCACCGCTCAATACTACTTTCTAATTTTACCTACAGCCTATTAACCTCTGAAACCGGATGAACAATCTCGCTACTTCAGTAACAGGCGCCCTTGTGAAAAAATCTGCTTTAGTACATATTTTGTATTTTTTAATAAAAAAAGCAGCAACCATAAATAATTTAATGGAAGAGCAATACTACTTAGCCTATAGAAAAATCCCACTTCAACCCCATGACTGATTCGCATAATTTAATAAATCAAGATCAATATGTTTTGAAAAAATTTTCTAAAATAAAAGAATTAAAAAGAATACAGCTCATTGTCGGTGGCTTTGGCTTTATAGGCCAATACTTGACGTGGGGATTATTAAGAAAAGGCTTCAATGTAGTTTTGATTGCTCGAAGTGATATCCACAATCGACTCGAACAACTCAAGCAAAAAAATAGCGCTGTCAATCCTATTTATAAGCTCACAGAGAATGACTTCAATCGGCTTACAATCATATCAGGTGACTTGAACAAACCCAGCTTGGGGCTGTCTTCTACATCTTACAGCCAGTTATGCTCCTTAAACATTGACTCCATATGGAATTGTGCAGCAGATATGCGTTACAGCTTTAACAATTTGCAGCAAAGTATGAATACTAACGTCAATGGTGTAAAGCGACTCATTGACATCGCGGTAACAACCAGATGTCGACTCAATCAAATATCGACTAGCTTTATTGGTGGTAAAGACTACGCCAACGGGGAGAGAATCGAGGAGACCCTCTATCAGCCAAAAGAGTTTTTTAACGCCTATGATTACACTAAAAATATGGCAGAGAACTTAATCGCGGCATCCAAAAACCTACAGTATACGATTTACAGGCCTACGATTGTTTTAGGTGACTCAGTGACCGGTTATACAAATTCCCAGTCTGGCTACTATGAATATGTGAAGCTGCTAAATCGATTAAAAGAAAAAAATGTAAAACTACCCATTCATTTAAAGTATCTTTCAGGTCGACCCATTAACATTATCCCTGTAGATATTTGTTGCGATGCGATATTAAACATCTCAGACAACCATGAAACCACAGCAAGTCAATATTTTAACATTGCAGATTCCAAGCCAATGACAATCGATGATTTTGTTCAATTTAATCGGATTTACTTTAATCTAGACCTAAGACAGCTCCAAGATGATCACACAGCATTAAATAACTTGTCTGAATTGGAAAAGCGCCTACTTAAGATCATTAATAGAATGCAAAACGGTCCCTTTTTGAACAGTGACTTTAGATTTTGTAGTAAAAATAGCCAAAGAGTATTAGGCCACCCTGTACAAAACCAATGGCGCAATAGCAATAGCTACCTAACCAAGATTGTGGACTACTTTTTGAACCAAACAAGTTATTGAAACAACCCCCAAATCAAATATATCATGAATAGCCCCAATGACATATTACAATCCACTTACGCAAACAGAATCAGTTACTCCGGCCCAAATGAAGACTCCAGATCCGAATTAAAAGCCTTAAATATAAATGAAAACGACAATATTTTATGTGTTACTGGCGGCGGAGATCGCGTATTAAGCCTCTTGTTAGACAAACCTAAAAAAATAACCGCAATCGATCTAAACCCTTGCCAAAACCATCTCTTAGAACTTAAAAAAGCCGGAATACAGGAGTTAAATTATGAGGATTTCCTGAAATTTATAGGGATTCTTCCATGCAATAAAAGATTACATACTTACAACAAAATAAAACATCACCTCTCAAAAGAAGCAGAATCATTTTGGACAGAAAATACAAAAACAATCAAGAGGGGAGCTATCTTCGAAGGAGCCTTTGAGAAACACTTTAAATTGATTAGTACCATCATTAAAACTATTCGCCCAAGCAAGATAAGAACGTTAGTCACATTCAAGAACATTGAAGAGCAACGTAAATTTGTTGAACAAAAATGGAATACCCCAGCCTGGAAACACTTTTTGCACTTTCTAACCAGCGAGTCTATCTTCAGGCTTTTCCTGAAAGACCCCGGATTCTACCAGCATGTTCCTCAACAAGTATCGATTCCCAAGTATTTGATAAGCAGGATGGATCACTCCCTAATGCATCACCTGATCCTTGAAAATTTCTTTATGACTTTCTTATTAACGGGAAAATATAACCCAGAACATGGACTACCTATATATTTAGAGAAAAAAAATTATCCGGCAATAAAGGATGCATTAAATAACTCCATCATAGAAACAGTAACATCACCACTGGAAGCATATTTAGATCGACTAGAAACCAAGATTGACAAATTTTCGATTTCTGACGTTTCCGCTTATCTCAACGAAGAAAACTTCATTTCCCTACTAAACTCAATACACTCAGCTGGCAATGAAAACTGTATATTATGTATGCGCCACTTTATTACAAAGAGAAGAATTCCCGATTTCTTTAAAAGTAAGTTTATTTTTAACCCGGCCTTAGAAGAAGAGCTTGGCAATAGCGATAGGTCTTTTGTTTATAGTTTTAACGTTGGCGTAAAATGTACCCACTAGCTTTTCTCACTATTTCAACCATCATCGCCAATGTTTCACTATTACACAAATTGAGTTAGCAACTGCTTTTAGACTACCCTTCTGAAATTTAAGCCTGCAACATTGATAAACTAGGCAGCTTTTTAATTGAATGGTTCTTTTAACATCAAAGCCCCCAAAATAAACACTCCAACTTGCCTGACAAGGGGGTATTGGCCTTGCGGAACTGTTTTTAACAACTGTCCTGCTAGCTACGTTATCACCATTTATACAACCCTAGTGATGACCAACGTCCCCTCGTACAACTGGCTATTTTGACTTTTCTTCAAAGTAGCCAAGCTCTTCAACCACATACTGTAATCGGTGTGGCAAACCTTTCCTCATAAAAGCTACATCTATTACCTTTCCACTGGCAAGGGCACCCCACAACCCATTTTGACCACTGTGAACCCAACTATCGTTGACTCTCAATAGTACATCATTATCCTCAAATCCCAACGCAGTAAAAAATTCATTGCCAGCCACACCCTCCAGACGTATCAAATGGTGCCCTTCAACTTCTAATTCCGCCTTGGTAAATTTGGCCTCTAAGGATTCCCGCTGCTCAAGCTGTTTCGATAGCCACTCTTGTCCAAGAGTCAACACTCCCGCTGGCTCAATTAATTTTTTTCCTTTCTCACCATGAGGCTGTTCAATACGCTGGCGCAGTTCCTCAGTGTGCTGACGAGAATAAGTTAAAGACACCCTATTACCTTCCTCCCCTTGAAGCAATAAACGCTCCAGTGTGCCCTGATTGTTAATAACAGCATAGTTACCCTCCAAACTTCTCAAGGAAACATCTTTGAGAAGTGGCTGTCCCAAGGAATAATATCGAGCCTTCTGCCCCTCTACTTCTACTAGAGCTTTAGACTTACTTTCTATGCTCGACTCACTAATACCCAATAGTGCAAGAGGAAGATTCGTTACGGGAAGTCTATTTTTACTATTTCTCTGTTGCTCCCAGGTATGCTTTTGTTTTTGATCTATATTAAGTTTCGCCAACTCCCTTTCTACCCAATAAGAATACTGCTCAAAGGATCGCTTCCCCTTTAAGTAGAGCCCATTGATAAAAACCACCGGTACGTTTTTGAGCCCCAGCTGTAAAGCTGTTTCTTGATCCTTGAGGACTAGCGCCCTGTAACTTTCACCTTCTACACAACTTGCAAAGTAAGCGCTATCAACTGACAAGTGCTTGGCCGTCTGAATGTATGCGCTACCTCCTAAATTTGGAGTTCTTGCATAAAGGGCATCGTGGTACTCCCAGAAAGTATCTTGATCCCCAGCACATCGAGCGGAAACTGCCGCCCTAACGCCCTCGCGGTGAAACTTTAAGGGAAAATCAAAATTAACCTGCCGCACCCAACCAGGATATTCACTTAGTAACTGCCTCAGTACAGGCTGGAAAGACTTACAGTGAGGAGACTGAAAAGAACAAAAAACGGCTACTGTTACAGGCGCTTCAGGATTACCACGTACAGCCCTGTTCTCATAGGAGAGCTCTATACGCGGCGGCTTAGGAACAGGCAGAAGAATTTCAACATCTGTACCAGCCTCTGAGGTGTCAGAAATAAATTCATGAAGCTTATTCAGGCGCAGCTTGTGTTCCATCTCCGCGATATCGTACAAAACAAACTGAAGATCTCTGTCCAGTTCTTGTACAGTAACTTCCTTCCCGCCTATTCTCGCAGCGACAGCATGCTGATCAGCTACCCTCCCCTCTACAATCGCTTTCTTGTCCTCGGCGCAACCATTAATTACACCCAAACTCCCGGAAACCATTAAAATTATTAAAATGCGTCCTAGCCCATTCACTGGCAATTCTCCTTTTACCGGTTTTGACCAATCTTACCGCCCAATTCTCATTTCAGTCTCTTACATCGACATTTGTCGCTGCTGCAATCACAAAATGGGAACTAGACATGCTTTTTGGCACCAGAGCCAACAATCTAGGAACTGGAGAAACAATTATTTCTCACAGGGGGGAAGGGTACTGGGGAAAACTGGTGAGTGAGGATAGTTTAGGAAGGCACCATGTGCGCCCAGAAAGGCAACCTATCGGTTCTCGATTTCGGACAAGCTTGTTAGAGCTTTCTAATGCCTGAACCGGTCAAATCCCGGGAAATTACGACTAGCTTCAGTACAGAATAAGATTTGAAGTCAACCAATTTGGGAGTTTGCACCTCCCAAACGAAAGCGGGCCGCTATTGCGGCCCGCTATAAGTCAAAATCGCTACTAAAATCCTAACTCTCGCTAGGTAAAGTAACGGTACATATGAACGGGAAGGTTATCGTAACGCCGCCATCCGAATCATCACCTGGCGCTGGGACATGGACCTCAACCTTTACGAACTCAGATCCTAACTCAGCATCAGCATCAGCAATGATACCAAAGTTAAACATGTCGGGAAGCGGAGATGCAGTCCCGCCATTCGAAACCTCAGTGGACTCTGGAGTTACTTCGCAATTCTCTGAGTCAACCTCCACCGTCGTCCCGACAGGCAAGCGCCCGTTGTAGACGTCGGAAACATAAAAGTAAAGGTTAGTCGCTTTACCTAATTCAATTTCAACCTCTGGCTGAGAATCATAATTACCATCTAAAGTTTGAAATATTCCATAGGGCACACTTCCCGCTAAGCGAACTACGAGTTCATCGCGCACATGAACTAACTCTTTAGAGCAAGCTCCCGCATTTTCAGCAGCGTCGGAACAGCTAAGTCCATTATAAATACCGTTACCACTATCGTACTCGCCATTATCATTTAAAGGGATAAACACTTCTTCATCGCCAGCCACATCTGGGCAATTGGGGTAGCAGCTACCAGTACTGTTGGAGTTGCCAAAGGCCCCGTCTTCGTTGTGGTCTAAGAATGCTTCTGGCAAATCTACAAACGTTTCGCCGGCATCATATTGTCCATTTCTGTTCGCATCAGTAAAACTTTCCTGCCCCAGTGCATAGGCGAGAATAGTAGAGCGGCCGCCATAAGGCTGGCCCAGCGACTGTGGACATGGATAGCCCCTTTCGCCAGTAACTGGACAGTTCGTATTATTAATAGTCCGAAGCGAGTGCTCCGCACCATCATCTCCAATGAATTTATAAGCCAAAGGCTCTCGGGGATCCTGGCTATTCCAATCCACTGAGCAATTCCCATCTACAGTAGTGCAGTAGCCGGCTATGCGCCCATACTCCGTTTCAAAGGAAACAGCGGTACCATCAGGAATTGTATTGTCACCATCGGCAACCCTAATAGTGATTTCGGACGTGACTCCATCATAGGCATCACCATTCACATTGAAGATGCTAGCAGACAAAGAAAATGAGTTCTGATCAAGAATGCCCGCTGAAACCACCAGGCTACTAGATACGGCGCTATATGTAGCTCCATTACCATCAGTAATCGTGGCCTTTACTCGAACAGGCAGCGCTACACTTCCTGAAGAAACTAGCGCAACTACTTCACCTTCAGAATCAGTTGTTTCGGAGCTACTGGCAAGGCTTACATTTCCCTCCCCCTCATCCAAAGTGAAGTTAACTTCCACCCCACTCACTGGCAGGCCTTCTTCGCTGAGGACCTTAAAACGCACTTCCGATGTTTCCTTACCTCCAGTCCCCCGAATATTGATGACTTCAGGTTCAGCGCTCACAAACTCAATGTAGTCGAATACTAGAGGCATTACGGTAACACGACCAGTGGCTGATATACCTGGGTAGGCAGAAAGCACTGCAGTAATACTATCCTCACCCTCACAGCCCAGTGCTGCATAGGTGGAAGTAGCCTTCCCGTCGATAGTAGTTACCGGAGAGTCTAGGGTAGCAACAGCTGGTTCGCTTAAGCTGCAATTACTAGAAAATTCTACTGGCATCCGCTTAGTGTAGAGATCGCCATCAGGCCCCTGTACATAGACATAAACAGGCGTAGTGCCTCTAGGGGAAAGGTCCTCACTAGCCGTAATTTCCAGCTCACCAGGTACGAATTGTTGGTTATCATCCAAATAACCCAACTGCAAGGAGGGCTCTCCAACTGTAAATACCTTCGGTGAGTATGGATCCTGGTCAGTACTGATATCGTCATAAGCTACAACAATTTCACCAGCATTCCCGACCTCTTCTCCTTCAAGGTCCAACTCTAGAGATGCAACACCACTGTCATTAGTCGTCACAACTCCACTGCCAGGCACCAGCTCACCCAAAGTCGTTGTAACCAAAATATTGCTAGAGGCAACAGGATCTCCGTCAAGCTTGACTGTCACTTGGACAAGCACAGGCTCCTCAGGGTTCGGGGTTTTCACCACCTCACCCGTCTCTAAATCTTGTAGTTCTACATTAATACTATAAGTGGGATCGGTACCTGGCTCCGGCGGGGTACCGCCATCATCACCACCGGCACTACCACCTCCGCCGCAAGCGGCCAGTGAGACAGCAACGGTCATCAATAGAAGCCATCGCAAAATTGATTGGTACAGCGTAAGAATGTGCATCTAAATTTCCTTCAATATTTTTAGCGCCCAGCGGCAGTAGCCATCATCTCCCAATCGGGTGTTTATAGTTTTTCCCGATACGGCTTAATGCGTCTTTAGCTATCGTCGACTACTCACCCAAGCCAGAAGTCAACTGTTGCACCTATGGTGTCTAGCGTAAGAGCTGCTTAAAAAAGCATCATCTCAGTGAACAAGAAGAGGCAACGGGCGACTATCCAGAATCAATGGAATAAAATCAAGTTTTTTACACCCATCTTGCACCATTGTTCTATAAAAAATTATTCGCTAAGAGATCAATATGATTTATAAATTTTTTCCCTGACTTTTCTTGATACAGGTCAGAGTTTTTTAGTTTTTAATAAGTTATGGATGTACCGTGATCTACGTTGTATAGCGAGCAAAACTCAGCACGTTGTGGGCGGGGATTTTCTATTTCCTTTGTTTTTTAAACATAAAAAAAGGGCCACCCTATTGGGTGGCCCTTTCGGATTAGAAGCCTGACGATGACCTACTCTCACATGGGGAAGCCCCACACTACCATCGGCGATGTTGCGTTTCACTTCTGAGTTCGGCAAGGGATCAGGTGGTTCCACAACTCTATTGTCGTCAGGCAAACTGGCTTGGGTTGACGTTGGTCTTATAAGCAATATGCTTGGCCTGCCGCGTTATCGCTGTTTGCCTCGGTCATGTTGGTGACCGGCGATAACCCCAAATAAGTCGGTAAAACAATCTGTAGTAATACACCGCAAGCGATCGTATGTCTCTAACTCACAATCCGCTAGCTTAGCTAGTCGTTAGTAACCATCTCTGTTGTATGGTCAAGCCGCACGGGCAATTAGTACTGGTTAGCTCAACGCCTCACAACGCTTCCACACCCAGCCTATCAACGTGGTAGTCTTCCACGGCCCTTCAGGAGGCTCAAGGCCTCAGGGAGATCTTATCTTGAAGGAGGCTTCCCGCTTAGATGCTTTCAGCGGTTATCCCGTCCGAACATAGCTACCCGGCAATGCCACTGGCGTGACAACCGGAACACCAGAGGTTCGTTCACTCCGGTCCTCTCGTACTAGGAGCAACTCTTCTCAAATCTCCAACGCCCACGGCAGATAGGGACCGAACTGTCTCACGACGTTCTAAACCCAGCTCGCGTACCACTTTAAATGGCGAACAGCCATACCCTTGGGACCGGCTTCAGCCCCAGGATGTGATGAGCCGACATCGAGGTGCCAAACACCGCCGTCGATGTGAACTCTTGGGCGGTATCAGCCTGTTATCCCCGGAGTACCTTTTATCCGTTGAGCGATGGCCCTTCCATACAGAACCACCGGATCACTATGACCTACTTTCGTACCTGCTCGACATGTCTGTCTCGCAGTCAAGCGCACTTATACCATTATGCTCATTGCATGATTTCCGACCATGCTGAGTGCACCTTCGTACTCCTCCGTTACTCTTTGGGAGGAGACCGCCCCAGTCAAACTACCCACCATACACTGTCCTCGATCCGGATAACGGACCAGAGTTAGAACCTCAAACATACCAGGGTGGTATTTCAAGGACGGCTCCACAACAACTAGCGTCGCTGCTTCAAAGCCTCCCACCTATCCTACACAAATAGGCTCAAAGTTCAGTGCAAAGCTGTAGTAAAGGTTCACGGGGTCTTTCCGTCTAGCCGCGGGTACACTGCATCTTAACAGCGATTTCAATTTCACTGAGTCTCTGGTGGAGACAGCGTGGCCATCGTTACGCCATTCGTGCAGGTCGGAACTTACCCGACAAGGAATTTCGCTACCTTAGGACCGTTATAGTTACGGCCGCCGTTTACCGGGGCTTCGATCAAGAGCTTCGCCGAAGCTAACCCCATCAATTAACCTTCCGGCACCGGGCAGGCGTCACACCCTATACGTCCTCTTACGAGTTTGCAGAGTGCTATGTTTTTAATAAACAGTCGCAGCCACCTGGTCACTTCGACCGGCCTCAGCTTAGGGAGCAAGTCCCATCACCAAAACCGGCGTACCTTCTCCCGAAGTTACGGTACCATTTTGCCTAGTTCCTTCACCAGAGTTCTCTCAAGCGCCTTGGTATTCTCTACCTGACCACCTGTGTCGGTTTAGAGTACGATTCACTATTACCTGAAGCTTAGAAGTTTTTCCTGGAAGCAGGGCATCAACCACTTCACCCACTAAGTGGGCTTCGTCATCAGTTCTCAGCCTTAGGGACCCGGATTTGCCTAAGTCCCCAGCCTACAACCTTAAACATGGACAACCAATCGCCATGCTGGCCTAGCCTTCTCCGTCACTCCGTCGCAGTAATAGCGAGTACAGGAATATTAACCTGTTTCCCATCGACTACGGCTTTCGCCCTCGCCTTAGGGGTCGACTAACCCTGTCCCGATTAGCGTTGGACAGGAACCCTTGGTCTTCCGGCGGGGAGGTTTTTCACCTCCCTTATCGTTACTCATGTCAGCATTCGCACTTGTGATACCTCCAGCAGACCTCCCGATCCACCTTCAACGGCTTACACAACGCTCCTCTACCATGCTCCTAAGAGCATCCGCAGCTTCGGTTATCAGTTTGAGCCCCGGTATATCTTCCGCGCAGGCCGACTCGACTAGTGAGCTATTACGCTTTCTTTAAAGGATGGCTGCTTCTAAGCCAACCTCCTAGCTGTCTGGGCCTTCCCACATCGTTTCCCACTTAACTGATATTTGGGACCTTAGCTGGCGGTCTGGGTTGTTTCCCTTTCCACGACGGACGTTAGCACCCGCCGTGTGTCTCCCGCGATTGCACTCCTCGGTATTCGGAGTTTGCATGGGGTTGGTAAGTCGGGATGACCCCCTAGCCCAAACAGTGCTCTACCCCCGAGGGTGAGACGCGAGGCGCTACCTAAATAGCTTTCGAGGAGAACCAGCTATCTCCCGGCTTGATTAGCCTTTCACTCCGATCCACAGGTCATCCCCTAATTTTTCAACATTAGTGGGTTCGGTCCTCCAGTTGATGTTACTCAACCTTCAACCTGCCCATGGATAGATCGCCGGGTTTCGGGTCTATTGCCTGCAACTAAACGCCCTATTAAGACTCGATTTCTCTACGGCTCCCCTAAGCGGTTAACCTTGCTACAGACAATAAGTCGCTGACCCATTATACAAAAGGTACGCAGTCACCCCGAAGGGCTCCTACTGCTTGTACGTATACGGTTTCAGGTTCTATTTCACTCCCCTCTCCGGGGTTCTTTTCGCCTTTCCCTCACGGTACTGGTTCACTATCGGTCAGCTGGGAGTATTTAGCCTTGGAGGATGGTCCCCCCATATTCAGTCAAGATAACACGTGTCCCGACCTACTCGATTTCACTCTAAATGCCTTTTCGTGTACGGGGCTATCACCCTGTATCGCGGTACTTTCCAGAACCTTCCACTAAAACATAAAGAGCTTAAGGGCTAATCCCCGTTCGCTCGCCGCTACTAAGGGAATCTCGGTTGATTTCTTTTCCTCCGGGTACTTAGATGTTTCAGTTCCCCGGGTTCGCCTCCATAACCTATGTATTCAGTTATGGATACTCCTAAAAGGAGTGGGTTTCCCCATTCGGACATTCTAGGATCAAAGCTTGTGTGCCAGCTCCCCTAGACTTTTCGCAGGCTCCTACGTCCTTCATCGCCTCCAGCTGCCAAGGCATCCACCGTATACGCTTAGTCGCTTGACCATACAACACAAACGACTACTAACGACTTTTAACATCCAGGTAAAATCCTGGAC